>CAVXVO010000005.1:547500-1507285 GCA_963765295.1 uncultured Actinomycetes bacterium
TACCAAGCAGCTCGGCAGGTGAATAGGGTCTCGGGCGGCAGCGACGCCTCAGGAACGTCGTCCGGCGCGCGGCCCTCGCGCACGACGCGCGTGAAATGCTCCTCGGCGCGGCCGCGCCGCTTCGTCGCAGTGGTAGCGAGCCGACGATGCCGCGGGCGAGCGCGAGCTTCGACTCCATCGGATCTCCTCCGGGCCGGCTCGCGTCGAGCGACGAGTCGCCACCACTGCGCGAGCGCGGTCGTCCGGGATCGACATGACCTTCGCCGAACTGCTCCTCGGGCGACTCGTCGATGCCGAATGTAGTTGCCCGACGGACTTCGATCATCTTGTCGACGCCGTCCGAGCCGACGAGGAGCTGCGTACGTGATCACCATCTGCGGCTCGAGGCCGTAGCGGGCCATCACGTCGCGGCCGGTGAGCAGGTTGTAGAGCTGGTCGGTGCCGCCGAGCTCGACGTCGGCCTCGACCGCGACCGAGTCGTAGCGCCTGCATGAACGGATAGAGGAGCTCGGAGACCGAGATCGGCTCCCGTGCGTGCGAAGCGCTTCGCGAAGTCGTCTCGCTCGAGCAGCCGCGCGACGGTGATCACGTCCGGCGTGAGCCGGACGAGCTCGGCGTAGGTCGAGCTTCGACAGCCACTCGCCGTTGAAGCGCACCTCCGTGCGGGCTCGCGGTCGAGGATCCCGTACGCCTGCTCGACGAAGAGCTTCGCGTTCCGGTCGATCTCCTCGTCCGGGAGCACCTGGCGCTCCGCCGAGCGTCCCGACGGATCGCCGATCCGGGTCGTGTAGTCGCCGACGATCAGGACGCGCGACGTGCCCTTCGTCCTGGAACGCCCGCAGCTTGTTGCAGCACGACGGCGAAGCCGATGATGGATGTCGGGCGACGTCGGCGTCGATTCCGAGCTTGACTCGGAGCGGGCGGCCCAGCGCCAGCTTCTTCTCGAGCTCGCCGGCCGGGAGAACGTCGACGGCGTTTCGGGTGAGCTCGGCGATACCCATGGCCTCGCAACCTTAGACGGCGCTAGAATCGTGCCGCTCTGTTCGGTCGTCGGGGAGAACCGAAGAGGCGCCGGCGGAGGATTCGCAAGCTCCGTCTGCTCGTCCTCGTACTGATCCTGTTCCTACTCGGGATGGCGTCGTTCTGCTACGGCATGGTCACCGCCGTCGCGGGCGAGATCCCGACGCTCGACCCGGCGCGCTACCACCGCGTCCAGAACAGCTACATCTACGCCGGCAACGGGCAGATCCTCGCGATCCTGCGCGGCTCGGAGAACCGGAAGGTCGTCGCCTCGGGCGACATCGCCGACGTGATGAAGCAGGCGATCGTCGCCGTCGAGGACAAGCGCTTCTTCGAGCATCACGGCATCGACCTGCACGGCATCCTGCGCGCCCTCTGGGCCGACGTCACCGACAAGAAGGTCGTGCAGGGCGGCTCGACGATCACGCAGCAGTTCATCAAGAACGCCTTCACCGGCCAGCAGCGCTCGTTCGGGCGGAAGCTGAAGGAGGCGGCGCTCGCCTGGCAGCTCGAGCAGCAGTGGTCCAAGGACCGGATCCTCACGGCGTACCTGAACACGATCTACTTCGGGAACGGGGCCTACGGGATCGAGCAGGCGGCCGAGGTGTACTTCCCCGAGCACGCGTCGGCGCTGTCGCTCTCGCAGGCGGCGCTGCTGGCCGGCATCCCCTCCGACCCGACGCTCTACGACCCGGTCACCCACCCGAGCTACGCCCGGGCACGGCGGAACCTCGTGCTGAACGACATGCTCGCCCAGCAGGACATCACGGCCACGCAGTACCTGGCGGCGCTGAAGGCACCGCTCCCCAGGCCCCAGGACATCCAACTGCCCGGGACCCAGGGCCCGGCGCCGTACTTCACGAACTACGTCAAGCAGCTGCTCGTCGACAAGTACGGCACCGGGCGCGTGTTCGGCGGGGGACTGCAGGTGCGCACGTCGATCGACCTGAACCTGCAGGAGATCGCGCGGCAGGCGATCTCGAAGTGGCTGCCGTCCGAGAGTGGGCCGTCCGCGGCGCTCGTGGCGGTCGACCCGCGCGACGGGCGCGTGCTGGCGATGTACGGCGGGCGGAGCTTCAAGGAGAGCCAGTTCAACCTCGCCGTGCAGGGCGAGCGGCAGCCCGGGTCGGCGTTCAAGCCGTTCGCGCTCGCGGCGGCGTTGCAGCAGGGCATCTCGCCTGCGACGCGATTCACCTCGAAGGCCGTGAGGATCACGCTCGACAGCGGCAAGGTCTGGTACGTCCACAACTACGAGGGCGCGAACCTCGGCACGATCGACCTCGAGACGGCCACGATCCACTCCGACAACACCGTGTACGCACAGCTCGCGAAGATCGTCGGGCCGCAGAAGATCGCCGACGCCGCGACGTCGCTCGGGATCAGGAGCCACCTCGACCCGTTCTTCTCGATCGTGCTCGGCGGCGAGTCGGTCAACCCGCTGGAGATGGCCCGGGCGTATTCGGCCTTCGGGAACGGCGGGAAGCGGATCGACGGCGCGATCTTCGGGAATCAGCCGCGCGCGATTCTCTCCGTCGACTCGAGCGCAAACAATCCCGTTCCGAAGCAGCAGATCAGCGCGAACAACGCCGCGATCGTGACGAAGTTCCTCCAGGAGGTCGTGCAGGAGGGCACGGGCGTGCGCGCGCAGCTCGCGGACGGGCGGCCCGTGGCGGGCAAGACCGGGACGACGGAGAACTACGGCGACGCCTGGTTCGTCGGCTACACGCCGCAGCTCGCGGTCTCGGTCTGGGTCGGCTACCCGAACCGCCTGCGGCCGATGACCACCGAGTTCCAGGGACAGCCGGTGGCGGGCGGCACGTACCCGGCGCTGATCTTCAAGACCTTCATGGAGCAGGCGCTCACCTATCTGAACGCGAAGGTGGAGTCGTTCCCGACGCCGAATCTCCCGGCGCCCGAGACGGAGAGCGTCGTGTTCCGGAACGGCGTGTGGCAGCGGGACAACGGTCAGTGCCAGGGGACGGTCTCGCTCACGTTCTTCACCGGCCGGGGGCCCGGGAAGGTCGCGAACTGCCGGCCGGGCGAGGTCGAGGTACCGAACGTGCTCGGCCTCGGCTTCGACGACGCGACCGCGCAGCTCTCGAGCGCGCCGTTGCGGACGCAGGCGATCTACAAGCCCGCACTGCCGGGGCAGCGGGTCGGCGTCGTCGTCGGCGAGATCCCGGGCATCGGCGCGCATCTGGCCGCGTTCGACACGGTGCGGCTCGTGCTCGCGAGGCCGGTGCACGGCACGGTGCCGAGCGTCATCGGCCTCCCTGTCCAGGACGCGCTCGACCGGCTGGCCGCCCGCGGCCTCAAGCCGGTCGTCGGGGGCCTGGTCGCCGCCGGCGGCGGGACGGAACGCGTCCTCACGCAGGACCCACAGGCGGGCGTGGCGGCCGCGCCGGGTCTCGGCGTGACGCTCATCGTCGCGCGGTAGCTAGCTAGAGCCCGCGGCTCAGCCAGGGCGAGCCGGCGACGCCGTAGCGCCAGGGTCGATCTGCCGCCTGCGTGATACCGACGCGGAGGCCGGTTGCGACCTCGACCGGCTCCGGCCGGGCGCGGAGCTCGAAGGGCGGCGCGTCGAGCGGGAGGCCGTCGTGGTCGCGAGTGATTGCAAGTGCCTGGCACAGCCGGCCCGGCCCCGAGCAGAGCAGGCGCGGGTCGGCGAGGCCGCGCCGGGCCCCCATCGCATCGAGGCCCGCCGTCGGCTCGAGCGCCCTGACGAGCACGGCCTCGGCCCTCCCCTCTCCGGCGCAGACGAGGTTCAGGCACCAGTGGATGCCGTACGAGCGGTAGACGTACGCGTGCCCGGGCGGCCCGAACATCGAGGCGTTTCGCTCCGTACGCCCGCGGTATCCGTGGCTGGCCGGGTCGTCCTGGTCGTACGCCTCGACCTCGACGATCGTGCCGCCGACGCCGTCGACGAGCAGCACGGTGCCGACGAGGGCCGGCGCGACCTCGTGCACCGAGCGCGCGAAGAACTCCCGCGAGAGCTGCGAGGCGGTCAGAAGAGCGGCTGCGGCCCGGAGGGCTTCGCGGTCGACTCGAGCAGCCGGCGTGCGCGGCGGCCGAGATCGGCCAGGTCGACCTTGCCCGACTCAGCCTGCTGCGCGAGTCGCTCGGCCAGGTCGAGTGCCTGGTCGAGGAGCTGCGATCCGGCCGCGACGTCCTGGCCCATCTCGTGCAGGATCGTCCGCTCCGTGCGCGAGGCGACGACCGGCTCGGGGACGCCTTCGATCCAGACGAGCGTGCGGCTGCCGCTCCCGCGCCGCGCGTCGGTGATGGGCTCGACGAGGTAGATCTTGTCGGCGCGGGCGTACTTCCCGAAGCCCAGGAAGACCATCCTCGAGACGGAGCCGTCGGCCATGCGCGGATTATGCAGTTACGCTCGTCCGGCGGTGCCGCGGATCTATCTCTCCCCTCCCCATCTCTCGGGCCACGAGCTCGTGCTGCTCCAGGAGGCGGTCGAGTCGAACTGGATCGCGCCGCTCGGGCCGCACGTGGACGCGTTCGAACGAGAGCTCGCGGAGGTCGCCGCCGTGTCGCACGCGCTGGCGCTCTCGAGCGGCACAGCCGCGCTGCACCTGGCTCTGGTCGTGCTCGGGATCGGAGCCGGTGACGAGGTCGCCTGCTCCTCGCTGACCTTCTCCGCGAGTGCGAACCCGGTCCTCTACGTGGGCGCGACGCCGGTCTTCGTCGACGTCTCCGCCGATACCTGGACAGTCGACCCGGAGCTCCTCGACCGCACGCTCGGCGAGCGGCCGCAGGTGCGCGCCGTCGTCGCGGTCGACCTCTACGGCCAGTGCTGCGACTACGACGCGCTGACCGAGATCTGCGAGCGGCGTGGGGTCGTGCTCGTCCAGGACGCCGCTGAGTCGCTCGGCGCGAGTTACCGCGACGCCCCGGCGGGCGGCCAGGGAGCACTCGCCGCCTTCTCGTTCAACGGCAACAAGGTGATCACGACCAGCGGCGGCGGGGCGCTCGTCTCGCGCGACGAACGGCTGATCGAGCACGCGCGCAAGCTCTCGACGCAGGCGCGCGAGCCGGCGCCGCACTACCAGCACACGGAGCTCGGGTTCAATTACCGGCTCAGCAACCTGCTCGCGGCCGTCGGGCGGGCGCAGCTGGAGGTGCTGGGCGAGCGCGTCGACGCGAGGCGCCGGATCAACGCGCGCTACCGGGAGCTGCTCGCAGGCGTGCCTGGCATCTCGTTCATGCCGGAGGCGCCCTACGGACGCCCGAACTGCTGGCTCACCTGCATCCTCGTCGACCCGGACCAAGCAGGCACGGATCCCGACACGATCCGGCTGGCGCTCGAAGCGGAGGACATCGAGGCGCGCCCGCTCTGGAAGCCGATGCACCTGCAACCCTTCTTCGCCGGCGCGCCGATGGTCGGCGGAGACGTGTCGGCCTCGCTCTTCGAGCGCGGGCTCTGCCTGCCGAGCGGCTCCGTGCTGGCCGACGACGACCAGCGGCGCGTGGTCGAGATCCTGCTCGCGACGAGAGGCTGAGAGCTACGCGCCGGCGCGCGCGACGGCCACGCGATCGAGCCAGTCGGTGTAGCGCTCGTTCTTGCCGCGAACCGTGTCCCAGTAGGCCTGCTGGAGCTGAAGCGTGATCGGGCCGGCACCGATCTCCTGGTCGTCCACGGCGCGCACCGGCGTGACCTCGGCGGCCGTGCCCGTCATGAACACCTCGTCGGCCAGGTAGAGCTCGGGCCGGATCAGGCTCCGCTCGTGGACCGTGTAGCCGAGGTCGCGGGCGAGCTGCATCACCGTCTCGCGCGTGATGCCGGGCAGGATCGAGGTCGAGAGCGGCGGCGTCGAGAGCACGCCGTCCTTGACCACGAACACGTTCTCTCCCGGGCCGTCGGCGACGTAGCCGTCGTCCGTGAGCAGGATCGCCTCGTCGTAACCCGCGCGGCGCGCTTCGTGGGTCGCGAGCATCGAGTTCAGGTAGATGCCGGTCGCCTTGGCCACGTGCGGGATCGTGTTCGGCCCGACGCGCTTCCAGGAGGAGATCATCGCCGTGATGCCCTTGCGCTGGCCCTCCTCGCCGAGGTAGGCGCCCCACGGCCAGACCATGATCGCGACCTCGACCGGGTTCGTCCCGGTGTGGACGCCGAGCTCGCCGTAGCCGAAGAACGCGATCGGCCTGACGTAGCACTCGTCGAGCCCGTTGACTGCGACCGTCTCGTGGACGGCCGCCCGCAGCTCGTCGGCCGTGTACGGAAGCGGCATGTACAGGAGCCGCGCAGAGTCGGCGAAGCGGCGCAGGTGATCCTCGAGCCGGAAGACCGCGGGGCCGTGGTCGGTCGCGTAGCAGCGGATGCCCTCGAAGACGCCGGTGCCGTAGTGCAGCCCGTGCACGCCGACGTGGATCTTCGCGTCCGCCCAGTCGACGAGCTCGCCGCTGAACCAGATCTTCTCGGTTTCCTGCATCTCTTTCGAATCTTACGGGTCGGCCACGAGGTCGACCAGAGTGGCCACCGCGAGGCGCACGAGCTCCGCCGGTGCGACGCGGGCGATGTGCGTCGGCGAGCCCGCCCCGACCCAGACGTAGTCGCGGAGCATCAGCCGGCGGTCGATGAGCGCGAGGTCGACGCGGTCGACCCCGAACGGTGCCACGGCGCCCGGCTCGAAGCCGGTCAGCTCGTGCACGCGCTCGGGTGTCGCGACCCGTACCTTCTCGACTCCGAGCGCCGCGGCGATCTTGCCGGCGTCCGCGCGCCGGTCGCCCGGCACGAGCGCGAGGGCCGAGCGGCCGCCGCCCTCGAAGACGAGCGACTTGACGATCTCGCCGACCGCGCAGCCGGCCGCTTCGGCAGCCGCCTCGGCAGTGTGCGTGCCGGCCGGGAACTCCTCGATCCGTACCTCCGCCCCCGCGGCGGCGAGGAACTCCGTCACCCGCTGGACTGGGTCGGGCCAGGTGGGCATCGCTAGCCGAGGTCGATGAATCTCGCGTCGTCGAAGCCGGCGGCGAGGAACTCGTCGACGAGCTCGAGGGGAGCGGGCGTGTCGATCGAGAACGCCATCAGCGCCTTGCCGCCCTGGTTCGTGCGGGACACGGCCATGTTGGCGATGTTGACGCCGGCCTTCCCGAGCGTCGTGCCGACGCGGCCGATCACGCCCGGCATGTCGTCGTAGCGGAAGAACGCCATCAAGGGCGACAGCTCGATCTCGATCTGGTACTCGAGCACACCCGAGAGCCAGAGCCGGTTGTCGCGTCCGATCGTCGTGCCCTCGACGACCGTCTTCGACCCGTTGGCGTGCACCGTCACCTCGAGGAGGTTCGTGTAGCCGCGGGATTGCGCCCGCTTCTCCTCTTCGACCGAGATGCCGCGCTCGGCGGCGATCAGCGGGGCGTTCACGAAGTTGACCAGGTGATCGCAGCGGCCCTGAAACGCGCCGTTCAGCGCCGCCACCGTCAGGAGACGTGTGTCGCGCTCGGCGAGCGCGCCGAGGTAGGCGAGCGTGATCCGGTCGGCTCGGCCCTCGGCGAGCTCCATCGCCAGCCGCCCGAGCTTGGTCGCGAGCGGGATGAACGGGCCGAGGACGTCGAGGTCCTCGGCGCCGACGGAAGGGATGTTGACGGCGTTCGAGACGAGCCCGCCGGCGAGCGCAGCCGCCACCTGCTCGGCCACGATCACGCCCGCGCGGTCCTGCGCCTCCTCGGTCGAGGCGGCGAGATGCGGCGTCACGATGACGTTGTCGAGTTCGAGCAGCGGCCCCGAGTACGGCTCCTCGGAGAAGACGTCGAGCGCCGCCGCGGCGATCTTGCCCGAGCGCACGGCCTCGGCGAGCGCGTCCTCGTCGACGAGGTCGCCGCGCGCGGTGTTGACGATGCGCACGCCGTCGCGCATGCGCGCGATCGTCTCGGTGCCGATCAGCAACCGCGTCTGGTCGGTGAGCGGGGCGTGCAAGGTGAGGAAATCGGCGCTTGCGAGCAGGTCGTCCAGGTCCTCCGCCCGCTCGACGCCGAGCTCGCGGAAGCGGTCGCGGGCGACGAAGGGGTCGTGCGCGACGACCTCCATGCCGAGACCGAGCGCGCGCCGGGCGACCTGCTGGCCGATCCGTCCGAAGCCGACGACCCCGAGCGTCTTGTCGGCGAGCTCGATCCCGCCGTACCGCGAGCGCTCCCACCGGCCCTGCTTGAGCGCCGCATACGCCTGGGGGATGTTCCGCGAGAGTGCGAGCAGCAGGCCGATCGTGTGCTCGGCGGCCGAGACGACCGTCGACTCGGGAGCGTTCGCGACGACGATGCCACGGCGGGTCGCGGCCTCCACGTCGACGTTGTCGACGCCGACGCCCGCGCGGCCGATCACCTTCAGCCGCTCGGCACGCTCGATCAGCTCGGCGGTCAGCTTCGTCGCCGAGCGGATGACGATCCCGTCGTAGCGGCCGATGATCTCCGAGAGGTCGGAGTCACCGTCGACGTCCACCTCGAAGCGTTCGCGGAGCAGCTCGAGGCCCGCCTCCGCGATCGACTCGCGGACCAGAACTTTCAGGCGGGCCAAAGGCGTTTCCCCGCCTCCAAAGACGCCACTGTCACCGCGACCTTGTCGCGGTGTGCGAGGGGAACCCGCTGCGCGCCCTCGCTCACACCTGCGCGCCCTCGGCGTACACGTCGAGAGCCCGGGTGACCGCGACGCCGCGCTCGATGTCGGCGCCGAGGTCGGCGAGCCCGAGCTCGACGGCGCCGAGCGCGGTGGCGATGTCGAACACGTCGTAGTAGCCGATGTGCCCGATGCGAAAGACCTTCCCCTTCAGATGCGCCTGGCCGTTCGCCAGCTGGACGCCGTGACGGTCGCGGAGGAGCGCGACGAGCTCGGTCGCGTCGATCCCCTCCGGCGTCCTGATCGCCGTCACGACCGCCGCCGAGTCGTCGTCGGGCGAGAAGAGCTCGAGGCCCATCGCCTTCGCGCCCTCGCGGCAGGCGCGGCCGAGCAGCCGGTGGCGCTCGAACGCCTGCTCGAGGCCGCCGTCGAGGATCATCCCGAGAGCGACGTTCAGCGCGACGACGAGCGAGGTCGCCGGGGTGAACGCGGCGTCGAGCTGCTGCTGAGCCTTGCGCGTGCGGTCCCAGTCGAAGTAGTAGCGCGGCGACGAGGAGCGCCCCTCCGGCGCCCACACGGCGTCCGAAACCGATGCCATCGCGAGCCCGGGTGGCGTCATCAGCGCCTTCTGAGACCCGGCGCAGGCGACGTCGATCCCCCATGCGTCCACCTCGAGGGGCACCGCGCCGACGCTCGAGATCGCGTCCACGACGACGTGCGCGCCGCTCGGGCGGACGGCGGCGGCGAGCGCCTGCACGTCGGCCACGACGCCGGTCGACGTCTCCGAGTGCGTGAGGAAAACCGCGTGCGCGCCGCTCGTCTCGGCGAGCGTCGTGGCCAGGTCGTCGGCGGACGGCACCTCTCCCCACTCGTAGCGCAGCGCGACGACCTCGCAGCCGTAGCGCTCCGCGATCTGCGTCCAGCGCTCGCCGAAGCTGCCGGCGGACACGACGACGACCCTGGTTCCGGGCGAGCACAGGTTCGCGACCGCGGACTCCATCGCGCCGGTGCCGGAGGCAGTGAAGAGGAGGACGTCCGAGGACGTCCGGAAGATGTCCTTCAGCCGCTGGAGGCATTCGCTGTAGACGGGACGGAAGTCGGAGCCGCGGTGGTGGACGACCGGCTGGGCGAGCGCCGCGAGCACCTCCGGCGGCACCGTGGTCGGGCCGGGCGTGAAGAGATAGCGTTTCGGGCTCACCGATTCAGGCTAGCTAAGAGCCCGGTTGCCGAAAGACGGGTGCTAGCACCACCACGCGGGCCGAAGAGGCTCGCTAGGCTGCGCCCCCGAGTCCGTCACCTAGGCCAGGGAGCCCTCGATGACCAACGTGGAAGCGAACGGAAACGTCGTCACTGCGGAGCAACTGACGCGCACCTACGGCAAGGGCGACACGGCCGTCGACGCTCTCCGCGGAGTCTCGCTCGCCGTCGCAGGCGGGAAGCTGACGGCGGTCATGGGACCGTCGGGCTCCGGCAAGTCGACGCTCATGCACCTCCTTGCCGGCCTCGACAAACCCACCTCCGGCGAGATCACGATCGCCGGGCAGAAGATCGCATTCCTCGACGACAACGCGCTGACCAAGCTGCGGCGCGAGCACATCGGCTTCGTCTTCCAGTTCTTCAACCTGCTGCCGATGCTGAGCGCCGAGGAGAACGTGCTGCTGCCGTTGACGATCGCCGGCGAGAAGCCGGACGAGGAGTGGTTCGAGGGCCTGCTGAAGAAGACCGGCCTCGCGGAGCGCCGGAAGCACCGGCCGAGCGAGCTCTCCGGCGGCCAGCAGCAGCGCGTGGCGATCGCGCGCGCGCTCGTCTCCAGGCCGACGGTCGTGTTCGCGGACGAGCCGACCGGCAACCTGGACTCGAAGACGAGCGGCGAGATCCTCGACCTGATGCGCGACTCGGTCGACAGCTACGGGCAGACGACGGTGATGGTCACGCACGATGCGCGCGCGGCGGCGATCGCCGACCGGATCCTCTTCCTCGACGACGGCGAGATCGTCAAGGATCTCCCACGCTCCGACGCCAAGACCGTGATCGCCGCGATGGAGGAGATCGGCACGTGATCAGGGTCGGGCTCCGGGCGCTCTGGGGCCGCAAGCTCCGGACCCTGCTGACCGGATTCGCCATCGTGCTCGGCGTCGCGACGATCAGCGGCACGTACATCCTGACCGACTCGATCTCGCACGCGTTCGACGCGATCTTCTCGAGCATCTACCGCAACACGGACGCGGTGGTGACCGGCAAGTCGGCCGTCAGCAAGAACTCGACGACGAACCTGCCGCCGTTCAACGAGAGCCTGCTCCAGCAGGTGCGCGACCTGCCGACGGTCGCGGCCGCGATCGGCGGCGTCGCGGACTCGAGCACGAATCTGATCGGCAAGAACGGCAAGGTGATCAGCTTCGGCGGCGCACCGCACCTCGGCTTCTCCGTCGACCCGAAGTACCCGGCGTTCAGCTCGCTCACGCTCGTCTCCGGCGGCTGGCCGAAGACCGGCGAGGTCGTGATCGACCACTCGACCGCGAGCAAGAAGCACATCACGGTCGGCGACACGATCAAGATCGAGGCGCAGGGCAGCTCGAAGCCGTTCCGCGTCTCCGGCCTCGTCAAGTTCGGCTCGAGCTCGCTCGACATCGGCGGCGCCACGCTGGCCGGCTTCGACCTGGCCACCGCGCAAGCGCTCTTCCGCAAGGTCGGCAAGCTCGACGACATCCGCATCTCCAGGAAACCCGGGGTCACCGAGCCGGCGCTGCTCGCGCAGGTGAGGAGCATCCTGCCGGCACAGACGCAGGTCCGGAGCGGCACGGAGCAGGCGCAGACGGACGCGAGCGACACGAAGAGCTTCACGAGCTTCCTGCAGGACTTCCTGCTCGCCTTCGGCGGGATCGCGCTCTTCGTCGGGGCGTTCGTGATCGCGAACTCGCTGTCGATCACGATCGCGCAACGGACCCGCGAGTTCGCGACCCTGCGCACGATCGGTGCCTCGCGGCGCCAGATCCTGCGCCTCGTGCTCCTCGAGTCGACGGTGATGGGCGTGCTGGCGTCCGTGACGGGCCTTTTCTTCGGCCTCGCGCTGGCCAAGGGATTGTTCTCGCTGTTCGACGCGGTCGGCTTCACGCTGCCGAACACCGGGCTCCTCCTGCAGGCGCGCACCGTGATCGTGGCCCTCCTCGTCGGCATCCTGGTCACTGTCCTCGCCAGCCTGCGACCGGCGATGCGCGCGACGCGCGTGCCCCCGATCGCGGCCGTGCGTGAGGGCGCGACGTTGCCGCCCGGCCGCTTCGCCGGCTACCGCGCGTACATCTCGGGCACGCTCGCCATCCTCGGATTCGCGGCGTTCGCCTATGCCCTGTTCGGCAGCGGCCTGTCGACCACCGCCATCCTCGTCTTCATGGGGCTCGGCGCGCTCCTCATCTTCATCGGCGTCGCGCTCTTCTCGTCGCACCTCGTCGTGCCGCTAGCGACCGCCATCGGCTGGCCCGGGTCAAAGCTCGGCGGTGCGGCCGGCGTGCTCGCGCGCGAGAACTCGCAGCGGAACCCGCAGCGGACGGGCTCGACGGCAGCCGCGCTGATGATCGGCCTCGCGCTCGTCACGCTCGTCGCGATGCTCGCATCCGGCATTCGCGGCTCGTTCTTCGATGCCGTCAACAAGCTCGCGCAGGGCGACTACGCGGTCACTGCCCAAAACAACTTCGACCCGATTCCCGTCGCGACCGAGAATCCCATCCGCGCGACGCGGGGCGTGACCGCCGTCGTCGGTGTCCGAGAGGCCGACGTGCGCATGTTCGGATCGACGCACAGCCTGACCGCGATTGGCCCCGGTGGCAGCCGCGTGCTGAAGATGAACTGGATCGCAGGGCCGGGTCAGGCGACCTTCGAGACGCTGGGCGAGAACGGGGCGTTCGTCGACGACACGTTCGCGAAGGACCACCATCTGCGCCTCGGGTCGCAGATGCGTGCGGTCGTCCCGAGCGGCGTCACACACGTCTTCGTCGTCCACGGCATCTTCAAGCCGCCGCCGGGCGGCTCGCCGTTCGGCCCCGTCACGATCTCGAGCAAGACCTTCGACCAGCTCTACACGCAGCCGCAGGACCTGTTCATCTTCATCAACACGCGCGGAGGTGTCAGCGACGCGGCGACGGCCAGTCTCGACCACTCGCTCAAGGGCTTCCCGAACGCGAAGGTGCAGACCATCTCGCAGTTCAAGACGAACCAGGCGGCCGGGCTCGACAACATCCTGAACGTGCTCTACGTCCTGCTGGCGCTGTCCGTGCTCGTGTCGCTGTTCGGGATCGTCAACACCCTCGTATTGACGGTGTTCGAGCGAACGCGGGAGCTCGGGATGCTGCGCGCGGTCGGGATGACACGCCGCCAGGTGCGGCGGATGATTCGCTACGAGAGCGTGATCACGGCGCTGATCGGGGCCGCGATCGGGATCGCGCTCGGCATCGTGCTCGCCGTGCTGCTGATCGCGCGGGTCGACTTCATCACGCTCTCGTGGCCGATCACGTCGCTGATCGTGTTCGCGCTCGTCGCGGTCGTGGCCGGGCTGATCGCAGCGATCCTGCCGGCGCGGCGTGCCTCACGCCTGAACGTGCTCGAAGCATTGCAATATGAGTAGGTGACGTCGCTCAAGGGCCGCCTGCTCGTGGCCACGCCCGCGCTCTTCGACCCGAACTTCAGGCGGGCGGTCGTGCTCGTCGGCGAGCACGGCGACGAGGGCGCGATGGGGCTCGTGCTGAACCGTCCCGCCGAGGTGACGGTCGGGGAGGCGATACCGCCGCTCGCGGTCGTGGCCGGCGAGGAGTCGCTCGTCCACGTCGGCGGCCCGGTGCAGCCCGAGGCGGTGCTCGTGCTGGCGGAGTTCGATGACGCGGCGGCCGCGGCCACGCTCGTCGTCGGGGACATCGGCTTCGCGTCGAGCGACGACGACCTCGAGGCGCTCGCCGCGGCGACGCGTCGCGCGCGGGTGTTCGCGGGCTATTCGGGCTGGGGGCCCGGCCAGCTCGAGGCCGAGCTCGAAGAGGAGTCGTGGCTCGTCGAGCCCGTCGACGGCGTGGATCTCTTCCCGGGCGTGGGCGACGATCTGTTCGCGTCCGTCCTCCGCCGCAAGGGCGGCACGTACCGCGTCCTCGCGCTCATGCCCGAGGATCCGTCGACGAACTGAGCCGTCAGGCCTGCTCGAGGCAGGTGCGAAGCTCGCTGGGCGTGATCGTGCGGCGGCCGAGGTCGTCCGCCGAGGGCACGCAGTCGCGGACGACGCGGAGCACCGTCTCGGGCGCGTCGGCGAACGGGCTGCCGATCTTGGTGCCCTTGATCAGGAGCTTGGAGGCCATCGGTGTCGAGAACACCGCGAGCTGCGCCTCCCTGTACCCCTTGCCGCGCAGGATCTCGTTCCCCTCGTCGACGAGCGCGTCGTTCACGCGTTCAGCTTCTCACGGATCAGCTCGTTGAGCACCTTCGGGTCGGCCTTGCCGCCCGTCTCCTTCATCGCCTGGCCGACGAAGAAGCCGAGCAGTCCCTCCTTGCCGCCCCTGTACGCGGCGACCTGGCCCGGGTTCGCGGCCAGGATCCGCTCGACGAGCGGTTCGAGCTCCGAGGTGTCCGAGACGGCCTTCTGCGCGAGGTACTCGTCCGCGGTGAATCCCGGGTCGGCACTGGCGGCGGTCGCTGCTTCGACGGCTCCTGTCGTCAGACCGGCTGTCGCGTAGATACGCGCAAGCTCCGACCAGTTCGCATCGACCGGGATTTCGCGGTTCATGACCTGGTTGAACGCAGCTCGGGGGTCCAGCCCGTTAGCGACGAGTCCCTCGAACTTCGACTCCCGTTCCGTCGTGACGAGCGTCCAGGCGTCCGCGACGCCGAGCACGGCTGTGTGCCGCTCGATGCGCGCCCCCGGAAGCTCCGGCAGCTCCGCGCGCAGCCGCTCGACGAGCTCTGTCTCCGGCTCGACCGGCACGAGGTCGGGTTCGGGGAAATAGCGGTAGTCGTCCGCATCCTCCTTGGAGCGGTGTGGAGTCAGCGTGTCGGCGTCCGCGTCGTAGTCGTACGTCTCCTGGACGACCTCCTGGCCCGCCTCGTGCAGCGCGATCTGCTCGCGCACGGCCGCGTCGATCCCACGGGCGATGTAGCTGAACGAGTTCATGTTCTTCAGCTCCCAGCGCGTGCGGAAGCCCTCCTCCCCCACCTCCCGGACCGACACGTTCGCGTCGCAACGCATCGTGCCCTTCTCCATCTCCGCGTCCGAGATGCCGAGCTCGACGATCGTCTGGCGCAGGAGCTGCAGAAACCGTCGTGCCTCGTCGGCCGAACGCAGGTCGGGCTGCGTGACGATCTCGACGAGCGGCGTCCCGCCGCGGTTGAAGTCGACGAGCGAGCGGGTCGCGCCGACGATCCTGCCCCCGGCTCCCTCCAGGTGCACGGTCTTCGCCGCGTCCTCCTCGAGATGCGCGCGGACGATCCCGACCTCGAGGTCACCGTCCTCGCCCGGCACGGTGAAGTGGCCGTCGACGCAGAGGGGCTCGTCGTACTGGGAGATCTGGTACCCCTTCGGCAGGTCGGGGTAGAAGTAGTTCTTGCGGTGGAAGACGGCGCGCTCGGCGATCCGGCAGCCCAGCGCGAGCCCGAGCTTGATCGTCCACTCGACGGCCGTCCGGTTCGGCACGGGCAGTGTCCCCGGAAACGCGAGGCAGACCGGGCACGTGCGCGTGTTCGGCGGTTCGCCGAACCCGGTCTCGCAGCGGCAGAACATCTTCGTTCGCGTCTTCAGGTGCGCGTGGATCTCGAGCCCGATGACGGTCTCCCAGGTCATCGCAACCGGTCCGGGACGGTGTCGAAGCCGATCGCCTGCTCGAGGGCGTGGCCGACGCGGAAGAGCAGGTTCTCGGAGAACTGCGGGCCGATGAGCTGGAGCCCGACAGGCAGTCCCTCGGAGAGCCCGCACGGGATCGAGAGGCTCGGCAGCCCGGCCATGTTCGGCGGGATCGCGAGGACGTCGGAGAGGTACATGGCGAGCGGGTTGGCCGTTTTCGCGCCGAGCGGGAACGCGACGGTCGGCGAGGTCGGGCTGACGAGCACGTCGAAGTCGTCCAGCACGGCCCGGAACTCGTTGCCGATGATCGTCCGCACCTTCTGGGCCTGGCCGTAGAAGGCGTCGTAGTACCCGGCCGACAGTGCGTAGGTGCCGAGCATGATGCGTCGCTTCGGCTCGTCCCCGAAACCGTCGTGGCGGGTGCGCTCGTACAGCGCGCCGAGGTCGCCTTCCACCGTCGAGCGATGGCCGTAACGGACGCCGTCGTAGCGGGCCAGGTTCGAGGACGCCTCCGCCGGCGCGATCAGGTAGTAGCACGGCAGCCCGTATTCCACGGACACGGGCAGCTCGCACTCGCCGACCTCGGCCCCGAGTTCGCCGCACAGCGCGATCGCCGCATCGACGGCGGCCCTGACGCCCGGCTCGATCCCCTCGGCCTCGTTCAGCTGGCGCGGCACGCCGACGCGGAGCCCTTTCAGGTCGGTCGCGTCGGGGATCTCGACCGACGCGGGCAACTCGACCGTGGTCGAGTCGCACGGGTCGCGCCCGGCGACGATCCGGTAGAGCAGGGCGCAGTCGCGCACCGTCCGCGTGAGCGGGCCGATCTGGTCGAGGCTGGAGGCGAACGCGACGACGCCGTAGCGCGAGACGGTGCCGTAGGTCGGCCGCAGACCGACGATGCCGCAGAGCGCGGCGGGCTGCTTGATCGAGCCGCCCGTGTCGGATCCGAGCGCCCACGGGGCCAGGCCTGCGGCGACAGCCGCGGCCGAGCCGCCCGACGAGCCGCCCGGCACGCGCTCGGGGTCCCACGGGTTGCGCGTCGGCCCGAAGGCAGAGTTCTCCGTGGAGGAGCCCATTGCGAACTCGTCCATGTTCGTCTTGCCGAGGAGCGACAGGCCCGCGCCGTAGCACCGGGTCGCGACCGTGGCGTCGAAAACCGGCCGGTAGCCCGAGAGGATTTTCGAGCCGGCGGTGGTCTCGATCCCCTTCGTCGAAACGACGTCCTTGAACGCGACCGGCACGCCGTTGCCGGACGGCGCGTCCGTCGTGCGCAGGTAGGCGTGGAGTTCGTCGTCGCGCTCGCCGATCGCAGCCAGGTACGCGGCATGGAGTTCCTCCGCCGACAGTTCGCGCCGCTCGAGCAGCCCGGCCGCCTCCTCGGCGGTGAGCCGCAGCGTGTCGATCGCCGTCATACCGCGGGTACCCCGAAGAAGCCGTCCTCGGGGTCGGGCGCGTTCGCGAGCGCTTCCTCGAGCGTCAGCGACGGCTGTGGCTCGTCGTCCGCGAGCACGTTCACGAGGTCGAGCGGATGCGCGGTCGGCTCGACATCCGAGAGGTCGAGCTCGGCCACCTTTCCGACCGCCTCCAGGATCGCCGACAGCTGCTCGCGCATCCGCTCGATCTCCTCGTCGGAGAGCTCGAGCCGTGCCAGCCGGGCCACGTGGAGGACGTCGTCTCTCGTGATCGCCATCGGCTCGAACGTACCACGCGCCTCGCCGAGCCTGCGTGGCTCGGTCCCGAACATCGTCGACGACACCGCCGGGGCGAAGTGCTGCCAGTACGTGGACGTTGACGATCTCGGCTCCGGACGGGCAGGTCGACCCGGCCTATCCGGTCGACCCCGGCTGCGACAACCACGGCATCTCCGGCGGCACCGACCCCACCTTCACCTGGGAGCACTCGAACGAGGGCGATTCCCCGCGCGACGATCACTGCAATCACGGGATTTACGGGAAGTTCGGCCACCAGGGGCTGATCGGCGTCGTCGTCAGCGACGACAAGGGCTGGCAATGCTCGGCGACGTACAAGGGCACCAACTCGAGCGAGGCGAACACGGCCGCCGGGTTCGATGCCGCAAGTACGCCGAACTGCGGCGGCCCCACGGTCGAGCGGCCTCCCCCGCCGCCGCGGCCACCACCTCCGCCGCCGTGCAAGTGCAGCAAGGTGGATGCATTTTCTGAGCAACTTCCACGTCTTCGGCGCCGGCACGACACGCATCGAGTTCGACGTCAGGTGGCAGATCACGTGCACGGCCGGTGCGGGCCGGGGCTGCAAGGGCCGGGTCAACGTCCTGGCGCCGAGAGGGGCGAACTTCCTCGAGCAGGGCGGCAAGACGGTGCGTCCGGAGAAGCCGACGATCCTGAGAGTCGAGTGCGCCGGCAAGTGCAACAAGTCCACGCGGGGCGAGGACACGCTCCAGTACGGCGCGATCCAGAATGTCGTGGACAAGAAGGGCAAGAAGCACACCGTGCAGAACCCGGGCTTCACGCCCGAGGGGCGCGCGGGCAAGACGTTCACGATCAAGCTGGGCCTGGTCTGCATCAGCCCCACAGGGGTGCCGGGCTTCCCCGTGAGGAAGACGCTCAAGGTGACGTTCGACAAGCTCGGCCAGGTCGACTACAAGAAGTCAGTCCTGGGACGCTGAGACGGCCCCGGCCAACCTGCACCACAATGAGACGGGCCCCTTTCGGGGCCCGTGAACTCGCTCCGAAGGGGACTCAGGCAGCTGCTTGGACGTTGGCCGCTTGCAGGCCCTTGTCGCCCTGGACGACCTCGAACTCGACCTTCTGACCCTCGGTCAGCGTCTTGTAGCCGTCCATGTTGATCGCGGAGAAGTGCACGAACACGTCGTCGCCCTCCTCACGCTCGATGAAGCCGTACCCCTTCTCGTTCGAAAACCACTTCACGGTGCCCTGAGCCAACGTCTTCCTCCTTGCACGTGAAACGACGGCCCGGGCACCGAGCCGCCGAGCTTGTCTGAAGCGCGGAGACTGTAACCAACGACGCTACGGATACGCAAGCAGTTTCCGGCGGTAGCGCGCAGCGCGAATCGTGTTGCGCAGCAGCATCGCGATCGTCATCGGCCCGACTCCTCCGGGGACGGGAGTCAGGAAGCCTGCCCGCTCGGCAACGTCGGGTGCAACGTCGCCCGCGAGGCCGGCTTCGGTGCGCGTGATCCCGACGTCGACGACCGCGGCTCCCTCCTTGACCATCTCCGCCGTGACGAGCCCGGGCTGGCCGATCGCGACGACGAGCACGTCCGCGGCACGGGTCTCGGCGGGCAGGTCGCGGGTGCGCGAGTGGCAGATCGTCACGGTCGCGTTCGCGCCGAGCAGCAGGTGTGAGATCGGCTTGCCGACGATGGTGCTGCGGCCGACGACGACTGCACGCGCGCCGGAGAGCGGGACGCCGTGCTCCTCGAGCAACGCCATGATCCCGAGTGGAGTGGCAGGCACGAATGTGGGATGACCGGCGTAGAGGCGACCGGCGTTGAACGGGTGGAAGCCGTCGACGTCCTTGATCGGTTCGACCGCGCGCAGCACCACTTCCGTGTCGATCTGGTCGGGAAGCGGCAGCTGGACGAGGACGCCGTCGACCTCGTCGTCGCCGTTCAGCTCGTCGAGCAGCGCGAGCAGCGCCTCCTGCGTCGTGTCCGCCGGGAGGCGTCGGTCGATGCTGCGCAAGCCGTCAGCGACCGCGGTCTCGTGCTTCTTCCCCACGTACACGTGCGAGGCCGGGTCATCGCCGACGAGCACCGTCGCGAGGCCGACCGAACCGAGCTCGGCGACGTCGGCGCGCACCTCCTCGCGAACCCGTTCCGCGAGCGGCGCCCCTTTCATCAGCACGGCCGTCACAGGGCGAGAGTATCCCGAGATCTAGAATGCGCGCATGCCGACCGTGAGCGCGATCGTGCCGGCCACGAACGCGCCGCCCACTCTCACGGCGTGCCTGGACGCGATCCGGGCCGCCGACGAGCCACCGGAGGAGCTGATCGTCGCCGAGGAGGGCGAGGGTCCGGCGGACGCGCGGAACCGAGGTGCCTCGCAGGCGTCAGGTACGGTGATCGTCTTCGTGGACGCGGACGTCGTCGTCCACGGCGACGCATTCGCGCGGGTCCGGCGGGCATTCGAGCGCGACCCGGAGCTCGCGGCCCTCTTCGGCTCCTACGACGATCGTCCGGCCGATCCCGGCACCGTTTCCGCCTTCCGGAACCTCATGCACCACCACGTTCACCAGCAGGGAGCCGGTCGCGCGACGACGTTCTGGGCAGGCCTCGGCGCCGTCCGGCGGGACGTCTTCGAGGCCTCCGGCGGCTTCGACGCCGCGCGCTACCTCGTGCCGTCGGTCGAGGACATCGAGCTCGGCACCCGGCTCGCCGCCGCGGGCTGCAAGATCGAGCTCGACCCGCTTCTGCAGGGAACGCACCTGAAGGCCTGGAGCCTCCGGGGCATGGTCGAGAGCGACTACTGGGATCGCGGCGTCCCCTGGGTGGAGCTCCTGCTCCGCCAGGGAACGGGCTCGTCGGCGCTCAACCTCGGCTGGCGGCACCGGCTGAGCGCCCTCGCCGCGCTGGGTGCCGCCGGCGCGCTGCTCCGGGGCCGGCTGCGCCGCACGCTCGTTGCACTCGCCGTGCTCGTGGCCCTGAACCGTTCGTTCTACGAACTGCTCGTGCGCAGGCGCGGACGGGCGCAGGCGGTCATCGGCGTCTGGCTCCACGTCCTGCACCACGTCGTCGGCGTGTTGTCGGTGCCGGTCGGGATCGTCGAGTACCTCCGCGGCCGCGACCGCTGACCGATGGAGGTCGAGCGCTTCTCGACGGGCCGCGTGCGGCCGAAGGCGGCGGTGCGAGGGCCTCGACGCTACCTCCCGGGCGGGTGGAGCGACCAGACGCTGCCCGTGAACGTCTTCCTCGTCCACCATCCGCAGGGGCTCTGCCTCTTCGACACGGGCCAGACGGCGAGAGCCGCGGAGCCGGGCTACCACCCCTCGTGGCACCCGTTCCTGCGACTCGCCCGCTTCGAGCTCGCCGCCGAGGACGAGATCGGAGCGCAGCTCACGGGGCGGGGGATCGATCCTGCGAGCGTGCGCTGGGTCGTGCTCTCGCACCTGCATACGGATCACGTCGGCGGAGTGGGCGCGTTCACGGGTGCGGAGGTGATCGTTTCGCGGGTGGAGTGGGAGCGCGCGCAAGGTTGGCCGGGGCGCCTGCGCGGCTACGTGCCGGGGCACTGGCCGCTCGCCGAGCCCACGCTCGTCGACCTCGACGGCCCGCCGGTCGGTCCCTTCTCCGGCTCGTACGACGTTGCCGGCGACGGGACACTTATGGCCGTGCCCGCGCCCGGGCACACTCCCGGCCACCTCGCACTCGTCGTGCGCGGCGACAGCGGCATCTTCCTCGGCGGGGATCTCGCCCGATCTCCGGCCGAGTTGCCGTCGCCCATCGTCGACTACTGCGCGCGCGAGCGCCTGACCGTGCTACTCACGCACGGCTAGGCTCGGGGGGTGACCGGCGCGACCGAGCGGGCGGAGCGAGACGACGCTCTGGAGGGGATCGCCGACCACCGGCGCTCCTATCCAGACCCGGAGCTCAGCCGGGACGAGGACGCGCGCATCGCGCGTCGACTCCAGGAGCTCGCGCCCGATCGCGACCTCGCCGGTCTGCTCGACGAGCACTGGCGCCTGGTGGGCAAGCATCCCGACCTCGCCGCCCGCTTCACCGCCCACGAGATGAAGGCTGCCCTCAGATGCACGCCGGTCCTGGCTGCCATCGACGAGGCGCGCGGAACGCCCGTCGGCCCCGGGGACAGGGTTCTCGAGGTCGGTTGCGGGACGGCGGCGCTCTCCGCGGCCGTCGCGGCGCGAGGTGCCGACGTCGTCGCGAGCGACGTCTCGCTCCGCTGGCTCGTGCTGGCGCAGAAGCGCCTCGCAGAGACTTCTGCCGGGCGCGTC
This sequence comes from uncultured Actinomycetes bacterium, assembly GCA_963765295.1. Classification (GTDB taxonomy): domain Bacteria; phylum Actinomycetota; class Thermoleophilia; order Gaiellales; family Gaiellaceae; genus PALSA-612. The sequence continues at coordinate 568,830 of CAVXVO010000005.1, forward strand.
GAGCTGGTCGCCTGCGCCGCCGAGGTGCTCCCGTTTGCGGACGACAGCTTCGATCTCGTGGCGGCGAGCGACGTGATCGAGCACGTCGAGAGCCCCGAGCGGTTCGCCCGTGAGGCTGTACGCGTGCTCCGTCCCGGCGGGCTTCTCTTCCTGGCGACGCCGAACCGGTACTCGCTCGGACTGGAGCCGCACGTCCGGCTCTGGGGCGTCGGCTACCTGCCGCGGAAGGCGGCGGAGCGCTACGTCCACGCGGCGCGCGGGGTCTCGTACGACCACGTCCACCTGCTCTCTGCGAGAGCGCTCCGCCACGTGCTCGCGGCGGCCGGCCTCGAGGTCGCGGTCGTGACGCCCGAGGTACCGGAGGCAACGCAACGTATGTACCGCGGCATCGAGCTCGAGCTCGTCCGCGCCTACAACCGTGCCCGTCGCGTCGCCCCGCTCCACGCGGCGCTGCTCGCCGTCGGCCCGTTCTTCCACGTCTTCGCGCGGAAGCGCGGATGACGCGGATCGTCGTCACCTCGGCGGTCCGGCACGCCGGTCACGAGCGCTTCTCGGGCTACGTGCGCGTCGTCGACCTCGACTCCGGGGACGTGCTCCACGCCGAGCCGGTCCCGGAGAGTCCGTGGCGGGGCGTCGATCCGAATCCTCGCGGCGGGACGCGCGGCGCCAAGGGCGTCTCGCTGCACGGCGACCATCTCGTCGTCTGCAACTCCGACTCGGTCTTCGTCTTCGACGAGCGGTTCGAGCTCGTCACCACGTTCACGCATCCCCTTGCCGGGGCAATTCACGACGCGCTCGCAGAGGAGTCGGGCATCTGGCTCACGTGCACGAACGCCGATCTGCTGGCGCGGTTCACGTGGGACGGCGAGCTGGCCGAGACGTGGAGCTGGCGCGACGATCCCGGGCTCGTGGCAGAGCTCGGCTTCGACTCGCTGCCGGCCACCGACCTCTCGCTCGACTACCGCGATCCCCGCGTCCTGCAGAGCGGCGTCACCAACGTCGTGCACCTCAACGCCGTGGCGCGCGGCGCCGACGGGTTGCTGCTGAGCTTCGGGCGCATCCTCCATCCGGACGAGGTCGCACGCCGGCAGAGGATGGCCCGTCTCGGCCGCGCCGCTGCGAGACTCGGTGTCGTGCGGAGGCGAAAGCCCGACTCGACGGCGACGCCTGCCAGCGTGATCCCGGGCTCTCGGGCGGCGATCGTCGTCCGCTGCGAGGACGGCTCGACGCGGTTGCGGACGTCGCAGGCAGACATCGACGTTCCGAACCACAACGTGCTCGAGCGGGGCGACACACTGCTCTACAACGACACGCACAACGGTTCGCTCGACGCCTACATTCGGCGGGACGAGGTCGAGACGATCTCCGTACCGGTGCCGGGCGATCCGAGCTTCGCGCGCGGGCTCGCCCATTGGCGCGACGAGCTGTACCTCGTCGGCAGCCAGCGGCCTCTCGCCGTACACGCGATCGACATCGCTGCAGCCGCCGTGGCGGCGTCGTTCGAGCTCGGCGGCGAGGAGAACGAGTCGGTCTACGCGATCGCCGTGCTTCCCGCGACGTTCTCGACACCGGAACCCGGCGCTTCGCTGTTCACGCGGGCCGCCGCGACCGCGGAGGTCACGTGAGGCTCGGCTTCGCAGGGCTCGGCTGGGCGGCACGGGCGTTCCATGTCCCGGCTGCGCAACGCACGCCGGGGGCCGAGCTCGTCGGCGGTTTCGACGCGTCTCCCGAGCAGCGGGAATCGTGGACGGCCGAGACCGGACTGCCGGCCTACGAGAGCTTCGCGCAGCTGCTCGAGCGCGGCACGCCGGACGTCCTCGTCGTCGCCACGCCGCCCGACTCGCACGCCGCGCTTGCCGTCGAAGCGCTCGAAGCGGGTCTGCACGTGCTCTGCGAGAAGCCCTTCGTGGCCACGGTGGCCGAGGCCGACACCGTGCTCGCCGCCGCTCAGCGTGCGGGCAGGCAGGTCGCGGTCAACCACGAGTTCCGCGAGAAGCCGATCTTCAAGGCGGTCAAGGACAGGATCGGCTCGCCGGACGCCGGCCGGCTCGTCTTCACCCAGATCTGGCAGCTGATGAACCTCGCGCCGTGGGACGAGCCTGTGCCCTGGCGCGCGGCGATGCCGAACCGGACACTCTTCGAGGGCGGCGTGCATCTCGTCGACCTGCTGCTCCACCTCAACGGCGAGCTGCCGGCGGGCGTGTACGCGCGGCACTCGAGCGGGCTCGACCCGAGTCGCCACGCGGACGCGATCCACCTCGTCACCCTCGACTTTCCCGGCGGGCGGCTCGCCCAGATCACGATCGACCGGCTCTGCCCGGCCGGCACCCGCTACACGGAACTACGGGCCGACTGCGAGCACGCGTCGCTGCGCGCCTCGCACGGAGGCCGGGCGCTGCTGCGGATCGGCGCCAAGCGAGCGCAGAAGGCGGGCATCCGGCTCGAGTACGCGCCCGGCGGAGCCGCGTGGATGGAGCGCGGGCTCGACCGGACGAACCTGGCGAGGAATCCCCGCGACGACGGCGTCGACGGGACGGCAAGGCTCCTGGCCAGCATCCTCGCGGCGTTCGAGGAGAACCGGGAGCCGCCCTCGAGCGGCCGCGAGGCGCGCGACGGCCTGCGCGTGATCGAGGCCGCGTACCGCTCTGCCGAGACCGGCCGGCGCGAAGAGCTCTAGCTAGCGCCCGCCGACCTCGGCCAGCACGTCCATGACCCGGCGGGCGCGGTCGTCCCACGTCGGAAAGCCCGCGGCAAGCGCCAGCCCCCGCGTACGCAGGTCGGCGCGCACCGTCTCGTCTTCGACCACGGTGCGCATGGCCGCCGCGAGCAGCGCGGGCTCCGGCTCCGACACTCTGATCACGACCGAGCCCGAGCCGTCCTCGTCGAGCCACGGTCCGTCCGTCGTCACGACCGGGCAGCCGCACGCGAGCGCCTCGCGGATCGGCATCGACCAGCCCTCCTTCGTCGTCGGCAGGACGAGCGCGACGGCAGCCCGGTAGAGGGCGGCCAGCGTCGCCTGGTCGAGATGCTCGACATGGCGGACGCGGGCGGCGTTCGGGGAGGCGCCCACGATCGCCTCGACGGGCATGCTCCACGCATTCGGGCCGACGACGAGGAGCCGCAGATCGGGGTGGTCGGCCGCCACCTCGTCGAACGCTCGCAGCAGCTCGGGCAGATGTCGCCGCGGCGAGAGCTTGCCGACGAAGATCAGGAACGGCGCGTCGGCGCCGAGAACGCGTCGGACAGCCTCGCGGTCGGCCTCGCCGGGCCCGAACGGCTCCCCCATCCCGTACGGGATCACGTGGATCCGCTCGGGACGGACGCCGTACCAGCGGACGAGATCGTCGCGGACGACGGTCGAGATCGCGATCACCGCGTCGGCGCGACGGGCGCTGTAGCGGAAGTGGCGGCTGCGGGCCCGTGCGCGGAACTCTCGCCGCGCGGCGCGGTCGGGCCCCTCCAGGATGCCGTGGTTCTCGACCACCGCTCGTCCCGGATAGCCGAGGGGGAGTGCGTACGGGGCCATCAGCACGTCGATCTGCCTCGAGCGCGGCCGCAGACCGACGAGCTGCCAGAGCAGCCCAGGGTGCTTGGCGGGCAGTACCCGGAGCCGGAGCCGTGGGTCGTCCGGTACGTCGTCCACCGGGGCAGGGCTGAAGAGGTCGACTCGCTCCACGGGCAGATCCGGCGACGCGGCCCAGCCGCGCAGGAGCTGCTCGTACGCGCGGCCGATGCCGGTGCGAGGCCCGAGCAGCCGGCTGACGTCGACGCCCGCGATCACGTCGCCCGCTTCCGAGTGGCGAAGACGAGCTGAACCGACAGGGACTCGCCGGCAGGCCGGCCCGACTGTCCGAGGCGGCGGACGTCCGACACGGTGAGACCGGCGCCGGCCAGCAGCCGCCGAATGATCGTCTCGCCGAGCACGTGCCGGGCCGAGCTCCTCCCGAGTAGCCGCCGCACCGGCCGGCGGACCCGGCTACGGAGCCCGTCGAAGTTCGGGAAGCTGACCACCGCGGTCCCCCCGGTACGCAGTACACGGGCCAGCTCGACGAGCGCCGCGCCGACATCGGCCGAGTACTCGACGACGCCGAGCGCGATCACGGCGTCGAAGCTCGCGTCCGCGAATGGGAGCGCTTCGATCGGCGCCTGGATCATTGCCGCCGCGCGACCGGGGACGCGGGCGCGCGCGAGCTCGACCATCGTCGCGGAGGCGTCGGTGCCGGTGACCTCCCAGCCGCGGCGGTCGAGCGCCTCCACCAGCCGACCGCCGCCCATGCCGACGTCGAGCGCCGTCCCAGGCTCGGTCGGGAGGAACCCGATCGCCGTCTCGAGTCGCGCCCGGACGAGCCGTCCGCGGCGTCCGGGATCGTCGTACACGCCGTCGTAGCCGGCGGCCTGCTGCTCCCACACCTCGGCCGTGCTCACACGTCCTCCCGCTCGGCGAGTGCGAACAGCGTGTGACCGAACGGGAGCCGGCCGCCACGCCCCACGACGGTAGCCTCCGCGCGGAGCAGCGCCGACCCTACCGCGGCGCGCACAGGCCCGGAACGCGCCGGGATCCCGCAGCGCTCGCCGGTCGGGGCGCGCGGCGGCGACTCGGCCAGCGAGAGCAGCGCGTTGGCGTGCGTGACGCGGCGCACGGCGAACCCCGCGCGACGGAGGTCGGCGGCGAGCATCGCGGCGTCGTACGCGCGCCAGTCGTCGCGCTCGCGGCGCGCACTCCGGTCGCCGTTCGTGCGCACGAGCAGCGTCCCGCCGGGCCGGATGACGCGGCGGAGCTCTCTCAGCCCCGCGTCGAGGACGTCCTCCGGCACGTGCTGGAGGACGTCGTGGGACACGGCCAGGTCGAATTCGCCGTCACCGAACGGCAGCCGGTCGAGCGGCGCCACGTGGAGCTCCGCTGCCGGTGCCACCTCGCGGGCGAGCTCGACCGCCTCGGCGCTGATGTCGACGCCGCAGAGCCGGGTGAACGTCCCCCGCGCGGCGGCCCAGGCGAGGAAGCCGCCCGTCCCGCACCCGGCGTCGAGCACGCTGCCCTGCAGCCGCCCCGCCAGCAGAGCCGCCTCGATCGATCGCATGCCGAGGTGCCACCAGTGGCGCGAGTCGACCTCGTGCAACCGGCGGTAGTAGTCGGCCGGGACATCGCGCACGGGTCGCTAGGCGCGCCCGCGCCCGGTTGCCACCCGAGGCAGGTGCCGCGCGAACACCGCGGTCAACGGCGGCGCGAGGCCCCGCTTCACGCAGGCGTGGTGGTTGAGGACGAGCATGAGCGCATAGGTCGCGACGCGCACGGCCGCCGCCGCCGAGATGCTGATGTAGTAGATCGCGAGCAGGTTCGCGCCCACGTAGAAGATCGTCCCGACGATGTTGTTGTGCATCAGCAGGTCCTGCCGGTTCCGTGCGACGAGAACCGAGCTGTACGGAGCCGAGATCGCGGCGAGCGGCAGCGTCCATGCGAGCACCGCCATCGGCGTGGCCGCACCTCCGTAGCCGTGACCGAAGACGAGGGTGATGAGCGGCGCGCCTGCCGTGAGCGCGATCGCGACCGCGGTCATCGAGACGCTCCCGAGCAGGACGGAGCGCCGGAAGAGCGCCGCCGTCTCGCTGTCCGGAGCCGCGCTGTAGCCCGACAGGAGCGCGATCGAGAAGAGGCCGATCGCACCGAGGAAGAACGAGGTCGGCTTCAGAGCCGCGCCGTACAGCCCGGCCTGGGGATGGCCGAGGATGAGCGCGATCATCACGACGTCGACGGTCAGGATCGTCGCCCGGCAGGCGCCGTAGACGAGCAGCGGAAAGCCCTCCGTCAGCGTCGCCTTCCAGGCCGCGAGGTCGATCTTCGGCCGCACGTAGCCGTACGCCTTCGCGGCCAGGACGATGATCACGACCGCGTAGGTCGCCTCGCTCACCGCCTCGAGCAAGGGCACTCGGGCGGTGTCGGCCGGGTCGGTGACGAGGATCACGATCGCCGCCAGGAAGACGATCCGCGAGGCGATGTTGCCGGCCGCGACAGCCCGCGCCTGTCCGATCCCCAGCACCATCCAGCGCAGGTTGATCGCGAGCGCCGGCAGCACGAGCGCGAAACGCGGCAGCACGTCGCGCGCGCTGGCGGAGTTCGAGAACTGGTAGGTGACTCCGGCGAGGACGATCCCGGCGACGATCGAGAGCACGATGCGGAGCCCGAGCACCCTGTCGGCGAGCTCCCGGAACCGTGCCGGGTGGCGCGAGATCTCGCGGACGTTCAACTGCTCGGTGCCGGAGTCGACGACCAGTCCGAACCAGCCGATCAGCGCGATGCCGAAGGTGATCACCCCGTACGGGCCAGGCGTGAGCTGGCGCGCGAGCCAGATCTGGATCGCAACGCCGATCAGCCGCGCGACCCACTCGCCGGCAGCCAGCGTGATGAAGCTGCGCAGGACGCCGCTCAGGAAGGACTGGCCGGTGATGCCGCTGGTCGCGCGTGCCCGCCAGCCCAACGGAACGGGCGGGACGTCTGCGGAATCCTCCGACGGGTCCAAGCTCGCAAGCTTACTCGGGGGTCCAGCGAGGCCCTCTCGGCCTCCAGCGCGCCTCATCGCCGGAGTTCCTCCACCGTTGCGAGGTACCGATCCAGGTGGGGCTCCTCCGTCCACAGGCGCCGCCATGCGTCGTGACCGCTCCGCCCGAGCTCGTCGCGCCGAGGCGTGTCGGTCGCGAGCAGCTCCAGTGCGTCCAGAAGCTCCGCGCGCGTCCGGTAGACGAGCCCTCCCCCGGCCTCCTCGACGACCTCGGGCAGTGCGCCGAGGTCGTGGACGATCGCCGGCGTGCGCTGGGCGAACGACTCCAGCAGGACGATCCCGAACACCTCGTACCCGATCGACGGCACGAGCGTCGCGATCGCTCCCGCGTAGAGAGACGGGAGCTCGGAGGGGTGCGCGCGACCGAGGAAGCTCACGTGATCGAGCCCGGTCGCGAGACGCTCGAGCTCGGTGCGGTACTCGCCGTCCCCGACGACCAGCAGGTCCGCGCCGCGGTAGGAGCGGAACGCCTCGAGCAGCACCTGGACGCCCTTCAGGCGCTCGAGCCGACCGACGAAGAGGAAGTAGGGTCGCTCGCGCGATGCAGGCTCGGCGGCGGGTGCGTCGGCCTCGGGCAGGAAGTACGGCAGGTGCCGCATCGGCGCCGCGAACCCGCGCTCGCGGTGCGCCTGCAGCGTGAACCGGCTCGGTGAGAGGAACAGGTCGACGTTCGGAACCGCCTCGTCGAGCAGGCCCGTGTAGCGCCAGAGCTGGGGCGGCCGGTGGAACGCGAGCGTGCAGCGCAGGCAGTGGGGCTCGACGCACGGCTCGCGGTTGTCGCGGAAGAGCACGTGCATCGGGCAGACGAGCCAGTGCTCGCTCGTCGTGTACAGCTTCACTCCCTCGCCGTAGCGGAGCGCCCCCGGGCCGCCGGCGAGCGAGACGTTGTGGAAGTGGACGACGTCGAAGCGGCCGCCTCCGAACACCCGTCGAAGCTGCCCGGCGTAGAAGGCGGGCCGGCCCGTAAGGTAGGTCGCCGTGGCGGCGCCGAGCGGCCACACGGTGCGCAGCGGCCGGGCAGTCACGCCGGGTTCGTGCGGGAACGAGCCGCCCGGCTCCGCGCCGCCGAGAGCGCGATAGGCGTCCTCGCTGTGCACGACGGTGACCTCGTGGCCGCGGCGGGCGAGCGCGTTCGCGAGGCGATATGCGTACATGGCGTCCCCGCCGAAGTGGTAGGGCGGATAGAAGGTCGTGACCATGCAGAACGACAGCCGCTCAGCCACGAGCAGCCTCGTGCAGGATCGTTCGCAACGCCGTCGCCGCCGCGTCCCAGGTGTAGCGGGCGACGCGGTGGTGGCCGCGCTCGGCGAGCGAGCGACGGAGCATGTCCGAGCCGAGCAGATTCTGGATCCGCTCCGCGAGCAACGCGGCGTCGCGCGGCGGGAAGAACAGCGCGTCGTCGCCGAGCGTCTCGCGGTGGGCGGGGATGTCGCTGAGCACGACCGGCGCGCCGCAGGAAGCCGCCTCGACTGCGGGCAGGCCGAAGCCCTCCGCCAGCGACGGGAGCGCGACGGTGGCCGCGCCGCTGTACAGGCACGCGAGCACGTCGTCGGAGACGAAGCCGGGGAGCACGACGTCGTCGCCGAGGCCGAGACTCGCGACCTGCGCGCGGACGGCCGCGGCCGCCGACAGGTAGGAGTCGCCGTCCAGCGCGCCCGCGACGACCAGCTTCGGGGGCCCGGTGCTCGCGGCCCGGACGATCGAGTAGGCGTCGAGGAGCGTGCCGATGTCCTTGTGCGGGCTGATCCCGCCGGCGTAGAGGACGTAGCGCAGCCCCGCGGGGAGCCCAATCGCCGCGAGTGCCTGCTCGATCTCGGCCGCCGTCCGCGGCGTGAAGGCGGGGTCCGGCGCCTCGGGGACGACGGCGAGCTTCGCGACGGGGATCCGCAGCCTCGCCGAGATCTCCTTTCGGGCGGACTCGGACACCGTGAACAGCCGCCGCGCGGTCCGGATCGCGAGCCGCTGCTTGGCCTGCCAGAAGGTCCGCGCCCGCCGGCTCGGCAGCGTCAACTCGGGGAAGTCGTCTGCGATCACGTCATGGAGGCCGACCACGGTCGCGGTCCCGAGCGACGGGAAATAGGTGTAGACGGACGGGAACAGGAAGGCGTCGAAGCGGGCACGCGACACGGCGGCACCGAGTCGCAAGAGATCGACGGGCGGACGGTAGGAGTCGGCCGACGCCGCTTCCGTTGGTCGCCGCGAGAGCGCGACTCGGAGCACGTCCGCCCCGGCCGGCGGCTCCAGCGACCCGGCGCTCTGCTCGTCGACGACGAGTACGTACGTCGCGTCCCGATCGAGGTCGACGAGGCGGCCGACGGCGTTGCGCGCGAACCGGCCGTAGCCCCGGCGGTTCAGCCAGCTCGTCGCGTCCACACCGATCCTCATCTAGCGGACCTTGAGCAGGCTGCGGCCGCCGCCGAACAGATAGCCGACGGCCTCGCCGAACGCCCAGACCGTGATGTACGCGAGCACGAGCGGCGTCGCGAGCACGAATTCCTTCCGCGCACGCCGGCGGGAAAAGACGTTCCGCGCCGTCCGCCAGTAGACGAGCGGCAGGAGCAGCGGCGTGCCGAGCGCGTACAGCATGCGCTTGGCGCCGAGATCGGGGTTGCGCATGCCGGCGTAGGAGCGCGAGTAGTGGTAGCGCTGCGAGAAGAACTCGCCCAGCTCGAAGCCCTTGTCGTGCTCGACGACCGCATCCGGCTCGCACCAGAGCTCGAAGCCGCGCTGTTGCAGGCGCGGGTGGAGCCAGCTCTCCCACCGCCCCTCGCGGAGCAGGTCGTCGATCGCCTCGAGTGCGCGCGGGCCGTAGGAGACGTTCATGCCCGGCAGGCCCCGGACCGGTCCGGCCGGGAGCGGCTCCATCACGGCGCTGTACTCGCAGAAGAACGCGGCCCAGTCGCGGATGCGCTCGGTGGCGGCATTTCGGATCGGCCCGCCGGCGACGTCGTGCCCGGCCGCGTGGGCCGCGGTGAGCCGGTCGCCCCAGCCGGGCGTAACCAGGCAGTGATCCTCGATCAGCGCCACGACGGGCGCCGTCGCGGCGAAGACACCCGCGGCGCGCAACTCCGGGATCGTCATCGGCTCGTCGAATGACAGGAGCTTGACGGCCGGCCGGCGCGCCCTGACCGCCTCGCGGGTCGCCTCGTCCGTCCAGTCGGCGACGACGACCTCGGCGTCGGGGCACCGCTCGGCCAGTGCGTCCAGGCACCTGGCCAGATACGGCATGCCGTTCACGGACGCGATCACGACCGATAGTTGCGGAGGCGGCGTCATCGCCCCCGCAGCATGTCCAGATGACCCATGCCCTCACCGGCCGCCCAGGCGACGTCGTAGGCGAGCAGCGTCGGCAGCGCCGCCAGGAAGCGCCCGCGGAAGCGCCTGCGTGAGAAGACCTGACCCCCGGTCCGGGCGACGAGCACGAACGGCACGACGATGGCGAGTGCCACGCCCGCTGCGTTGCGCCCGGTCCCGAAGCGCTTCCCGCGCAGACGGCCGTAGGCCCGGCCGTGGTGGACACGCTGCCGGAAGAACGCGCCGAAGCCCGCCGAGCGCGCCTGGTACACGACCACATCCGGGTCGTGCCAGAGCTTGACGCCGTCGGCGCGGAGCGCCCGGTTCACCTCCGGCTCCCAGAACCCCCCGCGGTAGAGCTCGCGCGTCCGTTCGAGCAGCGCGCGCCGGTAGGCGCAGTTGTCGCCGGGGATCTCCGCGTTCTCGCGGCGCGCGAACGGGCGCATGTCCCGTGCGTAGCGGCAGAAGTACTCGGCCCAGTCGACGAGGCGCAGGTCGTCGCCCGGGTCGATGGCGCCCGCGACCACCTCGTCGTCCGCGAGTCGCGCCCGCAGCCGGGACACCCAGTCCGGCGCCGGGCGCATCGGCGAGATCGTCAGTGCGACGTCGTCGCCTTCGGCGACGTCGATGCCGTCGCGCCAGAGCTCGGGCACGAGCGCGCCGGCCCGCACGAGGAACTGCACCGACGGGAACGCAGCCTGCACGTCCGCCCCGCTCGCAACCGGCTCGCAGACGATCACCTCGACGCCGTCCGCCTGGCCGGCGAGCGCCGCGAGGCAGCCCTCGACCGATCTCGGCGCCCCGTTCGAGCCCACCACGATCGACAGGGAGCGGGCGGCGCGCTCAGCCAACGAGCTCGATGTCGAGCAGCTCGTCCACGATCCTGCCCTCTTCGTGGTACTCGGCCTCGGTGTTCACGGCCCAGACGTCGTGGTTCGTCCCGTCGAGGAGGTTGAGCGTGGCGAGGATCGCCGTCCACATCGAGTGGTCCTGGTTGTTGTAGCGGTGCAGCCCGTTGCGTCCGAACGTCTTCAGGTTGTCGAAAGCGGCCAGGTAGCCGTGGATGACGGCGACCGCCTCGCGGTAGTGGGGGTCGTACATCGGATACGCCTTGGGGACGCAGCACCTTGACGCCGTCGACGACGTCGGCGGGGTCGATCAACCCGATCCTCCCGAGCTCGTCCCGCGTCAGCGCGACGGCCTCCTCGTCCGACATCTGCCAGATCTCGTCGCCCTCGAAGCAGAAGTACTCGGCGCCGAGACAGGTCGTGCCGGGCTTGACGAGGTCGGGGCTCCAGGCGCCGAAGTTCTGCACGCGCCCCGCGCGTGTGCCCGGGTCGTGGAGGTAGATCCAGTTGTCCGGGAACGGCTGCTCGTGGTCGATCACGAGCGCGACGAGGCAGAGCGAGCGGTAGCGCAGGCGCCGCGCGGCGTCGACGATCTCCACGGGAGGAGGCGGGATCGAGGCTGAGGATCAGCTCGCTGAGCGGGATCGAGGAGAGCACGGCGTCGACGGGCACATCCGTGACCCGGCCGTCCGACTCCACCGTGATGCCCGTCACCAGGTCGTGCTCGTGACGGATCGACGTCACCCGGTGGTTGAGGTGCACCGGCAGGCCGTGCTCCTCGACGCGCTCCTGCATCCGCTCCCACATCTGGCCGGGGCCGAGCCGTGGGTAGTGGAACTCCTCGATCAGCGTCGTCACGCTGCCCCCGTTGCAGGTGCAGCACACCGAGCAGCGCGCGCCAGAAGGAGAAGTCCTTGATCCGCTGCACCGCCCACTCCGACTGGATCTCCGAGCCCGGGGATCCCCCAGACCTTCTCGGTGTACGAGCGGAAGAACGTGTCGTAGAGCCGCCTGCCGAAGTGCGCCGTCACCCAGTCCTCGAACGTCTCCAGGTGCTCACGGTCGTGGCTGAGCCGGCTCCAGAAGTAGGACAGCGAGCACATCGCCGACTCGTAGAGACCGAGCCGGCTGACGACGTCGCGTGCCTGCAGCGGGTAGGCGAGGAACTTACCGTCGTAGTAGATGCGCGAGAGCCGGGGCCGGACGAGGAAGTCGTCGCCCATCAGCTCCTCCCACAGCCGCTGCACCGGGGCGAGCTTCGTGAAGAAGCGATGGCCGCCGAGATCGAAGCGGTAGCCGTCGTAGAGGACGGTCTTGGCGATGCCTCCGACCGTGCCGTCCGCCTCGTAGACGACGCCTGGAGCCCCGCGGAGCCCGAGGACGTACGCGGCCGTCAGACCCGCCGGCCCGGCACCGAGCACCGCCGTGCCCACCGACTGCTCATTCCCCGCCCTCACGACCGGAAAGCGAGTCTACCCGAGCGTTGTGAGCGCTCTGTGAGGTCGTTTCACCCCTGCGGGGGATGGATCCCGGACGCCGACGGGACGATTCTCTCGATGTGAAGCGATCCTCGACAAGGAGCGGAGCCGTGCTTGCAAAGCCGTACTTCTGGCTCATCGGTCGTCGCGAAGACGGGCAGACAATGGCGGAATACGCCGTGGTGCTCGGTGTGATCACGCTGGCGGTCGTCGGCGTCTTCACCGCGCTCAGCGGTGGCATCTCGGGTGCGATCAGCAACGTCACCACGATGATCTGAGCCGATCAGTTCGATATCGGCGGTCACTGCGACCGCTGCACGCAAAGGTCATGGCGCGGGGCGCGCGAAAGCCGCCTCGCGCCTTTCCTTTTTGCGCTTCCTCTTGCGCTCCCGAGCTAGGCCGTCGGCCGCAGGGCGCCGATCGCCTCGGTGAGCGCGCTGCGCTCGGCGTTGAGGCCCGTGAACGAGCAGGCGAGCCGGCGCTCCCCCTCGGCCGTCAGCCGCAGGTATGTGACGCGCCCGTCCGACTCCGAGCCCTCACGCTGGATCAGACCCGCGTCGACGCTCCGGGCCACGAGCTCCGTCACGGTGCTCTGGGCGAGCTGAAGCTGCTCGGCGAGATCGGTCACCGTCGATCGACTGCTGCCGTCGGGTGCGCCCTTGATCATCAGCAGGAGCAGATAGCGCTGGGGCGTCAGCCCGCAGGCGTCCGCGACGAGCTCCGACCGGCGCAGAAACTTTCGCAGCGCCGCGCGGAACTCGGCGACGGTGATCACGTCCTGGACGTCGAGGTCGCCTGAGCCCACAGTGCGACCTTACCGGCATTCGAGCCGGTTCTCCGAGATCGTCGAGCAAGGCGACGAGCGGACTCGAACCGCTGTACGAGGCTTTGCAGGCCTCTGCCTAACCACTCGGCCACGTCGCCGCTGCGGCAATCCTAGCCGCGCGCCGGAACGGCTCAGCGTGTGTTCGCAGCCTCGTAGGCTGCGATGTCGGCCTCGTGCTCGAGGGTCAGGCCGATGTCGTCGAGGCCGTTCACGAGGCGGTGGCGCTCGAAGGCGTCGAACGGGAAGGGGGTCAGCTCGCCGCTCGGGTCTTCGATCGTCTGCGTCTCCAGGTCGACCGTGAGCTCCTGCCCGCCGAACTGCTGCAGCCGCCGGACCTGCGCCGCCGGCAGCACGATCGGGACGAGTCCGATCTTGACGCAGTTCTGGCGGAAGATGTCCCCGAACGACGGGGCGATGACCACGTCGTAGCCCGCGTCCTGCAGCCCCCAGGGCGCGTGTTCGCGTGACGAGCCGCAACCGAAGTTCCGGCCGACGATCAGGATCTTCGCTCCTCGGAACTCGGGCCGGTTGAGCTCGAATTGGGGATCCTTCGCCCAGTCGAAGAAGAGGAACTCGCCGAAGCCGGTGCGCTCGATGCGTTTCAGGAACTGCTTCGGCATGATCTGGTCCGTGTCGACATCGGGGCGGTCGAGCACCGCCGCGGTCGCGCTCACCCGCTGGAACGGCCTCACGCAGGCACCGACTCGAACTCGCGGACGTCCACGAAGTGGCCGGCCACCGCAGCGGCGGCCGCCATCGCCGGGCTGACGAGATGCGTCCGCCCGCGTGGCCCTTGACGGCCCTCGAAGTTCCGGTTCGAGGTCGACGCGCAGCGCTCGCCCGGCCCGAGCACGTCCGGGTTCATGCCCAGGCACATCGAGCAGCCTGCGTTCCGCCACTCGAACCCCGCCGCGACGAAGATCCGGTCGAGCCCCTCCTCCTCGGCCTGGCGCTTGACCGCCGCCGACCCCGGGACGACGAGCGCCGTCACGCCGGCGGCGACCTGCTTTCCGGCTGCGACAGCCGCGGCGGCGCGCAGATCCTCGATGCGCGCGTTCGTGCACGAGCCGATGAAGACGCGGTCGACCGGGATCTCCTCGATCGGCGTCCCCGGCTCGAGCGCCATATAGGTGAGCGCCCGCTCGACGGCAGCGCGCTCGTCGGGGTCGGCGTAGTCGGCGGGATCGGGCACGCGACCGCCGACGGGCACCACCATCCCCGGGTTCGTCCCCCAGGTCACCTGCGGCTCGAGCGCCGCGACGTCGACCGTGACCGTGCGGTCGTAGCGCGCGTCGGGATCGGACGCGAGCGCGCGCCAGCGATCGAGCGCCGCCTCCCACGCCGCGCCGGTAGGCGCGGACTCGCGGCCCTCGAGATAGGCAAAGGTCGTGTCGTCCGGCGCCACCATGCCCGCGCGGGCGCCGGCCTCGATCGACATGTTGCAGAGCGTCATGCGCCCTTCCATGGAGAAGGCCTCGATCGCGTCGCCCGCGTACTCGAGCACGTGCCCGACCCCGCCTGCGACGCCCAGCCGGCCGATCATCCCCAGCACGACGTCCTTCGGCGTCAGGCCTGCCGGCAGCGAGCCTTCGAAACGGACGAGCGCCGTCTTCGGCTTCCGGAGAGGCAGCGTCTGCGTCGCGAGCACGTGCTCGACCTCCGACGTGCCGACTCCGAAGGCGAGCGCGCCGAAGGCGCCGTGCGTCGACGTGTGGCTGTCGCCGCAAACGATCGTCAGCCCGGGTTGGGTCAGGCCGAGCTCGGGGCCGATGACGTGCACGATCCCCTCCCGGCCGCTGCCCGTGGCGTGCAGTGGAACGCCGAACTCCTCGCAGTTGCGCCGAAGCGCGTCGAGCTGGGCGCGCGCGAGCGGATCCTCGATCGGGCCCGGCAGCGTCGGCACGTTGTGATCCATCGTCGCGACGGTCAGGTCGGGGCGTCGCACGGCCCGGCCCGCCTGGCGCAGGCCGTCGAACGCCTGGGCCGAGGTGACCTCGTGGACGAGGTGCAGGTCGACGTACAGGAGCGTCGGCTCGCCTTCCACGTCCCGCACGACGTGGGCGTCCCAGATCTTCTCGAAGAGGCTCCTCGCCACCGTGTCGAAGGCTAGCGGGCGGCGTCACTCCTGACACGACCTTCGCGTGATAGAACGCAGGTGCCGTAAGTCAAAATCGAAGGAGTGCCATGGATCCCGTGCGCGAGTCCGGGAGCGCGACCAACCCTCGGGACGCCTCTGCCCGGTGGACGTTCGTCACCAACCATTTCCTCGTGCTTGTCAGCGTCGCGAAAGACCCCGATCTCCGCGTGCGCGATATCGCGTCCCTCGTCGGCATCACCGAGCGCGCCACGCAGGCGATCCTGAGCGACCTCGTCGCAGACGGCTACATCGAGCGCATTCGCATCGGACGCCGGAACCGCTACAAGATTCGCCGCTCGGCCGACTTCCGGCACACGCTCGTGCGGGGGACGACTGTCGGCGAGGTCATCGACGTCGTGATCGGCCACCACGCAGCAAGCGCCGTCGGCTGACGACGAACGGGCAGGCCCGCTAACAGCGTGCTCGATCAAGAGTTTGGGACTCCTCGCCGCCGCTGCCTAGCAGTGCCGTAGGAGCGTCGCCTTGCCGCCGTTGGCCGGTGCCCGCCACAGCGCCGAGCACCCCTTGGCCTTTGGCCACGTGTCGGCGAGGAGCTGTCGCGAGTCCGGCGACCAGGCAACACTCGGCGAGTAGTAGAGCTGGAGCAGGTGGCGGATCTTCCCCGTCGCAACGTCGACGACCGTGAGTTTGCCGAAGGTGCCGCTACCGGTTTCGAGGGCGATGTACTTCCCGTCAGGCGACCAGCCGAAGACCTTCTGCACGCCGCGCGCGACGAGCGTCTGGGGTCTGCCGCCCTGAGGCGATACGACTCGCAGCGCTCCGTTCTGCGACTCGAATGCGATCTTCTTCCCGATCGGTGACCAGCGCGGGACGAAGCCGCTTTTCACGAGCTGCCGAAGATGGCCGCCGCCGGCATTTGCGGTCCAGATCCCGAGCGAGCGGCCGGAGTCGTCCGCGTAGTTCCGTACGAATGCGACCTGGTTGCCGTCCGGCGAGAGGGTCGGGTCGCTGTTGCCGAGCTTCTTACCGCCGATCGTGCCGACGACCCTGCCGGTCGGGATGCTCATGACGGTCACCGGTCCCGCGCATTGGGGACAATCCGGCGTCCCGGCGGCGAGCCGGTCACCGGCCGTATCGACGACGAAAGAGAAGTCGTTCACGTGCCCGACCTTCCGCGGCTTCGCGCCGGTAGCGATGCCGTAGACGGTCCCGTCCACGAGATACAGCAACTGCTTCGGGGCCACCCAGTCGAGCTGGTACGGGGGATCGGGGCATTTCTCGCTGCAGGCCGTGTACCGGAGCGGTTTCGCGTTCTGGCCATTCGCGTCCGCGACGCAGAGGGCCTGGAGGATGTTGTTGGAGTTGCGGTGCGGGGTGCTCGGCGGCGGCCAGCGGGTGCCGTAGTACGCGATCTGCGTCCCGTCCGGCGACCAGACCGGCAGGCTCACCGCCCCACACGGCGAGATGGTCGTCGATGCTGCGCGACTCGAAGCCGCAGCGAGAGCGAGAAGCACGAGGGCCATCACCACAACAAGACGCCGCTTCATGCCGAAACGATACGCCGCGCGGCTAAACGCGTTGTCAACGCCTGCTGTCCGGGACAGAATTGGGATGAGCTAGCTCCACCTCCGTTGTGAGAAAAATAAAAACCCCGACAAGCGGGGCTTTTAGAGAGCGGATGATGGGATTCGAACCCACGACCTTCTGCATGGCAAGCAGACGCTCTAGCCAACTGAGCTACATCCGCGGGGCGGGTGGATTATAGCTGGGCGTCGTCGAGGGCTTCGTTCACGAGCCGGTCGGCGAGCTCGTTGTGCTCGCGGCGCACCGCCGTGTAGGTGACTCGGCCCACCTGCCCCGCGAGCCGGGTCGCCTCGACTGACAGCTCGCGCAGCGCCGCGTTCTTGACGCGATACTCGCCGCGCATCTGCTTCACCACCAGCTCGGAGTCCGACAGGACCTCGAGCTCGTCGACCCCCAGCTCGGCAGCGCGCTCGAGGCCGGCCAGGAGCCCGCGGTACTCCGCGACGTTGTTCGTCGCGACGCCGATCGTCTCGCCGTGGCTCGCGAGCACCGTCCCGTCCTCCGCCTCGATCACGTAGGCGAACGCAGCCGGCCCGGGGTTCCCGCGAGCACCGCCGTCCGTCGAGAGCCTCGCCTTCACCCGGCTAGGAGTTGTCGATCTGAGCCTTCTGGAGCTTCTCCGAGTAGTCGACGTAGATCGACTTCCACTCGGTGAAGACGTCGAGCGCCGCCTGCCCTGCCTCCCGATGGCCGTTGCCGGTGTCCTTCGTGCCGCCGAAGGGGAGGTGTACCTCGGCGCCGATCGTCCCGGCGTTCACGTACGTGATCCCGGCCTCGAGGTCGCGCATCGCCCGGAAGGCACGGTTGACGTCACCCGTGAAGATCGACGACGACAGGCCGTAGCGGATCCCGTTCGCGACGCGGATCGCCTCGTCGAAGTCGTGCACGCGGATCAGCGCGGTCGTCGGGCCGAAGATCTCCTCCTGGGCGATCCGCATCTGCGGCTCGACGTCCCCGAAGATCGTCGGCCGGTAGAAGAACCCGCGGTCGAGCCCGTTGCCGGTCGCGACCTCGCCGCCCGGTCAGGAGCTGCGCGCCCTCGTCCTTGCCGATGCCGGTGTAGGAGTGAATCTTGTCCAGCGCCTTCTGGTTGATCACCGGGCCGACGTCGGTGTCCGGCTCCCAGCCCGGCCCCAGGCGCATGGCGCTCCGCGGCGGTCACGAGCCTGGCCGCGAGGTCGTCGTAGACGCGCTCGTGGACGATCACGCGGCTCGCGGCCGTGCAGCGCTGGCCGGAGGTGCCGAAGGCGGACCAGAGGATGCCGTCGGCCGCGAGGTCGAGGTCGGCGTCCTCCATGACGATGATCCCGTTCTTGCCGCCGAGCTCGACGTGGACGAGCTTGAGGTTGTCCGCGGCCGCCTTCAGCACGGCGACGCCCGTCTCGCGCGAGCCGGTCAGCGTCACCACCGGGACGTCGGGATGGCGCACGATCCGGTCGCCGACGTCGCGGCCGTACCCGTGGACGACGTTGACGACGCCGTCCGGAACGCCTGCCTCCGCCAGCAGCTCGACAAACCGCTCGCCGAGGGCGGGCGTGTCGTTCGCGGGTTTGAACACGACCGTGTTGCCGCAGACGAGCGCGGGCACGATCTTCCAGGAGGGGATCGCGATCGGGAAGTTCCAGGGGGTGATCACGCCGACGACGCCGATCGGCATCCGGACGCTCATGTTGAACTTGTCCGGGAGCTCGGACGGGGTCGTCTGGCCGTGGAGCCGCCGGCCTTCGCCCGCCATGTAGTAGCTCATGTCGATGGCTTCCTGGACGTCTCCCCCGGCCTCGGCGAGCACCTTGCCCATCTCGTGGGTCATCAGCTCGGCGAGCTCCTGCTTGTGCTCGGCGACGAGCGCCGCGAAGCGGAAGACGATCTCGCCGCGCTTCGGCGCCGGCACGAGCCGCCAGCTGCGGTAGGCCTCCTTGGCCGCCTCGACCGCGCGGTCGACGTCCTCCGCGGCCGGAGCGCGGGAACGTCCCGATCGCCTCGCCCGTCGCCGGGCTCAGGCTCTCGAAGGTCTCGCCGCCGGCGGCGTCGACCCATTCACCGCCGATGAAGTTCTGGAATGCCCGCGCCGCAGTAGCCACGCGGGCGAGTCTAGCTTCGCGGCGAAGCTAGCCGGGGCCGAACCTCGACGGTCGGGAACGTGCCCGTGACGCGAGCGCGCCGGCGATCCCGCGTGACCCGCCGCTCGTCCCGTGACCCGCCTGTTGCGTAGCGCCGGTCGACTCCCCGGCGGCGGTCGACGATGACCGTCACGTCGGGGTTCTTCTCGTAGTAGGAGACGAGCTTGTCGTACAGCTCATCGACGAGCTCCTGCGGCACAACGCAATAGATCACAGTCTGATTCTAGGTGTCCCGCCGGAAGGCGCTAGCCCCAGGGGCGCTATTTCTCGTCGGCGAGGCGCGGGACGACGAGGCCGGCCTCGTTCAACTCGGCGTTCCAGTCGCGGAACGACTCGTCGAGGTCGTCGGGCTCGAGCCCTCGCTGCGCGAGCCGCACCTGCGAGGTGCCGAGGGCGACGCGGTACTGGTACCACGAGATTTCCCAGCACACGGTGATCACGACCTCCGGGTTCGTTCCCGAGAGCGCGACGATGCTGACCGTCGGCCAGCCGAGGCTTCGCGTCAGGCCCTCGACGGTGCGCCGGTGCGGGCTGAGGTTGAACAGCGTCGCCGCCTCGACGAGCGCCTGCTCGCCGCGCGAGAGCTGCCGCAGGATCGGCTCCGGGATCGACTCGACCGGCGGTTGGCGGCGGCCCATCAGCCTGCCGAACAGGCCGCGCGGCTGCCGTTCACCGGCGTGGACCGGGAGGCTCGGCCCGCCTTCGCTGACCCAGCCGTACGCGAGCGCCTGGTCCTTGCAGAGCGGGCACACGTCGACGAACTCGCGGCCGTCGGGCGAGAAGCGGAACGGGCGCTCGCCGACGAGGATCGTCCGGCCGCAGATCGCACACGTGATCGAGGGCCGGGCGCCAACCACGCTTCGACTATAGGTGGAAACCCCCATGTGCTGGGGATTTTAGGCTTTGACGGCCTCTTTCGCCTTCTTGGCCTCGTCGATCAGCTTCTGGGCGATGTGAGTCGGCACCTCCTCGTAGCGAAGGAAGTGCATCGCGTAGTCGCCGCGGCCGCCGGTGAGCGAGGTCAGCGACTGCGAGTACGTGAGGATCTCGGCCATCGGCACCTCGGCCTTGATCGTCGTCATCCCGCCCGCGGGCTCCATGCCGTGCAGCCGGCCACGGCGCGAGTTGAGATCGCCGTTGACGGCACCCACAGCCTCGTCCGGAACGGTCACTTCGAGCTCCATGATCGGCTCGAGCAGCACCGGGTCGGCCTTCGCGTACGCGTCCTTGAACGCCATCGAACCGGCGATCTTGAACGCCATCTCCGAGGAGTCGACGTTGTGGTACTGCCCGTCCACGAGCCGCACGGTGACGCCCTGGACGGGCGCACCCGCGAGCTCGCCGTGCAGCATCGCCTCCTGGATCCCCTTGTCGACTGCCGGCCGGAACCCCTGCGGGATGACACCGCCGACGATCTTGTCCTGGAACTCGTAGCCCTCGTGCCCGGGGCGGGGCTCGATGACGATCTCGCAGTCGCCGAACTGGCCGCGTCCGCCCGTCTGCTTCTTGTACCGGGCCCGTGAGCGCGCCTCCTTGCGGATCGTCTCGAGGTACGGGACGCGCGGCTGATGCAGCTCGACCTCGACACCGAAGCGCCGTTTGAGCCGCTCGACGGCGACCTCGACGTGCATCTGCGACAGGCCGGCGAGGAGCTGTTCGCCCGTCTGCTCGTTGCGGCGGAGCTGCAGCGTCGGATCCTCTTCGGCGAGGCGTCGCAGCGACGCGTTCGCCTTGTCCTCCTCCCCCTTCGCCTTGGCTGTCACGGCGAAGCTCATCACCGGGGCCGGGAACTGGATCGTCGGCGGCTCGACGGCGCGCTCGGAGTCGAGCAGGAGGTCGCCCGTCTGCGTCTCCTTGAGCTTCGCGACGGCACCGATGTCGCCCGTGGCGAACTCCGTGGTCGCGACGTGCTCCTTGCCCTGCAGCGTGAGCAGCCCGCCGAGGCGCTCCTTGGCGTGGGCGCGCGTGTTCGCGAGCGTCGCGTCGTTCCCCACCGGTCCGGCGAGCACCCGGAAGACCGTGATCCGTCCCGCGAACGGGTCGGCGATCGTCTTGAAGACGAAGGCGGCCGTGGAGGCATCGCCGACGTCCATCGTCTCGCCGCGTTTGGCCGGCGAGGGCACGCCCTCGACGAGCAGGTCGAGCAGGGCCGTCGTGCCGGCGTTCTTCGTCGCGACGCCGCAGGCGACCGGGAAGATCGTGCCGCGCGTGACCGCGTCCTTGAGCGCGTGAGCGACCTCCTCGACGCCGAGCTCCTCGCCCTCGAGGTAGCGCTCCATCAGGCCCTCGTCGGTCTCGACGACGGCGTCGAGCAGCTTCTCGCGGTACTCCGCAACGATGTCGGCGAGGTCGGCCGGGATCTCGGTCGGGACCATCCTCCTTGCCGCCCTCGGGACTCATGTAGGCCTTCATGTGCAGCAGGTCGACGACACCGCTCAGCTCGTGCTCGGTGCCGATCGGAAGCGCGACGGCGACGCAGGCGGAGGAAAGCTGCTCCTGGATCTGGCCGAGCGCCCGGATGAAGTCGGCCCGCTCGCGGTCGAGCATGTTGACGAACACCACGCGCGCGAGCCCGCCGTCGTCGGCGCGGCGCCAGACGCGACCCGTTCCCACCTCGACACCCATCACGGCGCTCACCACGACGAGCGCACCGTCTGTCACGGTCAGGGCCGCGATCGTGTCGCCCTGGAAGCCGGCGTCCCCGGGCGTGTCGAGGAGGTTGATCTTGCGCCCCTGCCAGTCGGCATGGCAGATCGAGGCGGAGAGCGTCATCTGCCGCTTGTGTTCCTCGTCCTCCCAGTCCGTGACGGTGGTGCCTGCCTCCACGGTGCCGAGCCGGTTGACGGCCCCTGACTGGTAGAGCATCGCTTCGACCAGCGACGTCTTCCCGGTGCCACGGTGGCCGACGACGGCGACGTTGCGAATCTTTCCCGGCTCGGAAACGGCCATAGAGGGGATCCACCTCCTGAGGACGACGTTTGCCGGGCTAGCTTAACGCTGCTCCGGTGGCGGCCGGCCGCGACCTACTCGGTCGTGAGCGACCGGGCCTGCACGCCCGCGAGGCGCGAACGGAGGCGCAGGATCGCCTTCGTGTGAAGCTGGGAGACGCGTGACTCCGTGACGCCGAGCACGTCGCCGATCTCCCGCAGCGTCAGCTCCTCGTAGTAGTAAAGGGTGATGACGATCTTCTCGCGCTCGGGGAGTGCCGCGATCGACTCGGCCAGCGCCTCCCGCGTCTCCGTCTCGTCGAGGGCAGCCTGCGGCAACGGGGCCTCGGTGTCCTCGATCGTGTCGATCAGCGCCACCTGGTCGCCGCCGGACGACGAGATCGTCCAGACCTCGTCGAGCGCGGCGATCGACGAGCGCGCGATGTCCGTCAGGCTGCCCTCGAGCTCTTCCTCGGTGATCCCGATCTTCTCGGCGATCTCGGCGTCGGTCGGCGCGCGGTGGAGCTGCGCCTCGAGCGACGCCATCGCCCGCTCGATCTCGCGCGCCCGCGCACGCACCGAGCGCGGCACCCAGTCCATCGCGCGGAGCTCGTCGATGATCGCCCCCTTGATCCGCGTGATCGCGTACGTCTCGAACTTGACGTCGCGCTCCGGGTCGTAGCGCTCGATCGCACCGATCAGCCCGAGCAGGCCGTAGGAGACGAGGTCGTTCTCGTCGACGTGCGCGGGGAGCCCGCTGCCGAGACGGCCGGCGACGAACTTCACGAGCGGCGCGTACGTGAGGATGAGGCGATCGCGGATCGCCTTGTCCTGGGTCTTACGAAACTGGCGCCAGAGCGCCTTGAGGTCCTCGCCCGCTCGTTCCGACACGCCCGGGAGGATACGTCGTGCTGCGGTCGGGTCCCCGGACGACCTACGGAGATTGGAACGACCGGATGGCGAGGCCGACGAACCAGAGGGCGATCACGCCCGCCGCGACGGCGACGATCCAGTGCGCCGCGCCGCCATTCGAGGCCGCTCCGGCGGTGAATGCGCCGCCGGCGAAGACCGCGGCAAGCAGGATGAAAAGCGCTCCGAGCGTCGGGCGAGCCTGTCTGCCGGCCATCCTCCGACTCTATCCAGGCCACTCGACCCGCGAGTACACTGGCCGCGCAACTCAGGGGAGTAGCTCAATGGTAGAGCACCGGTCTCCAAAACCGGGGGTTGCAGGTTCGAGTCCTGTCTCCCCTGCTGGGAAAGGCGCTGCTAGACGGCGCCTTCGGTTATCTGGCGTGGCCGTCATCGCCGGGGGCTCCGGGTGTCGTCGCGCCAGTGAGGGGCTGCATCACTTATGCAGGGGCAACAGCTTGCGCGCGCGGCGGTTGCGGGGAGACACCCATTCCTCCGCCAATCCCTAACAGAACCGCTGCACTGCTACCGGGATGCCCTGAACGTCGTCACTAGCCAACCCGACTTCGACCTCTATTCGAACGCCCCTCAAGACATCACGCGTGCGATGGCGCTCGCAGCAGCTGCTCATGGGCTCAAGAGCCCGCCTGGCACGCCCAGCGGCGGTTTGCCTAGCTTCCTCGGCGGACCTGACGCGAGAAACGGCGGCCACGCTCCTCGGGTCACTCGTTTCGGAGTCTTCGCCGATCCCGGGCCGCGACCACTCGGGAGTTCGACCGCCTCGGCGGTGCCGCTGCCTGCGATTGTGCTAGCCGCGATCGCCGCCCTGTTGCTCGCTCTGGGCGTCTTCGGTTACAGGATCCGGCCTCAGCGCCTACCGTGACGTTGTGCCGTCCGGTTGAGGCGCCCAGCTCAAGGGTGCGGGAGCGTTCTCGGTCTCACGGCTGAGCCAAAGGCGCCGCCGGCGCGGCCCGCGCGGCTGAGGCAACACCGCTTCGGCATCACGCAGCTGCCGCCACAGTTCCTGTTTTTGCAGCGCCACCGAGACACGCTCGGCGTGATCGATCGCTCAGCTGTGATAGGTGGGGATGGAGAGGTTCGGCATAGCCGCAAGCGTAGGTATACCCGCCGAGCTGTGGTCTAGCGGAGTTCGAGCTTGCCGTTGCGAAGGACGCGGGCGTTCACAATGTTCGCCGCAGGCGTAGGCAGTTGCGGGGGAAATGTGTACGACGACCAACGTCTCGACGCAGACCTGACGGAACACGAGGACGGAGGCACCTACCAGGCGTCGCCAGCCTCGTTCGTGCCGCTCGGGAGGTGGCCGTGGAGCGCCCACAGCCCGCGCGAAACAAGCGTCGCCCCATGTTCGCTCGCTCGTAGGCCCGCCGGTGCCGGGGTAGGCGATTCGTCGTCGAGCGGGTCGCGGCTAACCCGCCGGACTCTCTAGCCGACCAGCTCGCGAAACGCCGGCTCGTTCCGAAGCGGGTCGAAGTCGCTGTCCTCCTGCGCAAGGTCACGAAGGCTCGGCTCCCGCTCGACGGCGACCCGAAGGTGAGCGACCGCGTCCTCGTTACGGCCAGACAGAGCCTCGCAGCAGGCGAGGTTGTACAGCCCGAAGGCGTACCCACTCGCCTCGAGCGTCTCGCGGCGGCCGATCACCGCGTCATAGTCGCCGGCCTCGTACGCGGGTTGGAACTCCGCCCACAACTCCCAGCCGCTGACCTCGTACGGCTGCCCGACCTTGCTGCCGATCGCGAGCACCGTCGTCCCCGCCTCCTCCGCAAAGGCGGTGCGGTTGCTCTCCGACCGCACGAACACGAGCATGCCCTGCGGCGCGTCCACGATGTCGCCGTCGATCTCGAATCGCGCGCGGCCGCGGAGGACGACGTAGAGCTCCTCGCTGCCCGCGTCTTCCTGGTGCTCGGGCATCAGCAGGTCGCCCTCGTTGGCCGCCGTCCACGCGTTCGTCCCGAACGCGGTGATGCCCAGGTCGTGGCGCACGGGCCGCAGGTGTGTGTCCTGGCGATAGGCGACGTCCTTCAGCTCGCCGATCGTCGTGGCCCGATAGCTCAAAGCAGCCCCACAGCGTTTCCGACCTTATCGAACGCCGAACGCCTCGAGTCGACGCGGTCCATATTCAGAGAGGCGGTCGACTAAGCCGCCTCCCTGGCCGTTTTGGCTGCCCGGCGGACAGCAACGTCATCGTCGACGACGTGACCGTCGGCGGCATCCGGGTTCCCACCGACCAAGGAAGTGGTCGATTACCGAAGGCTCGACCCTGCTCCGCGTCAGCGTCAGACGCAGAGCCTTCTTACGGCTGGGTTCGATGCGCTGCGGCGACCCTCGGGAGAGGCGCCGTCAGCGGACGCTGCAACTCGACGGTGTTGCCATTTCGGCCCGAGTAGTCGTGCACGCTGATCTCGACGATGCCAGAGGCACAACTCGCTTCGACCTCGACCGCAATCGTGCGCGGCCCATCCGGATGCTTCAGTGCATCGATGAACGCTTGCGAGGCGGCTTCCAGGACTCCCAGAACGCCGTACTCGTCCTCCGCGTGGTTCTCCACCAACCAGAGCCTGAGCTCAGCTCTGAGGAGAGAAACCTGTGAGGCGCGCCCGGGTAGTCGGAGCCTGAGCATTGGGCCGAGGCCCTGAGGGGAGTCCACGTCGTCGCTAACACTGGACTCCGGGCGGCCCCGTCACATCCGGACCTCCCCTGAGCGGGGTTGCGGCCTTAACCGTCCCTCGAACGAGTCATGCCGGCTCAGCGAGGGGTCGGACGAAACCAGGCGTATGCTCGCATCCGTGACCGCGTGGTTGGGCTACCTGGGCGTGCTGGCTCTCGCCGGTGCCCTGGCCGCGTGGTTCTGGTTTCGCGACGACATCTAGCCGCGCACCCGTCGCGGGTTGCTCCAGCGGCGAAGCGCCGGTCAGTTGTCCGTCGCCACGGGAGCTACTCCTCGTAGATCTTCTCTTCCTTTCGGTTCTTCACGAACGTGTAGATGCCGAGGACGATGACAATCACGACTGCAACTGTTCCGATCACGAACCACCACATGGTTGCTCCCTTTCGACGTCGCGTGACGAGACATGTTCCCGGTGGGTGGCAACGAGGTCAAGAATCGCGCCATCCGGCGTGTCTAACTTTTCTTCTGTCGGGCTGGTCTGACGTAGCAAGTGCTCCAGGGGCTGAGAGACTCGCCACGGATGCAGCGGCGCGCGTTCTTCTCGGGCCTCGCGCTCCTCGTCGCCGGGATCGTCGCGTTGCTCGCGACGGTGCTTCTGCCCAGCAAGAGCCATGCGCTGGATACGCCGATCTCGAACGTGCCTGCCACGAAGGTGCAGAACGACCCGGTCGCGCCGGTCGACCCGGCGTCCATTCGTATCGGGCGGGAATTCCTGCTCACCGCCGTCGAGCGCAAGAACCTCGACTGGGCCTATGACAACGTGCACGTCGACATGAAGGGGCCGCATGTCGCGAAGAGTCTGGGACGAGGGGAACATCCCGGTGATCCCCTACGAGGCGCAGAACGCCAGGACGACCGCCTTCATCGTTCGGTTCTCGCTGCAGAAGGAAGTCGAGTTCGAGATCGCTCTCGTCCCCAAGGCGCGCTCCGTTTACGCCGGCACGCCGCCGTTGCGGTTCTACATCGCACTCAGGCGCGAGCACGACAAGCCGCACGGCCGCTGGCTCGTCAGCTACTTCGAGCGGCACTGGCAGCCGCCGATCGAGCTCGTGCAGTAACGCTGCACTCGCGGCTCAGAGCCAACCTCGCCTGCGACCCTCGCGAACGAGGCGGGTCACGGCCAGTACGGCCAACCCGATCTCGAACCACCACTTCAACCGCCTGAGGTTCACTGCCCGCGCAGCGTACACGCCGCCGGATCGCGAGTCCTCAGCCGGTTGTGATTGTCTCTTCGGAGACGGTCTGGCAACGGCTCGAAAGGGGTTGACGATGAGGCAGCGAGAGGATGAGCGGCGGAGCGCGGTCGTGTTCGGGGCGCGCAATCTCGGTCGCGCGGTAATCGAGACGCTCGTGGCGGACGGCTGGGCGGTTGCCGGGGTGGCTCGGTCCGAAGCCACACTCGACGGTGTGCGCGAAGCCGGAGCCGTAGCGCTGGAGGGAGACATCACCGACCCGGCGAGCGTGCTCGGGTCGCTCGACAGGGTCGCGGCTCTCCATGGCGGCGTCGACCTGGCGGTGAACGCCGCCTCGCCCTATCAGGGCGACCGGAGCGGCCCGTTCGGCGGCGGCCCGATCGTCGAGGCGGATCCCGATGCCTTTGACGCGTGGGCGGCAACCCCCGCGCGCGCCGCGTTTTCGTTTCTGTCCGCGGGCGGTCGCTTCGCCCTCGCCCAGGGTCCGCCGGCGACACTGATCCAGATCACCGGAGGCTCGGCCCGTCGCGCCATGCCCGGGCGGGGCTTGTGGGCGGCAGGTTCGTTCGGAGTGAGGGCGATCACCAATGCGGCCGCACTCGAACTTCGTCCCCATGGGATCCAGGTGTCGCTCCTCATCGTCGACGCGGGCATTCAGCCGCTCACTGGACCGCAACGGGCAGGAGCACCTCTCGAGGCACTCGCCGACCCGTATCAACTCGCCGAGGCAGTCCGCTTCCTTGCCAACCAACAGGCTCGCGCGGCGACCCACGAGCTTCAAGTCACTCCGCTCGCAGAAAGCTGGACGCCCTAGCTAGCCCTAGGCTGGGCGCCGACCGTCAACTTCGGAAGGGGAACCGGATGGATCGCTCGAGATGGATGCTGTCGATCGTCGTGTCCTCGCTCGTCTCCATGGGTGCGGCGTACTTCGTCTTCGCACCGAGCACGCACGCCGCCCAGACCGCGCGGTACTCGTTGAAGCTCGGGGACCACGTAACGGTGCCGGCGATCGGATGGGCGTGCGATCTGACCAGGACGAAGCCCGGTCCGGCACTCGTCTGTAGTCCCGGAACGCCCGGCACCCCCTCACAGGGGTCGCCTGCGGTCTCGGTCCAGGCGGCTCGGTTGGCGGTGGAGACGGGCACGAAGCCGTCGGCGGCGACCGTGCCGATCGGAGGAGGGAAACAGGTCCTCATCGTCACGTTCGCGGTCGGCCGCAGGAAGTAGGCCCGCGCCGGGTCGAGGGCCTAGGTCGTCTCGAGCTTGCGGGCGAGAGTCTCCATCAGGAAGTCGATGTGGTCCATCTCGTCCCGGCTCGGCATGGACGGGGTGTCCGTGCGAGGCTCGGGGTCGGACTGCGCGGGCGGTCCGCTCTCGTGCGTGCGCATCCGATGGCCGAGCGTGTAGTGCGAGTCCTCCGACAGCCAGAGGTTGTAGCCCATGTCCGTACTCTCCTTGGTTCGCGGCTTTCCTCTCGTCGTAGGCTCATTTGGGTTCTCTGTCATCACCCGTTCGGGGGGATGTGAGAGGCTGCCGGCAACAATCACCATGTCGGGGTACACCATCGAGAGCAAAGGAGACACCATGCCGTTTCTGGGTCGCAGAATGGCACGCGCTGCCGTCGTGGGCGGAGTCGCGTACCACGCAGGAAGCAGGCGCGCGCAGAGCCAGGCGAACGACGCCGACCAGGAGGCGCGCCTCGAGGACTTGGAGGCCCAGCAGCAGGCCCCGCAGCAGGCCGCACCGGCCGCCGCCGCGGCGCCGGACTACACCGAGGAGCTCGAGCAGATCGCCAAGCTGCACGAGCAGGGCATCCTCACCGACGACGAGTTCGCCGCGAAGAAGAAGGAGATCCTCGGCATCTGATCCGGGCGCCAGGGCCGGCGGCGGCAGCACCTGGGCCGCCGGCTCACAGCTTCAAGCGGCGAGGGGCCGCGCGTGCGCGACCAGGATCATCGCGCGTCTCGGCGTGAGGAAATTGCTCTCCCACATGCCGACGACGGCGACGTCGGCGAAGCCGTTCACCTTCAGCGGGATGCATGCCCACGCGTTCGAGCCGTGGTTGCCGGTCGAGTAGAAGACGCGGCGGCCGTTGATCACCGCCTTCCGGTCGGCGGTGAGCCCGAACCCGTAGCCGGGATAGCCGTCCGGGTGGCATGCCGTCACGCCGCCGCTCGAGCAGTCCCGCGACGTCGACCACGACATCCGCTTCCCGCCCGGAGCTGCGAAGTTCGCCGTGAACAGGGGCCCGCAGACGAGCGGCAGCGAGCTCGGGTGCTCGTCGAGCTTCGCCTGGCCGTCGAGGATCGTTCCCGCCGGGATCGTTCCGACGGGGAAGTAGTCGTACGGGCTCATCACGGCATGGACGCGCTGGGCCGTCGCGGAGCCGAGCAGGGCGGCCAGCCTCGACGCCGGGTCGCGAGGGCGGCGCGGGGTCGTCCTCGGGGTGGTCCGCAGGCCGGTCGTGTGGCCCGACGATCCTCCGCCGCCGGCGATCAGCACCCCGGCGACGATTCCGAGCGTCACGAGCACGGCGACGACGGCGAGCACCAGCGCGATCCGCCCGCGGCGGCGCTTCAGCGTCCGCGGCGCCGGGAAGCGCTCCGGAAGGCCTTCGACGAGCAGCTGGTAGAGCCGGAGCGGCTGCTCGAGATCCTTCAATCGCTGGGGCCCGAGGTCGCTCATGATGTAGCGCGGCTTCTCCCCCTCCTCGTCCATGAGCAGGTCGCGTGTCGTGTGCGAGATGAGCACCTGGCCGCCGTGCGCAGCCCCGCAGATCCGCGCTGCTCGGTGGACGGCGACGCCGACGTAGCGGCCCTCGCCGGACAGCGAGGCCTCGCCCGTGTGGATGCCCATGCGGACCTTCGGCTCCTGGACGTCGCCCCAGTCGTGCTCCGATAGGGCGCGCTGACCGGCCGCGGCGCCGTCGATCGCCGCGCTCGCGCTCCGGAAGGCGGCAAAGACCGCGTCGCCCTCTGTGCCGAAGACCTGGCCGCCGGCCGCCGAATAGGCGTCGCGAAGGAGGCGCGTGTGCTCTTCCAGCACCTCGGCGTAGCGCTCGCGCCCGAGCGAGCGAAGCAGGGTCGTCGAGCCCTCGATATCGGAGAAGAGGAAGGTGACGACGCCGGTTGGCAGGCTCGGCACGACGCGAGCGTCTTACCGCGGAGCCGCGCGCGTGTCAAGCAGGGCGGCAGGGCTCTCCGCGCCTTCCCGGGGCGAGAACGCGGGCCTCCCCCGTTCGAGGGATCTTTGCGACCAACACGCCTGTTTGCGCTTCGGCGAGCGTCTTTTCGGGTACTGGACGCAAACGACGCACAAGGAGCCGCAATGCGCCTGTCCGATATCGAGTACGTAGACGTTCCCGCCGGCCCCGTGGGGTCGCCGCTCCGCGCCACGCGCCGCTTGCTCCGCGATCTGGTCTGCGTCGGATCGATGCAAGACGAGCGGCCGTCGGCGATCGAGAGGCTCGAGGCGACGCTGGGTCGCGACCTCGCGACCGTGGTCCGCTCGTCGGTCGTCGGCCCTGACCCGGCCCACAGGCTGCGCCCGCGCCGGGCCGCCTAGCCGGTTAGCGGACGGGCCTCGTCAGGAGGCGTCGCGGCCGGCGGCCGCATCGCCGCGACGGTCGACCTTGAGCAGGCCCCGCCGGAATGCGATCGCGACCACGTGTGTCCTCGTGCGGGCCTGCATCTTCATCCGCAACGCGTGGAGCCGGCTCCGCATGGTCTTCGGCGAGATCGACAGCTTCTCTGCCATCTCCGCGTCGGTGAGCCCATCCGCCATGAGGTTGAGCAGCTCGAGCTCGCGCTGCGACGGCTTCGGCGGCTCGGACAGTGCTGCGACAACCTCTTCGTAGCCGTCGAGCTGCTCCTGGTCGGGCTCCATGGATGGCTTATCGGCGAGCGGGGGCCGGAGCCTGAGCCCCACATCGGTCTCGACATCCGTCGTCCCCGAAAAGGGCAGTGACGAGACCGAAAATGGGCTCGTTCTGAGCGCCCTAGCGCGTTCGAGGGATTCGCCCACTCCGGACACCGATCGACTCGACACCGGCCGGAATAGCCCCTAAAGTGCTCGGGCTGTTGTCTTTCGCCCCTCTCTCGAAAGGTGTCTCACCACGATGAAGCGACTGCTCATCTTCGCAGGCCTGCTCGCGATCGTCGGCGCCGCGGCGTTCACGGGCAGCCTCCAGACAGCCCAGGGATCGACGCCCCAGATTCCGAAGAACATCGGCGGCGTGGTTCCGGTCATCGGCAAGCAGGTCGCCGGCGCCGGCATCCCGCTGACCTATCACGGCGGGCCGGTCATGACGACCAACAAGACGTACGCGATCTACTGGGTGCCGTCGGGCTACTCGATCCCGTCGGGCTACGACACGACGATCAACCAGTACTTCACGGACGTGGCGCACGACAGCAACATGGGCACGAACGTGTACGCCGCCGCGACCCAGTACTCGGGCATCCAGTACAACTCGACGTTCAGCGGCGCGGTCACGGACACGAACGCGTTCCCGGCCAGCGGCTGCCCGCTCTACCAGGGGCTGCCCGAGTGCCTGACCGACGCGCAGCTCCAGACCGAGATCAACAACGTGATCGCGAGCCAGGGCTGGGTCAAGAACGGCACGAACATGTTCTTCATGTTCACCGCGCAGAACGTCGGCAGCTGCTTCGACTCGAGCGGCAGCGAGTGCGCGTACACCGTCTACTGCGCCTACCACGGCACCACCAACAGCGGCGCGATCTACGCGAATCAGCCCTTCGCCGCAGTCGCGGGTTGCGACGAGGGCCAGTACCCGAACGGGAGCAACCACGCCGACGCGACGATCAACGTCACGAGCCACGAGCACAACGAGGCGATCACCGATCCGCAGCTGAACGCGTGGTACGACGCCCAGGGCAACGAGAACGGCGACAAGTGCGCCTGGACCTTCGGCGCGGTCCAGGGCCCGAACGGCGCCGAGTACAACCAGACGATCAACGGGCACCACTACTGGCTCCAGCAGGAGTGGTCGAACAACAACCCGAGCCTGACGTGCGTGCAGACCTACAGCCTCGGCGGGGGAGGCGGTGGCGGCGTTCCGAGCGTCACGTTCGTGTTCCCGACGAGCGGACGTGTAGGCACCGCGGTGACGCTCACCGGCAAGAACTTCACCGGCACGACGAGCGTGACCCTGCACGGCCACGCCGAGACGTTCACGGTCAACTCGAGCACGAAGATCACGGCCAGAGTCGTGACGGGGACTCCGCGCGGCTACGGCAAGTGGCAGGTGACCAACTCCTCCGGGACGGGCACCAGCACGCAGCAGTTCTACGTCAACTAGGACGTCCGCGAGAGGGGCGGCTCCGGCCGCTCCCTCTCCACCCCTCTCCGCACGACCAGTAGCGTTCACGCCGTGAGCCAGGAGAACGTCGAGCTCGTCCTGCGCGGCTACTGGGCGTTCGTCGCCGGCGACCTGGACACGGTCGCCGGGCATGCTCGATCCCGACATCGAGTGGATCTCGGTCGAGCCCGAGGACGCTGCGGATCACGAGGGCGTTCTCGGGATCCTGGCCGAGCGCTTCGCCGAGGGCTATCGCGTCGAGATCGAGCGCTGCGTCGGCGTGGGCGACGACGTCGCCGTCTCGTTCCGCGTCGCGGGCGAGGAGCGGGACACGTCCGACGACCGTCCGCTGCAGACGCGGCGCTACTTCACGGTCGGACGCTACGCGGCCGTCGTCACGGTCGTCGACGGACGTGTCTGCCGGGTGCAGGAGTACCCGCACCTCGCGGCCGCGCTCGAGGCGCTCGGGCTCGACGAGGAGGCGTGACCGGAGAGCCCGCGCTGGTGGGCTGTCCGCCGGGTTCGCAGCGGCAAGCCGGCCACCTATCGCTGCCCGTTCTGCGGACGGCAGCTCCACGCGATGAGCGACCACGTCCTGATCGCTCCCGAGGGCGACTCGAATCACCGCCGACATGCGCACGCCGACTGCGTCGCCCGCGCCCGGGCAGCCGGCACGCTGCGGACGTACGACGACTGGCGCGCCGCCGAGCGCGGCGCGCGCCCGCGCGCCCGCTGGTTCCGCTTCAGACGGCGATCTGCGGACTGAACGCGTACAACGCCCGGACGAGTGAGGCGCGGCGCCGATATCGTCCTCCCCATGAGGGTCGGAGTGCTCACCGGCGGAGGCGACTGCCCCGGGCTCAATGCGGTCATCCGTGCGGTCGCGCGACGCTCGATCGACCGCGGGCATCAGGTCGTCGGCGTCCGCGCGGGCTGGCGGGGGCTGATCGAGGATCACCTCGAGCCGCTCGGTCCGCGCGAGATCTCCGGGATCCTTCCGCGCGGCGGCACCATCATCGGCACGAGCCGGACGAATCCGTACAAGGTCGAGGACGGCGTCCCCCGCGTCCTCACGACCTTCTCCCAGCATCTGGACGCGCTCGTCGCGATCGGCGGAGAGGACACGCTCGGTGTCGCCGCACGCCTCCACGCCGAGGAGGAGCTCCCGATCGTGGGCGTTCCGAAGACGATCGACAACGACCTCTCCGGAACCGACTACACGTTCGGGTTCGACACCGCTGTCGCCATCTGCACGGAGGCGATCGACCGCCTGCACACGACGGCCGAGTCGCACAACCGCGTCATGGTCGTCGAGGTGATGGGCCGCCACACGGGCTGGATCGCGGTCATGAGCGGGATCGCGGGCGGCGCCGACGTGATCCTCATCCCCGAGCATCCCCTCACGGTCGAGGAGACCTGTGAGGAGATCGAGAAGCGCCATCGGCGGGGAAAGGACTTCTCGATCGTCGTCGTGAGCGAGGGCTACAAGCTCACCTACGCGTCCGGCGAGCAGCACGAGGTGACGCAGGCGGCGGCGCTCGACCAGTTCGGGCACGTCCGGCTGGGCGGCATCGGAGAGTCGCTGGCCGGCGAGATCGAGAGCCGCACCGGCTTCGAGACCCGGGTGACGGTGCTCGGGCACGTCCAACGCGGTGGCACGCCGACCGCGCGCGACCGGGTGCTGGCAACCCGCTTCGGGCTCGGCGCTGCCGACCTCGTCGAGGAGGGCCGCTTCGGCCAGATGGTGGCGCTGCGAGGGAACGAGATCGTCGACATCCCGCTCGAAGAGGCGGTCGCCGAGCTGAAGACCGTGCCGGAGAACTGGTACGACGTCGCCAAGGCGTTCTTCGGCTAGCAACCACGGGGGAAACGGCCGGTTTCCCCCGTGAGCCCCCTTCCCCGGTGGTCGCGTTCGACGGCTCGAGCTACGCCCGGGCAAAGCCCGGACTTCGCGGACATGGATCGCGTGGCGGACTGCGAGCGGGCTAGGAGAGCGCCAGGAAGGGCAGG
The DNA here is from genome assembly GCA_963765295.1 of uncultured Actinomycetes bacterium. Taxonomy (GTDB): domain Bacteria; phylum Actinomycetota; class Thermoleophilia; order Gaiellales; family Gaiellaceae; genus PALSA-612. The sequence goes on from CAVXVO010000005.1 coordinate 602,677, forward strand.
TAGTCCTCGAGCCCGACCGGCACGGCCGACGGGCACGTCGTCGCCTGCGCAGATCGCTGTCCCGAGCACCCGTTGCTCCTGCGCGAGCAGCCAGGACTGGTACGCGTCGCCCCTGGCAAGCGTCGTGAGGGCGGCCACGATCGCGGGGCGCGCGCAGCGAGAGAGGAACCGCGCCGAGAGGCAGCGCCGACTCGGCCGCCAGCACGGAGACCGCTCCGGTTGCCGTCTGCACGACGCCCGCGCGTCCTGACGGCATCGAGAGCACCCGGGCCGGTGCGAAGCCCTGAAGCGCAACGCCGCGCGTGCGGCCGCCGAGCCAGGGGACCGGAGCCTTCGTCGTCACGAGCCGCGCCTTGAGGCCGCCGTACGTGTCGTAGAAGGCCGAGATCGGAGGTCGCGGACACGGGCGGCACGGCGAGGGTCGCGGAGACCGCCGCGCGGCGCAACTCGGCGGCGAGGGTCGCGCGCGCGAGCCCGCGGTTCGCGTGCCTGCGCGCCAGCGCCGCGAGATACGCCGTCCGGCTGCCGCCGAAGCTCGCGTCGATCACCGCCCGCTCGGCCGCGTCGGTCTGCGCGCCCGTGACCGGCGCGGCCGCTCGCGTCGCTCCCCAGCCGAGCGCGATCGAGCCCGCCGCCTGGGTGTCGCCGGTGACAGCCGTGAGCTGCGCCCGTGTCGCCGCGGCGATGACGCCGCTCGCTCCGAGCGTGCAGAACACGCGGGCGGGCACGGAGAGCTGGCCCTCGGTGAGCGACGAGTCGAAGTTCGCGCCGGCCGCGGCCGGGCCGTCGCAGAGGCTCGGGCTCCTCGTCCACAGGTAGACGCACGCGGCCGCCTGCTTGTCGGCGTCGAACGGCGATTTGCCCGTGTAGGTCGCCCAGCCCCACGACCAGACGGTCGGCAGCCCGAGCTCCGCCGAGACCTCCCGCGCCGCGAGGGCGTCGAGCTTCACGTAGTCGAACCAGTCGGACGCCGTCTTGATCCCGTTCCGTCCGTAGATTCCCGACTCGAACTCGAGCATCAGCCCGAGGCGCGAGGCGGGTACGCCGATCGAGGTGAACGCCGCGACGGCCTGCCGCATCTGGCTCCGCAGCGTTCGGCTGCCTGCGATCGGCCCGGCCGCCGAGACCTCGGGCGCCGAGGGGAAGAACTCGCGCACGATGTCCGACACCTGCGCGACCGCGCGCCACCAGTCGCCGGCCGTGTCCCCGCCGTACGGAGGCGACGAGATCAGCAGGAACGTGTGCGCTCCTCGCGCTGTCAGCTGCGTCAGGAGCGCCAGCACGTTGGCGCGGTACTGCGCGTTCCCGGGCGACCACGGCGTCTGCGTGCCCGAGCCGAAGAGCTCGTTCTCGGCGATCAGGGGCGTGGCGCAGCCCGTCTGCTTCGCGGCGGCGTCGAACTCCCTGTTCGCCGTGTCGGCGATCGTGGCCGGGTCGGCGGGCGCGTCAGGCGTGCCGACGCGGGTCGCGAGCTTGAGGTCGAAGAAGATCGTCGACGCGCCGGCCGCCCGCAGCGACGTGGGCAGCCCGCCGGTTCCGGGCGGCGTCGCCATCACGAGCCCCGGCTTCGCGAACACCTGCTTCCAGAACGGGACGGTCGCGTCGGTGTAGTCGATCCAGAGCGGCGACGCGGCCGGGAGGCCGCACGGCCGGGCGACGGCGCGCGAAGGGCCGCTCGCGAAGGCGGCGACGGCGGAAAGGGCGCAGAGCCACGGCGACGGCGAGCCGTTTCACGCCTTCCATGGTGCCGATCCCTCACGACGGCCGTCGCGGTCGATAGATCGGGACGCCGTCGACGACTGCCACGCGTCGGTACCGCGACGCGAGGATGGCCGCTGTCCGCCCGCTCCGGTCGAGCGACTCGGGCGCCTGGACGGCGGCGACCAGTGCCGGTGTCCGGGCGGCAAGCTCGCGGCGCAGCCGGTCGAGGACGCCGGGGATCGCCTGGATGTTCCGGCGCCACATGTACGGGATCACCGGCGCGCGGTCGGCCAGGTAGTACACGTCGGCCGCGGCCCAGAGCACGAGCACCTTCTGGCCGGGACGCGAGTGCGTCTCGAGATAGCGCACGACCGCGGCGTCGTGCTGGAGATGAGGGTCGTCCGGCCAGATCGCCTTCGCCTGCGCCGCCGGGCCGTCGAACCAGAGCGGCACGGTGACGACGACGGTGGCGACCGCGACTGCGCCGAGGACGAGACCCGTCTTCCAGGCGCGGCGGGCGACCAGCTTCTCGACGCCGGCACCGGCGAGGATGGCGAGCGGCGGGACGAGCTGGAGGTAGTAGTGGAAATGGAAGTTGCCGCCGCCGAGGACGCCGAGCACCGCGGCACCGAGCCAGAGGCGCACGAGGAGCGGCGAGCCGCGCCAGCCGACTGCGGCCAGCAGAGCGAGAAGACCCAGTCCCTTCGCCGCTGCAGGGAGTGAGTTCGCGAGCAGGTCGAGCCGGTGCACGAAGGAGCCGGTGACGAGCGAGTCGCCGGAGCCGCGGTAGCCGACGACCGCAAACCACCAGCGGTGCAGCGAGACGGCAGCGAGCGCACCGGCGAGGACGGGAGCCGCGGCGGCGGCGACGACCAGCGCGACCGGACGCAGCGCGCGCCGGCGTTCCACCCAGACGAGGTACGCGACGATCGCGACGATCGCGTCGAACGCCGACTGCTTGACCATCAGGGCGCAGCCGCCGAGAAGGCCGGCGAGCACAAGCCACGCGAGCGCCCGCGAGCGCAGGTAGCACGTGAACGTGAGCACCGCCAGGATCGCGAACAGCGAGGCGACGAGCTCTCCGGCCAGCGTGAAGGACTCGAGAAACGGCGACGCGCCGGCGGTCGCCATCAGCACCGCAGCGGCGAACGCCCCGATCCGGCCGACGAGTCGTAGCGCGACGAGAAGCGTCGCCACGACACAGAGAGCGCCCACGAGCGCCGCAGCTCCCCGGATCACGTCCGGCGACCTGCCCGCTGCGACGACCGCCCGGAAGACGAGCTCGAGGCCCTGCGGCCGGTCGACCCAGATGTCCCGGTAGAGCGTGTCTCCGCGCCCCCACAGTCGTGCCGCCTCGGCGTAGCCGCCCTCGTCCGCCGTCAGAGGCGCAGTTATGAACGGCAGCCGGAAGAGCACGGCAAGTGCCGCCGCGCCGATAGCGACGAGCAGCACGCTGCGGCGACCCCTGACCGCTCGCATCCTCACGCGCGTACCCTGGCACGCGTGAAAGGAGATCGTCGCCGAACGGAGAACCGCAAAGGCGGGATGAGCGAGCAGAGCCACCTCGACGCCATGCGCGAGGCCGTCCGTGGCGATCTCGAGCGGGCGCGTTCGCGCAACCCGTCGATCTTCGCGGGCGCCGTCCAGCCCGCCGCTGTCGAGCCGGAGCCGGAGCCCGAGAAGCTGGCGGAGCCAGAGCTGCCGATCGAGCCCGAGCCCGTCGTCGCCGCCGCGCCTTCGCTCGCGGAACCCGAGCTCGTGCCCGTTCCCGAACCAGAGGCCGTGCCCGAACCAGAGCTGGAGCCGGAACCCGAACCCGAGCCGGCGGCCGCCGAGGCGCCCCGGCGGGGACTGCTCGCGCGTCTGGCGTTCTGGCGTTAGCGGGGCTCGCCGAGCCCGAGCACGCCGAACGCCACCTGCCGGCGCGGCCGCGGCAGGAACCGGAGCATGCCTCCGTAGACGTTCACACGTCCGAAGTAGCTCCGCACGATCATGAGGTCGCGGCTTCGAAGCGGGCTGCACCCGAGCGGCTCGACGAAGACGGCCGACCCCGACGGGCGCAGCACCCGCGCCACCTCGGCCAGCGCCCGGCCGAGATCGAGGCGGTGCAGGATCCCCGTGCCGCAGACGACGTCGAACGCGCCGTCGCCGAAGTCCAGATGCTCCGGGTTCATGGCCAGGTAGAGCGGGCGGACACCGCCGTTCACGTACTCGGCGCCTGCCCGGGCGCGCCGGACTCCGTCCTGCGACGCGTCGATGCCGATCGAGGCATAGCCGGCATGGGCGAGCGCCAGCGACGCGAGCGCCCCCTCTCCGGAGCCGTACTCGAGGATGTCGGGCGGCCGAAAGGCCGCGATCCGGGTCACCTCGCCGACGAGCAGCGTGCGGAAGCGCGCCCAGCTCCGCTGGTCGAGCGCAGGTAGGACGTCCGTCGCGGCGTCGGCCGCGGCCACACTGCGAAGCCCGCGCCCGTGGTTCGAGCGCTCGATCACCGTCCCCCCGGACGTCATCGGGTCTACTCGACGGTCCCGAAGGAACCGAAGACGGCTCCGACCGTCTTGATCGCGATCTTCAGGTCGAGCCACAGCGAGAAGTTCTCGATGTAGAAGTTGTCCCACTCCGCGCGGTCTGCGAGCGACGTCTTGCCGCGCAGCCCGTGCACCTGCGCCCAGCCCGTGATGCCCGACTTGACGCGGTGCCGGTCGCCGTACCGGTACACCGTCTGCTGGAACTCCGAGACGTATTGCGGTCGCTCCGGGCGAGGGCCGACGATGCTCATGTCGCCGCGGACGACGTTGATCAGCTGCGGCAGCTCGTCGAGCGACGACCGGCGCAGGAAGGTCCCGACCCGCGTCCGCCGGTCCTCCCCCTCGACGCCGCCCGGGCCGAGCACGTCCGCGGAGACGACGTGCAGGTCACGGGGCCGGTCGGGGCTCTGGCGCATCGAGCGGAACTTGAGCATGTCGAACGCGCGCCCGTCCCGGCCGATGCGGATCTGGCGGAAGAAGATCGGACGCCCCATCGATACGAGCACGGCGAGCGACAGGACGGCGAGGAGCGGTGACAGAAGGAGGAGTGCGATGCCTGCCAGAATCCTGTCGACGGCGTACTTGACGGTGAACTCCCACGTCCGCGGGTCCGCTCGGCGTGGGGAGACGAGAGCGATGCCGCCCACGTGGTCGATGGAGTAGCGCTCGGGCATCCGCTCGAAGAGTCGAGGCACGACGGCGACGTCGATGCCGAGCTCCTCGCAACGGCGGACGAGACGGAGAAGCACGTCGTCCGGGGCAGTCGAGAACGTGATGATCACCTGCCGGATGCCATAGCGCTCGATCGCCTCGTCCAGATCCCAGCTCGCGCCCACGACCGGGACGCCGACCTCGTGCGTGGTGTCGACGAGCGGGTCCTTGTCGAGGAACGCGACCGGCTTCAGGCCGAATTGAGGCGACGCGAGCAGCCGCCTGGCCACGACTGCGCCGATCCGGCCGGCGCCGACGATGAGCGTCGGACGGCTCGACTCGCCCTCGACACGGGCACGCGTCTGTGACCAGTAGAGGGCAACACGCCCCGCAGTCACGTAGGCGCAGGCGAAGCCGGCGAGGCGCAGGATGCCGTAGGCGACAGGCACCGAGCCGTCGACGACGATCTGCAACGTCACCACGATCGACGCTGCGAGCGCCGTCCCGATCAGGAGCCTGCGGACGTCGTCGAGCAGCCGCAGGCGTAGGTGCGAGGCGTACAGGCCCCGCACGCCGTAGGCAGTGAGCGCGGCCACCCCGAAGGCGGCCATCCAGCCCGGGGAAGGCGTTCTCGTTCCGGCGAGCCTTCCCCCGACCGCAGTTGCTGCCGCCGCGAGCACGAGCATGGAGACGTCGACGCCGACGCAGGCGACCGCCCAGCCGGAGCCGCGCCGCGGGTGGCGGACGACACGCGGTTGCGCGACGACGGTCTCGGGCGCGGTTTCGGCCCTCGCCGTCTTGACTGCTGTCTCGGCCGAGCTCATGCGTCAGTTCCGGCTGTCCCCCGCCCTATGCCCTCGCGCGGGCGAAGCGCCGCAGCCCTGCGCCGAACGTGAGCAGCATGAGCGCGCCGACCGTGATCAGGCCGAGGTCCATCCCCGTGAACGGCAGCCCCTGCTGTGGCGGCGGCGGGATCACGTGGTGGAACCCGTTCTTGTGACCGTGCGAGTAGCCCTTGAGCAGTGCGCTCTTGTACGCCCGGTTCAGATCGGCCTGCGAGTAGTTGTGCGTCAGCTTGCCGTGCGCGACGTAGTCGTTGTAGATCTGCCGGGGCGTCGCAGAAAGCGCAGGCGACGCAGAAAGCAGCAGGGCGGCGCCAACACCGAGCAACACCGCAATGGTTCGAACACGCCTCATTCGTCCTCCTCTGTCATAAGCGAAGCGGCTCTTTTCCCCAAAGAACCTCCTGGTCTCAGTGTTGGCGTTTTCCGGGAAAGGTCAATAGCCGCGCTGATCCGGCGTATTCGCGTCGCATTCGGCACGAGATTTCAGTCGGCGCCGAATCCGGCCGACATTGCCTGTATCGACCGCGATCACCCGTTTCTCCAGCCCGCCACGCTGCTGCGGGTTCTCCCCACCCTGGCCGTGGTCGGCGTCGCCTGGGCGCTCGCCTGGAGCACGAACGGCAGCATCGACGCCGGCGACTGGCTTCCCTACGCGCTCGTCGTCGCCGTCGTCCTCGCCGTGACGCTCGTCGCCGGCATCGCGCTCGTGCCGGAGCGCGTGCCGCTCCTCGCCGCCGCGCTTCTCGCCGGGTTCGGCCTCTGGACAGCGGTGTCGATCGCCTGGAGCCCGCTCCCGTCGCTCGCGCGGGACGACGCGCTCCTCTGCCTCTTCTACGCGGGCGCGTTCCTGACGCCGCTCCTGACCCTGCGGACGCAGGCCGACCGCCTGCTCGCGGCGACGCTGACGATTCTCGCGCTCGGGCTCCTCGCCGTCGTGACGCTCTTCGAGGTGCGCGGCGCGTCGGTTCCGGGCGACGTGTACACCGAGTCCCGCCTCGACTTCCCGGTCTCGTACTGGAACGGGGCCGCGGCGCTCTTCCTCGTCGGCGCCTGGCCCGCGATCGCGCTTTCGGCCGACCGGCGGCTCGGGGTCGCGTTCCGCGCGCTGTCCCTCGCCGGCGCGACGGCAATGGTCACCTGCTGGCTGCAGACGGGGAGCAAGGGCGGAGCCGTCGCGCTCGCCGTCTCGGGGATCGTCTTCCTCGCGGTGACGCGGGAGCGGCTGCGCGCGCTCGTGCCCACCGCGATCGTCGCCGTCCTCGCCGCCCTCGGAGTGGGCGCGCTGACTGCGCCCTATCGGGCGTCCGCGGCCGGGCTCCTGGGCGCGATCCACCACGCCGGGGACGTCGGGCTCCTGCTCACGCTCGCCGGACTCTCCTTCGGCGTCATCTACGTCGTCGTGGACAGGTCCGTCTCCCTGCCCCGCTCGCTCGTGCCGCGAGTCAACAAGGCGCTTGCCGTGCTCCTCGCCGTCTGCGCGCTCGGCGCCGTGGTCAGCTTCTTCGTCGCGGTCGACCATCCGATCGGATTCGTCCAGGCACGGTGGGCGTCGTTCAAGCACCTACCCGCGCACGAGACGGCGTCGACCCACTTCGGCTCGATCGGGTCGAGCCGCTACGACTACTGGCGGGTGGCGCTGCTCGAGTTCGACCGGCATCCGCTGATCGGCACGGGCGGCCACGGCTGGCCGGCCGCCTACCTCAGGTACGGCAGGACGATCGAGCAGCCCGAGCGGTCGCACTCGGTGGAGCTCGACGCGCTCAGCGAGACGGGGATCGTCGGCTTCCTCCTGCTGGTGGGCGCGGGCGCGCTCGGCCTCGCCGCCGTCGCGCGCGGCCGGGGAGCGCCGCTGCTGCCCGCGGCCCTGTTCGCGTCGGGTGTCTACCTGGCCGTCCACACCTCCATCGACTGGGTCTGGTCGATCCCGTCAGTCGGCCTCGCCGGACTCGTTCTCGTCGGTGTGGGCGCGTCGCGCGGAACGCGCCCGCTCATGGCCACGCGTACCGCGCTCGCCGCCGCAGGGGCGGTCGCCGCCGTCGCGCTGCTCGGCTTCGCCCCCCCGTGGCTCTCGGCCCGGTTCACGGACCGCGCGTACGGTCAGAGCACGTCGGCACGCTCGGACAGCCTCTCCTGGGCCGAGGCGCTCGATCCGCTGTCCGTCGACCCGCTGCTCGCCCAGGCGGCTCTCGCCCCGTCTCCCGACGACATCCCGCCGCTGCGAACTGCGGTCCGCCTGCAGCCGGGCGACTCCGAGGTGCACTACCTGCTCGGCATGGCGTACCTGAACGCGCACCGTCTGGCCGCCGCACGCGGTCAGCTCGAGCTCGCGCTTCGCCTCTCCCCGAAGGACGCCGGGATCCGCGACGCCCTGCGCCGCGTCCGAGAGTCGTAGTTCGGAGATAGAATCGCCCCTGCGGTGTCGTACCGGAAGGCGACGATCCGGCCCTACCGGGCCGAGGACGAGAGCCTCCTCTTCAGCCTCGCGCGCGAGGCGTTCGGGGCGCTGGAGACGTGGAGCGACCGCGCGACGCTGACCGGCCTCGAGCAGGACACCGTCTTCGTCGCCGACCTCGACGGTCAGCATGCGGGCTACGTGGCGCTCACCCGCCGCGGAGACGCCGTCAGGATCGAGCAGCTTCTCGTCAGCCCGCGCCACGAGCACGAGGGAATCGGCCGCCAGCTCGTCGACTACGCCGAGGGCTTCGCGATCTCCGAAGGCGCGGTCCGTCTGGAGATCGTCGTCGAGCCGGACAATCGCCGCGCCCACGACTTCTACGCCCGCCGAAGCTTCGTGCGGGCGGACGACGACGTGCTCGAGCTGCCGCTGCCGCAGCGCTGATCTTCCGGCAGGGCGGGTAGGCTCACGAGCCGATGGGCGTGCTGGCGACGCAGGTCGAGCGGGAGTCCGACGCGTTCGCCGCCCGGCGGGCGCGAATGGAGAGCCTCGTCGCCGAGTTGCGCGAACGCACGGCGCTGGTGGCCCGCGGCGGCGGTGAGAAGGCACTCGAGCGCCACCGCTCGCGCGGCAAGCTGACCGCCCGGGAGCGGATCGACCGGCTGGTCGATCCGGGAGCGGCATTCCTCGAGCTCTCCGCCCTGGCGGCCTGGGACGTCTACGACGGCGACGCGCCCGGCGCGGGCATCGTCACCGGGATCGGCGTCGTCGAGGGTCAGGAGTGCGTGCTCGTCGCCAACGACGCGACGGTCAAGGGCGGCACCTACTTCCCGCTCACCGTCAAGAAGCACCTGCGCGCACAGGAGATCGCGGAGCAGAACCGGCTCCCCTGCATCTACCTCGTCGACTCGGGCGGCGCCTTCCTGCCGCTCCAGGCCGAGGTCTTCCCGGACCGCGACCACTTCGGGCGGATCTTCTACAACCAGGCGCGGCTCTCGGCGCAGGGCGTGCCGCAGATCGCGTGTGTGATGGGCTCCTGCACGGCCGGCGGCGCGTACGTGCCGGCCATGTCCGACGAGACGGTGATCGTCAAGGGCACGGGGACGATCTTCATCGGCGGCCCGCCGCTCGTGAAGGCCGCCACCGGCCAGGACGTGACGGCTGAGGAGCTGGGCGGCGCCGACGTCCACACGCGGCAGTCGGGCGTGGCCGACCACTACGCGACGTCGGACGAGCACGCGCTCGCGATCTGCCGCGAGATCGTTCGCAACCTCGACCGCCGCCCGCCCGACCCGCCCTTCGACGTCGCCGAGCCCGAGGAACCCGCCGTCGACCCGTCCGACCTCTACGGGCTCGTCCCGGAGGACTTCCGCCACCAGGTCGACCCGCGCGAGATCGTCGCGCGGCTCGTCGACGGCAGCCGCTTCCACGAGTTCAAGGCGCTGTACGGCGAGACGCTCGTCTGCGGCTTCGCCCGGATCGAGGGTTATCCCGTCGGCATCCTCGCGAACAACGGCGTCCTCTTCGCCGAGTCGGCGCAGAAGGGCGCGCACTTCGTCGAGCTCGCGTGCAAGCGGCGGATCCCGCTCGTCTTCCTCCAGAACATCACGGGGTTCATGGTCGGCAAGGAGTACGAGGCGGGCGGGATCGCGCGCGACGGAGCCAAGCTGGTCATGGCCGTCGCCTGCGCCGACGTGCCGAAGTTCACCGTCGTCACCGGCGGCTCGTTCGGCGCGGGCAACTACGGCATGTGCGGCCGCGCGTACGGCCCCCGGCAGCTGTGGATGTGGCCGAACTCGCGGATCTCGGTCATGGGCGGCGAGCAGGCGGCGACCGTGCTGACGATGGTGGGCGACGCCGACCCCGAGGAGATCCGCTCGAAGTACGAGGCGGAAGGGAACCCCTACTACTCGACGGCGCGCCTCTGGGACGACGGCATCCTCGACCCGCTCGACACCAGGCGGGTGCTCGCGCTCGGGATCTCGGCGGCGCTGAACGCACCGATACCCGAGACGACTTTCGGCGTCTTCAGGATGTAGGGGCTCACGGGAGGTCGAGCTCCCGAACGTCAAGCGCCAGCGTGAGGAGCCCGATCCGCTCGTGGCAGGCGCCGTCTGGGGGCGTCTCTAGGATCGATGACGTGCCACGACCGAGGGAGGATCCATCGTGAGAGTCCTGAGAGCTCTGCGCCCCACGCCTGCGACGGTGCTCGCGACGATCGCTCTTCTCGTCGCGCTCGCCGGGACGGGCTACGCGGCGACCAGTCTGCCGGCGAACAGTGTCGGCAACAGCCAGCTGCAACCCAACGCCGTCACCTCGTCGAAGGTGAAGGACCGCTCGCTGCTCAAGGCCGACTTCGCGTTCGGCCAGATCCCGTCCGGGCCGAGAGGCCCGAGAGGCCCGAGAGGCCCGGCCGGATCGCCCGGCCCACCGGGCGCTGCAGGAGCGAAGGGCACGACCGGCCCGGCTGGGCCGTCCGGAACCGCCGCGACCAAGTGGGTGCTCGTCGGCCGCGACGGGAACGTCGTCGCCGGAACCGCGGGTGTCGTGGTCGTCCAGAGCAGCGTCGGCCAGTACTACGTCAACTTCGGCGGCGCCGTGACGGGCCATGCAATCTCGGTGACGCCTGCATTCCGGAATGCCGACCTGACGAGCCGCGGGACGGCGGTCGCGGCGATCTGCGGATCCACGGGAGCATCGCCGCCGCCCGACACGGTCGCGTGCACGTTGAACAACAACACGAGCACGGTGTTCGTGGTCACGTTCGACGTCAACAACAACTTCCCGGAGAGCCACGCGTTCTACATCGCGGTCCTCTAGATGTGATCTGGCGCTGCGGGGTGCTCGCCTCCTGCACCCCGCAGCGTCGGACGAGGCGGTAGGTTCCCGCCATGCACACGCTCGAGTTGACCGCGGAAGAGCTTCGCCTCGTCCACGCCGCCCTCAAGTCCTATCTCGACGACTTCGGGCACGACGAGGCGGACGTCCTGCGCGACATCAAGGCGCTGCTCGCCAAGCTCCCGGCCGAGGACTGACGCACGATGACTGCGGACGGCCCACTCCGCGTCGAGCGCGACGGGCCGCTCCTGCGCATCACGCTCGCGCGTCCCGACCGGCGGAACGCCCTCGACGCCGAACTGATCGCCGCCCTGACGGCGGCGTTCGCGGACGTCGGCGACGCGCGCGCGGTCGTTCTCGCCGGTGACGGCGACAGCTTCTGCGCGGGCGCCGACATCGAGTGGATGCGGGCGGCTGCAGGGCTCTCCTACGAGGAGAACGTCGCCGACTCGACGCGCCTGCGACGGATGTACGAGGCGGTCGACCGCTGCGCGGCCCCCGTCGTCGCGCCCGTGCAGCGGTACGTCCTCGGCGGCGGCGTCGGCCTCGTCTGCTGCGCCGACGCGGTCGTCGCGGCCGAGGACGCCGTGTTCGCGTTCTCCGAGGTCAAGCTCGGCATCCTCCCGGCGGTGATCTCACCGTTCGCGCTGGCGCGGATCGGGCCCGGCGCGGCGCGGCGCTACTTCGTCACGGGGGAGCGATTCGACGCGCAGACGGCGCTCCGCATCGGCCTCGTGCACGAGGTGGTGCCGGCCGGCGAGTTCGAGGCGGCCGTCGACCGGATCGTCGCCGAGATCCTCTCCGCCGGCCCCGAGGCGGCCCGCCACGCGAAGCGCCTCGTGCTCGACGCACCGCTCGACGGACTCGAGACCGCCCGCCGGATCGCCGAGCGCCGCACGAGCGACGAGGGGCAGGAAGGGCTTCACGCCTTCCTCGAGCGCCGCCCGCCCGGCTGGATCTCCTGATCAGCAGCGGGCCTGCGTCCCGATCCGCATGATTCGGGGCATGGGGATCGACAAGCTGCTCGTCGCCAACCGCGGCGAGATCGCCGTCCGGATCTTCCGGACGTGCCGGAAGCTCGGGATCGGGACGGTCGCGGTCGTCGCGCCCGACGACGCCGGTGCGCTGCACGCCCGCTCCGCGGACGCGACGGTCGAGATCGCGAGCTACCTCGATCCCGCCGAGCACGTCCGGGCCGCTCGCGAGGTCGGTGCACAGGCCGTGCATCCCGGCTACGGCTTCCTCGCCGAGAGCCCCGAGTTCGCCGAGGCGGTCGAGGCGGCCGGGCTCGCGTTCGTCGGCCCGACCGCGGACGCCCTGCGGCGCGGCGGCGACAAGCTCGCCGCGAAGGAGATCGCACGCAGCGTCGGCGTGCCCGTCGTCGAGCAAGGCGACCCGGCCGAGATCGGGTTCCCGCTCGTGATCAAGGCCGCCGCAGGCGGAGGCGGCCGCGGGATGCGGGTCGTCCGGGACCCGGCAGAGCTCGACGAGGCGCTGGCCGCCGCGCGCCGCGAGGCGAAAGGGGCCTTCGGCGACGACCGGATCTTCTGCGAGCGCTACGTCGAGCGCCCTCGCCATGTCGAGATCCAGCTGCTCGCCGACGCGGCGGGCACGGTCGTCTCCCTCGGCGAACGCGAGTGCTCCGTGCAGCGGCGCCATCAGAAGTTGCTGGAGGAGTCGCCGTCGACCGCCCTCGACCCCGACCTGCGCAGGCGCATGAGCGAGGCGGCGATCGCATTCGCGCAGGCGATCGGCTACCGGAGCGCCGGCACCGCCGAGTTCATGCTGGACGGCCGCGATTTCTGGTTCCTGGAGCTGAACGGCCGCATCCAGGTCGAGCACCCGGTCACGGAGCTCGTGACCGGCGTCGACCTCGTAGCCGAGCAGCTCGCCATCGCCGCCGGCGGCACGATTCTCGACCGGTTCGAGGCGGACGGCCACGCGGTCGAAGTACGGCTCTACGCCGAGGATCCGCGCACGTTCCTGCCCCAGGCAGGTCGGATCGAGCGGCTACGGCTCCCGGAGAGCATCCGCGTCGACGCGGGCGTCGAGGAGGGCGACGAGATCGGACTCGCCTACGACCCGATGATCGCGAAGCTGATCGCCCACGGGCGCACCCGCGACGAGGCGCTCGACCGCCTCGCGGCGGCGCTCGCGGAGACGGCCGTCGAAGGCGTGACGACCAACCTTCCCTTCCTGCGCTGGCTCGTCGGCCACCCCGGCCTCCGCGCCGGCGAGACGACGACCGGCTTCCTCGTCGAGCATCCGCCGCTCTCCGCACGACCCACCCGCGCTCGCGCAGCGACCCTGGCGCGGGCCGTTCCGGCTCAACCTCCCCCCTCCGCCCCCGGCCGCTCCGCCCGACGCGGACGCCGTCGAGCACGCCCTGCGCGCGCGCGGCTTCGAGAGCTCCGTCTCTGCGCCCATGCCCGGCACCGTGATCCGCGTGCTCGTGGCCGAAGGCGACGAGGTCGCGGCGCGGCAGCCCCTGATCGTGCTCGAGGCAATGAAGATGGAGACACCGCTCGTTTCGCCGTACGAGGCGGTCGTGCGGCGCGTACACGTGCGCGAGGGCGACCGTGTCGCGGGCGGAGAGCTCCTGGTCGAGCTCGAGGAGTGAGCTCTACACCGCTGCGGCGGCGAACGCCGCGCGCAACGCCTCGGCGGCCTCGGCCAGCGCGTCGTTCGCGCGGCCGATCACGCCGGGCATGCGGAAGAAGCCGTGGATCATGCCGTCGTAGCGAGTGAGCGTGACCGGGACGCCCGCTTCCTCGAGTCGCCGCGCGTACGCCTCGCCCTCGTCGCGGAGCGGGTCGAACTCGACCGTCATCACGAGCGCCGGCGCCGTGCCGGCCACGTCGGCCGCGCGAAGCGGCGACGCGTCGGGCTGGAAGCGGTCGCCGTCCGGAAGGTAGTGGTCCCAGAACCAGCGCATGCCGTCCGCGGTCAGGAAGTAGCCGTCGGCGAACTCGCGGTAGGTGGACGTGTCGAGGTCGGCGTCGCATACGGGATAGACGAGCAGCTGGAACGCGAGCGGCAGCCCTTCGTCGCGAGCGCGTCGTGCGCAGACGGCGGCCAGGTTCCCGCCTGCGCTGTCGCCGCCGACGGCCAGCGCTCCCGGCCGGCCGCCGATCTCCTCGGCGTGCTCCGCGATCCAGGTCGTCGCCGCCCAGGCGTCGTCGAGCGCCGCCGGGAAGCGGTGCTCGGGCGCGAGCCGGTAGTCGACCGAGCAGACGACGCAGCCGGAGAGCCGGGCGAGCGTCGCGCAGACCCCGTGGTGCGTGACGAGGCTGCCGAGCACCCAGCCGCCGCCGTGGAAGTACACGAGCACCGGCGCGGGCGCATCGCCGGGCCGGTAGATGCGTGTCGGAATCGCACCGGCCGGGCCGGGGATGTCGCGCTCCTCCCAGGGCACGTCGGCGAACGGCCCGAACACCGCCTCCGAGGCGGCATCTCCGGCGGCTCGGGCTTCCTCCGGCGGCAGCTCGCCGATGCCCGGCACGCCGAGCTCCTCGATCTGGTCGAGGAAGGCTCGGGCTTGCGGATCGAGCGCCATCTACCCGAGGACGTCCTTGAGCTTGAGCGCGGCGTTGATGTCGCCCTTGACCTTGAGCTTCCCGGTCATGTACGCCGTGAGCGGGTTCTGGCGGCCGTCGAGGATGCGCTGGAACGTCTCCTCGGACGCCGAGACGGTGCAATCGCCGCCGCCGTCGCCTTCGGTGACCTCGACCTTCCCGTCGTCGATCTTGACCGTCCAGGTCCCGCTACCGGCGATGTCGACGACGTAGCTTGCATCGACGCCGTCGGTGCGGCCGTTCGCGCGCGCCGGCAGCGACTCGAAGAACTCCCTCGCACTCTGGCTCACGCGCTCGCCCTCATTCCGGAAGCGGAGGCTATCTCACGACGGGGCCATCTCGGGAGCCAGTCCCGGCCGGGCCCGCGACGACGGCAGCAGCGCGGTCAGCACCGCTCCGAGAATCGGCGCCGCAGCGCACACGTAGAACGCGGTCTTCAGGTCGACGGAGTCGGCGACGGCGCCGAGGATCACCGCCGCGATCCCGCCCAGGCCGATCGACAGGCCGATCGAGAGGCCGGACGCCATACCGATGTGGCGCGGCAGGTACTCCTGGCTCATCACCATGGTGACCCCGAACGTCCCGACGACCGCAGGCCCGATCACGCACAGGGCGAGCGCCCCCGGCACGCCGCCGACGAGGACGAACACGAGGATCGCCGGCGGGACGACGATGCAGCTCGCCATCAGCACGGGCCGCCGCCCGATGCGATCGGCGGCAGGCCCCGCGAGCAGCGTGCCGACCGCGCCCATGACGAGCATCAACGAGAGCAGGTGCGAGCCGTAGCTCTTCGAGTTGCCGATCGAGACCTCCCAGAGCGGGACGAACGTCAGGAGGCCGAACCAGGCGACGCTCCGCAGCGCGACGATCACGAGCAGGAGCACCATCGCGCCAGGCCGCTCCTTCTCCGCCGACGCCGCATCTGCGGCGCGCTCCGTCTCCCCCGGCTCCAGCGTGACCAGGTAGGGCAGGAGGCGCAGGATCATGCCCGCGACGACGAGCCCGGGCACCATCAGGAGCAGGCCGCCGGTGAGACCGAGCGCGATGACGATCGGTGTGGTCACGAGCGCTCCGAGCGCGTAACCGATGTTCCCGCCCACCGAGAACACCGACATGCCGCTCGCCCGCCGGTCGCCGCTCGCGTACGCGGCGAACTTCGACCCCTCCGGATGGAACGCCGCAGTCCCGAGCCCGCTGACGACGACGCACAGAACGACCAGCCCGTAGGCAGGGGCGGCGGCTGCGAGCGCGATGCCCACGCCGGCGACGGCAACCCCCGTCGAGAGCAGCCAGAGCGCGCCTCGCCGGTCCGACCAGAGACCGAACAGCGGCTGGATCACGGAGCTCGAGAACGTCGACGCGAGCACGATCACCGCGGCGAGCGTGTACGAGAGGTGGAACCGGTCCTTGAAGAAGGGCAGCAGCGCCGGAATCGCTCCGCCCGCGAAGTCGCAGGCCAGATGCCCCGTCGAGAGCCCTGTCATCGCCCGCCGGTCGATCCCCGCCAGCATGGCCTGAGCGTACTAGGAGGGTGCGCGCACGCCGAGTTGCTCCCTGGCGCCCGCGGCTGATTGGGGTAGCATCGCCGCCGCGATGGAGATCGACGTCGCCGCTGAGGCGCCCGAGGGCTCGACGCTCGTCGTCGCCGTCGCCGACCCGCCGCAGCCGCTCCCGAGCGGTGTCGACGGCGTTGCGGATGCGCTCGCCGCTCGCGACGCGACCACCGAGCGAGGCGTCGCCCGCCTCGTCCGGCTCGAGGGGCGCCGGGCCGTGGTCACCGGTCTCGGCCCTCGGGACGAGATCGAGCTCGATGCCGTGCGCGATGCGGCCGCAGCGGCCGTGCGCCAGCTGCAGGCGGCGGGCGGCGGCGAGGCCGCGTGGCTCCTCGACGACTCTCTGCCTCTCCCCCCCGCCGACCAGGTCCGGGCGGCGGTCGAGGGCGCCGTGCTCGGCGGCTACGACCCGGGCGCCTGGAAGACGAACGGCCGTCCCACGACGCCGGTCGGGCGGCTCACGCTCGTCGGCGGGGCACAGATCGAGCCGGACGCGCGCCGCGCCGGGATCGTCTCGGCCTGGACGAACCGCGCGCGCGATCTCGCGAACGCACCGGCGAACGAGCTCACACCGGCGACGTTCGCCGACCGCGCGGCGGGGATCGCCGCCCGCTTCGACACGCTGACCGCCGAGTCGCTCGACCCGGACGAGATGGCGCGCCGTGGCATGGGCGCGCTGCTCGGTGTCGGCATGGGCAGCCACAACCCGCCGCGCCTGATCGTGCTGCGCCACGAGCCGGCCGCGACGGCCGTGCCCGGCCTCGTGCTCGGGCTCGTCGGCAAGGGCATCACGTTCGACAGCGGCGGACTCGCGCTCAAGCCGGCGCTCTACATGGAGGAGATGCGCGGGGACATGTCCGGCGCCGCAGCCGTCGTCGCCGCGACGGGTGCGATCGCCGAGCTCGGCCTGCCGATTCGCGTCCTGACGGTCGTGGCCGCGGCCGAGAACGTCATGGGCGGCGGCAGCTTCCGCCCCGGCGACGTGCTCACGGCCTCGAACGGCAAGACGATCGAGATCACGAACACGGACGCCGAGGGCAGGCTCGTGCTCGCCGACGCGCTCGTCTACACGCGCGAGCAGGGTGCCACCCACGTCGTCGACCTGGCCACGCTGACGGGCGCGATGAGCCGCGCGCTGGGCGACCTCTACGCCGGCGTCTTCGCAAACGACGACAACTGGCGCGACGACATCGTCGCTGCCGGCGAGGCGAGCGGCGACCACGCATGGCCGTGGCCGATGCACCCGCGCTACCGCAAGTTCATCCAGTCCGACTTCGCCGACCTCAAGAATCACTCCGTTCGCGGCCAGGGGATTCCGGTCTACGCCGCCGAGTTCCTGCGTGAGTTCGCCGGCGAGGGCCCCTGGGCGCACCTGGACATCGCCGGCTCGGCCTTCCTGACCTGGTCCCGAGGCGACTATCTCTCCCAGCGAGGGGGAACGGGCTACGGCGTCCGGCTCTTGACCGAGCTCGCCACGCGCCTCTCCTCACCGTGAACTTCGACCTCTCCGACGAGCACGAGCTGATCCGCCAGACGGTGCGCGACTTCGCCGTCGAGCGGGTCGGCCCCGTCGCCGAGGAGCTCGACCGCGAGCACCGCTTCCCCTACGAGCTCGTCGCCGAGCTGGCCGGGCTCGGACTGATGGGCATCCCCGTGCCGGAGGAGTACGGCGGCGCGGGTGGGGACACCGTGTCGTACGCGATCGCGATCGAGGAGCTGACCCGCATCGACTCGTCCGTCGCGATCACGGTCGCCGCGCACACCTCCCTCGGGACGATGCCGATCCTCCTCTTCGGCTCGGAGGTCCAGAAGCGCGAGTGGCTCCCCGATCTCGCCTCCGGCCGCAAGCTGGCCGCGTTCGGCCTCACCGAGCCCGGCGCCGGCTCCGACGCCGGTGCCACACAGACACGCGCCGAGCTTCGCGACGGGCAGTGGGTCGTGAACGGCTCGAAGATCTTCATCACGAACGCCGGCACGGACATCAGCGCCTGCGTGACGATCACGGCCCGCACCGGCGACGAGGAGATCTCGAACATCGTCGTCGCGAACGGCACGCCGGGCTACGTGATCTCGGCTCCGATGCAGAAGCTCGGATGGCGCGCCTCCGACACCCGGGAGCTGTCCTTCCAGGACTGCGCCGTCCCGGAGGCCAACCTGCTCGGCGAGCGCGGTCGCGGTTTCGCGCAGTTCCTCGAGATCCTCGACGGCGGGCGCATCTCGGTCGCGGCGATGGGCGTCGGCCTCGCGCAGGGCGCGTACGACCTCGCGCTCGCCTACGCGAAGGAGCGCCATCAGTTCGGCCGTCCGATCGCGTCCTTCCAGGCGATCCAGTTCAAGCTCGCCGACATGGCGACGGAGATCGAGGCAGGCCGGCAGCTCGTCTACAAGGCCGCGTGGCTGAAGGACGCGGGCCGCCCATTCGCCCTCGAGGCCGCGATGGCGAAGCTGTACACGGGGGAGCTCTCGCAGCGCGCGGTCAACCACGCGCTGCAGATCCACGGCGGCTACGGATTCATGGACGAGTACGCGATCTCACGGCTCTACCGCGACCAGAAGGTGCTCGAGATCGGCGAGGGCACCAACGAGGTGCAACGCATGGTGATCGCGAAGCACCTGGGTCTGTAGTCGCGACGCTCCTGATTCGCGTCCCACGCGGAGGAGGCTGCTAGCCTCGCCCGGTGCTGTTCTGCCAGTTCGTCGACGACGACCTCGGCTGCGCGTCGTACCTGGTCGGTTGCGAAGACGCGGGCGAGGCGGTCGTCGTCGACCCGGCGTACGCGATCGAGCAGTACCTGGAGGAGGCGGCCCGGCGCGAGGTCAGGATCGTGCGCGTCCTCGAGACGCACACGCACGCCGACCACGTCTCCGGCCACGGGCGGCTGGCCCTCGAGCACGGGCTCCCGGTCGCCGTGCACTCGCTGGCAGGCACCGCGTACCCGTCGGAGCCGCTCGCGGACGGCGACGAGATCGTCGTCGGCAACGTCGCCCTGCGGGTCATCCACACGCCCGGCCACCGGCCCGAGCACTGCTGCTTCGCCGTCACCGACCTGACCCGGGCCGACGAGCCCTGGCTCCTCCTGACGGGCGACTCGCTCTTCGTCGGCGACGCGGCACGCCCCGATCTCGCGGTCGAGGCCGAGGAGGGCGCCGAGGGGCTCTTCCACAGCCTGCACCGGCTGCTCGAGCTGAGCGACGGCGTCGAGGTGTATCCGGGCCATGTCGCCGGCTCGCTCTGCGGGAAGGGCATGAGCTCGAAAGCGTCGACGACGATCGGCTTCGAGCGCCGGTTCAACCCCGCGCTGGCGCTCGCGACCGTGGACGCATTCGTTGCCGAGTCGGCTGCCGTCTCTGCCCCCCGGCCGCCCAACCTCGAGCGCATCGTCGAGCTCAACCGCGGGCCCTTCCTCGGCGCCGCCCAGCGCGTCGCGAGTGTCGAAACAGCGGGCGACGCGCCCGTTCTCGACGTCAGGCCGTTCGACGTCTTCGCCGCCGGCCACCTGCCGGGCGCCGCGAACGTGCCCGTCTCGGGCCATTCGTTCGCGATCAAAGCCGGCTTCGTGCTCGCGACGTCCGCGCCCCCCGTCGTCCATGCGGCCTCGCTGGACGAGGCGGAGCGTGCCGTCCGCGGCCTGCGCTCCGTCGGGTTCCTCGAGCTCGCAGGCGTACTCGTCGACCCCGTCGCAGGGTCGACGGCCATCCTCGCCCCCGTCCAGCTCGAGGACGTCGAAGCACTCCTTGCCGACGGCTCGGCGGAACTCGTCGACGTCCGCGAGGAGAGCGAGCGCGAGGAATCCCCGCTCCCCGGAAGCCGCCACGTCCCGTACCGCCTCGCGGGCGAACTCGGGGACGGCCTGCCGTCCGACCGCACGCTGATCACGGTCTGCGAGAGCGGCGCGCGTGCCGCCGTCGCGGCCAGCGTCCTCTCTGCCCACGGCCTCGACGCACGGCCGCTCGTCCACGCGGGCGTCCCGGAGCTGCAGGCAGGCCGGAGCGCCCAGACGTCACACCTTCGGCGCTCGGACGTCACCCACGCGTGACGGTTTCGCGGCTAGCGTTCAGGTAGGGACGCTCGCGCCCCCAACGGGGGGAAGAGGCGAGCGCCGGCCGGAGCCTGCCCGCGAGCCGAGGCTCAGGTCAGGCGCACGACGTCGTAGCCCCAGCTCCGCATGGTTGCGAGCAGGACCTCGCAGTGCTCCTCGTCGCGGGTGCCGAGCGTCAGCTCGATCCCCGTCTCGGTCACGCCGATGTCGAGCCCCTCTCGTCTGTGCTCGACGCCGATCACGTTCATCCGCGCCTCGGTCACGAGCGAGAGCAGCTTGAAGAGCTCGCCCGGGCGGTCGGGCACGCGGGTGCGGACGACGAGGTAGCGGCCGGCCGCCGAGAGGCCGTGCCGGGCCACCGACATCAGCAGCGTCGCGTCGATGTTGCCGCCCGAGAGCAGTACGAGCACGGGGCCGTCTCCCGGGATGCGCCCGGCGAGGAGCGCCGCCACGCCGACCGCGCCCGCGCCCTCGACGACGAGCTTCGTCCGCTCGAGCAGGAGCACGATCGCCTCCGAGATCTCGTCGTCGCTCACCTCGACCATCGCTTCGAGCGCGCCCTCGAGGATCCGGCCGGCCAACTCGCCCGGGTGCTTGATCGCGATGCCGTCCGCGATCGTCTGCTCGCGCGCGGCCCGAACACCGATCAGCCGCGTGCCTGGCCGCACGGCCCGGAGCGCGATTGCGATGCCCGACGCGAGCCCGCCGCCGCCGACCGGCACGATCACGGTTCCCGGATCCGGGACCTGCTCGGCGATCTCGAGCCCGATCGTCCCCTGGCCCGCGATCACCAGCTCGTCCTCGAACGCGTGGACGAAGGTCGCGCCGGTCGCCTCGACGTGATGCCGAGCCGCGGCGACGGCGTCCTCGAAGCTCGCACCGACCATCTCGACGTCGGCGCCGTAGCTCCGCGTCGCGTCGACCTTCGCCATGGGCGCGTCCGCCGGGACGAAGATCGTGGCGGCGATCCCGGCCTCCCGCGCCGCCCAGGCGACCGCCTGGCCGTGATTCCCCGCGCTGGCGCAGACCACGCCGGCTGCGCGCTCGTCCGGGACGAGCGACGAGATCCTGTTGAACGCGCCGCGAATCTTGAACGAGCCGGTGCGCTGTAGGTTCTCGGCCTTGAGCACGACTTCACGACCGGCCAGACGCGAGAACGTCTCGGATCGGAAGACGGGCGTCACGCGCGCCACACCATCGAGCCGGGCGCGCGCCGCCTCGATGTCAGCCGGCCGCGGCACCGTCGTCGATGTGGAAGACCTTCTCGAGGATCTCGTGCACCGCCGACAGCGGATCGAGCTCTCGGCGCTGCACCGCGTCGAGCACGCGCCGCAGCTCCGCGTCGTCGCCGACAGCCTGCACGATGTGCGACTTCGCCCGCGCGGACGCGACGGCGAACACCTCCCGCGCCAGGTTCCGCCGCCGACGCTCTTCGAGCAGGTTCTCGTGCTCGAGGTAGGCACGGTGCGACTCGAGCTCGTCCCAGAGCTGTTCGACGTTCTCGCCGCGTGCGGCCTCCGTGAGCACGATCGGCGGCCGGCGGTCCCGCTCGGGATCGAGCGCGAGGATCGAGCGCACCTCGCTCAGCATCGTCTTCGCGGCCGGGTTGTCCATCTTGTTCACCGCGATCACGTCCGGAATCTCCATGATCCCCGCCTTCAGCGCCTGGATCGAGTCGCCGGAGCCCGGCATCAACACGAGCAGCACCGTGTCGGCGATGCCGATCACCTCGACCTCGCTCTGGCCCGTGCCGACCGTCTCGACGAAGACCACGTCCTTGCCGGCGGCGTCGAGCAGCAGCACCGCTTGCAGGGTCGCCTCGGCCAGACCGCCGAGATGTCCGCGAGTGCCCATGGAGCGGATGAAGACGCCGGGGTCGAGGAAGTGGTCGGCAAGACGGATGCGATCGCCGAGCAAGGCGCCGTGCGAGAAGGGACTGGAGGGATCGACGGACACGACCCCCACCGACAGCCCCCGCGCGCGGACGTAAGGCAGCAGGGCGGAGATGAGGCTGGACTTCCCGACGCCGGGCGGGCCGGTGACGCCGATGGCGTACGCATGCCCGGTCTGGGGGTAGAGCTCACGGACGACCTCGTCGGCGAGCGGGTCGGAGTTCTCGACGAGCGATATCGCACGCGCGACCGCTCTCGGGTCGCCGTCGCGCACGCCCTCGACGAGGCGCGCCTGCGTCCAGGTCCGGCGAGCCGCCACGCTACGAGGTCGGCGACGCGGCCGGCTCGCGGTGGGACTCGGACTCACTCATCATGCCGAGCCGTCTCGTCATCCCGCGCCCGACGACCGCCGCCACGCCGGCGAACACCGCGGCGAGAGCGAAGACCCAACGCGCGCCGAGCGCGGTCGTCACGGGGCCTGCGACGGCCATCCCGAAGCCGAGCAGCGCGAAGTTGACGCTCATGATCGTCGTGAACGCGCGTCCGCGCAGGCGGTCGGGAGCACCGCGCTGGATCAGCAGCGAGTTGCAGACGATTGCGACACCGTTACCGGACCCGCCCAGGGCGAGCGCGAGCGCGCCGACCCACACGTTCGGCGACAGCGCTGCGGCGAGCGCTCCGAACGACATCAGCGCCAGACCCGCGCCGTAGACGAAGGACACGCTCCGGCGCTCGAGCCACGTGCTCGCGTACAGGGCGCCGCAGACCTGCCCGAGGCCGGTTCCGGCCCACAGGAGCCCGTAGCCGAAGCTGCCCGCGGCGAACGAGACCTTGGCGAGGAAGATCTCGGAGACGTTCACGCCTGCGTTCGCGAGCATGACGAGGTTCCACGAGATGAACACGGCCAGAAGCGCGCGCGAGCGGAAAACGAGCGAGAACCCGGCCCGCACCTCCGCGAGGTACCCGCCTTCGGACGGGTGCTCGGGTGCCCGCATCCTGGCCGCAGGGATCGCGGCGAGGAGGAGCGCCGATCCGGCGAAGCTGACCGCGTTCACGGCGTAACACACGTCCGGGCCGGCCGCAGCGACGACGGCGCCGCCGATCAGCGTGCCGACGACGGTCGTCAGGTGCGCGGTCGAGCGAAGGATCGAATTCGCAGCGGGAAGGTCGACCTCGTC
The DNA here is from genome assembly GCA_963765295.1 of uncultured Actinomycetes bacterium. Classification (GTDB taxonomy): domain Bacteria; phylum Actinomycetota; class Thermoleophilia; order Gaiellales; family Gaiellaceae; genus PALSA-612. The sequence goes on from CAVXVO010000005.1 coordinate 625,873, forward strand.
GACGAGGTTCGGCAACCCGGCGTAGGTCGCCGGCCTGAAGAAGCCCGTGGCAAAGCCCGCCGCTGCGGCGAGCGCGACGATCTGGCCCGGCGTGCCGGCGAAGACCAGCGCAACGAAGACGCCGACGCTGACGACGTCCGACCCGATCATCAGCCGGCGGCGAGAGAACCGGTCGACGATCGGCCCGAACGCAAGGCCGATCACGACGGCGGGCAGGAAGTCCGCGATCAGGAGCGCGCTCACCCACTCGGGCGAGTGCGTCCGGTCGTAGACGTCGACCGTCAGCGCAATGACCGCGAGCCACGTACCGATCCCGGAAACCGTCGTCGCGAGGAAGAGCGACCGGAACGCCGGCGCTCGATCGAGCAGGCTCAGCTGGCGGCGTGGCCCGGTCAGCACTGGGACGGAAACGGTAGCGGGGTCAGACGATCGCTGCCGTGACGCGCCCGAGCGCGGCGGAGAGGAACTCGTGCTCCTCGGGCGTGCCGACCGTCACGCGTATCGCTTCCGGCGCCCCGAACCCGTGCGTCGGCCGCACGATCGCGCCTTCTCGCAGCAGCCGCTCCTGGAACGGGCGCGAATCCTCGCCGAGCTCGACGAAGACGAAGTTCGCGACCGCGTCCGGGACCGGGTCGAGACCGTGCTCTCGCAACACCTGCTCGAGCCCACTCCGACCCTGCGCGTTCAGCTCGCGCCGCCGACCGAGCTCGGCCAGGTCGTCGAGGCTGGCGAGCGCGGCCTCCTGCGCGGGCGTGGCGACGTCGAACGCCCGGCGCACCTTCGACAGCTCCGTCACGACCCGCGCGGGCGCCACCGCGTAGCCGACGCGCAGGCCGGCAAGCCCGTAGATCTTCGAGAACGTGCGCAGGACGACGACGTTGCGGCCCCGCGCGAAGTGCTCAGCGACAACGTCCACGTAGTCGTGACTGTCGATGTACTCGAAGTACGCCTGATCGGCGACCGTGACGACGTGCTCGGGGACGCGCTCGAACCAGGCCTTGACCTCGGCGCGCGTGTTCACCGTGCCCGTCGGGTTGTTCGGCAGGCAGAGATAGGCGATCTTCGTCCGCGGGCCGATCGCGTCGAGCATCGCGTCGAGGTCGTAGCGGTGGTCGCGCAGCGGCACGAGACGGGGCGTCGCGCCCAGCTTCCGGGCCGCGATGACGTAGCTGACGAACGAGGGCCAGCAGCACACGATCTCGTCGCCCGGATCGAGGAAGATCTGGGACAGGCAGTCGATCAGCCCGTCGGCACCGGCGCCCGTGATCACCTCCTCGAATGCGACACCGTGTCGCTCGGCGAGCGCCGCGCGCAGCCTGTAGGCGCCGCCGTCCGGGTACCGGTTGAGCTCGGGCGTGGAGCGCGCAATCGCCTCCAGCGCCGCCGGAAACGGCCCGTACGGCCCCTCGTTGGAGGCGAGCTTGACGCAGCGGGCGATGCCCAGCTCCCGCTGCACCTCCTCCACCGGCTTGCCGGGCTCGTAGGGGACCAGCCCGCGCAGCGCAGCGGAGAACGGGTCTCCCGGGAGCTCCCTGCGCGCGGTCATCGCCTGACTCTAGCGACGGGGCGGCAGCCGCTTCCCGGTCGGATGGATCGGTCCACCGGAGCCGGTCGACTAGGCTTGGTGTCCGCGTGGCCGAGATCGGACTCTTTCCGCTCGAGCTCGTCCTTCTGCCGACGGAGCGCGTTCCGCTCCATATTTTCGAGCCGCGCTACAAGGAGCTGATCGGCGAGTGCCTCCGTAGCGGGGACGAGTTCGGCCTCGTGCTCGAGGACGAACAGGGCCGGCGCGAGATCGGGACCCGCGCCGCCGTAGTCGAGGTGCTGCAGGTGTTCGACGACGGACGGATGAACGTCGTCGTCGAGGGACACGACCGCTTCCGGCTCCTGGAGCTGACGATCGGACGGGAGTTTCTCACCGGCGAGGTCGAGCCCGTCCACGACGATGACCCGGACGCGCAGGCGGCCGACTCGGAACGCGCGCTCGGGCTCTTCCGCCGGCTCGTCGAGGCGGTCGGCGAGGACGTCGACGAGCCCGACGGCCGGTCGGGTTCGCTCGCGTTCGAGATCGCGGCGCGGGTCGACTTCGGTATCGAGCCCAAGCAGGAGTTGCTCGAGCTGCTCTCCGAGCCGGAGCGGCTCAGGCAGCTGTCCGATCTCCTCGAGGGCGCGATCGAGGCTGTCCGCCGCGAGCGCGAAGTCCGCGAGCGCGCAGCGACGAACGGCAAGGTCTCGCACGGCTGACATCGCGAGGCCGGCCGCCGACGCGGCCGTCCCGGCCGGAATGCAGCGCGACATCCCCACCCAGGGTGGGGATGTCGTCCACCCGCCACCCGCGTCGAGCGTACCGCCGAAATGCTCACGCGTCTGTGCCGCAGGTGTGACGATTGTGTGACTTCTCGTCCACAGCCGGCCACGCGGGGCATGTCGAGCCGGCTCCTCAGGTCTCGTCGACCCAGTAGGCCATCAGAATCGCGTCGACGTACCCGCTGCCGCGGCGGTAGTGCTCGCGGCGGAACCCTTCGCGGACGAAGCCGAAGCTCTCGTACAGGGCAATCGCCGGCTCGTTGTGCGGAAAGACGTGGAGCTCCAGCTTGCGCACGCGAGCCTCGCGTGCCCAGTCGACCGTTCGCGTGAGCAGGGCGCGGCCGACGCCGCGTCGCCGATGCCCGGCCGCCACCATCAGGCCGATGTCGGCGACGTGGAAGCTCGCGGGATGAGGATCGCGCGCAACCGAGAGTCGCCCGACGATGCGGTCGCCGTCCTCGACGACGAAGACGGCCGCGTGCGGGTGCCGCCGCAGCGCCTTCAGATAGCGGCGCTCGTCGGCGACGCCGCGCCAGGAATCGTCCGCAATCAGCCAGCCTTCCGGCTCCGCGCCCACCTCCTGTGCCAGCGCGACGAGCGCCGGCGCGTCCGCCGGTGTGGCGTCGCGGACGGCGGGGCCGTTCATCCGACGACCACGCCGAAGCCGCCCCGGCGCGGGTCTCCGGCGGCCGCGAGGCTACCGTCCTCGCGGCGTTCGACGGCTGCAGCGCCGCCGAAGAACAGGTTCCGCCGCCGCCAGCGGACGGCGTCGTAGCCTGCAGACTCGAGCGCGTCGAGCGCCGTCGGCTCGAGGCCGCCCTCACAGTGGACGTGCGGTTCGTCGACGTGAACGCGAGGGGCGTCGATCGCCTCGCCGACCGGCAACCCGTGCCCGACGACGTTCACGACCACCTGCATGATCGCCCCTCGGAGCCGTACCGACCCGGCGCTTCCGACCACGAGCCGCGGCTCGCCGTCACGCACGACGATCGACGGTGCCATCATGCTCGTCATCCGGCGGCCCGGCGCGGGCGTACGGCCGCTCGGGTTGAGGTCGTACTCCCCGAGCATGTTGTTCATGTGGATGCCGGTGCCGGGCACGATCACGCCCGAGCCGGAGCCGGTCGACGCCGAGAGCGATGCGGCGTTGCCTTTCGCGTCGACGACGGAGATGTGCGTCGTTCCACCGGGCGGCGCCGCCTCCGGTGCGACAGGTGCGCCTGCCCTGATCCGGTCGAGCGCCGCGCGAAGGTTCTCGTCCGCGAGCAGGTGCCGGGCGAGCCCGCCGTGGTTGAGCCTCGTCGTGAACCGGTACCCGCGGGTCCGGCTCTGCTCGCGCATCACCTCCACGAGCGCCGTCAGCGCCTGGGCGGAGCCGGGCGCGCCGTCCTCGAGCCGATCGAGCAGCGCGAGTCCGTAGGCGATGAGCACCCCGCCCGAGGACGGCGGCGGATTCGACTCGAACACGCAGCCCCGGAAGCCAGTCTTGACGGGCGTCCGCCAGATCACGCGGTACGCGCGCAGATCGGCCGCGGTGATCGCACCGCCGGTTTCACGCAGGTGCCGGACGACGGCGTCGGCCAGATCGCCCGAGTAGAGGTCGGCCGGCCGCTCCGCGAGCCGCTCGAGCGTGTTCGCGAGATCGGGGAGCCGCAGGACGTCACCGGGCCCGAGTCTTGTTCCCCGTACCCCGTACACGCGCCGCCCCTCGGCCGTGTGGCGCAGGATCAGGTCGAGAATCGCGTGGAGATACGCCTGCGGGCGCGTGAGCGTGATCCCGCTCCGGGCTGCCTCTGCGGCCGGCTCGATCAGCGTTCCCCACGGGAGGCTCGCGTAGCGCCGGTGCGCGGCGGCCAGGCCCGCGACCTTGCCTGGGACGGCGCACGATGCCGAGCCGATATGGAACTTCTGCGTCGACTCGCCGCTGAAGTCGACGTCGATGGACTTCATCTCGGCGCGCCGGCGCGTGCGTGCGCCGAGCCCGGGTGTCGTGACGAAGAAGTCGAGCAGGCGCGTCGACCGGTCCCGGGCACGGCGCACGAGCATGAAGCCCCCGGCCCCGGGCCCCGTCAGCGGGCTCTCCGCCACCCAGGACATGAACGCCGCGGCGATGCACGCGTCGACGGCGTTCCCGCCCTCGGCCAGGATCCGTGCTCCCGCCTCCGCGGTCAGCTGATGGCCTGCGGCGACCGCTCCCCTCACAGGGCAAGCGTACTGCGGGTTCGCGTTGCGCTAGGGCCTAGAGATCAGCCAGGAAGCTCGGCGGCTCGAACGGCTCGCGCTCGCTGCGCAACGGGGTCGCCGATCGCCGTCCGGCACCGCCGAAGCCCGTGGCGACGACGGTTACCCACACCTGCCCGTTCAGCCGCTCGTCGATCGTCGCGCCGAAGATGATGTTCGTGTCGTCGGTCGCCCGCTGGCGGACGATCTCCGCCGCCTGGTTCACCTCGTACAGCGACAGGTCGTCGCCGCCCGCAATCGACAGCAGGATGCCCTTCGCGCCCGTCATCTCGCCTTCGATGAGCGGTGAGCGGAGAGCGCGCTCGACCGCCTCGACGGCACGATCGTCGCCGCCCGAGTAGCCGATGCCCATCAGTGCGTTGCCGGCGTCGGTCATGACCGTGCGGACGTCGGCGAAGTCGAGGTTGATCAGTCCGGGCATCGTGATCAGGTCGCAGATGCCCTGGACGCCCTGGCGGAGCACGTCGTCGGCGATCCGGAACGCATCCAGCATCGACGTCGAGCGGTCGAGCACCTCGAGCAGCTTCTCGTTCGGAACCACGATGACGGTGTCGCACTCGGCGCGCAGCTCGGCAACGCCCTCGTCCGCCGAGCGGCGGCGCTGCGTGCCCTCGAACTTGAACGGCGTCGTGACGATGCCGACCGTCAGGGCACCGAGCTCGCGGGCGATCTTCGCCACGACCGGAGCCGCGCCGGAACCGGTGCCGCCGCCCTCGCCGGCGGTCACGAAGACCATGTCCGCACCGCGCAGGGTCTGCTTGACCTCGTCGTAGCTCTCCTCGGCGGCTTTTCTCCCGACCGACGGATCGGCGCCGGAGCCGAGGCCCTCGGTGAGGTTCTCGCCGATGTGGATCTTCACCGGTGCGTCGGAGAACTGGAGCTGCTGGATGTCCGTGTTGACGGCGATGAACTCGACCTGCGACAGGCCCGCGTCGATCATGCGGTTGACGGCGTTCAGGCCCGCGCCGCCGACGCCGACGACCTTGATGACGGCGACGTAGGTTCCCGAGTCGGGCCGCGGGACGGCGTGGAGGATGGGCGGCTCGGGTGCGACGTCCCAGATCTCCGGCCGGAGGCGCTCCCGTACCGGATCCCCGGCGGGCGCGATCGGTGCGACGGGCATGTCCACGACGACGGCGTCGACCGGCTCGAGACGCCGCGGCTCTGGCTTCTGCTCGGCCGGCTGCTCGGGCGCGGGTGGCTCGGCACTCCGCTCGGGAGCGCTCGTCACGTCCTGCTCGGCCTGTCGCTGAGCAGCTTCCGTCGCCTTGAACAGCTCGGCGAGCGGGCCTTCACGCATGCTGGCGCGCTTGCGCGCCATTCATTACCTCCTCCGCGAGATCTCGATAGGCCTGCGCCGCGCTTCCCTGCGGCTCGTACTTGAGGACGCTCAGACCCTTCACCGGCGCCTCCGCGTAGCGGACCGTCTTGCGGATCCGCGTCTTGAAGACGAGGTCGCCGAAGTTCTCCTGCAGGATCTCCACCGCCTCGCGCGCGTGCAGCGTACGGCCGTCGAACATCGTCGGCAGGATCCCCTGGATCGCGACGTGCGGGTTCAGGTTCTCGCGGATCATGCTCAGCGTGTTCTCGAGCTGCACGAGGCCGCGCAGCGACAGGTACTCGCACTGGACGGGAACGATCACACCGTCCGAGGCGACGAGCGCGTTGATCGTCAGCAGGCCGAGAGAGGGCGGCGTGTCGATCAGGACGTAGTCGTACTCCCCCTTCAGCGGCATCAGGGCCCGGTCGAGCGCGCGCTCCCGGCCGATCATGCTCGAGAGCGCCAGTTCGGCGCCGGCCAGGTCGATCGAGGAGACGGCGAGGTCGATCTCGCCCTTGTGGATCACCTGCTCGAGCGGCAGTCGATGCACGAGCACGTCGTACATCGAGCGCTCGATGGTGTCGGGATTGAGCCCCTGGCTCATGGTCAGGTTGCCCTGGGGGTCGAGGTCGACCGTCAGCACGCGCTTGCCCTGCTCCGCCAGTGCGACGGCGAGATTGAGCGTGGAGGTCGTCTTCGCCACCCCGCCCTTCTGGTTGGCGAACGCGATTACTGATGCCATGGCAGCTTTCTGCGGAACGGTGTCCGGCTCAGGCTGAGGTGCTACCTGCAAGAGGCCCATCGTGCGGCTTCTTTCGAGCCACGTTAGCAGAGTCCTGCGCGTGCCTCCGTGGCGGTTTCGGCGTCTCGAAGCGCCTCCTGGCAGCGCTCGAGGGCGCTTTCGGCGAGGTCGGTCCCGGACGGCTCCGCCCGCACCCACGCTTCGGCGTCGCGGAGCAGGCCGCGGACCTCGTCGAGCAGCACCGGCGCGGGTGCGCCGCCCGCCTCGAGTGCCTCGATCCGCTCGAGCCTGGCGAGGACAGCGCGCGCTTCGTCCATGTCCCGACGGTAGCCGCCGCGGACGCGCCGCTTCGTGACGACTTCGTGATTCCTCAGCTCGCGATCGACTGCACGCCGAAGTAGCTCCGCGGCCGCGGCTTCAGGCCGAGCAGCGAGTCGTCGAGGCGCTCGATGAGCCCGAGCCGGTCGCCGGCCATCAGCACCTCGAGGAGCGCACGGCGGATCAGCTCGCCGTCCGTCTTGGACGCGTGGCCGCCACTCGTCAGGCCGCGGAGCCGGGCGAAGAACTCGCCCCGCTCGGCCGCGTCCTCTCCGACGAGGACAGACAGCCGCGCGGCCGCCGCCCAGAGTCCGTCTCCGGCTCCGAGCAGCGCACCGAGCGACTCGCGCAGCTGCTCGGAGCGGTAGGGCTCGGAGGCGAACAGCGACAGCTCCCAGCGGTCGAGCGCCTCACCGAGCCCCTCGTCGAGATTCGCGTCCGCGAGCCGCTCCAGGAGGTCGGCCGCGAGTCTGGCCCGGAACTCGTCGAGACGAGTCGGCTCGCCCGGAGGCTCGGTGGCGGCGATCGGCAGCACCGGGCGGACGCCGTACGGACGCCAGTCGAGGCGTTCGAAGAGGACGGGGCCGGCCGCGATCGGAGCCGCGGTCGCGAGTCTGAGCGCGGTGACCGCGTCCGCGATCTCCCCGGGCGCGTCGGGCGGCTCGACCGCTCCGGCCGGGAACACGCAGGAGAGCTCGACGACGCTCGACCGCTCCGGCTCCTGGCCGAACCCGGACGGGAGCAGGCCGTTCGCCTCCGGCCAGTAGTCCGCGATCTCGCCGGGAGCGGCCAGGCGCAGCTGCAGATTGCGGCCGAGGTCGACCTGCACCGGGCAGGACACGCCGACGAGGGGCGCAACGGCGCCGTAGGCATGGCTCTCGCCGAAGATCTCGTGCTCGAGCTTCTGGTAGCCGCGGTTGAAGACGCGATCGTCCCACTCGAAGCCGCCGCACCGCTCGGCCAGGCCGGCGAGGAACGGGAGCAGGATCGTCCGGTAGAGCGCCGACTCCTCGGTCGTGTCGGCTCCGGTGTGCGCATGCGCGAAGATCGCCGCCGCCGGTTCGCGCCTGAGCTCCTCGAGCGCGAACTGGGCGTCGTCGAGCCGTCGCAACGCCTCGGCGCGGTCCTCGACGTAGCTCCGCGCCCGGGGACGGTACTCGTAGAGCGCCGGCCGCCCGGGCGCGGCGTGCTCCTCGAACGAGAACGGCAGCGGCGCGTCGGCCTCCGACTCGCGGTAGAGGTACGCGAACGCGCCGAGGCAGTGGCGCTTGAGCGCTTCGTAGAGCTGGGGAGAGCGGACTGCCACGTGTCCTCTTACTTCCCCGGCGGCGCCTCTCCTCTCTGGCAGCCGGGACACCAGTACGCGACACGGTTGTCCTCGCCCTGGCTGCGGCTCAGGATCGTCGCACCGCAGCGTGCGCACGGGCGGCCTGCGCGACGGTAGACGGCCCGGTCGACACGGAGGCCGGCGAGAGACGCCCGCATGACCCGTGCGGCCTCGCCGAGCGCCGAGAGCAGCTCTTCGTCCGCCGTCTGGCCGAGCCGAAGCCACGGTGAGAGCCGCGCGTGCCAGAGCGCCTCGGCGCGCCAGATGTTCCCGATTCCGGCCACGAGGCGCTGGTCGAGGAGCGCCTCCCCCAGATCGCGGCGGTGGTCCGCAGCCCGCAGCCTTGCCAGCATCCCGGCGAGATCGGGCGGGTCGGCGAGGATGTCGGGCCCGAGGCGGCGGACTGCGCGGTCCGTCAACTCCAGGACGGCACCGCCGCGGAGCACGGCCTGGTGCTCGCGGCCGCGGAGCACGAGCCAGGGCAGGCCTCCGATCTCCGCGCCGCGGGCGAGCACGCGCCAGCTCCCGGACATCCGCAGGTGGCTGCGGAGGACGAGGCCGCCCTCGAAGCCGAGCAGGAGGTTCTTGCCGCGCGCCTCGACGGCTTCGAGGATGTGCCCGTCGAGCCGCTCGGCGACGGCAAACGAACGCGCCCGCGGGTGGAAGGCCTCGACCTCGACCCGGTCGCCCACGAGCACCTGGAGACGAAGCGCCGCTCGGTGCAGGGCATCGCCTTCGGGCACGTGGGGAACAATAGGGACGTGAGTCGTGCTCGCTCAGCCGCCGCCGGAGCCGTGGCGGCCGCCGTCTGGGCGCTCGAGGAGCCGCTGGACATGCGCATCCTCGACCACGACTACTCCGACGTCGCCCTGCTCGGCAAGCTCGTCACACGCGGCCCGAACTGGTGGGGAACCGGCCTCGCCCTCCACATGGCGAACGGTGCCGTCTTCGGGCTCGTCTACGAGGAAGCGCGCCGGCGGCTTCGGGTCGATCCGCGGCGACTCGCGCTCGGGATGGCGACGGGCGAGCACCTCGTCCTGTTCTCGCTCGGCGCGCTCGTCGACCGTTACCACCCGGCCCGCGGCGAACCGGGGCTGGCGAGGCTGATGAGCGGCCGCGCGTTCGTCCAGGCGACCTGGCGGCACGCCGTCTTCGGCTGGACGCTCGGCCGGCTCGCCTAGGTTCTGAGCACGGCGCGCCGCGGGCCTGCGACGAAGCCGGCCTCGGCGAGGAGCGGCATGGCCTCCGACTCGGCGACCGGCATGCCGTCGAAGCGCTCGACCGACAGGCGGCGGACGCCCGCGCTCCTCGCGTGCTCGACGAGCCCGGCGAGCGCGGGCCGGAGCCAGATCTCGTCCGGCTCACGCAGGGGCACGAGCGAGCGGCCGCTTCGCTCGACGAACAGCGCCGCCTCGCCCCCGAGGAGGACGACCAGCGCGCCCGCCACCCGAGCCGCCCGTGCCCCGGCGCGCTTCGGCCAGGGGAGTGCGGCCCCGTAGGGCTGGGCGGGATCGGCAGCCGCGAGCACGCGTACCTCCGGCTCGTCCCCCTCGCGCGGCCGCAGCTCGCGCAGCCGCTCGACGGCGCCTCCGAGTGCGAACTGCGCGCCGCCGAGGCCCTCGACGAAGTAGCCGCGGCGGCAGAGACCGAGCGTCTCGAGAGCGCGCAGCTCCGAGTACACCGCTGCGTAGCCGCCGGGAATCCCCTCGGCGCGCACCCCGTCGCGCGTGACGATGCCCTGCCGCTCGAGCAGGAGCTCCGCGAGCGCGCGCCGGTCGGGCAGGTCGGCGAAGAGCCTTTCCGTGAGGGACCAACGTCCCTGCGTCGCCGTGATCGCGGCCACGCGCCGTCGCGAGAACCGCCGCGGCCGCCGCTCGACCTTGGGAACGCCGTACCGGCGCGGGGCGCGCAGGGGCTGCCACGCGTCGTTCGTCACCTCTCCCGCCCAGACGAGGTCCCAGAGCGCGGGCAACGCCTCCTCGGCGTCCAGCCCGGCGGCGGCCAGCAGGTCGAGCCAGAACTCCGCCGAGCGTGCGAGGGCGGCGCGAAGGCGGTCGTGAGGCTCACCCTCCGGGGCAGCCGTGGACGACGGACGGCCGAGCGCGGCGGCATCCTCGCGGAAGTAGAGCGCGACCCGGTCGAGGCCCGCTCCGACCCACACGATCTCACCCGTCGCGCACAGCTGGTCGAGCAGCTCGGGCCGATAGCCGGGCACCCGCCGGGGCAGCACGTCGCCTTCCCAGAGCGGAACGGGCAGCGCGAGCGACTGCAGCGGCACCAGCGCCTCGCGAAGAGACGCCCTGCGGTCGATCCCGTGCCAGGAGGGAAGGAAACGAGCGTAAGCCGTCTGCTCGACCGGCTCGACCTCCTTGCGCAGCGCGGCGAGCGACGCGCGGCGCAGACGCCGGAGCACGTCCGGGTCACACCACTCACGCTCGGTCCCGCCGGGACGGAGCTCCCCGCGGACGAGGCGCTCCTCCCGCTCGAGCTCGGCGAGCTCGAGCCCGGCGACCTCCGGCTCGACGCCGAAGCGCTCCGCGACGTCGGCCGTCGTGAACGGCCCGCGTCCACGGGCGAAGCGTGCGAGCAGCGTGCGCAGGGGCAACTCACCGGACTCGAGGAAGGCATCGGGCAGGCCGGATGGCGGCATCGCCCCGAGCGCGTCCCGGTAGCGCCCCGCGTCCTCGGCCGCGATCAGCCGCTCCTCACCCGCGAAGCGGACGATGACAGCCCGGCGCTCGGCGATCAGCGGCTCCGCCAACTCCCGAGCATATTCGGAAGATCGCAAATCGCCACGAAGCAACAGGAGGTGGTGCAAGTCATCGGCCGTTCGCGGGTCGCCGCGGAGTTGGCCCTCCACCTCGCCGACCGCGTCGGCGTCGAGAAGGTCGCGAAGCTCGTCCTGCCCGAGCAGCTCCCGCAGCAGCTCACGGTCGAGAGACAGCGCCTGCGCCCGTCGCTCGGCGGGCGGCGTGTCATCCTCGTACATGTAGGTGGCGATGTAGTCGAAGAGGAGCGAGGCCGCGAACGGCGACGCCGACGGCGTCTCGACCTCGACCACGTCCACCTGCCGCGTCGCGATGCCGTGCAGGAGCCGGCGCAGAGCCGGCAGGTCGAAGACGTCCTGCAGACACTCGCGGTAGGTCTCGAGCACGATCGGGAAGGCGGGATAGCGTCGCGCGACCTGGAGCAGCGACTGGGCTTTCAGGCGCTGCTGCCAGAGCGGCGTGCGCTGGCCGGGCCGGTGCCGCGGGATCAGGAGCGCCCGGGCGGCGTTCTCCCGGAAGCGGGACCCGAAGAGCGCACTCTGGCCCACCTCCTGCACGACGAGCTCCTCGACCTCGTCCGCGCCGACGACGAGCTCGGACAGCGCCGGCGCAGCGTCCGCCTCGGGCAGGTGGAGCGCGATCCCGTCGTCCGACCAGATCGACTGGACGTCGAGCCCGAGCGACTCGCGCAGACGGGACGCGAGCGCAAGTGCCCAGGGGGCGTGAACGCGCCCTCCGAAGGGCGTGAGGATGCAGACGCGCCAGTCGCCGATCTCGTCGCGGAAGCGCTCCACGACGACGGTCCGGTCCGACGGCACCACCCCGGTCGCACGCTCTTGCTCGCGCAGGAACGCGAGCAGGTTGCGCGCCGCCAGCTCGTCGAGGTGGTACTCGCCGCGCAGTCGTTCGTGTGCTTGGCCGTCCGAGAGCGACGTGATCTCCCGGGACGCCGCCCCGATCGCCGCGCCGAGCTCGTGCGGCCTCCCCACTCCCTCGCCCTTCCAGAACGGCACCGCGCCGGGGACGCCCGGCGCCGGCGAGACGAGCACCCGGTCACGCGTGATCTCCTCGATCCGCCAGGTCGAGGCGCCGAGCATGAACGTCTGTCCCGCGCGGGCCTCGTACACCATCTCCTCGTCGAGCTCGCCGACACGGCTGCCGCCGTCGACGAGCTGCACGGTGTAGAGGCCGCGGTCGGGAATCGTGCCGGCGTTCGTCACGGCGAGCCGCCGCGCGCCGGCTCGTCCGCGCACGACGCCGGCCGTCCGGTCCCAGACGATGCGCGGCCGGAGCTCGGCGAACTCGTCGGACGGATAGCGGCCGGCGAGCATGTCGAGCACGTTCTCGAGCTGGACGCGCGAGAGGTCGGCGAACGGATACGCGCCGCGGACGAGATCGTGGAGCTCGTCGACCGCGACCTCGTCGTCGGCGCAGATCGCGACGACCTGCTGCGCGAGCACGTCGAGCGGGTTGCGCGGGATGACCGTCTCCTCGATCTCGCCGGCGCGCATGCGCTTCGCGACCACGGCCGACTCGAGCAGGTCGAGCCGGAACTTGGGGAAGATGCGCCCCTTCGACACTGCACCCAGCTCGTGTCCCGCCCGGCCGATGCGCTGCAAGCCCCGGGCGACCGACTTGGGCGACTCGACCTGCACGACGAGGTCGACGGCGCCCATGTCGATGCCGAGCTCGAGCGAGGAGGTGGCGACGAGGCAGGGGATCTGGCCGAGCTTCAGCAGCTCCTCGATCTCGACCCGCTGTTCGCGGGCGAGCGACCCGTGGTGGGCACGCGCGATCTCCTTCTCCGCCAGCTCGTTCAGGCGCAGCGCCAGCCGCTCGGCGAGGCGACGGTTGTTGACGAAGACGATCGTCGAGCGGTGCTGCTCGACGAGCTCGAGCAGCGCGGGATAGATCGAAGGCCAGATCGAGTTCGTCGACGGGCCGACGCCGTCGGTGATGTAGCTCCCGTCGACGACCTCGGGCTGGCGGATCGGCTGCGACGCCGAGAGGTCGCTCATGTCCTCGAGCGGCACGACGACCTCGAGATCAAGCTCCTTCGCGCGGCCCGCGTCGACGAGCTCGATCGGCCGTGCCCCGGAGACGAACCGGCCGATCTCCTCGAGCGGCCGCTGCGTCGCAGAGAGGCCGATGCGCTGGACCGGCGAGCCGGTCAGGTGGTCGAGCCGCTCAAGGCTGACGGCGAGGTGCGCACCGCGCTTCGTGCCGGCGACCGCATGCACCTCGTCGACGATCACCGTCTCGACCGAGCGAAGCATCTCCCGGCCCTGCGACGTGAGCAGCAGGAAAAGCGACTCGGGGGTCGTGATCAGGATGTCCGGCGGCCGGCGCAGCATCGCCTGCCGTTCGCGGGCGGGCGTGTCACCCGTGCGGACGGCGACCGAGAGCTCCGAGCGCAGGCCGGCGAGCGGTCCGCGCAGGTTCCGCTCCACGTCGTAGTTGAGCGCCTTCAGCGGCGAGACGTAGAGGAGGCGCAGCCCGTCGCCCGGCGCAGGCGTGAGCCGGTCGATGCCATAGAGGAAGGCGGCGAGGGTCTTCCCCGAGCCGGTCGGCGCCTGCACGAGGACGTGACCGCCCTTCGCGATCGCCGGCCAGCCCTTCTCCTGTGCGGGGGTGGGCGCCTCGAACGTCCGCTCGAACCAGGCGCGCGTCTCCGCGCTGAACACGGACAACGACGTCATCGGAGAGAGCCTAGCTTTCGAACGTGTGTCGGAAAAAGGAGCTCTAGACTCCCTTCGGCACTCGTGTCTTGCAACCGAGGAGGGGTAGATGAGCACTGTCGCAGCTTCGAACGAAACCGCGGTCGGCGCGGTTCAGCTCTACGTCGACGGAGTCGCCAAGGGCGATGCCGCAAAGCTCGAGCAGGCGTTCAACGAAGGGGCATGGATGTTCGGCTCGGTCGGCGGCCAGAGGCTGGACATGCCCATCGCCGAGATGATCAAGATGGTCGAAGCCAAGCCGGCCGACACGGACGGAAGCTTCAGCGCCACCGTGCGGAGCTCCGAGGTGGAGGGCGACGCCGCGATCGTGGTGCTCGAGGAAGAGGGCTTCTGGGGCGCGCTCTCCTTCGTCGATTTCTTCTCGCTCGCGCAAATCGACGGCGCCTGGAAGATCGTCAACAAGACGTACGCGCACACCGGCGGCTCACTCCCGGAGGCCTGACCGCCACAGACAGCCTGCCGGCCCGGACACGTCCGAAACGGCCAGTACGGTCCCGTGCGTGCGCTTGATCGTCGCCCGCTGCGAGGTGTCCTACACCGGTCGGCTGTCCGCGTATCTACCCGAGTCGACAAGGCTTCTGATGCTGAAGTCGGACGGCAGCGTGCTCGTGCACGCCGACGCGGGCGGGTACAAGCCGCTCAACTGGATGACACCGCCGACCGTCCTCGAGGATGACGGCGAGCGCATCGTCGTCCGCAAGCGCGCGGGCAAGTCCGAGGACAAGCTCGAGATCCTGCTCCACGAGGTGCTGAGCGACGTGAACCACGACATGGGCGAGGCGGCTGCGCTCGAGAAGGACGGGGTCGAGCGGCATCTGCAGGAGGAGCTCGCCGCGCGTCCGGACGTGCTCGCCGAGGGGCTCCGGCTCGTGAAGCGCGAGTGGCCCACGGACGTCGGCCCGGTCGACCTGATGTGCCGCGACGCGGACGACGGCTGGGTCGCGGTCGAGATCAAGCGCGTCGCCACGATCGACGCCGTCGAGCAGCTCTCCCGCTACCTGGAGCGGATCCGGCTCGACCCGGCCCGGGCGGACTGCCGCGGCATCCTCGCGGCCGAGCAGCTGAAGCCACAGGCCGTCACGCTCGCCGATGCACGCGGAATCGACTGCGTCCGCGTCGAGCTCGCCGTGCTGCGTGGCGAGCGCGAGCCCGAACTCACGCTGTTCGCCGTCTAGGCGAGCAGCGCGCGCAACGCCTCGGCGTCGGCCCGCAGCTCGTCGTCGGGATGCGGCGGCGGCTCGTCCTCGGGGAACGGGAACGGCCAGCCGGGCCTCGGGTCGTCCGCGTATCGGGGCAGCACATGCGTGTGCAGATGCGGGAGCGAGTTGCCGAGCGTCTCGTAGTTCATCTTCACCGGGTCGAGGTGCTGTTCGAGCGCCCGGCCGACGCGCAGCACCTCGAGCCAGTAGGCGGCTGCCTCGTCCACGGAGAGCTCGGTCGGCTCGGCGACGTGGCGGCCGCGCCAGACGACGATCGAATAGCCGCGCTGGATGCCCGCCTTCTGGAGATACGCGTCCGAGACCTCCCCGGTGGAGATCCGCACCCCCCACTCCGTCTCGTCCGGCCGACCCTGCCGGCACATCTCGCAGCCCTCGCCGCGGAGAAGCGCGTAGAAGGAAGCAGGCCACTCCACAGCGCGCGACGTTAGCATCGGGTCGACAGTGCCCGAGACGCCCGAGGAGTTCCACGCCCGCGTCGCCGGCGATCTGCGCGCGCCGCCGGTCGAGACCTGGGACACGTGGCCGTTCGACGGCGACCTGCGACCGAGGGCGTTGGCTCCCCCGGTCGACGAGGAGGCGCCGCGCCAGGGCGAGGGCGGCGTCGACTGCAGGCGGTGCACGGCCGGCGACGACAACTATGTGTGGACGAACGAGCGCTGGCGCCTGTACTCGCTCGAGGAGCCGCCCGGACTGCCGGTCGTCGTGCTGCTCGAGCCGCGGAAGCACTTCGAGGAGCCGGGCGACCTCCCGGACGACCTCGCGGCCGAGGTCGGCATCCTCATCGGCCGGCTCGACCGCGCGATCCGGTCCGTGGGCGGAATCGGACGGGTCCACGTCGGCCGCTGGGGCGAAGGCGGCGCACACCTGCACTGGTGGTTCATCGCCCGGCCGGCGCGCATCGAGCAGTTCCGCAGCAGCTTCGCCGAGATCTGGGGCGACGTTCTGCCCCCGACGCCGGAGGACGTCTGGCGCGCGAACATCGCCGCCGTCGTCGCGGCGCTCGAGGCACAGTGACGTACTCGATCGTCGCCCGCGATCCGGACACAGGTGAACTCGGAGTCGCCGTCCAGACCGGCACGTTCGGCGTCGGTGTCGGCGTCCCCTGGGCCGAAGCGGGTGTCGGCGCAGTGGCGACGCAGTCGATCACCGAGCACAGCTACGGGCCGTTCGGCCTGGAGCTGATGAAGGCGGGACGCTCTGCGCAGGAGGCGCTCGCGGGCCTCGTCGCCTCGGACCCGAAGGAGCGCTTCCGGCAGGTCGGGATGGTCGACGTGCGAGGCGACGCGGCAGCCCACACCGGCGACGGCTGCATCCGTGCCTGCGGCCACCAGGTCGGCAGCGGATACGCGGTGCAGGCGAACATGATGGCGAGCGACACGGTCTGGCCAGCCATGGCCGCGGCTTACGAGGCAGCGTCGGGCACGCTCGCCCGCCGACTGCTGGCCGCGCTGGAGGCCGCCGAGCGTGAAGGCGGTGACTTTCGCGGTGCACAGTCGGCCGCGATCCGCGTCGTCCCGGCGGAGTCGACCGGCTTTGCATGGAAAGGGCGCGTCTCGAACCTCCGCGTCGACGACCACGTCGACCCCGTCGGCGAGCTGCGGCGGCTCCTCGACCTCGAAGAGGACTACCGGGCCGACCGCAGCGACCACTTGCGCGACCACGCGAAGCACTGGATCGCCGCCGAGAAGGCGGCCAGGGACGGCGATCCGCAGCGAGCACGAGAGCTGCTGCAACCGCTCTTCGCTGCTCATCCAAACTGGCGGGACGCGGTACGAGCGGCAGGCGAATACGGTGAGTTCCCGGGCTGGGAGCAGGTCCTCGACTAGGATCGGAACATGCCCGACGCGCTCCACTTCACGGGGAACGACGAGGCGGACCGGCTCCTCGCGACCGATCCGATGGCGCTCCTGATCGGCTTCGCGCTCGACCAGCAGGTGCCCGTGCCGACCGCCTTCGCGGGGCCGCTCAAGATCAAGCAGCGGGTCGGCTCGCTCGACGCGGACGTGCTCGCAGGCATGGAACCCGAGCGGCTCGACGCAGCCTTCCGCGAGAAGCCGGCCGTGCACCGCTTCCCCGGGACGATGGCGACGCGCGTGCAGGAGCTCGCGCGGACGGTCGTTAGCGAGTACGACGGCGACGCGTCCCGCCTCTGGACGGGCGCCAGCGACTCCGACGACCTGCGCCGACGGATCGAGGCGCTGCCGGGCTTCGGCGAGATGAAGGTGAAGGCGCTCGGCTCCGTCCTCGCGAAGCGCTTCGGCGTCGAGGCAGCGCAGGGGCTCGTGCCCGGCCATCCGACGCTCGGAGACGTCGATTCGGCGCAGGCGCTCGAGGAGTACCAGGCCGCGAAGCGCGCCCACAAGGCGTCGCTTCGGAGCGTCCGCTGACCCGGCCCCTCGCGGGCAGCGTTGACGAGCCCGGTCGACCGGAGTAGAGTCGCGTCACTTTTGTGACGTCTGCGGCAGCGAGGTGACCTATGCCCAAAATCGAACCCATCGGACCACGCGGAGGACGCGATGATGTGTTCAAGAAGCTGGCTCAGGAGCTCGAGGCCTTTCTGATCTACCTCGAGGAGCACCCGAGCGAGATGCTCGCCTTCATCAGCGACCGCGTCGCGCTCCTGAACAAGCCCAGGATCACCAAGATGCTCAGCGATCAGGCGAAGGCGATCTTGATCCAGTCGGACTACTCGGTGGTCCAGGAAGTGATGAGCTACCGGGAATCTTCTGCGGTCCGCTGGGTCTGCGTCTGGGTCATCTAGAGCCCTCCGCGCAGCCCGAGTGCCCGGGCTCCCTCACCGTCGTCGGCACCGGGATCCAGCTCGGCACGCATCTGACCCCCGAGGCCCGCATGACGATCGCGAACGCGGACGTCGTCCTCACGCTCGTCACCGAGCCGGTCATGCTCGCGACGGTCAAGCGTCTCAACCCGGAGACCCGCTCCCTCCAGGAGCACTACGTTCTCGGCGAGAGCCGCGTCCACGCGTACGAGGCGATGGTCGAGGAGATCCTGGCTCACGTGCGCCGGGGCCTGAACGTGTGCGCGGCGTTCTACGGGCACCCCGGTGTCTTCGTGGCCCCGTCGCACGAGGCGGTGCGCCGCGCCCGCGAGGAGGGATTCCGGGCGAGGATGCTCCCCGGCGTCTCCGCCGAGGACTGTCTCTTCGCCGACCTCGGCGTCGATCCGGCACGGTTCGGCTGCCAGTGCTACGAGGCGACCGACTTCCTCGTCCACGGCCGGCAGGTCGACACGACCGCAGCGCTCGTGCTCTGGCAGATCGGCACCGTCGGCAACTCCGCCGCCGCCGAGGAGGCCACGCCAAGCGGACTCGCCGTCCTCGTCCAGGTGCTCCTCGAGCTGTATCCCTCCGACCACGAGGTCGTCGTCTACGAGGCGTCGCCGTACCCCGGTTTCGACCCTCTGATCCGCAAGGTGCCGCTGGTCAGCCTGCGCCCGGAGCACGTCACCGCGATGTCGACGCTCTACGTCCGGCCGGCAGAGACAGCCGAGCTCGACCTCAGGATGGTCGACCGGCTCGGCCTTCCTCGACCGTGATCGCGCTTGCTGCCCGGTCCGCGAGTCGGCGCGCGCGGGCCGCGGACACGGCGTTCACCTCCGGCTCGAAGAACGTCAGTCCCTCGGTCGCAGCAGCGAGCGTGTCCGCCGGCCGCCCTTCGAGCTCGTAGACCTCCGCAAGGGCGAGGAGCGCTTCGCCGCGAAGGTTCCGGCCGTCGGTGTCGCGGAGGATGTCGATCGCCTCGCGGGCGAGCGACTCGGCCGCGGCGTTGCCGCCGCGCGCGAGCACCTTCGCACGGGTTGCCCGCGCAGACGCGTGCGTATAGATGTCGTCGGGAGCGGCCTGCTCCTCCGCGTGGAGCGCGATCTCCTCTGCCTCGGTGAGTCGATCCTGCCGGTAGAGCGCCTCCGCGAGGAACGCCGCGATGCTCGAGCGGTACCCGCGCTCGCCCATGCGGTCGAGCACCTCGAGGGCCGCTCTCAGCTCCCGCTCGGAGTCGGAGTCGTTTCCGGCCAGCAGCTCGACCTCCGCCGATGCGAACGCGAGAGCAACCTGGATGTGCCCTGCGACGCCGACGTACTCGAAGATCTCCCGCGCCCGGAGGATGTCGGCCCTCGCCTTGTCGAAATCCCCGACACGGGCCTCGAGGACGGCAATGCAGCGCAGCGCGTAGGCCTCGATCAGCCTGTCCCCGGCAGCCAGCTCCACGATCTCCTGGCAGCGTGCGATCGAGTCGGGCACGGAGCGCGGGCCCCACGCGGCCGCGAACGCGAGGTAGCGCAGGATCTCCGCCTGCTGGCGCCGATCGCCCGAGCGGAGCGCGTAGTCGAGCGCACGGCCGAGCATCTGCTCGGCGTACGCGAACTGTCCGAGCCAGATCCCCTTCCGAAGGCCGATCAGCGTCCAGGCGGCGGCGAGCGTCCGATCGTCGTCGAGCTCCTCGAGCACGGGAAGGCTCGTCTCGATCTCCGAGAAGATCTCCGCCGCCGACGTCGGATCGCTGATCAGCCTGACGTTGGCGCGCTCGATCGTCACGCGGAGCGCCGTGCCCCGGTCGCCGGTCACCCGAGCCGCCTCGGCAGCCTCCGACAGGACCTCCTCGGCCCTGCCCAGCTCACCGTTGGCGGAGAGGGCCACGCCGAGATCAGGCAGGATGCCGAGCCTCGAAGACGGGTCGGCTGCGAGCAGCTCGGTCGCGCGCTCGAGGAGGTTGACGGCCGCCGGCGCATCGCCTTTGGCCAGCGCCCGCCGTCCGGCGGAGGCCAGTCGCGTGCCGGCACGGAGCGCAACGGCCCGCCCGTGGTCGTCGATGCGCAGCACCTCGAGCCGGTACCGGTGCGCCTGCTCGAGGTGGTAGCCGAGCACCTCCTCGAGCTCGGGGAGCCGGTCGCCGGCCATCTCCTCGAGCCACGCCGCGTAGCGCTCGTGCAGGTCGGCCCGGATCTGCTTCGGCACCGCCTCGTAGGCCGCCTCGCGGATCAGGACGTGGCGGAAGCGGAAACCGTCGACGCCCGCGAAGGACGCGCGGTAGGGAGCGATCAGCTCCTTGCGGACGAGAGCGCCCAGGCACTCCTCGACCTGGCCGCGAAGCTCCTCGTCTGCGAGCGCCTCGACGGCGCCCGAGTGGAAGACGGCGCCCTCGACGGCCGCCCGCTCGATCGCCCGCCGCTCCCCGGAGCTCAGCTGATCCAGCCGCGAGGCGAGCAGCACCTGGATCGACGCCGGCATGGGGAGCTCGTCGAGACCGGCTGCCGCGCCGTCGCCGTCCGCACCGAGATAGCCGCCGTCGATCAGCATCGACACCATCTCCTCGACGAACAGGGGATTCCCCTCGGCGGAGCCCTGGATCCTCGCCACGAGGTCGTCGGCCGCATCGACCGCCAGCAGGTTCCCGAGCAGCTCCCGTGACTCGAGCTCGGAAAGCGGCTCGAGGAAGATCGAGGTGGCGTTCCGTTTGCCTCCTCCCCACGTCGGCCGCAGCTCGAGCAGCTCGGGCCTGGCCATGACGACGACCAGGAGCGGCGCATCGCGCACCCATTCCGCGAGGTACTCGACGAGGTCGAGGAAGTGCGGCTCGCCCCAGTTGACGTCGTCGAACACGATCACCGTCGGACGCTCGTGCGCCAGCGTCTCGACGAGCTTGCGGAATCCCCAGAAGCCCTCCTCGGCCGTGTCCCCCGTCTCCTCGAGGCCGACGAGCGCAGCGACCCGCTTCGCGGCGAGACTCGCGTCCTCGTCGTCCCCGAGCGTCGCCTCGATCTTCGCCAGCACCTGCTCCGCCGAGTCGCCGTCCTCGATCCCCGTGCCCTGCTTGACGACCTCGAGAGCAGGCCAGAACGTGATGCCCTCGCCGTACGGCAGGCAGGTGCCGACGAGCAGGCGCGCGCGGTCGCCGATACCGGCCAGCGCCTCCCGGACGAGCCTCGACTTGCCGACACCCGCAGCGCCGAGCACGGTGAACAGGTGGCAGGAGAGCTCCGCAGCCGCCCGCTCGAAGGCGTCGGCGAGCGACTGCTGCTCCCGCCCGCGCCCGACCATCGGCGAGTCGAAGCGGCGGATGTGGGAGAGGACACCCGGCAACACCTCGAGCAGCCGGTGCGCCTCGACCGTCTCTTCCTTTCCCTTCAGCACCAGCGGCCCGACGGACTCGGCCCGGATGGCGTCGCGGGCGAGCCGGTACGTCGCGTCGCCGATCAGGATCTCGCCCGCCTCGGCGGCGGCCTCGAGGCGTTGGGCCACGTTGACGGCATCCCCGGCGGCGAAGGAGTGGCCGCGAATCGTGTCGCCGGCGACCACCTCGCCGCTGTTGACGCCGATGCGGACGGCGATGCGGAGGCCGTAGACCTGCTCCAGGTCCTCGTTCAGGCGCTCGATCTCCTCGCGGAGCTCCGAGGCCGCCCGGAGCGCCCGCAGTGCGTCGTCCTCGTGCAGCACGGGGACGCCGAAAACCGCCATGACCGCGTCGCCCATGAACTTCTCGACCGTGCCCCCGTGCCGCTCGAGCACGTCGCGCGACACCTCGAAGTAGCGCGACAGCACGCGCCGGACCTGCTCCGGATCCTGTTGCTCACCCAGCGCCGTCGAGCCCGTGACGTCGCAGAAGAGCACGGTCACGGTCTTGCGGACCTCGAGCGGGACCGCGGGCGGAGGCTCCAGCGAGCTCCCGCACGCAGAGCAGAACCTCGCCGCCTCAGGATTCGGCTCGCCGCAACGCGGACATGCCGGCATGGGCGGAGTCTACGGCCGTTTCGGCAGACTTTCGGGCGTGCCCGACGACCACGCATTCGAGGTACGCAGCCAGAGCGGCACTCAGACCGATACCCACGAGAACGTCTCATGAAGCTCCTCGCCCTCGCAGCCGCCCTCGGAACGCTGGCGCTCGCCGGCTCCTCGGCTCCGCCGCCGAAGCTCGCCGGCTGCCCGGTCTTCCCGGCCGACAACCCCTGGAACCAGCGCGTCGACAAGCTGCCGGTGGCGGCGAACTCGAGTGCGATCGTCGACGCGATCGGCGCCGACACGGGCCTGCACCCGGACTTCGGCTCCGGACTCTGGGACGGCGCGCCGATCGGCATCCCGATCACGGTCGTCAAGGCCGGGGTCGCGAAGTCGCGGGTCTCCTTCGACTACGCCGACGAGTCCGACAAGGGCCCGTACCCGATCCCGGCCGGGGTCAGGATCGAGGGCGGGAGCGACCGTCACGCGCTGATCGTCGACTCCTCGACGTGCAAGCTCTACGAGCTGTACGCGCTGCAGCGCTCGGGCTCGGGCTGGCACGCGGGCTCGGGCGCGATCTGGAGCCTCCGGTCGAACAAGCTGCGCCCCGCGGGGTGGACGTCGGCCGACGCGGCCGGCCTGCCGATCATGCCCGGCCTCGTCCGCTGGAGCGAGGTCGCGCAGGGACACATCGACCACGCGCTCCGCTTCACGGTCGAGCGGACACGCCGGGCCTACGTGTACCCGGCCCGGCACTACGCGAGCGACCTCACCGACCCGAGCCTGCCGCCGATGGGCCTGCGCGTCCGGCTCCGCGCCGACTATCCGATCGGGAGCTTTCCGCCCCAGGCGCGCGTCCTGCTGCAGGCGCTGAAGACGTACGGGATGATCGTGGCCGACAACGGCACGTCCTGGTACATCACGGGCGAGCCGAACCCGCGCTGGTCGAACGACGACCTGCACACGATCGGCCGCGTCCCCGGCTCCGCCTTCGAGGTCGTGAACACGAGCTCGCTCCGCCCGAAGTCCCAGTAGCCAGGCCGCTACTCGGCGAGTCGAGTGGTGTGGAGCTGCGTCGCGACCGGCAGACGGTACTCGCCGACGACCAGCTTGCGGAGGTCGGCCTCGACGGCGTCGAACTCGTCCCGCGGGAGCGATCCGAACACGCTCGTCGACAGGATCAGCGTGACGAGCCGCTCGGCGTCGAGCATCACGCCGTCGGACTCCATCCTGTCCTCGCGCAGCTCACCGAATCGCGATGCAGCGAAGCAGTCGCGCCAGTCGTCGTTCTCGATCGAATGGGGCTCGAGCTCGGGCCGCTCGTAGATCCGCTGCATCAGCTCGGCGGCCGCGGGCGGGACCGGCGGGACCGTCTCCCACCACTCGTTCCAGATCAGCGCCAGGCCGCCACCGGGCCGCAGGACGCGCGCGATCTCCGCCAGCGCCGCCTGCGTGGCGAACCAGTGGAACGCCTGGCCGACGAGGACGACATCGACCGAGGCGTCGTCGAGCGGGATCGACTCGGCCCGGCCGTCGATCACGCGATACGCCTCGGTCGACCGGGTGAGCACGGCGCGCATGCCCCGATCCGGCTCGACTGCGATTACGCGACCAACCCTTTCGACGAGGGGGCGCGTCAGCTTCCCGGTTCCCGCGCCGAGGTCGAGCACGTCGGAGCCGGGCCCGAGCCCGAGCCGCGACACGAGGAGGTCGATCGCCTCCGGCGGATAGTCGGGCCGGACGCGGTCGTAGTCCTCGGCCCGTTGCCCGAAGCTCGTCGCGCGCTCCGTCACCGCAGGCGCGTCCAGTGGATCTCGTCGCGAACCGGCAGCCGGTACGTGACGTCGGGGAGGACCGAGCGCAGCTCGTCGGCCAGCGCCACACGCTCGTCGTCGGGAAGCACTGCGCAGATGCTCTGGGAGAGTGAGAGAGACACCATGGCTTCGCGGCCGAGGTGCTCGTCGTGGTGGAACACTTCCTCTCGCAGCGGCTCGAACGCCGAGGCTTCGAACGGTTCCCGCCAGGCGCCGGAGGCGTAGATCTGCCCGCCGGGCTGGACGCCGGGGCGGCGACGACGCTCCACGGCCTCGCGGGCCGGCTGCGGGTACGGCGGTTCCGTGTCGTCGCCTCCGGCGTGAAACCCGAGGACGAGTGCGCCGCGCGGCCGCAGGACGCGCTCGATCTCGGCGATCGCGACCGGCCAGTCGAACCAGTGGAACGCATCGCCGCAGAAGACGGCGTCGACGGAGCCGTCTGCGAGCGGAATCGACTCGGCCGACCCCTCGAGCACCAGGTAACAATCCGTCACCCGGGAGCACACGGCGCGCATGGACGGGTCCGGCTCGACGGCGGTCACGCGCTCGAACCGCCGTACGAGGACGCGGGTGAGCTTGCCGGTTCCCGCCGCCAGGTCGAGCACCGCCGATGCGCTCGGGACGTCGGCGACGGCTGCCACCTCGTCCGGCCACCCCGGGCGCCCGCGCTCGTAGTCGGCGGCGGCGTTCCCGAACGAGAGGCGGAGATCGCTAGCCAAGCGCACGCACGACGGCCGACATGGGCACGAACCGGAGCGTCGGCCCGGAGGCGAAGGAGAGGCCGGTGTCCTCGAGCTGGGCGTGCGCGGCGTGCGTCAAGGTCGCGCCGTGCCCGTCCGCGAGGCGGATCAGGTGCGTCGTGCCGTGAAAGCCGAGCACGGCGATGCCCCGGTCGAGGTCCTCGAGCACGCGCTTGCCGGGCGGCAGCACGAACGTGCGCACGCGCGCGCCCGTGCGCGCGTCCCAGACCGTGAGCGCCGTGGAAGTCAGCGTCACGAGTTGCCCGCCCTCGAAGACTGCGCCGACGAGACCGGGGACCGCGGGAAACGAGCGGATCCCCCCACCTCTCGGCCCGAGGAGGAGAAGCGTGCGATCGGCGTGCTGGATCAGGATCGCAGTGCCGTCCGTCCAGACCGGATGGAGAACCCCCGGGCCGGTGCGAAGGACCCGGCCGCGGGTGCCGCGCAGAGCCTGGTGGTAGACGTCGGGCAGGCCGTTTCCGCACGGGCGCGCGTAGTCCCCGCCGGCCTGGTCGCAGTCGGTCCACGACGCGTACGCGAGCAGCCTGCCGTGGCCGACCAGGTCGCCGGTGTAGTCGCCGGCGGGGTCCCCGGCTGCACCGCCGCCGTTCTCGACGTACGAGACTTCGTGCTCCTTCGGGTGCGTGAGCGTCGCCGTCGAGATCGACAGCTCGAGGTTGTTGCCGCCGTTCGTCTCCTGCCAGGCCACCGTCTGCGTCGCGAGCGCCAGCTCGGCCACCGAGTCGAGGCCGATGCCGTCCGAGTCGCACTGGACGATCGTCTTGATCGTCACCGGCGAGTGCCCGAGCCGCCAGAGGACGATCTGCGCGCAGCGGCCCTTGCGATTCCCGGGGACGACGGCCGCGACGACGTCGCCGTCGGCGCGCACGATCGACGGTGCCGCCGGCAGCGTCAACGACGCCGCCGGACTCGCGTGCGCTCCGACTGCCGTCGCGAGCACAATCGTGCCCGCGACGGCGCTGGGCCAAGCTCGCCTAACCCACGCCGGCCAGGAGGAACGCACGCTGCTCCTTGACCATCTCGCGGGCGATCACGAGCCGCTGGATCTCGTTCGAGCCCTCGTAGATCTGGGTGATCTTGGCGTCGCGCATCATCCGCTCGAGCGGGTATTCGCGGATGTAGCCGTAGCCCCCGAGGATCTGTACCGCCTCGGTCGTGACCCACATCGCGGTGTCGGAGCAATAGAGCTTCGCCATCGCGCCCGCCTTGGTCAGCTCCGCGTCCGGCACGCCTGCGTCGGCCATCTGGCCGAAGCGGTAGAGGAGGCCGCGTGCCGCCTCGCACGCCGTCTCCATGTCGGCGAGCTTGGCCGCGATCAGCTCGTGCTGGACGATCGGCTTGCCCATCGTCTCACGCGTCTTCGCGTACTCGAGGGCGTAATCGGTCGCGCCCTGGGCGATTCCGAGTGCCTGTGCGGCGACGCCGGGCCGCGACCGGTCGAGGATGCGCATCGCAAGCCGGAAGCCGTCGCCTTCGGGACCGAGCCGGTTCGCCTCGGGAACGCGGCAGTCCGTGAACACGAGCTCGCCCGTGGTCGATCCGGAGATGCCCATCTTCGGCTCCAGGCGCGCGACCTCGAACCCCGGCGTGTCCGACTCGACGACGAACGCCGAGATGCCGTCGTGGCCTTTCGTGGGATCCGTCTTCGCGAACACGGTGTAGAGCGTCGCGACGGCCGCGTTCGTGATGAACCGCTTCGAGCCGTCGAGGACGTACTCCCCGTTGTCGCGCCGGGCCTCGGTCCGCATCGCCGCCGAGTCGGAGCCCGACCCGGCCTCCGTCAGCGCATAGGCGGCGAGCCATTCGCCGGAGGCGAGCCGCGGGAGGTAGCGCTCCTTCTGCTCCTCGGAGCCGCCCAGGTCGAGCCCGAGCGAGCCGAGCGACTGCACCGCGAGGATCAGCCCGCTCGTCGCGCAGACCTTCGACACCTCCTCGATCGCGACCAGCGAGAGCAGCGTGCCCGTGCCGGTACCGCCGTAGCGCTCGTCGAAGAACAGGCCGAAGATCTCGTGCTCGCGGAACAGCTCGACGACGTCCCACGGGAACTCGTGCGACTCGTCGATCGCGGCCGCCCGCGCGGCGATCCGCTCGCGTGCCAGCGTCCGGACGAGGTCGCGGATCTCGCGCTGATCGTCGCTCAGGACGTCGTGGGCCACGGCCTCAGTGTACGCCGGGTTCCGACCCGGTTCGGCACTCGATACGATCCGCTCACCAACCGATCGGAGGCGAAATGCGTCGACTCATGCCCTTCCTGCTCGTCTTCGTGGTGCTCGTCGCCGGCTGAACCGTGGCCGTCGCGCAGAGTTCTGCGCGCTCGAGGACGATCGTCCACCACGCTCACACGATCGCCCGATGACCGAGACATGCCGTTCGAGGAGCTGAAGGCGAAGCTGAGCGAAGTCTGGGGCTCGGCGCCGTGGGAGCGCGTCGCGCCGCACCTCGCACCCGTCCACGAGCAGCTCGCGCGTGTCCTCGAGCCCCGACCCGGCCTGCGCTGGCTCGACGTCGCCACCGGAACCGGCGCGCTCGCCCTGATTGCCGCGCGCGGGGGCGCCGACGTGACCGGCGTCGACCTGGCGCCGAAGCTCGTCGAGACGGCGCGCCGGCTCGCAGCCGAGCAAGGACTCGAAGTCCGCTTCGAGGTCGGGGACGCCGAGGCGCTGCCGGTCGAGGACGCGAGCTTCGCCGCCGTCTCGTCCGCGATGGGGCTCGTCTTCGCGCCCGACCACGCCGCCGTCGCCCGAGAGCTCGCGCGGGTGTGTCGGCCCGGCGGTCGAGTCGCCTTCTCCGCCTGGCGCGAAGGCGCCGGCTTCTTTCCCGTGTGCGCACGCTACTCGCCGCCGCTCCTCCCGGGCCAGGGCGAATCGACGGCGTGGAGCTCGGAGGAGTACGCCGAGGGCCTGCTCGGAGACGACTTCGCCCTCGCGTTCGAGGAAGGCGACGCGCCGATGCGCGGAGAGTCCGGCGAGGCCATGTGGGAGCTCATGGCCTCGTCGTCAGGCCCGTTCAAGGCCCGGATCGCAGCCCTCGACTCGACCGGTGTCGACCGGTTCCACCGCGAATTCGTCGACTTCCTCGAGGCGCACCGCATCAACGGTGGAATCAGCCTTCCCGCGCCGTACGTGATCGTCGCAGGCACCCGGCGCTGACCGCTACCGTGAACGGATGCTCAGGAGGGCGATCGGGCTCGCGCTCCTCGCAGCGGCGGTGCTCGCGGGGGCCGGCACCGGCCGGACGGCGACTCCCGACGCCGCAACGCTGCTGGCCCGCTACGAGCCCGTCCTGCGTCTGTATGCCGCCGACTGGAAGCCGAGCGCGGTCGAACCGTTCCTGGCCGCGGCCGATCTCGAGAAGCTGACCGCGGGGAGCTGGCAGCTCGTCCGGCACAGCCCGCCGCCGTCCGCGCTCGCGAACGGCTCCTCGCAGCTCAGGCTCGACACGCGCGGCTGCACACCCGCCTTCGACCTCGATGCCTGCTATGCGCGCCGAGCGACGCAGCCGACCGCCTACGGCCGTGTCTGGGTCAATCCGACGGCATCGGCCGCGCATCGGCACGGTGCTCCAGTACTGGCTGTTCTACCCGCTCGACGACTGGCGCAACTCGCCCGCCAAGCCGTCGCTCTGGCACATGCACGAGGGCGACTGGGAGGAGGTGTCGGTCGCGCTCGACGCTGCCGGGCAGCCCGTCTCGGTCGCCGCCAGCCAGCACGACCTCGGCGTGACGCGCACGTGGGCGCGAGCCCGCCGCGTCGGCCGGCATCCGGCCGTCTACGTGGCTCTCGGGTCCCACGCCAACTACCTGTCGCCGGGGCTCCAGGGCGGCTCGGCCGTCCCCCACGTGATCCCCCCGCGCTTCTCCGGTCTCCCGTTCCCCGAGCCCGACTACACGAGTGCCCAGACGTCCGTCGGGCCGGCCGGCACCGCGAAGACCGGGCTCCGCGTCGTCGACGTGTCGAGCGGCACCGCCCCCTGGCTCGGATTCGGCGGCGCGTGGGGCGACGGCAGCTACATCCTGTTCGGGACATTCAGGGGCGTGGTCACCCATTTGAGGATCGGTGATTCACCCTCAGGACCCGCATTCCATGCGGTTTGGCGGGATCCGCTGCTGCAGTTCCGCAGCTGGCCTGCCGATGACGGACACTGACATGTCCCTCGCTTCGACCCACTAGAGTCGGCTGGTGCTCCCGCGCACGCGTGCCGCCATGGCAGCGGCTGCCGCGATCGTCGTCGCCGGCGCGATCGTCTCCGCGGTCCCGGCGGGAACCTCACACCACACCCACACCGGCGCGGCGAAGGCCCTCTCTGCGATGCCGTCGCTCGACGCCCAGATCGCGGCCCGGATCAACGCGGCCCGCGCCGCGTACGGCCTCCCTCGTGTCCGCGTCGTCCGCGCCCTCAGAGCGGCTGCGACCGCTCATTCATACGAGATGGCCCGCGACGGCTACTTCTCGCACGACTCGGCCGACGGCACATCGGCATTCAAGCGGCTCCTCCACTACTACCCGTCGACGGGCTATGGGCGCTGGCAGATCGGCGAGGCGATCCTCTGGTACTCGCCCGGAGTGGACGCCGCTACGGCCGTCCGCGACTGGCTGACGAGCCCGGAGCACCGGGCCATCCTGCTCGCTCCTGCATACCGGGAAGTCGGGGTCTCCGCCGTGCACGCGACCGCCGCCGACGGCGACTATCACGGCGACGAGATCACCGTCGTCACCGCCGATTTCGGCGCCCGCTCCCGCTGAGCTCGGACAGCCCTCGAACCTGACCCTCAAGTCAGGGATGCTGGTTGTCGATAATCGCCGAAGTCCGGAGGATTGACTTCCGGAGCCATTCAAACCTCGGATCGCACGTGACGATAAGGAGAGACATGGAAGCGGCACAATCCTCGCGGCGTTCGCTCGGAGAGATTTTTGTCGAACGCGGCCTGATCTCCGAGGCTGACCTGGAGCGGGCGCTCGCAGAGCAGTTCGCGACGAAGCGCCGGCTTGCCGACGTCCTCGTCCGGCGCGGCCTCGTCACGGGCAGCGACATCACAAGCGCTCTCAACGAGCAACTCGCCGCGCTTCACGCATCCGCTGGGCAGGCTGAGAGCGATGCGCTGGTCGAAGTCACCGCCCATGATCACGAGGAGGTCGAGGAGTCCCCTGCAGCCGTGACTGCAGCCCCGATTCTCTACGCGATCGAGGAGGAGAGCCGAGGCGAGGCCAGTTTCGACGCGGCTGCGAACGAGCCGACGTCCGAGGACAAGCCTGCTTACGAGCCCGAGTCGTCCGACGAGCGCAAAGCCCCGGCGCCCGATCGCGGCGAACTTGCAGCCACGTCCGATACCGATGTCTCGCTCGAGCCAACAGCCCTGATCCAGGAGACCGACGAACGGCGCACGGTGATGGAGTCCCGGCTTGCTGCCCTCGGCCCGATCCTGGAAGGTCTCGGGCGGGTCCATTCCGATCTCGTAGAACACGAGTTGTGCTCCCCGCTCCTCGCGGATGAGTTGACCGCGACCGAGGAACGGCTCGTGGCCCGAGGTGACGAGCTCTCGGCGGAGATCGCGATGCTCAAGCAGACCCGCGAGCAGATCGAGCGAATGGCGGGACTTCTCGAGGAGCTTCGCAGCGAGCTGGCAGGAAAGATTCACGAGCTCACGGAGCTTCGCGGGACGGCCGCCATCTGGACGAGCCGTGTCGCGGACGTCGAGGCGGAGGTCGAGTCTTTGACAGCCCGTACCAACGAAACCGCCCGCGACTTGAACGCACTAGCCGCCGCACATGCCGCCACGCCTGCGATTGACGCGGTCACGGAGACTCACGCTCCATCCTCATCCCCGAACGAAGCAGCAGCGCCGGCACGACCCGCGGACACCAGCGGCCACATCCTCTTCGTCCCGACGGACGACGGCTATGAGCTGGTCGACCACATCGGCGCGGCGCCCGGCGTCGGAGAGGTCGTCGAGGTCGGTGACAGGAGCTGGGTCGTCACGAAGATTGGATGCTCACCACTCCCGTTCGACGACCGCGCCTGCGCGTTCCTGGCCGCATCCGTCTAGGGGATCGGGACGTGCGTCGTGGCCGCGTTTGGACTCCCGAATCCCTCAAGTGAAGGGGTTTCCGAGACGATGAATGCACCCATGCACGCTGTTGGAATCAACTGGCGTCCGCTTGGCGAGCTCTTCCTCGAGTCCGACCTGATCACGCGGGACGAACTCGAGGAGGCGCTGTCCGAGCAGGGTGAGTCGCGTCAGCGTCTCGGCCAGATCCTGGTGTCACGGGGCCTCGTCTCCGAGCCTGAGCTGCTGCGCGTGCTCCTCGACCAGCTCGGTCATGAACTCGAGCGCGAAGGCGCGCCGGGTCCACTGGCCCACGATCTCGCCAAGCGGCGGGCGTCGCGAACGCCGGACATGGAGCCGCTCCTCACTCGGGACATAGAGGAGGCTGCCGGCGATGAGTCGCTCGACGTCGACCCCGCCGCCGCGGCCCGTGCGCGTTTCGAGACTGCACTTCTCAAGGAGCGAGCCGAGCTCGAACAGACTCTCAACGACCAGCGCGCGGCCCTGCGGGAGGCGGTCTCCGAAACGGCGGTCGCAACTCCCTCGGAGGCTCGTTCCTTCGAACCGGAAGTTGAGCTCCCTCCGGCCCCGGCGCCGACACCGATTGAGACGCGTGAGCAGGCGACGCCCGACGTGACACTGCTCGTTCGGCAAGCCGAAGATCTCCGTAACGAGCTGTCTCGAGCGGCGGATACACACGAGACCGCGCTCCACCGCGCCACGCACGAGCTCGAGGAGCGTGTCGCGAGCCTCGAGGCGAAGCTCGCAGACGAGCGTGCGCAGCGCAGGCGCGCCGCCGAGGAGCTCGAACGTGCACGCGGCGAGGCTCGCCGCGAGGCATCGGAGCTTCGTGCCGCGGTCAATCGGCTGCGCGCCGAACTGACCCAGGTCGACGCGGCGACTGCCTGGTTCGAGTACTGGTCGGGCTCGGCCCACCCCGCGCAGACGTAGCCTTTCTCACAAGGTTTCGACGGGTAGCTCGCCTCTAGCGAAGCGCGGCAGTACGGACCATAGTGTGACCATGAGCCCCGCCCATCAGGCGCAGCTGCTCGGCGAGGTCATTGTCGGGCGCGGCCTCATGAGCGACGAGCAGCTCCAGGACGCGCTGCTCGAGCAGCGCGTGTCGCGGAAGCGACTGGGAGCGATCCTTGTCTCGACGGGTGTCATCTCACCGCCGGATCTCACGGCCGCCCTCCTGGCACAGCTCGGCCACGGAACAGGAGCCGGGAACACGCCCCAAGCCGACGTCTCGGAGCCGGCCGAGGGCAGCGAGGAGCACGAAGGATCACGGCGCAAAGGACTTTTCCGGCGTCGGCGTGCGGTCGGGGACAGCCCTGCACAAAACGGCGGCGTGCCTGTGACCCAACGCATAGAGGAACCGCCGGCAACGCTCGCCGATGCGACGCTCGGCCTCCTTCGCGACTTCGAGGCGATCGCACAGTCTCATCTGAGCGAGCTCAGGCGAGAGTTCGAGGAAGCCGGCGAGGAGCTCGAGACCGCCCGAATCGAGATCCTCGCTCGGAACGAGAGGATTGCCGAGCTCGAAACGCTCCTTCAAACCTCCGATCGGGAGCGGCGCCAAGTCGCGGGAGCGCTGCGCGACGAGATCGCCTTGACCGAGGCCAAACTCCGCGCATATCGCACGGCAGAGCCGGCGGCCGGGCAGCAGTCAGAGCCGAGCCTTGCCCACCCGCCCGAGAGAGCCGAGAGCCCCGGGCCTGGCTACCTCCTGCTCGTGCCCGACGCACTCGGAGGCCATGCCCTTCAGGAGTGTCCCGGCGAGCCGCCACCTGTGGGCGGCCAAATCGAGGTGGGCGGCCACCGGTTCCTCGTCGTCTCGCATCGACGCTCGCCGATGGGCTCCGACGAACGGCTCTGCGTCCAGCTGCAGATCGGCTAGGGACCCGGCCCCCGGCAGCTCTTCGCACGGCGACGAGGCGCGCGTAGAGTGCTCGCGTGATCCTGGAGAACGGCGTCGTCCGCACGCTCGATCCGTCGCTTCCCGTCGCACGCGCGCTCGCGATCGCCGGCGAGCGGATCGCAGGCGGAGTGGGCACACACGAGACGGCCCTTGCGAGCCCGGAGGTGGTCGACCTCGGCGGCCGCACGGTCGTGCCCGGGTTCAGCGATGCCCACGTCCACTTCCCCACGTGGGCGCTCGCCCAGCGTCAGATCGACCTCGACGGCTGCGCGACGCTCGACGAGGCACTCGCCCGCCTCCGCAGTGCGCCTGCGCCCGAAAGCGGCCGCTGGATCCGCGCCTACGGCTGGCGCAGCGGCGACTGGACGCCGGCCGTCGAACCCACCCGCGCCGACCTCGACGCGATCACGGGCTCGACTCCCGCAGCGTTGCTCTCCAAGGACTACCACTCGCTGTGGCTCAACTCGGCCGCGCTGGCGCTCGCGGACGGCGACCTCGAGGTGGCCGGCGGGGTCGTGGAGCGCGACGGGCGCGGGGAGCCCACCGGCGTCCTCCGGGAGGAGTCGGCGTGGCGCTTCAAGCAGCGCTTCCTCAGGGTGGCCGACGAGGAGTACGTCGAGGCCATGCGGGCCGGTGTCCGGCTCGCGCTCTCGCGTGGAGTCACGGCCGTCCACGACAAGGACGGCTGGCTCGGCGCGCCCGGGCTCTGGCAGCAGCTCCACGCGCAGGGCGCCCTCGGCATCCGCGTCTGGCAGTCGCTTCCGCACGACCGGATCGGCGCCCTCGAGGAGACCGGCTTCCGTTCCGGGATCGGGAACGACTTCATTCGCGTGGGCTACCTGAAGGTGTTCATGGACGGGACACTCGGCTCGGAGACGGCGCTGATGCTGGACGGCACGGGAGTCGAGATCACCTCCTCAGACGAGCTCGCGGACGTCGTGCGGCGCGCGGCGCGGATCGGCTGGCCGGTCGGCGTCCACGCGATCGGCGACCGCGCGAACCGCAACGCGCTCGACGCCTTCGAGAAGACCGCGGAGGAGTGGCGCCCGCGCGGTCTCCGGCCCCGGATCGAGCACGCGCAGTGCCTGGCGCCGGAGGACGTCGCACGGTTCGGGAAGCTCGGCGTCGCCGCGTCGGTGCAGTTCTCGCACGCGCCCTCCGACCGCGACCTCGCCGAGCGCCTGTGGCCCGACCGGCTCGGCGGCGCGTACGCCTGGCGGTCGCTCCTCGACGCCGGCGCAGTGCTCGCGAACGGCTCGGACGCGCCGATCGAGGAGCTCGACCCGCTCGCCGGCATCGTCGCGGGCGTGCTGCGGACGTCCGACGACCGCCCCGCGTGGCGCCCCGAGCAGGCGGTGACCGTCGAGGAGGCGCTGCACGCGACCTGCGTCGCCCCCGCGTGGCTGACCGGCGACGAGCACCGCCGCGGCCGCCTGCTCCCCGGCTTCCTCGCCGATCTGGTCGTGCTCGACCGCGACCCCGTGACGTGCCCGCCGGAGGAGCTCGCCGACGTGCAGGTCGTGGCGACGATGGTCGGCGGCCGCTGGCTGCACAACCCACCGCCCTGGAACTAGCGGTGCGGATCTCCGACCTCAACTGGATGCAGGTCGAGGAGTACCTCCGCGGCGACGACCGCGTCGTGCTTCCGATCGGGTCGACCGAGCAGCATGGCTACCTCTCGCTCGCGACCGACGTGATCCTGGCCGAGCGGGTGTCGGTCGAGGCGGCCGAGTCGCTCGGCGTCCCCGTGCTGCCGGTGCTGCCCTTCGGCGTCGCGCCTGGCTTCACGGCCTATCCCGGGACCGTGTCGCTGCGGCTCGAGACGCTCGTCGCCGTGCTGAGCGAGGCGCTCGACGCCCTGCACGCGCAGGGATTCCGCCGCTTCCTCGTCGTGAACGGGCACGGTGGCAACGCCGGCGCGGAGGAGCCGCTCGCTGCCTGGGCGGACAGCCGCGAGGGCGCGCAACTCCGCTTCCACAGCTGGTACGCGGGCGAGCGCGCGCAGGCGGCCGCCGAGGCACTCCATCCGGACCCGACGCACGCCAACTGGTTCGAGAACTTCCCCTGGACACGCCTCGCCGGCGTCGCCGTGCCCGCCGAGGCGAAGCCGATGGCGGCAGTGGACGAGCTGGGCGACGACCCCGCGGACGTGCGCCGCGTTCTCGGCGACGGGACCTTCGGCGGCTCCTACGAGCGGCCGGACGCGGAGATGCACCGCCTCTGGGAGGTCGCGGTCGCCGAGGTGCGCGAGCTGCTCGAGTCCGGCTGGCGCTAGGGGCTAGCGCCGGAGGAAGCGGCGCTTCTTCGTTTCCGGGCGGCGGGGCACCGGGGCGTCGGTGATGATCGCCATCGGCACCTCGAGGGTCAGCCAACGGGCGAGCTCGGGGTCGCCGAGCGCCTCGACGGCGCCGACCATGCCCGCCTCGCGTACATCCGCCGTGTGCGCGTCGCTCGCGAGCAGGTGCGCGAGGCCGCGGTCGATCAGCTCGACCGCCGCGCCTCGCGAGGAGCGCCCGATCCGGCCGTCGAGCGAAGCCGCCGTGATCTGCACCAGCGCGCCCGCGTCGACGAGCGGCCGCAGCTCCTCCGGGTTGTGCTGGACGTCGGCGTTCCGCTCCGGGTGCGCGATCACCGGCGTGATCTCACGCGTCACGAGCCTGAACACCCACTCGTGGAGCGAGAGCGGCCAGCCGGAGTACGGAAACTCGACGAGCAGGTAGCGCGGGCTGCCGCCGAGCCCGAAGCGGCCGATGTCGTCGTCCGAGAGCCGGTCGAGCCAGTCGATCGCGATCTCGCCGCCCGGGCGCACGTCGATGGGGATGTCCGCCTCCTGGATCGCCGCCCGCACCTCGCCCACGAGCCGCTCCATCGTCTCCGCGCTCGTCGGATAGTCGTCCCGGACATGGGGCGTCGCAGCGATCACCCGCACCCCGTCGGCGGCCGCGCGCCGCGCGATCTCGACACTCTGCTCGATCGTTACAGGGCCGTCGTCGACGCCCGGGAGGATGTGCGAATGGAGGTCGATCACGGCGTCTCGATGCTGGCAACCGTACCGAGTACACTGGGACTGTGGCGATGCGCACCATGAAGGACGTGCATGACCAGACATGTGCCGTCGCCTGCTGCGCCGAGATCATCGGCGCCAAATGGACCGCTCTGCTCGTCCACGACCTCTCGGAGGGGCCACGCCGTTTCTCGGAGCTCGAGCACTCCTGCTCGGGCATCAGCCCGCGCACGCTCTCCGAGCGGCTGCGGCTGCTCGAGCACGAGGGGCTCGTCCTCCGCCGGAGCTACAGCGAGACGCCGCCGCGCGTCGAGTACGAGCTCACGGACAAGGGCGCGTCGCTCTTGCCGATCATCAAGGCGATGAGCGACTTCGGCCACGCCTGGCTCGTGCCCGAGCACGACCACTCGCACGACCTGGCCCGCGCCCGCTAGCGCAGCGCCGCGAAGCCGACGAAGAGCTCGCGTGCGGCCGACAGGCCGAGTGGCACGTACTCGAGCAGCAGGCGCTCGTTCGGCGAGTGCACGTTGCTGTCCGGCAGCGCGAAGCCGGTGATGATCGTCGGGATGCCGCGGTCGCCGAGCGCGGGGACGATCGGGAGGGAGCCGCCGGAGCGGAGCAGGAGCGGCCGCGTGCCGAGCGAGCGCTCGAACGCGTCCCGCGCCAGCCGGATCGCCGCCGAGCCGGGATCGACGAGACCCGCACGGGCGGACGCCCAGCGCTCGACCTCGACGCCCGCCCCGGCCGGCGCCGCCTCGGTGATCAGCCGCTCCACCGCGGCGAAGATCTCGTCCGGGTCCTGGCCGGCCACGAGCCGGATCGACACGTTCGCCTCGGCGAGGGCCGGAAGCACCGTCTTCTGCAGCATCGCCGAGCCGCCGGCGAGGCCGTTGACGTCGAGCGAGGGCTCGGCCCAGGTGCGCAGGTAGAACTCCTCGGCCGCGGCGGGGTCGGCCGGACGCGCGCCCTGGTCGGCGAGCACCTCGGCCCCGCCGGCCAGCGAGCGCCAGCCGTCAAGCTCCTCCTGCGTCGGCGGGATCACGCCCGCGCGCAGCGGTTCCGGGAGCCGCCCGTCGCGCGGCATCACGCCCGATAGGGCCTGGAGCAGCGCATGGGGTGCGTTCAGCGCTGCGCCGCCGTACATGCCCGAGTGGAGGTCGCGCTCGCCCGTCCGGACGCGCACGTGCATGTAGACGATCCCGCGGGTGGCGACGTAGAACGCGGGCACGCCCTGTTCGGGCATGTCTGCGTCGAAGATCACGCAGGCGTCGGCGTGGCGGCCGTCCGCGGCGAGGAAGTCGATGATCGAGTGACCGCCGACCTCCTCCTCCCCGTCGCACGCGAAGCGGACGTTCACCGGCAGCGCGCCCTCGGCGGCGAGCCCCGCGGCCGCCTTCAGGAGCAGGTAGAGCTGCCCCTTGTCGTCGGCCACGCCCCGCCCGTACACCCAGCCGTCCCGGACGGAGAGCTCGAACGGCCTGCTCTGCCACTCGTCGAGCGGATCCGGCGGCTGCACGTCGAAATGCCCGTAGACGAGCACGGTCGGCGCCGACTCGGCATCGGTGGATGCCCGCAGCTCGCCGTCGACGAGCGGGCTCCCCTCCCAGTCGACCACCTTCGCGTCGCCGCCCGCGCCCCGGACGACGTCCGCCACCCATTCCGCCGCGCGCCGTACATCGCCGGCATGGGCCGGATCGGCGCTCATGCTCGGGATCGCGATCAGCTCGGCCAGCTCGTCGAGCAGCGTCTGGGTCTCGGTCGTCACCGCCGCAGCCTACTTCCCGCCCAGCTTGGAGAGCAGCAGCTGCGCATCGGCGAGAAACGGTGACGGGCCCGCAGCGACCACGCGGTCGAGCTGCGGGCGCGCGGCCTTCAGCTGCCCGATCCAGATCAGCATCAGCCCGAGGTGGAAGCGGACGGTGGTCGCCTTCGGGAACACACGGACGAGCGGGCCGAGCTTCGAGAAGGCCACCGCCGGCTTCGCCTTGTCGAAGAGGCCCACTGCCGCCGCCACCTGCGCGTCGGGATCGTTCGGGGCGAGCCGGGCGGCGGCGGCGAACTGCCGCTCGGCCGACACGGGCCTGTGGATGGCCTGCAGCGCCACCCCGTAGAGGAGCCTGTCGCGAGCACCGCCGGTCCGAGCGTGGGCGGCCAGGTACGCGAGCTGCTTCGGCGCCGCGAGCCGGTCGAGCGCCCGCGGCGACGGGAACGACGTCGAGAAGGGAGGCAGGCCGGGCGCGTCGCGGGGATGGAGCAGGTCGTCGGCACGGATTGCGTAGTACGTGTCCGGCTGCGCCCGTCGCGCCACTCGCCACGCCGTCTGCGCCTGCGCCAGCCGCCCCTGCCAGAAGAACGCGAGCCCGAGCTCGAGCTGCGCCAGCGAGCTGCCCGGATGCTGCCGCTCGAGCTCGGCGAGCCGGTCGAAGCCGCCGGGCCAGGCGGCGAGCGCGGCGCCGACGCGGGCCTCGAGTGAGCGGTAGCGGGCGAACGTCGTCCCGGCGGCCTTGCGGTGCCCGTGGTCGTACAGATCGAGCGCGCGACGCAGTGCCACCGCCTCTGCGTCCGTGCGCACGCCGAGGTCGAGATCGAGCTCGGGCGCCCCTTTCTGCTTGACGACGACTGCCGTCGTCGAGCCTCCGGTGCCGGTCCGCGTCAGGAGCGTGGCGCCGACCGTGGTGGCGCCGGCGGCCAGCGCAATCGCGCCGACGAGTAGCCACACACGCGTCCTGGGCGACACGATCCGACGATACGGGAATCCCGACGGACGCCTGCACGTTCAGGTGTCCACGAGTCGGGAAAAGGCAGCAAAGGCGCGAGACTTTTCGGAATAAACCATGAAGCTATACTTTTGAAACCAATGGCCAGCTACCGCGACCTCCTCCAGCAGGTGAAGTCCGAGATCGACGAACTGGACGCGCCCGCGGCAGCCGCGCTGCTCGAGGGCGAGAGCGCACCGGCACTGCTCGACGTACGCGAGCTGAACGAGTGGCAGGAGGGGCACATCCCCGGAGCCGTCCACATTCCGCGCGGATTCCTCGAGTCTCAGGTCGAGCAGGCCCTCCCCGACCGCCAACAGGCCCGTCGTCGTCTACTGCGCCGGCGGCTCGCGGTCGGCCTTCGCGGCCAAGACGCTCGAGGAGATGGGGTACGAGACGGTCTACTCGCTCGCCGGCGGCTACACGGACTGGAAGCGGAACGGCTTCCCGACCGCGCTTCCGCGGACGCTCGACACCGACAAGCGGCAGCGCTACAGCCGGCACCTGCTGATCCCGGAGGTCGGCGAGGAGGGGCAGATCAAGCTGCTCGACTCGCGCATGCTCCTGATCGGCGCCGGCGGCCTCGGCTCGCCCGCCTCGCTGTACCTGGCCGCGGCCGGCGTCGGAACGCTCGGCATCGTCGATGACGACGTCGTCGACGCGACCAACCTCCAGCGCCAGATCGTCCACACCACGGAGCGCCTCGGCGAGTCGAAGGCGGAGTCGGCCAAGCAGACGATCGAGGCGCTCAACCCGGACGTGCAGGTCCACCTGTTCAAGGAGCGGCTGACCTCGGAGAACGTCGACCGCATCCTCGCCGAGGGCTGGGACGTGATCATCGACGGCGCGGACAACTTCCCGACGCGCTACCTCCTGAACGACGCCTCGGTCTGGCACCGGATCCCGATCGTCCACGGCTCGATCTTCCGCTTCGAGGGCCAGGTCACCGTCTTCAAGCCGTACGAGGGCCCGTGCTACCGCTGCCTGTTCCCGCAGCCGCCGCCGCCCGAGCTCGCCCCGAGCTGCGCGGAGGGCGGCGTGCTCGGCGTACTGCCCGGCATCGTCGGCTCGCTGCAGGCGAACGAGGCGATCAAGCTCGCGCTCGGCATCGGCGATCCGCTCGTGGGCAGGCTCCTCCTCTTCGACGCGCTCGCGCCCTCGTTCACCGAGGTCAAGCTGCGCCGCGACCCGGCCTGCCCGGTCTGCGGCGAGTCGCCGACGATCACCGAGTACGTCGACTACGTCGAGTTCTGCCAGGGACGCCCGGCAGGGGTCCACTGATGGCGACCGTCCGCATCCCGCCCACCCTGCGCACGGCCACGGGCGGCGCGCGGGAGGTCGAGGCCTCCGGCGGCACGATCCGCGACCTGCTCGACGACCTCGCCGAGCGCTTCCCGAGCCTGCGCGGCCAGGTGTTCGACAACGGCGAGATCGCCGCCTTCGTGAACGTGTACGTCGAGGGCGAGGACGTGCGCACGCTGGACGGGCTCGAGACGGAAGTCGCCGAAGGCTCGACGGTCATCCTGCTGCCGGCGATGGCGGGCGGACAGCGCGTCGACCTGGCGCCGTCGCTCCTCGAGCTGGTCGGCCACACCCCGCTCGTCCACCTGTCCCGCCTCTCGCCCGAGGGCGTCTCGATCTACGCCAAGCTCGAGGGCCAGAATCCGACCGGTTCGATCAAGGACCGCGTCGCGAAGGCGATGATCGAGGCGGCCGAGGCCTCCGGAGAGCTCGACGCCGGGCCGCGAACTGCTCGAGCCCACGAGCGGCAACACCGGCATCTCGCTCGCGTTCATCGCGCGCCTCAAGGGGTACAAGCTCACCTGCGTCATGCCCGAGAACGCGACCGAGGAGCGGCGGCGGCTGTTGCAGCTCTACGGCGCCGAGATCGTCGATTCGCCCGCCGCCGAGGGCTCGAACGGCGCCGTGCGCCTCGCGCTCGAGCTGGCCGCGCGCGAGCCGCGCTACTACATGCCGTTCCAGTACGCGAACGAGGCCAACCCGCGCGCCCACTACGAAGGCACCGGAGCCGAGATCGCCGAGGTGCTCGACCGCGTCGACGTCCTCGTCGCCGGCCTCGGCACAGGCGGCACGCTCATGGGCACCGGCGAGCGCCTGCGCGAGAGCTTTCCCGACATCGTGGTCGCAGCCGCCGAGCCGCTCCCCGGCGACCCGGTGATGGGCCTCCGCTCGCTCGAGGACGGCTATGTCCCGCCGATCCTCGACGTCTCCAAGCTCGACCGGAAGCTGCTCGTGTCGAACGCC
Organism: uncultured Actinomycetes bacterium; assembly: GCA_963765295.1. Lineage (GTDB taxonomy): Bacteria > Actinomycetota > Thermoleophilia > Gaiellales > Gaiellaceae > PALSA-612. The sequence continues at coordinate 666,149 of CAVXVO010000005.1, forward strand.
GAGTCGGTCGCAGGCCTGCGGGCGCTGCTCGAGCGCGAGGGCATCTTCGCCGGCGTCTCGGCCGGGGCAGTCGTCCATGTCGCCCGCCGGCTCGCCGAGGAGGCCGACGAGGGCGCCGTCGTCGTCTGCATCCTCGCCGACGCTGGCTGGAAATACCTCTCCGCCGACTTCTGGGCCGCTCCCGACCCGGAAGCCTCGATGGAGCGCGGCCACTGGTGGTAGTCCCGGCGGCGATCCGCCGCCAGCTCCAGGAGCACGCGGACGCCGAGGCGCCGAACGAGGCCTGCGGCCTCCTGGCCTTCCGCGACGGCGTCGCCGACCGCTATCTCCCCGGCGCGAACGAGGCCGCGAGCCCCTACCGCTTCCAGCTCATGCCCAGCTCGCCGGACGACTTCTTTCTCGAGGACGAGGGCTACGAGCTCGCGGTCTTCCACTCGCACCCGACCGACAAGGCCGAGCCGTCTCGCACCGATGTCGAGAACATTGGGCTCTGGGAGGGCAAGCCGTACCTGATCCTGTCGCGTCCGACGGGCGAGCTCCGCGCCTGGCGGATCGGCGGCGGCCGCGTCGAGGAATTCGAGATCGAGTGACGGGCGGCCCCGCGTCGGGGACCGCCCGCCAAGCTGCGTGCTAGTTGACCGTGAAATTCCCGAACATGCTGTCCGGGTGCACGGCGCAGTAGAACTGCCACTTGCCCTTCGAGAGCTTGATCGTCACCGTCTTCTTGCCCTTGAACGTGTCGCTCGTGATCTCCTTGTGGAACTTCCCGCCCGTCTTCTGGACGAGGTCGAAGGTGTGGATGTCGGCCTTGTCCGTGATCACGAACTTGTACGACCCGGCCTTGAGCGTCTTGACCTTCTTGCCCGACGAGGTCTTCAGGCTGATCGTGAAGCCCGGCCCGACGGTGCCGTTCAGCGTCGGCGTCGCCGAGCTCAGGGCCATCGCAGCGCCTGCGGACCCGAGGGCCACTACGGCGGCGACGACTGCGATGCGTACCCGCACGAGATCCTCCTTGGTTGCGTAGCTGTGTCAGAGGAAGATACGAGACAAGGCGACGAGGTGGATTGATGGAAGTCGAGCGAATCGACGACGGACTGTGGCGTTGGACCGGCTTCCACGAGACGTGGCGCCGGGACGTCGGCTGCGTCTACGCCGAATCGCCGGATTCGGTCTGTCTGATCGACCCGCTCGTGCCGCCCGAGGACGGGAAGCGCTTCCTGGACGCGCTCGACCGCGACGTCGAGCGGCTCGGCATGCCCGTGCACGTGCTCGTCAGCGTCTTCTGGCACACGCGGAGCGCCCGCGACCTCGCCGAGCGCTACGACGCCGAGGTGTGGGCGCCATCGCGGGCGCGGGCAGCGGTCGAGCGGCGCGCGGGGCTCCGCGTACGGGCATTCCGGCCCGGCGATCGACTGCCCGGAGGCATCGCCGCCCACGCGACCGCACGCAGCAACGAGGTCGTGCTCTTCCTCGCCGCGCACCGTGCGCTGGTCGCGGGTGACGTCATCCTCGGTGGCGACGACGGATCGCTCCGCCTTTGCCCCGCGTCGTGGCTGCCGGACGGCGTCGGGCAGGAGGCGCTGCGGGCGAGCCTCGAGCCGTTGCTCGCGCTTCCGATCGAGCACGTTCTCGTCTCCCACGGGCGACCGGTGCTCGGCAACGGCGCCGTCGCGCTCGAGAGCCTGCTGCGCCCGTGAGCGTCTCGACGGAGCTACGCCTGGAGGGCGCGAACGGTCTGTTCGTGGCACACACGGACGAGCCCGACCTGCGCCGAGCGCTCCGGAGCCTCGCGTTCACCGAGGAGAACGGCGGGTTCGTGCGCAGCTTCCCTGCCGACGCGCCCGGACTCCACGACACCTACGTCCGCTTCAAGCGCACGCTCGACGACGTGCTGGCGCAGGCGTCCGGGCGGAGCATCCCGCCCTGGGAGGACGCCCTCGACGCCGTGGCAATGCGGCTGGACGCAGCCCGGGCCGAGTGGTTCCTGGTCGGCAGCGGCGCGCTTGCGGTGCGTGGGATCGACGTCGTGCCACGCGATCTCGACCTCGTCGTCGCCGATCCGGCGGTCGCGGCCGAGACCTTCGAGCACCTCCACATCGAGCCCGTCAGCGTCAACCGGCCGGGCGCATGGATCGCGCGCTGGTTCGGCCGCGCCTTCCTCCATGCGCGGATCGAGTGGGTCGCGGGCGTCGACCCGGAGATCGATACCTACGCGTCGCCGAACGACTACGGGCCCGACGCGGAGTCCCGCGTCGAGACGGTTCGCTGGCGCGATCACGACCTCAGGCTCGCCCCACTCGATCTCCAGCTCGCGGTGACCGAGCGCCGCGGGCTGACCGAGCGGGCGGCCGCGATCCGCGACGTGCTCCCCTAGCCGCTAGTCGAGCTCGATCGCGGCGCCGGAGGCCGCGGAGCTGAACAGCGCCTCGATCACACGCGCCTGTGCAACGGCGTCGTCTCGGCCGAGAAGCGGCGTCCCCTGACCGCGGATCGCGTCGCTCAGGTTCTCGAGCTCGAGGCCGTACGAGTCCTCGGCCTCGAGCTCGATGCGCTCGACGCCGTCACGCCGCCGCACCTCGATCACCGGCCTCCGTGCGTGCCAGGGGTCGTCGAGGAAGAGCGAGCCCTCGCTGCCGATCGCCTCGAGCTCGTCGCGGCTCGCGAGCGCTGTGCCGCAGTCGAACAGCGCCAGCACGTCGCCCGGGAAGCGGAGCGAGCCGGTGAAGACCCAGTCGGTCCCACTCGGCCCCGTCCATTGCTGGCCGTAGGCGAGCTCGGGCTCGCTCCCGGCGACGAAACGCGAGCCGCTGATGCAGTAGCAGCCGACGTCCATGAGCGCGCCGCCTTCGACCTCCGGCCGCAGGCGGATGTTGGCGGTGTCGAAGAGGCCGTACGAGAAGCAGGAACGGACGACCCGCAGCTCGCCGATCGCTCCATCACCGAGGAGTTCCTGCAGACGGAGCGTCTGCGGATTGTGCCGCCACATGAACGCCTCCGTCAGCAGCGTGCCGGCCGCGTCGGCCGCGTCGAAGGCTTCGTCGACCCGGTCCGGCTTGCTGTCCATCGGCTTCTCGCAGAGAACGTGCTTGCCCGCCTGCGCGGCGCGGATCGACCACTCGCAGTGCATCGTGTTCGGCAGCGAGATGTAGATGGCCTCGATCTCGGGATCGGCGAGGAGCGCTTCGTACGAGCCGTACGCGCGCGGGACCCCCCACTCCGATGCGTACGCGTCGGCGCGGTCCTGCGTGCGGCTTGCGACGCGCGACGAGGTCGACCTTCGGCGACGCCTGGGCGGGCGGGATCACGAGGCGGTTGATGTCTGCGGTCGAGACGATTCCCCACCGGACAGGCTCGTAGCTCATCGTTCCTCCAGAGATTTGACGGCCGGGTACAGCGCGCGGTAGCGAGCATAGCCCTCGTCGTACACGCCGCTCCACGCCTCGTTCGGCTCGACCCGATCTCGGACCCGGACGCAGGCCGCGACGGCCTCCTCCGCGCTCGCGAAGACGCCGTTCGCGACGCCCGCGAGCAGCGCCGCGCCGTAGGCGGAGCCCTCCTCGACCTCGGTCAGCTCGAGCGGAACACCCGAGTACCGAGGCCACGATCTCGAGCCACAGCCTGCTGCGCGCGCCGCCGCCGGACGCACGCCCGAGCTTCGCGTCGACGCCGAGCCCGCGCAGAAGCTCGAGCGAGTCGCGGAGACCGTACGCGACGCCTTCGAGGACGGCGCGGACGAGCCCACCGCGGTCATGTCGGAGGGACAGTCCCTCGAACATGGCCCGCGCGGACGGGTCCGCGTGGGGCGTGCGCTCGCCGGCCAGATAGGGCAGGAAGGTCAGCCCCTCGGCTCCGGCCGGCCACTCCGCCGCCTCGGCGACGAGCTCGTCGAACGAGGTGCCGGGCGCGAGCGTGTCGCGGAACCAGCGCAGCGCACCGGCCGCGTTCAGCATCACGCCCATCGCCTCCCAGGTGCCGGGCACGGCGTGACAGAAGACGTGGACGCGCGCCTCGGGCTCGGCGCGGTACTCGGGGAGCGCCGCGAAGACGACGCCGGACGTGCCGAGAACGACCGAGAGCGTCCCCGGCCGGACGACGCCGACGCCGAGTGCCGCCGCCTGCTGGTCGCCGGCCCCGCCGTACACCGTCGACTCGGAGACAGGAGGCAGCCAGTCGTGCGGGATCTCGAGCGCGTCGGCGACCTCGTCCGACCAGCGGCGGCGGCGTACGTCGAAGAGCAGCGTCCCGGACGCGTCCGCGGCGTCGATCCCGTGCTCGCCGGTGAGCCGCAGCATCACGTAGTCCTTCGGGAGCAGGATGCGCCGGATGCGACCGTAGACCTCGGGCTCGTGGCGGCGCAGCCAGAGGAGCTTCGGCGCCGTGAAGCCCGTCAGCGCCCGGTTTCCCGTCAGCTCGATCAGGCGCTCGAGCCCGACTCGCTCCTCGATCTCCGCGCACTCGGCGGCCGTCCGCTGGTCGTTCCAGAGAATGGCCGGACGCAGGACGCGGTCGGCCTCGTCGAGGCAGACGAGCCCGTGCATCTGGCCGGAGAAGCCGAGATGCGCGTCGTCGAACGTGAGCCGCGCGATCACCGCCTCCGCGGCACGCCACCAGTCCTCGGGGTCCTGCTCGGCCCACCCGGGCTGCGGCGTCGAGAGCGGGTAGGCCTCCTCGTCGGTCGCGAGCACCTCACCCTCGGGCGAGATCGCGACCGCCTTGACGCCGGTCGTGCCGACGTCGAGCCCGACGAGGGTCGTCATGCGCTCACGTCCGTCCTCACGAGCGCGACCCTATCCGGCCGGCGACGCCCGCGAACCGCGAAGCGGTGCGAAACGAATGCCCACCTGACCGTGTTACGGTCGACACTCGACGACAACCGAAAGGACAGACCATGCTCTTCCACGTGACCTGGGAGTTCATCGACACGAGCGAAGCGGGCTCGAAGCGCTCGCTGACCGTCTTCTCGAAGTGGCAGCCACCCGCAGGAGCCGAGTTCAAGGGCTTCTACGGATTCTCCGACGGACGCGGCGGCGTCGCGCTCATCGAGGCCGACAGCGCCGCAACGCTCTTCGAGACGACCGCGCCGTGGGTTCCGTGGCTCCGCTTCACCGTCACTCCGATCGTGCCGATCGAGGAGTCCACGCAGCTCGCGAACGCCGCGGTCGCCTTCCGCGAGTCCGTGAGCTAGGCGGCTCCGGCACCCAGCGCGGCGTAGACGAGCTCGTACGCGGCGACGGCGTCCTTGCGCATCTGCGCCTCCCGTAGCGCTGCATCGTCGATCTTCGCCGCCACTCCGTCGATGAAGCGCCACTGCAACACGCTTCGCTTTACGGCGGCGACGGCGTCCTCGGTGTACGGGTACAGGTCGAAGCCGAGACGGCGGCCGTCGTCGCCGTAGCCCGCGCGGCGCAACTCGACCGCCAGCTCGAGCGTCTCCATGAAGGCGGTCGCGCCGAGCATGTTGTCGTCGTCGAAGGTGCCCCAGCCCGAGTTCGCGTGGTGGTGGCCCATGAGCCCCTCCGCCGACAGCATCGCCGCGTACTCGGCCAGGTTCTCGCCGTTCATGATCAGGTGCTGCCAGTCCATGTTGACCTTGACGTTGTCGAGGCCGCGGCCGCGCAGCGTGTGGATCACGTGCAGCGTCATGCCGATGTTGCGCATGAGGATCTTCATCGCCGGCTCGGAGTTCTTGTGCTCGAGCCACAGCTCGACGCCGCCCTCCTTGCAGCTCGCCGCGACCTCGCCGATCCCGTCGATGAACCAGGCCCAGCTCTCCTTGTACGGCGTCTGGAACGGGTAGTTGTACCCCTCGATCCCGGGCCAGACGATCAGCGGCACGCCGAGCTCGCCCGCGAACCGCGCCGCCGCGACGGCGATGCCGACTGCCTCGGCGCGCGTGTCCGGATCGGGGTTGACGAGGCCGCCACGGCCGAAACGCGGATCGAGGTGCAGGCCGCCGGCGAGGCAGTACACGTCGTGGTCGCCGAGCGCCTCCTTCACCTCGTCGAGGTTCTGCTCGGAGAGCTCCTGCGGGTAGTGGAACTCGTAGCCGTCGATCAGGTCGCCGAGGCCGTCGACCGCCCGGCGCACGCGCTGTGCCGTCGTCTCGCCGGCCCACTGCGGCTGGTAGCCCCCGGGCACGAACCGGGTGACCATGGAGCCGAACGCCCAGATGCCGAGGCTCGTCTTCACGCCGGCACCGGCGCGCGCTCGAGCACTTCCATGAACGCCTTCGACCACTCGGCGAGGTCGGTCCACCCCGTCGCCGAGACCATGTTCCCGTCGACCACGTCCTTCCCGTCGACGAACTCGCCGCCCGCGGCCTCGACATCGGGCGCGAGCGGCGGGAACGCCGACACCTTGCGCCCCCGGATGTAGCCGAGCGCCGCCGGCACCTGCACCCCGTGGCACATGTGTCCGACGGGCAGGTCGTTGTCGAAGAAGTGGGAGACGATGCGCTTCACGTCGGCGTCGCCGCGGATCACCTCCGGCGCCCGACCGCCGGGAATCAGCACCGCGGCGTACCGCTCCGGCTCGACCTCCGAGAAGGCCAGGTCGGCGTCGAGGCCGCGCCCGGGCCGCTCGACGTAGGTGTCGGCTCCGTCCTCGAAGTCGTGCACGACGAGCTGGAGCCGTTTGCGCTGCGGCGCGGCGACGTCCACGTCGTAGCCCGCCTCTCGAAACCGGTAGAGCATGTAGTAGACCTCGAGCTCCTCCCCGGAGTCCGCCGTCAGGATCAGGACGCGCTGCATGCTCCTCCTCTCGTCGACCGGCCGGTGATCACGATCGGAAGTATGACCGGAGCGAATTTTGTATGCCTCTTGACGAACCCCCGCCGGTACGAGAGGGTTCTTCTGCGGAACTCGGCGGAATTCGGCGCGCGGGAGAATCGATTTGGGAGAGCTCGACGGCGAGCGGTCTGGAGGCGTCCTTCGCGAACGCAACTGCGTTCTCGTGGTCGACGCGCTCCGCCGCCACGGGCTCGCGAGCCGCAGCGACCTTGCGCGCATGACCGGCCTCTCGCGGACGACGGTCGGCAGCCTGGTCGCGGACCTGCAGGCGCGGGGACTCGTCGTCGAGGAGGTCGACGGCGATCGCCAGCCCGGACGCGGCCGCCCGCCCGTGTTCCTGCGCCTCGACCCCACGGCCGGCGTCGCCGTCGGCGTCGACTTCGACCACGACCGGGTTCGCGTCGCGCTGGCGGACCTCTCGTCGAGCGTCCTCGGCGAGGACTGCGCGGAGATCGACGTCGACCACTCGGCGTCGGACGCGATCGACGCGGCGGTCGAGATGATCGAGGCGCTGCGCGTCGCCGCGGGTGTCGACGAGGAGCAGCTGATCGGCGCCGGCGTCGGCCTGCCAGGCCCGATCGACCGCAGGGCGGGGACGGTCGGCTCGGCGACGATCCTGCCGGGCTGGGCGGGCAAGTCTCCGCGGGAGATGCTGTCCGAGCGGCTCGGCCTCTCCGTCGAGGTCGACAACGACGCGAACCTCGGCGCGCTCGCCGAGGCGTCCTTCGGCGCCGCCCGCGGCCTCTCCGACATCGTCTACGTCCGCCTCGGCTCCGGCGTCGGCGCCGGGCTCGTGATCGGCGGACGGCTCCACCACGGCGCCGCCGGCCTCGCCGGCGAGATCGGCCACGTCCAGGTGCACCCGGACGGCGTCGTCTGCCGCTGCGGCAACCGCGGCTGCCTCGAGTCGGTCGCGGCCGAAGGCTCGATCCGCGCGCTCCTCCGGCCCGCCCGCGGGCACGAGGTGAGCCGCCGCGAGGTGCTGGAGCTGGTCGCGGCACGCGACCTCGGCGCGACGCGTGTGATCAACGACGCCGGCCGGGCGATCGGACGGGTGCTGGCCGACCTCTGCAACGCCTTGAACCCCGAGGCGGTCGTCGTCGGCGGCGAGCTCAGCGAGGCGGGCGAGCCGCTGCTCGACGGGATCCGTGACTCGATCGACCGCTACGCGCTCCCCGGCGCCGCGGCGGCCGTGAAGATCGTCCACGGAGAGCTCGGAGAGCGGGCCGAGGTGCTGGGCGCGCTCGCGCTCGTCACGCAGAGCACAGACGCTCTCCGGCTGATCCGCAGGCAAACCCTTGTACAGTTCGGGAGCGCGGCCGAGGCCAGGCAGGCCGCGTGGCGTCCCGTGGGCAGAAAGGAGGCCGTGCACGCGGAGACGAGCTAGGGAGTCGTTCCAATCGGACACGTCTGGTCGGAATTTTCCAAGGAGGAGGGCATCAAGTGAGAAGGATTTTCAGCAAGTGGACGGCGGTGGGAGCTCATCGTCCTCGCTGCCGTCGATCATGACGGCCGTCGCGCACGGCGGCGAAGGCGGCGAGCTATCAGGTCTGCGTCCTGCTGCCGGACACGAAGTCGTCCGTCCGCTGGGTGCAGTTCGACGCTCCGGACATCGCCAAGGCACTCAAGAAGGCGGGCGTCACCTACTCGATCACCAACGCACTGAACGACCCGCAGAAGCAGAAGGCACAGGCCGCAGCGTGTCTGGCCGCCGGCGCGAAGGTGGTCATCGAGACCGCGCTCGACAACGGCTCGGCCGTCGGCGATCGAGAAGTCGTTCACGTCGAAGGGCGGCAAGGCGATCGACTACGACCGCCAGGTCACCGGCGGCAGCGCCTCGGTCTACGTCACGTTCGACGGCAAGGCGGTCGGCGCGGCGCAGGCCAGCGGGCATCATCGCCGCAATGAAGGCGAAGGGCAAGCACGAAGAAGCCGGTCGTCGCCGAGCTCTGGGGCGGCCCGACCGACCAGAACGCGTTCTGGTTCAAGAGCGGGAACGACGCAGATCCTGAACCCGCTGTTCGCGACGGGAAGCTGACGAAGGGCCCGCAGCAGTTCGTGCCCGGCTGGCTCGCCGACGAACGCGGCACCCGATCTTCTCGCAGATGCTCGTCAAGACGAACAACAAGATCGACGGGGCCATCGCGGCGAACGACAACATCGCCGGCGCCGTGATCGCGACGCTGAAGGCCAAGCACCTGCAGCCGATCCCGCTCAGCGGCCAGGACGCGACCGTCGCAGGGTGTCCAGTACATCCTCGCCGGCTGGCAGACCGGCACGGTGTACAAGTACGTGCCCGACGAGGCAGCCGCCGCCGCAGCAGCAGCGGTCGCGCTCCTCAAGGGCAAGACGCCGAAGTCGAACGGGTTCAGGAACAACGGCAGCAAGAACGAGCCGACGTTGGCACTTCCCGTCATCTGGATCACGAAGGCGAACTACAAGCGCCTGTTCACGGACGGCTTCCTGAAGCCGAGCGAGGTCTGCATCGGCGTGTACAAGCAGTACTGCAAGTAGCAGCTGCGACTCGACGGTGGAGGCGCCCTCCGGGGCGCCTCCACCACGTTTGTGGTAGGAAACCCGCCACGTGACCGACACTCCTCTCCTCGAACTGCGCGGCATCACGAAGACGTTCGGCTCGGTGCAGGCGCTGACCGACGTCGACTTCGAGGTGCGGCACGGCGAGGTGATGGCGCTCGTCGGCGACAACGGCGCCGGCAAGTCGACGCTGATCAAGTGCGTCGCCGGCACGCATGCCGCCGACAGCGGCGAGATCCTCTTCGAGGGCAAGCGAGGTTCACATCCACGGGCCGAAGGACGCGGCCAGGCTCGGGATCGAGGTCGTCTACCAGGATCTCGCTCTCTGCGACAACCTCGACGTCGTCCAGAACATGTACCTCGGCCGTGAGGAGCACGACTGGTTCCAGCGGCTCAACGAGCCCGTCATGGAGCAGAAGACGGCCGACGACGCTCAAGTCGCTCGCCGTGACGACGATCAAGCTCGATCCGGCAACCGGTCGCGACGCTCTCCGGCGGACAGCGGCAGTCGGTCGCCGTCGCGCAAGGCGGTGCAGTGGAACTCGAAGCTCGTGATCCTCGACGAGCCGACCGCCGCGCTCGGCGTCGCGCAGACGGAGCAGGTGCTGGCGCTCGTCCGTCGTCTGGCCGAGCAGGGCCTCTCGGTCGTGATCATCTCCCACAACCTCCACGACGTCTTCGAGACCGCCAATCGCATCACCGTTCTCCGCCTCGGACGGAACGTCGGCGTCTACGAGCGCGAGAAGACGACCCAGCAGGAGGTCGTCCAGGCGATCACGGCCGGCGTGCCGACGAAGGTCTCGGGTATTCCGGCGACGGCCGCAGGCGCGACTCCGTGAGCGTCGACGTCGAAGCCGTCGGTCAGGACGCGGGCCGCCCCCGGCGGAGGAGACCTCGAGCGCCAGGCTGGGCTCGGCCAGCGACGGCACTCGACAACATCAAGGTCGGGCAACCTCGGAGTCCTCCCGATCGTCATCGGGCTCGTGTTCATCGTCGTCTTCTTCGGCTTCAAGGCGACGAACTTCTTCACCGCGGACAACTTCGTCAACATCATCATCCAGATGGCGGGAACGACGATGCTCGCCTACGGCGTCGTCTTCGTGCTCCTGCTCGGCGAGATCGACCTCTCGATCAGCTACGTGGCCGGGATCGGGGCGCTCGCGGTTGCCGAGCTCCAGCTGCCCGGCAGCGGACACCAGATCAACGGGCTGCTCGCGATCGCTGGCGCGGTCGCCGATCTGCGTCGTCATCGGCGCTCGTGCAGGGCTCGATCGTCGCGTACGTCGGCGTGCCCTCGTTCGTCGTCACGCTCGCCGGCTTCCTGATCTGGCAGGGAGTGATCCTGTATCAGCTCGCGGCAGCCGGGCTCGATCATCATCCAGGACCGCTGGATCAACTACACCGCCAGCTATTACTTCTCCGACCTCGCAGGCTGGCTCATCGCCGGCGTCGATCACCGGCCTCTACGCGCTCGTGGTCGCTCGCCGGGCGCGGCCGGCAAGCGGCGCGCCAGGGTCACGATCCAGAATCCCGTGGCTCGATCGTCGCCAAGATGGTCGGGATCGCCGTCGCCGCCTTCGGGACCGTCGCCATCTGCAACAACGCGAAGGTGCAGGGAACGCCGCTCGGTCTCCCGCTCGCCGGCGTCATCATCGTCGTCTTCCTCGTCGTCCTGACGTACCTCGCCAAGCGAACGACCTTCGGCCGTCACGTCTACGCCGTCGGCGGTAACGCCGAGGCCGCGCGCCGGGCCGGCATCAACGTCCCGCGGATCCGCGTCATCGTCTTCATGATCTCGAGCGCCATGGCGGCGATCGGCGGCATCATCCTCGCCGCCAACGTCAACTCGGTCGACCTCGAACTTCGGCGGCGGCGACGCTCCTGCTCGACGCGATCGCGGCAGCGGTCATCGGCGGCACGAGCCTCTTCGGCGGCCGCGGCGAGGTGCGGAACGCGTTCCTCGGCGCGCTCGTGATCGCCACGGTCGCGAACGGCCTCAACACGGCCGGCTACACGCCCCGGGACGATCTACATCGTCACCGGGATCATCCTCCTGCTCGCCGTCACGCTCGACACGATCGCGCGCCGGCTGCAGATCCGCTCCGGCCGGTAGCACGCACGGGGAACCGCTGGTTCCGCTAAGGCTTCACGGTCAGGATCTGGTCGGCGGCGACGTTCTGCAGCCGCGTCGATCTTGCCGCCCGACCAGCGGACGTCGAGCTCCTTCAGCCTGATCGTCGTGCCCGAGGCCGAAGTGCGCCCGCGGATCCTCCGACGAGAGGTAGCTGCTGCCGGCCTGGATCTCGCGGACGAGCCGCGCTGCCCGTCCGGCAGCACCGCGGTCACGACCGCGCCGGGCGCGAACTTCGCCAGGCTCACCTCGAGCCAGTGGCCGGACGCGCCGGTGTTGTGCAGCAGGATCAGCTTGCCGCCGATCGAGTTGATCGCAATGTCGATGCGCCCGTCGTTGTCGTAGTCGGCGGCCACCAGACCCGCGACCGTTGACGAGCGGCCCGGGATCGAGGCCGACGGCCTTGGACGCGTTCGCGAAGCCGTGACCCGTGTTCTCGAGCACCTGGATCCGGCCGGCGTTCTTCTTCAGGTTCGTCACCGGGATGTCGCCGTTCGCGAGCACGAGGTCGAGCCGACCGTCGTTCGCGAGATCGACCCACGAGTCGCCCCACCCGGTCTGACCCGGTCCCGATCGCAGCGGACGAACTCGTGCGTGACGTTCGCGAAGGCGTACGAGCCGCCGGCGCTGCGGAAGGCGGCGTCGCCCTGCCCGCGCGAGTTCGTCACGAACAGATCGGGCGCTGGCCGTCGCCGAGTAGTCCTGGGCCGCGATGCCCATGCCGGCGTTGCGGTCGGCGACGCCCCACCTGTGCGCCCTGCTCGACGAAGTGGAAGCCGAGCGGCCCGCCCGGCTCGTTCAGGTAGAGCCGGTTCGGGTCGAGGTCGTTCGCGACGTAGAGGTCGGGCCGACCGTCGCCGTTCACGTCGGTGAAGACCGCACCGAGGCTGTGGTCGGTCTGCGCCCTGTCGATGCCCGACCTTGCGCGCCACCTCGCGAAACGCGCGGACGCCCGTGCGGCGTCCGGCCCCTCGTTGAGGTAGAGCAGATCGGGGAAGGCCTGGAGGTTGCGTCGGGAATCCGTGCGCGGAGTCGACCGGCGCGTTCACGTCCGCGTAGCCGGAGACGAAGATGTCCGGGCGGCCGTCGCCGTTGACGTCCGCCACCGCCACGCCGGTGTGCCAACCGAACGTGCCGAAGGCGTCGATGCCCGCCTCGTGGGTGATGTTGGTGAAGGTCCCGTTGCCGTTGTTCGAGAGCAGCACGTTGTAGGTGTTCGTCGTGATGAGCAGGCTCGGATAGCCGTTGCCGAGATCCACGGTCGCGCAGCCGTTCCCCTGCACGGCGACGTCCGCGTGCGACGTGGCGCTGACGTCCACGAACTTGCCGTGCACGTTCTCGTAGAGCGCGCTCCGGGGCAGGCCGCCGTGGGCGTTCCACCTCTCGACGTCGTTGTCGGAGTACGAGTTGACGACGAAGAGGTCGAGCCAGCCGTCGTTGTTGTAGTCGATCCAGCAGAGACCGCCGCCCATCATCGAGTGGACGTCGGCGGGGTACATCCCGAAGTGGAAGTCGTCCTGCCGGAAGTTCAGCCCGACCTGGCGGCCACGTCCTGCGAGGTGCACGCCGTCGAAGCTCTTGGCGACGAGCTGCGGGCTCGACGAGACGCGCGGCGCGGCCTTCACACCCGTGAACGAGATCAGCTCGTAGCCGCGGCTGCCCAGGTCGAGCTGGAAGGTCGCCGCGAACGGCACCGCCGCGCTCCGGCTGACGAGCCGGCGCAGGCGCGCCCCGGTACTCGGACCGCTGCACGAGGCCGGTCACGGCAGCGACGACGATCGGCTCCCCCTGCCCCTGCGGCCGGGCGGAGCTTCACGCGCATCGTGTCGAGACGGTAGGTGGGAACGGTGATCGGCTGCGTCTTCGGCTGCTTGACGAGCGTCTGCACGGCGGCGAGCGAGTCGCAGCACGAGCCCGGGCTCGCCGCGCTTCTCGTTCCGTGTTCGCAGCGCGCGTGCTCTCGTCCGCGCAGGTCGACGACGAGGCTGCGTGCGATCGTCAGCGCGGTCTTGCGGTCGAGCTGTGACGAGACACCGGACGAGTGCAGGATCGTCACCTGCGGCAGCCGGCCCGTGTCCCGCGAGCGGCGCCGCGGCGCCTGCGGGACGGGCGGGGATTCCGGCGAGCACGACGAGCCCGGCGAAGCCCGCCACGCCGACGAGCCCGACTGCGCCCAGCCTTGCGGCACCTGCGCGGCCGCGCGCGGCGAGCCGTCCGGCCCAGGCCGAGACGCGGTCGTCCGGCGAGCCGGCGGCCGGCAGGAGCCACTCGAGCAGCGGCCGCGCGGCGCAGACGATCGTGAGCGAGCCGAGCAGCGCCACCTTGGCGGCGAACTCGGTCCGCATCGGCGCGATCAGGAGCGTCGCCAGCAGGCCGATCCCGGCGCCGTAGACGAGCCGCGCCAGCCGTCCCTTCGGCGTCGTCTTCGGGTCGGTGATCATGAAGAACATGAAGACGAGCACCTCCGGCGAGGTGATCAGCACCCACCAGAAGTAGCGCCCCGTCACGGGCCCGAGATGCCAGCGCGCCGTCATGTCGTGGCCGCCGCCGGCGATGACGGCCATGCCCGCGGCGAACGTGAGCCAGAAGGCGATCGCGATCCCGATCAGCTTCAGCCGCAGGAGGATCGCGAGGCCGCCGGCGACGATGATCACGAGCGCGAGCGCCATCCACGGCGACATCGGCCCCCACCAGAAGTCGAGCGGCTCCACGCGATCCTTGCCGAGGATCAGGAAGCAGAGCACGAGCCCGAAGTTCGACGGGTTGAAGACGTGGTTCCCGCGCCACTTGATCACGTACTTCGACAGCAGCGAGACGGCTGCCGTCCCGGCGAAGATGTACCAGCCGTTCGTGCTCCACCAGTCGCCGTGCACCGTGCCGGGGACGCGCAGGACGAAGGCGACGCCGTTGCCGGTCAGGAGCGCGCTCGCCGGCCACATGAGCACGTGCTGGCGACGGAAGGCGATCGCGACCTCGAGCACCGCGCAGGTACCGATCGAGATCAGGATCTGAGCAATCGAGAGGTCGAAGTCGAACGCGACCTGCCCGAGAACCTGCAGCGAGATGATGACCGCCGCCAGATGCAGCCGAGGGTCGCGCAGTGTCGGCAGCAGCACGGGATACGGCGTGCCTCTGATCTGCAGCGTCGGGCGGCCGGCGGGCACGGCAGCGGGCGTTGCCATCTGCCCATTTAAGCCCAGAGTCGTAGTATCCGTGCGGCAATGCCGCGCCCCGTCACTCTCTTCACCGGCCAGTGGGCCGACCTCCCACTCGAGGAGCTCGCGCGCAAGGCCGGTGAGTGGGGTTTCGACGGGCTCGAGCTCGCCTGCTGGGGCGACCATTTCGAGGTCGACCGCGCCCTCGCAGAGGACGGTTACGTGCGCTCGATCCAGGAGGTGCTCGAACGCAACCACCTGAACTGCTTCGCCATCGGCGCACACCTCGTCGGCCAGGCGGTCTGCGACCCGATCGACGCGCGGCACCGGGGGATCCTCCCGCCGGAGTTGTGGGGCGACGGCGAGCCCGAGGGCGTCCGGCAGCGCGCCGCCGAGCGGATGAAGGACACGGCCCGGGCAGCCGCGCGGCTCGGAGTCACCCAGGTGAACGGCTTCACGGGCTCGGCCGTCTGGCACATGCTCTACTCGTTTCCGCCCAACGACTTCGGCGAGGTCGAGCGCGGCTACGCGGACTTCGCCGAGCGCTGGGGGCCCGATCGTCGACGTCTTCGACGCGGAGGGCGTGCGCTTCGGGCTCGAGGTGCACCCGACCGAGATCGCCTACGACTTCGTGACGACGCAGAAGACGCTCGACGCGATCGGCCGCCGCCCGGGGTTCGGGATCAACTTCGACCCGAGCCACTTCGCGCACCAGCACCTCGACTCGGCCGCCTACGTGCTCGAGTTCGCCGACCGCATCTACCACGTCCACGTCAAGGACTCGAAGAAGCTCCTCGACGGCCGCAAGTCGATCCTCGGCGGGCATCTGAACTTCGGGGAGCTCGAGCGCGGCTGGGACTTCGTCTCCCCGGGCCACGGCGACGTCGACTTCGAGGCGCTGATCCGCGCGCTGAACCGGATCGGCTACGCGGGGCCGCTCTCGATCGAGTGGGAGGACTCGGGCATGGACCGCGAATGGGGCGCGCAGGACGCGCTCGCATTCGTCCGCCGCACGGACTTCACGCCCTCGACCGTCGCCTTCGACGCAGCCATGCAGCGGAGCGAGCCGTGAGCGGCATCGGCGCAGCCCCCGAGGTCGCCGCCGGCGGCGAACGGAAGGAGATCGGCGTCGGGATGCTCGGCTACGCCTTCATGGGCAAGGCGCACTCGAACGCGTTCAAGAAGATCGCCTACATGACCTGGCCGCCGCCGCTCGTGCCGCGGCTCGTCTCGATCGCCGGCCGAAACGAGGAGGCGGTGCGCAACGCCGCCGAGCGCTACGGCTACGAGCGCTGGACGACCGACTGGCGCGACATCGTCGCCGACCCGGCGATCGGCCTCTTCGACAACGGCGGCCCGAACTCGCTCCACGCAGAGCCGACGATCGCCGCCGCCGAGGCCGGCAAGCACGTGATCTGCGAGAAGCCGCTCGGGCGTACAGCCGACGAGAGCTACGAGATCTGGAAGCGCGTCGCCGCGACCGGCGTCAAGCATCTCTGCGCGTTCAACTACCGCTTCGTGCCCGCCAACCGCCTCGCGCGCGACATGATCGAGTCGGGCGAGCTGGGCGAGATCCGGCACTTCCGCGGCCGCTACCTCCAGGACTGGGGCGACGACCCGACCCTCGACACGTGGCGGTTCCACGCGGGCGAGGCGGGCTCGGGCGCGCTCGGCGACCTCGGTGCGCACGTCGTCGACCTGGCGCGGTCGCTGGTCGGCGAGTTCGAGGCGGTGTCGGCCCTCGTCAAGACGTTTCTTCCCGGCCGCGAGGTCGACGACGCGATCGAGGCCGCGGTCACGTTCGAGAACGGCGCCGTCGGCACCCTCGAGGCAACACGCCTCGCGCTCGGCCGCCGCAACGCGTTGCAGTGGGAGATCAACGGCACGAAGGCGTCGCTCGCGTTCGACATGGAGCGGCTCAACGAGCTGCAGGTCTTCCGCGCCGACGGCGACCGCGCCCGCGGCTTCAAGACGGTGCTCGTGTCCGAGGCCGACCACCCGTGGTGGGAGTTCTGGTGGCCGCCCGGCCACATCATCGGCTGGGGCGAGACCTTCGTGCACGAGATCCACCATCTCCTGCGCGCGATCGCGGAGGGCGGCGACGTGGCGCCCGTCGGCGCGACGTTCGAGGACGGCTACCGGGCCGCCGAGGTGTGTGACGCGATCGTGCGCTCGAGCGAGACCGGCGCCCGCGAGCAGCTCGAGTACCGCACCCTCTGATCGCCCGGAGGTCACACATTCGGGACGTCCACGTCACCCATGGGTGACGATTTCACGACTACGCTCAAACCGGGGGCAGGGCGCGAAAGCGCCCCCGGGGGAAAACAATGCCTGCCGGGTCGCGGGCGGGCCAGGATCGGTCAGGAGCTCGGCGCGTGCTCGAGGATGATCTTCGCCACGATGCCCTCGCGGTGGTCCATCAGCTCGAACGCGCGCTCGAAGTCATCGAGCGGGAAGCGGTGCGTGATGATCGGCGAGAGGTCGAGGCGGCGCTCGGCCAGGAGTGCGACGACCCGCGTCCAGACCGCCGACGTGTAGCCGACGCTCCCGATCAGCTCGAGGTCTCGGAGAGGCACGCGGTCGGCGGGCAGCAACGCGAGCGTCCTGCCCTCGCCGGCGATGCCGAGCAGCGCCACACGCCCGCCCTCGCGCACGAGCCGAGTCGCGAGCTCGACCGCCGGCACGGCTCCCGCCGTCTCGATCACGAGATCGAGCCGGCCCAGCGGCGGTTCGCCGGCTGAGACGTCGAACGTCTCGTCGGCGCCGAGGCGGCGAGCCAGCTCCAGCTCCTCGGGGCGGATACCGTAGGCGACGATCCGCGCCGGCCCGGCCAGTCGGGCGAGCACGATCGCGAGCGAGCCGAGCGTGCCGGCTCCGACCACGCCGACCTCCTCCCCCGCCGCGAGTCGGGCCCGCTCGAGCGCCCGCATGACGACCGACGCCGGCTCCACGAGCACGCCCTCGTCGTAACCGACATGCGCCGCCAGGCGGTGGACGACCCGGGCCGGAACGAGCACGAGCTCGCCGTAGCCGCCCGTACGCGTGAAGCCGAGCTGGTCGTAGTTCTCGCACAGGTTCGTGTCGCCCACGCCGCAGCGCCGGCACCGCCCGCAGGGAATCATCCCCTCGCACACGACTCGGTCGCCGGGCGCGAAACCGTCGACACGATCGCCGACCTCCGCCACCTCGCCGCTCCACTCGTGGCCGGGAACGCACGGATACCGGACCCAGCGCCGGTCGAGCTCGCCCCGCAGCACCTCCAGGTCGGTGCGGCAGACGCCGGCGGCACGGCTGCGGACGACGACGTCTTCCGGGCCGCATACAGGCGCGTCGACGTCACGCAGCGCGACCTCGCCGGGTCGCTCGATCACGACCGCCCTCACGCGGCTTCGTCGGCTTCGGGGCCTGCTTCGGAGTCCCCGGCGCCGTCGGGGCGCTCGCGAGCGCCTGCCACGGGCTTGAACTCGACCTCGAGTCGCTCGATGCGGTTCCCGTCGGTCTCGAAGACCGTGAAGCGGACGTCGTCGTGCACGACCGAATCACCCTCGTGCGGCGCGTGGCCGAGCTGACCGAAGACGAAGCCGCCGACCGTGTTGTAGTCCTCCTCCGGCAGCGAGACGTGGAAGTCCTCGTTGAAGTCGTCGATCGTGTAGGTGCCGTGGATCCGGATCCGGTGCTCGTCGACCTTCTCGACCGACTCGTCCGGGAGGTCGAACTCGTCCTCGATCTCGCCGACGATCTCCTCCAGCAGGTCCTCGAGGGTGACGATGCCCTCCATCGCGCCGTACTCGTCGACCACGACCGCCATGTGCTCCTTCGTGCGGCGGAACTCCCGCAGCAGGGCGGCGAGGTCCTTCGTCTCGGGGACGACATGCGTCTCGCGCAGCAGCGGCTCGATCACGACGTTCTCGATGCCGCCAGACTGCTCGGCGGCCCGGAAGAGGTCGCGGACGTGGAGAACGCCGACGATCTCGTCCAGCGACCCGCGGTAGACGGGATAGCGCGTGTAGGGCGACTCGACGGCGACCTTCAGGCACTCCTTCGGAGGCATGTCGACGGCGAGCGCCACCACCTCGGGCCGCGGCACCATGACGTCCGAGACCTCCTTGTCGGCGAAGTCGAAGACGTTGTAGAGCATCTCGCGCTCCTCGTGCTCGATCTCGCCTTCCTCCGTCGAGCGGGAGAGCAGCATCTTCAGCTCTGCCTCCGAGAGCACACCGACCTCACCGGAGGGCGCCTTGAGGCCCAGGGCGTTCAGCCCGATCTCGCTCGAGCGTTGCAGCACCCAGATCAGCGGCTTGAGAGCGACGAAGAACCCCCGTACCGGTGCGGCGACGGCGAGTGCGACCCGCTCCGAATAGGCCAATGCGAGCCCCTTGGGCATCAGCTCGCCGACGACGACGTGGAAGAAGGTGATGATCAGGAAGGCGAGGATGACGGCGACGACCGTGGCCATCACGGGGTCGAGGATCTGTTTCAGCACGGGCTCGCCCAGGGCACCGATACCCAGGCTGGCGGCGGTGACGCCGAGCTGCATGGCTGCGATGAAGCGCGGCGGGTCGCTCGTGATCCGTAGAACGAGCTTCGCGCGGCGGTTTCCCTCGTTCGCGAGCTCCTGAAGGCGCGTGCGCCGCGCCGTCACGAGGCCGTACTCGGCGGCCACGAAGAACGCGTTCAGCAGGATCAGCGCAGCGACGGCGAGAAGAAGGAGCGCGGTGTTCATGCCCCGTCTCT
This sequence comes from uncultured Actinomycetes bacterium, assembly GCA_963765295.1. Lineage (GTDB taxonomy): Bacteria > Actinomycetota > Thermoleophilia > Gaiellales > Gaiellaceae > PALSA-612. Next base: position 685,492 of record CAVXVO010000005.1, read on the forward strand.
CGGGGCGCGGGGTCGAGGCGAGTCGTCGGCCACCAGCCTCCGGAGTATAGGGACCGCGCCCGTCGATACTGGGACGGCTTGCGGATACGAACACGTGTTCGGTAACGTTCCGACATGGCGGATGTCCAGTACCGCGAGGAGCCGTGCAAGGCCGCGCTCAACAGGGTCAAGGGCATGCACTTCGCCTGGTCGCTCAACCCGTACATGGGTTGCGCACACCGCTGCACGTTCTGCTACGTCCGCGCTTTCGAGATGCGGGCCGAACGCCCCGCGGGCGCCGACTACGGGCGCTCGATCCGGGTCAAGGTCAACGTGGCCGAGGTGCTGCGGGCCGAGCTCGCCCGCAGGGGCTGGGAGCGGGAGACGGTGTCGATCGGAGCTGCGACCGACCCGTACCAGCCGGTGGAGGGGCGGTACCGGCTGACGCGCGCGTGCCTCGAGGTGTTGCGGGACGCACGCAATCCGTTCCACGTGATCACGCGGAGCCCGATGATCGTCCGCGACCTCGACGTGCTCGCCGAGGCCGCCGTGCGCGCGAAGGTCTCCGTCAGCTTCTCGATCCCGACGCTCGACGAGGACGTCTGGCGCCGCACCGAACCCGGAACGCCGCCGCCGCGGCAGCGGTTTCGCGCGTTGCGCACGCTCGTCGACGCCGGCATCGACGCGGGCGTCGCCGTCGCTCCCGTCCTGCCCGGGATCTCCGATCGGCCGGATCAACTCGAAGCCGTCGTCGAGGCTGCACGCGCTGCGGGCGCGAGGCATCTCTGGACCGGCGTCCTCCACCTGCGGCCGGGAACGCGGGAGCACTTCCTCGCCGAGCTCGCGCGGGACTGGCCCGAGCACCTCGCCGACTACGAGCGCCTGTACGGAACCCGCTCCTACCTCCCCGCCGCGGAGACGAAGCCGGTGCTGAAGCTCGTTGCCCGGCTCCGCGCCGAAAGCGGCCCGTCGGCCGGACGCCCGGAGCCGCTGCGACCCGCCCCCGAGCCCGAGCAGCTCACGCTGTCGCTCGGCTGATCCGCGCGGACACACTCGCCACCGAGACGGCAAGACCTGGACATGGGTACCGAGGTCACGTGTAGTTTCGGGCGGTGATCGAGGACGCTGTCCTGGTCGAGGACGCTGTCCTCTCGCAGGAGGCTTTTGCGCGGCGACGGCTCGCGGTCGGGGCCGAGCGAGTGTGGCCCTTCGCGGCACCCGCGGTCGGGATGGCTGCCTTTGTCCTCGGGCTGATCTCGAGCGCGGCTGCCTTCCCCGGACGCGATCAACCTCTGACAACACGCGCATCCACGCTGACCCAGTGCCAAGCACTCGCGCGGGTTGCCGAGGCTCAGGCTGTCCTTGGCTCGTTTCCGTCGGGAGGGGTTACGATCACGCCGTGAGTCACGTGCTCTTCGTCTGGACGCCGAACGGCTACTCGCTCCACGAGCGGGACGGCGAGCCGCCTGCGGTCGGCGCCGAGATCGAGGAGCAGGACGGGCGCTTCGTCGTGACCAAGGTCGCGGCGTCGCCTCTGCCGGGTGACGGGCGCCGCTGCGCGTACCTCCAGCCCGTGCGCTGACCGACAGGTGGAGCGGCCCCGGCAACTGCTCCGGGAGGCCGCGCGATCGCGGCTGGCGGTGCTCCGAGCCCTCGCGCTGCCGGTCGTCCAGACGTCGGTCGCCGCCACGCTCGCCTGGTACGTCGCGCGCGACCTGATCGGGCATCCGAACGCGTTCTTCGCGCCGATCGCCGCCACGGTCGCGATCGGACTCGCCGCGCAGCAGTACATCCGGCGCGTCGGCGAGCTCATGCTCGGCGTGGCAGTGGGGATCGCCGTGGCGGACGCGATCATCTCCGGCATCGGGCGAGGCACCTGGCAGCTGGGTGTCGTCGTCCTCGTCTCGATGATCGTGGCGGTGGTCATCGGGGGCGGCCCGCTGTTCATCACCCAGGCGGCGGTTCAGGCGATTCTGGTGGCGACGCTGCCCGGCGCGGCCACCGGATCGCGGTTCGTCGACGCGCTCGTCGGGGGCGCGATCGGCCTTGCAATCCTGATCGGCTCGCCTCCGAACCCTGTGCGGCGCGCGCGCCGCGAGGCGACAGCCTTCTTCGCCGACCTGGCCGACGCGCTCGAGGACATCGCGACCGCGCTCGAGCGACGCGACGTGGCCGCCGCACGTGAGGCGCTCGCACACGCGCGTGCGGTCGAGCCCGTGTTCCGACGCTGGGTGGACTCGCTCCGCGCGGGTCGCGAGAAGGCGGCGATCTCGCCACCGTACTGGCGGGTGCGGCCTCAGCTCGATCGCTACGCCGAAGCGTCAGAGCCGCTCGAGCACGTCGTCCGCAACGTCCGCGTGCTCGCCCGCGGCGCCATTCGTGCGGCCGAGCTCGACCCCGGCCTCCCCGCCGAGCTGCCGGCGGCGGTCCGCTCGCTGGCCGACGCTGTGAGGGAGACCGAGTCGACGCTCGACCGCCCCGATCGGTCGCCGGCAATCGATGCCGCGCTGCGGGCGGTCGCGCTCGCAAGCGACGCCTACGCCCGGGACAGCGGCTTGCCCGCAGCACACGTCGTCGGTCAGATCCGCTCCGCTGTGACCGACCTGCTGACCGCACTCGGGCTCGAGCGGTCGGTCGCCGTCGAGCGCGTGCGAGACCGCGCCGCGGCGCAGCCTGTTCGCTAGGCGATCGGCTCGTTCTGGACGTTGTGCTCGGTTGCGTACTCGTTCGTCAGCCGGTTGATCGCGTCCGCGTCGGGATACGCGTAGTTGATCTTCACGAACGGCTCCCACTTCTCGGGGAGCGCGTCCTCGGGGAAGATCGCCTCGACGGGACACTCCGGCTCGCAGGCGCCACAGTCGATGCATTCCTCGGGGTCGATGACGAGCAGACGCTCGAACTCGTGGATGCAGTCGACCGGGCAGACGTCGACGCAGGACCGGTCTTTGATGTCGATGCAGGGCTCGGCGATGATGTACGTCACGGGGCCCTACTCTACAGACGAGGCAAGCAGCTCCTCGACCAGAACCGGAGCCCGTTCCACGAGCGCAGATCTGGCAACAACCTGGTCGAAGCCGGCGGCGTGCGCGGCGCGCAATCCACCCGTATCCGTGTGGTTCGTGAACCCGACGATCGGTATGTCGGGATAGGCGTCCGCGACCTCGTCCGGGTCGATCCGCGAGACGTCCGCGATCACCAGCTCCGGCGCGTCGGCCGTGTCCGTGGTGACGAAGTGGTGCCCGGGCAAGAGCGCCTCGAGCTTGCCACGGAAGAAGAGGTCGACCCCCGCCAGCAGGATCGTCGCCACGACCGGAATGTATCAAGCTTTTCGGGAGAATCCCGATCGTGACCGGCGACGAGCGGCTGCAACGAGGGCTCGAGCTGATGCGCGACGGAGCGTTCTTCGAGGCGCACGAGGAGCTCGAGCTCGCCTGGCGCGCGGCCCCGGCCGCGGAACGCGACTTCTTTCAGGGGCTCGTGCACGTCACGGTCGCCTGGTACCAGGCGGAGCGCGGCAGACCCGTCGCCTGCAAGAGCCAGCTCGAGAAGGCCCGCCGGCGCCTCGCCGCCTTCGCGCCCGCCCACCGTGGCGTCGCCGTCGCGTCGGTGCTCCAGCAGGTCGACGCGGCCGCTGCGCTGGTCGCGGCAGGCTCGCTTGACCTGGCTCCGCTAGACCTGCCCCCCTAGACCTGCCCCAGCCCGACAGCCTCGAGCGCCCGGTTCAGCATCACGTGGAGCCACCAGTCCTTCCCGAAGAAGAGCAGGAGGCCGAGCGTGATCAGCGTCACGCCGCTGATGACCCGGATCACGACGTAGTGGTCGCGCACCCAGCGGAACGCGCCCATCGCGCGTGCGAACGCGATCCCGGCGAGGAGAAAAGCGACGCCGATCCCGAGCGAGTACGCGAGGAGCAGCACCGAGCCACGGAGCACCGTGCTCGAACTGCCTGCGAGCACGAGCACCGACGCCAGGACAGGGCCGATGCACGGCGCCGCGCAGACCGCGAACGCGGCCCCGAGCAGCGCGCTCGACTCACGCCGGCGTGCGTGGCCGAGAAGACCGGACCCGACGATGCGCTCCGGCCACGGGAGCAGACCCATGAAGACCAGACCGAGCACGACGAGCACGAAGCCGGCGATCGCGTTGCGCCGGCTGATGTCGACAACGGTCGCGATCGCCGCGGAACCGGCACCGAGTGCGACGAACACCACGGTGAAGCCGAGCATGAAGGGCAGGCTGGCGACGGCGATCCGCCTCGCAACCCCCTTCTCCCCCAGGCGCTCTGCCTCGACCGACGACACGGCGGTGAGGTAACCAGGCACGAGCGGGAGCACGCACGGCGTGATCACGGACACGAGGCCGGCGAGGAAGGCGATCGGGATCCGCTCGGCCATCCGGCTACGCGTCGTAGTTCGCGAGCTCGTTGTCGAGCCGCCGCTCGAGGTCGGGCTCCATGCGCGTCTGCGTCGGGCCGGCGGGCGGCTCCCGACGACCGCGGCTCCAGTGCCAGGCCAGGACGCCGAGCGCGAGCGCACCGGCGATGACTCCGGCGATCGGCAGCCACCACGCGAGAATGTTGAAACCGCTGTCCGGAGGCGCGGCGAGAATCTCCGGCCCGTACTCGGCCACGAGCTTGTCCTTGATCTGGCTCTTCGTGTACCCCTTCGCGATCAGCGACCGGATCAGCGTCCGCTCCTGGTTTGCGAAAGCCGAGTTCGACTGATCGAGCGGCGTCTTGCAGAGGAGGCACATGACCTCGCCCTCGATCTCGGGAAGCGTCGGATGCTGCTCGCTCGCGAACGCGACAGGGACGCCGACGACAAGCGCCGCGGCGGCCACGAGCGCGGCGGCGGCCCTCACGTCCGCAGTGCCTGTTCGATGGCGCGCCGCAGGTCGGCGCCCGAGACCGCGCCGTGGAACTGGGTCTGCCCGTACTTTCCGTTCCGGTCGATCACACGCGTCTCGGGGACGCCCGTCAACCCGTACGGCCCCCACAACGAATAACCGACCGAGCGAACGATCGGATAGGTCAGCTTGTGCTTGTGGATGAAGGCACGCGCGTCCTCAGACGCGTCCGCGGTGTCGACACCGAGGACGACCACGCCCTTCGAGCGGTACTGGTTCCATACCCGCTCGATCTGCGGCGCCTCCTGACCGCATGGCACGCACCACGAGGCCATGAAGTTGAGCACCACGATCTTGCCGCGGAGTGACGCGAGCTCGATCTTGCCGGGCTTGTCGAGCCGCGGCAGTTCGAAGTTCTTCGGCTCGGCCGTCTTGCCGCTCCCGTGCACGACCTTCCACACGAGGAGCGCGAGCAGCCCGGCGACGAGCGCGACGGCAAGCACCTGCCCTGTCAGCTTGAGCCGGGCCGCCATCAGGCCGGCACGATCATCACCGGCGTCCCGACCTGTACGTGGTTGAAGAGCCACTCCGCCGAGGGGATGAACATGCGGATGCAGCCGTGCGAGGCCGAGTAGCCGAGCGATGCGGGGTCGGGCGTGCCGTGGATGCCGACGCCGGGCGCCGACAGGCCCATCCAGCGGGTGCCGAGCGGGTTGCCCGGCCCGGGCGGGATCGGCTTCGCCCCCTTCGCCCACGGAGCGTCGGGCGGCGGATACCACCAGGGGTTCCGCTCCATGACGATGATCTTGAAGCTGCCGACCGGGGTCGGGTAGATCGGCTGGCCGGTGGCCACCTGGAAGCGGCGCACGAACGTGACCGGCTTGTCCGTGGTCACCTGCTTGTAGAGGTAGAGCCACTTCGTGTCGCGCCGGACGACGATGATCGAGCTGAAGCTGTCGGCGCTGACCGCCGGCTCGGTGATCCGCGCGGGTATGTCGAGCGGCGTGCGGCGGTTCTGCTGCAGCGCGACGACGAGGGCCGTCACGGCCTGCCAGTGCTGGATCGTGCTCCCCTGCACCTCGGGGACGACGACGGGACGCAGCGACCTGAGGACGACGTGCGCGTCGGCGACGGTTCGGTCGTAGTTCTTGGCCAGCGTGTCCACGTAGTCGCTGACCGCCGCTCGCTTGACGTCGACGACCATCTGCACGGTGGTACCCGGCTTCGCGTGGAGGGCGCGCGAGACGGCCGGGCCGACGAACGGCTTCGCACCGAGCTTCCACGGCGAGACGGTGATCGTCTTGTCCCCGAGTTGCAGGACGACCGGCGAGCGGAACTCGACCGAGACGGCGGAGTACGCAGGCCCGTACGCGAGCCCGCCGACATGGATCCCGGCGATCGTGACGCCGGCGGCGATCCGGGCATGCTTCACGGGCGGACGCGGGATGGGCTTCGGCTGCGTGCTCGTCGGCGGCGTCGTGACGGTCGACGAGGTGTCGGTCGACGTCGAGTCGGACGGGGGCGGCGGCGGTCCGGAGTCGCCGAGTGCATACGCAGCGCCGGCCCCCGCGACTCCGAGGGCGAGCATCACCACGAGGAGCGCGGCACGCTTCACGGCGGCAGTGTAGCCATGGCCGTGGCCGGAGCAAGTGGTGGACCGGTCGCGGCGATCAGGCGCCTGGGGCGGGCAAAGGGCCTACTTTGCAGCGGATTAGCCACTAGACTTTCCCTCGTGAGCGAGCCGGCACGAATCCCGACCCAGCTCGACGAGCCGCCGAAGCACGATCCACGCTCGGTCAGCAGGGCCTACCACTACCACCGCGCGCGGCGGGCGGCGCGCATCGAGCAGCGGCGCGCGCGCAAGTGGGCGAGGCTCCGCTTCTGGTTCGTGCTCGGATGCCTCCTGCTGGCGGTGATCGTGATCGTGATCCTGATCCTCCAGCAGGTGCAGAACATCTTCGGTATCTGAGTCGTGGAGGCGCCGCAACCCGAGGGGCGGCGACCTCCCCCACGCCGACTTCGCGACGTCCGCCTCCGCGCGCGCCCCGGGATTCTCGGGCTCGGGCAGACGGCCGCCTGGGCCGCCGGCCTCGTGCTCGCGGTGTCCGCGTTCACAAGCTGGTATTCCGGGCATTCCGTCGAGGGGCCGACACTGTCGGTCACGGGCTGGAACAGCGGCACGCCCGGCAAGGTCGTCTTCCTGATCGGCGTCGCCGTCGTCTGCCTGACGGCGCTCCGACGTGTCGGCCTCGAGTTCCCGGCCGCGACACCCGGGGCGTTGATCGTCGTCGCCCTGGGCGCGCTCGCGACGGTGCTCGTGCTCATCCGGCTGATCTCGATCCCGGACTCGGTCGTCGCCACCGGCGGCCGCAGCATCGGCCTGTGGATCAGCCTCGCCGCGGCGCTCGCAGTGGTCGTCGCGGGACTCCTGCAAGCGGGCGAAGAGCTATAGCCACGGCCGCGCCGAGCACAGGTCGGCGACTACGGCGCCGGCAAGCGTCAAGAGGAATACCTGCGGGCGCCGGAGCAGGACGGCGGCTACCAGCGCGATCGGCAGGAAGACCCGCCCGAAGGCGCCGATCTTCGAGAGTCGCACGAAGACCTGGTCGAGCCAGGAGATGCGGTGCTCGACCACCCAGCGCTCGAGCCGGCGGTCGAGGCCGATCACGCCGTTCCGCCCCCGTCCGTCAGCCCGAGCCGCCGACGGTGACCGTCACGGTCTGCGGCACCAGCGGGAGCGGGCGGAGCGTCCGCTCGGTGGTCGTCGTCCCGCCGGGCTTCGGGTTGTCGTGCAGCGCCTCGCCCAGTGCGATTCCCGCTCCGAACACGCACACGATCACGACGAGCGCGATCAGCGGACGCCAGGGCACGACGCGGCGACGACGCGGCCGTCGCGGCCGCGGACGAGCTCCGGGACCGACCGTCACGGCCGGTAGTCCCGTGCGCCCCGCGCGTAGAGGTGGAAGGCGGCGTCGGCCGCCGTGCTGGCCGACGCCAGCCAGTCGCCCCGGCTCGACCGCTCGCCGACCGCCTCGTAGGCCCAGCGGTCCGAATGGGGATATGCCGCGGCGAGCTCGGCGAGCGTGAACGACTTGCCGATCCGTCGGCGAAGCTCGGCCGTCACGATCTCCACCTGCTCGAGCAGGCGGGCGTACCGCGTGGGCTCGGGCCCCTTGGCCAGGACGAGCCGTCGGTAGCCGTCCTCCCAGTGCTGTCGCGCGAGCTCGACCGATCCCTCCACGCTCGCGATGCTAGCGAGGCACGGCGGAGCAGCACTCGGCGGGCCAGACGGGCTCGAGCTCGCCGAGCATCCGCTCGCCGAGCGCGTAGCCGGGCTGTGCGAGCGCGAACGCGACGTGTGCGTGCAGGCACTTCAGCCGCTCCGGCCGCGAAGCGCCGCCGATCCCGAGCCCGAGCGACGCACCGGCATCCTTCCCCGTCACGTCGCCTGCCAGCGCCCGCCGGAGCTCGCGCTGCCGCTCGGTCGCCTCGGCGAGGCTCGCCTGCAGCCCCGGATCGAGTTCCACGGCAGCCGTGTAGCGCTCGACTCCGCCCGCAGCCTCGAGCCGCGCCACGGCGGCCACCAGGTGCCGGCACGTGAGGTAGTACGTCGTCGGGAACGGATCGCCGGCCACGTCGTACGGCGACTGCTCGGTCACGGCCGGGAGCCCGAACGGGCAGCGGACCGCGACCCGTCGGAACGCGCGCGGCGGCCGGCCGATCTGCCGCTCGACGACGGCGCGGTCGTCTTCGCTCATCGCGGCCCGCCCAGGAGAGCTAGTGCGTGACCGACGGCGCGGCGTGCGCCTTCAGCCATGCCTTGACGCCGCGAACGACGAACAGGTGCTCCCCGGGCCGGACGTAGCCGAGCCGGCGCGCCTCTTCGAGCAGCGCCTGCCCCGTCCCGGAGATCGTCAGCCGCTGCTCCAGGACGGCCTTCTCGTGCGCCAACTCCTTCACCTCGGCCTTGCGCTCCGCAAGCTGGTGCGACGTCGAGACGTAGGCCTTGACCGGCCCGTAGTAGAGCACCCCGATCAGGCAGGCACCGACCGCGACCACGAGCCAGAGTCTGAGGCGCCGCCTTCCGAGAGGCCGCGAGCGCTTGAACGGGGCGGGCATGGACAGAACCGATTCGCGCCGTGGACCGGACCTCCTCTTTCTCCTCGACGCGATGCGGTCGCACCGCAGGACGTTGTCACGCCGTGTCGACGCGGATCACGTTGGTCGACCCGGCGACGTTCACGTTCGTCCCGGCGGCGATCACGACGCGCTCACCGGCCTCGACGACACCCGCCATGCGGGCCGCGGCGACCGAGCGCTGCCACAGGTCGTCCACGTCGGACGCCTCCGGGATCACGAGCGGCAGGACCCCCCACTCCAGCGCCATCTGCTGCGCGGCCGCGGCAGTGTGCGTGATCGCCGCGATCGGTCGCCGCGGGCGCAACCGCGCGACCGCCGACGCGGTGCGGCCGCTGTAGGTGGGGACGACGATCGCGCCCGCCCGCAGCACCTCGGCGATGTCGCACGCCGCGTTCGAGAGCGCCTGGCCCACCGTCGGCTCCTCGCTCGCGTCCGGCAGCTCGTGCCTGTAGCCGAGACTCGGCTCGACGGTCCGCGCGAGCTGATCCATGACCATGACCGCCTCGACCGGATACTCGCCCACGGCGGTCTCCTGCGACAGCATCAGCGCCGACGTGCCGTCGAGGACAGCATTCGCGACGTCGCTCGCCTCGGCCCGGGTCGGCTCGGCCTGGTGCACCATCGACTCGAGCATCTGCGTGGCCGTGATCACGGGCCGGCTCTGTTCCAGCGAGCGGAGGATGATCTGCTTCTGGAGGAGCGGCACCGAGGCGGGGCCGATCTCGACGCCCAGGTCGCCGCGCGCGACCATGACCGCGTCCGACTCGACGATGATCGCCTCGAGCGCCTCGACCGCCTCCGCCTTCTCGATCTTCGCGATCACGTGCGCCGGCGACCCGTGCTCCTCGATCCGGCGGCGGAGGCCGCGCACGTCCTCGGCCGAGCGGACGAAGGAGAGTGCGACGAAGTCGACGCCGAGCTCGAGCGCGAACGCGAGATCGTCGAGGTCCTTCTGCGTCAGGGACGGAATCGGCAGCTGCACGCCGGGCAGGTTGACGCCCTTGTGGGGCTCGACGCGGCCGCCGATCACGACCGAGCAGATCGCGCGCGGCCGCTCGACGCGCTCGACGCGCAGGCGGACGTGTCCGTCGTCGATGAGGACGTCGTTCCCGGGCGCGAGCACCTCGCCGATCACGGACGGGCTCACCGGCAGCTCGACTCCGGGCGTGTCGCCGTCGGGGCCGATCACCACCTCCTGCCCGCGCACGAGCACGAGCGGCTCGGGTAGATCGGTGACGCGCAGCTTGGGGCCCTGGAGGTCGGCGATCAGCGCCAGCGGCTTTCCGTGCGCCGTCTGCGCTTCGCGAACCAGCTGCGCGTTCCGTGCGTGGTCGTCGTGGGTGCCGTGCGAGAAGTTGAGCCGCGCCGCGTCCATGCCCGCGCCGATCAGCTCGTCGATCCGCCCCGCCGAGGCGGGGCCGATGGTGGCGACGATCTTCGTCCGGCGCGGAGTCACGGTCGAGAACACTGCCTCGGAGAGTATCGGGACGTAGCGCTCAGGCCCTTCGGCTGCGCGGAAAAGCCGACCAGCCCGGGTACGTCGCCCGCTCGCCCAGCTCCTCCTCGATCCTCAGGAGCTGGTTGTACTTGGCGACGCGGTCCGTTCGGGCCGGCGCGCCCGTCTTGATCTGGCCGACCCCGGTTGCGACCGCGAGGTCGGCGATGGTCGCGTCCTCGGTCTCGCCCGACCGGTGCGAGATCACGGCGGAATAGCCGCCGGCGCGGGCGAGCGCGATCGCCTCGAGCGTCTCCGTCAGCGTGCCGATCTGGTTGACCTTGATCAGGATCGAGTTGGCGACGCCGGCGTCGATGCCGCGCCGGAGCCGGTCCGGGTTCGTGACGAAGAGGTCGTCGCCGACGAGCTGGAGCCGGTCGCCGAGGCGTTCGGTCAGCACCGTCCACGCGTCCCAGTCGTCCTCCGCGACGCCGTCCTCGATCGAAACGACCGGGAACTCGTCGGCGAGCCCGGCGTAGAAGTCGGCCATCTCCTCGCCGCTCGCCTCACGGCCCTCGAAGCGGTAGACGCCGTCCCGGTAGAACTCGCTCGAGGCCGGGATCGAGCGCGATCGCGACACGGTCACGATGCCCGGCGCGCTCCGCCGCCTCGAGAATCGCCGCGATCGCGACCTCGCTCGAGGGCAGGTCGGGCGCGAAGCCGCCCTCGTCGCCGACCGCCGTCGCCAGACCCTGCTCGGCGCAGCACCTTCTTCAGCGCGTGGTAGGTCTCGGCGCCGATCCGCAGCGCCTCGGCGAACGAGGCGGCGCCCGCCGGCACGACCATGAACTCCTGCAGGTCGATCGAGTTCGCCGCGTGCACGCCGCCGTTGATCACGTTCATCATCGGCACCGGCAGCGTCGTCGCGCCGTCGCCGCCCAGGTACCGGTAGAGCGGCAGCCCGTTCTCCGCAGCCGCGGCCTTCGCGGTCGCGAGCGAGACGCCGAGGAGCGCGTTCGCGCCCAGCCTGCTCTTGTTCGGCGTTCCGTCGAGCTCGACGAGGACGCGGTCGAGCGCCTGCTGGTCGGCGGCGTCGAGCCCTCGCACCGCCTCCGCGATCTCGCCGTCGACGTTGGCGACCGCCTGAGTGACGCCCTTGCCCCCGTATTCCTCGCCGCCGTCGCGGAGCTCGACGGCCTCGAACTGGCCCGTCGAGGCGCCCGAGGGAACGGCGGCGCGGCCGGCGGCGCCCGACTCGAGCCGGACGTCGACCTCCACGGTCGGGTTGCCGCGCGAGTCGAGGATCTGGCGCGCGTGGACGTGGGCGATCGTGCTCACTCTGCCTCCTTGGCCTGGTCGAAATAGCGATCCTGCCGGTCGAGCGGAAGCTCGGTCCAGCTCTCGCCGGCCGCGCCGGCCAGCCGCTCGGCGGTCTCGACGCGGTCGCGGAACCGCTGCGTCGCGCGGCGGAGCTCGAGCTCCGCGTCGGCGCCGATCCGTCGGGAGACGTTCACGCAGGCGAAGAGCACGTCGCCGAGCTCCTCGGCGCGCCGCTCGTCCGAGCCTTCCCGGAGCTCGGCACGTAGCTCGCGAAGCTCGTCGTCGAGATCGCCGAGCGCGCCCTCGACGTCCGGGTACTCGAACCCGACCGAGGCCGCGCGGCGCTGCACCTTGCGCGCGTAGACGAGGGCGGGCAGCGACTCGGGCACGTCGTGGAAGATGCCCTCGCGACCTTCCTGCTCGCGCTTGATGCGCTCCCAGTTCTCCTTGACCCGATCCGGCCGTGTCGGCCTCGACGTCGCCGAACACGTGCGGGTGGCGGCGCACGAGCTTCTCGTGGATCAGCCGCGCGGCCTGCTCGAGGTCGCCCCGGCCGCGCTCCTCGAGCAGCAGCGAGAGGAAGTAGACCTGGAAGAGGAGATCGCCGAGCTCGTCGAGCAGCTTCGCGTCGTCGTCCGCGAGCGCGGCGTCGGCGACCTCGTACGCCTCTTCGACCGTGTGCGGGACGATCGTCTTCACCGTCTGCTCGCGGTCCCACGGACAGTCGCGGCGGAGGCGGCGAGCGAGCTCGTCGAGCTCGGTCAGCGCCTCGGAGAGGCTCAACCGCCCGGCAGGACCGACGTGGTCGCCGGCGGTGCAGCCGTCGTCGACGGCGGCTCGTAGCCGTGCGCGTACTTGATGCGATGCAGGTAGAACGCCGTGAGCGTCTCCTGGAACTTCGACATGATGTCGCTCTTCTTCGTCTGCCCGAGCTGGGAGACGATCGAGGCCTTCGCCGCCGCGAAGGGCGAGACCTTCTTCGGAAGCACAGGTCCGCAGCGGCTTGATGATGTGCCAGCCGTACTGTGAGTGCACCGGCTTGGAGATGACGCCTGTCGGCAGCGCGAAGGCGACCTTCGAGAACGGCCGGCACAAGACCGGACTCGGGCTGTATTCCGAGGTCGCCGCCCTTTACGGCCGAGCCCTTGTCGGTCGAGTACTTCTTCGCCAGCGCGGCGAAGCTCGCACCCTTCTTGAGCTGGTCGTAGATGCTCTGCGCCTTCGCCTTCTTGGCCACGAGGATGTGTGCGATATCGCGTGACGTCGGCGTCGTGAACTGCGCGATGTTCTTCTTGTAGAAGGCAAGCGCCTGCGCGTCGCTGATCTTGACGCTCTTCGGTCAGCTTCTTGACCAGCTTGGCCTGCAGCACCGAGAAAGCGACCGTGTCGCGGAACTGCGCCATCGAGACGCCCTGCTTCTTCATCGCGGCCAGCAGCTTCGCGCGTTTACCGCCGAAGTACTGGAGGACGTCCTTCTTGACCCCGTTGTCGATGTCCTTCGCGGTGACGACGATCCCGACGCTTCTTCGCCTGCTGCTCGAGCTCGGACTTCTGGACGAGGTACTGCACGACCTTCTGCACGGCGGCGGTGTACTCCGCCGAGCCCTTCTTCGGGACGGGCTGCTTGTTGGCCGTGTAGGTTCCGGAGAAGTACTCCTGCAGCAGGCCGTCGAAGGTGGCCTGCGAGATCTGCTGACCGTTGACGACGATCACGCTGCCCTTCGGCACGCCCGAGGCGCTGCTCGACGAGCTCGCCGCACGCGGCCACGAGGAGCGCGAGCCCCGCGCAGCACGCGACGAGGACGGCGAGGTGACGAATACGAAGGACTGCGGTCATTGAAAAAGCGCCTCTAGGCTGCCCGGCGCAGATCGAGAATAGCATCAGCGAGGACGAGCGCTGCATCGAAACTGTCAGTTCTTAGGGTTACCTCATGTGAGCCCGTCGAGTAGACCGCGGTGTCGACCGCGGCCCGCAGCGAGCGCAGGTCGTCGGAGCCGAGAACGAGCGGTCCGACCGACGAGCTTGCCGCCGCGAAAGACGAGGTAGTCGGCCCCGGCCTGCGCGAGCTTCAGCTTCGCCTCCTGGATCGTGAACAGGTTCTCGACCGGCTCCGGGAGCGGCCCGTAGCGGTCCTCGACGTCGGCCCGCAGCTCGCGCAATTCGTCCTCCGATTCGGTCAACGCCAGCCGGCGGTGGAGATCGATCTTGAGCGCCTCCGAGTCGACGTAGCTCGCCGGGATGAAGGCGTCGATGCGCGCGTCGATCCGGATCGGCCGCGCGACGACACGACGCCCGCCCTGGAGCTCGGCGACCGCTTCGTTGAGGAGCTCGACGTAGAGCTCGAACCCGAGCGCGGCGACATGCCCCGACTGCTCGGCGCCGAGAAGCTCGCCGGCGCCACGGATCTCGAGGTCGCGCATCGCGATCGAGAACCCGGAGCCGAGCTCGGTGTGGTCGGCGAGCGTCGAGAGGCGCGCCCGCGCCTCGGGCGCGAGCTCCATGGCGTCGGGGTAGAAGAGGTACGCGTGGGCCGGCACCTCCGAGCGGCCGACCCGTCCCCGGATCTGGTAGAGCTGCGCGAGGCCGAGCAGGTCGGCACGCTCGACGACGAGCGTGTTCGCCTGCGGGATGTCGAGGCCCGACTCGATGATCGTCGTCGACACGAGCACGTCGGCATCTCCGCGGAGGAACTCGACCATCCGGTTCTCGAGCTCACGTTCCTTCATCTGTCCATGGGCGACGAGGAAGCGCAGTTCCGGGCAGAGCTCCTGCAGCTTCGCGGCCGCCTCCTCGATCGTCTCGACGCGGTTGTGCAGGTAGAACGACTGCCCGCCTCGCTCGCGCTCGCGGGAGAGCGCCGTCTTGACGAGCTCGTCGTCGTACTCGCCGACGTGCGTCCGGATCGCCTGCCTGCCCTCGGGCGGTGTTTCGATGATCGAGATGTCGCGCAGCCCGGCCAGCGACATGTGCAGGGTGCGCGGGATCGGCGTCGCGGTGAGGGCGAGCACGTCGACCTCGAGCCTCAGCGAGCGGAGAAGCTCCTTCTGCGCCACGCCGAAGCGCTGCTCCTCGTCCACGACCACGAGCCCGAGGCTCTTCGGGATCACGTCGCGGGAGAGGATCCGGTGCGTTCCGATCAGCACCTCGACCTTCCCGGCCGCGAAGTCGGCCAGCACCTGCTTGACGTCGGCGGGCTTCCGGAAGCGCGAGACCATCTCCACGCGCACCGGGAAGTCGGCGAACCGCTCGCGGAACGTGTTCCAATGCTGCTGCGCGAGCACGGTCGTCGGGACGAGCATCAGCACCTGGCGCCCCTCGAGGGCGACGGCGAACGCGGCGCGCAGCGCCACCTCCGTCTTGCCGAAGCCGACGTCGCCGCAGACGAGCCTGTCCATCGGCCGGGGCGCCTCGAGATCTTCCTTCACGGCCTCGATGGCAGTCCTCTGGTCGTCCGTCTCCCGGTACGGGAAGCTTGCCTCGAGGCGCTCGAGCCAGTCGCTCGTCAGGTCGTAGGCGACGCCCACCGCCGTCTGCCTGCTCGCGTAGAGCGCGATCAGCTCCCCGGCCAGCTCGCGGGCCGACTCGCGCGCCCGGGACTTGATCAGCTGCCAGGCCTTCCCCCCGAGGCGCGAGAGCGCGGGCGCACGCGCATCCGCACCGACGTAGCGCGACACCTTGCCGATCTGCTCGTGAGGCACGTAGAGCCGGTCGTCGCCGCGGAAGCCGACGAACAGGTAGTCGCGCGTGACGCCGGCGACCGTCTTCGTCTCGAAGCCGAGCAGCTTGCCCACGCCGTGGTCCTCGTGGACGACGAAGTCGCCGGTGCGGAGGTCCGCGAACGACTGCAGCGCGCGGCCGATCCTCGCGTCCCCGCGCGGCGCCCGGCGCCGAAAGACCTGCGTGTCGGGGAGGAGCGCGAGTCCGAGCTCGCGCCAGACGAAACCGCGGCGGGCCGGCGAGACGGCAAAGACGACGCCCGGCTCCTGCGGGAGGCCGTCGCCCGGCTCGATCAGGCCTGCGTCGACGCGGCGGAGCAGGGCCTGCGTCCGCAGCGCCTCACCGCGATGCGGAAAGGCGACGACGACCCGGATACCGCCGCGCACGAAGCTTTGGAGCTCGTTCTCGGCCTCGGCGAGCCCGCGCGCTGCGAGGGCGGGCCGCTGCGCCTCGAACGAGTGGGCCTGTCCCTGCGGCAGCGGATCGAGTCGGGACGCGGCGGGCAGCTCGCGCTCCTCGCCGAGCTCCTCGAGCCATGCCTCGCGGACTGCGCTCGGCCGCCAGACGAGCTCGGGATCGACGGGAAGCGGCGGCACAAGATCGTCCGGCACCGAGCGCTCGCCCTCGTCGCGCGACAGCACATCGCCCGGATCGAGCAGGTCGACCCGCCGTTCCGCGGCCGGATAGAGGAGCGCGGCGTCCAGCGAGCGGAGTGCCCGCTGCGTGAACGGCGAGAACGCGCGGATCGCTTCGACCTCGTCGCCGAAGAGCTCGACGCGGACCGGCTCGCGTCCCGTGACCGGATAGACGTCGACGATCCCGCCGCGCACCGCGAACTGGCCACGCTCCTCGGCCCGCTCGACCCGCTCGTAGCCGGCCAGGGCGAGCCGCTCCGTGAGCCCACCGATTCCCGGCTCGTCGCCGGGCCTGACCGCAATCGGCTCCGGCCGCGCCTGCAAAGGCGGGAGCGGTTCCGCGATCGCGGCGGCCGAGACGCAGACGAGACCGCCGGCCGCGAGCACGTCGACCGAGCGGAAACGCTCGCCGACGAGGTGCGGCGGCGGCTCGAGGCCGGAGTCGAACGAGACGCCGCGGCTCGGCATGAAGGCGACGACGTCCTCCCCGAGGAACCACGCCGCCGCCTCGGCGGCGTCCCGCGCCTCGGCATCTTCGGGCAGCAGGCAGACGAGCCCGCGCTGCAAACGCATGTGGAGAGCCGCGAGCAGCAGCGGGAGCGCAGGCTCGGACACGCGGGCATCCGCCCGCCCGAGCTCCTCGGCGAACGCGGCGAGACCCTCGCTCTCGGCGAGCTCACGCGCGAAGATGTCGAGCACCGGTCGGTCCATGACGACTGGCGAAACCGCCCGGTTCCGCCCCTCCAGTCTAGGCCGTACGGCGAGGCCGAACGGGCACCAAGGCGATGCCTGTCGAAGCCGGGCACACCGAACCTGGGCACGCCAAAGCGGCCGGCCCTGTCACCGTAGCCCCACCCAAGGGTGGGGAGTTCGCCACCCGCCACCCGGCTCGATCGTATCGACGGATCTCTGCCGTGTCAGTGGTGTAAACGTGACAATTGTGTGACTTTTCGTCCACAGCCGTCAGGCGCGGACAGGCCTCAGTTGAACCGCTTCTGCGCCTCCTCGAGACCGTCGCGGGCCATCGTCTCGACGGCGTCCGCGGCGCGGCCGACGAGGGCAGGCACGTCGACGGTCGGGTCGAAGTCGGCGAGAACGTAGTCGGCAACGGAGCGACGATCGCCGCGACCGGGCCGCCCGACGCCGATCCGGAGGCGCAGGAAGTCCTGCGACCCGAGCGTCTGGGCGATCGAGCGCAGGCCGTTGTGGCCGGCCAGGCCGCCGCCCATCCTCGCCTGCAGCCTTCCCTCCTCGAGGTCGACGTCGTCGTGGACGACGAGCAGGGCCCCGGGCTCCACCTTGAAGAAGCGGCCGGCGGCGCCGATCGACCGGCCGGACTCGTTCATGTACGTCTCCGGCTTCAACAGGCCGAGCCGCAGGTCGCCGAACCGGACCTCGGCGAGCCGGCCGGAGAACTTCGACTTCCAGGAGCCGTCGTGGCGCGCCGCCAGCTCGTCGGCTACGAGCCAACCCGCGTTGTGACGGGTCGCCGCGTACTCACGCCCGGGGTTGCCGAGACCCGCGACCAGCAGGTCGAGCGTCGAGGCGCTCTCGCCCCGACGGAACAGCCGCACGAACTAGCCCTCGTCGGAGTCTGACGGGGCGCCGTCGCCGCCCGCGCCCTCGCCGGACGCGCCCTCGCCACCGGGCTCCCCGCCCTCGCCCGGCTCCTCGCCCTCGGCCAGCTCTTCCTCGGGCACCTCCTCGACCTCGACGCGCGGCGCCGCGACGGTGACGACGACGGTGTCGGGATCGTCGAGGATCCGTGTGCCCTCGGGTGCGACGAGATCGGCGACCCGGAGGTTCGTGCCGATTTCGGCGCTGCTGATGTCGAGCAGCAGGCGGTCGGGAATCTCGAGCGGCAGCGCCTCGACGCTGACCTCGCGAACGAGCGCCGACAGGACCCCGCCCACTTTGACACCGGGCGACTCTCCCTCCAGCTCGATCGCGACCTGCGCCGTGATCGCCTGGTCGAGGCGGACCTCGTACAGGTCGAAGTGGGTGATCTTGCCGCGAATCGGATCGACCTGGTAGTCCTTGAGGATCGACGCGTGTGAGGTCTTCTCGCCCGAGAGCACGACGTCGAGGATCGCGTGGCGGCCGGCCGGGCCGCTCAGCACGCGCCGGAGCTCACGCTCCGGCACCGCGATCGCGTGCGGGTTCTTGCCGCGCCCGTAGAGGACGCCGGGGATGAAGCCGTCGCGACGCAGCCGGGCAGTTGCACTCGTGCCCGTGCTCTCGCGCTCCTGTGCTTCCAGCTTGACTCGCTCTCCGGCCACGGCGGCGGATTGTAGCGGCGGACGCTTGGACGTCCGCGCGGAGCGGTCAGAAGAGCTGCGTGTCGCCGCCGAAGATGGCGGAAACGGAGTCGTCGGAGAAGACGTTCATGATCGTCTCCGCGAGCAGGCCCGAGATCGGCAGCACGGTCATCTTCTCGGGCCGGTGCGTCGGGTCGATGGGAACCGTGTCGGTGACGACGACGCCGGCCAGGTCGGAGTCGGCGATCGCCTTCAGGCCGTTCACCGAGAAGAGCGCGTGGGTCAGGAAAGCCCACACGTCCGTCGCGCCCTGCTCCTTGAGCGCCTCGGCGCCGGCGATCAGCGTGCTGCCTGTCGTCGAGACGTCGTCGCCGATGATCGCGATCTTGTCGCGCACGCGCCCGGTGACCTCGGTCATCTCCACGGTGTCCGGGCCCGATCGCATCTTGTGCATGACGGCGAAGCCGGCGCCGATCATCTCCGCGAAGCGCACCGCGTGCTTGGCCCTCCCCGCGTCCGGGGCCACGGACACGATCCCGTCACCCTCGAGGCCCAGGTCGCGGAAATGGCGGCCGAACAGCGGCAGGGCGGTCATGTGGTCGACAGGAATGTTGAAAAAGCCCTGGATCTGGCCCGCGTGGAGATCCATCGTCAGGACGCGATCGGCGCCGGCAAGCTGGAGCATGTCCGCGACGTAGCGCCCGGAGATCGGCTCACGCGGCTTGGCCTTGCGGTCCTGGCGCGAGTACGGGAACCACGGGATGACCGCGGTGATCCGCTTCGCGGACGCGAGCTTCGCAGCCTGGATCATCAGGCAGAGCTCCATCAGGTTTCGATCGACGGGCACACAGCCGGTCTGGACGAGGAACAGGTCGGAGCCTCGGATCGACTCGCAGTAGCGGCAGTAGGTCTCGCCGTTCGGGAACGTCTCGAGGACGATCTCCCCCAGCTCGACGCCGAGCTTCTCCGCGATGGCGGCGGCGAGGTCGGGATGTGAGCTCCCCGAGAAGACCATCAGCCGCTTCGACGGCCCGCGCTCCAGGTAGTGACCCGCGCTCACCTCGGGGCGCTCCGGAAGCCCGACCGACTCCAGGCCTGGAAGCCGGAAGGTCTCAGTCGTTGCGCTTTCGACGGACATAGCCTTCCTTGTTGACCTGGCGGGGCGGGAAGCCGGCCAGCGAGGCCGGCGGGACGTCGTCTGTGATCACCGTTCCGGGATAGACCCATGCGTCGTCGCCGACGTCGACCGGGGCGACGAACGTATTGTCGACGCCGGTCCTGACGTTGCGCCCGATCGTGGTGCGGCTCTTGCCGCCGCCCGGACGGTGCTTGAGGTTCGCGGTCACGTTGGCGGCGGCGATATTCGTGTCCTCGCCGATGTCCGCGTCGCCGATGTACGAGAGGTGCGGCACCTTCGTGCGCGCGCCGATGCGCGAGTTCTTGATCTCAACGAACGTACCCGCCTTCGCTCCTGCCTCGACGACCGTGCCGGGGCGAAGGTAACAGAACGGGCCTACGAGCGCATCCGCTCCGACGACCGCATCGACCACGACGGCGTGCGGGCCGATCTGGGCACCTGCATCGATCCTCGTGCTGCCGGCGAGGACGGTGAACGGATGCACGACGACGTCCTCGTCGAGCTCGACGCCGGCCTCGATCCACGTCGTCTGCGGATCGACGATGCCGACGCCCGCGAGCATGTGCTCCTCGTTGATCCGGTCGCGCAGGCGGGCCGCGGCATTCGCGAGCTCGACCCGCGTGTTGACGCCCAGCGCTTCGTACGGGTCGGGCGCCAGGTGTACGGCCCCTTTCCCACCGTCGCCGACGATGTGGCGGACCGAGTCCGTGAGGTAGAGCTCGCCCTGCACGTTGTGCGGGTCGAGCCGGTCGAGCGCGGACCACAGGGCTGGCGCGGCGAAGACGTAGATCGAGCTGTTCACCTCGCCGATCGCAAGCTCGTCCGGGGACGCGTCGCCGGCCTCGACGATCGCGCTCAGGGTGCCGTCCGCGACCCCTCAGGACACGTCCGTACGCACCGGGGTCGGGCGGCTCGAAGGAGAGGACGGTGACGTCGGCCGCCTCGCGGCGATGCTCGGCGACGAGATCGCGTAGGAGGGCGGGCGAGAGCAGCGGCACGTCGCCCGAGAGCACGAGCACGTCGCCCTCGAAGCCTTCGAGCTCTCGGCGTGCGGACCCGACGGCGTCTCCGGTTCCGCGCGGCTCCCGCTGGATCGCGACCCGCGCGCCCTCGACTGTCGGCACGGCTTCCGCGGTCTCCGGCGAGAGCACGACCACGAGCGGGTCGGGACCGAGCTCCCGGGCGGCCTCGATCGGCCAGTCCATCAGCCTCCGGCCGAGCAGCGGATGCAGGTGCTTCGGCAGCTTCGAGCGCATGCGCGTGCCGAGGCCTGCGGCCATGACGACGGCGGCGAGGGAGGTCTCGTTCGAGCTCATGTGGTTTGGGTCAATCCCGGGTGAGAGCCACCGCGAGAGGCTGGGGCGCCAGGATTCGAACCTGGGATCGCGGGACCAAAACCCGCTGCCTTACCACTTGGCTACGCCCCACCGGAAGCCGAGTATAGGTCGGCTACTTCGGTTGCTGTTGGGGGCGGTCCGAGAGCAGGAGCAGGAGCACGACCGCCGCGAAGATCGCCGCCAGGATCAGCGCCAGCGCCGAGACGACCTCGAACAGGATCACGGCCACGACGGCCAGCGCCTGCGCGGTTGCTGCAATCCACGAGATGTCCCGCCAGAGGCTCGATTCGAGGCTCCGCCCGGCGAGAACGTAGAAGAGGATGATCGGGACCGAGATGATCACGACCGTCCAGGTCGTGAAGTCGTTCTTGATCCAGACGATGAGCGCCTCCGCGGCGGCGATCCCGAGCGCGATCTTCGTCTTCGTGTTCCAGATGAACAGCCTCGACGAGTCCCCTGCCTTCACTGGCTGAGTGGGTGTCGTCGGATGCTCCGGCTGCTGCGCCTGCTCCGCCACGGCCGGTCAACCGTACCACGTCGGACGGCACATCCAGACCGTCCCGATAGGCGCCAGAGCCTCTCCCGCCGCACGCGCGACCGCCTCGTCGTCGAAGAGCCCGTAGACGGTCGGGCCGGCTCCGCTCACGTCGGCGCGAAACGCTCCCAGACCGCTCGAGCTCCGCTGCGTGCGGCGAGGATGCCAGGTCGTTTCTCGGCAGGCCGGCAAGGTCGCGCGGCCCCCGGACGGCATCGATCCGCGGCGAGGAGATCGATCCGGCGAGCGTCGAAGCCCGACTCGCCGCCGCGCTGGTCGAACGCCTCGTAGACGGCCGCGGTCGACTCCTTCTCCGCGCCGTCCGGCAGGAGCAACAGGACGCGATACGCGTCCGGGAGCGACAGAGCCGTGAGCTCGGTTCCGTCCCCCGTGCCGAGCTGCGGCCCGGGTTCGAGGAAGAACGGGACGTCGGCTCCGACGCGCCCGGCAAGCTCGCGCAGGCGCCCGGGCGGAAGCGGGTCCGCGAGGGTCTCGTTTGCGAGCCTGAGTGCAGCTGCCGCATCGGAGCTGCCGCCCCCCAGCCCGGCCGCAACCGGGATCCGCTTCTCGATGGCGACGTGCCAGGACGCCGCTGCTCCCGAGGTCGTGGCTAGCTCGGCGAGCGCGCTCGCGACGATCGTGTCGCCGGCGAACCCGCTCACGTGCAGGTGCTCGGCGGGCTCGAGCATCAGCGAGTCGGCGAGGTCGACCCGCTGCAGCACCGTCGCCACCTCGTGGTTGCCGTCGCGTCGGCGCGGACCGACGACGAGCGCAAGGTTGATCTTCGCCGGGGCGACCGTGCTCGTCACCGCAGGAGCCCGGTGAGCTCGACGAACTGGTCGGGGCGAAGCTCCTCGGCGCGGGCAGCGGGGCCGATCCCGAGCTCCTCGAGCGCAGCCGCCGCGCGTTCGCGGCTCGCTACGCCCGCGAGCTCGACGGAGTTGGGAAGCGTCTTGCGCCGGTGCGCGAACGCGGCCTGGACGACGCGCTTGATCGCCGGGTAGTCGGCGGGCAGCGGCAGGCGCGCGAAGGCAACGAGCGCCGAGTCGACATTCGGGCGCGGCCGGAACACCGTTCGCGCCACGGGATGGAAGCCGACGCGCTCGGCCGCCAGCTGCAGGAGCACCGAGACGGCTCCGTACGCCTTCGTCCTGGGCTCGGCGAAGAAACGATCAGCAACCTCGCGCTGCACCATCACGCACCAGCGTTCGACGCCGGGCAGGCCGTCCAGGCTCTCGACGACGAGCGGCGTGGCGACGTTGTACGGCAAGTTGGCCACGAGCTTCCCCGGCGGCGGCTCGAAGGCTCCGAGGTCGAGCGCGAGCGCATCGCCGTACACGATCGTCGACGTTCGGAACGCCGGCGAGTCGCTCCGAGAGCCGGGGCTCGAGTGTCCGGTCGATCTCGATGGCGACGACCTGCGCGACCCTGTCGGCGAGGTAGCGCGTGAGGATCCCCAGGCCGGGGCCGATCTCGAGCACGACGTCCTCGCGGCGGAGGTCGGCGAGCCGGCCGATGACGCCGAGGATGTTCTCGTCGACGAGGAAGTGCTGGCCGAGCTCGCGCTTGGCACTGACGCGGCCCGTGCTCACGAGAGGCGGAATGCCGTCGTCGCGTTCTCGTCGATCTGCGCCGCAAGCCCCTCGACGTCCTCGCCTCGAAATGCGGCAAGCGCGGCCACCGTGTGCACGACGTACGCGGGTTCGTTCGGGCGGCCGCGCACGGGTTGAGGGGCGAGGTAGGGACAGTCCGTCTCCGAGAGGATCCTGTCCGCGGGCACACGGACGGCTGCGTTGTGGAGCTCCGTCGCCTTCGGAAACGTGACGTTGCCGGCGAACGAGATGTAGTAGCCGCGCTCGAGCGCGACCGGGAGAAGGCCCGGGGACGAGAAGCAGTGGAGGACGACCGTCCCATCGAAGCCGGCGAGGACATCGGCGGTCTCGTCGTCGGCCGCACGGGTGTGCACGACGACGGGCAGTCCGAGGTCGTTCGCGAGCGCAAGCTGGTGCTCGAAGACACGGCGCTGACTCTCGCGCGGGGCGTAGTCGCGATAGAAGTCGAGCCCGGTCTCGCCCACCGCCACGGCCGTCGGGTCGTTCAGGAGCTCGGCGAGCTCGCCCAGCCGCCCGGCCTCGTCGCCGCCCGCCTGGTGCGGGTGGATGCCGAGCGCGCACGCCACATCGCCTTCGCTCCGGGCGATCGCAAGCACTGCTCGGCAGGACTCGATCCCCGAGCCGATCGCGACGACCCGGCTCACGCCGGCCTCGCGGGCACGCGCGAGCAGGACCGGCGCCGCCTCCGCGCACGCGTCGAGGTGCGCGTGCGTGTCGATCACGCCGCGGCCGGCGCGTCGACCCGCGGAAAGAGCGGCGGCGCAGCCTCGATGCCGGCGGCGGCAGTCGTTCTCCCCGGCGCGACGTGCTCCCAGCCGAGCTCCTGCGGCTGGCGGAGCGCGTCCAGGATGGCCGCAGACGTCCGCGGCACGTAGGCGGCAAGCGCTACCGCAACGGCACGAAGACCGTCGGCGAGGTCGAACAGCACCTGGTCGAGCTCGGCCGACCGCGCGTCGTCCTTGGCGAGCTCCCACGGTTTGGTCTCTTCGACGTACGCGTTCAGGCGGCGGACGACGGCCCAGATCGACTCGAGCGCGCCGGTCAGGTCCCAGGCATCGAGGCACTCGGGGACCGTCGAACCGAGCCCCGCGATCGCGCCCCGAACCGCGTCCGACCCCTGAGTCGGCGCGAGCACTCCTCCGCGGTAGCGCGCGATCATCGCCGTCGTCCTCGAAAGCAGGTTCCCGAGCTCGTTCCCGAGCTCTCGCTCGTAGCGCTCGTGGACACTGTCCCGAGAGACCGACCCGTCCTGGCCGAACGAGACCGACCGCATCGCCCAGAACCGGAGCGTGTCGACACCGTAGACGTCGATGATCTCGTCCGGGCTGATGACGTTGCCGAGCGACTTCGACATCCCGCGGCCCTCGAGCATGAGGTACCCGTGCACGAAGAGCTGCTTCGGCACGTCGTATCCGGCTGACAGCAACATCGCGGGCCAGAACACGCAGTGGAACCTCAGGATGTCCTTGGCCATGACGTGGCGCACCACGGGCCAGAACGCGTCGCGAAGGTCTTCGCCCGGCCGCGCGTACGTCAGCGCGCTCAGGTAGTTGACGAGCGCGTCGGCCCAGACGTAGGCGACCTGACTCTCGTCCCACGGCAGCGGGATGCCCCAGCTCTCGCCGGCCCTGCTGATCGAGAAGTCCTGCAAGCCGCCGGCAATAAAGCTCCGCGCCTCATTGGAGCGGAACCGCGGCAGCACGAGGCCGGGCCGCTCGTCGTAGAGCTGGAGCAGGCGATCCTGGTACGCGGAGAGCCGAAAGAAGTAGTTCTTCTCCTCGAGATGCTGCAGCGGCGTGTTCGGGTGGTCCGGACACCGTCCGTCGACGAGCTCCGATTCGAGCTTGAACGCTTCGCAACCGACGCAATAGAGCCCCGCGTAGACGTCCTCGTAGACGTCGCCGTTGTCGTACATGCGCTGGAGAAAGTCACGAACGAACTCCGCGTGCTGCGCGTCAGACGTGCGTATGAAGAAGTCCGGCTCGGCGTCGATCCGCCCGGGTAGCTCGCGCCAGGCGACCGAGATGCGGTCGACGTACTCCTTCGGCGGCACGCCTGCCGCTTCCGCAACCAGCCGCACCTTCGTGCCGTGCTCGTCGACCCCGGTCAGGAAGAACGTCTCGTCTCCCCGTTGCTTGCGGTTCCGGACGATGATGTCCGCCGCAATCGTCGTGTACGCGTGCCCGATATGAGGCACGTCGTTCACGTAGTAGATCGGCGTCGTCACGTAGAACCGCATTGCCACTGATCATAGGGGGCAACTCAGGCGTGCCAGCAGCGGGCCCAGCGGCGCCGGGACGCCGTCGACCCCGGTACAGAACGAGTGCGAGCGCTAGCACCAGCGAAGCGACTCCGACGCGCCAGCCGACCGTAAAAGGTGATGCGCCGGGCGAGGCGGGCGAGCGTGCGACCTCGATCTGCGGCACGCGTCCGCGGATCGGTCGTCGCCGCGACTGCGCTGCTGCCGCAGTCGTCGCGCGCCGCGCGTGGGCGATCGCGGC
Source organism: uncultured Actinomycetes bacterium (assembly GCA_963765295.1). GTDB lineage: Bacteria > Actinomycetota > Thermoleophilia > Gaiellales > Gaiellaceae > PALSA-612. The sequence goes on from CAVXVO010000005.1 coordinate 710,946, forward strand.
TTCACGACGGTGCGCGAGCGGCCGACGCGAGGAACGCTCCGGCCGGACGTTCGACGGTCTGTCTGGCGAGTTCCGGAACACGAGCGTCGGCGTGCGTACAGCCGGGCGTGAAGCGGGCGCGCGCGTCATCGCGGTCGGCGGAGCCGGCGCAGTGCGATGCGTGTTGCCCGAGGGAGCTGCCGCTCGTCGTGCCGTCGCGGCGGGAGCGAACGCCGGATCACCCGGGACTTCCGACGACTCCGTGGCACGTGTCGCAGGGGCCGCCGGAGCGGGAGCCGGAGCGACCACGACGGGCGGTGCGGGAGCCGGTGCCGCGGAGGGGTCGACGGCGGGGGTGGATGACCCGAGCTGCGTGGGCTGCGGCGGCACCGCCGCAGGCGGCTGCGGGTGGTCGTGCGGGTGCGTGGCGACCGGAGGTGCCGATGCCGGGGGCTGCACCGGGCCGGGTTCGGGTGCCGGCGTGCCGCCCGAACCGACGGCAGGACGCACCGGCAGCAGCGTTTGCGGGTCGACGTAGCCCTGCTCGTCGGTGGTCACCCGGATGCCGAGATAGACGTACGGCTCGGCTTCCTCGGGCTCTCCACTCGTCCCCACCGTCGCGACCGAAGCTCCCTCGCTCACCGCGTCGCCTTTTCTGACCGAGATCGTGCCGAGGTGTTGAAGCGACACCGTGTACCCGTCGGGTGTCTGGATCGAGAGTGTCTTGCCGCCCCTCGGGACGGTGCCGGCAAACGAGACGATCCCAGCCGCGGGCGCACTGACGCTCGTCCCGAGATCGGCGGCGACGTCGATACCACGATGCTGGCCGGCTGCATACGGGTCGCTTCCGAAGACGAACGGTCGGAGAACGGGTCCGTCCGCCGGCCAGGTCCAAGCCTGGGCTGAGGCGGGCACGACACCTGCGAGGACGAGGGCGAGCAGAACGGCGCGATGCATCTTCACGGTCTCCTGTTCTCGATGTTGACAACAACCGATGCCGAGGGTAGCGTTGGCGCACGACGTTGTCAATACTGCTTACAGAGAACGTGTCCGAAACGGCCGGCAACCGGCCGTTCCAGCGGATCAGGAACTCAACTTCGGCGCCAGGTTCGCGGCGTAGAGCGCAAAGCCGGCGTCGTTCGGGTGCACGCCGTCGCGGAAATACTTGATCTGGTTCGGCACGAGCGTCAGCCCGTCGATCAGATGCAGGTTCGGATCCGTCGCCATCCGCTGCTGCTCGATCGACGTGATCGCCCGCCGGTAGTCGTGCACGTAGAGCCCCTGTCCGTTCTGAAGCCCCTCGACGCTCGTCCAGATGGGCGTCAGGCAGTACAACGGCACCAACGGCTGCAGCGTCCGGATCGCATCGAGAAGCGCGTTGTAGTCCGAGACGAACGACGCGAGCGGCTTCGAGGTCCCGTAGTCATTGGCGCCGATCGCAACCGTCACGATCTTGCCGCCGAGAAGCCCTACGGCCGTACCGTCGGACGGAACCGTCGTCTCGCCGCCGAAGCCCATGTTGACGACGCTCCAACCCTTCCTGTCCGTCACGAGGTGGGGATACGTGTGGACGATCCCGGAGGCGAAGTACCCCTGCGTGATCGAGTCGCCGTACGCCACGTACCGCATGGTAGGGCGCGTCGGGGCCGGGGAGATCAGGCGGTGCTGACCGCCCTCGAGCGTGAGGCCGTCGAACGCCATCTGCGTGCCGTAGGGCCAGATGACGCTGTAGGAGCGCACCGCCGGCGTGGACTGCGTCGCGATCGGATACGTGACTGTCCCGGCCGCCGTGTCCGACCCGAAGCTCTGGGGCAGAAGGCGGCCGTCGCGCGCGACGGAGAAACGGCCACAGCCGGCCGCGCCGCAGGCGAACGTGTACGTCACGACGATCGACACGCGCGTGGCGTCGGTGCGGAAGTTGACTCGCGTCCCCGGGCTCGCGATCGTCTGGCCGTTCGCCACGCCGGGACGATCGAAGACGGCTCCGGAGTGCGAGATCGCCGCGTGGGCGTACTCGGTGTAGCGGATACCGGGATCGTCCGGATAGACCGTCGTCGCGGCGGAGCCTGCCGTCGACGCGGCACCCGCAGCCACCTTGGCCGAGAGCGCCGCGCAGGCAATCGCGAGCACAACGGCGATCAGCAGCGCGGTCGGCCAGGCCGACGTTTCCCCCCGACGCATCGGCCGGGACTCTATGCGCTACAACGAGCGCTCGTACAGGCGGTTCCGGGCCACGCCGGTCGACTTCGACACGAGGTCGACCGCCGACCGTCTCGTCATGCCGGCGCCCACGAGCTCGGCCACCGCCTCGACCGCTGCCTGCTCCGGGGGGCCGCGCGGCGGCGCCGGGCCGAGCACGATCGTGATCTCACCTTTGGGTGGGGAGTCGAACCGGGCGGCGACGTCCCGTGCCTGTCCGCGGACGACCTCCTCGAACGCCTTCGTCAGCTCGCGACACACGGCGAGCGCCCGATCCGGCATGGCCGCGGCGAGCGTTCGCAGTGCCGCCGGGAGTCGCCGCGGCGACTCGAAGGCGACCACGGCGTGCGGCCAGGACGCAAGCTCCTCCCAGAGACCCACGAGCGCGCGCTCTCCGCGGGGCAGGTAGCCGAGAAACTGAAAGCGCTCCGCCGCGAAGCCGCTGGCGACGAGCGCGGTCTCCACGGCAGAGGGTCCCGGGAGGACGGTGACCGGGAGCCCGGCGTCTCTGGCAGCGACGACGAGACGCATGCCGGGGTCGTTGATGCCGGGCAGGCCGGCGTCGCTGACGAGCGCGACGGTGTCCCCCGCCTCGAGGCGCGGAAGCACCTCGACCGTGCGGCGTGCCTCGTTGTGCGCGTGGTAGCTCGCGAGACGGGCGGTGATCCCGTGGCGGTCGAGCAGGATCCGCGTCCGGCGGGTGTCCTCACAGAGGACGAGGTCGGCAGCCGCGAGCGCGGAGAGCACGCGCAGCGTCACGTCTTCGAGGTTTCCGATCGGCGTCGCGCAGACGGTCAGCGGCACAGGCCTGCGGCTCCGTGACGCCGCCGCGTCGTCACGCCGACGCGTGTGCCCGCACGGCGTCGCCGAGCGTCGCGCGGAAGCGGTCGAGGTCGAAGCTCGCCGCCAGTCCCTCGGCCCGAACGGCGAGGAGAAGCGAGCCTGCGATCGGCGGGAGCTGGGGAAGGACGAACTGAGCGAGCGGCGCGAACGCCGAGACGTGCTCCTCGAACCGCTCCCGCAGGATCGCGCTCCCGTGCAGCACGCTGCCGACCTCGGCGATCACGAACGGCTCCGAGCCGAGCTCGAGCGAGTCGACGACGGCACGGACCTGGACGGCGAGGTCCCGCCCCGCCTGCTCGAAGAGCCCGGCGGCCATCTCGTCCCCCCCGTCCGCCGCGCGCTCGACCCGGATCGCGAACCGCGCGACCTCGTCCTTGGTCAGTGGCTTGCCGTAGAAGGGCGTCGGCAGGTCCTCGATCGCATCGAGCGAGTACTCGACGAGCGCCTCCTCGAGCAGCACCGTCTCGGGGCCGGACGCATCGCGATAGGCGAGTGCCGCCTTCAAACCGTGGAGGCCGAGCCAGTATCCGGATCCCTCGTCGCCGAGAACGTGGCCCCAGCCGCCCGTCCGCCAACTCGCACCGGCCGCGTTGACGCCGAACACGTGGCTGCCCGTACCCGAGATGACCGCGATCCCCGGCTCACACAGCGTCCCGACGGCCCAGGCGGCAACGACGTCGTTGATCACGTAGACGTGGTCGAGCCCGAAGGCCTGGCTCACCTCGCGCTCCAGCGTGGGCGAGACCGTGCCCGCCACCGCGATCACCGCCGCGCCGATCCCGTCCCCGATGCCGGCCGCCGTCCTCACCGCCGCGACGGCCTCGTCGAGGTTCGCGAGCGCGGTCTCGGCGCCGACAGCGTCGGCGTTGCTCGGGCCCGCCTCACCGAGGTAGACCCGATCCGCCTCGAGGTCGAGCAGCGCAGCTGCCGTCTTCGTCGCGCCGCCGTCGATCCCGAGCACGCGCGAGCAGCCGCTGCCCCGGGAGCCGTCGAGCAGGGACGGCGGAATCGCCATGAGTGAGTCGAATCGCATCGTGACGCCGCGCGCGAACGCGTGGGAGGTGATTCTAGGGCGCGCCTCCCGCCCGGGTGGAGGCTTCGCCGGCGAGCGCCACGGCTACCATTGCCGGCGCGTATGGCCGGTGAGGACAAGCCCTACCGCGTCTACAAGAGCGGACGCGGCAAGGGCAAGCTCCCGCGCATCGGCGGCAGGCGGCCGGGCTCGCTCGGACGGCCGGCGGCGGCGCCGAAGCCGCCGCGGGCACCGAGGTCGACCCGACGGCGCATCCTGCAGGGCCTCGCGATCGCGTTCTGCCTCTTCGTCGCCTGGCTCGCCGCGTGGGCGCTCGCGAGCTATTTCTCGTTCCGGGACGGAGTCAACGCGGCCAACGCCCGGCTTCCCGTCGCGGCGAAGCGATCGCTCGTACACCAGGACGGCCTGCTCGTCGACACCCCGACGACGATCCTGCTCCTCGGGACGGATCACTCGGCCGGCGCCGATCGCGCGTCGTCGCACCGCACCGACTCGATGATGCTGCTGCGCACCGACCCCGGCCACGACCGCATCTACTACCTGTCGATCCCGCGAGACCTCTACGTACCGATTCCGGGCCATGGCGAGAACCGCATCAACGCCGCCTATCAGTTCGGCGGACCGGCGCTGACGATCAAGACGATCGAGGCGCTCACCGGCCCCGGCGTCAAGATCAACCACATCGCGATCGTCGACTTCAACGAGTTCAAGAAGGTGATCGACGAGATCGGCGGCATCACCGTCAACGTGCCGAAGCCGATCCTCTCCAACCGCTTCGACTGCCCCTTCCCTGCGTCCAGGTGCCAGAGCTGGCAGGGCTGGCGGTTCGGGAAGGGCGAGCAGCACCTGAACGGCGAGCGGGCGCTGATCTACACCCGGATCCGCGAGAACCGGCTCGACCCGGGGGAGAACGACCTGACCCGGGCCGAGCGGCAGCAGCAGGTGATCCAGGCTGTGTCTTCGAAGCTCGCCGGCGTGGGCACGTTCCTCCACCTCCCGTTCATCGGCGGCGACCTGATGCGGCCGCTCGCGACCGACCTGTCGACAGGGGACTTCATCCAGCTCGGCTGGGTGCGATTCCGTTCCGGGAGCGTCCACTGCCGGCTTGGCGGCGATCCGACGACCGTGGGCACGAGCGCCGTGTTGCAGTCGAGCGAGGACAACCGCGGCGTGATCTCGATGTTCACGGGCGCATCGGCCCCGCAGCCCCCGCCTCCCGGCTCGAACGCGTACCAGCCCGGCTGCGAGGTCGGGAACCATCCGTTCCCGCACTGAGGACTACGTCTCGGCGGCCTTCGTGCTCTTCTCGGCCGGCTTGTCGGCCGGCTTCGACGTGCTGCTGTCCGTCTTCCCGCCGTCGCCGTCTCCTCCGGACTCGACCTTTCGCTTCTTGCTGCCGTAGTCGGTGGAGTAGAAGCCGGATCCCTTGAAGAAGACCGGTACCGGGTGGAACACCCGGTCGAGCGGGCCTGCGCCGCAGATCTCACAGACGGCCGGAGGCGGGTCGTCCATCCGGTGGACGACCTCGAACTCGTGTCCGTTCGGGCAGCGGTAGTCGTACGTCGGCACCCGTCAAGGCTAGCAACGGGTCTGGCGGCAATCCCGCGTGAATAATGTGGCGTCGTGCAGCAAATGGCCACGAATCCTGCTGTCGTGTCGGGAGAGCGCTCGGCCGGCTCCGCTGCCGCACTCGTCGGAGAGCTGCGCCGGCGCTGGTTCGAGCTCGGCGTCGCAGGCTGCGTGCTCGCGGTCGGCTCGTTCCTGCTCGTGCAGCTGACGGCCTGGCCTCCGCACGAGGACGAGACCCTGGCGATGTTCGTCGGCAGGAAGTCGATCTCGGGGCTGTTCGACACCGTGCTCGACCAGCGCGGCGGCGCACCGCTGCACTTCCTGTTCGCCTGGATCGTCGCGCATGCCGGAGGGGGTCTGGTCGGGATCCGGCTCGTCTCGGCGATCTTCGCCACGGCCACGATTCCCGTCGTCGCCCTGCTCGGGTCGAGGATCGCCGGCCGCGCGACCGGACTCGCGGCGACGGTGCTCTGCTCGGCGAGCTGGATGCTGCTCTTCCACGGCGTCTACGGCCGCATGTACAGCCTGTTCCTGTTCACGAGCGCGCTCTCGTTCCTCGCCCTGCTCAACGCGACCGAGAAGCGGACGCGGCGGGCATGGGCCCTGTGGGCGCTCGCGACGCTGCTGTGCGTGGCGGCGCACCCGTACGGCGCGATCGTGCTTGCAACGCAGGGCGCGTACGTGGTGGTGACGCGCGTTCCGCTCCGGGTCGTCGTGCCCGCGTTCGCGACCGTCCTCATTCTCGGCACCCCGTTCTGGCGGACGGATCTCGTGCTCGCGGGCCGGTTCGACGTCGGCGTCGGCAACGGCTCGACGACCCTGGGCAGCCCGGCGTCGATCGCGTCCTACCTCGAGATCGTCGCGGGCGACTTCACCTCGGGCTACACGCCGGTGATCACGGTCGTCCTGCTCCTCGCACTCGTCGGCTTCCTCAGCCTCGCGCGCCGAAAGCCCCGCGGGGCCGTGCTCGTCGCGTCGGTCGTGGTCGTTCCGCTCGTCGCGCTGGTTCTCGCGAAGCTCGGCTCGGCTGCGCCCATGTCACGCCACCTGATCTTCATCCTCCCGTTCTTCGCGCTCGTCGTCGCCGAAGGCGTGATCCGGGTCGCGTCGCGAGCGAAGCGCTGGGCGCCGCTCGTCGTCGTCCTCGGCATCCTGGCGCTGCTCCCGGCCGAGATCGCGTGGGGCATGCACCGGACGCCCGAGCTGTACAAGGGAGAGGCGAGCGCGCACGTCCGGGCACGGGCGGCTGCCTCTGCCTACATCGCGTCGATCGCACGGCCGGACGACGTCCTGTTCGGGTACGAGCCGCTCTATCTCGGAGCGCTCGACCGGGGCGGCCGCCTGTCGAAGCTCGTCGTGCCCCGGGCCGACGCGGCGCTGGCGCTGAGCGCGCTGCAGAGCGCCAGGAAGCCGCTCGGCCACGGATTGTGGGTGTTCGACGCGAGCGACACGACGAACGCCGACCGCAAGCAGACGATCCCCCTCCGCGCGCCGTACGAGGCGTCGGACTTCGAGGTCAAGGCGTTCGGCCCGTTCCTCGTCATCCGCACGGTGAAGCCCGCCAACTGCGTTCTCGACTACCTCAAGGTCGCCCGCCGCGTCGAGCTGCTGGGCGCCTCGCTCGGGCTCGGCGACGGCGACGTCAACCTCGGCACCGTGCTGACCGCCTCCGGGCACCTAGAGGCCCAGAAGCACCCGCCCGCCTGCTGACGCTAGCGGCGCCGGGTCGATTCGTCGCGCGCGACCTGCTCGCGGAAGCACGGCGCGTCCTCGAACGCGGCCAGCCCGCGCCGTGGCACCGTTTCCGTCGTCGCAGCCGGCCGAGAGCGCCGACGCGCCGCAGCGAGGACGGCTGAGGCGCCGACGAGCCCTCCGAGCAGGAACGTCTTCAACCGGTTGCGCCCGTCGTCGCCGTCCATGCAACGATCCTACGCGTGATCCTCTGCTCGCTCGGCGACCTGATGCTCGACCTGATCGTCCGCGTCGAACGGCCGCTCGCACGCGGGGACGACACGCCGGCCGTCACCCGCGCCGGTGCGGGTGGACAGGCGGCGAACGTGGCCGCGTGGGCGGCCGCCCTCGGCGCCCAGTCGCGCCTGATCGCCAAGTGGGGCGGCGACACGCCCGGCCGGCTCGTCGCCGCCGAGGTGGGTGCCCGTCGCGTGGAGGTGCTCGGGCCGATGGCGCCGGGCCGTAACGGCGTCGTCGTCTCCATCGTCGACCCGGACGGCGAGCGCTCGATGATCTCAGACCCCGGCGTCGCCGCCGAGCTTCGCGCGGACGAGCTCAAGCCGGAGTGGTTCGCGGGCTGCGACGCGATCTATCTCTCCGGGTATGCGCTCCTCCGGTCTCCCGCCGACGAGGCCGTCGTCGCGGCGGCTCGCGCCGTGCACGCCGAGGGTGGCCTCGTGTCGGTCGACCTGTCGACCTGGACGTCGATCCGGGCGTACGGCGCGGAGCGCTTCCTCGCCAAGGTCGACGAGCTAGGACCGCACGTCGTGTTCGGCAACGAGGAGGAGCTCGAGGAGCTCGGGAAGGAGCCCGCGGCGGGAACGATCGTGATCAAGCGGGGCTCCGCGGGCGCGGTGGTCGTCTCCGCCGACGGTCGCGAGGAGCACGAGGCGCTCGAGTGCGACGTGGTCGACACGACCGGCGCCGGCGACGCGCTCGCGGCGGGCTTCCTCGTCGGCGGGATCGAACTCGGCCTGGAGGCGGCCGCGCGCTGCGTCTCCAAGCTCGGGGCGATGCCGTGAGCGAGGTCGCCGTCTCGGCCGAGGTCGCGACCGCGCTCGCCGGGGGCAAGCCGGTCGTCGCCCTCGAGACGACCATCGTCGCGCACGGCTTCCCGCCCGGCGACGGACTCGAGGTCGGGCGCGAGTGCGAGGCACGCGTCCGCGCCGCGGGGGCGGTGCCGGCCACCGTCGCGGTGCTCGACGGGGAGCTCCGCGTCGGGCTTACGGACGCGGAGCTCGAACGCGTCGCCTCGGCCGGGTCCGGCGCGCGCAAAGTCGGGCCCCGGGACATCGGGCTCTGCGTCGCGCAGGGCGCACTCGGGGCGACGACGGTCGGGGGCACCCTCGCGGCGTGTCGTCTTGCCGGCGCGCGCTTCTTCGCCACCGGTGGCATCGGCGGCGTCCACCGCAGCTGGACGGAGCGGCCCGACGTCTCTGCCGACCTCGCGGCGCTGGCCGGCACGCCCGCTCTCGTCGTCTGCTCCGGGATCAAGTCTCTGCTCGACGTCACCGCCACCGCCGAGGCGCTCGAGACGCTCGGCGTTCCCGTGCTCGGCTGGCAGACGGACGAGCTGCCGCTCTTCTACAGCGAGGGTGGCGGGCCGCTCGTTCCGCGCGTCGAGACCGCCGACGAGACGGCTGCGATCGCACGCGCACACTGGCGCTTCTCCGGCTCCGCACTCGTGCTCGCGCGCCCGCCGGTGGACGGAATCGACGACGTCGAGCCGCTGATCGAGGAGGCGCTCGCCGAGGCCGCGGCCCGCGGCGTGACGGGCCAGGCGGTGACGCCGTTCGTGCTCTGCCTTCCTCCACGAGCGGAGCGGCGGCCGCACGCTCGACGTCAACCGCCGGCTGGCGGCCGACAACGCAGGCCTGGCGGCCGGGATCGCCGTCGCCTTCAGCTCGACCGGCTGAGCGCCTCGATCCGCTCCGCCGCCCGCCCGAGCGAGCGCTCGTCGAAGAGGAACGGCGTCGCGTTCGGAACCTCGTGCACGGGCGCTTCGAGATCGTCCGAGCCGGCGGCGGCGTTCAGCGCGTACCGGATCGAGATCTCGTGACAGACGACCAGCACGCTGTCGAGATCGCGCGCGGCGAGCTTCCGGAACGCCTCCGCATAGCGCCATGCCGCGTCAACGAGGCTCTCACCGCCCGGGAACGGGTCGGAGCGGGCATGCGCGTCCTTCCAGACGTGGTACTGCTCGATCGTCTGGCCCTCGAGGTCGCCGATGTCGATGTCGTCGAGAAGCGGCTCGACCTCGATCGGCACGCAACGCCCGGCGAGCGCGACCTCCGCCGTCTCGAGCGTGCGCCCGAAACGGGTGCGGACGCACAGATCGAGCGGCAGATTCTCGACCTGCAGCCCGAGCCGCCGAGCCTGCTTGCGCCCGTCCTCGGTGATGCGCACCGGCACCGACGGATCGCCGTTGATTCTCCGCACGACGTTCAACTCGGAGCCCGCGTGCCGCGCGAGGACGACGAGCACCGTCGGCAGGTGCTAGGCGGACAGGCTGTCGAGCAGCCGGTCGACCGAGATCAGCTCGTAGCTCTCCAGCTTGGCGCTGCCGCGCGCGCCGAGCACGACCGAGATACGCGCGACCGTGTCCGAGTCGGGGGCCTCGATGATGTTGACGAAGTCGAAGTGCCCGAGCGAGATCCACTGGTGGAGCACTTTCGCGCCCAGCTCCTCGACGTCGCGGTTGACCTCGCGGAGCCGATCAGGATGGGATTGGAGCGTCCGCAGACCCTGGTCGGTCAGCGTCGTCAGCATCAGGTACGTCGGCATCGGGCCTCCTTCGGTTCCGGGAAAGACCGACTCTATCTCCAGGCTCTTTCTCCGACCGGGCGGCCTGGTCGTCGTAGAGCATGGCCGCGCCAAGGAACAGAAGCGGCTGGCAGATGAGGCTGGCCAGGAAGGCGGACACGTGCACCGATTGCTTGCTCCCCCCATGGAGGAGCGCGGTCAGCAGCACCTGTGTCAGGAAGACGACGACGAGCAGCGTCGCCAGCGACCCGAGCGCGTGGACGAAGTCGGCCTTGGCGAGGTCGAGGCCGCGCCTGAACGCGGGCTTGAGCCGCAGCCGCTCGCTGACGATCGCCGGCACCGCCAGGCCGATGGGCGCGAGCCAGAGCAACCCGGCAAGCATCGGCAGCGCGACGAGGCAGGACGCGAGGAAGGCCCGCGCGAGAATCTCTCGCGGCGGCACGGTGCCGCCGACGAGGACGCAGGCTCCGACGAACGACGCAGACGCGAGCACGATCCAGGCGACGACGACCGCGATCAGCGCGAGGTGGAAGCCGCTGTAGTAGCCGGCGACCGTGACACAGGCGGGCCCGACGCCGAGGAGGAGCGATCGCCAGAAGTGCCTGCCGTAGAACCGGATCGTCTCTGCGACGAGCTGACCGATCGTCCGCTTGCCGGGCGGCAGCGGCGGCGGCAGCTGATGCGTGCGTTTGCGCCGCTTCGGCTTCGGCTCGGGCTTGGTGGCCGCCACGCGACGAACCGTAGCCGCGCGCTCGCGCCGGCGCGGCGCGCTACGCTTGGCGGCGGATGGGCCGCGGATCGAGACCTACACGTCGCTGGGCGAACGACCGCCAGCGGAAGAAGAAAGATCGCGAGCGCAAGCGCGCGGTCGAGGCCGGCTCGGCCCGCAAGGCGTCCAAGTAAGGCTAGGGCCAGCGCGGCGGGCGCGGCTCGGCTGGCTCGAGCCCTGACCAGTCGTCGCGCACGGGCGAGAACACCTCGACGAGCACGGCGCCCTCCGGCCCCGAGACGACCGAGTGCGGCACGTGCTTCGTGATGCACCACGCTTCCGCCGGCCCGAGCTCGCGCGTCTCCCCGCCGGCCGTGAACCTGAGCGACCCGCTCAGCACCATGCCGAGCTGCTCGTTCTCATGACTGTGCTCGGGCACGCTCACGCCCGGGTCGAGCTCGATCAGCGAGAACGTCACCCGCTCACCGTGCACGGTGCGTCCGAGCACGCCGTCCCAGATCCGCTGCGGCGCGACAGTCCGAAGGTCGGTGAAGGCGCTCACGGCGGAAATCTATCGACGTCGGTGGCGCGCTGGGATGCCGCGAACGGAAAGAGCAGGTCGGGAAGGGCGCCTAGGTCGTTCCGGCCGCGACCTCGCGCTCGGCTCGCTCGAACGTCAGCTCGCCGTCGCCGGCGTCGACCATCACCGTGTCGCCGTCCGTGAACTCGTGCTCGAGCAGCCGCCTGGCGAGCGGGTTCTCGACCAGCCGCTGGATCGCCCGCTTCAGTGGGCGGGCGCCGTAGGCCGGGTCCCAGCCGGCGTCCGCGATCAGCTCCTGCGCTGCCGGTGTCAGCACCAGGTCGAGGCCCCGCTCGGCAAGGCGTGCGCGCAGGCGCGCGAGCTGGAGCTCGACGATCTCGCCGAGCTGGTCGCGCGACAGCGGCTGGAACTCGACGATCTCGTCGACCCGGTTCAGGAACTCGGGGCGGAAGAACTCTCGCAGCGCGTCCGCCGAGCGCAGGTTCGAGGTCATGATGATCACGGTGTTGCGGAAGTCGACCGTGCGGCCCTGGCCGTCGGTGAGACGGCCGTCGTCGAGGATCTGCAGGAGCACGTCGAAGACCTCGTTGTGGGCCTTCTCGATCTCGTCCAGCAGCACGACCGAGTACGGGCGCCGACGCACGGCCTCGGTGAGCTGGCCGCCCTCCTCGTAGCCGACATACCCGGGCGGGGCGCCGACGAGCCTGGAGACGGTGTGCCGCTCCTGGTACTCGGACATGTCCAGCCGGATCATGGCTCTCTCGTCGTCGAACATGAACTCGGCGAGGGCGCGGGCGAGCTCGGTCTTCCCCACGCCCGTCGGGCCGAGGAAGATGAACGAGCCGATCGGCCGGTTCGGGTCCTGGAGGCCCGAACGGGCTCGACGGAGCGCGTTGGCCACGGCCTCGACGGCCTCGTCCTGGCCGACGAGCCGCTCGTGGAGACGCTCCTCCATGTGGATCAGCTTCTCGGTCTCGCCCTCCAGCAGCCGTGAGACGGGAATGCCCGTCCAGCGTCCGACGACCATGGCGATGTCGTCCTCGTCGACCTCCTCGCTGACCATCGGCTCGGTGTCGGCGGCCTCGCGCTCCTTCAGCTCCCGCTCGAGCTCCGGCAGCTCGCCGTAACGGATCTCGGCGACGCGCTGCAGGTCGCCCGACCGTTCGGCCCGCTCGGCCTCCATACGCAGGTCGTCGATGCGCTTCGTGATCTCCTTGACGCGCTCGAGCGCCTCCTTCTCCTTCGACCAGCGCGCCGCGAGCTCGTCACGCACAGACTTCGCCTCGGCGAGCTCGCGCTCGAGCGGGTCGCGCACCTGCTTGCTCTCCTTGGCCATGGCCGCGAGCTCGATCTCGAGCTGGCGTGCCCGCCGCTCGGCCTCGTCGAGCTCGAGCGGTGAGGAGTCGATCTCCATCCGCACGCGCGAGGCGGCCTCGTCGACGAGGTCGATCGCCTTGTCCGGGAGGAAGCGGCCCGAGATGTACCGGTCGGACAGGACCGCCGCCGCGACGAGCGCGGCGTCGCGGATGCGGACCCCGTGGTGCGCCTCGTAGCGCTCCTTGAGGCCGCGCAGGATCGCGATCGTGTCCGCGACCGACGGCTCGCCGACGAACACCGGCTGGAAGCGCCGCTCGAGCGCCGCGTCCTTCTCGATGTGCTTGCGGTACTCGTCGAGCGTCGTCGCGCCGACGACGCGCAGCTCGCCGCGCGCGAGCATCGGCTTGAGCATGTTCGCGGCGTCGACCGCGCCCTCGGCGGCACCCGCCCCGACGATCGTGTGCAGCTCGTCGATGAAGACGACGAGCGCGCCCTCGGCTGCCTTGATCTCCTCGAGCACGGCCTTGAGCCGCTCCTCGAACTCGCCGCGGTACTTCGCCCCGGCGAGCATGGCACCGATGTCGAGCTGCCACACGCGCTTGCCCTTCAGACCCTCCGGCACGTCGCCGGCGACGATGCGCTGCGCCAGCCCTTCGACGATCGCGGTCTTGCCGACGCCGGGATCGCCGATCAGCACCGGGTTGTTCTTCGTGCGGCGCGAGAGCACCTGAACGACACGCCGGATCTCCTCGTCGCGTCCGATCACCGGGTCGAGCTTCCCCGACTCGGCGGCGGCCGTCAGGTCGCGTCCGAACTTCTCCAGCGCCTGGTAGGTGCCTTCGGGGTCCTGGCTCGTCACACGCTGCGCGCCGCGCACGTCCTTCAGCTTCGCTAGCAGCTCGTCGCGCGGGACGACGTCGAGCGCGAGCAGGAGATGCTCGGTCGAGACGTACTCGTCCTCGAGCTTCCGCATCTCGTCCTCCGCGCGGTCGAGGACGCGCGAGAAGGCAGCGCCGACCTGTGGCTGCTGCGTCCCGCCGCTCACGACGGGCAGCCTGTCGACCTGCCCGGCGGCTTCGCGCTGGACGTCGGCGGCACGATCTGCGAGCAGCGTCCGCGGCAGCTCCTGATCGAGCAGCGCGAGCAGCAGGTGGTCGGGCGTGAGCTCGGGGTTGCCGCGACGCCGGGCCAGCTCCTGCGCGGCCGCGACCGCCTCCTGGGACTTGAGTGTCAGACGGTTGAAATCCATCACTTCCTCTCCGGGAGCGACTGTGACCAGAGAACGACCTCTCGGCGGTAGTGTCTGTGCACCCGGTCGACCTCCTCACGCATCTGCACCTCCATGCGTTCGATCCGCGCGCGCAGCTTCTCCAGCTCGTCCTCGAGGACGAGCACACGCTGCACGCCGGCCAGGTTCAGCCCCAGCTCCGTCGTCAGCCGTTGGATCGCGCGCAGCCGCTCGAGGTCGCGTTCCGAGTAGAGGCGCGTGCCGCCAGGGGTCCGACCCGGCCGCACGAGCCCCTTCGACTCGTAGATGCGGAGCGTCTGAGGGTGCATGCCGACGATCTCGGCGGCGACGCTGATCATGTAGCGGGGCCGGTCGTCGATCACGTCGCCTTTCCCCGACCGAAGCTGGATGCGATCGCGACCGCGACTCCGACGAGGGAGGAGGCCACCGAGCGCCTGAACGACCTTCAACCACTCGGGGAAGCTCCCCTCGGGATACTCGTTGAGTCCGGTGAACATGGCGATCAGGAACATCGCCAGCCCGACGACGACGAGCAGGATCCCCAGCGATCCGCGGCTGCGAGGCTTCATCGGAACGCCTTGTCCCTCGGGTCCTCGTGGGGGACCTCCTGCAGCTTCTCGATCGCCTCCTTCTCGGCCTTCGAGAGCTTCTTCGGGACCGTCACGTGGACGCGCGCGATCAGGTCGCCGCGGCCCGAGCCCTTCAGCTTCGGCGTGCCGCGGCCCTTGATGCGGAGCAGCTTGCCGTCCTCGGTGCCGGACGGGACCTTCAGCGACACGGGACCGTCCGGGGTCGGCACTTCCACCGTGGCGCCGAGCGCTGCCTCGGCGAACGTGACCGGCACGTCGATCTCGAGGTCGGCCTCGCCACGGCGGCGGTACAGCTTCGAGGGCCCGACGCGCGTGACCACGTAGAGGTCGCCGGCAGGCCCACCGCCGTAGCCGGCCTCGCCCTTGCCGCGCAGCCTGATCCGCGTGCCGTCCTTCACGCCGGCGGGGATCTTCACCTTGAACCGACGCGTCCGCCGCTCGCGGCCCGAGCCGCGACAGTTCGGACACGGCTCCTCGATGATCGACCCGTTGCCGCGGCAGCGCGGGCACGGCGAGGACAGCGCAAACAGGCCCTGCGACTCCGAGACGACACCCCGCCCGCCGCACTGTGGGCAGACGGTCGGCGCCGTCCCGGGCCTCGCACCCGAGCCGGAGCACACGTGGCAGCTGCTCTCGAGGCTGACGGGCAGCGTCGTCTCGACGCCCTTGAGCGAGTCCTCGAACGACAGCGACACCTCGATCTCCGCGTCGGCGCCGCGCTGCCCGCGCGGCTGCCTGGCAGGGCCGCCGCGCATGCGGCTCCCGAAGAGGCCGCCGAGCAGGTCGCTCAGGTCACCGAACTCGCCGAAGTCGAACGTGACGCCCTCGCCGCCCGGCCCGAAGCGCACGCGGCCGTCCGGCGAGCCGTACGAGTCGTAGGCCTGGCGCTTCTCCGGGTCGGACAGGACGTCGTAGGCCGCCTGGAGCTCCTTGAAGCGCTCCTCCGCCTCCTTGTCGCCCGGGTTCTTGTCCGGGTGGTACTGCCGGGCGAGCTTGCGGTAGGCCTTCTTGATCTCGTCGTCCGAGGCGCCCTTGGCGACGCCGAGGATCTCGTAGAGGTTTCTACTCGTGCCGGTCGCCACCGGGCGCGGCCTCTCTCGGCCCGGCGATGACCACGCGTGCGGGACGCAGCACGCGGTCGCCGAGCCGGTAGCCCTTCTGGACGACCTCGATCACGGCGCCCTCGTCCGCCTGCGAGGGCTGCGAGAGCAGCGCCTCGTGGACGTGAGGATCGAAGACGCCGTCCGTCTCGATCTCCTCCAGCCCTTCGCGGGTCAGCGCGTCGCGCAGCTCGCGGTGCACGAGCGATACGCCCTCCTCGAGCTTGGCCTCCTCGTGCTGTGCCGCCGCCTCGAGCGCCCGCTCGAGGTCGTCGAGCACCGGCAAGAGCTCCTTGACGAGCCGCTCGTGGGCACGCGCGACCAGCGCCTCCTGGTCGCGCGCCGCCCGCTTGCGGTAGTTGTCGAACTCGGCCTTCAGACGCTGGAGCGCATCGAGGTACTCGTCGCGCTCACGCGTCGCCGCCTCGAGCTCACCGGGATCGTCCGGTGCCGGAGCCGCTGCTTCGACGTGCTCGGTGCGCTCGTCGGTCACGACTTCCCTTCGTCGACGACCTCGAAGTCGGCGTCCTCGACGACCTCGTCCTCGCCGGGCGCAGCCGCGCCGTCTGTCTGCGGAGCGGCCTGCTCGGCGCTCGCCTTGGCGTAGACCGCCTCGGCCAGCTTGTGCGAGGCCTCGGTGAGCGCGTCCGTCTTCGCCCTGATCTCGTCGATCTGGCCCGCGTCGAGCACGGCCTTCAGCTCCATGATCCGACCCTCGATCGTCGAGGCGTCGGACTCGGAGAGCGTCTCGCGGTGCTCCTTGAGGCTCTTCTCGGTCTGGTAGACGAGGTTCTCGGCCTGGTTCCGTGCTTCGGCCAGCTCGCGCAGCTTGTGCGCCTCGCCGGCGTGGGCTTCGGCGTCCTTCATCATCCGCTCGACCTCGTCGGACTGGAGCCCCGAGCCGCCCTCGATCCGCACCTGCTGCTCGTTGCCCGTGCCGAGATCCTTGGCCGTGACGTGGATGATGCCGTTCGCGTCGATGTCGAACGAGACCTCGATCTGCGGCATGCCGCGCGGCGCCGGCGGGATGCCGACCAGCTCGAACTTGCCGAGCGTCTTGTTGTAGGCCGCCATCTCGGATTCGCCCTGGAGCACGTGCACCTGCACCGACGGCTGATTGTCCTCGGCGGTCGAGAAGATCTCGGCCTTCTTCGTCGGGATCGTCGTGTTGCGCTCGATCAGCCTCGTGAAGATGCCGCCCTTCGTCTCGATCCCGAGCGACAGCGGGGTCACGTCGAGGAGCAGGACGTCCTTGACCTCGCCGCGCAGCACGCCGGCCTGGATCGCGGCGCCGACGGCGACGACCTCGTCCGGGTTGACGCCCTTGTGCGGGTCCTTGCCGATCAGCTCCTTGACCTTCTCCTGGACGGCGGGCATGCGGGTCATGCCGCCGACGAGCACGACGTGCTCGATCTGCGACGCGTCGAGGCCGGCGTCCGACAGCACCTGCCGGGTCGGGCCGACGGTGCGGTCGAGAAGCGGCGCCGTCAGCTCGTCGAGCTTCGCGCGAGTGAGCTGCAGGTCGAGGTGCTTCGGCCCCTCCGGGGTCGCGGTGACGAACGGCAGGTTGATCTGCGTCGTCATCGTCGAGGACAGCTCGATCTTCGCCTTCTCCGCGGCCTCGTAGAGGCGCTGGAGCGCCATCCGATCCGCGGCCAGGTCGATGCCCTGGTCGCGCTTGAACTCGGCCACCATCCAGTCGACGATCGCCTTGTCGAAGTTGTCGCCGCCGAGATGGTTGTCGCCGGCGGTCGACTTGACCTGGAACAGGCCCTCGCCGAGCTCGAGCACGGACACGTCGAACGTGCCGCCGCCGAGGTCGAAGACGAGGATCGTCTGGTCGGTCTCCTTCTCGAGCCCGTACGCGAGCGACGCGGCCGTCGGCTCGTTGATGATCCGCAGGACGTTGAGCCCGGCGATCTTGCCGGCGTCCTTCGTCGCCTCACGCTGGGCGTTGTTGAAGTAGGCGGGGACGGTGATGACCGCGTCGTCGACCTTCTCGCCGAGGTAGGCCTCCGCGTCCGCCTTCAGCTTCTGCAGGATCATCGCGGAGAGCTCCGGCGGCGCGTACTCCTTGCCGCCCGCCTTGACCCGGACGTCGTCGTTCGGGCCCTTGACGACCTCGTACGGGACGATCTTCATCTCCTCCGAGACCTCGTCGTACTTCCGGCCCATGAAGCGCTTGATCGAGAAGACGGTGTTCTCGGGGTTCGTGACCTGCTGGCGCTTTGCGGGCGCGCCGACGAGCCGCTGGTCGTCCTTCGTGAACGCGACGACGGACGGGGTCGTGCGCCCGCCCTCGGCGTTCGGGATGACGGTTGGCTCGCCGCCCTCGATCACGGCCATGCAGGAGTTGGTCGTGCCGAGGTCGATTCCGATGACTTTCGACATATCTGATGTCCTTCCGTAGTTGCGACTTCCTACAGGATAAAATCTAAGCGCGCTTATGTCAAGTTGCTGAATGACCGGACGCGTAGACTCCGCGGGCCGTGGTCGACCCTCGTGTCGAGAAGCTCGCCGGGCTGCTCGTGGAGCGGTGTGTCGACGTGCAGCCTGGATGGCAGGTGCTCGTTATGGGGCACCCTGGCGCACGGCCGCTGCTGGAGGAGATCTGCCGCCTGGTCGCCCGGCGCGGCGCCTACGCGCTCCTGCGCCTGCGCGTCGACAGTCCCCCGCTCCGCGCGTGGATGCTCGAGGCCGACGAGGCCGTGCTCGCGAAGCTGACCGAGATCGAGGCCCACGAGTACGACCACATGGACACCTACATCGTCGTCGAGGCGCCCGAGAACACGCGCGACGGGTCCGAGGTGCCGGCCGAGCGGTCCGCGCTCCGTAGCAAGGCGACGCGGCCGCACATGATGCCCATCTTCAGCGGCGAGAAGCCGTGGGTCGGGCTCGACTTCCCGACGCAGGCGCTGGCCCAGGACGCGGGCATGACGCTGCGCCCAGTTCGAGGACTTCTACTGGGGCGCGCTGCTCGTCGACTGGGAGGCGCTCGCCGTCGCGATGCGGCGGATCGCGGACCGCTTCGACGCCGCCGACGAGGTGCGGATCGTCGGCGACGGGACGGATCTCCGGTTCAGCCTCGCGGGTCGTCACGGACTCGTCGACGCACTCGGAGCAAACATGCCCGGCGGCGAGGTTTTCTACTCCCCCGTCGAGGACTCGGCGGAGGGCGTCATCAGCTACTCCGAGTACCCCGCGTGCTACCTGAGCCACGAGGTCGGGCGGCGTCCGCTTCCGCTTCGAGGGCGGAAGGATCGTCGACGCGAGTGCCTCGTCGGACGAGGAGTTCCTGCTCGGCATGCTCGACGCCGACGAAGGCGCGCGCCGTCTCGGCGAGTTCGGGATCGGCTGCAACCCGGGCATCCAGAACCACATGCGCAACACGCTCTTCGACGAGAAGATCGAGGGCACGATCCACCTCGCGATCGGGCAGGGGTTCCCCTATCTCGGCGGCTCGAACGAGAGCGCCGTCCACTGGGACATGGTCAAGGAGCTGCGGACCGGCGGTCGGATCGAGCTCGACGGCGAGCTCGTCCAGGAGAACGGGCGGTGGCTCTTCTGATCTCCGCAGATCCGCGTGTCGAGGCGTATGCCAGGCTTCTCGTCGAGCGTTGTCTCGACGTTCAGCCGGGCATGCAGGTGCTGATCCGGACGACGCCGCTCGCGAGACCCGCGCTCCTGGCGCTGCAGCGCGAGATCGCCCGCCGCGACGCCTATCCGATCCTGCGCGTCGGCTTCGTGATGTGGCCGGCCAACCCGGCCTGGGCTGCGGAGGCGCCCGAGGAGTTGCTCGGCGAGCTGCCAGAGATCGACCGCTTCGCCGCCGATCACATGGATGCCCGCATCACGATGGACGCGCCCGAGAACAGCCGGGACGGCGCCGACCTCCCGGCCGAACGGTTCCAGCTCACGAAGGCGGCGGAGCACTACTTCTTCCGCCGCACGATGGCGAGCGAGATCCCGTGGGTGAGCTGCGCCTTCCCCACGGAGGCGCTGGCGCAGGACGCGGGCCTGACCCTGAGCCAGTTCGAGGACGTCCTCTACAGCGCGTGCCTGATCGACTGGGACCGTGAGGCAGAGCGGATGAGCCGCTTCGCCGAGCGCTTCGACGCCGCCGAGCAGGTGCACATCGTCGGCGCAGGCACCGATCTCACCCTCAGCCTCGCCGGCCGCGAGGGGAAGGTCGACGACGGCCACGACAACATGCCGGGCGGCGAGTTCTTCTACTCACCGCTCGAGGACTCGGCGAACGGCGTGATCGAGTTCTCCGAGTTCCCCGCCAACTACCAGGGACACGAGTTCGCGGGTATCCGCCTCGTGTTCCGTGACGGGGCCGTCGTCGAGGCCTCGGCCGCGAAGAACGAGGCGATGCTCCATTCGCTGATCGACCGCGACGAGGGCGCGCGCCGGATCGGCGAGTTCGGGATCGGCTGCAACCCGGGGATCACCCGAGCGATGAAGCACGTGCTCTTCGACGAGAAGATCGACGGCTCCGTCCATCTCGCGCTCGGTCAGAGCTACGAGAAGGTCGGCGGCAAGAACACGAGCTCGATCCACTGGGACATCGTCAAGGACCTCCGCGACGGCGGACGCATCGAGCTCGACGGCAAGCCCGTGCAAGAGAACGGCGCCTGGCTGATCTAGTTCCGATCGGTCTCGTCACGTGCGCGGAGCTTCCGGAGGGAGAGGAGGCGCCGCTCCTGGACGCCGCCCTGCGGGCGCAGGGCATCGAAGCAACGTGGGAGCGTCTGGGACGACCCCAACGTCGACTGGAACCGCTTCGAGCTGGTCGTCGTCCGGTCCGCGTGGGACTACGCCGAGCGGTCGGCGGAGTTCCTGCGCTGGGCGGAGACCCGGCCCCGGATCGAGAACGCGCCTTCCCTGCTCCGGTTCGGCGTGGACAAGGAGCGGTACGTCACGGCGCTCGCCGCGGCCGGCGTGCCCGTCGTGCCGACGACCTTCGTGCATCCGGGCGACCGCTTTCACCCGCCGGACGAGCCGTTCGTCGTCAAGCCTGCCGATCTCGGCGGGCGGCAGACGCTCGGCGCGCTTCGAGCCCGGTGACGACGCCGCGCAAGCTCTCGTCGCCGAGATCGGTGCCGCCGGCGACACCGCGATGATCCAGCCGCTGCTCTCTGGTGTCGCCGAGAGCTCGCTCGTCTACATCGACGCCGAGTACTCCCATTCGCTCAGCCGGCGCGCCGAGCTTCCCGCCCGCCGGGCGCGGGACGTTCTCTACCTCGAGGAGGAGCTGGCTCCATACGAGTCGACGCAGGCGGAGCGGCACGTTGCGGACACGGCGCTCCGGATCGCTCCCGAGCGCCCGCTCTACGCCCGCGTCGATCTTCTCGGCGGCCTCGTCCTGGAGCTCGAGCTGGTCGAGCCCTCGCTCTACCTGGCCTACTCCGCGGGTGCCGCGGACCGGCTCGCGGCGGCCGTGCGGGGGCGCCTCGAGGCTAGGCTTTCTCGGTGACCGTCGTCGACACGCTCGGGCGGCCCGTCCGCGACCTGCGCCTCTCCGTCACCGATCGGTGCAACTTCCGCTGCGTCTACTGCATGCCGAAGGAGGTGTTCGGCCGCGACCACCGCTTCCTCGACCGGCGCGAGCTGCTGACGTTCGAGGAGATCGACCGGCTCGCGCAGGCGTTCGTCCGCCAGGGGGTCGAGAAGATCCGGATCACGGGCGGCGAGCCGCTCGTGCGCCGCGATCTCGAGCGCCTGATCGCCATGCTGACGCGCATCGGCGGGCTCGACCTGACCCTGACGACGAACGGCTCGCTGCTCGCACAGAAGGCGGAGACGCTGCGTGCAGCCGGCCTCGGCCGCGTCACCGTCAGCCTCGACTCCCTCGACGACGAGGTCTTCCGCGCCATGAACGACGTCGACTTCCCGGTCGCGCGGGTGCTGGAGGGGATCGACGCGGCCGCGGCGGCCGGGCTGACGCCCGTGAAGGTCAACATGGTCGTCAAGCGCGGCGTGAACGACGGCAGCGTGCTGGCGATGGCACGGCGGTTCCACGGCACCGGGCACATCCTTCGCTTCATCGAGTACATGGACGTCGGCCACACCAACGGCTGGCGCATGGACGACGTCGTTCCGGCGGCCGAGATCCTGGAGACGATCGACGCCGAGCTGGCGCTCGAGCCCGCCGAGGCGAACTACGCGGGCGAGGTCGCGCGCCGTTGGCGCTACCGCGACGGCGGCGGCGAGATCGGGGTCATCTCCTCCGTCACGCAGCCGTTCTGCGGCGGCTGTACCCGGGCGCGGCTGTCCGCGGAAGGGCGACTCTTCACCTGCCTGTTCGCGGTGCGCGGGCACGACCTGCGCGCGGTCGTGCGCGGCGACGTGTCGGACGACGACCTCGACGATGCGATCGCAGACATCTGGCGCGGACGCACCGACCGCTACTCGGAGCTCCGCACGGCCGAGACGGCAGCAGGGCCCAAGGTCGAGATGAGCTACATCGGCGGCTGAGCACGGAGCGCGAGCCATCCGCCATCGGTCCGTGTTTCCGAGCCGCACGAACCGGAAAGCGTCATCGCAGGAGCATGCGCTCGCTCGAAACACGGCCGCAGGGATTGCATCGACCGCAAGGCACGTTAGAATCGTGCAGTTGTGCTGACGAGGGGCGGACAAACAGCATGACGGCAGTGGCGGCGCTTGGGCGGCGCTATCTGCCGCGTGGCTGGAAGGACTTCGGTCTCCAGCTCGTGATCTGGTTCGGCTTCCTGGCCGTGTACCAGGTCGCGCGCGGACTGGCCGGCCACGACCGCACGCTCGCGTTCGCGCACGGCGAGTGGGTGATCCACACGGAGGACCGTGTCGGCGATCTGTTCGAGATCACGTTCCAGAAGGCCGCGCAGTCGTCACACTGGCTCGAACTCGCGGTCTCCTGGACGTACTGGATGTCCGAGTTCACGGTTCTCGGCTTCGCGTTGCTCTGGGTCTACCTGCGTCGCAACGAGCACTTCCGCAAGTTCCGCAACTGGGTGCTGCTCGCGGGGGTGATCGGCTTCATCGGGTACGTCGTCTATCCGACCGCCCCGCCGCGCATGTTCCCCGGCGCCGGATTCGTCGACACGCTGAGGCAGTTCGCGTCCCTGAACCACGGCAGCGGCGTGATCGAGTTCGCGTCCAACCAGTACGCGGCGATGCCGAGCCTGCACGCGGCCGACTCGGTGATCGTCGGCATCACGCTCGCCTACATCGTCAAGCACTGGTGGGCGAAGGTGCTGTGGCTCCTCTGGCCGGCCTGGGTCTGCTTCTCGGTGATGGCGACGGCCAACCACTTCTGGCTCGACTGCCTCGCCGGCGCGTTCGTCGCGATGCTCGCCGGCGCGATCATCCACCGGCGCCGCCTCGTTGCGCTCGTGGCCGGTCGCCGCGACGCGGCAGCCGAGCCCGTCGCGTCGTAGCGCCAGACCCCGCCCGGAAGTGGTGCTAGCGTGGCCCGCGTGAGCCGAGCCGCGACGCCGCAGCGACTCAAGCAGACCTACACAGACGAAGCACGCCGCATCGCATCCCGTTCGATGAGCGGGCTCGCGCAGACGCGGCTGACGCCGACGGCCCTCACCATCTCGGGCGTCCTCATCTGTATCGCTGGCGGCGTCGCCGTCCATTTCCAGTACCGCAACCACCTCCTCTACTACTGGCTCGGCGCCGCGCTCTTCGTCATCGGCTCCGTGCTCGACATCCTCGACGGAGCCCTCGCCCGGGCAGGCGGCAAGGCAACGCCGTTCGGAGCCTTCATCGACTCGACCACGGACAGGATCGGCGAGGCGTTCATGCTCGGCTCGATCGGGCTCGTCTTTGCAAGCGAGGGAAACGAGACGGCGCTCGCGTTCGCATTCGCCGGCGTCGTCGGCTCCTTCCTCGTCAGCTACACCCGCGCGCGCGCCGAAGCGCTCGGGCTCAGGGGCGACGTCGGGATCGGCAGCCGCGCCGAGCGGGTGATCGTGATCACGGTCGGCCTCCTGATCGCGCCCTGGGGCGGGCTGCAGTGGGCGATCTACCTGCTCGCGGTCACCGCCTGGATCACCGTCTTCCAGCGGATCTGGGGCGTGCGATCCCAGCTCCGCGACCGCGGCTGACGCCCGAAACCGGCATCATCCACCCTGCGGCGCAGGCGACCACACCGGACTCCGGAGGTGATCGAATGACCGCGTACTCGTTCCGTCGCACAGGCTGCCTGTTCCTGATCGGCGCCGCGGCTTGCCTCACCGGCCTCGCCGCGAGCGCAGCGGGCTCCCCCAGCGCTTCGCCCTCGGCGCTCGCCGCCGCGCTCGCGTCCCGGGTGTCGACGGCGAAGACCGCCGGCGCCCGCTACAACGCCATCCTCGACGTCGCGAAGGCCCTTCATCTCCCGGTCTTCACCGCGACCGGAAAGGCGCTCACCCCAGGCTCACGGAGCCTCCCTGCCTCGTTCAACCTGTACGACTTTCAGCTCCGCGTCGCAGCGGCCTCGTTCGGCCGAAGGAGCACGCTGACGGTCGCCGGCCTCTCACAGGCATACACGCAAGCGGGCGGCAAGATCGACGGAGCGACTCTGGCGAGACAGCTCTCGGCCGGTGTCCGGTCCGCGGTCGCGAAGTCCGCCTCTCAGCCGTCGCTCATCGGGCTGATCGTCCGCGATCTCGGCTTGCACCACCACCCGGCGGTCGACCTCGGGCGGAGCGCAACGCCGACGACCGCGCTCGATCCGCTCCAGGCGCTCTTGATCGTCGCCGATTCGGTGGCGCACAGCCGCCGGGCCTGGCGCGCCCCGGCGGTCGCGACGAGCGGCACTCGGAGCGACGCCCCGTGTCCGAGCTCGACCGACAACGGGGCCGCACCCGCGCCGCTCACCGGCTCCGGGTCGGCGAACGGCGCCAGCGTGACGAAGGTCCTGCTCCGGATCGAGATGACGGAGATCACGGTCGTGAACACGCCGCTTCGGGAGACTCACTACGGACCGGCCGGCCACGCCGCGCTCGCGGGTAAGCAGCTCAGGCTGGGCGTGCACGTCGAAATCAAGGACAAGATCCCGGACGTCATCCGCTGCGGTCTGCTGGCGGGCGCGAGCGACATCCCCCTCGGCCCGGCTCTACACCGGCCGATCTTCTGGCGGATCGGCGACCTCCTGAAGTACGGATCGATCGCGTTCGAACCCGAGGACATGACGACCGGCGACACGGGCACCTCGACGCTCGTGTTCACGCCGAAGTCCGAGGACTTTCCAGGCTTTGGCACCGAGCACAAGGCCACGGGCGAGGTCAGAGCGACCGCCGGCGGGCCGCAGACAGCCACGGCCGGCCTGCTGACCGCCTCGCAGAACTGGACGGTGGGGTTTCACAAGCCGCGCGGCTTCAAGTTCCAGCTGCCGGCCTTCAGCTTCCTGAACACCGCCGGCAAGGACAAGCTGACGATCACCGTGACCGATCAGGGACGCATCTGCGGGGACGATCCCTACAGCAAGGCGTGGGACGTCACCGAGTCGGTGTCTCCGGGCGGCGGGACGGTCACCTACCCGGTGACGCTCTTCGACAACCAGACGGTGACGTCAGGGGCAGGCAGCTCGCTCACCCACGACTGGACGCTGTACGACCAGCCAAGCACGGCGATCAGCCCGCTGAAGGTGCGGCTCCAGATCACGCCGGGCGCACCCGCCCAGGGCACCTTCACCCCGCCGAGCCAGACGCAGGAGGCCTTCGTGTTCGAGGACAAGACCTGCCCCGACAACTCGGACGGCGGCTAGCACACCTGTTATAGTGCTAGCACTTTGAATGCTAGCACTTCACCGCGCAGAGGCGTCCTGGTCAGGGCGCCTCTGGCATTGAAGCGGGCACTCGTCCGCGAGACGTCTCGACGCGGCGTGTCGCTCAACGACGTCGCGGTCGGCCTGCTCGCGGAGGCGTTCGACGTCGCCTATCGGCCCACCGGTCGCCGGAGCTCCCTTCCCGGCTCGAGCCCGGTGCTACTCCTCCGCATGCCGTCCGATCTGAAACACGAGATCGAGGCGGAGGCACGCCGGACGGACTCCAGTTCGAACGACGTCATCGTGCGGGCGCTCGCGGACGCGCTCGCCGTCTCGCTCCCCCAGTCCAGAAAGGACACCATGGCCACCACCAACGGAACCAGCAACGGCCGCAGTCGCCGCGACGAGAAGGTTCGCGTCGCGCTGATCGGCGTCGGCAACTGCGCCAACTCCCTCGTCCAGGGCGTGCAGTTCTACAAGGACGCGGACCCCGAGGAGTTCGTGCCCGGGCTCATGCACGTCGACCTCGGCGGCTACCACGTGCGCGACGTCGAGTTCACGGCAGCTTTCGACGTGACCGCGGACAAGGTCGGCAAGGATCTCTCCGAGGCGATCTGGGCGCACCCGAACGACACGTACCGGTTCGCCGATGTTCCGAAGACCGGCATCACCGTGTCGCGCGGCATGACGCACGACGGGATCGGCAAGTACATGTCCGAGGTCCTCACGAAGGCGCCGGGCGAGACCGACGACGTCGTCGGGATCCTCAAGGAGACAGGCACGGACGTCGTCGTCAACTTCCTCCCGGTGGGCTCCGAGGAGGCGACCAAGTGGTACGCCGAGCAGATCCTCGCCGCGGGCTGCGCGATGGTGAACTGCATGCCTGTCTTCCTCGCGCGCGAGCAGTACTGGCAACGGCGCTTTGCGGAGGCGGGCGTGCCGATCATCGGCGACGACATCAAGTCGCAGGTCGGCGCCACGATCACGCACCGCGTGCTGACGACGCTCTTCCGCGACCGCGGCGTCCATCTCGACAAGACGATGCAGCTCAACGTCGGCGGCAACTCCGACTTCCTGAACATGCTCGAGCGGGAGCGGCTCGAGTCGAAGAAGATCTCGAAGACCAACGCGGTCACGTCGATGCTCGACTACGACCTCGGTGCCGGAAACGTGCACGTCGGGCCTTCGGACTACGTGCCGTGGCTGACCGACCGCAAGTGGGCCTACATCCGCATGGAGGGCACGACGTTCGGCAACGTGCCGCTCAACGTCGAGCTCAAGCTCGAGGTCTGGGACTCGCCGAACTCGGCCGGTATCGTCATCGACGCCGTCCGAATGGCAAAGCTGGCGCTGAACAACGGCGTCGCGGGCGCGCTCGAGGCACCCAGCTCGTACCTGATGAAGTCGCCGCCGAAGCAGATCCGCGACGACGACGCGCGCGAGCTGACCGAGCGCTTCATCAAGGACAACAAGCGCACGAAGACGAAGGTCTCGGCCGCCAAGTCCTGATCCGCGTCAAACCGAATGCTCCGAACGGGCCCGACCCGCTCTCGGGCGCGCTGACGGCTCTGCCGGCTGCGCTGCCGACTAGCCGGGGCGGGCCCGTTCTATGCTGACACCGTGCAGCTTCGCGTCTGTCTCGTCACGCCGTTCTCCTTGTCGCAGCCGCACGAGGTCAACGAGCACGTCGACGCCGTCGCACGCGAGCTGCGCGCGCTCGGACATCAGGTGACCGTGCTGGCGCCGTCGAGCCGCGCGGTCGACCTCCGCGAGGGGCGCCGGGCGCTCCAGCGCGAGCTGCTGCCGGACGTCGTCGCGATCGGGCCGGCGCTGCCGATCTCCCGCCGTTCGAGAATGGGCGTTCCGGTCGGCGTCCGCGCCAACCTCACGCTCGCGCTGTCGGTGGGGGGCTTCGACGTCGTCCACGGTTTCGAGCCGGGCCTGCCGAGCCTGTCGTATCTGGCGCTGCGCGAGACGTCGGCGCTGTCCGTGGCCACGTTCTTCTCGACCGAGCGGCTCGCCTACCCGCTCGGCAAGGCGCAGCGCGACCGCCTGCTCGCGCGCGTCGACGCCCTGCTCGCGACGACGCCGGAGGTCGCCGAGGCCGCCGAGCTCCGCTTCCCGGGCGACTTCCGTGTTCTCTCGCGCGGAGTCGACCCGACGCTGTTCAAGCCGGCGCGCAAGGTGCGTCGCATCGTCGCGGAGTGGGACCCGTCCGAGCGCCCGTCGACGCGCGCGCTGATCCGTGCGCTCGACGAGCTGCCCGGCTGGGAGCTGATCCTCCTGCGCACCCGACCGCTTTCGGGCCGGCCGACGATTCCGCGGCGATTGCGCGACCGCGTCTTCATCAGAACGGCACGCGACCCGGCCGCCCGCGCGGCCGTCCTCTCCCCCGCCCGCATCTACGTGCCCTCCCCGGAAGGCAGTGCCGGCCTCGCGCTCGAGGCGGCCGCGTGCGGCGCCGCGACCGCGGCCGGGCCTGACGAGCTCCGCACGCTCGCGAGCGGTAGCGGGCCGGCGTCCGCTGCAGCGCACGTCGAGAGCTACGCCGACGTCGCGGCCGAGCTCGACCGCCTCTACCGGCGGCTCGCGACGCGCCGCCGCACGAGCACCCCTGAGCCTGCTCTCGCCGAGCGGGACTGGATCCTGTGCGACCTGCACATGCACACGTCCTGGTCGCACGACTGCTCGGTCGAGGTCGACGAGCTGCTCGACTACGCCGAGGCGCAGGGCCTCGGTGCGATCGCGATCACCGACCACAACGCGTTCGGCGGCGCGCTCGAGGCCGTCGAGAAGGCGCGGGGGCGCAATCTCCTCGTCATTCCCGGCGAGGAGATCAAGACCGACGAGCAGGGTGAGGTGATCGGCCTCTTCCTGACGGAAGAGATCCCGCGCGGCATGTCCTTCGCGGACACGCTGGCGGCGGTCCGGGCGCAGAACGGCCTCGTCTACCTCCCTCACCCTTTCGACCGTCGCCACGCCATCCCCGACCCTGCGACGCTCCACCGGCACCTCGCGGAGATCGACGTCTTCGAGGTCTACAACGCGCGGCTCCTCTTCGAGACCTACAACGACGAGGCGCTCCGCTTCGCCCGCAAGTACAACCTGACGATGGGCGCCGGCTCCGACGCGCATGTGCTCCCCGGCGTGGGCACGGGCGCGATGAGCATGCGTGCGTTCCGCAATGCCGAGGAGTTCATGATCAGCCTGCACAGCGCCCAGGTGTTGCGCCGTCCGAAGTCCCTCGCCTACCTCCAGAGCCTGAAGTGGATGGCCCAGGTCAAGGAAAAGGTCCTCTAGAGGAGAACAAGGACCGGCTGCCTGTGGCGGTACCGACGGACGAGATCTACGAGAAGTACCTGCACAAGGCGATCTCCGAGATCAACGATCTCGCAGACGAGATCGGCCGTGCCGCGGGCGACCGCGCCTTCGTGCTCGGCTCCGGCCATCCCCTGGCCGACGTCATGCTGCTCAAGTACTCGCCGCAGGAGTCGGAGTTCCTCGAGGGCGTCGCGTTCTACGGCCGGGCCGGCCAGGCGATCCTCAAGTCGCTCCAGCGCCTCCGGGTCGATCCGCTGGCCGTGTACGGCACGGACTGCCTCAAGTTCGCCGGCGCCGAACCGGACGAGCGCGCGCGCGAGTGGCTGACGCGCGAGCTCCACATCGTGCAGCCGAAGCTCGTCGTCGTCATGGGCGCGCACGCGCTCGAGTTCCTGAACACGATCGAGTTCCCGCTCTCGGCCCCGGTCGCGGAGCTGCCCGGCAACCTGCAGCGCTTCACGCCCACGGTCGAGGCGCTCTCCGTGCCCGACGTGGACACGTCGCTCGACGAGCAGATCGCCAAGGCGGAGTTCTGGAACGCCTTCAAGTCGCTCGGCGACTGGTGGGCAGCGCTCCCACCGTATTGACCCCAGTCCGCCGCGCGCTCCTCGTCGCCGCCTTCGCCATCCTCGTGGGCTCGTACTACGCGTGGTCCGACTCGCTCTGGAACGCCACGACCTGGTGGGACGTGGCCTGGATCTCCCTCGTCCTCGTCCCGGCCGTGTTCTCGTTCGTCTACCTGGCGCTGCCGCTCCGGACCTGGCGCGGCGCGCTGCCCACCGGCCTCGTACTCATCCTGATCACGTGGGGGCTCGAGGAGGCGAATCTCCATGCGCTTGCAGACTTCTGCAAGCTCGGCGCTGCGACGTTGCTCGGGTTCTGGTTCATCTCGTTGTTCGAAACGATCGGGCTCGTCGTCTTCGTCGCGCTCCTGATCCCGTGGATCGACGCCTACTCGGTTTGGCGCGGGCCGACGTCGAACATCGTCTCGCACCACGAGCACGTGTTCACGTCACTCTCGTTCGCGCTGCCGATCCCGGGCGAGCACGACGCGGCGCGGCTCGGCCCGCCCGACCTGCTCTTCTTCGCCCTGTTCGTCGCTGCCGCCGACCGTTTCGGGCTGCGCGTCTTCTGGACCTGGCTCGCGCTCGCGCTGTCGTTCGGCGCCACGCTCGCGATCGCGGTCGGTGCGGACATCAGCGGCCTGCCGGCGCTACCAGGACTCTCGATCGCCTTCCTGGGCGTCAACATCGACCTGCTCCTGCCCGTGTTCAAGCGCGGTTGGAGCGCGCTCAAGGGCGGCAGCCGGGCCTCTCCCTAAGCTGGCTTGCCATGACCGTGGAGCGTGCCGTCCACGGCCTCCGCCACCGCGCGGAGACCTACAGCTCGCTCGCGACGATGGGCGGAGCGATCGCGCTCGCGGCCTACTCGTACGCGTCGATTCCGGCCAAGCTCGTCTCCGTCCACTCGAACACGTTCACCGCGGTTCGCTGGCTCTCGCCGATTCTCTGGACGCTGTTCTTCATCTCGATCGTCGTCGTCATTCCACCCAAGGGGTTCGAGCCGCTCGTGAGCCCGCTCGAGGCGCGGCCGTGGATCAGGCGGGCCGGCACCGTCCTGATCTGGTTCTTCGGGCTGGCCCAGCTCTGGGTGATCAGCCTGCTCGTCCACTTCCTACTCCACAACAAGGTCACGAACAACGGCACCGACCTGATCCACATCGCCGCCCGCGTCGAGGGGACGACGATCGTGGTCGCGTCGTTCGCGTTCTGGCTGCTCGACAAGGGCGGGCCGATCGCGCGCCAGGAGGGGCTCGCGCAGGAGTCGGACTTCCTCTGGCCGCAGACCGAGAACCCGCAGTTTGCACCGAAGAACTGGGCGCCGAGCTACCTCGACTACCTGTTCGTCGCGTTCACGAACGCCGTCGCGTTCAGCCCGACCGACGTGATGCCGCTCTCCGCGCGGATGAAGATGGTGATGATGGTCGAGGCCGGTGCGAGCGCGATCACGCTGGTGCTCGTCGCGGCGCGCGCCGTGAATATCCTCAACGCCTAGTCACGCTCGAGGAGCGCGACGGCCTCCACGTGCGGCGTGTGCGGGAACATGTCCACCGGCTGGACGCGCTCGAGGCTGTACCCCCACTCGCCGATCAGCTCCTTCACGTTGCCCGCGAGCGTGGTCGGGTTGCAGGAGACGTAGACGATGCGGCGCGGCGCGAGCTTGCCGAGCTGGCGGACGGCGCGGCCGGACAGCCCGGCGCGGGGCGGGTCGACGACCACGACGTCCGGCTCGCCGGAGCGCTCGTGCAGCTCCTCGAGCGAGCGTCCAACGTCACCGGCGAAGAAGGCGGCGTTGCCGATGGCGTTCAGCGCCGCGTTGTCGATCGCGCACGCGACTGCCTCCTCGGATGCCTCCACGCCCCAGACGGTGAGCGCGTCGCCGGCGAGCGTCAGCCCGATCGTCCCGGTGCCGCAGTAGAGGTCGTAGACGGTCTCGCCGCCCGAGAGCTGCGCGAACTCGCCGGCGAGGCGGTAGAGCTGCTCGGCCATCGCCGTATTGGTCTGCAGGAAGGCGTTCGGGCTGACACGGAAGCGCAGGCCGCACAGCTCCTCCTCGATCGCGTCCTCGCCGAAGAGGAGACGCGTCGGCAGGTCGCGCGTCACCTCCGCCGGGCGGTCGTTGATCGCCCAGTGGATCGAGAGCACCTCCGGGAAACGGCGCAGGACGTCGACGAAATGCTCCTCGTCGGGCAGCTCACCGGGCGCCGTGACGAGGACGACGAGCGCCTGGCCGGTGTTGCGGCCCTCGCGGACGACGAGGTGGCGGAGGAAGCCCTCGTGCGTCTTCTGGTCGTAGCCGCGGAGCCGCTCCTCGCGCGCCCAGTCGCGGACGGCGTTGCGGATCCCGTTGCCGAGATCCGTCGTCAGCCAGCACGTCTCGACCGGCAGCACCTCGTCCCACCGGCCGGCGCGGTGAAGGCCGAGATCCGGCCCTGCGTCGGTCTGGGTGAACGAGTACTCGAGCTTGTTGCGGTAGTGGAAGATCGACTCGGCCGGAAGGATCGGCTCGAGTGGCGGCTCGCCGAGGCCCCCGATGCGCTGCAGCGCGTCGCGAACCTGGCTCTCCTTCTCGGCGATCTGCGCTTCGTAGGCGAGATCCTGGAAGCGGCAGCCGCCGCAGGCCGGATAGTGCTCGCAAGGTGCGTCGACGCGGACAGGCCCGGGCTCGAGCACGTCGACGGCCAGCGCCTCGGCGTGGTTTCGCTTCACCTTCGTCACGCGCGCGCGGACGAGATCGCCCGGGAGTCCGCGGCGAACGAACAGGACGAAGCCGTCCAGTCGCGCGACGCCGTTCCCGCCGAAGGCGAGGGAGTCGATGCGGAGCTCGAGCTCCTGGTCCAGGGCGACGGGCGCGGCCACCCGTCCAGCCTAGCCGCGGCTCGCGCTCGTCCCGTCCGGCCACGTCGGAGGGACAGTCCCTCGGACATGTCCGGACAGGCTATTTGCCCGGCTCAGAGGATCGGCGGTCGTCTGCCGGGGTCATGGCCCTGGGACGTGTCCCGTCAGGAGAGGGTGGCCAGGTAGACCTTGCGGTCGCGCGGGCCGTCGAACTCGCAGAAGAAGATGCCCTGGTACGTTCCGAGCGCGAGCTCGCCGTCGCGCAACGGGACGAGCACCTGCGGCCCGATCAGCGACCCGCGCACGTGCGAGGGGGCGTTGGGGCCGTCCTGGTCTTCGTGGCGCCAGGTCCAGCCGTCGTCGACGATCTTCTGCAGCGCGTCCTCGAAGTCGTCGACGAGATCCGGGTCGATGCGCTCGTTGATCGTGACGCCCGCGGTCGTGTGCGGCACGTAGACGAGCGCCGCCGAGGCGCCGTTCGTGACGCCGAGCGCCTCCCGAACCTCGTCCGTGATCTCGATCAGCTGGGTCCGCCGCTCGGTCTTCAGAGTGATCTCGCGCACGGGGCTATCCTAGTCCCGATGGGCAACTCGTCCGTTCAGACCGTCGACCTCGCCGGGTACCGCGATCGCGCCGACCGGTTCGAGGCGGACATGCTGGAGGAGTACTACCTCCACTTCGCGGGCTACAAGGACGAGCTCGACATCGAGGCGATCTACGGGCGTTACAGCGATCTGACGACGCTCGACGCAGCCACCGGCCTCGCCGGGCCTGCGGAGCACGACCGCGGCGCCAAGGAGCTCTGGCAATTCGCCTGCAGCGGCTACCTCGGCAACCTCGCGAAAGCGCAGGAGGCGCGGGCGAGCGAGCTCGAAGCGACGCTCGAGGCGACCGTCGACGGGCAGACGATCCCCTACAGGATGCTACGTCCCGCGATCGCGAACGAGCCAGACCGCGAGAAGCGGCGCGCGCTCGAGGAGGCCCGCTGTGCGCTCGGCGAGGAGCACCTGAACCCCGTCTACCTCGACGCCGCGGCGATCCTCCGCGCCGCCGTGCCGGCGCTCGGTTCCGGGAACTACGTCGAGCTCCATCGCCGCTTCGGCTTCCGTCTCGACGAGCTCGCGGGCCAGTGCCGGCAGCTGCTCGACGACACGGAGCGGCTGTTCGAGGACAGCCTCGACCGGCTGTTCCGCGAGCGGGTCGGCGTGTCGCTCGACGAGGCTGAGCGGTGGGACACGCCGCGGCTGATCCGCGCAGTCGAGTGGGACAAGGGCTTCCCGCCCGAGCGGATGGTGCCGGCGCTCGAGGGCACGCTCGAAGCTCTCGGCATCGACCTGCGCGACCAGCCGAATGTCGAGCTCGACGTCGAGTCGCGCGAGAAGAAGTCGCCGCGCGCCTTCTGCGCGCCGATCGAGGTGCCGGGCCGCGTCGTGCTCGTGATCAAGCCGATGGGCGGCCCCGACGACTGGCGCGCGCTCTTCCACGAGGCCGGGCACACGGAGCACTTCGCGAACACGTCCGCCGACCTGCCGATGGAGAGCAAGCGCCTCGGCGACAACGCCGTCACCGAGGGCTGGGCATTCCTGTTCGAACATCTCGTCGACAATCCGGCCTGGCTGACCAGGCGACTGGATTTCCCGCGGCCGCAGGAGTTCGCGGCCGAGGGCGCGGCGATGCTCCTCTGGAGCGTCCGCCGCTACTGCGCCAAGCTGCTCTACGAGCTCGAGCTGTTCCAGGCGGACGATCCGCTCCCCTTCCGGGAGCGCTACGTCGAGCTCCTCGGCAACGCGCTCAAGGTCCAGCCGAGCCCGACCGACTGGCTCGCCGACGTCGACCCGGGCTTCTACGTCAGCAAGTACCTCCGCGCCTGGGCCTTCGACGCGCAGCTCTCCTTCCACCTCCGTGAGCGCTTCGGGAACGACTGGTTCGCGCAACGTGAGGCCGGATCGCTCCTGCGAGAGCTGTGGTCGCTCGGCCAGGGCCCGACCGCGGACGAGCTGCTGGCGGACGTCACCGGCACCGAGATCGACATGGCTGCCGTGACCGAGCGCGTGCGCGAGCGCCTCGCCTAGCAGGCGATCTTCGTCGCCCGGAAGGCTTAGAGGGCGCCGCCGGCGGCGGCCGGGGCGTCCGCCTCGGGAGCGCCCTGGTCTCCGACCGCGTTCCGCGAGAGGAAGTCCTCGACGAGCAGGAGCGAGTCGCCGGCACGATTCACGACTGCGAGCAGCGCGGACATGCTCGAGACCTCCTCACGCTGTTCCTTGAGGAACCAGTGCAGGAACTGCTCGCCGACGAGGTCGTTCTCCTCCCGCGCGAGCTCGACGAGACCGGCGATCTGCTGCGTGACGGTCTTCTCCTGCGCGAGTGCGAGGGCGACCGGCGCGGCTGCATCCTCGAACGCCGTCTGCGGGACGGCGATGCCCGGCACCTCGACCTGCTCGCCTGCGTCGAGGAGGTACTGGACGAGCATCATCGCGTGGTTTCGCTCCTCGACCGCCTGCCGGTAGAAGTGCGCCGCCAGTTGCGGAAGCGTCTCCGCGTCGTAGTACACGGCGATCGCCACGTACTGCTGCGACGCGGCGAACTCGTTGGCGATCTGCTCGTTGACGGCTGCGGGAAAGCGGGCCATTGGCCGGGATTCTACTTCTCGCGGCCCGCCACTCGCGACGGTTCTCCGCCGAAGCCGTTTGAGGAAACCGGGGGTCACCCGTGCCAAAAGCGGAGAGGCGGCCTGGTGACCGCCTCTCCGTGCCGTTAGCTGCCCGGTTGGGCAGCACACCAAGCGTACGCCGTCCGGTGAGAACTTCCTACAGGGGTCCGAACCGGTCCCCCGGGTCGGGCGAATGACGCCCGACGACGGCCACGGAATCCCCCGAAGCAAGCAAGCGACCCGGCCGTCGACGAGAAGGGAGCTCACGCGAGATGAAGAAGTACGCGCTGTTCCTCCTGGTCGCGGCCGCCGCCGGTCTCACGGCGCTCTTCGTCGGGCGCCTCGCCCCGGCGGCGAGCACGGCGTCCAGCCACCGGGAGGCACCGCTGATCTCGGAGGATCCGACCGCGGACAACACGGACCTGTACGCGTTCCGCAGCCCGGACAAGCCGAGCACGTTCACCATCGTTTCCAACTGGATCCCCGGTGAGGATCCGGCGGCCGGCCCGAACTACTACACGTTCTCGCAGACCGCCAAGTACAACATCTACATCGACCGGAACGGCGACGGCCGTCCGGACGTCACGTACTCGTTCCGGTTCAAGACGCCGACCGGCCCCTACTTCCTCGGGAACACGCAGCAGACGTGGACCGCGACGAAGAACGGGCATGCCTGGGCGACCGGCACGACGCCGATCGACAACATCGGCCCGCGCTTCAACGGGTTCGTCGGCGTCAAGAACTACGAGGCGTCGGCCCAGAAGACGATCGTCCACCGTGGCGGTGTGTCCATCTTCGCCGGCCAGCGTGACGATCCGTTCTTCGCGGACGTCGGCGCCATCTTCGACCTCGTCGCCATCCGCAAGGCCGGTACGACGGGGAACCTGGGCGGTGGCAAGGACTTCCTGTCCGGCTACAACGTCCACACGATCGCCCTGCAGGTCCCGATCGCGCAGGTCGACACGAAGAGTCACGTGATCGGCGTCTGGTCGTCGACCGACCGCCAGAACGTGACCGTCAACGGCGTCGTGCACCGCGGCTGGACGCAGGTGTCCCGCCTCGGCAACCCGCTGATCAACGAGGTCGTGATCCCGACCGGGCTGAAGGACTACTGGAACCGCACCAGCCCGGCGAACGACGCGCAGTTCAAGAAGTACTACACCAGACGCCGATCCTGGCCGCCGTGCTGAACAAGCTGTACAAGCTCGGCGTCGCGGAGACCGGGCGCAGCGACCTCGTCGCCGTCCTCGGCACGGGCATCCCGAAGGTGACCTTCACGGGCAACACCTTCGCGGACGAGCTGCGGCTCAACCTGTCCATCCCGCCGACCGCACACCCGAAGCGCATGGGCGTGCTGGCGGGCGACAACGCCGGCTTCCCCAACGGGCGCCGGCTCGGTGACGACGTCGTCGACATCGAGGAGCAGGCCGTCGCAGGCTTCCTCCTCGGCAAGAAGGTGCCGCTCGGCGACGGCGTCGACGGCAACGACGTTGCCTACCTGTCGCACTTCCCGTACGTCAGCACCCCCTGGCAGGGATACGCGAACACGAAGGCGACGCACTAGGGACCCACGCGAACGGAGGGCCCGGGCTTGAACCCGGGCCCTCCGCCCTCCCGGAGCCAAGCGAAGGAGCCATGAGCAACAGAATCCTGATCGGACTCGCCGCCCTCGTCGGAGCCGGCTTCGTCGCCTTCTTCGGCGGCGCCTTCTCCTCCTCCCCGCACGACGCCGCGCGACCGCGCTCGCCGGCTCGCAGTCGGCCGAGGACTTCAAGGCCGGCTTCGCGCTCAACGCAAGCACGGCGCAGCTCGTGGCCAGCCTCCAGTCGACTCTCGCGGTGAAGCCGAAGGACGAGCACTCGTGGGCGCTCCTCGGGCTCGCCTACCAGCAGCGCGCCCGCGAGACGGGCGACCCGTCGTACTACACGAAGGCCGACGGCGCCCTGCACCAGGCGCTGGCGCTCGAACTCCAAGGACTACCTCGTCTTCAGCGGCCTCGGCTCGCTCGCACTCTCACGGCACCGCTTCGCGCGAGGCGCTCACGCTCGGCGAGCAGGCGCACGCGCTCGCGCCCAGGATCGCCATGAACTACGGCGTGGTCGGCGACGCGCTGATCGAGCTCGGCCGCTACCCGCAGGCTTTCAGGACGTTCGACGACGATGGCGCAGCATCCAGCCGAGTCTCACGTCCTACTCCCGGATCTCCTACGCGCGCGAGCTCCTCGGCCGCACCGGCACCGCGATCAAGGCGATGAAGCTCGCCGTCGACGCCGCCACCGACACGAAGGAGCCGCTCGCCTGGACGCACGTCCAGCTCGGCAAGCTCTACTTCGGACCACGGTCACTACGTCGACGCCGCGCGCGAGGAGACCCTGGCGCTCGAGATCTTCCCCGGCTACGCCTACGGGCTCGACGCGCTCGCGCAGACCCGCAGCCGCCGAGGGCCGCTACGCGACGGCGATCGCGCTCGAGCGGCAGGCGGTGAACGCGATCCCGCTGCCGCAGTACGTCTCGTTCCTCGGCGACCTCTACCGGGTCACCGGCCGGCCCGTGCTCGCGCAGCGGCAGTACTCGCTGATCGGGGCGATCGACCGGCTGCTGCAGGCGAACGGCGTCCGTACCGACGTCGACATCGCGCTCTTCCAGGCCGACCACGGCATCCGGCTGAAGCAGGCGCTCGCCCGGGCACGGCTCGGCCGGGCCGAGCGGCCGTCGATCGACGGCGACGACGTGCTCGCGTGGACGCTCGACCGGAACGGCATGTGCGGCGAGGCGCTCCGCTACTCGAAGCTGGCGCTGCATCTCGGCACGCAGGACGCGCTCAAGTTCTTCCACCGCGGCATGATCGAGCGCTGCCTCGGCCACACCGCCGCTGCGACCGCGTGGTTCCGCCGCGCGCTCGCGCTCAACCCGCACTTCTCGCTCCTCTGGAGCCCGGTCGCGAAGGAGTACGCGCGATGAAGAAGCTGTTCGTCGCCCTCGCGGCGCTGGTGGCGACGCTCTCGTTCGTCGCGGGCGCCGGCGCCCATCCGCTCGGGAACTTCACGATCAACCGCTACAGCCGTGTCGAGCCCTCCGGCGACCGCCTCTACGTCCTCTACGTCCTCGACATGGCCGAGATCCCGACCTTCCAGGCCAAGCCCGATGTCGACGCCAGGGGCGAGGCCGCCTACGGCACCGCCCTGGCCGCGTCGCTCGCCAAGCACGTCGCGGCGACGATCGGCGGCCGCCCGGTCGCGCTCAGGCCCGTCAAGCACGTTCTCGCCTTCCCTCCGGGCCAGGCGGGCCTGCGCACGACCCGGCTCGAGGTGCTGCTCGCCTCGCCGACCGCTCGCGCACAGCGGCGCACTCGGTCTACCGCGACCGCAACTACGCGGGTCGCATCGGCTGGAAGGAGATCGTCGTGCAGGCCGGGTCGGGTGCACACATCGCAGGCTCGAGCGCCCCGTCGAGCTCGATCTCCCACGAGCTCCTCTCCTACCCCAAGAACCTGCTCCAGAGCCCGCTCGACGTGACCGAGGCGCGCGCCGCCCTCACACCAGGCACCGGGGACGGCTCCCCGCCGACGCTGATCCCGCGCAGCGTGCTCGACCAGCGCGTCGGCGTGCGGGCGGTCTCGGACGGCGGCTTCGCCAGCCTGATCAGCCGCGACCACCTGAGCGTCGGCGTGATCCTGATCTCGCTCGCGGTCGCGCTCTTCTGGGGCGCAGCGCACGCACTCAGCCCCGGGCACGGCAAGTCGATCGTCGCCGCCTACCTCGTCGGCCAGCGCGGGACGCCCCGTCACGCGGTCCTGCTCGGCGCTCACGGTCACCGTCACGCACACCCTCGGCGTGTTCGGGCTCGGGCTCGTGACCCTGCTCTTGTCGCAGTTCATCGTCCCCGACACGCTCTATCCGTGGCTGAACCTGATCGCCGGGCTGATGGTCGTCGGGATCGGCGCCTCGGTCCTCCGCTCGCGCCTTCGCCGCCGGCGTGCCCGCGCGGACCACCACCACGACCACGCGCACGGCCATCCGCACGCGCACGACCACTCGCACGACCATGACCACGCCCACGAGCATGGTCACTCCCAGGCGCCGCCGAATGCGCTGTCGATGCGATCGCTCCTCGCGGTCGGCGTCTCGGGCGGCCTGCTTCCGTGCCCCTCGGCTCTCGTCGTCCTGCTGGCGGCGATCTCGCTCCACCGGGTCGGCGTTCGGCCTCGTCCTGATCGTCGCGTTCAGCCTCGGGCTCGCGCTGACGATCACCGGCATCGGCCTGGTCGCCGTGTTCGCCAAGCGCGTGTTCGGGCGGATGCGGATGGACGGCATGCTGATCCGCCTCCTCCCGGCCGTGAGCGCCCTCGTGATCCTCGTCGCCGGCGCACTGATGACCGCCCGCGCGATCCCCCAGCTGACGTGAATGACGCGCCTCGTGTCCCTGAAAACCCGCTCTGCTACGCTCGGACCGGCCCCGTCGTCCCGTCCGGGGAACCTCTAGGAGTCGAGTGGAGCAAGAGCTCATCCACGACCGAGTAGCGGCATACGCCTTGGACGCACTCGACGATTCCGAGCGGCGCGAGTTCGAGGAGCACCTGGCCGAGTGCGAGCAGTGCACGGGCGAGCTGGAGAGCCTCCAGGACACCGCCGCGGCACTCGCGTACGTCCCCGAGGGGCCTGCGCCGTCGCCCGAGCTGCGTGAGCGGCTGATCGAGCGCGTCCACGAGGAGGCGGTGCGAACGCACGAGGCGCCTGCGGATGCCGCGGCACCGAGGCGACGACGGTTCTTCGCCCCGGTGCTGGCGGGCCTTGCGGTCGGAGCCGTCGCCGCGGCAATCGTGCTCGGCCTGTGGGCATCGAGCCTGTCGAACTCGGTCGATACGAAGAACGCCGCGCTCGCCGTGCTCGCAAACCATGCGTCGAAGCGCGTCACACTCGGAGTTCAGAACGAGGTCGTGATCGCGCCGAACGGGCAGGCGGTGCTGGTCTCGGGGCTTTCCCGCGCTCCGTCCGGCAAGACCTACGAGCTGTGGGTGATCGACGGCAAGACGGCGCAGCCGGCCGGCCTTTTCACCAGGGGTAAGCGCGGCACACCGGTCGTGCTCGGGCGGCGGGTGCCGAGAGGAGCCCAGATCGGCCTCTCGATCGAGCCATCCGGCGGTTCCACGCACCCCACCCAGATCCTGTTCGTAAGCCCGGTCGTCGCGTGAACCCGAGCGTACTGCCCGAAACCCAGCGACGTACGGTGAAGAGCGACTACGCGGACTTCCCGGACGAGGCGCTCCTCGCCCTCGCCGCCCGCGAGGACGAGGCAGCCCTGGCGGCGCTGTACGACCGCTACAGCCGTGTCGCCTACGGACTGGCACTACGCATCGTCCGCGACCCGGCTCTGGCCGAGGACGCGGTTCAGGAGGCGTTCCTGACCGTCTGGCGCACGGCCGCCGGCTTCCGCTCCGACCGGGCCAAGCCGAGCACCTGGATCCTCACGCTCGTCCACCGTCGGGCCGTCGACGTCGTCCGGCGCGAGGAGCGGCGGCGCGCGGCCCCGCTCGAGGGCAACGAGGAGCCCGACGGCCACGGCCTCGCGACGGACGAGGAGATCGAGCTCACCGACCGCCGGCGGCTCGTCCAGGAGGCGCTCCGGCAGCTCCCGGACGAGCAGCGCGAGGCGCTCGAGCTCGCGTACTACGGCGGACTGACGCAGTCGGAGCTGGCCGAGCGGCTCAGCGTCCCGCTCGGCACGATCAAGAGCCGTATGTTCACGGGCTTACGCCGGCTGCGTGACCTGCTCGCCGAGGCCGGTCTCGACGAGCCCTTGGTCGATCTCTAGCGGCCACTAGGATCAGCGGGTGATCGACGTCCCGCAGACGCTCAAGGGCCGCGACTTCACGTCCATGCGGCCGTGGTCGCG
The DNA here is from genome assembly GCA_963765295.1 of uncultured Actinomycetes bacterium. Lineage (GTDB taxonomy): Bacteria > Actinomycetota > Thermoleophilia > Gaiellales > Gaiellaceae > PALSA-612. The sequence goes on from CAVXVO010000005.1 coordinate 751,568, forward strand.
CGCGGAGCTCGAGCAGGTGCTCGACCTGGCCGACGAGCTCAAGGCACGTCGAGCCACGAGGGAGCCGACGGAGCTCCTCCCCGGCCGGAGCGTCGGCCTGATCTTCCAGAAGCCGTCGACACGGACGCGCGTCTCGTTCGAGGTCGGCGTCGCGGAGCTGGGCGGTTTCGCGCTCCACCTCACCGACGATCTCCAGCTCGGGCGCGGCGAGTCGCTCCGCGACACGGGCTACGTCCTCTCGCGCTACCTGGACGCGATCATGATCCGCACCTTCGCCCAGGCCGACGTCGAGGAGCTCGCCGAGCACGCCTCGATCCCGGTGATCAACGGCCTCACGGACGAGGAGCACCCCTGCCAGGCACTCGCCGACCTGATGACGATCCGCGAGCGCCTCGGCGCGCTCGACGGGCTCCGGGTGGCCTACGTGGGCGACGGCAACAACGTCTGCGTCTCGCTCATGCACGCCTGCGCCCGCTTCGGTGCGGCGTTCGTGGCCGCGACACCGGGCGACTACCAGCCGCCGGCGGGTGCGGTCGAGGATGCGCGTGCAACCGCGGGGCAGGCCGGCGGCTCCGTCGACGTCGTCCCCGACCCGGGCGACGCGGTGGCAGGCGCTCACGTCCTCTACACCGACGTCTGGACCAGCATGGGCCAGGAGGCGGAGCGGGCGGCGCGGGCACATGCCTTCCGCGCCTACGCGATCACACCGGGCCTGCTCGCCGCGGCCGCGCCCGACGCGATCGTGCTGCACTGCCTGCCCGCGCATCCGGGCGAGGAGATCGCCGAGGAGGTGCTGTACGGCCCGCGCTCGGCCGTGTGGGACCAGGCCGAGAACCGCCTCCATGCGCAGAAGGCGCTCCTGGCGCTGATCGTCCCGTAGGGTCGGCCCGTGCTCGAGGCTCTCGAGATCGCCGCAGGCGTCGTCGCAGCGCTCTCGCTGCTCGCGTACTTCTTCGGGCCCTGGCGCGACTAACGCCCGGAGCTATTCGTGGTGCTCGTTGTCCGACCCGGGCGCGACGCCGGCGACGACCGTCTCCTGCGAGCGCTCGTGCAACCGCTCTCGCCCGCGCCGCACGGCGGTCAGGAACTTCTCGAGGTTGACCTCGAGCGTCGAGAGGATGCTGTCGGCCCAGTCCTCCATCTCGAGCTTGGTCTCGCGGGCCTGGCGGCGGGCGTCGTCGATGATCTCCTGGGACTGCCGCTCGGCGAGCTTGACGATCTCGGTCTGGGAAGCCTCCCGGATCGCCTGCTCGCGCGCCTCGCCCAGCATGCGATCGCATTCGCGCTTGGCCTCGGCGAGCATCTCCTGCCGCTCCTTGACGATCCAGCGGGCCTGCTTGATCTCGTCCGGGATCGTGGCCCGCATCTGGTCGAGGATGTCGTAGATCTCGTCCCGGTCGATGCGCACCTGGTCCGTGAGCGGGACCGCCTTGGCGTTGTGCACCAGGTCGTCGAGCTTGTCGATGAATACGAGTACGTCCATCGTTTCAGTCTACTCACGGGGGCTGACGGGGGCTCCGGGTCGCGCCTCGGGGTACAGCTCCCGGAAACGCTGCGCGACGGCGGGCGGGACGAGCTGGTCGACGTTGCCGCCGAAGGAGGCGATCTCCTTGACGCCGCTCGAGGAGACGAAGCTGTACTGCGGGTTGGCCATCACGTACATGGTCTCGATGTCGGGCGCGAGCAGCTTGTTCAGGTGGTTCATCTGGAACTCCCACTCGAAGTCCGAGATCACGCGCAGCCCCTTGACCATCGTCGTCGCTCCCCAGCGGCGGGCGAAGTCGACGACGAGCTCGGCGAACACGTCGACCTCGACGTTCTCCGCACCGCCGTCGTCGTGAAGCGCGGTCCGGATGAAGTCGACCCGCTCCTCGACGGTGAACATCGTCGCCTTGTGCTGCGGATCGCGAACGACGCCGACGACGACGCGGTCGAAGATCTCGGCCGTCCGGCGGATCACGTCCAGGTGGCCGTTCGTGACCGGGTCGTAGGCGCCGGGGCAGATCGCGGTGACCGGATTCGACGAGCTCACGCGGCCGCCTCGAACAGAGACACGCGGGCGGCGCCGTAGCGCCGGCTCGTGCGTAGCGCCAGCGGCGGAAGCACCGGCTCGATCCGCGACGAGGACTCGAGCACGACGAGTCCGCTCTCGGCGAGCACGGCGGGAAGGTAGGTGGCGAGCCGCACGGCGACGGATTCAACCATGTCGTACGGCGGGTCGACCAGGATCAGGTCGAATCGGCCCTCGCCGGACCGACCCGATTCCGCGGCGAGATAGCGCAGCACGTCGCGGCACGCGACCTCGGCGCCCTTGAGCCGCAGCTTCTCCAGATTGCGCCCGATCGTGCGGCACGCGTCACGGTCGGACTCGACGAAGACGGCGTTTTCGGCGCCTCGGGAAAGCGCCTCGAGCCCCAGCGCCCCCGAGCCCGCGTAGAGGTCGAGCACGGCGGCCCCGTCGACCGGGCCGATCAGGTTGAACGTGGCCTCACGCACGCGGTCGGAGGTCGGCCGGGTGTCGGTGCCACGCGGCGCGAAGATCCGCGCGCCCCTGCACGTGCCGGCGACGATCCGCACGGCTCAGGCGACCGCCGGGGTCTCCGCGAATGCCCGGTCGGCCTCCTCGGCGAGCGGCCCCTCCGCCCCGACGAGCGTCGCCGCATCCTCGCGGGCTTGCTCGAGCAGCGGTCGGTCGGCGACCAGGCGGGCGAAGCGGAAGTCGGTGAGGCCGGACTGTCGCTTGCCGAGGAGCTCGCCCGCGCCGCGCAGCTCGAGGTCGCGCTCGGCGAGGACGAAGCCGTCCGTCGTGTCGACGAGCGCCTGCAGCCGCTCCTGCGCGATCTCGGTCAGCTCTTCGCGCGGACGCGAGACGAGCAGGCAGTACGACTGCTCGGCGCCGCGTCCGACGCGTCCGCGGAGCTGGTGGAGCTGGGCAAGCCCGAACCGGTCGGCCTCCTGGACGATCATGATCGTGGCGTTCGGAACGTCGACGCCGACCTCGATCACGGTCGTCGCGACGAGGACGTCGAGCTCGCAGGCCTTGAACGAGGCCATCAGCTCGCGTCGCTCGGCGGGCCGGAGACGGCCGTGCAGGAGCCCGACGCGGTAGCCGCGGAGCTCGCCCAGACGCAACCGTTCGGCCTCGACCTCGGCCGCGCGCGCGACCGACGTCTCCGACTCCTCGATCAGCGGGCAGACGACGTACGCCTGCCGCCCCTCGTCGAGGTGCCGCCGCAGGCGCCGGTACGCCTCGCCGGAGCGCTCGGCCCCGACCCACGCGGTCACGATCGGCTTGCGGTCCGCGGGCGGCCGCGCGATCTCGGTCACGTTCAGGTCGCCGTAGACGGTGAGCGCGAGCGTCCGCGGAATCGGCGTCGCCGTCATGTGCAGGACGTGCGGTGTCCTGCCGGCGACGAGGGCGCGGCGCTGCTCGACCCCGAAGCGATGCTGCTCGTCGACGACGGCCACGGCCAGGTTGCCGAGGTCGACGCCCTCCTGGATCAGCGCATGCGTGCCGACGAGGATGCTCGCGCCGGCTGCCCTCGTGCGGTCGCGCTTGCCGACGGAGCTCGTCAGCAGGCCGACGGAGACGCCGAGCTGCGCGCAGTAGCCCTCCAGCGTCAGGAAGTGCTGCTCGGCGAGCGTCTCGGTAGGTGCCATCAGAGCGCCGAGCCGACCCGACTCGACCGCGCGCAGCAACGCATAGAGCGCGACGACGGTCTTGCCGGAGCCCACGTCGCCCTGCAGCAGCCGCTCCATCGGGATGGAGCGCGCGAGGTCGGCGTCGATCTCCTCCACCGCCTGCGCCTGGTCCGGCGTCAGCTCGAACGGGAGGACCGTCCGGTAGCGCTCGGCGAGTTCGCCCGGGGGCGCGAGCGCGGGTGCCACGTCCTCCTCGCGGCCGACCCGGCGTCGTGCGAGCCCGAGCTGGAGCACGAGCAGCTCCTCGAACGCCAGGCGCGAGCGGGCCCGCTCCGCCTCGTCGAGCGAGCGTGGACGATGCAGTGCATGGAGCGCATCGGCCTTGAGCGGGAGCGCACGCCGTGCCTTGAGCTCGGCCGGCAGCGGGTCGGGGACGTCCCGCACCCGCTCCAACGCCTGCTCGACGAGCCCCCGCAGGCGCTTCGGCGGCATCTCCTCGCTCGCCGGGTAGACCGGCGCGAAGTCGGCCGTCGCCGAGACGCCGTCGAGGTCGTACGAGCGGACCTGGAAGTCGCCGCGCTTCAGCAACCCACGCAGCCGAACACGGCGGCCGCGGGTCAGCTTGTCGAGGAGCCATTCCTGGTTGAACCAGATCGCATCGATCGTTTCCGTCCCGTCGTCGATCGCGGCCGACAGGATCGTCAGGCGGCGCACACGGCGCGTCCTCGCGCCCTGGACAGTGCCTGCGATCACGACCTCCTCCCCGGCCAGCAGATCGGCGATGGCCCGTTCGGGGGCGGCCGACTCGTAGCGGCGCGGGCCATGCTCGAGGAGGTCGCCGACCGTGTCCAGGCCGAGCCTGAGCAGCTTTCTCCGAACCTGTGGACCGACGCTGTTCAGCGTGTCCAGCGGCGCGTCCAGCCGCTCGGGACGAGGCGCGAGGCGCGGCCGCTCCCACGCGTGCGGCCGGTCGCGGGAGGAGAAGCCCCTCAGCGACCGGGAGGGAAGCGTGTGTGTCCTCGCCAGCGGCCGTTCACCTCGTGCATGAGCCAGATCGCCACGCTACCGAGGGCGTCGGCTCTCGGCGCCCGCCGGGGTTAGACGGCTTTCTCGACCTTGCCCGACTTGAGGCAGCGCGTGCAGACATACGCGCGGGTCGCCGTTCCACCGAGCAGGATGCGAACACGCTGGAGGTTCGGGTTGAACCGGCGCTTCGTGGCCACCATCGAGTGGCTCCGGTTGTGCCCGAACCCCGGTTTCTTGCCGCAGATTGCGCAGACCTTCGACATCGACGGCCCAGTGTAGCGGGAGGCTCAGTAGAGCGGGCTCTACTGAGCGGAGCGCGCGGCCCGTGCGCGGACCTGCGTGAACAGGTCGGCCATCTCGAGCGCCGCGCGGGCCGCCTCGGCGCCCTTGTCGACGCGGGCCTCGGCCTGTTCCTTCGTCTCGCAGGTCAGCAGGCCGAAGGAGACCGGCACGCCGGTCTCGATCGCCGCGAGTTGCAGACCGCTCGCGGCCTCGCCGGCGACGAAGTCGAAGTGCGGTGTCTCGCCGCGGATCACGCAGCCGAGCGCGACGACGCACGAGAACCGCCGGGTCTTCGCGATCGCCATCGCCGCAAGCGGCAACTCGAACGCGCCCGGGACGGGCACGACCGTGATCGACTCCCGCGTCACGTGGGCGTCGACGAGCGCGTCGACGGCGCTTTCCAGGAGCCTGTTCGTAACGTCGGCGTTGAAGCGGCTGACGACGATCGCCACGCTGCGGCGGAAGCCGTTCGGGCCGCCCTCGAGGATCTCGGGGCCTTCCGGGACGACGAGGTCGCCGGGGGCGTGCTCGCGCAGCGGCTCGGCTGCGAGAGCGGCCGCCGCAGGAGCCAGGAGCGGGTCGACGGGCTCGGCCTCGGGCTCCGCCTCGGGCGCCTCCTGCTCGTCCTCCTCGATCGGAACAGGGAGCACGGCCTGCTGCTCGGGCACCGGTTCCGCCCCGGGCTCCAGCTCTGGCTCCCGCTCCGGCTCGGGAGGCGGCGCCGCGAACATCGGCGGCTCCTCGCGCTCCGGCTCCGGCCCTGGGTCGGGCTCGGGCTCCGGCTCCCGCGCGGGCTCGCTCGGCTCGGGTTCGCTCGGCTCCGGCGCGTTCGACACTGGCTCGACCGGCACGACGTCGACCTCCGGCTCTGGCTCGGGCGCCGGCCCGCTCTCGGGCTCGGTCGGCGGCTCGGGCTCGGTCAGACGCGTCGACTGCTCCTCGCGATCGAAGGGGCGCTCGTGCTCGACCGGCGGCGCCGCCGACTCGCGGAACGGCCAGTCGCCGGTGTCCTCGAACGGGTTGTAGGTGCCGGGGCGGTCAGTCATCGGTCTTCTCGAACTTCAGGTCCTGGTGGTGAAGCCTATGCCCAAGCTTGTCACGCTTGGCGGCCAGATACCGCCGGTTCTCGGCATTCGGCGCCACCTCGATCGCCACCTGCTCGACCACGGTCAGCCCGAAGCCCTCGATGCCCGTCAGCTTGCGCGGATTGTTGGTCAGGATCCGGATCGTCGTCAGGCCGAGCTCGGAGAGGATCTGGTTCCCGATCGCGTAGTCGCGCGCGTCGGCCGGGAAGCCGAGCTCGAGGTTCGCCTCGACCGTGTCGAGCCCCTGCTCCTGGAGCTCGTAGGCCCGGAGCTTGTTGAGGAGCCCGATCCCGCGGCCCTCCTGCGCCATGTACAGGAGCACGCCCTCGTCCTCGGCTCCGATGCGCTCCAGAGCAAGTTCGAGCTGCTCGCCGCAGTCGCAGCGCAGCGAGTGGAAGACGTCGCCCGTGAGGCATTCCGAGTGGACACGCACGAGGACGTGCTCCTTGCCGGCGACCTCGCCGCGGACGAGCGCCACGTGGGTCTTGCCGGTCAGCTTTTCGCGGAACGCGACTGCCGAGAACTCGCCGTAGTCGGTCGGCATCCGCACCTGGGCGGTCCGCTCGACGAGGAGCTCGTGGCGGCGGCGGTACTCGACGAGCTGCGCGACCGTGATCATTAGCAGCTCGTGCTGCTCGCAGAAACGCGTGAGGTCGGGCACGCGGGCCATCGTGCCGTCGTCGTTCATGATCTCGCAGACGACGCCGGCCGGGGTGAGACCGGCGAGGCGAGCGAGGTCGACGGCGGCCTCGGTCTGGCCGATCCGCTCGAGGACGCCTCCGGGCTTGGCGCGCAGAGGGAAGACGTGGCCGGGCTGGACGAGGTCGCCCGGACGGCTCTGCGCGTTGATCGCGACCTGGATCGTGTGCGAGCGGTCGGCGGCGGAGATGCCGGTCGTGACGCCCTCGCGCGCCTCGATCGAGACGGTGAAGGCGGTTCCGAGCGGCGCCTCGTTGTGCTCCGTCATCGGGCGCAGGCCGAGCTCGTCCGCGCGCTCCTCCGTCAGCGAGAGGCAGATCAGACCGCGCGCGTGCGTGGCCATGAAGTTGATCGCCTCGGGCGTCGCGAACTGGGCGGCGATGACGAGATCGCCCTCGTTCTCGCGGTCGGGATCGTCGACGACGACCACGAACTTGCCCTGGCGCACGTCATCGAGGGCCTGCTCGACTGGCGAGAACGGCGATGTCTGTGGCTCGGCGACGGCCGCCATCGCCTCGAATCGTAGCCCGCGGGCCGCTCAGGGCCTCGCGACGAGCCTCTCGACGTACTTGGCGAGCACGTCGGACTCCAGGTTCACCTCGTCGCCGGACTCGAGCCTCCCGAGCGTTGTCGCGGACAGCGTGTGCGGGACGAGCGCGACGCCGAAGCCCTTCTCGTCGACGTCCGTGATCGTCAGCGAGACGCCCTCCACGGTGATCGAGCCCTTCTCGACGCAGTAGCGGACCACCTCTGGCGGCGCGTCGAAGCGTACGAGACGCCCTTCGCCCTCACGCTCGACCGACCGGACGCGACCGACGCCGTCGACGTGGCCCTGGACGTAGTGGCCGCCCAGGGGCTCGCCGGCGCGGAGCGCGGGCTCGACGTTGACGTCCTCGCCCGCCTCGAGCCGCCCGAGCGAGCTGCGGCGAAGCGTCTCGGCGACCGCGTCGAACTCGAGCTCGCCGTCCACCGCCGCGACGACCGTCAGACACACGCCGGCGATCGCGATCGAGTCCCCGGTAGCGGCGTTCGCGGCCGCCTCCGGCGCGGCGATCCGGAGGCGCGCGCCGTCTTCGGCGGCCAGGATCGAGACGACTCGCCCCCGCTCCCGCACGATCCCCGTGAACACGCGTACCGCCTCCTCAGCCGAGCGCGATCGCTTCCAGCGTCTCGCGGACCAGCATCTCCAGCTCGCCGCGCTCGCCCTCGGGCGCATCGTCGAGCTCCGCGAGCACCTCGTCGACCATCTCCGCCTGCTCACGGTCGAGGCAGTCCGTGCCGAGCTCGCGGAGGCGCGTGCGGAGCTCGGCGTTGCCCATGTGGTAGGCAAGCCAGTGCGACAGCGCACTCACGATCTCGCCCTCGGCGCGGGCGGGGCGGACTGGTTCAGGGCTCGTGGACATAGGCGCTGAGAAGAACATCCTGGCCGATGGGCTCGGCCGTCAGCCGCGTCACGCGGAGCGGCGCGGCCATGTCACCCAGCATACGCGGCCCGGCACCGGCCACGACCGGGGCAACGAAGAGGAGCAACTTGTCGACGAGATCGTCGGCGAGGAACGCGCCGGCGAGGGTCGGCCCGCCCTCGAGGAGAAGCGACTGGACGCCCTCCGCGGCGAGCGCGCGCAACTCGTCGGCGAACGGTCCGCTCCGCAGCTCGAGCTCCGAGTCGTCCGGCAGCGGCCCGCGGCCGAACGCGAGCCGCCGCGGCTGCCGCGCCGCCTCCACCTCGCGCGCGTCGAGCCTCGGCTTGTCGGCCCGGACGGTGCCCATGCCCACGGCGACCGCGTCGACGCGTGCGCGAAGCTCGTGCACCCGGCGCCGGCTCTCCTCGCCCGAGACCCAGCGGGCGCCGGGCACCGTGACGCGGCCGTCGAGCGTCACGGCCATCTTCCACGTCACGAACGGCCTGGCGAGCGCGACCCACGTGCGCCATGCCTCGTTCTGCGCCCGGGCGGCGAAGGAGTCGACGAGCACGACTTCGACGCCTGCGTCCCGGAGCCGCTCGATCCCGCCCGTCGCCTCCGGGTTCGGATCGCGAGAGCCGACGACCACCTTCGCGACGCCCGCGGCGACGATCGCGTCCGTGCACGGCGGCGTCGAGCCGTGGTGAGCGCAGGGCTCCATCGTCACGTAGAGCGTCGCGCCCCGGGCCTGCTCGCCGGCGGCGTCGAGGGCGACGATCTCGGCGTGCCGGCCGGCTGCCTCGGTCGAGCCCTCACCGATCACGCTCCCGTCGCGCACGAGCACGGCGCCGACGTCCGGCTTCGGGTGCGCGCGGCCCCGGGTCGCTGCCGCGAGCGCGAGCGCCCGCTCCAGGTGGTCGGTCACGCGGGCAATCGTAGGCGGGCGACGAAGAAGCCCGACGTGCCGTGGACGTGCGGCAGCGTGAGCAGGAACTCCGGCCGGGTCGGGTGCCGGAACGCGGGCCAGTCGGCGCCGAGGTCGTCGACGGCGAGGCCGGACGCGTCCACGATCGCCTCGTTCTCGTCGGCGTTCGGCGTGCAGACGGAGTAGAGGACCGTGCCGCCGGGCTTGACGCGCTCGGCGGCGGCGCGCACCAGCGCGAGCTGGAGGTCGGGGAGCGGCTCCGCGCGCCAGCGTAGGTCCGGCCGGCTGTTCAGCACGCCGAGGCCCGAGCAGGGCGCGTCGACGAGCGCCCGGTCGAAATCGCGGAGGTCGTGCGGAAGCGCGAGCGCGTCGGCATTGACGACCTGCACGTTCGTCGCGCCGAGCCTGTCCGCGTTCGCGGCCAGCTCGCGTGCCCGCCCTTCGTGCTTCTCGACCGCCGTCACCTCCCCCGCGAGCTGTGTCGCCTTGCCGCCCGGGGCGGCGCACACGTCCAGCGTCCGCTCGCCCGGCAGGGCGCCGACGGCGAGCGCGGCGAGCTGGGATCCGCGGCTCTGCGGCCAGATTCGCCCCTCGGCGAGCGCCTGCTCGTCCACCCGTTCGACACGGTAGGCGCCGGCAACGTCGGTGGGCTCGCCGTCGATCTCGCCGCGGGCGAGCCGGACGACGGTCTCGGGCGGCTCGTTCTGCGAGCGCATCAGTGCCAGCGCCTGTTCGGGGCCGAAGTCACGCTCCCAGACCTCCGCGATCCAGTCGGGATACGAGAGCTTGAGCGGCCCTTCCGGCAGGCTGGCGAGCAGCCCACGGAGGCCGACCGTGAGCCGCCGCATCACGGCGTTCGCGAACGGGACCGCCCGCTCGAGTCCCGCGCCGCGGACGAGCTCCACCGTCTCGTTGACGGCCGCGTGCCGCGCGACGCCGGAGAGGTACGCGAGCTGGTAGGCGCCCGTGCGCAGCGCCGCGCGGACCGGCGGGTCGAGCCGGGCGACCGGGCGGCGGGCGAGCGCCTCGACGCCGTGGTCGAGCGCGCGCACGCGCTGCACGGTGCCGTAGGCGATCTGTTGGGCGAGCGCCCGGTCTCGGGCGTCGAGGCCCTCTGCGGCTGTGGCGAACGCCCGATCTGCATAGGCGTCCTGCTCGAACACCCGCAGGACGACCTCGTACGCGGCCCGGCGCGCGGGCGAGACGCTCACGACCGCAGGCCGCGGAGCCAGGCCGCGTATTCCATTCGCCGCCCGCCCGCCGGCTGCACCTCGAGCGGCTCGAACGACCCGTCGGCTGCGACCCGCGCGCGCCAGACCGTCACTGGCCGTCCCTCGAGCTCCGCCCGCGCGCCGATGTGAGGGGAGAGCGCACGAACCCGGCGGACGAGCTCGTCCGACGGGCGTGCGAGGTCGAGGCTGCGATCGGCGGCTGCGATCTTCTCGGCATACGTCGCTCCGTCGGCCGCCTGCTGCACGAACCGCTCGGGAAGCGGGTCGAGGAGCCGCGCAGCAACCTCGGCAGCCTGCGCGTACACGGCGCCGGCGTCGTCATCGGGGCCGATCGCGAACGCCTCCTGTGCGCCGATCGGACCGGCGTCGAGCTCCTCGACGAGCCGGATGATCGACACGCCCGTCTCGTCGTCTCCGGCCATGATCGCGCGCTCGACGGGCGCCGCACCGCGCCAGCGCGGCAGGAGCGACGGGTGCACGTTCAGCCAGAGATGGCGCTCGAGCAGCGCCGGCGGGACGAGCAACCCGTAGGCGACGGCCACGACCGTCCCGGCGGGCAGCTCGACTGCGCCGTCCAGCCGCCCGGGCTGCAGCACGGGTATGCCGAGCCGCTCCGCCACAGCCTTCGCGGGGGATGCGCCCACGGTCCGGCCGCGCCCGCGCCGGCTGTCCGGCCGGGTGAGGACGAAGGCAAGCTCGTGCTTCGCCGCCAGCCGCTCGAGAACGTCTGCGCCGAACGGCGCCGTGGCCGCGACGCCGATTCGCGCCATGTCAGGCGCGGCCGGCGAGCTCCGGCTTGGGCCGGAGCGTCGCAAGCGCCTCGCGCCGCGCCTCGTCGGTCGTCCGGTCGATGATCAGGATGCCGTCGAGGTGGTCGAGCTCGTGCTGGACGACGCGCGCGTCGAGCTGCTCGAGCTCCATCCGCACGGGAACGCCGTCGAGGTCGGTCGCCTCGATGACCACCCGGGCCGGCCGCTCGACCGGAACGAGCACCTCCTGCAGGGACAGGCACCCTTCGTCGGCGCTCTTGCGCTCGTCGCCGAGCGGCGTCACGACCGGGTTGACGAAGGCGTGGAGCTCGAGCTCCTCCTCGTCGTCGTCCTCGTCGCCGAGCCGGCAGACGAACAGGCGCCGGAGCACGCCGACCTGCGTGGCGGCGAGACCGATGCCGCTCGCGTCCTCCATCAGCGCGAACATGCGCTCGACGAGGTTGCGCAGCTCGTCGTCGACCGCCTCGACCTCGGAGGCGCGGAGGCGAAGCGACGGGTCGGGATACTGCCGGATCTGCGCCAGCGCGAGCCGGCGCCGAGCCTCGCGCTCGGGATCGCGCTTACGCGGGCTCTCCTTGACCTGTCCGTGCTCGTCGGCCATGCCGTCAGTGTAATTCGGCCGGGACGCGCGAAGGCCCGCACGAGGCGGGCCTTCGAGGCGGCGAGGCGGGCCGCTAGCGCGAGGCGACGGCGGCCGCGGCCTCGGCGAGGCGTTTGCCCGACGAGGCGAGGCCGATCCGGAACAGGCGGGCGCAGGCGACCGCTCCCACGGCTGCGAGCACGGCGCCGATGATCGCCGCGGTGTGCATCCCAGCGACGTAGTCGGCCGGCGAACCTCCGCCGAGCGCGGACGCGGCCGGGATGACCGCACCGAACACGGCGACGCCGACGGCGATTCCGCCCTGGCGGAACGCGTCGTTCGTCCCGGCGGCGAGGCCGCTCTGCTCCTCGGACACCGAGCCGAGCGCGATGGCGACGACCGCCGGGTTGAAGAGACCCGTCCCCACGCAGCCGACGAGCAGGCCCGGCATCAGTGCCGTCCAGCTCGAGTCGGTCCCGGTGAGCAGGGTCAGCGCAAGGCCGGCGGCGACGAGCATCAGGCCGGTGACGACGAGCACCGACGGCCCCACCCTGCTCGTCAGGGCTGCGCTGGCACCGGAGACGACGAAGATGAGCACCGTGCCCGGCAGATAGACGAGGCCTGCCTCGATCGCCGACAGGTGCAGGATCTCCTGGAGGTAGAGCGTCGTGTAGAGGAAGAGCGCGAAGAACGAGCCGGAGATCGCGAACGCTGCTACCTGAGCACCGGTGAAATCGGGTCGGCGGAAGAGCTGGAGCGGCAGCATCGGCTCGCGCGAGCGGAGCTCGGCCAGGACGAAGAGCGCCAGCAACGCGACCGCGCCCACCAGCGAGGCGACGATCGAGAGGCTCGACCAGCCCTCGTCGTTTCCTCGGAGCAGGGCGAAGACGAGCAGGAAGAGGCCGCCCGTCAGCGTCAGCTGTCCGGGCAGGTCGAGTCTCCGGGCTCTCGATTCGTGCGACTCACGCACCCAGGCGTAGGTGGCGACGACGGCCGCGATGCCGAGCGGGACGTTGACGAAGAAGACCGCGCGCCAGCTCACGTAGCTCGTGAGCACGCCGCCGACGAGCGGTCCGACGGCGAAGGAGGCCCCGATCGTGGCCCCGTAGACCGCGAATGCCTTGGCGCGCTCGGCCGCGACCGGAAACGCGTCGGCGAGGACGGCCAACGAGCTCGCGAACATCATCGCGGCGCCGAGGCCCTGGACCGCGCGGGCGGCGTCGAGCTCGACGATGCTCGTCGCGAGCGCGCACCACAGAGAGGTCGCCGTGAAGATCCCCATCCCCCAGGCGAAGATGCGGCGGCGGCCGAGCCGGTCTGCGAGCGAGCCTGCGGTGAGCACGACGGTTGCGAGCGCGAGTGTGTAGGCGTCGACGATCCACTGCAGGCCGCTCAGGCCCGAGTCGAGGTCGGACGCGATGTGCGAGAGAGCGGTGTTGACGACCGCGATGTCGAGCATGAGCATCGCCGTCGCCAGGCAGACGACGGCGAGCGTGCCCCGTTGGCTGAACTTCATGGCGAGCTCCCTTTTCCGTGTCATGTCGGGGAGTACTGTCGCTCGCGACACGAGGCGCGACCATGGAGCCAGCCTGCGTCCCGGGGTGCGGCTAGCCGAACTGCTAGAGGCTCTGCGGGTCGACGTCGACGACGGCCTGGAGACCGGCACGGCGCATTGCGGGCGCCGCGGCCGCGAGCAGGCGCGCGATGGCCGAGGCGACACGGCGCGGCTCGGCCGTCTTGGCGATCAGCTGCGCGCGATGGCGGCCACGGAGGCGCAGGAGCGGCGCCGGACCGATCACCTCCGCGTCCCCCGAATCCGCCCGACTCAGCCCGCGGCGGATCTCCTCGAGCAGCCGGCTCGGGTCGTCCGCGTCCGGGCCGGAGACGAGTGCCCTGACGACATGTCGGTACGGCGGGTAGCCGAGCTCCTCGCGACGGCGGAGCTCCTCGTCCAGGAAGCCCGCGACGTCGTGACGGGCTGCGAAGACGACGGCGCGCGAGTCGGGTTGAAACGTCTGGACGATCACGCGGCCGGGCGCGGTGCGGCCGCTCCGCCCGGCGAGCTGCGTGATCAGCTGGAACGTGCGTTCCTCGGCGCGGAAGTCCGGCATCGCGAGGCCGGTGTCGGCATCGACGACGGCGGCCAGCGAGACGTCGCCGAAGTGGTGGCCCTTGGCGACCATCTGCGTGCCGAGCAGGACGGCCCGCTCGGCGCCCGCGAACCGCTCGAGCGCCTCCTGGAGCGCCGCCGGCCGGGAGACGGTGTCGGAGTCGAGCCGGATGCGCTCGAGACCCGGCACGTGCTGCTCGAGCTCCCGCTCGAGGCGCTGCGTCCCGGCGCCGACGCGGACGAGCTCGGGCGATCCGCAGCCGGGGCAGAGCTCGCTCGTCGCCTGCGCGGCGCCGCAGTGGTGGCAGCGGAGTGAGCCGTCGGCGTGGAGCACGAGCGCGACGTCGCAGTGCTCGCAGCGGCGCGTCTCGCCGCAGTCGCGGCAGTGGAGAGCGGGGACGAGCCCGCGCCGGTTCAGGAGCAGGATCGCCTTTCCGCCCTCGCGTTCGACGCGTGCGAGCCCCGCGAGGAGCGGCGCGGACAGCGGATAGCCGGCCTCGCGACGCATGTCCACGACCGTCACCGGCGGCAGCGAGGCGCCGAGCCGGCCACCGAGCTCGAGCCGCTCGAGCCGCGCCCAGCTCTCGGGGCGCGGCGTCGCCGAGCCGTAGAGCGCGACCGCGCCCTCGAGCGCCGCGCGCTTGGCGGCGACGGTGCGGGCGTCGTAACGGGGGTCCGACTCCTGCTTGTAGGACGGGTCGTGCTCCTCGTCCACGCAGACGAGGCCGAGCCGGGGCACCGGCGCGAACACCGCCGAGCGCGCACCGACGACGACGGGGGCGTCGCCGGAGGCGATCCGCTCGCGCTCGTCGCGCCGCTCGGCCTCGCTGAGGCCCGAGTGGATCACCGCGACGCGGTCGCCGAAGCGGGCGCGGAAGCGGCCGAGCGTCTGCGGCGTCAGCGCGATCTCGGGGACGAGGACGATCGCGCTCTCGCCCCGCTCGATCGCCGCCGCGCACGCCTGGAGGTACACCTCGGTCTTCCCGCTCCCGGTGGCGCCGTAGAGCAGGAAGTGCCCGCCGCCGCCCGCGGCAGCGGCCTCGATCCGCTCGAGCGCGGCGCGTTGCGGACCGCTCAGCTCGAGCGGCTCGGCCTCGCCGCCGAGCGCGTAGTCGCTGCTCGGGCGCTTGAGCTCGCCGCGCCGCTCCGGCTTCGAAGGGGCGATGAGCGCGAGCGCCCGGCCGGGCGTCGAGCCGTAGTAGTCGGCCGTCCACAGCGCGAGGTCGACGAGTGCGGGCGGGAGCTCGTCGAGGAGGCGTCCGGCCGCGATCGGATCGACGCCGTCGGGCGGCTCCTCCTCGAGCCCGACGACGACACCGCGGCGCTTCGAGGCCCCGAACTGCAGCGAGAGCACGGCTCCCTTGCCGATCTCGTCGCCGACCTCGTAGGTGAACGGCCGCGCCAGCGACCGGGCGGAGACGAGCGGATAGACGGACGCGAAGCGCACCCGTCGAGCCTAGCCCGCGCGCCAGTCGGCGCTAGACGTGGACCCAGACGACTGCGTCGTCCGTGCCGTGCAGGGTGACCGTTTCGGCCGGTACAGCTCCCAGTCGCTCCGCGACGCCGCGCGACCGGGCGTTCGTCGGCACGATCAGCGAGATCAGCCGATCGACGCCGCGCTCGCGGCGGACCCAGTCGCGAACCGCGCCGGCCGCCTCCGTCGCGTAGCCGTTCCCCCACGCGCTGCGCGCGTAGGCCCAACCGAGCTCGGGCTGCGCGTGCTCGAGCTCGCCCGGTTCGGCGTGCTCCCACGACCGTGTGTCCCAGACGAGGATGCCGGTGCGGCCGAGGAAATGGCCGTCCTGCTTCCGCTCGACGACGAACGGCCCGACACCGTGGAGCTCCCAGCGCTCGATCCACCGCCCGACGACGACGGGCACCTCCTCCGTCGGCACGGGCTGCCCGCCGAGAAAACGCATCACCTCCGGGTCGCCGAGCATCTCCGCAGCGGCCTCCGAGTCGTCGAGCCTCGGCATCCGAAGGGTCAGCCGCGCCGTCTCAAGCCGAAGCTCGCTCACGTCAGGAGGCTAACGCCACCTCACGGCGAAAGCCCGGCCGTTTACCCCGTGCTCAGCTACTGACCGCGGTAAGGATGAAGTCGGTGGCGAAGCCGAGCACGAGGCCGCCGAACATGCCCCAGGCGACGAGCGTCTTGTGCCCGAGCCGGGCGTTCACCTGGATCAGCTGCATGATGACGTAGAGGATCGAGCCCGCGGCAAGCGCGAGGAAGCAGACGGAAACGGCGGTGCTCGTCCACGCCTGGCCGACGAGCGTGCCGAAGAAGGTCGGGGCACCGCCGATCAGGCCGAGCACGAGCAGGAACCGCCAGCTCGGCCGCTCGCTGTCTCCGGCCAGCGGCGCGACGATGCCGAAGCCCTCGGTGCCGTTGTGGAGCGCGAAGCCGATGATGAGGACGAGCGCGAGGCTCGTCTCGCCGAGCGCGGCCGACTGTCCGATCGCGAGACCCTCCGCGAAGTTGTGCAGGCCGATGCCGGTCGCGATCAGGACGGCGAGCCAGGACGCGCTCGACATCCCGTGGATCCACGACGGCTCGAACTCCGCGGCCGAGGCGGCGCCGGGGCCGAGCAGGCTCTTGGCCCGCTCGCGGGCCATCCAGCGGTCGTAGTAGACGAGGCTGAGCAGGCCGACGCCGAAGCCGATCGCGAGCAGCGCGGCGAGACCGACGAAGTCGGCCCACGAGCCGCCGTCGTGGACCGCCGACTTCAGCGAGGCGTCGACCGGCTCGACGCCGTTCGCAAGGACGTCGTAGAGCAGGAAGAGCAGGATCCCCGTTGCCGTGGCGCTGAGCGTGACCTTCAGGGCCATGCTCGCGTTCCGGACGCGGCCGATCGGCAGGCCGATGAAGATGGTCGACCCGGCAACCGCGCCCAGCAAGAGGATTTGCGACGTGCTCACGTGTAAGGGGCACCTTACAGAGCCCTCGCGTGTCAGGCAACCCTTACACGATCGAGGCGTCGACTATAGTCGAACCATGGCCGGCCACTCTGTCGACGACTACCTGGAGACGATCTACTTCCTCGCCTTCCCGATCGGCGAGTACCAGCCTGCGACCGGCTCGGCCGCGATCGCGTCCCGCGTCGCCGAGATGCTCGGCGTCTCGCGCGCGTCGGCGGGCGAGATGCTGAAACGGCTCGAGGCGGAGGGCCTCGTCGAGCGGGGTGAGCACAAGGAGGCGATCCTGACGCCACTCGGCATCGAGCGGGCGCAGAAGGTCGTGCGCAAGCACCGGATCATCGAGCGCTTCCTGACCGACTTCATGGGCTACACGGCGGCGGAGTCGCACGTGCAGGCCGACGAGCTCGGCGACACGTTCACGGACGAGATGATCGAGCGGATCGCCGAGCGCCTGGGCAATCCCGACCGTTGCCCCCACGGCTGGCCCGTCGACACCGACTTCGAGCAGGCGGAGAACCGCGAGCTCGTGGCTCTCTCGGACCTCGACCCCGGTGAGAAAGCGACGGTCGTGAGGCTCGCAGAGCACGACGGCGACCTCCTGCACTGGTTCTACGACGAAGGCTTCGCGCCGGGAACGTCGGTCGAGGTCTCCGGCTCGGACGGCAACACGATGACCGTGCTGGCAGGCGGCGAGCCGCGCTCGATCGCGGGCAAGCAGGCGTCGGGTCTGTTCGTGCGGCGCGCAGCCTAGCCGGCGGCCACAGACTCGGAAGGCCTGAACTCTGATGGCCGCGACGGCAGACTCCTCACGGCCCGGCTTCGGCCGCTCGTCGAGAGCGGCCGGGGCGTGTGGCGTATGGGACATGCGCTGCTCTCGGCGACGAAACCTGGCTGAGCCTCACAGCCGCCTTCTCGGCAGGCGATTCGGGCCGTGTTACGCCGACGTCGTCGCGGGAGCAGCGAGGCCGGCTGCGGCGCGGAGGGCGTCCGCCTTGTCGGTCTTCTCCCACGTGAAGTCGTGGTCGTCGCGGCCGAAGTGGCCGTACGCCGCGGTCTTCGAGTAGATCGGCCGCCGGAGGTCGAGGTCGCGGATGATCGCGCCGGGGCGAAGGTCGAAGTGCTCGCGGACGAGCGC
Organism: uncultured Actinomycetes bacterium; assembly: GCA_963765295.1. Taxonomy (GTDB): domain Bacteria; phylum Actinomycetota; class Thermoleophilia; order Gaiellales; family Gaiellaceae; genus PALSA-612. The sequence goes on from CAVXVO010000005.1 coordinate 769,373, forward strand.
CTCGATCAGCGTCGTCGTCATCCCCTCTGCCTCGGTGCCGAAGCATTCGACCTCGATCGACATCGGGTGGGCGACGCCGATCGCGTACGCGATCTGCAGCTCGCAGCGGTCGGCGAGGCCGGCGGCGACCACGTTCTTGGCCACGTAGCGGGCCGCGTATGCCGCCGAGCGGTCGACCTTGGTCGGATCCTTCCCCGAGAAGGCGCCGCCACCGTGTCGCGCCGCGCCGCCGTACGTGTCGACGATGATCTTCCGACCGGTCACACCCGTGTCCCCCATCGGGCCGCCCTTGACGAAGCGGCCGGTCGGGTTGACGAGCACGAAGTCGCGCTCGCCGAGCCGCTCCACGTCGCAGAGGTCGTGCGGCATGATCGGGTGCAGGACGTGCTCGATGATGTCCGGCTTGAGCAGCGTGTCCACGTCGAGCCCCTCGCGGTGCTGTGCCGAGACGAGCACGCGCTCGATCTCGACCGGGCGTCGGCGGCCGTGCTCGTCGACCTCGTAGCGCACGGTCACCTGCGCCTTGCCGTCCGGACGGAGATACGGCAGCACGTTGGCCTTTCGCACCTCGGCGAGCCGCTTGCAGATGCGGTGCGCGAGCGTGATCGGCAGCGGCATCAGCTCCTCCGTCTCCCGGCACGCGTAGCCGAACATCATCCCCTGGTCGCCGGCGCCGGTGCGGTCGAGCGGGTCGTCGTCGCCCGGATGGTGCTGCACCTCGTAGGCCGTGTCGACGCCCTGCGCGATGTCGGACGACTGCTCGTCGATCGCCACGATGACGCCGCACGTGTCGGCGTCGAAGCCGTACTTGGCGCGGTCGTAGCCGATCTCGCGCACCTTCGCGCGCACGAGCGTCGGGATGTCCACGTACGTCTTCGTGGAGATCTCGCCGGCGACGACGACGAGGCCCGTCGTGACGAGCGTCTCGCACGCGACGCGGCCGTTCGCGTCGTCGGTGAGAACCGCGTCGAGGACGGCGTCCGAGATCTGGTCGGCGATCTTGTCCGGATGCCCCTCGGTGACCGATTCCGAGGTGAAGGAGAACGTGTGCGCGGCCATCTCGGCTGTTAAGCGTAGTCGAACACCCGGGGACGCGGCTACTCGCCCGTCGGGCGACGGCCCATCAGCGACGCGGCGAGCTCCTGCAGGCTCTGGCCCTCGAGGACGCCGCAGACCGCGTCGGTGATCGGCATCTCGATGCCGAGCCGGCGCGAGAGGTCGCGCAGCACGGGCGCCGTCGTCAGGCCCTCGACGACCTGGCCGATCTCGGCCGCCGCCTCCGCCGCTGTCGCACCACGCGCGATCAGCTCGCCGGCGCGACGGTTGCGGCCGAGCCTGCTCCAGCACGTGACCATCAGGTCGCCCATCCCGGCGAGGCCCGCGAACGTCTCGGGCCGCGCGCCGCACGCGGAGCCGAGCCGGGTCATCTCGGCCACGCCGCGCGTGATCACGCCGGCCTTGGCGTTGTCGCCGAGCTCGAGCCCGTCGACGCCGCCGGCCGCGAGCGCGATCACGTTCTTCGCCGCGCCGCAGAACTCGACGCCGGTCAGGTCGGTGTTGACGTAGACGCGGAAGAGCGACGAGTTGATCTCCTGCTGCAACCGCCCGGCGAGCTCCTCGTCGCGGCTCGCGACGACGGCCGCGCACGGCAGTCCGGCCGCGATCTCCTCGGCGAACGTCGGGCCGGAGAGGACCGCGACCGGCCGCTCGCCGACGAGCGTGTGCAGGAGGTCCCCGGTCGCCGGGTCGAGTCCTTTGGTCAGCGTCAGGACGGGAGCAGCGCCGGGTAGCGAGCCGACGACGTCGCCGAAGGCGACGCTCGGCACCGAGACGGCGACGAGATCGGCGGCGGCGACCGGCGCGTCGGCGATCGTCGTCGCCTCGATCCCGTTCAGGTCCAGAGAGGCCAGGTAGCGCGGGTTGTGCCCGGTCTCGGCGATCGCACGGGCCTGCACGGCGTCGCGACAGGCGATCGTCACCTCGTGCCCGCGGTCGCGGAGCACGCCGGCGAACGCAGTCCCCCACGACCCCGCCCCGACGACCACAGCGCGCATGCGGCTAGGAGCGTCGCACGAAATCGATCGAGACGGGAACGCCCTCCATCTCGAACCGGTCGCGCAGGCGGTTCTCGACCCAGTAGCCGTAGTCGCGCGTGATCAGGCCGGGATCGTTGACGAAGAAGCGGAAGCGCGGCGGCCGCGTGCCGGTCTGCGTGGCGTACAGGACGTTGAGCCGCTTGCCCCGCTTCGACGGCGGCTCGCGTGCCGCACGGAGCTCGGCGACGAAGCGGTTCAGCTCGGGCGTGGGGATGCGGTGCGTGTGCTTGTCGAAGAGGCCGACGACGCGGTCGAGCACGCGGTCGACCCCGCGCCCGCTCTTCGCCGACGTGACGACGATCGGCGGCCGCTGGCGCAGACGCGTCTCGAGCCGTGGCCTGACGTCCTCGATCGTCACGGTCGAGAGATCCCACTTGGAGAGGACGACCAGCGTCGAGCACCCGGCCTTCCGCGCCACGTCCGCGATCGCCAGGTCCTGCTCGACCACGCCCTCCGACGCATCGACGAGGACGAGCGCCACGTCGGCCCGCTCCGCCGCTTCGAGCGCCCGCAGCTCGGAGTAGTACTCGATTCCCTGCCGCTGGTGGCGCTTGCGCCGCAGACCCGCCGTGTCGACGAGCACGAACGTCTGCTCGCCGCGCTCGAGCACGGTGTCGATCGCGTCGCGCGTCGTGCCGGGAACGTCCGAAACGAGCACGCGCTCCTGCCCGACGAACGCGTTCAGCAGGCTCGACTTGCCGACGTTCGGTCGGCCGAGGATCGCGACGCGGATCGCCTCTGCGCCGGTCTCGACGCCGCCCTCCCCCGGGAGCCGGTCGACGATCTCGTCGAGCAGGTCGCCGGTGCCGTGTCCGTGCATGGCCGAGATCGGCACCGGCTCGCCGAGACCGAGCCGGTGGAACTCGTGCGCGAACGCGTCCGCCGCCGGCTCGTCGAGCTTGTTCGCGAGCACGATCACAGGCCGCTTCTCGCGTCGCAGGATCTCGGCCAGCTCCTCGTCGCCGGGGGTGATGCCGGCGCGTGCGTCGACGACGAACAGCACGAGGTCGGCCTCCTCGATCGCCGCCGTCGCCTGCTCGACGATCCCGCGCGCGATCGGCGACGGGTCGACCACGTCCACCCCGCCCGTGTCCACGATGGCGAAGCGCTTGCCGTTCCACTCGCAGACGAGCTCCTTGCGGTCGCGTGTGACGCCGGGCGTCTCGTGGACGACCGCGGCCCGCGACTCGGTCAGACGGTTGATGAGCGTCGACTTGCCCACGTTCGGGTAGCCGACGATCGCGACCTTGCCGATGAGCCTCTCCGATTCGACTTCATTCATGGCGAACCCAGTATCGCCGCGGGAGACCTTGCAACACTGTGTTGCAAGGTCGGTCAGGCGGGCTGCTGGGCGCGGACGAGCTTCTCGATCTCATCGACTACGTCCTCGACCCTGAGCTCGGTCGTGTCGATCTCGATCGCGTCCTCGGCGGGTGTCATCCGCTCGGCGTCCTGCTTGTCGCGCCGGAGCGGATCGGTGTCGAGCGCGGCGTCGCCGACCTCGGGTCGCTCGGCCCGCCGCCGCGCGGCGCGGATCTGCGCGTCGGCGACGAGGTAGACCTTCACGTCGGCGTTCGGGGCGACGACCGTGCCGATGTCCCGGCCCTCCATCACCGAGTCGGCCCTCTCCGCCAGGCGGCGCTGGCGCTCGCGCATCACCTCGCGGACACCGGGATGCCGGGCGACGACGGGCACCATCTTGTCGATCCTCGCGGTCCGGATCGACGTCGTCACGTCGGCGCCGGCGATCGAGACGCGCCCGGAGGGGTCGAGCTCGACCGGATGCTCGCGGGCGAGGACGCCGAGCTTGTCGCCGTCGCCGAGGTCGAGCCCTTCCTTCATCGCGAGCCAGGTGAGCGCGCGGTACATGGCGCCGGTATCGAGATAGCGGAAGCCGATCCGCTCCGCGAGCATCCGCGCGACCGTGCTCTTGCCCGCGCCTGCGGGTCCGTCGATGGCGATGATCATCGTTGAGCCAGGGAGTCGATCAGGTCGAAGAACCCGGGGAAGGATATAGCGACCGTCTCGGCGCCCTCGATTTCGACACCGTCGCGCGACGCGAGGCCGCTGACCGCTGCGAGCATGGCGATGCGGTGGTCGCCCGCGGCGCTCATCCGCCCGCCGCGCGGTCGCGTCGGCACGCCGCGGATCCTGAACCCGTCGCTCGTGCCCGTGACGTGGGCGCCGAGCGCGCGCAGGCCCTCGGCGACGGCCTCGATTCGATCCGTCTCCTTCGCCCGGAGCTCGGCGGCGCCGCGGACGCGGCTGTCCCCGTGCGCCATCGACGCCGCGAGCGCGAAGAGCGGCAGCTCGTCGACGAGCCGCGGCACCTCCTCCGGCTCGATCTCGGTGGCGACGAGCTCCGCGTGCGTGACCTCGAGGTCGGCGACGGGCTCGCCGGCCGCGGTGCGCCGGTTGAAGATCGCGATCCGCGCGCCCATCCGCTCGAGCACGTCGAGGAAGCCGGTCCGCGTCGGGTTGACGCCGACGCCGGTGACGATCAGCTCCGAGCCGGGCAGGAGAGTGGCGGCGAGGACGAGCGGTGCGGCGGACGAGATGTCGCCGGGCACGACCACCTCGCCGAGGTCGAGCCGCTCGGCCGGCTGCACGGTGATCCTTCCCGGCCGCGCCGCGAGGCGGACTCCGGCGGCGCGCAGCATGCGCTCGGTGTGGTCGCGCGTCGGCACGGGCTCGACCACTGTCGTCTCGCCGTCGGCGAAGAGTCCGGCGAGGAGCAGGCACGACTTCACCTGGGCGCTCGCGACAGGAAGCTCGTACTCGATCCCGTGGAGCGGCCGCGCGTCGATCCCGAGCGGCAGGTGCCCGTCCGCCGTCTCGACGCCCGCTCCCATCGCTGCGAGCGGATCGGCGATCCGGCCCATCGGCCTCGAGGAGAGCGACTCGTCGCCGCGAAGCTCGAACTGCTGCCACGTCTGCCCGGCGAGGATCCCTGCGATCAGGCGGACGAGCGTGCCCGCGTTCCCGCAGTCGATCGGCTCCTCCGGCGCCTTCAGGCCGCGCAGGCCGACGCCGTGGACGCGCAGCGTGTCCTGGCCCTCCTCGTCGACCTCGACGCCGAGCGCGCGCACGGCACGCACGGTCGACAGCGTGTCCTCCGACCGGCCGAAGCCCCGCACGACCGTCTCCCCCTCGCAGATCGCCCCGACCAGCACCGCCCGGTGCGAGATCGACTTGTCGCCGGGCACCGCCACCGCCCCGCGGAGGCTGACGGCGGGTGCGACGAAGGTCACAGGATCGCCTTGTAGAGCGGCCCGAGCGGCCCCTCGGCCCACTCCTCGGTCGGCCAGGTGCGGAGCACCGTCTGCTTCTCGAAGTCCCGGAGGCGAACCTCGGGCTCGCGAGGCGTCCCGTCACGCAGCCGGTCCGGCAGATCGTCGGCGACGGCCTGCGCCGCGAGGCGCCACAGTCGGAGGATCTCCGCATCGACGACGGCCGACGCCTCCTTGTAGCCGCGGCCGTTGCGGGGGAACCCGCTCAGGTCCATCGGCTCGCCGAACGCGACCGCGAAGGGCCGGCGGTTACGGAGCGACCAGCCGAATGCGTCGATGCCGACCGGCACGACCGGGACGCCCTCCTGGATCGCCACCATCGCCGCCCCGGAATGCGCCGGGGCCGGGATACCCGAACTTCTGGCGCGTGCCCTCGATGAACATGCCGACGACGTGCCCCTCGCGGACGAGCCAGCGGGCGACACGGAGCGAGTCGCGGTCGCCCTCGCCCCGCCGCACCGCGAAGGTTCCCGTCATGCGCAGGAACTCGTCGGCGATCGGGTAGCCGGTAGCAGCTCGACCTTCGTCATGTACCGGATCGCCCGCGTCGAGTAGACGCCGATCGCAGGCGGGTCGATCGCGCTGAGGTGGTTCGCGGCGAGCACGGCGCCACCGGTCTGCGGCAGCCGCGAGACGCCGTAGCCCGCGTTCGGCGCCAGGACGCGGATCACCGCGGGCATCCACAGGCGCATGAAGTGCCAGGCGACGATCGGGTCGTTGCGGAACAGGTTGTAGGCGCCGAACTCGAGGAGCACGCGTCACTCCTCGATCACGGGGGCGATGACGACGCCGTAGCCCTGCGCCTCGAGCAGGTCGGCCGCACGGCGGGCCTCGCCCTCGCCGGACGACGAGCATCGTCAGCACGCCGCCGCGCTCGGGCGAGAAGTGGCGAAGCTCGAAGTCCTCGATGTTGATCCGCTCGGCACCGAGCGCCTGCGTGATCCCGGCCAGCACGCCGGGCCGGTCGGGGATGTGTACGCGCAGGCGCTGCAGCTCGCCCGGCTCGGTGAACTCCTGGGCGAGCATGCGCCGGCGGTTGCCGGCCGCCTCCGCGATCCAGCGGGCGAGGAAGCCGGCGTCGCCCGCGGTCGAGCGCGGCCTCGAGCTGCTCGACGCGGCGGCGGTGGTCGGTGAGCGCCGTCGCGCAGCTCGTCCGCGTTGTCGAGGAAGATGTCGACCCAGATCCGCGGATTGGCACCGGCGACGCGGGTCATGTCGCGCAGCGAGCCTCCGGCGGCGGCGAGCGGCTCGTGACCGTCGACGCGGCTCCCGCCCGCCTGGTTGACGAGCAGGTTCGCGAGCGCGTGCGGGAGGTGGCTCGTCAGCGAGACGAGCCGGTCGTGGGCGCGCGGGTCGACGGCGACCGGCGTCGCGCCGAGACCGGCGACGAACCCGTGCACGAGCCGGTAGCGCTCGGGGTCGGTCTCGGGCAGCGGCGACAGGAACCAGGTCGCGCCCTCGAAGAGGTTGGCGCTCGCGTGCTCGGCGCCGCGCGCCTCCGAGCCGCAGACGGGGTGCCCGCCGATGAACCGCGTCGAGCCGGCGGCGGCGGCGCAGACGGACGTCTTCGTCGAGCCGACGTCCGTGACGGTGCACGCCTCCGGTGCCGCCTCGAGTGCCGCGGCGACCTGCGGTTGCGAGCTGTGCCACCGGGGCCGCGACGACGGCGAGGTCGGCGCCGTCGAGCGCCGCTTCCGGGGACGCGAGCCTGCCTCGTCGACCGCGCCGCGCTCGGCGGCGATCGCGAGCATCGCCGGGTCGGTGTCGTAGCCGGCGACGTGCGATCCCCGCGCCGCTTGGCGGCGAGGGCGACGGAGGCGCCGATCAGGCCGGTGCCGAGGATGGCGAGGCGCCGGACGGCCACGTCAGACGGGAGACGATCCGTGCCAGGCGTCGCGCATCAGCTCGGCGACGTGGAACGCGAGGTCGAGCGACTGCCGCGCGTTCAGCCGCGGGTCGCAGAGCGACATGTAGTTCGTCGACAGTGCCTCCTCCAGCACCGTGTCGGAGCCGCCGAGGCACTCGGTGACGGCGTCGCCCGTGAACTCGAGGTGCACGCCGCCCGGCCAGACGCTCTCCTCGCGGCAGGCCGCGAAGAAGCCCTCGATCTCGTCCACGATCACGTCGAAGCGGCGCGTCTTGATGCCGCTCTCGGTCTTGAAGACGTTCGCGTGCATCGGGTCGCAGGCCCAGACGACCGGCTGCTCCGCCTCGCGTACGGCGCGCAGAAGCGGAGGCAGGAGCTCGCGGACCCGCTCCGGCGCCCATGCGCGAGATCAGCGTCAGCCGTCCCGGCTCCCGCTCCGGGTTGAGCCGCTCGGCGAGCTCGACGACGTCCTCCGGCGTCGCCGTCGGGCCGAGCTTGCAGCCGAGCGGATTGCGGACGCCGGAGAAGAACTCGACGTGCGCCCCGTCCGGCTGCCGCGTGCGCTCGCCGATCCAGAGCATGTGCGCCGAGCAGTCGTACCAGTCGCCGGTCGTCGAGTCGCGCCGCGTCAGGCCCTCCTCGTAGTCGAGCACGAGGCCCTCGTGGCTCGTCCAGACGTCGACCTGGTGCAGCGACTGGACGTGCGGCGAGGTCGATGCCGATCGCGGCCATGAACCGCAACGCGCGCTCGATCTCGGCCGCGATCCGCGCGTACCGCTGCCCTTCGGGCGACGACGAGACGAACTCCTGGTTCCACATGTGGACGCGGTTGAGGTCGGCGAACCCGCCCTTCGTGAACGCACGCAGAGGTTCAGCGTCGCCGCCGCCTGGTGGTAGGTCTGGATCATCCGGTCGGGGTCGAGAACGCGCGCCTCGGCGGTCGGCGCGTCGTCGTGCACCATGTGGCCGCGGAACGAAGGCAGCTCGACCCCGTCGACGGTCTCGAACGGCGACGTCCGCGCCTTCGCGAACTGGCCGGCGATCCGCCCGACCTTGACCACCGGCGTCGTCGAGCCGTAGATCATCACGGCCGACATCTGCAGCATGATCTTCAGCTTCTCGCGGATGGTGATCGCCGAGAAATCGTGGAACGACTCGGCGCAGTCGCCCGCCTGGAGGAGGAACGCCCGGCCGGCCGCCACCTCGGCCAGGCTCGCCTGGAGCTGCCGGGCCTCGCCTGCGAAGACGAGCGGCGGCATGGCCTGCAGCCGCGCGCGAGCGGTCTCGGCGGCCGCCTCCTCGGGCCACTCGGGCTGGTGGTGCGCGTGGTGGCCGCGCCAGGAAGAGGGCGACCAGGTGGGCGGCGACATCGTCACGGTGCCAGTGTAGATGCCGATTTCCCGGCTACACTCCGGGAGATGACTCCCGTCTTCGCAGCAGGCCGCTGGGTTTGGCGCCGCGGGCGAGGCGGGAGCGTGCGCGGCTAGAGACGCGCCACAACCCCCTCGTCCGCATCTCCGGGTCCTTTCTTGCGGATACTTCAGGAGGTAGTCATGCGCATCTTTTCCGGCATTCAGCCCACCGGGCAGAAGCATCTCGGCAACTACATCGGCGGCTTCCGCCAGTACGCGGCCACGCAGGAGCTCGGCGAGGGCTTCTTCTGCATCGTCGACCTGCACTCGATCACGGTCGACTACGACCCCGAGGAGCTGCGGGCGGCGACGATCGATCTGGCGGCCATGCTGTTCGCGAGCGGCCTCGACCCCGCGCGCTCGACGACATTCGCCCAGAGCCACGTCAAGGCGCACGCCGAGGCGGCCTGGCTGCTCGGCTCGGTGACGAGCTTCGGCGAGTTGCGCCGGATGACGCAGTTCAAGGACAAGGGCGACAAGCAGGAGTTCGTCTCGTCCGGCCTGTTCACGTATCCCGTCCTGATGGCGGGCGACATCCTGCTCTACCAGACCGACCTCGTCCCGATCGGCGACGACCAGCGCCAGCACCTCGAGCTGACGCGGGACATCGCCACCCGCTTCAACCAGCGTTTCGGCGAGACGTTCCGGATCCCGGACGGCCGCTATCCGGAGGTCGGTGCGCGCGTCATGGACCTGCAGGAGCCGGGGAACAAGATGTCGACGACCGGCGGCACGCCGATGGGGACGGTGCTCGTCGCCGACCCGCCGGACGTGATCCGCAAGAAGTTCAAGGTCGCCGTCACCGACTCCGGCCGCGACGTCCGGCGCGAGCCCGACAAGCCCGGCGTGTCCAATCTCGTCGACATCATGTCCGTGGCCGCCGGTGTTGCGCCCGAGGAGATCGAGGACCGCTACGACGGACAGGGGTACGGGCAGTTCAAGTCGGACGTCGCCGAGGCCGTGATTGCGTTCCTGGAGCCCGTGCGGCTCCGCTACGAGCAGCTGTCGGCCGATCCCGGCGAGCTCGAGCGGCTGCTGCGACAGGGAGCCGAGCAGGCGGCCGAGGCCGCCCAGCCGACGCTCGAGGCGATGTACGACCGTATGGGCTTCGTCCGGCTCTGATCGCAACGTGAAACGAGCCGTCCTGATCGCCGTCACGTTCGCGCTGGCGGCGATCAGCGGCGTGCTCCACTACGCGACGAACGAGGACGTCGCGACCTTCATCTTCTGCGCCGTCTCGCTGGCCGGGCTCGCCTGGCTCGTCGCGCTCGGCACGGACGCGCTCGGCGGCCACTTCGGGCCGGCGGTGACGGGCGTCCTCCAGTCGACGCTCGGCAACCTGCCCGAGCTGTTCGTCGTCCTGTTCGCGCTCTCCGCGGGCGAGACGCTGGTCGCGCAGACGTCCATCCTCGGCTCGCTGTTCGCGAACGCCCTGCTCGTGCTCGGCCTCTCGATCGTCGCGGGAGCGAGAGTCGCCGAGGACGGGTGCATGCGCTTCGGCCGCCGGCTCCCGAACGACACGGCGGTGCTCACCCTGCTCGCCGTCTTCCTGATCGTCGTCCTCGGGGTCTCCGACCGGATCGGCGACCGCGCGAGCCATCACACGCTCGCGATCTCGATCGTGGGCGCGCTCGTCCTGCTCGCGATCTACGCGTCGTGGCTTCCCGGCTATCTCCGAAGCGACGACGCGGCCATCGCGCACGAGGAGGGTGCGGATCAGCTGCCGCTGCCGAAGGCGCTCGTCCTGCTGGCCGCTGCCGGGGTCGGCGCCGCACTCGTGTCGGACTGGTTCATCGCGGCGCTCGACCCGGCGGTGAAGTCGCTCGGGATCTCGAAGGCGTTCACCGGGCTCGTGATCGTCGGCATCGCCGGGAACGCGGTCGAGAACGTGGTCGGGATCACACTGGCGGCCAAGGGCAAGAGCGACCTGGCGCTGTCCGTGATCAAGAACTCGGTCTCGCAGATCGCCGTCTTCCTCTACCCCGTCCTCGTCCTCGCCTCGCTCGCGTTCTCAGACCGGCTGACCTTCGTGGTCAATCCCGTGCTGACGGTCGCGCTGGCGCTGACGGCGATCGCGGTGTGGGCGATCACGGGGGACGGCAAGGCGGCGGCGTTCGAAGGCTGGGCGCTCGTCGGCCTGTACGTCATCCTCGCCGCGCTGGCCTGGTACGAGTAGCCACGGCCGCGCGCAGCTCCTCGACCTCCGCGGGGGTGACCTCCCGCCACTCCCCCGGCTCGATGCCGTCGAGCGTCAGGCCCGCGTAGACGCGGCGGTGGAGCGTGCGAACCGGATGACCGACCGCTGCGCACATGCGCTTCACCTGGTGCTTGCGGCCCTCGTGCAGCGTGAGCTCGATCTCCGACGGGCCGAGCCTGCAGACCTCTGCTGGAGCCGTGCGCCCGTCCTCGAGCTCGACGCCCTCCGCCAGGGCGCTCAGCGCGGCCTCCGACGGCTCGCCTTCGACCTCGGCCACGTACACCTTGGCCACCTCGTAGCGCGGATGCGCGAGCCGGTGCGCGAGCACGCCGTCGTTCGTGAGCAGGAGCGCGCCGGTGGTATCGGCGTCGAGCCGTCCGACCGGGACGATTCGCGGGTCGCGAGGGACGAGCTCGACGACCGTCGGCCGGCCGCGCGGATCGTGGGCAGTCGTGACGACTCCCGCCGGCTTGTGCAGGAGCACGTAGGCGAGGTGCTGCTTCGCGACCGGCCGGCCGTCGACCTCGACGCGGTCGTCGCTCGCCACGAACGTGTTCAACTCGCCTGGCTCGCCGTTGACACGCACGCGACCGGCCTTGATCAGCTCGTCGGCCTTCCGCCGCGAGGCGACACCGGCACGCGCGAGATAGGCGTTCAGACGCATGCGTGCGTCAGTTTCGTTGCAAACAGGTCACCCATGCGTGCGGGTTTCATCGATACGATCGCCTCGGGGAGGAGGTCGGGGCTACCTGGTGCCGGGCCGAAGAGGACGTGTCCGGACGGGGCAGGTCAGTAGATCGTGGTCGCCAACCGACGCCGGTAGGTCGTCGCCAGCGGGTCGTCCTGGCCGAGCTCGGCGAAGATCGCCACCATCAGCTCGCGCACCCGGTCCCGGCGCTCCGGCTCCGCGGTCTGCGCCTCCTCGAGCAGTTGCCCGAGCGCGCGCTCGTAGTCGCGGGCCTCGAGGGCGGCCACGAGCTCGGGCTCGTCTCCTGATTCGCGCAGCTCCTCGAGCAGCCGCTCGCCGGCAGTCGGCCCGGTGAGCCCATCGAGGAAGGTCGCCACGCCCGGCGCGGACAGGGCGCCCACGAACTCGTTGACGACCTGGCCGTTCCGGAACGCCTTGACGGCGGGAATGCTCTGGATGCCGTAGTGCTTCGCGATCTCCGGGTTGGCGTCGACGTCGAGCTTCGCGAGCACGATCTGCCCCTCCCTGGCCGCGACCTCGCGCTCGAGCACGGGCGCCAGCGCCTTGCACGGCCCGCACCATTCGGCCCAGAAGTCGACGACGACGGGCAGCTCGTGTGAGCGCTCGACGACGTCCGTGTAGAAGGTCGCGTCGGTGACGTCCATCGCCGCGTCCACGCTAGCGATCGAGCGCCGGGTTACGCGCCGCGTTGCGCGGCGACGGCCTCGAGCCGGCCGCGGATCGTCTCCGCGTCGTCCCCGAGGTCGTCGAGCCGCGGCAGGGCCGAGAGGCTCTCGAGACCGAAGACCCGCTCGAACAGCTCGGTCGTCCGGTAGCGGACGGCACCGCCGACGCCGGGCTCCCGGCCCGCCTCGGTGAGCAGTCCCCGCTCGACCAGCCCGGCCACGACCGTCTCGGCGGCGACGCCGCGCACGCGCGCGAGATCCGGACGCGAGACCGGGCCGAGGTACGCGGCAACGGCCAACGTTTCGAGGGCGGCCTGGGACAGGGCGCGATCCACCGGCCGCTCGACGAGCCGCGAGCACGCCTCGGCTTGTTCGCGCGCCGCGCGGAACGCGTAGCCGCCCGCGACGTGCTCGAGCACGATGCCGCTCCGACCCTCGCTGAACCGCTCCGTCGAGGAGCTCGAGCGCCGCTTCGACGCGCCCCTCGTCGTCGTTCGCCGCCTCGGCCAGCTCGGACACGCTCAGAGGCGACGACGCGACCACGAGCAGCGCCTCGACCGTCCTCGCGAGCCCCTCCAGCGGGCTCGCCGTGATCAGGCGGAACGGGCGGCTCTCCATGCAGTGCTCCTTTCGACGTCGGAACGCGAAACCCTGATCGGGGCGAACGGCGCAGCCTGCGCGAGCCGCACCTCTTCCCCCTTGCACAGCTCGAGGACGGCGAGGAACGCAGCCGCCTGCTCGAGCCGTGAAAGCCCCTCGACCTCCGCGTCGAGCATGAACCCCTGGCGGCGGCGAAGCACCGCGCGGAAGCGGTCGAGGAAGCGCTCGATCGGCGGGAAGCGGAGACCCATGTGCGAGAGCGAGACCTGGGCCGGCTCCTGCGCGAGTACACGCATCGCGTCGGCCAGCTGTTCGGGCCGGCCGGGCGCGAGCCGCCGCTCGGGCCGCTCCTGGAGCGGTGCCGGGCCGAGGCGGAAGTAGCGGTCGGACTCGTGCTCGAGCCGCTCGGTGAGCCAGGTGGCGGCGACCTTGATGCGGCGATACTCCTCGAGGCGCCGCGCCAGCTCCTCGGCCGCCTCCTCCGGGTCGAGCTCGGAGAGGTCGACGTCCTCGTCCGGGAACAGATCGCGGGCCTTCAGCTCGAGCAGCGACGCGACGAGGACGAGGAACTCGCCGCAGCCCTCGAGATCGAGCCGCTCCCGTGCCGCCAGCCGCTCGACGTAGGCGAGGACGATCTCGGCCACGTCGACCTCGCCGAGCGCGAGCTCCTCCCGCAGGACGAGCGTCAGCAGCAGGTCGAACGGGCCTTCGAACGTGTCCAGGTCGAGGTCGAGCTCCGGTGCGCGCACCGGCCTAACCTAGCGTCGCGGGCGGACGCGCTTCCCCGGCACGGCCATCGACGGGCCGCCCTGTTGTCGCGGCGCACCTGCGGCCGGCTCCGGCCCGGACGGGCGGTAGAACTGAAGCCAGACGAACGCGGCCGCCGATGCGAGGAAGACGAGCAGCGAGACCCAGAAGTTGATCCGCTCGCCGAGGAAGTGGTGCGACGGGTCGACGCGCATGAGCTCCTCGAACGTGCGGCCGAACGTGTACCAGGCGACGTAGAGCGAGAACAGGGCGGGCGGCCGGATCCGGAAGCGGCGGTCGACGAGGAGCAGCATGGCCACGCCGGTCAGGTTCCACAGCGACTCGTACAGGAAGGTCGGGTGGAACGTCGGCTGGGTCAGGTACCGATCCGGCCGGTGGTTCGGGTCGATCTCGAGCCCCCAGGGCAGGCTGGTCGGGCCTCCGAAGAGCTCCTGGTTCCAGTAGTTGCCCCAGCGGCCGATCGCCTGCGCGAGCAGGAGGCCCGGCGCGACGCAGTCCATCATCAGCGTCACGCTCGCGCCGGCTCGGCGAACGACGATCGCGCCCGCGAGCACACCGAACGTGATCCCGCCCCAGATGCCGAGCCCGCCTTGCCACACGGCGAACGGCCCCCACCACGTGTGCGGCACCTCGTCCCAGCTCGTAACGTCGTGGTAGAGCCGAGCGCCGACGATGCCCGCGGCGACGCCCCAGACCGCCGCCTGGAAGACGAGATCCCAGTCGCCGCCGCGCCGCGTCCAGCGGTAGCCCGTGAGCGCGACTGCCGCCAGGATCCCCAGGAGCAGCATCACGCCGTACATGTGGATCGTCAGCGGCCCCAGATGGATGTTGCCGCCGGCCGGCGATGGGATCGAGGCGATGAACATGGGGCACGTGATTGTGCCCGCCCCGCGCTGCCGAAGCCGTTAGAGGAGGATTTGCATCGCGACGTCCTGGGGACAGCCGCGATCGAGCAGCTCGACGGCGAAGTGGAGGTCGACGCCGGACGAGGCGGCGAGCACCGCAGCCGCGCTCAATTCGTAGCCGGCCCGCTCGAGCTCCTCGGCCCGCCAGCGCGACACGCGCTCGGCCTCCGTCTCGATCTGCTCTTGAACTTCCGTGGCGGACACTCCAACCTCCAGTCTTGACACCCTGAGATTCGTCCGGCGACCCTCATTGGATGTCCCCCGAACGAGGGATCGGCGTGCTTAAGCGACGCTTAACCCGTGCCGACAGAGCGCGCGATCTCGAGTGCCTGCGCCTTGGCCAGCCGACCCTCGAGGCGCATGGTGACGCCGTTCGTGCTCCCAGAGTAGCGCGCTCCCGGACAGTCGCGGCTGGCCGAAGAGGTCGTCGATCACGTGCGCGTCCGGGAGCCAGACGCCCGGATTGCCGCCGACGACGACGCGTTCGACGCCCTCGTCCCGCGCGGGTGACCGGCGGCAGCTTCTCGACGCGGACGATCGTGACGCCCTCGAGACCGAGGAAGCGCAGGATGGCGGCGCGCGCGGGCGGCACCGCGAACGCGATGGCGATCGCCGCGGCGAACACAGCGACGGCTACGACGACGACGCGGAGCCGTCGGGTCGGGCGCCGAACGCCGAGACGCGCCTGGACGGCCGGCCAGAGGTCCCGCTCGGCCGGGAGTTCCACGTGCGCCGCGAGGGCGCTCAGCTCGCGCTCGAGCTCAGGCATCGTCCCCCTCCCGGAGCTCGTCCCCGCAGGCGCTCGAGCGCGCGGGCGAGCCTGGACTTGACGGTGCCGCGGCGCACGCCGAGCGCGGCCGCGGTCTCCTCCTCCGAGAGCTCGAGCAGGTAGCGGCAGGCGAGCACGAGGCGGTGGTCGTCACCCAGGCGGTCGAGCGCGGCGAGGAGCTCGGCCCGCCGCTCCGCCGAGACGAGCGCCGCCTCGGGGGACGGGGCCGCGTCCCCCCGGGGCCGCGCCCGCCGCGCGGAGCACGAGCGCCTGTCGCCTGCCGGCGGCTCGGCGACGGTTCCGCGCCTCGTTGGCGACGATCCGGAGCAGCCAGGGCCGGAACGGCGCGCCGCGGCGGAAGCGGCCGAGTGCCCGGTGCGCCTTGACGAAGGCGTCCTGCGCCGCCTCTTGGGCGTCGGTCTCGTCGCCGGCGACGAGGTAGGCGGTCCTGAGCGCGATCCTCGGGTGTTGTCGCACGAGCTCCTCGTACGCGGCGGCGTCGCCGCGTTTTGCGCGGGCAACGAGCTCCTCCTCGGCAAGTGGCCGGCCCACCACCGCCGCTAGTACACCGGAAGCTAGGCTCCCGTTCCATGCCGCGCCCGGTGGGGATCAACCACGTCGCGGTCGAGGTCGCCTCGATCGACGACGCGCTGCGGTTCTTCGAGCAGGTCTTCGGCGAGGTTCGCCTGCGTGGCCGCAGCGGCTCGATGGCGTTCGTCGACCTCGGCGATCAGTTCATCGCGCTCTCGTCAGGGCGTGAGCAGCCGACGGACGCAGAGCGGCACATCGGACTCGTCGTCGACGGCCGAGAGGAGACGCTGGCGCGCGCGCAGGCTGCCGGTGCGCGGATGCTCGCGGACAACGACTTCCTCGATCCGTCCGGGAACCACTGGCAGATCGTCGACTACCGCGACGTGCAGTTCACGAAGACGCCGCGCATCCTCGCGGGGATGGGCCTGGCCGATCTCGACAAGTCCGAGCGGGCGCTCGACGAGCTGCGCGCGAAGGGCCTCGCGGACTAGGCTTCCGCCGTGTCGATTCGCGACCTGCTAAGCAAGTGGTCACGGTTCCGCGACCAGGAGACGGTCGAGTTCGCCGAGCAGGGCATCGCGCCCGAGGACGAGGTGGAGGCGACGGAGGAGCGCGTCGCCGAGCACCGCCACCACGACGAGCAGGCCGCCCCCGAGGAGTGACGCCCGCCGTGTCGAGCATCGACAGCGGCAGGCCGAGGAATCTGATTCTGGCGGCGATGATCTTCGCCGTCTCGATGACGTTCATCGACAGACGATCGTCTCGATCGCCGCACCCAGGATCCAGCAGGAACTCGGTCTCACGAGCACCGGGGTGCAGTGGGCGGTCAACGCCTATCTGCTGACACTCGCCGCGTTCTTCGCTCTGGGCGGCCGGCTGGCGGACACGATCGGTCACCGGAAGAT
Source organism: uncultured Actinomycetes bacterium (assembly GCA_963765295.1). Taxonomy (GTDB): domain Bacteria; phylum Actinomycetota; class Thermoleophilia; order Gaiellales; family Gaiellaceae; genus PALSA-612. Next base: position 786,087 of record CAVXVO010000005.1, read on the forward strand.
GGTGACGCTGGGTGTGATCGTGTTCGCGGGCGCGTCGGCGCTATGCGGGCTGACGCCGAACGGAAGCTTTGCGGAGGCATGGCTCGTGACGTTCCGAGCGGTGCAGGGCGTCGGCGGCGCGATCATGTTTCCCGCGGCGCTGGCGATCGTGGTGCAGACATTTCCCCTGCACCAACGCGGGAAGGCGCTGGCGCTCTTCTTCGGGATCGCAGGCGGTCTCACCGCCGTCGGTCCGACCCTCGGCGGCTTTCTCACCCAGTGGACGTGGCGCGCCATCTTCTGGGTCAACATCCCCGTAGCCGCGATCGCGTTGATCCTGGTCGCCGTCTCGAAGCCCGAGACGGACCACCGGCCCGCGCGAATGGACTATCGCGGGGTGGCGCTGATCGCCTCCGGCGTGGCGTTGAGCATCGTCGGGTTCCAGCAAGCGGGGACCTGGGGCTGGAGCGATCCGCGCACCGTCGCGTGCGTTGCCGTCGGCGCGGCGCTGCTGGGAGTGTTCGCGATCGTCGAGCTGAGGACGCAGTCGCCGCTGATCGACATGAGCATCTTCCGCATCCGGCCGTTCTTCGTCGAGAACCTCGTCCTCGGCATCTCGATGCTGACGTTCATCCCCGTGTTCTTCTTCTCGAGCGAGTACGCCCAGATCTCGCTCGGGAAGTCCGCGTCGGCCGCCAGCCTCGTGCTTCTCTACTTCTTTCTCGACTTCGTCGTGGCGGCGCAGTTCGGCGGCCGCATGCTCGACCGGATCGGAGCGAAACGTCCCGTCGTGATCGGGTGCGCGCTCGCCGCTGCCGGATACTGGCTCTGGGCCCGGAAGGTCACCGGCCTCGACCTGGGCTCACAGGTCGGCTACCTCGTCCTCGCCGGCGCCGGGATGGGCCTGATGCTCGGGCCCGCGAGCACCGACGCCGTCAACCGTGCCTCCAGGCTCTCCTACGGCGAGGCCACGGGCATCACGCAGACGGTCAGAAACTACGCCGCCAGCCTCGGGCTGGCGATCCTCGGCAGCCTGCTCGTATCGGAGCTGGACTCGCGCGCGACCACGTCGCTGGTGGCGCAGGGGCTCCCGAGGGCGAAGGCTGCCGCCGAGGCGTCCAGGATCTCCCAGTCCCAGGGCGGAACCCGCGCGATCCCTCATTTCATCCGGCTCGACTTCGCCTACGCCACCCGCTCCGTCCTCTATGTCATGGCGGGGATCATGGCCGCGGCGGCGATCGTTGCGTTCCTCGGACTGCGACGAGGCGTGCAGGCAGAGCAGGAGCTGCCGGCCACGGAGGACACGGCACCGGCCTGAACGGCCGGGCCTACGAGACTGCTGCTTCGCCGAGCAGCGCCTTGACCTCGGCGTAGAAGTCGGGCACCGGCGCGACGCGGTAGCCAGGCCCGAGTTCGAGTGTCTTCAGCCCTTCCGACGTCTCGAGCGAAAGGACGACCTTGGCCTCGCCGGGGAAGTCCTTCACGACGTGCGAGAGGTCGCGGACGATCCCGGCCGGCGCGTGACGGGCGTCGACCTTGAGCCGCACCTCCTCGGCCGGGCGTGTGGGCTCGAACTCGCCGACCTCGATCGCGATCAGCTTCGTCTCCCCCTCCTGCTTGTGGTCGACACGTCCTTTGACGACGAGGATGCGATCGACTTCGAGCAGCTCCCGCGAGGCCGCGTAGACAGAGTTGAAGACGACGACCTCGGCGCCCCCGGTGAGGTCGTCCAGGCGGGCGAACACCATCGGGTCGCCCTTCTTCGTCGTCAGCTGCTTGATCGTCGAGACGATGCCGCCGATCGTCACCACCTCGCCGTCGCGGCGCCGCTCGAGCTCGGCGAGTGGGAGATCGACGCGCCGGCGGAGCTGGTCGCGGACGCGGTCGAGCGGGTGCTCGGAGACGTAGAGGCCGAGCGTCTCCTTCTCGAGCCGGAGCAGCTCGCCCTTGTCGTACTCGTCTGCCGCGATCGCCGGATGGTGCCGCTCGCGTGGCGCATCCGGCTCGTCGGGGCTGTCGAAGATCGACGCCTGCCCCGCGAGGCGATCGGCCTGCTGGCGCCCGCCCCACGAGAGCGCGTGCTCCAGCACGTCGAGCATGCCGAGGCGCGGCGACCCGGAGGAGTCGAGCGCACCGCACTTCACGAGCGACTCGAGCGCGCGCTTGTTGACGACCTGCGGGTCGACCCGGTCCGTGAAGTCCCAGATCGACGTGAACGCGCCGCCCTCCTCGCGCGCGCCGACGATCGCACGGCAGGCCGACTCCCCGACGTTTTTGACAGCGTTCAGGCCGAAGCGGATCTTCGTCCCGACGACGGCGAAATCGACCTGCGACTCGTTCACGTCCGGCGGCAGCACCTCGAGGCCCATCTCGTGGCACGCGTTGACGTAGAAGGGCACGCGGTCCTTCGTGTTCATGACCGACGAGATCAGCGCAGCCATGTACTGCGCCGGGTAGTGCGCCTTCAGGTAGGCCGTCCGGTAGGCGATCAGCGCGTAGCAGGCCGAGTGCGCCTTGTTGAAGGAGTAGTCCTTCGACTGCTGCATGTCGCTCCAGAGCTGCTGCGTGACGCTCTCGCTCGTCCCCGACGCAGCGCAGCCTTCGCGGAACTTTCCCTCCAGCGACGCCATCAGCTCGTGCACCTTCTTCCCGATCGCGTAGCGCAGGGTCTCTGCCTCGGCAGGCGTGAAGCCTGCGATCTGCTTGGCGATCTGCATGTACTGCTCCTGGTAGACGCAGATCCCGTAGGTGAGCCGGGTGATCTCCTCGAGCCGTGGGTCGATGTAGCTCACCTGCTCCTGACCGTTCTTACGGCGCGCGTAGACGGGGATGTACGCCATCGGTCCGGGCCGGTAGAGGGCGCTGAGCGCGATCAGGTCCTCGAACTCGGTCGGCTTCACCTGCCGCAGCGCCTCGCGCATGCCCGAGGACTCGAACTGGAACACGCCGACAGCGTCGCCGCGCCGCAGCATCTCGTAGGTCTTCGAATCGTCGAGGGGGATCGCCTGCAGATCGAGGTCGCCGACGAGCTCGACCGCCTTGTCGATCACGTCCAGGTTGCGGAGGCCGAGGAAGTCGATCTTCAGGAGGCCGAGCGCGACCACGTCGTGCATCCCGAGCTGCGTGACGACCTCCTGGTCGGACCCCTTCTGCTGCAGCGGGACGACGTCGGTCAGCGGCCGGTCGGAGATCACGACACCGGCCGCGTGGATCGAGTCGGCGCGGACGAGCCCTTCGAGCGGCGTCGCCAGGTCGACGATCTCGCGGACGACCGGATCGGCGTCGTAGGCGGCGCGGAGCTCCTGGCCCGGCTTCAGGCTCTCCTCCAGGTAGACCTTCGGGCCTTCGGGGATCAGCTTCGCGATCCGGTCGACCGTGCCGTAGGGGATCTCGAGCACCCGGCCTGCGTCCCGGACGGCGGCACGGGCCATCATCGTCGAGAAGGTGATGATCTGCGCAACGCGGTCGCGGCCGTACTTGTCGGCGACGTAGTTGATCACCCGGTCGCGGCCGGCCACGGCGAAGTCGATGTCCATGTCCGGCAGGTCCTTGCGGGCCGGGTTGAGGAACCGCTCGAACAGGAGCCCGTAGCGCATCGGATCGACGTCCGTGATCTGCAGGCAGTAGGCGGCGAGGCTGCCCGCCGCCGAGCCGCGGCCCGGCCCGACCGAGATCCCGTTCCGCTTCGCGTAGCGCACGAAGTCGGAGACGATCAGGAAGTAGTCGGCGAACCCCATCTCGCGCACCGTCTTCAACTCGAACTGGAGGCGATCGCGGAGCTCGGGCGTTTCCTGCCCGTAGCGTTCGACGAGCCCCGCCTCGCACAGCTCGGTCAGCTCGTCGAACGCGTCGCGACCGTCGGGGAGCGGGAATTTCGGCAGCAGGATCTGGCCGAGCGCGATCTCGATCGAGCAGCGCTCCGCGATCTCGAGCGTGCGGGCGAGCGCCTCCGGGTAGTCCGGGAAGTCGAGGGCCATCTCCTCGGGGGTCTTGAAGTAGAACTGGTCGGTGTCGAACTTCCAGTGGTTCGGGTTCTTGAGCGAGTCCCCGGACTGGATGCAGAGCAGCGCCTCGTGGGCACGCGCGTCCTCGTGCCGAAGGTAGTGGACGTCGCCGGTCGCGACGAGCGGCAGCCCGGTGTCGGCGGCGAGCTTCGCAAGCAGCGGGTTGATGCGCGCCTGCTGGTCGAGCCCCGCGTTCTGGATCTCGACGTAGGTCGAGTCGCGGCCGAAGGTCTGGACGAGCCGGTCGAGGTCGGCGGCCGCGTCGGCGGGCCGGTTCTCCTCGAGCGCGCGCGAGACGCGACCCGACAGGCACCCGGAGAGACAGACGAGTCCCTGCGCGTGCCGTTCGAGCAGCTCCCAGTCGACGCGCGGCTTGTAGTAGTAGCCCTCGAGGTAGCCGAGCGACGACAGCTTGATCAGGTTGGCGTAGCCCTCGTTCGTCTCCGCCAGCAGCGTGAGGTGTGCGTACCCCTTGGCCTGTGTGTGGCGGTCGTCGGCGAGATAGACCTCGCAGCCGACGATCGGCTTCACGCCGTGGGCGCGGGCTTCGCGGTAGAGCTCGACCGCCCCCGCGAGCGATCCGTGGTCCGTGAGCGCCACGGCGGGCATCTCGAGCTCGGCCGCCCGCGCGGCGAGCTCGGGGATGCGGCAGGCGCCGTCGAGGATCGAGTACTCGGAGTGAACGTGGAGATGGACGTACGGCGCGGTCACGGGGAGGGTCATTCTCGCACCCATGGAAGACAGCCCGGCTCCGGGGGCCCGGACTCCGGTCAGGAAGCGCGGTCGCGGCCGCGGGCGGCACGAGCGGCGGAGCGTGCGGCGCGCATCGGGTCGGGCGTCCGCATCTCCCCGGTGACGGAGAGGACGATCTCGACCGTCGTCTCGGGCATCGTGCGCCACCCGGCGTGGACGCAGATCGGGCGGGCGCCGGCCCGCGTCCGCAGCAGATAGCCCACGTGCTCGCCGTCGATCGTGAGCGGCGACGCGGCGCCGCGCTCGTCGGCGGGATCGTCCCCCGATGAGAGCAGCGGCCGGTCGGTGAGCCCGACGGTCGGGAGATCGAGGACGGCACCGAGGTGGAGCGCAAGGCCGGCGCGGCGCGGATGGTCCCGTCCGGTGGCGTCGACGAGCAGCACGTCGGGACGTTGCGTGAGAGCGCGAACGGCAGCCTCGAGGAGCGGGCCCTCCCGCAAGGCGAGCATGCCGGTCTCGTACCCCTCGGGGCTGACCGCGCTCGTGACGGCGATCTCGTCCCCGTAGACAGCGGCCGCCCAGCCGACGTCGTCCGGACGGCCCGTGCCCGGCTCTGCCTGCGAGAAGCAGGTGTAACACGCGCCCACGCCGAAGCGTCCGAGCGGCCGCCACGGCGTCCAGGCGGCGCGTGCAAGCGCCTCCTGCTCGTGGATCAGCCCATCAGGAGTCGTCGGCCAGCCAGGGGCCGACCCGGTGTCGTTCCTGCTGTGGTTCGTCAGTTCGGTCGGTCCAGAGCCGGCGTTCGACCCGGCGACGGCCGCCGAGCGAGAGCGTGTCCCGGGGTTAGGCGGGCTCGCTTCCCTTTGTCTTCTTCTTCCTCCAGAAGAAGACGACACCGATCAGCGCTGCGATGAACGCGGATTTCTTGTTCAGGAACTTCATCGAACTCCTTTCGTCGGTACGAGGCTAACGCGGCGGCGAGCGTCGCGCTAGGCGGGCGTGGCGGCCTTTCGCCTGGGCGGAAGGTGGATGGCACGGCCGAGCGCGACGAGACCGGCCTCCTTGATCGCCTCCGAGAGCGTCGGATGGGCGGCCATGCCGTCGGCGACGGTCTCGACGGTGGCCTCGGCGTCGAGCGCGACGACGCCGGCCTCGATCAGGTCGGTCGCATGGTTGCCGACGATGACGAGGCCGAGCAGCTCGCCGTAGCGCGTCTCGTGAATCGACTTGACCCAGCCGACGGTCTCGTTCTGCATCACCGCGCGGGCGTTCGCGACCCACGGGAACATGCCGGTCGCGACGGCGTCGCCGTGCTGCTCGCGGGCCGCGGCCTCGGTCAGGCCGACCCCGGCGATCTCCGGGTCGGTGTAGATCGGCCGCGGCACGGCGCGGTCGCCCATGACGGCGTCGTGGCCCATCGCGTTCTCGGCTGCGACCTCGCCCTCGCGGAACGCCGTGTGCGCGAGCTGCCAGTACCCGGCGCAGTCGCCCACCGCGTAGATGTTCGAGAGCGTGGTGCGCCGGTGCTCGTCGGCTGCGATGCCCTTGCGCGGGTCGAGCTGGACGCCGATCTCCTCGAGCCCGAGGTTCTGGACGAGCGGGCCGCGGCCGACCGAGACGAGCATCAGGTCGGCGTCGACACTCTCTCCGTCACCGAAGTGGACGGTCAGGTGCGAGCCGTGGTCGTCGACACCGGTGCACTGCTTGCCGGTGTGGACGGTGATGGCGCGCCGCTTGAACTGCTTCGCGAGCTCCTTCGTCGCGTCCTCGTCCTCCTGCGGGATCAGCGTCGGCAGCATCTCGACGATCGTCACCTCGGAGCCGAAGCGCTGGAAGATCGACGCGAACTCGCAGCCGATGATCCCGCCGCCGAGGACGACGAGCCTTGCGGGGACCTGCTCTTGCGAGAGGAGCCCGGTCGAGTCCACACACCGTGCCGAGTCGAGGCCCGGGATCGGCGGCCGCAGCGGGAACGAGCCGGTCGCGACGATCGCGCTGCGGAACCTGACGTCCTCGCCGCCTTCGACCGCGATCGTGTTCGCGTCCTTGAACCGGCCGACGCCCTTGACCCACTCGACGCCGTTCGCCTTGAAGAGCTGCGCGACGCCCTGCGTCATCTGCTTGACGACGCCGTCCTTCCACGCGTTGGCCGTGGCCATGTCGAGGCTGGGCTCGCCGACCTGGACGCCGAACTTGGCGAAGCTCTCGTGCGCGTCCTTGATCGCGTGCGCGGTCTGCACCCATGCCTTCGTCGGGATGCAGCCGACGCGCAGGCAGGTGCCGCCGAGCTCCGGCTCCTTCTCGATGCACACCGCCCTGGCGCCCAACTGGGCGGCGCGGATCGCGGCGGTATAGCCACCAGGCCCGCCGCCGAGGACGGCTACGTCACAGTCCATGTCGTTCTCTCCCGGGTCGCGTTGACTCGGTGCGATCCTAGCGGCACGACACCCCGTCGGACACCGTCGCTCAGCCGCCGTGCGACGCGGTCGACATCGCGACGAGGATCGCGGCCACGACGGGCCCGGCGGCGACGAGCAGCGCGAGGACTTTGCGGGTGCGCCTGGACATGACCCGGAGGATCGCGCATGACGGCCCGTCCGGCGGTGCGGCGGCCAGGCGTCTCTCGGTGCGGGTACCCGCACCATCGGTGACCGACGGTTGAACGCGTCGGCGCAGAGCCGTACGCTCTGGTCACCGCCCGCAGGATCTGCGGCCCCGATGACGAGCAACCGAATCACCCGACCCGTCGGCCTGACCGTGGGTGCCGCCGCGCTCCTGACGGGAGGGATCGCCGCCGGTCTGGTCGGCTACCACCTCCTGACGGCAGACGACAAGTCGCCCTGGTGGGAAGCCGTCCCGAGCGTCGCGATCGCGTGGACGTATCTCGTCGCCGGGCTGATCGCCTGGTGGCGGCGGCCGGCGAGCCGGATCGGACCGCTGCTGCTCCTCGTCGCGGCGGCGCTGCTCGTCCGCAAGCTCCAGTACGCCGACGAACCGGCGCTGTTCACGATCGGTTTCGCGCTGAGCGGCGTCTACGCCGCGTGCTTCGCCCATGTCGTGTTCGCGTATCCGTCGGGGCGAATCCGCGACGGCGTCGAGCGGTGGTTCGTCGCGGCCACGTATGCGATCTCCCTCCTGCTCCCCGTCGCGGTGCTGCTCGCCTACGACCCGAAGCGGTCGTGCCTGTTCAACTGCTCGCACGCGGACCGGGTGCGCCCGCACAGCCTCGTCTCGGTCACGAGCGACCACACGACGTTCACCGTCGTCCACGACCTCCAGCACGTCGGTGGCTACGGCCTCGCCGGCGCGGTGTTCATCGCGCTGATCGTCCGGCGTTACCTGGCGGCGTCACCGCACACCCGCCGGAGGCTGACGCCACTCCTCATCGCCGGTGCCGCGGCCGGCGTGCGGGCGATCTCGGAGGCGGTGTTCGGGGTCGTTTCGCGCTCCGACCTGCAAGGGCTCGTCCTGTTCTCGATCGAGGAGGCCGTGCAGATCGCGGTGCCGATCGTGCTCCTGCTCGGGATCCTCGGTGAGCGGCTCGCCCGCGCCTCGGTCGCCGATCTCGTGCGTGAGCTGCAGGCCACGCCGCCGGGCGAGATCGCGGCACCGGTGGCGCATGCGCTCGACGACCCGACGCTCGAGGTGGCGTTCTGGATGCCTGCCCGCCGCGGGTACGTCGACGCCGAGGGCCGACCCTACGACCTGCCGGAGGCGGACTCGCGCCGCGCCGTGACGCCGCTCGCACACGACGGCGAGCCAGTCGCCGTGCTCGTCCACGATCCGGCGCTGCTCGACGAGCCGAAGCTGCTCGAGTCGGTCTGCGCGGCGGCGCTCATGTCGCTCGAGAACGCACGCCTCCACGCCGAGCTGCAGGCGCAGCTCCTCAAGGTGCGCGAGTCGCGGGCACGTCTCGTCGCCGCCGCCGACGAGGAGCGGGGCAGGATCGAGCGCGACCTCCACGATGGTGCCCAGCAGCGGCTCGTCGCGCTCGCCCTCGACCTCCGCCTCGCTGAGCGGAACCTCCCGCCTGCGGATGCCGGCACGAGGGAGCTCCTGGCCGCCGCAGTCGACAGCCTGCAGACGGCGGTCGGCGAGTTGCGCGAGCTCGCCCACGGCGTCTACCCGGCCATCCTGACCCAGGCGGGCCTGGCGGCGGCGCTCGACGACCTGGCATCACGGACGGCGCTTCCGGTCACCGTGCACGCACCCTCCGAGCGGCTGCCCGAGGACGTCGAGGCGGCCGCCTACTTCGTCGCGTGCGAGGCGCTCGCGAACGCCGTCAAGCACGCCGGCGCCACAGCCGTCACCATCGACGTCGTGCTCGAGGGCGGGACGCTGCTGGTGACGGTCGAGGACGACGGTGCCGGCGGCGCCGACCCCGAGGGGTCCGGCCTGCGCGGACTCGCCGACCGGCTCGAGGCCCGCGGCGGCCGGCTCTGGGTCGAGAGCCCGCTCGGCGGCGGAACACGCGTGCGAGGGGAGGTGCCGTGCGCGTCGTGATCGCCGACGACTCGGCGCTCCTCCGCGAGGGCGTCGCCAAGCTGCTCGAGAGCGGCGGGCTGCGAGGTCGTCGGCCGCGCGGTCGACGGCGACGACCTGCTCCTGAAGGCGCGGAGCTACAAGCCCGACATCGCGATCGTCGACATCCGGATGCCGCCCACCCAGACCGACGAAGGCGCGCGGGCGGCCGAGCAGCTGAACGCAGAGCTGCCCGACATCGCGATCCTGATCCTCTCGCAGGTGGTCGACGTGAACTTCGCGATCAGCTTCCTCACCGAACGGCCGCACGGGTTCGGCTACCTCCTCAAGGACCGGGTTCTCGACATCGACGACTTCCTCGACGCGGTGCGCCGCGTCGGCAACGGCGGCAGCGCCGTCGACCCGGAGGTGGTCGCGCACCTGCTCGGCCGGCGCCGACCCGACGATCCGCTCGCCGAGCTGACCGAGCGCGAGCAGGACATCCTCGCGCTGATGGCGGAGGGGCGGTCGAACCAGGGCATCGCGCGCAGGCTGTTCCTGAGCCCGAAGACCGTCGAGACGCACTCGCATGCGATCTTCCGGAAGCTCGGGCTCGACATGTCGGACGACAACAACCGCCGCGTGCTGGCGGTGGTCGCCTACCTCGGACGCGGCCTCGAACGGTGATCGACCCGCTGGCACGCTGGCAGCCGCTCGGTGACAAGCCCGACTACGCCGGGCTGCTCACGTTCGCCGGTGCCCCGTACACGGAGGACCCGAACGAGCTCGGAGGCGTCGACGTGGCGATCGTCGGCGCGCCGGTGGACGATCTCGTCTCCGACCGTCCCGGCGCGCGCTTCGGGCCGCGGGCGATCCGGGCCGCGAGCTGTCCGCCCGGGCGGCATCTGGAGGCGGGGATCGACGCTTTCCTCGAACTGCGGATCGTCGACTTCGGGGATGCACCGGTCGTTCCCGCCGATCCGGCCGCGAGCCGGGCGGCGATCGCGTCGATCACGGGCCAGGTCGCCGACGCCGGTTGCCTGCCGGTCGTCCTCGGCGGCGACCACTCGATCACCGAGCCGGAGATCGAGGCGCTCTCGGCCCGCCACGGCCCGCTCGGTCTCGTCCACTTCGACACGCACACGGACACGGGGTCCGAGGTCTTCGGCGTCGAGCGCTCGCACGGGACGCCGATGTACCGGCTCGTCGAGGCGGGCCTCGTCGACCCACGTCGCTACGTCCAGATCGGTCTGCGCGGCTACTGGCCGGGTGAGACGGAGCTGGCCTGGCAGGCCGAGCGCGGGATCACGAGCTTCTTCATGCACGACGTCGAGCGGCTCGGGATTCGCGCGGTGGTCGAGCGGACGCTCGAGGTCGTCGGGACCGGAGCCGCGTTCCTGACGATCGACGTCGACGTCCTCGACCCGGCCTTCGCGCCCGGCACAGGAACGCCGGAGCCGGGCGGGATGACCTCGGCCGACCTGCTCCTCGCCGCGCGAACAGTCGCCGCCGGGCTTCGGCTCGTCGGCGCCGACGTCGTGGAGGTGATTCCGACAGCGGTCGGCTCGGCAGACGTCACCGCCCTCGTCGCAGAGCGCATCGTCCGCGAGGTCCTGACCGGGTTGGCGCTGCGGAAGCGGTCGGCGGGCGCCTGAGAGCTCAGGCTGCGGCAGCGGAGAGATCGGCGACCATCACGCACGCCTCGCCGCGCTCGGCGACGGTCTCGAAGCCGTGCCGCTCGTAGAGCTTCACGGCCGGGCTGTCGGACTCGACGCTCAGGCTGATCTGCTCGTAGCCGTCGGCGCGGGCGCGGTCGAGGAGGGCCGTCAGGAGCTCGGCGCCATAGCCCTTGCCGCGGCAGCTCGGGACGACGGCGATCGTCAGCTCCGGCGTGTCCTCGTCGACGAACCCGTAGCCGGGCGCAGACGCCTTGAACAGGCGGTACCAGGCGGCGCCGACCGGGCGAAAGCGCTCGATCAGGACGACTGCCGTGTCGCCGGGCCGCCCCCAGCGGTCGACGTAGCGACCGACGGGCAGGTCCTCGAGCTCGGGATCGTGCCAGCGCCAGTAGTACGCGTGGCGCAGCATGTCGCGCATGAAAGGGACGTCCTGCTGACCGCCCCGCCGGATCACGGTACGTGCGGGGTCACAGCGCCAGGCCCGGCAGCTCGATCATGGCCTTCACGGTTCGCAGGAAGTCGGCAGCCGGGGCGCCGTCGACGGCGCGGTGGTCGACGGTCAGCGTCATCGTCATCGTCGGCCGGACGACGACCTCGCCGTCGCGCGCGACCGGCCGGTCCTCCGTCGCGCCGACCGCCAGGATCGCTGCCTGCGGCGGATTGAGGACAGCGGTGAACGCCTCGACGCCGAACATGCCGAGGTTGGAGATCGTGAAGGTCCCACTCGCCAGGTCCTCCTGCGTCAGCTTCTGGTTGCGCGCCCGGTCGACGAGGTCGGAGCGGACGGCGGCGATCTCGGCGAGCGACAGGCGCTCGGCGCTCTTCACGACGGGCACGACGAGCCCCTGAGGCGCCGCCACGGCGATCCCGACATTGGCGTCCGGGTGCCGCAGGAGCGCGTCCTCGCTGAAGGAGACGTTCACCTCGGGATGACGCCTGAGGGCGGAGGCGCAGATCTTCGTGAGCAGGTCGGTGACGCTGACCTTCACGTCGGGATGAAGCTCGCGGGCGCCGGCGACGACGGCGTTCGCGCGCTCCATGTCGGCCGAGACCTGAAGCTGGAAGACGGGAACCTGCCAGGCTTCCGTGAGGCGACGGGCGATCGTGCGGCGGATGCTCGTCAGCGGGACGGACTCGACCTCGCCGGGGAGCCCAACCTGCGGAAGCGCGCGGGTGGGTGCGCCGGCGGCGGCACGGTCGACGTCCTCGGCGATGATCCGCCCCTCCGGGCCCGTGCCCCCGATCGACGCCAGCTCGATCCCCCGCTCACGCGCGATCCGGCGCGCGAGCGGCGAGGCCTTGATCCGCTCGCCCTCCCGGCGCGGCTCCGCCGGCGCGCGCTCCGGCTCGGGCGTCGGTTCGGCCGGCGCAGGCTCCTCGGCCTTCGGCTGCTCCGGCGCAGCGGCGGCCACCTTGCCGTTCCCGGACGCGTCCGGAACGGCCTCACCTTGCTCGCCGATGAACGCGATCGTCGTTCCCACGGGCACCTCGCCCTCCGGCACGGCGATCTTCAGCAGCACCCCGGCCGCCTCCGCCTCGACCTCCTGCGTCACCTTGTCGGTGTCGAGTTCGTAGAGCGGCTCGCCCTTCTCGACGGCGTCGCCCTCGGCCTTCAGCCACTTGACGACCGTGCCGACCTCCATCCCCTGCCCGAGCCGGGGAACCTTGACCTCAGCGGCCATTTCTCCCCACCGTGGCCCGGATCGCGTCGAGCACGTCGGACGCGTGCGGGACGACGAACTGCTCCATGACGGGCGCGAACGGGATCGGCGCGAACTTCGAGCCGACGCGCTCGATCGGCGCGTCGAGCCAGTCGAATGCCTGGTGCTGGACGACCGCCGCCACCTCGGCGCCGAAGCCGGCGCGCGTCACGGCCTCGTGTGCGACCACGCAACGGTTCGTCTTCTTCACGGACTCGACGATCGCCTCCTCGTCGAGCGGCTGCAGCGTGCGCGGGTCGAGGACCTCGACGGAGACGCCCTCGGTCTCCGCCTCCTCGGCCGCCTTCAGCGCCTCGTGGACGAGGCGACCGGTGGCGACGACGGTCACGTCCTCGCCGGGCCGGTGGATGCGCGCCTTGCCGATCGGGATCGGCTCGATCTCCTCCGGCACCTCCTCCTTCAGCCCGTAGAGGATCCGATGCTCGAAGAAGATCACGGTGTTGTCGTCGTAGATCGACGACCAGAGGAGGCCGCGCACGTCGGCCGCCGTCGAGGGGAAGACGACCTTCAGCCCCGGCACGTGCACGAACCAGGCCTCCACCTGCTGCGCGTGCTGGGCTCCCGGCGACCAGCCGGCGCCGCCCTGCGTCCGGATCGTCAGCGGCACCTTGAGCTGGCCGCCCGACATGTAGCGGTGCTTCGCGGCCTGGTTGACGATCTGCTCCATCGCCAGGGTCGTGAAGTCCTCGTACATGATCTCGACCACCGGGCGCATGCCCTGCATGGCGGCGCCGATGCCCGCGCCGACGATCGCCATCTCGGAGATCGGCGTGTTGCGCACGCGCTCGGGGCCGAACTCGGCCAGCATCCCCTGCGTCACCGCCATCGAGCCGCCCATCTCGGCAATGTCCTCGCCCATGATGAAGACGTCCTCGTCTTGGCGCATCGCCTGGGAGAGCGCGTCGCGGACGGCTTCGCGGTAGGTGAGCTCAGGCATAGATGTTGTTCAAGGCGTCCTCGGGCTTCGGGTCGGTGCCCGCCTTCGCAAACTCGACCGAGGCCTCGACGAGCTCGTCGACCTCGCGCTCGATCGCCTCGCGGTCGTCGTCCGAGAGGTCGAGCTTGGCGAGCACCCTGTCGAGGGGGTCCTGCGTCTCGCGGAGCTCCTTGACCTCGTCCTTCGGCCGGTAGACCTGGGGATCGCCGACGTAGTGCCCGACGAGGCGGTACGTCTCGCAGAGCAGGAAGACGGGCCCCTTGCCCGAGCGGGCGTGCTCGAGGGCGCGCCCCGCGGCGCGGAGCACCTCGCCGACGTCCTGGCCGTCGACCGTGATCGAGTGCATGCCGTACGCGACGGCGCGCTTCGCGAGATCCTCGATCGGGAGCTGCTGAGACGCCGGGGTCGACTCGGCGTAGTGGTTGTTCTCGCAGACGTAGACCGCCGGAACCTGCCAGAGCTGCGCGAGGTTCAGCGACTCGTGGAACGTGCCGATGTTCGTGGCCCCGTCGCCGAAGAACGCGATCGCGACGCGCGGCTCGCGGCGGAGCTTGAATGCGAGCGCCGCGCCGGTGATCGCGGGCAGACCGCCGCCGACGACGGCGTTGGCGCCGAGGAAGCCGATGTCGACGTCGTACAGGTGCATCGACCCGCCGTAGCCGCGCGAGCAGCCCTCGACCTTTCCGTACAGCTCGGCCATGAGCGCGTTCGGGTGCATCCCGCGCGCGAGCGCGTGCGCGTGCGCGCGGTGGGTCGAGGCGAACACGTCTCCGTCGGCCATCGCCTGGCAGACGCCGACCGCGACGGCCTCCTGGCCGATCGCGACGTGAAGGAAGCCCGACAGCTCGCCGGCGCGGAAACGCTCCTCCACCTTCTCCTCGAACCGGCGAATGAGCAGCATCTCGCGGTAGAAGCCGCGCAGCCGCTCCTGCGAGGCCCCGCCTCGCCGCTTGGACTCGACCTTCGCCACGAGGGTCAGTCTATGCTCCGCCCATGGGTCTGGCGACGCAGTGGGAACAGATTTCGACCTCCCTCCCGGAGGGCTGGGAGCGCGCAGAGCTGCGCCTTCGAATCCCTGACGCGCAGCAGCGCGAGCGGGCGACCGCCCTGCTCGGCCCGCTGATGCCGGGCCGCGTCAGGGGGGAGGTCTATTTCCACGTCTCGCGCCATGCCGGCGTCGGCCCGCAGGCGGCCCGGCGGCTGCTCGCCAACATCGACGAGGAGCGCATCGAGGGCACGCTCGTCCTCGCGGGCATCGCCGCCCCGGGGCAGGCAGCACCCGAGGACGCGCCGGGCCGTGCCGCGTTCGTGGCCCAGTGGGACGCGCTCACAGCCGCGCTGCCCGCCGACTGGAGCGACCTGCTCTGCCGGGTCGAGCTCGCCTCGAGCGACGACCTGCCGCGCGCCGCCCTGCTGTCAGCGCCGCTCAACCCGTCCCGGCCCGAGCGCGAGGTCGGCTTCGACTTCCGCGCCGCCCACACGACCGGCTACGGCGCGTCGGCCCAGATGGTGCGCCGCTGCCTGGCGCGGTTGGACGAGTCCGGCATCCCCGGCAGCGTCGTCGTCCTCCGCGCGCTCTCGGACACGCGCCACGTCTCGACGCAGGGGCCGGTCTGGTACGTGGGCGGCAAGGTCCTGTGAGCTCGCCGGGCGGGCCGGATCCGGTTGCCTGGACCGCGCTCGACGAGGGCGCGCTCGTCGTCGCAGCCGACGGGAGCGAGGTCGGACTCCTCAAGGAAGTGGTGGGCGACGAGGAGGCCGACATCTTCGACGGGCTCGTCCTCGAGCACGCAAAGCACGGCACCAGCCACTACATCCCGTCCGAGCGCGTCAAGGGCATCTGGCCCGACCGGGTCGAGACGGACCTGACCCCGGAGGAGGCTGCGAGCCTGCCGGACTACGAGGAGCCCAGCGTCACCACGTGGCACGCCGACACGGGCGGCGGCTTCGGCTCGCGGATGAAGCGCGCCTGGCACGACCTGTTCGGGCGCCGCACCTAGCGGCGGCCGCGGCTAGTCGATCAGACCGGCGAGCTCGCGGGCCAGCGCCCGGGCATCCGCCGGCGTCTTCGTGATCACCAGCACGGTGTCGTCCCCCGCCACGGTGCCGACGACGAGCCGGTGCTCGATGCGATCGAGCGCGCGGGCGATGGCGGGCGCCGTTCCCAGCTCGGAGAAGACGACGACGAGGTTCTGCGCCGCGGTCGCGCGCCGCGCGAACTGTCCGAGCACGCCGGCCAGCCCCTCGCGCGGATCGAGGCGCCGCTGCCGGTGCGGTGCCACGTAGCGCGGCCGTCCGAGGCTGTCCTTGCCCTTCTCGAGCCCGAGCTCGCGGATGTCGCGCGAGATCGTCGCCTGCGTCACCCGGCAGCCGGCCGCCGCGAGTGCATCCCTGAGCTCGAGCTGGGTGCCGATGCGCTTGCGCGTGACGATGCTGCCGATCAGGCGCAATCGCTCACGCTTTCCCAGGTTGCCCTCGAGTTGCATATCTCGTGAATGGTATTCACACCTCGGAACGTGGACAGAGATCCGCCCCAAAATCCACTTGTGGGCGGCCCTCGTAGGAATCGGCGGACGGCGGCGTCGCCCACGAGGGAGGAACCATGAAGAAGCGTGTCCCGCGGTTGTCGCACCGCCTCTTGCTCGTCGTCGGAGGTGCGATCGTCCTGCTCGGGCTCGGCTTGAGCGCCTCGTTCGGTCTCGCGAGCTCGGGTGGCCACGCGAGCCCGCAGTACACCTACCCGACGAATCCACCGCCGCCTCCGCCGCCACCGCCCCCTCCACCACCACCACCACCGCCACCTCCGCCCCCGCCACCGCCTCCTCCGCCCCCGCCGCCCGGCTCGCCACCGCCTCCGCCCGCACCGCCGCCTCCGCCGGCACCCCCGCCTCCACCTCCGCCCTCGCCGGCACCGCCGCCCGCACCGGCTCCGGCGCCTCCGCCCGCCCCCGTGCTGACGCAGGTGAAGCTCCGTGCAGCTCACAACAGGACGCTGAACGCGATCGTCCTGATCAGCCCGGCCGGCCGGACGCTCTACCACATGACCGCCGAGAAAGGGAAGAAGATCCTCTGCACCGGCCAGTGCTCTCAGTTCTGGCCGCCGCTCCTGATCAAGCGCGGCGCCAAGCCGAGCGCCGGGACGGGCCTCGACGCGAAGAAGCTCGGGACGATCAAGCGCCCTGACGGGCGGCTGCAGGTCACCTACGCGGGCCTGCCGCTGTACACGTTCGCGAGCGACAAGCGAGCGGGCGACGTGAAGGGTGAGGGCGTCGAGAAGATCTGGTACGCCGTCGCGCCGACCGGGAAGATCGTCAAGCGGGCAGCCGTGGAGTGAGCAGAGCCGGCTCTCTTCTCGCCGGCGGCTGCCTGATCGCAACCTTGACCGCCGCCGCGCTCGCGGGCTCCGTCGGGCCCGCTGCGGCGGCGGTCGCGTATGCGTGCTCCGGGAACGCAGCCTCCGACGAGTCGCACCTGCAACCGCTGATCGACGCCGGCGGCACGATCGCGCTCCAGGGGCCGCACGCCTGTGCCGGGAACTACCACGCGTTCGGCGTCACGGTGGCGATCTCGGGCGCCGGCCCCGGCGTGACGATGGACGGCCGCGCCACCGGCTCGATCCTCGTCACCGACGACGCAACCGTCACGCTCTCGAACCTGACGCTCACGAACGGGAACGGCAGCGGCCCGGACGAGCCGGGCGACCCGGCCGGCGCGAACGGCGGGGCCGTCTCGATGACCGACTCGACGTTGACGGTCGTCGGCTGCCGGATCGCCGGCAACAACGCCGACGACCAGGGCGGCGGCATCCACGCGGCCGAGAGCACCGTGACCGTGGTCGACTCGACCGTGTCCGACAACACCTCCCGCGCCGGCGGCGGCGGCATCGACGCCGACGACGACGTCGACCTGACGGTCAGCGAGTCGACCTTCAGCGGCAACACGACCGGCCCGCACGGAGGCGGCATCGAGCTCTTCGACGGCACGCTCACAATCACCGACTCGACGCTCAGCGGCAACAGGCTGACCGACACGACGGATTTCCGCTCGGGCGGCGGCATCTGGACCGGTCTCTCCGTCGTCGCCGTGGCCCGCTCGACGGTCAGCGGCAACAGCTCGACCGAGTTCGGCGGCGGCATCGGCTTCAGCGGAGGGCCGGGCTCGAGCCTCTCGCTCGTCGACTCGACCGTGTCGGGCAACCGGGCCACCGTCGGCGGCGGCGGCATCCGAAACGACGCGTATTACGGCGACGCGCCACTCGTTGTCGATCACTCGACGATCGCCGGCAACACGGCCGCTCAGGGCGGCGGCATCGACATCTTCGCGGTGAACGGCTTCACGGCGGCGGTCACGCTCACACGTTCGGCCGTCGCCGGCAACCGGGCCTCGCTCGGCGGCGGGATCGACAGCTTCGTCGACCCGAGCGGCGGCGCCACGAGCATCTCGGTGGCATCGACGAGGATCGGCCCGCGCCCGCAGCGCGTGAACGACGGCAATCAGGCGTCGTTCGGAGGAGGAATCGCCGCGAACGGCGCCAACGGGCCGGCCGCGGTCGTCCTCCAGCCGGGAACCCAGCTCGTCGCGAACGTCGCGGCGTTCGACGGCGGCGGCGTCTTCACGAGGAACGGCGCGAAGCTGGTGCTGTTGCCGGGCGTCCTGATGGCGCTGAACTGGCCCGACAACGTCAACTAGGCACGCAGCTCGGCGCCGAAGCGCTCCCGCAGCGCGGCGACGATCTTGCCCCGCAGCACGGCCGCGTCCTCGTCCGCGAGCGTCCGCTCGGGCGACTGGAAGACGACCGAGAAGGCCAGCGACTTCTTCCCCGGCCCCACCTGCTCGCCGCGGTAGACGTCGAAGACCCGCATCGTGCGAAGCTCCGGCCCGGCGGCCTCCCGCGCCGCCGCGATCAGCTCGCCGGCCGGCACCGACTCGTCCACCACGAACGCGAGGTCCTCCTTCACGGCGGGGAAGGTGATCACGTCCTCGTAGAGGATCCGCTCCGGCACCTGCGCGAACACCTCGGCGAGATCGAGCTCGAACGCCGACCACTCGCCCTCGAGCAACCGCGGATCGAGCTGCGCCACCCAACCGCCCTGCACCGCCGCGCAGGCGGGCGAGGCCATGAAGGGGTGCGTCGCCGCCTCGAAGCGCGGCTCCTCCTTCAGCAGCGCAAAGATCTCCTCGACCACACCCTTGGCGCGGAAGAAGCCGCCGCGCACGATCCCGGCGAGCCGCCACGGCTCGCGCGGCAGCGGCCCGTCGGTCGGGAGATAGACGTGCGCGATCTCGAACAGCGCCACGTCCGGATTGCCGACGTTGACGTTGTGCTGGGCGGCTCGGACGAGGCCGTGGAGCAGCGTCGTCCGCAGCACGCGCTGCTGCTCCGACAGCGGAACGGGGAGCGCGAGCGCGGCCGGATCCGGGTCGGACGGCTGCAGCGAGTAGGTGTACGCCTCGACGAACCCGCAGCCGACGAGCAGGTCGGAGACGGCGCGGCGCAGGCGCTGCTCGTGCGTGAGCCGGCCGAACATCTCCGTCCGCTCCGGCATCGTCGGCGGCACCTCCTCGAGCCGGAAGCGCACCACCTCCTCGACGAGGTCGATCTCCCGCTTGACGTCGCGCGCGCGCCACGCGGGCACCTGCACGGCCCAGTCGTCCGCGACCTGGAACCCGAGGCGCTCGAGCCGCCGGCGCTGCTCGTCCGCCGGAACGGGAATGCCGACGACCTGCCCGGCCCGCTCGGGACGGAGCTGGATGACCGGGCGCTCGGGGAACGGCGCCTTCACGTCCGTCTCGCCCACCCAGCGTGCGCCGCAGAGATCGACGAGGAGCTGCGTCGCGTAGACGGCGGCCGGCTCGGCCAGCTCGGGCGCCACGCCCTTCTCCCAGCGCGTCTGCGCCTCCGAGCGGACGCGAAG
This sequence comes from uncultured Actinomycetes bacterium, assembly GCA_963765295.1. Classification (GTDB taxonomy): domain Bacteria; phylum Actinomycetota; class Thermoleophilia; order Gaiellales; family Gaiellaceae; genus PALSA-612. The sequence continues at coordinate 805,476 of CAVXVO010000005.1, forward strand.
CCGCTCGCCGCTCAGAAGGACGCCGAGCTGCTCGAAGTTCGCCGCCTCGAGCAGCACCGTCTCGGTCTCGGCCGAGACCTCGGTCTCCTCGCCGCCCATGATCCCGGCGACGGCGACGGGCCGCTCGGCATCGGCGATCACGAGCTCCTCGGTGGTCAGCTCTCGCTCCGTGCCGTCGAGCGTGCGGATGCGCTCGCCGGCTGTGGCTCGGCGGACGACGATGCGGCCTTCGGCGAGAGTCGCGTGGTCGAACGCGTGCAACGGGCTGCCGAACGCGAGCATCACGTAGTTCGTCACGTCGACGACGTTCGAGATCGGCCGCATGCCCGCGCCGAGGAGCCGGGCCTTCAGCCAGAGCGGCGAGTCGCCGACGGTCACCGACCGGAACAGCCGTCCGATGTAGCGCGGGCAGCGCTCGAGGTCGTCGATGCGGATGTCGACGGGCTCGTCCGCCACGCGCTCGGGGTCGTGGCCGGGCGGCGGCGCCAGGTCGACGTCGAGCAGGGCCGACACTTCGCGCGCGATGCCGTACACGGATGTCAGGTCGGGCCGGTTGTAGCCGGTCTCGATCTCGAGCACGACGTCCGCCAGTGGCAGCACGTCCGCGAGCGGCGTTCCCGGCTCGAGGGCCGCGTCGAGCAGCATGATCCCCGAGTGGTCGGTGCCGAGCTCGACCTCGTCCTCGGCCAGGATCATCCCGTCCGACATTTCCCCGCGCACCTTGCGCTGCTCGAGCTCGAGCCCGCCCGCGATGCGCGCGCCCGGCAGCGCGACGGCGACGGTGGCGCCGGCGCCGAAGTTCCACGCGCCGCAGACGATCTGGCGCGCCTCGCCCTCCCCCACGTCGACCTGGCAGAGCTGCAGGCGGTCCGCGTTCGGGTGCTTCGCGGCGTCGAGCACGCGCCCGACGCGGAAGCGGCCGAGATTGCCGTTCTCGTCGGGCACGCCACGCGGCACGATCCGGTCGACCTCGCAGCTCGTGAACACGAGCCGGCGACCGAGCTCTTCGACGGGCAGGTCGAACGCGACGTACTCGCGCAGCCAGGAAACGGGGACTTTCACTGCGCCACCTAGAACTGCTCCAGGACGCGCGCGTCGTTCTCCCAGAACAGGCGCAGGTCGGGGAGGCCGTGGCGGAGCATGGCGATCCGCTCGATGCCGAGCCCGAACGCGAAGCCCGACCACTCGTCCGGGTCGTACCCGACGTTCCGGAACACGTCCGGGTCGACCCAGCCCGCGCCGCCCATCTCGATCCAGCCGGAGTGCTTGCAGACGGGGCAGCCCTGCGCGTCGCAGATGAAGCAGGTGACGTCGAACTCGACCGAAGGCTCCGTGAACGGGAAGAAACTCGTCCGCATGCGCACCTCTCGCGCCGGCCCGAACAGCTGCCGGAAGAAGTGGAGCACCGTCCCCTTGAGGTCGGCGAGCGTGATGTCGCGGTCGACGACGAGCGCCTCGACCTGCAGGAAGGTCGGCGAATGGGTCGCGTCGGGCGTGTCCCGGCGGTAGACGCGGCCGGGCATGATCGCGTAGATCGGCGGCTTCCGCGCCTCCATCAACCGGATCTGGTCGGGCGACGTGTGGGTGCGGAGGAGCACGTCGTCGGTGAGATAGAACGTGTCGTTCGGCGAGCGCGACGGGTGGCCGCGGTCGGTCGTCAGCGCGTCGAAGTTGCTCCACGCGTCGACGACCTCGTCGCCCTCGTACACCTCGTAGCCCATGCCGAGGAAGATGTCCTCGATCTCGCGGCGGATCTGCGTGAGGAGGTGCAGGCGCCCGCGACGGACAGCCTCGCCCGGCAGGGTGACGTCGACAGCGCTCTCGGCGTAGACGCGCTCGAGCTCGGCGCGCTCGAGCCTCGCTTGTGTTCGCTCGACTTCGGCTTCCACCCACTCTCGCCCCGCATTGAGCGTCATCCCGGTCTCTCGATCGCGAACCTCTCGGAGAGCGAGCTTCAATTCGCTCTTGCGACCGAGATAGCGCACGCGCTTCTCTTCGAGCTCGCCGAGGCTCGCCGAGGCCGCGATGTCGGCCACCATTTGCTCGAACCGGTCGTTGTCCACGGCGGCGAATGTATCGGCTTTTCGGTCGTTCACAGGCGTTCCTCCGGCATGGTCAAAGGGGGCGGGATCGCCCCGGCCCGGCCGGTGGATCGGAGAACGCTACGCGCGCAGGCCCCGATCCCCGGACTCGAGCCGGGGCCGGGGAAACCGGAACGGAGCACGCGTGCAGCTCATACGCCAAAGCATAGCCGCCGTCTACCGCGAGAATCCAGGCGTGAGCGAATCGAGCCCCTACGACGCGATCGCGCGGCTGTACGACCCGTGGAGCCGGAGCGTCACGGAGGACGTGCCCTTCTACGTCGAGGAGGCGCGCGCCGCCGGCGGGCCCGTGGTCGAGCTCGGCGTCGGCACCGGGCGGATCGCGGTGCCGATCGCCGCCGAGGGGATCCCCGTGATCGGCGTCGACTCGAGCCAGGGGATGCTCGACGTGTGCCGCGAGCGGGCCGAGCTGGCGGGCGTGGCGGACCTCGTCGACCTCCGCATCGGAGACCTTCGCGCCCCGCCTGTCGACGAACGCGTCCACCTCGTCATCTGCCCGTTCCGCGCCTTCCTGCACCTTCCGGACGACGGCGAGCGGCTGCGCGGGCTCGAGTCCGCACGCGACCTGCTCCTGCCGGGCGGCCGCCTCGTCTTCGACGTCTTCACCCCGAGCGCCGCCGACATCACCGAGACGCACGGCCGCTGGATCGAGCGCGAGCCGGGAATCTACGAGCGGGCGGACTGGGACGAGCAGAACCGCACGCTGACCCTGACCGTTCGCGGGCCGGAGGACGAATCGACGATGACGCTCGCGTGGATCACGCCGCCCGAGTGGGCAGACGTGCTGAGGCGCGCCGGGCTCCGGATCGAAAGCTGCTACGGCTGGTTCGACCGGCGCGTGTACGAGGGCGGCGAGGACACGATCTGGGTCGCAGGCCGGCCCGCGCCGTTGTAGGGTTCCCCCGTGCTCCTCGCAGTCAGTTCGGGTCTGATCATCGCGATCGTCGTGATCGTGATCGTGGTCATCTTCGCGTTCATCCTCGTCGGGATGTACAACGGGCTCGTCCGCAAGCGCAACCGCGCGGAGAACGCGTGGGCGCAGGTGGACGTGCAGCTGAAGCGGCGGCACGACCTGATCCCGAACCTCGTCGAGACGGTGAAGGGCTACGCCGCCCACGAGCGCGGGACGTTCGACGAGGTGACGCAGGCGCGCACGGCTGCGCAGCAGGCGCAGGGCCCGCAGGCGCAGGCGCAGGCCGAGAACGTGCTGACCCAGGCGCTCGGCAAGCTGTTCGCCGTCGCCGAGAACTACCCGACCCTGCGCGCGACCGAGAACTTCCAGCAGCTTCAGGCGCAGCTCTCCGAGACCGAGTCGAACATCGCCGTGGCGCGCCAGGTCTACAACGACACGGTGCTGACCTACGACAACGCGCTCCAGACGGTGCCGACGAGCATCGTCGCCGGCATCTTCAACTTCCGGTCGCGCGAGTACTTCCAGACGGACGACGCCGAGCGCGCGGCCCCGCAGGTGTCGTTCTCGGACACTGCCGCTCCGCCGGCGCCCGACGCCGCCGGCGCCGAGCCGCCCCCGGTCGAGCCGTCGCCGCCTCCCGCCTCCTGAGCCGCGGCCGACTCATCCTGCTCGCAACCGCCCTCGCGGCGATCGCGGCGCTGGTCGTCGCGCCGGCCGCGTCGGCGAAGTCGTTCGACCTGACGCAGGCGAACGTCGACGTCCGCATCTCGCCGAACGGCGCGTTGCTCGTCACGGAACGGATCCAGGTCTTCTTCTTCGGCGACTTCACGTTCGGCTTCCGCGACATCCCGACCCGGAGCGGAGAGTCGATCGACCACATCACGGTGGCGTCCGAGGACATCACCGGCAACGTCACCCGCTACCGCGGGAAACGGCTCCGCGGAGAAGAAGAGCGACCTGACCCCGAACACGTTCGGCGTCGACCAGACATCGGGCAAGACGAGCGTCGTCTGGCATTTCGCACCGTCGAGCGGAACGCAGACGTACCTGATCGGCTATCGCTTCCGGGGGCTCACGAAGGCGTACTCGGACGTGGCGGACGTCAACCTCAAGGTCTGGGGCGACCAGTGGCAGACGTCGCTTCCGCGGTTGAACGCACAGATGGTGCTGCCTCGCCCGGTCGCGCTCGGGCCGCTCTACCGCGTCTACGGCCATCCCCGCTGGGTCAAGGGCGTCACGAACCTGTTTCCGGCCCGGGCCACGCTGCAGGCCGTCGACGTGTCTGCTCACCAGTTCGTCGAGCTCCGCGTCGTCTTCCCGCGCCGATTGCTCACGTCCACCTCGGGAGCGACGGTCGTCGCGGGACCCGGCCTGGCGAAGATCGTCCACGAGGAAGAGGCCGACGAGCAGTCCTACGTCGACAACCAGGCCAAGATCGACGACGCCAAGCACCACTGGCTCCGCACCGCGGGCTACCTGGCCCTGATCGGCCTCCTCCCCGCGCTCGTGACCATCGGGTTGATCTGGCTCGTCTTCGGCCGGGAGCGCAAGACCGACTACGACCGGGAGTACGAGCAGGAGCCGCCGACGGACAGCGCGCCCGCGCTCGTCCCGCCGCTCCTGCGGCAGTCGACCGAGCCCGGGTCGCTGGAGTTCACGGCCACGCTCTTCGACCTGATCCGGCGCGGCTACTACAAGTCGACGCCCGTGACGACCGAGCACGACTCCTGGGGCGGACTCAAGAAGGAGCACGTCGCCGACCTCGAGCTCTCGACCGGCGACCAGTCGATCGAGCTCGAGCCGTACGAGAACTCGGTCGCCGCGGTGTTCAACGGCGTCCTGATGAGTGGACCCGAGCGTCTCTCGAACATGCGTGACCGGATCAAGGCCGACCGGACCGAGAACGCCAAGCGCTTCGAGGACTTCAAGTCGCGCGTCGGGACCGCGATCAACGCCAAGCGCTGGTTCGTGGGCCAGGGCGCGCTGGCGATCTGGATCACGATCGTCGGCTTCGTGATCGCGGCGGCGATCCTGATCGCGATCCCCGGAACCCGCTGGCGCAGCGGCTCGCCGCGCTGGACGGACATCGTCCTGCTCGCGATCGGGATCTGCATGGCCGTCAACGCCGCTGCGCTCTTCTTCGCCTTCCTGCACGCGAAGGTCTGGCGGCGGCGCACGAAGTCGGGCGAGACCGAAGCGGAGCGCTGGCAGGCGTTCCGCCGCTACCTGACCGACTTCCCGCGGCTGCAGGACGCGCCTCCCGCGACCCTCCAGCTCTGGGAGAAGTTCCTCGTCTACGGGATCGCGTTCGGCATTGCCGAGCGCGTCCTCCAGGGCGCGCAGCTGCGGATGCCGCAGGAGCTCCACGACCAGAGCCGGATCTACTGGATCACGCCGTACGGCGACCTCGGCTCCGGGGCCAGCGCCCTCGCCATCGGCGACCTCTCCGCGGGCTTCGGCTCGGCACTCTCGCCGCCGAGCTCGAGCGGCTCCGGCGGCGGCTTCTCCGGTGGCGGAGGCGGTGGAGGAGGTGGCGGCGGAGGTGGGTTCGGCTAGGAAGAGGCTCGCGCTCGCCGCCGCGATCCTGGCCGCGCTCTCCTGGGCAAGCGCCGCGAGCGCTCTCTCCAGGACGGAGTTCAAGGACTACCTGCTCGGGCCGGCGCAGGTCGTCGCCACCGTCCAGCCCGACGGATCGCTCGACGTCCGCGAGGCGATCGAGTTCAGCTTCATCGGTCACTTCACGGGCGCATACCGGGACATCCCCGTGCGCAAGGGCGAGTCGATCGACCGGATCTCCGTCTCCGACACAGGTCCGGCGCTGCCGACGACGATCTACCGGCCCGGTGCCTCGGCGCAGCTCGGCAGCTCCGGCGCCCCGGGCACGTTCGGCGTCGCGCGGCTCAAGGATCGCGTCCGGATCGTCTGGCACTTCGACTCCGACTCCCTGCGGACGTTCACGGTCGCGTACCGCTTCCGCGGGCTCGCCGTCGCCTACGACGACGTGGTCGACGTGAACATGCGCGTCTGGGGAGACCAGTGGCCCAAGGATCTCTCCTCGCTCGCCGCCCAGATCGTGCTGCCGGGCGGAACGAGGCAGCTGCCCCTGCGCGTCTGGGGCCATCCCGTCACCGTCAACGGGACGGTGGCGCGAGCCCCGGGCGCAGCGGTGCTGCAGGCGCCGAACGTCCCGCCCCACCACTACGTCGAGTTGCACACGGTCTTCCCGCGCTCGCTGCTCACGTCGACCGCGGGCACAAAGGTCGTCGCCGGGCCGGGCCTGGCCAAGATCGTCCACGCGGAGCAGCAGGCGGTCGCGAACTACGAGCACGGGCGCAACGAGGTCCACGACTGGCTGAACCATCTGCCGCGCACGATCGTCCTCCTCGTCCTGCTCGCGCTCGGGCCCGCCCTCGCGCTCCTCCTCCTCGTCTGGCTCGTCTACGGGCGGGAGCCGAAGACCGGTTACGACCGCCAGTACGAGCAGGAGCCACCGTCCGACCTCCAACCCGCGCTCGTCCTGCCCCTGATCGACGAGCAGAAGACGCCCACGTCGTCGTCGCTCGCGTTCACGGCGACGCTGTTCGACCTGATCCGGCGCAAGGACTACACGTCCTCGGCGACGACGAGCGAGCACGGCAAGGGCACGCCCGTTTCCGATCTGCTGCTCGCGAGGGGGACGCACGACAAGCTCGCGTCGTTCGAGGAGCCGGTCGTCGAGATCGTCGACGGCGCGCTCGAAGACGGCCCTGTCGCGCTGACGAAGCTCAGCGACCGCTTTCTCGCCGACCGGGCGTCGAACGCGACACGGTTCGAGCAGTTCTCCGCCCGTCTGTCACTCGCGATCGCGAGCCGGAAGTGGTACGCGCGTGGAAGTGGCGGCGCGATCCTCGGCTGGGCCTCCCTCGCCTTCGTGGTCGCGGGCATCGCCCTCGTCGTCGTGTCGGCGAACGGCTTCAACGCGGCTGCGCCGCTCTGGAGCGACGTGATCATGCTCGTGCTCGGTCTGGCGTGCTTCCCGAATGCGGTCGTCGCGCTGATCGGTGCCACCCGCGTCAAGCTCTATCGCCGCCGCACGCCGGCCGCCGAGCTGGAGTCCCAGCGCTGGCAGGCGTTCCGCCGCTATCTGCGCGACTTCCCGCGCCTGCGGGACGCTCCGGCCGCGACGCTCGGGCTCTGGGAGAGCTACCTCGTCTACGGGATCGCGTTCGGGATCGCCGAGCAGGTGCTGAAGGCTGCGCACCTCAACATGCCTCCCGAGCTCCAGAAGGAGAGCTCCATCTACTGGATCAGCTCGTCGCCGGATCTCGGCTCGGGCGCGACCTCGCTCGGGATCTCGAGCCTCGCCTCCGACCTCGCGTCCGCGCTCGAACCGCTGCCGAGCTCGGGCTCGGGGTCGAGCTCGTTCTCGGACAGCGGCATGGGCGGCAGCTTCTCGAGCGGAGGCGGAGGCGGCGGTGGGGGCGGCGGTGGCGGCGCCTGGTAGGGCGCTCGCGGACGAGCTCGCAGCGATCGTCGGAGCCGGCGCCGTGCTCGACGGCTCCGATCCCGTCTACAGCCGCGACGCGACCGAGACGCGAGGCATCGAGGGGCACGCCGACGCGGTCGCGTTTCCGGCGACGGCGGACGAGGTCGCGCAGTTGCTCGCCTGGTGCTACGAGCACGACGTCCCGCTGACGCCCCGCGGAGGCGGCACCGGCTTCGCGGGCGGCGCCGTGCCCGTCGACGGCGGGCTCGTGCTCGCGCTCGACCGGCTCGACAAGGTGCGCGCATTCGAGCCGCTGCTCTGGCGCGCGCACGTGGAGGCCGGCGTCCGCACCGGCCACGTGCACCGGCTCGCGCGCGAGAGCGGGCTCCTCTTCCCGCCCGACCCCGGTGCGTCCGAGCAGTCGCAGATCGGCGGCAACATCGCGACGAACGCCGGCGGCCCGCACGCGTTCAAGTACGGCGTCACCGGCCGCTGGGTGACGGGGCTCGAGGCCGTCGTCCCGCCCGGCGAGCTGATCACGATCGGCGGGCCGATCCGCAAGGACGTCGCGGGCTACGACCTCAAGAGCCTGCTGATCGGCTCGGAAGGGACGCTCGGCATCGTCACCGCCGCCTGGCTGCGGTTGATTCCCGCGCCGGAGGCTGCCTACCCCGTCGTCGGTCTCTACAGCGACACGGCCGCCGGCTGTGCCGCCCTCGAGCGCGTCGTCGGCTCCGGGCTCGTACCGGCGGCGCTCGAGTACCTCGACGGAGGCGCACTGGCCGCCGCGGGCGGCGCCTTCCCGGGCGGCGTCCCGGCCGGGGCGGGGTTCATGGTGATCGCCGAGGCGGACGGCACAAAGGGCGAGGCGGAACGGTTGCGCGACGAGCTCGTCGACGTGCTCGGCGAGGAGTCGATCGCCGTGCAGGTGCCGGAGCCTGCCGACCTCTGGCGCTGGCGCGAGGGCGTCGCCTTCGCCGTCATCTCGCTGCGCGGCGGCAAGTCGGGCGAGGACGTCGTCGTGCCGCTCGACCGGCTCGCCGAGGCGGTCGAGGAGACGGTGGAGATCGGCCGCCGCCACGATCTCGCCGCCTGCAGCTGGGGCCACGCGGGCGACGGCAACGTGCACGCAAACTTCGTCGTCGACCCGCGCGACGAGGCCGAGCTCGAGCGGGCGCGTGCCGGCGCGGAGGAGCTGTTCGCGATGGCGATCCGCCTCGGCGGCTCGATCTCGGGCGAGCACGGCATCGGCTGGACGAAGCGCGGCTGGCTGGAGCGCCAGTGGGGCTCGCGCGCCAACGAGCTCCACCGCGAGCTGAAGCGCGTCTTCGACCCGAAAGGCCTGCTCAACCCGGGGAAGAAGGACTAGAGGCCGCGTAGAGCGCGACGGCAGCCGCGGCGGCGACGTTCAGCGACTCGACGTCTCCGAAGATCGGGATCGTGGCCACCTCGTCGCAGCTCGCGACCACCTCCTCAGGGAGCCCGTCGCGCTCGGCTCCGAGCACGAACGAGAGTGGCCGGGCGAGATCGATCTCCGCGAGCGCCCGCCCGCCGTGCGCGACGAGCGCGACCCGCCGCCCCGGCGCCTCCTCGAACCCGACGAGCGGCACTCGGAAGAGCGCGCCCGCCGACGCCCGCACGGCGCGCGGAGAGGTCGGATCGGCGCATCCCTCCGAGAGCGCGACCCCGGCTCCGAACCCACCGGCGGTGCGCAGGATCGCGCCGACGTTCCCGGGATCCGCCACCCGCCACAGCGCCACCCCAAGCAACACTGTGTTGCAAGGGAGGTCGGCACGGCGGTAGACGGCGACGACGCGCGGCGGATGCGGGAGGTCGGACACGGATGCGAGCAGCTCGGGTTCGACGCTCTCGCCGGCGACGAGAAGCTCGACCGGCTCGACGCCGGCCGCCCCGGCTGCCGCGACGAGGTCCTCACCCTCCGCGACGAAGAGGCCGAGCTTCCGCCGCCAGCTCTCCGACTGCAGCTTGCGAACGAGCTTCAGCTTCTCGTTCGTCGGCGACGTGATCACGCGTCGAGCGACTTCTGGTAGTGGTCCGAGCGGCGGGCGACGTGCATCCCGGCGCGTTCGTAGAGCTGCACGGCTCCCGTCGGGTTCAGGCCGTCGACGCCGAGACCGGCACCGACCTTGCCGCGCGCCCGCAGCTCGGCGAACGCGTGCAGCAGGAGCGCGAGAGCGACCCCGCGACGGCGCCACTGGCGGCGCACGCCGAGCGACTCGACCCAGCCGAGCTCGCCCTCCCCGCCGCCCTCCGGGCGGCAGAGACAGACCCCGGCGATCTCGGCCCCGTCAACGGCGAGCAGCCAGAGCGAGGGATCGAAGGGCTCACGGAACGCCCACTGTCGCCACTCGTCGTACGGCTGCCGGACGAAGTCGAAGCCGTCCTCGAACGACTCCTGCTGGGCTGCGTAGACCGCCTCGTCGTCGGCTCCCGGCACGTAGGTCCTGACGGTCACACCGTCGGGCCAGACCGGATCGGGCAGCTCGCCGTCGAAATCGATCCGCATCTGGAACGAGTGCCGGAAGACCTCGTAGCCGCGCGTCTGCACAAGGCTCAGGCCGAGCGCGTCCGTCGAGAAGACGAACATCTTGACGACGCCGCCCGGCGCCGCGACCTGCCTGGCCCGGGTCTCCATCTCGCCGACGAGCGCGTCCCCGATCGCAGCGTAGTTCGAGCCGGGCGGCACGCGAAGGTCGATCCAGAAGCGGGTTTGCTCGGCCTGCGCCGTCATGTCGGCGTACCCCGCTATCTCACCGCCGGGAAGCAGTGCGACCAGCATCTCCACGGACGGCACGTCGAACCAGGACCGCATTTCGGCCGCGGTGATCTCGTCCTCGCCGTAGAGGGCGCGCGAGACCGCATTGATCACCGCCGCAATGCCCGCGGCGTCGTCCGGGTTCGCCGAACGAAGCTCGAATCCCGGTCGTTCGCTCGTCGCTAGGCCTCGAGCGCGGCCTTGGCGCGCTCGGCGACGGCCTTGAAGGCCGGCGGGTCGCTCACCGCCAGGTCGGCGAGCACCTTGCGGTCGAGCTCGATCTCGGCCTTCTTGCACCCCGCGACGAACTGGCTGTACGAGAGCCCCTCCTGCCGCGCAGCCGCGTTGATACGGATGATCCAGAGCGAGCGCATCGTGCGCTTGCGGACCTTCCGGTCGCGGTAGGCGTAGACGAGCGAGCGGTCGACCTGCTCCTTCGCCCGGCGGTAGCTGGAGTGCTTGAGGCCCCAGTAGCCCTTGGCCTGCTCGAGGACCTTACGCCGCTTCTTCTTCCCGTGAACGGAACGCTTGACGCGCGGCACTCAGGATCCCCTCCCCAGCAACTTGTTCACCTCGCGCACGTCGCTGGGAGCGACGGGCTGCTCGTTCGCGAAGTCACGCTTGCGCTTGGCGGACTTCTTCTCGAGGATGTGGCTCTTCATCCCGTGGCGGCGCATGAGCTTCCCCGCTCCCGTCACCCGGAACCGTTTCTTCGCCGCGCTCTTCGTCTTCTGCTTTGGCATCGTGTTTCACCCCTGCGTTCTTGGTCGGCCCGAGCACCATGACCATGTTGCGGCCGTCCAGCTCGGGGTTCGATTCGATCTGGCCGATCTCTTTCACGTCCTCGTACAGCCGCATCAGCAGGTCGCGGCCCCGCTCCGGATGGAGGTTCTCTCGTCCCCGGAACATGATCGTGACCTTGACCTTCGCGCGCTGGTTGAGGAAGCGAACGACGTGGCCCTTCTTCGTCTCGTAGTCGTGAATCGAGATCTTCGGCCTGAACTTGATCTCCTTGACGTGGATCTGTGACTGGTGCTTGCGTGCGAGCTTCGCCTTCTGTTCCTGCTCGTAGCGGTACTTGCCGTAGTCCATGACCTTGGCGACCGGCGGATCCGCCTGGGCGGCCACCTCGACCAGGTCGAGCCCCTTGGACTCGGCGTGGGCGAGAGCGTCCTTCGTCGCCTTGATCCCGAGCTGCGCGCCGTCATCGTCGATCAGCCGAACACGGGGCACGCGGATGTTCTCGTTGATCCTGGTCTGGGGGACCGGACGGACCGGCTCGACGAACCGTCTCGGTCTCAAAGAGCTGTCACCAAGCTGCGAATTCCTCCCTTAAAAAACGACAAGACCGTCGCAAGCTAGCAACGGCCTTCGCCCTCGTCTTTCGACTCGGTTGAACCCCCGCGGAGCTCTCGGCTCGGAAGGTGAGGAGACTAGTGCCGCTCCTGCTTGCAGGCTTACAGGCTACCAAGTTCTGCAAGAAGTTCGGCAAGACCGAGCGTCGACTGCTCTCCCCCACGCTCCCGGATCGCGAGCGCGTCGTCCGATTCCTTGTCGCCGTAGACGACCACGTAGGGGATCTTCTCGACCTCGGCGTTGCGGATCCGCTTGCCGACCGTCTCGTCGGAGTCGTCGACCTCGACGCGGTACGGGATCCGCGCGGCGAGTGCTTCAGCGGCCTGGCGGTGGTCCTCACCGACCGGGATCACGCGCACCTGGACGGGCGCGAGCCAGAACGGAAACGCACCGGCGTAGTGCTCGATCAGGATGCCCATGAAGCGCTCGAGCGAGCCGAGGAGCGCACGGTGGACGACGTAGGGCGTGTGCTCGCGGTTGTCTGCGCCCATGTAGGTGAGGCCGAACTGCCTCGGCATCTGCGAGTCGAGCTGGATCGTCCCCATCTGCCAGGAGCGACCGAGGGCGTCGGTCATGTGCAGGTCGATCTTCGGGCCGTAGAACGCGCCGTCGCCCTCGTTGACCATGTAGTCGATCCCCCGCCGCTCGAGGGCGCTGCGCAGGGCAGTCTCGGTGAAGTCCCACTCCTCGTCCGTCCCGAGCTTGTGCTCCGGGCGCGTCGAGAGCTCGAAGCGCGCCTCCATCCCGAACAGGTCGTAGAGGAACGCGGCGAAGTCGAGGCAGCCGAAGATCTCGTCCTCGATCTGGTCCTCCGAGCAGAAGATGTGCGCGTCGTCCTGGGTGATGTGCTTCACGCGCAGGAGGCCGTGGAGTGTCCCGCCGAGCTCGTCCCGGTGCAGCGTCGAGGACTCGGCGTAGCGAAACGGCAGGTCGCGGTAGGAGCGCAGCTGCGATCCGAACAGCAGCATGTGCCCGGGGCAGTTCATCGGCTTGAGCGCGAACTGCCGCTCGTCGCCGTGCGAGTGCGTGAAGAACATGTGGTCGCGGTAGTTGTCGTAGTGCCCCGAGGTGATGTAGGTGTCGACGTCGTAGAGCAGCGGCGTCTTGACCTCGACGTAGCCGCGGCGTGCGTTCTCGCGGCGGCGAACGTCCTCGAGCTCGTTCCACACGACCATGCCTTTCGGGTGCCAGAACGGCGACCCGGGCGAGTGCTCGGACAGGTGGAAGAGGTCGAGCTGCGAGCCGAGCCGGCGGTGGTCGCGGCGGTGAGCCTCCTCCAGCCGCTCGAGGTAGGCGTCGAGGTCGGTCTGCGAGTAGAACGCCGTCCCGTAGATGCGCGTGAGCTGCGGCTTCGTGGAGTCGCCGCGCCAGTACGCGCCGGCGAGGCCGGTGAGCTTGAGCGCCTTGATCGGCTTCGAGTCCTGGAGATGCGGTCCGCGGCAGAGGTCGGTGAAATCACCCTGCGTGTACAGCGAGATGTCTCCCTCGGCGGTGTCGACGAGCTCGACCTTGAACGGCTCCTGCTCGGCCTCGAAGCGCCGCCTCGCCTCGTCGCGGGAGATGTCCTCCCGCGCCCAGGCACGGCCTTCGGCCAGCTCCTTGCGGATCGCGTCCTCGATGCGCTCGAGGTCGTCCTCCGAGATCGGTTCCGGGAACTCGAAGTCGTAGTAGAAGCCGTTCTCGATCGGCGGGCCGATCGCGACCTTCACGCCCGGGTAGAGGCGGCGCACAGCCTCCGCGAGGAGATGCGCCGACGAGTGGCGGAGCACGGCGAGCGCGTCCGGGTCAGACGTGTCCCGCGTGGTCAGGATCTGGATCTCCTCCCCGTCCTCGAGCGGCAGCCGCAGGTCGCGGACGTGGCCGTTCGAGCGCACGAGCACTGCCTGCTCGGCCAGCTTCGGCCCGATCGCCCGCGCCGCGTCGAGCCCGGTCGCGCCGTCGGGAAGCTCGAGCTCCGACCGATCGGGGAGGGTCACCTTCATGGAGTCCAAGTTAACACGGCGCCAACAGCCGGTTTCCCAAGGGCCGGCGCCTATGAGGGGCCCGCTCGGGACTGACCTGCCTTCGATCCGTCGACCGAGGCCAGAAGCAGCGCGAGCGGCGCGAGCGCGAGAATCCACATCGTCGGCTGGAGGCCGACCGACCCGGCGATGACGCCGAGGACGAGCGGTACGACCGCGCCGAGCAGGCCGCCGATCCCGCCGACGGCGACCGCAACCCCGCTCTGGCCGGGTAGCGCCTCGTACAGGCGCGCCTTCGGAATTGCGTACCAACCCGAGTTGAGCAGGCCGAGAACGGCCGCGAGCGCGAGCTTCAGACCAGCGGAGGAGGCGAGGAGAAACGCCGGATAGCACGCGATCGCAGCGAGCGCGCTCCAGCGCAGGTAGCGCAACCCGTCCATGCGCCGCAGCACGGCGAGCAGCAGCCAGTCGCCCACGAGGCTCGCGCCCGTCCACACGGCGACACCGACCGCGGCCGCCCGGGGATCGAGACGCGCGACGTCCACGAGGTAAAGCGCGAGGAATCCATGGAACACGTCGAGGAGCAGATCGGCGGCCTCCAGCGTCGCGAGCCAGCGGAGCACGTCCCGGCGCCGCAGCGCGGCAACCGACGCACGGATGCTCGCCGCGAGCGACTGCGGCTCCGCCGGCGCGATCGTGGACGTCCTCCGCGCTGCAAGCGCGAGCGGCACTGCGGCAACCGCCAGCCCGGCCAACGCCGCGCGCCAGCCGAAGCCGAGCCAGAGCGCAGCCGAGATCAGGAGCGGGCCGCCGACATACCCGAACGCACCCGCGAGCGTCCAGCGCGCCATGCTGCGCTCTCGCTCGCCCGGAAGGAGATCCATCAGGGTTGCCTGGGCGAGACCGACGAAGGCACCGCTGGCCGGATTGGCGACGACGAGCGCAGCCAGGAGGGCCCAGAAGCCGGGTGAGCCCGCTGCGAGCGCGGCCGCAGCGGCGAAGCCGGCTCCGCCGACGACGAGGACGGTTCGGCGGAAGCGAGTATCGCCGGCTGCGCCGACGAGCGGGTCGAGCAGGCAGCCGACGAGCGCCGGCACGGCGAGCAGCACGCCCACCTGCGCGTAGCCGAGCGAAAGGTCGTGCCGGATCAGCGGCCAGGCCGCGCCGATCGTGCCGTAGACGAACTCGTCGAGGACTTCGATCGCGAGCAGCAGGATGACGGTGCGGCGAAGGCCGCCCGAGCTGGCGGGTTAGCAGGGTGCGCGAGCCACGATGACGAGATGCTATCTCGCAGGCAGGCGGGCGAGGGCGTCGCGAACCTCGTCGAGATGGACCACCTCGACGTACGCGATCTCGCCGCGCACGACGTCGACCACGATCTCCCCCGGGCCGCCGTCATCGAGCTCCACCTGCCGGCCTCGGATGAACCAGCGCTTGAACGGCCGCGTGAGTGTGTGGAAGCTGCCGCAGAACGGCTGCTCGCAGGGGCAGACGGCCGTGATCCGCAGGGTGCCGACCTGGTCGGCGAGCCGGTCCTCGCCCCGGGCGCGGAGCGCGGCCTCGATCCGCTCGGCGAGCCCCGGGAGGACGGTCGCGACGAGCGGCGGCTCGATCATTCGACGGCCTTGCGCAGGTGCGCGGGAGCCTTCAGCCAGTAGCTCTCCCGGAGCCATTCGAGCCCCGCGTCGAGCGACTCGTCGTCGGCGATCTCGGCGGTGATCCAGCCGTAGCGGCCGACGTAGCGCGCGATGACGACATACGGCAGCAGCATCGCGATCTCGCGCTCCTCGGGCGTCAGCTTGACGGTGAGACGCACCGGCGGCTCCGAGGACAGGGCGGCGAACATCCGGTTGTCCGCGACCTTGAAGACCGGATGGCCCCACGGCTCGTCCTCGTACGTCTCGGGGAAGGAGAGGGCGAGCGCCCGGATCCGGTCGGCGAACCCGTCGGCCGTCAAGGCCGGGGCTAGATCGCGTCGGCTTCGAAGCCGTCGCCGAAGTCGAGCGAGTCGCCGTACTCGGACTGCCAGGCCGCGTCCCGTGCCGCCGCCTCACGCTTCCAGCGCCGGTCGAAGAAGATCGCGAGCCAGATCGACGCCTCGAACAGGATCAGCAGCGGGATCATCTCGAGCGTCGTCGTAACGGGGTCGACGCCCGGGAGCGCAACAGCGAGCGCCGCGACGATCACGTAGCCGATCCGGCGGTTCCGTCGCAGCTTGTCCGCCGGGAGGATGCCGAGGCGGGCCAACGCCAGGATGAACACCGGCAACTCGAAGACGACCGCGGTCGAGACCATGATCAGCGTGACGAACGAGTAGTAGCTCTCTGCCCGCGGATGGAACGAGAACTGCTGGTTGTCGTACGTCGTCAGGAAGTGGACCGCCGGGTCGAGCACGATGAAGTAGCCGAACGCGATGCCGGCCGCCATCAGGCCCGCGGCGAAGAAGAAGAAGCCGACGACCTTCCGTTGCATGTGCCGGTCGAAGGCTGGGGCAAAGAAGCCCCAGATCTGCCACATGATGATCGGCATCGCGAGCAGGACTCCCGCCCAGAGGCTGACCCAGAACGACGTCAGGAACGGTTCGGTGACGTTGAAGGCGACCGGCTTGGTGTTCGCCGGCAGCGGCTTGTTCAGCCAGTCGAGGATGTGATGCCGGAAGATGTACGTGAACGTCGTCGTCGCGATGAGCGCGAACAGGCAGAAGAAGATCCGCGTTCGGAACTCACCCAGATGCTCGACAACGCTCGCCTCTTCCCCATGCTCGAGGCGACGCGGCAGAAGGCGCATGGCCTAGATCGAGTCGTGCTCGCGCTTGCTGGTGCTGACGGGTGCTCGAACAGGCTCCTCGACCGCCGGAGCCGTGGTCAGCTCAGCCGGTTGATGGTGGTCGTCCTTCGTCACCGAGTTCTTGAACTCGCGCATGCCCCGTCCGAGCGAGCGTCCCATCTCGGGAAGCCGCTTCGGGCCGAAGACGAGAAGGATGACCAGGAGCAGGATCAGCAGTTCCCCCGCACCGATTGATCCGAATCCCATGACGAACAGCCTACCAGCCTGCCCGGGGGGCTGCTCTACCGGCCCGTCGCGCCCGTGGTGCCGGTCGTCCCGGTCGCGCCGGTGGCTCCGGTGGGACCGTTCGGAAGCGTCTTCTTGATGTCGGACGTCGTCCGCGCGCAGTACGGCTTGCCCGCGCTCTTGATCTGCAGGCAGCTGTGCTGCACGACCTTCCCGTCCGTCAGCGTCCTGTTGAGCAGGAGGACGGTGCTCCCCACCTGCGTGAAGTACGTCTTGTTGTTGTTCGAGTCGACCTGGATGCTGACGACACTGTCGGTGAGGTCGGTGGCGATCTTCGGCTGCAGCGGGATCAGATCCGCGACGTGCCCCGTGTACGAGCCGTGCTGCTTCAGGAAGGTCGCCTCCGCGTCCATGATCCGGTTGAGCGCCTGGTTCGTCCGAAGCGCCCGGTCGCTGTCGTTCAGGCTGGTCGAGCTCTTGCGGTTGATGATCGAGAGCACGATGAAGAGCAGGAAGAAGAGCGCGACGATGAGGAGGATGGGACTGCGGCCGAAGTTCACGGGGCGACAGTAGTCGAAATCCCGTCGGCGTCGTCGCGGAACCCGTCAGCGGCCGAAGCTGACGACGATCCGGACGACCTTCTTCCGGGTCAGGTCGACGAGGAACGACGTGCCGCCGCCTCCGCTCGCGAAGCCGTGCTGGCAGACGGGACCGAAGCAGTGGACCCCGGGAATCGCCTTGACGGCGGCGAGCGGGGAGCCGACGTGGACTCCCTGCGGCGTGCGGAACGACGTCCAGGTCGTCTCGAGCACCATCGCCTTTCCGGCCGCGAGCTGTCGCGGCGCCGCGCCCGGGGACACGTAGGTGACGTACAGCCCTGCCGCGTCGTAGCCGATCCGCTCGACGTGGCTCGCCGGCGTGGTCGACGTGTCGGTTCTGATCGAGACGACATAGCCGGAGCCGATGCGCCGCTCGATGCCGGCCCGCGTCTCACCCAGGTTGACGCCCGCAATCGACCGGTCGAGCACGATCGCGTGCGTGATCGTGACCGCGCGCGCGACCCCGACCAGCGCCGCCGCCGCCACGACGGCAGCAGCCGCCGCGAGTCCTCTCGTCCGTAGAGACCTTCGCATTGCAGGGAAATCTTGCCCTAACGCCCGACCGACCGTTCGGTGATGCTCACATCGGGAGAGCCCGCGGCTCGCAATTCGTGATCGAGACCCGCTTCCGGAGCGTGATCCGCTGACCGTCGCCGTGCCGCTCGAACTCGACCGAGTCCATGAGCGCGCGCATGAGCAAGACACCGAGCGGCTCCTCCCGCTCGTGTGCGCGAGTCTCGTGCCAGAGCCCGTAGTCGCGCGTCGTCAGCACGAGGTCGCCGTCCTCGAGCTTCGCCTCGACGTCGACGACGAGTGCCACCCTGCGCGGCTGATCCTCGATCACGAGCGTGAGCGACTCGGAGCACGCGAGCACGATGTCGAGCATCTGAGCCGCGCTGACGTGCACCTGTTCGAGCCAGCGCCGCAGCTGCTCGCGGAAGATCCCGATCGAGGCCGGCGTCGCCTGGAGCCGGGCGCGAAACACGTCGTCGGTATCGGCGCGATCGTCCATCTACCGCAGAAGACCCCGCGCGGGCGAGATTCTTGCACCGAACGGCACGGGTGCGCCAACTGGTAGAAGCCGCAGCGTGACCCGGCGCGGCTGGCTCCTGTTCGCGGCGATGTGCGTGATCTGGGGGATCCCGTACCTCTTCATCAAGATCGCCGTCCGGGACCTGTCGCCGGCCACGCTCGTCTGGGCCCGGACGGCGATCGCCGTCGTGCTCCTGCTGCCGATCGCCGCCTGGCGGGACGAGCTGCGGCCCCTGCCTGCCCGCTGGCGGCCGCTCGTCGTCTTCGCCGCGATCGAGATCGCCGTGCCCTGGCTCCTGCTGGCGAGAGCCGAGCAGCACCTGTCCAGCTCGTTGACCGCCCTCCTGATCGCCGCAGTCCCGCTGATCGGCGTCGTGCTCGCGCTGTCGACCGGCAGCCGCGAACGGCTCGGCCCGCGCGCCCTGGGCGGGCTCCTGGTCGGACTCGCGGGCGTCGCGGCGCTCGTCGGCCTCGACACGGCAGGCGCCGACGCGGCCTCGGTCGCCCAGGTCGGCGGCGTCGCGTTCTGTTACGCGCTCGGCCCGCTCATCCTGGACCGCTACCTGAGCGGCCTGCCCGCCCTGGGCGTGATCGCCGCCTCGCTCACGCTCTGCGCCCTCGCCTACACGCCGGTGGCGCTCCTCGACCTGCCCGACGCCGTGCCCGGCCCCGAGGTGCTCGTGTCGGTCGTCGTCCTCGCGGTCGTCTGCACGGCGCTCGGGTTCGTCTTCTTCTTCCAGCTCGTCGCCGAGGCGGGACCGGTGCGGGCGACCGTGATCACCTACGTGAACCCAGCCGTCGCCGCGGTCGCGGGCGTCGCCTTCCTCGGCGAGTCGTTCACGAAGGGCATGGGTGTCGGCCTCGTCCTGATCCTCGCCGGCTCGGCGCTCGCGACGCGCGGCGGCCGGAGCGCCGGGCGCCTCCCCGAGCCGGCGCCCGAGGTGCCCGCGCCCTGACGTTTCCCGAGCACGAGCTGGGGTATCGTCTGGCATCGTCCCCGGCCAGGAGGAACGCGCGATGAAAGCCATCCACTGTCCTTGCGGTGAGGTCGTCGAAGCCGACACGGACGACGAGCTCGTCACCGGCGTCGAGCAGCACATCCAGGAGAAGCACCCGGACATGGTCGGGCAGTACTCGAGAGAGCAGATCCTCTCGATGGCGCACGAGCACTGAGCGCCTCGCCCGGCGAGCGCCCAGAGCGGACAATGGGGTGATGACCGAGAACGACTGTGTCTTCTGCGACCTGGCCCAGTTCCGTGCGGCCGACGTCTGCATCGAGAACGCCTTCTGCCTGTACGCCTCGACACGCGATCCCCGCGACCCGCCCGAGGTCCTGCCGGGCTGCGGCGTCATCATCCCGATCGCGCATCGCGTGTCGCCCTTCGACTTCACGGCCGAGGAGTGGACGGCGACGCACGAGCTGCTCCTGGCGGCGAAGGCAGCACAGGACGAGCGCCTCGCGCCCGACGGCTACACGCTGATCTGGAACTGCTGTTCGGAGCCGGGTCAACCTCCGATCCACGCGCACTTCCACGTGATCCCGCGTTTCGACGACGAACCGCTCGCCGATCGGGGCGGACGGTCGGCGATCAAGGTGCCGGAGAACGTGCGACCCGATCCGTTCGCTCGCGGGAACGGCCGCGCACGCTCGTTCGGGCGTCCGCCGGCCTAGGAGCCGGCGGCCAGGACCCAGAAGCGGTCCCCGCGCTCCGCCTCCAGCTTTGCGAGCTGCTCCCGGTGGATCTCGCGAACCCGCGAGGGCGTGATCGCCTCGTCAGGGCTCACCTCTTCGATCGTGAGGCTCGTCTTGTCCTCGTAGAGATGCTCGCCGGCAAGACGCGCTTGGCTGTCGTAGGGCCAGATGAACGCCTGCCGGCTGGCCGCGTGATAGAGCGCGTCTGCATCCTCGACGTCGTAGCCGACCGCCCTCAGGTCAGCGCCACGCGCGAGCTGGTGGAACGTGATCTCGTCGCAGATCCCCCAGTCGCCGACGGCGAGGCGGTCGTCGGAGTGCCAGAGCACGGACTCCCCCACGCTGTTGTAGAACGCGAGCACGCCTTCCTTGCCCTCGATGACCGCGGGATTCGCTCCCCAGGTGACCCGGTAGACGGGCTCGTCGACCATCATGTCCGGCGCCAGGATCCGCTCGTACTCTCCCGCCCCCTCGAGGTGCACGTGGCGCCAGAAGTTGAGCAGGATGGCGCGATGGAGCGGCTTGGTCGTCTGCTCCAAGAGCTCCGCGGTCGGGATCATGCAGTCGTAGACGGCTTGCTCGAACCTGTTCATGGGTGGACTCCTCTCCTTGATCGCCTGGGTCACGTAGCGAGGTCGTGCTGGAGGGCGTAGCGCGTCACGGCGCTTCGCGTTCGCCGGCCCAGCCTGCAAACCAGCGCACCCACTCCTCCTGCTCAGGGGTCTCGACCGCTTCCGGCCTGTAGGCGTCTCGCACCCAGGCGACGGCTTCCGCCGACGGGACGCCCGCGAGCACCGCCATGCACGCCAACACCGTCCCGGTGCGACCGAGGCCGCCCAGACACCCGACCTCGACGAGCTCGCCACGTCGCGCTCGCGTGAACGCAGCCTCGATCTTCCGCGCAGCTCCTTCCGCGTCCTCGGGGAGACCGAAGTCCCTCCACTCGATCAGGTCTGCAGGCCAGCTCGGCTGCCACCGCGCGTCGAGGTAGAGGCCGAACGACCGCTCGGGATCGTCGACACGACGATCCGAGATCGAGGATGCTCGCACGTGCGATCCGTCGGGAAACGTGACGATCGCGCCTCCGTGGCCGATCAGGTCCTGGAAGGCGGGCTCGTCGCGGAGCGGATCGAAGTCCGAGTCCTGCTTGGCCATGTCGCGACAGCCGCTCCACATGTCGATCGCCAGACGGATGTGCTCGACGGCGTCGGCTGTCCGGCCCGCGAGGCTCTCGCAGCACGCCACGTTGTAGTAGAGGTACGCCTGGTCGGGGTGGGCATCGATGAGCTCGCGGCCCCTGTCCGCCGCCTCCGCGTACCGGCCGGCCTCGTAGAGCGGACGCACCGGGTTCCACAGCTCGAGGGCATGACGGTGGATCGAGTCGGGCAGCACCACCCACGGGTGGCGTCGTGAGTCGTACCCGGACTGGGTGGGCGGCGGGAAGGACGGATCGGCGAAGGCGCCGACCGAGACGACGATCAGGTCGGGCTCCGTCGGCTCCGTGTAGAAGACCTGCGAGCCGCAGTCGGGGCAGAAATGGAAGACGTGTTCCTTCCTGTCCGCCTCGTCCGAGATTCGCGCGTAGCCGTTGAACCGACCGACGACCTGCACCTGATCCGCCTTGAACCCCGCCTGCATCCCGAAGGCACTGCCGGTCCGACGCTGGCAGGCAAGGCAGTTGCAGATGGAGACGGAGAACGGATCGCCCGCGACCTCGAGACGAAGCTGACCGCAGTGACAGGCGGCGTCGCGTGTCGCCATCGCGCGAAACCTAGCCGATGCCCGAGCGTGGTAGGAATACCCTCGTGGCCGAGGTACTGCTCTTCCACCACGCGCAGGGTCAGACCCGCGGCTTCCTCGCGTTCGCCGACGAGTTGCGCACCGCGGGCCACGTCGTCCACACCCCGGATCTCTACGACGGCAACACCTTCTCCGACCTCGACGACGGCGTCGGCTACGCCAAGCAGGTCGGCTTCGGGACAATCGCCGAGCGCGGGCGAGCCGCCGCCGACGGCCTGCCGAACGAGCTCGTCTATGCCGGCTTCTCGCTCGGCGTGATGCCCGCTCAGGAACTGGCACAGACGCGCCCCGGCGCCAAGGGCGCGCTGTTGTTCTCCGCCGCGTTCCCGGCCTCCGAGTTCGGGAGCCCGTGGCCGCCGGGAGTCCCGCTGCAGATCCACATGATGGAAGACGACGAATGGGCTCTCGAAGACCTCCCCGCCGCGCGCGAGCTCGTCGAGACGACCGACGCCGCGGAGCTGTTCCTCTACCCCGGTGATCGACACCTGTTCGCCGACAGCAGCCTGCCGGACTACGACGAGAGCGCCGCGATGCTGCTCGTGCAGCGCGTGCTCGCGTTCCTGAGCGGCGTCGAGTAAGCGTCAGGACAGCGCGCCCTCGAGAGCGGCGCAGCATGCGGCGGCACGTCGACGTCTAGGAGGTGCGTGACGTGTTCAGGGCGACGGCGGAGCGCACGAGAGCCTTGAGGGCCTTCTCGTCGATCTCGTCGCCTTCGCGGAAGTCGATGGCACGCCGGACGTTGCCTTCCAGGCTCGAGTTGAACAGGCCCGAAGGGTCTTCCAGCGAGGCGCCCTTGGCGAAGGTCATCTTCACCACGCTCTTGTAGGTCTCGCCCGTGCAGATGATCCCGTCGTGAGACCACACGGGAGTCCCCGGGCTCGTCGCCTTCGCCCACTTCCACTCCTCGACCACGTCGGGGTCCGCTTCCTTGACGAGAGCACGGACCCGGGCAAGCATCTCGCCCCGCCAGTCGCCCAGCTCCTCGATCCTCGCGTCGATCGACTCGGAAGCGGACCCGGGTTCTTGCGAAGCGCTCTTCGTCACGACATCCCACTCATACCACATCGATCCTCGAGAACGCGCCGGATTTGGACCACCCAGGGTCTTGCATATCGCCCAACAAGCTCTAGTCTTTCGCCTCGAAGTCCGCTATTCTCCGGACATGACGTTGCTGCGGCCTCGCGTGGATGAGCTTCTGCCGACGGCGGCAGTTGCCCCGCGGCCGCCGTTCGTGCACGTCCCGGCGTAGGCGCTCCCGCCGCTTCGGCTCGGAGCGCCGCAACCGACTCCGTCACCGCCGGTCGACGTCTACGAAGGAGAGCACGATGTTCGCAGTAGCCCTGCTCCGCGGGAGCGTCCCGATGAGCACCGCGCCCCTGCCCAGCCAGTCGAGCGACTTCCCCGCGTGGTACGGCGAGGTCAGTGCGCCGCGCCGGCCTCGCCGAGAACTCGTCCGTTCGCGGCGCGATGGTGATCAAGCCGTACGGCTACGCGATCTGGGAGGTGATCCAGCGCGAGCTCGACGACCGGATCAAGGCGACCGGCCACGAGAACTTCTACTTCCCTCTGCTCATGCCCGCCTCGGTGCTGGCGCAGGAGGGAGAGCTCGTCGAAGGGTTCGCGCCCGAGGTCGCCGTCGTCACCGAGGCGGGCGGGAAGCAGCTGGAGGAGCCGCTCGTGGTGCGTCCCACCTCGGAGGCGCTGATCTGGTCGACGTATGCCCGCTGGGTGCAGTCGTACCGCGATCTGCCGCTGCTCTACAACCAGTGGGCGAACGTCGTCCGCTGGGAGCTGCGGCCGCGCCTGTTCCTGCGGACGAGCGAGTTCCTCTGGCAGGAAGGGCACACGGCGCACGAGACCGAGGCAGGAGGCGGTTGCGGAGGCGTTGACGATCCTCCACGACGTCTACGCCGACACGATCGAGAACGTTCTCGCGATCCCCGTGCTGCGGGGCCGGAAGAGCGAGAGCGAGCGGTTCCCCGGCGCCGTCGACACGTACACGCTCGAAGCGATGATGCGCGACGGAAAGGCGCTCCAGGCGGCGACCTCGCACTACCTGGGCCAGGGCTTCGCGCGAGCGTTCGGCGTCCGCTACACCGGCCGTGACGGCAGCGAGCAACACCCTCATGCGACCTCGTGGGGCGCGAGCACGCGGCTGGTCGGCGGCGATCGTGATGGCACACGGGGACGACCGCGGGCTGCGGCTACCGCCTCGCGTCGCGCCGCAGCAGGTCGTCATCGTGCCGATCTCCCGCGAGGACGACGCGCGGTGTGCTCCAGGCCGCCGCTGCCGTCGCCGACGAACTGCGGGCAGCGGGTGTTCGCGTCCGTGTCGACGATCGGCCCGAGCACCGGCCCGGCTTCAAGTTCAACGAGTGGGAGCTGAAGGGCGTGCCGCTCCGCATCGAGATCGGCAACCGCGACCTCGCGGCGTCAGCCGTCATCGTCGCGCGCCGCGACACCGGCGAGAAGCAGCAGATCCCGCTTCCCGGCGCGGCTGTCGCGATCGACGAGCTGCTGAAAGACGTGCAGGCATCGCTCTTCCAGACCGCCCGCGACGAACAGGAGCGGCGAACGCTCCGCGACCCGCGCAGCTACGACGAGATGATCGAGTACCTCCGCGAACCCGCCGGGTTCGTCGCGGCACCGTGGTGCGGCAGCACCGAGTGCGAAACGCGCGTCAAGGAGGACAGCACGGCGACGATCCGCTGCCTGCCGCTCGGAGAGCAGCCCGCCTCGCCCGGTGCCTGCGTCTGCTGCGGTGGGTCAGCGGTCGCCGCAGCCGTCTGGGGGCAGGCGTACTAGTGCGTGCGCCTCGCACCCACAGCCGAGAGCGTCGTGAGAGGATGTCCTCCTCCTCGTCTCGGAGCGGCCCGTGGCAGACGTCTTCATCTCCTACGCGCGCGAAGATGGAGCGCTCGTTCGCGAACTCGTCGAGCTCCTGGGTGAGCGCGGCAAGGACGTGTTCGTCGACTGGTCGGGTATCGAGCCTTCCGATCGATGGGCCGACTCGATTCGTGAGGCCATCGAGGGTGCCGACGACATCGTCTGTGTCCTCTCGCCCGACTTCCTCGCCTCGGCGGTCTGCGCGGAGGAGCTGGCGCTCGCAGCGAGCCTGAACAAGCGGCTCGTGCCCGTGGTGGCGCAGGCTGTCGATCCCGAGTCCGTGCCCGAGTCCCTCCGGGCGTTGAACTGGATCTTTCTCGAGCCTCCCCTGGAGCCGGCGGCGGACGCGGTGGTTCGGGCGCTCGAGACGGAGATCGACTTCGTCCGGCTGCACACTCGTCTGCTAGGCCGGGCACGAGGGTGGGATTCCGGCGGGCGCAAGGTGAGTGCTCTGTTGCGCGGTGACGATCTCCGCCGCGCCGAGGAATGGTTGACGCGGTCGGCAACGGGTCTGCGTCCGGCGCCGACGGATCTGCAGCTCGAGTTCGTGCAGGCGTCGAGAACCGCTCGGCGGCGTCGCCAGCGCCTGACGGTCGCAACGTCGTTGACGGTAGCCGCGGTGGCTGCGGCCCTGGCCGTGTTCGCGTTCATCTCCCGCGCCGAGGCACAACGGCAGCGTGACGAAGCCGTGCGCCAGAGCAGGCTCGCGCTGTCGCGGCAGCTGACGGCAGCGGCTGTCTCGCAGCGCGCGCGCGATCCCCAACTGGCCCTGTTGCTGGGAGAACAGGCTGTCTCACGCACCGCCACGCCGGAGGCAAAGGCCGCCCTCGTGGCGGCGCTCGATGCCGACTACGTGCAGAGGATCGTTCGCGCCGGCTCCGACGTGCAGGCAGTCGGCTTCTCGGCCGACGGCCGCCAGGCCGCTGTGGGAGGTGCCGATGGGACGATCAGGAGCTGGGCCACGCGCGGAACGGCCCCGGTCCACGTCATCCACGCCGGCGATGCGGCTGTGAGAGCGCTGACCTTCGACCCGAGCGGAGCGCTGCTGGCCGATGTGCTCGCCGATGGTCGGATCCAGATCTGGAAGCTCGCTTCAGGATCGCTCCTGCGAACGAGCACGACCGGGCCGAGCGTGACCGCGGCGGCGTTCGACAAGTCGGGAGTGCTGCTCGCGACCGCTTCGCCGCACGCGCCGGTCGCGGTCTGGCAGGTTGCGACAGGCAGTCGTTTGCAGACGATCGGCGTCAAGGCTGCGACGAGTCTCGCGTTCGGGCCGAACGGATTGATCGCGATCGCAAGCCGTTCGTCCGGATCGACGTACGTCTGGCGGATCGGCAGTCGACAGCCACTCCAGGAGTTCAAGCTTCCGCTCGCGTCGCAGCGACCGAACGCGGTCGATTTCGATCCCGCCGGGACGCTGGTGGCAATGGCCGGCCAGGACGGCGCGACTCGCCTCTGGGACTACAACGCCAGCGGAGAACCGCGACTGTTGCCAGGTGGCTCGACCCCGGTCGAGTCCGTGCGCTTCAGCGACGACGGCACGTTGATCGCAACCGGCCAACTCGACGGCGTCGTGCGCATCTGGGACCGCGGCTCTGCGTCCGTGAAACGGGTGCTGCGAGGGCACCGCGACTCCGTGGACGCACTGGCGTTCAGCAGCGACAACGAGGGACTCCTGACGGGCAGCAACGATCGAACTGCTCGCCAATGGCTGGTCTCGGCGCTCCCGACCTCCTTCCGGACGTCGCTACCGGAGCTGACCTCGATCGCGCCTCTGGCGGCGGCGGTCTTCGCTCCCGGCCGGGACGTCTTGATCGCTGCTGAAGAGAGCGGCGGCGTACACGCCTGGAACATCGCCCGGCCCACTTCGGAACTGTGGGAATGCGTGCGGCCTTGCGCAGGCCTGAAGGCTGCACCGGGGATCAGCGTGGCCGCGAACGGCCGGGTGGTCGCGATCCCCGGAGATCAGAGCCGCGTCGTTCGCACCTCCGACGGCGCGACCGTGGCGACCTTCGGCGTCGCGTCGGCAGTCGCCTTGTCTCCGAACGCAAGGCTGATCGCGCTCGAGCGCCCGAACGGAACCATCAACATTCGGTCGCTTGCATCTGGAGCAAGCACCACGACGACTCTGCGCGCACCGGCCGGGACGCGTGTGTACTCGCTCGCGTTCTCCCCGGATGGGGTGCTGCTGGCCGGGTCGACGGACCAGGGCAGCATCGTGCTCTGGAACCGTGACAGAGGCTGGGCGCGACGGGTGCTGAACGGAGAAGGCGGAGCGCTCCACGGAATCGCTTTCACTCCCGACGGCATGTCGGTGGTCGCCGGCGGCGCAGACGCGCGAGCGTGGCTGTGGACGATCGGGGATGGCTCGACGAGAACATTCGACGGCCACACCGGCCGGTTGACAGCGGTTGCGATCAGCCCCGACGGACGTTTGCTGGCGACGGCGAGCGCGGACTCGACGGCGCGGATCTGGGATCTCGCAACAGGGGCTGCGCTTCGGGTGATCCAGGTCGATAATGGCGCGGTGAACGGCGTCGCCTTCTCGCCGGACGGAAGCGTCCTGGCCACGGTCGCGAACGGAGGCGCTGCACTGTGGGACGGCTGTGGCTATTGCACGTCGGCGAGCGGTCTACTCGCAGAGGCTCGACGGCACACGCGGCGTTGCCTGACCGCTCTCGAACGCCGCGGCTTTCTCGGCCAACCCGCACGAAAGGATCTCCCCTGCGCCGCGTAGGTCTCCTGGTGTGCCTGACAGCGGTGGCCACTGCCCTGGCCGCCGGCAATGCCCGCGCTCAAGGGGGCAAGCTCTACATCGACCCGGACATGAAACAGCCGTTCCGCACCAGCCTCACCCATTGCATCGAGGACTATCAAGACCTCGGCGGCGTTGCGGCACAGGTGCTGCACGGCGTCCTCTATTCGCGACTCGCGATCGTGCTCACGTTGCCCAGCCGCAAGGACGACTACTCGGTCGGGTCCGCCGCGCTCACACGCTTCCCGAACGGCCAGATCGTGATCATCGTCTTCTGGAAACCCAACCTGCGAGGACAGTACGACGACGGTTCGCCGATGGTCCCCTGCGCGGTGCTGCTGCACGAATTCCGGCACGCATGGGACATGGACCGAGGAACGATCAGCTTCAAAAGGACCGACACCGGAGCAGCAAGGGCAAAAGGGGAGTGGAGCGCCGAGATCGCCGCCTGCCGAACGGAGAACTGGTACCTCTGGCGCCACCGCCTTCGCCAACGGCACACGTACGACCACTACGTACTTCCACGCTCCGTGCTCTGGCCACAGCACTGACTCGACGGCTCGTCGCGTCGACGACTGGCCGCACGCGCGTCCCTGTGCGACGATCGCCCCGATGGCGGCTCCCACCAAGCGTCTGACACCCGGAACCGCTCCTGCGCGGCAGGGGACGACGTCGGTGCAAGAGGCCGACGGCGGCGCGGAGGCCGTCCGGGCGCTCCACCATGAGGAAGAGATTCGCCGCTGGGTCGGCCCGGTCGGAGCACGACGGTCCGTCGGCTTGTGGCGCCCGTGGGTGTGGTTCTTGCTGCTGGGTGTCGTCCTCGCCTCCTACGCGCTGGCGGTCATCTACGAGAAGCACCATTCGATCTGGCAGCGGCTCGTCGACTCCCTGAAGATCTTCCCGAGCGGCTTTCCCGGCTACGACAGCAGCCAGCCGTGGCAGTACAACCTCGCGCGCTACATCGCCGCGTTCGTGTTCCTGTTCGCGTCGTTCCGGCTACTGGCGGTTGCGTTCGCGGATCGTGTGACGGAAGCGCGGGCAGGCCGCCGGCGCGGCCATGTGGTGGTTTGCGGGCTCGGTGACACCGGGCGTCGCAGCGTTCATGCGTTTCGGGCCGACGGCGCGAAGGTGACCTGCCTGGATTCGAGCGTGCGGGGAGACGGGGCCGTCGAAGCGCGCGCCGAGGGAGCTCTCGTTCTCGCGCGGGACGCAACGCAGTTCGCAAGCGTCAGCTCTGCGCGCGCCGATCGAGCGCGGGCAGTCGTGTGCTCGTGTCCCGACGACGAGACGAACACGAAGGTGGCGACGCTCGTGGCCGCAGCGGCGGCGCTGACGAATGGCGACGGCCCGGACGTCTACGTCCGCGTGGAGAACCCCGGGCTTGCCGAGCTCCTTCGCGGGCGCATGCCGGCAGCCGGTTCCACCGTCTTCCACTTCTACAGCGTCGCGGCCGTGTGGGCGCGTGCGATGCTCGACGACCCCTGCAGCCCGTTCGCGGGCACCCTGGCGGAACCGCCCCGGGTGGTCGTTCTCGGCACCGGCGAGATCGGGCTCGCGGTCGCGATCGGCGCCGCCCGTCGCTGGCACGACCGCCTTCGCTCCGGGGAGTCGGTCGGGCATGCGCAGGTCACGGTTTGCGGCCTCGACGCACAGGCGGCATGCGCCTCATTGGTCGATCGATATCCGGCTATTGCCCGCGTCTGCGAGCTCGCCGGTGTCGACCACGCCCCCGACTCGGCGTTTCCTCCCCAGCTGAGCACCTGGCTCGCCGGCTCGCAGCCGGCGGCTGTCTACGTGTGCGTCGATCCCGGTGACAGGCTGGCCGCTGCCTTCGACGCGGCCACCTACGTCGGCTACGACGCGCCGATCATCGTGCCTGCCATCGCTGCCGCTGCCATCGTCACGCCGCTCGCCCGCGCCGAGCAGATTCACATCGTCGATCTCTCGCGAGTCGCGTCCGTCGATCTGATCCACGATCAGATGCGCGACAGATTCGCGCGTGAGGCACATGAGGTCTGGCTCGCAAAGCGACGCCAGGCCGACGACTTCGGCGAGCAGTCCAGTGACAGGCCGTGGGACGAGCTCTCGGACGACTACCGCCGTGCGAACTACGCTCACGTGCAAGGCATCAGCGAGCAACTTCAGTCGGTCTGGTACGAGATCGAGCCGAGCGCCGACTGGGACGAGGCTCCGGCGAGTCTTCCCGAAAGCGTCGTCGAAGCCCTCGCCCAACTGGAGCACGCTCGCTGGTGCCGTGAGCGCCGTTCCGCAGGCTGGCGGCTCGGCCCGCGGCGCGACGACAAACGCCGGCTTCACCCTCTGCTCGTGCCGTGGAGTGACCTCAGCGAGGAGAAGCGAGATCTCGACCGCGAGCTCGTTCGCAACCGGCCGGCCATCCTTGCCCGCGCCGGGTATCGCCTCGCCCGCAGCCCGGCTCACGAGCGGCTCGCGCGCATCCTTCACGAACGCTATCGGGCAGAGCAGCGCGGGCACGGCGTCGACGTGCCCGCCTGGACGGAGCTGAACGAGTCCACGCGCGCGGCGAACCTGGCCGCCGTCGACGACATCGCCGTGAAGTTGGCCCGCATCGATTGCCGGGCAACACCTCAGGCACTTGGATTCGCGACCCCGCCGCCCCTTACCGCAGACGAGATCGAGCAGCTTGCAAAATGGGAGCACGACCGCTGGACGAAGGAACGCTCGGCCGACGGGTGGACTCGCGGCCCACGCGACGACGAAGCCCGCACTCACCCGTCCCTCGTCCCGTGGCACGATCTCGACGAGTCGGAGAAGGAGAAGGACAGGGACGTCGTACGCGCGATCCCCGATCTCCTCGCAGCCGCCGGGCTCACGATCGCGCGCTACTCCTAGGAGCGCCGCTCATCCACGTGGGGCGGATGCGCTGCCGCTCCCAAGCTCCCACGCGCCGGGCGCGTTTTGAGGCCAGCCGCCCCGGCAAGGACACTCCCGACACAGGCGACATGACTGGGCAGACGAAAAGGAGATGACATGCATCGACTCCGAGTGCTCAGCCGGCGCGGGCGTTTCTTGCTGGCGCTCGCTGTTGGCGGGGCCGTGTTCGGGATCGCGACCGCCGTACAGGCGTCGATCCCGGACTCGAGCGGCGTGATTCACGCCTGTTGCAACGCCAGCCTGGCGCACGGCAACCCGACGGGTGCGTTGCGGGTGATCGACACCGCCAAGCCGAACGGGAACTGTGCGTCCTGGGAGACGCCCCTGAGCTGGAACGCCGTAGGAGTGAGCGGAGTGACCGGCCCCACGGGGCCGACGGGGCCGACGGGGCCGACGGGGCCAGCGGGGCCGAGTGACATCACCACGAATTACGAGGGCTCCCCGATCAACATCGCGGTAGACACCTTTACAACGGTCGCCAGCGTTGCGCTTCCGACCGGGAAGTACGCGCTCTCGGCAACCGCGAGGATCCTCGGTCCGGTCGGCTCTCAGACCTCGTGCGTCTTCAGCCCTTTCGGGGGCACGTCGACCGGAACCCACACCTCGGCAAACGAGATTCTCTTCCTGGTCTCGGAGTACCAGACGATGCCGATCATCGGCGAGATCACGGTCACTACCGGGCCGACAACGGTGAACCTCATGTGCCAGTCACAGGGAGGCGGGGCCAATGTCCAAGCCGCGCTGATCGCGACCCACGTCGGGACCATCGACGATCAATAAGCCGAGCTCGTGAATGTTGGGGGCGGGCGGTTCGGTGACGAGCCGCCCGCTCACTGCCCGCTCAGGCGATGTCTCCGCTCGCCTCAAGCATCCGGGATCTCGCGGCCGAAGGCCTCGAGGGTGATTGCGTCGGGCTCCGGGCCGCCGCGGCGGCCGGTGTCCAGGCCGTCGATCGCGGCCATTTCGTCGGCGGACAGCTCGAAGTCGAACACGTCGATGTTCTCGGCGATGCGGCTGGGCTTGGTGGACTTCGGAATCACCGAGCGACCCTGCTGCAGGCCCCAGCGCAGCATCACCTGGGCCGACCTCTTGGCGTGCGTGGTGGCGATGTCCCCGATAACCGGGTCGTCGAGGGTGCTGCCATGGCTGCCGTCGCGGTAGAACGTGATGCCGCCGATCGGCGACCAGGCCTGCGTGAGGATGCCGCGCTCGGCACCGAAGTCCTGCACCTCTCGCTGCGCGAAATAGGGATGGCACTCGATCTGGTTGACCGCCGGCCTGACCGAGGCGCGGTCGAGGAGCATCTCGAGGTGCGCGACCATGAAGTTACTGACCCCGATTGCGCGGACCTTGCCGTCAGCGAGCAGGGTCTCCAGCGCGCGGTAGGCCTCGAGGGTCCGGTCGAACGCCGATGGGAGCGGCTGATGGAGGATCAGCAGGTCGATCCGGTCGACCCCGAGCTTGCGCGCGCTTTTCTCGAAACCGTGCAGCGTCTCGTCATATCCGTAGTCGCTGATCCAGATCTTCGTCTCCAGGAAGACCTCCGACCGGCTCAGCTCCGAGTTGCGCACCGCCTCGCCCACCTGGCGCTCGTTCCCGTAGGCCGCCGCCGTGTCGATGTGGCGGTAGCCGGAGCCGAGTGCCGCCTGGACCGCCTCGCGGGTCTCGTCGGGGGGCGTCTGGAAGACGCCGAGACCGAGCGCGGGCATCTCGACGCCGTTGTTGAGCATGATGATTTCCGTCTCGCTCACCCGGACTCGACACGCTATCGGTCGCGGCTCTCACGCCCGGGCCCCACACTTGGTGGGCTCGGGCCGAGCGTCAGAGCCTCTAGATCCGGCCGGTGACGGTGCTGATAGCGCCGGAGACGCCACCTGCGAGGGCGGTGAACACGCCGACGACAGCGAGGGTGATCACACCGAGGACGACGGCGTACTCGGCCATCGTCTGACCCTCCTGGCGCTTGCGGGCCCACTCGATCAGGTCACGGCATTCGGAGAACGTCATCTTGTCTTCTCACATCCTTTTTGCACTCTCGCCGGCAACTCGTTGCTGCGGGCTGATGTACTCACCATGGGACAGAAACGAGCAGACGTCATCCCTCGTTGGAGGGGTTACGTGACGAGTCACCCGGTTTCAAGCCGCTCTCTCTTCGAAGGCATTCCTCGAGGAGCGGGTAGCCGTGATCGATGGGGTCGGGGCGCAGATCCTGGTGCCGGGGCTTGTCGAGGTAGATTCGGCACGACCCGTACCCGGCGCCGTGAGTCACCGGCGATGCGGTTGACAATGGCGTCGGCGGCCGCGAGACCCGCCGCGATCTGGTCATGGCCAGGTTGGCCCATCACGACCCCGGTGATCGTCGTCCGTCTGCCGTCGATCCAGCGGATGGCGCGGAAGGCGAAGCAACCGCCGGCCGCATCGTCTGAGCCGGTCTTGACGCCGACAAACCCGTCGTACCCGAGCAAGGTGTCGGTGTTGCGGACGGTGCCGGCGACCGGCAGCGTCGCGCTCGGGGCGGCGACGATGGTCGCGAACAGCGGCAGGCGCATGGCATGATCGACGATGCGTACCTGGTCGGCGGCAGTCGACACAGTTGCGTCGTCGTAGCCGCTCGGGTCGGTATAGCGCGTGTGAGCCATGCCCAGCGACCGTGCGGTGGCATTCATCCGGGCAACAAACCGATCCATCGCGCCGGCATCCCATCGCGCCAGAACCGCGGCGATGTTGTTCGCGGACGGCAGCAGCAGTGCCTGCACCGCCTGCAGTTCGGTCAATTGCTCTCCGGCGGCGATGGATACGACCGACTCCTGCTGTCCGCGCCGACGGTCGGTGTCGGCGACGTCGGCATCTGTGAGGGTGATCGCGGGGCCAGCCTCGCCGGGCCGGAGTGGGTGGTCACGCAAGACGAGGTAGGCCGTCATCACCTTCGCGACGCTGGCGATTGCAGCCGCGTGCTGGTTCGGGCCGGCTTGGATCTGCGACTGTCCCGTTTGGACGAACGCTGCCTGGCCATATGCCGGCCACACCGTGCTGCGCACCGGCTCGCCACGCGCAGCACGGTGCGCAGTGCGAAGGACGTCGACGGCTGATGTGGCCGTCGAGGACGAGGACGCCGCCAACTGATGACCGAAGGGTGCGGCGATCGCGGCGATGACGACGAGCAGGCCGGCGAGACGGATTCTTCGAACCCGGAGCCGGCGAGTAGTTGTTCGTGCTGGTTCGCGGTAGGTCATGCGGCCATTCAAGGCAGCGTGGTGTTGCCAGCACGTATGCGGTTTTCGATACGCGGGCGATACGGCGCCCGCTCTAGCATCGGAGCATGCGCGTCTTGATCGTCGAGGACGAGCCCTACATGGCGGAAGCCATCCGCGACGGCCTACGCCTGGAAGCGATCGCGGCGGACGTCGCAAGTGACGGCAACACTGCACTGCGGCTTCTGCGCTTCAACGCCTACGACATCGCCGTGCTCGACCGAGACATCCCCGGACCCACCGGCGACGAGATCGCCGAACGCATCGTCGCCGCTGGGAGCGGCATGCCGATCCTCATGCTCACCGCTGCCGACCGTCTCGACGACAAGGCCACCGGATTCGAGCTGGGCGCCGACGACTACCTCACGAAGCCGTTCGAGCTCCGAGAGCTCGTGCTCCGTCTCAGAGCACTCGATCGCAGGCGCGCCCACAACCGGCCACCCGTGCGAGAGATCGCAGATCTCCGGCTCGATCCGTTCCGCCGAGAGGTCTACCGCGGCGGCCGCTACGTCGCGCTGACCCGGAAGCAGTTCGCGGTGCTCGAAGTCCTCGTCGCCGCCGAAGGCGGTGTCGTCAGCGCGGAGGAGCTCCTGGCGCGAGCGTGGGACGAAAACGCAGACCCGTTCACCAACGCCGTGCGCATCACCGTCTCGGCACTGCGCAAACGCCTCGGCGAGCCCTGGATCATCGCCACCGTGGCCGGCGTCGGGTACCGCATCGACGCTCAACCCACCGGCCGTGACGGAGCAGAGCAGCGTGGATAGAGCCCCTGGTTTGAGCGTTCGCCTCAAGCTCACCCTCAGCTACGCCGGCTTCCTCATGCTCGCAGGTGCCGCGCTGCTCGCCGCCGGGTACTTCTCCCTTTCGCGTGGCGTGCACCCTGGTGTGGTCTTCATGGTGCGCAGCCACGCCGACCTCCTGCGCGACTTCGCTCCGATCGCGGCCATCGTGATGACGTTCCTGCTGGTATTCGGTCTGCTGGGAGGGTGGCTTCTCGCCGGCCGCATGCTCGCTCCCCTGACTCGCATCACCGACGCCACACGCACGGCCGCGAACGGATCGCTTTCCCACCGGATCCAGCTGGAGGGCCGCAACGACGAGTTCCGCGAGCTCGCCGACGCGTTCGACACCATGCTCGCCCGGCTCGAAGCCCACGTCGCCGAACAGCAGAGATTCGCAGCCAACGCCTCCCACGAACTGCGCACCCCGCTGGCAATCACGCAGACACTCCTCGACGTGGCCCGCAACGATCCGAACCGCGCGAACGGCGAACTCGTCGACCGACTCCACGCCGTCAACGCCAGAGCGATCGACCTCACCGAAGCACTGCTCGTGCTCAGCCGCGCCGACCAACGATCCTTCACGCGAGAACACATCGACCTCTCCCTCATAGCCGAAGAAGCCACCGAAATGCTCCTCCCCCTCGCAGAGAAACGCGGCCTCACGATCGAGACCTCCGGCGACACGACCCCCACCATCGGCTCACCCGCGCTCCTGCTGCAGCTGAGCACGAACCTCCTGCACAACGCCATCGTCCACAACCTGCCCGATCACGGCACCGTGTGGATCACGACCAGCCATCACTCCAGAAGCGCGGTGCTCACCGTCGAGAACACCGGCGAGAAGCTCACCCCACAGTCGATTACCACGCTTGCCGAGCCGTTTCTTCGCGGCACCAGACGAATACGCACCGACCACGCGGGTGTCGGCCTCGGCCTGACGATCGTCAAGAGCATCACCCAGGCACACGACGGGACCCTCAACCTCACCCCCCGCGCCGCCGGAGGGCTCTGCGTCACGGTGCAACTACCCGCCGCGCCTCCGAGCGTCATTCCGGAACGCTCGTCCAGCCGGACCGATCAGCGCGTGTGACTTCTTCCAACACGTGTCAGAACGACAACGGCGAATGGGCGGTACTGGGCTCGAACCAGTGACCCCCAGCTTGTCGAGCTGGTGCTCTCCCAACTGAGCTAACCGCCCCAATCGCTGCAACCACGCGCGCTTGCAGCCCGAACATCTTAGCGTCCTCGTTGCCCGGATAGGCTTATCCTCTGGGAGATGGGCGTGACCGAGCGTCTTGCTCGAGCGTGCGGCGGCCATCCCTGGCGGACGGTCGCCGTCTGGATCGGAGCGATCGTCGTCGGCTTGGCGCTCGCGGTGGCGTTTCTGCCCGGCAACCTGACCTCGAACGGGCATCTGAGCGGGAATCCCGCGTCGGAGCGAGCCGAGACGGCGTTCTACCGGAGCTTTCCGCCCGACCGGAACACCGTCGACGAGCTGGTCGTCGTTCGCTCGTCGCGGTACACCGTCGACGCGCCGGCGTTCAAGCGCTTCGTCGGCAGCCTCGTCCAGCAGGGCGCCGCCACGGGCGTCGTCGCCAACGCCTTCATCTACTACCGGAACGGCGACCGGACGCTCGTCTCGGCCGATCGGCACGCGACGTTGATCGGGATCCAGCGCTCAGCCGACGTCGACCGGCTGCTCCCGGTCGTCGAACGCAACAACGGACGTGACGGCTTCCGGGTCACGATCACGGGCGAGGGGACGCTCGACCACGACTTCAACGAACTCTCCCAGCACGACCTGAAATCCGGCGAGCTGGGCGTCGGCCTGCCTGCGGCCCTGATCATCCTCATCCTCGTCTTCGGGACAGTCGTCGCGGGTCTCGTCCCGCTGCTGATGGCCGTGATCGCGATTCTCGCAGCACTCGGACTGACGGCGGTCGTCGCCGACGCGTTCACGCTCTCCGTCTTCGTCGTGAACATGCTGACGGCGATGGGCCTCGCGCTCGGGATCGACTATTCGCTGTTCGTCGTGTCCCGCTTCCGGGAGGAGCGCGCCGGCGGCGCCGACAAGCTCGAGGCGATCGCGGCTTCGGGTGCGACCGCGAGTCGGGCCGTCCTGTTCAGCGGCTCCACCTTCGTCGTCGCCATGCTCGGGATGCTCCTCGTTCCCTCGAACGTGATGAGGAGCCTCGCCGTCGGCGCGATCGCCGTCGGAATCACCTCGGTGCTGGCCGCCCTGACCCTCCTCCCCGCACTCCTCGGACTGCTCGGCGATCGCGTGAACGCCCTGCGCGTGCCCTGGATCGGACGCAACGTGGGCAGCCAGGAAGCGCGTGAGAGCCGCTTCTGGGGAGCGATCGTCCGACGCGTGATGGGACGGCCGGCGACCGGCCTGGTCGTCTTCTCGGCGCTGCTGCTCGCGGCCGCGGCCCCCGTGATCGGTCTCAACCTGGGCGCCAGCGGCGTCGCCACGCTGCCGAACCGGCTGCTGAGCAAGCAGGGCTTCCAGGCGCTCGCCCGCGACTTTCCCCGCCAGAGCTCGAGCCCCGTGCTGATCGTCGTCGTCGGGAACGCGCAGTCGACGCCCGTGCGGGACGCGATCACACGGCTACGAGCCGGGCTGTCACGGAACCCAGCCTTCGGCGGCGCAGGCGATCTCCGAATCGCGCCGGCCGGCGACGTGGCAGCCATCGCCACTCCGATCGCGGGCGACAAGAACGGCGGACGGGCGCTCGCAGCCGTGCGACACCTGCGTTCCGTCGACATTCCCCACGCGTTTGCCGGGGTCGCAGGCACGCAGGTCCTCGTCGGCGGCGACACGGCCGACAACGTCGACTTCATCAACGCGATGAACGACTGGCTGCCGAGGGTGTTCGTCTTCGTGCTCGGCCTCAGCTTCCTTCTGCTCACCCTGGTCTTCCGCTCGATCGTGATCGCAGCCACCACGATCGTCCTCAACCTCCTGTCGGTCGGCGCCGCCTACGGACTGGTCGTCCTCGTCTTCCAGCACGGCGTCGGGGCCGGCCTGTTCGGCTTCCGGCAGATCGACACGATCGAAGCGTGGGTGCCGCTCTTCCTCTTCTCGGTCCTGTTCGGCCTGTCCATGGACTACCAGGTCTTCCTGCTCAGCCGGATCAAGGAACGCTACGACCAGACAGGCTCGACCGCAGACGCGATCGAGGACGGCGTCGGCTCGACCGCCCGGCTGATCACGGGCGCTGCACTGATCATCGTCGCCGTCTTCCTCGGCTTCGCGACCGGCGATCTCGTGATGTTCCAGCAGATGGGCTTCGGAGTCGCGGTCGCGCTCCTGATCGACGCGACGATCATCCGTTCCGTGCTCCTCCCCGCAGCCATGACCCTACTCGGCGATCGCAACTGGTATCTGCCGACTTGGCTGGAATGGATGCCCAGAATCGAAGTCGAGGACACGCGCCGCGCCACCGCGCAGCCCGCGACCGAGCCCCAGTAGGTCTCGCCGCTAGAAGATCTCAGGGCACCAGGGCTGGATGTCCGTCTCGAAGAGCGCGTCCGCACGGGCGATGCCTCCGCGGGCCGACTCCTCCAGGCGGCCGCCGCGGGCGAGCTCGGCGAACGTGAAGCCGCCCAGGTACACGGCGCCGAGGGTCTGCACGTCGAGGCGCACGTCGGGGCGGCGGCTCGAGCGGCGGACACGGCCGTCCGTGATCGTCCAGCAGCCGACGTTGTCCTCGAACAAGGGGTCGGAGACGACTTCGATCGTCACGCGACCGTCGTGGTAAGTGCGGCCGTTCAGCGCCGCGCCGACGTCGATCGGACGCACCCAGAGACCGTCGTGCACCCTCATCTCGAGCAGCCGCGGCCGCGCGACGAGCTGCCAGATCGGGTGGTCGATCGGCAGGAGGCGCGCCGTGATGTCGTCCATCCAGTCGACCCCGAGCAGGAAGCGCCAGATCTCGCGGGTGGCCCGTGCGTCGAGCCCCTGCGCCTCGATCACGCGCAGCGAGCGCTTGAACTCGGTCGGGTGCTGCGCGATCCGGTAGAGCGCATACCCCGCCGGCTTGCCGTCGAGCTCGAGCAGCGCGCGGTTGAGCGGCCCGCCGCCGAAGCGGCGAAACTCGTTGTCGTCGAGGTTGCGGCTCTCCCACCAGGCCCGGGTGCGGAGGACGTAGCCGGGGGAACGCCGCCGGATCCGGTCGTAGACGCGCGGGAAGGTCCGCAGTGCCTCGTCGTGGTCGACGAGCCGCACCTCACCCGCACGCGGCGGCGTGCCGGGCCTGAGGTCGGCGTACACGCGCGGGAGCTTGATCTCGGCACAGCGGGACGCAGGCCCGTAGCCGTAGCGCCCGTAGATCGTGTCCTCGGAGGCCCAGAGCGCGGCGATCGGCTCCTCGCGCTCGCGGATGTCGGCGAGCTGCGCGGTCATCATCCGGCGCAGGATTCCGCGCCGCCGGTGCGTCGGACGGACGCCGACGACCGTTACGCCGGCGCAGCGCAGCGGCCCGCCGGGAACGGTCATCTCGAACGGGTAGACGCCCGCGCCGCCGATGATCGTGCCGCCGTCGAACGCCGCGTGCACGCGGTCGAACGGCAGGTAGGCATTGAACGACTCGACCTGCTCGGCAGTCGGCGCCCAGCCGAAGTAGTGGCCGATGGCGCCGAGTGCGGCTGCCAGCTCCTCGTTGTCCCGGACCGTGCGGATACGGATTGCCATGCGACGACGGAGCTTAGTCAGATCCGTTCGAGCGGGGCGTATTCGAGCATCAGCTTCCGCTCGGCGCCGTCGTCCGCGAAGCGGACGGTCACGACGCCGCCGGGCTCGATTCCCACGACGACGCCTTCTCCGAGCGTCCCGTGCCGGACCGAGTCGCCCGTCGAGAGCGAGGGCACGTCGGTCCGCGGCGTGATCTCGGATGCGCGGGGAGCGCCGTAGTTCGACCACGACGACGGGCGCAGGCGCTCGCGTGCGACCTCCTCCTGCGGTAGCTCGTCGATGAACCGCGACGGCAGGTTGTGGGCGCGCCGGCCCCAGAGCGAGCGGCTCGACGCGTGCGTCAGCGTCAGGCGCTCCTTCGCGCGCGTCATGCCCACGTACGCGAGCCGCCGCTCCTCCTCGATGCCCTGCTCCTCGATCGAGCGCACGTGCGGGAAGATGCCCTCCTCCATCCCGATCAGGAACACGGCGCCGAACTCGAGACCCTTGGCGTTGTGGAGCGTCATCAGCGTGACCAGGCTCTGCTCCTCCTGGATCGTGTCCTGGTCGGAGACGAGCGAGATCTCCTGCAGGAAGGTCGACAGGTTCGGCTCCTCGGAGCGCTCCACGTACTCGATCGCGACGCCGGCGAGCTCCCCCAGGTTCTCGACCCGGCCGCGCGCCTCGATCGTCCGCTCGGCCTCGAGCGACTCGAGGTAGCCGGACTGCTCGAGCACGCGCTGGACGAGCTCGGCCACCGAGAGCTCCTGCGACTGGGCCTGGAGCGACTGGAGGAGCGTCAACAGCCCGGCGACGGCCTTGAGCGACGCGCCGCCGACGCCGGCCTCCTCCGCGTGGCCGAGCGCCTCGTGGAGCGTCGTGCCGTTCGCGTCGGCCCAGAGCTGGAGCCGGGTCAGCGTCGTGTCTCCGATCCCGCGTCGCGGCCGGTTGGCGATGCGGAGGAGCGAGACGGCGTCGGCCGGGTTGTCGATCACCTGCAGGTAGGCGATCGCGTCCTTGACCTCGGCGCGCTCGTAGAAGCGCGGGCCGCCAATCACCTGGTACGGCACGCCCTGGCGGACGAGGACATCCTCGAGTACGCGCGACTGCGCGTTCGTGCGGTAGAAGACGGCGATCTCGCGCCCGCTGGCGCCCTCCTCGATCAGCTGTGCGACCTCGGCCGCGACGAAGCGGGCCTCCGCGTGCTCGTCCTCGACCTCGAGCACGCGCACGGGATCGCCGTCGCCGAGCTCGGACCAGAGGTTCTTCTCCTTGCGCTCGCGGTTGTTCGCGATCACGCCGTTCGCCGCGCGCAGGATCGTGTTCGTCGAGCGGTAGTTCTGCTCGAGCGCGATCGTCCGCGCCCCCGGAAAGTCGCGCTCGAACTCGAGGACGTTGCGGATGTCGGCCCCGCGGAACGCATAGATGCTCTGGTCCGGATCCCCGACCGCGCATACGTTCTCGTGCTCGGCCGCCAGCAGCTGCAGCAGCCTGTACTGCGCGTGGTTCGTGTCCTGGTACTCGTCGACGAGGACGTAGCGGAACGCCTTCCGCCAGCGGGCGGCGGCCTCGGGGAAGCGTTCGAGCACCTCGACCGTGAGCATGAGCAGGTCGTCGAAGTCGACCGCGTTCGAGCCGTGCAGGCGGCGCTGGTAGAGCTGGTAGACCTCGGCGACGGTCTGGTCGTAGAAGGAGGACACCCGCGCCATGTACTCGTCCGGGCCGACGAGCTGGTTCTTCGCGTTCGAGATCTGCGCGTGGATGCCGCGCGGGACGAAGCGCTTCGGGTCGCGCTCGAGCTCCTCGAGACAGGCCTTCGTCAGGCGGACCTGGTCGGCCTGGTCGTAGATCGTGAAGTTCGAGCGGTAGCCGAGGTGCTGGGCCTCGCGGCGGAGGATGCGGCCGCAGGCGGCGTGGAAGGTGAGGATCCAGATCGCGCGCGCGACGCCCCCGAGCAGGCCTTCGAGACGCGTCCGCATCTCCCCGGCGGCCTTGTTCGTGAACGTGATCGCGAGGATCTCGTTCGGCTTGACGCCGCACGCCGCGATCAGGTGGGCGACCCGATGCGTGAGGACGCGCGTCTTGCCGGAGCCGGCGCCGGCGACGACGAGGAGCGGGCCTTCGGTCTGCAGGACCGCCTCGCGCTGGGCGTCGTTCAGGCCTTCGAGGTAGCGATCGGGGCTGACGACGGCCATCGTCCCGATGCTACCCGGGGCCCCGGCTCCGGCCCTCGGGCCAGCAGCGACTCCGGCTTGACCGGGCCGCTGCCACACCGGGGGAGAGATGAAGCGGCGACCAAGAGGATCGACGCCCCACGCGTCGTTGTCATCGGCGCCCCGGCCGAGCCGGAAGACCCCCGAACGGGTCGGCCTAGCCCACGGCGTCCGCCAGTGCTGCTTCGGCCCAGGCCGATGCGGCTGCAAGCTCGGCGGGGTCGGAGGACTTGAGGACGACCTCGACGCGGCTCCCCTCGGGCCGGAAGCTCGGATAGGAGCCGACGCGCACGGCCGGATACCGGCGTTCGAGCCCGCGCAGCACGTCGACGATGCGGCTCTCGGTCGTCGGGTACGTCCGCCGCCAGGAGACGATCGGTGCGGCGCCCGCGACCTGCGCCTGTACGAGCTGGGCCTCGACGAGCTCGTACATCGCCTCCATCTCGGACGGCAATCCCGGCAGCACGTACGCGTTCCCGACCGCGAAGCCGGGCGCGCCGCCGAGCGGGTTCTCGAGCGGGCGGCTCCCCTCGGGCAGGAGCGCCCACGGCGTCACGTAGTCGGGGTCGGCGCGGAACCGGGCGCGGAGCTGCTCGGCGACCTCGGGGTACTCGACCTGCGGCACGTCGAACGTGGCGGCGAGCGACTCGCGCGTCACGTCGTCGGGGGTGCCGCCGAGCCCGCCGGTCACGATCATCAGGTCGACCTCGGGCCCGTGGGCGCGCAGGAAGGCAGCGATCGTCTCGATCTCGTCCGGCAGCACGGCGAGCAGGCGAACCTCGACGCCGACCGCCTCGAGGCGCGCGGCGAGCCACGAGCCGTTCGTGTTCGCCACGTCGCCCGAGAGCAGCTCGTTCCCGATCGTGACGATGGCTGCGGTGGCCACGTCGGCCGAGTATAAGGAGGTCGTGACCGACCTCTACGCCCTCGACGCGCGGCGTGCCCGCGAGTGCCGTCTCGCTCCCGACCGGGCGCTCGAGACGCTCGACGACGCGGCCGCCTTCGTCCTCGACCGCGGGCTCCTGACCCGCACGACCGACTGCGCGCTGCCGAGCCTGCACGAGGCCTGCCACGAGCAGCCGTACCGGCCGGGCGCCGGCGGCTTCGGCGACTGGCCGGCCACGAAGTGGCGGTGGGGCTTCGAGCTCGGCCGGCGAGAGGGCATCTACGCGCCGAAGCTCCACCGCGGCAAGACGCTCTTCCTCGGCGCCGCCGCCGCTGCGCTCGCCGATCCGATCTGCCGCGCCGAGATCGAGCGGATGCAGGCCGAGGACGAGGGCTGGGGCCGGCTCCTGCGCCACCTCGGCAACACCGGCCCGTCGCTCGCCGAGGACGTGCAGCGCGAGCTGCAGCTGACGCCGAAGGAGCTGAAGGGGATCCGCACGCCGCTCGAGCGCTGCGGAGCGATCGTCAGCCGCCTCGTGCCGCTTCCGGCGAAGGAGGACGACTGGATCACGGAGCTCGTGCGCTGGGATCACCTGCATCCGGACCCGTCACCGCACGGCGGCCTCGACGAGCTCGTGGTCGCCGGCGTCCGCGCGGCCGTGGTCTGCCCCGAACGCGACCCGAGGCGCTGGTTCTCGTGGACATGGCTCTGGCAGGATGACCTGATCGACCGGCTCGTGGACGAGCAGCGCCTCACCCGGCCGGAGCCCGGATGGCTGGCACTGCCGTGAGCTCCGACGTCCGTGACGTGGCGCCGGGCCTGTGGATCTGGCCGGTCGAGCACGAGGACTGGAGCGAGGGCTACGAGTGGGGACCGACGGTGTGGTCGACCTGCGTCGAGTCGGGCGGCGAGGTCGCGCTCGTCGACCCGATCGCGCCGGTCGAGGAGAGCGACGTCTGGACGCGGCTCGACGCGAAGCCGCCGACGCTCGCGGCGGTCCTCAAGCCCGACCACGTCCGGGACGTCGATCTCTTCGTCCAGCGCTACGGCGTGCGCGCCTGCGGCCCGCACCTCTTCTGGCGCGACAACATCCCGGAGACGAGCTCGAGGGCATCCAGCCCGGCGACGAGCTGCCGGGCGGTCTCGTCGCGCTCTACGACGGGCGCAGCCGCAGCGAGACGCCGCTCTGGCTCCCGGAGCACCGCGCGCTCGTCTTCGCGGACGGGATGACCGCGCCGAAGGGCGAGCTCGTGATCTGGGGCACGCCTTGGCACGAGGAGCGCGTGCTGCCGGCCCTCCGGGCCATGCTCGACCTGCCGTTCGAGCTCGTGATCGTGTCGCACGGCGAGCCCGTGCACGACCGAGCCGCGTTCGAGCGCGCGCTCGTCCTCCCGCCCTGGAAGGTCTAGAGGCTCTCGACGTAGCGCCGGACGTCGGCGGGCGACCGGAGCCGGTGGACGGCGGTTCCCTGCAGGCCGTCGAGGAGCGCGAGGACACGCGGACGGCTCCGTTGCGGGTAGCGCCAGACCCAGAGCATGAACGTGAAATCGATCGCCTCGCGGCATCCATCGGGAAGGTCGCGGCGAGGGCGGCGCGCTTCCTGCACACGCCGCTTGACGACACGCCACAGACAGGTCGAGCGCGGCAGGTCGAGGAAGATCACGGTGTCCGCGCGGCCGAAGCGCGGATCCGGTTCGTCGTCCCGCAGGAAGTTTCCGTCCAGGATCCACCGCTCCTCGGCGACCGCGGCGTCGAACGCGGCTGCGAACTCTTCCGGCGGCGGCTGCGTCCATCCCGGCTTCCAGTAGAGGACGTCGAGGTGCACGACCGGCAGCCCCGTGCGCTCCGCGAGCGCCGTCGCGAGCGCGCTCTTGCCGGCCCCGCCCGAGCCGAGGATCGCCACCCGCTCCACGGGTCAGCCGCGTCGGACGGGCAGGACGAGGATCGAGCCGTCGTCGTCGCGGAGCACCCGCACGGATGCGCCGTAGTGCCGGGCGATCAGCTCGTCGTTGAGCACGTCGTCGACGAGGCCAGCGGCGACGATGCGACCACCGTCGAGAAGGAGCAGCCGGTCGGCGTACTGTCCCGCGAGCGTGAGGTCGTGCATCGCGGCGAGCACGGTCAGCCCGGCCTCGCGGCGAAGCGCGTCGACGAGCTCGAGCGCCTGCTGACCGCGACCGATGTCGAGGGCGCTCGTCGGCTCGTCGAGGAGCAGGATCGGCGCCTGCTGCGCGAAGCGCGCGCGCGAGCACGACGCGCTGGCGTTCGCCGCCGCTCAGCGTTCCGAGGCGGCGCGACGCGAAGTCGACCAGGTCGAGCCGGACGAGCGCGGCGTCTGCGACCTCGA
Source organism: uncultured Actinomycetes bacterium (assembly GCA_963765295.1). Lineage (GTDB taxonomy): Bacteria > Actinomycetota > Thermoleophilia > Gaiellales > Gaiellaceae > PALSA-612. The sequence goes on from CAVXVO010000005.1 coordinate 849,893, forward strand.
GGTCGCGGCCGCCCTCCCGTCCGAGATAGCCGAGGTGCGGCGTGCGGCCGAGAAGCACGTACTCGGCGACGGTCATCGACGGTGGCAGCTCCGGGAGCTGCGGGACGAGCGCGACGCGCCGCGCCAGCTCGCGGCGGCCGAGCGCAGCGCCGTCGTCACCGCCGATCTCGACGGCGCCCTGCCGCTGGACGAGCCCGGCGACCGCGCGCAGCAGCGTGCTCTTGCCGGCGCCGTTCGGGCCGATCACCGTCACCCACTCCCCCGTCTCGACCGAGCCGCTGACGCAGTCGAGGACGCGCGCGCCGCCGAGATCGACTGACACGTCGCGCAGGGCGAGCGCGTTCACGGGCCGACGCTCCTGCTCGTCCGCAGCACGACTGCGAAGAACGGCGCGCCGAAGAAGGCCGTGACGACGCCGATCGGCAGCTCTGCGGGCGACGCCACCGTTCTCGCCAGCACGTCGCAGAGCACGAGGAAGCCCCCGCCGACGAGCAGCGAAAGCGGTACCACGATCCGGTAACTGCTGCCCGCGACGAGCCGGATGAAGTGCGGGACGATGATGCCGATGAACCCGATCAGGCCCGCCACCGCCACCGCGGCCGCCGTGCCGATCGTCGCCGCCACGACGAGCAACAGCCGCGTCCGGCCGACATTCATCCCCAGAGTCGAAGCCTCGTCGTCGCCGAGGGCCATCACGTCGAGCACGCGCCGGTGGAGCACGAGCACGACGGCGCTCACGGCCGCGTAGGGAAGGATCAGGTAGACGTCGTGCCAGCCGGCCGTGTCCAGGCTGCCGAGGATCCACGAGTAGACGGCCTGGAGCGTGTCCGTGTGCTGCTGCTGGACGAAGGTCTGGATCGCCGTCAGGAACGCCGTCACCGTCACGCCGGCGAGCACGAGCGTCGCCGAGGCGCGCGTCCTCGCCGAGCGGCCGATCGAGTACGCGATCACGACGGCCAGAGCGCCGCCGGCGAAGGCCGCGACCGGGAGCAGGTCGCCGTTGAACGCCTGCCCGGGAGCGTAGGCGATCATCAGCGTCGCGCCGAGCCCGGCTCCGGCTGCGACGCCGAGCAGGTACGGGTCGACGAGCGGATTCCTGAAGACACCCTGGTAGGTGGCACCTGCGCACGACAGCATCGCCCCGACGAGCAGGCCGAGCACGACGCGCGGCAGCCGCAGCTGCCAGACGATCGCGGAGTCCGACGCGGACAGGTGCGAGTGGATGTCGAGGAACGGCAGGTGGGAGGCGGCGGACTCGACGATCGCTCCGATGCCGATCGGCGCCGGACCGACCGTGATGCCGACCAGCACCGAGACGATCACGAACGCGACGCCGCCTCCCAGCCACAGCCACGAGCTGCCGTGGACGCGCAGCAGCCGGCGGTCAGCCTTCGCGGCGTCGGTCAGCGGCAGCTTGGCGGCCTGGGCCATGCCGGCTATCTGTTCGCCGTCGTCTTGAGCGCGCTCGCGACCGCGTTCACGAAGTTGACGAGCCGCGGGCCCCAGCGCGAGGCGATCGAGTCGTCGATCACCGCGATGGCGCCCTTCTTGACCGCCGCGATCGTGCCCCACCCCGCCCGCTGCGACACCTTCGCCCGGCTCTGGCCGCAGCAGCGTGTGTCGGCGAGGACGATCAGGTCGGGACTCGAGCTGACGATGTACTCGGCGGAGAGCTGGACTGCGCCGGAGGAGCTCGCGCCCGGCGCCGCGTCCGCGATGTTCTTCAGACCGAAGAGCTTGAAGATCTCGCCGATGATCGATGCCCCCGTCGCCGAGTAGTAGTCCGGCGACAGCTCGTCGTAGACGGTCAGGGCCGTCTTCGGCACCGAGGCGACGAGCTTCGCGATCCGCGTCTTCATCCGCCCGACGAGGCCCGTCGCCTCCCGCACGTGCCCGGTGGCCCTCCCGAGCTGCTGGATCTGCGCGTACGCGTCCTTGAACGTCGTCGCGAACGGCTGCAGCAGCACCCGGATGTGGGCGCTTGGCGAGCGCACCCGCGAAGTCCTTCGGCGAGTACGAGATCACGACGAGGTCGGGGTGATAGGCGACCACGGCCTCGACGTTCGGGGTGAAGCCGGACAGGCTCGTCTTCGGCGCCGACTTGGGGTAGTCGGACTGGTTGTCGACCGCGATCACCTGCTTGCCGGCGCCGATCGCGAACAGCGTCTCGGTGGCCGTCGGCGAGAGCGAGATGATCCGGTGTGGAACCGCGGCCACCGATCGGTGGACATGCGCCGACACGGTCGACGCGGCGATTCCGATGGCAAGCGCCGCCAGGAGCGCTGCGAGAAGGTGCTTCACGACGAATCCTCCTTCCGCGAGGGGTTCGAGTGTCGGCGGGCGACAGGTCTTCTGACTCGGGGCTCCCCCTCCGCCGCCTTCCCGGCCTTGCGGCCAGTGGCGTCGTGGCGAAGGGCATCTCCCCTCACAGCGGCGGGACCGTCCCGGACTTGCACCGGGTTCCCTTACCGCTCGCCGGTATGTCGCGCGAGCCTATCATCGGTTCCGATGGAGCCCAAGGAAGTCGGCGACCGCCAGCTCGACGCGCTGCTCGAGCGGCTCGACGCGCTCACCGCCGAGCTGCGCGGGCTGAACCGGCGGCTCGACTCGGGCGACAACCTCGCGCCGATCGTCCACGAGCTCCGCTCGCTGAAGGACTCGCTGGAGGCGCTCGCCTACGCCGCGCTCGGCCAGCAGGGCCCGCAGGTGAGGCGCCGACGCACCGGATGAGGAACCGGCAGACGGCGGTCCTCGTCACGGTCGCCGTGGTCGCCGGGTCGATCGTCGCCGGGGTCGGCCTCGCGACGCAGAGCTCGACGAAGTCGCGCAAGACGCTCCAGATCGACGAGAACGCCGGCCGGATCGGCAGCGTCGTGCTCGGCGAGACGAAGGAGAACGTGATCGGTGCGCTCGGGAAACCGAACTCCGCCGCGCGCCGCGGCGAGTCGCTCTCGTATGCCCACCTCGAGGTCAGCCTCGTACACGGCCATGTCGTCGCGATCTCCACCGACGACCCCGGCGCGAGCACTCTCAAAGTCGTGCGGATCGGCGATCCGCTCTCCGCCGCGCGCGCCCTTTACCGCAAGGCGGCGCACTGCATCCCGAACACCCCCGACAAGACGGCGCCGCACCCACACTGCCTCATCACCGTTCCGGCCGGCCAGCTCGTCGTCGGCGGCGATCCGATCCGGCTTATGCGGCTCGTCAGAACTGGCTGAGCTTGAAGACCTGGCCGTTCAGGTTGACGACGTAGAGCTCGCCACGTGAGTCCTGCCCGAACGAGGTCGGGTTGGTGACGTGGAACGTCTCGCGCCGGAGCCCGCTCGCCAGGCCGTTCTGGAGGACGAAGCTCCAGAACGTGCCGTTGCAGAAGTCGGCGTAGAAATACCGCCCGCGGGCGCTGATCACCTGGAAGCCGCGGTAGACGTACCCGCCCGTGATCGCGCACCCCTGGCTGTGCGAGTACTCGGCGACCGGGTAGACGAGCGGGAACGGCCCCTGGAGCGCAACGGCCGTGTTGTAGTCGTGACGGCCCTCGTAGCGCGACCAGCCGAAGTTCGCGTTCAGGTTCGCGTGCGGCCGGTAGTCGACCTCTTCCCAGGCGTCCTGTCCGACGTCGGCCAGGAACAGGTCGCCCGTCTGCCTGTCGAACGAGAACCGCCATGGGTTGCGAAGGCCGTTGGCGACGATCTCCCAGGTCGGGGAGGACGCGGTCGGGTTGGCAGTCCGCAGGAGCTTTCCGAGGAACGTGTCCATCGGCTGGCCGGTGCCGAGCGGATCGCCGCAGCAGCCGCCGTCACCGACCGAGACGTACAGCTTCCCGTCCGGTCCGAACTGGAGCTGCCCGCCGAAGTGGTCCTCGATCGGGTCGAAGACGGCGAGGATGTGCCGCTGGCTCGACATGATCACGTGCGTGCCGTCCGAGCGGAACTCGTCGACGCGGATGTTTCCGCCCGCCCCGCCGTCCGTGTAGTCGACGTAGAGCAGGTGGTTGCTCGCGTAGTTCGGGCTGAACGCGATCGACAGCAGGCCGTTGTCGTCGAGGCTCGAGTCGACGAACCCGCTGAAGTCCGCGAACGGGTCGGCTCGGCGTCGGGTCCCGTTCAGCAGCACCCACACCTTGCCGGTGCGCTCGACCACGTAGAGATCCGACGACCCGGTGGGCGACGTCAGGTAGGTCAGGTTCCCGAAGCCCGAAGCGACCGGACGGAAGCTGTAGCCCGGCTCGGGAGCCCCTGAGGAGCGCCCGGCCGTCAGCCCCGCGACCGCGACGACTCCGAGGATCCCTGTGACGAGCAGCCGGCGCATCTGCGGGGCGACGTTACAACGTCAGGAAGCGAGACGCCAGATGTCGAGCGTGCCGTGCACGTCGTGGTCGTTCGCGCTCCCGACCGGCAGCGCGATCCGGCCGTCGGTGACGATCGGGCTCGACCAGTGACCGCGGCCCGCGTCGAGCGAGACGAGGAGCTTGCCGGTCGTCGGCACGTAGACGTCGAGGCTTCCGCCCGGCTCGTAGACATAGAGCAGCCGGCCCGCGACGACCGGGCTCGTGCCCGCATGCGACGAGTCCCATGCCTCCACCAGGCGTCGTCCCTGGAGGACGTAGGCGGCGGTGGCCGAGAAGTCGGACACGAACAGCCACGTCTTGCCGCCGTTGCGCCACACGGCCGGCGCCGAGAACAGGCCGCTGCCGCTCGGAGTCGAGATCGTCTGCAATTCGCCGCCGGTCGTCGGCCCGGCGCCGCCCTTCCCGTTCAGCTTCGTCAGGTCGAGGAGCCGCATCTTCCCGTCCTTGCCGCTCTGTACGGCCAGCCCGCTGCCGAGGAGCGCGGGCGCGGTCGAGCCGAGGTCGACGTCGCCCGAGTTCAGGCCCTCCTGGTCCTGCGGCGTCCAGTTCTGCAGGAGCGTGCTCGCGTCCGGCGAGAGCTCGAGCACGCTGTCGCCCCAGTAGCGCTTGCCGTCGAACCTGGCGTTGCCGGTAGCGACGAGGAGCTTGCCCGAGCCCGGCTCGACGACGACGCCGGCGCGGGCCCAGATCGCAGAGTCGCTCTCGGGGCAGGTCGACGGGTCGATCAGCCTGTGCTGGTCGCTGCAGAGCGAGTTCCAGACGTGGACGATCCGGCCGGAGTTCGCGTCGATCGCGACCACGTGGCCCTGGTACGGCGGCGCGTCACCGATGTATCCGCCGGTCCCGACGAGCAGGAGCCCACGCGAATAGTTGAGCGGGGGGCCGATCTTCTCCCGTGACGGCAGTCGCGTGATCGCGACCGGCCAGCCGCTCGCCTCGCGCCCCGTGGCGATCGCGAGCTTGTGGATCTTCCCGTCCGGCGACGCCGAGTAGACATAGCGGCGCGAAGGTCCTGCGAGCGGCGAGGAGTTCGTGATCTGCGCGGACCCGGCCCAGCTCGAGTACCCGGCCGGCGTGAACGTCCAGAGGACGCGACCGATCGCGGCGTCGACCGCGACCGCCTTGCCGTAGCTCGTCGTCACGACGAGCACGTCCCTGGTCTTCCCGGCCACGCGCACGCCGCGGAGGTAGATCGGGGACGAGTCGGCGGTGCCGCCCAGCTCGGTGCGCCCTCGACGCAGGCGGCCGAGGCTCGCGGCCGTGATCCCGGTCTGCGCCGGGCCGCTCGACGAGTGCGCTGCGTCGTAGCCGAATCGCGTCCAGTCGCCGCCGAGTCGCGCCGTGGTCGATCCGGCGTCACCCAAGGCCGAGACGGCCGCCGGCGCGGCAGCCGCGCCCACGACGAGCGCGAGCAGGGCGACGTTGCGGAAGCGCAAGGCTACGGGCGCTGTTTCAGGAGGACGCGCTTGAGCTCGTCCGTCTTGCCAGGCTCGAGGATGGCGAGCACCTGATCGCCCGGCTCGAGCGTCGTGTCGCCGGCGGCGATCTTCGCCGTGCCGTTGCGGACGACGGAGATCAGCTGCGAGCCGGCGGGCAGCACGATCCGGTCGACCGCCTTCCCGACGCACGGAGAGCCCGCGTCGATCTGCACCTCGACGATCTCCAGGTTCTCCTTGCGCAGCTCGAGCAGGTGAACGAGCTCGTGCTCCGGCACCTCGTGCTCGACGAGCGCGAGCAGGCTCAGCGTCGCGCAGACCGTGGGCGAGATGCCGAGCAGGTCGAAGTGCGGCTGGTTGCGGGGGTCGTTGACGCGCGCGATCACCTTCGGCACCGCGTACTTCTCGCGGGCGAGCTGGCAGATGATGATGTTGTCCTCGTCGTCCCCGGTGGTCGCGACCAGGATGTCCGGCGGCCGCGCGATCCCGGCCTGCTCGAGCACGAACACCTCGGTCGCGTCGCCGAACTGCACCTGGTGCTCGAACTCCTCCTCGAGCGTCTCGAAGCGGTCGCCGCGCTGCTCGATCATCGTCACCTCGTGCTTCATGCCGATCAGGCTTCGCGCGAGGTTGGCGCCGACCTTGCCTCCTCCTGCCACGATCACGTACATGCCTACGTCACGCCTTCCGGGACCATGGGCACCTCGCACGCGCGAACGGACTCGGTGAGAACGTCGATCGCGGTCGAGGTCGGGCAGACGGTGCGCAGGCCGCGCGCGGCGTAGAACTCCGCCCGCGCCGGATCGAGCACCCGCACGACGACACAGTCGATGCCGTAGCGCTTCTGGGCAACCTGCGCCACGACGAGGTTCGTGTTGTCCCCGTCCGTCGCCACGACGACCGCGTCGGTCTCGGCGATCCCGGCCTCGCGAAGCACACGCTCGTCCATCCCGTGCCCGACGACGAAGCCGCCGCGCCAGTCGCCGCCGAGCCGCGCGAGCGCCTCTTCCTTCTCGTCGATCGCCGTCACCTCCCAGCCCTCGCCGTCGAGACGCCTGGCGACGGCAGAGCCGACGCGCCCGCAGCCGATCACGATTGCCTTCACTTGCTCAGCCTAGCGCGGAAACAGGCGCTCGAGGCGGGCTCCGGCCTTGCCCTCCCAGGCGTCTGCGAGCAGCCCTGCGAGCAGCTCCGCGTCGGCACGACGGAGATCGACGCGAACGGCCGCGAGGCGCTTTCCCCACCGGACCTCCGAGCATGTCTCGGGCTCGGCGTGGACGGCGGTCCGGATCCCGCCCTCGTCGAGCATCACGTTCATGTGCTCCTCGTCCCACAGGGTCGCGAAGATCTTGCCGCCGACGCGAAAGGACGGCCGCCCGTGATGGTCCTGCTCGACCGCCTCGGGCAGCGCGAGCGCGAGCTGCCGTGCCTGGTCGGGAGTGAGCATCGACCTACTCCTCGTCCTCCTCGAGGACGCCGCGTGGGAACGCGACGACGAGCACCTCGCACGGCGCCCGGCGGAGCACGTATTCGACCGTCGGCGAAAAGAAACGCGACTGCCGCCGCCAGCGAGGAGCCGAGCCGAGCACGATCAGGTCGGCGTCGCGCCGTCGCGCCTCGTGGACGATCGCCTCGCCGATCGAGCGGGCCCGGACGGTGTCGCCGACGACCTCGACGCCGTTCTCGGCCCCGAGGGCGCGGGCCTCCTCGAGCGACTCGGCCGCGCGCTGCTCGTCCTGCTCGACGGCCTGGTCGATGCGGCGCGTCGAGCGGCACGCGGATCACGTGCAGCGCCTCGACGGACGAGCCGCGCTCCTGGGCGAGCTTGATCGCCGTCGCCAGCATCTCCTCGCCGATCAGCCCGATCTTCATCGGGACGAGGATCTTGCCGAGCTCGGGCTCCGACAGCTCCTGCTCGTCCGGCGACGCGACGGCCTGGAGCAGCCCCTCGCCGCGTGCCCGGCGCACGAGGTAGAAGACGATCAGGCCGCCCGCGAGCCAGGCCGGCCCTGCGTAGCGCGCCCCCGGGTGCGTGATCATCGCGATCACGAACACGGTCAGCGTCCCGACGAGGCCGACGATCGTCGGCAGCGGCAGCTTCTGCCCGCGAATGCGCACGTCGAGCGGCACGCGGTAGGGCCGTGGCAGGTCCGGCGCCGTCACGCGCAGCCGCAGCACCGCCACCTGGGCGGCGATGAAGGCGAGCAGGACGCCGAAGCTGAACAGGCTGGCGAGGAAGATCACCGGGTTGCCGGCAGTCGTGTCGACGACGACGAGGAGCGCGACCGAGATGGCGACGGCGGCCACGATCGACTGCGGCGCGATGTGAGTGCGCCGGCCGAGGCGCCCGAACGCGCGCGGCAGCATCCCGTGCTCGCCGAGCGAGTACGCGAGCCGCCCGATCCCGGAGATGGCGGTCGCGATGCTCGCGAGCAGGATCAGCGCGCCCGGACACGCCGACGAACCCGCGGACGGCTGCGACGACGTCGGACGCGAGATGGCCGTGCAGCGCCTCGGCGATCCCGATCATCGGCGCTTTCAGCCACGTCGTGCCGAGCGCGGTCTGGCCGTTCTCGACCGGATAAGCCGACAGGCCGACGTACGCGATCGCGACGTAGACGATCACGACGAGGGCGATGGCCGTGAACACGCTGCGCGGCAGGTCGACACCCGGCCGCGCGCCTCCTCGGCCATGTTGGCCACGGTCTCGAGTCCGGTGAAGGCGAGCATCGCGAGCGGCAGGGCGAAGAGCAGCGAGTGCCAGGTCGGGCTCGTGCCGAGGTCGAGCCCGTGCGTCAGCGCGCCCGGCGTCGCGAGCAGGACGAAGCCGAAGCCGAGCAGCAGCAGCTGCGTGAGCACGTCGAGCGCGGCGACGACGATGCCGATCGTGTAGAAGCCCGGCCGCCGAACGAGGCGGACGAGGCCGATCCCGGCGATCGCGCAGACGGCGACGATCTCGTCCCACGGCTTGCGGTCGAGCGCACCGACCTGGAACGCGCCCGCGAGGTAGTGCGGCAGGAACAGCGCCGACAGGGCCATCACGATCAGGTAGTCGAGAAAGAGCACCCAGCCGGTCATGAAGCCGGCAAGGTCGTTGAACGCCTTGCGCACGAAGGTGGCGGCGCCGCCGGTCTCCGGGATCGCCGCCGTGCCCTCGGCGTAGGACAGCGAGATGACGAGGAAGAGGATGCCGACGACGACGAGGACGACCGGCGTCAGCCCGAGCGCCTTGGCAGCCACGATTCCGAGCGCGACGTAGATCGAGGAGGCGATCTCCCCGTAGGCGACCGAGAACAGCGCGGGTGCGCCGAGAACACGCTCGAGGGCAGGGAGCTTCCGGGCCACGCGAGAAGGCTAACGCCGCCGCTGGAGGTAGACGCGCCCGATCCCGAGCGCGACGAAGAGCAGGCCGATCAGGTAGCCGATACCGCCGCCCAGGCGTGCCGTCTGGACGATCAACCCGATGCCGATCCCGACGAACAGGCAGCTGATGACGACGACGACGTGACCCGTACGGGCCCTTCACGCCGCGGCCCGGCGGCCGGCGCCGACCATCACGCGGCATTCCGCGTTCTTCAGCACGTAGTCGACGGTCTTGCCGAAGATCGCGCTCCGGCGCGTCCGGTGCGGGAGCCGCGGCGCGCCGATGACGATGATCTCCGCGTTGCGGCGGGCGGCCTCCTCGACGATCTCGCGGCCCGCGTGGCGGGCGCGGGCGACCCGCTCGATCACACGCACTCCGTACAGCTCGCCGATGTCGTGCGCCTCGTCGAGGAGCCGGTCGGCGAGCGCCTCCTGCTCCGGTATGTCCGCGTCGAGCGGGAGGTCCACCGGCACGACGATGACGCGTATCGCGACGATCGCCGAGCGTCGCTCGGCCGCGAGCCGGCAGGCGAGATGCAGAGCTTCGCGCGACTGCGGGCTGTCGACGATCGGCGCCAGGATCATGCGGTACTCGAGCGCGAGTGCCGGCCCGAGCAGCGGCGGCGCCTTGGTCGTCTCCGTCATCGCCACGTGGACGAAGCGGTGGCGGTAGATCGCATAACCGACGAAGCCGGTGGCGATCCAGGCGATGCCGACCCAGCGCGTGGTCGGGTTCTGGACGAGGATGACGAGGAACGACATGCCCGTCGCCGCGCCGCCCAGCAGCGCGAACAGCGGCCAGTCGACGCCGCGAAAGCGGACGTTCGGCTTGGCCCGGTAGACGAGTTCCGGGTCCTGCTTGCGCCGCAGTGCCACGATCGACGCGTGCGCGACGGTGAAGGAGAGCGTGGCGCCGAACGAGTACAGCGTTCCGACGAAGGTCACGCTCCCCGGCAGGATGACGCAGATCGGGGCGATCCCGGCGAAGATCACGAGCGAAAGCCAGGGCGTCTTGAACCGCGGGTGCAGGCGCCGAAAGATCTCCGGGATCTGCCGGTAGGTCGCCATCGAGTAGGTGACGCGAGAGGCGCCGATCACGCCGGCGTTCGTGGCGATGAAGAGGATCGTGGCGGCGAGGAGGCCGACGTAGATCTGCAGCACGTGCAGCGTCGTCCCGTGCACGCCCAGGTTGTCGACGATCCCGAGCACCGGGTCGTTCGCGTGCCCGCCCTGCTCCGGCGGCCGGGCGAGCTCGGTCGACCATTCGCCGTGGTAGCGCGTCACGGGCATCGCGGACAGCGCGACGAGCGGCAGCGTGAAGTAGATCGCGAAGACCGCGCCCGCGACGAGCTTGTAGGCCAACGGCACGCTGCGCGAGGGATCGCGCGCCTCCTCGGCCAGGTTGGAGACGGTTTCCACCCCCGTGTAGGCGAGCATTGCCACCGGAATCGCGATCGCCAGGTTCGCCCACGTCGGAGCGACGCCCCAGTGCACGTTCGACGTCAGGACGTGCGGGTTGACGACGAGGACGAAGCCGAGGATGACGAGGAAGACCTGCGTCGCGAAGTCGATGACCGCGAGAACGACGCTGACGCGCGTCGCCTCCTGGACGCCGACCGTATTCAGCACGACGAGCACGACGATCACGATGATCCCGCCGACGATGTCCCACGGGTTCCGGTCGAGCGGGGCCCAGAAGATCGACAGGTAGTGCGGCACGAAGAAGGCGGACGTGGCCACCGTGACGACGTACACGAGCATCTGCGACCAGGCGGCCCCGAACGAGACGACCTCGTTGAAGGCGTGGCGCGCGAAGCTGGACGAGCCGCCGGCCTCCGGGTAGCGGACCGTTCCCTCGGCGTAGGTGGCGGCGGTGGCGGCGAAGATGACGCCCGCGACGACGAAGACGACCGGCGTCAGTCCGAGGGCGTAGACGGCCGTGAGGCCGAGCGCGTAGTAGATCGACGAGCCGACGTTGCCGTATGCGGTGGCGAACAGCGCCGGCGTGCCGAGCACACGCTCGAGGCTCTGCTCCCGCCTGCGCCTCCGCGGCATGGGAGGACTCTAGACGGCGCTCCCGCCGCCGCCGTCTAGTGGATCGAGACGATGATCGGGATGATCAGGATGGCGACGATGTTCGCGATCTTGATCATCGGGTTGATCGCCGGGCCGGCCGTGTCCTTGTACGGATCGCCGACCGTGTCGCCGGTCACCGCGGCGGCGTGGGCCTCGGAGCCCTTGCCGCCGTAGAGGCCGTCCTCGATCAGCTTCTTCGCGTTGTCCCACGCGCCGCCGCCCGAGGTCATCGCGATCGCGAGGAAGATCCCGGTCACGATCGTTCCGATCAGGAGCCCGCCCAGCGCCTTCTCGTTGATGATCCCGACGACGATCGGAATCAGCACCGGGATCGCTGCGGGCAGCATCATCCCCTTGATCGCCGAGGCGGTGACGATGCCGACGGCCTGCGAGTAGTCCGGCCGGGACGTGCCTTCCATGATCCCCGGGTCCGCCTGGAACTGGCGCCGCACCTCGACCACGACCTCGCCGCCCACACGCCCGACGGCGATCATCGCGAGCGACGCGAACAGGAACGGCATCAGCCCGCCGATGAAGAGGCCGCTGATCACCCACGGGTCGGAGAGGCTGAACGCGGCGTGCAGGCCCTTCGCGTTGAGACGGGTCGTGTACTCGTGGAAGAGGATCAGCGCCGCCAGGCCGGCCGAGCCGATCGCGTAGCCCTTCGTGACCGCCTTCGTCGTGTTGCCGACCGCGTCGAGCGGGTCGGTGACGTTCCGCACCGACTCGGGCAGGTCGGCCATCTCGGCGATGCCGCCGGCGTTGTCGGTGACGGGACCGTACGCGTCGAGCGCGACGATCAGGCCGGTCATCGAGAGCTGCGCCATGACGGCGACGCCGACGCCGTAGAGGCTCTGCCCCGCGGCGTAGTACGAGCCCATGATCCCGACCACGATCAGCACGACGGGCAGCGCCGTCGCCTGCATGCCGTAGGCGAGGCCGGCGATGATGTTGGTGGCGTGGCCGGTCTGCGAGGCCTCCGCAATCCGCTTCACAGGCGGCCAGCGGCTGCCCGTGTAGTACTCGGTGATCGCGACGAGCCCGAAGGTGACGCCGAGCCCGATCAGCGCCGAGCCGTACAGGTTCCCGAAGCTGAAGTTGCCGCCGTCGAAGGCCATCGTGACCGGTATGAAGAGCAGCGCGGAGAGCCCTGTGGCGACGAGCACTGCCTTGTAGAGCGCGTTGATCACGGCGTTCGGACCGCCGCCGAGGCGCGCGAAGAAGGTTCCGACCACCGAAGCGAGGATCGAGACACCGCCGAGCGCGAGCGGATAGAGGTAGAGCCTCTGGCCGAGGGTGGCGAACTCGGGGTTCGTTCCGAGCAGCATCACGGCGACGGCCGTGACGGCGTAGGTCTCGAACAGGTCGGCGGCCATCCCGGCGCAGTCGCCGACGTTGTCGCCGACGTTGTCGGCGATCACGGCCGGGTTGCGCGGGTCGTCCTCGGGGATGCCCGCCTCGATCTTCCCGACCAGGTCGGCACCGACGTCGGCCGCCTTGGTGTAGATGCCGCCGCCGAGTCGCGCGAAGACCGAGATCAGCGACCCGCCGAAGGCGAGCCCGATCAGGTCCCGGACCGCCGACTCGGGCGAATGGTTGACCCAGTCGGTGAGCACCCAGTAGTAGCCGGCGACGCCGAACAGGGCGAGTCCGACGACGAGCAGCCCCGTGACTGAGCCGGCGCGGAACGCGACATTGAGCGCAGGCCCGAGACCGCCGCGCGCCGCCTCGGCGGTGCGCGCGTTCGACCGGACGGCGACGTTCATGCCGATGAACCCTGCGGCAGCCGAGAGCGAGGCGCCGATCAGGAACCCGATCGCCGTGCCCCAGCCGAGCTCGTTGTAGAGGCCGATCAGAAGGAAAGGCACGATCGCCACGACAGCGATGGTCGTGTACTGCTTCTTCAGGTAGGCCGCTGCGCCCTCCTGGACGGCGCGGGAGATCTCCTGCATGCGCTCGTTGCCCGGGGACAGCTTGAGCAGCCAGAACGTCAGATAGATGCCGTACGCGATCGCCACGCACGAACAGACGAGCGCGATCAGAACCGCGTGATGGTTGATCCAGTTCATTGCCCCTCCGAAGCCCTCACAAAGTCAGCGCCGAGACCCCTCGGCGCAACGGGAATTTGTATCACGATCTCCATCCTCGACACCGCAGCTATGCGCGTGCGTCGCGAAGCGCCGTCGCGCAGACGTCCTCCGGCTGCGGTCCGATCTTCGGGATCACGGCGAACAGGAGCTCGCGCAGGCGCTCGTTGTTCTCCTGGAAGACGCGGATCACGGCCTCGTGCGACACGGGCTCTGCGCCCTCGACGCCGACGTCGTGGTCTGTGACCATCGAGATGTTCGCGTAGCAGAGCTCGAGCTCCCGGGCCAGATAGCCCTCCGGGTAGGCGGTCATGTTGATCATGTCCCAGCCCATCTGCTGGAACCAGCGCGACTCGGCCCGCGTCGAGAACCGCGGCCCCTGGATCACGACCACCGTGCCGCCGTCGCGCACGGGAATGGCGAGCTCCCGCGCGGTCTCGACGAGCAGGCGCCGGAGCTCGGCGCAGTACGGGTCGGCCGCGGACACGTGTGTGACCGGCTCGCCCTCGTAGAACGTGTCCGCGCGCCCCGTCGTGCGGTCGACGAACTGGTCGCAGACGACGAACTCCCCGAGCCGCAGCTCGGGCTGCAGCGCGCCCGAGGCGCATGGACCGATGATCCGCCGCACGCCCAGCTCGCGCATCGCCCAGACGTTGGCGCGGTAGGGGATCTGCGCCGGCGGGAGCTCGTGCGCGCGACCGTGCCGCGGCAGGAACGCGACCCGGCGCCCACCGACCTCGCCGATCGTGAGCGGGGCCGAAGGCTTGCCGAACGGCGTCTCGACCTCGACCTCCTCGACGTGCTCGAGGAACGAGTAGAAACCGGAGCCACCGAAGATGCCGATCTCCGCCTTGGCCATCGGAGCTGACCTTAACCGTCGCTGGCAGAATCAGCGCATGAGCGACTACACGATCGTCAACATCCGCGAAAGCGAGGACTTCGCTCCCAGGTTCGGTATGCCCGAGGAGCTGAAGGCGCACTTCCCGAAGAAGGAGCTCGACTGCAGAATCGGCGCGGTGGGTCTCGAGCGGCTCGCGCCCGGGTTCCGGACACCGTTCGGGCACAAGCACAAGCAACAGGAGGAGCTCTACGTGGTCGTCGCCGGCGGCGGCAGGGTGAAGCTCGACGACGAGATCCTCGACGTGCGCCAGTGGGACGTGATCCGCGTCGCCCCCGAGACGATGCGCAACTTCGAGGCCGGCCCGGACGGGCTCGAGGTGCTCGCGTTCGGCGCGCCGATCACCGAGGACAGCGACGGGGAGATCGTTGCCGGGTGGTGGACCGACTGAGCTAGGACGCGCCGACGAGCGCGGCGAAGCGCGGGTCGGAGCGGATCAGCTCGAAATCCGGATCCTCGCGCGCGTTGTCGACGTACGGCGGATACCCCTTGATGGCCGCCTTCAGATGCCCGAGCGCCTCGTCGGCCTCTCCGAGCAACGCCTCGGCGCACGCCAGGTTGTAGAGGATGCCTGCGTCGTCCTCGAACTTGCCGAGCGATTTCGTGAGCACCTCCTTCGCCTTCTCGTGCTCGCCGCTGTCGAAGAGCGCAGGGATCTGGGCGTTGACCTCCCACGAACGCGGCCGATAGACGTCGCCGGGGCGGCCTCCGACGGCGAGGACGGTCGTCGCGGCCTCGCGCGCGCTCGCACTGCGCTTCACGTCGGGATCACGGACGAAGACGACGGTGCCGGCGGGAGCGTCGAGCTCGTCGCCGTCGACGGTGAACGAGGCATGGCCCGCCGTGACCACGTAGAGCTCCTCGTGGCCCGACGGCGTCTCGTCGTGCTCGGCGATGATCCGGTCTCCAGCCTCGCGCCCGGTCCAGGCATTGACGCCGAACGACTCGACGCCGAGGCGCTTGCGGATCGGCGCCCAGCCGGTCGGATCCTCGATCTCGGCAAGCGTGATCGCCTCGTATGGCTTCTCGGTCATGCCTCCTCCTTCGGGGCATCGGGCGAGCTCTCCGCCGCGGGCGAAGGCCCGCGCGGCTTGACCACGTGGTCGGCGTAGGCGAGCTGCAGGTTCGCCGTCGCCTGGCGCAGCTCCCGGAGCGCCTCCGCCGGGGCCGAGCCCTCGAGGACGGGCAGCAGCGTCCGGAGCGCCTCGACCGCGAGCCGCGCCTCCTCGGCCTCCCCTTCGCCGAGCTTCGCGTAGCCGAGCTGGACGAGCGAGGCGAGCGTGCCGACGAGCAGGTCCGAGACCTTGAGCTGCTTGATCAGCTGCTCGGCCTGGAGCTGCTCCTCCCGGGTGGGCTCGCGCTCAGCCAACGCGCTCTCCCGCGCCGACCTGCTCGGCGTAGATCTGCTCGATCGTCGCGCCCTCGGCGTGGCGTGCGATCTGCCGCTCGGCGGCGTTGGCGGCGGGCACGGCGAGGAACGGGGCGGCGCCGAGCTCCTCGGCCACGGGCAGCACCCATTCGACCAGCTCCTCGAGCGCCGCGCGCGCCGGTCGCACCCGCAGGGTCTGGAGGTCGATCAGCTCCCCGGAGAGCCCGTAGCGGATCGCCCGCCACATGTTCTCCTCGATCATCCGGTTCGGAGGCAGCGGCACCGGCTCGCCCTCGTCGAGCGCTCGCGCGATTCGCGCCGCGAGCGAGTAGGCGAGCGCCGCCAGCGCCCGGGCCTCGCCCGGGTCGGGCTGCGCGTCGCAGATCCGGATCTCTACGGTCGGGAAGGCGAGATGAGGCCTGACGCTCCACCAGATCTGCGTGTGCTCGTCGATCGAACCGGTCTCGTACAGCACGCGCACGTAGGCCTCGAAACCGTCCCAGCCGTCGTAGGCGTCCGGGACCCCGCACCGCGGGAACATCCGCGTGAAGATCTGCGAGCGTGCCGAGTGCAGGTAGCTGTAGACGCCCTCGACGAACGGAGAGCTGGCGGAGAGCGCCAGCAGCTCCGGCAGGTACGTGCGGAGCCCGTTGCAGACGGCGACGGCGCGGTCGGCGCGCCGGATCCCGATGTGGACGTGGAGGCCGAAGCTGTTGTTGCGCCAGACGACGTAGCGGAGCAGCTCGTCGTTTCGCCGGTAGTGGGGCGTGTCGATGATCCGCTGGTCACGCCAGGAGCTCCACGGGTGCGTGCCGATCGACCCGAGCATGAACCCGAGCGAGTCGGCCAGCTCCGTCACCTGCCGGCGGCGCTCCCCGATGCGGGCGGCGGCCTCGGCGAACGACGCGCACCGGCCGGTGCGGACCTCGACCTCGGAGGCGATCAGCTCGCCGACGAGATGGGCGTCGAGATCCGTGCCGCGCGCCGCCGCCTGGATGTCCTCGAAGCCGTCGACGAGGCCGAGCGTGACGGGGTCGAGGATCGCGAACTCCTCCTCCACCGCGACCGTGAAGTCCGTGCCCTCGTCGTACTGCTCGCGGGCCTTGACCAGCAGCTCCTGCCACGGAAGTGTTTGCGCTTCACCCATTGAAGTAAAGGCTACGCCAAGAAGGGCACGAGCAGGCCGTTCGGCGACGCTGTTCCAGCTCCAGCGCTCCTCCGCGACCGTCCGCGCCGCCGCTCCGAGCGCGGACCGCTCGGCTCGCGGGAGCTGGAGGAGTTCTTGGAGCTTGTCAGCGAGCTCGATCGAGTCGCCGCTCGTGAACGCCGCCAGCGAGCGATGCTGCTCCGGATACGCGTCCTCGAGGGCGGCCGCGACCTCGGCCAGTCCGGAGTGGCGTGCGACGAGCGGCGGCACGCCCGCCGCGGCGGCCTCGGCGGCGACCATCCCGAACGCCTCCGGGAAGATCGACGGGACGACGACGGTGTCGGCAAGTGGAAGCAGGTGCACGAGGTGCCTGTGCTCGAGCGGCCCGGTGAACAGCGTGTGCCGCGGCGCGAGCTCTTCGAGGCGGCCGCGGTAGTCGCCGAAGCCGACGATCAGCGCCCGCGCGGCGAGTCCGTGCAGCGCCTCGACGAGAAGATGGACGCCCTTGTTGTAGAGCAACTTCCCGAAGTAGAGGACGGTCGGCAGCTCGCCGCCGTCGAAGAAGCGCTCGAGCCGGCGGGCGTTGCCCTCGTCCGGCAGCCGCTCCTCGCGGTTGCCGGGGTTGGGCGGATCGCGGCGGCACTCGTCCAGCAGGGCCGCGAGCGACTCGGCCCGGTCGCGTGGACGGAACTCGTCCACGTCCACGCCGGGAGGCACCTCGTGGACGCGGTCGACGTGGCCGACGACCTCCTCGAGCACGGCACGGATGTGCGCGGAGCCGACGAAGACGGCCGTCGCGCCCGCGAGCGCCTCCTGCGCCTCCGCGACGAGCTGCTCGTCGCCGCGGATGGAGTACTCGAGCTCGGACCCGTGCGCCTTCACCCCGTAGCGGGCGCCGGTGGTGGCCGCGACCGCCCCGCCCGGCAGGACGTGGTTCGCGAACACGAGGTCGGCGGGCAGGCGGCTCTCGAGCGCCCGCGCGTTCGCGTCCACGTAGCGGGCACGCTGCATCGTCGTCAGATCCTGGAGCAGGCGCGGCTCGAGACCCTCGTAGCGGTCGAGGACGAAGACGGGCAGCAGGCCGTCGGGAAGCTCGGGACGGACGACCTCTGCGCCGCCGAGATCGAAGCGCTCCGGATGCGCCTCCTGGGAGAAGACGACGACCTCGTGACCGGCCCGGCCCCACGCGCGCGCTACCTCACGCGTGTAGATGTTCGAGCCGGTGCCCTCGAGCAGGTACCCGTGCCAGAGGAGGATGCGCACGCCGCCGAGCGTACGCGACGTCCCGGCCGGTTATGCCAAGTGGAAGTAGAGCGCGTGCAGCAGCTCGACCGCGGGGTTCGACGTGTGGACCTGGACGTCGTGCGGGACGTCGAGGAGCGCCTCGGAGTAGTTGAAGATGATCCGCACGCCCGAGTCGACGAGCTCGTCGGCGGCGCCCTGCGCACTCGAGGCGGGAACGGCGAGCACGCCGACGATGATGTTCTTGTCGCGGACGACGTCCGGCAGTGATGTCGCGTCGAGCACGGAGCCGGCGTTCGGGCCGATCGGTCGGCCGATCATGTCCGGGTCGCGGTCGAACACGGCCGCGATGTTGATGCCGTGCTCGGCGAAGATCGGCGAGCTGGCGATCGCCTGGCCGAGCCGACCCGCCCCGACGAGCGCGATGTTGTGCTGCCCCTGGGTGCGGAGGATCTTCCGGATCTCGCCGAGCAGGCTGTCGACGCTGTAGCCGACGCCGCGCTTGCCGAACTTCCCGAACCCGGAGAGGTCACGCCGGATCTGCGTCGCGTTGATGTTCGTGTAGTCCGAGATCTCCTGCGAGGAGATCCGTTCTTTGCCCATCTTCTTCGCCTGGGTCAGCACCTGGAGGTACCGACTGAGACGCGATGCGACGCCAACCGTTACGCGATCCGCCACCCGAACTCCTTGTGTCGAGGTTTGTAACAGACGGTTCCCATTCTGCCAGCCGCGTTCATGCTCTCGCCGAGCCAACCGTGCGCTCGCTCGTGATGGACTTTGTGCAGCACGGGGACGAGCCCGCATCTGCCGACGATCCCCTCGTCACGCTCCCGCTCGGACGAGCCGACGCCTCAGACCGGTCGGGTCGACGTGGTAGACGAACGCGCGCTCGCCGTCGATCTCGACGACCGGCAACCACTCGCGGTACCTCGACTCGAGGGCGGGGTCGCCCGTGATGTCCACCTCGACGAGCTCGAAGGCGAGTTCCTCACGCACCTCGTCGAGAACGACACGCGCCCGGTCGCACAGGTGGCAACCGGGCGCGTGGTAGAGCGTGACGGCGGGCTTAGGGATAGAGCCCGCGTGTGGTCGTCGCCTCGGCGACGCGCATCACTGCGGCGCCGTAGGCGGCCATGCGCATGCTCGTCTGCCGCTGCTCGCGCAGCGCCCAGGTCTCCTCGAAGGCCCTGCAGACGATGTCGCGGAGCTTCTGGTTGACCTCGTCCTCCTTCCAGAAGTACTCCTGGAGCCCCTGGACCCACTCGAAGTAGGAGACGACGACGCCGCCGGCGTTCGCGAGAACGTCCGGGAGCATCAGCACGCCCATGTCCTCGAGGATGTCGTCCGCGGCCGGGGTCGTCGGCCCGTTGGCGCCCTCGACGATGATCTTCGCCTTCACCTTGGAGGCGTTGTCGGCGGTGATCACCTGCTCGAGCGCGCACGGGGCGAGCACGTCGCAGTCGAGGAGGATCAGCTCCTCGTTGGAGATCGCGTCGGCCCCGCGGAAGCCGCGGAGCGCTCCGGTCTCCTGCTTGAACGCGAGCGCGGCCGGAATGTCGATCCCCTTCGGGTTGTAGATGCCGCCGCCCGAGTCGGAGATCGCGACAACGATCGAGCCCTCCTCGTGGAGGAACTGCGCCAGGAAGCTACCCACGTTGCCGAAGCCCTGGATCGCGATCCGCTGGCCGGCCGGTGTGATGCCGAGCTTCTTCCACGCCTCGATCAGGCAGTAGAGCCCGCCGCGGGAGGTCGCCTCGAGCCGTCCCAGCGAGCCGCCGACGGTCAGCGGCTTGCCCGTGACGACGCCGAGGACGGAGTGGCCCTTGTTCATCGAGTAGGTGTCGAAGATCCAGGCCATCTCGCGGCCGCTCGTGCCGACGTCGGGGGCCGGAATGTCCTTCTCCGGGCCGATCACCGTGATGATCTCCGACGTGTAGCGCCGCGTCATGCGCTCGAGCTCGCGGACGGACATCTGCTTCGGATCGCAGACGACGCCGCCCTTCGCACCCCCGAACGGGATGTTCATGAGCGAGCACTTCCACGTCATCCACATCGACAGGGCCTTGACCTCGTCGAGCGTGACGTCGGGGTGATAGCGGATGCCGCCCTT
Organism: uncultured Actinomycetes bacterium; assembly: GCA_963765295.1. Lineage (GTDB taxonomy): Bacteria > Actinomycetota > Thermoleophilia > Gaiellales > Gaiellaceae > PALSA-612. The sequence continues at coordinate 869,969 of CAVXVO010000005.1, forward strand.
GGACGGGCCACGGGCGATGTTGTGCTGGACGCGAAAGCCCGCGAACGCCCTGATCGAGCCGTCGTCCATCGAGATCGGGATCGAGACCTCGACTGCCTTCTTGCACTCCTGCAGCACGTTGATCAGGTTCGGATCGAGGTTGAACGTCTGACCTACGAGCTGGAGCTGCTGGCGCGCGATCTGGAACGGGTTCTCGCGCAGATGCGAAATCGTCGAATCTGTTGTTGCCACCTCGTTCTCCTTGGTCGTTTGATGCCACCTGAGAATCCGGTGAAGTGAGCCGAGTATACGCCTGTGTATAGACGGTATTCGGCGGGAGAAACCCGCTATCGGATCGTGAAAACCACTGATTTCGTCACGGCTCGGCCGCCGGCTGCCGGGAAGGCCCGGAGCGCGAGCGAGTAGCGCCCGCGAGCAAGCGCGCCGCCGGCCGGGCCACGCCCGGTAAGGCCGAATGCGTACCGTCCGGGGAGCACGTCGCGGAGCCTCGACAGCAGCCCGAGATCCCTGCCCGCGCTGTCGCGGAGGCGGATGTCGAGCCGCAGCACGGGCTCGATCGAGAGCCCCGCGTCCCGCGTGCGGACCTGGCCGAGCTGGACGAGCACGATCGCCGGCGAGACGTCCGAGGGCTTGAACTCGGGGGCGGACAGCTGGACGGACCCGATCAGCGCCGGACTGACGGGCGCGGTCACCACCGCGAACGGGACCCGCAGGCGCGTCCCCGTCAGCGGCGCGATGCTCAACGCCCCTGCGAGCACGTTCGCGCTCGTCTCGCGGGTGAGCCTGACGGCGACCTGCACCTCGGCGGTCTGTCCCGGTCCGAGCGTGAGCTTCCTCGGCTCGACGTCCGCCGCGAGCGCGCGGTCATGCGCTGCAATGCCAACGTAGACGCGAAGCCAGCGGGTCGACACGTTGCGGAGTGCGACCGTCCGCGTCGCCGTCCACCCGGGACCGCTCGCACGGCCGAACGCGATCGTCGACGGCTCGGTGACGACCTCGGCGCCGGCGGCGGCACCGATGTCGAGCAGGCCGTTCCCCTGCGCCGCCGCCGGTGCGCCCGCGAGGCGGTCGGCGGTGCCCGTGAGCGCGCTCTTGAGCTCGTCGGCCGTCAGGCTCGGCCGTGCCTGCGCGACGACCGCTGCCTCTCCAGCCGCGGCCGCCGCTGCGGCGCTGCCGCCGTCCACGACCACGAAGTGCGACGAGTGATCCGGGGCGACTCCGGGGTCGACGGTCACGACGCCGACGCCGGGGCCCGCGACCTCAGGCTTCGGATTCCCTCCGAAGCCGAGCCCCCACGACGAGAAGCCGGCGATGCGCGGCCGGCCGCCGCCTCCCACCTCGTGAGCCGGGCCGACCGAGAGCACGAGCTGAGCGCCCGACTGCGTGCGTTGGAGCAGCACCTCGGGGACGCCGAGCACGGGGATGCCGAGCGCCGACCCGCGGCCGAGAGCGCCCGCCGGGAGTCCCGTGCCGCCGAGAAGCACCACCGACGCGCCGGCGGCGGCCGCGGCCGTCGCGGCGCGGTTCGGATCGGCCCCGGCCGCGAGCAACACGGCGCTGTCCGCGACCCTGCTCGTGCCCCCGCGGCTGAACAGGTGCGGGGCGGCGACGACGCTCAGCGACGTCGAGCGGCGCGGCCCGACCGCGCCCAGCACCGGAACGTCGCGATTCAGCAGCACGTGGAGGCCGTCCCGGACGACGACCCGGGCGACGAGCGTCCGCCGGCGGAGATCGGCGGCCGCGACCGTCAACGCCGCCGGCGCGCCGCCGGGGCCGGAGAGGCTCCCGAACGCCGGACCCGCCGGGCCGTCGTTCCCGGCCGGCGTCACGACGAGCGTGTCCAGGGCCGACGCGCCGGCGGCCGCCCGCGCGAGCGGACCGTCCGCGAAGGAGCCGAACGGCTCCGCAAGCGGCACGAGGGCGATGCGCGCGGCGTCGTGAGCGTCCCCGTTGCCGTCGGGATCGACAGCGCGGTCCAGCCCCGCGAGGATCTGGTCTGTCCGGGCGAAGAGCGCGTAGCGGCCGGATGCGTCCTGCTGCCAGCCGCCGACCCGGATCGGGAGCACGGTTGCCCCGGGCGCGACGCCGGAGATCCCGGACCTCCCGGCCCCGACGACGATGCCGGCCATCTCCGTCCCGTGCCGCTCGAGCGAGCCGCCCGGTCCTTGTCGCGGCCTCGCGTCGACGGTCCCGCCGGCCATGTCGAGCCCGGTGAGAACGTGGCCGTGCAGGTAGGGAGAGTCGAAGTCGACACCCGTGTCGAGGAGCGCCACGAGCACGCCGCTTCCGTCGAGGCCGACGAGCGAGGAGCGGATCGGGCCGAGGCCCGAGCTTTCGGCGGCCGCCCGCAGCGGGCTCGACGTGACGCTCGCGGGATAGGCCGCGCGGACGCGGTAGACGCCTGCGATCTGCGGCATCCGCTCGAGCACGGGCACCGTGCTCGCCTCGAGCGTGGCGGAGAACCCGTCCAGCACGCGCGTGAACCGGAGCTCCGGCTTGATGAAGATCCCCTTCGTGTCCAGCTTCAGCAGCACGTCCTGCTGGGCCGACAGAGCCTGCGCCGTCCAGCGGCGCTCCTGCTCGTCGCTCGCGACACCGCCCGCCCCCTGCACGCGCTGCGCGAGCGACGGCGCCTTCATCACGACGATCATGCGCTGGCCGAGCGCGACCGGCGAGCGGGCGCTGCCGACGAGGCCTTGCCAGCTCTCGACCGGGGTCGCAAGAGGGCGTCGCTTCGAGGCGTGACCTCCAGAGGCGACGACCGCAGCCGCGACGACGGCGACGACGAGAAGAACAACGGCGGGTGCGAGACTACGCAGCCGCATGCGCGTCGAGGTCGAGGTAGCCGGGCGATGCGAGCGGCTCGACGAAGCGCGCCGCCGAGGCGATCATCGCCGCGTTGTCCGTGCACAGCTCGAGCGGCGCGAGCGCGGCCTCGGGGAGCGAGGCGCGGAGCTCCGAGTTCGCGGCGACGCCGCCCACGACGGCGATCCGGCCGTGCCCGAGCTGCGCTGCCGCCTGCCGCGTGCGCTCCACGAGGGCGCGGACGATGGCGCGCTGGTAGCTCGCGGCCAGGTCGGTGCGGCGAGACTCGAGCTCGTCCGCGGCGAGCCCGCGAACGGCGTAGAGCAGCGCCGTCTTCACGCCGGAGAAGGAGAAGTCGAGCCCGGCGAGCCGCGCGACGGGGAAGTCGAACGCCTCCGCGTCGCCGTCCGCTGCGAGCCGGTCGAGCGCGGCGCCGCCCGGGTAGCCGAGGCCGAGCAACCGGGCGCCCTTGTCGAATGCCTCGCCGGCGGCGTCGTCGACCGTCGTTCCCACGGTTCGGTAGCCGCTTCGGTCGCGCACGTCCAGGAGCAGCGTGTGGCCGCCGGTCGCGAGCAGGCAGAGGAACGGCGGCTCGAGCGGCTCGGGCAGGAGGTAGAGCGAGGCGACGTGGCCGTGGAGATGGTCGACCGCCGCGAGCGGAAGACCTCTCCCCCACGCCAGCGCCTTCGCTGCGGACAGGCCGACGAGCAGCGCGCCGACCAGCCCCGGCCCGGCCGTGACCGCGACGAGGTCGACGTCGTCGAGCGTCGCGCCCGCCTCGCCGAGCGCCTCACGGACGACCGGCGCGACGAGCTCGAGGTGCCGCCGCGACGCGACCTCGGGTACGACGCCGCCGAAGCGAGCGTGGAGCGCGGCCTGGGAAGCGACGACGTTCGAGCGGATCTCGCCCTCCCGCGTGATCAGCGCCGCCGCCGTCTCGTCGCACGAGGTCTCGAGCCCCAGGATCACGGCTCGAGCGGGTCGCGCCACATGATCAGCGCGTCCTCGCGGTTGTCCGTGTAGTAGGCGCGGCGGATCCCCTGGCCGCGGAAGCCGAGCGTCTCGTACAGCTCGATCGCCGCGTCGTTCGAGACCCGCACCTCGAGCGTGAAGCCTCTGGTGTTCTCCTCGCCCACCCGGTCGAACAGGGTCACGAGCAGCCGCGTGGCAATCCCCTGCCGGCGGTACTCCGGCGCGACGACGAGGTTCATCACGTGCCAGGCGTCGACGTAGCGGGAGACGATCACGTAGGCGACGAGCGCGTCGTCGACGTAGGCGCCGAGGCAGACCGACGTCGGCTTGACGATCTCGCTGACGAACATCATCCGAGACCACGGTGCTGGCATCGAGCGCTGCTCGATCTCCTCGATCGCGGCCACGTCGTCGAGGTCGAGCCGCTGGATGTCGAGGCCGCGGGTCGTGCTCATGCGACGGCGCTCTCGGCATCGGGAAGCCGGACGTAGATGGGCTCGACGAGATCGGCGTCGCCGTAGTCGCGGGCGAGCGCCGCATGGAAACGGGCTCGCGGGAGGTGAGCGAGATCGCGGTCGGGCGGGATCTCCGCGCCCGCGGCCTCGAGCTCCGCGCGGTAGCGAACTGCTCCGTCGCCCACGAGTACCGTGCCGGGCTCGACGTCGAGATCGGTCGGCCGGCACGCGACCGGCACGCCGTCCTCGAGGACGAACACCTCGCGGCGGCGCGCGTCGATCACGGGCCGCGCCCCGGGAAGGCCGGCGGCCAGCGCGTCGAGCGTCGAGACGCCGGCGACCGGCAGGTCGAGCGCGAGTGCGAGGCCGCGCGCGGCCGCGAGCCCGATGCGGATCCCGGTGAAGCTCCCGGGCCCGGTGCCGACGACGAGCCCGCCGAGGTCGCGCGGGCCGAAGCCGGCGCCGCGGAGCAGTTCGTCGGCGTCGGCCAGCACCGCGGCGGCGCGGGACGCCCGCTCGCCGAGCACCTCGCCGTCGAGCACGAGCGCCGACGTCGCGACCGGGGTCGCCGTGTCGAAGGCGAGGACGAGCCCGCTCCGCATGGGCCTCAGAGTAGCCCGGCGAGCAGACCCGGATCGCCGCTCACGAACCGGACCCGGCGGCGGTCGGCGTCCACGTGCTCGAGCTCGACGCTGACGCGCGGCGGCGGCAGACGCCCGCCTGCTCGCTCCGGCCATTCGACGAAGACGATCGCATCCTCGAAATACGGCTCGAGCGCGCCCCAATCGGCGTCAGAGAGCTGCTCGAACCGGTACAGGTCGAGGTGCGAGACGCCGTCGTAGCGATGCCCGATCGTGTACGTCGGGCTCGTCACCGGCCCATCGACGCCGAGCGCACGGCAGGCGCCGCGGACGAACGTGGTCTTGCCCGAGCCGAGCTCGCCCGAGACGTACACGACGTCGCCGGGGACGAGCCGCGCCGCGAGCCGCGCCGCGACCTCCTCGGTTTCGCCCGGCGACGAGCTGACGAGCGTCACCGCTCGACGGGCGGGGGCGGCTCGCCCGGCACCGGCTCGAGCGACAACGCGATCTCGATCAGCTGCTCGAGCGGTAACTCCTGCGACGAGACGTCGACGTTCGTGCCCTCCTTCTCGACCAGGACGTGCCTGGGCATCGGCGCGTCGTCCGCATCAGGCTCGAGCACCTTGAGCACCACGCCGTCCCGCCTCGCGGTGGCGAGCTCGGCGTCTCCGAGCCAGGGATGCGGCTCAGCCGTCTCCTGGATCGAGAAGCGACGCGACCCGCCCGCATACCCGTACTGCAGGTTGACGGACTCGATCATGCTGGGCCGATCGGAGGCCTCGAAGTGGATCACGCGCTCGAGGTGCCAGCCCGTGCCCACGCGTGTGGGGACGAACAGCTCGAACGCGACTTGGCGCGCCGCCTCCTGGAGAGACACGAACTGCAGCCGCGCCCCCTCGGGTGGGGCGAACGACTCGCCGGGACGAAGCTCGATCCGGAACGTCTCGGCCGAGAAGACCTCGTCGAACGCGACCTCCTCGACCTCGGTCACGTGGAACGGCTCGCCGTCGATCAGCGACGCGAGACGCAGCAGGATGCCCCTCTCCGCGTCCACGACGAGTTCGAGTTCGTCTGCGTTCATCATGCGCCACGCGGCAAACGTCAACGGGTTGTTCTGCTTCACGACGGCGCGTGCGGCGATCCCTTCCCTGCCGGCAACCTCGCACCGGCCGCCCACCTCGAGATCGACCTGGCCGACGAACGAGGAGGGATCGAGAAGCGGCTCGGCGCCCTCGCCTGTTCCGGCGTGATGGTGAGGATCCCCGCCGTTCGTCGTCATGCCGGCATGCGGTGAGCGCATCCACCATGTGGCTCCGTCGCGAACGACAACGGTCTCCTCGCCGTTGCGGACAATTTCGCGACGGGCACGATCGGACTCGATCCAGAGCCGCGTGAGCTCCTCGCATGTCTCCGGCCGCGGCCGCGAGCCACCGGACGACACGCTGAGCCTGATCGAGCGCTTCCCTCGCGCCTCTTCCCGCTCGTGACGTCGCTCGAACGCCTGCCTCGACCGCTCGTAGTGGCTCCACTCGCGGAGCGTCAGGCGCACGCTCCTGTACCGGCTGCGCGCGCCGTGGAGGAGCTCGAGCACATCGCCGAGGTCGCTCACGCAGCTGAGCTTAGAGGCCGGTGCTCCAGCGCGAGGACGCTAGAACAGGCCGAGCTGAACGGCAGGCTCGGCGACGGGCGCGGCGAGCGCGAGCTCGGCGTGCGCAGGCCCGGGCTCCGGCTCGGGGGCGAGCAGCACGTGGCTGATCAGCTTCGGAATCCGCGCGAAGTCTTCCTCCAGCACCTCGAGCATCCTCGGCGTGTAGAGCGCGGCCGCCGGGTGGTAGAGCGGATAGAGGAGCACGCGGTTGCCTCCGAGCGTGACCTCCTGCTGCTGGCCGTGCACGCGCGTGATGCCGAGCGGCTTGCCGGACAGGAGCTTGGTGGCGAAGTTGCCGAGCGTCGCAACAAGCTTGGGCTCGATCGCCTCGATCTGCCGGAACAGGTAGCCCTCGCACTGCTCGATCTCGTCCGGCATCGGGTCGCGGTTGCCGGGCGGGCGGCACTTGAGGACGTTCGCGATGTAGACGTCCGCGCGCGTCAGACCGATGCCGGCGAGGAGCTTGTCGAGGAGCTTCCCCGCCTGCCCGACGAACGGGAAGCCCTGCTTGTCCTCGTGGAAGCCCGGCGCCTCGCCGACGAACATCAGGTCGGCGTCCGGGTTTCCGACACCGAAGACGACCTGCGTGCGTCCCTCGGCGAGCCGGCAGCGAGTGCAGCCCGACGCCTCCTGCTGCAGCTCTTCGAGGCGCTTGCTCCGGACAGCCGCGTCGTCCATCGGCGGCCAGTCTAGGCGTCCTCGCGGACGGATGCGATCCGGCGATCTAGCCGTGTCCCGGCTCGGGCGCGTACTGGCCGAGGAAGCCCTGGCTGACGATCCGCTGGTCGACTGCGGCCTGTCCGAGGTAGCACTCCCACTCGAGGCCGTCCGACCTGCGTGCCCGGCAGCCACCGTTCACGTGCTTGGTCGCGTCGACCGTCGACTCCACGGTCCCCTTCCAGTCCGACACCTCGGGGTACGGAGGCTTGGCCAGGACGCAGTGGTACTCGACGTCCTGCTTCACGACGGTGCAGCTTGGGTCGGTGCCGATCAACGCCGCGGTCCCTGCAGGGAGGCTCTGGGCAACGTCGCTGGTCGAGAGCTGGTCGGCTGCGAGGGCGGCTGCCCCGCCGAGCACGGCCCCGACGATCGCGGCGACGAGCGCCATGCGCCGCGTGACGCGGAGGCGTGGCCGCCGGGCGAGGGCGAGATCGGAGGCGCAGGCGCGCTCGAGATCGTCGCCGAGGCGCTCGAGCCCGGGGTCGGGAGAGATCGTCATGAGGCCTCCATTCGTTGTCGGAGTCGAAGTCGGAGCGTGCGCAACCCGCGATGGACGCGAACGCGGGCCGCCTCGGGGGTGGTGCCGAGCTCGCGGGCGACGTCGTCGTAGTCGAGCTCGTCGACGACGCGGAGCTTGATCGCGTCGACCTGGCCCGGCGGGAGCTCGTCGAGCGTTTCGTCGAGACCGTCGAGCCACGTCTCCTCGGGTTCCGCCGACGCTCCGACCGCCAGGCCGAGTCGTTCGCAGGCCGTCCGTTCGAGCCGGCCGCGGCGCACCGACGTGACGAGGACATTCCGCGCGATCGCGAACAGCCACGGGCCCGCGGTGCCGTCCAGCCTGTCTCGGAACCGCATGCGGGCGACCCAAGCCTGCGCGAACGTCTCGGCGGTCAGGTCGTGCGCGGCCTCGCGTTCGCGGGTCCGACGCAGGTGGTAGCCGTACACGCGGTCCGCGTACCGGTCGTAGAAGAGTCGGAAGGCGGCCGCGTCGGTGCGTGCAGCGGCGAGGAGCTCGGAGTCGGTCGGCGGCGTCATCTCCGTGTAATCGCGGCTCGAGCCGCAATCGTTACACGGCTAGACGAGACAGGTGACGGCTGCCCACCCCTGCGCGGCCGCGTCGGCATAGAAGCCGCGGAGGTCACGGAAGGAGACGAGCAGCCAGTCGCGGTCGTCCTCCTCCCAGCCGAACGGGTAGATCTGGAGATCGGTCATTCGGACCGCGTCGAACCGGTCGGCCGTCCGGCGTTCGGCGTCGGGAGCCGCGAGGGCCTTCGCCGTGCGCGCCACCTGCGCCGGGTCGAACGCCCGTGCCGGGCCGTAGCCGGAGAAGTCGTCGCCGATCTCCGTGCCGCCCAGGACCGCCTGGCCGAGCGGCGTCGGCATCGGCTCCACCGAGCCCGAGAGCAGGTAGTGGACTCCGTGCCACGCCTTGTCGAGCGAGAGCTCGCCGTGCGCGCCCTGGACCGCGCCCCGCGGGCGCTGCCCGAGCTGGTCCTGCATCAGCATGAGGACCGCGTCGCCGCCGTCGCCGCCCCGGAGTGCCTCCTGGGTGGCGCCGACGCGCTCCTCGATCTGCTCGCGCAGCGCCGGGTGCAGGTCGATCGCACCGGCGAGAAGCTGCGGGCCGCGCTCGAGGATCAAGGCTTGCATCTTCTCGGAGTCGAACCCCACGCCCGGAAGCTCGGGCTCGAACAGCCGCTCGGCCAGCGAGGGATCGGCGTGGATGCGCCCGAGGAGATCCGGCTCGACCTGCACGAACGACGCGAGCATCGACATGTCCCGCGTATCGGCAGCCGCGAAGCCGCCTTGAACCCTCGCTCGGGGCTAGTGCCCGCAGCCGCAGGAGCCGCCGCAGCAGCCGCCCCCGCCGCCGCTCGCGGAGCGGAAGCTCGGCTGCGGAGCCTCGGCCTTCGTGGCGAAGACGGAGAACTGGCGCGAGACCTTCGTGGCGCCGCAGTCGGGGCAGGACGGCTTCGCGTCTCCGCGAACGAGCTCCTCGAAGTGCGACTCGCACTTCATGCAGACGTACTCGTAGATCGGCATGCGCGCAGTCTAACTGCGACGGAGGCTCAGCTCGTCTTCGCCCAGACGACCCTGACGCCCGACGTCGTGAACGTGACCTTGCCGTGTGCCGCCCGCGTGCCCGAGACGGTCACCGTGCCGGTGGGGACGACCAGCGCGCCTTTCTTCGGCGTCTTCAGGTCCAGCTCCCCGGTGACCGTGACGCCGGGCACGTCGCCGTATCCGCTGAGCGTGAGCGTCCCGAGGCTTCCGGAGACGGCGCCTGCCGAGAGGCCCCCGACCGCGGCGCCGGCCGTGACCTCGGAGGCGAACGCGTCCTGGACGGTCGTCTCGACAACCGAAAGCGTGTGGCCGCGCAGGCCCGACGTCCCGCCCACGAGGGGCGCCTTCCCGACGGAGACCGGGATCCGCGGGACATTCGCGAGATAGGGCCGTGTGCGCGGGCATCTGGTCGGCACGGTCTGTCCGTTCAACCAGGCACGCACTGCGTTCGACGTGCAGTTGGACGGATCGGTCGTCAGCACGCTGTGGCCGACCCCGGGCACGACGAGCAGGTGTCCCTGCGGGAACTGCGAGACGACCGAGGCGGCGTTCGCGGTCGGCGTCCGCATGTCGAACGTGCCGGACAGGGCGAGCACGGGCACGTCCGGCAGCGGCCCGGCTGCGATCGGCGCGTTCCCCGCGGGGGACGGCCAGGACTCGCAGTAGGTCGCCGAGCCGATCGCCGTCGCCCAGCTCCCGAACGGCCCCGTGGAGCCGGCGGGCAGCGCGGCGACGGCCGCGCTCAGCGCCTGCTGGCGTGTGGCGGGATCGGCGTCAGGCTGCCACGGGAAGCGGCCGTCGTTGCACATCGTGGCCAGGAACAGCCCCTCGCTGAAGGAGGTGTCGGCCGTCGCGAAGTGGAGGCCGAAGCCGGTCTGCCCAAGGGAGGCGAGCCGGAGCAGGAGCTGCGGGCGGCCCGCGGTCGCCGCGAAGACGGCAGACGGAAGCTCCGCCTGCAGGCCGGGACTGAGATCGGCGCTGACGACGGTCTCGAGCAGCGTCAGCCCGTCCACCGACACCGTGCGCGGCCGACCGGACGCCGTCCGCACCCGGCCGCTGATCGGGGTGACTGCGGCGCGGTTCGCGAGCGTCGGGACCTCTGCCGCCAGGTTCGGGTCGATCGCGCGACAGGCCGCGGTTCCGCACATGGACGAGAGGCCGAGCGGGATGCCCTGCAGGGTGTCGAGACTGAGCGGATCCGGCCCGGTCGGCGGCACGACCGAGTCGAGCAGGAGCCGCTCGACGTGATCGGGGTGCGCGAGGGCGTACGCGAGCTCGACCTTCGTCCCGTAGGACGTGCCCCAGAGGGCCACCTTGTTCACGCCGAGTGCCTGGCGCACGGCGTCGACGTCCTCGGCGTTCGCGGCCGTCGTGTAGAACGCCCGCTCCGGGCCGAGCGTCTCGCCGCAGGCCATCGCCTGCTGCGCCAGGGCCAAGGGGTTCGTCAGCGCGCAGCTCAGGAACCCGGAGCCGCCCGTGCCGCGCGGGTCGAAGGCGACGAGCGTGTACGCCGGGAAAGAGCGACTGCCAGAACGACCCGAGGTCGGCGAGGTCGAACGCGAGCGCGCTCGCCTGACCCGGGCCGCCCGCGACCATCATCATCACGCCGCGCGGCGTGCCCTTCGCCGGCAGCTCCTCGACGGCGAGGCGGAGCGTCCCCGGCACGACGCCGGTCGCGTCGAGCGGAACGGCTACGCCTGCACAGAGGACACCGGCGTTGCCATGGCAAGGGACGAAGGAGAGAGTCGACGCACGCGCAGTCGAGGAGCTCCCCAGCCAGGCGCCCGCCATGACGACTGCGACGGCCAGCGCCGTCGCGACCCCCCTGCTCACCGGCGCAGGGTAGCTCAGAGGTTCAGCCGCCGGCCGACCGAGCCGCGAAGGCCCGCGCGCCCGCCACCGTGCACGCGCGGACGCCGCCTCCGTGGACCGACGCGATCGCACGCTCGACCATGGGCTGGCTCGTCTTCGGCGTGTCGTCGGCGTAGTACAGGCCGGATTGCCAGCGGTCGAGTTGCGGCTCGTCGCTGACGTGGAAGATCAGGATCGCAGCCACCGTCGGCTGGCAGGCTGCGAGCGCGAGCGCCTCGGCGTAGTACTCGGCCTGCGTCGCCTCGCTGACGGGCCGCGCCGTGGGCGACTCGGCGCCCTGGTAGACGCGCGCCTTCGCGGCCGGAATCTGCGACTGGACGCCGAACTCGTCGTAGACGATCGGCAGCGCCGAGCCGGGTTGGGCGGTGCCGCCGAACGCCTCACCGAGAAGTGCCACGAGCTTGGGGTAGTCGGCGAGCGAGATCGTCGTGCTGCGCGGGTGCGCGAAGCTCGGCGGGATGCTCGAGTTGTCCTCGTACGGATGGAGCGCGAACGCGTCCATGATCGGTCGCGTCCGGCCGCTCTGCCGGTAGGCGCGGCCGAGGTCGGCGATGAAGGTGGTCGGCGAGTGCTTCCTCGACATCACCGAGTCGTTGCCGCGCGGAGAGAGCGCGCCGCCGAGCACCGTCACGCCGGGTGACGCGGCCTTGAGCGCGTCGTAGGTCTGCGCCAGCAGCGCCTCGTAGGCGGGCGCGGCGACGTCGCTGCCGTCGTCCGCGAACTGTGGCAACCAGAAGCGGTTGATGTTCGGCTCGTTGCCGACGATGAAGCGGTGCACGGTGGGGAGCGCCGTCGCGAGCGAGGTCGCGAACGCTGCGAACTGGGCGCGCGCCCGCGCCGTCAGCGGCGTCACCGAGCTGCCGTACGGATAGATCGAGAGGTAGACCGCGATCCCGTCGAGGTCGGCGGCACCGACGGCGTTCTGAAGGCTCGCAAGGGCGGCTGGCGCCGGCGCGGTCTCGCCGGGGCGCCACTGCGCCGTGACGCGGATCGCGTTCAGGCCGGCCAGCTTGGCCAGGTCCATCTTCGCCTTGGCGAGGGCGAGCGACGGCGCCTGGGCTGCATCCTCGGCCGCCCCCACCTGCAGCCCCTGCGATGCCCGCGCCAGACCCGGAAGCGCGAGGGCGGCGACGGCGACGACGACGGCGATGCGCTTCACTGCACCCCTTCGTCGGCAGGCCGGCGGCGCCGCTTGAGCGGCTCCCCTCGAACTGACCATCCCGAGCGCGGCGGCGGCCGGTCCGACGACGCTAGACTCCCGCCAGCCCGGTATCCGCTACGGAACTGGAGCCCCGAACGATGTTCGACAGCGTCACCGTGATCGGTGCCACCGGCCGCTCCGGCTCGGCCATCAGCGCCCGCCTGCGCGAGCGCGGCGTTCCGCTGGCCGAGCACGGCGCCGAGCTTGTCGTCCTCTGCGTCCCCGATCGCGCGATCGCGGAGGTGGCGCAGCGGATCGAGCCCGGCCCGTGGCTCTGCCACGTGAGCGGCGCTACCCCGCTCGCCGCCCTCGACCCCCACGAGCTGCGCTTCTCGGTGCATCCGCTGCAGACGCTCGTCACTTGGCGCGGGCCCGAGCAGCTCGACGGAGCCTCCGCCGCCGTGACCGCGGAGACGGACGAGGCACGGGAGCGCGGCCTCTGGCTCGCGCGCACGCTCGGGCTGGAGCCCTTCGACCTCGCCGACGAGGGGCGCGTGCTCTACCACGCGGGAGCGATGTTCGCGAGCGGTTACCTCGTCACGCTGCACCGCGCGGCGGAGGCGCTGCTCGAGCTCGCCGGAGCGCCGCCGGACGCGCTGCTCCCGCTGATGCGGCGCACGATCGACAACGGATTCGAGCTGACCGGGCCGATCTCGCGCGGGGACTGGTCGACGATGGACGCGCACCTGGAGGCGGTCCGGGAGCGCAAGCCCGAGCTCGAGCCGCTCTACCTCGCGCTCGCGGAGGCGACGGCCGCGTGAGGACCGTCAGGACGATCGGCGAGGTGCGGGCCGCGCTCGCACCGCTGCGGTCGAGCGGCCGCGTCGGGCTGGTGCCGACGATGGGCGCGTTCCACGCCGGGCACGAGGCGCTCCTCGCCGCCGCCCGCAACGAGTGCGACACCGTCGTCGCCAGCCTCTTCGTCAACCCGGCGCAGTTCGGCGAGGCAGCCGACCTCGAGCGCTATCCGCGCGACGAGGCGCGCGACGCGGCGGTCGCGGCCGAGGCGGGCGTCGACCTCCTCTTCGCACCGGCCGCAGGCGAGATGTACCCCGACGGGTACCAGACGTGGATCGACGTGACCGAGCTCGGCTCGATTCTCGAAGGCGTGTACCGGCCGGGGCACTTCCGGGCCGTTGCCACGGTCTGCTGCAAGCTCTTCAACATCGTCCGGCCCGACGTCGCCTACTTCGGGCAGAAGGACGCGCAGCAGGTCGAGGTGGTGCGCCGGCTCGTCCGCGACCTCGACCTCGAGCTCGAGCTCCGCGTCGTGCCCACCGTCCGCGACGAGGACGGCCTCGCTCTCGCGTCGCGCAACGTCCTCCTCTCCCCCGCCGAGCGCCGGCAGGCGGCCCTGCTGCCGCGCGCACTCGGAACACAGGATCCCGCCGCCGCCCGCCGCCTGCTGGACGGGCTCGACGTCGACTACGTCGAGGTGGCGCCGTTCGACCCCCCCGTCCTCGCCGCCGCCGTCCGCATCGGCGGCGTCCGCCTGATCGACAACGTGCCCCTGGAAGGAGCCAGATCGTGAGCACCCCGCCTGCAGGAAAGATGCCGCTGCCCGAGCTCGCGGCGATGAAGCGCCGCGGCGACAAGATCGTCATGGTCACGGCCTACGACGCGCCGGGCGCCCGCTTCGCCGAGGACGCCGGCATCGACGTCGTGCTCGTCGGAGACACGGCTGCGATGGTCGTGCTCGGCTACGAGGGCACGACCGTTCCCGTCACGGTCGAGGAGATGCTCTTCCTGACGCGCACGGTCTCGCGGCAGACGCGCCGCCCGCTCGTGGTCGGAGACCTGCCGTTCGGCTCGTACGAGGTGTCCGACGAGGACGCGGTGCGAACTGCGATCCGCTTCGTCAAGGAGGGCGGTGCCGACATCGTCAAGCTCGAAGGTGCCGGGCCGATGACGTCGCGGGCGCGCGCGATCGTCGAGGCCGGCATCCCGGTGATGGGCCACATCGGCCTCACGCCGCAGTCGGCGACGATGCTCGGCGGTTTCAAGACGCAGGGCAAGACGGCCGCGGGCGCGCTGCGACTCGTCGCCGAAGCGCACGAGCTCGAGGACGCCGGCTGCTGCACGCTCGTGCTCGAAGCCGTCCCGACGCCGGTCGCGGCGCGCATCACGGAGGAGCTCACGATCCCGACGATCGGGATCGGCGCCGGGCCGGATTGCGACGGGCAGGTGCTCGTCTACCACGACCTGCTCGGGCTGACGGAAGGGCATCTGCCGCGCTTCGTGAAGCGGTACGCGAACCTCTCCCGCGAGATCCGGGACGCGCTCGAGGCGTACGCCGCCGACGTGCGCAACGGCTCGTTCCCGGACGACGAGCACGCCTACGCGATGCCCGAGGAGGAGCTCTCCGCCTTCGAGGATCGCGGCTAGACGGGCACGCCGAGCGCCCGGCCCACCCGCTCCCGCTCCCAGCGGCCGTGTTTGGTCTTCGGCAGCTCGCCGGCCGGGAACCACTCCGTCGGGAACTCGCCTCCCGGTTCGCCGTCGGCCTCGACGCGGTACGTGAAGATCACATGCCAGCCGCGACGGCCGCGAAACGATTCCACCTCGTTCATCGCCATCGACGTCACCTCGAGCGGCTCGAGGCTCGCCAGGACCACGCGCGCCCGTTCGTCCGGATGCTCGTACGGCTCGAGATCCTCACCCGGGAGCCACCAGCGCTCGTCGTCCCGCTGTTAGCGGACGAACAGCACGCGCCCGTCGGGCCGCAGGATGACGAGGTTCGCGATCAGCTGGATGTCGGGTTGCTGTTCAGCCATCGGTGCTGCCTCCTTCCTTCGCCAACAACGCCTCAGTCCACTCGAGCTCCGCCTGCGTGAGCGCACGCCGGCGGTCGACCATCTCCGGAGCGGGTGCCGACTTCGCCAGGGCCTCGAGTCGTGAGAGGCGCTCCCGGAGGGCGTCGCGCCGTTCGGTGAGGAGCTCCGGGACACGGCCCTCGTCCTCGAGATCCGACCGCGCGGCGAGTGCGAGGCCGATCGGATCGCCGACTGCGGGCAATTCGCGCCAAGCCCGCTCGAGCAGCTCCGAGAGGTGTCGCCGGCCCTCGCGCGTGATGGCGTACCGCGTTCGCTCCGGCCGCTGCCCGTCCCGCTCGACCGCGACGCTCTCGACGTAGCCGGCACGGACGAGGCTCCGCAGCACGGCGTAGATCGACGCGTACTCGACCGGAAACCAGAACCGCAGCCCCTCGTCGTCGAGGATCTTCTTGATCCGGTAACCGTGATGCGACTGCTCGGAGAGCAGCCAGAGCACGAGCAGCCGCGTGAGCACGACTCGATACTAAAGCTTTAGTATTTGTCAGTCAACTATCGCGAACGCGGCGAACGCGAGCGTCCCGAACAGGATCGCGAACAGCGCCACGACGCCGAGCGCCGCCGCCGACCGGCTCCACGACCAGCGCTGCGTCTGCCGGACACCGATGACGACGAGCACGAGCGTCCAGGCGAGCGCGACCGCGTCGAGCGCGATGAAGACATCGCTGCCGGTGCCCGTGTCGCCACCGCCGGTCCGGAACAGGTCGAAGCCGTAGAGCCCGAGCCGCACCGGCCAGGCGAGGACGAGCAGCGACGACGAACGGGGACGGTCGCGAGCCCGATGATGTGCCGCGCCAGACGGATAGCCGGTCGTCGCCCCGAGCCCGCGCGCGCCGAGGTAGACGAGGGCGCCGCCGAGCCAGAAGTTCGAGAGCGCCGACGAGTGCGCCGCCGAAGATCGACTCGACGGTCAGCGTCGAGCGCACTCAGCTCGCGATAGCGCTCGAACGGCTGCTGGAGCGCGGCGAGCGACGAGGAACATCGCGATGCCGGCGAGGAAGCGAGGCGACGAGCGGCTCCTGGCGCGCGTCGGCCGCCTCCCGCGACTCGTCACCAAGCTCGGCGAAGACGCCCGCCGGCGCGTAGAAGAGCCGCGGCAGACGCGCCCACCACTCGCGCTCGAGCACGTCGACCGACGTCGGAGTGGGCACGCTCATCCCGCGGCCAGCTTAGTCCGGAACGGACGCGTCCATCTCGGCGGGTATAACACGCTGCAAAGTTTGCAACCGAGCCGCGGCTCGTGCCGCGCGGCCCTACGCGGCTGCGACCGCGCGGGCCGGGAGCAGATCGCGCAGGAAGCGGCCCGTGTACGACGCCTCGACCTCGGCGACCTCCTCGGGCGTGCCGGCCGCGATCAGCTCGCCGCCCGCGTCGCCGCCTTCGGGGCCGAGGTCGACGATCCAGTCGGCCTGCTTGATCACGTCGAGGTTGTGCTCGATCACGAGCACGGTGTTGCCGGCGTCGACGAGCCGCTGCAGCACCTCGAGCAGCTTCTCGATGTCGGCGAAGTGGAGGCCGGTGGTCGGCTCGTCGAGGATGTACAGCGTCCTGCCGGTCGCGACCTTGCTCAGCTCCTTCGCGAGCTTCACGCGCTGCGCCTCGCCGCCGGAGAGCGTCGTCGCCGGCTGGCCGAGCTTGATGTAGTCGAGCCCGACGTCGTGGAGCGTCTGCAGCCGCCGGCGCAGCTTCGGGATCTTGGCGAAGAACTGCAGCGCCTCCTCGACCGACATCTCGAGCACGTCCGCGATCGACTTGCCCTTGAAGCGCACCTCGAGCGTCTCGCGGTTGTAGCGGCGCCCGTGGCAGGTCTCGCACGGCACGTAGACGTCCGGCAGGAAGTGCATCTCGATCTTGATCTGCCCGTCGCCCTTGCAGGTCTCGCAGCGGCCGCCGCGCACGTTGAACGAGAACCGGCCCGGCTTGTAGCCGCGCACCTTGGCCTCGGGCGTGAGCGAGTAGAGCTCGCGGATCGGCGTGAACAGGTCGGTGTACGTCGCCGGGTTCGAGCGCGGCGTGCGGCCGATCGGCGACTGGTCGATGTCGATCACCTTGTCGAAGCAGTCGATGCCCTCGACCGAGTCGTGGTCGCCGGGCTTCGTGCGCATGCGGTGGAGCCGGTTCGCGAGCGCCTTGTAGACGATCTCGTTGACGAGCGTGGACTTGCCCGAGCCGGACACGCCCGTGACGACGACGAAGCGCCCGACCGGGAACTCGACGTCGATGCCCTTCAGGTTGTGCATCCGCGCGCCGAGCACCCGGAACGAGCCGTTGTCGGCCGGGCGCCGCTCGGGCACGGCGATCGTCCGCGTGCCGCGACAGGAACTGGCCGGTGATCGACTTCGCGTTGCGCGCGACCTTCGCGGCCGGGCCCTCGGCGACGACGTAGCCGCCGTGCTCGCCCGCGCCCGGCCCCATGTCGACGAGCCAGTCGGCGGAGCGCATCATCTGCTCGTCGTGCTCGACGACGAGCACGGTGTTGCCGAGGTCGCGCAGCCGCTCGAGCGTGCCGATCAGCCGGTCGTTGTCGCGCTGGTGGAGCCCGATCGACGGCTCGTCGAGGATGTAGAGGACGCCGACGAGCTGCGAGCCGATCTGCGTCGCGAGGCGGAGCCGCTGCGCTTCGCCGCCGGAGAGCGTCAGCGCCGCGCGGTCGAGCGTCAGGTAGCCGACGCCGACGTTGTCGAGGAAGGACAGCCGCTCGCGGATCTCCTTGATGATCCGCGCGCCGATCAGCTCCTCGACCTCGGTCAGCTGGAGCGCTTCGAGGAACTCGAGCGCCCGCGCAACGGACATCTGCGTGAACTGGTGGATGTTGAGGTCGCCGACGGTGACGGCGAGCACCTCGGGCTTGAGCCGCGCGCCGTTGCACGCGGGGCAGGCGCGGAAGGACATGTACTCCTCGATCCGCTCGCGCTGCTGCGACGAGTCGGTCTCCCGGTAGCGGCGCTCGAGGCTCTTGACGATCCCCTCGAAGGCGAGCATGTACGAGCGCTTGCGGCCCATCCGGTTGCGGTACTGGACGTAGACGCGGTCGCCGCCGGTGCCGAAGAGGAACAGGTTCTGCTGCTCATCGGTGAGGTCCTGCCAGGGCCGTTCGAGGTCGATCTCGTACCGGTCGGCGATCGCCTGGATCACCGACTCGTAGAAGCTCGTGCTGCCGACGGACCACGGGACGAGCGCGCCCTCGCCGATCGACAGCGTCGGGTCGGGGACGAGCAGGTCGGGGTCGATCTCGAGCATCGAGCCGAGGCCTGTACAGCGGGGGCAGGCGCCGTGCGGCGAGTTGAACGAGAAGATGCGCGGCTCGAGCTCGGGCAGCGAGACGCCGTGCTCGGGGCAGGCGAAGTTCTCGCTGAACAGCATCTGCTCGCCGGTATCGACGACGTCGATCGCGACCAGCCCCTCGGCGAGCCCCGTCGACGTCTCGATCGACTGCGAGAGGCGCGGCCGCAAGTCGGGCTTCATCACCAGCCGGTCGACGACGACCTCGATCGAGTGCTTGAACTTCTTGTCGAGCTCGATCGTCTCCTCGAGCAGCCGCTGCTCGCCGTCGACCTTGACGCGCGTGAAGCCGTCGGCGCGCAGTTCCTCGAAGACGTCCTTGAACTCGCCCTTGCGGTCGCGGACGACCGGCGCGTTGACGGTGAACTTCGCGCCCTCGGGGAGCCGGAGCACCTGGTCGACGATCGCGTCGAGGCTCTGGCCCGCGATCGGGCGTCCGCAGATCGGGCAGTGCGGCCGGCCGACGCGCGCGTACAGGAGACGCAGGTAGTCGTAGATCTCGGTCACCGTGCCGACCGTCGAGCGCGGATTGCGCGAGGTCGTCTTCTGGTCGATCGAGATCGCCGGCGAGAGGCCGTCGATCGAGTCGACATCGGGCTTCTCCATCATCTGCAGGAACTGACGCGCGTAGGCCGACAGCGACTCGACGTAGCGACGCTGCCCTTCGGCGTAGATGGTGTCGAACGCGAGGCTGGACTTGCCCGAGCCGCTCAAGCCCGTGATGCAGACGAGCGAGTTCCGCGGCAGCCGGACGGTGATGTCCTTGAGATTGTGCTCCCGCGCCCCGTGGACGACGAGCTCTTCCGAAGTCATGACCAGCCCAGTTTAGCGCCGGGCATCGGACGGGAACGTATGTTCGTTTGAGTGCTTCCGCCGCGCAACGCGACGGTGCTGCTTACGCGGCCAGTCTCTCGACGAGGTCGCGCACGTCGCGGGCGTGCGGCACGTACTCGACCTCGAGCGGGCCTGCCTGCAGAGTGCCGTAGCCGAGCATCCGCCCCGGGAGCGACTGGTCCAGCGAGACGACGCGGAGCGACCCGAGCATCACGGCCGAGGCGCGGCGGTGCAGCACACCCTGGACGAGGAAGACCTTATGCGTCGTAACGACGAAGCGGGTCCGGTCCCAGCGGACGACGGCGACGAGCGCCGTCAGAGCGGCGACGGCCTGGACGATCGCACCGGCCACGGGCACCGGCCAGGGAAGGATCAGCAGCAGGACACCGGCGACGGCGAGGACGACCGCCCGCGAGAGCGGCCGGAAGAGCGACACGCTGTGCCTGCGGGCGTCGAGGCAGACGTGCTCCTCGGGGCGAATCCCCATATGGCATCGCTTCGGCGGCGACGGCACCACTCCTGCGGGGCCGCCGCTCCTCGGCGCCCGGGCTGGCCTCGGCGCACGCACCCGGCGATTGATCGCCGTATCCCCGCGCGCCCGCCCTTCGGCTATCGTCGGAAGGTGGAGCGGCTCGACCTCCGTAGTAACTGGCCGGCCGCGATACTTGCCGTCGCAGCGGTCGTCCTGATCCCGTGGGCGATCGCGCTCGGAAACATGCTCCCCTCGCGGCACGTCGCGAACCACTGGGACGCCGCCTGGACGGGATTCGACGTCATCCTCGCGCTGTCGCTGCTCGCAACTGCCTACGCAGCACTTCGGCGGCGTGACAGCGCGCGCCTGCTCGCCGCCGTGAGCGGCACCCTCCTCCTCTGTGACGCCTGGTTCGACCTACTGACGTCGTCTCCGGGGAGGGACCTCGAGCTTGCAATCGTCCTCGCCGTGGTCGGGGAACTGCCGCTCGCGATCATCTGCTTCCTGCTCGCCACGGGCCGTGCGGAATCGCTCTCAAGGGCTAATGCCCGGCTTGCCGTCCGCCGATTCAGGTTACTGTAGGCGTACTCCGCGCCGCCCGGACCCGGAACAGTGATCAGCCTCGAACGCCACCAGTTTGGCCCGCGCGTGCGCGTGCTCGGACGGCGTATCCACGAGTGGCAGCTCGGCGTCGGCGTCGCCGCCCTCGCCTGCGCGCTGCGGCTCAGCGAGGTGGTCGACACCGCCGGCGCGGCCCTGCTCATGCTGGTCGCGTGCTGGCTCGTCGTGAAGGACTGGAACGACCTCTTCCCGTCCCGGCGCGACACCGCCTCGTGGCGGCCGCTCGTGCACAGGCGCGTGGCCGCACTCCGCGACGTCCGCCGCGGCGACAGCCTGCCCGGCCTCGCGGCCGCGGCGGCGGCGATCACCGGGATCGTCAACGTCTGCTCGGCCCTGACGCCGAACGTCTCCTGGCGCGGCCACCTGCTCCTACAGGTCGAGCCGGTGACGGCGCTGCCCGTCTTCCACGCGCTGACGCTGCCGGCGAGCGCAGCGCTGGTCGTGACCGCGTTCTATCTCGCGCGCCGGCGGCGCCGCGCGTTGCACGCGGCGCTCGCATTCCTCCTGCTGGTCGGCGCTTTCGACCTGCTGAAGGGCCTCGACTTCGAGGAGGCCGCCCTGTCCTTCGCCGTCGCCGGGCTGCTCTGGTGGGGTCGAGAAGCGTTCTACGTCCGACACGACCCGATCCGGCTTCGCGGCGCCGCCTGGCGCGTACCTGCGATCCTGCTCGGCGCCTACCTGCTGACGGCGTTGGCGGCGTTCATGGCCGCTCCCCACGCGGGTTTCGCGTCGATCCGCAGCGAGGCCGCCGACCTGCTGCTGCTCGACAGCGGCCCGATCCACTTCGGCCACAAGCTCGCCTGGGTCCCGCTCGGCGCAGGCCTGCTCGGCGTGCTCTCGCTCGTCGCGATCGCCTACGTCGTCTTCCGGCCGCTCGCGGCTCCGCGCAGCCTGCCCGACCCGCAGGTCCGGCGCACCGCCGCCGAGCTCGTGCGGCGGCACGGAACGGACACGCTTGCCTACTTCAAGCTCAGGCGCGACACGCACTACCTGTTCTCACCCGACCGGAGCGCGTTCGTCGGCTACCGGATCGAGAACGGCGTGCTGCTCGTCTCCGGAGACCCGATCGGGCCGGACGACGCGCTGCCCGCACTCGCGACCGTGGTCTGCCGGCATTCCGAGGCGCATGGGCTCGAGCTCGCGGCACTCGGCGCCAGCGAGCGGATGCTGCCGCTCTGGCGCGAGGCCGGGCTGCGGACGATGTACGTGGGCGACGAGGCGATCGTCGACACGGACTCGTTCTCACTCGAGGGACGGCCGATCCGCAAGGTGCGCCAGTCCGTCTCGCGGCTCGAAAGCGCCGGCTACGAGGCGTCGCTCGTCAAGGTGGACGATCTCGACGACGCGACGGCCGCCGAGCTCGAGCACGTCTCGAGTCTCTGGCGCGACGGGGCGTCGGAGCGCGGCTTCTCGATGGCGATGGACACGCTGCGCTGCGCGGACCGCCGCGACGGGAGTCGTCCTGCTCGCGCGGGACGCGGACGGCCGCGTTCGCGGCTATCTCCACTTCGTGCCCTCCTACGGCCGTCCGGCGATGTCCCTCGCGGCGATGCGGCGCGACCGGGAGACGCCGAACGGGTTGATGGAGTTCCTCGTCGTACGCGCGATCCAGCTGCTTCGCGCCGAAGGCGTGGAGGAGCTGTCGCTCAACTTCGCCGCCTTCGCCCGCTTCATGCACCGTCCGCGCAACCCGGCCGAGCGCGCTCGTCGGCCGTCTCGCCCGGCTCGGAAATCCGTACTTCCAGCTCGAGAGCCTGTACCGCTTCAACGCGAAGTTCCAGCCGCGGTGGGAGCCCCGGTACCTCGTCTACGAACGGGCGCGCCGGCTGCCGCGCGTGGGGCTCGCCGTGATGTGGGCCGAGGGACAGCTGCCGAAGCCCGCGATCCGCTAGCCGTGTCGGGACGCCGCTTCTCGCCGGCGCTCGCCTGGTGGGTGGCGCTGGGCGTCGTGGAGCTCGCGATCGCGATCCTGCTCCTCGCCAAGGGCTACTGGTACACGATCTTCGGCACCGCGCCGGCCACCGCCGTCTGCGCGTACTTCGCGCGCCGCGAATGGGACCGGCTCAGCAGTTAGGAAGGCTCAGCGGTTAGGAAGGCTCAGCAGTTCCGGGCGCTAGACGGCTTCGCGCTTGCCTCGGCGGCTGAAGACGATGCCGCCGAGGGTGAAGCCGAGCCCGAACGTGCCGACGGCGAAGGCACCGATCGCGATCGTCTTGCGCCACTGCGAGAGACGCTGCCAGCGGGTGAGCGCGGCCTCCTCCTCCGAGGTCAGCGACTCGCCGCGGCGCCGCTTGCGGATTGCACCGCCCGCACGCAGTCCGAGATAGAGATCGTCGAAGAGCTCGGTCGGCTCGTCCATGCGATGAGTGTATAGCGTGCTCCGGTCGTGACAATCCGGCTCATTCACCTTTCCGACTTGCACGTGGGCGCGCGCGAGGAGGAGCCGATCGAGCCGGCGCTGCGCGAGCTTGTCACCCGGCTCGACCCGCAGCTGATCGTGGCCACCGGCGACCTCACGCATCGCGGCCGCCCGTCCGAGCACGAGCGCGCGGCAGCGTTCCTGCACGGCCTCGGGCCGCCCGTTCTCGCGGTGCCCGGAAACCACGACATCCCGCACAGCTTCCCGGCTCGCTTCACGCGCCCCTGGGCCGAGTTCGAGCGCCGGTGGGAGACGACCGAGCCCGTCTTCGGCTCGGACGAGCTCCACGTCGTCGGCCTCAACTCGGCCCGGCCGTGGCGTCACCAGTCGGGCGGGCTGAGCGGCGAGGCCCTCGAACACGCGGCGAAGCGACTCGCCGAGAGTAAAGCGGGCGCGCTGCGGATCGCCTGCCTCCACCATCACCTGACCGGCGCGCCGTGGCGGTCGCGCAAGCGCCCGGTGGCCCACCGCGAGCGCGTCCTGGGAGCGCTCGCGGCCGCGGGCGCGGAGCTGATCCTCTCCGGGCACATCCACCAGTCGGCGGCGAGCGAGCGGCGCGAGTTCGAGGTCGGGTCGGGCTCCGAACGGAGCGTCGCCGTCGTGGTCGCCCCCGGCCTCGGCCAGCCGCGTCCGAGGCGTCGCGGCGAGGCGCGAGGCCTGCACGTGATCGAGAGCGACGCGGACGAGATCTCGATCGAGACGCTCGTCTACGAGGGAACGGCGTTCACGTCCGTGGCGTCGCGCCGCTTCCCCCGGCAGCGCCCGCTCCGCGCCGGGTAGCGGGAGCTCTCAGACCGCTCCCGCGTACGCGTCGAGCAGGTACGCGCTTCTCGCCGGCGCGTCGCGAGCGGAGGAGAGATACCGGCCCCAGGCCAGCCGCTCGTGGCAGACGACGCCGAGCTCCCAGACGCAGAACGTCGGCCGGTGCGTCCCCTCGACCGGCCACGACTCGAACGTCGCCTGCCCGTCCCCGTTCTTGGCCCACACCGTCTCCCAGAGCTCGTTGTCGTTGCGCCACGTCGAGACGAGCAGGAAGTAGAAGTCCTCTCCACAGCGGTGCAGGACGACGAAGCCGAGGTCGCCGGACAACTCGAGCTCCCCGGTCCGCGAGCCGCGGCAAAGAGCCTCGTAGGCCAGCTCGCGGATCCCGTGCGGGACCGGCGTCGCTGCCGGAGCGACGTCGTACCACTTCAGGATCGCGTCGCCGAGGGCGAAGCTCGTCCCCGGGCGGGCGAGCTTCGGGGCATGGCGGTACTCCGGCCGGACCAGCCCGCTTCGATCGACGGCGACGCTCATTGCTCCTCGGCTCGCGTGAACTCGCTGACGAAGTTCGTCTCCCACGTCTGGCCGTCGTCCTCGCAGAACGCCTGCTCCCACCGCGGCGTCGACGTCGACACCCGCGACCACGTGTAGCGGACGCGAATCGGCCGCCCCTCGAACGTGTCCGGGCCTTCGAACACGCCGGTATCGCCGGAGAACGAGCCGACCACGGGCGGATCGAGCGTCCCGCAGCGGCGACTGTCCGCCCAGTAGATCGACCACTCCTGCGTCTCGGAGTCGAAGAAGCGAAGGGACATGCCGATGTAGCCGCCGGCGAAATCGGTGCGGAACTCGTCCTGGTTGCCCATGCCGCCGGGCAGCCGCCGGGCGACGGAGATCGACTCGAACTCGTCCCACTCGTCGCAGCCGGCCAGCCGCTCGCGCAGTCGCCAGTTCCGGCCGTGCCAGCGGCCGATCCAGAAGTCGAAATCCCTGGACGCTCCCCGGGTCAGCACCGCGTCGTGCATCACTCGCCTCCTTTGTGCGTGTCGTGGCCCGGACGCTATCGGTCAAATAGGGCGATACCTGACCTCTATCTCTGCTTCACTTGCGTCCGTGCTGGCGCCCACTTCCCGCTTGCTGGAGCTGCTCGAACTGCTCCAAGCACGGCCGCTGACGACCGGCCGCGAGATCTCCGACCAGCTCGGGATCGACCGCCGGACGGTCAGGCGGTACGTCGCCGCGCTGCAGGCGCTCGGCATTCCCGTCGAGGGCCAACGCGGGGTCGGCGGCGGTTACCGCGTGCGCCCGGGGTACCGGATGCCGCCGCTGATGCTGGACGACGACGAGGCTGTCGTCGTCGTCCTCGGCCTCGTCGCCGCGCGCCATCTGGGCCTCGACACCACGTCGGAGCCGGTCGACGGCGCCTTCACGAAGATCCGGCGGGTGCTGCCGGACACGCTGCGCCGCCGCGTCGAGGCGCTCGAGACGACGCTCGGCTTCACCGCGCCGGCGACGACCGGCGCACCGGTCGCGGGTGACGCCGTGCTCCTGCTAGCCGACGCCATCCGGCGCCGTCGGCGCGTTCGCGCCGGGTACCGGTCGTTCGGCGGCGAGCAGACGAACCGCGAGCTCAGCCCCTACGGCCTCGTCGTCCACTCCGGGCGCTGGTATCTCGCGGCCCACGACCACGGGCGCGACGACATGCGCACGTTCCGGATCGATCGCATGCGCCGCCCGACCGTCACGGATCTCCCCGCGGACCTGCCGCCGGACGGATTCGACATCGGTCGCCCACGTCAGCCGCTCGCTGGCGCGAGTGCCCTGGACGTGGGACGTCGAGGTCGTGCTCGACCTCTCCCTCGACACGGCGGCGCACCGCCTGCCGGCGACGCTCGCGGAGCTCGAAAGCGAGGGCGAGGGGACGCTGCTGCGCATGCGCGTCAGCTCCCTCGACTGGACCGCCCGGGTGCTCGCCGGGCTCGGCTGCAGCTTCACGATCCGTCAGCCCGAGGAGCTGCGCGCGAGCGTGCGGACGCTCGCGGACCGGCTGATCGACTCGGCCTGAGCCGGGGCGTGGTCAGGCGGCCGGCGCGAAGCGCTTCTGCGCCCTGGCCCGCGCACGTTCCGCCTCGACGTCGCGGTTCCTCGGCGGCGCCGTCGTGACCAGCTCGTGGAGAAGCCGTTCGGAGGCCTCGGTGACCGCCTCGACGGCCCGGGCAAAGGCCGCCTCGTTCGCCTTCGACGGCTTCGCCGCGCCGCTGATCTTGCGCACGTACTGCGTCGCCGCGGCACGCACCTCGTCCTCGGTGGCCGGCGGCTCGAAGTTGTGGAGCGTCTTGATGTTTCGGCACATGGTCGACTCAATGTAGCGAGGTACGGTTGCCCGTACCACCGGATACCGGGCCACCCCACCGCCTGGCCCCCCGCTCGACTGGCAAGCTGAGCGATGAGGTACGGGGCCTTCACCGGTCTCATGGGAAACGGAAATCGCCACGAAGGGGAATGACCATGAAAACGGATACCGGAATCCTCGCCAGTCTCGCGCACGTCGTCAGTCGCCGACGGTGGGTCGTGATCGGGGTCTGGGTCGTGCTGACCCTGATCGGCGGCGTCGCTGCGGGCAAGTTGTCGAGCCGCTGGTACCAGAGCTTCTCGATCCCCGGTAAGCCCGCGTACGAGGCGAGCCAGCGGACGCTGACGGCATTCGACGTCGGTGTGCGCCCGCCGAACGTGGTCGTCTTCCACACGACCGGTGACGCGACCAAGAGCGCTGCGATCCGCGCCGCCATGCTGCGGGCCGCCAAGACGATGCCGAAAGCCCTGACGAGCTCGTACTTCTCGACGCACAACCTCATGTACGTGTCGCAGGACCGGCACACGACGATCCTCCAGGTCTATCCCGCCTGGCAAGGCGAAGTTCGACACGAAGAGCGGCGCCAAGCAGCTGCGGGCGGCCGCGGCAGCGGGGCTGCCGGCCGGGATCACGGTGAACGTGACCGGCCACGATCCGCTCGAAGAGGCGTCCTCCGCACGGCGGAGGCGGCAGCTCGAGCGTGCTGCTCGAGGCGCTGATCGGCGGCCTCGGGGCGCTCGTGATCCTCCTGTTCGTGTTCGGCACGCTCCCGGCGATCCTGATGCCGATCGTCGTCGCGGTGGCGGCGATCCTGAACACGTTCACGCTCGTCTGGGGCCTGACCTACATCACGAACGTGTCGATCATCGTCCAGTTCCTGATCGCGCTGGTCGGGCTCGGTGTCGCGATCGACTACTCGCTGCTGATGATCTTCCGCTTCCGCGACGAGCTGCGCGAGGGCTCGGACGTCGAGACGGCGCTGGCCGAGACGATGACGCACGCCGGCCGATCGGTGATCGTGTCCGGCTCGACGGTGGCGGTCGGCCTGCTGTCGATGGTCATCCTGCCGCTGCCGTTCATCCGCTCGATCGGGATCGGCGGCATGCTGATCCCCGCTCGTCTCGGTGCTGGCCGCGATCACGCTGCTCCCGGCGCTGCTCGAAGACGCTGGGGACGCGCATCAACAGCGTCCGCGTGATGCCGAAGCGATTCGTCGACCACGGCCATCCCGAGGACGGCGCCTGGGGGCGCTGGGCCCGCTTCGTCGTCCGTCGGCCCTGGCCGGTCGCGATCGCCGGTCTCGTGGTGGTCGGGCTCCTGGTCGGGCTGGGGACGCAGATGAACCCGAACGAGGCGCAGCTGAAGAACTTCCCCGGCACGGGCACGGCGATCGCCGGTCGTGCTCAGCTCGCCGCGGCCGGCATCACGCCCGGCGTGATGAAGCCGCTGAACGTGCTCGTCGAGCACGGCGGCAACGCCCAGCAGATCGCCGCAAAGCTCGGGACCGTCAAGGGCATCGTCGGTGCGAGCGCACCGGGGGGCCCCTGGCAGAACGGCTCAGACTCGCTGGTCGAGGCGTTCCCGGCGGTCGACGGGTCCGCCCCCGGCATCCAGGGGATCATCGACCGCTCCAAGACCGCCCTGAAAGGGACGAACGCAACCGTCACCGGCGTCGCCGCGGTCGACCGGGACTTCGTGCACGCGATCTACGGGACCTTCCCGTACGTGCTCGCGTTCGTCGTGATCCTGACGCTGATCCTGCTCACGCGGGCGTTCCGCTCGGTCGTGCTGGCGATCAAGGCGGTGATCCTCAACCTCCTCTCGCTCGCCGCCGCGTTCGGGATCATCGTCTTCATCTTCCAGGAGGGCCACGGCTCCTCGCTCTGGAACATCAGCGCCACGCAGGCGATCACGGCCTGGATCCCGCTGATGATCTTCGCGTTCCTGTACGGCCTCTCGATGGACTACGAGGTGTTCATGCTCACGCGCATGCGCGAGGCCTACGACGAGACCGGCTCGACCGACCAGGCGATCGAGCTCGGCCTCTCCCGGACCGGCAAGCTCGTCACCAGCGCGGCGCTGATCCTCATGTTCGCCTTCCTCGTGCTCTCGTCGAGCCCCGGCTACGAGATCAAGGTGTTCGCGATCGGCCTCGCGGCCGGGATCATCTTCGACGCCACCGTCATCCGCATCCTGCTCGTCCCGTCGCTGATGAAGCTGCTCGGCAGCTGGAACTGGTGGATGCCGCAGTGGACGCGGAAGGCTCTGTTCGTCCGCGATCCGGTGCCGACGGCGGAGCCGGCGACAGAGCGCGCCTAGAAGCTCGTCCTCGCGTACGCCACGACCGCCTCGGCGGTCGTGGCGACGCCGAGCTTCCTGCGCGCCGCCGAGAGGCGCCGGTCGGCGGTTCGGCGGGACAGGTGGAGCTCGGCGGCGGCCTCGCCCAGGGTCGAGCCGTTCGCGAGGGCATCCAGGAGCAGGCGCTCGTCGACCGTGAGTCCCGGGCCGGCGTCGGGCTCGTCCGTGCGGTGGTCGACCGGGCCGAGGCGTCGCAGGTCGTCGACGAGCCGGTCGATCACCTCCCGGTCGGCGACGGCGTGCACGACGACGCCGGCGCCTCCGACCGCCGCGAGCAGCGCTTCTGCGGCATCCGCTTCGTCGCGCACGGGGCCGGCGCGGACCGCCGAACCGCCCATCGCGTGCCAGCCGCGGACGACGGGCCCGACCTCGCGCAGCGCGTGCTCGAACGCGACCTCCGACGCCTCGACGACGATCAGTGGGCGCGTCACGGTCTCGCGGCCAGCGTTGCGGCCTGCGTCCGGCTGGTCGCGCCGAGCTTGCGCTGCGCCGACGCGATCAGCCGGACGACGGTCGGCCGGCCGAGGCCCAGCCGGCGCGCGATCTCGCGGTTCGTCAGCCCCTCCGCGACGAGCTCGAGCACCTCGGCCTCGCGGCCGGTCAGCACGCCGGCCTTCGTCCGCTCCGCAGCTCGATGCAACCCCAGCAGCCGGAGCGAGCGGTGGATCCGCCTGACCACGACGTTGAGCTGCCTCTCCTCGGCCGCGGATTCGAGGACGAGCAGCCGCTCCCGTGCCTCGGCGTCGTCGCCCGCACGCCGCAATGCTTCGGCCGCAGCCCAACGGCACCGAAACGCGCCGCGAACGTGCCGGCCGTCCCACAGCGCCGCTGCACGGTCGAAAACCTCCACGGCACCGAGCGGGTCGCCGCCTGCCAGGACGACGAGTGCCTCCACCTCGACCGGCCCGCCCTCGACGAGCCGGAGCTGTGTCCCCGGGATCGCCGACGGCTGTTTCCCCTGCTCGAACTCGGCCCAGGCGCGAACGACTCCGACGAACGTGGAGGCCCTCCCGTAGCCCTCGAAATAGGTCGTCGTCGCCTTCTCGGCGGCGTCTGGACGACCGGCCGCGAGCTCGATGTCGGCAAGTGCCCAGAGTGTGTCGCCGACCCCGTCGTCGTCCGCAGGCGCGCTGGCGATGCGCTCCTCGACCGTTGCCCGGACGACCTCGCCCTTGCCGAGGTCGTTCATCGAATGCCACCAGTACGGCTCGACCAGCTCACGGTCCGCCGGCACCAGGCCCTCCGCCAGCACTTCCTCGGCCTCTGCTGCCGCCCGGGCAGGCTCCCCGAGATGCCACGCGAACCCGGCGTGCCAGCAGCGGAAGTAGCGCTCCTGGGCCAGAGCGCGAAGCGCGCGAGCCCGCTCGACGGCCTCGAGCGCGATGCCGTCCGCCTGCGCGGCTTCGCCGTCGAGGAGGAGCCCGAACGCGAGATTGCCGAGCGCCGCGAACTCGATCTCCCCCGAGCCCGCGCTCCGTGCCGCCTCGACCGCGCGCCGGTGTGCCTCGCGGCTGCCGGGCGCTCCGGCGAACGTCCGTGCGGAACCGAGCGCCGAATACACCTGCGCCGCCTCCAGGCCGCCGATTCCCCGCTCCTCCACGAGACGGGCCCCTTCCTCCGCGGCCGCGAGGGAAGCGGGGTGGTCGCCGTCTCGGAACGCGAGCCGAGACCGCGCTGCTGCGATGCTGATCTTCAGCCGAGGATCGCTCGGACGGGCAGCGCCGGCGGCCGCGAGCTCGCGACGCGCCTCGTCGAGACGAAGAAGGGCTATGTGCGCCTGGGCGCGGAGCAGCGCCGCTTCGGTCGCCAGATCGGCGTCGTCGGGCCGAAGCGAATCGACGAGGTCGAATGCCTGGGCGTACTCGCCGACGATCGCGAGCTCCCGGGCGGCCTCGATGCGCAGAGGATCGGCGGCGGGTCCGTCGGCATTCGCTGCTGCCACGCCGAGATGGTCGGCCCGTTCGCCGGGAGAGCCGGCCCGCTCGGCGGCGGCGAGCGCCTTCGCGTAGGCGGAAGCCCGCTCGCCTGCCGCCGCGTGGTGCCGAGCAGCCTCGCCCGGCTCGTCCAGGGCAGCAGCGAGACGCGAATGGACACCCTGCCGCTCGTCCTCGGACAGCATCTCGACGGCCGCCTCCGCGAGCAGGGCGTGCCGGATGGAGACTTCGCCGTTGGCCGTCGCCAGCCCCGCGTCGACGATTTCGCCGGCACCGTCTCCGATCAGGCCCGGCGCTGCCGGTCGCCCGATCAGCGCCAGCGCCGCGATCGCGCCCCTCCCGGCCGGGGAGAGATGCCGCATGCGCGCGGCGACGGCCAGGCGAAGGCTCTCGCTCGGCTCGCCGCTCGCGGCCAGTTGCTCGAGCAGGAACGGGTTGCCGCCCGACCGCTCGACGAGTCGCCTCGTGGCCGTCTCCGACAGCTCCGGATGCAGCGACCGCGCGAGCGTCCTCGCCTCCTCCTGCCCGAGCGGCGGCAGCGGGAGCAGTTCCAGGCGGGATTCCCCGGCGTCCTCGACCGCGCGGGCGGCTCGCGCGTCCCCGCGCCTGATCGCAGCGACGACGCCGACTCGGCCGGCCAGCAGCGGCAACAACGAGGACGTCTGCGGGTCGACCCACTGCAGGTCGTCGACGAACAGGACCCGGTCGCCCAGCTCGTCCTCGACGGCCGACGCGACGTAGGCGGCGTCGCCCTCGAAGTCGTGCCCGAACGCGCGCCGGAGCGGGAAGTACGGCAGCCACGAGAGCGTTGCCAGGCCACCGGCCTCGACGAGCGCCACGCCGGCACGCTCGGCGGCGGCGCGAACGAGCGTCGTCTTGCCCACGCCTGCCTCGCCCAGCACCGCAACCGGCCGTCGCTCACCGATCCGCTCGACGAGGAGCGCGATCTCCTCTTCGCGCCCTACGAGCACGGGCTGATTTTCGTCCTTTGCGGAACGTGGCGCAAATGCACGCTGAGGGACGCGGCGGGCCTCGTACCGTCGGCGGCGATGACGTTCCCAAGGTTCCACCAAGGTCGCGCCCATCTGCCGCCCGGGCAAGCCGTCCTCGACGCGGTGGCCGTCGATCGTGACGACCAGCCGCCCGCAGAGCTGGAGCCTCGTCTCGCCTGCCAAGATTGCGCCAACCTACCCCCAAGCGCGAGACGTGACAATGCTTCCGTCCAAGCGATCGAGGAGCGAAAGGGAGGCGGGAGGATGAGCAAGCTGATCAACTGCGAATGCGGGCGCGTCGTCACCGGCGACACGGACGAGGAGCTGATCGCGAGCGTCGAGGAGCACGTCGAGAGAGACCATCCCGAGCTGGTCGGGAAGCTCAGCCGGGACGACATCCTCGGCATGGCCGAGGAGGGGTAGGAGCCACCTGCCCCGGCCCGGTGGCCAAACCGGGGCCTGGCCGGAGTGCGCGCCGGAGTCCGGTAGCCTGGGGCGTCCGACCAACAGACGGCGACGTGTCCTCGCTCCGGCCACGTTCTCTCTCGCCGAATCTCCCAGACAAGGCAGGTGCCACCAGATGAAGAAGTCCCTTCTGCTGCTCGCGGCCGCGTGCGTGCTCCTGACGGCCAGCGCCTCGGCCTCGGCAGCCAGCCCGAGCGCCTACCGGGCGAAAGTGAACGGAATCTGCAAGGCGGGAATCGCGAAGATCAACGCGGACCTGCGCCGAAGTCGCCCAAGGGCTACGCGGCGTATTTCGATGCGACGGCCAAGCTCTCCGTGAAGCTCATGAAGCAGATCATCGCGGTCACGCCGCCGAAGAGCCTGCAGCCGGCCGTCCTGGCCGCGCTCAAGCTGCAGGGCAAGCTCGTCGACGGCGTCATCGCGCTGCGCGAACGGATCAACAACGGCGCCGACCCCGTGAAGGCCTTCAATGCGGCAAAGCCGGCCCTGAACAAGCTGAACAACCAGGCGAACGCGGCCTGGCGAAAGGCCGGATTGAACGCCTGCGCCGGTTAGCGGCTCTTCAGCCTCGGTCTCGACGGCCCGCTCCGGCGGGCCGTCGCCGTCTTGGCCGCGGTCGAGCGATTGGCGCAGATTGACGATGAGCCGCGATGCGCACGCGCCTAGCGTCGGAGGCGATGAAAACGCTCCGGTGCACGTGCGGACAGGTCATCACCGGCAAGACCGGCGCCGAGCTCTACGCCGCCGTCGAATCCCACCTGACCGACCACGCCGCTCGGCCCCTCGAGCCCGGCGCCGACGCGCCGCACGAACAGCCGGAACAGGAACGAAGGGAGTCGGGATGAGAACCAGACGCCATGGAGAAGCGGCTACGACCTTTTCCGGCACGCGTGCAGCACTGATCGCAGCCGCAGCACTTGCGGCCTCCGTCGTCGCATTCTCGTTCGCGGCCAGCAGCAGTGCGCATTCGCAGTCGGTCACAAACGGGCGGATCGCGTTCACGAGCGCGCGGGCGCCCGCCGACACGAACATCTACACGATGGACCCGGACGGAACGAACGTCTCGGGGTCGCTGACCAGCCCCTTCAGCGACAGCATGCCCG
The DNA here is from genome assembly GCA_963765295.1 of uncultured Actinomycetes bacterium. Lineage (GTDB taxonomy): Bacteria > Actinomycetota > Thermoleophilia > Gaiellales > Gaiellaceae > PALSA-612. Next base: position 902,713 of record CAVXVO010000005.1, read on the forward strand.
CCTACTCCCCCGACGGCACCAGGATCGCCTGGTCGACATTCGAGTTCGCCGGCTCCCCCTGCTGCCAGTCGATCGCCGTCATGAATGCCGACGGCAGCGACCGCACCAAGGTGGTCAACGGCGCCGACACCAAAAGCGGCATCAACAACACACCTGCCTGGTCACCCGACGGACAGCACCTCGCCTTCATGTCGAACTTCGACGGCTCCATTCCGCAGATCGGGACGGTCGGCGTCGACGGCAGCGGGTTGGCCCAGATCACGACCGGATCGCTCCCCAGCCTCGACCCGACGTGGTCTCCGGACGGAGCGAAGATCGCGTTCGACCGCACCGCAGGCGACGGCACCCACATCTACACCATGAACACCGACGGAACCGATATCGAGCAGCTCACCTTCACCCGCGAAACCGAGGCCGAACCCGCATGGTCACCCGACGGAACGAAGATCGCCTACACGAGCACCAGCCCGAACGGATACGAGATCTTCGTCATGCACGCCGACGGATCGCACCCCGTCCAGTTGACGACGGACGGCGGCCAGGAGCCCGACTGGTCACCCGACGGAACCAAGATCGTCTTCACGACCCAACGCGACCACGACTTCGAGATCTACACGATGAACGCCGACGGCAGCGCGCAGACGCGAGTCACCAACAGCCCCGACCTCGACGAGCAGCCGACCTGGGGACGGGCAACAGGAGGCGGCGGAGGCACGGACGACGCTGCGCCCGCCGTCACGATCGCACTCGACGCGCCGAACGGCGGCACGCCGGACGGCCAGAACGGCTGGTTCGTGTCCGGTCCGGTGACGGGATCCGTCACCGCCGACGACACGGCCACGGGGAACAGCGACATCGCGTCGCTCTCCTGCGACCCTCTGGCTCTCACCGAAAGCGGGATCGGCACGCCGACGGCGAGCGGCACCTTCTCGATCGTCTCGGACGGTGTCGCACACATCTCCTGCATGGCGTCCGACTCGGCCGGCAATACCAGCGCGCCCGTGAACACGGACGCCAGGCTCGACACGCAGGACCCGGGCGTGTCCCTGGACCCGGCCGCCGACTCCTGTTCGTCAGCCGTCGTCGACGGCTGGTGTCCCGGGACGCAAACCGCCGGCTTCGCCGCCCGCGACGCGACCTCGGGAACCGCTTCGCCGTGCACCGCGGCAGGCGGATCCTCCTGCGCGTTCACGCGGAGCAGTTCGACGCAAGGGCCGGCGGTCATGATTCCGTCCGGAGCCGTCTGCGACGTCGCCGGCAACTGCGACCCCGGGATCGCTGCCGGGCCGTTCAAGATCGGCTTCCCCGACTCCAGGGCCGCCACGCTGCATCTCGAGGTGATCGCACGCGGCAGAGAAGCCGGCGGGTCTCCGCCTTCCGCCGGTTTCGAAGTCACGAGCTCCGCCGACCACGCTTTGATCCGCGTCGACACGGGCGACCTGACGGGCCCTGCCGGCCAGCGGTGCCCCGGGGTCGGACCGCTCTGCACCGGCGACGTCAGAGTCATGGTCGGACCCAACCGCGCGGAAGTCGTGATCGACACCTCAAACAGCCCTACCGGTCGGCTGGCCGTCTACTCGGGCGATTGCGACGGCGGCGGGAACAGCACACACACCGTCGGGGGCGTGACGTTGTCGGTCGGCCAGGTGGCGACGTGCCGGGTCTCGTTCGTCAATCCCGACGTGAAAGTCGGCCCCTCGCCGAACTCGGCTCTCCTGGTGACGAAGACATTCGAGCCCGAGCCCGACCGGCCTCTCGGCCATCCGGACGGCCAACTGGGTCTCTACTTGGGCGACGTTCAGGCGGCCGCTACAACCTCGTTGAGCTCCCTCCGTGATACCACAGGGCCGGGGCAGTGTCCGCTCCACGCCGTGCAGCCCGTGTGTGAGTGGGCGGTCACGCTCAACGGCGACAACTGGAGCCGGGTCCTGCCGCGCCTCGTCGAGACAGGGGACCGCAACTGGCTCGGGATCTTCAGCGGCGACTGCGATCGACGTGGACAGGTGATCGCCGACGGGACGCCCGACGGGGACCTCTTCGAGTGCATGATCCAGAACATCCACCTCGAGGCTCAGTCCGACCCTCATCCAGACTCGGTGCTCCGCATCAACGTCGACGCTCCCAGCGATGACTCGAAACCGCCGAAGAACGCCGAGATCGTCGTGAACAGCGCCGATGGGAAGCAGTTCACCCAGTTTGCCGTTGCCCCGCAGATGCGACATGCGGACGAGACACGTTGCGCTGGACTCGGCGCGGCCGTCTGCACGGGCGACGTGGGCGTCCTGGTAAGAACCTCGCGCACCAGCAACACCAATTACTTCATCGTCAAAGTCGGTTCCGCACCGGCTGGATACACGGAAGCGTTCTCGGACGGCTGCTCCGGCGCGCACAACGGCGTCTCGTCGAACCGCATCCAGCTCGAGGTCGGCGAACTCCACAGCTGCCACATCAGCTTCCAACCGCCTCGACGCGGCCGGAACTAGCTAGAGACGTGGGGCAGCTCTCGCACGAGAGCTGCCCTCCTCCGTCTCTGGCTAGGCGGCGCCGACCGCCATCAGCTCGCGGCGCAGCTCCTTGATCTCGTCCCGCAGCTTGGCCGCGTACTCGAAGCGGAGCTCCTGGGCGGCCATGTACATCTCCTCTTCGAGCGTGACGACGAGCTTCTCCAGCTCCTCGGCGCTCATCCCCTCGACGTCGCGCTTGCCCCGCCGACGGCGGGTCGGGACGTGCGGCTGCTCGAGCGCGAGCAGCTCCGCGATGTCGGAAACGCCCTTGACGATCGACTCCGGCGTGATGCCGTGCTCCTCGTTGTAGGCGAGCTGCTTGACCCGGCGCCGGCTCGTCTCGTCCACGGCGCCCGCGATCGCCTCGGTCATCTTGTCGGCGTAGAGCAGCACCTTGCCGTTGACGTTTCGCGCCGCGCGGCCGATCGTCTGGATCAGGGCCGTCTTGCCGCGCAGGAAGCCCTCCTTGTCGGCGTCGAGGATGGCGACGAGCGTCACCTCCGGGAGATCGAGACCCTCGCGGAGAAGGTTGACGCCGACGAGCACGTCGTAGTCGCCGAGCCGCAGCTCGCGGATGATCTGGATCCGCTCCAGCGTGTTGATCTCGGAGTGCAGGTAGCGCGCCTTGACGCCGGCCTCGAGCAGGTAGTCGGTCAGGTCCTCGGCCATCTTCTTCGTCAGCGTCGTGATCAGCACCCGCTCGCCCACCTCCTCGCGGCGGCGGATCTCGTTCAGGAGGTCGTCGATCTGGTTCTTCGTCGGCCGGATCTCGACCTCCGGGTCGACGACGCCGGTCGGGCGGATCAGCTGCTCGGAGACAACGGTCGAGTGGCGCAGCTCGAAGGCGCCGGGCGTGGCCGAGACGAACACGAGCTGCGGCACCTTCTGCAGGAACTCGTCGAAGCGGAGCGGCCGGTTGTCGAGCGCCGACGGGAGCCGGAAGCCGTAGTCGACGAGCGTCTGCTTGCGCGAGCGGTCGCCCTCGTACATGCCGCCGATCTGCGGCACCGTCTGGTGCGACTCGTCGACGAAGACGATCATGTCGTCTGGGAAGTAGTCGATCAGCGTGAACGGGTGCGAGCCAGGCGGGCGGCCCTCGAGGTGCCGCGAGTAGTTCTCGATCCCGTTGCAGAAGCCGAGTTCCTTGAGCATCTCCAGGTCGTACTCGGTGCGCTGGCGAATCCTGTGCGCCTCCAGCATCTTCCCCTGCTCCTCGAACAGCCTGACCCGGTCGGCCAGCTCGGCTCGGATGTCCCCGACGGCGCGCTCGACGGACGGCTTCGAGGTCACGTACTCGGTCGCAGGCCAGATGACGAGGTTGTCGAGCTTCGCGTACACCTCACCCGTGATCGGGTCGAAGTGCGTGATCGCCTCGACCTCGTCGCCGAAGAAAGACACGCGGTACGCCGTCTCGATATTGGCCGGCTGCACCTCGACGAGGTCTCCCTTGACGCGGAAGCGGCCGCGGCCGAGCACCGAGTCGTTGCGGACGTACTGGCTCTCGATCAGCTTGCGCAGCGCCGCGTCGCGGTCGTGCGTCTCCCCCACCTCGAGGACGAGCACGCGCTCGCGCCACTCCTCGGGCGAGCCGAGTCCGTAGATGCAGGAGACGGAGGCGACGATGACGACGTCGCGGCGCGTCAGCAGCGCGGAGGTGGCGGCAAGGCGCAGGCGCGAGATGTCGTCGTTCTGGGACGAGTCCTTCTCGATGTAGAGGTCGGCCTGGGGAACGTAGGCCTCGGGCTGGTAGTAGTCGTAATAGGAGACGAAGTACTCGACGGCGTTCGCGGGAAAGAACTCGCGGAACTCGTTGCAGAGCTGCGCCGCGAGCGTCTTGTTATGGGCGATGACGAGCGCGGGCTTGCCGACCTTCTCGATGATCCAGGCCATCGTGGCGGTCTTGCCCGTTCCGGTCGCTCCGAGCAGGGTCTGGTAGCGCGTATCAGCCTCGATGCTGCGCGAGAGCTCCTCGATCGCCTGCGGCTGGTCGCCGGTCGGCGCGTAGACGTCCGTGGTCTTGAATTCGGCCATCGCGACAAGCGTAGCCAGCGGCTCTGCCCTCGCTCGGTACCGGGACCAGGTCGCGTTCCAGCACACTGTCGGTGATGCTGCTCGCAACGAGTCTGGCCGCGATCGTGATCGTGGTCGCCGTCACGGCGATCGTGGTCGTCTCGGTGCTCGGGCTGTTCATCTGGGGCGCGATCCAGGACGGGCGCGAGGAGCACGCCATGAAGGCGAGCAGACGACCGAAGCCGCCGCTCTAGCGCCCGGCGACGATGGCAAGCAGCTTCGGCAACCCCTCCCCCGTCGACTTCGTGATCGCGGTCGTCATCGCGGCGGGGCTCGCGATGTTGATCTTCCGCCACGCCGACAAGCACGGAAGCCGCCATGCGACCGCCTGGGGGGTGTTCACCTTCCTCGCCGCCCTGGCCGCGATCCCGCTGTACTTCCTCAACTACTGGCTCGGGAAGAACCGGACCGGGCCTAGCTAGCCGCCGTAGCGCTTGAGGTCCGCGGCCGAGAGGGTGCGGCCGGTCAGTGCGAGTCTTGCGCGCGCGATCGAGAGCAACTCGTCGAGGCTCCCGCAGAGCACGCACCGGTAGGTGCGGAGCGTGCCGTCCTCGCTCGCGGCGAGCACGGTCCGGCCGGACGGGTCGAAGACGGCGCTCGACAGCCGCTTCGCCGGGCCCGAGATGCCGAGCGGGACGAGCGGCGCCTGTGTTCCCGGCTGCCAGAGCTGCACCGCGAGCGGCCCGGCGGTCACGATCCAGCGGCCGTCGGGGCTGAACTCCGCGTCGGCGACCGTGCCGAAGTGCCAGCGCAGGAGCTGGACCTTTTTGCCGGTGGCGGTCTCCCAGAGCCGGGCGTCGTGGTCGGCGCTCGCGGTCAGCACGAGCCGCCCGTCCGGGCTGAACGCCACCGACGTGACCGCCTTCTCGTGGCCGGCGAGCGTGCGCAGGAGCTTGCCCGTCGCCGCGTCCCAGAGCTTCGCGGTCGCGTCCCGGGAGGACGTGGCGACGAGCCTGCCGTCCGGGCTGAACGCGACGTCCGTGAGCCCCCGACCGCGACCGCCGAGCACGAGCGGGCCGCCCGTGGGCAACAGCCAGATGCGCCCGATCCCGTCCGTCCCCGCCGTCGCGAGCCGCGTCCCGTCAGGCGAGAACGCGACGGCTGTGACGACCGTCGGCTGCGAGATCGTCCTGAGAAGCCGTCGGCCGTCCAGCCGCTCGACGTACACGCTGCGGCCGGCGGCGACGGCGAAGAGCTTGCCGTCCGGAGACATCTTCGCCGAGGTGACCGGGGCGTGGAAGGTGAGCCTCGCGACTCGTCGGCCGTTCCCGGCCCGGACGAGCAGGGCGCTCTTCCCCGGCCCCGCGACCGCGATCAGCTTCGCGCCGGCGTACGACGCACCTGCGAGCGCGCCCGGCTCGACCGCGAGGACGGCGAGCGTCGGCTGGCCGGGGTCCCAGAGGCGCGCGGTGCCGTCCTCGCTCGCCGTGAGCACGCGCGTTCCGTCGGGGCTGTATTCGGCACCGGTCACCGCGTCGCCGTCGCCGGCGAGGAGCGCGGCCACCTCCGGGCTGCCGGTGTTCCGCCAGACGCGCGCCGTCCGGTCGCTGCTGGCCGTCAGCAAGAAGCGAGCGTCGGGGCTGAACTCGACGCTCGTCAGCGGGCCTGCGTGGCCGGCAAAGACGGCCTGTGAGGCTCCGTCCGGAACGCTCCACGTCCTCGCGGTGCCGTCCGCGCTCGCCGTGGCCACCGACTCCCCGTCGGCGCTGAACGCGATCGCGACCACGTCCTGCGTATGTCCCTTCAGCTCCGCGTCGAGCTTGCCTGTGCGCACGTCCCAGATCCTCGCCGTCGCGTTCCGCCCGCCCGTGACGACCTCCTGGCCGTTGGGGCTGAACGCGACGCTCCTGACGAAGTCGCCCTGGTCGAGCCGCCGGACGAACGCTCCCGACCCACCCCGGTAGAGCACGGCATCCGGGCTGTTTCCGATCACGGCGACCAGGCTCCCGTCGAGGCTTGACGCCGCCCCCGTGACCGGCCAGGGGAACCGGTGCGTCCAGGACGGCGCCCTGTCGCCGACCCGCCAGAGCCTGACCCGCCGCCCTCCGGCCGCCACGACCAGGTCGCCCCCGTGGCCGTACTCCGCGGTCCGCACCGGAGCGCCGAGCACCAGCGACTCGAGCAGGCGCCCGTCGCGGGACGACCAGAGCCTGACGATCCCGTCGGCGCCGCCGGTGAGGATCGTGCCGCCGCCCGGGTCGAAGCGGGCGACGCTGATCGGCGCCCCGTGGTCGAGCGTCTCGAGGAGCTTGTGGCTGCGGGAGTCGTAGACGCGGGCCGTCGATCCGGCGGCGACGAGCACACGCGACCCGTCCGGACTGAAGCGGGCGGCGACCACCGGGCCCCCGGCACGGAAGACGGCATCGGCGTGAAAGACGGCGCGAACGCGCGAGGCAGTCAGGGCGCGGCGGAGGACGTCCTCGGCGCCGCCGCCCCGGTTCCGTTTCGCGGCCTCGACGGCGAGGGCCAGGCTCAGCTCGGGGTCGGTCTGAAGCTGCGAGAGCGCCGACGCGTCGAGCGCGCGCGACTGCGCCTTGAGAGTCTGGGTCTGCGCCTCGCTCCGCTGGGTGAAGGCGAAGACGGTCACGATCGCCATCGCGCCCGCGAGCAGGAGCGCGCCGCCGGCCACGATCAGCAACCGCCGGTGCCGCCGGGCGGCGTCCTTCCGCACACGGTCAAGCTGCCGCTCCGACTCGTGACGCGTACGCCACGCCAGAACGGCCTCGGCGAGGATGTCGTGGTAGATCTCGTAGCGTGGGAGCCCCGACCCGTGCGCGCCCGGCACCGGCCGCAGGATCCGCTCCGCAGCGAGCGACGAGAGCACCGGCTCCACATCGGCGGGCGTGACGCCCAGATAGCCGGCGAGGTCCGATGCGTCGTGGGCGATCTTCGCCCCGGAAGGCGTCACGAGGTGGTTGAAGACTGCCGCAGCGACGTCCTGCCGCTCGCCGTCGAGCGAGTCGAGCGCCCGCTCGAGATGGTCGCGGACGATCTCTCCCGCTCCGCCCAGCCGATCGAGCGTCTCGAGACGCATGCTGCTCGAGCCCGCGTCGGCCTCCGCCTCCCAGAGCCGTGCCATCACGAGCTGCAGGTAGGGCGCCTCGACGCCCTGGAAGCCGCTCTCGGCGACCCCGCCCCGGCCGCTCTGCCCCAGCTCGACCTTCCCCGCGGCCACCTGGTCGAGCACGGCCTCCACCAGCGCCGGCTCGATCTCGATCTCGCTCCCGGCGTGCGTCTCGTTGTAGCGGTCGACCGGCCCCACGATCGCCTCGCGCCCGGAGACCCGGTCGAGGCGCTGGAGGCGCAGGTAGTTGCCGAACACGTTCGGAATCCGGCTCTTGAAGCGGTCGAGCCTCGCGAGCGAGTCCTCACGGACTGCGAGCAGGAAGCTCGCACGCAGGCCGGGCCTCGTCGCCGCTTCGGAGAACTCGTCCAGGAAGCTGCCGGGCCCCGTTTCGGCCTCCTGGTAGACGGCCTCCTCCTCGACCCCGTCGAGGATCACGAAGACCTGGCCGCCGACGAGGCCCGCCGCGAGCTCGAGCGTGTCCGCCAACCGGCCTTGCGGCTCGGCCCCGGTCGTCTCGGCGATGCGCGACTCGAGCGCGCGGGCGGGGTCGTCGCGCCAGTCGGCGAAGACGACGACCGCGAGCGGCTCCGGCAGCTCGCGCAGGTCGCGGGCGACGCCGGCGCGGAGCACGGAGCTCTTGCCGACGCCGCTCTCCCCGTAGAGAACGGTCAGGCCGGAGGCGAGCAGGTTGGCGACGATGATCTCCCGCTCCCGCTCGCGACCGAAGAAGAGCCGCGCGTCCGCGTCCGAGTCCTCGAAGGACGCGAGCCCCTTGAACGGCCCGGCCGGACCCCGGCTCTTCACGAGGCCACCTCCCCGAGGCTGCGCTCGAACGCCGCGATGAAGTCGTCGAGGCCGATGTCGATCGCGTCGATCCCGCGCCGGCGCCAGAGCTCGCGCTCGATCCGCCCCGCGCCCGGCACGAGCGCCCACGACCGGTAGCCGACCGTCTCCCGGCCCCAGACGCGGTGGAGGAACACGCGCAGCGTCCAGTCCTCGAGGTAGTAGCCGAGGAAGAGAAAGTGGCTGCGACGCAGCCTGGCCGCGACGGTGACCGGCACGGCGCCGGCGATGCCGGTGGCCGCCAGGTAGTCGATGTGGTCGTCCTCAGTGACGGCGAAGCTCTCCCAGGCGCGCTCGGGACCCCGGTCGGCGCGGCCGTGGACCTCGAGCACGACGGTGCGCTCTCCGAGCGTGAGGCCGGTGTAGGCATTGGGCACGTCGATGACCGTCGCGCTCCCGTCCCGCAGGTGGACGAACTTGCCGCCGCTTCCGCCGGACGCGAGGTACGAGACGACGTCCGGCTCCTCGCCCGCGTCCACGAGCGCCTGCTCGAGCGTCCCGTCGAACGCGCTCGTCACGACGAGCGGCCGGGGCCGGCCCTGCTCCCGCAGGAACCGTGCCAGGCCGGCGACGAATACGTGAGCAGGGCCCGGCGCGTGTTGCTCGTCGAAGAGCGCGTGCAGCTCGTCGTTGAGCGGGCCGACCCCCTGGGTGAGCAGGGCGTACTCGGCCGCCTGCGCCAGCGTTCGCGTGCTGTCGGGCGGACAGTCGAACCGCTCGGCGAGGCGGGCGGCGATCTGCGCCGAGTCCGGGGCGGAGCCGCCACCGATCGAGGTCCCGAGGACCGGCACGAGCCTCCCCGCGATCAGCGCCTTGACCATGTCCGCGATCAGGTCCGCTGGATCGGCCAGTTCTGTGTGCGGCTCGAGCGATCGCTCCTGACGCAGGATCGCGGTGTAGACCTGCCTGAGCGCCGGCCCCGGCTCGATGCCGAGCTCGTCCACGAGCACGCGGCGACCCTGGTGGTAGACCTGAAGGGCGTCCGCCTGGCGCCCCGAGCGGTAGAGCGCGAGCATGAGTTGTGCCCTGAGACGCTCCCGGACGGGGAACTGGACGACGAGCGACTCGAGCTCGCCGACGAGCTCGCCGCCCGTCCCCAGCTCGAGCTCGGCGTCGATGCGGTCCTCGAGCGCCTCGATCCGCAGTTCCTCGAGCCGGCGGATCTCGCCCTGCGCGAACGTCTCGAACGCGAGGTCGGCGAGCGGCGGCCCGCGCCAGAGGCCGAGCGCGTCGCGCAGGAGCTTCACCCGCTCGGCCGGCGACGCGCCGCGCGCGGCCGCGACGAGGCGTTCGAAGCGGGCGAGGTCGAAGCAGTCGGCGTCGATGCGGAGGACGTAGCCGGGCGGCTTCGTCTCGATCGCTCCGGCGCCGAGGAGCTTGCGGAGCTGCGACACGAAGTTCTGCAGCGACGTCGTCGCCGTCCTCGGCGGCTCCTCTCCCCAGAGGTCGGTCACGAGCCGGTCGGTCGCGACCACCTCGCCCGCGCGCACGAGCAGCAGACCGAGGAGCGCCCGCTGCTTCTGGCCGCCCAGCGCCAGCGGCCCGTCAGCGCCGACGACCTCGAGCGGACCGAGGATCCGAAACTCCGTCATGAGCGGGTTGTAGCACCCTTCTGCGCCGCGTCATAGGGGCAATGTCCGGGTGATTAGCGAGCCGTGACCGGGCCGTTGGGACCGGCTCCGAGGGTGGGCGCATGTCCACTCTCACACGCACATCTCAGCCGCGCCGCCACCCTCGCTGTCCTCGGAGCGTGCGCAGTCGCGATCCTGCTCTCCTCCTCGAACGGCTCGCCGACCCCGGCGGCCACCGCGGACGACGACGCGCCCGGCAGCGCGCTCCCCGTCTCGGTCAAGCCGGCTCCGGACGCGATCGAGGCATCCTTCGACCGCAACAGCTACGAGCCCGGGCAGCGCGCTCGCCTGACCGTGACGACGCCCGTCAGCCGCTGCGCGATTCGCATCTTTCGCGCGGGCGCCGGCGGCGACGGGCCGCTGCAGGGGAAGCCGGTGACGGGCGCGGCGCCGCTCGGCGGGCGCGACTCGGTCGTCCCGGTCGGTCGCTGGCCGAGCGGCCTCTACTACGCACGTCTGACCGAGCCGAACGGGCACGCGGGCTACGCCACGTTCGTCGTCCGGCCCCGGACGCTCGGCAGGCACCGCGTCGCGGTCGTCCTGCCGACGAACACCTGGCAGGCGTACAACTTCTTCGACGGGAACGGCGACGGGAAGCCCGACTCGTGGTACGCGAACCCGGACTCGGCGACCGTCGGCCTGTCGCGGCCGTTCCTCGACGCCGGCGTTCCGCCGCACTACTCGGGCTACGACCGCGGGTTCGTGCGCTGGCTCTCGCTCGAGCACCGGAGGCCGGACGTCCTCACGGACGACGACCTGGAGCGGATCGCCACCGGCGACGCTCTCGCGAAGGCGTACGACTTGATCGTCTTCTCGGGCCACGAGGAGTACGTGACCACGCACGAGTACGACATCGTGCAGCGCTACCGCGACCTCGGCGGTAACCTCGCCTTCCTGTCCGCGAACAACTTCTTCTACCGCGTCGACCGGCGCGGAGACACGATCACGCGCGACGGCCGCTGGCGCGACCTCGGCCGGCCCGAGGCGGCGCTGATCGGAGCCCAGTACGTGAACTGGTACCAGGAGCGCTACCGGAACCGGCCGTACATCGTGACGGGCACCGCCCAGGCGCCGTGGCTCTTCCGCGGCACCGGCCTTGCCGAAGGCGCGCGGTTCGGCGGCTACGGGATCGAGATCGACGCGAAAGCTCCCCGGTCGCCAGCCGGTACGCGCGTCCTGGCCCGGATCGCGAACATCTTCGGCCCCGGCAAGTCGGCCGAGATGACCTACTACACGACGCCCGCAGGTGCGAAGGTGTTCGACGCCGGCGTGATCAACTTCGGTGGAACGTCCATGTGGCCCGCCGTTCGGGAGATGATGCGCAACATCTGGAAGGAGCTGAGCACGCCCTGATCGTGAGATTCGCTTCCGTGCTCGTCATGGCCGGTCTGATCCTCTCCGCCGCGCTGGTCGAGAGCGGCGGCGCCCGGACGCGGGCCGCCGTGCAGCCCTGGTCCGTCAACGGCCCGGTGGACGCGCTCCTCGTCTCCGGGCACACGCTCTACGTCGGTGGCCAGTTCAGCCAGATCACCCCTCGCACCGGTCCGCTCCTGGCCGTCACGGCCTCGAAGGGAACACCGCGCCCGGCCTTCCCGAGCCTGGTCGGAACCGGGGTGTACGCGATCGCCGGAGACGGGAACGGCGGCTGGTTCGTCGGCGGCGACTTCCGCCAGATCGGCGGCGTCCCCTGTGCCAACCTGGCTCACGTCACGGCCGCGTTGGCGGTCGATCGTCGCTTCTGTCCCCGCCCGAACGCCCCCGTCTTCGCCCTTGTCCTGGACGGCCCGACCCTGTACGCGGGCGGAGGCTTCGGCCTGGTCTCCGGCGCCCCCCGGCGGTATCTCGCCGCGATTGACGCGGCCAACGGCCGGCCGACCTCGTGGGTGGCACCGGCGATCGACGGCGCCGTGGACGCGCTCACGCTGCGAAACGGCATCGTCTATCTGCTCGGCCCGTTCGAAACGGTCGGCGGCAAGAAGCGCTTCTCGCTGGCGGCGGTCGACCTCGGCACCCGCAAGGTCACCGGCTGGAATCCGAAGGCGCCGCCCTACGGCGGCCACGGCGACCCGAGCGTGCGCTCGATCGCCGCCACCGCGAACGCCATCTACGTCGGGGGGATCTTCGACGGCATCGGCGGCAAGAAGCAGGCCGGCCTCGCGGCGCTCGACCCCACGATCGGCAGGGCGACGAGCTTCTCGGTCAGCGGCGATCCGTGGTCGGTCGAGGCGCTCACCGTCGCGGGCGGGCGCCTCTACGCGGGCGGCTTCACGCACTCCGGCGGCTACCTGCGCTCCTACGACGCCGCGACCGGAAAGCCGTCGTCCTGGAGGCCGCCCGTCGACAGCGGCGGCGTGGCCTCGCTGGCGGTGGGCGGCACCCGGATCTACGTGGGAGGGGCGCGGCTGCAGGCGTTCAGCACAGTGTCGGGCGTGCGTGTCCCGTGGTTGCCGCCGGCCCCGAACCAGCGGGTGTTCGCACTCGCCGCCTCCAGCCGGACAGTGGTCGCCGGAGGAACGTTCACCGGCGCAGGCGGCGTGTTCCGGAGCGGCATCGCAGCGATCGACCTCCGAACGGGCCAGCCCACGGACTGGCATCCGACCGTCTTCTCGCTCGGCGCTCCGACCGAGATCGACGCAATTGCCGTCTCGGGCCGGAACGTCTATCTCGGCGGCGGTTTCGACCGCGTCGGCGCGAAGACGCGCCATCTCGTTGCCGCGGTCGACGCGGAGACCGGCGCGGTGACGCCGTGGGCACCGACGATCGGAGGCGACCAGGTGCTCGCGATCGCCCACTCCGGCCGGAACGTCTACATCGGCGGATTCGACGTCGGCGCCGCCTTCGACACCGCTGGGCATGCGATCTGGAACGCCCCACCGACGGGGACGGTCGCCAGCGTCAACGAGATCGTCCCGACGGGCGGCACCGTCTACGTGGGCGGGACGTTCTCCGTGATCGGCGGCAAGACCCGGGAGGGGCTCGCCGCCCTCGAGGCGCGCAACGGATCGGCGGCAGCATGGGACCCGCGGCTGCGGGCGACGGACGGCGACGCCTCGGTCAACGCGCTCGCCAAGCTGGGCCGGACGATGTACGTCGGCGGCTCGTTCGACTTCGCAGGCGGCGCCAAGCGCCGGTCGCTGGCAGCCTTCGACCGCCTCACGGGCAAGTGGACGTCCTGGGCGCCGAAGTCCACCGTGCTGACGACGTACGCCCTCGCGGCGACGCCGGCTGCCGTCTACGTGGGCGGGGACGGCGGCGCTGAGGCGTTCGATCCGCAGACCGGCGCCCGGTTGGACTGGCATCCGGCGCTCGCGAGTGGGCGCTCGACACCGCTCGTGCACGCGATCGCCGTCGTCGGCTCGACGGTGTTCATGGGCGACGACAGCGGCCTCGAGGTGTCCCCGGCCGCACGCTGATCGTCAGGACGCGGCCGGAACCAGCCCGTATAGCCGTCCCAGCCCGACCAGGTAGATCCGCTTGGCGTCCGCTACGACCGGCGAGTACTTGCCGTCCGGGAAGCTCCATACGAGCCGCCCCGTGCGGGCGTCGAGTCCGTAGGTGCGCTCGCGAAGCGTCGAGAAGTAGACGATGCCGTCGATCACGGTCGCCGAGCCCGAGATCGGCCCGTTGGCGTGGAAGCGCCAGCGGAGGTCGCCCGTCGCCGCGTCGAAGGCGTAGAACGAGTCGTCGTACGAGCCGACGAGGACGAGCCGTCGCCAGACGGCAGGCGACGCGTAGACGTAGCCGCCCGTGCTGTGCGACCAGCGGAGCTTCCCCGTCGCGGCGCCGAAGGAATAGACCTTGCCGTCGGTCGAGCCGAGGTACACGCGGCCGTACGCGACCGCCGGCGTCGAGTAGAACCGGCCCGCGGAGCCGAGCCGCGACTGACCGGACGCCCGCCAGGCGAGCGAGCCGCCGCGTTCCGACAGCGCGTACACGTGCCCGTCGTAGGAACCGACGAAGACCCGACCGCCCGCCAGCGCGAGCGAGCCCTTCACCGGCCCGTCCGCCCTGTAGACCCAGCGTGTGTGGCCGTCCGCTCGCGTCGAGCGCGGTCACGATGCCGTCCCAGTCGCCGACGAGGACGAGCCCATCGGCGAGGAGCGGCGACGACTCCGTCGGCGCGAGTCGCCTGATCCAGCGAACGCGACCGGTGCGAGCGACGAACGCGACCACCTCGCCGCTCGGATGGGACGTGCGCACGCCGCAGTCCGGCGAGTCGAGGAACGTCTCGTACACGAGCCCGCCGCCGACCGCGGGTGACGCCCAGGAGCAGCGGTGGGACGCGAAGCTCCACGTCGGCTTCCCCGTCCTCGGGTCGATCGCGTAGAAGCGTCCGTCGAACGTCGGCAGGAACAGGCGCCCGTAGGCGACCGCGGGCGGGAACTCGAGGAGGGCGCGCCCGTGGAACGTCCAGATCCGCCGAAACGGAGGCCGGAGACGCACGGCCGGGTCGAAGCGCAGGCGCCGCGCGTCGAACCCGTACGTGCCCCAGCTGACGGCGACGATCCGAGCGCGACGACGCTTCGGTGGCGGCGGAGGCGGCATCGGCACGTCGGTCGTGGCGAACTCGACCGCCGGCGATCCGCGGACGTCGGCGCCCTGGGAGCGCGCGTAGAGCACGTAGGCCCCCACCCCGCCGAGGGCCAGCAGAACGACGAATGAGGCGACGAGCGCGGCGCGCTTCACGCGGCCCGACGATAGCCGGAGCGCTGGCGGGAGCACCGTAACCTCTCCTTCCCTCGGTCGAGGGGTTCGGCCGTAAACACTCGATCGGGGCATGTCATTTGCACCGGAATCGAGTCACAACATGAGAAGACCATGTCCGGCAAAGGAGTACGCATGAGACGTTCACGGAGTCGCAATCTGCTCGTCGTCACGACCCTCGCCGCAGTGCTGGCCGCGAGCCTGGCTGCGGCGACGGCACCCGAGTCGCGAGCGGCGACCGGCTGTCCGTCCCGTGTAATGAAGCAGGCGTTCGCGAAATGGGGCGACACCCACCAGTACTTCCTCGCCCCGAACGGGGGCTTCGAGAGCAACCTCTCGAGCTGGACGTCGGGCGGAGGCCCGAGCGTCGTCGCGGGCAACGAGGCCTACTACCTGAACTCGACCGCCGACAAGAGCTCCCTCAAGATGCCCGCGGGCGCCTGGGTCAAGACCGGGCAGATCTGCACGAACCCGGAGGACCAGACTGTGCGACTCATGGTCAAGGGAGCCACCGGCCAGCTGAAGTTCGACGCCTACATCGTGTGCAACGGCAACATCCGCACCTGGTCCGGCCAGGTGGACGGTAACGGCTCCACGAGCTGGCGTCCGTCCCCGGTGATCCAGTTCGCGCTGTCGGGCCAGTGCAACACGACGGCGACGATCCAGATCACGTTCACGGCACTCGGCAGCACCTGGCAGATCGACGATTTCTACATCGACCCGTACAAGGACAAGTAGTGCTCGGGCATCCGGCGCGCGTCGTGCCGGGGCCTGCGGCTCCTTCGAGCGCGGACGACATGTCTCTCGCGGCATGAGGAGACGGTTCGCGGCACAGCCCGGGCTCGATCGCCTGCTCGTCGCGTCGGAGCTCGGAGACGAGCTCGAAGTCGAGGCCGCGCGTGCGCGTTCCCGCCGTCACCTCGCCGGGCGAGAGCGGTGGGCGAGCGTGCTCGTCGGCGGCACCTTCCTGGCGGCTGCGGCCGCGCTGGTCGTCTCGACCCTGCCCGACGGCGCGCCGCGTATCGGCCTCGTGGCCGCCTACGTCGCGGCGTACGCGATCGTCTCGAGGGTCGAGTTCGAGGTCGGCCAGGGGTCGGGCGTGCCGACGGAGCTCGTGCTCGTGCCGCTGCTGTTCGCGCTGCCACCCCAGCTCGCACCTGCCTGTGTCGCAGCCGGCCTCGTCCTCGGGAGCGTCCCGGACATCGTCCAGCGGCGCCTGCACGGAGCGCGGATCTTCGTCCTCCTCTCCTCCTCCTGGCATGCGGTCGGGCCGGCACTCGTGCTCTGGCAGCTCGCCCCGCATACGCCGCAGCTCAGCGCCTGGCCCGTCTACCTGCTGGCGCTCGCCGCCCAGTTCGCGTTCGACTTCGGAAGCGTCTCGACCCGGCAGTGGCTGGGTCGCGGCATCGACCCGCGAGCGCTCTTCGGCGGCTACGTCTGGGTGCTCGCAGTCGACACGCTCCTCGCACCGATCGCGTTGCTCGCAGCGCTTCAGGCCCCCGCCAATCCGCTCGCGCCGCTCCTGCTCGCGCCGCTGATCGTGCTCCTCCGCTTCTTCGCCGCCGATCGCCGCAAGCGCATCGACCGCAGTCTCGAGCTGGGACGCGCGTATGTCGGCGCCCGCGAGGCGGCGCGGACGGACGCGCTCACCGGCATCCCGAACCGGCTCGTCTGGGACGAGCTCCTCGACGATCTCGTCGCGTCGCCCGTACGCCGGCCGTTCACGATCCTGCTCGTCGACATCGACAACCTGAAGACTGCGAACGACACGCGAGGGCACTCGTTCGGCGACAGGATCATCTGCGCGACCGCCCGCACGCTCGGATCGGCGCTGGGAGAGAACGGTGTCGTCGCCCGAATCGGCGGTGACGAGTTCGGGATCCTCGCCCCGTCGACCGACGCTGCCGGCGCGGCCGCCCTGGTTGCGCGGATCCGGCACGCGATTGCCAACCATGCGGCGCTGGACGGATTCCCGCTGTCTGCGTCGATCGGCTATGCCTCGTCGGCGCCCGCGGCATCGGTGGGGGACACGCTCGCCGCGGCGGACGCCTCGATGTACGAGCGCAAGATGCGCGCGGTCGGCTAGGAGAGCGGAGTCGCATCGCCGCCGGCGAGGCGGCGAACCTCCGCCTGGAGGGCGCGCGCGGCCGGGCCGGGGGTGCCGTCGCCGATCGGCCGTCCGTCGAGCGCCACCGCCGGCATCAGCTCGCGCACGGACGAGGACGTGAACGCCTCCTCTGCCCCGGCCAGCTCGTCGACGGTGTACGTGCCCTCGTGCAGCTCGTAGCCGAGGTCGGGCAGGCACTCGACGATCACTGCACGCGTGACGCCGGCGAGGATCCCGAGGTCGAGCGACGGCGTGTGCAGCTCGGAGCCGAGCCGCCACCAGATGTTCGACGTCGGGCACTCGAGCACGATCCGTCCCTGCGCGAGGAAGAGCGCATCGTCGCCGTCGTGCCGGCGGGCTTCGTCCACGGCCATCATGTTCACCGCGTAGCTCATCGACTTCACGCCTCCGAGCGGCCACGAGCCCGAGACGTCGAGGCCCAGGCCCGTCGAGACGAGACGCAGGCCACGGGCGCGCAGGTCCTCGAGGTCGGCCGGAATCGCGCCGACGAGGGCGAGCAGGACCGGCCGCCCGCTGCCCTCCCTGCCCGGCGTCGCGTACAGGCGCAGGAACGCCTCTCCGGTCCCGGCCGCCGCGAGCGCTTGCGCCGCGACCACTTCGATCTCGCCCGCGTCGAGGGGCGGAAGACCGAGCCTGACGGCGGACGACTGGAGCCGCGCCACATGGTCGCCGAGCCGGAACGGCCGGCCGCCGTAGACACGCAACGTCTCGAACGCCCCGCGCCCGCGCAGGAACCCTTCGTCGTCCGCGAAGACGACGGGCTCGTCCGGATCGACGGCGCCCCGGCCGGACACGGCGACTGCCAGCAGCGTCACGCGACCGGCACCACGGCGGGGACGGACGAGCCGATCGCGGCCAGGAGGGGCGCCGCCTTCGTCCAGGACTCCTCGATCTCCTCCTCGGGGTCGGAGTCCCAGACGACGCCGCCGCCGACCCAGAGGTGGATGCGCCCCTCGGCGACGGCGAACGTGCGGATCGTCAGCGCGAGCTCGAGGTCGCCGTTGGGCCAGATCGTTCCGTACGCCCCCATCGAGGCACCGCGGCCGACGGGCTCGAGGGCGGCAATCAGGTCGACGGCGGCGATCTTCGGCGCACCGGTGATCGAACCGCCCGGGAACGTGGCCTCGAGCAGCTCGGTCAGCCCGGCATCCTCGCGGAGGATGCCCTCGACGCGCGAGACGAGGTGCTCGACGCCCGCCAGCGCACGCGGTGCCATCAGCTCCGGCCAGCGCACCGAGCCCGGCTCGCAGACGCGCGCGAGGTCGTTGCGCTCGAGGTCGACGATCATCACGTGCTCGGCCGCGTCCTTCTCGGACTCGGTCAGCCCCGGCACGCCCTGCGGACGCGTGCCCTTGATCGGCATCGTCCAGACTCGCCGGCCGCGGCGGCGGAGGAAGAGCTCGGGCGACGCGGAAACGATCGCCCAGCCGTCGCCGACGAGTGGGCGCGGCGCCAGCGGGCGAAGCGGCACGAGCGCCCCGGCGAGCGCCGCAGGGTCGCCGCGAAACGGCGCCGAGAGGTGCTGGACGAGATTCACCTGGTACACGTCGCCGGCGGCGATGGCGTCGCGCACGCTCTCGACCGCGGCGGCGTACTCGGCATCCGACCAGCTCCGCGCCCACCGCCCGACCGACCAAGTGACAGCGTGTCGCAGGGAAGGACACGGCTCGTGCGGCCGGACGGAAGCGGACGGCGGCGGGCGGGAGCGGGCACGGCTCGGGCGGCGGCGGCGTGCGGTCGCGCCGGATCGCCGAGGAGAGGCCGTAGCCGAGGTAGACGTCGGCCACGAGCCCGTCCGCGCCGCCCTCGAAGAAGCCCTCGCCGCGCAGGGCGTCCTCGACCTCCGCGAGCGAGCGAAGCTCCTTCACGGCCCTACGCTAACGTCTCGCCGGTGCTGCGCGTGGCCGCCGTGCTGCTGGCCCTCCTCCCGGCGCATCACTCGACGCCTGCGGGCCGCGACACTGCCGCGCCGAGGCTGCTCGACTTCCGCGCGTCGAACGGCGGGCACCCGTTCGCGGGCGACGGACCGATGCTGACGACGCTCAGCCCGGAGCGCGGCGACACCGCCCGCATCGCCTTCACGCTCACGGAGGCGGCCCGCGTCGTCTTCCGCGTCGAGCAGACGCAGCGGCGCCGCGTGATCGTCTCGACGCAGGTCGCCGCGTTCCCCGCCGGGCGGCGCGCCGTCTTCTGGACGCCTTCACCAGACGTTGCGCCCCGTACCTACCTCCTGCTCCTGACCGCGATCGACGCGGCCGGGAACCGGCGCACGTACGGCGCCCAGACCGCCTACACCCGGCGCTACCGCCAGGCTCCGGTCGTCCGCGTGCTCGGCGTCGACGCGAGCTTCGCGAGCCAGAGCTACGCGCCGGGCGAC
The DNA here is from genome assembly GCA_963765295.1 of uncultured Actinomycetes bacterium. Classification (GTDB taxonomy): domain Bacteria; phylum Actinomycetota; class Thermoleophilia; order Gaiellales; family Gaiellaceae; genus PALSA-612. Next base: position 922,037 of record CAVXVO010000005.1, read on the forward strand.
ACGGCCGTCCTCCGGGTCGCAACCGACGCGTCGTCCTTCTCGGTGCGGCTCTACCGCGCTCCCGGGACGAGGCCGTCGACGGCACCGGACGAGCTCGCCGGCACACTCGTCGCCGACCCCGAGGTCGTCGACTGGACGAGTCACGCGGACGCGCCCGCCTCGATCCCGGTGCCCATCGGCGACTGGCCGAGCGGGCTCTACTTCGCCGAGCTCGACGCGAGCGACGGACGCGTCGGCTACGCGCCGTTCGTCGTCCGCCCGGCCGACCTCGGCGCCGCGAGCCGCGTCGCCGTCGTCCTGCCCACCGACACCTGGCAGGCGTACAACTTCTACGACGCGGACGGCAACGGCTGGGGCGACACCTGGTACGCGGGCCGCAGCGACCTCCGCGTCGCGCTCGACCGGCCGTTCACGAACCGCGGCGTACCGCCCCGGATCAATCGCTACGAGATCCCGTTCCTGGTCTGGATGGCGCGCGCGAAGCTGACTGCGGACGTCCTCTCCGAGCAGGATCTCCAGCAGATCGGCTCGGGCCGCGACCTGGCCGCGCTCTACAGCCTGATCGTCTTTCCCGGCCACACGGAGTACGTGACGACGCACGAGTACGACCTGGTCGAGCAGTACCGCGACGCGGGCGGGCACCTCGTCTTCCTGTCGGCGAACAGCTTCTTCCGACGTGTCGTCGAGCGCAACGGGATCCTGACGCGCACGCAGCCCTGGCGCGACCTCGGCCGGCCCGAGGCCGCGCTCCTCGGCGCCCAGTACCGCGCGAACGACGAGGGGCAGCACCAGGCGCCGTTCGTGGTCCGCGACACGGCATCGACACCGTGGCTGTGGCAGGGTCTCGGCCTCGATCCCGGCTCGCTCTTCGGGCAGGTCGTCGGCGGCTACGGAATCGAGATCGACTCGACGACGCCTCGCTCGCCGCCGGGGACGGTCGTGCTGGCGGAGATCCCGAACCTGCTCGGCCCGGGCCTGACGGCACAGATGACGTACTACGAGACTACGGCCCGCGCCGAGGTCTTCGACGCTGGCGCGCTCGACTTCGTCGGGTCAGCCCTGACCTTCCCCGTGAACCACCTGCTGCTGAACCTCTGGGACCACCTCGCCGCTGCCAAGGTGGCGCACGTCGGGTACCGCGAGGACCGCCGCAGCGCCGATGAGCAGGATCGCGGACGCGCCCCAGAGCGTCGCCTTCACGCCGATGCCGGCGGAGATCGGCCCGACGAGCACCTGCGCGACGGGCACCAGCGCGAGGGAGACGAGCCAGTCGTACGCGCTGACGCGCGAGAGCGCGTGCGCCGGGATGTGACGCTGGAGCGTGGTCTCCCAGAGCGGGCTCGCAACCGCTCCGGCCCCGCCGGACAGGAGGCTGCCGACGGCAACGACCCAGGCCGGCACGCCTGAGGCGATCAGCGCCGGCGGAACTGCGAAGAAGGCGAAGCCGAGACAGGACACGAACAGCGGGCGGCGCGGCTTCAGCTGCAGCGCGAGCACTCCGCCGAGGATCGAGCCGATGCCGAACGAGGCGACGATCAGCGCCCAGGCTCCGGCGCCGCCGAGCGACTGCTTCGCCACGTAGGCCCCGAGGATGATGAACGCCGCGCTGGCCATGTTCGCGAAGCCGGCGTACGCGAGGATCGACCACACCCACGTCCTCGACACCACCTCGTGCCAGCCTTCCCCGAGGTCGTGAAGGAACGGCTTGACGGGCAGCCGCTCGCGCACCGGCAGGTGAAGCCGCGCCAGGAAGAACGCGCTGACGCCGAAGCTCGCCGCGTCGACGGCGAGCGCCCAGCCCGGGCTGGACGCCGCCACGAGCACGCCGGCCAGAGCAGGGCCGGCGACGTTGCCGGAGGCCATGGCCAGTCCTCGGAGCGCGTTCGCGTGGTGGAGCCGTCCGGGGCTGATCACCGTCGGGATCAGGCCCGTCGAGGCGGGGTTGAAGAACGCGGTGGCTGTGCCGTAGACCGCCTGCGTCGCCGCGAGCTGCCAGATCGTCGCGTGGCCCGCGATCAGGAGCGCGGCGATCACGCCCTGCGTGCCGAGTCGGACGAGATCCGCGGTCAGCATCACCGCTCGCCGCGGGAGCCGGTCGGCGAAGACACCGCCGACGAGCAGGAAGACGACGAGCGGGATCGTCCTGGCCGCGAAGACGAGCCCGAGGTCGGTGACCGAGCCCGTCAGGTCGAGAACGGCGAAGGAGAGCGCGACGCCGACCATCCCGTCGCCGAGCAAGGAGATCGCCTGTCCGGTGAAGAGCAGCCGGAACTCGCGCTCGCGCAGCGCGCCGAGCGCCTCCGGAGGCCGCAGCCTCACCGCGTGGCGGCCCCGGCTGCGAACCCGTCCCAGCCGAGCTCTGCGGCGATCGCGACCAGAGGCTCGAAGAACGCCGGCGTGGCACCGCCGGCCGTCATCGCAACGACCCCGCTCCCGCCCTGGAGTGAGCCGAACAGGCCCGAGAAGAAGCCGAATGCCCCGCCGAGATGGCTGAACCAGCCGCGCTCCGACAGGAACAGGCCGAGACCCATGTGGTCGGGCGGCTCGAGCCCGACGCTGCGTAGGAGGGTCCACTCGCCCTCGTCCGGAAGCTCCCGGTGCGGCACGACCATCGCCTCTGTGCCTTCCGCGCCGCGCTGGACGGCGACGAGGAAGCGCGCCAGATCGGTCGGCGTCGTCCAGAGCCCGGCCGCGGCCTCCTCCGGGTAGCGGTGCCAGGCACCTCGGTGCTGGACGAACGAGCTGGAATCCATGCCGAGCGGCTGGAGCACGAGCTCGGCGGCCGCGTCGGCGAACGGCATGCCGGTGACGTCCTCGACGAGCAGCTGAACGAGAACATAGCCCCCGCCCGAGTACGCGAATGCCGAGCCCGGCGGCGACTCGACCCGCACCGGAGCCGTGTTCGCAGGCGGCAGGCCGTCGAGCACCTGCACGAGCGTCGGCACCGGCTCTCCCTCGGCGTAGCCGGGGAAGAACGGGACGCCGAGCCCGGCCGTGTGGCCGAGCAGACGGCGCAGCGTGACACCCTCGCCGTCCGGGAGCCGCCAGGACGCAAGCCGGTCGGTCACGTCCGCGTCGAGCTCGACGGCGCCCGCGGCGACGAGCCGGAGCGCCGTCAGCGCAGCGACGGCCTTCGACACCGACCCCGCCTGGAAGCGCTCGTCGGGCGACCCCTCGACGCGGACGATCTCGAAGCCGTCGACGACGGCGAGATTCACTCGGCGGTCTCCGGCAGCTCCCGCATGCGCATGATCGGCGACGGGAGCAGCCAGAGCACACCGGCGATCGCGCCGACCGTGGCAATCCACAGCGTCTCGCGGACACCGATCGCGGCGCCGAGCAGGCCGCCCATCAGCGCGCCCAGCGGCCGCACGCCGTAGTTGACGACCATGTACGCGCCGGAGACGCGGGCGCGCAGGCGATCCGGGACGACCGCGGCCTTGATCGAGCCGCCCGCGATGTCCAGGATCATCACGCCCATCCCGGAGAAGAACTCCGCGACGAGCACGCACGCGATGACGAGCCAGTGCGGGCCGGCGGCGAGCGGGACGAGGACGAGCGGCGCCGGAAAGAGGAGACAACCGAACGCGAAGGCAGGCCCGATGCCGATCCGCCGCCCGATCCGGCCGGTCACGACCGACCCGATCACGCTTCCGATCGCGGCGACGCCGATGACGATCCCGAGTGCGCCCGGCTGGATGTGCAGATAGCGGTTCGCGTACAGGATCACGAGCGCGAAGAAGACGAAGTTGAAGAAGTTGATCGTCGCCGTCGCGAGCAGCGAGGCGCGGATCACGGGCGAATGCCGGATGTAGGACGCGCCCGCGCGCAGATGACCGTGCTCGGCAGGCTCTGTCGGCGGCTCGACCGGCGAGATCCGGCTCAGCGAGAAGGCAGAGACCAAGAAGGAGAGGGCGTCGGCGGCCAGTGCGGCCGGCGCGGACAGGATCTGCACGAGCACACCGCCGATGCTCGGCCCGACCGACGAACGACAGCGCGCGGCTCCCGTGCAGGAGCGAGTTCGCCTCGATGTAGCGCTCGCGCGGCACCAGCGCGACGAACAGCGTGCTGTAGGCGACATAGAAGAACACGCTCAGCGTTCCCTCGAGAAACCCGACGACGTACAGCTGCTCGATCGTCAGCAGGTCGAGCCCGTAGGCGATCGGGATCGAGGCGAGCAGGGCCGCGCGGCCGAGGTCGGCGGCGAGCATGACCTGGCGGCGGTGGCCGCGGCGGTCGACCCAGGCACCGGCGTGGAGCGAGAAGAGCAGGTTCGGGAGCAGCGCTGCGGTCGTCAGGTAGCCCATCTGCGCCGCGCCCGCGTGCAACACGAGGATGCCGACGAGCGGGAGCGCGATCAGGCTGACCTGGTCGCCGACGAGCGAGACGGCCTGCCCGGCGAAGAAGCGCCGAAAGGCGACGTTCTCGCGCAGGAGCGGCGGGACGTAGCGTCCGGCCAGCGCCGCGCGGAACGGTGCTGCGGCGTCGATCACGCTCACGCGCGCCGCACCGTCACGTCGCCGCTCATCGTCCTGGCGCGGAAGTCGACCGCCGGCCCGTCCGACGTGGCCGGCGGCGCGTCGCTCACGTCCATCTCGGAGGTCATGTCGCCGCTCATCGAGCTGGCGTCGATGAAGACCACGGAGCCGCGGCGGATGCCGACCTGGACGTCGCCGGACGCCGACGTGATGTCGATCCTGCCGCGGACGGCGGAGCGAATCTGGATGTCGCCCGAGGCGGTCCGGATCTTCGCGTCGCCCTCGGACTCGCCGATCGTCACGTCGCCGGAGGCGGAGTTGACGCGGAGGTCGCCGCCGACGACGTCGACCTCGACGTCCCCGCTGGCCGTGTTCACCTCGACACGACCGTCGACGGTCGCGAAGGAGACGTCACCGGAGGCCGAGTCGACCGAGACCGCGCCGAAGCGTCCGCGGCCCTCGAGGTCGCCCGACGCCGTGTGCGCGTCGATCTCCGTGCCCTCGGGCGCCGAGATGACCAGCCTGTGATCGCCCCGGAAGCCGAACAGCTTCTTGCGCTCGAGCTCGATCACGACCTCGTTTCGGCGCAGCTCGATGCGCGCCTCGTCCTCGTGCGGGCCGGACAGCTCGACGTGCGTCTCCGTGGTCTCGCCGGTCTCGATCTGGAAGTCGCCCGAGGGCAGGTTGATCCGCAGGCTCGGCGGCTCCGGGGTGCTGAACGTCTCGGTTCTCATCGCTTGGACCCCTTTCTCACGGCCATGCCTGCCTGCGCGCGGGCGCGGGCGTCTGGCCTCGGGTCGCGGGGGTCGACGCGCCAGTCGGCCAGGTGTCCGAACGGTGTCGGGAAGTACGACATCTGTGCTCCTTTCAGCTCTCTGCGTACCCGGTCAGCCGGCGACCGGAACGACGGACGGTGGTGGGCACGGTCGCCGCACGGTTCAGGGCGCGGACGATCCACGTGTTGACGGACACGCCCTCACGCGCAGCAGCCGCCTCGACGCTCGTCTTGAGCGCCTCCGACAGGCGGAGCGTGATGCGGGCGCTCGCGCCGTCCTCGGCCGTGGCCGGCGACGGCTCGGACTGCTGCTCGTCGACGTAGACGAGCGACGGCTCCTGTCCGGCGAGGCGCACCTCGACATGACCGGACGGGAGCTGTCCCGAGACCTCGAGGGCGGCCTCCCCGAGCAGGTCGAGGAGCCGCATGCCCGCGGAGGCGCGGAGGGTCTGGCTCAGCCGCTGAGCGGCATCGGCGACGGCCTCGTCGCCGAGCGAGGCCATTGCCTCGAGATCGGCGAGCAGGGCATCGACATACGGTGTGGTTTGCATTGTGATGTCATTATGACATCATCCGAACGTCTGTCAAGTGTCAATTTCGCGGCAGATCGCTGCCATAGGCGTGTCGGTAGATCTGTTTCGTGCTCTCGACGCCGTCCACGTAGGCCCGGACGTCACTCGCCGCGATGCCGCTGCCGTCGCGCAGCCAGCCGTCGACCGTCGTCTCTCCCGCGTTGTAGGCGGCGAGCGCGAGCCGCTCGTCGCCGTACTTGTCGATCAGTGTGCGGAGGTACCACGATCCGTAGCGGACGTTGATGTCGGGGTCGTAGAGGTCGCTGACCCTGAAGCTCGTGCCGCCGGTGCGGCGCGCGATCGTCTGCCCCGTCACCGGCTGGATCTGCATCAGCCCCATGGCGCCGACCTTGGACAGCGCGTGCGGGCGGAAGCGGCTCTCCTCGTAGATGACCGCGGCGACGAGCGCCGAGTCGAGCCTGTTCTCGGCGGCGTGGGCGCGGACGATGTCGCCGTAGTCCAGCGGGTACTCCAGACGGTCGATGAACGCAGGCCGTTCGACCGGCGTCATCCCGAGCAGGACGGCCGCGCCGGCGGCGGTCACGACCACGGCGGCCGCGAGCAGGAGCCGGCGTGGCGTCACGAACGCTCCTGTTCGAGCACCCCCGCGACGAAGGCCTCGAGTTCGGCGAGCGAGCCGTCGTTGACGTAGGCGTAGTCGGCGCGGCCGACCTTCTCGTCGTCCGGGATCAGGCGAGCCGAGCGGTCGATTCTCTCCCCCACGCGGGCGCGGCGTGTCTCCTCCGGCGCGGTCACGACGACGACCGCGTCGAAGAGCACTTCGCCGCCGGTCTCGTACAGGAGTGGGATCTCGACCACGGCCACGTCGACGTCGAGACCGGCGAGCCAGGCGAGCTCTTCGCGCCGCACGCGCGGATGGAGCAGACCCTCGAGCCAGGCGAGCTCCTCCGGGTCGCCGAAGACGACGGCCGCGATCCCGGCCCGGTCGGTGGTGCCGAAGCGCTCCTCGAGCGCCGCTCGCACCTCCGTGTCCTCCGCGATCAGGCGGTGGACGATCTCGTCGCTCGAGCACACGGCGGCACCGCCGCGTCGGAAGGCCTCGAGGGCTTCGCTCTTCCCGGCGCCGATCCCGCCGGTCAGGGCGAGCTTACGCGTCGGGCTCGGGCTCCTCGTCGACCGGCTTCGACTCCTCGTCGGCCGGCTCGGGCTCGGCTTCCGCGACCGGCTCGGGCTCTGCTTCTGCCACCGGCTCTGCCTCTGCCACCGGCTCTGCTTCTGCCACCGGCTCTGCCTCTGCCACCGGCTCTGCCTCTGCCACCGGCTCGGCCTCTGCCACCGGCTCGGCCTCTGCCACCGGCTCGGCCTCTGCCACCGGCTCGGCCTCTGCACGGCTCTGCCTCCGCGGCGGGCTCCAGCTCTGCCTCGGCCTCTGCGGCGGGCTCGGCCTCGACGGCAAGCTCAGCGTCGGAATCCGGCTCGGCCGCCTCGACATCCTCCTCGACGTACTGCGGGCGCGTCTCGCTGAAGACTTCCTCGGAGAGGCGCAGCGGCGGCGCGCCCTCGGGCCGCGGCCTCGGCTCCTCGCCCTCGACGCGCTTCAGGGAGAGCGACAGGCGCCGGCGCTCGGCGTCCATCTCGATGATCTTGACGCTGACGACGTCGCCCTGCGACACGATCTCGCGCGGGTTCTCGACGTGGTGGGCGGCGAGCTCGGAGATGTGCACGAGGCCCTCGACGCCGGGCAGGATCTCGACGAAGGCACCGAACGTGACGACCTTCGTGACCTTGCCCTGGACGACGTCGTTGACCGAGTAGCTGTCGAGCACCTGCTGCCACGGGTCGGACTGCGTCTGCTTGAGGCCGAGCGAGATCCGCTGGCGGTCGCGGTCGATGTCGAGCACCTTGACCTGGACCTCCTGGCCGATCTCGAGCACCTCGGAGGGATGGTTCACATGGCTCCAGGACAGCTCGGAGATGTGGATCAGGCCGTCCATGCCGTCGAGGTCGACGAAGGCGCCGAAGTCGACGATGTTCGAGATCACGCCGGGGACGACGTCGCCGGGGTTGAGCCGGTCGAGGATCGCCTGCCGCATCTCCTTGCGCTCGTCCTCGAGGACGGCGCGGCGCGAGAGCACGACGTTGTTGCGCGAGCGGTTGAGCTCGATCACCTTGCAGCGAAGCTCGGTGCCGAGGAACTCGTCGAGGTCCTGCACGCGGCGGATGTCGACGAGCGACGCCGGCAGGAAGCCGCGCACGCCGAGGTCGAGGATCAGGCCGCCCTTGACGACCTCGATCACGCGGCCGGTGACGGGCTCGCCCGACTCGGCCGCCTTCTCGATCGACTTCCACGCGAGCTCGAAGCGGGCGCGCTTCTTGGACAGGATCAGGCGGCCCTCGGCGTCCTCCTTGGTGAGGACGAGCGCGTCGATCTCGTCGCCGAGGTTGACCTCGTCGGCCGGGTTGACCGACCGGCGGATCGAGAGCTCGGCAACGGGGATGACGCCCTTCCGACTTGTAGCCGATGTCGACGAGGACCTCGTCCTTGTCGACGCGCACGACGATGCCGTGCACGACCTCGCCCTCGTTGATCGTGGGGAAGGTCGACTCGTAGTCGGGGACGAGCTCACCGTCCGGACCGGTGATCCAGACGCCGGGCTCGGCGGCCATCCTCTCCTGCTGTTCGATCGTCTCGTTCGGCATGAAGCGGGTCAGTATAGCCCGCTAACTCAGGAACCCAACCGGAACGCGACGCCGGGGGACGGCGTTAGCTGCCGGTGTAGTTGTCGTCGATGATCCTCGAGCCTCCGAGGTCGTCGGCGATGTCCTGGAAGATCGTCGTCAAGCTGGCCGGATTCGGCGAGTAGAAGAACTTGGACGAGTCGGTCGCCATCGCCTGCACGGTTCCGTAGGCGGTCATGGCAGGCGACTCGTAGCAGCCGCTGAGGAACTGGATGCCCTCAGCCACGTTGCAGGAGCCGCTGCCCCCGCCCAGCTTCGTGCCGGTTCCGCTGGCCTTCCAGGCCCAGCACTGATCCGTCGTGTTCGTGTCGTAGAGGACCGTGTAGACCCAGGTGCCGGCGGACTTGGCGGCGGCGGCCGACTGGGTTCCCTGGTAGCAGGGCCGGGAGCGGTAGGTCGAGGCGTTGTTGTCGCAGATGCCGTCGTTCGGGCTCGTGTCCACGCAGGGCCCGTACGTCGCCTGGCCGTCAGTGAAGAAGATGATCGCATCCTGGGCCTTCGGATCGTGGTTGGCCGCGAGGATCGCCTGCGCCTTGTCGATCGCGGTTGCGTACGCGGTCGTCCCTCCGGACTTCATGCAGCTGATGTCGGACACGAGCGTCGAGCTGCCGTTCAAAGTCGTCGACGCCGACGACGTCTTGTAGTCGGTGGACAGCCCGACGACGACGTAGTTGTTCGGGTAGACGTCGTAGTCGTTCGGCGCGCCGTCAGATGTCTTCGGCGTCGCGCAGGCACCGCTGCTGGAGGCCGGAGGAAGGACGGCGAGCCCGACCTTGTCGTAGGTCGGATCCATCCCGAGGAGGAACGAGTCGACGCCGTTCTTCGCGCAGGTCAGCTTCGTGCCGCCTGCCGAGCAAGAGGTGCCCATCGATCCGGTCCGGTCGACCACGATCATGACGTGCGCGGGAAACGGCTTCCCGCCGCCCATCTTCGCGGTCGACGTGGCCGAGATCCCGGCTGAGCTGATCCCGACGACCTTCCCGAACACCGTGTTCACCGTCGCCGACTGCACCACCTGGATCGCGTTCGGTGTGCTCAGCGTGCACCACGCCGGCACGCTCCCGTTCACGGTCAGGCATTTCGGCGTGAACGTCAGTGTCACGCCGGTCAGGTCGGTGCCCTTGTTCTTCTGGGTCGAGGCGGCGCCGTAGGTCGTCGCGTTCGCTTCCACGGCTGCCAGCGTCGTCGTGCCCGCTCTCACATCCGGGAGCTGGTTCGCGAGCGCCGTGGCGACCGCATCCGACGACGCCTGCAGCTGGCGATTCGCCAGATAGAAGCGACCGACGTCGACCACGAACGCCGCGATCCCGAGGATCGCGACCAGTCCGACTGCGAACATCACGAGCACCTGCCCGCCCTCCCTGGACCGACGGAACGCAGGGCGACGCATGAACCGTCGCCGGAGAGGACTCAGTGTTCGGAGTTTGCCCATTGCTCTAAGTAGCTATTCGGCCGTTCCGGAGGCGGGGTTGTCACCCGTGAGAGCCACATCCCTGCCCCCATCGAGGGATCCTGATCCTGGCCGGGAGGCCGCCGACGAGAGATGGAGCTTGTGGGATACGTGGAAGGGGCTCATCGGCGTCTCTCTCATTTAGATGCGCGATCGACCGGCTGTCGTCCCCCGGACGAGTGATTGCGTCTCGCCGTCATGGGCCGCTCACGATCGCGAGCGTCCAGGTGGACGTGTACGTCGCGCGGAAGGTGTTCGCCGGGACTGAGAGGCGGAAGGTCAGCGTGACGTTCGCCGGCCCCGTGCCGGTGGCGGCCGCCGCGTTGTAGAGCTTGACCGCAGCGGGCGCAGTTGCGGCCGCAGGAAGCGTGACGGGGTAGCCGATCGAGTTCGCGGGCAGGGAGCAGTTTCCGGTCCCGGCCGTCACGGACGCGGCCGTCACCTGCGTGGCCGTGGTGGACATCGTGTGGACGGGAGCGCCGCTCGTGAGCGTCGTCGAGGTCCCGGTGATGTTCCAGCCCGTTCCCGTTCCTCGCTCGTCGTCAGGCGTGACCGTGATCGTGCTCGAGGAGGTCTGGTTCGTCCCGTTCAGCGTCACCGACGGAAAGGTGAACGTGCCCGGCGCTCCGAAGGACAGGCTCCCGCCGGAGCAGGGGGGCTGCTTGAAGGTTGCGATCACGGCCCCCCAGCTGGTCTGCGGACTGCTCGTCACGGTTTCGGTCAGCGTCGAGCCGTTGGTCGGGCTGAGCAGGTAGTTCGACTCGAATCCGCCCGACGGATCGCTCTGGAGGCTGTTCCAGCCGGTCGCGGTGAAGCTCGAGAGGCCTTGTGATGTGTTGTAGGCGGTGACGGCGACCTCGCCCGAGCCGGAGACGCTGCCGGACGTGGTCACCGCCAACGACGTGCTCGCGCTCGAGCTGTTGGCGGTCCCCGTCTGATCGAGTGGGCTCGATGTCGCGACGCCGCTGAACTCGCTGAGCTGGCCGCGCGTGTTCGCGCCGGTCGAGCCGGTGTTGAACACCACCGACGAGGTGCTGGGCGCGTTCGGCCGGTACCAGATCTCCACGGGGCCTGCGGTGCCCCGGCAGGAATGCGCGGCCCTCACCCAGCCTGTCGGAGCCGTGATGGAGTCGGTCGTGCAGTTGCCGTTCAGATCGGAGATCGTGGCCACGAGAAGGTCACCCGCAGTCGACGCCGTCGAGAACGTCAGCGTGATCGAGCTTCCCGAGCCGGTGATCTCGCTTCCCTTCTTCACGAACGCGATTGCTGCCGAGGCGGGCTGAACCGATACGAGCACCCAGCCGGCCAGGGCGCACGCGATGAGACCCACTCGAAACCGGAACGCCTTCGCTCTCATCGACGAACCCTCGAGAAAGCGAACGCCGCCCCCGCGACGAGCAGTGCGCCGAGGCCCGCGAGAAGGATCATGAGCCGGGCGTCATCTGCATGCGACGCGTTCGGGGATGCGACCTTCGCGGGCGGTGCGCCCTGGAAGACGGCCGTGTACTGCTTCGACGAGACGACGAACGCGAAGGTGCCACGTGTCGTCTGTGCGGATCCCCCCGCGCGGCGATAGCCGATCGCAGCCGGTGCGTACCGAACCTCGACGTCTGCCCGGTACCTGCCCGGGGTGAGAGCCTGGCCCGGAAGCAGGACGGGGTAATCGATCGCCGTCCCCGGCAGGAACGTGTCCAGCTTGAAGTCGCGCGAGACGATCTGCTTGCCGTCGGCGGCGGTGACGATCACGTGCCCCGTGGGCTTCGTCGACAACGCGCCCGGGTTCGCCAGGTGAAGGTAGACGTACTGGTAGCCATGTTGGCCGGAGGCATGGACGCCGGTGACTCCGACCTGCACAACCGCCGGGCCGGGCACCTGAACTTCGACCGCGACGATCGTCAGGTGACGAACGCGGATCTGCAGCGCGCCCGTGCCGCTTCCCTGCGTCACCGCGGCGTTCTCGGCCACGATGCCGCCGAGGTGGTCGCCCGGCCGCACCGTCGCCGGGACGTCCACGGTGATCGGCACGACAGTGCTCTTGCCGGGACCGAGCGTGATTGAGCTCGCGCCGAGCGTCACCCAGGAACCGACCCCCGGCCTCGGCTTTGTCCGGTCGAGGTAGACGGCGCCGCTCGTCTGACCGGTCGTCGCGTCGACCGGATAGAGAAGCGCGGTGCCGGGCGCCGTGCCCGTGTTCACGACACGGATCGCGTTCGTGACCGACGTGCCCGGGCGTGCCTGCACGACGAAGTAGGACTGGGTCACCGGCAGGGCCGGGTCGTAGTGCTCCGGGTTCAGCGAGAAGACGGCCTGGCCGGAGGCAGCCGACGCGTGCGCACAGGTCAGAGCGGCAAGCACAACCGCAGCGGCGAGGATGAGAACGCGAAGCCTCACGCCTCTCGCTCGTGGAGCTTCGCTGCGAACACAGCAGCGGTCAGGAGGATCGCGAAGCCGAGTGCGGCGCCGGGAAGGTTCTCGAGCTCGGCGGACTCGTCCTGGACGGGTGGCGGAGGTGGCGGTTGCGGGGCAGGCGGAAGAACGGCCGGCACGACGGCGGTGGGAGCCTCGTGGTCGACCTGCGCCTGCGTCGCTGCGAGCATGCTCACCGTCTCGGCGTCGGCTCCGGCTTCGGCCTCCACGGACCGGCGCGGCCCGCGACGCTTTCGCGCAACGCGGAACGCGAGGAGCAGCAGGAGGAGCACGGCAGCGGCAACGAGCGCGAGCCCGACAAGCGCCTTCTTCCCGCCATCGCGCTTCGTCGCCTTCGTCGCGGTCGGAGGAGCGGTCACCGGCGCCACGCCCGTGAAGACCTGTTTCTGCTCCTTGGCCGAGACCGTGAACGCGAACGTGCGTGTGGTCGAGAACACCTGCGGCACAGGAGTCCGGTAGCCCGCGATGCCGCGATTGCTCGAGGCCATCGTGACCGTCGCCGTGTACTTGCCCGGCGCGAGCGTCTTGCGGGGAAGCAGCACCGGGTAGTCGATCGCCGTCCGCGGCACGAACGTGTCGAGTTGGAGCTTGCGAGCGGCGACCAGCCTTCCGTGAGAGTTCGTGATCACCAGGCGGCCCTGCGGCTTCACCATCACCGTGCCGACATTCCGCAGGTGCACGTAGACGTACTGCCAGCCCTGCTGGCCGCCCGCCCTGACGCCGGTGACGTCGATCCGCGAGCGGACGGGGCCGGGAAGCTGCAGCTCGACCGCCGCGATCGTCAGATGCTTGATGCGGATCCGAAGCGCGCCGTGCCCGCTGCTGCCCTGGACATCGGAGTTCTCGGCGACGATGCCGCCCAGGTGGTCGCCGGGAGGCGCCCCGGCCGGCACGCGAATCGTGAACGGGACGATCGTCGACGCGCCCGGCGCAAGCGTGACCTGCGCACGTGTGAGTCGCGTCCATCGACCGACGTCGCGACGCGGCGACTGGCGCGAGAGGTAGACGGCGCCGCTCGTCTGGCCCGTGGTCGCGTCGACCGCATAGAGGTAGGCCGTGCCCGTGCTCGTGCCGGTGTTGACGACGGTGACCTTGTCGGCGACCACCTCGCCCGGCTTCGCCTGCACGATGAAGTAGGACTTCGTCGCGGGCAGGGCCGGATCGAACAGCACGGGCTTGACGGCGAAGCTCGCCTGCCCGCCGGCTGCATCGGCCGTAGTGGCGAGTAACGTCACGGCCCCGCTGAGCAGGGCCGTGACGACGAGAAAGGAACGGAGCAGCATGCAGCCCGACTATCGGCGGACCGTGCTTCCCCCTTTAGAGGGATCTACGGTCCGCTGACGACTGCGACGGTGACGGTGCTGGTGTAGGTGCCGGCGTAGGTGTTGGCGGGGATGGCTACTGAGATGGTCGGGGTGATCGTGAAGGCGCCCATGCCGGTGTTGGCGGCGGCGTTGAATAGCTTGACTGCGGTCGGGGCGGTGGAGCCGGCGGGGACGGCGAGTGGGTAGCCGATGGCGTTGGTTGGGTTGGTGCAGGTGCCGGTGGCGCAGGATGAGCTGACGCCGGTGGTGTTGGACGCGGTTGTGGCGAGCAGGTGGGGTGTGCCGCCGCCGGTCGAGAACGTGGTTGACGTGATCGTGACGTTCCAGCCGGTGCCGGAGCCGGTGTTGTCGGAGACGGACATCGGGAGCGTGTAGCTCGGTGTGTGGTCGGTGCCGTCGAGCGTCGAGGTCACGCTGGGTGTCGCGCTTGTCGAGAGTGACAGCGTGCCGGCGGTGACGGTGGCCGTGGCAGTCACGCTCGCGGCCCCAGCAGCCGAGGCCGCGGCGAGCGCGATCGCTGACGCGGCTGCGATGACTGCTGTCCTGGTGAATGCCTTCTTGAACACGATCGAATCTCCTAAGGGTTGAGAGTTGACTGGTCGCTTTCTCGTCACCCGTTCGGGATCGCGAGTCACCCGATGGAGTGAACGCACGATCTCCAGTTCGGGTTTTTTGCTTCCTGATCGACCAGGGGATCTACGACAAGCGTCCTTCTCGAGCGGGGGTCTTGCTGCCCCGTTCGAGGGACTACCGGCGGAGCCTGGTCAGGATTTGGCCCGGTTCCAGTCGTCCCCGACGCCCACGTCGACGGCGAGCGGCGGGTCGAGCGGATAGGCGCCGCACATCTCCTCGCGCAGCGCCTCCCGGGCGGCCGGCACCTCGTTGTCGGGCGCCTCGAGGAGCAGCTCGTCGTGCACCTGGAGCACGAGCCGCGAGGCCCGACCCTCGGCACGGAGTCGCTCGTGCACGGACACCATCGCCACCTTGATCACATCCGCCGCCGTCCCCTGCATGACCGAGTTGACCGCGAGCCGCTCGCCGAGCGAGCGCGTCTGCCGGTTCGAAGCGCGGATCTCGGGGACGGGACGGCGACGGCCGAGGAGCGTCGTCACGTAGCCGTCGCGGGCGCACTGCTCGATCGTTCGCGCGATGAAGTCCTGGACGTGGGGGAAGCGGGCGAGGTAGGCGTCGATGTAGGTCTGCGCCTCCTCGCGCGGGATCTCGAGGTTCTCCGACAGGCCGAACGCGGAGATGCCGTAGATGATCCCGAAGTTGACCATCTTGGCGATGTTCCGCTCGTCCTTCGTCAGCTCCGCCTGCGGCCGGCCCAGCACCTCGGCCGCGGTCGCCGCGTGGATGTCCTCGCCGCGCGCGAACGCCTCGCGGAGCTTGGGCTCGCCGGAGACGTGCGCGAGGATGCGCAGCTCGACCTGCGAGTAGTCGGCGGAGACGAGCTTCCAACCCGGCTCGGCGACGAACGCGGAGCGGATCTCCCGGCCGAGCTCGGTGCGGATCGGAATCGCCTGCAGATTCGGGTTCGACGTCGAGAGACGGCCGGTCGCGGCGACGGCCTGGTTGAAGGTCGTGTGCAGCCGCCCGTCCTCGCCGATCATCGACGGCAGCGGGCCGAGGTAGGTGTTGATCAGCTTCGAGAGCTCGCGCCACTCCTCGATCACGGGGACGATCTCGTGCTCGCCGCGAATCGTCCGCAGGACACGCGTATCCGTCGAGTAACCCGTCTTGCCCTTGCGGCCCGGCGTCAGCTCGAGCTTCTCGAACAGGATCCGGGCCACCTGCTGCGTCGAGCCGAGCATGAACTCCTCGTCCGCGAGCTCGTAGGCGCTGGCCTCGAGCTCCTCGACCCGTTCGGCGAGCCGAGCCGTGATCTCGCCCATGCGGTAGGTGTCGATGCGAACCCCGACGTCCTCCATCGCCGCCAGCACGCGGGTAAGCGGCAGCTCGATGCGCTCGTAGAGCTCGACGCTGCCCCGCTCGGCGAGGCGTTCGCGCATTCGCGGCGCGAGCCGGAGCGGGAGCGCAGCGCGACGGACGAGCGCCGCGGTCTCCTCGTCGGCCTCGGGGACAGGCTGTACCTCGACGCCGTACTCGGCGGCCAGGTCGTCGAGCTCGTAGGCCGCGCGGCCCGGCTCGATCAGGTAGGCGGCGATCAACGTGTCCTCGCGCGCGTCCACGCGAAGCGCCTTCGCGTCGTGGACCACCAGCTCGGCCCCTTGCAACACAGTGTTGCTCGGTCGTTCGGAGAGCAGCACGACCTCGGCGTCGGTCGCGACGGCCGCACGCTCGTGGTCGGCCGCGAACCCGACCCGACCTTGCAACACAGTGTTGCTTGGCTCGCCCTGGCGCCAGGGGAGGTCGTCGCCGACGGCACGGACCGGTTCGGCCGCAGGCAACGCCTCGTCGAGGAGGTCGACCCGGCTCAGGAGGCCGCGGAACTCGAACCGCCGGAAGATCTCGCGGAGCTCCGAGCGGTCCGGCGGGGCCAGCACGAGCTCTGCCGGATCGCAGCCGAGCTCGAGGTCGCGCCGCATCGTCGCGAGCACCTTCGAGGCTCGCGCCTGGTCGGCGTGCGCGGCGACGTTCTTCGCGCGCGCCGGCGAGAGCTCGGACGCGTGCTCGAGCACCCCCTCCAGCGAGCCGTAGCGGATCATCAGCTCGGCAGCGGTCTTGTCGCCGATGCCGGGGATGCCGGGAATGTTGTCGGACGTGTCCCCTTTGAGCCCGATCAGGTCGGGCACCTTCTCCGGGGGCACGCCGAGCCGGGCCTCGACCCGTTCGGGCGTGTACACGTTCACTTCCTGGACGCCGCGCGGCGTCATCATCAGGACGACGTTCCCGGATACGAGCTGGAAGGCGTCGCGGTCGGTCGAGACCACGCACGTCCTCACCCCGGCCGCGTCGGCCTGCGTCGCGAGCGTGGCGATCACGTCGTCCGCCTCCCAGCCCTCGAACTCGAGGTTGCGGTAGCCGAACGCTTCGACGATCGGCCGGAAGTGTGGGAACTGCTCGCGTAGCAGGTCGGGCATCGGCCGGCGGTCGGCCTTGTAGTCCTCGGACAGCGCCGCGCGATGCACGGGGCGCGTGTCCCAGGCGACCGCGACGCCCTTCGGCTGGTAGTCGGAGAGAAGCTTGAAGAGCATGTTCGTGAACCCGAGCAGCGCGCCGGTCGGGAAGCCTTCGCTCGTCGCGAGCTCCTCCGGGAGCGCAAAGTAGGCGCGATAGGCGAGGTTGTTGCCGTCGACGAGGAAGAGGTCAGCCTCGCGCGCCGGGGCGTCGTCGAGGTCGAGCTCTTCCCCGGTCAGCGCCTTCGGCGACATGTCTGCGAGTCTACGTCCGTGGGCAGACCAGAGATCGTCCCGTTCGCCGACGAGCATCTCGACGGCGCCGCGGCGCTGTTGGCCGAGCGTCACGCCCGGCATCTCGCGGTCGAGCCGCTCCTCGCGCGACCAGACGACTTCCGGTCGCACGTCGAGGCCGAATGGCGAACGGAGGGAGCGAGCGGCGCAGTCGCACTCGACGGAAACGAGGTCGTCGGCTACCTGCTCGGCCCCCGCCGCGAGGACTTCCTCGGGCCGCACGTCTGGAGCCACGTCGCCGGGCAGGCGGTGCGCGACCCCGAGCTCGCCCGCGACCTCTATCGCCTTGCCGCGACGCGGTGGGTCGAAGAGGGGCTGACGCGACACTTCGTGTTCGTGCCGGCCTCGCGCGAGCTCCTCGAACCGTGGCTGCGCACGTCATTCGGTATCTCGGGCGCGCTGGCGGCACGGGAAACGGCCGACGCGCGGGCGACGGACACCGGCGTCTCGGTACGGCTGAGCACGGCGGAGGACACACCCGTCGCGGCCGCGTACGACCAGGTGCTGTCCCGGCATCTGCAGGCGTCGCCGAGCTTCTCCTTCTACACCATGCCCACCGAGCAGGAGTACCTCGACGACTGGCGCAACGTGCACCAGGAGGAGGAGTTCACGCACTTCGTCGCGGAGCGCGACGGGCGGATCGTCGGGCACATGCTCCTCTACCGCCGCCCGGAGCAGAGCCTGCGCATGCCGGCCGACAGCATCGACCTGGCCAACGCGGCGACCGACCCGGCCGCCCGCGGCTCGGGGGCCGCCGTCGCGCTGACGGAGCAGTGCCTCCGCTGGGCCCACGACAACGGCTACACGTCGATGACGACCGACTGGCGGATGTCGAACGTCGAGGCGTCGCGCTTCTGGCCACGCCGCGGGTTCCGCGAGACGTTCCTCCGGCTCTACCGCTCGATTCCCTAGTGCCGCGGATCCCTCTTCTCTCCGGCAGCCGCCTGCTGATCGTCAGCGCGCCCGACGACGCCGTCATCGTCTCGCCGCCTGCGCCGCCGGCCGCGTCGATCGTGGACGTGCGCGCCGCGGTCCAGGAGGCGTTCCGGTTCCCGCTCGACGGCCCGACCCTGGATCGCGTCGTCCCGCGCGGCGGTCGCGTCACGCTCGTCGTCGAGCAACCGTCGCTCCCGCTGCCGGGAGCGCCTATCGACCCGCGCCGGGAAGCGATCGCCGCGACCGTGGACGAGCTGCGCCGGCTCGGTGTGCCGTATGCGAAGCAGACGATCCTCGTTGCCTCGGGCCTCGCGCGCCGGCCGCGGCGCAAGGAGCTGGCGGCGCTCGTGTCGGCCCGGTTCGCACGGACGTTCCACGGCGAGGTCGTCGTGCACGACGTGGAGGACGAGGAGCTCGTGCACGTCGGCGAGGTGGACGGCGTGCCGCTGCGCGTCTCGCGCGCGCTCGTCGAGACGGACGCCGTCGTCACCGTCACGGCCGCCGAGACCGTGCTGCACGGCGGCCCGGCCGCGCTGCTCGCTGCGGGCGGCGCCGAAGCGCTCCGGGCGGCGAACGCCGAGTCGCTCCTCCAGACGAGCGGCTCGAGCGGCTGGCAACTGGCGCTGGCACTGGAGCGCGAGCTGGCCGCCCGGGTGCCGATGATCGGGCTGTCGCTGACGCTCGACCGGCTCCGCGTGGCCGAGGCGGCGTACGGCTATCCCTACGACCCCGCCGCGCTCGAACGGATCGTCGGCTCCCCGCTCACCCATCTCTTCCGCGTGCTGCCCGGGCCTGTGCGGATGCGCCTGATCCGAACGCTGCCCGTCGGCCTCGCCGCGTCGGCCGCGTATGCAGGCCCGCTGTCCGTGGCGCACGCGGAGGCGCTGCTGCGCGCCGTCGAGCTTCGTTCGGCCCGGCTCGACCGGCCGCTGGACGCGATCTGCCTCGGCATCCCGCGTTCGACCCCGCACCTCCCGCGCGAGCGGCCGAACCCGCTGCTCGCCGCCTATCTCGGGCTGGGGCTGGCGCTGCGGATGTGGCGCGACGAGCCGCCCGTCGCGGCAGGCGGAACCGCGATCCTCGTCCACCGCTTCCATCGCCACTTCGCCCACCCGACCCAGCAGCCGTACCGGGCGTTCTTCGCGGCGACGCGGATGGGGCCTGACCCGGAGGCGATCGCCGCGGCCGAGCGGGACGCGCGCACGGACCCGCGGGCGCTCGACGCCTACCGCGCCGGCCGGGGGTGCCATCCGCTGCTGCCCTTCGCCGACTGGGACGGCTGCCTGCCGCAGATCCGGCACCTCGGCGCGGTGCTCATCGCCGCCTGCCGCGACGCGGCGGCGGCGCGCCAGCTCGGCTTCGTGCCGACGCATGCCGTCGGCGCGGCGCTCGAGATGGCGACGGGCGTCGCTGGCGGCAGCCCGAGGATCGGCTTCCTGCTCGCGCCGCCGTACTTCCCGCTGCGGGTCGGCCGCTGAAGGCGTGGCCCTCGCAGCCGACTGTGGACGAGAAGTTACAGGGACTGTCCCTGCGACACGGCCCGGACCGACCTGGCGGTCAGGACTCGCCGAGGTAGGTCTTGCGGACCTGCTCGTTCGAGCGGAGAGCCTTGGCGTCGTCGGCCAGCGCGACCTTGCCCGTCTCGAGCACGAAGCCGCGGTTCGCGACCTCGAGCGCCATCAGCGCGTTCTGCTCCACGAGCAGGATCGGCGTCCCCTGCTTGTTGATCTCGACCACGATCTCGAAGATCTTCTCCACGAAGATGGGCGCCAGGCCCATCGACGGCTCGTCCAGCATCAGCAGCTTGGGCCGGGCCATCAGCGCCCGTCCCATCGCGACCATCTGCTGCTCGCCGCCCGAGAGCGTCCCCGCCTTCTGCGTGCGGCGCTCGGCGAGCCGGGGGAAGAGCCCGAACACCCGGTCGATGTCCTCCTTGATCCCCGCCCGGTCGGTGCGCTGGAACGCCCCCATCTCGAGGTTCTCGAACACGGTCATGCGCGGGAACAGGCGCCGCCCCTCCGGTGACTGGGCCACCCCGCGCTTGACGATCGTGTGCGCCGACTCGTTCGTGATGTCGTCCCCCTGGAAGCTGATCCGCCCTCGCCGGGGATGGTTCAACCCGTTGATCGACCGCAGCGTCGTCGACTTGCCGGCGCCGTTCGCACCCAGCAACGTCACGATCTCCCCGTCGCGCACGTCGAGCGAGACGCCCTTCAACGCGTGGATCGAGCCGTAGTACGTGTGGACGTCCTCGAGCTCGAGGATGTTCGCGGTGCCGGGCTTCGAAGGCGCGCTCACGTCGCCACCGCCGCGCTGCCGAGGTACGCCTCGATCACGCGCGGGTCGCGCTGGACGTCCTTCGGCGTCCCCTCGGCGATCCGCTCGCCGTAGTCGAGCACCGTCACCCGGTCCGACACGCCCATCACCACACGCATGTCGTGCTCGATCAGCAGGATGGTCAGCTCTTGCTCGGCGCGCAGCTTGTCGACGAAGGCCGTGAACTCGGCGGTCTCCTGCGGATTCATCCCGGCGGTGGGCTCGTCGAGCAGGAGCAGCTTGGGCTTCGTCGCGAGCGCGCGCGCCACCTCGAGCCGGCGCTGGTCGCCGTAGGGCAGGCTCCCGGCGTAGGCGTCGTCGCGACCGCGCAGGCCGCTGAAGGCGAGCAGGTGCTGCGCGAGCTCGCGCGCCTCCCGCTCCTCGCGCTTGAGGCCGGGCGTGCGCAGGATGGTTCGAACGATTCCGCCCTTCAGGTGGCCGTGCATGCCGACGAGGACGTTCTCCAGCGAGGTCATCTCCTTGAACAGGCGGATGTTCTGGAACGTCCGGCCGATGCCCCGGTTCGTGATCGCATGCGGCGGCTTGCCGGCGACGTGCTCGCCGTCGAAGATGACATCGCCCGAGGTCGGCTTGTAGACACCGGTCAGCATGTTGAAGAACGTCGTCTTGCCGGCGCCGTTCGGGCCGATCAGGCTGACGATCGCACCGCGCGGGACCGTGAAGTCGACGTCGTTGACCGCGACGAGGCCGCCGAACTCCTTGCGCAACGCCACGGCTTGTAGCAGCGCGTCCATCAGACGGCGGCGTCGTGGGCTTCCACGTCGTAGAGGTACTCGTCGGAGACGCCGATCTCGAGCTCGAGCTTGTGGCGCTTCTCGGGGATCAGCCCGTTCGGGCGGAAGAGCATCACGAGAAGCAGGATGACGCCGTAGATCCCGAACTCGTACTGGGGCACGTCGATGTTCACGTGCAGGTGCTGGCTGAGCCACGCGCCGGTGTCGGCCAGGCCCGCCTGGTTGAGATAGGCGAGCAAGGCGGCGCCCACCATGACGCCCCAGACGTTGCCGATGCCACCCAGGATCACCATCACGAGCACGAAGACGGAGAAGTTGAACGAGAAGCTGTCCGGGTTGGCACCGGTCGTGAACTCGGCGAAGTAGGCGCCGGCGACGCCGCCGAAGAAGGCGCCGATGGCGTACGCGAGCGTCTTCGTCCGCATCAGCGGCACGCCCATGGCCGCGGCGGCGGTCTCGTCCTCGCGAATGGCGATCCAGGCGCGGCCGAGCTTGCCGCCTCGCAGCCGGATGCTGCAGAACAGCGTGATCAGCACGAGGACGATCGCCGTCCAGAAGAAGAGACGGTCGCTGTTCGCCGCCGTCAGGTAGTTCGCAGGCAGGCCGAGCGCATCGCCGAGCGTGCTGCCCGAAGCCGATTCCGTCGATCGGCGTGATCCCCTGTGGCCCGTTCGTGACGTTGATGCCGGTGTTGAAGAAGTTGTCGCCGTTGCGCGCGATCTGCGGCAGGATCTCGCCGAAGCCGAGCGTGACGATGGCCAGATAGTCGCCTCGCAGCCGCAGGGTCGGCAGCCCGATCAGCATCCCGATCAGCGACGTGAGGATGCCCGCGACGACCAGCAGCAGCCAGATCGAGATGTGGACGCCGCCGAGGCTCTTGTCGACGCCGATCGCTCCGAACTCGATCGTGCTCCTCCCGAACTGCGGGGAGGCGAGCGCCGCGCAGGTGTAGGCGCCGAGCGCGTAGAACGCGACGTAGCCGAGATCGAGCAGGCCCGCGTAGCCGACGACCACGTTCAGGCCGAGCGCCATCATGATGTAGATCAGCATCACGACGCCGGTCGACGTGCTCGGGAACGCGCCCAGGATCGGGATCGTGAACATGCTGTCCGTGTAGTACGGGAACGTGACCACGAGCCCGAGGAAGGCGAGCGGGACCACCCACCGGCCGGCGCGCCCGAACCGTCCCCACAGGGGACGTACAGGGCGACGAAGACCGCGTACGTGAGGAACGCGGCCGCGTCGAACCCCGAGAAGGGCGCGAGGACCACGAGCAGGAGCACGCCGACGATCCCGGCGATGACCGCCCTCTGGACGACCGGAGACCAGCTTCGCCACCGCTCCTCAGGGAGCCCGAGACGCCCGAGCACTACCCAGCGATCGCGCCAGGGGTGCCACCTACCCGCCCTCCGGCGTGCGCTCGCCGAGCAGGCCCTCAGGACGGAAGACGAGGATCAGGATCAGGATCCCGAACACGATCGACTGCGTCCAGTCGCTCCCCGGCGCGTGCCAGGTGAGCGTGTTGTTGAACGCCTGGATCATCCCGATCAGGAGCGCGCCGAGCACGGCGCCCGGCAGGTTGCCGATCCCGCCGAGCACGGCCGCCGTGAACGCGATCAGGCCGAGCTGGAAGCCCTGGTCGAACCGGACGGACGTGAAGTACATCGGCGTAGATGAGGCCCGCCGCGCCGGCCAGCCCGCCGGCGATCAGGAACGTGAACGAGATCGTGCGGTTGACGTCGATGCCCATCATCGCGGCCGCATCCCGGTCCTGGGCGGTCGCCCGCATGGCCTTGCCCTGCCTGGTGCGCTGCACGAGCCAGATCAGCGCGATCAGCACCGGGATCGTGAGCAGGACGACGATCAGGCTCGCCCACGTGTAGACGCCGCCCGAGCCGAAGGTGAACACGTTCCCCTGCGGCAGGAAGTCGGCCGCGCCGCTCGGTCCCGTGTTCAGCGGCACGAAGTTCGGGCCTTTCCACGCCAGCGCGATGTTCTGGAGGATGAAGGACATCGCGATCGCCGTGATCAGCGGGACGAGCCGCGGAGCCCCTCGCAGAGGCTTGTACGCGATCCGCTCGACGGTCGTGTTGATCAGGCCGCAGCCGGCCATCGCGATCGCCACCGTGGCCAGAATCGCGGGCCAGACGACATAGGCCGCGGTGCTCCCGTCGAGACCGAAGACCTCCGAGAGGAGCGTGATCGAGATCATCCCGCCGAGCATGAACACGTCGCCGTGGGCGAAGTTGATCAACTCGAGGATGCCGTAGACGAGCGTGTAGCCGAGCGCGACGAGCCCGTAGACGGAGCCGTTCGTGATGCCGATCAGAAACGCCGAGAGGAACTGATCCGGCGTCTTGACGAGGTTGACGATCAGCCAGACGATCAGGAGGACGACGAGCGCGATCCCGATCAGCGGGATCGGGTTGATTCGAACGGAGCGCCGGACGGCAAGCTCTTCGGTGCGGGCCTCGGTCGCCATCGTGTCGTCAAATACTCGCCGGGGGAGGATCTCCTCCCCCGGCGATGGTTCGTCGCTCTCCTACCCTCCTACGGCTTCGCCAGCGCGACGAGGCTCGCCGGCGGGGAGATCACCTTCAGGAAGGGAGCGTTGTTCCCCTTGACCACGTAGAGGCTGATCACGCCGGCGTTCGTGTCGCCGTTCGCGTTGAGGGCGAAGTTTCCGATCGGGGTGTCCGACGAAGGCGTGCTTGTAGACGCCCTTGGACACGCCCGAGCGGGTGCCGCCGGAGACGGCGATCGCCTTGAGCATGACGAGTGCCGCCGTCGCGCCGTAGTTCGAGTACGGGTTGACCTTGGCAGCCGGAATGCCGATCGACTTCCCGAACGACGCCGAGAACTTCTTGCCGGCTGCGTTCAGGTACTGGTACGGCTCACCGGCGATCGAGATGTACATCCCGTTCGACGCCGAGCCCGCGTCCTTGATCGTCGACGAGAAGGAGCTGAAGCCGTCGGGAGCCTCGATCAGGAACCCGGCCGCCGAGACCTGCGCGCAGGTCCTTGATCAGCTTGCCGCCGTTCTCGCACTCGAGGCCGCCGAGGAAGACCGCGTCGGCCCCCGAGGCCTTGATCTTGGTCGCGATGTCCTGGTAGCTCGATGCCTTCGGGTCCCAGGCCTGGAAGCCCGCGACCTTGAGGCCGAGCTTGCTGCCCTTGATCACGTTCTGGACCGCGGAGGCGATGCCGAAGCCGTACGCCTCCTTGTCGTTCAGGATGTAGATCGACTTCGCCTTAAGCGCCTTCAGCTGAAGCGCGTCGGCAGCACCCTGGAAGTCGTCGGCCGCGACGACGCGCGCGTAGGTGCGCTTGCCCGTCGGGTAGTACTTCTGGGGCTCGCCCGCAAGCGCCGGCTTGTGGGTCAGGCCGATGTACGTGTTCGCCGGGCTGACGTCAGCTGCAGGCCGGCACGGTTCGTGATCGGCACCTCGATCTCGGCACAGCCCGAGTTGAAGGTGCCGATGACGCCGATCACGGACTTGTCGCGGACGTAGTTGCCCGCGTTGGCCGAGCACTTCGCCGGATCCCACTTCCCGGCCTGTGCCGTCGAGTCGTCGCAGGACTGGTAGCCGACGCGTGTACTTGCCGGCCTTGTAGCCCGCCTTCTTGAAGGTGTAGGCAATCGCCTTCGTCATCTCGATGGTCTGCGCCCGGCTCGAGCCCTGCAGCGGCAGGTCCGAGGCGACGATGAACTGCGGGCTGCCGCTGCCGCCGTACTGCAGCGAACTGCAGGACGAGGCCGGAAGCACGCTGGCGGACTTGCTGGAGCCCACCTTGGCCAGGCCGGCCGCTGCGATCACGAGGGCAGCAACCCCCGCGACGGCCAACCCGACGATGAAGTACCGCTTTCTCACTCCACTCCTCCTTTGTTGCGAACGTTCCGCCCTGTGGAACGGCAAGTATGGGACGAACCGCGGAACGATGCAACTTGCATACAGCGCCCGCCCCGTGGCAGGACGCGGTCGCGAGCCGGGGCTACGATCCCCAGGCGGGCCGAAGTGGCGGAACTGGCAGACGCGCCGGACTCAAAATCCGGTTCCCTTCGGGGAGTGTGGGTTCAAGTCCCACCTTCGGCACCACGGCGAAGCCCCCGCTAGTCGGGGGTTTTGCTTTTCCGGGACAGTTGCAGCGGACCGTCCCGGAAGGCCGGGGGCCACCAAAGGGGTCACCACGAGGCCCGAGACACGCCTTTAGGATCCTCCCGATGAGGATCCTTTACATGCCGTCGGCATCCCGGCCAGCCTGTTCCTGATGACGATCGGGTGCCTACTCTGCGTGACCGTGATCGGCTTCCCGGCCGGCCTCGTCTGCTTCGGGCTCGGGTTCAAGAGCCTGACGCTGCAGTCGCCGCCGAGGGTGCGCGTGTACTACATCGAACGTCGGTAGCGGCGATGGACAGGCGAATCGCGTGTATCGCAGCTCTGGTCGCCTTCGCGGGCGCCGTAGGGGCGGCTGGGTCCGACGCGCACGACCCGATGCTGACGGAGTTCGGCGCGACGTGGGCGGTCTGGCGTGCCCACCATACGCCCGACCTCAGGTACGGAGCCTGCTGCTATCTGCCGCGGCAGCGCGACGGGACGGATCGCTACTACGGCGTGGGCTACAGCACCGGTCCGCACATCGACATGTTCGAGATGAGCTTCGTACCGACGTACCCGGTCCGCTTGGCTCGGCAGGTGGTGAAGTTCGAAGCCGGGCCAGGCGCACGCCTCGTGTACGACTTGAAGAAGGCGAGCTGCGAGCAGATCGAGTACCGAAGCACGCTACTCAGTCAGGCGGTTGGAGGCGCGATGTCCGCCGAGCGGTCACGGAACGCCACCGGTTACGCGCCCGAAGGACACGTCGGCGACATCATTTTCCAGGCGTTGCCGATCGGAGCCAAGTATCCGTGCTAACCCGTGGCCGACCGTCGTCCGCTTCGACGCGAACCTGGTCTGTTTCGGGCTCGGGTTCAAGGTGCTGACGATCGACTCGCGACGGCGGACGGTCGTCTACGGGCGGCGCTGACGGGAGCTCGGCTTGGCACTTGGCATGACGCGCCGCCGCGCGCTCTTAGTCGATAGGCCTCGACTCTGGATACCGAGTTCGGGGGGAAAGGAGATAACAGGTCTAGAAACTGCACTCGCCGCCGAGGTCGACGAGGAGCAGTCGCGTCACGGCTCGCAGTCCAACCGATCGTTACAGCTTCGTCGCGACCTTTCTTTCAGAAGGTCTCGAAGTACTCGGCCATCTCCCAGGCGGTTGGGTCCTCGGCGTGCGCGTGGAGCTCGACCTCGGCGCGCTTCATCATCACCATGTAGTCGACGAGCGCGTCACCGAACGCCGCCCGGAAGACCTCGCTCGCTGAGAGGGCGTCGACCGCCTCGCCGAGAGACTGCGGCAGGAGCGCCCCCTCGGCGGCGTAGGGGTCGCCTGTGACGATCGGCGGCGGTTCCGCCTCGCGCGCAATGCCGTCGAGGCCGGCGGCGATGTTCGCGGCGAGCCAGAGATATGGGTTCGCGGCGGGCTCGCCGAGGCGGTTCTCGACGTGCGTGCCGGGATCGCCGGGGCCGCCCTGGATGCGGATGAGCGCGCCCCGGTTCTCGACCGCCCACGAGACGCGGTCGGGCGCGAACGAATAGGGACGGAACCGCGCGTAGGCGTTCACGGTCGGGTCGCCGAACACCGCCATCGCCGGTGCCGAGTCGAGCAGCCCGGCGACGAACTGCCGCCCGACAGGGCTCAGCAGGTCGCTCTCGGAGGCGAACGCGTTCGCGCCGGTCTCGGCGTCGACGAGCGACTGGTGCAGGTGCCAGCCGGAAGGGAAGAAGTTCGGGAGCGCAGGCCAGCACATGAACGACGCGAGCAGTCCGCGCCGCCTGCAGATCGCCTTCACGGCGCTCCGGAAGAGGATCAGCGCGTCCGCCGCTGCGAGGCCCTCCATCGGCCCGTAGGTGAACTCGATCTGGCCAGGGCCCCACTCGTCCTCGATCGAGCGCGGCGGCAGGCCGACGTCCCAGAGCCCGTCGCGGATCGCCTCCAGGGTGTCGCCGATCCCGTCGAGCCGCGCGTCGGAGAGGAACTGGTACCCGCGCTGGAAGACCTCGACCTCGGGCGCCGGGCCGGGCGAGCCCGTCTCGTCGAGCCCAATACCGGAGCGCGCGAAACGCGTGATGTAGAGCTCGACCTCGAGGCCCGCCAGGTACCCGTAGCCGCCCTCACGCAGGCGCGCCAGCTGGGCGCGCAGCTGCGCGCGACCGTCGAGCGGCACCGGCCGTCCGTTCCCGAAATAGGCGTCGCAGATCATCCAACCCGCCCGGTCCGCCCACGGAAGCAGCCGGAACGTGCCCGGATCGGGCACGATCACGACGTCGGGGAAGCCCGTGAACTCGTCGATCCCGAAGCCTCCTCCCTCCACGAACACGGGCGGGAAAACCCGGTTTCCGGTGTCGAGGCTGAAGATCGCTCCGGAGAAGTCGGCGCCGCTCCGCATCGCCGCTATCGCGCCCTCGCCCGACAGGTGCTTGCTGCGCGCGATGCCGTGCTGATCGACGAGAATCAGCCGCACCGTCCGCAGCCCAAGCTCCTCGATCCGCGCCGCGACCTCGGCCGCCGCCTGTGCCTGCCCGTCCGAGTACAGCCCGTGCCGCTCGACGAACCCCGCCGACCCGAGACCCAAACCCTCGCTCACGTCTCCAACCTCCACGTCGATGTCGCGGCGATCGTATGGGACCCCGCTCGAACCGACCGGAGGAAGAACACACGAATCGAACTGAGGCGGCGCGTCCTCATGCAGGACGGCGCCTGATGTCACGGCTAGTGCCGTTTCTGACCCCTTATCTACGTTCCGGGCACGGCGGTCCAGAAACTGCACTCAGGTGTGAAAGCACCCTCGCAAGTGGCTGGCCGCGCTACAGCTTGATGACGACGTGCACGGCGAGGCCGTGTGGAGGACTCGCTGTCAAGTCGTGCTTCAGTATCGAAGCTCGCTCGAGCAACCCCGCTGCGGGCGTCCGAATCGGCGACGCCGGACGCCGAAGGGAGGAGCCGGAGGAGGCGCGGGCGAAGTCGCTGTCAGAAGCCGAGCTTCGCCGTCTCCTGCTTGCGGTCGAGCCGGAGTGGCTGCCGCTCGTCGAGTTACTCGCGAAGACGGGCCTCCGCATTTCGGAGGCGAGCGCGTTGACGTGGGACGACCTCGACCGCGGCGCCCGCACGCTCAAGGTGCGGCGCCGGCGCCGCGGGGACGACATCGACGTACCGAAGAGCAAGTACGCGAAGCGCGAGATCCGCTTGACCCGGCGGTCGCCCGTCGCCTGTGGCCGTCGAAGCCCCCAAGCCCACAGGTGGCGATCTCGTGTTCTTGCGGGACGGAGAGCCAGTGAACCGCACGGCGGCGTTCCGGGCCGTCAGGTCGGCAGCGAAGCGGGCCGGGGTCGGCGACCGGGTCGGGCTGCACACGCTCCGGCACACCTTCGCGAGCATCCTCTTCTCGCGGGGCTGCACGGCGGTCCAGGTGCAACATGCCTCGGTCACCACTCCCCCGCCTTCACCTTGTCGGTTACGTGCACCTTCTCGCGGACGACCTGCCCCGACCCGACCTACCTCGATGACCTCACCGCCGACGAAGGGGTCACCACGGGGTCACCAAGACCCACCGAGACAGGCCGAGATCCAGCCGAGGTCGTCTCGCAGGAAACCGTTGCAGTGGCGCGCATTCCCTGATCAGCCGAGACCGGACGCGACCCCGGCAGGGGACTCGAAATCCGGTTCCCTTCGGGGAGTGTGGGTTCAAGTCCCACCTTCGGCACTCACGTCGTCCGGGCGGGCTCTACGATCCGGCCGGTGAAACGAGGCGAGCTCGGAACGCTGCTGATCGGCTTCGCGATCGCCGTCGCACTCGTGGTCGCGATCGGGGTCTGGGCCCACGTCCTCGCCGGCAGCGACTACTCGAACGGCGGCAGCAACCTCCTCGGCATCATCGGCACCGTGCCGCTGATCGCGGCGCTCGCGGTTGCGGCGTGGACGCGCTGGCACAGAACGTGCGCCGTCCCGTACTGCCTCCGCACGGGCGAGCACCCGGTCGACGGGACGCTCCAGAAGGTCTGCAACCATCATCACACGCTCGAGCACCACAACCTCGTCTACGACCTCCATCACGCCGAGCACGCCGCCTCGGGCCGCCTCGACGTGGGTCAGTCCCACAACCGGACGGAGAGCTGAGCTCCAACTCCGGCACCGCGAGCGCACGTCCAGCTGAGCAGTGGCGTGCGCCTCAACACAAACGCAATCCACGGGTAATCAGGGCTTCATCGCTTTCTTCACGTGCCCTTACACGTCCGTCGTCTTCATCATCAAGAGAGAGACCAATCCCTCCCCTCTCTCCCGGAAAGAGGAGACAGCGATGCAAGCAGGCACGAAGACACAGTCACCCCGACGAGCTGCCGTGCGAGAGCTCGCCCACCGGAGCGGCACGGGGATCGAGGTCTCGCTGCTCTGGCGCCGGTGCGACAACTCCCTCAGGTTGCAGCTGACCGAGGTCGAGACAGGCGTCGTCTTCGAGCTCAGCATCCCCCCCGAGGCCGCGCTCGACGCCTTCTACCACCCGTACGCCTATCTCCCGCGCCACTCGGTCGATCCGTGGCAGGAGCTCCTCGCCGCGTAGCACCGCTTCACAGATCTCCTCTCGACAAGCGCCGCCGTAGGATCCGGGCATGGCCGACACAGTCCAGACCCGGGCCTACGGCGGCCAAACGATGGTCGAGCCGCTCCGACGGGTGCTCGTGCGGCGCCCTCCGACCGACACGTCCGACTGGCAACGCTTCGGGTGGAGCGGGCAGCCCGACCCGACCCGGCTCGCCGCCGAGCACGAGCAGCTCTGCCTGCTGCTCGAGGAGTCCGGCGCCGAGGTCGTCGTCGCGCCGGCGACCACGCTCGACGCCATCTACACGTTCGATCCGGCCATCGTCGCCGACGCGGGCGCCGTCCTGCTCCGCCCCGGGAAGCCCGAGCGCGCCGACGAGGTGGCCGCGCTCGCCACCGAGCTCGAGGGCGCCGGCGTGCCGGTGGCCGCGCGCATCGAGGCTCCGGCCTTCGCCGAGGGCGGCGACACGGCTTGGCTCGACGAGCGGACGTTCCTCGCGGGCCGCGGCTACCGCACGAACCCGGCCGGGATCGAGGCCCTCGGGCGGATCCTCGGCGTCGAGACGATCGCCGTCGACCTCCCCCACTTCCACGGACCGGACGAAGTCATGCATCTGCTCTCGCTGTTCAGCCCGCTCGACCGCGACCTCGTCGTCGGCTACCCGCCGTTGATGCCGGTCGCGCTCGTCCAGCTCTTCGGCGAGCGCGGGATCGAGATCGTCGAGGTGCCGGACGCGGAGTTCGCGACGATGGGTTCGAACGTCCTCGCGCTCGGCCCGCGCCGCGCCCTCGTCCTCGACCGGAACGTCGAGACGCGGCGACGACTCGAGCGAGCCGGCGTCGACGTGACGGTCTACCGAGGCGACGAGCTCTCGAAGGGCGACGGCGGCCCGACCTGCCTCACCCGGCCGCTGCTCCGCGCCGCCTAGAGACGGGTCGCGAGGATCGCCGCCGTCTGCGGCGTCGTCAGGAGCTCGACGGCCGCGAGGCGCGGGTCCCGCAGTAGGAACTCTCGCACGGGGTCTCCGTCGACGGCATGGCCGGGTGTGAGGTCGTCCTTGACGAGCAGCCCGCCCGGCCCGAGGAGCGGCAGCACCGCCTCGTAGTCCTCGCGCGAGCGCAGTCCACCGTCGGCGAAGACGACCTCGAACGGCCCGCGCGGAGGCAGCAGGTCGTGCCAGTCGCCGGCCAGGAGCTCGACGTTCGCGAATCCCTCGAGTCGCGCCCGCGCGGCGGCCACGCGCTCGGGATCGATCTCGACGGTCACGAGCTCGCGCGCCGTCTCGGCCATCGCGGCGGCGCCCTCGCCGAACGCGGTTCCGATCTCCGCGACGCGATGCCCGGCCGCGAGCACACGTAGCAGCGCCTGCACGGCGGGCAGCGACGACCCGCCGTCCGTCACAGGAGCTCGGAGAGCGGGAATGAGCGGTGCCGGCGCGGCGGCACGAGGAAGTTCTGCCGGTGCGTCGTCTTCAGCACCGCGTTGATGCCCTGGCCGCGACTGTTTGCGTCGAGCGGGAGCCTGGTGCCGTCCGGCATGACGCCGTCCATCGCCAGCCGGTTGCGGTGGAAGTCGTCGCTCGTCGGGTTGAACACCACGAAGTGGACGCCGGCGGCTGCCCCCGCGGCCATCCCGTCCGCGTCGGCGTGCGCGCTCCAGAAGAACGGGTTGTCGAGCGTGTTGAAGTCGGCCCGCTGGGGGATCGCCGTGCCCTTCGGGTAGAGCGTCCCGTCGGTGCCGCGCACGGCCGAGCCGAGACGGGAGGTCGCTCTGGATCGAGGCGCTGTGGCCGATCGCGTGGAAACGCCGGTAGTCGCGCTCGTTGTCCCGCGTCGTCGCCACGTCGGCCGGCCCCTGCCGGACGGTGAGCGTGCCCGACTTGACGCTGACCGTCGGCCGGAACACCGTCGCGACGCGCTCCGAGTGGCTGAACAGCGTGTACCACTGCAGGAGGTCCTCGAAGATGTGCGAGACGTGCATGCACGTCCCGCTGCCGGAAGTAGCCGTTCGGGCCGCCGTCGGCGTAGCCGAGCGTCTCCAGGTTGGCGATCCGACCCCGGCCCGAGGTTGCGCCTTCTGCGTCGACGTGAAGCCGAGGAAGAGCTCGGACGACGCGGGGATGAACTCGGCGCCGGGAACGCCCGCGGCGGTCGCCATGCGCTTCGGGAGGCTCTTGCCGCCGTCGAAGCCGCCGCCAGCGAAGCCGCGACGAATGCTCGTCGGGCGCCAGAAGTCGAGCTTGTCGACGAGCGCGGTCGAGGCAGCGAGGATCGTGGACAGACTGATCCGAGCGCAGGAGCAGGACGGCGTCGTTCCGCTCGAGGATCGTCGTCGACGGGTCGCTCGGGAACCTCACCGCGTCCAGGAGGACGCTCACGCGCGCGGCCCTTCGCCTTGGACGCGCGCCGGTCGACGGGGACGTAGCGGTCGGCGGACTTCGCGACGTAGCGGCGGAAATACGGGAGCCCCCAGCCGACGGTGATCCCGAGGCCGGACGGGCTGGGCGCATGCTTCGCCTCGAGCGTCGTGAGCGCGTGCTCGAGCTCCTGCCGTGCGCCCGCGAGCTGCCTTCGTGCTCGTCCCGGTGACGAGCCGCAGCGTCACGAGCTGGTGGTGGAGCGGCGGCACGAGGACGTCGACGCCGTTGTCGTGGACGACGCGGACGCCCTGCAGCAGGTGCTGCTCGGGCGGCAGCGGTGCGCGGTCGCCTCCCGCACGTGCAGGCGGCGGCGTCAGGTGGTCGACGAGCTCGTAGATCCCGGCGGCACCGAGCGCGCCGGCCGCCCGCTCGGGCGACGAGTTGCTTCCGCGTCAGGCGCATCAGGTCGCCGGCTCGACGAGCACGAGGCTGCGCAACATGTGGTGCAGGTTCCTGACGACCATCGCGTAGGTCAGCGGCTCCGCGATGTGCTCGCTGACCGTGTAGAGCCCCCCGCGGTAGTGCCAGGCGTAGAGGATGTGCCAGAGGTCGGCGTCCTGGTTGACGGTGTAGACGGTCGCCGTGATCCCCCGCTCCGACACCGTGCCGCGTGCGTCCGAGAAGCACGGAACGTTCCGTTTCGTCAGCTTGCCGGCGTTGTAGTCCTCGGAGACGCAGGTCGGCACCTTCGCGCGGCCCGGATAGCCGCGGAAGTTGACGTGCACCTCGCCGGTCTGAGGCTCCTGCCCAGGCCATGCTCACGAGGTAGCTCCGGTCCTTCCAGACCGACACGGCGGGGCCGCCTCCGCCCCCGTAGTCCACGACGCCGTTGATCTTCCCCGTCAGCGGCGATGGCACCCACGCCGGGCAGTAGACCGCGGCGTGGATTCTGTTCGCGAGCTGCTGCCAGCCGGCCTTCCACGCGTCCGGGCAGGTCGGCGTGACGGGCACGTAGTCGGCGACGCCTCTCGAACTCGTGCTCGCGGCGCTCTTGGCTCGCTGCCGCAGCCGGACACGACCAGCGCGACGACGGCGAGGAGCGGAAGTGATGCGAGCGTGAGCTTCTTCATCTACAGCCGGTAGACGGCTACCCAGGGGCCGGCAAGGCCGTCGTGCGCCTTCACATAGTAGAGACGTCTCGTCTCGACGTCGAAGTTGATCGTAGAAGCGCGCCTCGCGCGGGTAGTGCGCTTCGCGGCGAGCACGCGGTCGGCGACGGCCCCGGTGACGAGGACGTAGCGGATGCCGTCGCGCCGAAGCCGCGCCACGTCGCGGTTCGGGTCCGAGGGCCGCCCGGGGCCAGGCAGGAGCAGCGGCAGCACCGAGCGGCCGGCGAGCGGCGGCGTCGACGACTCGGCGGCGATCGGCGCCGATGCGGGCACGTGCCCCTCGATCCAGCGCGCGGCGACGACGCGCGTGTCCGTCTTCGTCAGGGTCCTGTCGTTGCGGATCGAGTACGTCAGCGGGACGACGAGCAGGAGCAGCGTCACCGGCGCAAGCGCACGCAGGCGGCCGGCGAGGACGCCCACGACCGGCACGAGCGGCAGCAGGTAGCGGTCGAAGTGTGCGCGGATCGTGAGCAGGTCGATCGACGTAGACGGCGACGAACGAGAGGAGGATCAGGTCCGGCCTTGCTTGCGCAGGACGAGCGCGACGCCGATTCCGACCAGCGCGACGATCAGCGCCGGGCCGAGCGTGTGCCAGAACCGGCCGGAGAACGAGAACAGCGCGAAGCTGTCGTTCTCGAACCCGAGCCAGCCGTCGCGCGCGAGGCGCTGCACCCGCGACGCGTCGCTCCACGCCTGGCCCGGATGGACGAGCACGAAGGGGCTGGTGGCGAGGAAGGTAGCGGCGCCGAGCCCGATCGAGGTCGCGAGGCGCCGCCATCGTGCCCCAGCCGGCGACGACGAGCGGAACGAGCAGGAAGACGCCCGGGATACTTCGCGCTCGTCGCGAGGCCGGCGACGACACCGGCCCACGCGAGCCGGTCGGAGACCATCAGCGCGAGCGACGCGGCGACCCCGGCCTCGAGCGGCACGTCGGTGACGGCGGTGTGCGAGTAGGCGACGCTGGTCGTCTGCACTGCGACGAACGCCCCGCCGACCAGGCCCGGCGACGCTGCCGTAGGCGCGCCTGCCGAGCCACCAGGCCGCGGCGACCGCGGCGAGGCCGAAGACCACGATCACGATGCGGGCGGTGAGGATCGACGGTGCGCCGAGTTCCACGCCTGGAACGGCGCGAAGAGCGTAGAGCACGAGCGACGGGTAGTCGAACCAGTGCGGGTCGAGCCCGAACCCGTGCACCATCCGCCAGGCCCGAGGCACGATGCTCTGCTCGTCCGGGTCGAGGATCGTCGCGAACGGCAGGCCGTACTGGAGCCCGACGACGCGCAGCGCGAGCGCGACCGCGAGCAGCGCTGCGAGCGCCGCCTTCGGGCCGCCCCAGTTCCCCTTCAGCCGCGGGGAGCCCGCGGGCGACGCAGCTCAGACTTCGGGGGCGGGGCCACCGACGAGGTGGGCAACGTCTCCCCCGCCGACGAGCACCGCGTCGACGCCCGCCCGCTCGAGCGACACGACCTCGTCGCGCGTCGAGGCCGGAAGCTCGGCGATCGCGAGCTTTCCGGCCGGCACGTCGGGAAGCAGCTCGAGCACGCGGTCGAGCGCATCCTCGCCCGTCGTCGGCCTCCGCGCGGCGAGAGCAGGAAGATCTCCGGGTCGACGCGCTCGAGCACGAGCTCGAGCTCCTCCTCGTCGTGCACGTCGATCACGCACTCGAGCCCGAGCCCGAGCGCCCGCGCGTAGCTGCTCCTCGAGCGCGGAATCGTCGTCGTGATGGTGCTCGGCGATCAGGACCCAGGCGTCGGCCCCGGCTCGCGCGGCCGCGTCGGGCGATTCGCCCCGGTAGAGGACGGGTAGCTCCGTCGCATCGCGCACGCCCGGCGCCGGACGGTCGAGGACGAGCCCCTCGGCGCCCTGCTCCTCGGCCGCTGCCGCCGACGGCCACGTCGGCGACGTTCACGAGGACGGAGATCCCGTCTCCCTCCGACAGGGCCTGGCTCAGACGTCGCGACCCGGTCACGTGGACGGGGATGCTATGCGACGCCGATCGGGTGCCAGACCGTCTTCAGCTCCATGAGGTCGGCGATCTCCCAGAGGCTTTGCCGCGCCGGCGTCGCCGCGAACGACCCGCTTGACGTTCTCCGCCGCCAGCCGCTCGAGCTCCTCGACCTGCCCGTCGGCGCCGCCGACGTCGATCGCGTTGACGTCCATGTGGCCGGCGAGCCAGGGCGCGAGCTCGGCCTTCGAGCCCGTGAGGATGTTGACCACGCCGCCCGGGAGGTCGGACGGTTGCGAGCACCTCCGCGAGCTCGACCGCCGCCAGCGGGCGCGACTCGGAGGCGACCGCGACGACCGTGTTGCCGCCGACGATCGCCGGCGCGATGCGCGAGACGAGCCCCGCGAGCGGCGGCTCCTCGGCGCAGAGGATCCCGACGACGCCGGTCGGCTCCGGCACGGTGAAGTTGAAGTACGGCCCCGCCACCGGGTTCGACGAGCCGAGCGCCTGCGCGATCTTGTCGGCCCAGCCCGCGTACCAGACCATGCGATCGATCGGCAGCGTCGACCTCGGACTCGCCCTCGCACAGGCCGGCGAGCAGGTCGCGGCGCGCCTCCATCATCTCCGCCATGCGGTAGAGGATCTGGCCGCGGTTGTAGGCCGTCCGTCCCGCCCAGCCCGCAAAGGCGCCGCGCGCGGCCCGGACGGCGTCGCGCACGTCCTTGCGCGAGGCACGGGCGACGTTCGCCCCCTCGGCCTCGTACGGTGCGCCCCGACTCGGAGCGCGGGAACTCACCGCCGATGTAGAGCTTGTAGGTCTTGTTGACGCCGATCCGGGTCATCGCGCGTGCTCCACGCTGGGGACGAATCGTCACGAAATCGGCACGACCCGCGCGACAGACACGTCACACCTTTCGGGCTACGATCGAACGTGGGTGGTGGGCTGGGGTGCCCCAACGAAAGGCTGGAAATTGCGGTCATTCGAACCTCAGGTACGGCTCGAGGCCGTGGAGGCCGCCCTCGCGGCCGAAGCCGGACTCCTTGTAGCCGCCGAACGGCGAGGTCGGGTCGAAGCGGTTGAACGTGTTCGCCCAGATCACGCCGGCGCGCAGGCGCTCCGCCATCCACAGGATGCGTGAGCCCTTCTCCGTCCAGATCCCGGCGGACAGGCCGTACGGCGTGTTGTTCGCCTTCTCGAGCGCCTCCTCCGGCGTGCGGAACGTGAGCACGGAGAGCACCGGGCCGAAGATCTCCTCCTGCGCGATCCGGTAGCTCTGCGCGACGTCGGTGAACACGGTCGGCGCGAACCAGTAGCCCCGCTCGGGCAGGCGGCACGGCGGCTGGTAGATCTCGGCGCCCTCCTCCTCCCCGCTCGCGACCAGCTCCTTGATCTTCTCGAGCTGCTGGCGCGAGTTGATCGCGCCGACGTCGGTGTTCTTGTCGAGCGGGTCGCCGACGCGCAGCGTCCCCATCCGCCGCTTCAGCTTCGCGACCACGTCCTCGACGACCGATTCCTGGACGAACAGCCGCGAGCCGGCGCAGCAGACGTGGCCCTGGTTGAAGTAGATGCCGTTGACGATCCCCTCGACGGCCTGGTCGAGCGCGGCGTCGTCGAAGATGATGTTCGCCGCCTTGCCGCCGAGCTCGAGCGTCAGCCGCGTCGGCTTGCCGGCGAGCTCGCGCTGGATCGCCTTGCCGACCTCGGTCGAGCCCGTGAACGCGATCTTGTCGACCTCCGAGCCGACGAGCGCGGCGCCGGCGCGGCCGTCGCCCGTGACGATGTTGACGACGCCGGGCGGCAGCTCGGCCTGGCGGAGCACGTCGCAGAAGAGGAGCGCCGAGAGCGGCGTCGTCTCGGCAGGCTTGAGCACGACGGTGTTGCCGGCTGCGAGCGCCGGCGCGATCTTCCAGGCGAGCATCAGCAGCGGGAAGTTCCAGGGGATGATCTGGCCGGCGACGCCGAGCGGCTGCGGCCGGCGGTTCGGGAAGGCGTACTCGAGCTTGTCGGCCCAGCCCGCGTAGTAGAAGAAGTGTGCGGCCGCGAGCGGGATGTCGACGTCACGCGACTCCTTGATCGGCTTGCCGCCGTTCAGCGACTCGAGCACGGCGAACTCGCGGGCCCGCTCCTGGAGGATGCGCGCGATCCGGAACAGGTACTTCGCGCGCTCCGAGCCGGGAAGGCGCCGACCAGCCGTTCTCGAACGCCTCGCGGGCCGCGCCGACGGCGGTCGTGACCTCCGCCGGCGTCGCCTGGGCGATCGCGGCGAGCGGCTCCTCGGTCGCGGGACTGATCGTCGTGTACGTCTCGCTCGACTCGAGCCACGTGCCGCCGACGAAGAGCCCGTACTGCTCCCGGAGTGAGACGACGTCGCGCGCCTCGGGCGCAGGGGCGTAGTCCCAGTCGGCGGGAGCTGGCGGCAAGGCCTGTTTCTTCTCGACGTCAGTCAATGGTGAAGTAGTCGGGGCTCTGGTAGCGGCCCGTCTTCTCCTTGCGGATCTGCATCAGCACGTCGTTCAGGAGCGACGACGCACCGAGCCGGTAGAGGTCGGGCGTCAGCCACTCAGGCCCGAGCGTCTCGTGGAGCTGGACGAGGTACTGGACGGCCTGCTTCGACTGGCGGATGCCACCCGCGGGCTTCATGCCGACCTTGCGCCCCGTCTGCTCGTACACGTCGCGGATCGACTCGAGCATCACGAGGGTGACCGGCAGCGTCGCGGCGCCGGAGAGCTTGCCGGTCGACGTCTTGATGAAGTCCGCCCCCGCGGCCATGGCCAGGATCGACGCGCGGCGAACGTTGTCGTAGGTGCCGAGCTCGGCGACCTCGAGGATCACCTTCAGGTGGGCGGCGCCGCACGCCTCCTTCACGCGGACGATCTCGTCGTAGACCTTCGCGTAGCGGCCGGCGAGGAACGCGCCCCGGTCGATCACCATGTCGACCTCGTCCGCGCCCATCGCGACGACGTCCTCGACCTCGCGGAGCTTGACGTCGAGCGGCGCCTGGCCGGACGGGAAGGCGGTCGCCACCGACGCGACCTTGACGCCGGTGCCGTGCAGACGCTCGACCGCCGTCGGGACGAGGTTCGGGTAGACGCAGACGGCAGCGACCGAGGGTATGCCCGGCTCGGACGGGTCCGGCCGCACGGCCTTCGAGCAAAGCGCCGCGACCTTGCCCGGCGTGTCGGAGCCCTCGAGCGTGGTCAGGTCCATCATCCGGATCGCGAGCTCGAGCGCGAAGAGCTTGGCGTCCTTCTTGATCGAACGCTTCGCGAGCGCCGCGGCGCGCTCCTCGACGCCGACCTCGTCCACGGAGCCGATTCGCGGCAGCCGCGGCTCGAGCGGCAGCTCGAAGCCGCCGGGAAGTGCAGGCGCCTGCGCCATGAGCTGAGTGTAGGGCCTCGCCGGTCTCCCGCGTACTCTGGCGCCGTGAAGCGCGGCGCATGCCTACTGGCGGCGGTGTTCGTCGTCGCGGGCTGCAGCGGCAGCGGCGACGGTCGCCTCTCGAGGAGTGCGTACGAGGACAAGCTACGGTCGGCGTTGGCCAGACCTCTCGTGGTGAATCACTCGCCGCCAAGAGCAGCGATCGACTCGCTCGGCGAGGTCGCGGCGAGATTCGGCGACATTGCAGTGCGTCTGTCAGGAGTCCGGGCGCCGGCCGACGTCCAGGCGCTGAACGACCGGCTCGCCGCAGGCGCCGCGAAGGTGTCCACCACGCTGCTTGGCCTGGTGAAGAAGCTGCGTGATGCGCCGACCGCGAAGCGGGATCGGATACTCGCCGAATTCGACGCGTCGCACATCTCTGGCCTCGACCAGTTCGACCGGGCAGCGGCCGCGCTCGCGGCCAAGGGCTATCGGTTCAGCCCGAACGGAGGTACGTGAGGACGGCGAGCACGCGGCGGTGGTCGTCGGGGCTCGCGGGCAGCCGCAACTTCCCGAAGATGCTCGTGACGTGCTTCTCGACCGCGCGCTCGGTGACGACGAGCTCGGCGGCGATCGCGGCATTGGATCGCCCTTCCGCCATCAGCTCGAGCACCTCGCGCTCGCGCGGCGTGAGCTGAGCGACAGGGTCGTCGCGGCGCTGCCAGCCGACCAGCTGCGAGACGACCGCAGGGTCGAGCGCGGAGCCTCCCTCGCCGACGCGCCGGACCGCTGCGACGAACGCGTCGATGTCGGCGACGCGGTCCTTCAACAGATAGCCCACGCCCTCGGCGCTGTCCGAGAGCAGCTCGAGGGCGTACGCGGTCTCGAGGTACTGCGAGAGGACGAGGACGCCCGTGCCGGAGTACTTCGCGCGGATCTCGCGCGCTGCCTGCAGACCCTCGTCCGTCTGCGTCGGCGGCATGCGGATGTCGACGATCGCGACGTCCGGGCTGTACGAGCGGACCTTCAACATCAGCTCGTCGGCGTTCCCCGCCTGGCCCACGACCTCGAAGCCGGCGTCCTCGAGCAGGCGGGCGATCCCCTCACGGAGCAGCACGGAGTCCTCGGCCAGTACGACACGCATCGACGGCTCTGTCGCAGTCTCGCCGCTCTCGAGCTCGTCCGCCAGCGGTTCGGCGGTGCGGCGGAGCGGCGGGAAGTCCGTCTCGAGCCCGTCGGCGACGAGCTGAAAGACCGGCTCGGGCGCATCGAGGCCGCGCAGCCGATGCGCGCCGAGCGGACGAAACTCGAACGGCCCATCCGCTGCGTGCTCGCACGTCGCGGCCGAGACGAGGATCTGACAGCCGTGGCCGGCCTCCGTGATCCGGGCGGCACGGTGCACGTCCAGGCCGAAGTAGCTCCGGCCGCTGAGCGAGGGCTCGCCCGTGTGGATCCCCATGCGCACGCGAAAGCCGTGCGAGCAGAGCGCCGACTGCGCCTCGACGGCGGCGCGGAGCGCGGCGAGTGCCTCCACGAACACGTTCGACGTCTCGTCTCCGAGCGTGTCGAGCACGATCCCGCCCTGGCTCTCGACAGCAGTCCGGAGGACCTCGCGATGGCTCCCCAACGAGTCGCCGTAGTCGGAGCCGAGCCGCCGGACGAGGGCGGTGGAGCCCTCGATGTCCGTGAACAGGAACGTCACGCGGCCGTGCGGCAGCTGCGTCAATGCGGGCAGGGTATCTCCGCCCGGATGCGGGTTCCGCCGCCTTCGGGGCTCGAGACTTCGAGCGTGCCGTCGAGGGCCTCGATCCGGTCGAGGAGCCCTCGCAGACCGGAGCCGCTGCCGGGATCGGCCCCGCCGACGCCGTCGTCGTCCACCTCGACCACCGCGTGCCCGTCGACCCGGGTGACGCTCACACGGGCGGCCGTCGCCTGCGCGTACTTGCCGATGTTGGCGAGCGCCTCCGCGATGACGTAGAACGCCGCCGCCTCGACAGGCGCGGGCAGCCGCTCGTCGGGCATCGCGGCGAGCTCGACCGGAAGCGGCGCCCGGACGGCCAGGCTCTCGACGGCTGCGCCGAGGCCGCGGTCGGTGAGCATGGCCGGA
Source organism: uncultured Actinomycetes bacterium (assembly GCA_963765295.1). Classification (GTDB taxonomy): domain Bacteria; phylum Actinomycetota; class Thermoleophilia; order Gaiellales; family Gaiellaceae; genus PALSA-612. The sequence continues at coordinate 962,721 of CAVXVO010000005.1, forward strand.
TGGATGCCCCGGGCGAGCTCGCGGAGCTCGGCGAGGGCGAGCGCGAGCTCGTCGCCGGCCGCGGTCAGGATGTCGCCGGCGCCCTCGGGATCGGTCGCCAGCTTGGCCTGCGCGAGCCGCAGCGCGAGCGAGAGCGAGACAAGCCGTTGCTGGGCGCCGTCGTGGAGATTCCGCTCGAGGCGCCGCCGCTCGGCGTCCTGCGCCTCGACCAGCCGCGCACGCGAGGCGCGGATCTCGCGGCGGCTCCGCTCACGCTCGGTCACGTCGAGACCGGCGAGGATCCGGCGAGGCGTGCCCTGTCCGTCGACGATGTGGTTGAACGTGCACGCGAGGATCAGCTCGTCGCCGCTCGTCGTCAGCCAGCGACACTCGATCTCCTCGAGCTCGCGGCCCGGCGCGACGCGCCGAAACGCTTCCTCAATGCCGGCGGCGTCCTCGGGATGGACGAAGACCTCCCAGAACCGTCGCCCCCAGACCCGCTCGTCGTCCACCCGTCCCGTCAGGCGCTCGGTCGTGTCGTTGAAGCGGATGATCCCGCCCTGCTCGTCGACGAGCATGAGCACGATCGGAGCCGTGTTGACGACGGTGCGTGTGAACATCTGCTCGTGCTGCACCTCGGCGAACCGGTCGGCGAGCTCCCGCTCGAGCCGTCGCGCCAGCGTGACCTCGCGGACGATCGAGACGATCTCGTCGTCCGCGCTCGGCACCATTCGCGCCTCGAAGACCCGCTGCTCGCCGTCGAGGTCGAGCTCGTACTCGACCGTCTGCGTCGTTCGCGTCCCGAGCGCAGCGTCCGCACAGTGCATCAGCTCGTCGACGACCGGAGACGGGAGGAAGTCGCGGACGTTCCGGCCGATCATCTCCTCACGCGAGCGGACGAGGCCCTTGACGTCGCCGCGGATGTCGACGTAGGTCCCGTCCCGCCTGAACCGGATCATCATGTCGGGCATCGCGTCGAGAAGGGCGCGCATGCGGGTCTGGCTGCGCTCGAGCGCCTGGCGGCCGCGGTCCTTCTCCAGTGCGAAGCGGCAGGCGGTGATCACCTCGGAGAGGAGCTCGGGCGCGTGGACGTCGACGGCGGCGTCGTGCTCGATGAAGCCGAGCGGCCCGCCGTCGGAGTCGATGCGCGCGTACGCGCGACCCTGCTCGTCCGTGAGCAGCGGGAAGGAGTTGCCCCGCAGATCCACGTAGCCGTGCTCCTGCTCGATCCAGAGGCCGAGGCGTGCCGTCGGGTCGCCGAGCGCCTTTCTGATCGCGTCCTGGGCCCCCTCCGACGTGGGGTCGTCCGCGTAGTCGAGCAGGCGGCGCACGCCGAGCATGAGGCTCGTCTGCAGCAGACCGGCGAGAAGCGCGAACGGGAGCAGGACGACGCCGACCAGCGCGACGATCCAGAAGATCTCCCCTACGGCCTCGGATGCGAACCCAACCGCAAAGCCCACGCCGATCGCGGCAACCGAGACGCCGCCCGTCAGGTACACGGGCTTGAGGACGCGGCGCATCGCAGGCGTGGCCGCCCGCCAGCGCCGGACGGCGAGCACGACGACGCCGAGGAAGAAGACGATGCCGACGACCGCGAACGCGGCCTGGAGGGCGTCGTAGACCTGCTTGCTGTCCTCGACGAGGAACCGGTTCGGGGGGCAGCCGGTACAACCGAAGCTGAACTCCCCCTCGAAGAACGTCGGCAGCAGGCCGGAGAGGATCGCGACCGGGAACAGGACGAGGGCGAAGCCGCGCTCGAGCGGGTTCGTCGGGCGCCCTTCCGGATAGAGCGCGACGATCAGCAGAAGGATCGCGATGGGGATGCTGCCAAGGGCGTTGCCGCTCGTGTAGAGCAGCGAGTCGTTCGCCGTCCACAACGGCGCGAACACGAGCCAGGAGAGGCCGCCGAGGACGAGCAGTTTCCCCGTCCCGTTTCCGGGCCGCCGGCTCCAGGCGACGAGGCCGCTCCCGACGAAGGCCACTCCCGCGAACGCCGTCACGAAGCCCCAGATCTCCGGGTGGCCGGACTGGTCGCTCATGAAGGCCGAGAGCAGGTCGAGTGCGACGAGCACGATCGTCACGGGGACGACCACGTGCCACGGACGCAGGCGCGGGGTCACGGGATCAGTGCAGCGATGCGGGCGCCCGAGAGCTCGGCCTTCGGCACGAAGCCGAGCGCCCCGCTCTCCTCGACGAGCGGCCCGTAGTCGGAGCCGTCGCGACTGGAGACGAGGACGACGCTGACGCACGCGCCGTCGCCCGTCAGCGTGGAGGCGACCTCGAAGCCCGTCTGGTCGGGCAGCTGCACGTCGAGGAGGACGACGTCCGGATGAAGCTCCTCGGCGGCGGCGATGGCGCTGCGGCCGTCGCTCGCCTCGCCGACGACGTCGAAGCCCTCCGCCTCGAGCAGCGCCCGGGCCGTGGCCCGGAAGCTCGGGTGGTCGTCGACGATGAGGACAGTTGTCACGTTCGAATGCTCGCACATGGGCCCGTCCGCCCCAATACGGCTAGCCGCACTCTTCGTCAGATGCCGAGTCGGTTCAGCATCGCCTCGTCGCGGCGCCAGCGGGGCCTCGATTTGACGCGCAGCTCGAGATAGACGCGGCGACCGAGCAGCGCTTCGATCTCGGGCCGGGCACGCACGCCGATCTCGCGCACGACGCCGCCCGCGCGGCCGATGACGATCTGCTTCTGCGAGTCGGTCTCGACGTAGATCACGGCGCGAACCGTGCCTTCGACGATCTCCTCGACCTCGACGCTGATCGCGTGCGGCAGCTCGTCCTTCGTCAGCGCCAGCGCCTTCTCCCGGACGAGCTCGGCGACCTGCACGTCCTGCTCCACGTCCGTGCGGACGTCAGGTGGGAAGTAGAGCGGCCCCTCGGGCAGCAGCTCGACGAGCTCCTCGCGGAGCTCGCCCACGCCGTCGCCGGTCTTGGCGCTGATCGGATGCAGCGCCTTGAAGTCGCCGAGTGCGGCAGCGGTCTGCATCTGCGTCGCGATGTGCCCGGGCTTCAGGCGGTCGACCTTGTTGAGGGCGATCACGACCGGGACGCCGAGGCCGAACACGCGCTGTGCGATGAAGCGGTCGCCGCCGCCGATCCGCTCCCGGCAGTCGAGCACGAACAGGACGCCCTCGATCTCCTCGAACCCGTGGTCGACCGTGCGCTGGAGGTGCTCGGTGAGGAGGTCGCGCGGCCGCTGGAAGCCGGGCAGGTCGGCGAGGACGAGCTGGTGGTCGGGCCCGTTCGCAATGCCGAAGATGCGCCGCCGGGTCGTCTGCGGCTTGTCGGAGACGATCGCCACCTTGCCGCCGCAGAGCGCGTTGACGAGCGTCGACTTCCCGACGTTCGGCCGGCCGGCCAGCGCGACGAAGCCCGACCTCATTGATCGAGCTCGAACGTGTCCGGCAGGAGCTCGGCCGGCGTCGTCGTCACGACCTCGCCGTTCGCGCGCGCATAGGTGACGCGGTCGAGCCCGAACTCGTACAGCCACTGGCGGCAGCCGCCGCAGGGCGAGGCGTTGATCGCGATCGCCTCCAGGTCCCCCGGCCGGCAGCCGTCGGTGACAGCGCGCGTGAGCGCGGTCTTCTCGGCACAGACGCCGAGCGGATAGGCCGCGTTCTCGACGTTCACGCCCAGGAACAGCCGCCCGTCGCGCGCCAGCACCGCGGCGCCGACGTGGAACTTCGAGTACGGCGCATACGCCTGCGCGGCGATCGCCACGGCCTGCTCGTAGAGGGCGCGGTCGTCCATCAGAAGAAGAGCTGGAAGACGGCGAGGGCGACGAGAGCGCCGAGGAGGCCGCCGTAGACGACCTCGAGCGTCGAGTGGACGCCGGCCTCGATCCTGGTCTGGGCGACGAGCAGAGCCATGATGAACATGATCGACGAGACGAGGAAACGGTGCTCCTTCGGGCCGAGGATGTAGGTCACCGCGACCCAGCCCGCGAACGCGACCGCGGCGTGCCCGGACGGCAGGCCGCCCCGGAGCGGCGTCCCGCGTCCGACCCAGGCCTTGGTCGCGATCACGATCAGGACGGTGAGCACGAGCGCGATCAGCGTCACCTCCGTCGGCAGGTCGCGGAGCCGGTCGAGCACGCTCGAGGCCGACGTGCTGAACGCGTGCGAGAACACGAGGTAGCCGACGGCGACGGCGTTGATGGTCGCGATCAGAACGGCCCCGGCGGCGATGTCCTTGGCGAGCTTCGCGAGCGGGTCGAACGAGGTCGTGGCCAGGTCGATCGCCTGCTCGATCGCCGAGTTGATCATCTCGGCGACGAGCACGAACGTGATCGCGAGCAGAAGCGCGATCAGCTCGAAGCGGTTGACGCCCTTCCACACGGCCGCCACGAGCACGCCGATCGCGACCGCGAAATGGATGCGCATGTTCCGGTGCGTCCGCAGGACGTGGATCAGGCCCTCGATCGCGAAGTTGAAGCTGTCGATCAGCGACAGCGAGCGGCGGCGGCTCATTCCTCGTACGCGTCCTCGCGCGCTTCCATCTCGTCGCCGTGGTCGTACCCGAGCAGGTGCAGGAGCCCGTGGACGAGCGGTGCGCGCCAGGCGTCGCCCGTCACCTGCGGGCAGAGGACCGCGTCGCCGAGTTGCCGCGGCACGCCGTCCGGAAGCTCTTCGCGGCCGTCGATCGGGAACGAGAGCACGTCGGTCGCCTCGTCGACACCGAGGTGATCGCGCTTGAGGCGCCTGATCTCCTCCGGGGGAACGAACGCGATGCCGAGCTCGCCCTCGCCGACGCCCTCGGCTGCGAGCACCCGTCGTGCGAGCTCGACGGCCGCATGCTCGTCGACCTCGACGCCGCTCCTGTTCGCGACCTCGATCTCGACCACGGCTCAGCGCACGCGGTCGGAGCCCGTCTCCTCGCTGTGGCGGCGATACGCCTCCACGATGCGCTGGACGAGCTTGTGGCGGACGACGTCCTCGTGCCCGAAGCGGATGAACTCGATCCCCTCGATCGGCCCCAGGATGTCCTGGACGGTCACGAGCCCGGATGCCTGGTCTCGAGGCAGGTCGATCTGCGTGACGTCGCCCGTCACGACGACCTTCGACCCGAAGCCGAGCCGGGTCAGGAACATCTGCATCTGCTCGGGGCTCGTGTTCTGTGCCTCGTCGAGGATGATGAAGGAGTCGTTGAGCGTGCGTCCGCGCATGAACGCGAGCGGCGCCACCTCGACCGCGCCCTTCTCCATGTACGAGGTCAGCCGGTCGGCGTCGAGCATGTCGTAGAGCGCGTCGAAGAGCGGCCGCAGGTAGGGGTCGACCTTGGCCAGGATGTCGCCGGGCAGGAACCCGAGCCGCTCGCCCGCCTCGACCGCCGGCCGCGTGAGGATGATCCGCCCCACCTCGCGCTCGGACAGCGCCCTGACCGCGAGCGCCATGGCGAGATACGTCTTGCCGGTGCCGGCCGGGCCGATCGCGAACGTGACCGTATGGTCGCGGATCGCGTCGACGTAACGCTTCTGGTTGACCGTCTTCGGCGCGATCTTCTTGCCGCGGTGGCGCCAGATCACGTCCTCGAAGATCTCGCGGACGTCGTGGGCCTGGTCGATGGCGCCGATCACGGCGTCGACCGTCCCCGGGCCGATCTCGTGGCCGGTCTCGACCAGCTCGACGAGCTCGTCGACGACGGCCCGCGCCTCGGACACGTGATCCTGCTCGCCTTCGATCGTGAGGCGGTTGCCGCGCAGGAGGATCGTGCAGTCGAGCCTGTCGCGAAGCGCATCGAGCACGCCGTCGCCGACCCCGGCGAGCTCGGCGGCGACGTCGTTCGAGACAGACAGAACTTCCTGCACCGGTCCAGTGTATGGCTGCCACCCGTCGATCCGACCACACGGATGCCTCGATTTCGTCACGCCCAGGACACAGACAGGTGACGGTTTCGCGAATACGATCGCAGTGGGGAGGAGGCCGGGAGCACCTTGAGCCCGCCGTTCGGGACATGGCCGCTCAGCGCACGGGCAGGCCGGTGGACGTGCACGACCGAGGCGACCTCGTTGAACTGATCCAGACTCCCAGCACCGTCGGCCGGCGCACGCTCGCACCCGTACGCCCGTCGGATTCGGGCTTTGTCAGGCGAGCTTCTCGCGCACGAGCTGGCTCACGGCCGACCCGTCCGCACGACCCGCGATCTGCGGCATCACGTCGGCCATCACGCGGCCGAGGTCGCGCAGGCTGGTGGCGCCGTTCTCGGCGATCGCGTCGTCGACGATCGCCTCGAGCTCGTCCTCCGACAGCGGCTCGGGCATGAAGTCCTCGAGCACGTCGAGCTCGTCCTCCTCCTTCTCGGCCTGCTCCTCCCGCCCCGCGGCACGAAAGGCCTCGATCGCCTCGAGCCGCCGTTTGCGCTCCCGCTGGAGCACCTGCAGCTCCTCGTCCTCGTGGAGCGGTCGCTGCAGCTCCTTCTCCGAGGCCCGAAGCGCGTTCAGGATCAGCCGCAGCGCGTCGCGTCGCTCGCCGTCGCGTTCCTTCATCGCCTCCGTCAATTCGGCCTCGATCCGCGCGATCAGCGTCATGCGGGGAGCCCCCTGAACGTCCCGCCGAGGACGTGCCAGTGGAGGTGGAAGACGGTCTGGCCCGCGCCGGCGCCGACGAACACCATCAGCCGGTATTCGTCGAGGCCGGCCGCCTGCGCTGTTTCCGCAACGAAATCGAGCATCCGCTTCGCCTCCTCCTCGCCCATCGCCGAGACGTCACGGAAGGTTTCCAGATGTCGCTCCGGGATGACGAGCAGGTGCACATCGGCCTTGGGCGCGATGTCCTCGATCGCAATGAACCCGTCCGCGCGGTTGACGATGGTCGCGGGCAGCTCGCCGCGGACGATCTTGCAGAAGATGCAGTCCGGATCGGAAACCGGGTCAGGCAGCGAGGATCCCCTCCTCCGTCACCGCGGCGCCGCGTACCTGGACGAACTCGCCGACCGGTGCGTCGACGAGCCAGGGCGAGTAGTCCTCTCCGTAGCCGAGCCCGGGCCGGTCGACGAGGACGACGTCCGGACGACCGATCTTCCCGCGCCAGCGGCGGAGCGTCTGCTCGCGGGACAGCGCCCGCAGCCGGGCGCTCCGCTCCTTCTTGACCGCCTTCGGCACCGTGTCGGTGCCGGCCGTCCTCGTCCCGGGGCGCGGCGAGTACGGGAAGACGTGCGCCTTCGTGATTCCCGCCTCGGCGACGACCGCGAGCGTCCGGCGGAACGCACGCTCGTCCTCGGCCGGGAACCCGACGATCACGTCCGTGGTCAGGTTGAAGTCGGCCGCGAGCGCGAGCCGGCGGAGGAACGTGGCGGCCCGGTAGCGGCGGCCCATCGCCCGCAGGACGCCGTCGTCGCCGGACTGCAGCGGCACGTGCAGGTGCCGCGCCCGCGGTCGGAGTCTCGCGCAGCGCCGCGACGAGCTCCTCGTCGAGGTGGTTGACCTCGATCGACGAGAGCCGCAGGCGCGCGAGACCGGGCGTGCCGCCGACCTCGCGGACGAGCCGCGCGAGCCGGTAGCCGGCGAGGCGGTCCCGATAGCACCCGAGGTTGATCCCGGTGAGCACGATCTCCTTGTGGCCCTGCACGACGCGGCGGCGCACCTCGGCCAGAATCCCCTCGGCCGGCCGGCTGCGCGAGGCACCGCGCACGAGCGGGATCACGCAGAACGAGCACGAGAAGCTGCACCCGTCCTGCACCTTCACGAAGGCGCGCACGCGATCGAGGCGTGCGTCCGCCTGCACGCACGCGATCGCGCCGACGTCGCCGGCGACCGCTGCGGGAGTGTCCTCGCTTCTCCCCGCCACCACGACGACGTTGCCGGCCAGACCGCCGAAGGCGGCTCCGACCAGGTTCGCCCCGCAGCCCGTGAGGTAGACGCGGCCGTGCGTCCGGGCGAGCCGGGAGGCCACCTTGCGGGACTTCGAGATCGCCTCGTGCGTCACGCAGCACGTGTTGAGGACGGCGACGTCGGCTCCGCCCGCCTGCTCCGTGTGCCCGTCGGCGAGCAGCCGCTCGCGCACCGCCTGCGCGTCCGCGTGCGAAACCTTGCAACCGAGAAAGCCCGCCGAGAACGTCGCCATGCCCGCGGACCTTACTCGGTCACGGCCTCCCAGAGGTCAGCCGCCCAGCCCTCCTCGTCGAGCCTCCGGCGAGCCGCGTAGCCCGGAAGCCGGAGCCGGTTCGAGACCAGGTAGCCGGAGGTGACGAGCCGGTCGCAGTCGAGCCTCGCCGCGATCTCCGGGACTGCCTCGAGGGAGACGTTCGCGACCGCCGTCGCCGCAGCGGGAAGCGGCCTGCGGGTCGCATCGAGGAGCACGGTCTCGATCGCGACGCCGTTCGCCCGCGCGTTCTCGCGCGTCGCCTCGATCGCGAGTGGATCGACGTCGAGCGCGACAACCGGCCCGAACCCGAGCCGGGCGCCGGCGATCGCCAGCACGCCGGAGCCGCAGCCGACGTCGAGAAGCGAACCGCGCGGGAGGTCGACGAGCAGCGCGAGGCAGAGCCGGGTCGTCGCGTGCGCCCCGGTGCCGAACGCCCGCGCGGGGTCGATGACGACGGCCAGCGAGCCCGCCGCGACCTCCTCCCACGGCGGTCCGACCCACAGCGGGCCGACGGTCACCGGCCGGTGGAAGCTGCGCCATCGCTCCTCCCACCCGGCCTCGACGTCCGTGCCGCGCACGCCGCCGAAGGCGTGCCAGAGTCGCTCCTCGCCCGATGCGTCCGTGTACGCGGCGAGCTGCACGTCGTCCTCGTCCTCGACCTCTTCGAAGCCTTCGGGGAAGAGCTCGATCATCGTCGCGCGCGCCTCCTCGGCGCGGCGGCGGGGAACGGTGATCGACACGCGCCGGAGCGGGCGCTCGCCGCTCACGTCAGCGGAAGGCGCTCCGCAGGCGCTGGAAGAACCCGTCGTCCCGCGCGTAGGTCTGCTCGTCGGCGCTCCCGGCGAAGTCCTCGAGCAGCTTGCGCTGCTCGGGCTCGAGCCGCCGCGGCATGACCACGTTCACGAGGATCCGGTGGTCGCCGCGCCCCGCTCCGTTCAGGACCGGCATCCCGCGGCGGTCGAGGACGTGCACCTCGCCGGGCTGCGTGCCGGGCTCGAACTCGAGCTCGGTCTCTCCGTCGAGCGTCGGGACCGTGACCCGCGCGCCGAGCGCAGCCTCGGTCATGGTCAGGTCGACCTGGGAATAGACGTCGTCGCCCTCGCGGGCGAAACGCTGGTCGGGCTTCACGTGGACGAGGACGTAGACGTCACCCGCCTCGCCGCCCGGTAGGCCGGCGTGGCCCTCGCCGGAGATGCGGATCCGCTGGCCGTCGTGGATGCCGGCAGGAACGTCCACGTCGATACGCCGCTCCTCGAGGATGCGCCCACCGCCGCGGCAAGCCTTGCACGGCGACTCGATCACGCGACCGGAGCCGTTGCAGCGTGGGCACGACTGGGTGCGGATGAACTCGCCGAACACGCTCCTGGAGACGTGCTGGAGCCTCCCGCTGCCGCCGCAGCCCGAGCACTGGACGGGGCTCGTGCCCGGCTCGGCGCCGCTGGCGTCGCAGGCCTCGCACGGCACGGCGACCTCGAACGGAACTTCTCGCTTCACTCCCTGCGCGGCCTCGACGAGCTCGATCTCGATCTCCGCACCCACGTCCGCACCGCGCCGGGAGCGTCGCGCCCCGGTGCCGAACAGGTCGTCGCCGAAGAACGCCGAGAAGAGGTCGCTCAGATTGCCGAGGTCGAACGACGGCGTGAAGCCGCCGCCCCGTAGCCCCTCGTGGCCGAACCGGTCGTAGATGTCGCGCCGCTCGGAGCTCGAGAGCACCTCGTACGCCTCGACGACCTCCTTGAAGCGCGCCTCGGCGTCGGGGGCGTCGGAGACGTCGGGATGCAGCCCGCGCGCGAGCTTGCGGAAGGCTTGCTTGATCTCGTCCTCGGACGCGTTGCGCCCGACGCCGAGCACCTCGTAGTAGTCGCGCCGGGTCGTCGCCACCGCACTAGGTTAGCCCCGGCCCAGGCCGTGGCCCTGCCTCTCTAGTTCTCGCCGAACAGCTCCTCGGAGAAGCGACTCAGCTCCGACGCGGCCGCGCGGACCGAGCGGATCGCCTTGTCGTAGTCCATGCGGATCGGGCCGACGAGCGAGACGGCGCCGAGCATGCGATTCGAGATGCCGTACGTGGCTCCGACGAGGGCCAGCTCGTGCAGCGCCGGATTGCTGATCTCCCCGCCCACACGGACGAACGGCCGCCGGGGATCGAGCGATTCGGCGAGCACGTCGAGAAGTGCGCGACGGCGCTCGAGCAGCCCGAGCAGCCCGCGGTAGGCGGTGACCTCGTCGTCGCGGACGTCGTCGAGAAGGCCGGCCGCGCCGCCGACGTAGAGCCGTTGCTCGTTGGGAGCGACGAGCTCGATGAACGCCGGCCGCAGGCGCTCGACGAACGCCCGCTCGACCGGGGTCAGGCCTGGATCGTCCAGCCGCCGGCGCAGGAGCTGCGTTCCGAGCTGGACACCCACGAGCTGTTCGTTGAGGTACTGCCGCGCCCAGTTCGCGAGGCCGGGATCGACCGGCTCGTCGAAGCTCGCAAGCCGCTTCGTCACGGCGCCCGCCGACGTGATCACGACCACCATCGCCACGTCCGGCTGGAGCAGCAGCACCTCGACATGCCTGACCGTGTCCGTCTGCAGCGGAGGCGCCGAGACGAGCGCGAGCAGCCGCGTCGCCTGGGACAGCATCTCCGTGGTGGCCTGCAACGCCGCCTCGACCTCGCGTCTCACCTCGGACAGATCGAGGTCGAACGCGACCGGCTGCGGCTCGAGCCGCTCCAGCAGCGTGCTCGCGTAGTAGCGATAGCCCCTGTCGGTTGGCACGCGACCGGCGGACGTGTGCGGGTGGGTGAGCAACCCCACCTGCTCCAGCTCTGCGAGCTCACTCCGGACCGTCGACGGCGACACGTGCATCCCCGCACGCTCGACCAGGCCCTTCGAGCCCACGGGCTGGCCCGTCGCCACGTACTCCTCGACGACCCGGATGATGATTTCCCGCTGGCGGTCGGTCAGCTCGATTTCCATGTATGCAGGCATTTTATGCCAACAGCTCCGCCGTAACGCCGCCGCCGAGCAAGCGGCCACGCGGGGTCAGGGTCAGTGTCTCGCGACCGTCGCGCAACGCCAGGCCGAGGTGCTCGAGCCGGTCGAGCGCGGGCTCGTCGAGCGCAGCCTCGACGCCCGCGAGCACGAGCGGCTCGTCCAGGCGGAGCCCGAGCATCACGCGCTCCCGGCGCTTGACGTCGGCGTCGAGCGGCTCGACCTCTCTCGGCGGTGCCATGCCGCTCCCGAGCGACTCGACATACGCCCGGAGACGAGGCGTGGTCTTCCACCGGATCGAGCCGACGGTCGAGACCGCACCGATCCCGAGTCCGAGGTAGTCGCGTCCCAGCCAGTAGGCGAGGTTGTGGTGGGAGCGGAGATCGCGTCCACCGCCGTCGTCCTCGGGCCGCCGGCAGAAGTTGGCCGTCTCGTACCAGCGGAAGCCGGCAGTCGTCAGAGTGTCGACGACCTGCTCGAAGTACCCCTCCAGCGCTTCGCTCTGGCGGGCGAGCTCATCCCCGAAGGTATGTGTGAAGCGCGTCCCGGGCTTGGCCTCCAGCTCGTAGCAGGACAGGTGCTGCGGCTCGAGAGCGAGCGCCTCCTCCAGGTCACGCGCGAGATCGGAGGCGCTCTGGCCGGGAATTCCGTGGACGAGGTCGAGCGAAATGTTGTCAATAGTGGCATCACGGAGAGTCTGCACGGCACGGCGGACGTCGTCGGGACCCGCGCGCCGCTCGAGCACGGCCAGCAAGCCGGCATGGAAGGTCTGTGCGCCGATCGACACACGATTGACACCCTTCCGCGCCAGGAGCCGTGCGAGTGAGGGCGTGACCGTCTCCGGGTTCGCCTCGACGGTCAGCTCGGTTGCCGGGGGCAGCGCGTCGAGCAGCCGCTCGAGCGCGGCCGGCTCGGTGAACGTCGGCGTGCCGCCGCCGAGGTAGACGGTCTCGAGCTGCCCGTCGAGGACATCCCGCTCGAGCGCCAGCTCGGCGAGCAGCGCGTCGACGTACGCCTCGTGCGAGCCTTGGCGACCGACGACGGTGACGAAGTCGCAGTAGCCGCAGCGATGCGCGCAGAACGGCAGGTGCACGTATAGATGGCGGACGCCGCTCACGCCGTCGGCCTCCGGCGCGGCCGGCGGACGAGCTCCCCGCCGCAGTTCGGACAGACGTGCTCCATCGCCTGCGCGCACGGGACACAGAACGTGCACTCGTACGAGCAGATCTCGGCGTCGGCGTCCGCCGGGAGCCCAGCTCCGCAGCGTTCGCAGGCGGGTTTGAGGTCGAGCGCGGTCACTTCCGCTCCAGGTTGAGCACCGCGAGGAACGCCTCCTGCGGAACCTCGACGCCGCCGACCTGCTTCATCCGCTTCTTGCCCTTCTTCTGCTTCTCGAGCAGCTTGCGCTTGCGGCTGATGTCGCCCCCGTAGCACTTGGCGAGCACGTCCTTCCGCTTCGCCTTGACCGTCTCGCGGGCGATCACGCGCGACCCGATCGCGGCCTGGATCGCGACGTCGAACATCTGGCGCGGAATCTCCTCGCGCAGCCGCTCGACGAGCTGGCGGCCGCGCTCGTAGGCCGCGTCCCGGTGCACGATCAGCGACAGCGCGTCCACGGGCTCGCCGCCGACGAGGACGTCGACCCGGGTCAGGTTCCCGTCGCGGAAGCCGATCAGGTCGTAGTCGAGGCTCGCGTAGCCGCGCGTGCGCGACTTCAGCTGGTCGTAGAAGTCGAGCACGATCTCGCCGAGGGGAAGCTCGTACGAGAGCAGCACGCGCTGCTCGGAGAGGTACTCCATGTGGTCGAACCCACCACGGCGCTCGTTGCAGAGACCCATGACGTCGCCGACGAAGTCCTTCGGGACGATCACCTGCGCCTTCACGTACGGCTCTGCGACCTGCTCGTGCTCGCGCGGCATCTCGGACGGGTTGTGTACCTCCATCTGCTCCCCGGTTACGAGCGTCACGCGGTAGGCGACGTTCGGCGCCGTCACCAGGAGGTCGAGGTCGAACTCACGCTCGAGACGCTCGCGCACGATCTCCATGTGCAGGAGCCCGAGAAACCCGCACCGGAAGCCGAAGCCGAGCGCCTGCGACGTCTCGGGCTCGTAGAAGAGCGCGGCGTCGTTCAGCTTCAGCCGCTCGAGCGCGTCGCGCAACTCCGGGTACTCGTCCGAATCGGTCGGGAACAGGCCGGCGAAGACCATCGGCTTGACGTCCTTGTAACCGGGAAGCGGCTCCGCGGCGGGGCGACGGACCGAGGTGACGGTGTCGCCCACCCGCAGCCGACTGACGTCCTTGAGCCCGGTGATGACGTAGCCGACCTCGCCGGCGCCGAGCGTTGCGGTCGCGTTCATCGCCGGCGTCAGGAAGCCGAGCTCCTCGGCCTCGAACTGCGTCCCCTGTGCCATCGCCTTCAGTCGCTCGCCGCGCCGGAACGAGCCGTCGACGACGCGCACGAACGCGACCACGCCGCGGTACTGGTCGTAGGAGGAGTCGAAGATCAGCGCACGGGCAGGCGCGTCGGGATCGCCGACCGGCGCCGGGATCCGCTCGACGATGGCATCCAGCACGTCCGCCACGCCGTCGCCGGTCTTCGCCGAGATGCGTAACACGCGATCGGCCTGATCGCCCACGAGTTCCGCGGCCTCGGCGGCAACCTCGTCCGGCAGCGCCTGCGGCAGGTCGATCTTGTTCACTGCCGGAACGATCTCGAGGTCGTTCTCGATCGCGAGGTACGCGTTGGCGAGCGTCTGCGCCTCGATCCCCTGTGACGCGTCGACGAGGAGCAGCGCGCCCTCGCACGCGGCGAGCGACCGCGAGACCTCGTAGGTGAAGTCGACGTGGCCGGGCGTGTCGATCAGGTTCAGCTCGTGGCCTTTCCACATCACGCGGACGGCCTGCGCCTTGATCGTGATCCCCCGCTCACGCTCGAGATCCATCGAGTCGAGCAGTTGGTCGCGCATGTCGCGGTCGGCCACGGTGTTGGTCAGCTCGAGGATGCGATCGGCGAGCGTCGACTTGCCGTGGTCGATGTGCGCGATGATCGAGAAGTTCCTGATCCTGCTCTGTTCCATGGCGCGCTCGACGTTACCGGTCGTGCCCGCCCACCGAGAGCAGCGGCCTGAGCTCGCGCACGCCGAGCAGCAGGCAGACCGCGACATAGGTCGCCAGGCCGGCGCCGAAGCCGCAGAGCAGCGCCACGATCTGGTCGGCCGTCGACCGGCCGAGAATCGAATCGAGGGCGGCCCAGACCTCGTGGGCGACGATCGCGAGCGCCGCCGACGCGACCAGCACGAGGGCCGTCGAGCGGATCGTGTCCGTGAGCTCGATACGGCCGATCCGCTTGCGCAGGAAGTACATGAGCGCCGCAGTGCCGGCGATGTTGACGAGCGACGTCGAGAGCGGGATGCCCCACGCACCGAAACGCCAGAACGCCGCGTCGAGTGCGGCATTGATCCCGAGGTTGAGCAGCGCGACGGCTGTCGGCACCCACGGCGACTGGAGGCTGAAGAACGAGCGATTCAGCATCAGCATGGCGCCGTTGAAGGCGAGACCGAGTGAGAATGCCGCCAGGCACTGCGCGACGATCTCGGTCTGACTGGCCGTGAACGCGCCGTGCTGGTAGACGATGCGGACGATCGGGGTCGCGAGCGCGGCCAGGAATGCGCTGGCCGGGATGAGGAGAAAGCCGATCTGACGCAGGCCCGTCGCGGACGTGCGGCGAAAGCCGTCCATGTCGCCTCTGGCGGCGAGCCGGGCAAGCGTCGGGAACAGGATCGTCGCGACGGCGACCGAGAAGATCCCCTGCGGCAGCATGTAGAGCCGGAAGGCGAGGTCGATCGCGCGCGGCGCCTGCTCGGGGTCGATCAGTCTCGACGCGAAGAGCGTGTCGACGACGGCGTTGAAGTTGATCAGGCCGAGCCCGAGCGTGACCGGGACCATGAGCACGAACACCTGCTTCACGGCCGGGTCGCGGTAGTCGATTGCAACGCGCAGACGGCCGTCGAGGCCGCGCAGCCACGGCACCGGCAACAGCACCTGGATGATCGTCCCGATGAGGATCGAGACGGCGTACACGTAGAGCTTGGTGCTCATCGTGTGCGCCTGAGGCACGCCGATGACGAGACCGGCGATGATCGCGATGTTCCAGGCGACCGGAGCCAGCGCCGGAACGGTGAACTCCTCGTAGCTGTTCAGGATCCCGACGATCACGCCGGAGAGGCCGAGGAGCAGCACGGTCGGGAAGAGGACGCGCGTGAGCCCGACGGCGAGCTGCTCGCTGCCCGGAGGCTGGCCGAACGGCGCGATCACGAGCGGGGCGAAGACCATGAAGAACGCGGTGACGGCGCCCAGCCCGAGCAACATGAGGAAGAAGACGCTCGAGGCGACGCGCCAGGCTCGCTTGCGGTCGCCCTTCTCGAGCAACTCGGTGAACACCGGCACGAACGCCGACGAGAGCGCCGCGTCGGCGACGAGCGCGCGGATCAGGTTCGGCACCTGATAGGCGACGGTGAAGGCGTTGATCTTGCCCTTGGAGCCGAAGTAGTACGCCGCGACGATCTCGCGCACGAGGCCGAGCACGCGCGAGAGGCCGGTCGCGGCGCCGAAGATGGCCGTGGAGCGCACGAGCCGCCGCCGGCGTGTGGGCGCGTCCTCGCCGGAGGGCACTCCGCGCCGTGATGCGCCTGATGTCATCACGGACGGATCACCGCGGAAGAGCATAGGTGGAGGGCCGGTTTGCTACGATCGTCTCTGCCCGCGCTGTGCGGGCCTTTTCACGCCTTACGCTCTACCAGTCGATGCCGAACATTCGCCAGCAGAAGAAGCGCGTCCGCAGCGCCTCCCGCCAACGGGTGGAGAACCTGCGCTACCGCTCGACCGTCAAGACGCTCACCCGCCGGCTGCGGGACGCGGTCGCGGACGGTGACACGGAGAAGGTCGCCGCCGAGTACGCGGAGCTCGTCCGCTGCATCGACAAGGCGGCAACGCGCGGCGCGCTCCACCGGAACACCGCGGCCCGCAAGAAGGCCCAGGCGTCGCGGCTCGTCTCCGGCGAGCCCGCGGCCTAGCGCGTCGCGGTCTCGCGGGCGGGACGACCCGCCCCGGCGCGCGTGCGCGTGATCTCGACGAGCGCGCGCTCGAGCTCGAGGTCGTCGGGCAGCCTCGAACCTCCCTTGACCGCGGCGTCGAGGTCGGCGAGGCGTGTCACGGCCGCGTCCAGCTCGGCGCCGCTGAACGCCTCCGCCTGGCCGTAGGCCTTACGCACCGGGTACTCCTTCTTCCGCAGCCGTTTGGCCGCTTCGGCCACAGGCACGCCGTCGCGCGCGAGGTCGGCGCAGGCGCGGACGAGCCCGACATGGTCGGCGAGCTGCCAGACGAGACCGCTCACCGTCTTATCCCCGCGCGTCAGGACCCGCTCGCACGCCGCCAGCACGCCCGCGGTGTCGCGTCGCGCCCAGGCATCCGTGAGCGTCCAGGGCGGTGTCTCGGCCCGCGGGGCGACGAGCGCCTCGACGTCGGCTTCGCGGATCTCGTCGCCGTCTGCCCAGGTGACGAGCTTCCCGATCTCGCTCGCGAGGTCGAACAGGTCGTCGCCGACGAGCTCGACGAGCAGCCGACATGCTTCTGGCTCGGCCTTTGCGCCCGCGCGCGAGAACTGCTCTGCGACCCAGGCGGCCAGGTTGCGGCGGGGCGTGTCGTAGACCAGGACGTCTCCGTGCTTGGCGCAAGCCTTCACGAGCGGGGAGTCCTTCTTGAGCTCCTCGCCGGCGAGGGCCAGCACCGTGTCCGGGGTCGGCGAGTTGAGGTAGTCGGCGATCGCCTTGACGTCGGCGGCCTTCCAGCGGTCGACGCCCTCGACGAGCACGAGCCTCGAGCCGCCGCCGAACAGCCCGAGTACGTTGCACGCGGCGACTGCCTCCTCTCCGCTCGTGTCGGCGGCGAACAAACGCTCGACGGCGTCCGGATCGAAGTGGGAACGAAGACGCTCGACGCGCGCGCTCGACCTTGGGCCGATCGGTGCCGGAGAGCAGATAGACGGGCTTCAGCGTCTGCTCCGGCATCGCCTCCAAGCATAGGTTCCGGCCAGGGCGGCACCGAGGCCGATCGTCGCCGCGGCGGTACCGGAGCGGATCTGCGCGAACGGCAGGCCGCCGATCAGCCGGGCGCAGAAGGCGAGATACGCGGCGCACCAGCCTGCGAGCCAGGTCAGTGCAGCTGCGGCCGACGGTGCCAGCGGATGGACGGCTGCCGCCGTCAGCGCGAGGCCGAGAAGCGGGCCGACCGCAGGTGCAGCGAGCGCGTTCGCAGGCACCGCCAGAAGCGGGACAGAGTGGAACTGGAGCCAAAGGACCGGTGCCGTCGCCAGGCCACACGCGGTCGACACGGCCAGGAAACCCGCGACCTTCCGGTGCACCGGGTACCCCTCGAGCACGCGTCCGAGCCGGGGCGCGAGCAAGAAGATCGAGACGACGGCGGCGAAGGAGAGCTGGAAGCCGGCGTCGAGCAGCGTGTACGGGCTCCAGGCGAGCAGCACGAAGGCGCCGACGAGGAGGAACCACCACCGGTCGCGCTCGCGCGCGAGCAGCCATGCGATCGAGCCGAGAGCTCCGGCGATTCCGGCTCGCACGACGGACGGTTGCGCCCCGACAGCGAGCACGTACGCCGCGATCGCGGCCAGCGCTGCGAGCTCGCCGAGAAGGCGCGGGATGCCCGCAAGCCAGGCGACGAGGAGCGCGCCGCCGGCGACGAGGGCCACGTTCTGGCCGGAGACCGCGAGCAGGTGGTAGAGGCCCGAGGCGCGGAAGCGATCGCGGAGGTTCTGCGACAGCCCCTCGTCGGCTCCGAGCACGACGCCGAGCAGGACGGCTCGCTGCTCGCCTGCGCTTCCACGCGAGAGGCCACGCGTCACGAATGCGCGGATGCCGTCGGCGACTCCGCCGAGGCCCCCGCGGCGCCCGGTCACTCGCCAGCGATCACCGCGTAGAACGACGTGGATCCCGTGCCGGCGCAGGTAGGTCCGCTCGTCGAAACCGTGCTCGGGGCCTTTGGGCGATGCAAGCACGCCCAGCACGTCGAGGACGTCTCCCTGAGCCGGCGTCCTGCCGACGGGGAGCTCCACGAGGACCGGCTCCGAGATGCGCAGTCTGCCGAACCGCCGCAGGTCGGCCTGAACGCGAACCGAGAAGCGAGACGCGCGCGGCGGAGCGGTCACGACGACCTGCGCGTGCTCGGCCGTTCCGAGAAGTCGGGTCAGCGGGCTCCGGTCGATCGCATCGAGACGCGCGCTACCCCAGCACCAGCCTGCGAGGAGAACCGTGAGCGCACCGATCAGCACGCGCTGCTCGGGGAGCGCGACCGCGGCCAGAAGCGACGAGCCGATCGCGAGGCCGGCGACGCCAGTCCAGTGCAGGCGCGCGACGTTCGCCGTCGAAATGCCGAGGCACGCCGCGCCCACGAATGTCTGCTGGGGAGCCAGGCTGCGGAGCGCACCGTTCACGGCACGACCAAGCCCCTGAGCTGGTCGAGCTTGGCGGGCCCGATGCCCGAGATCGCGTCGAGCTCGTCGACTGAGTGGAAGGCGCCGTGTTGGGTGCGGTAGTCGACGATCTTCTGTGCCGTCACCGGGCCGATCCCGGGCAAGGCGTCGAGTTGCTCGGCCGTGGCCGTGCTCAGGCTCACCGGCCCGGACGGGATGCCTGTCCCGGCCGAAGCCGCGCGCCTGCGACCGCCGGTGCCGCGCCCGCAACGCTCGTCGGCACGACGACCTGCTCGCCGTCCGCGAGCGGGGCAGCGAGGTTCACGCCGTCGAGCGACGCCTTCGCGGTCGCCCCACCGGCGCGCGCGACCGCGTCTGCGATCCGGGATCCCTTGCGGAAGCCGATAGAGGCCGGGACGGCGGACGGCACCGGCGACGTCGACCACGAGCCGTGGCGGAGGCGCCGGCGGTGCTGCGGCGACGTGGAAGGCGGGCACCGGTCTGCGCCGAGCCGCCGCTACCGGCGAGGAGCCTTCCCCGCGACGACGAAGGACGAGAGCCAGCGCCCCCGCGACCACGAGCGCCTGGCGTCGAGAGAGCGGCAGCGCTGGCATGTCGTCCATTGTGACAACAGACGCTGTCACGGCACTGTGACGATTCCGTGCCGACATTCGGTCGCGTCCGTTCTCGCGCGGTCGTCTGCCAGACGACGAGGTTGACGAGCTTGCGCGGGACGACGATCGCCTTGCGCACGGTCTTGCCGTCCACGTGGGCCTGCACGCGCGGCGACGCCTTCGCGCGCTCGACCAGCTCGTCCTCGGGCAGGTCGGCGGGCACGTCGAAGCGGTCGCGCACCTTGCCGTTGACCTGCACGACGAGCTCGAACGTGTCGTGGACGAGCATGGCCGGGTCGTGCACGGGCCAGGGCTGCTCCCACAGGCGCTCGTGGCCGAGCGTGCTCCCACAGCTCCTCGGCGACGTGCGGCGCGTACGGCTGGATCAGGCTGACCGCGGTCTCGGCGGCGAAGCGGGCGTCGGGATCGTCCGGCCGCGGCGACAGCTCGTTCAGCGAGCTCCATCACGGCCGCGATCGCCGTGTTGAACGACTGGCGGCGGCCGATGTCGTCGGTGACGCGGGCGATCGTCTCGTGCGCCTTGCGGGCCAGCGGTCCCGCCGGCTCGTTGCGCCGCAGGCGCGCGCTCGGCCACCTCGCCGACCGTGCGCCAGAGGCGGCGGACGAACCGGCTCAGGCCCTCGATGCCGCTCTCCGTCCACTCCATGTCCTGGTCGGCCGGGCCGATGAAGAGGATGTAGAGACGGACAGCGTCTGCACCGTACTCGGCGACGAGCGCGTCAGGGCCTTGGACGTTGCCCTTCGACTTCGACATCTTCGAGCCGCCCTGCTGCACCCAGCCCTGGTGGAACAGCCGCGCGAACGGCTCGCGGAACCCGACCAGGCCGAGCTCGTTCATCACCCGGACGAAGAAGCGCGAGTAGAGCAGGTGGCCGGTGGCGTGGTCGATCCCGCCGATGTACTGGTCGATCGGGCACCAGTAGTCGACCACCGCCGGCCGAACGGCGCCTGCGTCGTCGTGCGGGTCGACGTACCGCAGGTAGTACCACGCCGAGTCGACGAAGGTGTCCATCGTGTCGGCCTCACGGGTGGCCGGGCCACCGCAGCTCGGGCAGTCGACGTTGAGCCACTCCACGGTTGGAGGCAAGCGGCGGGACGCCTTTCGGCCGGTAGTCCTCGACCTCGGGCAGCAGCACCGGCAGCTGGTCCTCGGGCACGGGGACGAGCCCGCAGTCGTCGCAGTGGACGATCGGGATCGGGCAGCCCCAGTAGCGCTGGCGCGACATGCTCCAGTCGCGCAGCCGGTAGCGAGACCGCAGGCGCGCCCTTGCCCTGCTCTTCGCAGCCACTCGACGATCTTCTCCTTCGCCTCCGGAGAGGCCATGCCGGTGAACTGCGCGGAGTTGACGAGCATCTCGTCCTGTCGTGTGCGCGGAGTACGCGCCCTCCTCGGGCGGCTCACCGTCGCGCGGGTACGACGACCGTTCGCACCGGCAGGTCGAACGTCTGCGCGAAGTCGTAGTCGCGCTCGTCGTGCGCGGGCACGGCCATGATCGCGCCGGTGCC
This sequence comes from uncultured Actinomycetes bacterium, assembly GCA_963765295.1. Taxonomy (GTDB): domain Bacteria; phylum Actinomycetota; class Thermoleophilia; order Gaiellales; family Gaiellaceae; genus PALSA-612. The sequence continues at coordinate 983,376 of CAVXVO010000005.1, forward strand.
GTAGTCCATCAGCACGTAGTCGGCCACCCAGATCGGGAGCGCGCTCGCCGTTCACCGGATTGATCGCGTAGTAGCCGGTGAAGACGCCGGTCTTCTCCTCCTCGGTCGCGCGCTCCTCGCCTCGCTTCGCCGCGGTCAGCCTCGACGTAGCGCGATCACGTCTGCGTGCGGCGATCCGCGGCGATCTGCTCGACCAGCGGGTGCTCGGGCGCGATCACGAAGAAGGTCGCGCCGAACAGCGTGTCCGGGCCGGGTCGTGAAGACGGGGATGTCGACGTCGAGCTCGTCGATCCGGAAGATGATCTCGGCACCGTCGCTGCGGCCGATCCAGTTGCGCTGCATCGCCATCGATCCGCTCGGGCCAGTCGCCGCTCGGCGGCAGCTCGTACTCGAGCAACTCGTCGGCGTAGGCCGTGATCCGGAAGAACCACTGCTCCATCATCCGCGCCTCGACTAGCGGTGCCGCAGTACGTCGCAGCGGCCGTCGACGACCTGCTCGTTCGAGAGCACCGTCTGGTCGTTCGGGCACCAGTTGACCGGCGCCTCCTTCCGGTAGGCGAGCCCGCGCTCGAAGAACTTCAGGAACAGCCACTGCGTCCAGCGGTAGAACGTCGGCTCGTGGGCGCCGACCTCGCGGTCCCAGTCGATCGCCCAGCCGATCCGTTTCATCTGCTCGCGGATCGCTCGATGTTGCGCTCGACGATGTCGCGCGGGTGGCCGCCCTCTCGAATGGCGGCGTTCTCGGCGGGAAGGCCGAACGAGTCGTAGCCCATCGGCCGCAGCACCGCGTGCCGTGGCGGCGGTGGAAGTGCGTGAGGACGTCGCCCATCGTGTAGTTGAGGACGTGTCCCATGTGCAGCGTCCCGGACGGGTACGGGAGCATCTCGAGCTGGTACCAGTGGCGATCGGACTCCTGGCCCGGTTCGGGATTCGGCGTCGAAAAGGCCCGCGCGTCGTCCCAGACCCGCTGCCACTTCGCCTCGATCGCTCTTGCGTCGTACCGATCCATCACGCTGTCCTCCGTCCGGAGACAAAAAAGCCTCTCGATCGAGAGGCCGTGGGAAGCTGTCGCGGCGGCGCCGCGCTGGCTTCCTTCGCTATGCAAGAAGTCCCTGCACAGTCGTCCAAGTCTAGCGAGTGGTAGCGTCGAAGTCATGGGCAGCCTCGACCTGTTTCCCGACTCGGCAGCGGTCGAGGACGGCGAGCTCGCGCTCGGGGGCGTGCGCGCCTCGGCGCTTGCAGACGAGTTCGGCACACCGCTCGTCGTCTACTGCGAGGAGACGGTGCGAGCGCGGGCGCGCGCGTACCGGGAGGCGGCGCCGGATGCAGTCACGCTGTACGGGTCGAAGGCGTTCCCGAACGTCGCCCTGCTCCGGCTCCTCGCGGAGGAGGGGCTCGGCGCGGACGTGTCCACGCTGGGCGAGCTCGAGCTGGCGGTGCGCGCCGGGGTGCGCGGCGGAGCGGATCGTCGTCCACGGCAACAACAAGTCGGACGAGGAGCTGCGGCGCGCGGCGGAGGCGGAGGCATGGCTCGTCGTGCTCGACGCCGAGGACGAGGTCGAGCGGGCCGCCGCGGCCGGCGTCGAGCGCGTGCTCGTCCGGGTCACGCCGGGCATCGACCCGGATACGCACGACGCGATCAAGACGGGCCATCGGGGCTCGAAGTTCGGGCTGCCGCCCGAGCGGGCGCTGCACGCGATCGCATGCGCGCGCGAGCTGGGGCTCGACGTCCAGGGGCTGCACGTCCACCTCGGCTCGCAGCTCCTCGACGTCTCGCCGGCACGCTTCTCGGTCGACTGGCTGGCGGGGTTCGCGGCCGAGTGCCGCTCCGAACTCGAGTGGACGCCCGCCGTCGTCGACGCCGGCGGCGGCCTCGGGATCAGGTACGTGGAGAGCGACGCGGCGCCGACGATCCGAGACTTCGCGGCGACGATCGTCGACCGCGTCGGGCGTGCGTGGGCGACTGCACGGGCTGCCGGTGCCGCAGATCGTCTTCGAGCCCGGGCGCTCGCTCGTCGGCGAGGCCGGCGTCACGCTCTACCGCGTCGGGGTCGTGAAGCACGCGAGCGAGACGACCACGTACGTCGCCGTCGACGGCGGGATGTCGGACAACCCACGGCCGCAGCTCTACGAGGCGCGGTTCTCGTGCCTGCTCGCGAATCGCGCCGACGAGCCTCCCGAGGGGACGTACACCGTCTGCGGCAAGCACTGCGAGTCGGGCGACGTGCTCGTCGAGCGCGCGCCGCTGCCAGAGCCTGGCGCGCGGCGACCTCCTCGCCGTTCCCGCGACGGGCGCGTACACGCTGGCCATGGCTTCGAACTACAACGCGGTGCCGCGCCCGGCGGCGGTGCTCGCCTCCCGCGGCTCGGCGCGGCTGATCCGACGACGCGAGACGCTCGACGACCTGCTGGCGCTCGAGGCATGAGCGAGGCGGTCGCGATCGACGTCCTGATCTGGTCCGACTACATCTGACCGTTCTGCCGGCTCGGCCAGCCGACGGCCGAGTGGATCGCGCGCCGGTTCGGCGCGAAGGTGACCTGGCTCCCGTTCGACCTCCACCCGGAGTATCCGCCTGACGGCATCCCGCGCGAGCAGCTCCACGCGCGCTACGGCGACTCGTTCCACGACCGGCTGCGGGGGCGTTTCGCCGAGGAGGGCCTGGCCTACAACCCGCCGCCGGAGGTCGTCCCGAACACGATGCGCGCGCTCCGCGTGACCGAGCTCGCGCGGGAGCGGGGACTGCACGGCGCCGTCCACGACCGGCTGATGGACGCCTACTGGGCGGAGGCCCGGAACATCGGCGAACCGGACGTGCTGCGCCATCTCGCCGTCGAGGCCGGGCTGGACGGGGCCGAGGTGGACGAGGTGCTGGCGGGCGACGCGTACCGGGAGCGCGTGCAGGGGCTGACCGCACAGGCGGTGTCGATCGGCATCACGGGCGTGCCCGGCTTCCTGCTCGACCGGCGCCTGCTCGTCCTCGGCGCGCAGCCGCAGGAGGTCTTCGAGCGCGCGTTCGAGCAGCTCGTTGCTACGGGCGAAGCGCCGCCGGATCCGTGACGGGCGCCTGGCACGCGAAGCGCTCGCAGACGTAGACCGTCGGCTTGCCGTCGATCGCCGTCTTGCCTTCGAGCAGCGGCGACGCCGTCCGCGGGGCCGAACGCGACGACGGTGTTCGGCTCGAAGCCCGCGAGCGCCGCCCGGGCGACCTCGTCCTCCGGCCGGCCGACGATCGCGATCTCGCGCGGCGGCGAGAAGTGCAGGTCGAGCACGCAGAGCGCCCAGGCGAAGAAGGACGGGCTGCGCGCGAGCGCCGGCCCGACGAGGCGGAGGACGGAGACCGCGCGGCGCTCGAGCTCGTCGTCGCCGTAGATCCGCGCGAGCCGCAGGAGCACGTAGGCGAGCATCGAGTTGCCGGACGGGATCGGGCTGTCGTCGAGGTCCTTCGTCCGCGCGACGAGCCGCTCGCCGTCGGACGGGGTCATGAAGAAGCCGCCGCGCTCGTCGTCGGCGAAGAGCTCGACCGCGAGCAGCGCCAGCCGTCGCGACTCCTCCAGGAAGCGGAGGTCGCCGGTCGCGACGTGGAGCTCGTAGAGCCCGTGCGCGACGTTCGCGTAGTCGTCGAGGTAGCCGGTGCCGCTCGCGCGGCCGGCGCGGTAGCTGCGGTGGAGGCGCCCGTCCGGAGGAGAGCGGCCCGAGCAGGAAGTCGGCGAGCGCGCGGGCGGCGTCGAGCCAGTCGGCGCGGTCGAGCCGGCGGCCCGCCTCGGCGAGCGCGGCGAGCGCGAGACCGTTCCAGGACGCGATCGCCTTGTCGTCGCGCGCCGGCTGCGGCCGCGCCGGCGCGGATCGCGAGCAGCCGCGCCCGCGCCTCCGGCGACAGCTCGCCGCGGATGATCGAGCGGCCGTGCTCGAACGGCTCGCAGCAGCGGGGCCACGTCCGGGCCGACCTCGTCCGCCGTCCACGTGTACGTGAGCCCCTCGACGCCGTCGGTGTCCGCGTCCTGCGAGGAGGCGAAGGCGCCCTCGGGCAGCGCGCAGCTCGCGGAGCATGTACTCGACCGTCTCCTCGACGATCTCGCGGTAGCGCGCACGCCCCGTCAGCAGCCAGCGCGTGCAGGTACGCGGGGACGAGCAGCGCGTTGTCGTAGAGCATCTTCTCGAAGTGCGGGACGAGCCAGCGCTCGTCGACCGAGTAGCGGTGGAAGCCGCCGCCGACGAGGTCGTACATGCCGCCGGCGGCCATGCCGTCGAGCGTGCGCGTCGACCATGTCGAGCTCGTCGCGGCGCATCAGGAGCTCGAGCGCCGAGGCCGGCGGGAACTTCGGCGCGCCGCCGAAGCCGCCCCAGCGTCGGGTCGAAGACGACGCGAGAGCGCGCGCACGGCCTCGCCGAGGATCGACTCGGTCAGCGGCTCGGTCGACGGCGCGTACCTCTGCGCCCGCGCCGGATCGCGCCCGACCAGCTCGTCGGCGGTGCGGGCGACGTCGGCCGGGCGCTCGCGATAGGCCTCGGCCACCGCCTCGAGGATCTGCCGGAAGCTCGGCAGGCCGTGGCGCGGCTCGGGCGGGAAGTACGTGCCGCCGTAGAACGGCTCGCCCGCGGGCGTGAGGAAGACGGTCATCGGCCAGCCGCCGTGCCCGGTCAGCGCCGACACGGCGTCCATGTAGAGCGCGTCGAGGTCGGGCCGCTCCTCGCGGTCGACCTTGATGTTCACGAACAGCTCGTTCATCAGCGGCCGCGGTCTCCGCGTTCTCGAACGACTCGTGCGCCATGACGTGGCACCAGTGGCAGGCCGCGTAGCCGATCGAGAGCAGGATCGGGCGGCTCTCGCTCGCGCGCGCGGTCGAGCGCCTCCTCGCCCCACGGGTACCAGTCGACCGGGTTGTCGGCGTGCTGGAGGAGGTACGGGCTCGTCTCTTGCGCGAGGCGGTTCACTGCGACAGTCTCGCGGTCCGCCGCCCTGTGCCGAAGTAGCATCGCGCCCGTGACGTTCTCGCCTCTCCAAGGCATCCGTGTCGTCGACGTGACCACCTCGCTCGCCGGGCCGTACTGCACCGAGGTGCTGGCGGCGCTCGGCGCGGACGTCGTGAAGATCGAGCCGCCCGGCACCGGCGACGAAGCGCGCACGTGGGGCCCGCCCTGGTGGGACGGGGAGAGCACGCTCTTCCTGACCGTCAACGCCGGCAAGCGCTCGGTCTGCGTCGATCTGCGGCGCGGGCACGACGTGATGCTGCGGCTCGTCGACCGGGCCGACGTGCTCGTGCAGAGCCTCCGTCCCGGGCTCGCCGAGGAGCGCGGCCTCGGCGCCGAGGAGCTCCGAGCCCGCAACCCGCGGCTCGTCTACTGCTCGATCCGCTCCTTCGGCCGCACGGGGCCGTGGCGCGACCGGCCCGGCTACGACCCGCTCGCGCAGGCGGCCGGCGGGATCGTCAGCGTCACGGGCGAGACCGGTCGCGACGGCGTGCGAGCGGGTGTGTCGGTCGCCGACCAGGGCACCGGGATGTGGGCCGCGCTCGGCATCGTCGCCGCGATCCACGAGCGCGAGCAGACGGGCACGGGCCGCGAGGTCGACGTCTCGCTCTACGAGACCGCGCTCGGGTTCATGGCCTATCACCTGACGGGCTTCCTCGGCGCCGGAGCCGTCCCCGCACCCCGCGGGACGGCGTTCCCGTCGATCGTCCCCTACCAGGCGTTCGCGGCGAACGACGGCCGGCTGATGGTGGCGGCAGGTAACGACCGGCTCTTCGCCGCGCTCGCCGAGGCGGTGGGTCTGCCCGAGCTGGCGGCCGACGCGCGGTTCGCGACGAATGCCGACCGGGTCGCGAACCGCGACGTGCTCGTTCCGCAGCTCGAAGCCCGCTTCGCCTCGGCCCCCCGGGCGCACTGGCTCGGCCGGCTTGCCGACGCCGGTGTTCCCGCCGCGCCCGTCCAGGACGTGTCCGAGGTGGTCGCGGCCGAGCAGACGGAGGCGCTCGGGATCCTGCAGGAGCTTCCCCATCCCGTCCTTCCGGAGCTGCGCATCCCGGCCTTTCCGGTGTCGGTCGACGGTGAGCGCATCCTCCACGCCTCCGCGCCGCCCGGGCTGGGCGCCCACACCGCCGAGGTGCTCGAGGAGGCCGGGTACTCCGAATCGGACATCGACGAGCTCGCGGCGGCCGGCATCGTCGCGCTCGGCGAGCGCTAGGTGGCGTGGCGCGCGCGATAGGCGCGCGTCTTCGTGCGGTTGCCGCAGAGCTGCATCGAGCACCAGCTCGCCGAGCGGTTCTTCGAGTAGTCGTAGAACGACCAGCGGCAGTGATGGTTCCGGCAGCACTTGAGCCGGGCCCAGCTCCCGTCGAGCATCGCGAGGTACGAGATCGCGAGCACGCGGCCGACCGCCGCGTCCACGCCCTCGGCGCGCGAGACGAGCTCCGGGCGCGAGAAGTCGATCGTGAGCGAGGCCGCGTCGGCGGCGGCGGCGAGCACGGGCAGCGGGTCGCCCTGGAGCGGCTGCCGGTTGTTCGCGTAGAGCAACTCGCGCACCGCCTCGCGAACCGTCCGCGCGCCGTCCAGCTCTTCGGGCGAGCCGGTCACGCCCTGCGTCTCGAACCAGGAAGCGAGCCAGTCCTCGCCGCTCTCGCAGTTGACGGTGTTCACGAACAGCTGGACCCGCAGGAGCGGCTCGGGCGCGGCGTTGGGGATGTCGTAGCGTGGTGCCTTGCGGCCTGCCATCAGCGACACCAGTATACTCGGTTCACCGGTTTTGGCACGAATTCTCTACCCGCTGCGACTCGCCGGCGCGCGACTGCGCCATCGCTGGGGGCTGGCGGTGCTCGTCGGGCTCGGCGTCGCAGTCGGAGCGGGAGCGCTCGCCGCCGTCCTCGGCGGCAGCCTCGTCGCGCAGGACCGGGCGCTCGGCCGCGACCTCGGCGGCCTCGACCCCGCGCAGCGCGTCCTGCGGGCCGCCTGGGGCGGTGTTCCGGGTCAGACCTCGGAGCGGTTCGCGACGCTCGACACGGTCGCGACGAGGGCGCTCGGCAAGCTGGCGCACCGCCCGCCGTTCGCGACCGCGGTCTTCCGCGAGAGCACGATCGGCGGCGCCATCACCGACCTGGCCGCGATCGAGGGTCTCCGTACCTGGGTGCGGCTCCGTTCCGGCCGCTATCCGCGCCCGTGCACGGCCACGCGCTGCGAGCTGATCCAGGTCGGCGGCCGCGGAGCGGTGCCGTCCGATCCGAAGCTGCACCTCGTCGTCGTCGGCAAGGGAACGCTCGTCTCCGATCTCGCCCTCGGGAACGACATCGGGCAGAAGCTGAACGCAGCGGTCGAGCAGGCAGCCGACTACCACGCTCCCAAGGCCGTTCCGATCCTGGTCGCGAACGGCGTCTCGTCCCTCGCCGCGGCATCGTTCACATCCGACCTGTACCGCGCCTACAGCTGGATCGTCCCGCTCCAGCGCGGCGACGTGCACGCGTGGAGCGTTGCGAGCTTCCAGTCGCGCGTGACGCAGGCGCAGTCGGAGCTCGGGTCGGCCTCCGAGTTCTTCGGGCTCGAAGCCCCGACCGACGCGGTCAAGGCGGCGAGCGACTCGAGCACGGTCGCAGGACGTCGGCTGCTCCTGATCGGCGGCGAGGCTGCGGCGCTCCTGCTCGCCTTCGCGCTGCTCGCCGCCGCGAGCGGCAGCCGCCGGAACCAGGCGGCGATGCGGCGCCTGACCTGGCTCGGCGCCGGAACCGGCCAGCGCGGGCTCGTGTTCGCGGCCGAAGCGGTGGTGATCGCGCTCGTGGGGACGATCGTCGGCTGGACGGTCGGCGCCGCGATCGCGGCGGCGATCGCCGACGCGGCCGGCTCGCCGGCGGGTGCCGTCCTGCAGCACTCCGTGCTCTCCTGGAGCGGCATCGCGACCGCCGCCGCTCTCGCGGCTGCCGCCACGCTCGTTCTCCTGCTCTCGCTCTGGCGGCCCCGCCGCCGCGTCGGGCCGCTCACGATCACGGCGATCGACGTCGCCGCGATCGGCGCCCTCGTCGCCGTCGTCCTGGCGCTCGTGCGCGGCAGCGCCGACTCGGCGTCGATCGCCCAGGAGCAAGGGACGGGCGTCTTCCTGCTCCTGCTGCCCGGCCTGGTCGCGTTCGTGGCCGCCGTCCTCGCCGTGCGGCTCCTGCCGCCGATCCTGCGCCTCCTCGAACGCTCGACGCGCCGGTCGGTCGTCCCGCTCCGCCTCGCGGCGGTCTCGCTCGCTCGCAACCCCGGGCGAAGCGCGATCGCGGTGTCGTTCCTGGTCGTCTCGATCGGCCTTGCCGCCTTCGCCGGCGCGTACCGCTCGACGCTGACACGCAACCAGGCTGACGAGGCGGCCTACACGGTGCCGCTCACCGCGACGCTGCAGGAGGACTTCACGAAGGGTGTCTACCCGCTCGACGCCGCGCCGCTCGACGCGTACCCGAAGCTCGGCCGAGACGTGACGGGCTATCCGGTCGCACGCGTGCAGGGCGACGCGTCCGGCGGCGGCCAGCTCGGGACGACCATCCTCGGCGTGCCCTCGGCGGCGTTCGCAAAGCTGCGCTGGCGCGGCGACTTCGCGGCGTCGAGCCCAGCCCGGCTCGCGAACCTCGTGCGGCCGCACCTGTCCGTCGCGTTGCGAGGCCTCCGCCTGCCTGCGGGGGCCGACCGCCTCGAGCTGCCGGTTCGGGCCTCCGGCGACGCAGTGGCAGTCACGGCGAACATCGAGACGCGCGAGGGCGACTTCGAGGCGATCGAGCTCGGCAAGGTCCGGATCGGATACTTCGGCGCCGCCACGGGCACGAACCAGGTCCTGACCGCGCGGATTCCCGCGGACGCACGCGGCGGGCTCGTGACCGGCTTCGCGTTCGACCTGCCGACGACCGGGACGCGCGTCTACGTCCCGCAGCTGGTCGGAAGCATGCAGCTCGGGCGACTTCGTGCGCTCGGGCCCGGGGTGACCGTTACGCTCGGTCCGTACACCGGTTGGATCGGTGTCAACGGGGCCCATCCGGGACCGCGGAGCTCCGGCCTGACTCGGGTCCGCTACGTCGTCACGCCGACCCTGCAGACCCGCTTCCGGCCCCGCGAGCCGGCCGACGGCGGGCCGATTCCCGTCATCGCCTCGGCGAACCTGGCCGCCGCGGCCGGGCCCGGCGGCGTCCTGCCCGTGCAGATCGTCGACCAGCAGTTCCTCGTCAGGGTCGTCGGCGTCGCCAAACGGTTCCCGACGCTGACCGGCAGCTTCGTGGTCGCGGACGAGTCGTGGCTCCTCGGGGTGCTGAACGGCGCGGTGCCGGGCTCGGGCCAGATCGAGGAGGTCTGGGTCTACGGCAGGCGCGACCCGGGCGGCGTCGATCAGGCGCTGGCCGGGAAACCGTTCGACGTGCTCACGCTGCAGACCTACAGCGGCGCCGTCGCCGCGCTCGCCGCCGACCCGCTCAGCCACGGCACGCTCGTCACGCTCGCCGGAGCCGCGATCGTCGCGCTCGCCCTGGCGCTCGGCGGCCTGCTGCTCGCGGTGATCAGCGACCTGCGGGACGAGCGCGGCGAGCTCAACGAGCTCGAAGCGCAGGGTGCGTCTCCGGCCGACCTGCGGCGCCTCCTGCGGCTGCGGGCCTTCGTCGTCGCCACCGTCGGCATCGTCGGCGGGCTGGCGACGGGCGCAGTGCTGAGCACGCTCGTCGTCAGCGTCGTCCGGCTGACGGCCGGTGCGGAGACGCCGGTCCCGCCGCTCCGACTCGACGTCGACTGGACGCTCCTCGCCGTCGCGCTCCTCTCCTACGCCGTCGCTGCAATCGTGCTCGTCGGCCTCGTCACCTGGTCGGCGTTTCGATCCCCGGTCGCCTCGAGCGCGGAGGCGGCGACATGACCCGCCCGGCCACGATCGAGGCCCGCGACCTGTTCCGGATCTACGAGTCGGCCGGCGGGAACTCGGCTGCGCTGCAGGGCCTGACGCTGTCCGTCCGTGGGGGGGAGATCCTCGTCGTGCTCGGCCCGAGCGGCTCGGGAAAGACGACGCTGCTCCGGATCCTGGCCGGCCTCGACCGGCCCTCGGCCGGCCGCGCGATCGTCAACGGCACCGACCTCGTCGGCCTCTCCGCGCGCGCACTCGCCCGGTACCGCTCCGAGGAGACCGGCTACGCCGACCAGCATTACTCGCGGGCACTGGCACCCGAGCTGACCGCGCGGGAGCTCGTCGGGTTGCGCCTCGGCCTGAAGGGGGCGACGCGCGCCGAGCGCGGCCAACGCGCCGACGAGCTGCTCGAGCGGGTCGGGCTCGCGGCGAAACGCGACTCGCGGCCGTACGAGCTCTCCGGCGGCGAGCAGCAGCGCGTCGTCGTCTGCGCGGCGCTCGCGCACCGACCGCGGCTGCTCTTCGCGGACGAGCCGACGGGAGAGCTCGATCACGCAAGCGCCGCGACGCTCTACGACGTCCTCGGCGAGCTCGCGCGCGCCGAGCAGTGCACGACGGTGATCGTCAGCCACGACCCCGAGTCGGCATCGATCGCCGACCGGATCGTCCACGTCCGCGACGGGCGGCTCTCGGCCGAGTGGGCGCGGGAGGACGGCGAGGACGAATCGATCGTCGTCGGCCGCGGCGGCTGGCTGCGTCTGCCGGAGGAGCTCCTGCGCCGGGCGGGCGTCGGCCGACGAGCCGCTGCCAGGTTCTCGGCGGACGGGATCGTGATCGCACCCGTCGAGCACCAGGCGCAGGCCGCCGACATGGGCGCCGACGCCCTGCTGCCGGGCTCGACCGGCGACACGGTGGCCTCGCTCCGGGGCGTGTCCAAGGCGTTCTCGTCCGGCCCGCCGGTCCTCGACGGCTTCGCCGCCTCGTTCCCGTCCGGCCGCGTGACCGCGGTCACGGGCCGCTCGGGCTCGGGCAAGACGCACGCTGCTGCGACTGCTGGCCGGCCTCGAGCTGCCCGACGCGGGAGAGGTGACCGTCCTCGGCACGCCGATCTCCTCGCTCGACCGTGCCCAGCGCGCGGCGTTCCGGCGCGACCACATCGGTGTCGTCGGCCAGGACGCGCGCCTCGTCGAGTTCCTCAGCGCGGCGGAGAACGTGGAGCTCGGGCTGGCGCTGCGCGGCGTGGCGGCCCAGGACGCGGCCGAGCCCGCGCGCGCGGCGCTCGCCGCGGTCGGCCTCGGCGAGCTCGCCGACCGGCGCGCGAACGAGCTCTCGGCCGGCGAACGCGAGCGCGTCGCGATCGCGCGCGCGATCGCCGTCCGCCCCGCGGTGCTGCTCGCCGACGAGCCAACCGCTCGGCTCGACGAGGCGAACGCCCGCGCCGTCGCCGAGCTGCTCGCGCGGCTCGCCCGCGAGTCGGGCACCGCCGTCGTCTGCGCCACACACGACGTGGCGGTGATCGACCAGGCCGACGCCGAGCTCGCCCTCGGCGCGACGATCAACCCGCCCGTCGGCGCGCGCGAGCCCTAGACGATCTCGACCATGCGCTCGATCGCGCCGCGGGCGCGGTCGGCGACCTCGGGCTCGACCGTGACGACGTACTTCCAGTCGCGCAGCGAGTCGCGCAGCTTCTCGAGCGTGATCATCTTCATGTACTTGCAGATCGCCCGCTCCGACACGGCCTCGAAGCGCTTGCCGGGCACCTCTTTCTGCAGCCGGTGGATGATCCCCGTCTCGGTCGCGATCAGGAAGCGGTCCTTCGGCGACTGCTTGGCGAACTTGACCATGCCCTCCGTGGACAGGATGTGCGTCCGACCGTTCGCGAAGGCCATGCACTGGCTCGCGCAGCCGCACTCCGGGTGGACGAGCAACTCCGCGTCGGGCGCCTCGGCCTGCCAGCGATCGATGTCGGCCGGGCGGATCCCGGCGTGGACATGGCACTCGCCGAGCCAGACGTTGAGCTTGCGTCCCGTTACCTTCTCGAGCCACATCCCGAGGAACATGTCCGGGCAGAACAGGATCTCCCGATCGGCCGGGATCGCCTCGATCACGGCCTTCGCGTTCCCGGACGTGCAGCAGTAGTCGGTCTCGGCCTTGACCTCGGCGGTCGTGTTCACGTAGGAGACGACGACGGCTCCGGGGTGCTCGGCCTTCCAGGCGCGGAGCTGGTCGGCCGTGATCGAGGCGGCGAGCGAGCAGCCCGCATCCGGATCAGGGATCAGCACCGTCTTGTCCGGCGAAAGGATCGCCGCCGTCTCGGCCATGAAGTGCACGCCGCAGAAGACGATCGCCTCGGCCTCGGTGGCCGCGGCCTCGCGGGACAGGCCGAGCGAGTCGCCGACGTAGTCGGCCACGTCCTGCACCTCGGGCACCTGGTAGTTGTGGGCGAGGATCACGGCACCGCGCTCGCGCGCCAGGGCCTTCACCTCGTCCTGCATGCCGGTGATCTCGAGCGTGGTCACAGAACCTCCAGGGAGACGTCGAGGGCGGGTGCGGAATGGGTCAGCGCACCCACGGAGATGAAGTCGACACCGGTCTCGGCGATCGCCCGGACGGTGTCGAGCGAGACGCCGCCCGACGCCTCGAGCTCGGTGCGCCCGGCGGCGAGCGAGACAGCAGCGCGCAACTCGTCCAGGCTCATGTTGTCGAGCAGGATCCTGTCGGCGCCCGCAGCGAGCCCCTCGCCGACCTGCTCGAGCGCGTCGCACTCGACCTCGACCGGGAGGCCGGTCGAGCGGGCCCGCCGGACGGCCTCGGCGATCGAGGGCGCAAGTCGCAGGTGGTTGTCCTTGATCAGGACCCCGTCGTCGAGGCCGAGGCGGTGGTTCGTCCCGCCGCCGCAGCGGACGGCCTCCTTCTCCAGCTCGCGCAGGCCCGGCGTCGTCTTGCGGGTGTCGAGGATCGTCGCACCGGTGCCGTCGACGGCGTCGACGTAACGGCGCGTGAGCGTGGCGATGCCCGAGAGGCGTCCGAGAAGGTTGAGCGCGAGCCGCTCGCCGGTCAGCACCGCGCGCGCCGGGCCTTCGACGCAGGCCACCGGGCCCGGCTCGACGCGGTCCCCGTCGGCCACGAGCGGCTCCAGCCGGGTGCCGAGCGCGTCGAAGACGGCGGCGACGGCGCGCAGGCCGCAGACGACGCCAGGTTCCTTGACGACGATCCGCGCCTCGCACACGGCGTCCTCGTCGATCACGGCGGTGCTGGTCACGTCGCCCGCGCCCACGTCCTCGGCGAGCCAGGCCCGCACATCAAGTCCAGTCAGCTCCATCGCTCCAGCTCCACCAGCTCGCCGCCGCCCGGACGGATGACGGTGTGGGCGGCGAAGGCCTCGTCCTCGAACGGGAAGTCGGTGCGGAAGTGGCCGCCGCGGCTCTCCTCGCGCGCGAGTCCGCCCTTCGCGATCAGCCGCGCCAGCGTGTGCGGGCTCCCGGCCAGCTCGCCGAGCCCGGCGGCGTCGCGCAGCAGCCCGGCGTCCCGCCACATCGCGGCGCGCAACTCCGGCGTCACGGCCTCGATCGGCCGCGCCTCGGCCGGCCATGCCTGAGGGACAGTCCCTGTAACGGAACTGTCACAGAGGGCCGCCAAAGCCGCGCGACGGCCGAAGACGAGGCACTCGAGCAGCGAGTTGGACGCCAGACGGTTTGCGCCGTGGACGCCGGTGCAGGCGCATTCGCCCGCGGCGTACACGCCCGCGACGCCGGTGCGGCCGTCCAGGTCGGTGACGATCCCGCCCATCGTGTAGTGCGCGGCCGGCGAGACGGGAATCGGCTCGACGCCGGGGTCGAAGCCGTGCGAGGCGAGCTCGCTCATCAGCGTCGGGAAGCGGCCGCGATCGATGCCGCGGAGGTCGAGCAGCGCCGTGCCGTGCTCGTCGATCGCCCGCGCCACGACGTCTCGCGGAGCGAGCTCGTCGGTGAAGCGCTCACCGCGCTCGTCGAGGAGCAGCGCGCCCTCCCCGCGCAGCGCCTCCGAGAGCAGCAGTCCGCTGCCGGCTGCAATGGGGCCGGCGACCACGGTCGGGTGGAACTGGACGAGCTCGAGGTCGGCGAGTGTCGCGCCGGCGCGGTAGGCGAGCAGGATTCCGTCGCCGACCGATCCGGGCGGGTTCGTCGTCCGCTCCCAGAGCGCCGAGTAGCCACCGGTCGCGACGAGCGTCGCCGGGGCTCGAAGTACCTCGTCCCCGGTCCGGACGCCGCCGGGAACAAGCTCGAGTGCACGCTCGCCCTCGTGCACGCGGATGCGCGGATGCTCGAGGACACGACCGGCGAGGACGCGTGCGATCACCGCCCCCGTGGCCGCGCCGCCGGCGTGGACGACGCGGCGATGGGAGTGCCCGCCCTCGAGGCCAAGCTCGTCGTCGAACGGGACGCCGAGGTCGACGAGATCGGCGACGCGCGCGGGAGCCTCCTGCGTCAACACCTCGACCGCACTCGGACGACAGAGCCCGCGTCCCGCGCGCAGGGTGTCCACGGCGTGCAACTCGGGGGAGTCGCCCTCCCCCACCGCCGCGGCGACGCCGCCCTGGGCGAGATAGCTCGCCGAGGTGAGCAGCGGCCCCTTGGTCAGGAGCACGATGTCGGTCTCGGCGGCAGCGCAGAGGGCCGCGTACATCCCGGCGATCCCGCCGCCGACGACGATCATGCCTGTGCTTTGAGTGCTCATCGTGCTAGTTTTCGACCGTGAGTCTAAAACCTGGAGCACAGTCTAGCATGGTTTCCGCCCCTGAGGCGAAAACGTCCGGACCGGCACATACCGCGCTCGGGGTGGTCCTCCAGGTGCGTGCCGGCGTGCTGCAGGTACTCCTCTGGCAGCGCGCGAAGGAGCCATTCAAGGACTGCTGGTCCCTCCCGGGCGGCTACCTCGCCCGCGGCGAGCGGCTCGAGGACTCGATCCGACGGCACCTGGCGGCGAAGGTCGACGTCCGCGAGTTGTCGCATCTGGAGCAGCTCGAGACGCTGAGCGACCCGGACCGTCACCCCGGCGAGTGGCAGCTCGCCACCGCCTACCTCGGCCTCGTCCCGGCCGACGTCGACCCGTCCGTGCCCTCGGACACGTCGTGGCATGCGCTCGACGAGCTGCCGGCGATGGCCTTCGACCACGGACCGATCGCGCTCTCGGGCCGTGAACGGCTCCGCGCCAAGCTCTCGTACACGAACCTCGGCTTCGCACTCGCCCCGGCGGAGTTCACGATGGCCGAGCTCCGCGATCTCTACGCGGCGGCGCTCGCCCACGAGGTATCGGCCACGAACCTGAAACGCGTCCTCCTCCGCCGCAGCGTGCTCGAGCCGACGGGCGACAGGCGCCCGCCGGGGCGCTCCGGCGGCCGCCCGGCAGAGCTGTACCGGTTCCGCACACGGGCGATCGCGATCACCGACCAGTTCGCCGTTCTGCGACCTCCGTCAGCCGACATCTGAGCCGGCATCGCCGGGTATCGTCATGAGCAACGCACGTCCAGGACAGAGAGGAGTTCGATGAAGAAGCGTTTGGTGGGGGTCGCGGTGGTGGCCGCATCCGCGCTCGCCGCGGTGTCGCTCGCCTTCGCGGGGAGCACGACGCTGAAATTGACGGCGGCGAAGACCTCGCTCGCCTACAACAAGAAGCTGCTGAAGGCCAAGACCGGCAAGATCACGATCGATATGAAGAACACGTCGCCGATCTTCCAGCACGACGTCGCGATCAAGATCAACGGCAAGGTCCACAAGGGCAAGACCGTCGGGAAGAACGGCGTCTCCAAGCTGACCCTGACGCTCAAACCCGGGACGTACACGTTCTACTGCACCGTCCCCGGCCATGCGGCCGCAGGGATGAAGGGCAAGCTGGTCGTCTCGAAGTAGGACTTTGACTCGGATCGACGGGCGTCGATACCTTGACGTCCGTCGATCCGATGACCGCCGAGCTTTCACTCATCTCCTGTTGCGGCCCCTTCGCAGGGCCGGTCCGCGGCGAGACCGACGTACCGTCGGTTCCGGCCTGGTACGAGGGACAGTCCCTCGGCCGCGGCCGGGACGGACGCGGTCCGCGAGGACGGACACGAGGGGGCGGCGGACGTTGACAGGTGAGGGACTGTCCCTCGGCCATGGGCGGCCGGGGCAGGTCGGGACATGGCCGGCGTAGCACCGGCGGCATGTCCGTGCCGGACTAGGTCATCGGGATTTCGCGGAGCACGTGCGGCTCGATCCGGTCGAGGATCTCGTCCAGGCTCGGGCCCGTGACCGTGATGCCGTGGTTGCGCAGGCCGACGACCGCGTGATCGGGGTCGGGCGCCTGGCGGACGAGCTCGGCCACCGAGCGGGCCAGCTCCTCCGTGCCGCACGGGTAGTTCACGTCCGTGGCACTGATTCCCTCCATCCATGCGTGCACGTGGAGGATCGCACCGACGTCCGGGTGCTCCCGATAGATCATCCAGTGCTCGATCGCGTCGACCGAGACGCGGCGCGGCTCGACGTCCGGGGGCACGCTCAGGACCATGCGGCCATGCTCGGAGTCGTAGTCCGAGACGAGGAGGATGTCCCGGCCCGGTTGCTCGAGCCGCGACTTGTCGACACCGCTCGCGCTCATCCAGAAGCGGTGCTCGTCCTTCCGCGCCGACAGATTGCCGTACGAGAGGCCGCCGATCCCGTACAGGCGCTTGACGTGACGGAGCTCGCGTTCGTTCAGGAGGTCCTCGATCGGAAACGGGTTCGGGAGCAGATCGAGCTGCCCGAGCCTGACACCGGCGGCTCGGATCGAGTCGGTGATCTCGTCCCCGTTCCAGAGGTCCTCCTCGAGGTCGGTGCGAAACTCGTTGTCGATCACGAGCCGCGAACTGGCGAGCGGGACGAGCCGCTCGACCACCAGCTCGGCGAGGCCGCGCGTCGTCGTCGGCCGTGATCCCGTAATGGCCGCGCTCCATCGTCGTGAACCAGGCGCCCGTGCCGGGGACGTAGTCGAGCACGAGGTTGGCGAGGCCGCGCAGGAGCTGCGGATAGTCGGCTCGAAGCGACTCCTCGATCGGCTCCGGATGTTCGGCCCGCTCGAACACGCCGACGACGTAGGTGCCCTTGCCGCGGCGCCGGAACGGCGTCGGGTCGTCGAGGTCGAGCAGGCTGAGGACGAGGTTTGCGTCCTGCGCGTCGCCGTTCGAGGCACTGAATCCCACGCCCTCGAGCGCCGTGCCGATCAGACGGGCGAAACGGTCGAGCGCTTCCGAGGTCGGAGTCCCGAAGAACGCGTACTTCATGCCGACACGAGCCTAGCCGAGATGCGCGAGCACGGTCCCCAGCACGGGGACGGTGAGCGTAAGCGCGAAGTTCATCCAGCCGACGACGACGAGTGGCCGCCGAAGCGTCTGCGGGCGACCGTCGCGGATCTGCCGCGCGAGACCGGGGCCGAGCACGAAGTCGTGGACGAACGCGCCGGCGACGAGCGCCGCCACGAGCGCCACCTTGACCGCGAACACAGCGTAGAACTCGGCCGACGCTGTGCCCGAGAAGACGCCGTCGTCGCCCGCGAGGACGAGCCCCGTGCCACCGAGGATCGCGAGCATGCTCCACCCGAGCGGTCGCCAGCCGCTGCCCAGCCGGCGCAGCGCGCGGGCGCGGTCCGCCCCTTCGAGCGTCCGCGCCATCGGGACGGCGATGAAGACGAGCGCGACCGTCCCGCCCACCCAGACGGCGGCGGCGAGAAGGTGCAGCGCGGCGACGGCGGTCTCCACCCGCGGCACAATACGGGTGGCGAGCGGGCGCTACTTGAGCTGCGGATCGAGCTTGTAGCCGACGCCGTAGCGCGTCTGGATGAAGGTGTGCTTCGGCGCGCGCTTGTCGATCTTGTCCCGCAGGCGGCGGACGAAGACGTCGACCGTGCGGTCGCGGTGCGTCTGGCGACGGCCCCAGATGCGCTGGAGCAGCTCGTCGCGCGTGACGACGCGGCCCCGCTCGAGCGCGAGCGTGTACAGGAGCTTGAACTCGGTCGGCGTCAGCTGGGCGCTCGCTCCCTCGACGAACGCCTGCACCTCGCGCGGGTCGATGCGCAGCTCCTCGATCTCGATCGCGTCCCCCCGCGGCGTGTCCTGCGCGCGGACGCCCCGACGCACGGCCGCCTTCACCCGGGCAACGAGCTCCTTCATCGAGAACGGCTTGACGAGGTAGTCGTCGGCGCCGATCTCGAGCGCATGCACCCGGTCGTGCTCGGTGCCGCGCGCGCTGACGACGAGGATCGGCGTGCCGATCCCCTCGCTGCGCGCCGCCTCGATCAAGCGCCAGCCGTCGACTCCCGGGAGCATCAGGTCGAGCACGCACACGTCGGGGTTCTCGTACCGGAGCCGCGCGAGCCCGACCTCGCCCGCGCCGACGGCGATCGGGTCGAACCCGGCCGCCTTGAGATGCTCCGCCATGCCGCGGGCGATGACCTCGTCGTCCTCGACGATCAGGACCTTTGCCACGCGACCTACGATAGTCGGGGTGTCGGCTCCGATCCGGTAAACGGGAGGTGAACATCTCGTGACACGACTCTTCGGGCGCCGGGAGGCCCACAGCCCGCCCCGTAGCAACGCGGCCGTGCCGACCGAGCTGCGCCTCGCGGCCGAGCGGGCGACGCAGCTGATCGAGGAGAGCCGCGAGATCGTGCTCGTGCTCGACAACGAGCGGCGCGTCCTCGCGGCGAGCCGGCGCGCGCGCGAGGCGCTCGAGGGCCTCCGGGAAGGAGAGACACTGCCGTCGAACCTGCTCCGCGCCCGTGACGGCCGGACGCCGCTCGAGATCTCCTACGAGGTGGACGGACGGCACGAGACCCTCCTCTACCTGAGCTCGCCTGGCGATCTGGCGGCCTACGAGGAGCTCCGGGCCGGCTTCACGGCCGCCGTCTCGCACGAGCTGCGGACGCCGCTGACGCGGCTGATGATCCTGCTCGACAGCGTCTCGCTGCCCGGCGCGAAGCCGGACGAGCTCGTCGCACAGGCGCGCAGCGAGGTGCAGCAGATCGGGGAGCTGATCGACGACGTCCTCTTCCTCAGCGAACTCGACTCGGGCCGCGCCGTCGTCTCGCTCGGCTCGACACCGGCCTTGACCGTGCTGGAAGGAGTCGTCGAGCGCCTCCAGGGGCGCGCGGACGACGCGGGCGTCGAGCTCGTGCTCGACTGCCCCGCGACCGTCGAGCTGCCGATCCGCCAGCGCATGCTCGAAATCGTGGCTACGAACCTGGTCGAGAACTCGATCAGGTACTCGGGCCCCGGCTCGACGTTCACGCTCTCCGTCCGCGAGCAGAACGGCTCCGTCGTCCTGACCGGCGCGGACGACGGCCCGGGAGTCTCCGAGGAGGACCTGCCGAGGCTCTTCGAGCGCTTCTACCGCTCCGACCGCGCGCGCGCCTCGCGCGGCACCGGGCTCGGGCTCGCGATCGTGAAGCACGTGATCGCCTCCGCGGGCGGGTCGGCGGAGGCATCGAACCGACCCGAGGGCGGGCTCGAGGTGCGCTGCGTGCTGCCACGCGCAGCCTAGAAACGAGCGGAGCCGGGCTGGGCCCGGCTCCGGCTCGCTCTGGATGCGGCGTTCTCTAGGTGTGGATCTTGGCGATGACGTCTTCTCCGAGTAGACGAGCACGACCTTCGGGATCGGCACGAAGCGGAGCTTGACGCCGAACGTCTGGCCCTGCGTCACCGCGTAGAAGATGAACTTCTTCAGCAGCGCGGCCTTCGACGTCTGCTGCGGGACGATCACGTACGTGAACGTGCAGATCGGATAGGCCTTCGGCGTCGGTCTTCGGCGGATTGACGATGTGCATCTCGCCGTTCGCAGGCACGCTCTTGACGCGCCGCGGCCGCCGCCTCGATCGACACGATGCCCGGCGTGAGGAACTTGCCGGCCGCGTTCTTGACCGCCATCGACCGGGATCTTGTTCGTGACCGCGAACGCGATGTCGGCGTAGCCGATCGCGCCCTCGGTCTTCGAGACGACGCCGGAGACGCCGGACGAGCCCTTGGCACCGACGCCGGTCGGGAACGCCGGCTGCGTCGAGACGCCGATCTTCGACTTCCAGGCGGCGACTGACCGAGCGACAGGTAGTCCGTGAAGTTGTACGACGTGCCCGAGCCGTCGGAGCGGTAGACGGGCACGATCGGCTCGCTCGGGAAGCGTGATGCCGGGGTTCAGCGCCTTGATCGCCGGGGCGTCCCAGGTCTTGATCTGGCCGAGGTAGATCTGCGCGAGCACAGGCCCGGTCATCTTGCAGCGGGGCGTGCGCGTTCGTCTTGACGTGCACCATGACCGCAGTGCCGCCGAGCGCCCACGGGATCTGGAAGCAGCCCTTGCAGCGCGGTGAACTGGTCGGGCGAGAGCGGCGCGTCGGAGGCGCCGAAGTCGACGGTGCGCGCCTGGATCGCCGCGATGCCGCCGCCGGAGCCGATCGGCTGGTAGACGATGTTGACGCCGGTCTTCGGCGGATAGTCCTTCTGCCACTGCGACACGAGCGGCGACACGAACGTGCTGCCGGCGCCGACGAGCTGATCGCCCTTGCTGCTCGCACCGGCGGTCGTGGCCGCGAGGGCGGACACCGCCGCAAGAACAGCAAGACTCCCCGCAAACAAACGCATTTTCATTTCGACTCTCTCCCTTGTCGGTGGGTCGGGCCCAGCTTGACGAGGTGCCGGTTGCGAGTGGGCTGAGTTCGGGTGACGGTCTGGTGACGAGCCGGTGAACGCCCGCTTGCCTACCGGCCCCTGATCTTGCGCTCGCTGCGCGAGAGCAGATAGCGCGCGCGTCAGGCTCGAGACGAGCACGAAGGCCATGAGGATGAACGCCGCCGCCCACGCCTGGTCGTTCAGCGTCGTGTCGGCTGCCTCCGAGTACGTGAAGATCGTGAACGGCAGCGTGGCCATGGCCTGCCGCGGATCGGTGACGACGGCGTTGAGGAAGATCGACGTCGTGAACAGGAGCGGCGCCGTCTCGCCCGCGGCGCGGGCAACCGCCAGCGTCGAGCCGGTCAGGACTCCCGCCGCGGACGGTCGGGAGGATCACGAACAGCACGGTCCGCCACTTGGCCGACGCCGAGCGCGAAGCTGGCCTCGCGCAGCGAGCTCGGGACGAGGTTCAGCACCTCGATCGTCGCCCGCGAGACGAGCGGCAGCATCACGATCGCGAGCGCGAACGATGCTTTCCATGCCGCCTGGCCGGAGCCGACGACGAGCAGCGCGTAGACGAAGATGCCGATCACGATCGAGGGAACGCCGTTCAGGACGTCGAGCGCGAGCCGCACGTAGCGCCTGACCTGCTCGTGGGCGAACTCGGAGACGTAGATCGCGACCAGCACGCCCGATCGGCAGCGCGACCACCGTCGCGAGCGCGACGATGATGATCGAGCCGACGATGGCGTTCTTGATGCCGCCGCCGGACTCCCCGAAGGTCGCCTGCACCTGCGTGAACAGATCGAGGTTGAGGGCGGGAATCGCCCGCTGGATCACGTTGAACACGACGATCGCCGAGCACGGCGACGGCGCCGAAGGCCGCGACCGTCGCGACGAGCTGGGCGACACGGTTCGTGATCAGGCGCCGCCGCGCGCGGCCTCGGCGCCTTCAGCGACGGGCGGATGCTTGCGGCTTCCACGTCAGGTCGACCTCTGGATCGCGTAGCGCCGGACGATGATCTGGGCCGTGAAGTTCGTGATCAGCGACATCACGAGCAGGATCACGCCGAGGTAGAAGAGCGACCCGACCTGGATGTTCGAGACGGCTCCCTGGTACTGCGAGGCGATCCGGCTCGCGAGGGTGTCCCCGGTCTGGAACAGGTCGAGGTTGATGCCGTGTGTCGTGATTCCGATCACCTGCGTGACGGCGATCGCCTCGCCGACGGCGCGACCCCCGCCGAGCAGAACGGCGGAGATGAGGCCGCCGCGCGTGTACGGCAGGAGAACCCCTCTCATCATCTCCCAGCGGGTCAGGCCGAGCCCGTAGGCACCCTCCTTGATGTCGGCCGGGACCTGGGCGAACAGGTCACGGCTGATCGAGGCCGTGATCGGGATGATCATGATCGTCAGCACGAGGACGGCTGTGAACACGGTGCTCCCCGACGCCGGAAGCGACGAGAAGAATGGCGTCCAGCCGAACACGTCGTTCAGCCAGGGCCCGAGCGTGTCGTGGACGACCGGGCCGAGCACGAGGATGCCCCAGAGCCCGAGGACGACGCTCGGGATCGCGGCGAGCATCTCGACGAGCGAACCGACGACGCCGCGCACGCCGCGCGGCGCGAGCTCGCTCAGGTAGAGGCCGATGGCGATCGCGATCGGGCCGCCGAACAGAACGGCCCAGAGCGTCGTGTAGAGCGTGCCGAAGATGAAGTCGAGCGCGCCGAACTGGTTCGTGACCGCGTTCCAGGTCTGGTGCCAGATGAACGAGAGGCCGAACTCGCTGATCGCCGGCCGCGCGCCGTCGACGACCTTGTAGATGATCAGGCCGATCAGCGCGATCGAGCCGAACGCGGCGATCGCCGTGATCCAGCGGAGGGCGAAGTCGCCGAAGCGATCGCGCCGCCTCCTCGACTCGAGAGCGTGTACAGGCGGGGTCGCGGCTGAGGCTTCCACGGTCGGTTAGCATCGCGGCCAGTCCCCGATGCCGCCACCACCGTCACCGCTTCGTCACCAGAACTTCACAAGCTCTCGACCCTGGCCGCGAACCGTCGGCGGCGACACTCGAACTGCCATGACGGTCGATGCAGTCCGTGGAGATCGCGCGCAGCGGAGAGACGCAGCCGCTTGCGACGAGGGAAGTCGTCTTCGACATCGACGACCTCGCCGTCCACTACGGGCAGACAACGGCGTTCAGCGGCGTCACGCTCGACATCTTCAAGAACCAGATCACAGCCGTGATCGGCCCCTCGGGCTGCGGCAAGAGCACATTCATCCGCTGCTTGAACCGGATGAACGACCTCGTCAGCGACGCAAGGGTCGACGGCAAGATCCTCTACCACGGTGAGGAGATCTACGGCAGCGGCGTCGACCCGATCGAGGTGCGCCGGCGGATCGGCATGGTCTTCCAGCGGCCGAACCCGTTCCCGAAGTCGATCTACGACAACGTCGCGTTCGCGCCCAAGGCGCTCGGCATGAAGGACGACATCGCCGACCGTGTCGAACGCGCCCTGCGCGGCGCCGCGCTGTGGGACGAGGTCAAGGACCGCCTGAAGTCGAGCGCGCTCGCAATGTCCGGCGGCCAGCAGCAGCGGCTGTGCATCGCGCGAGCCCTCGCCGTCGAGCCCGACGTGATCCTGCTCGACGAGCCGGCCTCGGCGCTCGACCCGATCTCGACGCAGGCGATCGAGGACCTGATGCAGGAGCTGAAGCGCGACTACACGCTCGTCATCGTCACACACAACATGCAACAGGCTGCGCGCTCCGCCGACATGACGGCCTTCTTCAGCCTCGATGTGTCGGACGGCAAGCGCACCGGCGTCCTGGTCGAGTACGCGGACACCCCGACGATCTTCACGCACCCGGCCGACAAGCGGACGGAGGACTACGTCACGGGAAGGTTCGGGTAAGGGGAACTCATGCGCGTCAGCTTCCACGACGAGCTCGACCAGCTCGGCGCCGCGATCCAGGAGGAGGGGAACCTCGTGCTGCGGTCGCTGCGCGCCGCCCTCAGCGCGCTCGCCCAGCACGACGTCGACCTCGCCAACGAGGTGATCGTCTTCGACGACGAGATCGACCAGCGCTACTCGGAGATCGAGCGCGGCATCGAGTCGCTGCTCGCCCGCCAGACGCCGGTCGCCGTCGACCTCCGCCTCGTGCTCGCGATGCTGCACATCAACCTGCATCTGGAGCGCATGGGCGACTACTGCGTGACCGTGGCCAAGCTGATCAAGCTGTCGGACGGGCTCCCGGAGCAGCCACGGCTGATCGAGGGGCTCGAGGAGATGGGCGACCGCTGCGAGGAGATGATCCGCGTCGCGATGGACTCGTTCGCGGAGCGCGACATCGTGGCTGCCACGTCGCTCGTCGAGCTCGACGAGCTGATCGACCGCGTCAACCGGCGCGCCGTGGAGCGGATCCTCGACCTCGCCGGCGATCCCTCCGCGCACGAATGGGGCCTGCGCATGCTGCTGATCTCGCGCTGCCTGGAGCGGATCGGCGACCACGCGGTCGACATCGGCGAGCAGACGGCCTATCTCGTCTCGGGCGAGTTCCGCGAGTTCACGGACGCCTCACGCCCGCAGAGCGCACTGTCCTAGCTGCTCGTCCCGGCGCCGTGCCGAGCCCGGCTCCGGCGTCGATTCGCGCGCCGGAGGGACAGTCCCTGAACGCGTCCGGCACAGAGGTGTGACCGGATCCGCACTTTGCCTGCAAATCGGGCACGACGGTGTGGGGGCCCGGCGAACCGAGCCCCCACACCGATCTCCCTGGGCGGATCGCTACTTGTCCTGCTTCGTCACTTCGTAGGTCGGGTTGTCGCCGTGCTGCTGCGTGTAGAAGACGCGCCAGTCGCCCTTGAAGGCGTCCGGGCTCTTGGCGCCGAGGATGCCGTCCTTGCTCGTGTCACCGTTCGAGACGTGGATCCCCGTGATCTCGTTGTCTCCCTCGTTCTTGCCGAAGCCGCCGTTGTCGGCGTCAAGCGTCGCGGAGGCGTCGCGCCCCTCGGCCAGCCAGCGAAGCGGCACGTTCGCCGGATTCGAGTAGTCGGCGTTGACGTCGAGGAGGAAGCCTGAGTCCAGTGCATTGCGCTGCGTGTGCAGCGTGTCACCGGCGTCCTCGACGAACGAGATCTCGCTCTTCGTGAAGAAGGCGACATTGTCGAAGCCCGCGTGCGCCGCGTCGCCCTTGTAGAACAGCGTCAGCTTGCCGGTCGTCGCCGACGGATCGGCCTGCGTCAGCTTGAACACGCCAGTCCAGCCGCCGCAGCAGGCGTTCTCGACGCTGGTCGCGTCCGTGTCGCCGGTCTCGTCGAAGAAGAAGATCTTGAACTTCGAGTCGGGCAGGAACTGGCCGTTCTCGGGCCGCTTGAACGGCGTGCCGTTCGCGGCCTTGGCCGCCGTGTTGGCGTTGAACGGCGCCGTGCCGTCGACGGCCGTGTCGTGGATCGTGATCCACTTCGTATTGAAGGTGCTGCCGTAGGTGTGCAACGCGATCTGATCGGGCGACTGGAGCGGCGTCTGTGAGGCGACGGTGATCGGCTGGCCGCCGCCGTTCAGCACCTGGAGCACCTGCAGCTTGCCGTTGGCCAGGTCGCCCGGCTTCGCGGGCACGTAGCGGTAGACGAAGCTGTTCGGGATCTTCGCGTTCGTCCCCGGCTTCTTCGCTCCGCCGATGTCCTCGACGATCCAGATGTTGCCGTCCGAGTCGTCTTGGATGCCCTCGTAGCCGCCGCGCCCGAGCGCGCCGGAGACGTCGTGCACCTGTGACGGATAGCCCGGCGTGGCGGAGTATGTGGGCGCGTTCGCGTTCTCCGTGGTGAAGAGCAGCCGCTGCGCCCACGGGTCCCAGGTCGAGCCGTCGATGTCGGCGATGTCGTTGCCCTGGTCGTCCTTCGTCGCGAGCACGGTCACGCGGTGCGCCGGGTCGGCGTCGAGGTTGATGCGCGTGATGTAGCCCGGCGCGCCGGTCTCGTGCCCCTGGAAGAGGAAGTGGGTGCCGTAGTCGTAGCCGCCGTCGAATCCCGGCAGCTTCTTCTTGAACACGAGGTACGTGTTCTTGTCGGGTTCGGTCTTGTGCGCCTCCAGGTTGCCGGTCGCCGTCGAGGCGACCATCTCCGGCTGGCCGGCGCCGTTCAGGGTGTCGTTGTCGTAGCCGTAGTAGGAGACGGCCGCCGTCGGGTTCT
Source organism: uncultured Actinomycetes bacterium (assembly GCA_963765295.1). GTDB lineage: Bacteria > Actinomycetota > Thermoleophilia > Gaiellales > Gaiellaceae > PALSA-612. The sequence continues at coordinate 1,009,036 of CAVXVO010000005.1, forward strand.
CGACCCTGGTCGACCCCTGCGCGACGACGGTCTGCTGCAGTTCGGGCGACAGCACCGATGCCGGCGCGTACCCGGTCGACTTCGTGTTCGCCGACGGCACTCCCGTCAGGTTGGGCGGCCCCGCGATCGACACCGCGGCGTACAGCGCGGCAGCGGCTGCCGCGACCGCCGACACTGCGAGCAGACGCGAGTTGCGTGATCTCATCTCATCCCTCCACATGGCTCAGGCCGGCCGGATTGCCGGTTCCTTCGACGGTAGGAGCCCGCCGGTCGACGATGGGCAGCGGTCCGGTTGCCGTCCGAAGGCTGATCGGTGGCCGGTTCGTGAACAGCTCGTGACGCGACTACCATCGAGGGGTGACTCGCCTCGTCACAGCGGCGCTCGTCGTCGCCGTTGTCGTGCCCGCGCTCTTCGTGCAGGGCGGCGTCGGCGCGTCGACCCGCTCGGTGTCGATCACCTGGGTCGGGGACATCGCGATGGTCGCGTCGTCGGACGGCGGCGCCGGGTTCTTCTCGTCCTCGATCAGGCACGACCTCCGCGGCGACGTCGTGATCGGCAACCTCGAGGGGACGCTGGCGACGGGCGGCTCCTCGAAATGCGGCGTCGGAAGTTCGAACTGCTTCTCCTTCCACGCGCCGCCGTCGTATTCGCGCCTCCTCCGCCAGGCCGGCTTCACGCTGATGAACCTGGCCAACAACCATGCGAACGACTACGGGCCCGAGGGTCAGCGCCAGACGCTGGCGGCGCTCGGCTCGGCGCACCTTCGCTCCACCGGCCGGCCGGGGCAGATCGCGATCGTCACCGTTCGCGGCGTGAAGGTTGCCGTGATCGGGTTCGCGCCCTACCCGTGGGCGCAGAGCCTGACCGACCTCTCGGCCGCGCAGCGGATCGTGCAGCGCGCGAGGAAGGAGGCGAGCATCGTCATCGTCGTGATGCATGCCGGCGCGGAGGGATCGGACCGCCAGCACGTCCGGCCGGGCACCGAATGGTTCCTCGGCGAGAACCGCGGCGACCCGGAGTCGTTCGCGCACACCGTGATCGACGCGGGCGCCGACCTCGTCCTCGGCTCGGGGCCGCACGTCCTCCGCGGCATGGAGTGGTACCACGGCCGGCTCGTCGCCTACAGCCTCGGCAACTTCCTCGGCGACGGCACGCTGTCGATCGGCGGCGTGCTCGGCGAGAGCGGCGTCCTGCACGTCACGCTCGGAGCCTGCGGGGGCTGGCTCCACGGCGATCTCACGCCGGTGAGGCTCGTCTCACCCGGCGTCCCGGCGCTCGATCCCGCCGAGGCGTCGCACGGGATCGTCCGGACCCTGTCCCGCGAGGACTTCGGGGAGGACGCGATGCGCGTGACGACGAAGGGACAGCTGCTGCCGCCGGCCTGGCGGACCGGCTAGCCGGTCGCCAGCTTCCAGCCGCGCTCGAACAGCGTGAGCGTGCCGGCACCGTAGAGCGCCGCCACGATCCGGTGGCGCCGGTCGAGGAAGTACGTCGTCGGAGTGCCGGTCGCCTTCAGCCGGTCGACGAGCACGTCGGTCGGATCGAAGATGCTCGGGAAGTGCACCTTGTAACGCTGCTGGAAGCTCCGCGCACCCGGCTTCGAGTCCTCGACGTCGATCCCGAGGACGGTGCGCGGGTGCCGTGCGAGGAAGGCGCGCAACTCCTTGGCTTCGTCGCGGCACGGGTGACACCACGAGCCCCACAGGTTGATGAGCACGGGCTTCCCTGCCCAGGCTGCGAGCGACACGTGCTTGCCGGAGATCGCGTCGACACCGGCGAGCGCCGGCGCGGGCCGCTCGTGACCGGGGACGAAGATGCCCGCGGCGGCGCTGCCACAGACGACCGCGGCCAGCGCGACCGTGACGACGAGGGCACGGCGCATCGCGGGAAGGGTAGCTAGCTGGAAAGCGCCTGCTCGAGCGCACGCCGCGTCAGGACGCGGGCCAGGTGGCGCCGGTAGTCGGCGCTCCCCGCGACGTCGCTCGACGGCTCGGTGCCCTCGTCCGCCTTCTCGGCGGCGGCAGCCGCGTCCGCCCCGTCGGCGAGGGCCTGCTCGACCGCCCGCGCCCGCAGCGGCGTGCCGCCCATGCTGACGAGCCCGACCTTGGCGCCGCCGTTCGACGCGACCGCGGCGACGGCGACCGTCGCCCAGTCCTGCTTGCGCCGCGCGAACTTCTGGTACGCCCAGCCGCCCGAGAGCGTCGGCACGCGAATCTCCGTCAGCACGTCCTGCTCTCCGAGCGCCGTCTCGAAGACGCCGGTGAAGAAGTCCGCTGCGGCAACCCGCCGCTCGCCGCCCGTGCCGACGACGACGAACTCGGCGTCGAGCGTCAGCAGCACGCCGGGCATGTCGGACGCCGGATCGCCGTGCGAAACCGAGCCGCCGATCGTGCCGCGATGGCGAACCTGCGGGTCGCCGATCTCGCCCGCCGCGGAGGCGACGATCCCGCAGCGTTCGCGAAGCAGGTCGCTCGCAGCCACGTCGTGATGCCGCGTCAGCGCGCCGACGGCGATCGCGTCGCCGTCCTCGCGTACGTAGCTGAGCCCCTCGATCCGGCCGATGTCGACAAGCGCCCCCGGTCGCGCGATCCGGAGCTTCATCGCCGGGATCAGCGAGTGGCCGCCGGCGAGCAGCTTCGCGTCCTCGAGCGAGCCGAGCATTTCGACGGCCTCCTGGACCGACCCTGCGATTTCGTACTCGAACTCGGCGGGAATCATGAGCGGGCCTCCTCGATCGCGCGCCAGACTCGCTCCGGCGACGTGGGCATGTCGATGTCGGTGACGCCGAACGGCGCGAGCGCGTCGATGACGGCGTTGACCACGGCAGGCGTCGAGGCGATCGTCCCCGTCTCCCCCACGCCCTTGACGCCGAGCGGATTCGTCGGGCTCGGCGTCACCGTCCGGTCGAGGTCGAAGGACGGCAGCTCGGCCGCGCTCGGGACGAGATAGTTGAGCAGCGAGCCGGTGACGAGGGTGCCGCTGTCGTCGTAGACCGCCTCCTCCCACAGCGCCTGCGCGACGCCCTGCGCGATGCCGCCGTGCACCTGTCCGTCGACGATCATCGGGTTGATCACGTTGCCGACGTCGTCGACCGCGACGTAGCGGTCGAGCTGCACGTCGCCCGTCTCCGTGTCGACCTCGACGACCGCGATGTGGCAGCCGGCGGGCCAGGAGAAGTTCGGCGGGTCGTAGACGAAGTTCGCCTCGAGACCGGGTTCCATCCCGTCCGGGAGGTTGTGCGCCGCCCAGGCGAGGAAGGCGATCTCCTTGACGTGCAGACCCTTGTCGGGGCTGCCCTTGACGGAGAAACGGCCCGCCTCGTACTCGAGATCGTCGGCGGACACCTCGAGCTGGTGCGCCGCGATCAGCCGTGCCTTGTCGACGACCTTCTCGCTCGCGAAGTGGAGCGCGACGCCGCCGACGGGGAGGCTGCGGCTGCCGTACGTGTCCATGCCGGTGGGGACGACCGCCGTGTCGCCGGACAGGAACTCGACGTCCCCTACCTCGACGCCGAGCCGGTCGGCGACGATCTGGCTGAACGTGGTCGCGTGTCCCTGGCCGTGCGGGGTCGTGCCGGACATGATCTGCACCGTCCCCGTCGGGAGGACGCGAAGCGAGATCGACTCCCAGCCGCCCGCGCCGTAGCGCAGCGCGCCGAGAATCCTCGAAGGCGCGAGCCCGCACATCTCGACGTAGGTCGAGAAGCCGATGCCGAGCTGCTTCGTGTCGCCGGACGAGCGGCGCTGCTCCTGCTCGGCGCGCACGGCCTCGTAGTCGAGCAGCTCGAGGCCCTTGTCGAGCGCGGCGTGGTAGTCGCCGGAGTCGATCTGCAGGCCGGCGGCGATGTCGGCCGGGAACGAGTCGATGAAGTTCAGCCTGCGGATCTCGACCGGGTCCTTGCCGACCTTGCGGGCGAGCGCGTCGATCGCTCGCTCGATCGCGTAGGTCGCCTCGGGACGGCCGGCGCCGCGGTAGGCGTCGGTCGGCGTCGTGTTCGTGAACACGCCGGTGCAGTGGAAGTCGTAGGCCTCGACGTCGTAGCAGCCCGCGTAGAGCCAGGCGCCGAGCAGCGGCACGCCGGGTGTCACGGCCTGCAGGTAGGCGCCCATCGCCGCCGTCAGGCGCGTGCGGACGCCGGTGATCTTCCCTTCGGCGGTCGCGGCCAGCTCGATCTCCTGGATCACGTCCCGGCCGTGGATCGTGGCCAGGTTCCCCTCGGAGCGCTCCTCGGTCCACTTGACCGGACGGCCGAGCTTCTGCGCGAGTGCGATCACGATCACGTCCTCGGCGTACACGTCGAGCTTGGAGCCGAAGCCGCCGCCGACGTCGGGCGCGATCACGCGGATCTTCGCCTCGGGGATGCCGAGGACGAGGGTGTACGCGGTGCGCATGATGTGCGGCCCCTGGGTCGCGGTCCAGATCGTCACGTCGCCCGCGGCGTTCACCTCGCAGAGCGCGCCGCGCGGCTCCATCGCGGTCGGGATCAGCCGCTGCTGGCGATAGCGCTCCTTGATCGTGACCGCCGCGTCGGCGAAGACCCTGTCCGGGTCGCCGGTGACGAGCGACCACGTGTAGGCGCGGTTGCCGGGCGCGTCGTCATGCACGACGGGCGCGCCGTCGGCGATCGCGTCCTCGATGGCCGTCACGGCCGGAAGGGGCTCGTACTCGACCTCGACGAACTCGGCAGCGTCCCTGGCGGCGGCGCGGCTCTCGGCGACGACGACGGCGACGCCGTCGCCCGCGAAGCGCGCCTTGTCGGTCGCGAGCGGCAGGTGCCTGACCATCACGATGTCGTCGGAGACGGGCCAGAAGCAGGGAAGCCCGCCCGGCCACGCGTCCGCGAGGTCGGCGCCGGTGAACGCAGCGACGACGCCCGTCGCCTCGAGCGCCTTCGACACGTCGACGCTCTTCAGGACGGCGTGCGCGTAGGGGCTGCGCACGAGGTAGGCGTGCACCATCCCCGTCGAGGCGAGATTGTCGACATAGCGGCCCTCGCCCTGGAGGAGCCGTGCATCCTCCTTGCGCGGAACCGCCTGGCCGACTGCGGTCATACCTCGGCCCCGGAGGCGGCGAGGATGGCCTTGACGATGTTGTGGTATCCGGTGCAGCGGCAGAGGTTGCCCTCGAGCGCGAGCCGCACCTCCGCCTCGGTCGGCTTCGGGTTCTCCTCCAGATAGGACACGGCCGCCATGACCATGCCCGGCGTGCAGAAGCCGCACTGGAGGGCGTGGTTCTCGTGGAAGGCCTGCTGGACGGGGTGGAAGGTGCCGTTGTCTGCCAGCCCCTCGATCGTCGTCACCTCGTGCCCGTCGGCCTGGACGGCGAGGAGCGTGCACGACTTCACGGACTCGCCGTCGAGCAGCACGGTGCAGGAGCCGCACGACGACGTGTCGCACCCGACGTTCGTCCCGGTGAGCCGTAGCTGCTCACGCAGGAAGTAGACGAGCAATTGCCTCGGCTCGACCTCCGCCTCGTGGCGCTGGCCGTTGACGGTGACTGCGATCTGCCTCACGGTTAGCTCTCCTCCCGGCGTGGAGCGCCGAGGATAACGCCATTCCGTCTGTCCGGCAGACCGACTCGACTATCCTGGCGCGGCGTGCCGCTCCTCGTCCACCTCGCCGCGCTGGTGGCCGGCGTCGCGACCGCAGCCAATCCGATCGCGGCCGAGAACGCGCAGCGCGGGGCCGTGAACTGGCTGCCGCCGGCGGCGACCGGCCGTGCGATCGAGGGCTACGCGACCGAGACGAGCGTGCTGCCGGGCAGCGTGGTGCACCTGCACGTGAGCACGAAGCCGCAGGCCCGCTACCGCATCGTCGTCTATCGGCTCGGCTGGTACGGCGGCCTGGGCGCCCGTCGCATCACGTGCCTGCCGGGCTGCACCACCGCCGAGCAGGGCGCCGCGAGGACCGTGCCTGCCCCTGACCTCGGCACGGGACGGCTCGACGCCGGCTGGCCCGTCACGGACTCGCTGTCGGTGGCGAAAGACGCCGTCAGCGGCTACTACCTGGTCGAATTCCTGCTCACGGACGGACCCGAGACGGGCCGAGCGGCAGTCACCTACGTCATCGTCCGGCCGCCGCCGAGCCGGCAGTCGGCGATCCTCGTCCAGGTCCCGGTGAACACGTGGCAGGCGTACAACGACTGGGGCGGCAAGAGCCTGTACGACAACCTCAGCACCGACGGCCGGCGTGCGAACCGGGTCTCGTTCGAGCGGCCGTACGACTGGTCGCCGGGGCCGGGTGGCCAGCCGCTCGAGTGGGAGTACCCGCTCGTGCGCTTCCTCGAGCACCACTCCTACGACCTCTCGTACCAGACCGACGTCGACACGAACGCCGACCCCTCGTCACTGCTTCGTCACCGGCTGGTGATGACCGCCGGGCACGGCGAGTACTGGACGAAGGTCACGCGCGACGCCTTCGGCACCGCACGCGACGCCGGTACGAACCTCGCCTTCATGGGCGCCAACACCGGCTACTGGCAGGTGCGCTACGAAGATGGCGGCCAGACGATCGTCGGCTACAAGTCCCGGTACGACCCGGAGCCTGACCCGGCGCTCAAGACGACGATGTTCCGCGACCTCGAGCCGCCCCGGTACGAGTGCGAACTGCTCGGCATCCAGTCGCAGGGCGTAGGCCTCACGTGGCAACCGTCCGACTACGCGGTCACGCCGGCGGCGCTCTCCGATCCGTGGCTTCGCAGGACGGGTTTCCGTGCGGGTGACACCGTCCACGGGATCGTCAGCGTCGAGAGCGACACGATTCCCGGCAACCAGACGGCCGCCGACTCGTGCGGCCACTCCCTCACCGTCTTCTTCCATCACGAGACCGGCAGCGACAAGAGCGGCAACGCCGACGCAGTCCGCTACACGGCCACGTCGGGCGCGCGCGTGTTCGCGTCCGGCTCGCACACGTTCGCCTGGGCCCTGGACGACTTCGCGGGGAATCCGGACGAAACTCACGGCCTGGCAGACCCGCGCCTCCAGCGCTTCGCCCTGAACGCCCTCGACGACCTCACCCGGCCGGCTCCGCCGACGTTGCTGGACGTGCGCGTGACCGCCGCCGGCGTCCTGATCTCGGTCCAGCGGAACGCGGACGCCCGCGTCACCCGCCTCGTCGTCCGGCGCCGCCGGATCGGATCGGGCAAAGGGAAGCGCAACGTGCTCGCCTGCAGCCGGCGCGGATCCCCCGTCCATGCGTTCTGCCAGGACCACCCCGCTCGCGGGACCTACCGCTACGTGGTCGTGGTCTCGGATCGCTGGGCGACGTCGCTGCCGCTCGTCTCGACCGTCGTCCGGGTTCGCTGACCTAGCGGCGCGCCGATCGCAGGAGGCTCGCGGCGCTCACGCCTCGCATGGATGCGTCGAGCAGCTCGACGGGGTGCAACGCCGGTCGTGCCTCGCCCGCGCGGCGGAGCGCGGCCGAGACCTGGACGAGACAGCCGGGATTCGCGCTCGCGTAGACGTCCGCCCCGGTCGCCGCCACGTGCCGGGCCTTGCGCTCGCCGAGCTCGGTGGCGGCTTCGGGCTGGACGACGTTGTAGATGCCCGCGCTACCGCAGCAGATCGGCGCCTCGGCCGGCTCGGCGAGCTCGAGGCCGGGGATCGAGCGCAGCAGGTCGCGCGGCTGCGACTGCACGCGCTGAGCATGGAGGAGGTGGCACGAGTCCTGGAAGGCGACGATCAGCTCGAGCGCGTGCCGCTCGGCGCGCGGCTCGGCCTCGGCGAGCAGCTCTGACACGTCCACGACGGGGAGATCGAGCGCCGCGTCCTTGAGGTGCGAGCCGCAGCCGGCCGCATTGACGACGATGCGCTCCGCCCCGGCAGCACGCATGTCCTCGGCGAGCCGGTGGGCACGCGCGTGGCCCTCCGCCCTCCTCCCCGCGTGCAGGTGGAGCGCCCCGCAGCACTGCTGGCCCGCCGGCGCGACGACCTCGTACCCCTCGGCGGCGAGCACACGAGCGGTGGCCGCGTTGACGTCGTCGAAGAGGACGCGCTGCACGCACCCGAGCAGGAGACCGACCCGACCGCGCGACTCGCCGGAGGCAGGCGTCAGCACACGCGGATGCTCCCGCGCGCGCCACGGCGGCGCGAGGCCGACGAGCGGCCGCAGGAAGCCCGGCATCGGCAGGTGCCGCCCGAGCGGGGCAAGCGCGAGCGCGGCCCGCATCCGGCGTGGGTGCGGGAAGACGGAGAAGACGAGCGCGCGGACGAGCCAGTCGTCGGGCGCACGATCGTGGTTGGCCTCGATCAACTCGCGGGTCTGCTCGATCAGCCGGTCGTACTTGACGCCCGACGGGCATGACGTGACGCAGGCCATGCAGCCGAGACAGCGGTCGAAGTGCTCGACGACCGTGTCCGTCAGCTCGAGCGTCCCCTCGGCGAGGCCCTTCATCAGCCAGATCCGACCGCGAGGCGAGTCCATCTCCTGCTGCCACAGCGGCCCGTAGGTCGGACAGGTCGGCAGGCAGAACCCGCAGTGGACGCAGTCGTCGATCAGCGCCGGATCGATCACGCGAGCACTCCGCCCGGATCGAACTGCGCGCGGATCCGCTCGACGAGGGCGATCTCGACGGGGTCGCGCGGGTCGGCCACCTCGTGCGGCACATAGGCGACGCCGGCCGCGACGCGAACGACGGCCTCGTCCTCGGCGGCCAGCACGTCGCCCAGCGAGCCCGGCGCGAACGAGATCCGTCCGGTCGCCCTGGACTGGCGCTCCGCGGCGTCCGCCCAGATCTCGTCGCCGGCGGGCTCCGCCCCGACGAGTTCCCGAGCGGCGGCCACCTGCGCCGCGACGGCGCGCGCGGAGCCTTCGAAGAGGAGTGCGAGCCGGTCGGGCCAGTGGACGTCGACCGCGCTCGGAACGAGCGTCGAGCGGAGAACGGCGAGCGCGTTCGCCGCCTCGGCCGGAGCGACGACCGTCGCGCTCGCCTCGGGCATCGGATGCAGACGAAGCGCGAGCCTGCACGATCCGCCCGAGCCGGCCCTCCGACCCGCAGAAGAGCTTCGCGAGGTCGTAGCCGGCGACGTTCTTCACGACCTTGCCCCCCGAGCTGGCCACCGTGCCGTCGCCGAGCACCACGGTCGCTCCGATGACGAGATCGCGCATCGTCCCGTAGCGGTGACGCCGCGGCCCGGACAGATTCGCAACGAGGCACGAGCCGACGGTCGGGTCGCCGGGCGGGTCGAGCGCGAGCATCTGCCCGTGCGGGGCGAGCGCCTCCTCGAGGGCCGACAACCGGATCCCGGCCTCCACGGTGCACGTGAGGTCGCCGGCCTCGTGCTCGAGGATGCGGTCGAGCGGGCCGTCGGGATCAGAAACGCTCGACAAGGCCTGCCCTCTCGAGCGGGTGCTGCCGGTAGGGGCCGGGCACCTCGCCGCACAGCCGCGGCGTCGGGAAGAGCTTGCCGGGATTGGCCAGCCCGGCCGGGTCGAAGGCCCGGCGCAGCCGTTGCATGACCGCGAGATCGTCCTCGCCGAACATGAGCGGCATCGCGCAGGCCTTGTCGGTGCCGACACCGTGCTCACCCGTCAGCGAGCCGCCCGCGTCGATGCAGGCGACGAGGATCGCGTCCGCGAGCTCGTGGGCGCGTTCGGCCTCGCCGGCGACGTGCTCGTCGTAGAGCACGAGCGGGTGCAGGTTGCCGTCGCCGGCGTGGAACACGTTGCCGACGCGAAGGCCGTACTCGCGCTCGAGCTCGGCGATCCGGCGCAGGACCTCGGGCAGCTTCGTCCGCGGTACCACGCCGTCCTGGACGTAGTAGCTCTGGCTGATCCGGCCCATGGCCCCGAAGGCCGACTTGCGGCCCTTCCAGAGCAGGGCGCGCTCGTCGGCGTCGGCGGCGGTGCGGATCTCCCAGGCGCCGTTCTCGCGGCAGATCCTGTCGAGCGTGTCGAGGTCCTCCTCGACCTGGGCGGCGACCCCGTCGAGCTCGACGATCAGGATCGCGCCCGCCTCCGGATAGCCCGCATGGACAGCCGCCTCGGCGGCCTCGATCGTCAGCCGGTCCATCATCTCGATCGCGGCCGGCAGGATCCGCGCGGCGACGATGTCGGACACGGCCGCGCCGGCGTGATCGGTCGTGTCGAAGGCGGCGAGCTGCGTGACCACGACCTCGGGCCGACGGAGGAGTCGGAGTGTGACCTCGGTGGCGATCCCGAGCGTCCCCTCAGAGCCGACGAAGACGCCGAGCACGTCCGGGCCTGGCGTGTCGAGGCTCTTGCCGCCGAGCGCGACCACCTCGCCGTCCGGGAGCACGACCGTGAGGCCGGTCACGTGGTTGACCGTAAAGCCGTACTTGAGGCAGTGAGCGCCGCCCGAGTTCTCGGCGACGTTGCCGCCGATCGTGCACACCTGCTGGCTCGACGGATCAGGCGCGTAGTAGAGCCCGTCGGCGGCGACCGCTTCGCTCACCTGCAGGTTCGTGACCCCGGGCTGGACGACGATCCGCTGCGAGTCGAGGTCGACGTCGAGAACGCGGTTCATCCGCGCCAGCGAGACGACGATCCCCTCGGCCACCGGCAAGGCACCGCCGGACAGGCCGGTGCCTGCGCCGCGGGCGACGAAGGGGACGCCGTGGACGTTGCAGGCCCGTACGACGTCCTGCACCTGCGCCGTCGTCTCCGGGAGGCAGACCAGCGAGGGAAGGACGCGCCGCCCGGTCAGCCCGTCGCACTCGTAGGTGCGCAGGTCCTCGGGCTCGGACAGGATCGCGTCGACCGGCAGCGCAGCCTCGATCGCGCTCGAGAACCCGTCCGGGAGCGGCATGCGCTGACTCTAACCCGAGCCCGTCCCGAACGGACACGTCGGAGGGACAGTCCCTCGGACGTGCCCCGAACGGACGATCCGTCTCGCAACGGCGCTCCACCGCAGCGCCTGCACGCGAGCCTGTCTGCTCGGGCCAGGGCCAAGGGACTGTCCCTCGGACCCGGCCCGAGCAGACAGTTAGGTCGCTGGGAGCGCGCGGCGCAGGAAGCGGAAGAGGTTGCCGTGCAGCAGCGCGGCGATCGTCACCTCGTCGTGGCCGCGGCGGCGGAGGCCGTCGGCGACCGCGGGATAGTCCTGCGGCCCCTCGAGGTCCGTGACGGGCGTGCCCGGCTCGAGGCCGGGCGGGAGCGTCGCCAGCTCGCGCGGCGTGATCGTGACCGTGCCCGAGCGGACGAGCTGCGCCATGAAGTCGCCGCCGACACAGACATGCTCGGCGCCCGCGACCGACACCGCGTGCTCGACGTGGTCGAGATAGCGCTCGAGGTCGTGCCGCGCCGGGTCGACAGCGGAGGCGAGCGCCATGATCCCCACCACGCCGTCGCGCTCGGCGATCGCGCGCAACTGGTCGTCGGAGGTGTTGCGCGGCGTGTCCTGGATCGCGCGACAGCACGTGTGACTGACGATCAGCGCCGCCCCGTCGTCCGTACGGTCGAGCACGTCCGCGAACGTCCGCTCGGATGCGTGGGCGAGGTCGATTGCGCAGCCGAGCGCGAGCAGGCGGTCGACGAGCTCCCGGCCGAGCCGACTCAGCCCGCCGGGACTGGGCTCGCCGGAGCCGTCGGCGAACGCGTTTCGCCGTGCCCACGTCAGCCCGACCATGCGCACCCCGAGCGCCCAGAACGCCTCGATCAGCTCCGGACTGGAGCCGAGCGCCTCCGTCCCCTCGAGGGCGAGTACGAGCCCGACCCGCTTCCCCGCCGCGGCCGCGTCGAGCCCGGCCGCCGACACCACCTGAAAGGCGCCCTCCGGGTTCGCACGCACCGCTTCGTGAAACGCGCCCGCCAGGCGAAGCGCCGAGCGCAGCGCCCCGTCGGGCACGAGGTCGCCCTCGACGTAGATCGGACAGACCTGCAGCCGCACGCCGCCTGCCCGGAGGAGCGGCAGCCAGTGCTCGGCGAACGGATTGTCCTCTCCGTTCCCGCTCCGCGCGGCGACTTCCAGCAGCAGGTCGACGTGCGCGTCGGCGATCCAGGAAGCAGCGGACAAGGCATACGATGCTCGCACATGCAGGGGGTCGAGATCCTCGCCGCCCGGGACGATCGCGTGCTGACCGACGAGGCGCTCGCCTTCGTCGCCGGGCTGCACCGCGACTTCAACCCGGAGCGCACGAAGCTGCTCGCGGCCCGTGGCGAGCGGATGGCGCGCCTGGAGGCGGGCGAGCTGCCCGACTTCCTGCCCGAGACCGCCTCCGTCCGCGACGACCGCGAGTGGCGAGTCGCCGGGGCGCCCGCCGACCTCCAGGATCGCCGCGTCGAGATCACCGGGCCCGGTCGACCGCAAGATGGTGATCAACGCCCTCAACTCGGGCGCGCGGGTGTTCATGGCCGACTTCGAGGACGCGAACTCGCCGACGTGGCAGAACTGCGTCGAAGGCCAGGCGAACCTGATCGACGCCGTCGAGCGCACGATCTCGCTCGACACCGGCGAGAAGACGTATTCGCTGAACGAGGAGACCGCGACGCTGCTCGTGCGCCCGCGCGGCTGGCACCTGCACGAGAAGCACGTGCTCGTCGACGGCGCGCCGGTCTCGGCCAGCCTGTTCGACTTCGGCCTCTACCTCTTCCACTGCGCCGAGCGGCTGGGCGAGCGCGGCTCGGGGCCGTACTTCTACCTGCCGAAGCTCGAGAGCCACCTCGAGGCGCGGCTCTGGAACGACGTCTTCGTCGCCGCGCAGGAGCGGCTCGGCGTCCCGCGCGGGACGATCCGCGCGACCGTCCTGATCGAGACGATCCTCGCCGCCTTCGAGATGGAGGAGATCCTCTACGAGCTGCGCGAGCACTCGGCGGGCCTGAACGCCGGCCGCTGGGACTACATCTTCAGCATGATCAAGAAGTTCCGCGACCGGGAGGAGTTCGTGCTTCCCGACCGGGCGCACGTGACGATGACGGTGCCGTTCATGCGCGCCTACACCGAGCTGCTCGTCGCCACCTGCCACCGCCGCGGCGCCCATGCGATCGGGGGGATGGCGGCCTTCATCCCATCCCGGCGCGACGCCGCCGTGAACGAGGCCGCCCTGGAGAAGGTGGCCGACGACAAGATCCGCGAGGCGAACGACGGCTTCGACGGCACCTGGGTCGCCCACCCGGACCTCGTGCCGACGGCTCAGGCGGAGTTCGACCGCGTGCTCGCGGGCACGCCGAACCAGGTTTCGCGTCTACGGGACGACGTCTCGGTCGACGCGGCCGACTTGCTCGCAGTCTCGGAGACGCCGGGATTCGTGAGCGAGGACGGCGTCCGCCTGAACGTGTCCGTCGGGATCCAGTACATCGGCTCCTGGCTCGCGGGGACCGGTGCGGCTGCGATCAACAACCTGATGGAGGACGCCGCAACTGCCGAGATCTCGCGCTCCCAGATCTGGCAGTGGGTACGCCACGGCCGCGTCGAGCGAGGCCAGGTCGAAGACGAGGTGGCCGCCGAGCTCGAGCGGCTCGGCGACGCGTATCGGCCGGCAGCCGACCTGTTCCAGCGCGTGGCGCTCGACCCGGGCTTCGTCGAGTTCCTGACGCTGCCGGCGTACGAGCTCCTGCCCTGAGCGGCCCGGACGCAGCACGCCTCACGCGCGGAGGCTTCCTGGCCGGAGCCGCCGGCGCGGCCGTCGCCGTCCGGACCCGGCCGGCGAGGGCAGCCGGTCCGAAGCTCGTCGACGTCGTCGTCGTCGGCGCCGGCATCGCCGGGCTCGCCTGCGCCGACGAGCTGCAGCGCGCGGGCCGGTCGGTGACGGTGCTCGAGGCCCGGAACCGTTCCGGCGGGCGCATCTACACGGTCCGCAAGGCGTTCACCGAGGGCCAGCATGCCGAGGGCGGCGGGGAGTTCCTCGATCCCGGGGACACGCTCATGCGGAGCTACGTGCGCCGGTTCGGGCTCGCGCTCGAGGATCTCCGCGTGGAGCCGGACGCCCGTCTCGACAGCGTGATCTATCTCGACGAGCGGAGGCAAACCCCTCAGCGCGTGCTGACGGCGCCGGTGCAGGCGCAGATCACCCGCTTCTGGCGCCGGGTCGCGACCCTCGCCGCGCCGGTCGATCCCTTCGACCCGCTCGCGCGCGGCGCCGCCCTCGACCGGCACTCGTCGGCGTGGCTCCTCGACTCGCTGCGCATCGACGGAACGCCCCGCTTCCTGCTCGAGCAGCAGTTGCGCGACCGGTTCACCGTCGAGCCGAGGAAGCTGTCCTTGCTCTTCCTCTGCCAGACGTTCAAGCGTGCGGGCGGCCGGCCGCCGACGGCGACGGGGCCCTTCCGCATCCGCGGCGGCAACGACCAGCTTCCGAACGGGCTCGCGAACGAGCTGCACGACATCCGCTACTCGTCCTCGGCGCGCCGGATCCAGCTCCACGCCGGCGGCGTGCGCGTCCACGCCGACGGCGGCGACGTCCTGGCGCGCTTCTGCGTCCTCACCGTGCCCTTCCCGGCCGTGAGCACGTCGATCGAGTTCGCACCCGCGCTTCCCCACGACCTGCGGGACGCGATCAGGCTGCTCCGCTACGGCGTCGCGACGAAAGTGATGATCCAGTACGAGAGGCGCTTCTGGCGCGCGAAGGATGAGAGCGGCTCGATCCTCACCGACCTCACCTTCCAGCGATCGTGGGAGGCGACGAGCGGACAGCCGGGACGGAGCGGCCTCCTGACGGCCTCCGTCAGCGGCCGCGGCGGCGCCATCTACTCCGGCCGCCACGCGGGCACCCGCACCGCGCTGGCGGCCGACGAGATCGACGACGTCTACCCGGGCTCGCGCGCACTCTTCGCGCACGGGGCGACCGCGGACTGGCTCAACGAGGCCCCGACCCTCGGGTCGATCGCCGCCTACGCGCCCGGGCAGGTGACGAGCTACTGGAACGTGATCCGCCGCCGCTACGGACGGCTCCTCCTGGCCGGCGAGCACACGGACTCGTACGGCGGCACGCTCGAGGGCGCGGCGCGATCGGGGCGCCGGGCCGCGGCCCAGATCCAGGCGCTCCTGTAACCCGGCTAGAAGCTCGGCTTCGCCGTCATGTCGAGCACGATCAGGATCAAGAGCGCCGTGTCGAAGCGGAAGACCGCGAACAGCCGCCTGACGCGCTGACGCACGACCTCGGACTCCGGGCCGAGCTCCTGTGCGGCGCGGTCGATGCGCCCGAGCTCGGGGCCGACGAAGGCGACGCCCACCGCAGCGGCGATCGCCCAGCCGACGAGCGCGAAGTCGACCCAGAAGACGTCCCACGGGTACTCGCCCTTCTGCATCAGCGCGATGCCGAAGCCGAGGACGGCGAAGAGCGCCGGCGTGTAGACGTGGACGCCGATCCAGGCGCCCATCTTGCCGAGCTGCGCGAGCGCCTCCCCGTCCCGCCGCCGCTCGAAGACGAGGCCGAGCGTCGTCAGCGTGACGTCGCCGCCGACCCAGACGACGATCGAGATCACGTGCAGCGCCTTGTAGACGTTGTACGAGTCGGGCGCGTACCAGAGCATGACGACCGTCCCCGCGACGAGCAGCGCCGCCGCGAGCAGCGTCGACCTCGCCGTCCGGGAGGACGGCACAACCTCGGGAACGGTCGTCCTCTCCGCGTCCGTGCTCATCCCAGAGGGATGCGCTCCTTGTTCTCCGCGAGCCAGCCGTCGAAGGTCTGCAGGTCGGGGTCGAGCGAGCGCGAGAACTCCACGCTGCGTGCCGCGCAGTAGTCGGCGTTCGCGTCGCGCTTGAACTGGAACATGTTCCCGACGTCGTCGGCCCCGGGGAAGCCGAAGCTGCGGAACACGTCGGCGGGCACGTCGTTGTAGCGCACCTCCTCGCCGAGTGCACGGGTGAGCGACGCCGCGAACTCCGCACCGGTGAGCTGCTCGCCCGAGATGCCGACGGTCTTGCCGATGAACGCGTCGCCGGCCTTGAAGATCCCGTACGCGCACTTGCCGATGTCCTCGACGGCCATGCTCGGCATCTTCGCGTCGCCGAGCGGGAACGTGACCGCGAGCACGCCGTCCTCGCCACGGGCCGGGCCCATGCCGAAGAAGATGAAGTTCTCCCAGTAGAACGACGTGAGCAGGAAGGTCGTCGGGACGCCGGCATCCGTGAAGAAGTGGTCTGCCTCTGCCTTGCCGTCGAAGTGCGCCACCTTGAACCGGCCCTGGAGCGTCGGCATGCGATCGTCGTCGAGCGGGATCCACTTCCGCGTGTCCTCGAACGTCGACCAGATCGCATGCTTGATGCCTGCCGTCTTGGCGGCCCGGGCCATGTTCCCGGCCTGCTCGATCTCCTTCTCGGCGGAGAAGTGCTCCCAGAAGTTCGTCAGGCAGTAAGCGCCGTACGCGCCCTCGAACGCCGCCGCCAGGCTCGCTTCGTCGTCGAGATCGGCCTGGACGACCTCGGCCCCCGCTGCGGCGAGCGCCCTGGCGTTGTCCGAGTCCGGGTTCCGCGTCAGGGCGCGCACCGCGAAGCCGCCGCCTGGGTCGGCCAGGATCGCCCGCGCCAGCCCTCCGCCCTGGGCGCCGGTGGCACCGACGACCGCGATCACCTTCTGTTCGCTCATCCCACTCCCTTCACTTGTCTCAGGACACCTCGTCGCGAACGATCTGCGCGCCCTCTGCGAGCGCCTTCAGCTTCATGCGTGCGCGACGGTGCGCGGCAGCGGCTTCATGCCGCAGTCGGTCGAGAGCGTGACCCGGTCGGGGGACACGTGCTCGAGCACCTTGCGCGCGCGCTCGGCCACCTGCTCCGGCGACTCGATCATCATCGAGCGGATGTCGAGGACGCCGACCTGGACCTCCTTGTCCTCGGGCAGGTTCTTCAGGAAGTCGACGCCGGCCATGTTCCGGTTCGCGTAGTCGAGGACGAACTGGTCGATGCCCGGGGTGTCGAAGAAGTGCGGCAGCACCGTCTGGTAGCCCTCCGGGAAGTTCGCGCTGAGGATGTCGTTGCCCCAGGCGTTGCCGAAGCAGAAGTGCCAGCCGATCTTCGCGTCGACGCCCTCGCAGCACCTGCCGATCACGTCCTTGATCCACTCGTAGTCCTTCTCGTCGCCGGTGAAGAGCGGGAGCCAGGCGCCGAGATCCTCGAGCTGCAGATAGGTCGCGCCGGCGTCGACGAGGTCCTTCATCTCGGCGTTGAAGATCGGCACGAGCGCGTAGCAGAGCTCCTGCGGATCCTTGTAGTGCTGGAAGTACACGTGCCAGGCGAGGTTCACCGGGCCGGCGCCGACCGACACCTTGATCGGCTTGTCCGTGTACTGCTTCGCGATCTCGTAGAGGTCGCGGAGGCGGATCGGGCCGTGCGTGACGGGGCCGCTGTTGACCACGCCGCCCCAGTCCGTCAGCAGGCCGTGACGCGGTTCTGCTCCGTCTCGCTCGTGACGGACGGGTGCTCCTCGCGTGCGGGATCGAAGCCCCCGATCCGCTCGTACATGTACCAGCAGAACGAGCCGATCACGCCGACGTAGTCGTCGTAGGACATCTGCCCGTCGGTGACGATGTCGAGGCCGGCTTCCTCCTGGTCGCGGATCACGGTCGCGGTCGCGTCGTGGTAGGCCTCCTCGTGGCGGACCTCCTTGAACGCGACGCGCACGTCGCGACCGAGCAATTGCTTGTCGAACCAGTGCGGACGCGGGTACGAGCCGACCATCGTGGTCGGAAGGATCGTGTCGACGATCTTCTTGGGCATGGATGCCTCCTTCTCTAGGACCTGGAGAGGACGTCGGCCGCGATTCTCTCCGGTCCGGGGAGGAACGCGTCCTCGAGCGGTGGGCTGTACGGGATCGGTGAGTCGGCGGTGGTGATCCGCCAGGCGTCGTCGAGCTCGCCGAGCGCCTCCTCGGTGACACTCGCCAGCACCTCGCCGGCCCAGCCGCCGGTGCGCGGCCCTTCCTCGACGACGGCGAGCCGGTTCGTCTTGCCGACCGAGCGGACGATCGTCTCGATGTCGGGCGGGCGCACGGTGCGCAGATCGACGACCTCGGCGGAAACGCCCTCGTCGGCCAGGCGGTCTGCCGCCTCGAGGCAATCGGAGACGCCCTTCATCGCGCTCACGAGCGTCACGTCCGTCCCTTCGCGGACGACTGCGGCCCGCCCGAGCGTGTAGTCGCCGCCCTCGCCGGCCGGGCCCTTCGTCGTGTAGAGGCGCTTGTGCTCGAAGAACAGGACAGGGTTGTCGTCGCGGATCGAGGCCTTGAGGAGCCCCTTCGCGTCGGCCGGCGTCGACGGCGCGACGATCTTGAGGCCGGTCACGCCCATCAGCCACGAGATCGGCATCTGCGAGTGGATCGCGCCGAAGCGCCCGCCCGCCCCGACGACCGAGCGGATCACGAGCGGGACGCTGTGCTGTCCCTGCGTCAGGAACCAGTACTTCGTCGCCTGGTTGATCAGACTGTCCATCGACAGCGCCAGGAAGTCGCCGAACATGATCTCGAGCACGGGTCGCAGCCCCGTGATCGCGGCGCCGTAGGCGGCTCCCGTCATCGCCAGCTCGGAGATCGGCGTGTCGAAGACGCGCGCCGGGCCGTACTTCTCGAACAGGCCCGGCGTGACCGCGAACACGCCGCCGGCGACCGCGACGTCCTCGCCGAACAGGATCACGCGCTCGTCGTGGGCCAGCTCCTCGTCGAGCGCGTCGTGGATCGCGTCCCGGAAGGTCAAGTCGGTGGCCCCGTTGGTCGCCATCAGCCGATGATCCCATCCGGAGCCGCGAGCAGCTGGCCGAGGCGTTGCAGGAACGCCGCGGCCTCGGCGCCGTAGGCGACTCGGTGGTCGCAGGCGAGGGTCAGCTCGCAGGTGCGGCGCGCGACGAGGCCACCGTCTGTCGTGACGACGGCGCGGCGCTCGACCGCGCCCGCGGCCAGGATCGCCGCTTGCGGCGGGTTGATCACCGCCTCGAAGCGCCGGATCCCGAACATGCCCAGATTGGACACGGTGAAGGTGCCGTCGCGCAGGTCGGCGGGCCCGACCGTTCGCGTCCGCGCCTTCTCGATCAGCTGGCGGGACTCGGCAGCGACCTCGAAGATCGACTTGCGGTCCGCGTCGAAGATCGTGGGCACGAGCAGCGCGTCGTCCGTAGCCACCGCGATGCCGACGTTCACGCGACCGAAGCGGACGACGCGGCCGTCGACGAAGCCGGCGTTCAGGCCCGGGAACTCGCGCAGCGCAAGGGCCGAGGCGCGCACGATGAAGTCGTTCACGGACGGGACCGGCGATCGGCCCGGCCTGCGCAGCTCGCTCCGCAGCTCGGCCGTCCGCTCCATGTCGACCGCGATCTGGAGCGTGAACTCCGGGATCTCGGAGCGGGAAGCCGTCATCCGCTCGACGATCGTGCGCTGGGTCGGCGTCAGGTCGACCACTGTTTCCTCGCCACGCCCGCCGGCCTCGGCCGCCCGGGCGTCAGCCGCCGCAGCGGGCGCGGACTGGGCCGCTCCCCGGACGTCCGCCTCGGTGATGCGGCCGCCCGGGCCGGTCCCCTCGAGGCTGTCGAGGTCGACGCCGAGCTCGCCGGCGAGCCGTCGTGCCACCGGCGTCGCGCGCGAACGCGCGCGGTCGGCGGGCGGCCCCGTGCGGGCGGGGGCGGGCGGAGCCGGCGCAGGCGTCATAGCCGGCGCGACGGCGCCGTCGACCGACAGGCGGGCGATCACCTCGCCGAGCTGCGCCGTCTCACTCTCGCCAACGGAGATCTCGCTGAGCACGCCGTCGAGCTCGGCCTCGTACACGACCGTCGCCTTGTCCGTCTCGACTTCGACGAGCGGTTCGCCTTTCGCGACCGCGTCCCCCGGCTGCTTCAGCCAGCGCAGCACGACGGCCTCCTCCATCGAGTCGGAGAGCCGCGGCATCGTGACGTCGACGAGTGTCACATGCAGGTCCAACCGCCGTCGACGACGAGGTTGATGCCGTTGATCGCCTCGTTTTCGAGCAGAAATCGTGATGCGCCCACGACCTCCGCCATCGTCACCAGACGCCCGATCGGCGTGCGCTGCTCGAGGGCCTGCAGCCGCTCCGGAGGCATGCCGATCCACTGCGGACTGTCGCCGACGATGGCTGGATGCAACGCGTTCACACGCGTAGGCGCGAGCTCGATCACGAGCGTCCGCACGAGGCTCGTCACTCCGCCGTTGACGGTCGTGACGGTCGTCGAGCCGGGGTACGGTCGATCACGCGCGAGGCCTCCGTAGATGAGGATTGCAGAGTCGTCGCGAAGGCGCGAGGTCAGGGCGTGGACCACCTCGGTGTAGCCGACGAGCTTGAGCGTGATCAGCCGCAGCGCGCTGGCGATGTCGTACTCGCGCACGTTGTTCACGTCGCGCTCGATCGCGGCGAGCACGAGGTAGTCGACCTCGCCGATGTCCGCGAGATGATCCGCGATCGCGTACGGCTCGGCGAGGTCGAATCCGATGCCGCGGGTGCGGCCGCCGATCTCGGTCGCAGCGGCCTCCGCGCGGGCCTGGTCCCTGCCGGTGACGACCACGCCGCGGCCGCTGTCGGCGTACGACTGCGCGAGCTCGCGGCCGAGTCCTTGCGTGCCGCCGACGATCACGACATTCCCTGTAGCCATTCGCTCCCTCCTTTCGCACGGAGCCGAGAGAAGGCCCGTCCGCACCATCCGCGGACCGAGCCCGGGGATAGCAACTTAGACGGCCGCCATCGGCTCGGCCGCCCACTCCGGCAGCAATCCGCCTCGCGAGAGGATGTGGTTTCTGGACTCTTCGAGCCT
The DNA here is from genome assembly GCA_963765295.1 of uncultured Actinomycetes bacterium. Lineage (GTDB taxonomy): Bacteria > Actinomycetota > Thermoleophilia > Gaiellales > Gaiellaceae > PALSA-612. Next base: position 1,029,674 of record CAVXVO010000005.1, read on the forward strand.
CTGGATCACGCGGTCGACGTCGACGTCGACGAGCCGTCCGTTGCGCTTCACGGCGCGCCCGGCGACGAACACGGAGTCGACGTTCGACGTGTCGGCGAACACGACGATCGTTCCGACGGGATCGACCATCGGAGCCGTGTTGATCGCGTTGACGTTCAGGAGGACGATGTCCGCTTGCCTGCCCGGGGCGAGCGACCCGACCTTGTCGTCGAGAGCGCATGCCCGCGCGCCTTCGATCGTCGCGAACTCGAGCACGTCCCTGTGCGTCAGCGTCGGCGCGAACGCCTCGTCCGGCGTGTCGGTGAAGGCGCCGATCCGTTCGTGGACGAGCGCAGTTCGCATCTGCGTGAACATCTCGCCGGGGACGCTGGAGACGACGTCCACGCTCAGTGACGGCCGCACGCCACGATCCACCAGCCTGCCCGTCGGCGGGTGGCCGTGCCCCATGAGCATCTCGACGTACGGCGCAATCGACGCGGTCCCTCCGCTCTCGGCAATCAGGTCGAGCTCCTCGTCGGTCGAATCGGTGCAGTGGATGTACGTCGTGTCGGGGCCGAGGAGGCCGAGATCGTCCAGGTTCTTGACGTGGTGAACGTGGACCGTCGTCAGCCGCATACCGACGTGCACGCTGATGCGGATGCCGAGGTCGCGCGCGAGCTCCCAGTCGTGCTTCGCGACCTCGAAGTTGGAGTTACCGGGCGCCCTGGCTGCGAGCGCGAGCGTCAACAGCTGATCGTCGGACGAGAAGTACGTCTCCCGGATGCGCCGGATGTCCTCCGGGTGGTCCAGCTCGCTGAACGACCACCATTCGCCGCCCGTCGGAACCCCGTGTGCATAGATGGCCCGGATGCCGGCGTCTTTCAGGCCCTGGATCGCCGCATCGGAGTGATCGGGCGTGTTGTTGATATGCGACCAGTCGAGCAACGTCGTCACGCCGCCGTTGAGGGCCTCCAGCGCACCGGCGTAGTTGCCGATGTGGACGTCCTCGGGCCGGTAGTGGCCGCCGACGCTGCCGAGCATCACCGCGAAATAGTTGTCGAGCGTGCAGCACGGCAGAACACCGCGGACCGGCGTCTGCCAGGTGTGCCGGTGTGAGTCGACGAAGCCCGGCATGACGATCATTCCCGTTGCGTCGATCTCTTCCGCCGCGGCGACTTCCAGGCCACGTCCGACCTCGACGATCGTGCCGTCCTCGACGAGAACGTCGCCCTTCGGGATGTCGCCGACGTCGGGATCCATCGAGACGACGAAGCCGTTGCGGATCACGAGCCGCTGCGCGCTCATGCTTTATGCCCCCCTGGCTGACCGGACATGGATCGTCGCGAGGGCGCGTGAGAGCCGTCGCCGGCAGCAGAGGAAGGTGTCCTTGGCTGCCGCATGTACAGCGAGCATAAACGCCTCAGCCTCGACGCGTCAACGCTGGCAACCCCTGGTAGGACAACGTTCTGGCGCACGGCGGAGGCGGAAGCGCCGGATCTCTTAAGCGGGGATGCACGCCCGTGTTCGACAACAGTTGACACTTCTCATCGCACGTGCTCAGAATGGTGGTCTGGTTTCGGCTAGCCCTCCGCCCTCGCCCCGCCCCGCAAACGGACGGCCGTGACTGCCCCCGTTCGAACGTTCGCCGCGAGTGCCGTCGTAGCGGCCCGCTTCCTGCCGGTGTGGATTGCCTTCGCCGTGCTCGCGGCCGTCGCCGCGATCATCGCGCCCGAGGCGCTGCAGCACACGTCGTGGTCGTACGTGCTTCCGTACATGACGATTCTCGCCGTTGCGGCGCTCGGGCAGATGCTCGTGGTCATGCAGGCCGGCATCGACCTCTCGACCCCGGGCGTCATCTCCCTGGGCGGGAACTTCATCGTCGGCGTGAGCGTGGGCTCCAACCACCGCCTGGCGCTCGGAATCCTCGCCTGCATCGGTCTCGGAGCGGCAGTCGGTCTCGTCAACGGAATCCTCGTCGGCATCGTGAGGCTGAACCCGCTGATCGTCACGCTGGCCGTCGGGCTGATCGTGTCCGCGTGGAGCCTGAGGTACTCGCTCGACGTCACGAACTCGTCTCAGGTGCCGGAGGCGCTCTCGTCGTGGGCAGCGGAGAAGCCCCTCGGCATCAGCGCCGTCTTCTGGACGGGTGCCGCGATCACGCTCGCCGTCGCGCTCGCCCTTCGCTACACGGCCTCCGGGCGGCGTTTCCAGGCGGTGGGCGCGAACCCGAGAGCCGCGTGGATGGCCGGACTGCACGTGCGAACGCACGTCGTGTTCGCCTACACGGCGGCAGGCACCCTCTATGGCGTCGCCGCAGTTCTGCTCGCAGGCATCCGCATCAACGTCGACCCGGCCTTCGGCGCCGGCTACCTGCTCGCGCCGATCGCTGCAGTCGTCATCGCCGGGGCATCGCTCTCCGGCGGGCTGGCAAGCGCAACGTCGACGTGGATGGCCGCCCTCGCGCTCACCTTCCTGACACAGATGCTGCTGATCCTGGGACTGTCGGCCGCGATGCAGTACATCGTTTACGGTGCCGCAATCATCGCAGGGATGCTCGTCTCCGGCGACCGGATCGCCTCCCTGCTCGGCCGGGTCCTGAGACCGGTCGAGGCGACGGCGGGCAACCACCCTCAGGTGGATGTGACCACGAGCTGAGAGGCTCACGAAAGGAGGGCACGATGCACGGATCGAAGGAGCCCGCAGCGAGACGGAGGCGCCTGACGATGGCTGTCCTGACGCTCGGGCTACTCGCGGCGACTGCTGTGTTCGTTTCGAGCAGTCTCGGGAGTACCGGCAAGAAGCACGCCGCCAAAGCGGGGCCGGTGCTGATCGGCAAGGGAGGCGGGTACGGCGAGGTGTACGTGGCGAAGGCCAGCACCTTGAGGAAGACGCTGTTCAAGGCCACGCTGCTCCCGAAGAACCCGACGGCACGCAACATCACCCTGGCCGGCCTCGGCCGCGCAGACAGGAAGGTCAACTACGCCCTGGCGCTCAAGTGCTGGAAGAACAACGGCTGCAGCACCGGCACGGGAGGCAAGCTCACCGTCGCCTACATCGAGCAGTTCGGCGAGAACGTCTACCGCCAGATGTCGAGGATGGAGTTCATCCTCCAGGCGCTGACGTACCCCTCGGTCGGCAAGATCATCTACAAGAGCGCCCACTCGAATCTGACCCAGGGAATCGCCGACTTCAAGGCGGCGATCGCACAGCACGTCAGCCTGATCGTCTCCTATCCGGACTTCGGCGACGCGATGCTGCCGGTCATGAAGGAGGCGACCGACGCCGGAATCCCGGTGGCGACCTACGCCTGGGGCTACGTGACCGGGCCCGGCACGAACTACCTGACCGTCGTCGGCGAGGACACCTGCGCACTCGGCAAGACGTACGCGTACGTCATGAACCAGCAGGTCAAGTCCGGCAACATCGCCTTCCTCGGCGGCTTCCCGGGGAACCCCCTCTCCGCCGGCTGGCAGAAGTGCGAGAAGCCCGCGCTCAACCCCAACATCCACGTCGTCGCGACCGAGCCGACGAACTGGGATCCGTCGCTGGTGCAGCAGGTCGTCGCCGGAATCCTGGCCAAGTACCCCGACATCAAGGGCTGGAGCTACGAGTACGGGCTCGGCATGGCGCAGGGCGCCGTGTCGGCGTACAAGGCCGCGGGGATTCCGTTCAACACCGTGCTGACGCTCAGGACGGACGACGTCGGCATGGGCTGTACGTTCGACGCCATGAAGAACCCGAGCCTCAAGATGTTCTATTACACCTCGGGGAACTCGCAGATCCGCATCGCCTTCACGGCCGCGATGATGAAGCTCAAGGGGGCGAAGATCCCCCCTCAGATCGTGCTCCCGATCCAGTTGCAGAACCAGAGGGTCCGCGACTCGTGCGTCAAGGGCTATCCGCAGGAAGCCTCCGCGACGTCGCTCATCCCGCTGAGCCTGCTCCACCAGATGTACCCCGGCTAGGAGAACTGAAGAAACGAATCACTAGAACCTGAGTCAGAAACAAACGATGTCGAGTCCCGGGCCCGCGAGCCCCCTCGTGCTGTCCCTGCGCGGCGTGTCGAAGGCGTTCGGAGCAGTACAGGCGCTTCGTGACGTCAGCGTCGACTGCCGCGCAGGGGAGATCCATGCGCTCGTCGGGGAGAACGGGTCCGGGAAATCGACATTGCTCGGAATCGCGAGCGGCTTCGTCCATCCTGACGAGGGAGCCGTCGAGATCGGAGGGCAGCGCCGCCGGCGCGGCTCTCCTGCCGAGGCCCGGAAGCTCGGCCTCGGCATCGCGTATCAGACCTACTCGCACGTCCTCGACCTGTCGGTCGCCGAGAACCTCTACCTCGCGGTGCCCGCGGACGTGAAGCCGAGGTACGGACGCATGGACGAGTGGGCGGCTGCGAGGCTCGGAGAGTTCAAGCTCGACGTCCCGATGACCGCGGTCGCCGGGTCACTGTCGCTCGCCGACCGGCAGCTGCTCGAGGTCGTCAAGGTCCTGCTCGCCCAGCCGAAGGTGCTCCTCCTCGACGAGCCGACGACCGCGCTCGGGCCCGAGGATGTCGAGCGGCTTCACGCCCTCGTGCTCGAGCAGAGCCGGGCAGGCGTCGGCATCGTCTACGTCAGTCACCGCCTGCCGGAGGTGCTCGGGATCGCCGACCGGATCACCGTGCTCCGGGACGGCGTCGGTCAGGGCACCCACGAAGCCTCCGACATGTCGGAGGAAGCGCTGGTCGCCCTCATGATCGGGCGGCCGCTCCAGCTCGCCTTCCCCGAGCGAGACGCCAACGGACACGTCGCCGAGACGCTGCTCGACGTGTCGGGCCTCCGTGGCGAGCGCTTCGGTCCCATCGATCTCGAGGTCGGGAAGGGCGAGATCGTCGGGATCGCAGGCGCAGAGGGCAACGGCCAAACGCAGTTCCTTCGTGCTCTTGCGGGTGTCGAGCGTTCGCAGGGGAGTGCCTCTTGCGGCGGTGTCGAGCTCAACACGAAATCGCCGCTCGGCGCCCTCCGCGCCGGCGTCGTGTTGCTCAGCGGAGATCGAGCCGGGGAGTCGCTCTTCCCGGTCCTGAGCGTGCGCGCCAACACGACGATCCAGATCCTGAGCAGGCTGGGACGCCTGGGCTTCCTGCAGCGACGACGTGAGCGCCGCACGGTCGACGAGCTCGCACACCGCCTCAGCATCCGGATGGCGTCGATCGAGCAGCCGGTGCAGTCCCTTTCCGGTGGCAACCAGCAAAAGGTCTCGCTGACGCGGCCGTTCCTCCGCGGAGCCGTCAAGGTGATCCTCGCCGAGGAGCCGACGCAGGGCGTCGACGTCGCCGCGCGCTTCGACATCTACGACGCGCTGCGCGCGAAGGCGAAGGAGGGAGTGGCCATCATCGTCAAGTCGAGCGATCCGCTCGAGCTCGCCGGGCTCTGTGACCGCGTCGTCGTGATGTCGCGCGGGACGATCGTCGACGAGATCCGCGGCGACGAGCTCGGTGAGCGCAGGATCGTCGAGGCGATCGTGGGGTCGCGCGCCGGCGCACGAGAGTCTGTGCCCCCGGGAGAGCAGCGGCCGGAATGACCGTTCTTGCGCGCGCGAGAGCATCGGTCGGGCAGGTCAGATTCCGCGGGGCGTTGCCGCTCGCCTTGATGACGACGCTGATCGTCGCGGTCGGCGCCTACACGGCCGCGCACGAGTCGGCGTTTCTCACCAGCTACAACATTCGGAACCTCCTGCTCGCGACGATGCCGCTCGCCCTCGTCTCGATCGGCCAGATGAGCGCGCTGCTCGTCGGCGGCTTCGACATCTCCGTCGCGGCGCTGATGACGATGTGCGTGGTCGTCGCCTCGTTCACGATGACCCCCGAGACGTCGAGCTTGGGACTGATCCCCGGCGCGCTTGCGCTCGTGGCGGTCGGGCTGGCGACGGGGTTGTTCAACGCGACGCTCATCTGCGTCCTCCGCCTCCCTTCGATCATCGCCACTCTCGGCACGTTCAGCATCCTCGAAGGTGCGTCGCTCCTGCTGCGCGACCACCCCGACGGCCCGATCAGCAGCGGCGCCATCGACGCGCTGACGACGAGTGTCGGCTTCATGCCGCTCGCCTTCGTCGGCGTCGTCGTCCTCGCCGTGCTCGCGGACCTGTGGCTGTACCGCTCGGGCACGGGTCTGGCGGTGCGGGCAGTCGGTCTCGACGAAACGTCGTCGCGCAGGCTCGGGATGAGAACCGGGCACGTGACGATCCTTGCCTTCGTCGTCTGCTCCGTGATGGCGTCGATCGCCGGCTTCTACCTCGCCGCCGAGGTCCAGATCGGCTCGCCGATCATCGGCGACTACGCCCTCGAGAGCATCGCCGCGGCCGTCCTCGGCGGAGCCAGCCTCGCCGGCGGAAGGGGTTCCTACGTCGGCACGATGCTGGCGGCCCTGTTCCTCACGCTGATCAACAACTCGCTGTCGTTCTTCCAGCAGCCGACGGAGTACGCGCAGATGACGATCGGCGTGCTGATCCTGGTGGCGCTCGTGCTCTACCAGGGCCCCGAGCTGTTGGCGCGCTTGCGCACCAGCTGGGGAGGCGTCGGCCGCGTGCGATCGCCGCAAGGGGAGGCGCCGACGGACTGAGGAAGCTACTCGCCGGGATCAGGCGGCGGGGGAATGGCTCCCGCGTCCGTGCCGGACGCCAGACGCTGGGCGAGGTAGTCCCAGTCCCGCTCGAACCGGTACGAGTAGCGCGGGGGCGGCGCGGGTGCCGACGTTTCGAGCCACCGCACCGTGCCTCCCTGCGTTTCGTAGAACGCATGGACGCACCCGGTCGCCGTCCAGAAGAAGTCCCCGGGCCGCAGCGTGTGTCGCTCACCGTCCGCGACCACGTCGACCTCACCCTCGAGCATGTAGTACGACTCCTCGAACGGGTGGTCGTGCGGGTGCGCGACGGCCCCCGGCTGGTAGTCGACCATGAACATCGTGTGGAGCTGGGCGTCGAGCCTCTGGTCGACGAGCATCTTCACGGCGATGCCGCTGTAGGCCAGAACGGCAGTCGCCATGCTCGCGGAGACCGTCGGAGCAGCGACGGCTGCCCCGCGCTTCAGCCGATCGAGATCCATGTCGGCCTCGGTAAGCAGGAAGAGATGGCGGTTGCGCGGGTCGCGGACGTCGATCGGCGCTCCTGCGCCTTCGGGTGCGGAGCCGAGGAAGAACGTGTCGCTGCCGTCCGGGCGCGGACGCGGGGCGACCATCTCGACCCAGAGCGCGCGACCGGCAGCACGCCACGCATGCGGAACACCCACCGGCGCGACACCGCAGGCACCGGGCTTGAGCTCGATCGCCTGGCCGTCGAGGTACAGCACCGGCTGCCCCTCGAGGACGTAGAAGCTCTCTTCGTACGAATGGACGTGCGCGTCGAGGTGTCCGTCCACGAGCAAGCACGACCCGAGCGCCATGTGGGTCGAGCCGGTCGAGCCGTCGACGAGCCGGCAGGCCTGGAAGCCCTCGCCGCGGGCCGGGTAAGGATCGGTGAACGCGAAGTCCTCACGACGGACGAGGCGATGACCCGGGCGCCCGTCCGCGAGCGCACGCGTACCGGTGTCGCCGGTCACGCTGTCAAGGGTGACTGAACGATCGGCATGTCTGCATCAGTGCTCGGACGCGTGGTGGTGCCGACCGAGCACGACCCAGATCGCGTGCACGACCTCGTCGCCGTCGTTGTGCAGCCGGTGCGGGATCGTCGACTCGAACGAGATCGAATCGCCCTGCTGGAGGACGTGCTCCTCGAACCCGACGGTCACACCCAGCGTGCCGCTGAGCACGAGGCCGAACTCGCGCCCGCTGTGGCGGACGAGCTTCCCGTCCGGGCTCGAGGCGCCGCCGACCTCGTAGATCGCCTCCATGAACTCGATGTCCTTGTCGTTCCACGCCGTCAGCCGCTCCCAGCGGACGCCGGACTCCAGCTCGAGCGCGCGCCGGCCGGCGCGCCGCTGAACGGGAGCGGCACCTGTGCGGGCCGGCGAGCCGTTGCCGGCCTCGTCGGTCCGGGCCGCCCCGAGCCCACGAGTGTGCGCCTCCTCGGAGCTCAAACCGCCGAGCTCGAAGATCTCGTCCAGGGAGAGACCGAGCTCGTTGACGATCGCGTAGAGCGTTCGCACGGACGGTTGGATCTTGCCGGTCTCGATCTGGGAGACCAGGCTCGGCGAGACCTCGAGCCTGCGGGCGAGCTCGCGCAGGCTGAGCCCGAGCTCCTCGCGCCGCTCGCGCAGGCTGGCCCCGACGGACGACGTCGAATCCTTCGCCTCCGCCCGCGCCGACGTTCGGGTCAGCGCCTGGCCCGTCTGCGTCCGGGAGCTCATCGCACCGAGGATAGGTGAACGGTCAGGATTTGAACTCCGGGAACGCCTCGGGCTCCGGGAACGGCGCCTGGAGCCCCGCCGCCTCGACTGCGGCCAGCTCGCGCTCCACGTCGGCCGCGACCTCGTCCAGCTCACCCTCGGGGACACCGAGCTCGGCCTGCAGGCGCTCCCGCGCGAGCACGAGCGGATCGCGTGCCTGCCACTCCTCGAGCTCGCCGGCGGGCCGGTACTTGCCCGGGTCGCTGCGCGAGTGGCCGACGAACCGGTACGTGCGGGCCTCGACGAACGTCGGGCCCTCGCCGGCGCGAACGGGTGCGATCACCTCGAGCGCCGCGGCCCGCGTCGCCCAGACGTCCATCCCGTCCACGACGGTCGCCGGGATCTCCATCGTCTTCGCCCGGTCGATGATCGTCCCGGCGGTCACGTCCGCCATCGGCGTGTACTCGCCGTAGCCGTTGTTCTCGCAGACGAAGACGAGCGGCAGCGTGAGCACCTTGGCGAAGTTCAGGCACTCGAAGAAGTACGCCTGGTTCGCCGTGCCGTCCCCGAAGTAGGCGACCGCGACCGAGCCCGTGCCCTTGAGCGCGAGCGCCGCGCCGGTCGCCGCTGCGATGCTGCCGCCGACGATCCCGTAGCACCCGAGCAGGCCGTGCTCGCGATCGATGATGTTCATCGAGCCGGCGCGGCCGCCGTTGACGCCGGTCGTACGGCCGAGTAGCTCGGCGACGAGCGGCTCCGGCTCGAGCCCGAGCGCCATCGCGTGCCCGTGGCCGCGATACGTGCAGGCGACGCGGTCGCCGTCCTCGAGCGCGCTCGCGAAGCCGACGGCGACGGCCTCCTGGCCCGAGTAGAGGTGCGTCGTCCCGTACACCTCGCCGCGCAGGAAGAGCGCCTGGACGAGGTCCTCGACACGCCGGATCAGGAGCATCCGCCGGTAGAGCGCCACGTAGAACCCGACGTCCTCGCTGCCGGCCTCGGGCCGGCGGACTCCGGAGACGGCCGACATGCTCTACGCCGTCCCGGTGGGCAGCGGCGGCGGCGCGGCTCCGGAGAAGAGCGGAGCAGAGCCGTTGCCCTCGACGAGCCGCCCCTCGACCATGTCGGCGCCGCGCACGTAGGTCTTCCCGGCGACGAGCAGCTCGTCGGCGGGGAAGCGCGTGAGGATCTGCGGCCCGTTCGGGGTGACGACGACCTCCTCCTCGATCCGCGCCGCCGAGCGGCGGTCCGGGGTCGGGCAGTACGTCTCCAGCGCGAAGACCATGCCCACCTCGAGCTCGACCGGAGCCTCGAGCGAGTGGAGCCGCGAGATCATCGGCGGCTCGTAGAGCCCGACGCCGATCCCGTGCCCGAACTGGAGGCCGAACGCGGCCCGCTCGTCGTCGATCCCGAGGTCGCGCGCGGTCGGCCAGACCTCGGCGATCTTGTCGGTCGTCACGCCCGGCCGGACGAGCTCGATCGCCGCGTCCAGCCACTCGCGGCACTGCTTGTAGGCGTCGAGCTGTGGCGGAGTCGCATAGCCGACGTTGAACGTCCGGTAGTAGCACGTCCGGTAGCCGTTGAAGGCGTGGATGATGTCGAAGAAAGCCTGGTCTCCCGGGCGCAGCAGGCGGTCGGCGAACGTGTGCGGGTGCGGGTAGCAGCGGTCGCCGGAGATGGCGTTGATCGCCTCGACGTGCTCCGAGCCGAGCTCGAACAGGATCTTCATCGCCTGCGCGACGACCTGGTTCTCGGTCACGCCCGGCCGGAGCATGCGGTAGATCTCCTCGTAGACCGCGTCGACGATGGCGGCGGCGTGGTCGAGCAGGGCAAGCTCGTCCTCGCTCTTCAGGCGCCGCGCCTCCATCATCACCGGCTGCGAGTCGGCCGCGTGGATTCCCTTCCGCTGCAGCGCGAGCAGCGTGGTCATGTCGGGGACGTCGATGCCGAGCGGCTCCTGCTCGAGCCCGCGCTCGCGGAGCTCGTCGAAGACGAGGTCGGCGAGCGAGTCGGGGACCCCGGTCGAGTCCGGCATCGCACCTCTGATCGGCGGCACCCAGGAGCGCCAGCTCGACTCCGGCAACCACGGGCAGTAGAGCTGGTGGTGCCGGGCGGCCGAGCCGAAATCCCACAGGATGGGATCGTCATCGCGGAAGAGGAGGGCGAACCGGATGTTCTTGTCGCGCTCCCAGGTGCCGATCGCCGTGCTCGTGACGTAGCGGAGGTTGTTGGGATCGAAGAGGAGGAGGGCTCCCAGCTCCGACTCCCTGAGCGTCGCCTTCGCGCGTTCGAGACGATGCGCGCGCAGCCGGGCGAAGTCGACCCGCTGCTCCCAGTCGACGGCCATGGACGCGCCGCGCGACGCAATGCTCATCTGTCTCTCCTCGCTCGTCCGGGGTGTTCAGCGATTCTGCACAACCTGGCCGGATGCGTCAACATGCGGGACACCGCCAGGCCTCGGCTTCGTCGGTCTCGGGACATCTCCCCGTGCCGCTCAGACCGGGTGCTTCATCCAGACGTTGGGCTCGATGTAGCGGCCGACGTCCTGCTCGCGATCGATCTCGATCGGAACGAGCGCGCCCTCGAGGACGTAGGCGCCGCTGTCCGGGAAGGCCATGCCGGTCCACTCCTCCCACTCCGTCACCGTGCCGGTGACCACGAGCGAGCCCGGACAGATGTGGAGGATCTTCGCGCCGAGCCGCTCGTGGACGCGGAGCCACGGGTCGAAGAGCTCGCCGTCCGGACGGCGCCAGGCTGCGTAGCGCTCGATCGACGTCAGCGGGTAGCGCGCCTTCAGCGTCGGCCGCACGGGTGCGACGAGCGCGTTCAGCCCGTAGCGCGCCGCGACGTCGCGCATGCCGCCGATGACCAGCGGGCTGAGGCCGCGGCCCCGGTAGCGCGGATCCACCACGGCGACGAGCGCCGAGAGCGTCGTCGGCTCGCCGCCGTCGCCCTCCTCGAAGACACGCTGCATGACACCCTCGACCCCGTCCGGTAGGTCGTTGCGCCGGCCGTTCCAGCGGAAGGGCACGGTCTGCCCTCGCCCCATGATCGTGTCCGTCTCGTCGTCGTAGAGCACGAGCTGGAAGTCGGGGTAGTCCTCGCGCAGCCGATGCCAGTTCCGGTTGAGCCGCGCGTGGTGGATGAACTCGGGCCAGACGTCCTCGAGCTCGTCGAGACGGGCGACGAGATCGGGACGCTCCGTGTAGGGGGCGACGATCACGCGATCAGCCTACGCGTGCCGGAGCGAGGCGAGCAGCTCCCGTGCGGCCCGCACCCCCCTCGGCTGCGCCGCCCTCCATGTAGCCCTGGAAGTCGACCGAGCAATGCTCGCCCGCGAAGTGGATCTGTCCGCGCGGCCCCTGTCTCACCCGCTCGTAGCCGCTGAACGCCGCGTACTGCCCGACGCGCCAGTACGAGTACGAGCAGCGCAGGTTCGGGTCGAGGGAAGGCGTCGACAGGATCGCGCGGCCGTTCCAGTGCCGCGAGATGCCCGGGAAGACCCGCTCGAGCCGCGTCAGGAACGCCCGCGCGTACTGCTTCACCTGCGGGTCGCCCGCGTTCGAATACGGCCGCGGCGGCCGGTAGGCGCCTGGCCGAGGTCACGCACGACGCGAGGAACAACCGGATGCGAGCACTCTGAAGTCTCGAGACCTCGGCGGCGCCGGAGGGGTGTAGACTCCGCGCGCTGGTCTGGGCGGGCCTGCTAGGTGCTTGGAAAGGTTGTGATTCCGGTGGGACGCCGATTGCCTGTCGCTCGAGCTCTTGCGTTTCGCGTGTCCGTGGTCGCCGTGGCGACCGGGTTGGCGTTGGTGGTCGCGACGAGCGCACTCGGCAGTGGGCGCAAGGCGCTTGGGCTCGACGGCGTGTCGTTGACGACGCACGACATGGCCGTGCCCTCCGCCGCGAAGCCGAAGCCGAAGAAGAAGCCTCCGGTCTGCAAGAAGGGCCAGAAGAGCACGAAGAAGAAGCCCTGCACCAAGCGGAAGGTGCAGATAGCCGACGTGCGCGCAAGCCCACCGGTGGCCGGCTGGAAGTTCGGGTTCACGCTGAACCAGAACGCCGACGGCACCTGGGCCTTCAGGATGAATCTCGGTCATACCGCCGGCAACTCGCGCGAGGCGCACGCGTATCTCTTCCAGCTCGCCGCGAGCTCGGTGACGGTGGCCGCCGACCTGTCGACGCTGACCCTCGACACGGGCACCCAGCTGGGCCAGTTCGGCGCCGTCAAGCTCACGTTCGCGAATCCGGGATCGCTTGCCCAGGCAACGGCACCGGTCGGGTGCACCACCGGCACGTGGCAGACACGGGCAGGCACGCTCACCGGGTCGGTCCGCTTCGCCGCCGACACCTCCTACTTCAAGACGATCGTCGAGAAGTCACTCCCGGCCGACCTGACGGCGAACACGTCGGGCACGCCGGCCACCTGCGGAGCGGGACCCGTTGCGTGCGTGCACGGCTCATCCCTCTCGGCCTCGGTAGGCCCGGGCGGCCCGGTCGTCTACGCCGGCGGCGGCCAGCTCGCCCAGAGCGGCAGCTTCTCCCTCTTCGAGTTCCTCTCGGCGAAGATCGGCCCGGCCACTGTCGCCCATAGCCTGATCGAGGGGAACCTGCCCCCGGCCGACCTGACAATCGCAGCCGACCTCTCGAGCGCCACCGTGTCGACCGGCGGAGCCAGGTCCTTCACCGGCTCGCTGAGCTTCACGGCCAACGCGCCTCCCACGTCCGGCCCCTACCCGGCCTGCGGCGGCACCTTCACGGTCAGGCAGGGCGTGACGACCGGAGGCATCGTCGGCCACTTCCTCGCGATTCCGACGCCCCCTCCCGCGTTCGGGACGTCGTTCGCGAGCACGAACTAGTAGCCGGCGACGCGCCGGGTCATGCGGTCTTCGCCGGGGCCGCCTGCCGCTCGTCGGCGAGCGCGCGCTGCTGGGCGGCGAGGTCGAGCGAGCGCGGGAACGCGCACTCCCAGCAGAAACCGACCCCGTCGACGAGGATCGGTGTGTCGTGATGGCATTTGTTGCACTTCATCGTGCTTCGCCTTCTCTTCGGTGGACGATCATGGGAGCGGGCGGTGCGGAGCAAGGAGTCGGGCCTGGTGGACCTGTAGACGTCAACTACACCCTGAAGAACGACTACGACTCCGGCGTCGCCGGCAACGCCTGGGCCAACGACACGATCAACCGGCACCTGCAGATCCGGCAGGTCGGCAACTCGACGCCCGGCGACACGACGCAGTACTGCGCCACGGTCGACGACACCGGAGCCTTCGTGACCTTCGCGGGCGCCAGCCCGGCCGGCACGGGCACGGTTACGGCGGGGATCGTCGGCCGGATCAACGGTGGCTACGACACCAACCTCTTCACCGGCACGCTCGATCCGAGCCCGGCCTACAAGACGCACGGCAACCTCGGCGCGTTCGACCTCCAGTGCACCGATGCGTACAACTGCCCCGGTGCTCACCCGAGCTTCCTGAGCTACTTCAACGGGAGTCCGAGCTGGGACTACGCCAACTGGAATTGGGCGTACCACACCGCGAAGAACGGCAGCTGGCTCAACGCCGACAGCGGTAACAGCGGCGACATCACCGGCTAGGCCGGCGCACCAATCCCGGGGCCGGGCTTCCAGCACGGGAGCCCGGCCCCGCTTCGGCTCCGAGACTCGCGTCTTCCGGCGAGAAGCCACCGGCAACCAGTTCCGCTCTGGCGGGCGGCGACGCGTTCGACTCCGCGGCGGCGGCGAGCTCGCCGAGCAGCTCGCGGAGCAGTTGCGGCGACTCGAGGCTGAACGTCTCACAGGGCGATCCGCCGCGAGGGCGCGCCAGCGGGGGGCCGAGATGCACGTAGACGGCGCCGGCAGGCAGCGCGGCGTGGACGTCGAGGTCGGTCTGGTCGTCTCCCGCGGCGAACACCAGCCTGGAGCGCGCGTTGACGTCCAGAAGCGCCTGACGGACGTACGCCCCCTTGTTGACGCCGCTGGCGCGAACCTCGATGACGCGCCGACCGCGGAGAATCTCGGCCGGAGTGCCTCGCAGCAGTCGCTCGACGGTGAGGAGGAGCTCGCGGGCCCTCCATGCGCCGTACTCGGGCTCGGCCTGACGGTAGTGCCACGCGACGCTGGCCGTCTTGCGCTCGACGAACGTCCCCGGTACGTCTGCCGCGACGCGCTTGAGCATGCGCTCGATTCGAGGCAGCCACGACAGGTCGACGTCGAAGAGCGTTCGCCAGACGCCGTCCGGCTCTCGAGCGAAGTATCCGTGCTCGGCGCACAGATGGATGGGCAGCGTGCCGAACCACGAGTCGAGCGTCCGGCGCTTGCGTCCACTGACCACGTGGACGTCCGTCATCGGCAACGCCGCCAGCCGTTCGAGCAGCTCGGTGATCTCCGGCGTGGGACCTGCGAGCTCGGGATGATTCGCGAGCTCCCGCAAGGTGCCGTCGTAGTCGAGAATCACCGTTCGCCCGGCAGCTTCTGCGAAGCGCCCGGAAAGCCGAGCGCGATCGGCCGCTCCCAGCGGCCGCGTCACGTGGCGGGCACGCCGGTTCTGTCGCGCAAAGCGACGGAGCCGACCCAGGAACCCGGCCGCCCAGCGCGGACTGTCCAGCTGCTCCACACGGCCGGACATCAGGATCAGTCTCCGGCGCCGCTCGTCCTGATCGAGCTCGAGCGCCTGGAGGAACTTCCTGACGATGTCGTCGGTGTCCCACGGGTTGACGAGGACGGCGCCCGGGAGGATGTGCGCCGCGCCCGCGAACTCGCTCAGGACGAGCGAGCCGCGCCAGCGGCTAGGGAGCTTCACGCGGGCCGCCTGGCAAAGCACGAATTCCTGGGCGACGAGGTTCATCCCGTCTCGCAGCGGCGTCACTGCCATCACGTCGGCGCGCCGGTAGAGGGCGGCGAGCTCTGCGGGCGAGATGTTCCGGTGGAAGTACTCGACCGGTGTGCGGCCCGGCAACCCGAAACGCCCGTTCACGTGAGAGACCAGGAGCTCGATCTCGTCGCGCTGCGCCAGATACTCGGGGCTCTCGAGCCTCGACGGCATGAGCACCTGGACGAGCGTGGTGTCCGCGGCCCGCTCCGGGTGTCGCTCGAGGAGCTGCTCGAACGCCCTCAGCTTCTGGGGAATGCCCTTCGTGTAGTCGAGCCGTTCCACGCCGAGGATCAGCCGCCGACCCTCGTATCGCTCTTCGAGGTCGGCCAGAACTCGCGCCGTCTCCGGATCGTCCAGGACCTTCCGGAAGCCCGCGACGTCGATCCCGATCGGGTCGACGCCGATGCCCACGAGTCGGCCGTCGAACTCGATCGCGTCGGGCTGGGATTCGATTCCCAGGATCCGTAGGCACGACGACCGGAAGTGGCGGGCATAGTCGCCCGTGTGGAAGCCGACGTAGTCGGCGCCGAGCAGGCCACGGAGAACCTGCTCCCGGACGGGCAGCAGCCGGTAGATCTCCGAGGACGGGAACGGCACGTGAAGGAAGAATCCGATCGAGAGATCCGGACGCAGACGCCGCAGGATCTCGGGCACGAGCATGAGGTGGAAATCGTGCACCCACACACGCGCATCGGGCTTGCACGCGTCGGCGATCGCCTCCGCAAAGCGCTCGTTGACGGCGACGTAGTGCTCCCAGGCGCCGAACTTGAAGTCGAACCGCGCCGGCAGGTAGTGGAAGAGCGGCCAGATGGCCTCGTTGCAGATCCGCCGGTAGAACTCCTCCTGCTCTTCGGCGCTGAGGAAGACGGGCTTCAGCCCTTCCGCGGCCAGAACGTCACGTACCGCCTGACGGCTCTCGTCGGGGACGACCGTCCCGGGCCAGCCGACCCAGGCGTCGAGGTTCTCCAGTCCGCGAAGAGCAGCCGCGAGGCCGCCGGCGCTCTGCTCCAGCTGCACTCCGTCCCGGCCGAGCGAAACGGAGACGGGCAGCCGGTTGGATGCGACGATCAGCCCGTTTTGCTGGCGGTGATGCTTTGCCACGCCCGCAGCCTCTCAGATGAGACCGGCACGACGAATCGCGCCAGCGCGCGCTGACCGCAGCCTGACTCGAACTGACGAGCAGCCATTCCTCTCTTGTTCTCCAATCTGGCCCGTTTCGAAACGTCGGGACGGGCCGCCACAGACGGGGCAGCGTCAGCAGCCAGTGTTTATTAGAAGTTTGGAAGATTGTGAGATAAAGTGGCGGCGTGCCTCACAACGCCCGTCCCGTTCACGAGCTGAAGGCCAACCTTTTCCGCGTTCTCGGCCACCCCGCGCGGGTTCGGATCCTGGAGTTGCTCCGTGACGGGGAGCGTTCGGTGGGGGCGTTGCAGGCGGAGTTGGAGCTGGACTCGGGTGGGACGTCGCAGCATCTTGCGGCGCTGCGGAGGATCGGGTTGGTCGAGTCGCGTCGCGAGGGGACGAGCGTCTTCTACCGCGTGGACGACGATCACGTCTTCGACCTGCTCGCGGCCGCGCGCAGCATCATCGGGCGCCAGCTCGCAGAGCAGCAGTCGATCCTGTCGACTCGACCTCGACGCGTCGTGATCGGCGGGTTGCTCGTCGCCGGGCTGGGGGCGGTCGCCCTCGGGGGGCTGCTTGCGATTGGGCGGCGGACGTTCGGGGCTGCGATCGTGCTCCAGGCCTCGGGCGCGGCCGCGATCGCTGTCGCCGGATTCTGGGCTCTGGGCTCCGGGTCGACACTGGGCAAGAGCTTCACGAGCGCGCTCGTCCCACGCTTCGGTGTGGATGGGCTGAGCGGGCTGTTCTTGGGAATGCTTGGGCTTGTCGCGGTGCCGGCGCTCGTGTTCTCGTTCCGCTATCTGGAGCGGACCGGCCGGAGCCGCACGATCGGGGCGCTGACCGCAGCGTTCCTGCTCGCGATGGCCGGCGTCGTGTGCGCCCGTGATCCACTGACCTTCCTGCTCTTCTGGGAGCTGATGACACTGGTGCCGGCCGTCGTGATCCTCGTCGGGCGGAGCGCCGATGAGCATTCGCGGCAGACGGTGTTCACGTACGTGGCGATCACCCACCTCGGCGGGGCGGGAACATGGGTCGCCGTGCTGCTGCTTGCGCACGCCGGTGCAGTGGGCGGGTCGCAGGCGCTGAGCTCGGGGTCGGGGCTGCAGATCGCGATCGCGGTCACCGCGCTGATCGGGATGGGCACCAAAGCCGGAGTCATGCCGCTGCACGTGTGGCTGCCGCGCGCGCATCCGATCGCTCCCGCCCCGGTGTCCGCGCTGATGAGCGGCGTGATGATCAAGGTCGCGATCTACGCCCTGGTGCGGGTGCTCGTCGACTGGGTCGGGGTGCTCCCGGTCTGGTTCGGAGTTCTCGTGCTGGCTTTGGGCGCGCTCTCGGCCGTGGGAGGAGTGACATACGCGCTGTTCGAGCACGACCTCAAGCGACTGCTGGCGCTGCACTCGATCGAGAACATCGGGATCATCGTGCTCGGGATCGGCGCCTGCCTCATCCTGCGTTCCCGCGGGGCCGACCAGTGGGCGGCGTTCGCGCTCGGGGCGGCTCTCCTGCACACGGTCAACCACGCCGTCTTCAAGGCGCTGCTCTTCCTCGGCGCCGGCGCCTTCGAACGCGCGGTCGGGGCACTGGAGATCGACCGGCTCGGCGGCCTTTTGCGGCGGATGCCGTGGACAGGAGCCGGTTTTCTCCTCGGAGCGATGGCGATCGCCGGCGTGCCCCCGCTGAACGGGTTCGCCTCCGAGTGGCTGACGCTGCAGGCGCTGTTGCACGTCTCCGCCTACAGCGACGTCGCGGCCGGCATGGCCGGCGCGATCGCGCTGGCCGCGCTGGCGATGACCGCGGCGCTCGCCGTCTTCTGCTTCGTCAAGGTGGCCGGACTCGTCCTGCTCGGACGTCCGCGGCGAGAGGACGTCGCCCGGGCGGTAGAGGCCCCGTGGCCGATGTGGGGAGCGGTCGTCTTCCTCGCCGGCGGCTGCATCGTGCTCGGGGTCGCGCCCGGCCTGTTGTTCGGCTCGCTCGTCGGCCTGGCCCCGTGGCCGGCCTCAGCGCCGACGCAGCTCGGCCTGCACCTGCCCGGCACCGGATCGCTTCCGACTCCGGGAATTGCGCTCGTGCTCGCCGCTCTGACGGCCGGGTTCGTCCTTCTGCGCAGTGGAAGGAGCGCCTCACCGGCGCCGAGCTGGGCGTGCGGCCAGCTGGCCGAGCCGAAGCTGGGTTGGACGAGCGCCGGATTCACGAAGCCGCTGCGGCTCGTACTGGAGGCGGTGCTGCGCCCGCAACGCGAGATCGCCGTGCACAGTGAGGGCGGCGTCGTCCAGGACGTCACCTACAGCGGCCACGTCCCGCACCTGATCGACGAGCGTGTGTACCGGCCGGTCGTCCGCCTCTCGCTCGCGCTGGCCGGGCACGCGAGGCGGCTGCAGAGCGGCAGCCTCGGGATGTATGTCGCGTACCTGATCGGCCTCGTGGTCGTCCTGCTCTCCGTGGCGCGCCTGGGGCTGTTCGGTTGAGCGCCGAGACGGCGGCTGCGGGCGCGGCGCAGATCGTGGGCGGCATCCTGCTCGCGCCTCTGCTCCCTGGGCTCGTGCAGCACTGGAAGGCGCAGCTCCAGGGCCGCCGGGGCCCGAGCCCGCTGCAGCCCTACCGCGAGTTGGCGCGACTGTGGGGCAAGAGCACGGTTACGGTCGAGGGCACGAGCGTCGTCTACCGGCTGGCACCGGCGGCCGTCGCCGCCAGCCTCGTCGCCGCCGTCCTCCTCGTACCGGCGGCCGATCGGGCGCCGAACTGGGGAGTCGGCCACGACGCTCTCGCCCTCGCAGGGTTCCTCGCGCTGGCGCGCTTCGCGCTGGCAGCCTCGTCGTGGGACGTCGCCAACGGCTTCTCGCTGATGGGAGCGAGCCGCGACCTCACGATCTCGGTGTTCGTCGAGGCGACGCTGATCCTGTCGCTTGCCGTCGCGGCACTCGTCACCGCGACGACCGACCTGAGAGGCATCGTCGCCGGGACCGCCGGGACGGCCGTGTGGTCGAGCCCGGCGCTCGCGCTCGGCGCGGTCGCCTTCGCCCTCGTGGTCGTCGCCGAGACAGGACGCCAGCCGGTCGACAACCCGGACACCCATCTCGAGCTGACGATGATCCACGAGGGGCCGCTGCTCGAGTACGCCGGCCGCGACCAGGCCTACCTGCAGTGGGCGGCCGCGGCGCGCCACTGGCTCGTGCTCGTGCTCGCCGTCGAGGTGTTCCTCCCTCACCCGCAGAGCGTGTGGCTGCAGCTGGCGATCCTGCCCGCTGGCGCTCGTCGTGCTGTGCGCCGCGTTGGCGCTCACCGAGACGCTCGTCGCCAAGATGCGCGTTCTGCTCGTCCCCCGACTGCTCGCCGCCGGTGCGGTGGTCGCGCTGCTCGGGATCGCCTCGCACCTGGCGGGGATCGCGTGAGCGGCGGGCTCGCCTGGGTGCTCGTCGCTCTCGGTCTGGTCGTCGTCGGCGTGCGGCGGCGCTCTGTCGCGGTCGCGCTGCTCACCGTCCAGGCGCTCGTCCTGGCGGGCGTCGCGGTCGACGAGGCCGCCAGCGGCAGCGACCTCGTGGCAGCGATCGCGCTGGCTGTGCGCGGGGTCGGGACTCGCGGCGCTGTTCCTCCTCCTCGTGAAGCGGACCCGCGAGCCGAGACCTGTCCGTGCCCGCGTGGCGCCGATGGCGCGGGCCGGCGTCGCTGTCGCGTTCGCGCTCGCGCTGACCTGGCTCGTGCCGTCGATGGGGCTCGACTCGCGGACGACCGAGCGGGCGGCGCTCGCGCTCGTCGCGTTCGGCGTGGCCACCGCGGCGACGCGCCGGGCCACGCTCTTCCAGGTCATGGCCGTCGTGCTCGTCGAGAACGGTCTCGCCCTCGCGGCACTCGGTCTACCGGGAGGCTTCGCGGTGATCGAGCTCGGCGTCGCGCTCGACCTGATGCTCGTCGTGCTCGTCGCAGCCGTCTTCCACGAGCGAATCTTCGCCGAGTTCGGGGCCGGCGACAGCGCCGCACTCAGGAGCGCTCCGTGACTAGTCGCGAAGCGCTTGCCTGGGCCGTCATCGCCGCCCCGGTGCTGATCGCGGCGCTCGTCGCCGTCGCACCTCGCCGCCTCGCAACACGCGTCGCTGTTACGGGTGCGTACCCGGCCGCCGCCCTCGCGGTCGCCCTGGCGGGCGTCGCGCTCGGCGACCCCGGCACGACCTCGGTCGACAACCGGATCGCCGTGGACGCAGCCGCCGGGCTACTCGTCGGCGTCACCGGCCTCGTCGGGCTCGCCAGCGTGCTCGTCTCGCCCGCGTATCTGGCCACGGTTCGCAGCTCGCTCGTCCCGGAGCGGCTCCGCGACCGGACGTACTTCGTCGACGCTCTACGCCTTCTGGGCGGTTCTGCTCGCGGTGCCGCTTGGCCGGGAACCTCGGCGCCGCCTGGCTGCTCGTCGAGGGGACGACCGCCGCCTCGGCCCTCCTGGTCGGGTTCAGCGGCAAGGCCAGGGCGCTCGGAGGCCGGCTGGAAGTACCTGATCCTCACATCGCTCGGCCTCGGCGTCGCGCTGCTCGGCATCGTCATCCTGGCCGCAGGCGTCCCCGGCGGCGGCCTCGACGCCCTCTCCTGGCAGGCACTCTCGACCTCGTCGGCCACGCGTGACACCACGCTCGTCGCGTACCTGCTGCTGCTCGCCGGCCTCGCCGCCAAGGTCGGTTGGGCGCCCGTCCACAACTGGCTCCCCGACGCCCACTCGGAGGCGCCGCCGCCGGTCTCCGCGCTGCTCTCCGCCGCGCTGCTGCCGGCGGTGCTGCTTGTCGCCTGGCGATCCGAGCACGCGCTGGCGCCGGTCATCGGCGCCGCTACCGCACAGGATGTGCTGATCGCCTTCGGACTCGTCTCGCTGGCGGTCGCCGTCCCCTTCCTCTGGCGGCCCATGGCCTGGAAACGGCTACTGGCCTACTCGAGCCTCGAGCACATGGGCGTGATCGCACTCGGGATCGGCTTCGCCACCCCGCTCGCGCTGGCCGGCGTCGCGATCCACATCGCCGGCCATGCGATCGCGAAGGCACTCGGCTTCTACGCCGCCACACCGCTGCTCGGGCACGAACCGCGCGCAGCCGGCCACGCCGTCAGCGGCATCGCTCGCACCCAGCGCCCGCTCGGCACGACGCTCGGCATCGCGCTGGGCACACTCGCCGGGCTCCCGCCCTCCCCGCTCTTCGTCAGCGAAGTGCTGATCGTCGCCGGAGGCTTCCAGGCCGGCCGGCCCTGGGCGGCCGGCGCATCGACGCTCCTGCTCGCGCTCGGGTTCCTCGGCCTCGCCCACGCCCTGGTGGACACGACCATCGGCAAACGGCACCGCCGCAACGCCGCCCAGGCGCCCGGCCTGCGGAGCGTCACCGCCCTCACCTGGCGTCTCCGTCGCGCTCCTTGCCGCGCTCGCCCTCGCCGGGCTCTGGCTTCCGGACACGGCGCTCGTCGATGCGCTTCTGAAGGGGATCTCCTGAGCCCCGAGTCCTACCGCCACCGCATCGCCGGCGCGCTCGCTGACGGCCGGCGCTTCGCCGGCCTGTACGCGACCGACGGCGGGGCGCTGGTGCGAGCGATGCTCACCGCAGCGGACGGCTCGACCCAACTCGAGACCGTCACCCCGGTGGAGGGCACAGTGCCCTCGATCGTCGACCTCGTTGCCGGCTGCAGCCTGGGACGAGCGGGAGGCACACGATCTGTACGGCGTCGACTTCGCCGGCCACGAGCCGCTCCGCCCACTCGTCGACCACGACCTCCGACTCGACCGCTGGACCGTTCCCGTGCACGGCGGCGACGCCTACCAGGTCGCGGTGGGGCCGGTCCACGCGGGAGTGATCGAGTCCGGGCATTTCCGCTTCCACGTCGTAGGCGATCACATCCTGTACCTCGACGCCCGCCTCTTCTACAAGCACCGCGGCCTAGAGCAGGCCGCCGCGGGCGCGACACTCGACCGCGGCATCGCGTTCCCGGCGCGGGCATGCGCGGCCTGCGCCGTCTCCAACGGTGTCGCCTACGCCCACGCCTGCGAGGAGGCGCTCGGCCTCGAGCCGACCCACGAGGTCGCCCGTGCCCGCACGATCCTGCTCGAGCTGGAGCGGATGTGGAGCCACCTCAACGACATCGCCGCCGTCTGCGCCGGCGTCGGTCTCGCCGCCGGCAACACCAGCTTCGCCGCCCTCACCGAGCGCGCACGCAGGCTGAACGCCGCCGTCTCCGGGCACCGCTTTCTCTTCGGAGCAGTTCGTGTCGGAGGCAGCGACCTCGATCTCCACGCCGACGCAGTCCTGGGCGCGTCGGAGGAGATCGCAGCACTGGAGGCGGAGTCGGCGCGAGCCTGGCGTGAGCTCCTGTTCAACGCATCCTTCCAGGACAGGCTCCCGGATATCGGCGTCGTCACCACAGCCGACGCCGAGCGGCTCGGTGCTTCCGGACCCGCGGCGCGCGCCTCGGGGTTGGGCGACGACGTGCGTGCGGCAAGCGCCCGGCTCTCCTACAACGGCTTCGAACCGGTCATCCCGAGACGTGCCGCCGGCGACGTCCAGGCCCGCGTCGAACAGCGCGCCCTCGAGCTGCTGCAGACGTTCGCCATCCTCCGCGATCTGCTCGAAGGCCCGGTACGACCGGCGGTCGCCCGCCCGACAGGGCCGGAGCGGCCGATCGGCGTCGGCCGTGTCGAGAGCCCACGCGGCGCGACCACCTGCGTCGTCGAGCGCAACGGCGACCGCGTCGAGCGCCTCCACCTGCGCACCGGCTCGTACGCCAATTGGCCGGTCGTCGCCCACGCCGCCGCCGGGAACATGCTCCCCGACTTCCCGCTGATCAACAAGAGCTTCGAGCTCTGCTACGCCTGCGCCGACCGCTGATGTTGACGCTCCTCCGCGATCTCCGCCGCCTCCGTCGCAGCATTGCGCTCCCCCGCCCCGACCGCGGACGGAGCCTCGCAGTCCGACACGTCGACGCGGGCTCCTGCAACGGCTGCGAACACGAGCTCAGTCTGCTCTCCAGCCCCTACTACGACCTCCAACGCTTCGGCCTCGGCGTCGTGGCCTCACCCCGTCACGCCGACATTCTGCTCGTAACCGGCGCCGTCACAACGCGGATGCGGGGGCCGTTGCTCACCGCCTACCATGCGATGCCCGAACCCCGCCGCGTAGCAGCCCTCGGTGACTGCGCCCTGGGCTGCAACCTGCTCGGCACGGCCGACAATCTCGTTGGCCCGGTCGAAACGCTTCTCCCCGTCGACGTCCGCGTACCGGGCTGTCCGCCACCCCCGGACGTCATCGCCGCAGCGCTACTCGCGGCGATCGACGGCCCGGCGGCCGAGCCTTCCACATGACCTGGTGAGCCGCTACGTCCCCGGCGACTGTCCGTTGACAGCATCGACTGCGTACGATCCCACCATGGACACGTTCCTCGCGATCACGAGCAAACGCGACACCCGCCGTTACGCCGAGCGCCCGATCCCGGCTCAGGCCATCGAACGGATTCTCGATGCCGGTCGCGTCGCAGGCAGTGCCAGAAACAGGCAGCCGTGGCGGTTCCTCGTCGTCGAGAGCGCCGACCGGCGCGAGCAACTCGCGGACGCCGTCTATGCGCCCGACAACGTCCTCGGCGCGCGGCTCGTCCTCGCGATCGTGTCGGCGGCGTCGATGGACGTCGGCCGCTGCATGCAGAACATGATGCTCGCGGCCTGGAACGACGGCGTCGCGTCGTGCCCGAACGGGATCAAGGACATCGACGGAGTCCGCGCCGCGCTCGACCTCGGCGAGGACGACGCGGTCGCGACGGTGCTCTCCTTCGGCTACCCGGAGCACGAGCGCAACCCGGAGCGCCGCTCAGCGGCCGAGTGGAGCGCCCGGGCCGACCGCAAGTCGCTCGACGAGCTCGTCGAGCGGATCTGACTCTCCCGGCCCGCTACTCGACCGCGTCGAGCCAGCGCTCGATCACGGCGAAGCCGTCGTTCCAGATCTCCGGCCCGGCGAGGTCGACGCCGAGGATGGCCAGCAGCTCGTCGGGGGAGCCGGAGCCACCGCGCGCGAGGAACTGCTCGTAGCGCTCGCCGAAACCCGGCTCGCGCGCGCGTTCCACGAGACCGGCGGCGACCAGCAGCGCGAAAACGTATGCGTACGTGTAGAAGCGCTCGTGGACGAAGTGCGGCATCAGGGCCCAGGTCGCCGGGAGAATTTCCTGCTCGTCGGAGACGGCGTCAGCCATCACCTCCCCGAGGACGGCGCCGCAGAGCTCCTCGAGACGTTCCGCCGTGAGCGCCTGGCCCTCGGCCCGGGCGGCGTAGGCCCGCTGCTCGTACCTCGCGAGGGCGGTCGCCGTGAAGGCAACCAGGACCATCTGGTCGAGCTCGCGGACGAGTGCAGCCCGCCCTAGTTCCGGGTCGGTCTCGAGCAGGTGGTCGACGAGGCGTAGCTCGGCAAACGTCGACGGAATCTCGGCGATGGTCAGCCCCGGCTCGAACGAGTTGTCGGTCTGCGCCTTGACCGCGAGCGCGTAGTGCGTCCCGTGACCGAGCTCGTGGGCGAGCGCGACCAGGCTGCCGAGCTGGCCCGACCAGTTGACGAGCGCGAAGCCCGGCACTCGCGTGCTCGGCCAGACGCAGAAGGCGCCGTACGGCTTGCCGCGCCTCGTCTCGGCATCGATCCGCTGCTCGCTGAAGAACCGGTCGGCCTCGACCCCGAGCGCCGGCGAGAGGCTGTCGAACACCTCCACCGTCAGCCGCCGGCCCTCCTTCCACGGGAGCGGGGCAGCCTCGACCCCGGGAGCAGACAGGTCGATCGCGTCCAGGCGCTCCAGGCCGAGCATGCGCGCCTTGGCCGCGAACCACCGCCGCCCGGTGCCTCGATGGGCCTCCGCCGCGGCGAGAAGCTCCTCGACCACGCGCCCGTCGATCTCGTTCTCGAGGTTCCGCTGGGCCATCGGATCGTCGTAGCCGCGCAGCCCGTCGACGGAGAGCCGGTCCGCGACCACCGCGTCGTAGCACTGGGCCAGTACCGGCAGTGCCGGCTCGACCAGCTCCCGGGTCGCGACGGTCGCCATCCGGCGTACATCCCGGTCGGGGTTCGAGCGGCGGGCCGACTCGAGCTCGGACAACGACCACTCGCGTTCGCCCGCGCCGTCGTCGAAGCGCGTCGTCAGGCCCCCGAGCGTGCGGTCTCGGAGCGCCTTCCACGCCGTGCTCGCGCTCGCCTCGCGTGCGGACAGCACCCGCTCCTCCGACGACGTGAGCATGAACGGCGCGAACCGGCGCACGGAGAGGAGGTAGTGGCGGTCGAAGGCAACGCACTCGTCGTCCGCAAGGGCACGAGCGCGGTCGTCCGGAATCGCCATCCACGCGAGCTCGAAGTGCCGGATTGCCTCGTCCAGCCGTGGCAGGCGCTCGTCGACCCAGGCGGAGATGTCGGCGACGGCGGGGTTCTCGCCGTCCGACCACTGGAGCATGAGGGCCCATTGCTCCCCTTCGCGCCGCGCCGCCCGCAGGGCGGACAGCTCGCCGAGCAACTCGGCCAGGGCCGGCGGCTCGATCGACGCGATCGCGTCGACCGGCCTGCGCTCGACGAACGCCGCGGCGTCGACGACGGCCGCGTCGAGCCGCTCCTTCATCGCCTGCTCGGACGGCGCGAGCGGGGTCAGGTCCCAGCGGACGCCCTCCGCCCCGGTCTCGACGGTCACGACGACACCGCCAGCACGACCTTGCCGTAGTGGTCGGCGGCGAGACGCTCGTAGCCCGCCGCCGCCTCGGCGAGCGGGCGCACGCTGTCGATCACCGGCTGCCACGAGCCGGCCTGGACGGCGGCGAGGAAGTCGCCGAACTGGCGCGGCGACGCCCCGGTCGTCCCGAGGATCGAGAGATAGTTGAGGTACACGAAGCGCACGTCGAGCTCGACCGTCGCGCCGCCGGTACCGCCGAAGACGACGAGGCGGCCGCCGCGACGGAGCGCACGCAGCGAGTCGGGCCAGGTCGAGCCGACCGAGTCGACGACGAGATCGACGCCGTCGGGAGCGAGCTCGCGAACGGCGGCCGCCCAGTCACCCTCCGTGTAGAGCACGCCGCCCTCGGCGCCCAGCTCGCGCGAGCGCGCGATCTTCTCCTCGCTCGACGACGTGACGAGCACGTGCGCGCCGGCCTGTGCTGCGAGCGCGATCGCGAACGTCGACGCGCCGCTGCCCGCGCCGAGCACGAGCACCGTCTCGCCGGCGGCGAGGCGTCCGACCGGATGCAGCGCGCGGTAGGCCGTCATGCCCGCGACCGGCAACGAGGCCGCCTCCTCGAACGACAGGCGCGCGGGCTTCGGGAAGACGTTCTCCTCCGGCACGGCGATCAGCTCGGCGAACGTGCCGTCGAGCGGCCCGCCGAGCCAGCGCAACGCGCCGGGAAGGTCGTCACTCGGGCCCCAGTCGACCCCCGGATAGACGACGACCTCCTCGCCCGTGTCGCGGCGCACGCCTGCGCCGTCATGGCCGGCCACGAACGGCTTCGGGAAGTCGTACGCAGGCCCGGGCGGGTTGCGGACGAGGATGTCGCGCCGGTTCAGGGCAGCGGCGCGGAGCTCGACGAGCACCTCGCCCGTGCCGGCGACCGGGTCGGGAGCCTCCTCGAAGCGCCCCTCGCCGCCCTCGTGGATCCGAAACGCCTGCATCACGCGCCTCCTCGTAGCGACCGCCAGGGCTCCTCGTCGGCGAGCTCCTCGACCTCGTACCCCGCCTCGCCCACGCACGGGGAGAGCACGGCGATGATGCGGACCGGCTCGGCGCCGACGTTGTACGACGCGTGCACGACGGCGGCGGGAATGATCACGGCATCACCGGCGCGGAGCAGGCGGCGCTCGTCCTCGACCCACTGCTCGACCTCGCCCTCGAGGACGTAGATCACCTCTTCCTGGTTCGGGTGCCGGTGGAAGGCGTGCGACTTGCCGGGGAGGAAGGTGGCCTCGACGGTCATGATCCGCTCGGCCCCGTCGGCCGGGGAGCTGACGGCGGCGAACGTGCCCCAGTCCTGCTCGTCGCGAACGATCTCGGCGGCGGACTTGAAGGTCACGACGCCACCGCAATCGCCTTGAAGCGCTTCATGTTCTCGGTCATCGCCACCTCCGTCGGCAGTCGCTCCATCGAGGACGCGCCGAAGAAGCCGACCACGCCGGTCGTCCGCTCGAGCACGTAGGCCGCGTCCTCCGGCTCGGCGATCGGGCCGCCGTGGCAGAGGACGAGGATCTCCGGGTTGACCTCCCTGGCCGCGTCGTGCATCGCCTGGACGAGCTCGACCGACTGGTCGAGCGTCTTCGCCGTGTGCGCGCCGATCGTGCCCTTCGTCGTCAACCCCATGTGCGGGACGAGCACGTCCGCGCCCGCCTCCGCCATCGCCCGCGCCTCGTCGGGCGTGAACACGTACGGGCACGTGAGCAGGTCGAGCCCGCGCGCGGCGCGGATCATCTCGACCTCGAGCCCATAGCCCATGCCCGTCTCCTCCAGGTTCTGCCGGAACTCGCCGTCGAAGAGCCCGACGGTCGGAAAGTTCTGGACGCCCGAGAAGCCGATGCGCTTGAGCTCCTCCAGGAAGACGGGCATCAGCCGGAACGGGTCGGTGCCGCAGACGCCCGCGAGCACCGGCGTCTCGCGCACGATCGGCAGCACCTCGCGCGCCATGTCGACGACGATCTCGTTCGCGTCGCCGTAGGGGAGCATCCCGGCGAGCGAGCCGCGGCCCGCCATCCGGTAGCGGCCCGAGTTGTAGATGATGATCAGGTCGCCGCCGCCGGCCTCGGCGCACTTCGCAGAGAGGCCCGTGCCCGCGCCGGCGCCGATGATCGGCCGGCCCGCGTCGACCTGGGCGCGCAGCCTGGCCAGTGCCTCGTCGCGGGTCATCTCCCCTCCCGGATCATCTCGTCGAGCCGGTCCGCCATCGCGAGCGAGAACGCCTCGTCGTTGACGTCCACGTCGAGCTCGTGCACCTCGACGTTCTCGCCGAGCGTCTCCCGGAGCCCGTCGAGCAGCGCCGCGTCCGCCTCCGGGTCGTGGAACGGCTGTCCCTCGGTCGCGATCATCGAGACGCCGCGGAGCGGGACGAAGAGCACCGTCGGCCCGGTCGCGCCGGACAGCTTGCGGCCGATCCGCCGGCCGAGCTCGCGGCACTCGTCCGGGCGTCGTCCGCATGAGCGTGATCGTCGGGTTGTGGACATAGAGGTTCCGTCCGGCGAACCGTTCGGGCACGCTCTCGCGCGGCCCGAAGTTGACCATGTCGAGCCCGCCGAGCGAGACGACCTGCGGCAGGCCGAGCGCGCCGGCCGCCTCGAGCCGCCCCGGATAGGCGGGGAGCACGCCGCCGACCAGCTCGTCGCAGAGCTCCGTCGTCGTCACGTCGAGCGAGCCCGTGATGAAACCGGCGCGCATCAGCTCCTCCATCGACTCGCCGCCCGTGCCGGTCTGGTGGAAGACGAGCACCTCGTAGCCGAGCTCCTCGAGCCGTTCTCGAGCCCGCGTCACGCACGGCGTCGTGACGCCGAACATCGAGGCGGTCACGAGCGGCCTCGCCTCCGCGAGCGACGGCATCTGCGCCCTGACCATGCCCGCGATCGCCCCGGCCGCGTTGGTCAGGATGCGGGCCGAGATCTGGTTGATCCCGGCGATGTCGACGACCGAGTAGGTCATCGTGACGTCGGAGGCGCCCATGTAGGGCCGCGTGTCCCCCGAGGCCACGGTCGAGACGATCAGCTTGGGGACGCCGACCGGCAGGCCGCGCATCGCGATCCCGGCGATCGAGGAGTTCCCCGAGCCGCCGACCGAGACGATCCCGTCGAGCCGGCCCTCCGCGTGCAGCTTCCCGACCACCTCGGCGGCACCACGGGCCATGGCCTCGACGGCAGCCCCGCGATCGCCGGCCGCCGCGAGCGCGTCCGCGTCCGCCCCGGCCGCCGCGGCCACCTCCTGCCGCGACACGTCTGGCTGGATCTGCGGCTCGAACACGCCCGCGTCGACGATCAGCGTGTCGACGCCCTGCTCGCGCAGCCGTTCGGCGAGGTACGCGTACTCGTGGCCCTTCGTGTCGAGCGTGCCGAGCAGGACGACGGTCGCCATCAGTAGCCGCTCCCCGCCTTCGCCTGGACGGGTTTCCAGGCGGGACTCGAGTCGTTGTCCTTCGAGTTCGTGATCACCGACTCGACACCGGACCCGACCGGGACGAGGACGATCGACCCGTTGCGCGCGAACGCGATCGTCTTCCCGTCGGGCGACCACGCGGGCGAGAACGAGTCGACTGAGGTCGCGCTGATCGGCTGCAGGTTCTTCCCGGTCACGTCGATCCTGTAGATGCCGAAATGGCCGTGGACGTCGCTCGAGAATGCGATCTGCGTGCCCGTCGGCGACCACGCCGGCCCGCTGACCGAGCGCGCGAGCGACGTGACCATGCGCGCGCCGGTGCCGTCCGGGTGGATCACCCAGACCTCGCGCACGGGGGTGTTCACCGTGAAGCGGACGAGCGCGATCCACTTCCCGTCCGGCGACCACGCGGGGTCGCTCTCCGCCGCCGTGCCGTGCGTGATCCGGCGCGCCTGCGTGCCGTCGGCATTCATGACGTAGATCGCGCCCGTCTTCCCGCGCACGAATGCGATCCGTTTGCCGTCCGGCGACCAGGTCGGATGCTCGTCCTGCGACCCCCGGGTCAACTGCTTCGTATCCCTGCCGTCGCTGCGCATGACCCAGATCGCGCTCGGCCCGCTGCGGTTGCTTCGAAACGCGATCGACTTCCCGTCCGGGGACCAGGCCGGGTCGAGCGCGTAGAAGAGTCCGGGCGGCGTCCCCGGCTTCCCCTCCGACCCGCGCGTCACGCGTTGCTGCCGCTTGCCGTCGGCGTTCATCGCGTAGATGTCGTACACGCCGCTCTTCGTCGAGACGAAGAGGAGGTCCGGCCGGGGCTTCGCCGAACCACCGCAGCCCGCGAGAGCGAGCGCGGCGACCACGACGATGCCGGTGACAGTGGCGCGGACCTGCACGAGATCAGCGCGCCAGCGGCTCGACGCCGAGGTAGCGGCGCTGCATGTCCGGGTCGCGGGAGAGCGAGTCCGCCGTCGTCTCGGTCGCGATCTCGCCGCCGACCATGATCAGCTGCCGCTTGGCGAGCGACGTGGCGACGCCGAGGTTCTGCTCGATCAGCAGGATGCTCAGCCCTTCTGCCTCGAGATGCTTGAAGACGTCGATCATGTTCTCGATGATCGCGGGCGCGAGCCCCTCGGACGGCTCGTCCATGATCAGGAGCTTCGGGTTCGTGAGCAGCGCCCGACCGATCGCCAGCATCTGCTGCTCGCCGCCGGAGAGCTGGGCTCCGCCGTTCGCCTTCCGCTCGGCGAGCCGCGGGAAGAGCTCGTAGACCCGGCTCGCAGTCCAGCCGTTTACGACCGAGCGGCGTCTCGGGATGATCCGCAGGTGCTCGTCGACCGAGAGCGACGGGAACAGGCGCCGACCTTGGGGGACGTAGCCGATCCCGCCGCGCGGCGACCTTGTACGAGGGGCGACCGAGGATCTCCTCGCCGGCGAGCTTGACCGAGCCGCGGGCCGAGCCGCCGAACGACGGCATCAGACCCATGATCGTGGCGCAGAGCGTCGTCTTGCCCATGCCGTTCCGGCCGACGATCGCGACCGACTCCGCGCCCATCGCGAACTCGACGCCCTGGAGGATGTGCGCCGAGCCGTAGAAGGCGTCGAGCCCCGAGACCTCGAGCAGCGTCTCACTCATTCCGGTGTCCACTCCCGAGGTAGAGGTCGTGCACGAGCTGGTTGCCGCGGATCTCCGCCGGCGTCCCTTCCACGATCACGCGGCCGTCGTGCATCATCGTCACCTGCTCGGCGACCCGGAGCGCGATGTCCATGTCGTGCTCGATCAGGACGAGCGTGATCTCGCGGTCGAGGCTGAGCAGTAGCTCGGTGAGCACCGTCCGCTCGCCGCGGGAGAGGCCCGAGGCAGGCTCGTCGAGCATGAGCAGGCGCGGCCTGGCGGCGAGCGCCATCGCGATCGCGACCTGCCGGTGCTCGCCGTGGGAGAGCGAGCCGACGAGCTCGTCGAGCTTGCCCTGGATCGCGGCCTGCCCTGCCGCCGCGCGCGCCCGCTCGCGGAACTCGCGGTCGCGGCGGCGTCAGTACCGGCCGCAGATCGGCCGCCCTCGACGCCGACGATCGAGAGGTAGATGTTGTCCTCGACGCTCAGGCCCGAGGAAGAGGCGTGACTGCTGGTACGTGCGGGCGAGGCCGAGCTGCGCCCGATGGCGGGCGGGCAGCGTCGTCACGTCCTGGCCGAACATCTCGACGGTGCCCGACGTCGCCGGCATGTCACCGGCGATGACGTTGAACAGCGTCGTCTTCCCGGCGCCGTTCGGGCCGAGGATCGCCCTGCGCTCGCCGCGCCGGGATGTCGAGGTCGACATCCCGCACCGCGTGAAGCCCGCCGAAGCGCCGGCCGACCCCCCGCAAGCGGAGGGTCGGCCGGGTGCTTTCGGACTGCGGTAATGACTTCTTCGACTGCTTGCGTCACTACCTACCGGATGACGCCGTTGACGACAGGCCGCTCCTTGCCGACCCACGGCAGGCTCCGCTTCTTGCACGGAGGCTGCGAGCGGCCGGGCGGCGGCGACGAGTGCTTGAACGTGCCGCCGAACGACTGGTCGACGTTCGGGATGTACTGGATCGTCTTCACCTGGGTCTTGCCCGGCTGAGCGAAGACCTGGTACGTCCACTCACCCTCGACCGCCTGGCGGTTCTTGTCCAGCTTGACCGTGCCGAACGGCGTCACCAGCACGACCTTGGCCAGCGCCGTCTGCAGCGGCTTCTGGTTGGAGATGTTGCCGCTGACCGTGTTGAGGGCCTTCGTCAGCGCCCACGCGGCCTTGTAGTAGTTGAAGTAGAAGCCGTTGTAGGCGTTGGCGACGTTCATCGGGCCGAGCGGCGGGATCTGCTTCCAGATCGCCTTCTGCTGGGCCACGTACTTGAGCGCCGCAGGCGCCTTGTAGTCCGTGCCCGGCGTGCCGAAGCCGCCGACGATGGCACCGCTGATCAGCGGCGCGACCTGCTCGAAGTTCCCGGTGACCTCGAGGAAGAGGTTGCCGGAGATCTTCGTCTTCGACACCGAGCCCGGATACGCCTGCTGCATCGCCTTCAGCGACGCGACCGTGCCGGTTCCGCCGACGACCCAGAAGTAGCCGTCGACCTTGCTCGGCGGCGGCAGCTGCCGGACGAAGGACGAGTAGTCGGTGGTGTTCAGCGGCGGGAACACGCGCTTGACGATGTTGCCGCCTACCGCGCAGAACTCGGCGATGATGCCGGCCGCGGACGTCCAGCCGAAGCTGTAGTCGTCCATGATGATCGCGGCCTTCTTCCAGTGGAGCTTGTGGTACATGTAGTCGCCGAGACCGGCGTTCCACTGCGCGCCGTCGCCGTTGTAGCGGAAGAAGTTCTTCGGCGCGATCTGCAGCGTCGGATCCTGAGACCCGGCCGTGCCGTTGATGAACGTCTTGGCGGGGTGCGCCTGCGCGTAGTGCGCGACGGCGACCGCCTCGTCGCCCGACAGCGGGCCGATCAGGATCTGTCCGCCGAGTTGCTCCATCAGGCGCTTCGTCTCGCTGATCGCCTTCTGGGCGTTGTCGTTCGAACAGCCGAAGCCGACGATCTGAAGCGGATGCCCCGCGAACGCGCCGCCGGTGACGCCCTTCGTCGGGTCGTTCGGGTCCTTGGCCTTTGCCCCGGCGTACTGGATGAATGCCGCCTCGGCACCGCCGATGTCGGCCGCATACTGGCCGCCGAAGGCGCCCTGGCAGTCGGACAGGATGCCGATCTTGATCGGGCTGGCTGCCCTGTTCCCGCTCGTCGACGCCATAGCGACGCCGGCGACGGCAAGAACGGCCATCACGACTGCAATCAGCAGTCCGAGCCGCACTCGATGACGCATATTGCCCTCCCTTCCCTGTTAGCCAAAACCGCGAATCGCTGACTAGTGTGATCGTTCGCTCCGTGACCTTCAAGTGGGTGCGGGGCTCTCGCCTCCTTTCCGTTCGGCGGGTCTAGCCGCCGGGTGTCTCCGCGGGAGAGTCGTCGCGGTCGAGAAGCGTCATCACCTGCTCCTTGATCCAGGCCCAGATCCCCAGGATGCCGCCCGGGTTCAGGAGCACGATGAGGAGGAAGATGACGCCGATCATCGTCTCGAAGCGCTGCTGCGTGATGCCGACGTAGTGGACGAGCGGCAGATCGCGCGCGTAGTTCTGGAGCACGACGAACACGAATGCCCCGATCCACGCGCCCTCGACGCTGTACAGGCTGCCGATGACGGCGATCACGAGCAGGTCGATCACCGGGGAGAGGCTGATCGTGCCGGTCGGGTCGACGTGACCGAACTGCCAGGCGTAGATGATCCCGGCGATCGAGGCGATGAAGGCGCCGAAGCCCATCGCCAGCGTGCGGTGGAGCGCGACGTTGTAGCCCAGCGAGGCCATCCGCACCGGGTCGTCGCGTGTCCCCTGCAGCGTGATCCCGAACGGCGTCCTGATGATGTAACGGATCAGGAGGTAGACGAGCACCGACGCGACCAGCGCGGTGTAGTAGATCCGGTCGGGATGCGCCACGGTGCTGCCGATGATGCTGGGCGCGGTCAGCTCGAGACCGCTGATCCCGCTGAACCCGGACAGGATCGTGACCGAGCCGAAGAACACGCTCGTGAGCACCGCGAAGGCAAGCGTGATCATCAGGAAGTAGATGCCGGCGCTCCGGCTCGCGACCGCGCCGAGGAGCAGGCCGATGCCGGTCGTGATCGTGATCGCCAGCACGATTCCGATCCACGGGTCGTAGCCGAGATGGAGCCCCTTCACCGAGCCGGTCGTGACGGTGTTCCCGAGCACGAACGCCGAGATGCCGTAAAGCGAGACCTGGGCCAGCGAGACCATGCCGCCGTAGGCCGAGAGAAAGATCAGGCTCGCGGCGGCGATCCCGTACCAGAACACGTTCGTCATCAGGTCGTGCGCGAAGTAGACACCCATCGACCGGTAGCCGAGCGTGACCACGATCAACGCTGCGGCCACGACGCCGTACTCGAAGAGCTGCGCAGGAGTCTTGCTGTTCCACCAGTGTCTGAAGCCCGACTCCGTCGTGGGCGGCCTGCTCGGGGCTGCGGCCGGGGAGTCGGTCACGCGGGCCTTCCGAACAGGCCGAGCGGGCGCAGGGCGAGCACCGCGATCAGCAGTGCGAAAGTGAAGATTGGCGAGTATTCGGTGCAGCAGTCGAGGCTCGAAGTCGGCAGGTAGGCCGCCGAGAAAGTGAAGACGAACGCGTAGAGGATGGCGCCGATGGCCGCGCCGCCGAGTGAACCCATTCCTCCGATGATCACGACGACCAGCGAGTTGAGCAGCCAGTTCCCGTCGACGCCTGGCGCGAGCGAGGAGAACGCGCCGCCCATCGAGCCGCCGAAGCCCGCGAGCGCCGGCGCCGACCACGAACGCGATCGCGAACGCGCGCTGGATGTTTATCCCGAGCGCCGAGACCATGTGCCGGTCGTCGACGCCCGCCCGGATCACCATCCCGGTCTTCGTCTTGTGCAACCACAAGTAGAGCGAGACCCCGATCACGACGGCGACGAGGAGGATGAACAGCCGGCTCCAGGCGTAGACGATGCCGCCGATGTGCGCGAAGTTGTTCGGCCCGATGAAGGACGGCCACGCGAGGCTGTCCTGCAGCGGCCAGTACTTCAGCATCTGGTCGCCGATGATGATCGAGACCGCGATCGTGATCAGCGCCTGGCGGAGCTCCTGGCCCTGCGTCCAGCGCAGGAAGGCCTGCTGCATCACGAGCCCGACGCCGGCGATCGCGACGGCCGCGACGATCGCCGGCAGGAACCACTGCCACGCGGGCACCTCCTGGAGCGCGAAGCCGCCGGCGTTCGCGAAGTACTGCTGGAGGTCGAACGCGATGTAGCCGCCGAGCAGGAACAGCGTGCCGTGGGCCATGTTGACAGTGCGCATCAGCCCGAAGATGAGCGTGAACCCGCTCGCGACGACGAACAGGAGCGCGGCGAACGTGATCGCGTCGAGGAACGTCTTGGCGAAGTCAGTCGGGTCGTGGATCGCCGAGCCGAAGTTCGTCGTCCGCCAGCTCCCACCGCCGCTGATCGGAGCGGGCTCCGTCACGAAGAGGATGTAGATCGCCGCGACGAGAACCGCCACGATCGTCAGCGCGACCGGCACGCGACGAAGCACGTCGTACCGCGTCACGCGGCGTCCGGCCGGCTTCGGCAAGGTCGTCGGAGCGACCGTCATCTGTGAACCGCTCCGGCCGCGTACAACGTCGCCGTCGCCGACTCGCCGGTCTGCGGGACGTCGTCGTCGAGCTTCCGGATGTCCGTGACGACCGAGCGGTCGAGCGTCGTCACGTCGGGCCAGTCGATCTCGACGAGGTTGCCTGCCGGGTCGCGGATGTACATCTGCACCCACCCCGAGGTGTGCTCGTAGATGTGCGAATACCAGGAGCCCGCGTCGAAGAGGCCGAGCTCCTTTGCCTTCGTGTACACGGCCTCGAAGTCCTCGACGTCGAGCCCGAGATGGTGGTACGGCGGCGCCTCGGCGTCGCGGCGGAAGAGATGGAGCTGCTGGTCGCCGAGCCGCAGCCAGATCACCGGATGGCGGAACTTCGGCGCCGGTATCCGCTCCATCCCGAAGACGTGCTCGTAGAACCGGGCCGACTCTTCGAGATCGACCGCGTGCACCGACACGTGGTTGATGCGCGTCGCTCCCACCCCTGCTCGTGATCTTAGGACCGCGCGCGCGATAGTGCAACGTGGGTCGTCCCTCTACGAGCGATAGCATCTTCCTATGGATCTCAGACGCCTTTCGTCCTTCCTGGCCGTGGTCGAGGAGGGCTCCTTCACGCGCGCCGCGCGCCGCCTCGGTATCGCCCAGCCGTCGCTGTCGCAGCAGATCCGCACGCTGGAGGCGGAACTCGGCGGGCCGCTCCTCGAGCGGCTTCCGCGGGGCGTCCGGCTGACGCCCGCCGGCCGGGCGCTGCTCCCGGAGGCGCAGGCTGCCGTGCGCGCCGCCGAGCGGGCCGGCACCGCAGCGCGCATGGCGCTCGGACTCGAGGCGGGCGAGCTCGAGGTGGCGACCCTGCTCTCGATGGCGGTCGGCATCCTCCCCGGGGCGATCGCGGCCTGGATCGCGCGGCATCCCGGTATCGGCATCCGCATGCGCGAGTACACCCATCGCGCGGTGCTCGAGGAGGAAGTGCGCTCGGGCGTCGGCGACATCGCGCTCGGCCCGACGCCGGAGGACTGGGCCGGGCCGCTCGAGCGGCTCGGGGTGGAGGAGCTCGTCGTCGTCCTCCCCGCGTCCGACCCGCTCGCCGGTGCGCGGTCGACGCCGCTCGCGGCCCTCGCCGACCGGCAGTGGGTCCTGTTCCAGCCCGGCCACGGGCTGACCGAGGTCGTCGAGAGCGCGTGCCGCCGGGCGGGCTTCCAGCCGCGGATCGCCGTGCGGACGACGCAGGTGGAAGCGGCGACCCGCCTCGCCGCAGCCGGCCTCGGCCCGGCGATGGTGCCCGACAACGTCGTCTCGCCCGACCTCGACCCGACCGTCGTCAGGCTCGATCCGCCGGTCGTGCGCGAGCTGGCGGCGTACACGCGCGGCCAGTGGTCGCCGCTCGCGAGCGCGTTTCTCGAGGTGCTGAAGGCGGGGCACTGGGTGCGCCCGACGGCCTAAGATCTGCCTTGAGCCGTTCCGACGAGACAGGGGGAGACCGATGCCGAAGCTCACGATCCCGTACGAGTCGCTCGACCCGCTGACGATCGGAGCCGCGGACGACGAGAGCAAGATCTCTCGCGAATCGCTCGAGCTCGACGTCCCGGACGCGAACCTGCTCGCGGCGATCTACCCGGACGAGCCGGAGCCGGTCGGCAACGCGACCGAGGCGGCGCGCGCAGCCCTCGAGGCACCGTTCTCCGGGCCACGCTTCTCGGAGCTGCTGGCGTCCGCGACGAGGGTCGCGATCGTGATCGACAACCAGTTCCGGCCCACTCCCTCGTCGAAGCTCCTGCCCGCCGTGCTCGACGCCGTCGAGGCCGCGGGAAAGCCGGCCGTGCTCGCGTGCGCGAACGGCAAGGTCTTCCCGATGTCCGAGTCGGACATCGAGCAGAAGATCGGCCGCGACAACCTGGCCCGGCTCGAGCGACTGGGCATCCCCTTCCACCAGAACGAGCCCCGCAACGCCGAGGCGTACACCTACGTCGGCGTCTCCTCGCGCGGCACGCCCGTCTGGCTGTTGACGGCGGTCGCCGACTGCGATCTGAAGATCACGATCGGCCACGCACAGGCGAACCACTGGGGCGCGGGCGGCGGCGGGAAGCTGATCCTTCCCGGCGTCGTCTCCGACGAGACGGTCGAGTCGAACCACTGCGCGTTCGTCCCCTCGCCGCAGACGCACTACGGCGCCTACGCCGGGCCGATGCGCTCCGACATCGACGAGGTCGCGACGATGTGCGGCCTGCAGTGCACGATGAACGTCCTGCTCGACACGCGCGGACGTGTCGTCGACTGCATCTTCGGAGCGCACCCGTCGGCCCACCGGCGCGCGATCGAGCGCTTCAACGAGATCTACGCATACGAGCATCCCGGCGAGCAGGCGGACATCGCGATCTGCGGCGTCTTCGCACCGACCGACCACCTGTTCTTCCACACGGGCTGGGGCTGCATGTCGGCGGACTTCGTGCTCCGCGACGGCGGCACGCTGATCTACACCTCGCCCTCGCCGGGCGTGTCCACCGCCGTCGGCGATTTCCCGGGCCTGGCACTGATGGACCTGATGAAGCCCTACATGCCGCCGAGCCGCGAGGGCTACGAGCACGTGCTCAAGGACATCCACGGCCGTGTGATCCAGATGTGGGCAGGCTGCATCTGGGTGCCGATCTACGAGGTGATGACGCGCAAGCACCTGAAGCTCGTGACGCTCGAGGAGAACCTGGAGATGGCCGCCGACATCGGCATCGACGCGACGACGTCGCTCGACGCGGCCTTCGCCGAGGCGATGGAGCGCCACGGCCCGGACGCGAAGGTGATCGTGCTCCCGTTCGCGCGCTACCAGCTGCCCGCGAACATGGTGCGCATGGACGCGGAGCCGCTCCGCTTCCCGCACGAGGTGCCGGCCTAGCTCCGAGCCCGGCAGCCTCGGAATCGTCACAGATCCGCCCCGAATCGGCGCGAATCGGCGCGAGACAGGTGCGCCTTTCGTGGTTACGCTCACGGCGTGGGCGGCGGGACGACGCCCCGCCCTTATCGGGTGGGGGACGAAACGGCCTCGTCCGGCCGAGCCGTGCCTACACTGGGCCGCGTGGCGCAGCAACGCGTGCCCGGGCTCGACGCGCGGGGGATCGACACCGAGCCCACGGCCGGCGAGATCAAGGGCTCGACGACGATCGTCGAGCTCCTGCGCATGTTTCCGGGCGGTGAGGCCGGCCGGCTCATGGCCACTCTCTCCCTTCCCTGCGCGCACTGCGGCGGGGCCTTCCACGAGCCGTTGACGCTCGCGGCCAAGCGCCACCGCCGCGATCCGCGCGCGCTGATCGAGGCGTTCCGGGCGCTCGCGAGCGGCGGGCCGACAGAGGAGCAGGTCGCCGCCGCCAGCGCACGCGTCGCGGCGCTCTGACCTCCCGGCGAGCGGCACTAGACTTCGCCGGCGATGGCTGCTCTGCCCGAGCGCGTGCGCACCTTGATCGACGCCGGCCCGCTCGCGCACCTCGTCACGCTCAACGCCGACGGCAGCCCGCAGGTGACGATCGTCTGGATCGGCGTCGAGGGAGACGAGATCGTCTCGGGCCATCTCTACCGGCACCGGAAGGTCCGCAACGTCGAGCGTGACCCGACCGTCGCGCTGTCGTTCGAGGCGCCGGGCGCGAACGCGATCGGCATGCGGAACTACGTCGTCCTCTACGGCCGCGCCCGGATCACGGAGGGAGGCGCACCCGAGCTCCTGCAGCGCCTGGCCGAGGCGTACGTCGGCCCGGGCGTCGTGTTTCCGCCGATGCCCGACCCCCCGCCGGGTTACATCACGCGGATCGCCGTCGACCGCGTCACCGGGGTCGGCCCCTGGGACGACGACGGCTAGCGGCCGGTGAGCGCCGCGCCCGTCCGCTTCCTCGCGATCGGCGACCTGATGATCGACCTCGTGGTCGCCGGCCGCGGTCACGATGCCGTCGCGCGCTTCGGCCCGGGCGGGACGGCGGCGAACGTGGCCGTCTGGGCGGCGGCGCTCGGTGCCCGGGCGGTCGCCGTCGGGGCAGTCGGCGACGACGCCGGCAGCCGCTTCCTCCGAGCCGAGCTCGAGCGCCGCGGGATCGAGCCGCTGTTCGCCGTCGACCCGGAAGAGCGGACGGGGACGTTCGTCCTCGCCGATGGGGAGCTGCGCGTCGACCGCGGCGCCAACGCCCGGCTCGAGCCCGAGACGCTGCCGGAGCTGCCGGAGTCGGACGTGGCGCTGGTGTCCGGCTACCTCCCCGCGCGGGCGCTCGCCGCCGCCCTGGCCGGCACGCGTGCCGCGTGGGTGATGCTGGACGCTGCCGCTCTCGGCGAGCTCCCCGAGGGCGGGAACGCCGTCGTCGCGAACGAGCAGCAGGCGCGCGCGCTGACCGGCGAGGAGGCCGAGCAGGCGGCGCTCGCGCTGGGCGAGCGCTACCGGCTGGCCTGCGTCACCTGCGGCGCGCGCGGTGCAGTCGCAGTCCTCGACGGGCAGCCGGCCCGCTCGCAGCCGCCGCTGCGTGCCCTCCAAGAGGTGCCGGGGGCCGGCGACGCATTCGCAGCTGGGGTGCTCGTCGCCCTCGCCCGGGGCGGAGCGCTGGACGAGGCGCTCGCCGAGGGCTGTCGCTGCGGCTCGGAAGCCGCCCGCTTGCCCGGCTGGCCGTCGGTGACAGAATCAGCAGGGGCAGAGGGTTCTCGAAAGGAGGAGCTGTGAAGATCATCGTCGTCGGCGCCGGTCTCTCCGGGCTGGTCTCCGGCCTGCAGCTGCACGAGGCGGGCCACGAGGTCGTCGTCCTCGAGGCGCGCAATCGCGTCGGCGGCCGCGTCCTGACCGTCCGTGACGGCTTCGACGACGGGCAGTACGCAGACGTCGGGGCGATGATCCTCTACGAGGGCCAGCCGAACATCCTCGGTCTCTGCGAGCGCTTCGAGCTCGAGACGACGCCTGCCGTGACGTTCGGCGCGGAGCTGCCCGCCCTGCTCTTCGGCGGCAGCCTCCTCGGCGCAGACGCGGTCGGCGCGGCCTTCCAGGAGCTCGGCGGCGCGCACGAGAAGGTTCCGCCCGTGCCGTTCGAGACGGTCGCCGCCTGGGCGCGGCGCGCGCGGCTGTCCGCGACGCCGTACGCCTTCCTCGAGGCGCTGCTTCAGATCCAGCCCTCGATCCCGCTCCGCTATGTCGACGCGCACACGCTCCACCTCGGGCCGGAGACGTTCATGCAGATCGCCGGCGGGAACGACCAGCTCCCACGGAGAATCGCGTACGAGATCGACGTTCGCCTCGACCAGCCCGTGCGGACGATCGGTTGGTCCGGCCCGGGCGTCACCGTCGAGACGGAGAGCGAGACCTTCAGCGGCGACGCCGTCGTCGTCGCCGTCCCGGGACCGCTGACGACCGAGCTCGGCTGGGATCCCCCACTCCCGCCGGAGAAGGTCGCCGCGCTCGTATCGCTGCGCTACGGCACCGGCGCCGGCGTCGGGATCCAGTACGCCGAGACCGGCACGGTCCGCGAGGCGATCAAGACCGGCGTCTTCACCGACCGGCTCCCCAACTGGTTCCTCGACGTCTCCGCCGACCAGCCCGGTCAGCCGATCGTCGTCGTGACCATCCTGAGCGCGGAGCGCCAGCCGCGAGACCTGGACGACGCCGGGATCCTCGCGGAGGCCGACCGGACGATGGAGATGGCCACGGGCAGCCCCGTCACGCGCACCTTCGGCACGATCGCGAACTGGACCGACGACCCGTGGTCGCGATGCATCGCCCGCGCGCCGATCGGCGACCAGCGCGAGACGCTGATCCCCGCGATCAGGGCGCCGCTCGGCCGGAATGTCTTCTTCGCCGGCGAGCACACGGACGACCGGCCCGGGCCCGGCGGCATGGAGGGAGCGATCAAGTCCGCGTACCGGGTCGTCGGCGAGATCCTCGGCTAGGTCGGTGCCCGTGGGTGTCGCGACCGATCGCGAGACCTGGGTCGGCAAGGCCGTCCCGCGCCTCGAGGACGAGACGCTGCTGCGCGGCGAGGGCCGCTTCATGGACGACATCGACCCGGCGCGGAACGCGGGTCACGCCGCGATCCTGCGCTCGCCGTTCGCGCATGCGCGCATCGTTCGCCTCGACGCCTCCGCCGCGCTCGAGCACCCCGGGGTGATCGGCGTCCTCACCGGGGCGGACGTCGCGGAGATGTCGAACCCGTTCCCGGTCGGCGTCGAGGATGCGCCTCCCGTACCGCGCCGCCGCCCACGAGGTCGCGCGCTACGTGGGCGAGCCGCTCGCCGTCGTCGTCGCGCGCGACCGCTACACGGCCGAGGACGCGCTCGAGCTGATCGAGGTGGAGTACGAGCCTCTCGAGCCCGTGCTCGATCTCGAGGTCGGCGAGGTCGTCTCCGACCGCTCGTTCTCCTACGGCGACCCCGAGGCCGCCTTCGCCGCCGCGGACCTCGTCGTCGAAGGGCGCTACGCCTTCCCACGCTGGACCGCGTGTCCGATCGAGTGCTACGGCGTCGTCGCGGACTGGAACGAGGCGACCGGCGTCCTGACGGCGTGGGCGAACTTCCAGGGCCCGTTCACGCTCCACTCGGTCGCCGCGGCGTCGCTCGGCCTCAAGGGTTCGAAGCTGCGGCTGATCACGCCTCCGAACTCGGGCGGCAGCTTCGGGATCAAGGCCACGGTCTACGTCTACGTCGTCCTGATCGGCCTCGCCTCCCGCAAGCTCGGCGTGCCCGTGCGCTGGACAGAGGACCGCCTCGAGCACCTCGCGGGGAGCTCGGCCTCGACCGCTCGCGTCACGAACCTGGAGGCTGCGTTCACGGCCGACGGCACGCTGCTGGCGCTCCGCTACGACGCCCTCGAGGACGTGGGCGCGTACATCCGGGCGCCCGAGCCGGCGAGCCTCTACCGCATGCACGGCGCGCTGACCGGCGCCTACCGGGTCGCGCACGTCGCCGTCCGCAACCGCGTCGCGCTGACGAACCGCTGCCCGACCGGGCTCAACCGGGGCTTCGGCGGGCCGCAGCTCTACATGGCGCTCGAGCGGACGATGGCGGTCGCGGCCGGCCGGCTCGGGCTCGACCCCGCCGAGCTGGCGCGCCGCAATCTCGTCCCCGCCGGCGAGTTCCCGTATCGCACCCCCTCGGGCGGGCTCTACGACTCGGGCGACTACGAAGGCTGCCTCGACGACGCGCTCGAGCTCGTCGATTACGTCGCGCGACGTGAGGAGCAGCGCGCGGCGCGTACTGACGGCCGCCTCTACGGGATCGGCATCGCGTGCTGCGTCGAGCCCTCGATCTCGAACATGGGCTACGTCACGCTCGCGCTGACGGCGGATCAGCGCGCCGCCGGCCTGCCCAAGTCGGGGAACGCAGAGGGGGCGACGGTGGCGATCTCCCCGCTCGGCGGCATCACGGTGCTGATCGGGACGACCCCGCAGGGTCAGGGGCATGCGACGGTCGCCGCGCAGGTCGCCGCGGACGCGCTCGGTGTCAGGCCCGAGGAGATCGAGGTGCTGACGGCGGTCGACACCTCGACGAGCGCCTGGACGGTCTCGTCGGGCAACTACTCGTCGCGGTTCTCGGGGGTCGGGGCGGGCGCCGTCCACCTGGCTGCACAGAAGCTCGCTGCGAAGATCGCCGCCATCCGCGACCACGTCGGCGACGAGTCGGTCTCGCTGCGCCGGGTCGCCGGCATCGCGCACTGGCACACGGAGGCGCTGCCGCCCGGAATGGAGCCGGGGCTGCACGAGACGGCGTTCTGCGCCGCGCCGAACCTCGCCGCCCCGGACGCGCAGGATCGCGTCACGGCCTCGGCCGCGCACGGGTTCATCGCGGACGTCGCGGTCGTCGAGGTCGACGGCTCGACGGGCGAGGTGACGGTCATCGACTACGCGACCGTCCACGACGCCGGCCGGTTGCTCAACCCGCTGATCGCTGACGGCCAGGTACGCGGCGACTTCGCGCACGGCGCCGGCTCCGCGCTCTTCGAGCGCGTCGTCTACGACGAGGACGGGAACCTGCTCACCGGCACGTTCATGGACTACCTCTGCCCGACGGCCCCCGACCTGCCGGCGCTCAGGATCGGCCACCGCGAGACGCCGTCGCCGTTCACGCCGCTCGGCGCCAAGGGGCTCGGCGAGGGAGGCACGATGAGCGTCCCCTGCGCGATCGCGAACGCCGTCGCGGACGCGCTCGGAGTCGAGGACGTCGAGGTGCCGCTGACGCCGGGACGGGTCTGGGAGCTCTCGCGATGAAGCCCGTCGCCTTCCGCTACGAGCGGCCTGACTCCGTCGAGGAGGCCGTCGCGCTGCTCGCGGAGCACGGTGACGAGGCCAAGGTGCTCGCCGGGGGCCAGAGCCTCGTGCCGATGTTGAACATGCGGCTCGCCCGCCCGTCGGTCCTCGTCGACGTCAACCGGCTGCCGCTCGGCGAGATCGCCCGCGAGAACGGCTCCTGGCGCGTCGGCGCGACGGTGCGCCAGGCCGATCCGCGCCTGGCCGAGATCCCGCTCCTCGCGCAGTGCCTGCCGCACGTCGGCCACTTCGTCACCCGCAACCGCGGCACGGTCGGCGGCTCCATCGTCCACGCGGACGCCGCCGCCGAGTTGCCGCTCGCGCTCGCGGCTCTCGGCGGCTCCGTCGTCACGAGCGCGGGCCGGACGATCCCTGCCGAGGACTTCTTCGTCACCCACTTCACGACCGCGCTCGAGCCCGGCGAACTGCTTGTCGAGACGCTCTGGCCGGCCGCCGACCCGGGGTCCCGCTATGCATTCGAGGAGTTCGCCCTCCGCCGCGGCGACTTCGCGCTCTGCATGACGGCCGCCGTCGCCGGGCCCGACGGCCTGCGCGTCGTGCTCGGATCGGTCGTGGACCGGCCGACGGCGATCGAGATCGACCCGGCCTGCCCGGGTGTCTCCGCCGCCGAGCAGATCGAGGTGTGGGGCACGCTCCATGCCTCCCCGGACTACCAGCGCCAGCTTGTCCGCGTGCTGGTCGACCGCGTCGTCGGGCGCGTCACGTGATCGAGGTGACGGTCAACGGGCGGCGCTACC
Organism: uncultured Actinomycetes bacterium; assembly: GCA_963765295.1. GTDB lineage: Bacteria > Actinomycetota > Thermoleophilia > Gaiellales > Gaiellaceae > PALSA-612. Next base: position 1,074,208 of record CAVXVO010000005.1, read on the forward strand.
GCGAGGAGGTCGAGCCGCGGCTGCTCCTCTCCGATTTCCTGCGCCACACGCTCGGGCTCACGGGCACCCACGTCGGCTGCGAGCACGGAGTCTGCGGCGCGTGCACCGTCCGTCTCGACGGCGTCTCCGTCCGCTCGTGCCTCATGCTCGCGGTCCAGGTCGACGGCGCCGAGATCCAGACCGTCGAGGGACTCCCCTGGGGCCCGCTGCAGGAGGCGTTCCGCGAGAACCACGCCCTCCAGTGCGGCTTCTGCACGCCCGGGATCCTCCTCGCCGCTTCCGACCTGCTCGAACGCGGCGGCCCTCCCACACGCGAGGAGATCGTGGACATGCTCTCCGGGCATCTCTGCCGGTGCACCGGTTACCAGCCGATCGTCGATGCGATCGCGCAGGCGGCGGAGGCGACGTGAACCTCGCGCTCTCGCTCCTCTGCGCGGCCGAGCGGCACCCGCAGGCGGAGGCGCTCCCCGGCGTCACCTACGCGGAGCTTCGCGAACGCGCGGCACGGATCGCAGGCGGGCTCGGGCTCGAACGAGGCGAGCGGCTCGCCACGGTGCTCGACAACCGCGTCGAGACGGCGCTGCTGTACTGGGCTGCGCAGTGGTCCGGCGCGGTCTTCGTCCCGCTCTCCTGGCGGTCGTCGCAGGCCGACCTCGACTACTGCATCGAGGACTGCGGCGCCCGGGTCGTGATCCGCGAGGACTCGCCGCTCCCGGACGGCCCCGAGCACGCGGGGGCGCTCGACGTGGACGAGCGCGAGCCGAGCCTGATGCTCTACACCTCCGGGACGACCGGCCGGCCGAAGGGCGTTCCCCGTTCGCACGCGGCCGACTACTACGGCTCCCTCTTCCAGGTCGTCCAGCAGGGCTACCGCTACGGCGACCGCACGCTCGGCGTGATGCCGCTCTACCACACGATGGGGATCCATTCGTTGATCTCCATGCACCTGATCGGCGGCTGCTTCCTGTCGCAGGCGCGCTGGGACCCCGAGGAGGCGCTGCGGCTCGTCCAGGAAGAGCGGCTCACCTCCCTCTACCTCGCCCCCACGCTCTTCTACGACCTCGTGCACCACCCTCGCGTCGGCGACTACGACCTCTCGTCGGTCGAGACGCTCTGCTATGCCGGCGCCGCGATGACGAGCGCGCTCGTCGAGCGCTGCGTCGAGGTGTTCCAGCCGCGGCTGTTCGTCAACTACTACGGCTCGACGGAGATCTACACGTTCTCGATCCATCGTGACCAGGCGGCGAAGCCGGGCTGCGCCGGCCGTCCCTCGCTGGGAGCGCGGCTGCGCCTCGACGAGGGCGGAGAGATCCTCTGCCGGATGGACGCGGACACGGCGTTCACGGGCTACTGGCACCGGCCGGACGCAGACGAGCGCGCGATTCGCGACGGCTGGTACCACACGGGCGACGTCGGCCGGCTGGACGAGGACGGCGACCTCTGGGTGCTCGGCCGCGTCGACGACATGATCATCTCCGCGGGCGAGAACATCCACCCGCTCGAGGTCGAGGACGTGCTCGCTCGCCACCCGAAGGTGGCGGAGGTGGCGATCGTGGCCGCGCCCGACGACCGGCTCGGTCAGCGAGTGGTCGCCGTCGTCGTGCCCGACGGGGAGCTGACCGCCGGGGAGCTCGACGCCTTCTGTCTCGGCTCGGAGTCGCTCGCCCGCTTCAAGCGGCCCCGTGAGTACCGGTTCGTCGAGTCGCTTCCGAAGAGCCCCTCTGGGAAGATCCTGCGACGGCTGCTACGAGAGGAGACACCGGCGAGATGACGGACTACGACGGGTTCAGGGTCGAGCGCGACGAGACGCGCGGAGTCGCCACGATCACGCTCGACGTCCCCGGCAAGCTCAACCGCGTGTCGCTCGCCGCGCGACAGCAGCTCGTCTCGGCGTTCGGCGAACTCGGCGGAGACGACACCGTGCGCGCGGTGGTGGTGACCGGAGCCGACGGGGCGTTCACGGCCGGCGGCGACATCGCCTCGTTCCTCACCGCCTCCGTCGACGAGATGTCGAGCCTCGCCTTCAACGTGGCCGCGCCCGAGCGCTGCCCCAAGCCGGTGATCGCGCGGATCGAGGGGTACTGCCTCGGCGTCGGGTTCGAGCTCTCGCTCGCCTGCGACTTCCGCATCTGCTCGGACGACGCGAAGCTCGGGCTGCCGGAGATCGGGCTCGGGATGATCCCCGGGTCGGGCGGGACGCAGCGCCTCGCGCGCCTCGTCGGCCTCGGCCGCGCCAAGGACGTGATCATGCGGCGGAAGCGGATCTCGCCCGAGGAGGCGCTCGCCTGGGGGCTCGTGTCGGAGGTCGTGCCCGCCGCCGAGCTGGACGATGCCGTCGGGCGCGTCATCGCCGACCTGACCGCGCTGTCGCCGGTCGCTCTGGCCATGGCCAAGCGTGTCCTCAACCAGGTGTACGACAGCCCGCTCCATATCGGCCTCGAGCTCGAGGGCCTCGCCTACGGCGTGCTCAAGTCGACCGACGACTTCCGCGAGGGCATCGAGGCGTTCGTCGAGAAGCGCCCGCCGAATTTCCAGGGCCGCTAAAGGGCAGCTTCCGCGTGGAAGTCGTCACACTCGCGTTCAGGGACTGTCCCTCGAACGGCGCTCGACGCGGGTCAGCCGCGGGCCCAGGCGAGGCCGGCGGCGAGCGCCGTCTCGTCGTGCGGGGCGATCAGCTGCATGTTCCCGATCGCGAGCCCGGCCCAGCCGATCAGGTTGACCCAGCGCAGGAACTCGGAGAACCGCAGGCGCACCTCGAGCTCGTCGGCGTCCTCGGGCGGCAGCTCCTGCGTGTAGCAGGGCGCGGCGTAGAGATCGACGTCCGGCTCGAACCGGCGCCACTCCTCGAGCGCGCGGTACGCCTCCTCGACCTCGTCCGCCGTCGTCGTCAGCGCGCTCTCGAGCTTCGTGCGGCACACGTCCGAGTACTCCGCCGCCCGCGACGGGAAGGTCGCCCGGTGCGACTGCAGCGCCTCGTGGTTGAAGACCGGCCACGTGCTTGCCGACGGCTCCGGCACACGCGCCTCCACGACGCGCGCCCCGAGTCGTTCGAAATCGGCCGCCCAGCCCTCGGCGAGGTCGCTCGGCTCGGTCTCGCGGCCGTCGCCGACCGTCGGCGGCTGCCGCAGGAGCCCGACCGTCAGCCCGTCGAGTCGCGGCTCGGGCACCTGCTCGTCCTTGAGAACCGACCAGACGAGCGCCACCTCGTCGACGGTCCGCGCCATCGGCCCGAGCGTGTCGAGCGTCGGGCAGAGGGGGAACACGCCCTCCATGCCGATCGACCCCCAACGCGGCTTGAGCCCGACCGTCTCGCAGCACGCCGACGGCAGCCGGATCGAGCAGCCCGTGTCCGTGCCGAGCGAGATGTCGCCGAGGTCCGCCGCGAGCGCCGCCGCGCTGCCCGAGCTCGAGCCGCCGGTCGTCTTCCCCGGCGCGACCGGATTGCGAACGGTGCCGTAGAACGGGTTCTGGCCCATCACGGCCCAGGCGAACTCCGGCAGGTTCGTCTTGCCGACGAGCACGGCCCCGGCGTCGAGCAGCCTGGTCACCGCGGGCGCCGTCCGCTCCGGCACGTGGTCGCCGTAGATCTGCGAGCCGTAGGTCGTGCGGATGCCGGCCGTGTCGATCAGGTCCTTGACGAGCAGCCGCTTCCCCGAGAGCCGCCCGGGCCTGACCTCCGGATCCGGCTCGACCCGGGTGATGAACGCGTTGTACGGATCGCTCACGGGATGACCGCGACCGCCTCGACCTCGATCAGGAACTCGGGCAGGACGAGGGCGCTCACCTCGACGAGCGTGCTCGCCGGCCGCGCGTCACCGAAGACCTCCTGCCGGACAGGGTTGATCCGCGCCCGGTCGCCGATGTCCGTGAGGAAGGTCGTCACCTTGACCACGTCCGCGAACGACGCGCCGGCGGCGTCCAGCGCGAGGCCGATGTTGGCGAACACCTGCCGGGCCTGCGCGACCACGTCGCCGATCCCGACGACCTCGCCCTCGGCGTCGACCGAGACGCAGCCTGAGACGAAGAGCAGATCACCGGCCCGCACCGCGTCCGTGTAGTGCGAGAACGGCTCGGGCAGCCCATCGACCCGGTACTCCTGCCGTGCGCTCACTTCGCGACGTACGCCTTCAGCGCCCCGATCGCGCCCTCGAACACCTCGGTCTCGTAGAAGTCCTCCCAGTGGTCGATCTGGTCGGGCGCGCAGTCGAACGTCGTCGACCACTGCACGAACGTCTGGTTGGTCTCCGTGATCGGAAGGAACTGGATCGTGGCGTAGTAGTTCTCGACGCCCTCGAACGGATGCTGCTGGAAGTCGTACGAATACGTGCGGTCGCGATCGGAGTGCTCGTGCATCTTCTCTCGCAGGTGCGCACCGTTCGCGAGCGTGAAGTTCCTGACCGCGCCGACCTGATCGCCCGACTTGCCGTCCTCGATCTCGCACGTCGGCACCATCTCCGCGTTCCACGTGCCGAGCCCGTTGAAGTCCCGGGCCGCGGCCCAGACCTCGTCCACCGGCGCGTCGATCACCGTCGAGAAGTACGCCTTCGCCATGTTGCTCCTCTCGTGTCGCTGGGACGTAAGCCTATTCGGCCGCGGCGGCGCGGATCTCCGAGATCGTCTGCCGCGGGTGGATCGCATCCGGGTCGACGCGGAGCGCGATCACCGCCGGCTTGCCGGACGCGACGGCGCGCTCGAAGGCGCCCTCCACGTCCACGGTGGTCGCAACCGTCTCGGCGTGGCACCCGAACGAGCGCGCGAAGGCGGCAAAGTCGGGATTGACGAGGTCGGTGCCGACGACACGGCCGGGATAGAGCCGCTCCTGGTGCATGCGGATCGTCCCGTACATGCCGTTGTCGACGACGAGCACGACGATGTCGAGGCCGTACTGGACGGCTGTCGCCAGCTCGGCCGCGCTCATCATGAAGTCCCCGTCACCCGCGATGCAGACGACGGGCCGGGCGGGATCGAGGACCTTGGCGGTCAGGGCGGCGGGCAGCCCATAGCCCATCGCGCCCGCGCGCGGGGCGAGCTGCGTCGGGTAGCGGGAGAACTCGAAGTAGCGGTGCACCCAGACGGTGAAGTTGCCGGCACCGCAGGCGAGCACGGCGTCCTCGGGAAGCCGGCGGCGCAGGAACGCGAGCACCTCGCCGAGATCGACGCTTCCCGGCAACGGCCGCCGTTCCAGGCTGGCCACGTAGTCGGCCCGGCCGGCCGCGGCCCAGCCCTCCCACCGCGACGGATCGACGACGCCGAGCCGCGTCAGCGCGGTCGCGAGCTCCGGCAGGGCCGTGACGATCGGCAGCTCCGCCTCGTACACGCGGCCGAGCTCGGCCGGGTCGGGGTGCGCGTGGACGAGTGTCTGACGCGGACGCGGCGCCTCGAGCAGCGTGTAGCCGCGGGTCGTCACCTCGCCGAGCCGGCCGCCGAGCGCCAGGATCAGGTCGGCGTCCTCGACCCGACGGGCGAGCGTCGCGTCCATGCCGAGCGTGAGGTGACCGGCATAGGCGTCGGAGCGGTTGTCGACGTAGTCCTGGCAGCGGAACGAGGCCGCGACCGGGATGCGGTTCGCCTCGCAGAACGCGCCGACCGCGGCCGAGGTCTCGGCGGTCCAGCCCCCCTCGCCGACGATCGCGAGCGGCCGCTCAGCGCGCGCGAGCAGCTCGCCGAGGCAGGCCAGGTCCTCGTCGCCGGGGGCCGGATGGGCCACGTGCGCTGGCGCCGCGTCCGGAGCCTCGGTCTCCTCGAACAGCACGTCCTCCGGCAGCGCGAGCACGACCGGTCCTGGACGGCCGCCCATTGCCACCGAGAAGGCGCGCGCGACGAGCTCGGGCAGCCGCTCGGCGGCGTCGGCCTCCGCGGCCCACTTGGCGAGCCCGAGCCCGCCGAACGCGTGCGGGTAGTCGAGCTCCTGGAACGCGTCGCGGCCGAGGAACGCGCGTGGCGCCTGCCCGACGAGCAGGATCATCGGCGTCGAGTCCTGCGAGGCGATGTGCACGCCGATGCTCGCGTGCGTCGCGCCCGGCCCGCGCGTGACGAGGCAGATCCCCGGGCGGCCGGTGAGCTTCCCGTACGCCTCGGCCATGTTCGCGGCGGCGGCCTCGTGGCGGCACGAGATCAGACGGATGTTCGCGTCGTGGAGCGCGTCGAGGACGGCGAGGTAGCTCTCCCCCGGAACGCAGAACGCGTGCTCGACGCCGTGCAGCTCGAGCTGGTCGACGAGGACCTGGCCGCCGGTACGAATCACGCCAGCGGGTGCTCGAGGTAGATCCGCGCCCGCTGGAGCCTCGGCTTCTCGTCGTCGGCCGGGTCGACGTAGCGAATCGTCCGCTGCCCTTCGAGCTCGCCCGGGACGAGCATCACCCGCACGAAAGCCGTCTCCTCGCTCTCGGAAGCCGCCGCGAAGACAGGCTCGGGGCCGCTCTCGTACCACCACTCTCCCGGGCCGTACTCGTGGGACGCGCCGGCGGAGTCGATCCGGATGCGCCCCCTGAGCAGGACGCGGATCCCGGGGCCCGGATGCGTGTGGAGGTACGCGACGCCGCCCGGCGGGAAGTCGACGCGGTCGCAGCGGACGAGCCACTCTCCCGCGGGACGATCCTCGACCTCCCAGACGATCGCGTCGCCGTCGACGCTTGCGGCGCCGAAGTGTGCCTCGTCGCGGGCGACGTCGTACACGACACGTGGACCGTCCTCGGTGACCACGCCCTCCGGACAGCGCGTGACCCTCAATGGAAGTACTGCCCGCCGTCGATGACCATCGTCTGGCCGGTGACGAACTCGGCGCCGGAGCCGCAGAGGAAGACGACGGCGCCGACGACGTCCTCCGGGACCTGGTCGCGCTGCAACGTCCGCGCCGCCACCGACGCGTCGCGCAGCTTCTCGACCACCTCCGGGTTGGCCATGACCCCGTCCGACATCGTGAATCCGGGTGCGACGCAGTTCACGTGGATCGAGTCCTTGCCCAGCTCCTTCGCGAGCGCCCGCGTGAAGGCGACGATCGCGCCCTTGCTCGTCACGTAGTGGAGCAGGAAAGGCACCCCGCGAAACGGCGTCCCGGAGGAGATGTTGACGATCTTGCCGCCGCCGCGCTCGCGCATCAGCGGCACGACCGCGCGGCAGGTCAGGAACATCGACGCGACGTTGACGTCCATCACCTGCCGCCACTCGTCGAGCGGGATCTGCTCGAACGGACGCATCGCGAGCGAGGCGTACAGGCCTGCGTTGTTGACGAGGATGTCCACGCCGCCGTGTCGGTCGACCGTCTCCCGCACCATCGCCTCGACATCGGCCTCGCTGGACACGTCTGCGCGGATCCCGCCCTCGGGCGGATCGAGGTCCGCGACGACGACGGTCGCGCCCTCACCCGCGAGCCCGTTCGCGATCGCCCGGCCGATCCCCTGGGCGCCGCCGGTGACGATCGCAACCTTGCCGTCGAGCGATCTCACCGGATCGGCGAGAACGAGGTCGGCACCAGGATCCGGTTCCACTGCGTGTGCAGCAGTGGCTGCAGCCGCGCGAGGAACGCCTTCCAGCGCTCGTCCGCCTGCATCTCGGCGCGCCGCCGTTCGCGCTCGCCGTAGCCCTCGTAGCCCCAGAGGCTGACGACCGAGGAGAGCTCGCCGACGTCGACCGTGAACCAGCCGAGCAGGTTGCCGAGGAGCTCCTGCTGGAGCGCGATCCCCTCCTGCTCGTACAGCTTGACGACCTCGGGCAGCTTGCCCGTGATCACGTGGTAGGTGCGCTCCTCGACGATCACGCAGCCGATTCTATGAATGCGCCATACTCCGCCGCATGGGCCTCGGCGACCATCTCGCCCCGTTCATGACGGACGTCTTCGGCGGTCAGTTCGAGAAGAAGCCGGTCGTGATCGAGCTCCGGCAGAAGCTCCTCGCACCCGCGGAGGGTCGCGTGCTCGAGGTCGGCGCCGGCACCGGCTTCAATCTTCCCCACTATCCGTCGGGGGTCACCGAGCTAGTAGTCACCGACCGGCTCGACGGCATGCTCAAACGCGCGCAGAAGCGCGCAACCACGGTCGGGCGCCCGATCGTGACCGCCCGTACGCCGGGTGAGAAGCTGCCCTACCCCGACGACTCGTTCGACACCGTGGTCGCCTCGTTCGTCCTCTGCTCGGTCCACGAGCAGGACCCCGTGCTGGCCGAGGTGCGGCGGGTGCTGAAGCCGGGGGGCAAATACCTGTTCACGGAGCACGTGCGGTCGGACGACCCGAAGCTGGCGCGGAAACAGGACCGGTACGAAGGGCTCTGGAAGGCCGTCTGCTTCGGCTGCCACTGCAACCGCGACACGCTGCCGCGGATCCAGGCGGCCTTCGAGGTGAAGGAGGTCGAGCACGGCGAGCTGGCAGACGGGTCGCCGAAGATCGTCCGGCCCTTCATCCTCGGCCAGGCGCTGAAGCCCGCGTAGCCTTCGGCGCGGGTGACGCGCGCCGACCGCATCCAGTCGTATCTGCGCACGACGGTGCGCGGGTTCAACGAGGCCGTCCCGGTGCCGCCGTTCACGGCGTTCTTCAACCCACGCGACCCGTTGCGCTACCTCAACTACGCCGTTCCCGACGAGCCCGTCGAAGGCGATCTGAGCGCGCCGCTCGAGGCGCTGCGGGACGCGTTCAGAGCACGGGCGCGGCTGCCCCGATTCGAGTACGTCGAGGGGTTCGCGCCCAAGCTCGCCGCCTCGCTCGAGGCGGCAGGCTTCGAGCTCGAGCTTCGCGCGCCGCTGATGACCTGTCCGGCGGGAGAGCTCGCCGAGCCTCCTGCCGTTCCCGGCTTCACCGTCGTCCCGGCCCTGGACGATCCGCGCGCGACGATCACCGTCGGCAGCCGGGCCTTCGGATCCGGCGACGAGCTCGAGGCGTCCGACGACGACGTGTCCGCCTGGCTGTCGCGGTCGGGGACGCGCGGGCCCTCGCTCCTCGGGTTGCTCGACGACGAGCCGGTCGCGATCGCCTCGGCGACGCCACCGCTCGACGGCCTGTCGGAGGTCGCGGGCGTCGGGGTGCTCGCGCAGGCCCGGAACCGCGGCATCGGCGCGGCGATGACAGCGGCCGCCGCACGCGCCGCCGCCGAGCGAGGCGCCGAGATCCTCTTCCTCTCACCCGGCTCGGACGACGCGCGGTCCGTCTACACGCGCGTCGGCTTCCGTCCCGCCGAGACGTCGCTCTACTACGCCGATCCGGCGTGATGTCGATTCCCGCGCGCCCGTTCGTTCTCGAGACGTGATCGAGGACGCATTCCGCGAGCACTGGGGCCGGGCGGTCGCGGCGCTCGTGCGGGCGACCGGGGACGTCGACCTCGCCGAGGACGCCGTGCAGGACGCGTTCGTGATCGCGGCCGAGCGCTGGCCACGCGACGGCATCCCGGCGAGCCCGCTCGGCTGGATCGTGACGACGGCGCGGAACCGGGCAATCGACCGCCTGCGCCGCGAGAAGACGCTCCAAGCGAAGCTGCCCGAGGTCGAGCGGATCGCCACGGCGGGCCGCGACGGCCGGGAGGAGGACGAGATGGAGAGCACCATCCCCGACGAGCGGCTGGCGCTGATCTTCACGTGCTGCCACCCGGCGCTCGCGCGCGACGCGCAGGTCGCGCTCACGCTCCGGCTCCTCGGCGGCCTGACGACGGACGAGATCGCACGCGCGTTCCTTACCGGCGAGCAGACGATGGCCCAGCGGCTCGTGCGGGCGAAAAGGAAGATCCGCGCCGCAGGCATCCCGTTCCGCGTGCCGCCGGACCATCTACTCCCGGACCGGCTGGCCGCCGTGCTCGCCGTCGTCTACCTCGTGTTCAACGAGGGCTACACGCGAGCCAGGAACGACCTGGGTGCGGAGGCGATCCGGCTCGGGCGCATGCTCACCGGGCTGATGCCGGACGAGCCGGAGCCGCTCGGCCTGCTCGCGCTCATGCTCCTCCACGACTCGCGGCGCGAGGCTCGCGTGGCGGCCGACGGCGCGCTCGTCGTGCTCGACGAGCAGGACCGCTCGCGCTGGGACACGGCCGAGATCGCCGAGGGCCGCGGGCTCGTCGAGCGGGCGCTCCGACTGCGACGGGTCGGCCCGTACCAGCTGCAAGCGGCGATCGCGGCGCTCCACACGGAAGACGGCGACACCGACTGGCCACAGATCGTCGCCCTGTACGGGGAGCTCGAACGGCTCGTGCCCTCGCCGGTTGTCGAGCTGAACCGGGCCGCGGCGGTGGCGATGGCCGACGGGCCGGAGCACGGCCTGCAGCTGATCGACCGGATCGACGGGCTCGACGACTACGTCTCGTTCCACGCCGCCCGGGCCGACCTCCTGCGCCGCCTCGGCCGAGGCGACGAGGCGGCGGAAGCGTACGAGCGCGCGCTCGCCCTGGCTCCTGACGGCCCCGAGCGCCTCTATCTCGCCCGGCGGCTCGAGCGCGCCTGAGCAGCCGCCGGCTCAGGCGGGGCGCAGGTCGAGCCCGACGATCCGGGCGAGCTCGGCCCGCGAGTGGATGCCGAGCTTGCGAAACGTGTTGGAGAGGTGGTACTCGACCGTCTTCACGCTCAGGTAGAGCGCGGCGGCGATCTCCTTGTTCATCTTCCCCTCGGCCACGAGCAGCGCGATGCTCAATTCCTGCGGGGTGAGGTCGAGTGCCGGCCGCGACTCGGTCGCAACCGTTTCCCCCGCTGCACGCAACTCCGCGGCGGCGCGGTTCTGCCAGGGCTCGGCGCCCGCGTCGGAGAACGCGTCGTGGGCGGGACGAAGCTGCGCCCGCGCGTCGAGCCGCCTGCCCGCACGTCGGAGGCGCTCGCCGTACGCCAGCCGGCTCCGCGCCAGATCGAGCGAGAGCGGTGATTCGGCGAGCAGCTCGACACTCCGCGTGAACGGTTCGTCGAACGCGTCCGGAGCGGCCAGCAGTCCCTCGCAGCGTGCACAGGCGGCGAGCGCCCACGTGCGACCCGCTCGGCAGGCAAGCGGCGCGAACCGTTCGAGCCAGGCTCGTGCTGCTTCGGCGTCCCCGCGGGCCGCGTGAGCCTCGACGAGATCCGGGAGATACGGCACGCTGCTCGGCTCGACGATGGTCGTCCGCAGCCACGACCGGGCGAGCGGCTCGAGCTGGACGACGGCATCCTCCGGCCGTCCGGCTCCGAGTGCGAGCAGAGCCCGTGCCTGGTGGGCGACGCCCTCGAGGAAGCGGTCGCTCTCGGCTCGGGCCGCCTCGATGCCGACGCGTGCACTCTCCGCACACGCCTCGGCCTGCCCGCGCCAGGCGTGGACTCCTGCCAGCGCACTCTGGGCGTAGCCGACGATCGTCGAGGTGCCGATCACCTCCCCGAGCGAGATCGCCTCTGCCGCCGCGGCGGCGGCTACGCCCAGACGCCCGAGCCGGAGCTCGAGGTGCGCCATACACGACTGGTTCCAGACGATCCGGAGCCGGTTTCCGTCCGTTCTGCCCGCATGCAGCGTCTCGACGAGCGACTCCCTGACCTCCGCGTACCACTCGACGGCCATGAAGTCGTATGCGAACCCGGCCGGCATCGCCGGGTGGGCCGCGAGCTCGCCGAAGAGGACCGTGGCCCGCTCCCACTCGCCGGCGGCGAGGTAGGCGCAGGCGGCTCCGGCGAGGCAGCGGGGCTGCCACCAGGGACCCGCCTGCCGGGCAGACGCTTCCAGCCTCGGCACGAGCGCGACGGCCCCCGCCGCGTCGAAGCGGTCGAGCCTGAGCTTGACGACCTGGTAGAGCATCCGCGCCACGCGCTCCTGGTCGAGCGTCTCGACCTGCTCGAGCGCGGCCAGGAATGCCGCTTCCGGGATGCCGGAACCCTGCCACTCGGCAACGCTGGTCACCTGCTGGAGCAGGTCGGCGCGCAGGAGCGGATCGTCGGTCAGAGGCAAGGCTCCCTCGGCCAGCTCACGCGCGTGCGCCGATTCGCCTGCCCAGAAAGCGGCTCGGGATGCCTCGTACAGGCGACGGGCGGCCGCGGCACGGTCGGGTGAGAGCCGCGCGGCACGCTCGAGCGCCCGCGCCTGCGCCGCGTGCCCCCCGCGCGCGGCGGCACGCTCGGCCGTCCGTTCGAGGAGCTCGGCCGCCTCCTCGTCCGGCCCCTCGGCGGCGGCTGCACGGTGCCAGGCATGGCGGTCGAGGTCGGCCTCGCCGTCGAGCGCCGCGGCAAGCGCGCGGTGCGCGGTGCGACGGTCGTCGTCGGCTGCGTCGGCGTAGACGAGCGAACGGACGACGGGGTGCCGGAACGTAATGTCGAGGCCGTCCCCGGCCAGGATCAACCCGGCCTCCTCCGCAGGCCGGAGCGGGTCGTCGAGCTCGAGTTGCGTCGCGGCCCTCCGGACGGCGGCGGAATCCGGCTCGGCGGCGGCGAGGAGCAGGCCGAACCGCGAGGCGTCCGGCAGCCGGTCGACCCGTTCCGCGAACGCGCGCCGCAACCGCTCGTGCGGCGTCGACGACGCCGGCAGGTCGTGCGTAAGCTCGACCGGTAGCTCCAGGATCGCAAGCGGATTCCCCGCTGCCGCCGCCAGGAACCGCGGGGCCTCGGCGGCCGGGACCCCCTCCGCACGTGTCGCCAGGAGCTCGCGTGCCTCGCCCGCCGAGAGCGGTCCGAGCTCGAGCCGCGGAAAGGACGCGAACGCCGTCGCCGACGAAGGCCGTTCGGCCACGAGGAGGGCGAGGTCGTCACCGGCGAGGCGCCGGGCCGCAAACGCGAGCGCCTCGGCGGATTCGGCGTCGACCCAGTGGGCGTCGTCGACGACGACGAGCACCGGTTGCTCGTCCGCCGCCTCGACGAGGAGCGAGAGCACGCCCGCGTTGACCGCGAGCGTGTCCGACTCGCCGGCCTCGAGGGCGAGCGCGGCTCCGAGTGCACGAGCCTGCGGCTCCGGGATCGCCTCGAGCAGACCGAGGATCGGCCGCAACACCGCGTGCAGGCTCGCAAACGGGAGCTCCGACTCCGACTCGACCCCGGCCGTCCGGAGCACGCGCAGCTCCGATGCCCGGCGCACGGCCTCTTCGAGCAGGGCGGTCTTGCCGACCCCGGGCTCGCCCACGACGACGAGCGCGGCGCTGCGGCCGCGGCGTGCCTCCTCGAGGAGCGCCACGACGTCCCGGAGCTCCCGGTCCCTGCCCACGAGCACTCCGTGACGGTACTCGACGGGGGCAGGACCAGGGCAATACCCGAGGCGCCGCCGCGAGTCGGTCCGCACCCTTGGTCGGGATGCGTCCGATCGCCTTCTCGATGCACTTCCGGGGCCATTCCAGGTCGCTCTCGCCGGGCGTCCTCACGGCCCGCGCACGAGCTCCGCGCGCAGCGCTCGTCACGGGCGTCGACGAAGGCGTGACGCATCAGCACCTCGACCTCTTCGCAAGCCACGAGGCGCTGCTCGAGTGCCGGCTGACGTTCTTCGGCAACACGAGCTTCGAAGAGGTCGGGACGATCAGCTTCGGAGACGGCGACGCATTGCGGTTCCGAAGCGTCGGCGAGGGCACGCTCGAAGCCTCGCCAGACGTCCATCTCCGGCACGGCGCCGTCACCTGGCGCGTCGACGGAGGCGCCGGCGTGTTCGCAGGTGCCTCCGGGCGGATCGTCTCCAACTTCCTGCTGTCGGACACGGGCGATCTCACTGACCACCAGCTCGGCGTCGTCTTCCTGGGCGAGCCGGACACGACTCGCGACGACACGAGAGGAGCACGACTATGAACGGCATCTCGATCAGACCGCGCCGGCTGGCTCGCAGTCGGCCTCGTCGCTGCCGCAGCCCTCGGTCGGGCGTCGCGTCGGCGACGATCCCGGACTCGCCGGGCGTCATCCACGGGTGCTACCGATCACCGACCTCGGGCGTGACGACGACTCCTCGCGGCACCTCAGGGTGATCGACACCGACCACGGCGAGACCTGCGACACCGGCGAGACGCCCTGACCTGGAACCCGCGGGGCGCGACCGGACCTCAGGGGCCGCAGGGTCTGCCGGGACCGCAGGGTGCACCCGGGCCTCAGGGCCTCAGGGCACTCCCGGGAGCACCAGGAGCGCGCCAGGCCCGAAGGGGCCGAAAGGCGACAAGGGCGACAAAGGGGACAAAGGGGACAAGGGCGACAAGGGCGACACCGGCCCCGGGAGGCGGCCATGCCTACTGGGCTCACGCGGCGAACGTTTCGGGCTGAATCAGGCGCACACGCGGTCGCTGACGCTCCCGCGGGCAAGTACGTGCTCGTCGCGACCGTCATCTCAGAACGAGGACTTCGACAATTTGCCATCGCGCAGTTGCAGCGATCCCCGGCGACAGCGGCTACACGTGTACCTCGACGAGGGGGCCGGCGACGGGCAGCTTCCAGACGATCGCCATGACGTCGTCGATCGACCACGCCGGCGGGACCGTGAAGATCGATTGCGCGAGCCGGGAAGCAACAACCTGACCATCATCGAAGCGGCGTTGACCGCCACCAAGGTCAATGCGATCGAGGCTCGAGACGGGCCCGGGGAACGCCGCGCGCCGGCGTCGAGGGCGCGCGGCGCGGCGTATACTTCCGCGCACCTCGGCCTCGTCTCGCCGATAATCGTCGCATGGCAGAGCCGCAGTTCGTGCACTTCGACGAGGTGAAGGCCTTTGAGCTCGCCGCCGGCGTCACCGGCCGGCCGCTGTTCGGGTCCGGCGCGATGATCAACCTGATCGAGCTGCAGCCCGGCTCCGTCGTCCCGCTGCACAGCCATCGGCACGAGCAGCTCGGCATCGTCCTGCGCGGAATGCAGGCGCTCGTGATCGGCGGCGAGGCGCACGAGCTCGGGCCGATGGAGGGCTACGTGCTCCCCGGGGGCGTGGAGCACTCGGCGTACTGCGGCCCGGAAGGGGCGCTCGTGCTCGACATCTTCCAGCCGGTGCGCGAGGACTACCTCGAGCGCTGGAACGCGCTCCCGGCCGAGTAGGAAGCCGACTGCGATTCGGTAGGTTCCGAATCGCACAGACCGCACGACCCGACTCAGAGGAGGTAGGCGTATGCCTCTCATCGACAAGCTCGGTCGCGGCGGGCGCATTGCGGCTGCACTCGCACTCGGTGGGGCGATCTTCGGACTCGCGACCGCCGTCCAGGCCGACATTCCCGACGCCGGCGTGATCCACGGCTGCTACGGGAAGCCCGGCACGCCGCAGCGCGGAGCCCTGCGTGTGATCGACGGCAGCAGCGGGGAGGGCTGCCGCTCCTACGAGACCCCGCTGAACTGGTCGCAGACGGGCCCGAGCGGCTCGACGGGCCCGACCGGCACCGACGGGACCGACCGGCCCGAGCGACGCCTTTGCCCATCGGGACGGCAACTTCAACGCGACACCGCTCCTCCTGAACACGTTCACGCAGGTGGCGGCGCTCTCGCTGCCCGCAGGCAGCTTCGTCCTGAACGCGAGCCTCGGGTTCGCAGGCATCAACAACCAGGCCGACCGGGGCGTCGAGTGTTTTGTGGTCAACGGCGCCAACGTCATGCAACCGTCCTTCGAGGAAACCGTGCGGCCGTCGGGGCACATCACCTTGCCGGTCACGAGCGACGTCACGCTGGCCGCGCCGGCGACGGTCTCGATCCAGTGCATCGCGAGCGCGGACAACGAGGTGTTCACGCAACCATCGACCATCGCGGCGATCAGGGTCGGCTCGTTGACGGAGAGCTAGCGGCCCGCCAGGATTGGCCGATGAGGTCGTGGGACGTCCCGGAGCGGTTCAACTTCGCCCGGGACGTCGTCGACCGGTTGAGCGGACCGGCGATCACGTACGTTCCCGCCGTCGGCGAGCCGCGCGAGCTGAGCTTCGCGGAGGTCGGCGCGCGGACGGCCCAGTGGGCGAACCTCCTCGCAGGCTCGGGCGTATCCGCCGGGGACCGCGTGCTCGTGCTTGTCGGCAAGACGCCGGAGTGGCATCCGGTGATGCTGGCGCTGATGCGGCTCGGCGCAGTCTCGATCCCCTGCTCGGAGATGCTCCGGCACAAGGATCTCGCCTTCCGCGTCGAGCACGCGGGCGCGCGGCTCGTCGTCGCCGACCGGGCGGCGGAGGCCGAGCTGGCGGGACTCGACGCCGACCTCGTCTTCACCGACGCGGCCGGGCTGGATTCGGAGCCGCAACACGCGCCCTGCGTGGACACGGCGGCAGCGGACACGGCCTTCATCCTCTACACCTCAGGGACCACGAAGGACCCGAAGGGCGTCGTCCACACGCACGCCTACTGCTTCGCGAAGCGGATGCAGGCCGAGCGCTGGCTGGACGCGCGGCCCGGCGATCTCGTCTGGTGCACGGCCGGCACCGGCTGGGCGAAGTCGATCTGGAACGTCCTGCTCGGCCCGTGGAGCGCCGGCGCCTCGATCGTGCTGCACGAGGGCGGGTTCGACCCCGAGGAGCGCTTCCGGCTGCTCTCCGACCTTGGCGTCACGGTGCTGTGCCAGGCCCCGACCGAGTACCGCCTGATGGCCAAGCAGGACGCGATCGACCGCTTCGACCTGTCCCACGTCAGACACATGGTCTCGGCGGGCGAGCCGCTCAACCCGGAGGTGATCAAGACCTTCCGGGACGTATTCGGACTGACGATCCACGACGGCTACGGGCAGACCGAGAACACGCTGCTCGTCGGCAACATGCCGGGCGCCGAGATCCGGCCGGGCTCGATGGGGCTGCCCTCCCCCGGCCACGAGATCGCCGTGATCGACGAGGACGGAGACATCGTGGCGATCGGAGAGGAGGGCGACATCGCGCTCGCCGGCCGCCCGCCGAGCCTGTTCCGCGAGTACTACCACGCCCCCGAGGAGACGGCGGCCGTGTTTCGCGGCGACTGGTACGTGACGGGCGACCGCGCTACGCGCGACGAGGACGGCTACCTCTGGTTCACGGGCCGTGCGGACGACGTGATCCTCTCGGCCGCGTACCGGATCGGCCCGTTCGAGGTCGAGAGCGCGCTGCTCGAGCACTCGGGGGTGGCGGAGAGCGCCGTGATCGGCAAGCCAGATCCCGACCGCGGCCAGATCGTCAAGGCGTTCGTCGTGCTGCGACCGGGCGTCGACGGCTCGGATGGCCTCGTCCGCGAGTTGCAGGACCACTGCAAGCGGGTGACGGCGCCGTACAAGTACCCGCGCGAGATCGAGTTCGTCGGCGAGCTTCCGAAGACGCGGAGCGGGAAGATCCGCCGCGTGGAGCTTCGGCGCCGTGAGGAGGAGCGCGCCTCGCACGAATCTGTGCCGGGTTCGTGACGATTCGCCGCGGGACATTGCGGAGCGGCCCGGCCCGCGTCTACAAGCTTCGGGGTGCAGCAGTCGCGCGACATCCCGACCGTGCTGATCGTGGCGCTCGGCGCAGTCGTCGGGGCCGTCCTGGTCGTTCACCTGCTCCACCGCGGCGCGAGCAGCCCGGCGTACTACGCGGCGCGGCCGGCGCTCACGCCGGGAGCACTCAACCCCGACGTCACGCCGGCGACGATCCGGCAGACGATCTGCTCACGCGGCTGGACGAAGACGGTCCGGCCCCCGTCCTCGTTCACGTCGGCTCTCAAGCTCGTCCAGATCCGGCAGTACGGGTTCACCGGCGGGCCGGCCGACTACCAGGAGGATCACTTCGTCTCGCTCGAGCTCGGCGGCGCACCGAACGACCCGAAGAACCTCTGGCCCGAGCGCCGGCCGCGGGCCGACCTGGTCGACACGATCGAGAACGACCTGAACGCCCGGGTCTGCTCGGGTGACGATCAGCCTGGCCGAGGGCCAGCGACGCGAGGCCGAGCTCAAGTGGACCCAGGGTTGAGACCGGCACAGGACTAGCCCTCAGCCCGAGAGCGCCGCGCGTTCCTTCTTCGTGAGCGGCGACGGCACGCCGTCCACGTCGACGTGGACGACGACGATTGCGCCGCGGACGCAGACGTCGTCGTCGCGGGTGATCTCGAACGCCCACGTGATCGAGGACGTGCCGAGACGTTCGACCCGGATGCGTACCTCGATCTCGTCCTCGAATCTGAGCACCTTCAGGAACTCCGCCTCGACCCGCCGGCGCGGGTAGTCGCCCCACCCCTCGACGAGCCCGAGCTTCCGCCGCAGCCCGACCTCGGCCATCTCGGCCCAGCGAAACGCGGCCGTGAAGTGGATCCGCCCGCCCGCGTCCGTGTCGACCCACGCGACCCGGGCCTGCTCGACGTGCTCTACGGGCGCCACCCGCACCCCGCCGTGCCAGGCACGTGCCAGGCACTGTCAACGGGCTTTACAGTGCCTGGCACCAACCCGGCACGTGCCTGGCACTGGCGTGGGCGGATCAAGGCCGCACCAGCACGCGACCGGGCACGCCCCCGAGGGCGGCGTCGACCGCCTCGTTGACCTGGTCGAGCGGGAAGCTCGGGCCGAGCTGCGAGGCGAGGTCGAGCCGGCCGCCACGCACGTGGTCGAGCAGGATCGGCAGCGCGACGGCCGGGTCCTCCGAGCCGTAGATCGTCCCCGTGAGGATGCGCTCTCGCCGCACGAAGTCGATCGGGTCGAGGTCGAGCCGCTTGCCCGCCGCCGGGAGACCGACGATGACGCACGTGCCGCCGTTCCGCGTCCAGCGGAACGCGAGCTCGGTCGTGGACGGGTCACCGACCGCGTCGAGCGAATAGTCGACGCCGTCCGCGAAGTCGGACTTCATCAGCTCCTTGAGCTCCTCCGGGTCAGCAACCCGCGTCGCACCGAGCCGTGACGCCTGCTGACGCCGAGCCTCGAGGGGATCGACGCACACGATCTCGGCGGCCCCGGCGATGCGGGCACCCTGCACGACGAACTGCCCCACGCCGCCGGCGCCGATGATCAACACCGACGAGCCCGGCTCGACCCGCGCCGCGAACAGTGCCGCGCCGACGCCGGTCAGGGCGGCGCAGCCGAGGAGCGCCGCCTGCTCGAGCGGCACACCGTCGCCGACCGGCAGCGCCACGCGCTCGGACACCACGATCCGTTCCGCGAGCGCCCCCGTCGCCGTCCCGCGGTGCACGGTCTCACCGTCCATCGACAGCCCCGTCGTCCCGTCCGGGAGCGTGCTCGCCGCGATCGCGCGGTTCAGCGCCAGGCACCTGCGCCGGCCGGCCGCGGACGCAGTCCGCGCACTCGCCACACGCGGGTGCCCAGGAGAGGACGACGTGGTCGCCGGGCCGCAGCGCCGTGACCCCTTGACCTACCGCCTCGACGACGCCGGCGCCCTCGTGCCCGAGGACGGTCGGCGTCGGGCGCGTCCACTCGCCCTTGACGGAATGGAGGTCGGTACCGCAGATGCCGACCGCGGTCATGCCGACGAGCACCTCGCCCGCTCGCGGCTCCGCGAGGTCGAGCTCGCGAACCTCGAACGGCCGCCCCGCCTCGAAGAAGACGGCCGCTCGCGTCTTCACCCGAGCGCCTCGACGACCTCGCCGGAGCTGGTCACGGTCGAGACGTTCTGCAGCGCGTAGTTGATCGACGCGTTGTGCCAGTCGGCGTTCATCGTCGAGCAGCAGTCCTCCGGGACGAACATGTTGTAGCCCTTGTCCGCGCCGGTGCGTGCCGTGTGCTCGATGGACATGTTCGTCCAGGCGCCGGTGACGAGCACCGTGTCGACGCCGAGGCCGACGAGCAACTGCTCGAGCTTCGTGCCTTCCCAGCCGCTCATGCGCATCTTCTCGACGACGTAGTCGCCCTGCTTCGGCTCGAGGCCGTCGGCCGGCGCGGCGCCCCACGAGCCGCGGACCATCGCGCCTGCCTCCTTCAGCCCCTGGAAGAGCGGCGCATTCAGCTTCAGGCCCGGCGCGCCCTCCTCGACGATGTAGTGGACGTGGATGACGGGGACACCCTTGGCGCGGCACGCGTCCGCGAGCTTCGCCGAGTTCTCGACGACGTTCTGCTCTTTCGCATGCTGCGGCGATCCCGATTCGGCGAACGCACCGCCCTCGATGATCACATCGTTCTGCATGTCCTGGATGATCAGCGCGGTGCGCTTCGGATCCAGCTTGAAGTCGGCCATCTCTCCTCCTAGCGCATGAACGGCTCGCGCCGTCCGGAGACCTTTGCCTGGAAGCGGTAGAGCGACGACGAGGCGGGAACGAACATCCAGTCCCAGTTCGGGCCTCCCCAGTGGATGTTGCCGACGCCCTCGGGGATCTCGACGACACCGAGGTGCTCGCCGTCGGGTGCGAACGCCCAGACGCCGCCGGGGCCCGTGACCCAGACGTTGCCGTGCTCGTCGCACTTCATCCCGTCGACGAGCCCGCCCTTCGTGATGTCCCCGTCGCCGATGTCCTTCGCGAACAGCCGCCCGTTCGCGATCGACCCGTCGCCCTGCACGTCGAAGACGCGGATCAGCGCGTTCGGCGTGTCGTTGATGTAGAGCAGCGACTCGTCGGGCGAGAAGCAGAGCCCGTTCGGCTCGCCGAAGTCGTCGACGAGCAGTTCGGGATCGCCACCGCCGGGAGCGAGCCGGTAGACACCCTGGAAGTCGAGGTCCTGCTCGCGCTCGACCCCGAAGCCGGGCCAGCGGCCGTAGGTCGGGTCGGTGAAGTAGATCGCGCCGCTCGAGTGGACGACGATGTCGTTCGGGCTGTTCAGCTCCTTGCCCTGGTAGTGCGTGGCGAGCGTCTCGCGCGTGCCGTCGGGCCGTTCGCGGACGACCGAGCTCGTCGAGTGCTCGCACACGAGCAGGTTGAGGTCGGCGTCGTAGGTCATGCCGTTGCACTTGTTGCTCGGGTTCATCACCTCGACGACCGTGCCGTCGGGCGTCCACTTGCGCCGGATGTCGGCCGGCATGTCGCTGAACAGGAGGTACTCGTCGCGAGGGTGCCAGACGGGGCCCTCGGTGAAGGTGAAGCCCGTGCCGAGCCGTTCGACCTCGACGTTCTCGTCGACCAGCTTCGTGAGCTTTTCGGATCTGACGTCTACGGGCACGTCTGCTCCTTTCTCGCTGCCGCTGAAACGGGCTCGAACCTAACAGACGCGCGGTTTTGCGGGCGCCTAGTCGGAGGGACAGTCCCTGAACGCCGGTGTGACGCGGGCTGCGCAGCTCTCGCGCGCCGAGGCCGTCGACCGGCCGCTCGAACCTATTCCTCGGGCTCGAACTCGAGCGCCAGCGAGTTGATGCAGTAGCGCTGGCCGGTCGGCGCCGGGCCGTCCGGGAAGACGTGGCCGAGGTGCGAGTCGCAGGTCCCGCAACGGACCTCGATGCGGCGCATGCCGTGCGACACGTCCTCCTCGAGCTCGACCGCGTCCTCGGAGACCGGCTGGAAGAAGCTCGGCCACCCCGAGCCCGACTCGAACTTCGCGTCGGAGCGGAACAGCTCGGCGTTGCAGGCGCCGCAGCGGTAGACGCCGTCCTCGTGGTTGACGAGCAACTCGCCCGACCAGGGCGGCTCCGTCCCGGCCTGCCTGAGGATCGCGAAGCGGTCGGGATCGAGCTCGGCCCGCCACTCCTCGTCGGTCTTGCGCACCTTCTCGGTCATTCGGCCACCTCCACGTGAATTCGCTGCTTCGACTGCTGGAGCTTGCCGCCCTCGCGTTTGTTCCGGACGGCGATGATCTCGGCCAGGATCGAGACGGCCGTCTCGGGCTGCGACTCGGCACCGAGGTCGAGCCCGCACGGGCCCGAGATGCGGTCGAGCTCCGCCTCCTCGACACCCGCGTCGAGCAGCCGCTCGCGACGGCGCTCCTGGTTTCGCCGCGACCCGAGCGCGCCGACGTAGAACGCCTCGGTCGCGAGCGCGGCCTTGAGCGCGGGGACGTCGAACTTGTCGTCGTGCGTGAGGACGACGATCGCCGTCGCATGGTCGGGAGCGACCTGCTCGATCGTCTCCTCGGGCCAGGCGACGATGATCTCGCTCGCACTCGGGATCCGCTCCCGCGTCGCGAACTTCGTGCGCGCGTCGGCGACGATCGCCTCCCAGCCGAGCTGCCGCGCGAGCTTCGCGAGCGACTCGGCCGTATCGACGGCGCCGTACACGAGCAGGCGCGGCGGCGGCGCGTAGATCTCCGCGAACACCTTGGCGCCCTCGAGCTCGACGATCCGGTTCGTGTGGGCGCGGATCAGCTCGTCGGCCTGCCCTGCGAGCGTGTCCGGCAGCGGGTCGCCGATCCGTTCGCCGCCTTCGAGCACGAGCATGTGCGCGCCGAGCGGATCGCCCTCGATCACGGTGAAGAGGACGGCTCGCTCGTCGCGCTCGATGATCTCCGCGATGCGGTCGAGAACGGCGCTCACGCTTCGAGGCGCTCCACGAAGACGTCGATCTCGCCGCCGCACGGCAGGCCGACCGCCCAGCCTTCCTCGTCCGAGATGCCGTACGAGAGAAGCTGCGGCTCGCCGCTCTCGAGCACCTTGCGCGCGCACTCGTAGACGTCCGACTCGACGCAGCCGCCCGACACGGACCCGGCCAGCTCGCCGGCGTCCGAGACGGCCAGCTTCGAGCCGATCGGCCGCGGCGCCGACCGGCGCGTCGCGACCACCGTCGCGATCGCCACCTGCTTTCCCTCCGACCGCCAGCGCTCGACGTCGTCCAGGATCTCCTTCACGCTGCGTGCCTCCTTTCGATACCGCTGAGAATCGCCGCGAGCTCTTCGAGGCTCGCGAGGTTGTGTCCAGGGAGAAAACGATCGATCGACGGCAATGCTGCCCGCATTCCCGCGGCGAGCGGCTGGTAGTCCGGATGGCCCTTGAGCGGGTTGACCCAGACGACCGCGTACGCCTGCCGCGCGAGACGGGCCATTTCCGAGCCGACGAGCGACGCGTCCTCACGCTCCCAGCCGTCCGAGACGACGATCACGACCGCGCCGCGCGTCAGCGCCCGGCGGCCCCACTCGTCGTTGAACGACTTCAGCGACGCGCCGATCCTCGTGCCGCCCGACCAGTCGACGACGCGCTTCGCCGCCTCCGCGAGCGCGCGTTCCGGATCGCGGCCTCGCAGGTCGGCCGTGAGGCGCGTCAGGCGCGTGCCGAAGGCGAACGCCTCGACGCCGCGCCCGGAGCCCACGAGCGCGTGCAGGAAGAGGACGAGCGCCCGTGAGTACGCCTCCATCGACCCCGACACGTCGCAGATGACGATCAGCTTGCGCGGGACGCGGATGCGGTCGCGGGTGGCCCGCTCGACGGCGTCGCCGCCCGTCGCGAGCGAGGCGCGGACGAGCCGGCGCATGTCCAGCTGCCGCCCGCCCGAGTCGCGGCGCAGCCGACGCGAGCGTCGCTGCGGGCGGGCGGCAGCGAGCTCGGCCATCAGCTTCGACACGAGCGCGAACTCCTCCGTCGACAGCGTGGCGAAGTCCTTCTCCCGAAGGAGCTCGTCCGGGCTGTAGCCGAGCGACTGCTTCTCGTCGTCGCCGCCGCCGTCCGCGCCGGGGCGGTTCTCCGCCGCCCGCCGGACGAGGCGCACCGTCTCGCCGCCCGACTCTCGGTGGATCGGCGCCGTCGGCGCGCGGAGGAACCAGGCGCGGAACGCGCGGTCGAACGCGTCGAGGTCGTCGTGACGGGAGACGAGCGTCTGCCGAAGCGTCCAGTAGACGTCGTCCTGACGGGTCAGGTCGACGTGGTCGAGCCCGCTCAGCGCGTCGACGAGCCGCCCCGGCCCGACCTCGAGCCCAGCCTCGCGCAGAACGCGGCCGAACGTGACGACGTGGCGAACGACTGCGTCGGCCATGCCTACCTGGCGGTACGTGCCTCCTCGACCAGCTCCTGCAGCGCAACGTCCCGGACGGCGAGCAGATCCTCGTGGTACTTGAGCACCGAGCCGAGCGTCTGCTCGACCACCTCGGCGTCGAGCTCCTGCCGGCCGAGCGCCGTCAGCGCCCGCGCCCAGTCGATCGTCTCGGCGACGCCCGGCGGCTTCGCGAGGTCGAGGCGGCGTAGCCCCCGGACGAAGGCGGCCGCCTGTGCCGCGAGCCGGGCCGGCACGCCGGGCACGCGCACCTTGACGATCTCGATCTCCCGCTCGAGCGCCGGGTGCCCGATCCAGTGGTACAGACAGCGGCGCTTGAGCGCGTCGTGCAGCTCGCGGGTGCGGTTCGACGTGAGCACGACGGCGGGCTTGTGCTCGGCGGCGCTGATCGTCCCGATCTCGGGGATCGTGATCTGGAAGTCCGAGAGCACCTCGAGCAGGAAGGCCTCGAACTCCTCGTCGGCGCGATCGATCTCGTCGATCAGCAGCACGACCTGCTCCGGGCTCTCGACCGCCTCGAGCAGCGGCCGGCGGATCAGGAACTCGGGCCCGAACAGCTCTTCCTCGCTGACCGTGCCCTCCTGCGCCGCGCGGATGTGCAGAAGCTGGCGCGAGTAGTTCCACTCGTAGACCGCGTGCGCGACGTCGAGCCCCTCGTAGCACTGGAGACGGATCAGCCGCGCACCGAGAACGCGGGCGAGGGCCTTCGCCGCCTCGGTCTTCCCCACCCCGGCCTCGCCCTCGAGCAGCACCGGCTTCTCGAGCCGCAGGGAGAGGAAGAGCGCGGTCGCGAGCCCGCGGTCGGGCAGGTAGTCGGCCTGTGCGAGCGCCGCTTCCAGGGCGTCGATCGAGTCGAGCTCCACGAATGCAGTCTAGGTGCCGACCGCGGCCGAGGCCGCCGGAGGGCTTCGGAAAGGGACGTCCCTCGAACGGGGGATAGTCGGCCACGTCACCCCCACGAGGGATGGCAGCGAGCCCGAAACGGACAAATGCTGAATCTGTGGCCACACGAGCCACGGAAACCATCACCTGCGCCTCCTGATCCCATGAGAAACGAGAGCGGATGATCTTCCGGATCCCGTCCTGCACGGCGATCCGACCAGACTGCGGATGACAACCACCTCCACCTCCTCCGACCGCCTGCCCGCGAGCGTCCGCGCGGGAGGAAGCTGGATCTTCTTCGGCCCGATCGCGGCGGCCGCCGTGCTCGTGCTGCTCGCGACGCGCGACCTCCCGTCCCCGCTCCACGGCCTCGGCATTCCCTGGTGGGTGCTCGCGATCGGCTTCTGCCTGGCCGAATGCGCCGTCGTCCACGTGCAGCTCCGACGCGAGACGCACACGCTGTCGCTGAGCGCGGTGCCGCTCGTGCTCGGCCTCTTCGCGTTGTCGCCGATCGGCCTCGTCAGCGCACAGCTCGTGGGGATGGGGACGGCGCTCGTCTTCTACCGGCGCCAGCGACCGCTCAAGATCGCCTTCAACCTCGCGCAGAGCGCGCTCGGGACGGCGGTCGCCATCGCCGTCTTCCGGGCGATCGTCGACGGCCGTGACCCACTCCAGCCGGCGGGCTGGCTCGGGGCGCTGGCCGCTGCCTCGCTCGCCGCCGCCACCGGCATCGTGCTCGTCGCCGCCGCAGTGACGCTCGCCGAGGAGCGCCCCGCACTCGAGAGCGTGGCGACGACGGCAGCCGTCTCCTTCCTCGGAACGCTGACCGCCGCCAGCCTGGCGCTGACCGCGGCAACGCTGGCGGCGACCCGGCCTTCCGCCGTCGCCCTCCTGCTCCTGCCGACGGCCGCCTGCGCGCTCGCGCTGCGGGCGTACGGGCTCCAGCGGCGCCGCCACGACCATGTGCAGTCGCTCTACGACTCGATGCCGAGCCGCTCGGACGCGTCCGAGCTCGACACCGGCGTCCGCCAGCTGCTGCGTTCCGCCCGCCGACTGCTCCGCGCGGACTACGCCGAGCTCCTGATCCTGCCCGTCGATCCCCGCGAGCGGCCGCTCCGCAGCTCGCTGGGAGCGCACGGCGAGCTCCTGCTCGAGCCGGTCGACATGACGCCGGTCGAGCACGACGTGCTGGATGTGCTCCGGGCCGACGGCGGGCTGATCAGGATCGCACGCGACCGGCGTTCGGTCGGTCTCGACCCCTACCTGGCCGAGCGCGGGCTGAAAGACGCGATCCTCACCACGCTCGTCGGCGAGAAAGGGCTGCTCGGCCTGCTGATCGTCGGCGACCGCAGCGACGAGGTGTCGACCTTCGGGCAGGAGGACGAGAAGGTCTTCCGCACCTTCGCAGGGCACGCGGCGCTGCTGCTCGAGAACGAGCAGCTCGAGCAATCGCTGGCCAAGCTCACGGAGCTCGAGGCGAAGCTGCGCCACCAGGCGCTCCACGACGCCCTGACGGGCCTCCCGAACCGCCGGCTCTTCCACGCCCGCGTCGACGAGGCGTATCAGCGCGCTGCGGCCGAAGGCTGCGAGCCTGTCGTGCTCTTCATCGACCTGGACGGGTTCAAGGCGATCAACGACGACCTCGGCCACGCCGCGGGCGACGAGCTGCTCGTCGCCTTCGCCGAGCGCCTGCGCAGCAACGTCCGGCCGGAGGAGCTGCCGGCGAGGCTCGGAGGCGACGAGTTCGCCGTCCTGATCGAGTCCGGCGGCGTCGAGGTGGCGGAGGACGTCGCACAGCGGCTCGTCGGCGCAGTTCGCAACCCCTTCTCGATCCAGGGTCGGCGGCTGTCGGTCCGGCTCAGCATCGGCATCGCGCCCGCCGACACCGCCGGCGGAGTCGAGGAGCTGCTCGCGAACGCCGACCTCGCCATGTACACGGCCAAGACCGAGGGTTCGTCCAGCTACGCGACGTACAGCCAGGGCATGCGTGGCTCGGCGCAGGCCCGCCGGAAGCTCGGCGCCGCGCTCGAGGACGCGCTCGAGCGCGACCAGATCGACGTCCACTACCAGCCGATCGTCGACCTGCGCACCGGGGCGACCGTCGCGTTCGAGGCGCTCGCCCGCTGGCGGCGCGGCACGTCCGACACGGTCGCGGCAGCGGACTTCCTCCCGGCTGCGGAGGACGGCGAGCTCATGTCCCGGATCGGCCAGGTCGTACTGCGCGCCGCGTGCATCCAGACCCAGGAGTGGCGGGCCGAGTCCGAGCCGACGCGCGAGCTGTCCGTCTGCGTCAACCTGTCGCCGCTCGAGTTCGGGAACCCGCGGCTCGGGGCCGAGGTCGCCGCCGCGCTGCTCGAGAGCGGGCTCGACGCGAGCCGACTGATCCTGGAGGTGACCGAGGACGTGGCCAACGGCGACATCGAGGCGGCGCTGGCGACGATGACCGAGCTTCGACGGCTCGGCGTGCGGTTCGCGCTCGACGAGCTCGGCCGCGGCAGCTCGTCCATCGAGCAGCTCTGCCGGCTCCCGTTCGACGTGATCAAGATCGCGCGCCCCCTCGTCGAGCGGATCGGAACGGGTCAGGCGGATGACCGCGTCCCGCGCGCGATCGTCGGCCTGGCCGAGTCGCTCGGCGTCAAGGTCGTCGCCGAGGGGATCGAGTCGCTCGAGCAGGCAGAGCGGGTGCGCCAGCTCGGCTGCCAGCTCGGCCAGGGCTTCTACTTCGACCGCGCCCTCGCGGCCGCGCAGGCGACCCGCCGGCTGCGAACCCCGGCGTCCGTCCCGCTCCGCCTGGTCGCCGACTCGGCCTGACCGACCGGGTCTCTCCCGGCCGGGCGCCCCGCGCCGACGTCACACGGCCCACATGCGATTGAATTTGCGCCTCTGCGACACAGCGCGACAAGGAGGAGACATGGCTGAGCTTCCGGAGAACGTCCGCGAGGCGTTCGAGGCACCGAACTTCTGGGCCCTGGCGACCGTCAACCCCGACGGCTCGCCGCAGTCGACGACCGTGTGGGCGCACACGCGCGACGGCAAGATCATCGTCAACACGGCGCTCGGGCGGAAGAAGCCGCGCAATCTCGAGACCGAGCCACGCGTCGCGATGTCGCTGCACTCGCACGACGACGCCGGCTACCACTCGTTCAGCGTGCAGGGTCGCGTGGTCGACACGATCACCGGCGATCAGGCCGAGAAAGACATCGACGACCTGGCCCAGAAGTACATCGGCCAGTCGCCGTACCCGTGGCGCGCCCCGGGCGAGCAGCGGGTGACCTACGTGATCGAGCCCGTCCACGTGCACACGATGGGCTGAGCCGCTTCCGGCCCTCGGTTAGACTCGGCGAGCGATGACTGCGGTCACGGACGTCGTCCTCCCGTCCTCCCCCGACGAAGCCGTCTCCGCGTTCGGAGACGGCTCCGGGGTGACCGTGATCGGCGGCGGCACGATCGTCATGCCCGACATCACGGCCGGCCGCATCCGGCCGGCAAAGACGCTCCTGCTCGCCCGGGCCGGGCTCGCGGACGTCACGCGCGACGGCTCGACGGTCACGCTCGGGGCGATGACGCCGCTGCACGCGCTCGTCGACCTCGCTGCTCCCATCGGCCCCTGCGCGGCCAACGTCGCCGACCTGGAGATCCGCATGCAGGCGACGGTCGGCGGCAACCTCTGCGCCGGCGAAGGCGGCGACGCGCCGCGCGGCGACCTCCAGGGCGCGCTGCTCGCCGTCGGAGCGCAGGTCCGCTCCGCAGGCGCCGGCGGCACGACCACCGAGCCGCTCGACGACTTCCTCACGCACCGGAGCGGCCGGCTCGTCCTCGACGTGACGTACGAGGAGCCGGCGGCCGGAGCCTTCGTCGCACTCGACCGGCCGCACACGCACGAGTACACGACGCTCGCAGTCTCGGCCGCGCGGCTCGCCGACGGAACGATCAGGCTGGCCGCCAC
Source organism: uncultured Actinomycetes bacterium (assembly GCA_963765295.1). GTDB lineage: Bacteria > Actinomycetota > Thermoleophilia > Gaiellales > Gaiellaceae > PALSA-612. The sequence continues at coordinate 1,102,644 of CAVXVO010000005.1, forward strand.
CGGCGCCGGCTCGGCAGGGCTCCGGCTCCCCTCGGCCGAAGCGGCCGCGTCGGATCCGGACGCGGCCGGCGCAGCCGCGCTCGAGGACGTGAAGCTTGCACGACGACGTGCTTGCGTCGGCGTGGTACCGGGAGCAGGCGCTCCCGGTCCTCGTCCGCCGCGCCCTTGCCCGACTCGAGGAGAGCCGATGAGCCTCATCGTCAACGGCCGTACGCACGAGATCGAGAGCCCTCCGCTGACGACGCTGCTGGACGTCCTCCGCGAGGAGCTCGGCGTCCACAGCCCGAAGGTCGGCTGCGAGCAGGGCGGCTGCGGCGCCTGCACCGTCCTCGTCGACGGCGAGCCCCGGCGCGCCTGTCTCGTCCCGGTCGGTGCGGTCGACGGCGCGGAGATCACCACGGTCGAGGGGCTCGGCGCGCCGGAGAACCTCGAGCCGATCCAGGCTGCCTTCGTCCACCACTACGCCGCCCAGTGCGGGTTCTGCACGTCCGGGCTCCTGATGGCGGCCACGGCCTACCTCGCGAACGGCGGCACGGACGACCGCGAGGCGATCGCGGAGGCGCTCGGCGGACACGTCTGCCGCTGTACCGGCTACGTGAAGATCGTCGACGCCGTCGCCGCGGCGGCGCGGGGCGACGAGTTCGACCTGTCGACGACGGCCGAGGGCCAGTACACGACGATGCACACAGGAGGTGACTCGTGAAAGCCGTCGGCGCACGCCTGCCCCGCTACGACGGAGTCGCACACGTCACCGGGAGAACCGTCTTCGTCGAAGACGTCGACGTCCCGGGCGCCGCCTGGGTGAAGGCCCTCCGCTCGCCTCATCCCCACGCCGGCATCGCGAAGCTCGACACCCGGGCCGCCGAGCAGATGAAAGGCGTGCGCGCGGTCGTGACCGCGGCCGACGTCCCGCTCAACGTCTACGGCCATCTCTCCGCACTCGGCATCCCCGGAGACGAGCCGCTGCTCGCCGACAAGGAGGTGCGCTACGTCGGCCAGCCGATCGCCGTCGTCGCCGCCGAGGACGAGGAGATCGCCCAGGCCGCGGTCGACGCGATCGGGATCGAGTTCGAGGAGCGCGAAGCCCTGTTCGACGTCCGCAAGGCGTTCGATCCGGACGCCCCGCAGATCCACGAGTGGGGCAACTGGTACCCGCACTTCGAGGCCGGCTTCGACCATCGCCAGATCAGGAAGGGCGACATCGACGCCGCCTTCGCGCAGGCCGACCTGATCGTCCAGGGCGTCTACCGGCCGGCGGCGATCGAGCAGCTCCCGATCGAGACCCAGGTCTGCCAGGTCGTGCCCGAGGCGAACGGCCGGTTGACGATCTACTCCTGTACCCAGGCGCTGTACTTCTCGATGGGCGTCGTCGCGGCACACCTGCAGCAGCCGCTGAACAAATTCAAGTTCGTCGGCGGCACCGTCGGCGGCGGCTTCGGCGGCAAGGTCGACACGGCCACCGAGACGCTGTGCTCCCTGCTCGCGCTCAAGTCCGGGCGGCCGACCAAGTGGCGCTGGACGCGCGAGGAGGAGTTCCTCTGCTCCTCGACGCGGGCGCCGTGGCACATGGAGATCGCAGACGCGGTCACGAAGGACGGCTGGATCCTCGGCCGCAGGATGATCACGCTGCACGACTCCGGGGCCTACGCCCGCTTCTCGCCCTACGGCGTGACCAAGCACTCGTTCCACCACACCGGGGCGTACACGATTCCGAATCTCCATTTCGACGGCTGGGTCGTGTTCACGAACCGCACGCCCACGAGCGCCATGCGCGGCTTCGGCGTCACGTCGGTCTCGTTCGCGACCGAGACGCACATGAGCCGGATCGCGAAGGAGCTCGACCTCGACCCCTTCGAACTCCGGCTGAAGAACGCGAACCGGATCGGGGACACATCTCCGAACGGCGTCGTCTACACCGATCCGTCGACCGTGCCGACGATCCTGGCGATCGCCGACCACCTCGGCCACGAGCTCCCGGCCGACTACCGCACGATGACCACCGAGCCGCGCTCGGGCGGCCTGCTTCCCGAGCACCTCGTCGCCCAGCTCGGAAACCCGGAGGCTCACTGATGGCTGTCCACAAGGGCCGCGGGATCGCGGCGATCGAGTACCCGACCGGGATGAACCAGAACGGCGACCCGTCGCAGGCGTGGATCAAGGTCAAGCCGGACGGCCGCGTCGACGTCTTCTCGGGCACGTCCGACATCGGCAACGGCTCGAAGACGATCCAGTCCCAGATCGTGGCCGAGACCATCGGCGTCCCCTACGAGTGGGTGACGTACGACAACTCGAACACCGACTCGTCTCCGGTCTGCACGGGCACGTTCGCGTCGCGGGCCACGTTCGTCGCGGGCATGGCCGTGAAGAAGGCGGCCGAGCGCGTTCGCGAGCGCATCCTGGACATCGCCGGCAAGGAGCTCGAGATCGACCCGGCCGACCTCGAGATCGTCGACGGCGAGGTCGTGGCCAAGGGCGCGCCGCAGACGAAGATCTCCGTCCCGGACGTGGCCGCGGCGGCCACCTGGGGCCACGGCGAGCTCATCACCGGCACCGGCGCGCAGCTCAAGCCGTACGCGGCGATCGTCGAGCCCGACACGGGCAAGGTCGACCTGCCGCCGCACTCCGCGATCTCGTACGCGGCCTGCGCGGCCGAGGTCGACGTCGACGACGAGACGGGCCAGGTGCGCGTGACACGGCTCGTGCAGTGCTTCGACGTCGGCCTCGCGATCAACCCGACGCTCGTCGAAGGCCAGATCGAGGGCGGCGCGATCCAGGGCCTCGGGCTCGGGGTGCTCGAGACGAGCTACCCCTACTACCCGAGCATCGAGCACCGTGGCGGCGCGTTCGGGTCCTATCTCGCGCCGTCGATGGACGACCTGCCGGTGCTCGACACGGTGCTGATCGAGAACCCGTCCGCGGACGGCCCGTACGGCGCCAAGGGCATCGGCGAGATGGCGAACAATCCCCAGCCGCCCGCGATCGCGACCGCCGTCCACGACGCGATCGGCGTCTGGATCACGGAGCTTCCGATCACGCCCGAGCGCGTGCTGCGCGCCCTGGCGGCCAAGGCCGCGGGAGACGGCGAGCCCACGCGCAAGGGCAAGGTCGTCGTCTACGACGAGGATCTCTCGCTCGCCGCCGTCGCGCACCCCGACGGCCCGGTCAGGCTCGTCGTCGACGCGTGAGCTCGTCCCCGTTCGGAAGCTGGAACGGCGTCGGGCTGCACGAGTTCGTCCCCGGCGTGAACATCCACGCGGTCGGAGGCGAGCAGGTGCTCGTCTGCCGCGTCAACTACGACCCCGGGTTCGGCGTGCCCTCCCATGTGCACGAGCACACGGAGCAGGTGATGGTCGTGACGGACGGCGAGCTCGAGCTGACCGTGGCCGGTCAGGGCACGCGCACGCTCGGCGTCGGCGACTGGGCCGTGATCAACCGCGGCGTCGAGCACTCGGTGCGCACGGAGGACGGCGCCCAGTTCATCGAGGCGCTGGCTCCGGTGCCGCTCGACCACGTGCCCGATCGCGAGCGCGACCTCGTGCTCGGCCCGGACGGAGGCGCACAGCACGTCGAGCGCTGACAGGTCCGAGGGACAGTCCCCCGGACCTGTCCGGAGCCAACGCTGCCGCCTCGGAATGACTGTGGTGATCGCCTCTCCGATGTCCCGCCCGGCCCGATCGGCCAGGTCCGGGGGACTGTCCCTCCGACATGACCGGACCTGACGTGGCTGCCCGGGTCGTGCTCGTCACCGGCGCGAGCCGCGGGATCGGTCTCGGGATCGCCGACCGCCTTCGCGCGGACGGCTGGCGAGTGGAGACGGCCGAGCGCTCGACCGGCGTCGACCTGGCCGACCCGGACCAGGCCTGCGCGGCCGTCGAGCGCCTCGACCGGATCGACGCGCTCGTCGCGAACGCGGGCGCAATCGTGCGCAAGCCCGCCCTCGAGCACACGGTCGAGGACTGGCGGCACGTCCTCGACGTCAACCTCGTCTCGGTCGCGACGCTGGCACAGGCGGCCGCGCGAAGTATGGTCGAGCAGGGCGCCGGAGCGATCGTGCTCATGGCGTCGCAGCTGTCCTTCTTCGGCGGGATGAACACCGCCGCCTACGCCGCCTCGAAGGGCGGCGTCGCGCAACTCACGAAGGCCTTCTCGAACGAGCTCGCCGGTCAGGGCGTTCGCGTCAACGCCGTTGCGCCCGGCTTCATCGAGACGGACATGACCTTCGACATCGAGGACTGGAAGCGCCGCCAGATCGACGCGCGGATCCCGATGGGGCGCTGGGGCGTGCCAGAGGACGTCGCCGGCGCGGTCGCGTGGCTCCTCTCCGACGACGCGCGCTACGTGACAGGAGCGATCCTGCCCGTCGACGGCGGCTACCTGGCGCGCTAGCGACTAAGCTCAGCGCGTGATCGTGGCCCTGCACGTCGCGACCGGAGCGGCCGCGGGCGTCCTCCTCGGCTCGAACGACCGCGCCGCGATCGCCGGCCTCGCGCTGCACGCCGCAGGCGATGCGGTCCCGCACGAGGACTTCGACTCACTTCGCTTCGAGACGGCCACCGGCCTCGGGTTGCTCGCGCTGCTCGCGCTGCGACGAGGGCTGTTCGACCCGGCCGTCGTCGGCGGCGCTTTCGCCGCCGCGCCCGACCTCGAGCACGTGTTCCCGAAGCCCGGCCACGACGAGTCGAAGCTGTTCCCGTCCCACCGGCTCGAGGGCTGGCACAAGGAGGGCGGCATCACCGCCCCGCTGCAGTTTCTGCTCGCGCTCGTTATCGTCGGCGCTCTCGTCCTGCGGAAGAAGGAGCGCTGACATGCCCTGGATCGACGTGAAGCTCTACGACTCGCGCGTCACCGAGGAGTCCGTCCCGAAGATCATCGAGAGCCTGACGAAGGCCCTCGCCGAGTCGAGCGGCGCCGCCCCCGAGCACATCCAGGTCGTCGTTCAGGGCGTCTCGCCCAAGAACTGGGGCGTCGCAGGAAGACCCGGGGGCTGATCGCGAGAGTCGCGTGGGGACAGACCGCTGTCTGCCCCCACGCCGGTTCTCAGGCTGGCTTGATGTTCGCGTTCAGGTGGAACAGGTTGCCGGGGTCGTACGTCGTCTTCAGGTCGACGAGCCGCTCGTAGTTCGGTCCGTATGCGGCGCGGAGGCCGGCGTCGTCGGCTTCCTCTGCCGGCAGATAGTTCAGCCAGCGACTCGACGCGGCAAACGGGGCGAAGGCGTCGTAGGTCTCCCGTGTCCAGGCGACGTTCGCCTCGGTCGTCTCCGGATCCGCCCAGATGCCGGTGATGACCAGGTTGTAGCCGGGCTGCCGGTGCGGCACCGCGGTCGCCTCGACCGGCACGCGCGTGACCTCGCCGTGGAAGTGCTCGACGATCATGGCCGTCATCGGCGACGGGCAGCTCGCGAACCGCTCGACCATCGTGTCGATGGCACCGTCCGAGAGCTCGCTGAGGAAGGTCGACTTCCAGTAGTTGAGGCCGCCCTTCGGATAGGCGTCGTCGAGCATCTGGCAGACGGCCTCGTACGGCATCGGGCCGATCATGCTCAGGACCGGCGAGCCGAACTCGAGCACCGGCTTCAGGTCGGCCTCGCCCTGCTCGAGCGTCCCGGAATGGCAGACGCCGACCGCCGCCAGCGGCACGCCCGACCCGTCGGGCGCGTGGACGACCCCGGCGACGAACATGAGGTCGTCCGGGATGTCCTGTGCAAAGTCCCGCATGAAGCGGAGCAGATCGCCTGCAGCCTCGACTGGATGCGCGATCAGGCCGCCCGTGATCATCGGGCCGATCGAGTGCAGCCGGTACTCGAACGACACGCCGACGCCGAAGTTGCCGCCGCCGCCACGGAGACCCCAGAACAGGTCGGGATGCTCGTCGGCGCTCACGGTCAGAACGCTCCCGTCGGCCGTCACGAGCTCGACCGAGAGCAGGTTGTCGGCCGCGAGGCCGAGCTTCGTCATCAACCAGCCGAGACCACCGCCGAGCGTCAGGCCGGCGACTCCCGTCGTCGAGATCGCGCCGCCCGTGACGGCGAGGCCGTGGAGCTGCGTCTCACGGTTGAGCTCTTTCCAGAGCACGCCCCCCTGCGCGCGCACCGTGCGCGCCGCCGGATCGACGTGGATGCCCTTCATCGTCGACAGATCGATCATCAGCCCGCCGTCGGTGACGGCGGTGCCGGCGACGTTGTGCCCGCCGCCGCGGACTGAAACCTCCCAGCCGTGCTCCCTCGCTGCGTTGACCGCGGCGACGACGTCCGCCGTTCCGGTGCAGCGAGCGATCAGCGCGGGCCGCTTGTCGATCAGCCCGTTGTGGACTCGACGCACCTCGTCGTAGGCCGGGTCTCCCGGCTGGAGCACCTCTCCGGCGAAGCCCTCGATGAGGGCGACCGGCTTTTCCTCGGCAACTGCCATGGGACCTCCCTTTTTTTGGTCGAGGCGAAATGGTACGACGCCGGGTCCGGCTGTGCGGGTTTCGTTACAGGGACTGTCCCTGGGACAGGGCCGGGACGGAGAGGGCCAGCTCGATCGCCGGCGCGCCCGGCACGATCGCGGCGGTCTCGCGCGCGTGCAGGAGCGTCGTCTTCACGATCAGCTTGGCGCGCGCGTAGTTGTCCATCAGCGTCGGAACCGGCCCGACCGGCCGGCCGAGCGCATAGCCGGCGGCGTTGCGGCCGATCGCGCGGTACGAGTCGAGCGAGTAGAGCGGCGACATGCCGAACAGCTCGAGGTTGTCGAGCGGCTCGAGGTCGGCGCGGTGGATGACGGCGGTGCCTTTCGACTGGAGACCGACGGCGATGCCCGATCCGGAGAGACGCGCGCCGTCGTGTCCGATAAAGGCGACGTCCGACGAGCGCCGGACGCGAACCAGCCGCGGCTCGGCGCCACCCTCCCGGATCCCCTCGCCGATCGCCGCCAGCACATCCTCGTGGGCGAGCCCGTTGATCGTCGCCCGGAGCCCGTCGCCGAACGCCGGCCCGACCGCGAGCACGACCTCGTCCTCGCGCGTCCCCACACCCGCCTCGCCGGCCTCGACGACGACGGGCTCGCGCTCGGGCTCGGCGTCCACGAGCTGGTGCGGGTCGACGACGTACGGCAGCGACTGGAGGAGCTGCCAGCGCTCGCCCTCGAGGCGGTATCCCGTCCCGGGCCCTGCGTAGAGGTTCGGATCGTTGACGGCCGAGCGCACGGTCGCGTCGGCGTCGATCACGGCCGACGTCTGGAGATAGTCCGCCGAGACGCGCTGGCGCTGCATACCGACGATCGCCTCCGCCACGTCGTCGAACCCGCGCGCGTCGAGCGCGCGCACGACCTCGACGCCGCTCGTCCCCGCCGCCAGCAGCCGGTCGGCGGCGTCCGCGTCGGCGCCACGGTCGCGGTCGGGGAGGTCGCGGCTCGTCGAGCCGTACGTCGCCGCGTCGACCTCGGCCTCGGTGACGGGCGGCAGCCCCAGCTCGTCGAACACGGCCTGCACTGCCCGGGCCGCACGCATGCGCACCGCGACGATCGCCTCCTCGCCGGCCGGCTCGATCCCCGCGTCGACCTGCCAGTCGCGCTGGACGGTCATCCACTCGTCGAGGTCGTCGGCGTCGTAGTTGCCACCGCCGAACATGTTGTCGTAGCGCGGCATGACCGAGTAGCCCGAGGTGACGAAGTCGGTGCCGGGCAGCAGCTGGCCCATCAGCTTCGCCGTCTTGCGGATCTCCGAGTGCGACGCGATCGCGTCGTTGCCGGACGCGACCTCGAGGTCGAGCCAGGCCGCGAGCAGGTTCTCGGCCAGGATCTCCCGGGTGCCGCCGGGCACGGCGAGCGCGAGCGCGACGCAGGAGATCGAGCCGTTCTGGACACCCTGCGAGCCGGCCGCGCGGACGGCGGCCAGGCAGCGGGCCTCGAGGTACAGCATCGAGTAGCCGAGCGATCGCCCCATCAGCGCCTCGGAGCCGCCGCCCGACGTGAAGCGGATCTTCACGCCCCGCGAGGCGTAGGCCGAGCCGAGAAAGGCCTTCGACCAGGGCGTGTCGTCGCCGTCCACGAAGACGGGCTCGGTGCCGTAGACGGACAGCGTCTCGGCGTAGGTGACGAGCCCGCGGATCGCGAGGTCGAGGTTCCGGCGCTCTTCCACGGCGCACTGGGTCATCACGCCGGGTCGCCCCGTCTGCGAGCCGACGAGGATCGCGATCGCGTTCAGCGGCGCGTAGCGCGATACGCCGACGGTCGTCTCGACCTCCGCGAAGCCACGGGCGGCCGCCTCGGCGGCGTCGGCGGCGAGGAGCGCGGGGTTGTCCTTGAGGTTCGTGACGTGCGCCTGGTTTGCCGGCGCGCGACGGGCGCGCAGCTTCTTCAGCGCGAACATCATCTCGACCGGGTCGAGCCGGGCGGCGATCCGCGCGAGCCGGGCCGGCGTCAAGCCGCGAGACAGGCGCACCAGCTCCGGGCGGGGGCAGTCGACGTCGACGAGCAGGCGCGCGAGCTCGTCGTCCCCGAGCGCCTCCGCGTCGGCGGCCGCGCCGACGTCGATTCCGTGCCGCGCCAGGAAGTGGTCGATCACGTCGAAGTCCGGCTCGCGGCGGCCGTCGATCTCGACGACGCGGCCGTCCTCGACGACGAGGCTCGGCTCCGGATCGTTCGGCCCGTCCATCGCGACGAGCCCGAGCTCCGGGTAGGGCGAGACGAGCACCTCGCGGCGAAGCTCGCGCTGCTCCCGCGAGACGAAGCGACTAGACCTGCGCCCGTTCTCCGGCAAGCAGCCCCCGCTTCGCGTACACGTCCTTTGCCTCGCGCACGAACGCCGCCGTCAGCGGCGACGACCACTCCGTCTCGAGTCGCCGGGCCCAGGCCTCGAGCTCGTCCGCCGACGACCGGTTGGGCCGAAGAGCCGTGTAGATCTCGAGAATCGTCTCTGAGGGCACCATCGCGAGCTCGGCCGCCCGGGCGAGGTTGTCGGCAAGCTGCGGCCGCCGCGCCGCGAGGGCGATCGCCGATTGCCGGCGAAGCGTCTCCGGCGTGGCGCGCAGGTCATCCGCGCCGATCCGGCCGTCGAGCACGGCCTCGAGCGTCACCGCGTCGAGCGCGTGACCGCCCGGCGTGGAAACGAGATCGGGGCGCCTCGAGCCGAGCGGGTAGTCGCAGCTGGGGTCGAATCCCATCGCGCCAGAGCTTAAGGTAGTCCGATGGCCGTCACGTATGACTTCTCGGGGCGCTGCGCGCTCGTCACCGGCGGCGCGAGCGGCATCGGTCAGGCGACGGCGGAGCGGCTGCGGGCCGGCGGCGCCGAGGTCGCGATCTTCGACCGGCAGGCGCCGGAGGGCGACGGGCTCGCGCTCCAGGGCGACATCTCGAACTCGGCCGACGTGGAGGCTGCCGTCCGCGAGGTCGAGGGGCGGCTCGGACGGATCGACATCCTCGTCAACTCGGCCGGCGTGCCCGGAATGTCCATGCGCACCGTCGACACACCCGACGAAGAGTGGCGCCACGTGATGGGCGTGAATGCGGACGGGACCTTCTACGCCTGCCGCGCCGTCATCCCCGGGATGGTCGAGCGAGGGTACGGACGCATCGTCCTCCTCTCGTCGATCGCAGGCAAGGAGGGCAATCCGATGGCGCCCGCGTACTCCGCGTCGAAGGCTGCGGTGATCGCACTGACGAAGACACTGGGCAAGGACCTGGCGAAGACCGGCGTCCTCGTGAACTGCCTCGCACCGGCCGTGATCGAGACGCCGATCCTCGACGGCCTCTCCGAGGAGCACGTCGGGTACATGGTCGAGCGGATCCCCCTCGGCCGGGTCGGCACGGCTCCGGAAGTGGCGGCCCTGATCTGTTGGCTCGCGAGCGACGAGTGCACGTTCTCGACCGGCGCGACGTACGACATCTCCGGCGGCAGAGCCGTCTACTAGCCCAGCCGTGAGAGCCTCGGGCCAATCCGGCCCTCCGGCTCACGGCTGCTAGCTCCGGCTCATGACGCGGCCGCAACGCGGCCGCTCCGACCTGCCTCGTCGGGGCCGGGCACCCGCGGCGATCGACCTCGGGGCGGGGCGCCGGACTTTCGTGACGTCCGCATGACTCCGGCGTTCAGGGACTGTCCCTCCGACGGAGGTGGCCGGCGAGCTACTGCGGCACGCGGCGGGACCTGAGCAGTTCCGCGATCTGCGCGTGCCCCGTCTCGACCTCGGCGCCGGTCTCGGCGCCGTCGGGGAACGAGACGCGGACGGAGACGAGCTCGGTGGCGTAGGGACGAGGCGTCCGCGAGATCGTGATCTCCCCGCCGCGCCGCCCGTGTTCGAGCGTGCCGACGAGCAGCTCGACGCGGGCGACGAGCTCGCCCTCGACGTCCTTGCCGATCCACCACTCCGCGTGCTGGAGAGCCGTCGAGCCGTCGAGGTCGGGCTCCTCCGGGTTGGCCCCGTACTCGAGCAGCACACGCAAGACCCCGAGCGAGCCCCGGCGGGCGGCGTCGCCGATCGGCGCCCGCAGATCCGGGTCGGCGCCGTGGGCGAGAAGCTCCCGCACGACGTCCTCGTGCCCGTGTGCCGCCGCCCAGCGGAGGGGCGTCCAGGCGTCGTCCTCGGGGAGGTTCGGATTGGCCCCGTGGGCGAGGAGCGCCCGCACGATCCCCGCGAACCCCCAGCACGAGGCCGCGCAGAGCGGCGTGCCTTCGCTCTCGCCGCTGCTCAGGAGGTCGGGATCGGCCCCGGCGGACAAGAGGAGCTCGGCGAGGTCCGTCTCCCCGGCCACGGCCGCGCGGTAGAGCGCCGTCGAGCCTTCGTGACGGCTGTCCGGCGGCAGGCCGTCTTCGAGCAGGATGGCGACGGTGCCTGCGTCCCCGGCCACGACCGCTTCGACGAGCGATTCCACTGGCCCGCCAGCATACGATTCGCATGTGACGAGACGAGTCCGTTTCCGCGGCCCGGACGGGGTGCTCGAAGCCTCCGTCGAGGAGCTGCCCGTGGAGCCGCTCGATCCGGAGACGCTGGAGCTGCCCGAGCCGTACGAGCTGCTGCTGCCAGTCCTGCCGCCCGAGGTGTGGTGCGCCGGCGTGACCTACGAGCGGAGCCGCGACGCCCGCGTCGACGAGAGCACCGTCAAGGACGTCTACACGCTCGTCTACGACGCCGAGCGGCCGGAGCTGTTTCTGAAGGACGCGGGCTGCCGACGCACGGTCGGCCCGGGACGACCGATCGGCGTCCGCGACGACTCGTCCTGGGACGTCCCCGAGCCGGAGATCGGGCTCGTCCTCGGCGCGGGCGGCGCGATCGCGGGCTACACGATCGGCAACGACGTGTCGTCGCGCGCGATCGAGGGCGTGAACCCGCTCTACCTGCCGCAGGCCAAGCTGTTCGCGGGCGCCTGCGCGCTCGGCCCGGCGGTGCTCGTCGCGAACGGCGCCGCGCCCCCGTTCGAGATCCGGCTGCGCATCCTCGGCCCGGACGGCGACGAGCTGTTCGCAGGCGAGACGTCGACGTCGCGGATGAAGCGCTCGTTCGAAGAGCTCGTCTCCTGGCTTCGTCGTGACAACCCCGTGCCCGCGGGTAGCGTCCTCCTGACGGGCACGGGCCTCGTCCCGCCGGACGACTTCACGCTTCGGCCGGGCCAACGGGTCGAGATCCACGTTCCCGGGATCGGGACACTCGTGAACCCCGTCGGCCGCGCGGCCGACCTGATGACAGAGGAGCGCTAGCGCGATGACAGACGTCCTGGAAGCACCGGCCCGGCCCGCCTTCGCCAACTTCGTCGGCGGCGAGTGGCGGCCGAGCCGCTCCGGCGCCACGTACGTGAAGCACGGCCCCTGGCGTCCGTCGGAGACGATCGGCGAGTTCCCGGCCTCGGCCGCCGCCGACGTCGACGAGGCCGTCGTCGCCGCGGCGGAGGCGTTCACGGGCTGGTCGAGGCTGCCCGCCGCAGCGCGAGGCGAGATCCTGCGCAAGGCGGCAGACGCGGTCGACCGCCGCGTCGAGCAGATCGCTCAGGACATGACCCTCGAGATGGGGAAGCCCATCCGCGAGGCGCGCATGGAATCGGCGCGCATGGCGCAGATCCTCCGCTACTACGCCGGTGAGGGGCTGCGCGAGACCGGGCAGCGCTACGAGCAGGCGGCGACCGGAAGCGTCGCGTACACCGTGCGGCGGCCGCTCGGCGTCGTCGCGCTGATCACCCCGTGGAACTTCCCGGCGGCGATCCCGGCCTGGAAGGCGGCGCCGGCGCTCGCATACGGCAACACGGTCGTGATGAAGCTGGCGCAAGACGCACCGTTGACCGGCCTTCACCTCGCCGCCTGCCTGGAGGAGGGCGGTATCCCGGCCGGCGTCTTCAACGTGGTCGTCGGGCGCGGCTCGGCCGTCGGGACGCCGCTCGTCGAGCACGGGCTCGTTCGCGCGGTCTCGTTCACGGGCTCGGTCGCGGTCGGTCTTCAGGTGCGCGGCGAGGCGACCGCGCTCGGCAAGCGGGTCCAGCTCGAACTCGGCGGGCACAACCCGCTGATCGTCATGGCCGACGCCGACCTCGGGCGCGCCGCGGAGGCGGCATACGCCGGTGCGTTCTGGTCGGCGGGGCAGAAGTGCACGGCGACGCGGCGCATCCTCGTCGAAGAGCCCGTGTACGACGAGTTTCGCGCGCTGCTCGTCGCGCGAATGGAGCGCGGGGTCGTCGGCGATCCTTCCGATCCCGCCACGGAGGTCGGGCCGATCGTCAACGAGTCGCAGCTCGAGGAGGTACTGGCCGGGATCGACAAGGGCCGCGCGGACGGTGGGACGTTGCTCGCGGGCGGCGAGCGTCTGGACGACGAGGCGTTGCTGCTCGCTCCGGCGCTCTTCGAGGGGCTCGCGGACGACGCCTTCCTGTCCTGTCAGGAGGTGTTCGGTCCGGTCACTTCCCTCTACCGGTTCACGTCGCTCGACGAAGGGCTCCGGCGGGCAAACGCGGTCGAGTACGGCCTGTCGGCGTCGATCTTCACGTCGAGCCTCGCGTCGGCGCGGACGTTCGTGGAGGAGATCGAGGCTGGAATCGTTCGCGTCAACGGCCAGACGGCGGGCGCCGACGTCCACGTCCCCTTCGGCGGCACGAAGAGCTCGGGCTTCGGCCCGCACGAGCAGGGCCGCGCAGCGATCGAGTTCTACACGGAACTCGTGACCGTCTACGAGGACGTATGACAGACCCGCGCAGACACGTCAGAGGGACAGTCCCTGTAACGGGAGCGTGACTCGATGAGCGACGAACGGTTCCTCGTCACCGGTGCGCTCGGGTGCATCGGCGCCTGGGCGGCGACCCTGCTCGCCCGCGAGGGGACACACGTGGTCGCCTACGACCTCGGCGACGACGACCACCGCCTGCGACTCGTCGCGAGCCCCGAGGAGATCGATGCCGTCACCTTCGTCCGCGGGGACGTGACCGACCTCGACCAGCTCGAGCGGACGCTCGCAGAGCACGAGATCACCCACGTCGTGCACCTGGCCGCCCTGCAGGTGCCGTTCGTCAAGGCGAATCCGCCCCTCGGCGCCCGGGTCAACGTCGTCGGCACGGTGAACGTGTTCCAGGCGGCGCTCCGGCACGGCCTTGCGACACCGATCGCCTACGCGAGCACGGCCGCCGTCTACGACGATCGCGGCGAGCGCGTCCCGCGCACGCTCTACGGCGTGTTCAAGATCGCCAACGAGGGGACGGGAAGCGTGTACTGGGCCGACGAAGGCATGGCCAGCGTCGGGATCCGCCCCTTCGTCGTGTTCGGCCCCGGCCGCGACCAGGGCCTGACCTCGGGACCGACGCTCGCCATGGAAGCGGCGGCGCGCGCGGAGCCATACCGGATCGCCTTCGGCGGGCGCACCGAGCTCCACTATGCGCCCGACGTCGCGCGAGGCTTCATCGCCGCCGCCCGCTCCGGGGTCGCCGGCGCTTTCGTCTACGACTTCCCCGGAACTGCGGTGCACATGAGCGAGGTCGTCGCCGCAATCGAAGCCGCCGCCCCCGACGCGCGCGGGCTCGTCGACTTCGACGACGTCCCGCTCCCGTTCCCGGAGGAGCTGCCCGGCGAACGGCTCGACGCCTCCGTGACACCCCTGGGCGTCGCCGTTCGCGAGACGATCGAGCTCTTCCGATCCGCTGACCAGAGAGCCTGACCGACCGCGGCTCGACCTCCGCGGCGTGCTCGTGCGCTGGGGCCGGCTCGGAATCCTCGGCGTGGGCGGCCCGCAGGCGCACACGGCCCTCCTGCGCGAGATGATGGTCGAGCGCGAGCGCTGGCTCACCGCGCGCGAGTTCCAGGACGCCGTCGCGGCCACGAGCCTCCTCCCCGGTCCCGCCTCGACCCAGCTCGCGATCTTCTGCGCCCGCGCTGTGGCAGGTGTGCGCGGGGCGATCGTCGGCGGCCTCGCGTTCATCCTGCCCGGCTTCGTCCTGATCGTCGCGCTGGCCGCGCTCTTCCTCGAACACGGGCAGAACGACGCCGTCCGCGGAGCATCGGCCGGTGCCGCGGCCGCCGTCGTCGTCGTCGTCGCGGTCGCCGGGATCGGGTTCGCCCGCGGCTTCGCCGAGGCGCGCGGCGGCCGCTGCTCGTGCGCAGCGTCCTCTACGCGCTCGCGGCGTGCGTGACGACGGTCTTCGTCGGCCCGTGGGTGCTCGCCGTCCTGCTCGGAAGCGGTCTTGTCGAACTGGCGCTGCAACTCCGCCGCCCGGCGGCGCTCGTCTGGCTCGCCGGGTCGGCGAAGATCCCGGCACTCGTCTGGACGGCGTTCAAGGTCGGAGGGCTCAGCTTCGGCGGCGGGCTCGTGATCATCCCGCTGATGCAGCACGACGTCGTGCACGCCCACCACTGGCTGACGGAGGGCCAGTTCAGCGACGCAGTCGCGTTCGGCCAGCTCACGCCCGGGCCGGTCGTGCTCACCGTGAGCGTCGTCGGATACGCCGTGTCCGGGGTCGCGGGAGCGGCCCTGGCGGCTGTCGTCGCCTTCGCCCCCTCGTTCGCGATGGTGCTCGCCGGCGCCCCGTTCTTCGACCAACTCCGGACTCGGCCCGGCCCGAGAGCGTTCCTCGACGGCGCCGGACCGGCGGCGGTGGGCGCGATCTTCGGAGCCGCTGTCCTGCTCGCGCCGCAGGCCGGGAAGGAGTGGTGGCAGGGACTCGTCATCGCGGCCGCCGTCGCTGCCGCGTTCCTTCGCCGCGGCTCGTTCACGATCCTCGTGCTCGGCCTCCTGCTCGGCCTGCTCGCAGCCGCCGCCGGGCTCCCCCTTCCCCGCTGACTCGCAGGTGTGACATTGCCCGGTACCGGGAACCGACGGGGCAACGACCCCGGAGGTGAGGTTCGATGCGGAAGCAGGTGCAGGACCTGATGACGGCCAACCCGGCGACGGTCACACGCACGGACTCCGTCGTCGAGGCAGCTCGGCTGATGGAGTCTGCCGACGTCGGCTCCTTGCCGGTCGTCGACGGAGGCACGCCGATCGGAATCGTCACCGACCGCGACATCGCGATCCGCGTCGTCGCGCAGGCAAGGATCCGAGCCGGACGACCGTCGGCGAGATCGCGACCGGCCCGCCGTACTACGCGGCGCCGGACCAGGATCTCGACGAGGCGCTCGAGCTGATGGCCTATCGGAAGGTGCGCCGTGTCCCGGTGGTCGAGGACGGCCTCCTCGTAGGCATGCTCGCGCAGGCCGACGTCGTCCACGAGGTGAAGGAGAAGAAGGCGGCGCACGTCATCGACGAGATCTCGCAGCCCTGACCGCGACGGACAGGTCCGAGGGACTGTCCCTCGGACCTGTCCGGACCCGACACGACGCGAACGCGCACCCGTGGAAGTCAGACATCCGCAGCGATAGAGTTGGCGGGCGGCCCGTCTGGGTCGTATGACGACTCGAAGGGGGAGCGCAGAATGGCCGAAATCCGCGGCTGTGACCTCGTCGTCGAGTACCTGATCAAGGAGAAGGTCCCGTATCTGTTCGGCTACGCCGGACATGGCGCGGTCGGTCTCCTCGACGGCGTCTACAACCACCAGGACGAGATCAAGATCATCTTCCCGCGCATCGAGTCGGCCGCCGGGTACATGGCCGACGCGTACTACCGAGCGTCGGGCGAGGTGATCCCCGTGTACACGTCCACCGGCCCCGGGCCGATGCTGCTCACCGTCGCCATGGGCAATGCGTTCTACGACTCGTCCGCGTTCATCGCGATCACGGGCCAGGTGGCGACGAACCAGTACGACTCTGGCGCGCTGCAGGAGGAGTACCGTCACCACCAGGCGGACTTCCCGTCGATCGCCAAGGTGATCTCGAAGCGAAGCTTCGCGGCCCAGTCCGTCGAGGACCTGGGCAAGTTCCTGCCCAAGGCGTTCAAGCTGGCGCGAACAGGCCGGCCGGGCCCCGTGCACATCGACGTGCCGTACGACCTCTGGATTCGAACCGCCGACACCGAGGTGCCGGAGCCAGAGGAACGCTCGCAGATGCTGAGCTGGCGCACGCCCGGCTCCCCCGAGGCCGTCGGCAGGGCCTTCGAGATGCTGACGAAGGCGCGCCGGCCGCTGATCCTCGCCGGCGGCGGCGTGATCGCCTCCGACGCGACGCCCGAATTGCGCGCGTTCGCAGAGCACGTCAACGTCCCCGTCTACTCGACGTTCATGGGCAAGGGCGTTCTGTCGGCGAAAGACCCGCTCTACCTCGGCATCGCCGGCTGCTGGGGCGAGTACCCGGCCCAGGAGGCCGCGCGCAATGCCGACGTGATCCTGGCTATCGGCTGCCGCTTCTCGGACATCCACTGCTCCTCGTGGGTGCCCGGGTACACGTACAACATCCCGCCGACAAAGCTGATCCACGTCGACATCGACTCGACCGAGATCGGCCGCAACTACCCGACCGAGCTCGGAATCGTCGGCGACGCGCGCGAGGTGCTGAAGCAGCTCGCCGAGCTGGCACTGCGGGAGCCGAAGCGCGAGCGGACGGCATGGCACGACGACGTCGAGGGCTGGAAGCTCGAGTGGCAGAACTACATCCAGCCGGAGATGGCGTCCGACGCGACGCCCATCGACCCGCGGCGCGTGATCGGCGAGCTTCGCAAGGCGGCTCCCGACGACACGCTGATGATCACCGACACGGGCAACCACCAGACCTGGGTCGAGCAGTACTGGGAGGCGTACGAGCCGCGTTCGGTCTTCACCCCGGGCGGCTTTGCGGGGATGGGCTTCGGCACGTGCGGCGTCCTCGGGGTCAAGCTGGCGAAGCCAGGGCAGCCCGCCGTCTGCGTGACGAGCGACGGCAGCTTCATGATGTTCCCGGGGGCGATCGCGACCGCGGTCGAGCACGACATCCCGGCCGTCTGGGTCATCCTCAACAACTACACGATCGGCGTCATTCGCGACCTGCAGCGGTTCTACATGGACAACCGCGAGATCGGGACCAGCTTCATGAAGCACTCGACCGGCGAGCTCTGGAATCCGGACTTCGCCGCCATGGCCGAGGCGATGGGAGCCGGCGCGATCTCGATCGACCAGCCCGGCGACCTCTCGGACGCGTTCGACACGGCGTTCAAGTCCGGGAAGCCGTACCTGATCGACGTCAAGGTCAACCGCGACACCGCCGTGCCGCTGATCGGGACGTGGCAGTTCCCGCCGATCGTGCAGGCGGAGCCGACGTTCGGAAAGCGGCTCGTCATCACCTAGTGCGCTACTTCCCCTTCACCGCGATCGTCGAGCAGGAGCGCCTCAAGCGGGCGCTCCTGCTCAACGCGGTCAACCCGGCGGTCGGCGGCGTGCTGATCGTCGGGCCTGCGGGCACGGGGAAGTCGACGGCGGTGCGCGGGCTCGCCGAGTTGCTGCCCGAGATCGACGTCGTCGCGGACTGCCCGTTCTCCTGCTCGCCCGCCGACCCGTGCACCGTCTGCCGCGACCGCGAGGACCTGCCGGTCGCGCGGCGCCGACGACGGATCGTCGACCTGCCGCTGAACGCAACCGAGGACCGCGTCGCCGGCACGGTCGACATCGCGCGGGCGTTGCGCGAAGGGGAGCGCGCGCTCGAGCCGGGGCTGCTCGCGGAAGCGAACCGCGGCATCCTCTACGTCGACGAGATCAACCTCCTCGACGATCACCTGACGGACATCCTGCTCGACGCGGCCGCGCTCGGCGTGAACGTCGTCGAGCGCGAGGGCGTCTCGATCGCGCATCCGGCGCGGTTCCTGCTCGTCGGGACGATGAACGAGGAGGAAGGCGAGCTGCGACCGCAGATCGCCGACCGGATCGGGTTGCAGGTCGAGGTCGAGGCGGTGGTCGAGCCGGACGCCCGCGCGGAGATCGTGCGGCGCCGCGAGACGTTCACGGGCGATCCCGACGGACTCCTCGCCGCGTTCGCGTCGAGCCAGGCGGAGCTCGCCGAGGAGCTCGCGGTCGCCGAACGGCTGCTGCCGGACGTCCGGGTACCGGATCACCTCTATCCGGCGGTCGGGCGGCTGACCGTCAAGGCGGGCGTCACGAGCCACCGTGCCGACGTGACGATCGTCGAGTGCGCAAAGGCGGGTGCCGCGCTCGCGGGGCGGGACGAGGTCGCCTCGGAGGACGTCGTCGACGCGGCGTCGCTTGCTCTCGGCCATCGGCTACCCGTCGATCCGTTCGCACCGCCTCCGAGCCTCGAGCCGCACCTCGTGCGCCGCCTCCTCGACGAGGCACTGGAGCTCGAGCGCTCAAAAAAAGTCGAAGCGGGCCCGGTGACGTAGGCCTCGAGGTCGAGGCCTCGCCGAAGGGTGCGCCGGGGATCGACCGGCTCGACGTGAGTGCGGAGGCAGTCTTCGCGCGACGTCGCGCCCGCGATCGGGTCGAGCGCTCGCGGCCCGGCCGGCGCGCCCGGTCGCTCGCGAGCCACCGGAAGGGCAAGTACTCGCGCCACCGGCTCGCCGCGCTGGGAGCGCCGGACGTCGCCGTGGACGCGACGCTGCGCGCGGCGGCGATGCGGGGCGGCCCGGCGCCGATCCGGGTCGAAGCGGCCGACCTGCGCCGGAAGGTCCGCGAGCACCGCTCGCCGTTCGCGGTCTGCTTCGTCGTCGACAACTCGTGGTCGGTGCACGCCGAGCGGATGGTCGAGAAGGCGAAGGGCGTCGTCTTCCGGCTGCTCGAGGACGCGACCGGGCGCGGCGACAAGGTCGCGCTCGTCGCGTTCCGCGGCGGCCTCCCGGAGGCGACGGTCGCATTGCCGTTCACGTCGAGCCTGACCGCCGCGACGCGGCGTCTTCGGCACATTCCCCTGGCGGGCCAGACGCCGCTCGCCGACGCGCTGCGCCGCGCGCGGATCCTGCTCCGGCAGGAGCTCTCGAAGCACCCGAACGCGGTACCGCTCGTCGTCTGCGTCACGGACGGCGAGGCGACCGTGCCGCTGCGGCCCGGCTCGGACCCGTCCGCGGACGCCCTGTCCGAGGGACAGGCCCTCGGACGCGGCCGGATCGGCCTCGTCGTCGCGGACACGTCCGACGGAGCCAGGGGCTGCGCGGCCGAGCTCGCGCGCGTCGCCGGCGGGATTCGGATCCCGGTGGCCGAGCTCGCGCCCGAACTGCTGCTCGCACTGGCCGAACGGACATGACCCGCCTGTGGACAGACCGCGACGGTTGCGTTACAGGGACTGTCCCCCGGACAGGGCCCGCGGAGCCACGGTGACGGCCCCGCGCGAACGCGCCATCGACTGGGCCGCGACGAGCGTGACACAGGGCGAGGTCCTCGACGCGTTCGGCGTCTACTGTCGCGACGAGCTCGACGACGTCGAGGTGCTCGCCGAGTCGTCGGTCCGTCTCGACCTGGCCTGGCGGCGCGAGCGGAGCACGGTCGAGACCGCGGACGACCTCCCCGAACGCGAGGAGCCGACACTCCTCCTCACCGAACTGACGGACACGCTCATCACGCGCCTCCTCGACGACGCCGCGCTGCGGGCGCGCGTCGCCGTCTACGACCTGGCGCGCCTCGAGAAGGTGAACGCCGTGCGCTCGAGCGTGTTCGTGTACTTCGAGTGGTTCCTGCGCGACGTCTACGGCGTCAAGGTCGTGGCCTCGGACGACGTTCACCCGCGGGCTCGTCGACCGCGGGATCATCTCGCTCGGCTTCGGCTAGCGGGTTTGACGTCGTCCGCTCGGCGTGCTTGAGTCGGCTCGTCCATTTCCACGGAGGGAGCGACTTGAGTACACCTGAAGACAACGCCGAGGCAAGCGCCGCGCCGAGCAGCGAGGCGACCGCCGAGCAGACCACCGCGGCGGCTCCACCTGCAGCTCCAGCGGCCCCGAACACCGGGCCGCTCGGAAAGGAGCGCGGGGTTGGCTTCGTGATCGTCCTGTCGATCGTCACGATCGGGATCTACACGATCTACTGGTACTACGCGACCTACGCCGACCTGAAGAGACACCGCGGCGAAGGAGTCAGCGGCATTATTGGCCTCCTGCTCGTTTTCGTGATCTACGGCTACTTCATGCTGCCCCAGTACGTCGGCCGCATGTACGGCGCCGAAGGGAACGAGAACCCGCCGGTCAGCGGCCTGACCGGCCTCTGGGGCTTCGTCCCGTACGTCGGCGGCTTCATCTATCTGGCCAAGGTGCAGGGCGCGCTCAATAACTATTGGAAGGCGAAAGGCTCCGGCTCGGTCGCCTCGGCCCCGGTCCAGAGCTTCTAGGCGTCAGCGGCCGGCGGCTCCGCACGGAGTCGCCGGCCGCTCTACCGCGCGGGCGTGCAACCGTTCATGCGTGAGCCGGAGGCTGGTCACGAGCAGGCACGCCTCGATGCCGACGATCAGCCAGAGCGCCGCGGAGAACGACCCGGTCGCGTCTCGGATGTACCCGAGCACGAGCGGTGCCGTGCCGGTGATCGTGTAGCCGACGCCGAGCATCATCGCCGTCACGGCGACGGCTGCTCCCGGATCGTCCGAGAGGTCGAGCGGCAGCGTCATGGCGAGCGGGAAGAGCGTGCCGATCCCGAGCCCGAGCAGAACCGCCCACAGCCACGCAGCCTCGGGGAGAAGCTGGACACCGACGAGCCCGACCATCTGCACCGAGGCCGCGATCGCGAGGTAGAAGCGCCGCGATCCGCGCCGGTCGGCGAGCCACGGCAGCGCGAGGCCCGTCGGCACCGTCACCGCCTGCACGACCGCCAGTAAGGCACCGGCCCGGCCTTCGGACCAGCCGTGCTCGACGTAAGCATCGGGTAGCCAGGCCGAGAGCCCGTAGAAGCAGACGGCGATCATCGCGAAGACGAGCGACACGGTCCAGGCGGTCGAATTCCGCAGCGGCAGCTTCGGCGGGCGGACACGAACACGTGGCCGCTTCTCGCGGCCGCCGAACACGAGCCACGCGGCGCCCGAGATCGCGGCCGCGACCGAGAACACGGCGAGTGACGCGCGCCAGCCGCCGTGGAGATGCGCGAGCGGGACGGCAAGCGCCGCCGACACGGCCGCCCCGAGCTGGATGCCGGTCGCGTAGATCCCCGTGCCGAGCGCCGGCCGGTGGGCGAGCCGACCCTTGACGATCGCGGGCATCAGCGTGCCGGAGATCGCGATCCCGACCCCGACCGGGAAGGTGAACGCGATCAGGACGGCGGTATCCGGCACGGCCACACGCAGCAGCCCGCCCGCGGCAATCAGGACGACCGAGCCCGCGATCGCCCAGCGAGCGCCGATCGCCCCGGAGACGTAGGCCGCGGCCGGCGCGAACACGCCCATGCAGAGCACCGGGATGGCACCGAGGAGGCCGGCGACCGCGTGTGAGATGCCGAGGTCGGCCTGGATCGACGGGATCAGCGGCGCCGTCGCGATGATCTGCGGCCGGAGCGCGAGCGAGACGAGGAACAGCGCCGCGACGAAGCGAGCGTACTGCCTCAAACGACTGTCTCGTAGAACGACCGGTCGCGTCCCTCGAGCAGCGGCACGGCCCCGTCGAGGACGAATCGCTGGAAGTGCGCCGACTCGCCGTGCGCGCGGAACGCGTCCTCGTCGGCGTAGACCTCGAAGATCAGGAAGCGCCGCGGGTCCTCGCGGTCGCGGCACGGGTGGTACTCCAGGCAGCCCGGCTCCGCCCGCGACGCCGGCGCCAGCTCCTCGAGCAGCGCGAGCACGCGCTCCTCCTCCCCTTCACGTGCGACCCACCTGGCGACCAACACGACGGTCATCTCTCTCCTCTCTTGCTCGGGCTCCCTGTGCCAGCGGCGTTTTACCGGTTTCTTACCTCGCGTCCCTCGTCTGCGGTACCTGCGACCCGCCGGCCCGCCCGATAGACGGGGCATGGAGGCCGGGCTGACGATCCTGAAAGCCGACTCGAAGCTCCTCCTCGTCGATGCCGCCGCAGTCCGCACGGCGGGTGGCGACGGGACCGAGCTGCGGTCGCTCCTGCAGGCTGCACGAGCGCAGCTAGAAGGGTTCCGCTCCGCCTTCAGGTCGGGCCGCGCGCAAGCCGGGAAGGCCGCGACGCGAGACAGGGGGTCAAACGGCTCGGCTGACAGCTCGTCAGGCCCGGGGTCGGACAGAGACGAGGCCGGCGGCTAGGTCGCAGACGTCGGACTCGACCGCTGGTGACGGGGCGGACGACGGCCGCCCCGTCGCCGTTTTCAGGCGGCGACGACGGGGTTCGTCAGCGAGCCCAGGCCTTCGATCTCGATCGTGATCTCGTCGCCGGGCTGGAGCAGGACCTTCGGATCGCGGAAGACGCCGACGCCGGCGGGTGTGCCCGTCAGGATCAGGTCGCCGGGCTCGAGCGTGATCGCCTGGCTCACGAACGACACGATCTCGGCGACGCCGAAGACCATGTTGGCCGTCGTCGAGTCCTGCATCACCTGTCCGTTCAGGATCGCCCGGATACGGAGCGACTGCGGGTCGGGGACGTCGCTCGCCGGGACGAGCTCGGGGCCGACCGGGCAGAAGGTGTCGAAGGACTTCCCGCGCACCCATTGCTTGTCGGCGAACTGGACGTCCCGGCCGGACACGTCGTTCGCGCACAGATAGCCGCGGACGGCCTCGAGGGCCGTGTCGGGCGTGGCCCGGCTGACGCGTTCGCCGATGACGACGCCGAGCTCGGCCTCGTAGTCGACCTCGTTCGAGATCGACGGGAGTCGGATCGGATCGCCCGGGACCGATCAGCGTGTTCGGCCACTTGGCAAAGAGCAGCGGCCGCTCGGGCAGCGCGACGCCCTGCTCCTCGGCGTGGTCGCGATAGTTGAGCCCGACGCAGACGATCTTCTCCGGCCGCTCGATCGGAAGCACGCCCTGACCCTATCCGACACGCCCCAGGGACAGTCCCTGTAACAAAACTGTGTCAAGGGCGGCGTGGCCCCTTTTCGGCTGGTTGACGCACCGTTACCGTCGATCGCGACATGCCGCGCCGACCTCGCTCGCTTCTTCCGGAGTACGGCTGCTTTCACGTGACGGCCTGCGGCGTCGGCGGCATCCACCTCTACCTCGACGACGTCGACCGCCAGGACTTCCTCGAGCTGCTGGCACAGGCCGTTCAGATGTTCGACTGGAGAATGCACGCCTGGTGCCTGATGGGCACGCACTATCACCTCCTGATCGAGGCGCCGAGAGAGCAGGTCTCGGCCGGCATGCACCGTCTCCTGGGCCTGTACGCGCAGCGGTTCAACCGACGGTACGGGCGCAAAGGGCACCTCTACGAGGAGCGCTTCAGCGCTTGGCTCGTCGAGGACGAACCACACCTCCACGCCGCTGTGAACTACATCCTCGAGAATCCTGTCCGGGCCGGCATCTGCCGTGACCGGGGCGACTGGCCCTGGAGCTGGCCACGCTTCAGCCGGCGCCCGCCCGGCGCCTCCCAGGTCACGTGCCTCATCCGCCATGCCCGAGGGACTGTCCCTCAGACGTGGCCGGAGCGGACGGTGTCAGGACGACGTGGACCTCGCCCGGGCCGTGCACGCCGACGACGAGCTGCTGCTCGATGTCGGCACTCCGGCTCGGCCCGGTCACGATCGCGAGCGCGCTCGGGAGATCGTTGCCGACAGCCTCGAACAGCTCGGGGAGCCCCGGCAGGATCCTGTCCTCGGCCAGCAGCGCCACGTGGACGTCCGGCAGCAGCGACCGGGCGCGCGGCTCGTCCGGCGACGCGGCGAGCACGACGCTCCCCGTCTCCGCAAGCCCGTACAGCGCCTGCGATACGCCCGCACCCTCGATCTCTGGCGCGGCGCCTCGATGCACGACGACGCCGACCGCCTCCGCGTTACGTACGAAGTCCTCGACGAGGCTCATCGTCCGTCCCGGTAACGCCGGCCCAGTCGGGGAAGCGCCCGGCCCTTCGCCCAGGTCCGGCCGGGACCCGCGAGGCCGGCGAGCGGCGCGCCCAATCGCCCGAGCCTCGTCGTCGCCCGGTAGCCGAGCGGGGACGACCAGGCAAGCGACCAGAGGCCGAAGGCGAGCCGCTCCCACCGAGGCGCCACGCCCTGCTCGACGAGATCCTTCCGCAGCTCCAGCAAGAGCTCGTGGAGCGGGATCTTGACCGGACAGGCATCGCTGCAGGCACCGCAGAGCGACGACGCATGCGGCAGCGACGACGCGTCGTCGAGCCCGACGAGCAGCGGCAGCAGCACCGCGCCCATCGGACCGGAGTAGACAGGGCCGTACGCGGCGCCGCCGGTCTTCCGATACACCGGGCAGACGTTGAGACAGGCGCCGCAGCGGATGCACGCCAGCATCTCCTGGTAGTGCGTCCCGAGCAGATTCGAGCGCCCGTTGTCGAGGATCACGACGTGCAGCTCCTCGGGTCCGTCCTCTTCTCCGGCCCGGCGAGGCCCTGTCAGCAGCGTCGTGTAGACGCTCAGGCGCTGTCCGGTTCCGCTGCGGGCGAGCAGTCGAAGCAGAACGGCAGAGATCGGGGAGGTCGGCAACGAGCCGCTCCATGCCCATCATCGCGATGTGGATCCGCGGGAGCGAGCTGACGAGCCGCCCGTTGCCCTCGTTCGTGACCAGGCAGATCGACCCGGTCTCGCTGACGCCGAAGTTGGCGCCCGTGATGCCGACGTCGGCGTCCAGGAAGACCTGGCGGAGCTGGCGTCGCGCGGCCTGGGTCAGCGCGGTGAGCTCCGACGGAGACCGGCTTGCCCTCGACCTTGGAGAGGAGCTCGGCGACGTCCTCTGCGGTCTTCTCGATCGCGGGCGCGAGGATGTGCACAGGGTGCTCGCCGGCGAGCTGGACGATGTACTCGCCGAGGTCGGTCTCGACGACCCGCACTGCCGGCGGCTTCGAGCGTGTCGTTGAGGCCGATCTCCTCGGTCAGCATCGACTTCGACTTTGCGACGAGCTTCGCGTCCGCGCTGCGGCAGACCTCGGCGACGTAGGCGTTCGCGTCGGCGGCCGTGCGCGCAAAGTGGACATGGCCGCCGCGCGCCTCGAGCGCGGCAGTGAAGCGGGCCACGTGCGTGTCGAGGTCGTCGATCACGCGCATCCGCGCATCGTGGGCACGCTGCCGGAGCGTCTCGATCTCGGCGACGTCCTGCCACGCTTCCGTCCGGTGGCCGTAAAGACGCGCCGTCGACGAGTCGAGCGCGCCCTGCGTGTGAGCGTCGGCGAGCTTGAGCCGTGCAATCTCACGGAACCGCCCCGGCGGCTGCGCGAGCTCGGTCATCGCGCGAACCTCCGCGCGACCACCGCCCGGCCGGGCCCCGTCCGCGCACCCCCACCCAGATCGAGGGTGGGGTACCACCCTCCACCCTCGTGCTCGACGATACCGCTCGAACACGCATGTGTCTGTGCCCAGAATGTGCCGATTCGGCGCGAATTCGTGCCGATTTTCCGCACGCCCCTGCCGGCGCCAACGCAGTTCCCCCCGGGGCAGGAAGCGACGGCTGCTCATGCCGCGCCATCCGCGTCGATCCCACGCGCGAGCGCCGTCGCGAGATGGACGACGCGGCACCGTCTCGCCGAGCCGCGCGGCTCGGCCGCGGAGATGCATCAGGCAGCCTGGATCGGCGCTGACGAGCGCGTCGGCTCCGGACGTGGCCGCCCCGGCGAGCTTGTCGTCCGCCATCGCGACGGACACCTCCGGCTGGCGCACCGAGAACGTGCCGCCGAACCCGCAGCAGAGGTCGGGCCGCGGGAGCGTCGACGAGCTCGGCGCCCGAGCGCTCGAGCAGCCGCCGCGGCGCGTCGGCGATGCGGAGCTCGCGCAGCATGTGGCACGAGTCGTGGTAGGCGATCCGCCGACCCTCGTTCCGCCGGGCGGGCTCGACTCCCTGCGCGTCGAGGAACGCGGACAGCTCCCAGACGTCGAACGGCTCGCAGCCGACGAGCTCCGGGCAGGAACCGCGAGACCATCGTCGCGCAGGAGCCGGAGGGCGTCACGACCGGCAGCCTCCCGCGAGAAGGCGCGGACGAACGTGCGCGCGACCCGGCGCGCAGGCAGAGCGATGGCCCGAGTTGAACGCCGGCTGCCCGCAGCAGACCTGTCCGGGCGGGAACTCGACGTCGAAACCCGCCTCCCGCAAGCAGCGCCTCGGCGTCGCCGACGGCATCGGGAAAGACGAGGTCGCCGAGGCAGGTGGCGAAGAGCTGGACGGTCGGCATGGCGCGACAGCATCGCACGCGAGGCGGTACCGGAGCCGTAGAGTCCGGTCGTGGAGCCCGTGACCGGAAGCTGCCTGTGCGGCGGCGTGCGCTTCGAGCTGACCGAGCCGTTCCGGCGCGCGAGCCATTGCCACTGCTCCCGGTGCCGCAAGCACTCGGGCGCGTTCGGCCTCACGCAGGGACGCGTGCCGCGCGACGGGTTCCGCCTCCTCCAGGGTGAGGAGCTGATCCGCGTCTACCGACCCGACGACGGGATGGCGAAGGCGTTCTGCTCCGCGTGCGGCTCGAGCCTGTTCGGCGGCACGTGGCCAGACGGACCGGAGGTCTCGATCCGCTTCGGGGCGCTCGACGGCGACCCCGGCATCCGGCCGCAGTACCACTCGCACACGGCCTCCGCGGCGCCCTGGGACACGATTCCCGACGACGGCCTGCCACGCCATCCGGAGCGCTGCCCGGCGACGTGACGACACCGCTCGAACCGGCTCCGCCCTCGCTCGCCGACGGCGAGCGTCTGTGGCTGAAACGGGAGGACGTGCACGAGCTCGGCGCCTTCAAGTGGAGGGCCGCGCTGCCCGTCGTCGAGCACTACCGCGACGCGGGCGCCCGCGGCGTCGTCACGGCGTCGACCGGAAACCACGGCGCCGCGACGAGCTGGGCGGCGGGGCAAGCTCGGCCTCGAGGCGGTCGTCTTCGCGCCCTCGGCGACAAGCGCGAGCAAGCTCGCGCACCTGAAGCGGCTCGGCGCCGACGTCCGGCTCGGCGGCGCCGACGTCGACGAGGCGAAGGATGGCCGGCAAGACCTACGCGCGCGAGCACGAGCCTGCCGTTCTTCGAGGACGGCGCGGAGCCGCTGCAATACGACGCGTACGGATGCGATCGCCGACGAGATCCTCGACCAGCTCGACGAGGCTCCGGCGGCGGTCGTCGTGCCGACCGGGAACGGCGCGCTGCTCGGAGGCATCGGCCTCGCGCTCGGCCGGCGGTCACCCTACGACGCTCCGCGTCGGGGTCGTCGCGAAGGACGCGCCGGTGATGGCGCTGTCGTGGGAGGCCCGCTCGGTCGTCGAGAGCGACAGCTCCGCGACGATCGCCGACGGGCTCGCGGTTCGCGTCGCGATCCCGTACGCGGTCGACGTGCTGAACGACGCCGCCGATCGGATGCTGCTCGTCTCGGAGCGCGAGATCGCTGCCGGAGTGGCCGCGTTCGATGTGGCCGGGATCCGCGCGGAGGCGGCCGCCGGCGCCGGGCTCGCGGGCGTCGCGCAGCTCGGTGAGCTCGAGGGCCCGATCGTCCTCGTCGTGACGGGCGGCAACATCGACGACGAACTGCTCCTTCGCTGCCGCGACGCAACCCGACCTCGTTCCCGGACTGAGGCGGATCCGGCGACTGGTATCCGGAGCGAGGATCATGCTGCCGCAGGCGATGTATCCGAAGATCGAGCTCCACGTCCACCTCGAGGGCACCGTGCAGCCGGAGACGCTGCTCGAGCTCGCGCGCCGCAACGACGTGGCGCTGCCGGCCGAGACGGCCGAGGAGCTGCAGCGGCTCTTCCGTTTCCGCGACCTGCCGCACTTCATCGACGTCTGGTTCCTCGTCACGGCCGCGCTCGCAGACCGCCGACGACTTCCGGCGGATCACCGTCGACTACGCCGAGGAGGCCGCACGCCACGGTGCCGTGTACATCGAGGCCATCTTCGCGCCCACCGTGCCGGCGAGGAACGGGATCGAGCTGGACGCGCTCTTCGAGGGGTACTGCGACGGGGTCCAGGAGGCGCGCGAGCGGCTCGGCGTCGAGGTGCGGCTCACGCCCGACCTGAACCGCACGTCGCCGCCCGAGGAGGCTGCGGACATCGTGCGCCGCGCCGATCGCCTGCCGGGACCGCGGGCGTGGTCGGCGATCGGGCTCGGCGGCGTCGAGGGACATGGCGCCGCCGGAGCAGTTCGCGGACGCCTTCCGTCTGGCCCGCGAGGGCGGGCTCGGGTCGGTTCCGCACGCCGGCGAGGTCGTCGGGCCGCCGTCGGTCTGGGGCGCGCTCGAGGCGCTTGCACGCCGACCGGATCCGGCACGGCATCCGCGCCGATCGAGGACCCGGTGCTCGTGCGCGAGCTCGTCGACCGCGGCACGGTGCTCGACGTCTGCCCGACGGCGAACGTGCTCGTCGGAGCCGTGCCCGTCGTACGACCTGCACCCGCTGCCGGAGATGGTCGCCGCCGGTCTTCGCTGCTCGCTCTCGACCGACGATCCGGCCATGTTCTCGATCGACCTGACGAGCGAGTACGCGGAGGCGGCGTCGCGGGGGCTGAGTCCGCGCGAGTTCTACGAGGTCGGCGTCGAGGGCGCGCTCTGCGACGAGCCGACCCGCGGCGCGCTCCAGGCGATCGGCGAGGACTTCGACTGGTCGAGCGTCGACACGCAGTCCGCTCCGGACTAGTCCGTCACACTTCCGCACGATCCCGTGACCCCGCGTGACAGGGACTGTCCCTCCGACACGGCCCGGCCGGCTAGGAGGCTAGGCGCTCGTTTCCTCGTCCAGCACGGACACGACGCGATCGTAGAGTTCGTCCGCGCCGGCCGGATCGTCGGCGACGGCCGTCAGCCCTGTGCGCCCGTGCTCGCCGAGCGCGCTCATCATGTGGAAGACGACGCCGGTCTGTCGCGACTGGTCGAAGTGGAGGCCGCGCCGGACGGCGATGTCGAACAGATCGTCCGGCGTCAGCGAGCGATAGCTCGGGCTCTCCACGTGGTCGGAGGCGACGAAGTGCTTCTCGCGGCCGCTCGGGGCCGTGAACACCCCCGTCGTCGGGGTCGTAGACCCCGTCGGTCAGGAACTGGAGCGTCAGGAAGGGGTGCGTCGTCCCGCCCTTGCGCAGGTTGAGCTCGATCGCGTACGGATCCCAGCCGCTGCCCGACCGCACGACGACGAAGTCGACTGCGAACCGGCCGAGCACGCCCTCCCGCGCCAGGCGCTCACCGACCTTCACCGCCTCGCGCGTGATCGCAGCCGAGTAGGCCTGGTCGGCCGGGAAACGGCAGCCGAGGTACGACTGCCCGCTCGGCCCACCGAGCACCTGGTCGTGCGTCGAGAGCACCTCGACGGCGCCGAGCGGCGTCACGCGCATCTGGACGCTCGGACTCCGGACATCCTCGCCGGCGATCCGTTCCTCGACGATCCCTCCGCGCTCCGCGAGATCGGCCGCGTACGCGTCGAACGTGACGGTCGGAGCCTCGAAGCTCATCGCCCGCACACGCTCGCTCGACCGCGCTCGCCTCTTCCACCGAGCCGGGCGCCGGCAGGCCGCGCAGGTCGACGCTGGCGTTCCCCTCTCCCGACACGCCCTCGTTCAGCTTGACGATGGCGTGCGCAGCCTCCGGCCGGGCGGCCCGCAGTCGGCACAGCGCGTCGACGACGTCCTCGATGCTCGTGAGATCCTCCTCGCCGAGCGGATGGCGAACACCTTCGTCGACGAAGAGCCGCCGGCAGCCGGTCTTCGTCCCGTAGTGGAAGAACCGCGGGTCGGCGCCGTACATCGGGATGCCGAGCGCGAGCGCGAGGTCACGTTCGAGCTCGGTCGTGTTGAAGGGAACGAGGTGGGCGCGATCGGGATCGACGATCAGCTCGCGGATCCGTGCGAGCAGTCGCGGGCGCTCGAGCAGCTTCTCCGAGAGCGGTCGCGCGGAGCCGTCGAGCGGCGACGACGAGAAAGAGCCGGCGGCGCGCGTGCGAGGGGATGACGCCGGGCAGCAGGTCGAGGTAGTAGTCGATGACGCTCGGATTGATGGCCTGCGACGTCACGTAGACGAGCCGCGCGCGCGGCTGGCGCAGCAGGAGGAGCAGGAACAGGAACCGCTCCTCGTACGCCTGGAGGACGGAGCCCGGCCAGCCGGGGTCGTCGAGGCTCAGGACGGCACGACGACGATCGTCTGCTCGTCCTGCGTCATCGACTGGATCGACTGCCAGAGGGGCACGAGCTTGCGCTGGAGCTCGTCGAAGCGGGCGGTGGTCTCGTCGGTTGTGGTCAAGGCCGGCGGCACGACTGCCGATGGTAACCCGAACCTTGCGAAAGCTTCACGCTGTCTTCAACATCGATCTCGCTTCACTGACGTCTGAACATTTGATGACCAATCGCCGCAATCGATTCACATGCCAGCGTCCGCCACGCGCTGCTGCATCGCGGCCTCGTGGCGCTCCTGCTGCCGCTCGGGCTGCTCTTCCTCGCCTTCGTCAGCCACGGCTAGCCCGCTCCGTTCGAGCGCCCGGCCGAGTGACGTTCGCGTTACGGGAGCCGCGGTGACCAGAACGCCGAGAGGAGCCCGGCGCCGAGGAGAAGGCCGGCGGCGAGCAGCACCCACTCGTTCGTGATCTCGTTCTTTCCGGGCTTGCGGCCGAGCCTCGAGCCGAGATTGGCATAGGAGTCGTTCAACGTCTTCGCGTTCCGGGCGTCGACGAACTTGCCGCCGGTCAGCGAGGCGATCGCGTGCAGCGTGGCCGGGTCGGGCGGTACCGGAATCGAGCTGCCGAAGCCGCCGGCGCCCGGCCCGCCGTACGGATTGCCGAAGCCGCCGTTGCCGAAGCTGAGCGTCCCGTTCGGCGTGCCCAGCGCGACGGTGAAGACGGGGATGCCGGCAGTCTTCGCCTGTGCGGCGCCCTCGAGCGGCTGCAGCGCACCGCGCGTCTGGTGGCCGTCGGAGAGGAAGACGATCGAGACGGGTGACTGCGCGCCGTGCGGGTGGTAGGCGATGGTCTGGCCGCTCGACGGCGCACCGGTCGGCCCCACAGCCGCCTGGGCGACCTCGACGGCGAGCGCGAGCGCGTCGCCGATCGCCGTCCCGCCGTTGCCGGTGAAATCGCCGAGCGTGTTGTCGGCCTGGCGGATCAGGTTGTGGTCGGTCGTAGGCGGGGCGGCGATGTTCGCGTCACCCGAGAACGCGATCAGGGCGATACGGAGGTTCTTCGGCGCGTGGTCGAGGAAGATCCGGACCGCCTTCTGCGCGGCGCCGAGCCGCGTGGGTTTGACGTCGGTCGCGTGCATCGATCCGGAGACGTCGACGACGAGGATCACCGTCGCCTCCTGGCTCGCGACGAGCGTCGACTGTTGCGGCCGGGCGAGGGCGACGCAGAGCGCGGCGAGCGCGAGCAGGAAGACGAGCGGCGCGACGTAGCGTCGCCAGGAGCGCCGCGTGCTCACCACGCCGGCGAGCACATCCATGTTCGTGAACTTGACCGCGTACTTCGCCCGCCGCCGCTGCGCGAGCAGGTAGACGCCGATCACGAGCGGCACGACGAGCAGGGTCAGCAGGAGGAGCGGCTGGGCAAAGCTCATGTGCGAACCTCCGGTTCGACCGTCATGCTCCGCCCCCGCAGGTGAGGTCGACCTGGACGACGACGCGCACGGCCACGACCGCACCGCCGGCGTGGACGGAGACGGTCACCCGGCCGGCGCGCACGGTCTGCGACGCCTGCACGCTCGAGACGAGACCGGCGGCCGGCGGCTTCGGCGTGTAGAAGCCGATCGCGTGCGTGGCGCTGACGAGCGTCTCACCGGCCGCGCACGTCTTCGTCACCGTCTGCGGGCCTGGCTGGATGCGAATGGTCGTCACGCGGCGCGTGTCGGGATGGCCGGGTGGGACGACGTGGTGGATCGTCGGAATCCGTTGGCCGCCGCCCGCGCTCGGCATGCAG
Organism: uncultured Actinomycetes bacterium; assembly: GCA_963765295.1. Lineage (GTDB taxonomy): Bacteria > Actinomycetota > Thermoleophilia > Gaiellales > Gaiellaceae > PALSA-612. The sequence goes on from CAVXVO010000005.1 coordinate 1,134,809, forward strand.
CCGATGTGCGGCCGGAAGGTGGCGAGTCGCGACGGCGTGCGCACCGACGTCGCCACGAACAGCGCCGTCCTGCTCGTCGTGATCCCCGGGTTCACGGGAGCGCCGATCAACCCCTGGAAGGTGACGTCGATCGCGGGGTCGGTGAGCTCGGCATCGAGACCGCCGACGATGTAGCCCTTGGGACAGGAAAGCTGGTACTCGACACGCGGTCGCGGCGCGGTGCTGCCCGTCGGGAACGACGACCCACGGGCCGGCGACGCGGACGCAGACCTGGAGGCCCCGACACTCGTTCGTCGCGCCTGCGGGCGAGGCGAAGACGGCGAGCGCCGCCGCGGTGGCGAGGACGACGGCGACCGGCAGCCTCACACGAGCCTCCGGAACCAGAACATCGACATCCCGCCGCCGACGAGCAGGAGCAGGGCGGCGCTGCCGGCGAACACGTCCGTGATCTCGCGATCCTCCGACTTGTGGCCGAGCAGCGACCCGAGCCGCTGGTAGACCTCCTTGAGGCGCGAGCTGCTCGCTGCCGAGAAGGACTGGCCGCCGCTTCCCTTGGCGATCAGCTGCAGCGTCTGCGGGCTGGGAGGCACGTGGATCGTCACACGGTAGCCCCCGGTCAGCGTCTGCTGGACGACGCCGCTCGGCGTGCCGAGGACGACGGTGTACACGGGGATGTGGGCGGCCTTGGCCAGTCGCGCGGCAGCCTGCGGCGTCGTCCGGCCGCCGTCGCGCGAGCCGTCCGAGAACATGAGCATGGCGGTCGGCGGCACCTTTCCGTCCGAGGTGCGCTGAAGCTTCGCGATTCGGACTCCGAGCGCGACCGCGTCACCGATCGCGGTGCCCTCGCCCGGCCGGAGCTCGCGGAGCGCCTCGGAGACGAGCGTACGGTCGCTGGTCGGCGGCAGCGCCACCCGGGCGTTGCTCGCGAACGAGACGATGCCGACGCGGTACTTCTTCGGCAGCTTCTTGACGAACGCGTTCGCCGCAAGCAGGGCGGCGGTGAGCCGCGTCGGCTTGACGTCGGTGGCCCTCATCGATCGGGACGTGTCGATCCCGAGCATGACCGTCGCCTCCTCGCGGGGCACCGTGATCGTCGCGTGCGGGCGGGCGACGCCGACGATCATCGCCACGAGCCCGACGAGCAGGACGACGAGCGGGACGTAGCGGAGACGTCCGGGCGAACGGTCGACGACGGCCGGGATGAGTGCGGGGCTCGCGAACTCGGCGCTCTGCCGCTTGCGCCGCCGCTCGAGGACGACGTACGCGGCGACGGTCGCCGGAACGGCGACGAGCAAGAGCAGCCAGAGTGGCGACTGGAAGCTCAGCGCCGCCCCCGCTTCAGGAACAGCGCCAGCGACCGGAGCCAGTCGCCGGACGTCGAGAGCACGGTGTGGCGGACGCCGAGCGAGGCGAGCGTCCGGCGCAGGCCGCTTCGCTCCTCCTCGGCGGCGGCCGCGAAACGGGCGCGGAGCTTGGCGTCGCGGGTGTCGACGCGGAGCTGGCGGCCGGTCTCGGGATCGACGAGCCACAGGTCGCCCGCGTTCGGGAGCTCCTGCTCACGAGGGTCCCGGATCTCGACGGCGATGACGTCGTGACGCCCGGCGAGCTCGAGCAGCGGCCGGCGCCAGTCGAACGGGCCGCGGAAGTCGGAGACGACCACGACGAGCGCGCGCTGCCGCGCCAGCGAGCTCGTCCGGCGCGCCGCCTCGCCCAGGGAGGTCGCACCGACGCGGTCAGCGCCGTCTTCGACCTCGTGCTCCGCTCGGAGCGCCGCGAGCAGGCCGATCAGCCCCACCCGGCCCTGTCGGGCGGGCAGCGACTGCGGGCGCCCGTCACCGAAGGTGACGACGCCGAGCCGGTTGCCGCGGCGGGTGGCCACGTGACCGAGCGCCAGTGCGGCGCCCTCCGCGACGTCGGCCTTGCGGCGGTCGGCGGTGCCGAACGCCATCGACGGCGACGTGTCGAGGACGAGCCAGGTGACGAGAACGCGCTCGGCGAGCTGGACGCGGACGTGCGTCTGGCCGGTACGGGCGGTGACGTTCCACTCGATCTGACGCACGTCGTCCCCCGGGACGTAGGCGCGCACCTGGGCGAGCTCCGTGCCCTGGCCGAGCACGTCCGAGCGGTAGTCGCCCGCGAGCATCCCGCCGATCCGCCGTCCGATGCTGATGTCGAGCGCGCGCAGGAGCACCTCGGGCATCGGCCCCGGGCCGGGCGCATCTGCACGCGCCGGTCGTGCCAGCGCGTGGACCGAGCTCATGCGGCGCTCGTGCGGGCCAGGTCGACCTGGGGCACGGGCACCGCCTGGAGGACCGCGTCGAGGATCCGCTCGGCGTCCGTCTCCTCGGCCAGCGCCTGGTACGTGAGCACGAGCCGGTGCCGGAACGCGTCGCGGGCGAGCGCGTGGATGTCCTCGACGACCACGTAGTCGCGGCCGCGAAGGAGCGCGAGGGCGCGGGAGGCCTGGATGACCGCGATCGGCCCTCGCGGGCTGGCGCCGAAGGCGATGTAGTCGGAGAGGTCGTCGAGGCCGTAACGGGCCGGCGTCCGCGTCGCGGTGGCGAGCTCGACCGCATAGCTGATCAGCGCCGGGTCGACGTACACGCCGACCGTCGCGCGCTGGAGCTCCCGTAGCTCGTCGAGCGTCAGCACCTGGCGGAGCTCGGGGTGCGGGACGAGCTGGCGCTGGACGATCGTCAGCTCCTCGTCGTGCGAGGGGTAGCCGATGACGATCTTGAGCAGGAAGCGGTCGACCTGGGCCTCCGGCAGCGGATAGGTGCCCTCGGACTCGATCGGGTTCTGCGTGGCCATGACGAGGAACGGATCGGGGACGAGGTGCGTGTCGTGTCCGATCGTCACCTGATGCTCCTGCATCACCTCGAGCAGCGCCGACTGCACCTTGGCAGGCGCGCGGTTGATCTCGTCGGCGAGCAGGAAGTTGCAGAAGACGGGACCGAGCTCGGTGTCGAACGTGCCCTCGCCCGCGCGGTAGATCCGCGTCCCGACGAGGTCGGACGGGACGAGGTCGGGCGTGAACTGCACGCGGGCGAACGAGCCGCCGAGGACGCCGGCGGCCGTCTTGATCGTCAGCGTCTTCGCGAGCCCGGGGACTCCCTCGATCAGCAGATGTCCCTGCGCCAGCAGGCACACGAGCACCCGCTCGAGCATGGCGTCCTGGCCTGCGATCACTCGCCTGATCTCGAACAGCGTCTGCTCGAGCCGCTCCTTCGCCGCCTCCGGAGAGGGAGGCGGAGCGTCGTTCGCCTGCGTCACCACGTCAGCGCTCCTTCCGTCTGGTCCGATGGACATACGGAAGCAGATCCAACTGAGTTTTCGCTAAGAACGGGTTCGGACGCCACGTCTCTCCTGGCCGTGTCAGGGGGACAGTCCCTCGGACCTGGCCGGACCGGACGTGTCGAGGGGACAGTCCCTCGGACCTGGCCGGATCAGACGTGGGTGCTGGGCGCTGGGAGCCGGACGTCAGCCGAGCAGAGACTTGAGCTTGGCCTCGACCTCGGCGTGGAGGCGGTGCTCCTCCTGCTCGCGCCGGATCGCGTCCTCGCGCTGGCGGCGGAGGTCGGGCTCGATCTGCTCCACGTAGATGCGGTTGGCGGCCGCGACGTGCTCCTTCAGCGCCCGGACGTGAGCGTCGAGCTCGCCCGCCGGTAGCGGCCCGAGCTGAAGTCCCCGGCCCTCGTCGAGCAGCGGTTCGACGAGCTGAGGCGGCCAGGCGAGCTGGGTCTGCCGGAAGGCGCGGAGCCAGTGCTCGCTCGGCCAGCCGCCCTGGAACGGAACGAGGAAGCGGACCTGGCCGTCCTCGATCTCGATGTGGGTCGCTCCTGCGAGCGCCACCTCCTCGTGGCGCTCGCTCGGCACGGCCGAGATCCGAGACGGCTGGAACCCATCCTCGCCGCCGCGGATCCGTGCGGAGAGCAGGCCGCCGCCGAGCAGTGTCGTCACCTCGTCGTCGCGGTGCGCCTCGGACACACTTGCTGAATCGACGCGGGACGCCGTGCTTGGTTCACCCCTTCGAGGGAGTCCGCCTCAACTCGACGCGAGCTTGAGCGCGTCCAGGCGCGCGGCCTCGATCCGGCCGGCGGTCGACGCGTCGTGCGACCAGCGGGGCCAGGCCTGCGGCGTCGTGCTCTTCAGGTCGCAGCCGACGACGCACGCGAGCTGCACGCCGGACGCGGTGGCGCTGAAGAGCCCGTGCGCCCCGAGGATCTGCCGCACCTTCGCGGCCCCGAAGCGCTTGCGGACGATGGCGAAGACGTCCCAGTCCTCGACGCCGGCGCGGATCTGCTCGAGCCTGGCGCTCGCGATCGGCGCGCCGTTGCCGGGATAGATCAGCACGCTCTCGCCGCGCCCCGGGATGTTGGACGCGAGTGGGTCTCCGGACGAACCGTAGGTCGTCAACCCTTGCCCGTAGAGGATCCCGTCGATCCCCTCGAGCGCCGTCCAGAGGACGAACATGCGCGGGTTCGACAGCGGCTCGCTCGTGCTGAAGGACGGGAAGCCGGGGACACCGTAGTAGGTGTACGCGAGGATCCGTTCGCCGTGCGAACGGGCCTTGTCGATCTGGTCGAGGTACTGGTGCATGCGGCTGCCGAGCTTCTGCTTGGCCGGCACCGTGAAGATCCCGTAGTAGCGCCAGTCGACGACCGACCAGATGTCGACGTCGTCGGTCCCCTTGCCGTCGTAGAGACGCGCCATGGCCGAATCGGGAGTCGCCGTGGTCAGCATCTTCCCGCCCGGGAAACAACGGTGGACCGCCGTCGCCTGGCGGGCGAGCAGGCTCGTGTGTGTGTCGCCGGGCTCGTCGTACGGGTAGATGTACGGGATCGCGCCGTTCTGGAGGAACCCGTGCAGCGTCCAGAACTGCTTGACGCTGCCGAGGTAGTTGCACCATTTCTCCGGGTCGGACGGGCTCAGCCCGGCGATGTAGCTGCTCGCGTTGGCCCGGTTGCTCGACAGCGGGATCCACAGGTCGGGAAACTGGGCCGCCTGGAGCTGCTGGATCATCTCCCCGGCCGAGTCCTTCCACCAGGCGTTGCTCGAGACGTAGCCGGACGGGCTCGACGGGATCCCGTAGCCCCACGAGTCGGGCGCGATGCGGTAGGCGGAGAGGAAGGCGAAGAGCGCGGCGTTCTCGGCGCGAATCTGGGCGTCGGTCGTGAGGTGGAAGAGCTGGATCGCCTTGTTCACGTAGCCCTGCGGGCCGACGCCGAAGACCGACAGGAGGTTGCCCGCCGGCTGCCCGGGCTGCGGGAGCTGGACACCGAAGACGGTGATCGTCAGCGGCAGCACGACCTTCGACCTGTCGGCCGTGACCGTGACGGACGCCTTGTACGTGCCCGGCTTCGTCCCGTACGGCACTGCGATCTCGACCGAGAGCGGCTGGTTCTGCTGCTCGGCGGGATGCGCGCTTCCGTCCCAGGGAAGCAGCGCGTCCGGGACGAGCGAGGAGCCGAAGCGGACGAAGTGCCAGTAGCGGAGCTGAACGCCGATCGGCCCGAGACTCCTGGTGTCGACGGCGAGGCCGACCTGGCGTGCGTTCGAGACGACGATCAGGCCGGTTCCGTCACCTCCGACAGGCTCGTTGATCGCCAGCGCGCGTCCTCCGCCGGCCGGCAGCTTCCCCGTGCGCGGGATCGTCTGCGCGGACGGATACGTGACGACGGACGGGCCGGTCGCGCCGATCCGGCCCGCGGCGGCACCTGCCGCGGCGAGCGCGACCAGGGCGACCAACGCGAGTGCGAGCCGACCTCTCACGGACGGAAGGCTATAGCTACCCGAGTTCGGCGATCTCGTCGCCAACCGAGATGGTGCCGTCCGTGAGGATGTCGGCGTTGATCCCGGCGCGGTGGACGAGGTCGTCGATGATCCCGGGCCGCGTCAGCTCCTGCAGGTGCTGGCACGGCTCGCAGAGCTCGACCCCGAAGCACTCGACGTCGCCGACCCGGAAGCGCTTGCCGACGAGCTCGTTCAGGCGCACACCTCGGACGGTCACCTGGCGCCGCGTCTCGCCCGGCGCGAGGCCGACGTCGGCGACGACGCTCTCCTCGACAAGCGTCAGCGCCTGTCCCGGCTTGGCGCCGTTCGGCCGGAAGTGCCGGTCGCCCTCGACGCCCTTGCCTGCAAGCACGCGCACGACCTCGACCTGCGCGAGCGCTTCGCCTTCCTCGGGCCCGACATGGATCGCCACGACCGTCACGGGATCGGCAGCCTACCGGCGGAGCCGGACCGCCGGGCGACCTAGAGGTACTTGTTCGTCTCGAGCCAGCGGAAGGCGAAGAAGCCCCAGATCGGCGGCAGGTAGAACGTCGCCAGCCGATAGAGGATCACGGACACGAGTGCGGACTCCTGACTCATGCCCGCGGAGGTGAGCCCGATCGTGAGGCCGTACTCGACGACACCGATCCCGCCGGGCACGGGGATGAAGCTCGAGAGGAGTGCGACGCTCTCGTTGATCAGCACGACCTCGCCGAACGGGATGTGGTAGCCGAGTGCACGGACGAACAGTGCGAGCGAGGCCGAGAACAGGAGCTCGGTCGCGATGTTCCCGAGGACGAGCAGGCGGAGCTTGTTCGACGAGCGGAGCGCGCCCAGCGACTCCCGCACCTGCGGCCACCAAGTGCGTACGCGGCTCACGATCCCCCGGCGGATGCGGCCGACGAAGACGACCACGAGCACGGTGACGATCAGCAGGCCGAGCAGGATCCAGAGCAGGTGCCCGGGGCCGCTGTCGCTCGAGGGTGCGCTCAGATTGAGGTCGACGCTCGACTCTCCGAAGATCAGGAGCACGACGATGATCAGGACCTGGATGACGTTGTTCGCGAGCGAGTCGATCGCCCCGGCCGACACGGCGGCCACGCCGGGCAGGCCCTGGCACTGGAAGAAGCGGATGCTGAGCGCCATGCGCGCGATGCTCGAGGGCATGGCCAGGTTCAGGTAGCACGTGGCCAGCTGCTTCATGTAGACGGGGAAGAAGGGAAGTCGCGCGGCAATCGAGCCGAGCATGGCGACCGCCTGGGTCAGGCGCGGAACCTGCGCGAGGATGAAGCCGGCCACGATCCAGCCCCACTCGGCGCTCTGCAGGTCCTTCCGCACGAGCGACCAGTCGACGTCGCTGAAGCCGCTGTAGACGGCCGCCGCCGCCAGGACGAGGAGCGCGACCTGGATGATCGTCCACCAGGTCATGCGGCGGAGCTTGATCAGCTCGGGGACCTCGGCTCCGACTGCGGCGGCGAGCTGCGTCCGCAGCTCGTCGATGTTGATCCCCGCCGCCTTCACGCCCTTGCGGAGCGGGGTCGCGAGCGCCGCCGACTGCAGGTACGGGAGCAGCGCAGCGGCCTCCTCGGTGCCGAGCGCCTCGACGGCGACCGCGATCGCGCGGTCGGAGCCGGCAATCGCCGCCGTGGCTGCGAGCAGCTGCACCTTGTCCGTCTCCAGCTGATCGCGGCTCGGCGCCGCCGTCGCCTGGCCGAAGTCGAGCAGCCAGACCTCGCCGTCGGCGACCGCGACCGTCGACGTGTCGATCTGCCGGTGCGCGATGTCGGCCTCGCCGAGACGCGCCAGCATGCGCCAGGACGCGTGCAGCAGATCGTCGTCGAGCCCGTCCGCGCCCAGCTCCGCGATCGGCCGCGCGTCCCCGCGCAACACGAGCAGGGCGTCACGCTCGATCGTCTCGCCCGCCGTGACCACCTCGCGGCTCGCGACGCCCGCCCTGTTCGCGAGCAGCGTCACGAGCGCTTCGTGCTCCACGGCCTGGAGCCGGCTCAGCCCGAGCTCCGGACCGACGTCCCGGTACCAGATCATCCGGCTGAGCTTCGCGAGCAGCTGGTTGTCGTAGGCGTCTCGGCCGTACACCTTGACGAGCAGCGGCCGTCCGGACGAGTCGTGGCCCTCGAACAGGACGATGCCTGCGGTCTGATGCTCGGCCGGCTCGAGGCGCTCGGCGTCGACACCCAGCTCGGCGAGCGCCGCCGTCACGTCGGCGAGCCCCGGTCTCCCCGCCGAGGTCCCGTGGGCGAGCCTGACCGCTGCCGCCGCGACGAGCGCGACGAGGAAGCCCGCGAGGGTGCCGCTCGCGGTGGCGCCGTCGATCAGCAGACCGCCGACGACACCGAGGAGGAGGATCCAGTGGCCCGCCGTCCGGAACGGCCGGACCAGGTGCGGAGCGGCGACGAGGATCACGGAGGCGGTCTCGGCGATGCGGAACGCCGGGAACGGCGGCGAGCCCGATGCGCCCTCGATCGCGGTGCCGACGGACGGCCAGTCGCCGATTGCGAGGCGCGTCACGACGAGCGCGACGACGGCGCCCATGATCAACGCCGCGAACGCCTGGAGAGCGACCACGTTCCTGCGCCCGATCGCCGCGGCGGCGACGAGGAGCATCGCCCACAGCCAGAGGAGGTCGTAGCAGACTCCCCAGATCGGATCGAGCCAGCCGGGGAAGTTGGCGAGAAAGGACTCGAAGGACTTCTCGAAGTCCGAGGGCGGGTAGGCGGCCGTCAGCAGCCAGAGGCCGAGCAGGCCGACCGCGAGCAGCAGGACGTCGGTCGCCCGGCGGGCGCGCGGCTCGTCTCGCGGGGCGGCATAGACACGGAACCCCCTGCGGAGCTTGGCCGCGCGCGCGTGCATCCCCGAGTCGACCGCCGTGGGAGCCGGAGCCCCGGCGCTCGGGGCACCCTCGGTCATCCTCGATCGCCGCCCGTCGAGCATGCGTCACGCACGAGCAGGATTCTGACGCACAGCTCCCGACCGCGCCGACGAGGCCGCGGCGGACCGTGGAGCTGCCTCAGGCCGGCGCGGCCGTTTTCGTACCTCCCCCCTCGGGCGGGAACTCGGCGATCGTCTGCCGCCGGAAGACCTCGACGCCGAAGACGAGCAGCGCCGCGAACACGAGCACGGGAATCCACTCGGTCTGCGAGCGGGTCGGTGCCCAGAGCAGGAGCAGCAGGTAGAGGACGCCGACGACGGTGTAGACGAGGGCGACGTGCTCCCGGAACGGCGATGCGAGGTTGCGGCGGATCCAGACCGCCGGCCGCGTCGGCCCGGCGAGGATCGCGGCGAACACGAGGACGAGGCCGTAGCCGATCGCGGCCCAGGCGAGGTCGGACAGGAGGCTGGTTGCGATCAACCAGACCTGGCGGGCCGGTGAGTGGGTCCCGCCTCCGGTGGCGAGGGTGTCGATGATCATGTTCCCGGCCACGCGGCGGACGAGGAGGAGCACGACACCGACGACCGCGATGCAGACCCCGACGTTCCGCAGCGTGGGCCGCCGGTAGCCGCGGGCGAGGAAGATCGCGAGCGCGTAGAGCCCGAACACGGCGATGGCGAGGAACACGCTGAGCGCCTTGATCGCCCTCGCGCCGGTCTTGATCGCGTCGAGCTGGTTCTGCTTCATGAGCTCGATCCTGCCTGCGTCGGGCGGCAGCTTGGCCTCCAGCCTCTTGCCGACGCCGAACTGGTCGGCGAGCTGGATCAGCACCGGTCTCAGATCGAGATAGACCACCCCCCCGTCCGAGGACACGTGCTGCGCCTTGCCGTCGATCACGCGGATGAAGGCCGCGTGGGCCGTGCTCACGGCGGTCGTGAACAGCTTCTGCACGCGCGGCCGCGAGAGCAGCGTGTTCGCCGCCTGTGTCGAGAGCTGGCGGAGCGCACCCGCGAGGGGCGCCGCAATTGGCTGCAGTTGCTTCGGCAGCCGCTCGCTCAGCGACTCGGACACGTTGACGTTGTTGTAGAGCTGGTCGACGAGGTAGACGGACAGGGCCCCTCTGACCTGGTCGTTCTCGAGCATCTTCGTGCTGGCGTTCGTGACCGCCGTCGTATCCAGCGCCTGGCGCTGGACCCAGACGGTCAGCGCCGAGGCGAGCCCGATCAGCGTCGCGACGGCGATCAGCACCCAGACCGTGATCCGCCGGCCGCGTGTCGTCGTGCCTTTCGCCGCCGCCGGTGCCGGGGCGGGCGGCGCCGGCGCGGGCGCTGCCGGTGCGGGAGCTTCGCCTGCGCTCATTCCTGGTCTCCTTCTATCTCGTCGGGAGCTGGACGGTCGGTCCCTCCCGGGCTGGACTGTCGTTCCGGTCGAGTGTGCCCCGGCGACTTCGATCCTCCCTCATCCCACGTGGATGAGGCGCGTTCGACAGTCGCTTCGTAGCCTCGAGCGAAACACCGCCCCGCAGGAGGAAGACGCATGCCAGAGCCGTTCAAGGGAACGATCAACGTCGATATTCGCGACTCCGAGCCGGACTGGTCGCCCTTCGAGCCACCGAAGGCGCCCGACGGAGCACCCAGCGTCGTCTACATCGTGCTCGACGACGTCGGCTTCTCGGCGATGAGCTGCTACGGCGGCCCGATCCCGACGCCGAACATCGACAAGATCGCGAACGACGGGCTGCGCTACACCCAGTTCCACACGACCGCACTCTGCTCGCCCACGCGCTCGTGCCTCTTGACCGGACGCAACCACACCCGGAACAGCATGGCCTGCATCACCGAGGCGGCGATCGGATTCCCGAGCGCGAGCGGCACGATCCCGCCGGAGAACGGGATGCTCTCGGAGATCCTCGGCGAGCTGGGCTGGAACACCTACATGGTGGGCAAGTGGCACCTCTGCCCGGAGGACGAGATGAACCTCGCCTCGACGCGGCGCAACTGGCCTACCGGCCGCGGCTTCGAGCGCTGGTACGGGTTCCTGGGCGCGGAGACCAACCAGTGGTATCCCGATCTGGTCTACGACAACCACCTCGTCGACCAGCCGATGTCGCCTGAAGAGGGGTATCACCTGAGTGTCGACCTCACCGACAAGGCGATCGAGTTCGTCCGCGACTCGAAGTCGATCGCGCCCGAGAAGCCGTTCTTCCTCTACTACGCGCTCGGTGCCTGCCATGCGCCGCACCACGTCCCGAAGGAGTGGGCCGACAGGTTCAAGGGCAAGTTCGACATGGGCTACGAGGCGATGCGCGAGGAGACGCTCGCCCGACAGAAGGAGCTCGGGATCGTCCCGAACGACACCGAGCTGCCGCCGATCAACCCGATCGGCACACCCGACGCTCGCACCGGCCCCGAGGGCAAGCCTTTCCCGATGGTTGACTTCACACGGCCGTGGGACTCGCTCTCGGACGATGAGAAGAAGCTCTTCTGCCGGATGGCCGAGGTCTACGCCGGGTTCCTCGCCCACGCCGACGAGCAGATCGGGCGTCTGCTGAGCTTCCTCGAGGAGTGGGGGTGGCGCGAGAACACGCTCGTGATGCTCGTCTCCGACAACGGCGCCTCGGGCGAGGGCGGCCCGAACGGCTCGGTCAACGAGATGAAGATCACGAACGGGATCCCCGACAACGTCGAGGACAACCTCCCGATGCTCGACGAGATCGGCGGCACGCAGACGTACAACCACTACCCCAACGGCTGGGCGATGGCGTTCAACACGCCGTTCAAGATGTGGAAGCGCTACGAGTTCAACGGCGGCACGAGCGACCCGTGCATCGTCTCCTGGCCGGCCGGAATCAAGCCCAGGGGCGAGGTCCGCGAGCAGTACCACCACGCGATCGACCTCGTACCGACCGTGCTCGACGTGCTCGGCGTCCAGACGCCCGAGACGATCAAGGGCCACGTCCAGAGCCGGTTTGACGGCGTCAGCATGCGCTCGAGCTTCGACGACGCAGAGTCGCCCTCGACGAGGACAACCCAGTTCTACGCGATGCTCGGCTCCCGGGCCATCTGGCACGAGGGCTGGAAGGCGGTCACGAACCACCCGACGATCTCCGGCTGGAGCCACTTCAACGACGACGAGTGGGAGCTGTACCACACCGATGCCGACCGCTCCGAACTGCACAACCTCGCGAGCGAGAACTGGGACAAGCTCCGGGAGCTCCAGAACCTCTGGTTCGCCGAGGCAGGCGCCAATGGCGCCTTCCCGCTCGACGACCGGTCGGCGCTCGAGATCCTCACCACGCCCCGCCCCGTGCTCTCACCGGCGCGCGATCGCTATGTGTACTTCCCCGATTCCGCGGAGATCCCCGAGTCCCAGGCCGTCAACATCCGCAACCGCTCGTATGCCATCGGCGCGCTCGTCGACATCCCCGCCCCCGGTGCCGAAGGGGTGATCTTCGCTCACGGCTCGCTCTTCGGCGGGCACGCCCTCTACGTCAAGGAGAACCGGCTCCACTACGTCTACAGCTTCGTCGGCATGACAGAGCAGCATGTCGTCGCGACCGAGGACCTGCCCACCGGCGAGAACCTGATCCTCTCCGCGTCGTTCGACAAGGAGGGTGAGGATCCGCCGGGCATCGCCACCGGGACGCTCTCGCTCTGGCACGCCGACGAGAAGGTCGGCGAGGCGAAGATCAAGACTCAGCCAGGCAAGTTCTCGATCGGCGGCGAGGGGCTCTGCGTCGGGCGCGACGGCGGCTCCGGCGTCACCCTCGACTACCCGGGCACCGCACCCTGGAGCTTCAAGGGCGGGACGATCCGGCGCGTCGCGGTCGACGTCAGCGGCGAGCCGTACCTCGACCTCGAGCGCGAGGCCCACGCGATGCTCATGCGCGAGTGACGGAGACGAGGACGTGAGCGACGGTCGGGCTCCGGGCGGACCGTGCTCGCGGAGCCGCCCGGCTAGCCGGCCTTCGCCGCCCGCTTGGCGGCCTTCTTCTCCTCCTTCTTGCGCTTTCGCTCCGCCTTCATCTCGGACGCCTTGTCCTTCGCCTGCCCGTAGGACGAGCCCACGAGCTCCTTCCCGCCCGTCCAGCCGAAGACGAGCACGACGAGGATGAGCGCGAAGATCACGTTCCAGGCGGTCGTGATCAGCTGCTGCGCCGTCGAGTAGGCGACCGCCGTGTTCTGAGGAACGCCGCAGCACGTCTTCAGCGCGAGCGCGTTCGTGGCCTGGGTGACGCCGATCGCGCCGGGCGTGAACGACGTCATGCTCGCGAGCGACCCCGAGCCGGAGACCCACATGATCGAGTCGAACGTGACCGGGATCGCGAACGCGGCCAGGAAGATGCCGGTCACGATCAGCTTGCAGACCCACGCGAGGAACGAGGGCAGGAAGACCCACTCCATGTACTTCTTCGGCTGCGAGAGGATGACGCCGCCCTGCTTGGCCTGCAGCCAGAGCTTCTTCACCTGGCGCCAGAACATGCGGCCGAGGACGACCAGCAGGACGGCGATCCCTGCGAGGAGGCCGACGAAGAACAGCGGGTGCGCCGTCAGGTTGCTGAAGTTCAGGTTGAACGAGTTCGGGACGGACAGGAACATGTAGAGGAAGACGAACGTCCCGGCGAGGGTGAAGAAGATCTTCTGGACGAGGTAGGCGGCGATCGACCCGGCGAGCGTCGCGGAGGGGATGATCGCGACGAACATGATCAGCGTCACGAACGTGCCGATGTTCGCCGGCAGGAAGCCGTTCATCGCCACGCCGACCGCGTAGGCCGTGAGGATCGGGGCGAAGACGACCTCGCCCGGGTAGGCGACCCGCAGGATCCCGTAGTACGAGAGGGCCGCGAGGACCGTATAGCCGAGCTGGAAGACCAGGGCGGCCGCGAGGTACCCCGCCGGGATCGCCTGCATCTGGTCCCAGAAGCTCTCGATCCACCCCCACACGTCGACTCCGAGGGCGTTCAGGACGACGAGGAACAGCACGAGGCCGCCGATCCAGATGGCGATCCTGGTCATGCGCTGACGGCGCGATCGCCGGAGCAGGGGCGAGGTCCCGCCCGGGCTCGGCACTCCAATCGCTCCCGTTTCGCTCAAAGGACGACTCCCGCGGGACGTCGTGGTATGGACTCGCGCGGGATTCTGACACGGCCGGCAACCGGTCATTGTCCGAATGCCTGCGTAACGTCTCGTCGTTGAGCAACTGGCACCTGGTCGAGCGCCGCATGTCGAAGTTCCTGCGGGAGCCTCCGTCCGTTCGCGGAGCGGCAGGCACGATCGTCTTCGCGACGGCGGCGGTCGTGGTCGTCGGCGGCATCCTGATGCGCGTTCTCGACCACAAGGAGTACTCGAACATCTGGATCGGCATGTGGTGGGCGATCCAGACGGTGACCACGGTCGGCTACGGCGACGTCACCCCGCAACACCTCTCGGGGAGGATCGTCGCAGCGTTCGTGATGCTCGAAGGGATCGCCTTCCTGGCCATCGTCACAGCTGCGATCACCTCGACCTTCGTCGCCCGTGCCACGGCCGAGCACGACGCCGCCGAGGCGCAGCTGGAGTTGACCGAGCATCAGCAGAACCAGGCCCGGTTCGACGAGCTCGACCGCAAGCTCGACCGTCTCGAGGCGGCTCTCCGCGGATCGGGCGAGAATTGACCTCGTGCGCCGTCCATTCGCTCTCCTGCTCGTCGCCGGCGCCTTCGCGGTCGCGGTCCCGACCGGCCTCGCGGTAGCGGCCGACACGCCCTCCCCGGAGCAGCAACTCGCGGACAAGTACGCGCCGGTCGTCGCGCTCAAGAAGCAGGACAAGGCCTGCGACTCGAACGGCGAGCCCTACCGACCGGTGCCGGCGGACGTCGTGCTCGGTCGCGCCGACGTCAAGCTCGTGGACAGCCACGGCAAGCTGCTCGAGGCCGCGCCGACGGCAGCCGACCTGTTCAGCCGCCGCAGCTACGACGTCTACCTCGACTTCCCCGGCTCCCCGTTGAGCCCGGGTTGCAGCTACGAGAAGTGGGCGCGGAAGATCAGCGCCGGCAAGCAGACGACGGCCTACGCGCACGTCGTCGCCGAGCCGGGCAAGCCCGGGAAGCTCGCGCTCCAGTACTGGCTCTACTACCCGTTCAACGACTGGAACAACAAGCACGAGTCGGACTGGGAGATGATCCAGCTGATGTTCGACGCCTCCTCGGCGTCGGACGCCTTGAAGCGAAGGCCGACCGAGGTCGGGTTCTCCCAGCACGACGGCGCCGAGCGGGCGAACTGGGACGACGACAAGCTCGCCAGGCGCGGGACGCATCCGATCGTCTACCCGGGCCGCGGCTCGCACGCGAACTACTTCGCGTCGAGGCTCTGGCTCGGCCACAGCGCCCAGGAGGGCTTCGGCTGCGACGACACGCGCGGCCCCTCGGCCATGCTCCAGACGCACGCCGTCCTCCTTCCGGACCGACCGGCCTCGGCCACGGCGCCGTTCGCCTGGCTTGCCTACAACGGCCACTGGGGGCAGCAGGAGAACGGCCCGAACACGGGCCCGGACGGGCCGAACGTCAAGACGCAGTGGACGAAGCCCGTGAGCTGGTCGGACGACACGTGGCGGGCGAGCAGCACCGCCGTGCCGCTCGAGAGCACGTTCGGCCCGAGCACGACCGACTTCTTCTGCGGCGCGGTCGAGAAGGGCTCGGAGATCTACCTCCGCTTCCTGCGGACGCCGTGGGCCGTGCTGGCGTTCTTCGTCCTGATCGCCCTGCTCGTCGCCTGGCTGACCCGGCGGACTCGCTGGTCGCCGCTCCTCGACGAGCCGCTCGAACAGGCCCGGACGGGCGGGCAGATCTACCGGACTGCGCGGCTGATCTACTCGCGCCACCTGCGGATGTTCCTCGGGATCGGGCTCGCGTTCATCCCGCTCGGCATCGCCGGCGCGCTGATCCAGAAGGCGTTCTTCGACCTCACCGGCGTCGGGACGTTCGTCTCCGAAACGCGAACGGACCCGATCGTCAGCGGCATCGTCGCGCTCGTGTTCGGCCAGCTGTCGACGATCACCGGCAGCGTCCTCGTCACCGCCGTGGTCGCACTCGCGCTCTCACACGTGGACGAGGACGGTCGTCCGAACGCGCTCCGCGCCTACCGGGCCGTCGTCCCGCATCTGGGCTCGCTCGCCTGGGCCTGGACGCGCGTCATCGCGATCTCCTTGCTGCTCACCATCTCGGTTATCGGAATCCCGGTCGCCGTCGTCTACCTCGTGCGCAAGGCGGTGCTGACGCAGGCGTGCGTGGTCGAGCACCTCTCCGCCACGCATGCGCTGCGGCGAAGCTCCAAGCTCGTCGGGCGGCGCGTGCCGCGCGTGCTCGCGATCACCGGCCTGGTCAACGTCTCAGCCTTCCTCGCCGGCCCGATCGTGGGCGTCCTCTTCCTCTTCCTGACCAAGAGCTCACTGTCATTCGTGAACGGAATCAGCTCGCTCGTCTACGTCGTCGTGATGCCGTACGCCGGCATCGCGATCGCGCTGCTCTTCTTCGACCTCCGCTGCCGGGAGGCGGGCGAGGAGCCCGTCCTCAGCCCGACGGCTCCGGCGGCGCCTGCCGTACCCGCCGCTCCCACAGCGTCGCATTGAGGATCGCCGCGCCCACGATCAGCCTGCTGAAGAAGAACAGCCCGAGCAGCAGCACCGCCGCGACTCCGAGCGCGCCGTAGGTTCCCTGCTTGGCGACCGAGTACGGGGCGATGAAGTACTCGGCGACGATATGGATCACCTCCATGCCGAGCCCGAACAGCAGGGCGCCCGGCACGAGCGCCTTCCAGGGAGCGCCCCGGTGCGGCAGGCGCATCGAGATGACCAGCCAGACGCCGGCGTAGGGCAGGGTCATCACGATCGTCACGAGCGCGCCGACGACCCCGGAGGTATGCGTGCCGACTGCGGTTGCGGCTCCGAAGGCGAGGAACAGGGCGAGGAGGAGGCCGAGAAGCTTGGCCGACGCCGAGATCGTCGGCTTGGGCACGGCCGAGCGGAGGTCGTGCCAGATGATCCTGTGCGAGCCGATCAACACGCGAAGCACGCTCCGCGTCACGTAGAGCAGGAGCGGGATCCCGATCGCGAGGGCGTACCAGCGGTTCGAGCTCTTGGCGGCGCCCGCGATCGAGTTGGTGACGAGGCCGAGGAGACCGACCTGGCGCGCCGCTTGCTCGGGCGACTCCGAAGCCCCGTCGGCAGCGATTCCGAGGCCTGCGACCGCCACCAGGCCGAGAGGGAGAAGCCAGATGAACAGTCGGTAGGCGAGGGCACCGGCGATGATGCCGCCCGCGACCTCGTCGTCGCGATCGACCATCTCGAAGACCGCGTCGACGGAGGCGTGCCGGCTCCGCTCCGCCTGTGCCCGCTCGGCGGCGCGGTGCCCGCGCTCCTGCATCGCCGCGACCCAGAGCCGCGTCCGCCGGACCCGCGAGCGGGGCTCGTCGGCGTCGCCCTGATGCGTCTCGTCGTCTGGTTCCACAGAGTCTCGATCCCGCATCGGGATCGTACGGCCCCTCGAGGCCTGGCGAGCCGCCGCGTCGCCCGTGTAGCGTCGTCCTGTGGACGCCGTCGACAACCCCGAGCCGATCGAGGACGAGCTCGTCCAGCAGGAGCTGGCACGCGCCCAGAAGAAGAAGCGCACGGGCCGGACGAGGATCGTCATGATCGTCGTCTCGGTCGTCATCATCGGCGTCGTCTTCGCGTACCTGCTGCCGAAGATCGCCGACTACGCGCAGGTCTGGGACGTCGTCAAGGGCCTCTCGTGGGAGTGGGTCGTCGCCCTGATCGCGGTCACGATCGTCAACGTCCTCAGCAACGCGCCTCCGTGGATGGCCGCGCTGCCGGGGCTGGGCTTCCTGCACGCGCTGCGCGTCACGTCGGCGTCCTCGGCCCTCTCGCTGGTGGCACCGGGAGGCACGGCCGTGGCCATGGCCACGCAGTTCGGGATGCTCAAGAGCTGGGGGCTCGAGGGACGCCCGGTCGGCCTTGCCGTCGCGGTGACGAACATCTGGGGGCAGCTCGTCACGTACGGCTTCCCCGTGCTCGGAGTCGCGGCGCTCACCGCCGAGGGCGGCCGCAACACGACGCTCGACTGGGTGGCGCTCATCGGCCTCGGCGTCTTCATCGCGATCGTCGCCGGCTTCGCCGTCGGCCTCTCGAGCAAGCGGCTCGCGAAGAAGGTCGGCGACAAGGCCGCGCGGATCGTGACCTGGTTCAAGGAGCTGATCCACCGGCGCCCCGTCCGGTGGTCGGGCGAGGAGTTCGTCCGCTTTCGCGCGGAGGCGATCGTGCTCCTGCGGCGGCGCTGGCACTGGCTGACCGTCGCCGTGCTCGCGAGCCAGCTCGCCGTCTTCATCGTCCTCGTCATGACGCTGCGGGCCGTCGGCGTCGGCCCGTCGGAGATCAGCATCGTCGAGGCGTTCGCCGCCTGGTCGCTGATCCGCGCGCTGGGCTCGATCCCGATCACACCCGGCGGCTTCGGGATCGAGGAGCTCGCGCTCACGGGCGCGCTCGTCGGCTTCGGGGCCAGCAATACAGAGGCGGTCGCGGTCACGCTGATCTACCGCTTCCTGACCGTCGTCCCCACGCTCGCGGTCGGGCTCGTGGCGGCCGCGACCTACCGGCTCGGCAAGCCGAAGGCAGCCCCGGCGCCCGCCGGTTAGCCTAAGCAGCGTGACGAGCGATCAGGTCGTCGAGGCCGAGCCGGGCGCGAGCCCGCCGCTCGACGTCGGCGACGACGAGGACGGCGACACCATCTTCGAGGCGCCGGCGCTGCTCAAGATCCTCTGGGCCGACCCGCAGAACATGTCGGAGCACCTGGCCCTCTGGTCGCTCAAGTACTTCGGCCCTCGTGCGGCGACCGCCGCCGCCAAGCTCCGAAGCTCCCATCCCGAGGCATCGGTCGAGGAGCTCGAGCAAAAGGCGGTCGAGCACCAGACCCGCGTCAGCATGACCGAGGGAGCGTTCGTCGGCGGACCGTTCATCGTCCTCATTCCCGTCGCGTTCTGCGCCTCGCTCCTCGCCCAGGCCCAGATGGCGTTCGAGGTCGCTGCGATCCACGGCTACGCGCCCACCGACGAGATGCGGGCCGCCGACCTGCTCGTTCTCCAGGGCGCCTACGGCACGACGGAGGATGCCGGCGCCGCGCTCGACGCGCTGACGCGGGAGCCTCGACCGAGCGGGCACAAACGCCTGCCGCGCGGCTCGCGCTGGAACATGATCAAGAAGATGGCCTACCTGCTCGGCGTGATCGGATCCTCGGAGGACCCGAAGCCGAGCACGTTCGTCAGGGTCCTTCGCTGGATCTGGCTGGGGGTGACGCTGGTGGGCGGGCTCGTGCTGCCGCTTCTCTGGGTGCCGTACATGGCCGTCGCGATGCGCCGCAGCGCACTCCAGATGGGCAAGAGAGCCAGCGCGTTCTACGCTGCGCGGCAGAGCGATGAGGCCGGCGTCACGGTCGCCCGGGCGGCGCCGACGATCCATGTCGGCATCTCGGCGGGCCTCATTCGCATGGTGCTGCTGATCGTGATCCCGATCGTCGTCGCGGTGCTCGCGCTCCTCACCGGCACCGACATCGGCGGCGGCAAGTGGCTCACGGCCTTCTTCGGGCTCCTGCTTTTCTCGATGCTCCTGACGGTGGCCTACCTCGGCTACCGCTGGCTGCGCCACCGTCACCGGAAGACGGCCCGGCGCGACGCTGCGCCCAGTCCGGCCGCCTAGATCAGCCGGCGACAGGCGCCGACAGGCTCTCGGCGCGGTGCTGCTCGAACGCGTCCTCGTCCGGAGCCGTGGTCCGCGCTTCGTACTCGGCCATCGTGTACGGCCACTGCGTGACGATGCGGCCTGTCGGGGAGAAGCCGGCGCGGTAGTACTTGGTGCCGACCGTCTTCAGCACTTCGAGCGAGTCGAGGTGGCTCGCGAGCGCCTCGTTGTACGCGTCCATGGCCTGACGGCGAACGTCCAGCCAGGCGATGTCGTTGTCGCGCATGTGCTCGAGCTTGCGGACGATGTAGTCGGCCTCGCGCTCGAGCATGAGCAGGATGCTGCCCTGGTTCGTGTTCGGGCCGTAGAGCATGAACAGGTTCGGGAAGCCGGCGACGGTGATGCCGAGGTAGGCCTGCGCCCCGTCGCGCCACGCGTCCTCGATCCGGACGCCGCCGCGCCCGATGACGTCGATCACCGACAGGAACCTCGTGGTGTCGTAGCCCGTCGCGAGGACGAGCACGTCCGCCTTGTGCTCGCGGCCGTCCACCGTCACCACGCCCTCCGTCGTGATCGACGCGATGTCGTCGCTGACGAGCTCGACGTTGTCGCGGTTGAACGTCGGGTAGAAGTCGTTCGAGAACAGGATGCGCTGCGAGCCGAACGGCACGCGCGGACGGAGCTGCTCGCGCGTCCCGGGATCCTCGACGACGGCCAGGTTCTCGAACGCGGCGGCCTCGAGTTCCTTCATGAGGTCGGGCTTGTCGAAGGTGAGCACCGCCTCGGCCCAGTCCAGGTACTCGTTCCGCTTCGCGAGCCCGATCTCCGGGTTGGCGCGCATCTCCTCGAGCTGCGCTTCCGTGTAGGCGTCGTCCTCCTTCGGCACGATCCAGTTCGCGGTCCGCAAGTAGACGACGAGGCTCGCCGCGTCCTTCGCGAGCTCCGGGACCGCCTGCGTCGCACTCGCGGCGCACCCGATCACGGCGACATGCTTCCCGCGGACGTCGAGTCCGCCCTCCGGCCAGTTGCCGGTGTGAACGGCCTGCCCGCCGAAGTCCTCGAGACCGCGGACGTCCGGCCACCGGAGCTGGTTGAACATCCCGAGCCCGCTGATCAGGACGTCCGAGCTCGTCGTCCAGCCGTCGGTCGTGCTCAGAAGCCACTTCGCCTCGTCCTCTATCCAGCGCGCCTCACGCAGTTCCGAGTTGAAGCGGATGTGCGGCCCGAGCCCGTACTTGTCGACGCAGTGCTGCATGTACTGCCTGATCTCCGGCTGCCTGGCGCACGTGCGCGTCCAGTCGACCTTCTGCTCGAAGGTGAACGAGTAGAGAAGCGAGGGCGTGTCGCAACAGAGGCCCGGATAGCGGCCGTTCGCCCACGTTCCGCCGACGCGCGTCGACCGTTCGAGCATGACGAAGTCCTCGAACCCGGCCTGCTTGAGCTTGATGCCGGCGCAGATCCCACCCGGACCGGCACCGACGATGGTGATGTGCCGCCTTCCGCCCACGCGGCGACTCTAACGCCTCCGCGCCTGTGCTACGACTACGCGGCATGGCGGACGAACTGCGCGACTTCGCCCGGCGCTACACGGAGGCCTGGTGCAGCGGGGACCCGGCGAAGGTGGCCGAGCACTATTCGTCCCACGGTTCGCTGACGATCAACGGCGGCGAGCCGGCCGTGGGACGAGCCGCGGTGACCGAGGCGGCGCGGTCGTTCATGACCGCCTTCCCTGACCTGCAGGTGCTGATGGACGACGTGATCGACCGGGACGGCGGCGGCGAGTACCACTGGACCCTCGTCGGCACGAACACCGGTCCGGGCGGAACCGGCAACAGCGTCCGGATCAGCGGCTACGAGGAATGGACGATCGGAGCCGACGGCCTCATCGCCGAGTCACAGGGCCACTACGACCAGGCCGAGTACGACCACCAACTCCAACACCGCTAGAGCGCCGTCCGCAGCCAGTCCGTCGCAGCGGCGAGAAGGTGCGGATCGATTGCGTGGCCGACCTCCGACTCGTGGTACTCGACGTCGAGCCCTCCCGAGACGAGCAGCTCCCGCGCGCTGCGCGCGAACTCGACGGCGATGATCGGGTCGTTGCGGCCATGTGCGATGAAGACCGGCAGATCCGGGCGGCCGGCCAGGTCCGGTTGCCACCCGTCGACGGTGGGAACGAACCCGGAGAACGCGAGGATGCCGGCAGGAGCCTGCCGGTCGGCTCCGAGTCCGAGCGCGTAGCTCATCACCGATCCCATGGAGAAGCCCCCGAGGACCGTTCGGCTCGGCGGAATGCCGGTGCGTTCCCACTGCTCGTCGTGGAAGGCCGCCAGCTCCGCGTAGGCAGCCCCGAACGTGTCCGGGTCCGGGTACCCGACTCTGGGCACGACGTACCAGTGAAAGCCGGGCCAGCCCGGGAGCGCGAGCGGCGCGCGAGGCGCGACGACGTGCAACCGCCGCTGCGGGTCGAGCGCGTCCGCAAGAGGCAGCAGGTCGTTCTCGTCGGCGCCGCGGCCGTGGTGGAGAACGAGCAGCCCGTCCGCGAGCTCGGAGGCCGGGACGCGTTCGACGTAGACGAGGCTCATGTGCTGCCATTCTCGCGCCTTCGGACGAGGCGCGACTTCGCCACCACCAGGTCCCCACACGTTCACGCGGGCCGCGTCTAGGCTCGGGCCGAGAGACTCCTTCCTACGCCCTCACGAGCTCTCTCGGAGACGAGTGGCCGACCGCCTCGGAGTGGGGGAGAGCCCGGTCGGCCCCGTCTCATCAGCGGTGCAGCAGGTGGTCGAGGAGCGGCTGCGAACGACAGGGGAGTGGAAGAACGCGCCGGAAGCTTGAACCATCCGTCGTTTCCGGCGTGCCACCGCCAGGCACGGCAGACTGGGTGCGTGCGTTTGCGTACCACTGCTTTCTGGCTTGGTTGCCTTGGTGTGGCCGGCGTTCTGTACCGGCTGCGATTGCGCCGGCGAGTCCTCTCCTGGGGTGCAACCGCCGGGGAGGCTGCGGCGCGGCTGCCGGGCGACGAGCTGCTCGAGGAGGCCGACGGCATCGCCACCCGCGCGATCACGATCGAGGCGTCGGCCGACGCGATCTGGCCCTGGCTTGCGCAGATAGGCCCGTCGCCTCGCGGGGGCGCGTACACCTACGACTGGATCGAGAACCTCCTCGGTCTCGACATGCATAGCGTCGACCGCGTCCTGCCCGAGTTTCAAGACCCCAGGGTCGGCGACACGATCGGCTTCGGCAAAAACCAGATGCGCCTCGAGTTGGTCGAGCCTGGACGCGTGCTCGCGTGGCGCTCCGCGGACGGCAACTGGGTCTGGACGTTCGTGCTCTCCGAACAGGGCGGAACCACCAGACTGATCAGCCGTAACCGCTTCCGGCTGGCCACACTCACCGCGCGCATCGGGATGCTGCCGATGGAACCGGCCTCGCTCCTGATGGAGCGGAAGATGCTGGGCGGGATCAAGCAGCGCGCCGAGCGGCTGGCGTCCGCTCGATCCGACCGTTAGAGCCGAAACACAGGGCGGTGGGCTGCTTCGGCCTCGAACGTCTCGATCGGCGAGTCGGGGTCCGCGTCGAAGAACGGTCGGGTGACCGCGACCTGCCGGACATATCGGCGAAGGACGGGTGCTGCCTCGGCCGCACTGACTTCTTCGATCTCGAGTGTCTCGGAACGACGGCCGCGCCTCAGCGTGACCGCTCCGGCCGCGCGTGCGTTTCGTACCCAGGCGACATCACCGTACGGAGCAACGAGCATGCGCTCGCCGTTCTCGACCAGCGTGACGGGCGTCGAGTAGACGCGGCCGGTCTTACGACCCGCCACTTTGAGCAGGTAGGTGTGCCGTCCGGCGAAGCCGAGCCGGGCAAGTCGCCTGATGACGACGTTCACGAGGCGCCCGCGCGGGGGTGAGCCGGTAGGTCTGTGCCGTCGGAATCGCCCCCTACCGGGTCCTGTGGCCCGGCCCTGCAGGGCTCAGACGCGCTCACGTGCGCCGACCGCTTGCTCCGATCGACCCTCGAGAACTCTCAGGTGCTCGGCCGCGAACCTGCCCGTCAACACCGCGACATGATCAGTGAAGTGCGCCTCCGCAAGAAGCACCTCGGAGACACTCGCGACCTCCCGGTGCACCACCTCCGCCGGCAGCCTCGAAAACTGCTTGACCAGCTGCTCGTCCACCCGCTCGATCTGGAGATGAGTCTTGGCTGCTCGATCACTTGCGGAGAGCGACTTCAACATGTGGACCTTCCCTCAGCGTCGACGTGCATCGCCTGGCATTGACGCCGGCCCGGCCCGCACTGCTGAGTACGGCTCACTCGTGGGCCGATTGCTACGCCCTACCCTCGATTCCAGGCTACAGCTTTCGACTGGGCGGCCGATCCGCCCCGCCGATTACTCGCCGCAGCATGTGCGCAGCATCACAGGCCCTGCGAACATCGTCAACCGAAGTAAGGGCCATTCACGCGGGCGGTTCCACCCGAGTCGCTCACTCACCGAGGCGACGTAACGGCGGTCGGCATGATGTGCCCCGCGGTAGGCCCGTTTCGGTCTTTGGAGTCGATTCGAGCGCGGTCCTTTCGTTTGAGCCGCAGGAAGGGCAGTTCGACGAAGTAGTAGGAGAGTGTTGCGATCAGGATGGCGAGCGCGACTTCGGCTGTCACGGGTAGGCGGTGGAAGCCCCAGATGATGATCGGGTGCCAGAGGTAGAGGGCGTAGGAGATCTTGCCGACGAACACCAGCGGTGGCAGTGCGAGCACGAACCCGAGCGGCGAGGAACCGTCTGTGACGGCGGCGAGGATCAGAGTGGCTACTCCGATCGCGAGCAGAGGCAGAAGCCCGAGGACGGTGCGCCAGGTCGCGTAGTACGGCAGGGTCAGCATCACGGCGACAGTGCTGACGCCGACGAACCAGAAGACGCGGCGCACGAGCGGGTGGGTCAGCGTTCGCGGGGCGTTGCCGCTTGTGAACCACAGCCCGGCGAGGCAGCCGATCAGGATCACGTCGAAGTGGCCGTCGGGGGCGAAATACACGCGACTGAACGACGCAGAGGTCAGCAACAAGTGAACGCGGTCGACATTCAGAAACGCGATCAGGCAGATCACGCCAACTGAGAGCACGCGCCTGCTCACCTTGGCGTGCAAGGCGAGGACGAGCGTAATCGGCCAGAGGAGATAGAACTGCTCCTCGGTCGCGAGCGACCAGAGATGCCCGACAGCGAGCGGCATCGCCGTGCCTGTCGCGATCAAGATGTTCTGGACATACAGCACGCCGTACAGCGAGCCGGTCAGCGCGCTAGAGAGCGGCGTCCCAGCGTGCGTGTGGCCGGAAACAGCGACCTCGACGGAGCTCAAGAGGACATAGGCGAAGGCCGCGACGAACAGCGCCGGCAACAGCCTCAGCCCGCGGCGGAGATAGAAGTGGCCGAGCGAGATCCGACCATTTGCCTGCGCTTCCTCCACCAGCAAGGTCGTGATCAGAAAGCCGCTGAGCACGAAGAAGATGTCTACCCCGAGATACCCACCCTTGGGCACCACATAGGCGTGGAAGCCAACCACGGGCAGGATCGCCAGTGCCCGCACACCGTCGAGCTGCGGCCGATACCCAAACCGCCGGTGCTGCTCGAGACCTGGCCGCTCACCAAGCGCCGCACTCCGACCGCGCCGTGAGCCGAGCAACGCGTCAGCCAGCGAACGCCACAGACGTTCGCCGCGACCGCGGAGGCCTGCCACCCTCGTCGAGTCCCCGGCTACGGAAACAGCCCGCCCGGCGATCGAAGGACTCTACCCCGAGGATCAGACTCCGCGGATTGCCGCTATCCCGACTACTGAAGAGTACGCACGCCGCTTCCCGCGCACCGTGCCGAACTTGAACAAGTAAGAAGGGGCTTCCTCACGCATGTTGCCCCGTCTGTTGCCCCCCAAGCGTCACTCGCGACCTGCCCTAAAGCAGAGCCCCGCGAGAAGGCGGGGCTTTCGCTTGAAACGACGAGGGGGCCCTGGTAGGGCCCCCTCGTCGGGTGTCATCAGGCGAGGCTACTTGCCGGTGTTCACGTACTGGATGCAGTCGCCCTGGTTCTTGAACGCACTGCCGTCTGAGCGGAAGACGTTCTGCCAACCGCCGTTCTTGCAGTCATCCTTGGAAGCCGGGGTCGGCGGCTCGTATGTGTACGTCGTGCCATTGACCTGCGTGTTGTCGAACTGCGCGGTCAGGTCAGCACCGAACCCATCGACTACGAGGTCGATCCCGGTGACGGCGTCGTTCCCATACGCCACCTGCACAGCGCTCCAAGGCTCATAGAAGGTGCCGCCCAACTGCGACGCATCGACGAGACTGGCCGGGGTTACCAAGTTGCCACTGCTCGTCCAGACATTCGGCGGGCAACCCGTGTAGCTCGGCGGGGGGCCGAGGTACACGAAGATGTTCCCTGACGCGGTTCCAATCTCGAACCGGGGAGCGCCGCCGCCGCACGACCCGACAGTGAACTTGTAGTCGGTCGCGAGGTTGATGACCTGATTGACCGTCAATCCGGCCGGCACCGCGAAATTCACGCCACCGTACGGAGCACCTGACGAAGACCAACTGGCCTGAACCGCATGCCCCGAGGCGTTTCCAGGCGTAACGATCACGGCATCGCCAAACAACGTGTAGCCCGGCGCCGCCGTTGCAACACCAGTCGCGACCGCGAGTCCGAGCAAACCCGCAGCCGCCGCCAAGCTCAAGAGCTTCTTCATGTATCTCTCCTTCTCTCCCGGGCGCGCCAAGGCCCGCCCAGGGCCGCAGTTCATATACGCACCGTCCTGGTCCCGCCCTTGGTACATCGTCAACAGGGGAAACTACGGTTTACGATGTTTTAGCGGGAGCGTCACCAGTCGGCTGTTGCCCGGTCGGTTGCGATGGGAAACCTCCCTTTGCCCCGATCACGGCCCGAGTTCGTCGGTCGTGTTGACATCCGCGTTGACAACCGAAGATCAGCTGGCCTTTGACGGCACCCCGACACGAACGAAAAAGGCCCTGTTTCCAGGGCCTTTAACTCATGGAGCTAGGCGGGCTCGAACCGCCGACCTCCTGGGTGCGATCCAGGCGCTCTCCCAGCTGAGCTATAGCCCCGCGCGATCCAGTTTAGCTATCGGCCGGGGCGGTTTCGGCTCCCGTGCCGCGTTTCTCGTCCAGCTTGCCGGCCTTGATCGTCTCGGCCATGTCCTTCGACTGCTCGCGGTAGACGGAGCCGTCGTCGAACTCGATCGCCGGGTAGTGGCGCTGGCCCGTGAGCTTCTCGAGGTCGTCGCGCTTGCTCCTGAAGAGCGGGCCTTTGACGACCACGTACTCGACGCCGGCGTCGTCGAGGGCACTCTGCACCTTCCAGCACGGGTGGCCCTGCATCTTGATCCAGACGTTCGAGCACCGGTGGAGCTTGACTGCCATCTCGTCCTCCTGATCGCGTGACGGCGACCGCCTACGATAGCGCCGCGTGAGAGCACTACGCGTCCACGCGGCGGGCGATCTCCGCGTCGACGAGGTGCCGCCGCCCGAGCCCGCGCGACGGCGACGTCGTCCTCGAGGTCGAGGTCGCCCTGACCGGGAGCGCCGAGCGGCATGCGCTCGCGACCGGAAGCGACTCGCTGGACGGGTCGCCGGCGCCGCTCGGACGCGAACTCGCGGGCGTGGACACGCGGAACGGCCGGCGCGTCGTCGCCGCCGCGTCGGCGCCGTGCGGCCACTGCGCGCCCTGTCTCGCCGACCGGGAGGCGCTCTGCCGGCGGCCCGAGCAGCTCGTCGGCGCGTTCGCCGAGCGCGTGCTCGTCCCGGCCCGGATCGCGGAGGTCAACCTCCACCCCGTGCCGCGCGGACTCGATCCTGCCGTCGCGGCGCTCGTCGACCCACTCGCCTGCTGCCTCCATGCGGTCGAGCGTGCCGAGCTCAGGTCGGGCAACCTCGTCGCGGTGCTCGGCTCCGGGCCGATCGGGCTCATGCTCTGCGCGTGCGTGACGGACGCGGGCGGCTACGTCGCCGCCGTCGGCGGACGCACCTCACGGCACTCGCTTGCGGCCGCGTTCGGCGCGCGCCCCGCCGACCCGCACGACGCCGACGTCGTGATCGAGGCCGCCGGCACGCCCGAGGCTCGCACGGGACGCGCTCGAGCTCGTCCAGCCGGGCGGCACCGTGCTCCTCGTCGGCTCGACCGGGCCGGGCGAGCCGATCGCAGCCGACGGGGAGCGGATCCGCCGGGAGGAGCTCCAGCTCCGCGGGACAGCCGGGCACGCGCCGCGCCACGTGCGCGCCGCGCTCGCGTTCCTCGCGAGCGGCGCCTACCCGTGGGAACGGCTGATCACGCACGAGGTCGGGCTCGACGGCGTCGCCTCCCTGCTCGCCGACCCGCCGGACGACTACCTCAAAGCCGCCGTCCAGCCGTGAGCGTGAGCCTGCTCATGCGAAGGGGAGGGGGGCTCGGGGGAACCGAGAGGTTCCCCCTTGCGAGGCACCGTGGCTCTGCCACGGTGCCTCGGGAGAAATAGTGAGCGAGCGCGTCCTGACGGTGCGCGAGCTGAACCGCGCGCTGCTCGCGCGCCAGCTCCTGCTCGAGCGCGCCCGCGTACCCGTCACGCGCGCGCTCGAGCGGGTCGGCCCGCTGCACGCGCAGGGCGTCGAGTCGACCTACGTCAACCTCTGGTCGCGGATCGACGGCTTCCGGCGCGAGCAGCTCACGCGCGCGCTCGAGCGACGCACGGTCGTCCGGGGAAGCATGTTGCGCAACACGCTCCACCTCGTCTCCGGCCGCGAGCACCCGCTGTATCTGGGGGCTCTCCGGGAGTCGCGGCTGGCATGGCTGGCGCGCGCCTGGAAGCACGGCTACTCGGAATCGGAGCTCCGACGTGCCGAGCGTGTGGCACGGAGGACGCTGGCGGAACCCCGACCGTTCGCCGAGCTCGAGGCAGCGCTGGGCGGAGACAGATACCTGGCGATGGCGCTCAGCATGCGAAGCGGGCTGCTGACGGTCCCGCCGGCCGGCGTCTGGGGGTTCCACGGCCCCGCTCCCTACGCGCTGGCGGAACTGTGGCTCGGGACGGCTGCGGCGGATACCGGAGACGGGGCTCCGCCATCTCGTCCGGCGCTATCTCGCGGCGTTCGGGCCGGCGACCGTGAGCGATCTCTGCTTCTGGGCCAGCCTCCGCAAGCGAACGATCGCCCCGTTCCTCGACGAGCTCGACCTTCGCCGCTTCCGCGACGAGAAGGGCCGCGAGCTCGTCGACCTGCCGAGCGCGCCGCTGCCGGCGCCCGACGCCGCCGCCCCGGCGCGGTTCCTCCTGCGCTGGGACAACCTCTACCTCGGGCACGCGTCGGGCGAGCGCGACCGCATCGTGCCGCCCGCGTTTCGCAAGCACGTGTACACGGTCAACACCGTGATGCCGGCGACGTTCCTCGTGGACGGCTTCGTCGCCGGGACGTGGCGTCACGAGCGCGGCCGGATCGAGCTCGAGCCGTGGCGGCGGCTCACGAAGGCCGAGCGCGCCGAGCTGGCCGACGAGGGCGAGCGCCTCGCCGCGTTCATGGCCTAGGAGATCGGGCCGCGCTTGCCCGCGACGAGCGTGGACAGGAACAGGCTGCCGTGCTCGCAGACAGGCGTGGGCGGGCTCACCGGCGCGAGCAGGGAGCCGCCGCCCGTCGGGGTCACGCGCAGCTTGTAGGCGACGAGCTCGCAGTTGCCCGGGTGCCCCTCGCCCGGCCCCGGAACGTCCGGTGAGAACCGCGCCGTCGCGGCCGCGTAGCCGCCGGGTTTCAGCGTCACCTTGATCGCCGTCAGCGCGCCCCGGTGGATCGGCGTCACGCTCGTCGGGAGCAGCTTCCCGTATCTGCCGATCAGCCTGAGCCCCGGGATGCCCGAGACGAAGCAGGCCGACGACGAGCGGTTGCGAAGCTGCACGGTGTAGAGCACGTTGCCGGCTCCCTGGCTGTTCGGTACGAGCAGGAACTTGCCGCTGAGGCTCTTGCCGGTACAGGCAGGGGCGTCCATCGTGCGGCCTGCCTGGCTCGACGCCGCGGCAGCCAGGACGGCGACACCGAGGACGAGCGTCAGGGTGAGGAAGCGATGAGGGCTCATACGGCGAATACGCCGCAGGGTAGCCCCCGCGTCACAGCCCGGCCAGAGCATCGAGTCCCTCGCGCAGCCGCTCGAGGTGCGCCTCGGGGCCGTCGAGGTTCCCGCCGGTCGTGACGAGCGTCAGATGCGTCGCGCCGAGGCCGACCCACTCCTCGGCGACAGCCCGCCAGGCGTCCGGGTCGCGCTCCGCGAGAGAGATCCGCTGGTCGATCCCGAACTCGTCCCAGTCGCGCCCTGCCGCGGTCGCCCACTCGCGCATGTGCTCGAGCGTCGCCGGCCAGCCGCCTTCGAGCGGCCGCTGCGGGAAGAAGCCGTCCGCCGAAACGGCCGCCCGCCGCAGTGCCCGCTCTGCGGAGCCGCCGATCCAGATCGGAATCGGCTGCTGGACGGGAAGCGGGTTGATGCCGGCCGCCGTGACCGTGTGCCAGCGGCCCGCGAAGTCGAACACGGGCTCGGTCCAGAATCTCCGCAGCAGCTCGATCTGCTCCTCGAAGCGGCGACCGCGGTTCGAGAAGTCCATCCCGAGCGCCTCGTACTCGACGTCGTTCCAGCCGATCCCGAGCCCGAGCCGGAAGCGTCCGCCGGTGAGCAGGTCGATCTCCGCCGCCTGCTTCGCGAGCAGCGCCGTCTGGCGCTGCGGGGCGATCACGACGCCTGTGACGAGCTCCAGCCCGGGGGCGACGGCGGCGAGGTAGCCGAAGAGGACGAGGATCTCGTGGAACTGATCCTCGGCCCGGTAGGGGCCGGTCAGGTGCGTGTGCGTGTCGCGGTCGGCGCCGAGCACATGGTCGTAGGCCATCAGGTGGTCGAAGCCGAGCTCCTGGACGCCCTCGGCGTGGGCGCGGACCGCGGCCGGATCGGGGCCGATCTCGGTCTGAGGAAAGACGGCGCCCAGCCGGAGCGGCACTACAGCCGCTCCACGCGCGAGCCGCCCACGATCGCGTCGCGCCCGTCGGCGAACCGGACCCACGCCTTGCCCTTGCCGTCGTAGTCCGGCGACCAGACGACGAGCGTCGCGTCCTCCCCGCCGACGCGGCACGGCTCGGTTCCCTCTGGGGCTGCGCCGCGCCAGACCGTCACGAACGGGTTGTGCTCCCACTCGCGGCCGATCGTCGTCTCGTCGGTGTGGCCGGGATACACGGGCAAGTCGTGCGGAAGCGCCATCAGCACGTCCATCACCGAGGCGCGGACTCGCGCGTAGTCGCCGCCTCCGACCGCGTCCTTGAACAGCGTGTCGCCGGTGAACACGCCCTCGCCGTCGACCACGAACGCGAGCATGTCGTCGGAATGGCCGGGCGTCGGCAGCGCCTCGAACGAGAGGCCGCCCGTCTCCAGGCTCCCCTTCACGATCGGGATGCCGAAGCGGGAGACGAGCTCGTCGTCGCCCGCCACGTGGTCGTGGTGCGCATGCGTCGTCAGCAGGTGCGTGACGGTCAGTCCCTCGAGCTCGACCGTGGCGATGAGCGGGGCGAGAGGCGCCCCGGAATCGACGAACACCGCCGTCCCGCCCGGCTCGTCGTAGACGAGGTAGGCGTTCGAGAGCCAGCCCGGATCCATGCTGCGCTCGACGATCACGCCGGGAGGCTACTTGTCGGGACTCGGGTCACGGAGGACGACCCGCCGTCGGCCATGGCTCTCCTCCGAAACGGCTCCTACACTCAGGGCGTGGCCACGAATCACCGTCTCCCCTGGTGGGTCTGGATGCTGCCCGCGACCGCGTCTGTCTGCGCGGTGCTCGCCTGGACGATCTGGGGAGGGACGCAACGTGGCACCTGGGTCGGGGCGCTCCTGATCGCGGCTACCGGGCTCCTGGTCTATGCGCTCTCGCTCGAGGCGCTTCCCCACGAGCGGCGCGGCGTCGTCGCCGCGACCGAGCGGGGCGTCGTCGCGATCTTCCTCGGGCTCGCGGCCGGCGTCGCCACGTTCCTCGTGGCCGGGCTCGGCTACTACGTCGCGTACCGCCCCTTCGGCTGAACCCGTCGCGCGCGGCGCACGAGACGCGGTAGGATCGCCGCGCGGAGGCGAGCTCTCCGTGGGGAGAATGGATCACGTCGAGGAGACGAAGCCTGCCGTGATCGCGGCAGCGTCGAGAGCGAGATGAACGACCGCCAGGACCACGAGCGCGAGCCTGTCTGGTCGGTCGAGGCCGAGGTCGGCGGCGACGGCGCCGTCGCGCTTCCGCGTCCCGGCGGCGTCGCCCTCCCCTGGCGCGCGCCCCGCGAGCGGCAGCCGCCGACGCCCGAGGAGATCGAGCAGCGGCGACTTCGCCGGGAGCGCTGGGGGCCGCCCCGGGCCGACCTCGACGGCCGCCTGCTCGCGATCACGCTCGGCGTGCTCGCCTTGATGCTGGCGGTCGCGATCTTCCTCTTCGGCCTCTCGATCTCCACCGACCGCTATCTCCTGATCCTGTTCGTGCCCGCACTCGTGCTCCGTCGCGGACGCGTGTACCTGCGGGACTTCGGGATCTTCGCGGCGCTGATCGTGGTCTACTCGGAGCTCCGCGGCCTCGCCCACGTGCTCCGGCCCGACCCGTTCTACACGCCGCAGCTCAACCTGGACAAGTGGCTCTTCGCAGGCCACGTGCCGACCGTCGAGCTGCAGCAGTGGTTCTGGACCGGGTCGATGCAGTGGTACGACCACGTGATCGTCGACACCGCACGACTGCACTTCATCGTCCCGCCGCTGTTCGCCTTCCTGCTCTGGATGAGGCGGCGCGCGCTCTTCTTCCGCTTCGCGACGAGCATGCTCCTGCTCTCGTTCTCCGCCGCTCTGACCTTCATGCTCTTCCCGGCGGCACCGCCGTGGGCGGCCGGCAAGACGCTGCTGACACCTACCGTCACCCAGATCGACGATCACGCCTGGGCGGCGGTCCCGTCGAGCTTCTCGCTGTCGAAGCTGATCGCGCCGAACCCGTACGCGGCGATCCCGTCGCTGCACGGCGGGTACGCGATGCTCTGCTTCATCTTCGTCGCCGCATTCGTCTGGCGGACGCGCTGGCGCTGGCCGCTCATCGCCGTCGCCTCGATCTACCCGCTCGCGCTGTCCTTTGCGCGCGTGTACACGGGCGACCACTACGTGATCGATCTGCTCGCCGGCTACGTCTACGCGATCGGGGCGTACATCGCGGTCTCCTGGTACTGGCGCCGCAACGAACTGCCCGAATAGATCGGGGCTAGCCCTGGCGGGAGAGGAGCAGCTTCGCGGCCGGCACGATCCGCTGCTGGAGCTTCTTGATCCTGACGCAGGCGATGATGAACCCGTAGGCGAAGATCGTCGGGCGCGAGCTCCGACACATCGGACACGGGCAGTTCGCAGCGGCGGCGTTCAGCTGCGAGGAGCGGACCGCCTTCACCCAGTGCGGCCCGCCCCAGGAGAGGTCGATCGGGAAGGCATGCACGACGTGCGCCCAGATCGTCCACGCGACCCAGCGGCACGCCCCGTAGAAGAAGGCGGCTCGGTAGACGGCGATGAGCAGCCCCGCCGAGAGCGTCGCGCCCGCCCACCTGTAGAACGGGTCGCCGGCCAGGACGGTGTTGTGGAAGTAGTGCGTCGTCAGCACCCGCCAGCTGAGGATCGCCCAGACGAGCCAGACGAGGTCCCAGATGAAGCCGAGCCCGCTGAAGTAGGCGCCTGCGTCGATCTGGCGGCCGAGCTGACCCGCGTACGCCCAGGCTCCGATCGAGAACAGGTGCGTCGTGAACGGGAAGAAGAGCATCGTGCCGACGGTGTCGCCCGTGTCGGTGAGAGCGTGCGCCCACTGGCCGATCAGGAAGCTGTAGGCGAGCACCGGCTTTCGCCACACGCCGTAGATGGCGAGGGAGAGGAACAGGCCGAAGATCAGCGAGTGCGTGAAGCCGAAGCCCGGCCACCCACGGTGGAACTGCGCGGGGTTGCTCGCCTTCACCTCGTGCCCGAAGAACCCGACGCCGTAGACGAACCACTTCGTGAACATGTCCGGTGCGTACGAGCCGGCGAGCAGCGCCATGAACGCGACCTTCTTGCCGAGGTGCTTCTGGATGACATAGGGCTCGAGGTCGTGGGCGGCCCAGCTCATCGGCGCAGCTTCCGTACGAGCGCCGGGATGCCGACAACGAAGAGGCAGAGGAAGGCCGCGCCCTCGAAGACCGAGTAGATGTAGTTCTGGTCGTAGATGCCGAGGGTCGTGTAGCAGACCGCCGCTGCCAGGTAGAGGTGGAGCGTCCGCATCGGGTCGCGCGATCCTACTTCCTGGCGAGTTCGGCACCCGCGGCAAGGCCGGGAGCGATAGCGTGCAGGCTGTGACAGCTCAGGGCGCGACCCTGCGCGGTTCCACGTTGACGCGAGAGGTGGTCGTCGCGAGCGGCGGCGCCGCGATCCTTTCGGCCATTGTCGTCTGGCTCGGGCCGCCGGGCAGCGACCTCGCGGCGCACCTCTACCAGCGGGCGGTCTACCTCCAGCACGGCTTCGCGCTCTGGAACAACTTCTGGTACGCCGGGCGGTACAGCTTCATCACGTACAGCCTGATCTACTACCCGCTCGCCGCGTGGCTCGGCATCCGACTCCTCGCCGTGGCCACGATCTCGGCGGCGTCGCTCGCCTTCGCCGTCCTCGTGCTGCGGCAGTGGGGCGTTCAGGCGCGCTGGTCGAGCCGTACATTTGCGGTCGCCTGGGCGGCCACGGCGCTGACCGCCGCCTTCCCGTTCGCGCTCGGCGCGGCGCTGGCACTCCTCGCCATCGTCGCCCTGCAGCGGCGGCACCTGTGGCGCTTCGCGATCCTCGCGGTGCTGACGATCGCGGCGAGCCCGCTCGCCTTCCTCCTGCTCGCGCTCGTGCTCGCGGGGCTCGCGATCGGACGCCGGACGGAGCGGAAGACCCTGCTCGGAGCAGGTCTCGCGGTCGTCGCGCTCGGGCTCGTCGAGGTCGCGCTCTGGCGGGTGTTCCCGAACGACGGCCGCTACCCGTTCTCGATCTGGGAGCTGCTCGGCGCCTTCGTCTTCTGCGGCTTCGGGATCGTCCTCAGCTGGAGGATCGAGGGCTCGCGGCTGCTCCGATTCGTCTTCCCGGTGTACGCCCTCGGCTGCCTCGTCGCGTACCTCATACCCTCGGCGCTCGGCGACAACGTGCTCCGGGTGCGCTACGTCGCCGTTCCGATCGCCGTCCTGCTGCTGACGCTCCGCGAATGGCGCCCGCGCCTGCTCGCGTTCGTCGCGCTCGGCCTCGCGCTCTCCTGGAACATCTCGCCGCTCGTCGGCAGCGTGACCGCGGCCAGCGGCGACCCGTCCGCGAGCGCCTCGTTCTGGGCGCCGGCGATCACGTACCTGCACAGGCATCTGACTCCGTCCTACCGGGTGGAGGCCGTCGACACGAGCAACCACTGGCCCGCGTACTACCTGCCGCTGGCGGGGATCCCGCTCGCCCGCGGGTGGTACCGGCAGGACGACTTCCCGCAGAACTCGATCCTCTACGGCAACTTCGGCCCGAGGGCCTATCTCAACTGGCTGCGCGGCCTCGGCGTCGGGTACGTCGTGCTCGCGAAAGCGCCGCCCGACTACAGCTCCGAGGCGGAGAGGGACCTGCTCGAGAGCGGGCGGCTGGCGTTGCCGATCGTCTTCGCGACGCCGACGCTCACCATCTTCGCGGTCCCCTCGCCGCGCCCGATCGCGACCGGCCCCGGGCCGTCCCGGATCGTCTCCATGCGTGAGGACGGGCTGACCGTCCGCATCGGCACGCCGGGCGTCTACCGGATCGCAGTGCGGTACACGACCTACTGGCACGCGTCCTCTGGTTGCGTCGCCGCCGGAAAGGATGGGATGCTCACGCTGCATGCCAGCCGGCCTGGGATCGTGAAGATGACGTTCCGAATCTCCCCGGGGAAAGTGCTCGACGAGATGGCCGGAGCGCAGCCGAAAGCATGTACCTAGAGATCTTCGACCGCCCGGCCGGATAAACTCGCGCCGATGCGACGCCGACCTGCCCTGATCGTCGTCTCGACCGCCTGCCTGCTGGCCCTGGGTGTCGCGGTCGGCTGCGGCTCCCAGGGCGTTGCGGAGCCGGTGCCGAAGACCGTCGTCGGCACCCTGCCGAAGCCGACGACGCCGAGCACCGCGAAGGGGAATCCCGCAGCCGGCAAGCTCGTCTACAACACGAACGGCTGCGGCGGCTGCCACACCTTCACCCCCGCTGGCTCGAGCGGCAAGGTCGGGCCCAACCTCGACCTGCTTCCCGCGTATGCGAAGAAGGCCGGTCAGCCGCTCGAGGAGTTCACGTCCGGCGCAATCACGAACCCGCCTCCGAAGTACGTGCCGCCGGGCTTCCCGACGAACGTGATGCCGACGACCTTCGGCAGCTCGCTCACGCCGCAGCAACTCGCCGACCTGGTCGCCTTCCTGACGCAGAAGCCCTGACGCCGTTCGCGCTTCCCGCGGGCTTCCCGCGCGATGTCCGTGCGCTCGCGTGCGACCTCGATCGCACGCTGATCGGCGAGGACGCCGTCCTGCACCCAAGGACACTGGCCGCGATCGCCGCGGCGCGGGAGGCGGGGATCCACGTCTTGCTCGTCACCGGCCGCATGTTCCAGTCGGTCCGCCGCTACGCCCTCGCGGCCGGGATCACCGACCCGGTCGTCTGCTACCAAGGCGCCGTCGTCGCCGACCCGGTCACGGGCGAGTTCCTGCGGCACGTGCCGATGCCCGAGCCGGAGGCGCGCGAGGTGATCACCGCAGTCGAGGCGCTCGGCTACACGATCCTCGTCTACGTCGACGACGAGCTCCACGTTGCCCGCGAGACAGAGGAGTCGGACGCGTACGCCGGCTTCCAGCACCTCGTCGTCCATACGGTCGGCGACCTGCTCGCCTGGCTCCCGAAAGCGCCGACGAAGCTCGTCGTCGTCGGCGACCCGCACGAGCTCGACGGGCTCGAGGTCGAGATGAAGGCGCGCTTCGGCAGCCGGCTCTTCATCTCCAAGTCCCTGCCGCACTTCCTGGAGTTCGCGAACCAGTCCGTGCACAAGGGCTCGGGGCTCGACTTCGCCGCCACACGGCTGGGCTTCACGCGCGAGCAGTCGGTGGCGTTCGGCGACGGCGAGAACGACGTCGAGCTGCTCGAGTGGGCCGGCTACGGCGTCGCGGTCGCGAATGCGCACCCGAGGGTGCTCGCCCTCGCCGACTTCGTCTGCCCGTCGGTGGACGAGGAAGGCGTGGCGCAGGTGATCGAGGCGTACCTGGCGCGTGCGCCGCAGAGCACTGCTCCGGAGCACGGACCGGCTTAGACTCAACGGCGTGATCGACCTCAAGGCAGCGCGCGCCCATCCCGACGTCGTCCGGGCCGCGCTCGCCCGCAAGGGGGGCGAGGAGCTCTTCGACGAGTTGATGCGCGCCGACGAGCGCTGGCGGCAGCTGCAGACGCAGGTCGACGACCTCCGTGCCCGCACGAAGCTCAAGGGCAAGCCGACGCCGGAGCAGCTCGAGGAGCTGACGCGGATCAAGGGCGAGCGGGAGGCGCTCGAGGGCGATCTCGAACAGGCGAAGGCGAGCATGCGGCACCTCTGGGACCGGGTCCCCAACCCGCCGGACGCGACCGCACCCGATGGCTGGGCCGAGGAGGACGCGGAGGTGCTCCGCGAAGTTGGCGAGCGCCGCGACCTCGGGTTCGAGCCGCGCGACCACCTCGACATCGGCGTGCGACTCGGCTGGTTCGACCAGGAGCGCGGGGCGAGGCTCTCCGGCGCGCGCTTCGTCTACCGCATGGGCGACGCGGCGCTGATCGAGCTCGCGCTCTACCGCTTCGCGCTCGACCGGCTCGTCCAGAGAGGTTTCGTGCCGGTGCTGCCGCCCGTGCTCGTCCGCGAGCAGGCCATGTACGGGACGGGCTTCCTCCCCACCGACGACGTCAACATCTACCACGTCGAGCGCGACGACCTGTATCTCACAGGCACGTCCGAGGTGGCCCTCGCCGGCCTGCACATGGAGGAGATCCTCGCCTCGGACGCCTTGCCGATGCGCTACGCGGGCTACTCGACCTGCTTCCGCCGCGAGGCGGGCGCGGCCGGCAAGGACACGCGCGGCATCTTCCGCGTCCACCAGTTCGACAAGGTCGAGATGTACTCGTTCGCGCGTCCCGAGGACTCGCGAGAGGAGCACGAGTACCTGCTCATGGTCGAGGAGGAGCTCGTGCAGGAGCTCGGTATCCCCTACCGCGTCGTGAACGTCGCGGCCGGCGACCTCGGTGCCTCGGCAGCCAAGAAGTACGACATCGAGGCGTGGTTCCCGGGACAGCAGCGCTACCGCGAGATCACCTCGACCTCGAACACGACCGACTTCCAGGCCCGTCGGCTCGAGATCCGCTACCGCGCCGGAGATCGCGGCCCCGAGCACGTCCACACGCTGAACGGGACGGCGGTGACCGCCCGCACGCTGATCGCCATCATCGAGAACTTCCAGGAAGAGGACGGCTCGGTCGTCGTACCGCCGGTGCTCGAGCGCTACGGCGCTCCGTCGCGCGTCGGGGCCGCCGGCTGAACACCGCGCGCCTGCGCACCGACCCGGCGAAGGTGCTCGCCGGTGCGGCCGCGCTCGCCGTCGTCGGCGTCACGTACTGGCGGCTCTGGTACGGCGTCGATCTCACCGACGAGTCGTTCTACGTCGTCCTGGCATATCGCTTCGCGCTGCACGCGCGGCCGTTCGTCGACGAGACGACGGTCGCCCAGCAGGCCGGGTTGCTCGTCTTCCCGTTCGTCTGGCTCTACCACCTGGCCGCCGGTGTGGACGGCGTCGTCCTCTTCGTCCGCCACCTCCAGTTCGTGCTCTCGCTGCTCGTCGGCGCGGCGGTCTTCGTCTCTCTGCGCGGCGTGCTGAGGAGCGGCGCGGCCGCGCTCCTGCTCGCGTCCACGGCCGTCGCGTTCGTCCCGTTCGACATCCACAGCCTGAGCTACAACACGATCGGCGGCGGCCTGTTCACCGCCGGCTGCCTGCTCGGCTACCTCTCGCTGCGCCCGGGGACGAGCGTGGCCTGGCTCGTGGTCGCCGGCATCTCGTCCGGGCTCGCGGTGTTCGCCTATCCGTCGCTCGTCGTGGCCGTCGTCGCCTGCTTCGGGCTGCGGCTCGCGCTCGCGCCGGCACGCTGGCGGAGGGAGATCGTCGGCTTCGGCGTGCCGGCGCTCGTCGTCGGCTGCGCGGCGATGGGCGCCGTGGTCGGCGTCGCGGGGTTCCACAACGTGGTCAGCGGCTACCACCGCTCGTCGGACTACCTCGGCCATGCGGGCGGGATCGGCAAGATCGGCGACGTCTTCGGCCACGAGTGGTCGACGCTCCACTTCTGGTACCTCGTGCTCCCCGCGCTCGTCGTGCTCGGCGTCCTCTGGCACGTCCGCAGGGGTCTCGCGCCGGTCTTGCTCGTGGCGTTGCCGCTGCTCGTCCTGCCGGGCTCGCTCTACCACTCGTTCGACTCGACCACGTACACCGCGACCCTCGAGTACGTCGCGCACTACGGCGCGCTGGCGCTGCCGCTGCTCGTGCTCGTCTGGCCGCGGGTCGAGGCGCGACGCCTGTTCGCGGCCGTCTGGGTGCCCGCGCTCGTCGCCGGCTTCGCCACCGCGTACTCGAGCAACAACGGGGGTGTGAACTTCGGGATCGGCTTCTTCCCGGCCACGCTCGTGACGACGGCGTTCCTGCTCTGGGCGATCCAGGACTCGCGCGCAGACGCTCGTGCCACGCCGCGGCCGGTCGTCTGGCCGGCCGTGCTCGTCCCGGCCCTGCTCGTCGCGCTCGGAGGAGCCGTCTACCGGGACGGCCCGATCTCGAACCTGACCGCCGCCGCGGGTAGCGGTCCGTACGCGGGCATCAGGACGAGCCTGAACAAGGAGCTGTTCCTCGAGCAGTTCAGGCGCGACCTGGCGCGGATCGGCCCGCACTGCCGGATCGCGTTCTTCAGAGACTTTCCCGCCGGCTATCTGCTCGCTGCCAAGCGCGGCGACACGAACAGCGCCTGGATCGCCACCGTCGCGCCCGGCAAGACCGAGGCGTACCAGCAGACGCTGATCCGCTACTGGGAAGCCCACGGCTTCCCCGACGTGGCCGTCCTCGTCAAGCGCATCCCGTACGACGCCCGCAAGCTCGCTCGCAAGGAGCACTACCGGACGAACACGCCGCTCTACGCGCTCGTCCACTCGCCGAAGTACCGCCTGCTCTCGACGCACTACAACTACGTGACGTACGCGCGCCGTGGCTCGACGTGTGGAATCGGCACCGTTCGTGTTGCAAAGGGGTGACAGACCGGGTTCGTCATCCAAACGAGACGATGGCGGCGCCGCTGCGCTCGGCTTGACTTGGCGCGACGACTCCAGGAGGACGTACGTGACACTCAAGCACCCGAAGGCGGCCCACCGGCCGGCACACGATCTCTCGATCGCGCCCCTGTTCGGGCTCGAGGGGCGGCGCATCCCGCGGCACGAGTTGGGCGAGGCCGCCATGTCGCCCGACCTCGCGTACCAGATCGTCCACGACGAACTGATGCTCGACGGGAACGCGAGGATGAACCTCGCGACCTTCGTGACGACCTGGATGGAGCCGCAGGCGGAGAAGCTGATGGCCGAATGCCTCGACAAGAACATGATCGACAAGGACGAGTACCCGCAGACCGCCGAGCTCGAGATGCGCTGCGTGAACATGCTCAGCCGCCTCTGGCACGCGCCCGACGCGGAGCAGGCGACCGGCTGCTCGACGACCGGGTCGAGCGAGGCGGCGATGCTGGGCGGGCTCGCGCTCAAGCGGCGCTGGCAACAGCGGCGGACGGCCGCCGGAGAGCCAGCCGACAAGCCCAACCTCGTGATGGGCATCAACGTCCAGGTCTGCTGGGAGAAGTTCGCGAACTACTGGGACGTCGAGATGCGCCTCGTCCCCATGGAGGGCGACCGCTTCCACCTGTCCGCGGACGAGGCGGTCGCGCTGTGCGACGAGAACACGATCGGCGTCGTCGCGATCCTCGGCTCGACCTTCGACGGCTCGTACGAGCCGGTGCAGGAGATCTGCGCGGTGCTCGACGACCTCGAGCAGCGGACCGGGCTCGACGTTCCCGTCCACGTCGACGGCGCCTCGGGCGGATTCTTCGCCCCGTTCGCCGACCCCGATCTCGTCTGGGACTTCCGGCTCCCCCGCGTCGCGTCGATCAACGCCTCGGGCCACAAGTACGGGCTGGTCTATCCCGGTGTGGGCTGGATCGTGTGGCGCGACGCAGACGCGCTCCCCGAGGACCTGATCTTCTGGGTCAACTACCTCGGCGACAACATGCCGACCTTCGCCCTGAACTTCTCGCGCCCGGGCGCGCAGGTCGTGGCCCAGTACTACATGGCGCTACGCCTCGGCTTCGACGGCTACCGCGAGGTGCAGGGCTACGCGCGCGAGGTGGCGACGCGGCTCTCGGGCCTGATCGCGGAGCTCGGGCCCTTCGAGCTCGTCACCAGGGGCGACGAGCTGCCCGTGTTCGCCTTCACGCTCGCGGAGGGCGTCGACAACTACACGGTGTTCGACGTCTCGAACGCCCTGCGCGAGCGCGGCTGGCTCGTCCCCGCCTACACGTTCCCCGCCAACCGCACCGACCTGGCGGCGCTGCGCGTCGTGGTCAGGCAGGGCTTCACCCACGACCTCGCCGACCTGCTCCTCCACGACCTGAAGCGGCAGCTCCCGCAACTCGAGAAGCAGGCCGCGCCCGTCCGCGACGCGAGCGAGTCGGCCTTCCACCACTAGCGAAGGAGGACTGACCATGTGCCGCTGGGCCGCCTACTCGGGCTCTCCTGTCCGGATCGAGGAGCTGCTCTACAAGCCGAAGCACTCGCTGATCGACCAGAGCCTCCACTCGCGACTCGGCGCGGAGACGACGAACGGCGACGGGTTCGGCATCGGCTGGTACGGCGTCGGCGACACACCCGGCGTCTTCCACAGCATCGAGCCGGCATGGAACGACCGCAACCTGCGCGACCTGGCCGCGCACGTCGACTCCCCGCTCATCTTCGCCCACGTTCGCGCCTCGTCGGGCTCGCCGATCCAGCAGACGAACTGCCACCCGTTCAGACACGGGAACTGGCTCTGGATGCACAACGGCCTGATCCGCGAGTTCCACCAGGTGAAGCGCGACCTCGCCTTCGCCGTCGATCCGTCGCTCTACCCATCGATCGAGGGCTCGACCGACTCCGAGGTCTTCTTCTTCCTGGCGCTGACGCTCGGCCTCGAGGACGACCCGCCGGCAGCCGTCGAGCGCGCGGTCGGCCTGATCGAGGAGACCGGCCGGCGGTACGGCGTCGAGCACCCGATCCAGATGACCGTGGCGACGACCGACGGCACGCGGGTCTGGGCGTTCCGCTACTCGAGCGAGGGGAAGTCGCGCTCGCTCTTCTACTCGACGGACGTCTCGACGCTCCGTCACCAGCACCCCGACAACCCGGTCCTGCACGACCTCTCGGCCGAGACCCGGCTCGTCGTGTCCGAGCCGCTCGGCGACCTCGCCGGCGCCTGGAACGAGGTCCCCGAGTCGAGCTACGGCGTCATCGAGAACGGCCAGGACGAACTGCACCCGTTCAGGCCAAGCACCTCGTAGCCGCCTCGGCCGGGCCGTTACGCTTGACCTTCGGCGGGGTGCCGGAGCGGTCGAACGGGGCGGTCTTGAAAACCGTTGCGTCTTCACGGGCGCCGTGGGTTCGAATCCCACCCCCGCCGCCTGTCACCAAGCCAACACAGGCATGGTTGAGCCGTTTCAGAGGACCTCATAGCTCGGTCCTCGCACTCCATGGATCTCCGCTCAGATCCGCTGGAAACTGCTCGTCGTCTTCTACTCGCTAGCGCGCTATCACTGAGGCGCGGTTCTGGCGCGCACGCCTGTCAGGCGGCATGGTTGAGCGAAAACCCGGTGCGTCTTGAAAGCCGTCAGGCGTCCAAAGAAGCTGGCTAA
Organism: uncultured Actinomycetes bacterium; assembly: GCA_963765295.1. Taxonomy (GTDB): domain Bacteria; phylum Actinomycetota; class Thermoleophilia; order Gaiellales; family Gaiellaceae; genus PALSA-612. The sequence goes on from CAVXVO010000005.1 coordinate 1,177,183, forward strand.
GCATTAACCAGGGCAGCTCCCGCCAATCTTGTGAGTTGCTCGATCGAGACTTGGTCGCACCCGACGCCGCTCGTCGCCGATCACCGTGTGTCTGTTCGTCACGTCGATCCGGGGTGGCGACCAGCGGCCCAGGGCAACGCCGAACCGTCAAACAACGGCTCCACGATCTCGGCCCCGCACCGCTCGGCGAGGATTCTGTGTGCTTCGTCGAGGCGTGGCGGTCTGGGCGCGCGATGTCCGTCTGAGGCGATCAGTGACACCAGCCCTTCGTCGATCAGCTGCCAGAACGTTTCCTCGATCTGGGGGCCGTTGTCGCCGAGTGCGGAGTCACCGTTCGGGCAAAGCAGACATCCCCGCTCGACCAAACTCAGGGCCGGGTCGAGACTGTGGCGTAGCGCGATCGACCGTTCCGGGTGAGCGATCACCGGGACAAGCCCGGCCGCGAGAATCCGATCCGCCGCCTCCAGCACCAGCTCGCTGTCATCACGGAAGTTCAGCCAGAAGCCCGGGAACTCGACCAGCACAGCGCGTGTCCCTTCCAGCAGGAAGTCGTGCGGGTCACGATCACGCAGCACGGTCGGGAACGCCTCCCAGCCGCGCCGCAGATCAAGCCCCCACTCAGACACGATCGCCCTAACCGCCGGGAACGCCTCCTCGAAAAGTCGCTCCCGCTCGGGCGTGCGCGGATGGTGATCCCACTGAGCGTGCGCGTGCGGCGTCGCAAACAACACACGTGTTCCACCCTCGAACGCGAGCCGACAAAGCTTGACCGACTCGTCCACCGACCGGGCACCGTCGTCGCCAGAAGGCACCGCGTGCGAATGAACGTCGACGAATCCCCCCACCACCTCCAGTCTCTCAGCCGACGCCCCCACGCAAGAGATCGGCTGCCGCCAACGGCGTCGAAGCGCATACGCTGCCCGGCATGTTCCTCCTCGTCGCGATTGTCCTACTGCTGTTGCTTCGATCGCCGTGGAACCTCGTCGGCTTCGCGATCTGCCTGGTGTTGTTCATCGGCGAGGTCGCCTTCTGGCATCGGAGAGTGCGCGGACAGCGAAAGGTCGTCGGCGCGCAGACGCTGATCGGCAAAACAGGGACGCTGGTATCGGCCTGCCGCCCCCGTGGTCAGGTGCGAGTCAGCGGCGAGGTATGGGATGCCCGCTGCGACGCGGGCGCAGACATCGGCGAGGAGGTCACGATTGTCGGACGCGATGACCTGACGCTCACCGTCGCGCGAGCCAACGCGCGCACGTCAACGTGATCCTGGTCACCTAGACGAACGCTGCTCTAGTTGGCGTTGGCGACCTTCACTGCTGAGAGGGTTGCCTCGACGACGTGCATGGGACCGCCTGGCACGCCGCACGACAGGGTGAGTGTCCCTGCGTTGGCGAGAGTCGTGTCCATGTTGAGGGGAGCAGAACCGACTCCGCCCGGGTAGGGCGAGGACATGATGTTCGAGTCAAAGCCGGTGCCCCCCTGTAGCTGGCAGGCGAATCCTCTGCCGTTGTTGTCGTCGTACAGCTCAGCGTGCCCGGCAACGAAATAGGAACCGGCCGGGACGCTGAGGGAGGCGAGAGTGGTCGACGTACCGCCACCCGCAAGGTCCGGCGGATCGCCGTTCCTGACGCTATAGGCATCACTCGGGCCGGTCGCCCCGGTTGCCCCCTTGACACCCTGAGAACCCGTCGGGCCGGGCGGTCCACTCGGACCACGCGCACCTGTTACACCTTTCGTACCGGTCGCGCCCTTCGCCCCGGTTGTGCCCTTCGCGCCGGTGACGCCTTCGGTGCCTGTGACACCCTTGGCGCCTGTGACACCCTTCGCACCGGTCGCACCCTTGGCACCTGTTGGCCCTCTCGCGCCGGTCGGACCGGACTGGTTCCAACTCAACGCCGTCTCCCAGGACGCACAGGCACCGTTCGGCCTCGCGGTGTCGATCACCCGCACCACCCCGGTCGGGCTGCCGTGCGCCAGGCTCGTGTTGTAACAGCCATGGATCACGCCGCTAGCGTCCGGAACGCTCGCCTGAACGGCGGTCGCGATCCCGAATACCGCCCCGCCGACCCCCAGCGCTAGAAGCAGCCGTCCTCCGCCCCGGCTCAGGCGTCGAATCCTGTGCATGACCTCTCCTCTCGATCTGCCGAGTCGCTTTCGGCCCTCGCCGCCAGTCTCCCGTCTCTGGTGAACAGCGTCAACCGGACAGCCCGGTGGTCTGCGCGTACAGGAAAGGAGCAGGACTTACGTTCGCTCCAAAGCCCGACTTCGCATCGGCGCCGTCAGCTAGCCAGCCTTGACACGACAGGATTGGGCGGGGTGAGCTTCCCTAGCCGACGGTCTCATCGCAGGCCGCACGCTGCCCATGCCCGCGCTGTCACTGTGAACGGGGCCGGCGGCAGGGCTTCCCGACACTGTTCGCACAACGCGTCCCGCCGCGCGGGGTCAAGGCCGACCACGTATGAGCCGGCCGGGCCCACACCGAGCGTGAACGGCTCCCACCATTCCTCGAAGCTCGCGTGCTCAACGCTGACCGCGAGAACCGCGCTCTCCACGTTGCGCAGCCCGGATTCCGCAAGCAACTCCGCAAGATGACCCTCGCGCGTCCCGGCAAGATCGGACTCGTCGTCCACGTCCGGGTCGAGCTCGCGAGCCGCCTGCCAAAACGCGCTCAGCGGCCCGCTCCGTCCGGCGTGATCCCAAACACAGGCTGCAACGACGCCACCCGACCGAGCCACCCGCCTCATCTCACCCAGGCCGCGCACCGGGTCTGACATGAAGTGCACGACAAGCTGCGCCAGTGCCGTGTCAAACGCACTGTCCTCGAACGGCAAACCCTCTGCCGCCACGCAGCGCACCTCAACTCTGGGATAGCGCTCGCGCACCGCAGCCACGAACGACTCCGACGGATCAGCCGCCGAGACAGCCTCCGCGCCCACCCGCTTGACCAACTCGCCAGTCAGCGCACCGGGACCACAGCCGACATCGAGCACCCGCTGCCCGGAACCCACACCGGCAAAGTCAGCGAACTCCGGAGCAAGCCGGATCGAGTACCTGCCCATGAAGCGGTCATACGCATCGGCCCCGACCGCGAAACTCACCAGAGAAACCTACGCACCAGCGAGCGTGTGCGCCACCCACCGTCTCCAACGCGGTCGCCGCACGCTCGACTGGCGCACAGAGCCCGTCGAGCGCGGGCAAGCACGCACAACTAGCCATCGAGCATCTGAGACTTGGGGAGCGGGGGCGCTTGACCTCCGCTCCCCCCAAAGAGAGCGAGGACTAGCCGCTCAGGAACACCGCTCCGCTCGCCAGCTGATGGCCATTGTGGCTGGTGAGCACGAACGCATCTTCGCCTGCGCTCTTCACCATCGGCGCCTGGAAGCTCAGGATGCCGAAGCCATGCGCGTCGGTTCGCAACGTCCCCACGAACATGGCGCCGCACGGATGGTTTTGCACGAGCGTGATCGAGTAGGTCGAGAACGGCGCCACCGTGTCGAGCTCGAGGGTGCCGTAGAGCGTCGCCCCGCGACCGTGGGCGGTGAAGTGGCCAACCTGGTCGAACGGATCCGTCGCACCGATGGCGCAGTCGTGGCCGGTGTTGCGGTACACCGGCGCCGTGCCACCTGAAGCGGCCGACCCCTGACCGGCCGTCAGACCTGCAGCCACCGCGCCTACGACAACAGCCAGAAGCGCCAGTCGTTTCATCTTCCCACCCCCTTCGTTAGAGAAGGCACTTCTACAAGTCTCGGGAGTCTAGACCGTCCCTAGCCTGGATCAGGTCCGAGCATGACACCCCCCCGACCGGTCAGAGTCGGACATGGACGGTTTCCCGACCCGGGCGGGGTGCCGTGCTCTAGAGGTTGGTTATGACGGTGTTCATGGCGCCGGAGATTCCGCCTGCGAGGACGGTGAACACGCCGAGGACGGCGAGGGTGACCACACCGAGGACGACGGCGTACTCCGCCATCGTCTGGCCTTCCTCTCGCCTGCCGAGCAGCCAGATGTACGGCTTCACGAACAAGGTGCTCCTTCCAGTCAATCGTCTTGCGAAGTAAGACCATCGTCAAGCCCGGGGCAGCCCTGGATCCCCTAAAGGTTGTGAGCGTTGCCGTGCCGCTGTGGCACGAGCAGGTGAGTTCAAACACCCTCTGCGGTACGTGTATCAACCCCTAGGTACGCACGGGCATCGGGCCCAAAGTCCGACCAAGGGCGGGCGTCTCTTGGGTTTGAGACCCCCTCGCGGCGTCCGCCCCCAGATCATCCGGAGGCGACGGGACGCCCGGCGCCAGAGCAGGCGTTCCCCGGCGACTCCTCGCCTGCGGGTCCTTCCCCGGGGCGCTCGTCCGAGAGTTCGGCCGTCGTGCCGAGCGCGCCAGACCTTGACGAGTGCGGCTCACTCGACTTGAATCGGCCAGGAACTGGGACGGAGGCGAATCACGAAACTGATGCGAGCGGTGGGCTTGCGTGTCGCCCCCCTGGTGGCGGTGGCAGCGCTTGCCGCATCGGCGACGGCGTCGGCACCCGCTCCGCCGCTCCTGAGCGTGAAGGGACAGATCGTCGGTGTCGCACAGGACGCGCACTCGCTGGTGTGGCTGGACTCGACGAGCGCGGGCTGCCGGGTGCACGTCCGCTCGCTCTCGAGCGGGAGCGAGCACAGTGCTCGCTGGGCGAGTGGCTGCAACCCCGCCCAACACGACGTCGTCCTCGCCGGCAGCCAGGTGGCATGGGGCGGGTACGAGGACGTGCGCTGCAGCGAGACGTTCGCCGACGTCTATGCGCTGAGCGGTTCGCGGGCGAAGCTCGTGCAGGAACTCAACGGTGACTGCTTCGGCTCCTCACTCGCGTTCCGAGGGCTGGTCAGCGACGGGAGCGTCCTCCTGTACTCGGTGCTCGACAGCTCGAGGAGCGGCGCAAATTGCGGCAACGGAGGCCCGTGCCGTTTCCGTCTGCTCAGCGGCCGGGTCGTGCGTATTGCGGGCACACGCCCGGCGCCCGTCGGCGGACTGCCCCCCGCCGCGCTTCTCGCCGCGTCCAGTGGACGCATCGCGCTCGTGCCGCCGACCCGAAGCTACACATGGAACGGCCACGGCAGCCTCGACTGGCCGCGCGCCGCCGCAAACGCAGCCGTGCAGGTTCGAGCTACGACGACACACGCGGTCGTCTCGTCCTTCACGCCGCACGGAACGGTTCGCGCCCTCGCCCTGTCGGCCACGCGCGCCGTCGTCCTGCTCGACACCGGACAGGGCCTGGCGATCGAGTGGTACGACGCAGGGTCCGGCGCTCGACTCGGTCACGTCTCCGTGCCCAGGTCGACAGCACACGAACTGTCGACCGACGGACGCCGCGTGGCGTTCGCGGTCGGCAAGTCCGTCCGCGTCCTCGACCTCGAGACGGCTGCGCAACGCGTGCTCGCGCAAGCGACCAGCGCCCCGGTCGGGCTATCGGTCGTGGCAGGACGCGTCGTCTGGGGCGAGAACACGGCTACGAAGGGCGGCATCCGCAGCGCCAACGTGTAGCGCTACGACCGTGCGCGGCAAATCGGTCTACGCTCCAGCTTCAAACCAACCGAAAAGGAGTGAGCCAGGTGATCACCGCTCTCCTCGTCGCCAACTGGGGATGGGGGCTCGCCGCGCTCGGCGTCCTCGGCCTCATTGGACTGGCGATCTACTCGGTCTTCCAGCTCCGGGACCCGGACAACTGGGAGGAGCGCCAGCCCAAGCGCCGCGACGAGTAGGCGACTAGAACGCGCGCCAGGACTGGCGCGACACGAACAGGCCGTGGCCGGAGCGGTTCTTGCATGTGATCCCGGTCACGGCCGACGAGCACGTGAACACGCCGTGCTTCCAGGTCTTCCCGTAGGCGAGCGTGACGTACTTCGGGTGCTGCGTGCTCGGGTCGTACATCACGCCGCCGGAGCACTCCACCGAGCCCTTGCCCTTCGTCCCGAGGGTGAAGCCGGCCCAGTCGACTCCGATCTTGGGCTGGGCACAGTACGCGACCAGCTTCTTCCCGTAGTCCGCTTTCCGGATCGAGCACCACAGGAACGCAGGCGAGCCGGGAAGATAGAGGCACGCGATGTTTCCCGAGGGCGAACGGAGTCCCGGCAGCACCGACGCCGAGCGGGCGAGGCTCGCCGACGGAACGCCGAGCGCACACACCACGACAGCCAGCACCACGAGCCTGCCCACCCGGCGAGCATAACCCCGGTCCGGCGACATCGTCGTTACCCTTGCCAGACGTGCCTCCGGCGCCCAAGCAGCGCACGCCCCAGCCCGGCACCGCGTACTGCTGGCCGGTCAAGCCCTTCGACCAGCAGCATCCCGTCCGCGGTGGCTTCGGCGACCCGCGCATGGTCTTCAGGGTCCCGCCGACCCAGAGGGGTCTGATCACGGGCGACGGCGCGTTCTCGTTCCACTTCGGCGTCGACATCTCGGCCGCGGACGGGACGACGGTGTATCCGGTCGTCTCCGGGACCGTCAGCCAGGTGACCAAGGACTGGGTCGGGGTCGACACGGGAGGAGGGCGCAACTTCCAGTACTGGCACATCAAGGCGGCGGTCAAGAAGGGCAACCAGGTCGAGGCCAGGACGACGGAGCTCGGGACGATCCTGCCGGACTGCGGGCACGTGCACCTCTCCGAGCTCCAGAAGGGCGCCTCGATCAACCCGCTCACTGCCGGGCACCTGACTCCCTACGCGGACAAGACGACGCCCAGGGTCGAGGCGATCACGTTCCGGGCCGCAGGGGTCGGGGGCGACGTGCTGCCGAACTTCCTCCGCGGGTCGGTCGAGCTGATCGCGGAGGCGTACGACACGCCGTCGATCGCGGTTCCCGGCGAATGGGAGGGCATGCCGGTCGCGCCCGCGCTCCTGACCTGGCGGATCCAGAACCTCGGCGGCAAGGTGGTCGTCAAGGAACAGGTCGCCGTCGACTTCCGCGCGACGATCCCGGCGAACAAGCTCTTCTGGAGCTATTACGCGCGCGGCACTTACCAGAACTGTTGCGTGTTCGGGCCGCACTACTCGTTCCGCCAGCCCGGCTGCTTCCTGTTCAAGCTGACGCGCACGCCGTTCGACACGAAGAGCATTCCCGACGGGGTGTACGACCTGGTCGTCACCGCAACGGACATCCGCGGCAACGTGGGCTCGCGTTCGCGGCGCTTCACCGTCCACAATCGCCCGGGATGGGTCGGCTCCTGACGCGCACGCTCGTCTTCGTCCCCGCCTGGAACGAGGAGCAGAACCTCCCCCTCGTGCTCGACGAGGTCCACCGGGAGCTTCCCGGCCGCGGACGTCCTCGTCGTCGACGACGGCTCGACCGACGGCACCGCCGCGATCGCGCGCCTGCACGGTGCCCAGGTCGTCTCGTTCGGCGAGAACCGCGGGCTCCGCGCGGGGATCGCCGCGGGCTGGGGGTTCGCCGCCGAGCACGGCTACGACTACTGCGGCCGCGTCGACGCGGACGGGCAGCATCCCCCGGCCGAGCTTCGCCGCCTGCTCGCGAAGGTCGAGGCGGACGAGTGCGACGTCGCGGTCGGGTCGCGGTTCGCGTCGGGCGACGGCCTCGAGGCCGAGCGCTACCAGCCGACGCCTGCGCGACGACTCGGCACCGGACTGCTGCGCCGCTCGATGGGCATCGCCCTCGGCAGTCCGTTCCACGACGCCACGAGCGGCATGTACGCGGCCAACGCGCGGGCGCTGCCGGTGCTCGCGCGGCCGTACACGAGCGGTGCGCCCGAGGTCGAGGCGATCCTCCGCCTCGACGCAGAGGGACTGCGTGTCCAGGAGGTCCCCGTCGAGATGCGTGAGCGCGCAGGCGGAGAGTCGAAGCTTCGCGGGAAGAAGGCGGTCGTCCTCGTGCTGACCGTCATCGGCACGCTGCTCACGGCCCGGTATCTGCGCCACCGGAGATCGCGCGGTGGCTGAGGGCTCGCGGCGCGTCGTCGCGGTCCTCGGCTATTCGGGCAGAGACGCGGCGCGGCTCCATCCCATCTGTGCGAGCCGACTCGCCCACGCCCAGCAGCTCGCGGGCGACGGGCACGCCGTCATCCTGTCGGGCTGGGCCCGGCGGCCCGCGGCGACGTCCGAGGCCGAGCTGATGCGGGACGCGTGGGCCGAGCCCGGCGCACAGCTCGTCTGCGACAGGACGGCGCGCTCGACCGCAGACAACGCCGCGAACGTAGTCGCGGCCGCGGACGCCCTGGGCGCGTCGGAGCTCGTCGTCGTCACGTCCCGCTGGCACGGGCTTCGCGCCCGGATCCTGTTCCGGGCCGCCGTTCGGGGCCGGCCGGTTCGGCTCACGGTCGAGGGTGCGCGCGGGCCGCGTCCCCCTGTGGTGGTCGCGCGCGAGGCCGTCTGCCTCGTGCTGGTGCCCTTCCAGCTCCTGCGCCTGCGCCACGCGATGCAGCGCTAGGAACCAGCCGGTACGAGGCGTATGCTCGCACGTGCCGACTGCATCGACCCGCGTCCGCGGGTGGGACGGCACCGAAAAGGAGGGAGATGGCTAAGAACAGTTCGTGGGCCGGCTGGATCGGATTCGCCGGCCTGCTGATGATCGTCATGGGCGCGATCGACTTCTTCGAAGGCCTGATCGCGATCATCAGGGGTCGGCTACTTCTTCCGGTGGTCGCCGAGCCAGATCATCGTCTTCGACTCGCAAGACCTGGGGTTGGCTCACGCTGCTCTGGGGCATCGTGATCCTCCTCGCGGGCATGGGGCTCGTGGGTGGGGCCACCTGGGCGCGGTGGTTCTCGATCGTCGTCGTGGCCGTGAGCATCATCCACCAGCTCGGCTTCGTCGGCAGCTCCGACTACCCGCTGTGGTCACTCATGGTGCTGACTCTGAGCATCATCATCCTGTACGCCCTGACGGTGCGCTGGGGCGACCGGGATACAGCGCCGGTCTGACCAGGCTTTCGAGGCTGACAGCGGCCTCCTGGGGCCGGGGCAACCGAGACCCAGGAGGCCGCTCAGCTATGTCGGCGGTGAGCTGGGCGTGGGTTGGGCGCCGGGTTGCACCTTCGGGATGCCCCGGGTGAACGGGAGGGCGAGGAGCGCGAACAGCGCCAGGAGCGCGACGGCGACGCGCAGCGCGTCGATCCGGCTCTTCTCGTTCTCGTCGACGATCGCGTCGCTCGCCCGCGGGGCGACGTGCGCGTCCCTGAGCGCGGCCTCGAGGTCGGCGTCGGACATGAACGGTGCACCGCCGGCAAGGCTCGTCTGCGCCTGGTCGACCACGCGGTCGGGAACGGCCGGGTTGTTCGCGATGCCGGTGAGGAACGACGCCGTCAGCGCGGAGATGAGCACGGCCCCCGCCAGCGCGGTGCCGATCGACGCGCCGAGCTGCGATCCCGTGTTCTGCAGCCCGCCAACCTCGCCGCTCTGCTCGTCGGGCACCGCCGATACGGTCACGCTCCCGAGCTGCGAGGCGATCGCGCCGATCCCTGCACCCGCGAGCAGCAACGGCCAGGTGACGATCTCCGCACCGGCACCATAGTCGAGCAGGGCGACCAGGAGCACGAGCCCGGCGAACAGCGTCAGGAAGCCGATACGGATGACCCGCTGCGGCGACACGTTCGGCAGCAGCTTCGGGACGCCGACAGCGAAGAGCAGCAGCATGAGCGAGAGCGGAAGCAGCCGGACGCCGGTGGCGACGGCCGACATGCCGAGCGCGACCGAAAGGAACAGCGGAACGACGAAGAAGATCCCGGCCTGGACGAGGAACAGGAAGAGGAACGAGGTGACGCCGTTCCGCAGCTGGAGGTTGCGCAACATGGTCGGGTTGACGAGCGCACCTTCGCCGCGAGCGATGCGTCGGTTCTCCCATGCGGCGAACAGGAGGAGCAGCACACCCCCCGCGAAGATGAGCCAGATCACGGGCGAGACCCCGAGCCACTCGGGAGCTCCGGTCTTCGGCAGCACGAAGCCCCAGGTGCCCGAGCGCAGGATGCCGTACACGATCAGGCCGAGCCCGCTTGCGGCCGATGATCTCCCCGATCTTCCCGCCGGTGATCATCAGCGACGCCATCACCAACGTGTAGAGCGTGACAGCCGTCTGGATCCCGGTCACGGTCGTCCCGAGGTCACTGGCCACCGTCGCGATCGCCGTGTTCATGACCGTCGTGTCCAGGGCCATGACGAACTGGCCTGCGGCCAGCGTCAGCAGCACGAGCTGGGAGCCCGATGCGCGCGACTGCGCCGGCGCGCTTGCCGCCGTGCTCATCGTCCCGGACCTGCCCGCCTCGACACGTCGGCGGAGTATCCCCCTCGCGGGGGGAGACATTCGCGTCGCGCTGTGCCACAGTGAGAAGGGCCGATGAAACGCGTCATTCTCAGGCGAGCGTGGTACCTCGCACTCGCGGCGGGCGTCCTCACCGTGCTCGCGACGGCCGGTTGCGGCGGTTCGGCCCGCGAGTCCGAGGGCTCGCATCAGCACGCCCGGTCCGCAGGGCTCGGCGTCGACCGGACGCTGGCCGCGCGCGTCGTCCGCCGCTGCTCGGGCGCCGGGTTCGTGCCGTCGCCGTCGCTCGCCTACGCGGCCGTCGCTCGCGGTCCGACACCCGTCCGAACGGGCCCTGCCGGGACGGCACACGTGGTCGCCCGGTATCCGGCGGTCGACCAGAACGGGTTCAAGACGGTGTTCGGCGTCGTCGGCTCCCGCGTCCACGGGTGCCGCCCTCTCTGGTTCCACGTGCTTCTGCCGTCGAGTCCGAACGGCAGTTCCGCGTGGGTGAGTGCCTCCGACGTCCGCGTCTATACCGTGAGCTCGCGCGTGGTCGTCGACCTCTCGAGCCGGCGCATCTCGCTGTACCGGTGGGGCAACCTCGCCTTCTCCGCAGCCGTGGCCGTCGGCGCGCCCGGAACGCCGACGCCCGTCGGGCGCTTCTACGTCGACGAACGGTTCCTGCTCGCGAGCGCGAACGGGCCCTTCGGCGTTGCGGCACTCGGCATCTCGGCGCATTCGGACGCACTGAAGAACTGGGTGCAGGGCGGTCCCGTTGCTCTCCACGGCACCGACGAGCCCTCCCTGATCGGAGGCGCCGTCTCGCACGGCTGCGTCCGGCTCACGAACGCCGTGATGTTGCGCGTGTTCAGGCTCGCACCCGCCGGTACGCCGGTTCTGATTCGCCGCTAGCGACCGACGGCAGGGGCGGACGTTGCGCTGCCGAAGACCACATCCCGGACCCGCGCAGGGTGGGTCCGCGAAGCGCACTGGAGGCGTCGTGTCGTGGCCAGGCCGTAGAGAGGGACTTCCAACCCGGACAGTCCTGATCCCGGCCGAGCGCCGTCTACGCCCGCGCCGACCGAGACGGCGGCGCGCGCTGATCGTGACCGTCGCCGCGCTGACGCTCGTTCCGGCGGGCGCGGTCCTCGTCACGATCGTTCGCGGCAGCCACCCACCTCCCGTCGCCGCTCCCCGTACCCCGCCTCCTCCGCCCGCGCCGCGGCCGGTGCGGCCCCGCCCGCCGTCGGCCGCCGTCGTCGCGGCACACGAGCAGGAGCGGGCGATCACGCGGCTGGAGGGCCTCGGCCTGCCGGTCTTCTGCGGCGCTGCTCACGGCAACGAGGTGGCGCTGACCTTCGACGACGGCCCCGGCTCCTCGACCGCGCTGATCCTCGCGACCCTGCGCCGCTACCACGCCCCGGCCACGTTCTTCCTCGTCGGGAACCGCATCCGCTACTGGCCGCGGCTCCCGGCCGCCGAGGCCACGATCGGTGCGGTCGCCGACCACACGTGGAGCCATGCCGACCTCGGGCACCTGCCGAGACGCGCCGCGACCGTCGAGATCGACCGGGCGCGAGTGTCCATCGCGTCGGCCGCGAACACGGACGTCCGCCTCTTCCGCACGCCGTACGGCCGCGACCCCCGCTGGCTCGGCCACGCGCTCGCGGCGCGCGCGATGCTCGAGATCCGCTGGAGCGTCGACAGCAACGACTACGTGCCGGGCACCACGGCGACGGCGATCGTCCGCCGCGTCGCCCGCGCTCTCCACCCCGGTGGGATCGTGCTCCTGCACGACCTCCACGCGGTGACCGCGCGGGCGCTTCCCCGGCTCCTGGACCTGCTGCGTGCCAGGCACCTGCGGGCGGTCACGGTTCCCGAGCTGCTCCGCTCGGATCCGCCGTCCTACCGCCAGCTCCGGGCCGACAACCGCGGCCGGGGCTGCGTCGACCTGGCGACTGCCAGGCCGGAGTAGCTCGAGGCTAGGCGATCAGCGCCTGCCGGATCGCGGTCGCGACCGCCTGCGTCCGTGTGTCCGCCTCCAGCTTCGACATGGCGTTGCGAACGTGCGACTGCACCGTCTCGGCCGAGATGCCGAGCTGCTCGGCCGTCCGGTCGTTCGTCATCCCGTCGGCGACGAGTGCGAGCACCTGGCGCTCACGCGGGGTGAGCGGCGACAGCGCCTGCATCGTCTGCGGGGTCGCGAGTGCGCTCGAGAGCTCGGCGTCCACGAATGTCCCCCCACTCGCCACGGCTCTCATCGCCCGGATCAGCTCGGAGAGCGGCGCTTCCTTCAGGACGAATCCCCGCGCCCCCGCGTCGAGGGCCTGCTCGAGCAGCTTCGTGTCGCGGGAGCCCGTGTAGAGAATTGCCTGGCACTCGGGGACGAGCTGCGCCGCCCGGCGGGACACCTCGATCCCGTTCAGAGGCTGCATCGCCACGTCGAGTAGCGCCACGTCGGGACGGTGGGCCTCGATCGCCGCGAGCGCGTCGTCGCCCCGGTCGACGCGGGCCACCACCTCGATCCCGCTGGCCTCCAGGAAGCGAGAGACGGAGTCGAGCACCGCCGGGTGGTCGTCGGCGACGAGGCACGAGATGCCGAGCGAGCGCGTCGTCAGGATCCCGTTCGTCGGCACACTCGCAGCCAGACTGCCGGCGGCGGCGTCACGCACCGCCTCGATCAGCGCCGGCACCGAAAACGGCTTCTGGAGGAACGCCGGCACCTGACCGCCCTCGAGATCGCGGTCGGCGGGCTCGTCGGTATAGCCGGATACGAGGACGATCCCCGTCGCCGGGCTCCGGGCGAGGATGCGCTCGGCGAGCTCACGCCCGCCCATGCCGGGCATCACGATGTCGCTGACCAGCACGTCGACGCCGGTGGCGGCTTCTTCGCATAACTGCAGCGCTTCAACCCCGCGCGACGCCGTGAGCACGCGGTAGCCGGCGCGCTCGAGCGCAGTCGCCGCGAAGGCGCGCACGATCTCCTCGTCCTCGGCGAGCAGGACGGTGGCGGGGGCCGAGGCGACCGCGGGCTTCGCGACGGGCTCGTCGTCGGCAGCAACCGAGCCGGCGACCGCGAGCGGGAAGTAGACGTCGAACGTCGTGCCCGACCCGAGCTCGCTGCGCGCCTGGATGAAGCCGCCACTCTGCTTCGTGATCCCGTAGGCCGAAGGCAGACCGAGGCCCGAGCCCTTCCCCGGGCCCTTCGTCGTGAAGAACGGCTCGAAGACCCGTGGCAGCGTCTCGGGATCCATCCCGGTGCCGTTGTCGGAGACCGAGACGACGACGTAGCGGCCCGGTGCCGCTTCGTGCTCGCGGGCCGCGTCCTCGTCGACGTCGGCGTTCCGTGTCGCGATCGTCAGGGTTCCACCGGCGGCCGGCATGGCGTCGCGCGCGTTCGTCGCCAGGTTGATCAGCACCTGCTCGACCTGGCCCGGGTCGGCGACCACCGCGGCCGGGCGCGCGAGCGGACTGGCGACGAACTCCACGTCCGCGCCGACGAGAAGCCTGATCAGGTCCGTGGCCTCGAACACGACGTCGTTGAGGTCGATCAGTTTCGGCTCGAGCACCTGCTCGCGGCTGAAGGCGAGGAGCTGGCGCGGGAGAGCCGATGCCTGGGCAGCGGCACGATGGATCTGCTCTGCTTCGGCGCGCAGCGGGCTACCGGGTTCGAGGCCGTTCAGGAGGAGCTCGCTGTACCCCTTGATCGCGGTCAGCATGTTGTTGAAGTCGTGGGCGACGCCGCCTGCGAGCCGTCCGACCGCCTCGAGCTTCTGGGCGTGGTAGAGCTCCTCGCGTAGCCGGTCTCGCTCCTCTTCTGCGAGCTTGCGCTCGGTGATGTCGAGGAGATAGCCCTGAACGCACCTCGGCTCACCGGCCTCGTCGCAGACGACGTACGTCTCGTCCTGCACCCAGACGATGCTCCCGTCGGGCTTGACGTACCGGTACTCGTCGTGCAGCGGAGCGCCGGTGCCGCGAACGTCGGCCGCCTGGGAGAGCACGCGCTCGCGGTCGCCGGGATGGACGATCGTCGCCAGCAGGCCGGGATTCGTCATCCACTCCTCGGCCGGATAGCCGAGCATGGGCTCGACCTGGGGGCTCGCGTAGATGTTCGGGCGGCTCATGTCGAGCGGCCGGATGTACGTTCCGAGCGGGAGCTGCTCGACCAGCGTCCGGTAGCGCTCCTCCGCCTCGACGAGCCGCTCCTTGGCGGCTTTCCCCTCCGTCACGTCCTGGACCGTCCCGCGCATCGACAGTCCGTGCACGCCGACGGTCGCGACGCCGCGGCCCTCGATCCAGCGCGTCGTCCCGTTTCGGAGCACGATCCGGTACTGGTGGGTGTACGCCTCACCCGTCTCGCGGACACGGGCGGCGAGCGCCTCTACCCGTGCGCGATCGTCGGGGTGGACGAACTCGGCCAAGGTGGCACGCGACGGGAGGTCGGCGCGGGGATCGAGGCCGAAGATCCGGTAGAGCTCGTCCGACCAGGTGATCGTGTCCGTCGCCACGTGCCACTCCCAGTTGCCGACCTGGGCGATGCGTTGCGCCTCGGCGAGCCGCTCCTCCGCCTTCTTGCGCTCCGTGACGTCCTGCGCGGTGCCTCTCGTCACGGGCGGCGACGAAGAGTCGCCGCCGACGAGCTCGCCGCGCCCGTGCACCCAGCGGACCTCCCCGTCCGGAAGGACGATGCGGTACTCGTGGCTGTACGACCGGCCGTCCTTGCGGCACCCCTTGACGACACGCTCGAACTCGTCCCGGTCGTCGGGATGGACAGCCGCCAGGAGCCGTTCGTAGCTGGGCGGTCCCGAGTCCGGATCGATGCCGAAGATGCGATAGGTCTCCTCCGACCAGGTCAGGGGCTGATCGGGCCCGTCCCTTTTCCAGTCGCCGATCTGGCCGATGCGCTGCGCCTCCGCGAGCCTGGCCTGGCTCTGGGCGAGCGCCTCCTCCGCTCGTTTGCGCTCCGTGATGTCCTTGATCTGGCTGATGAGATGGAGCGGCTCGCCGTCGCGAGTTCTGACGAGCGAGACGGCGACGAGCGCCCAGAGATCGTGGCCGAGCCGGTGGCGGTACCGCTTCTCGATCTGGTAGGAGCGGATCTGACCGTCCAGCAGCGACTGGACGACGTCGCTGTCCAGGCCGAGGTCGTCGGGGTGCGTGATGTCCCTCCACGTCATGGTGCACAGCTCGTCCGCCGTACGCCCCACGAGCTCGCAGAGCGAGTCGTTGACCTCGAGAAAGCGGCCGTCCAGGCCGACGACGGCCATGCCGATCGCGGCCGACTCGAACGCCGACCGGAACCGCTGCTCGCTCTCGAGCAGCGCCTCCTCCGCACCCCGGCGCTCGCTGAGGTCGCGGACGAGGCCGAGCACCCCGGCCGGCTCTCCATCCTGCAGCAGGAGCACGGACGTGATCTCGATCGGCACGCAGCTTCCGTCGCGGGCCAGGAGCATCGACTCGTCCCCGGGCAGCTCCGCCCTGGTCTCGAGCCGTCGCCGGAACTGCGCGACCGCCTCGTCTCGATTCTCGGGGGCGATCAGCTCGACGGCGAACCTTCCGATCAGCTCGCGGGCCGCGAAGCCGGTGAGCCGCTCGCCCGCCGCGTTGATCGAGGTGAATCGCCCCTCGAGATCGAGCGTGCAGACCATGTTGTCGACGTGGCCGAACAGCACCCGGTACAGCTCGTCTGCGTACCCCGCGGCCACGAACGTTGTTTCGGCTCCGGGCGGCGCGCGCTTGAGTCGTCCTCCCGGTTTCCGGTCAGGCCGCTCGGCCCCCGAAATCGGGCCGCTCAGTCCCCGAAATCCGGTAGAGAACCCCCGGATGGGGGATGACAAGTGCCCTCCCGAGGACGACACTCAGCCCAGAAAGCAAAACACAGGCCCCCCGGAAACCGGCAGTCGCTCTTCACTCATTCGGCGCCGAGGTGGTGGCAGAACAAGGAGAAACCAATGCGCAATGCGCTTCTGAAGCGATGCTTTGCCACTGCCGCCGTTGCAGCACTTGCACTCGCCGCGGCCTCGGCTGCTGGGGCCGCGAGCGTGACTGCCACGGCCACCGTCACCGCCGGCACGCTGTCACTCTCGACAAGCGCGACACCCAGCGTGACCTCGACGCTCGACGGCACCGACCACACACCGAGCTACACGCTCCCGATGTCCGTCTCCGACAACACCGGCTCCGGCACCGGCTGGAACGTCACGATCACGTCAACCACGTTCTCGACCGGCGGCGGCACACCCCACCTGCTCGCCACAACCGCGTCCAACACCACCGGCGTCAGCTCATCCTGCGCCACCGGCACCTGCACCAACCCAACCAACGCCATCGGCTACCCACTCGCCGTCCCCGCCGGCTCCACCGCCCCCACCGCAGTCAAGCTATTCAACGCCGCCGCCAACACCGGCATGGGCGCCTTCACGATCACCCCGACCATCTCAGTAGCCATCCCCGCCAACACCTACGCCGGCACCTACACCAGCACCGTCACCGTCGCCGTCGTCAGCGGACCCTAGACACCGACCGCGCTTCACAGGCAGAAGGGCCCCCGGTTGAGGGGCCTTTCTTCTTGCGCGGTCAGCCCGTGACGGTGCGATCCAGCCCTGCGACAGCCTCGAGCTCCAGCGCGCGCTCGCCCTCGTGGTGGCCGTAGACCGCGAGGGCTCCGCAGAGGAAGAGCGAGAGCACGCGCGCACGCAAGCGCTCCTCGTCGTCCACCGGGTAGACCGCGAGGAAGCCGTCCCGGGCGGCGGGCGGCAGGAAGCTCCAGTAGAGGACGAGGTCGACCGCGGGGTCGCCGACACACAGGTCGTCCCAGTCGATCACCGCAGCCGGCTTCCCGTCCTCTGCGACGAGCAGATGCCGTAGGTGCAGGTCGCCGTGGACGACCGCAGTTTCCGACGGCGGCGGCAGCCCGACCGCCTCCGAGAGCATCTCCTCGACCTCCGGCGGCGCCTCCCAGATACCCGCGTCGCGCAGCTCGACGAGCCGGTCGCGCGTCATCTGCACGCGTTTGACCATGTCCCCCCGGCCCATGGGGTCGACGGGCAGCGCATCGACGCCTTCGAGCGCGAGCGGCGCCCTCGCGTGCAGCGCGCGGAGGAACCCGGCGAGCGGCCGCGCCGCGAGAGCCCGCTCGTCGTCCCCGAGCCTCTCCTGTGCTGCCTCCCGGCCGGGCAGCACGGGAGCGCCGGAGAACGGCCACGGAAAACCTGCGCCCGGCCGGCCGACGAACGCAGGCTCGGGAATCGGCAGCGGGAGGAGCGGAGCGAGCCTCGGCAGCATCGCGACCTGCCGCGCAACGGCCGGAACGGCGATCTGACGCCGCGGGAACCGGAACACCCACTGCTCGTCCACCAGCCAGACGGAGTTGTCCCAGCCCTCGCCGAACGGCTCCAGCGAGCGGAGCGCGAGCTCGGCGAACTGCTCCCGAAGCAGCCGCCGGACGAGGCGCGCGTCGACCGCGACCTCGGCGCGCCACTCCCCGGCGGGCAACTACCGGCCGCCGGGCGGGCGCGGCTGCGGAGGCTCGAGCCCGAGCTGGCGCACGAGCCCGAGGCCGAGCTCGTGCTCGAGGCGAAGCCGCGCAGAAGGGCGCTCGGTCTCGATCATCCGACCGACGAGAGCACAGTCGCGCAGGAGGCGCTCAGTGCCACAGTTCGTTGGCGCTCCTTGCACGCTCTCGACCTATCGACCGCGATCGCATCGAGCTATGCACGATAGAGAGTGAACCTGTCGGACAACCCGCACTCAACTCCAGCGCCCGGCCGCCGATAAGAACCCTGGTGGACGACACGAAAGACGCCTGGGTTCCGCTCGGTACGCTGCTTCGTCGGGTCGGCGCGATCGACCCCGAGCAGCTCGAGATCGCTCTGACCGAGAAGGAACGGTCGCCGCGACGTCTGGGCGAGATCCTGGTCGAGTGGGGCTGGGTCTCGAGCGTCGACATCGCCAAGGCACTCGCCGAGCAGTACGACATCACATTCCTCGACCTGACGCAGGCCGAGATCGAGAAGGAAGCTGCCCTCCTCCTCCCCGAGGATGCGGCGCGCCGCCTGCAGGCGCTGCCGATCAGGTTCCTTCCCGACCGTCTCATTCTCGTCGGCCTGGCCGACCCCACGGACGTCCTCGCCGCCGAGGAGCTTCGCTCGCTGCTCGGCACCGGCATCAGCCTCAACGTCGTCGACATCGACGCGCTCGAGGCGGCGTACTCGCAGGTCTACGGCGGCAACGCCGTCCACGCCGAGTAAACGGGCCGGAAAATGCGAGGAGCCGGACGAATCCGGCTCCTCGAACCGCGTGTCGAGCCCGGGCTAGTCGCCCTGACGCGAGGTGTCCTGCGAGACGCCGCCCGTGTTCGGGAGACCGTCCACGACCTCGACGTAGCCGTTGGCCCAGTTGTTGTCGCCCAGATCCTCGTCCCCGTAGTTCTGGACGCAGTAGCCGACGTTGTACGTGCCGGCTCCCGGTGCGGCAACGCCGATCCCGGTGTAGTCCTGCTCGCCGAACTCGTACGAGGCGGCGTTGTAGTTCGAGTTGTTGCCGCCCGTGAACTGGTTCATGTTCACGACCGGGTTCCCGCCCTCGCCGCCTCCGACGGCGTTCTGGAAGCAGACGCCGTACCCGAACTCGCGGAATGACGGCTCGACGTTCGGCTGGGCAGCGGGCTTGTTCGCGCACTGGGCGGGCTTGACGCCGACACCGATCTGGCAGTTGAGCTCCCCGAGCCCCGCCGTGATGTTCGCGAGGATCGACTGGGTGTTCGTAATCGTCACCTGCGCCGTCGTCGCCACGAACTGCCACTCGGGGTCGTTGGCCGGAATCGGCGCTCCGCCACCGATCTCCTGGTCGACCTGTCCGGCGACCGCGAACACGCCGGCGACGCCGTTCGAGTTCCAACTCACCGACTTCTCGGTGAACCGGCATGCCTCGCCGGTGGTGGGATCGATCAAGCGCAGCGTCCCCTTCGGGGTGGCCGCCTGCGCGACCTGGTAACACCCGTGCAAGACGCCGTGCGAGTCGGGGATCGCCGCCTGGACGACGGTCGCGATCCCGAACGCCGCTCCCGCGACACCAACTGCGAGCAGGATCCGCGCCCTGCGACTCATTCCCTTCAACGTTCCCAAGATTCTCCCTCCACGGTAGGAACTGCCTGCTGATTTTCAGCACCTGAGAGTACAGGACCGGCCAGATTGCCGCTCGAAATCGTGCTCTAGGCCTCGAGGAGACGGAGCAGCGACCAGAACGCCGACTCGGGCGGCGGCAGGACCGGAGGCCGGCGGCGATGCTGGCGTGCCTCGGCCCAGATGACGTAGGAGCGAAGCCGCTTGCCGATCCGTCGGCGGCAGGCGTCCGTCGGCTCGACGAGCGCTACGTGGAGCGCGAATCGCCACGCCGCCGCCTCCTTCTCGAGCCTGGTGCCCGACCGACCGGGGCCGATCAGGTGCCCGATCTCGTGCAGGGCGACGAAGTACGTGACCTGGCCGCGGACGGGCGGGACGCGAATCGCGATCGTGCGAGCGCCGTTCCGGCGGTGCACCTCTGCGCGGCCGCGCGATCCGCCGAGCCGGACGATGCCGTAGCGTGCGCAGAGCTGGTCGACGTGCCGGTCGAGCGCCGTGGCCGAGAGCGTCGTCACGCCGCCATGCTGACGACGCGGGCGGCGGTCGGAGGTCGACCGGGCCAGAGCCGGCTGGGGTCAGAGCCGGCTGAGAGCCGGTGCAAGGCGCCGAAGCTCGTCGAGCGGGTCTTCGCCGATCGCCTGGACGCAGACGTGGTCCGCGCCGGCAGCGAGATGGGCTGCGACCCGTTCGCCGACGGCGTCGACGTCGCCCCAGGCGACGATCGCATCGACGAGCCGGTCGCTCCCGCCTCCTTCGAGCTCGTCCTCGGCGTAGCCGAGTCGAAGCAGGTTGCGCCGGTAGTTGTCGAGCGCGAGGTAGTAGCCCATGTGCTCGCGGCCTTTCGCGCGTGCCGCCGCCGGATCGGTCTCGAGCACGAACGCCTGCTCGGGAAGGAGCAGCGGCCCCTCCCCCATCACCTCGCGAGCCATGGCCGTGTGCTCCGGCGGCGTGAAGTACGGATGCGCGCCGCGCGTCCGCGCGGCGGCGAGCTGGAGCATCTTCGGCCCGAGTGCGGCGAGCACCCACGGCGCGGGCTCGGCCGGCTCGACGCCACGGAAGACGGCCTCGTCCATCGCGTCCAGGTAGGCGCCCATCGTTCCGAGAGGCTTCGCGTACTCGTGGCCGCGGCTCGCGACGCTCGGCGCGTGGCTGACGCCGATCCCGAGCAGGAAGCGCCCCGGATAGGCGTCCGCGAGCGTCCTGGCTCCGTTCGCGGTCGCCATCGGGTCGCGCGCGTAGATGTTGGCGATGCCCGTGGCGACCACGGCCCGCTCCGTGAACGCGAGGAGCGTCGCGGCCTGCGTGAAGCACTCCTTCGTCCCCACGCCCTCGCCGAACCAGATCGCCGAGTAGCCGAGCTCCTCGAGCTCGGGAGCGAACGCGCGCGTCTCCGCCGCACCCCGCAGGCTGAGCGGTCCGAGCCACACGCCGATCCGTCCGAGCTCCATCAGCTTGTCTCCTCAACGAAGCAGACGCCGTTCTTCGTCCCGGTCGCCGTCACCGCGCCTTCCCAGAACGTCGGCAGGATCACGCTGCGGAAGAGCTGGTCGGGCACGATCGCACGTAGCTTGACGGATAGGTGGTCGGACGGGACGTCGAGCGTCCAGTCGAGCGGCCACCTCCGGCCCGCGGCGCGGTAGACACGGGCGCCGGGTGTCGCTGTGAACGCCGTGACGGGCCGTCCGTGGCCGGCCCTGTCGACGGCCGTTCCGCTCATGTGACCGTCACGGAAGCGGTAGAGCATCAGCTCCGTACGATCGTCGAACCGGCAGGAGAACCAGTCCCAGTGGAGCGCGCTCGGGTCGTTCGGGAAGTTGCCCCACTGGTGGTCGAGCCAGGCCGTGCCGGTGAACGAGACGGTGGTGAGGTCGTGGCGGATCGTGCCGGTCGCGGCCATTCGCGTGTCCGAGTAGTAGCGGCTGGTCGCCCCGCCCTGCTGGATCACGCCCGTGCCGCCGCCGTGCAGCACGTACGGCTTCTGCGGCCTCGCCGTCATGGTCAGCGAGTACGTCAGGTCTGCCGCGTGGAAGCGCCAGGTGCCGCTCGCCGCCGAGTAGCCCAACCCTACCGTCGGCAGGCGGACATCCAGCGCCCCCGGGCCGATGCGGGCGGCTGCGATCTGCTGCGTCTGCCCGATCCGCGCGCCGGTGTCGAGGTCGATCACCTGGCTCACGGGCAGCAGGGCAGCTCCTCGCTTGAAGACCGTGAAGAAGACCGAGTAGCGATCGCCGTCGGAGCCGTGGACGTCCGCCGTCACGTACCACCACTCGATGGCGACGTCATGGCCGTAGTGATCGCGCGGAAAGTGCAGAGCCAAGGTGCCGGCAGCGGCTCCCGCCGCAAGGGCGCCGGCCGACAGCAGGACCGCGAGGACGCGCACGTTCTCGATACTACGAGCCGTGGACCACGAGCCTCATGCCCAGCCGCTGCGCCGGCACGATCTCGATCCCGATCCGCTGCGGCAGTTCCACGCCTGGTTCGAGGCGGCCGGGGCCGCCGGTGCGGTGCAGCCGAACGCGGTCGCCCTGGCGACGGCCGACGCGGACGGGAGCCCGTCCGTCCGCTTCGTGCTGCTGAAGAGCGCCGACGAGCACGGCTTCGTCTTCTTCACCGGCTACGAGAGTCGCAAGGGGCGCGAGCTCGACGAGAACCCGCGCGCGGCACTCTGCTTCTACTGGCAACCGCTGGGTAGGCAGGTGCGGGTCGAAGGGCCGGTCGAGCGAGTGCCGCTCTCCGAGTCGGAGGCGTACTTCGCCACGCGCCCGTACGGCGCGCAGCTGTCGGCAAGTGCGTCGCGCCAGAGCGAGGTCGTGGGCGGGCGCCGCGAGCTCGAGGAGAGGGTCGAGCGGCTGAGCGAGGAGTACAGCGAAGGCGCGGTGCCGAGACCCGACATCTGGGGCGGCTTCGTGATCGCACCGAAGCTGTACGAGTTCTGGCAACACCGCGACGACCGCCTTCACGACCGCTTCGTCTACCGGCGCGAGGGCGACGGCTGGACGATCGAGCGCCTGTCGCCGTGACGACGGGAGAAGAGCTGCGCGCGCTCATGCGGCGTGCTCCGGCGAGCGTCGCGGTGCTGACGGTCGACACCGGGACCGACCGGCTCGGCCTCACCGTCTCGTCGCTCGTGTCGCTGTCGCTCGAGCCGCCGCTCGTCGGAGTCTCGATCGGCCGCGAGACGGCGATGCACGAGCTGCTCCGCGAGGCGGGCGGGTTCGCGGCCAGCCTGCTCGCCGGCGGACAGGAGTGGCTGGCACAGCACTTCGCGCGAGGCGTCCCGCCGATCGGCATGTGGAACGGCATCGCGACCGAGGAGGGCGCCCGCGGCGCCCCGCTGCTCGTGGGGGCGCTCGGCTGGCTCGAGTGCCGGCTCGCATCCGAGCACGGAGCCGGCGACCACACGCTCTTCGTCGGCGAGGTCGAATCGTTGCGCCTGGGCACCGACGCCCCACCGCTCGTCCATCACGACGGCGGCTACCGCACGCTGCTGTGATCGGCGCGGTCGTCTTCGACCTCGACGGCGTCATCCTGCAGACCGAGGAGGTCTGGGACGAGGTGCGCGGCCGCTACGTCGTCGAGCAGGGTGGACGCTACGACGCGGAGGCGCAGCGCGCGATGATGGGGATGAGCGCGCCGGAATGGTCTCGATATCTGAGCGAGGCACTCGGCGTTCCCGGAACGCCCGAGGAGATCAGCGCCGACGTCGTGCAGCTGATGGAGGCGCGCTACCACGAGGAGCTGCCGCTGATCCCGGGGGCGCGAGCGGCTGTCGAGCGGCTCGCGGCGCGCTGGCCGCTCGGCCTCGCGTCGTCGTCCAACCGCCCGCTGATCGATGCCGCCCTCGAGCTGGCCGGGCTGGCGCGGTTCTTCCGGGCCACCGTCTCGTCGGAGGAGGTCGCGCGGGGCAAGCCGGCCCCGGACGTGTATCTCGAGGCCGCGCGACGGCTGGCCGTTCCGGCCGAGCGCTGCGCTGCCGTCGAGGACTCGCACTCGGGCATCCGCTCCGCGAAGGCCGCCGGCATGCACACGATCGCGATCCCCAACGAGAGCTTCCCGCCGGGTGACGAGGCGCTGGGGCTCGCCGACATCGTGCTCCCGTCGATCGCCGACCTCACGCTCGACACAGTCACCTCGCTCGATTCGGGGTAAGCCACGTCCGGCCCGGTTCAGTCCAGGCCAGCCCCGTCCCAGGCGGCCGTGGGCTGATGCCCGTATCCCCGCCCAAGGGTGGGGAGAAGACCACCCGCCACCCGCGGTGAGCGTATCGCCCAAATCCGCACCGAGGTGATACGCAAGTGCAACAAATCTGTGACTTTCGTTCCACAGCCGTCTTCGCGGAAGCCGGCCGGAAATGCTGTCGGGCGGCGCGGATCAGTCGACGCGGCCGACGAGCACGCACGCGTTGTGGCCGCCGAGGCCCATCGCGTTCGAGAGCGCCACGTCGACTCGGGCCTCGCGGGCCTCGTTCGGCACGTAGTCGAGATCGCAGTCCGGGTCGGGGTTGTGCAGGTTGATCGTGGGCGGCAGCACGCCCTCGTGGACCGCGAGCACGCACATCGTCGCCTCGATCGCTCCCGCCGCGCCGAAGCAGTGCCCCATCACCGACTTCGTCGACGACACGGCCAGCTTGTACGCGTGGTCTCCGAACACGTCCTTGATCGCCTTCGTCTCCGCCGCATCGCCGAGCGGCGTCGACGTGCCGTGCGCGTTGATGTACCCGACCCGCTCGGGCGCGATGCCGTTGCGCTGGAGCGCGACCCGCATCATGTTCGCGACACCGGTCGCCTCGGGTTCCGGCTGCGCCATGTGGTGAGCGTCGTTGGACGCGCCGTAGCCGATGATCTCCGCGTAGATCCGCGCCCCGCGGCGGCGCGCGCCCTCAAGTTCCTCGAGCACGAGCACGCAGGCGCCCTCGCCCATGACGAAGCCGGCGCGCGTGGCGTCGAACGGGCGCGACGCGCGGGGCGGGTACTCGTCCTCGGCGACGAGGCCTCGCATCGCGCAGAAGCCGGCCAGGATCAGCGGGTGCATGCACGCCTCGGCCCCGCCCGCGAGGATCGCGTCTGCGTCGCCGCGCTTGATGATCTCCGCGCTCTCTCCGACGGCAGTCGACCCGGTCGCGCAGGCCGAGACGGGCGCGAAGTTCGGGCCCCGGTAGCCGAGCGAGATCGCCAGCTGGCCCGAGGCGGCGTCCGGGAGCACGCTCGGCAGGAAGGTCGGCACCACGCGACTGGGCCCGCGCTCGCGCAGCACGTCGTGCTGCTCCATCATCCCGAGGAAGCCGCCGATCGCTGTCCCGAAGAGGATGCCGACGCGCTCCGGCTCGTAGGCGCCGTCCAGCCCGGCGTCGCCGACCGCCTCCGTCGCCGCCGCGAGGGCGAGCAGGACGTTGCGGTCGAGCTTCCGCACCTCCTTGACCGACGCGACCGTCGCCGGGTCGAAATCCTTGACCTCGGCGGCGATCCGCACGGGGAAGTCGCTCGTGTCGAACGAGCGGATGAAGTCGACCCCGCTGCGCCCTGCGAGGGCCGACTCCCAGGTCGAGCGCACGTCGTTGCCGATAGGCGTCACGGCGCCGAGCCCGGTGACGACGACGCGTCTCATGGGTGCAGATTAGTCGGCGCTAGACGAGGTCGCCGGGTACGAGTTGCTCGGTGAGCAGCCGTCGGAATCGATCCCGATCGCCTCCTACGAAGGCTCGGGCGAGCCTCAGGCCGTCCGTGTAACAGAACACGTATGCCCGCCAGGTCTCGTCCGTGACGAACTGGAGCCCTTTTTCGATGCGGTCGTCGCTCTCGAGCGACCAGCGTCGCGAGTACTGCCGCACCTCGTCGAACGGCCGGCCCTGCTCGTGGAGCAGGAGCGCCGCATTCGGCGCGACGTGCGCAAGGGCCTCGGCCTCGCGCCGGACGACGGCGGCGATCTCCGGCTCGTACGGCACGCCGAGCGGCCTCAGGATCTCCGCTGCGAGGCTGTCCAGCTCGTCGCCGGTGACGAGCTCGGGCGCCACGGAGGCGAGGCCCTCCGAGAGGAGGGACTGAGGCGTGCCGACGAGCAGCGCCGTCTCCTCGAGCCGGCCCCGGCCGCGAACGAGCAGCGCCTCCTTCCATGCGTGCTCCGCGTGATGGCCGGGATAGAGCTCGTGCGCCACGACCATGAGGAGATCGGTCGACTGCCACGGCAGATCCGTGTTGAAGACGACTCGGCTGCGAAGCCCGCCGAGGTAGTAGTTGAAGGCAAGCCACGGCTCGTCGCGCACGAGCTCGAGCTCGACCGACTCGCCGTCGGGGAGCCCGAACAGCTCGAGCGTGCGGCTCCGCAGCTCGCCCGTCAGACGCTCGAACGCGGGCAGGAGCACGTCGGGGCCTACGACCTGGGACGCCTGCCAGGCCTGGTACCGGTCGATCACGGAGCCTTCGCCCGGCAGCACCTCGGCGAGCGCCTCGTGTGCCCGGGCGAACTCGTCCTCGGCGACGAGCGCGGGTCGGATGCCGTAGCAGCGCTCGACCTCGTCCACGTACGAGATCGGCTCGCCGGCCAGACGCCTCCCCACGGTCTCCAGCCCGACGAGCTGCGCTCGCAGCCACCGGCGCCGCTGCTCATCCGCGATCGTCCCGTCGAGCTCGTCCAGAAGCCGGGCCGCCTCGTCGGCGAGCGCCTGAGGATCGGGCGACGGCTCGCCGTCGACGCGGGCAGCGAGCTCCGGGGGGCCGTAGTAGGCGTCCACGAAGCCGGGAACCAGCTTCCCGAGCCGGAGGCCGAGCACGAGGTAGCGCTCGATCAGAGATGTGTCGCTCATGTTCCGCCGACAGCATCGCACGCGGTCAGAATGGCACCATGTCCAAACCGGGGCCGAACGTGCCTTTCCCGCCGATGGAGGCGCAACTCGTCTCCGAGCTGCCGCTCGGCGAGACGTGGCAGTACGAGCCGAAGTGGGACGGTTTCCGCGGCGTGCTCGAGAACGACGGGGGTGAGATCGCGCTCTGGAGCAGGAACGGGCGGCCGCTCTTGCGGTACTTCCCGGAGCTGCTCCCGCTCGGCGAGCAGCTTCCTCCCCACTCCGCCCTCGACGGCGAGATCGTGATCGAGCAGGCGGGGCGCCTCGAGTTCGACCTCCTCCAGATGCGCCTCCACCCGGCCGAGAGCCGCGTGCGCAAGCTCGCCGCGGAGACGCCCGCCCGCTTCGTCTGCTTCGACCTGCTGCTCTGGAAGAGCGTGCCCGTCTGGCAGCAGCCGCTCGCGAAGCGGCGCGCGCGCATCGAGAAGCTGGCCTTCGACGTGTCCCCCGCCTCGCGCGATCCGGAGCAGGCGCGGGAATGGCTCGCCCGCCTCGACGCGATCGGCCTCGACGGTGTGGTCGCGAAGCGGCTCGACTCGCCGTACCTGCCGGGCTCCCGCGACGCGGTGCAGAAGGTGAAGGAGCACCGGACGGCGGACTGCGTGGTCGTCGGCGTCCGCTGGAAGGCGAAGCCGACCACACTCGCGACGCTGCTACTCGGGCTCTACGAGGACGCCGACCGGATCGACTACGTCGGCTCGTGCGCGGTCGCGGCCGGCCGGCAGGCCGAGATCCTCGCGCTCGTCGAACCGTTGTTCGCCGGCGCGCCCGAGCGAGGCTTCTCGGAACAGAACCGCTGGGGAAGCGGCGGCCTCGAGGAGTCGGCGGTGCGGCCGGAGCTCGTGGTCGAAGTTCGCTACGACAAGGTGCAGGGCAACCGTTTCCGGCACGGAACGCGCCTGCTCCGCTTCCGGCCGGACAAGGACGCGGTCGACTGCACCTGGGAGCAGGTGCGGCCGGCAAAGCACAAGGACGATCCGACCGTCGCCGGGCTGCTGGGCTCGTAGCAACCTCGGGCCGGAAACCCGTCCCCGACCGCGAACATGGACGCGTGCGCGTCGGCAACCGCGAGGTCAAGGTCACGAACCTGGACAAGGTCTTCTTCCCCGAGCCGGGCCTGACCAAGGGCGACCTGATCCGCTACTACCTCGACGTCGCGCCCTGCGTGCTGCACCACGTACGCAACCGCCCGATGCAGATGAAGCGCTATCCGAACGGCGTCGAGGGCGAGTTCTTCTACCAGAAGCGCGTGCCGGTGCCGCATCCCGACTGGCTGGAGACGACGCACATCAGATTCCCCTCCGGCCGGACGGCCGACTTCCCGGTCTGCCAGGACGCCGCCTCGCTGGCCTGGATCGTCAACCTCGGCTGTATCGAGCTGCACACGTGGCACTCGCGCGTCGCGGACATCGAGCGGCCGGACTACCTGCTGATCGACCTCGACCCGAGCGAGGGCAACCCGTGGGAGTTCGTCCGCGAGATCGCGCTCGTCGTCAAGGAGGTGATGGACGGGCTCGGCCTCGCGTCGTTCCCGAAGACGTCGGGCGCGACCGGTCTGCACATCCTCGTCCCGATCAAGCCCGAGCTGCGCTTCCCCGCCGTGCGCGACTTCGCCAAGGCGCTGGCCCGGGAGGTCGTGCGGCGGATCGGGGACGAGGACGTGGCGACGACGACGTGGAAGGTCGCCGACCGGACGGGCGTGTTCGTCGACTACGGCCAGAACGCCCGCGACCGCACGATCGCCTGCGCCTACTCGATCCGGCCCACCCCGGACGCGCGCGCGTCAGCGCCGATGCGCTGGGAGGAGGTCGCACGCAGCGACCCGTCGCGATTCACGCTGCAGACGATGCCCGCGCGGATCGCGAAGGTCGGCGATCTGATGCAGGGCATGTGGCGACGGAAGGTCAGCCTGCTGCCGCGCTTCGCGAAGCTCGGGCTCGAGCCTCCGCCGACCTAGGCGCCGCCGACCTCGCGCAGCACCGGCTCGAGGCGCGTCGCGAGCTCGGAATCGGACTCGCGGACCTCGTCCAGGAACGCCTCGGTCGCGGCGCGAAGCGCGCGCCACAGCTCATCCGTGTCGAGCGAGCGCACGAGCGTCGCCTCGAGCGGAGCCGTCACCTCGGGCGGCAACAGGTGTGCGCCTCGCAGGTGCTCGGGCCGCTCGCCGTGACGGACGCACGCGAGCCCGAGCGTCTGGTCGCGGACGCCGTCGATCGCATGCGTGGCTTGCCAGGCCTGGCCGCGCTCGATCGCCACGCGCGCGTGGAGGAGGTGCAGCCAGCCGAGCCCGGCCAGGGCGTGGGTCGAAGGACGAAGCGCCGGCGGCCGCTCGACCGGCCTACCGAACTCGACGCGAAACGCCGGGCCGCGCGCACCGAAATCGCTCTCCGGTGCGAAG
Organism: uncultured Actinomycetes bacterium; assembly: GCA_963765295.1. Lineage (GTDB taxonomy): Bacteria > Actinomycetota > Thermoleophilia > Gaiellales > Gaiellaceae > PALSA-612. The sequence continues at coordinate 1,205,757 of CAVXVO010000005.1, forward strand.
GCGACGTCGACCTGCAGGCAGCTCGAGAGCAGAAAGACCCGATAGACCGACAGGTCCCAGTGGTCGACCACCCCGAGCTCCTCGGTCAGCCGCGCCGTCCAGTCCGCCATCACGACACTCGTGTCGACACCGTCGGCGATGCCGAGGAACACGTCCACGTCCGACCAGCGGTCCTCGCGGCCCACCGCGGCCGACCCGGTGACGGCCGCGCCCGTGACACGGTCGTCCTCGCGGGCGAGCTCGAGCAGCCGCGCGCGGACGCGCTCGCGATCCTCAGGCGTGAACACGCTCGAGTAGCTTCCGCGACGAGATGACCGTGACCAACGCATCGATCCTCTCAGACCGGCTCGAGCTCGTGTCGATGTCGCCGGACGTCGTCGAGGCGCTCCTCGCGGGCCGCTCCGACGAGGCCGCGGAGTCGATCGGCGGCGTGCTCGCGGACGGCTGGCCCGGCGGCCACGAAGGCTTCTTCCGGCTCCGGCTCGAGCAGATGCGGCGCGACCCGTCGCTCCAGCCCTGGCTCGTGCGCGCACTGGTGCTGCGCGAGGGCCGAGACGTGGTCGGCCACGCCGGCTTCCACGGGCCGCCGGGCGCCAACGGCAAGCGCGACCCGGAAGCCGTGGAGCTCGGCTACGAGGTGTTCCAGGCGTTCCGCGGCCGGGGCCTCGCCACGGAGGCCGCGACGGCGCTGATCGGCTGGGCTCGGGACGAGCACGACATCCGCCGCTTCATCGTCTCGATCGCCCCGTCGAACGACCCGTCGCTCGCGATCGCCGCGAAGCTCGGGTTCGTCCAGACTGGCGAGCAGTGGGACGAGGAGGACGGCCTCGAGCTCGTCTTCGAGCTCGAGGCCTGATCATCCCCGAACGCTCACATCGTCGAGCCGGCCTCCACGGCCACGACGGGCCGGACCTCGATCGTGCCGTAGCGGGCGCCGGGAATCCTTCCGGCGATCGCGATCGCCTCGTCGGCGTCCGCCGCCTCGACGAGATAGAAGCCGCCGAGCTGCTCCTTCGTCTCGGCGAAGGGGCCGTCCGTGACCAGCGTCTCGCCGTCACGCACGCGCACGGCGGTCGCCGTCGTGGTCGGATGGAGCGGCGCGCCGTCCACGAAGTTGCCGCTCTCGCGGATCTCGCCGGTGAAGGCGAAGTACTCGCCCACGATCTCCCCGCGCTCGGCGTCCGACAGCGCCGCCCAGGCGTCCTCGTCGTTGTAGATGAGCAGCATGTACTGCACGGTGTCTCCTTTCGCTCGCTGACAACTTGTAGACGAACGAGCAGCGCGAAATCGACACGAGGTGTTAGGCTCGCCGCCTGATGCGGAAGCTCCTGCCGCTGACGCTGCTCTCCGCGCTGGCCGCCACGGCGGCGCTCGCGGGCTCGGCCTCGTCGCATCCCTCCGTCGTCGCCTGCAGCGCGCCCCTGCTGCACAAGGGGACGCTGACGATCGGCACCGACAACCCGGCGTATCCGCCCTACTTCGACGGGCAGGAGAAGTCGGGCACGGGCTTCAAGGGGTCGAACCCGTACTCGGGCAAGGGCTTCGAGTCGGCGGTCGGCTATGCCGTCGCCGGCCAGCTCGGCTTTTCGCACGCGACCGTCAAATGGACTCCGGTGCACTTCGTGAACTCGTACGCACCGGGCAAGAAGCCGTTCGACTTCTACCTCGCCCAGGTCTCGTACAAGCCGGTCCGCGCGAAGGCGGTCGACTTCTCGAACGGATACTTCAACGTCAACCAGGCGGTCGTGACGTTCTCGTCCAGCAAGTACGCCCACGTGACGACGGTCGCGGGCCTCAAGGGGGCGAAGATCGGCGTGCCGCTCGGGACGACGAGCTACGACTACGTGGTCAGATACATCAAGCCGAAGAGCAAGCCCAGCGTGTACCCGAGCCAGGACGCCGCGGTCGCAGGCCTGAAGGCGAAGCAGGTGGACGCGCTCGTCGTCGACTTCCCGACGGCGTACTACCTCGCCGACGTCGAGCTCTCGAAGGCGACCCTCGTCGGACGGCTCCCGACGCGCGGCGGCGAGGAGCACTTCGGCATCGTGTTCCAGAAGGGCAACCCGCTACGCGCGTGCGTGAACAAGGCGCTTGCCGCACTGAAGGCGTCCGGCAAGCTGGCTCAGCTCGAGAACACCTGGATCACGAGCAAGGCCCACGCACCGTTCCTCAAGTAGCGCGCTGAGCGAGCCAGCGGACAGCCGGGAGTCCCGCATTCTCGGCAGCCTCGTGCGCCGTGGCAGCGGCACGCAGTACGCCGTCATCGCGACCGTGAGCACGATCGTCTTCGTCGCGATCGTCATCACGCTCGTCGTCACCTCGTCGGGGTGGCCCGAGGTGAAGAGCGCGTTCTTCAACGGCGCGGAGTTCAGGAGCTCGTTCGGCGAGATCGCCTCCGCCTTCCTGGTCAACGTGAAGATCTTCTGCATCGCCGAGGCGGTCATACTCGTCGCCGCGCTCGGCGTCGCGATCGTGCGCGGCCTCGAAGGCCCTGTCTTCTTCCCGATGCGCATGCTCGCGATCGTCTACGCGGACGTCTTCCGCGGCGTCCCGACGATTCTCGTCATCTACCTCCTCGGCTTCGGCGTGCCGACCCTCGGCCTCCAGGGCGTGCCGAGCTCGCCGCTCTTCTGGGGAACCGTCTCGCTGATCCTCGTCTACACCGCCTACGTGTCCGAGGTCTACCGTGCCGGGATCGAGTCGGTGCACCCGAGCCAGAACGCGGCCGCGCGCTCGCTCGGCCTCTCCCACTTCCAGTCGCTGCGGTTCGTGATCGTCCCGCAGGCCGTGCGCAGGGTGATCCCGCCGCTCCTCAACGACTTCATCGGGCTGCAGAAGGACACCGCGCTCGTCGCCATCCTCGGCGTCGTCGAGGCCTTCAACCAGACGGAGATCGACCAGGCTGCGGACTTCAACTTCACGCCGGCCGTCGTGGCCGCCGTCCTCTTCCTCCTGATCACGGTGCCACTGACACGGTTCACCGACTACCTCGTCTCGCGGGATCGGCGGAACCGGCAGGCGGCCGGTGTCGCCGCATGACCGACGCGCTCGTCGTCGAGGGCCTGCACAAGTCGTTCGGCGCCACCGAGGTGTTGCACGGGATCGACCTGAGCGTGGCCGAGCACGAGGTCGTCTGCCTGATCGGAGCGTCGGGCTCCGGCAAGTCGACGTTGCTTCGCTGCGTCAATCTGCTCGAGCCGATCGACGCGGGCCGGATCGTCGTCGGGGGACAGGACGTGACCTCGAACGGCGTCGACGTCAACCGCGTCCGTCGCAGCATCGGCATCGTCTTCCAGGCCTTCAACCTCTTCCCGCACATGACCGTGCTGCGCAACGCGACGCTCGGCCCGCGCAAGGTGCTCCGCCTGCCGAAAGAACAGGCCGAGACCGAGGCGATGGAGCTGCTCACGCGGTTCGGCCTCGCCGACAAGCGCGACGCGTACCCCGATCGACTGTCCGGCGGCCAGCAGCAGCGCGCCGCAATCGTTCGCGCGCTCGCGATGAAGCCCGACCTGCTGCTGCTCGACGAGGTGACGAGCGCTCTCGACCCGGAGCTCGTCGCCGAGGTGCTCGAGGTGATCCGCGAGCTCGCCGAGGGCGGCATGACGATGGTGATCGCCACACACGAGATGGGCTTCGCGCGTGACATCGCGAATCGCGTCTGCTTCCTCGACGGCGGCGTCATCCTCGAGCAGGGCGACCCGGAGCAGATCTTCACCGCGCCACGCGAGGAGCGCACCCGTCGGTTCCTGGACCGGATCATCGACGCGGGCCGACTCTGAATTCGGCGCTACGCTTCCCCTGTGCTCGACCAGCCGCACCAGCGCGTCGACCTCAGCCTCGAGCCGCTCGACGACTTCGTCGTCGTCCAGCCGTCGGAGGGCGAGGCGGAGACGCGCGGGGGCCTGATCATCCCGGCGAGCGCGGAGACGCCGTGTCGCTCGGGGATCGTGACCGCCGTCGGCCCGGACGTGAACGGGATCGAGCCGGGCGACAAGGTGCTCTACCCCCGCGACGCCGGCTACGACATCCGCATGGCCGGAACGGCGGTCCGTGTGATCAAGCGCGAAGAGCTGATCGCACGGGTGCACGACTGAGCACGCGGGTATCCTGAGCCGGCTTGGAGAAGTGGCCGAGTGGCTGAAGGCGGCGCCCTGCTAAGGCGTTAGGTGGGGTAATCCCTGCCTCGAGGGTTCGAATCCCTCCTTCTCCGCTCGACACGGGTCCAGGCGACGTGAGCTACACCCGGGTGAAGCCCGGACTCCCGCGGCCACCGGTCCCGCGTCGCGCGTGCCCGTCACGAGTACCCTTAGCCGGGCCGCGGAGGGGTGGCAGAGCGGTCGAATGCGGCGGTCTCGAAAACCGTTACGGGCGGTTCCGTCCGTCGAGGGTTCAAATCCCTCCCCCTCCGCCTCACAGAGCCAGATCCCGCACAACCAGCGGGATTCTGGCCTGCCGACATGCTGTCGGGAAACAACCCGATCGTTCGCTCAAATCCGCTGGAAACCGCTCTTCGCTGGCGCACAACTGGCGCACACGGAGTGTCAGCGACCAGGGCCAGCGCCTGCTCAGCTCCTACTGACGGGACCTGCAACGATCAGAGCAGGAGGTGGTCTCAGCGGCTACTCGCTGGAGTGCGGCAGAGCATGAGGCGGGACTGGCCTTGTTCGTCGCGCCGGGTCAGCCACGGCAGCGCTTCCGCACGCTCCTCGCCGAGAAACCGAGACGGAGCGACCGACTCGTGAGGGATTTCGAAGGCTGGTTGGATCCTCGCTTTGCGCGCCGCGTCGAGCCGAAGGTCTTTCAGCGACTGTTGCCGATCCTTCAGGCCAAGGGCGCTCCGAAGATGTGCTACATGCTGTCCTCGGACGACAATCTGGACGGTCGCGAACTGCCGCTCGACGAGGCGCTGACGATTGCCATCCACGACGGGATCCATGTCTATTTGGCTTCGTGTGTGCCGGGACGCCTCGGCTTCTACGTTGACTCAGAGTGGTACGAGGCTCGGTGGATCCTTGAGCGGACCGAGGGCGGCTGATCCTGGCCGTCGCACGCTCATCCGGCTCCGCCCGTTGAGCGCGACAGATCGTCATCCAGCAGGACCGCCGCGTCCTCCTCGTTGCCGGGGAACAAGTGTCCGTAGCGGTCGAGGGTGATCATCACCGAGGCATGTCCCATGTAGGTCGAGAGCACCTTGGCGTCCACGCCGGCGGCGATCATCAGCGAGGCGAAGGTGTGTCGGCATTCGTGCAGCTCCCGGAGGGCCGACCACATGGCCGCGGGGCTAGAGAAGCCGGAATTGGCGAACAGGAGGGGAAGGTGGTTTACTCGCGGTGTGTCGAGGCGCTGGGTGTTGGCGGTGTGTGTTTGCGCTGTTGGCCCGGTGACCTTGGGCACGGGCTGCACCGCTCGCCTGCAACAGTTTTACTCGAACGATCACATCGTCACGCCGAGCACTTCGAAGGCGTTGATCAAGAAGTGGTTGGCCGAGCGGGAGGCTATCGACCGAAAGAATGACGAGGCCATGCGCCTCTACGAGCGCCATGTCGACCCGCCCGGTTTCTACACGGGTTCGTACTCACTCCAGGTATCGCAGCCTAGCCCGGCCACGAAAGCCCTGTTCGCCTCGGCTCGTCAGGGGACAACGGCCGGCAGCTTCGCGTCCGCTTTCCTGAGCGCGCGCTCGGACGGGATCCGCGTCAACTCGATCAGCGTGATGACTTCCAAGCGAGCGGGGTCGCTCTGTCTGTCCTTCTCCGGTAGCAGCCCCGCCGGGCAGGACGCCCACGTGGTCGAGGGGGTCTTCAGCGCCCTCGGCGGAACCGGAGCGATGTCACGCTTGCACATCTCCGGTCGGTTCATCAGCATCGACCCCAATCTGCTCAGCAAGGGCGGCTCAATCTCACTCGAGATCGAACTACTCTCGGGCAATGCCGCACTCGGCGCCGCACGACCCTTGACGCCCGCCTGCCGATCGGCGATGGGAGGGTCTCCACCGCCGACGACGAAGATCTCTGCGAACCTGGACGGTTACGCGCTCGCGCCTGCAGGTACCACCACCCTCCCGTCCGGCACGACCGTCTTCCCGCCGAACTCAACGATCACCGGCAGCGTCGGCTGCGGCGCCAGCAACAACCTCTACGTAGTCGTCTCCTACACCGGCCCGCGGGGCGCCAAGTTCTTCGTCAACTATGCAACCGACTCAGGCGGAAAAGGAGGGCCGCCACCAGCCACCCTCAACCCCGGCCAAGATCCAGTCCTCCTGGTGACTGCGCCCGGAAACGACGGCTACCACCTCACCCAAGCCGCCGTCACCGCACCGCAGGGAGCTAGCGGCAGCGTCGATCTCTCAGGATCGTCGATCACGCTCTCACGCAGCTGCTAAGCGGCTATCCGCACGTCAACGCGGCACACTCATTCTGAAACGAGTTCTTGGTCAGGCACTCGACGCTACCGGTTGGTCGGGCTGGGGCGCTGACGGCGCCGCGAGCTCCGGCCAGCGACCGGCATCGCGTTGTAGACGATGACCGTGAGAAGCGTGAGTCCGACAAATATGACGAGTCCTAGCCAGCCTGGCATTCCGATTGCCTTCCGTGGTGGAGATGGTTGGATTCCCTCGCCGGACAACTCCGAAACGAGACCGCTGGCGTTCGAATCCCTCCGTCTCCGCTCAACGCAGACCAAAACCCCGTTGTAAGCCGGGTTTTGGTCTGCCTGCGAGGGGCGGCGGTGCCCCAGTCGGAGCCCCAGTTCGGACCCCTTTGCGGAATGGTCACGTGCGCTCTCAGGCGCTCGTTCCCAGGTCGCTTTCGGCCACGATGCGCATCGTGTTGGCGAACCGAATGGCGTAGCTGATTCCGTTCGCGTTTGCCGAAACACCGCGTACGACGCCTTCAGTGTGTGCCCGCACGCTCGGGAGGTCACGAAGCAACCTGACCCGCTCGCCGACATCGAACCTCCAGTTCGGTTCCACGACTGCCTCCAGCTCGAAAGGGAAGAAGCGGGTTCGGGCGCCGCCACACGGACGCCACGAGGTCAGACCGTCCGTCGTGCGAAGAACCCGATCAGGGCAACCAGCACACAGACGAGCAGCACGAAGAACAGAAACTTCGTCACGAACACCCCGCCGAAGATGGCGACGGCAAGTAACAGGATCAGTAGCGCAATCAGCATTCTTCGCTCCTTGGTCGCTTGGACACATCGGAGTGCCCAGGACGACCACGGGTTTAAACAGCGAAGGCGCGTGGTAGTCCGCGCCGGCACCCGCCTCCAGGCGCACGTACGCCCGGCCCGCGTCTCGACAGCGGGCCGGGCGTGTGCATTTCGGTGCCTGCTAGATCCGGCTCGTCACGGTGCTGATGGCACCGGAAACGCCGCCTGCGAGGGCGGTGAACACGCCGACGACTGCAAGGGTGATCACACCCAGGACGACGGCGTACTCCGCCATCGTCTGACCCTCCTGGCGCTTACGCGCCCAGCTGATCAGGTCACGACATTCGGAGAACGTCATAATTTCTTGTCACCTCCTCTGATGCGGTCGCTCGCGGTGCGAGGTTGCAGCACCTGATGGACCACATCGTCCGGGGCAACGGTTCACGTAATCCCTAAATAGGGGAATTGCGCCGGCGGCTCAGATCGGTACTTCTCGACGGCACGGCTAGTGGCCAGTAGCCGAGAAGTGCATGTAGTCCTTCGTCGAGCCGGTCCACGCCCCGCCCCAGCCCCAGCCCTCCGAGCGGAACGCCTCGACGACCGCGGGCGTGACCATCCCCGGGCGCAGTCGCGACCGGTCGAGGTACGGCCGGCTGGCGGCGTCGCGCGTCATGCCGCAGCCGACATAGGGGTTCTCGACCGGGTTGAGGTCGATCGCCTCGCCGTAGGCGTGCTCGGACCAGTTCCCGTTCCCGGTCGCCGTGCCGCTCGAGCACGGCGACGCGACGGCCTGCCGACATTCGAAGGCGTCGCTGACGTAGGCGGGCTGGTTCTGCTGGTACGCGTCCTTGAGTCGCATGTCACGGATCGGGAACCGCAGCTCGTACAGCCGCCGGAAGACGCGTGCGAGCTTTCCCGCCGCGTCCTGGTTCACCACCACCTGGCCCGTGTGGGTGCGGCCGTCGAACCCCCAGATCGTGACCGTGAGCACCCGAAGCTGCGAGAACGGGACCGGGCAACCCTGGTGCCAGTACTTCCCGGACAGCCTTGCCTCGATCGACGCCGACACGGGCTGGACCACCGAGTGGAACGCGAGCACCGAGAGCGGGACGGCGAGCAGGCGCAGCATCACCAGTCGTTGTAGACCCGGATCGAGCCCGTGTAGCACGCCACCCAGACGCGCCTCGTGGCGCGGTCGTACGCGATGCCGATCGGGTGGAAGCAGGCGTCGATCGTCTGCAGCGTGCTCATGTCGGACGCCCGCAGCTTGGTCACGGTGCCGCTCTCGTAGTTGACGACGTAGATGGCCCTCCCGTCCGGCGCGATCGTGAGGCTGCGAGGCGCGCTGCCGGTCGAGACCTTGGCGCGCACGACACCCGTCCACGTATCGAGCTTCGCAACTCGCCCCTCGGCGTTGAGGGAGACGTAGATGTAGCGGCCGTTCGGACTGAGCGCCTCCGCCCGCGGGCCCTGGCCGACGTAGATCCGGGTCGACGTCCAGTGGTGGAGGTCGATGCGCACGAGCTGGTTCCCGCCCATGATCGCGACGTACGCCGCGCTGCCGTTCGGCTCGACCACGATGCCGCGCGGGTACGGGCCGATCGGGATCCTCCGCACCTCGCGGTCGCTCCAGGTCGAGACGACGCTCAGGTCCCAGGAGCACCAGTTCGTCGCGAGCACGAAGCGGCCGTCGGGGGTCACCGCCACGACTTTCGGAACCTCGCCGACGTGATAGGCCCGGTCGATCTCGAGCTTCTGCATGTCGACGCGGTAGAGAAAGCTCCGGTCGTACCCGGACGACGGCGTGCACGAGTCGCTTCCCTCGGGGCCGAAGCCCGAGCCGTACATCGAGTAGTTCGATACGTAGGCGTAGCGGCCGTCGGGCGAGAACGCGGCCTCGACCGGCGCGCCGTGGTCGATGCCCGGGTACTGCGGATAGCCGAGACGCGAGAGCCGCACGGCGTCCGAGATCGTCTTGACGAGCCTCAGCGTGCTCGCATCGTAGACCGTCAACGTGTGCCGGTACATCATGTTCTGCGCGGTCACGTACCCGGTGCCGGAGGACGCGACCGACTTCGGCGAGATCCGCCCGGTAATCACGGCCCGCAGCTCGAGGCGCGCGAGGTCGGACGGGCGCGCGTGCACGACGAGCGGCTTCGCGTGCGGGCCCGCGGGCGCCTGCGGACGCTGCGCCCGCGAAACCGCTCCCGCCTGATCGTTCGAGTGGAGAACGAGGCCTGCGATCAGCGCGGCGACACCGAGCACGACGACCAGCGCGACGGCCCGGCGCCTCCTGATCTCGCGTTGTCGCCTCCTCGAGCGGGCCATCTCGCGCACGACGATAGACGCGCCGACCGACGGTGCGCCTGGCTACCTGCGCGGAAGGCGGGGAGAGGCCGCATCGGTAACGGCGGCCTCTCCTTGTGGACGCCCTGACTGCTAGCCGGCCCGACGCGTGAGGTAGACAGAGCGCGTCAGATGCGTTGAGGCGCGCGGTGTCCTCGCCTGCACAGTGAGGTAGAGCCGGTGCCCGAGCTTCGTCGCTGCGACAGGCAGCGTGAAGCTGGCCTTTCCGAGCAGACCCGTCAGCCGCGCCGACGAGCCGCTGATCGTCGTCCGACGCGCAGTCGGAATGAGCATGACGACGGCGTCACGGACGAGGTAGTTCCGCCGGTCGCGGATCGTGACCGTGACGTTCATCCGATGTGCGCTTGCGACGGCGCTCGTCTTGAACCGGACGCCGGTGATGCGGATCCCGCGTGCCCCGAACGCGGACACGGACATGAGCCGCCCGACCCTGATCACGGATCGCACGCGCTGGACCGTGACCGTCGTCGTCTGCGTGACGCCGTTCGTGGCGGTGACGGTCAGCTTGGCGTTCCTCGCCGTGCCCGGCACCTTCGCACGTGCGGTGGGAGCAGCCGTCGGCGGGCCGGCCGGCGGCGGGGTTGGCGGCCTGGCCGGCGGAGGCGCCGCCGAGCCGCCACCGGAGCCGCTGCCCGAGCCACCGGAGCCGCTGCCCGAGCCACCAGAGCTCGTGCTCGCCGAGCCCTTGAGCTGCGGCAGCAGATTGGAGCCGTTCAGGCTCAGCTGCGCGATCCCGGTCGTGGCCTTGGCCTTGACCTGGGCATCGCTCGGATTGCCGTCGACGCTGACGAGCCCGTCCTGCGGGATCATCAGCGTGACCTGGTCGTTGTCGAGTTGCGCAAGGGCGTCGGCCGGCCCACCGCTGGCCAGGATCGCCGCTGCGGGGATCGTGATCGTGTACGTCTGTCCGGTCGACTTCTCGCTGGCGCTGACGACGATCTGCCGGCCCGAGCCCGAGCCGGTGTCGACCGTCGCCGAGAACCCGCCGCTACTCGAGACGCCCACGGGCTTGCCGTTGACGTTCACCTGAACGCTCGAGCTCGCCGCGGTTCCTGACCCGGCGCCGGTATCGGCGTTGACCGTGCCGGTCAGCGAGGCCACGCCGCCGCCGGCCGTGATCGAACCCAGCGACACGAGCGCCTGCACCGGATTGGTCGGCGCCGCGATCGGCCCTCCACCCTGGCTCGAGCCCCCACCCGGCGAGCCGACGGGTGGCATCCGATATGGACAGCTCGGGCAGGGGGGATCCTGCGCCGACGCCGACTGCACGAACCAGGCGGCTGCGCAGGCCGTCAACGCCGTCACCACAGCGAACATGATGTCGACGTTGCGTCTGCGACGGTGACGAAAGTGCGGACCCATCGAGGGCCTCCTTCCGTAGACAGTTGTCATCCGTCGAGACCGCGGCCCTTCCCGAACCCTGCACGGAATCCCTCGAACGGATGACACCGTTCACCCGTTCGAGGGAGCCCCGAAGCCCTCCGGGCGACGGGCTCCGTCCGGTGCAGGTCCTACCGTGCCGTCATGGCCGGAGTGCTTCTGCTCGGCTTTGTGCTCGTGATCGCGATCCTGGTCTGCTCCTTCGCCCAGGCGAGCTTTCCCGTCGCTCTCTCCGTCGTCTCGTTCTTCATCGGACTGATGGTGGTGGCAGGCGGCGGCACCATGGCGGAGGCGATTCTCGGCGGCGGCGCGATCCTCGTCGGCGGGCTCGTCCTTGCGACCGCGTCCGACACGTACGAGGAGATCCGCCTCGCACGCCGTCGCGCGAAGCCGCGCCGCCGTCCGCGCGTGGACGTGAACACGCCCGCCGACTCCGAGCCCGAGTTCGACGAGCACCGCCGCGCAGCCTGACGGCTAGAGTGAGCGCGATGCCGGGCTACATCGGAAAGGCGATCAAGTTCGCCCGCACGCCCGAGGGGCGCAAGGTGCTCTCGGAGGCGATCCGGCTCGCGCGCAGCGGACGAGGGCCGCAAGCTGATCTCGCAGGCGCGCAAGGTCGCGAGCTCGCCGGAGGGCAAGCGCCTGCTCGACGAACGCCGCCAAGCTCGTCAAGCACGCCCAAGCAGACAGCGAAGGACGCACCGCCGTCGAGCCTTCGTCAGACGATTCGCGACGGCTTCAACGGCCGGAAGCCGTAGCTCGTGAAGGTGACGATGCTGCTCGCCGACTCCGCGCAGGAGGTCGGCGGAAAGCTCTACATCCTCGGCGGCGGCTGGTCGATCACCGGGCCCGAGCCGCTGCCGATGGCGATCGCGCTCAAGCTCGAGGTGCCGTGGGACCGGACGAACGAGCAGCACTCGCTGCTGCTCGAGCTCCTCGACGAGGACGGCGAGCCCGTGCTGGTGGACGGGCAGGACGACGAGCAGGTGCCGCTCCAGGTCACCGGCCAGTTCGAGGCAGGACGCCCACCCGGCATCAAGCCTGGGACTCCGATCGACAGTGCCCTCGCCGTCAACTTCGGGCCGCTGCCGCTCGACCCCGGCAGGCGCTACCAGTGGCGCCTGTCGATCGACGGCGAGACGGACGAGGACTGGGCGCTCGGGTTCTCTACGCGGCCGGCCGGACCGAGTCCAGCGCACCTGTGACGCCTAGCGCACCCGTGAGTGAGGGCTCGGGCGCGCCGCTGAGCGCCGCCGACGGCGTCTGAAGCACGCCGAGCGGCGGCCAGGGCCGTCCGCGCGGAAACTCGACCTGCGGTCGCGCGTCGTGTTCGATGCAAAAGAGGCCGATGCAGAGTGTCGAGCAGCCGGGCTCCACACAGGAGCTGATCATCGACATCCGACCTCGATGCCCGCTCGCTCGGAAATACAAACCATGGCGAGCGTAGGCGCGGTGGGACGCACAGTCTCAGTCTCACCGATCACAGGGCCTACCGCAAGTGCGCGTGGGCTGTGCCCAGCCCTCCCTGACCGCCCGCTCGCGAATGCGCCTTCAGCGGTCGAGTCGGTATCAGGAGCGCCGTCCTCCGGGTAAGCGAGTCGTAAGGGCTGCCGGCAGAGCGTGTCGGCACGGAAGGCACCGGGTAGAGCGACCTCGTGTTCTCCCCGTTGAACGAATGCCAAGGAGGTTGGAAATGGGTCTAGGCGTCAGCCTCATCCTGATCGCCGCCGGCGCCATCCTGGCGTGGGCGGTCCATGTCAGCACCACCGGCTTCGACATCCACACGGTCGGTTACGTCCTGCTCGTGGTCGGCATCGTCGGAGCATTGCTCTCGCTCGTCTTCTGGTCGAGCTGGGGCGGCCCCGGTTACTTTGTCCGCCGCGGCGACCTCGTCGACGACAGGTACTAGAGAGCACCGGGCGGCACATCTCGGGGCGGGTCTTCGGGCGCGTCCCGTTCGTGCCGCCCGTAGGATCGCGGCATGCAGGTCGCACGCCTCGCGATCGCGCCGGTCAAGGGCCTCGCGCTCGTCCACCCCGTGGAGGTCGTGCTCGGCAGGTCCGGCGTCGCAAACGACCGCCGGTTTCACCTCGTCGATGCCGACGGCCGCCTCGTCAACAACAAGACGTGCGGCGAGCTGATGCAGGTTCGCCCGGAGGTGAGCGAGGACGCGACCGCGCTCGCGCTCCACTTCCCGGGCGGAGAGACGGTGTCCGGCGAGGTCGAGACCGGAGATGCGGTCGAGACGAGCTTCTACGGCAGGCCTGTTATGGGACGACTGGTCGAGGGGCCCTGGTCGGAGGCGCTCTCCGAACATGCCGCACGACCGCTCCGCCTCGTCCGCACGAACGACCACGGCGCGGCGATCGACCGGACCCACGTCGTCTCGCTGATCTCCGACGGCTCGCTCCGAGCCCTGGCGCACCGAGCCGGTGTCGAGACGGTGGACGGCCGGCGGTTCCGGATGACGATCGAGCTCGAAGGGTGCGACGAGCACGAGGAGGACGACTGGATCGGCGACGAGGTCGAGGTCGGCGGCGCACGCATCCACGTCACGGGGCCGGTCGGGCGATGCGTCGTGACGACGCGCAACCCGGACTCGGGCACGTCCGACTTCGACACCTTGGGCGCGCTCGCGGGCTATCGCACGCTCAAGGAGGGCAAGTCGTTCGGTTGTGGTGTCTGCGGCGACGTGCTCGTCGAGGGACCGGTGCGAGTAGGCGACTCACTCGTCCGGGGACGCTGATCGAGGGATCACGCGGCAACCGTCCGGGCCGATGCTTCTTAGCAACCGCGAGAAGGGAGTCCCAGAGATGCGTGCCGCATTCCAGAACGTCGTCGGGAGCATGCTCAGATCGTTCAAGTCCGTGTTCCACACCGGCCGAAGCGACGCTGCCTGAGCGAGTCTCGGCGCCTCGCCGCAGCGATCCTTTACGCTGGCATCGCTCGGAGAGGTGTCCGAGTTGGCCTAAGGAGCGCGACTGGAAATCGCGTACCTGCTGAAAGGTGGGTCGCGGGTTCGAATCCCGCCCTCTCCGCTGACCGTGGGGGAACCCAGGGTTCCCCCACGAGCCCCCTCCTTCTTCGCAGCGTTCACAGCTCGGGTCGGGCTACGACCGGGGCAAAAGCCCGGCCTTCGCGGCGGTTCGGGGCGGCTTCAGGTATCTCCGCTCGGACGGAAGCGGCGGCGGCGAAGCTGCACCGCGAGTCCGACGATGCCGAGGAGGACGCAGATCAGCACGGCGGCGAGTAGCGCGACGAGCTCCACCATTGCCAGCAGTGGCCAGAACGCCGCGGTCACGGAGAGGATCGTATGACGCTCCGATGAGAGCGAGCTAAGAGCGCCGTAGAGATCGACTAGCCCGGCTGTGTCAGGAACGCGACCAGATCGGCGACCTGCGTCTTGCTGAGCTTCGTGCCGAAGTCCTGAGGCATGACGCTCGGCGGGAACTTCGGGACGATGTACGCGTTCGGGCTCACGATCGACTCGGTCGTGTAGTGGCCGAGCGGGCCTCGGTTCGCCGTCTTGGCATCCGCGGCGAGATGGTCGAGGTTGGGCCCGATCGTTCCGCTCGCGCCCGCCGGCGTGAACGTGTGGCAGGCGGCGCACCCGTTCGCGGCGAATACCGCCTTCCCTGCGGTCGCGTCGCCCGCGGGTGCGGGAGCCGGCGGCGGGGATGGCGACGGCGCCGGGGACGGGGACGGCGCGGGTGACGGCAGCGTCGTCTGCGGCTCGGCGCTTGCCTCGGGCTGCTCTCGCGCCACGAAGATGACGACGAGGATCATCCCCGCGAAGAAGCACGCCACGACTGCGACGTATGCCCAGAGGTGCCGTCCCGGGAAGTTCGGCCACCGGCGCGGGATCACGAACGAACTGACGAGCGCAAAGATGATGAAGGCGGCACCCATCCCGGCCAGGCCGGCCTTTTGCGCAGACGTGAGCGCCGCGAGCAGCACGGGCGGCAAGCTACCAGCTTCCGTCCGGGTCGTCGCCACCGTCGCGACCGCGGGCGAGGAGTCGCCAGCCGTCGCTGAACGTGTGCTCGCCCGCCGGGCGAGCGGGGAGCGCCGGAGATGCCCGCCGCTCCAGCGCGCCGGTCCGCCATACGCGCTCCTGGAGCCGCCGCTCCTCGTCTCCGATTCGCCGGTGCACGACGGCGAGCTCGATCTCGCGCCGCGTCATTTCGTCCTCGCGCCCCGCGAGCTCTCGCTCCCGCGCCTCCAGCTGCTCCTGCAGCCCGGCCCGCTCGCGGCTGAGACGCTCGGCCCCGCCTGCTCTGACACGCTCGCTCGCGTCGGCGGCCTCGCGCTCGAGCTCCTGGCGGCGCTGCGCGAGCTCAACCGCCATCCCTGCCGTCAGTGCCTGTTCCCGGCGCGCGAGCTCGGCCCGGGCGTCCGATTCGAGTTCATGCCGGCGCCGGTCGAGATCGGCCGTCATCGACTGCTCGAGCTGCTCGCGTCGCAGCGCAAGGTCGCTCTCGACCCGCGCTTCGAGCTCGCGCTCGCGCCGGGCCAGCAGCTCCTCGATCTGCTCCTCCGCCTCCCGCTCGTTCCCCGCGCCACGGGCGGCCACGACGGCGCTCGATGCGGCCGCCAGCTCGAGCGTCCGCTCGACCTCGGCGAGACGCGCCCGGGTGGCGAGCAGCGCCGCCTCGGCCTCGCGGCGCTCCTCTGCGGCCTTCCCGAGTACCGCAAGCTCGACGGTCGCAGCCTTCAGCGAGGCGCGCGTCTCGTTGTGCTCCTCGAGTTGCCGCTCGAGCTTCGCAATCCGTTCCGCGGCCGCGTCGAGCTCGGAGGAGAGGCGGCGCCGGTCCTCGAGCTCGCGCTCCTGAAGGGTCAGCCGCTCGGCGTGGGCGTTCAGCTCGGCCGCTGCCGCGCGCTGGCGCTCCTCGGTCCCGGCGACCGCGCGGGCGCGCTCCTCGAGCTCCTGTCGCTGCAGCTCGAACGTCGCCAGGACGCGCGCGAGGGCACCGGAGCTGTCGTCACCGCCACCGCCGGGCCGGAAGCTGCCGCGGCGCACGCGCGGCGGGCGGGCCCCCTCGCGCTTGCGCAGCTCGCCGGTTAGCTCCTGCACCTCTCGCTCCCGCTGCGAGGCACGCGCAGCGCTCTCGCGCAGCGCCGTCTGCAGGCGGGCAACCTCCTCCGCTGCCGCGGCCTGGATGCGCGCACGCTCGGCACGCAGGTTCTGCTCGAGCGCCCGCAGCCGAGCGAGCTCGGCGGCGATCTCCGGCGTGGGCTCCGGGCCGCTCGTCACGGCGCGATCATAGTGAGCGGCAGAGCGGGTCAGGACCCGTGTGGACCGGGCGCCCGCGGACGCCGGAGCCGCCGTGTCAGCGCGTCGAGGCTGCGGCCGAGCGCGAACCCGCCGACCACGGCGAGCAGGAGCCAGGCTCCCAGCGCCGCCGCGAGCAAGACGACCCAGTGCGGCATCCGCCGACGGTAGAGGTCGGGTCGGACGGAACGTGCCGAGCGGCACGATCCGCTCGGCTAGTAGTCGGGTTCCGGCGGCGGGGTCGATGCACGGACGGCTTCGTCGACCCGGGCGCGGATCCGGTCCTCGAAGGCACGGCCGGCGAGATCGTCGACGGCTTCGTCGTCGTGGTCGTCGTGGCTACCCGTCGGCGGTGCGACCTTTCCGAGCGTCCGCTCGAGCGAGCGCAGGACGCGGTCCTGAATGCTGTCCGAGAGCCGCTGCCCGAAGTCTTCGACACGGCGCTCGAACTCCTGGTCCCGCCCCTTCCGCGCAGGCCCGGCCGAGCGCCCAGGCCCGCGTTGCTTCGCCGGCTTCTCCTCGGGCGCCGCCTCGACACCCTCGATGTCGAGCTCGAACACACGCTCTGGCTCGTCGATCCCCTTCAGGTGCCGCTCGCCGATCGGGAAGACGGACACGCCGTCGGGAAGACTCGAGCCGACGAGTGCGCGCGTGGTCTCGGACAGGAGCACGTGACCGCCGCGCGCGACCGTGCAGATCCGGGCCGCACGTACGACGTCGAGGCCGTGGTAGCCCTCCTCGCCGACCGCCGGCTCCCCCGTGTGCAGGCCGATCCGGACACGGACGGTCGCGCCCTCCGGCCACTCGGCCCCCGCGTGGGCACGCTGCACCTCGACCGACGCGGTCACGGCCTCGCGGGCCCGGGGGAAGGCGTAGAAGAACGCGTCGCCCTGCGTGTCGATCTCGGTGCCGCCCGACGCGCCGAATACCTCGCGGACGATCCGCCGGTGCTGGGAGAGCACGTCGCCGTAGCGGTCACCGAGCTCCTTGACGAGCGCCGTCGAGCCCTCCAGGTCGGTGAAGACGAACGTGACCGTTCCCGCGGGCAGCTGCGCCACGCCCGCATCGTAGGCGTAACGGGCGCCCGGTCCAGGAGACTGTGCAGGATGGGGGACGCCGAACGCGCACGGCTGAACGAGGTACCGAAGGGCCGTTCTCCCTGGCGGCGCTTCGGTCCGTACCTCGCGGAGCGCGCCTGGGGCACCGTCCGTGAGGACTACAGCGCCACCGGCGAGGCCTGGGACTTCTTCCCGCACGACCAGGCCCGGTCGCGCGCATACCGCTGGAACGAGGACGGCCTCGCCGGGATCTGCGACGACCGCCAGCAGCTCTGCTTCGCGCTCGCGTTCTGGAACGGCCGTGACCCGATCCTGAAGGAGCGCCTGTTCGGACTCACGAGCGCGCAGGGAAACCACGGCGAGGACGTCAAGGAGTACTGGTGGTACCTCGACTCGACGCCGACGCACTCGTGGATGCGGTGGCGCTACATGTACCCGCAAGCCGAGTTCCCCTACGCCGAGCTCGTGGCGGAGAACGCCCGCCGCGGCCGCGACCGGCCGGAGTACGAGCTACTCGACACCGGACTCTTCGACGACGGCCGCTACTGGGAGATCACGGCCGACTACGCCAAGGCCTCGACGGACGACATCCTCGTCCGCGTGACGGTGCGGAACGCGGGGCCCGACGCGGCGACGATCGACATCCTCCCCACGCTCTGGTTCCGGAACACATGGTCGTGGGGGCTCGATTCGCAGCGCCCGTCGGTGCGGCTCGAGGGGCCGGCGATCTTCGCCGAACACTGGGATCTCGGCGGACGCTGGCTCTCGGCGAGCGGCGCGCCCACGCCTCTCTTTTGCGAGAACGAGTCGAACGCGGCGCGGCTCTGGGGCCTCGACGGCTCGACGGCCTACCCGAAGGACGGGATCGGCGACCACGTCGTTCACGGCACGGCGACCGTCAACCCCGAGCTGACCGGCACCAAGTCGGCGTTCCACTACCGGCTCGAGATCGACGCGGGGGCGAGCGAGACCGTCGAGTTGCGTCTCCGTGATGCGACCGGAGGGCTCGGCGACGACTTCGAGGACGTGATGGCCGCGCGCGAACGGGAGGCGGACGAGTTCTACGCGGTGCTCACTCCCGGCGGGGCCTCCGCCGACGAGGCGCTCGTCCTTCGGCAGGCACTCGCCGGAATGCTCTGGTCGAAGCAGTTCTACCACTACGACGTCGAGCGCTGGCTCGACGGCGACCCCGCGTCACCGCCGCCGCCCGCCGCCCGCCTGCAGGGCCGGAATCACGACTGGCGGCACCTGAACAACCTCGACGTGATCTCGATGCCGGACACGTGGGAGTACCCGTGGTACGCCTCGTGGGATCTCGCGTTCCACTGCGTCGCGCTCGCCCACGTCGACCCCGAGTTCGCGAAAGCGCAGCTGATCCTGCTCTGCAGGGAGTGGTACATGCACCCGAACGGGCAGCTTCCCGCCTACGAGTGGTCGCTCGGCGACGTCAACCCGCCCGTCCATGCCTGGGCGGCGCTGCGCGTGTTCGAGATCGACGGCTCGCAGGACGTCGACTTCCTCGAGCGCGTCTTCCACAAGCTCCTCCTCAACTTCACGTGGTGGGTGAACCGCAAGGACTCCGAGGGCAACAATCTCTTCGAGGGCGGCTTCCTCGGCCTCGACAACATCGGCCCCTTCGACCGCTCCGCGCTGCCGGTCTCCGGAAGGCTCGAGCAGTCCGACGGCACGTCCTGGATGGCGATGTACTGCGAGAACCTGCTCGAGATCGCGCTCGCCCTCTCCGAGCACGACGACACCTACGAGGACATGGCCACGAAGTTCTTCGAGCACTTCGCGCTGATCGCTTCGGCACTGAACGAGCAGGGCCTCTGGGACGAGGACGACGGCTTCTACTACGACGTGCTCCGGCTCCCGGACGGGCGCGTGGTCCCGCTCAAGGCGCGCTCGATCGCCGGCCTCCTGCCGCTCTCAGCCGTGTCGACAATCGGTCCCGAGACCCTCGACCGGCTGCCCGACTTCGCCGTCCGGATGCGCTGGTTCCTGGAGCACAAGCGCGAGGGTCTGGGCGTCGTCCAGCACATGACTTCCGCCGACCACGACGGCTGGCGGATGTGTTCGATCGTCTCCGAGGAGCGCCTGCGCCGGCTCCTGTCGGTGATGCTCGACCCGGCCGAGTTCCTCTCCGACCACGGCCTGCGCGCCCTGTCCAAGCGGCACATGCTCGAGCCGCTCGAGGTCTCCGTCGACGGCGTCACCGCGGCGCTCGATTACGAGCCCGGGGAATCGACGAGCGGTCTCTTCGGCGGCAACTCGAACTGGCGAGGCCCCGTCTGGATGCCGCTCAACTACCTGCTCGTCGAGACGCTCCGCGTCTACCACCGCTTCTTCGGCGAGTCGTTCCGGATCGAGTGCCCGACGGGATCGGGCACGCTGATGACGCTCGACGAGGTCGCGGACGAGATCTGCGGGCGGCTGGTCGCGCTCTTTCTACGGAACGAGGAGGGCAGGCGGCCCGTGTTCGGCGAGTACCGGCTGCTGCAGGAAGATCCCGCCTGGCGCGACCTGATCCTGTTCCACGAGTACTTCCACGGTGAGACGGGCGCCGGGCTCGGCGCCTCGCATCAGACCGGCTGGACCGGGCTCGTCGCCAACCTGATCATCGCCGGGCGCTCGTGATCGAGCGGCGGGCCGCGTTCGCGCGCTAGACCGGATCGGCCGTGCCCGCGCAGCGCGGGTCGTGGTGGCACGCGAGGCGAAGCAGCAGGCCGTGGAGTGCCTCCCTGTCCGCCTCTGACAGCGGAGCGAGGAACTCGTCCTCGATCTTCCGCATCGTCGACCGGAGCGAGACCAGCGTCCGGCGGCCGGCGGCAGTCAGGCTGACCGCCTGGCGGCGGCGGTCGTGCGGGTCGCGCCGCCGCTCGATCAGCCTGCGCTCCTCGAGCCCGTCGAGCAGGCCCACGAGCTGGCTGCGATCGAGCCGCAGGGCGTCCGCGATCGTCGCCTGCGTCGCGCGCGACCCCTCGTCGAGGAGCGCGAGCACGCTGAAGTGGTACGGCGTGAGCCCCTGCTGCGCGAACTCCTTGATCGACCGGGCCTTGATCGCAATGCCGAGGCGCGCGAGCAGGAACGCCGGGCTCGCGACGAGCTCACGCGGGAACGCGCCCGGAACCTCGGGCTGAGCCGTCTCGATCTGCGAGGCTTCCACGGGAATAAGTGTAACGCGCCCCATCGTTGGCTGTTGATATCGTGGAACGGATCAACGATAAGGGGTGAGGGGAATGGCGAACGAGACCGGAATAGACAGGAAGCGATGGATCGCGCTCGCCGTCATCGTCGCGGCGCAGTTCATGGTCATCCTCGACGTGGCGATCGTCAACGTGGCGCTGCCGTCGATCCAGAGCGATCTCCACTTCACGCAGGAGAGCCTGCAGTGGGTCGTGACCGCCTACGCGATCATGTTCGGGGGCGTGCTGCTCCTCGGTGGTCGCATGGCCGACCTGCTCGGACGGCGCAAGCTGTTCATCGCCGGCCTCGTCCTGTTCACGACCGCCTCGCTCCTCTCCGGGCTCGCGTGGTCCGAACCGTCGCTGATCGTCTTCCGCGCCCTGCAAGGCCTGGGCGGCGGCATCCTCTCCCCGGCTGCCCTGTCGATCCTGATGACGACCTTCGCCGAAGGTCGTGAGCGCAACCTCGCGCTCGGCATCTGGGGTGCGGTCTCGGGCAGCGGCGGGGCGGCCGGCGTGCTGCTCGGGGGCTTGCTCACGAGTTCGGTCGGCTGGTCGTGGATCTTCTTCATCAACGTCCCCGTGGGCGTGCTCGTGATCGGCGTCACCCCGTTCCTCGTCCGCGAGAGCCGGGCGATGCTCGGTCATCGGCACTTCGATGTCGCCGGGGCTGTCTCGATCACCGGTGGGCTCATGCTGCTCGTCTACGCGATGACCCGTGCGGCGCAAGACGGCTGGGCGACCGCGACCACGATCGGCCTGCTCGTCGCCTCGACGGCGCTGATCCTGATCTTCCTCGCCATCGAGATCCGCTCGGAGGCGCCGATCCTGCCGCTCCGGATCTTCCGGAACCGCACGCTCTCGGCGGCCAACATCACGGGCTTCCTGGTCGGAGCGGCGCTCTTCTCGCAGTTCTTCATGTTGACGCTCTACATGCAGAACGTGCTCCACTACTCGGCGATCGAGACCGGCGTCGCCTACCTCGCGCTGACGCTTTCGATCATCGTCTTCGCCGCCGTCGCTCAGGGTCTCGTGACGAAGGTCGGCGTCCGCCGCGTGCTTCCGATCGGCCTCGCGCTGTCGGCGGCAGGGCTCGTGCTGTTCACGCAACTGCCGACCGACGGGCACTACTTCTGGGACATCTTCCCCGGCTTCATCGTCAGCGGCATCGGGCTCGCCCTCTCGTTCGTGCCGATGACGATCGCGGCGCTGATCGGCGTCGACCAGTCGGACGCCGGCATCGCCTCCGGGCTGATCAACACGAGCCAGCAGATCGGCGGCGCCGTCGGGCTCGCGGCCGCGACGACGATCGCCGTGACGTTCACGAACCGTTACGTGGACTCGCACTCGGGCGTGTCGGCGACGAGCGGTGCGGCGCTCAACCACGGCTATCAGATCGCCTTCTGGGTGCTCGCGGCGCTGGCCGCTGTGGCATCCGTCGTCGCCGCCGTGATGATCGAGCCGAACGCGCCGGGGGTCGAGGGCGAGCTGGCGTTCGACGACGCGTAACGCGGGTCGGCGGGATGTTGGTCGCGGGCGCTCCGACCGGGGCGCCCGCTCCGTTCTCGGCCATCCGAAGTGCCATGATCCGCAGGTGAAGCACGCGGCGTTGACGCAACTGGCCCGGGTCGGTCTTCTCCGCCCGACGTACCGCGCCTACGAGCGGTTGCGAGCGGTCGGCGCGCGGGACGGAGTCGCGGCTGCCGACGAGTTGCCCCTGCCGCCGGGGAAGCTGAGGATCCGCGTCGCCGGCACCCCTGACTCCGCCTGGTTCCTCGAGAGCGGACGGCTGGCGGTGGAGGCGATGCGGGCGCCGCTCGCGCGCGCCGGCTCGCAGCTCGAGGAGTTCGAGGCAGTGCTCGACTTCGGCTGCGGCTGCGGGCGCGTGACGAGGCACCTCGCGACCCTGCCCGGCCAGGTGCACGGCTCCGACATGGACGCCGACGGCGTCGCCTGGTGTCGCGCGAACCTCACGTTTGGACGCTTCGAGCGGAACGGCCTCGCTCCCCCGCTCGCCCTCCCCGCAGAGAGCGTCGACTTCGCCTACGCGCTGTCGGTGCTGACGCACCTTCCGGTCGACCTGCAGGAGAGCTGGATGCACGAGCTGACCCGGGTGCTGCGACCAGGCGGGCTCCTGGTCGTGACCACGCACGGCGAGCGGTACCTGAGTCGCCTCTCGGCCTCCGAGCAGGAGCGCTTCCTGGCCGGCGAGGTCGTCGTCCGCTACGAGCAGGTGGCGGGAACCAACCTGTGCACGGCCTTCCACCCGCAGGCGGACGTCATGGGCAGGCTCGCCCGCGGGCTCGAGCTCCTCGACGCGATCCCGGACGGCGCGGCAGGCAATCCGCACCAGGATCTGTTCCTACTCCGCAAGCCGGCCACCGTCCTCGCAGACGGCCTGCGGCCGGCGGTCTAGCTCGTCCACGGCAGCGGCAGCGAGTGGACGACGGTGAGCGTCTGCGTCGCGCGCGTGAGCGCGACGTACAGGTGCCGGAGCCCCTGGACGCCCTCGACCTCGCCGACGATCGCCCCCGGCTCGGCCAGCACGACGTGGTCGAACTCGAGCCCCTTCGCCTCGCGGGCGCTCAGCACGCGCACGCCGGGGGCCAGGTCCTCGACCGGTGAGCCGTCGACGTCGACGAGCGCGCGCTCGAGCAGCTCGCGGATCACGGGCACGAGCGAGGCCGGAGCCACGACGGCGACGGAGCCCTCCCCGGCGTCGAGGACGACGGCCTCTTCCGCGGCGCGGTGGGCGACGTTCGGATCGACGAGCAGGCGCGGCGGCTCGCCTCCTTCGCGGTACGGCTCGGGCGCTCGCACGTGCGGCGCGATCCGCGGCAGCAGCGGGAGCGCGAGCCGCATGATCTCGGCCGGGACGCGGTAGGCGAGCACGAGCTCCTCGACCGCGGCCGTCTCGACGGGCAGGTGCTCGAGCACCTCGTCCCAGCGTTCGTAGGCGACCGGACCCGTCGCCTGGGCAACGTCGCCGAGCAGCGTCAGCCATCCCGTCGCCGCGCGCCTCGCGACCATCCGCAGCTGCATCGGCGTCAGGTCCTGCGCCTCGTCGACGACGACGTGCCCGTAGGTCTTGGGCCGGCCGTGGATCAGCTCGTCGAGCTCGTCGAGGAGCGCGATGTCGGCCTCAGTCCACGAACGCGGACGGCGCGATAGCCCGAGCGCCTCGGTCAGCACGCGCTCGGGAACGAGCGGCGGGAGGATCCGATCGACGAAGCGCTTGAGATAGCCGCCCGTCGCCAGCGCCTTCTCCAGCTCCTCGAAGCTCCGCGTCCCGGACGCGCCGAGCTTGCGCCCGTACTCCCGGTAGAAGGCGCGCAGGAGGCTCATGCGCAGCCGCTCGCGCCGGGCGTGCCAGCTCGCCGCCTCGGTCCACGCCTCGTCGAGGAGCTCGCGGACGCGCACCAGCGGCACGCGTACGTAGTTCACGCCCAGCATCGCCTCGAGCTCGGCCTCCGGCTCGCACCGGTGGGCGTCGACGGTGTCGCGAAGCAGCGCCGCCATCGCCGCGGCGCCCTTGGCGCGCTCCACCTCGGGCTCGTCGCGGCCCGTGGCCACGGTCGCCTCGCGGAGGTCGCCGACGGCACGCTGCACCACGCTCGCCTCTCCGAGCGACGGCAGCACGTGCGCGACGTACTCGATGAACGTGCGGTTGGGGCCGACGACCAGCACGCCCTCGCGCCGCAGGCGTTGCGCGTGCGTGAACAAGAGCCACGATGCCCGGTGCAGGCCGACCGCCGTCTTGCCGGTGCCCGGCCCGCCCTGTACGACGAGCACGCCTTCGACGTCATGCGTGATCAGGCGGTACTGGTCGGCCTGGATCGTCGCGACGATGTCGCGCATGTGCTCGTCGCGGCTGCGCTCGAGCTCCTCGAGCAGGTAGTCGCCGAGCGAGCGCGGCTCGTCGCCCGCGGTGTCGCCGAAGGTCTCGTCGGCGATCTCGAGCAGACGGCGCCCCTCGGTGCGGAACCGCCGGCGACGCTCGACGTGCTGCGGCGCGATCGGCGTCGCCGTGTAGAACGGCCGCGCCGCCGGCGCCTGCCAGTTGACGACGACGAGCTGCTGGCCGTCGTCGTGGATCCAGCGCCGGCCGACGTAGAGCGGCCCGCCGTCGTCCATGTCCAGGCGGCCGAAGCAGATCCCGCGCTCGGCGTCCTCGTAGCTCGCGAGCGTCCGCGCCTGCCAGTGGTCGTGAGCCTCGGCCGAGAACTCGTTCGAGCCTGCGTCGAGGACGCGCGAGATCCGCTCGCGCATCCGCTCGAGACATTCGTGCGCGTGGTCGAGGTACGCCTGCTCGGCCGGAAGGTCCGGATGGGCCATGGCGCTACGCCTTCCCGCGGGCGAGGTCGATCAGCCGTCCCAGGATCCGCACGCCGTCGGCTCGAAGTCCGTTGTGCTCGTATTCGTTCGTGATCCAGGGCCTGAGGCCGCGGACCTGCGCTGCCGTCTCCTCGGAGAACGCCCGCTCGACGTACATGTCGTCGACGTAGATCGCTGCCGCCGCCGGCACCTCGTTCGCGGCCAGCCGGTCCGCGTCGTAGAGACGCGCCCAGTCGCGCTCGGCCAGCAGCTCGGCTGCCTCGCGGAGCGGCGCGAGTGCCCAGTAGTCGTCGAACATCCATGGGTACACGTGCTCGCCGGTGAAGAGCGCGGGATCGTCGGCGTACCCGGGCGGGAGCAACCGCTCGGCCGACCAGCGGGTCGCACCGCCGTCCGCGTAGCACGCCTCGTGCACGATCGCGTAGAGCGGGTTGCGGGCGAAGGCCGTCTTCGTCTCCACCTCGTGCAGGAACATCGGCGAGCCGAACGGCAGCTCGAGGACGTAGTGCAGCGTCTCGGCGCCGTCGCTCATGCCGAGGACGTGGCCGAGCTGACGGAAGCGCCGGCCGGTGAGCCGGTCGCCGGACGGCAGCCGAACGTCCTCGGCCTCGAGCCGATGCCGGATCTCGCGCACTCGCTCGCGGTCATCGGGGAAGGTGGCGTAGTAGCGCCGGCAGCGCTCGAGCACGCGCGGATAGGTCGCGCGATAGACGTCGTCGACCGGCCGCCCGATCGGCGGGAGACCACCCGTGAACAACGCCTCGCGAAGCCCCTCGGGCGCGAGCGACAGATAGGACAGCACGCAGAAGCCGCCGAAGCTCTGACCGAGCACGCTCCAGCGATCGACGCCGAGATCGCGGCGGAGCAACTCGGCGTCGCGGACGATCGAGTCGGCGCGGAAGTTCGCGAGGTAGTCGGCCTGCTCCTGCGGTGGCATCGCGTCGAGCGCTCCAACGGGCGTCGAGCGGCCGGTGCCGCGCTGGTCGAGCATCAGCACGCGGAAGTCGGCGAGCGCCCGCTCGAGGAAGACCGGGATCCCGATCGTCGTCGGGCGCGGCGCCTCGAACCCTGGCCCGCCCTGGAAGAAGACGAGGTACGGCCGGTCGAGCCCGTCGGGCGCCGCCACCTCGCGCGCGAACACCGTGATCCGCTCGCCCTCCGGCCGCGTGTGGTCGAGCGGCACCGAGAGCTCGTGCTCCGTGAGAACGAGCCCGGGGACGCGATACGACTGCGGCACGCGGCGATTCTGCCGCAGACGGGCCGGCTCAGTCGGACTCGGCGTATGCGGGCGCCCCGCCCGGGTCCTCGGCGTGCGCCGCCGCGGCCACGCCCTCGCGCAGGAGGAAGGCGCTGAGCAGGGCGGCGACGACCGCGAAGACGGCGCCGGTGAGGAAGGCGAGGTGGTAGCCGCCGGTCAGGGCCGCCTTCACTCCGTCCCCGGACGCGTGCAGGCTCTCGCTGCGCCTCGCGGCCAGGCTGGCGAGGACGGCGAGCCCGAGCGCGCCGCCCATCATGAACGCCGTGTTCACGAGCCCTGAGGCGAGCCCCGCCTCCTCCGGCGCGACGTCGGTCATCGCGGCGAGCAGGAGCGGGTTGAACGCCATGCCCGCGCCGACACCGAGCAGGATCATGCTCGGCAGCACGTCGACCGTGAAGCTCCCGCCGACCGGCGCGCGCACGAACAGGACGAGCCCCGTGGCCGCGAGCAGGAGACCGGCGGTCAGCGGCCGCCTGATCCCGAACCGCATCACGAGCTTCGCCGAGAGGCCGAGCGAGAACACGCCCATGATCACGCTCGTCGGCGCGAAGGCGAGCCCGACGTCGAGCGGGCTGTAGTTCAGCACCTTGGCCAGGTAGAGCGCCGTCAGGACGAACCAGGCGAACATCGCGGCGGCCCAGAGCACGCCGATGCCGTTCGCGGTCGAGACGTTGCGGAGCCTGAACAGGCCGAGCGGCACGAGCGGCGAGCGCTCACGCGCCTCGATGGCCACGAACACCCCCATGAGCGCCGCGGCGACGACGAGCAGGAGCACGGTCCGCGACGAGCCCCAGCCCCACGCGTTGCCGTTCACGATCGCGTAGACGGCCAGCATCAACGACCCGGTGACGGTGATCGCGCCGGCGACGTCGAGCCCGCCGGTGGCCGCCGGGCCGAAGGCTCTCGGCAGCACACGCAGCGCGGCGACGAAGACTCCGATGCCGATCGGCACGTTGACGAGGAAGATCCAGTGCCAGTCGAGGGCGTCGGTCAGGACGCCGCCGAGCAGCACACCGACCGTGCCCCCACCGGCGGCGACGAACCCGAACACGCCCATCGCCTTCGTTCGTTCGACCGGGTCGGTGAACAGGCTCATGATCAGCGAGAGCGCCACGGCGGACGTGATCGCGCCGCCGACCCCCTGGACGGCTCTGGCCGCGACCAGGACCGCCTCGGAGTTCGCGAGGCCACACGAGAGCGAGGCCAGCGTGAAGAGCGTGATCCCGATCAGGAACAGCCGCCGGTGGCCGTAGAGGTCGCCGAGGTGGCCGCCGAGGAGCAGGAAGCCGCCGAAGGTGAGCAGGTAGGCGTTGACGACCCAGGCGAGCGACGTGTCCGAGAAGTGGAGGCTCGTCTTGATCGAGGGCAGCGCGACGTTGACGATCGTCGTGTCGAGGACGATCATCAGCGAGCCCAGGCAGAGGACGATCAGGGCGATCCAGCGACTGCGGCTCTCCATGGTCATTCAGTCTGTCCTTTCAGTCGGTCCTTGCGTGTAAGACCGGCGCTCGCCTTCGAGCTCATCGGCCGTCGCGCCGATGACTTCCGTGCCTCCGCACAGTCATTTCTCCGATGGCTGTCCCATTTTCGGGCCGGATCGTCGTCGACGCGGGCGCGCTCGCCTCGGACGCGGCCACGCTGGACGCGCTGGCGAGGATTCAGCTCGCGTCGCGGCGGCTCGGTCTCGATACTCGCCTACGCAACGCGCCGCGAGAACTGCTCGAGCTGATCGCCTTCGCGGGGCTGGCCGGCGTGCTACGGGTCGAGACGCGGCGGGAGGCCGAAGAGCGGGAACAGCGTCTCGGTGTCGAGGAAGAACGTGAACTCGACGATCCGCCCGCCTTCTAGCCGCAGAACCTGCAGCGCCCACGGATCGTGACCGCCGTCCGGGCTCGGCTTGTACTGGCCGAACGCCGGCGCGCCGTTCGCGGACGGGACGGGGATCACACGGGAGCCGCGACAGCCGATCCCTGGCCCGAACCACCACGTGAGGATGTCGTCGCGGCCCGCGAGCCACATGTCGAACGGCGGCATCGACTGCGACGCGTCCTCCTGGATCAGCGACGTGAGCGCGTCCATGTCGTACTCCTCGAACGCCTGGACGTACCGGGCGAGGAGCTCCTCGTCGGCCTCGTCGAGCTCGGCCGGCGTGGTCGAGAGGCTCACGTTGCCGGCGGCGAGGGTCGCGCGGGCGCGCTGGAGGGCGCTGTTCACCGAGGCGACGCTCGTGTCGAGGAGCTCGGCGACCTCAGTCGCCTGCCAGCGCAGCACTTCGCACAGGATCAGCACCGCCCGCTGCCGGGGAGGCAGGTGCTGCAGCGCTGCGACGAGGGCGAGCCGGATCGTCTCGCGGGCGACGGCCACGTCGGCCGGATCGCCGTCCGGGACGACGAGCGCGTCTGGGACAGGCTGGATCCACTCCGCGGCGGGCAGCGTGTGCAGGTTCGACTCGACGGGCTCCTGCGCCGGCCCGAGATCAATCGGAAGCGCCCGCCGTTTGCGTCCGTTCAGCATGTCGAGGCAGACGTTGGTCGCGATCCGGTAGAGCCACGAACGGAGTGCGGCCCGCCCCTCGAACCGGTCGAGGCTCCGCCACGCGCGAAGCATCGTCTCCTGCACGGCGTCCTCGGCCTCGAACGACGAGCCGAGCATCCGGTAGCAGTAGCCGGTCAGCTCGACCCGGTACTGCTCGAGCTCGCTCGCGCTCCGGTCGGCGGTGAGTGAGGGCTCAGCCACTCCGGCCAATGCTACGTGCCGGGCATCGGGTGACACGTTCAGGAAGCGGCCACGTAGGTGAGGACGACGACGCCGTCCTTGCCGACGGGCTTCGACTCGGCGAGCCGCAACGCCGTCTGCGGGCCGTCGCCGAACAGCCGCTTCCCCTTGCCGAGAACGACCGGGAAGACCATCAGCCGCAGCTCGTCGACGAGCCCGAGGCCGACGAGCGCGTCCGCGAGCTGCTGACTGCCGGCGACGAGGATGTCTCCGCCCCGCTGCGCTTTCAGCCTGGATACCTCCGCGGCGAGGTCGCCGCGGATCACCGTCGAGTTCGTCCAGCCGGGCTCCGCGAGCGTCGAGGAGACGACGTACTTGGCCATGCCGTTCATCTTGTCCGCGAACTCGCCGTCCCGCTCGGGCCACGCCGCCGCGAACCCCTCGTAGGTCACGCGGCCGAGGAGCATGGCGTCGGCGGCCATCACCTCGTCGAGCTTGAACCTGTCACCCTCTTCGCCGCGGTCGAACTGGAACGCCCAGCCTCCGCGGTCGAAACCTTCGGCTCCGCCCGGGTCCTCCATGACGCCGTCGAGAGTCACGAACTCCGATACGACGAGCTTGCTCATGACGCTCCCTTCTACTGGTCGATGTCCACGCTGGTCGGACTGCGGCCGACCTCCGAACTCATCGCGAGCGCCTCGTCCAGCACCTGCTGCAGTGAGAGCAACCGCCCGCGCTCGCGGCCGCGTTCGAACTCCGGAGTCGCGCGGACGATGTGCTCCGCATAGCCGTCGCGCTCCTGCTCCCACTGACCGAATGGCATCCGCTCCGCCTCCGCCTCGAGCGTCCCCCAGACGACGCCGCTGTCCTCGATCCGTCCCGTCTCCGCCGCCAGCCAGGCGAGGAGGGCCAGCCCGTAGGCGATGTGCTGACGATCGTCGATCGACCGCGCGAGCTCGAAGCTCTCGCGCACCGGGGCCTGCGCATCGTCGAATCTCCCGAGCCTGATCGCGTACTCCGCGTAGGCCTGGAGCGCACCGAGCTGCCACCAGGAGAAGCCGACCTCGGCTGCCAGTCGGGCGCTCCGCTCGAGCAGATCGAGAGCCTCCTGCCCCCGTCCCTCGGCAAACGAGATGTCCGCCAGCAGCCGGAGCACCTGAGCCTCGCCGGACACGCTGTGATGGAGTCCGAGACTCTCGTCGCACAGAGCCCGCGTCCTGGCCGAGTCTCCGAGGCGATAGGTGTCGACGGCAATGCGAAACAGCAGGTGCGCGATCGCGGGCTCGTCCCCGAGTTCGCGAAAGGCCGCGAGCGATTCCTGGTGCCGGCGGCTCCCCTCTTCGAACCGACCGAAGATGACGTTCGTGCCCCCGCAGACCCGGAGCACGCGCGCCCGGAGCAAAGGCGACAGCTCCGTCTCCCTCGCGAGCACATCAGCCATCCGCCGCGCGCCTTCCTGCGGGCTCGCGACCACCCAGTACTGCTCGAGCGCGACGCCGATCGAGCCCGCGAGCTCGACGTCTCCGTCAGCGAGCGCCCAGTCGAAGGCGGCGCGAAGGTTGTCGGCCTCCGGGATCACGAGATCGTGCCGGGCCTCGAGATCGAGGATGTCCGCACTCAGGTTCGCCGACTCGGCGAGGGCGAGAAAGAACTCGGCGTGGCGGCGGCCGGCTGCCGTGTCCTCCCCGGCCTCCCGGAGCCGGTCGAAGGCGTACTCGCGAATCGTCTCCAGCATCCAGTAGCGCTCGCCGGTTCGCCGGAGCAGGCTCTTGTCGAGCAGCGACTCGAGCGTGTCCAGATCCGCGCCTGCCACCTCCCCCGCGGACGTCAGCGTGCACCCACCGACGAACGGGCCCAGGCCGCGGAACACCTTCTGCTCGTCGGCCGTGAGCAGCTCGTACGACCAGTCGATCGTCGCGCGGAGCGTGCGCTGGCGCTCGGGCAGGTCGCGCGCGCCGCCGGTCAGCAGAGGCAGCCGCTCCTCGAGCCGCTCCAGCATCTGAGCCGTCGTGAGCGCCTTCACGCGCACCGCCGCGAGCTCGAGCGCGAGCGGGAGGTCGTCGAGGCGACGGCAGATCGCCGAGACAGCCGAATCGGCCTCGAACCCCGGGTCGACGGACCGTGCCCGGGCCAGGAAGAAGCCGACCGCCTCCTCGTGCGCGAAAGGCGGCACCGGGTACTCCTGCTCCCCCGTCAGGCGGAGCGGCTCCCGGCTCGTCACGAGCAGGACGAGGTTCGGGCAGGCGGCAAGCACCTCGGCGACCCCGGCGGCGGCTTGCACGACCTGCTCGAAGTTGTCGAGCAGCAGGAGCAGCCGCCTGTTCCCCACCTGCAGCGCGAGGTCGCCGGCACCTTCGAGCGCCTGTGCGGCGGTTACGAGCACGAGCACGGGGTCGCGCACAGCCGCAAGCGGCACCCAGTACACGCCGTCCGGAAAGTCGTCGGAGCCGAGCGCGGCCGCCTGGAGAGACAGGCGTGACTTGCCGGAGCCGCCCGGGCCTGTCAGCGTCAGCAGGCGAGTCTCCCGCGCGACGAGCAAGGCGCACACCTCGGCGAGCTCCCGCTCGCGGCCGAGGAACGGCGTCGACGGCACGGGCAGGTTCGTCCGGTGCAGGCTCCTGGGCGGAGGGAACTCGCCGTCCCCGAGCTGGTACAGCCGCTCGGCCGCGGACAGGTCCTTGAGCCGATGGTCGCCGAGGTCGCGCACCGAGTCGGGCGCCGCGAGCGCGGCCGTCGAAGCGGAGATCACGACCTGCCCGCCGTAGGCCGTCGCGGCGATCCGCGCCGCGCGGTGCACGTCCACGCCGACGTATCCCTCCGCGGTCACGTGCGGCGTGCCCGTGTGGAGACCCATGCGAACGCGGACGGAGCCGGCCGAGAGCGCCTCCTGGCCCTCGGCAGCGGCCTGCAGCGCACCGGGAGCGGTCGGGAACGCGTAGAAGAACGCGTCGCCCTGCGTGTCGACCTCGACGCCGCCGTGCCGCTCGAACGCCGCTCGTAGCGCGCGCCGGTGCTCCGCCAGCGCATCGGCATAGGCCTCGGCACCCAACGCATCCAGGAGCCGCGTCGAGCCCTCGATGTCCGTGAACAGGAACGTGACCGTTCCGCGAGGGAGATCGCGCGTGTCGGGCGCCTTCCCCGACGACGTCAAGGCCGGTACGGGCCGAAGGACGGCAACGGGCCGCTCTCGCGTCCGGACGCCGGTCCCTGCCCGGGCGCCGGCGGCCCCGGGTTCCCCTGCGCTCCGTAAAGCGCACGGTCAGTCACCGCCGGAAGCCGACCCTCGGCGACCGCGCGATACCACGCCTCCGACTCGATCTCGAACCGCTGCGAGTCCACGCTTCCCCCACTCCAGAGCGTTAGACAGCCCTCGCACTCTACGAAACGGCGACGGCTCGCGCGGAGAGCGGCCCGACAATCGCAAACGATTCTCCGCCGCCGGCGTCGCAAAGGACATGCGAACGGCGCTTCTGGTCGGCACCGCGGCGATCGTCGCCGCGGTCGCAACGGCGGCCGGCGCGGGCGGCGTCCACGTGTCGCTGTCGGGCGCACGGCCCGTCGTCACCGTCGGCCGGGCATGGACGGCGAAGCTGACCGTCCGTCCCGTCTCGTTCGGCGGCCCGGTGCACGTGATCGCAACCGGAACGAAGCGGATCGACGTCCGGGCGTCCGGCGGTCACGGCTCCTACCAGGCCCGGCTCGTCCTCCCGGCCGCGGGCCGGTGGACGCTCACCGCGCGGGCGGGCACCTCGACCTCGAGTCTCGGTGCGATCCAGGTGCGGAACGCGGCGACGCCGCTCACGTTCGTGTGGCCGACGTCCGTCGAGGTCGAGCCGAGCGGGTCGCTGCTCCTCGTCGAGAACGGTCTTCGCCGGCTGGTACGAGTCGCTCCTGCGACGGCCCGCGTGACCGAACTCGCAGCCCTGACGAAGCCCTACGCCGTCCGGCGCTCGCCCTCCGGCGACATCTTCGTGACCGACGGGCCGAACCTTCTGCGCGTCGACGGAACGAGCGCGCCCATGCAGGTCGCGAAGGCCGCGACCGACATCGGGCCGATCGCGATCTCGCCGAGCGGCGACGTCTACTTCGCCACCGACGCGGCGATCTTCAGGCTCGCCGGCGGCAGGGGAACGCCGGCCCGCATCGCGATCAAGGAGCAGCTTTCCGGCCCGCACGGACTGGCCGTCGCTGCCGACGGCTCGCTACTGGTGTCGGACACCGGCAACCACCGGATCCTCCGCGTCGACCCGGCAAGCGGAGCGATGGCCTCGTTCGCCAAGATCTCGGTGCCGCGCGGGATCGACGTTGGCGCAGACGGAACGGTCTATGTCGTCGACGGCGGCACGAGCCGCGTCGTCCATCTCGGCGCGTCGGGCAGACGCCTCGGCGTCGTCGGCCCGGTCTTCGACGACCCGTACGACCTGAGGGTCGCACCGGGCGGAGCGCTCTATGTCGTGGAGTCGCTGGCGTCAGGCGACGTGCGCCGCGTCGCCGCGAACGGCACGACGACGGTCGTCGCTCGCCGCTGAAGGGCGCAGCGTCAGTTCGTTCCGCGGCACGAAGGACAGCGCCAGCCGCGCACCTCGTCGATCGGGACTTCGCCGACCTCGAACCAGTCCCGGCAGTTCGCGCATTCGATGCGGACACCGGGGTGCCGCTGAAGCGAGCCCCACTCCGGCTTCTCCTTCTGTCCGAGGCTGAGCCTGGTAGGAGCGATCTGGATGACGCCTGCCGCCGGACTGACGTAGAGGACCTCGTAGTCGCCGGCGGGCATCTGCTCGTTGTATCGGTCGGGAATCCGTAGCCGTGTCATAGGGTCGCCCCCTCGCTCTCTCTCTTCATTCTTCATTGGTGGTTTCGCACCAGCGCGCGTCGCGCTCCCGCCTCAGACGCGCGGGACACCGCGAACGTGTCGATGATCTCGCGCCGGCCACACCCCGCTCGGAGGTGCGGACGCGAGGGAGCAGCTAGGACTGGCCGCCCTCAGGCAGTTGCGGAGAGGGGAGGCCGAGCCCTTTGGCCATCCGGGCCGCCCTCTTCTTCTCCTGCTTCAGCTCCCGCCGTTCCTTGAGCTCGCGCTCACGCGCGAACTTGGAGAACGTTGCCCTGCTCTTCTTTGCAGCCATCCATCCCTTCCTCTCGATCAACTCGGTTCCCGGCCGGTGGCTCCGGTCGGCTCTACCACAGTAGCGGCGGCGTTCAGAGGCGCGACTGCGCCTTGATCGCCGCCCGGAGTTCGCGTACACGCCGGCGAGGCAGGTCGCCGACGGCCTTGGCGCCGTTGTCGAGCATCTCGTCGTGCACCTGCGTCCAGGCGCGGTCGGCATAGAGCGGCTTGCCCCGCTGGACGCCTTTCTCGTTCGCCGCTCGGGCGTGAACCTGAGCCACTGTCATTTCCTCGAACCTCACGCTCACGACTTTCCCCTTGCTCGCCGGCTCTGCCGCAGCCGGTTCAGGTCGGAATGATGAAGACGGCGACAACCGTGTACTGCAGCGCGACGGCTGCAACGACGAGTGCGTGGAACAGCTCGTGGTACCCGAACACATTCGGAAACGGGTCGGGACGGCGGCGCGCGTAGACCACGCCTCCGAGGGTGTAGCAGAGGCCGCCGGTCAGGACGAGCAGCGAGGCGAGCAGCCCGGTCTTCGTGATCAGCTGTGGGAAGACGACGACCCCGACCCAGCCGAGCGCGCCGCCGATCAGCAACGGAAGCCACCGCGGCGGTCGCGCCCACAGCATCCTCGTCACGATCGCCGCTCCGGCGCCGGCCCAGACGATCGCCAACACGACGATCCGCCAGTCACCGGACAGCACCAGGAGGCAGAACGGCGTGTACGAGGCGGCGATCATCACGTAGATGCCTGCATGGTCGATCCGGCGGAACCGGGGCCGCCAGGGAGGCGACCAGGGCACGCGGTGGTACGCCGCGCTCGCGCCGAACATGCACACGACGCCGCCGGCGAACACGGCTGCGGCCACCTTCCCCGTCGGCGTGGCGCCGAGGAGACCGATCGCGACCCCCAGCGGAATCGTCAGATAGAACGCCCACTCGTGAAGGACACCGCGCAGCCGAGGCTTGGCTTGCGCTATGCCCGAAACTCCATCCACGCAGCGTAAATCTAGCTCCGATGGGGGCCGATTGCCGGAGCGCGGGCCTACCAGCGTGATCGGCGGCCTCGGCGACTCGTGTAGAGGAGCTTCGGAGCTGCGGGACGGAGCCCTGCGCTCTCGAACTCGGCGCGGCGACCGACACGTGCCGCGACCCGGCTGACGTCGGCCTGCTGCTCGGGAAGGACGAGCGTGACCCCGGCGCCGCCGCGGCCGGCACGGCCCGTGCGGCCGACGCGGTGGGTGTAGCTCGTGTCGTCGGCGGGGGGATCGAAGTTGATCACGTTCGTGATCTCGACCATGTCGAGTCCGCGGGCGGCGAGCTCGGTCGCGACCAGAGTCGGGACGTGACCCGAGCGGAAGCGCTCGAGCGTCCGCTCGCGGCGAGACTGCGGCATGTCGCCGTGCATCGCCGCGGCGGGAACGTCCCGCTGCGAGAGCCGCGTCGCCAGCCGATCCGCGCCCCGCTTCGTCCGGACGAAGACGAGCGCGAGCCCGTCGGCGTCGGAGAGGTGCTCGACGAGGACGTCCAGCTTGTCGTCCGCCGTCACCGCCACGAAGGTGTGGTCGACCACGAGGTCGCCTTCCTCGGCCGACGGCGGCGCGATCTCGAAGCGGCAGGGATTCTGCGTGTACAACCGGGCGAGATCGCCCACCTCGCCGTCGAGCGTCGCCGAGAAGAACATGGTCTGTCGCTCGCGTGGCAGCCGCCGGACGAGCGCGTCGACCTGCGGCTTGAAGCCCATGTCCAGCATGCGGTCGGCCTCGTCCAGGACGAGGATCTCGACCCGGGCGAGCGAGACGAGCTTCCGGTCGCTCAGGTCCTGCAGCCGCCCCGGCGTCGCCACGAGGATCTCGGCGCCTCTCGCCTCTCTCGCCTGCCGTGCGAGCGGCAGGCCGCCGTAGACCGCGGCGATCTTCAGCCCGGCGGCCTTCGCGGGAGCGCGGAGCTCCTCCGCGACCTGGGCCGCGAGCTCGCGCGTCGGGACGAGGACGAGAGCGGAAGGCGCCGCGCCGCCGGGCTTCGTGCGCTCGACGAGCGCGAGCCCGAAGGCGAGCGTCTTGCCCGATCCGGTGGGAGACTTGGCGAGCACGTCCGAACCGGCGAGCGCGTCCGGAAGGACCAGCTCCTGAATCGGGAAGGGCATTTCGATTCCGCGTGCGGCGAGCGCGTCCACGACGTGTGAGCGCAGGCCGAGCGCGCGGAAAGACACATTTGACATCTGTTCAACTCCTTGTTTCGGGGTTCGAGATCCAGTCGACTCGAAACACCCGAGGGAGGAACGAGAAGCTCAATCTCCGTGCGGCTTCACTTGCCGCAACGCATCCACGGTAGCAGAGAAGCCGGTCGGCCCGGCATCTGCGCCGGGCCGACCGAGAATGTGAGTGCTAGGAGGTGAGTGCTAGGAAGGAAGCGCGACGACGTTCGTCGCCTGCATGCCCTTCGCGCCCTGCTCGGCGGTGAACTCGACCTTCGCACCCTCGGCCAGGGTCTTGAACCCCGTACCGTCGATGCCGCTGTGATGCACGAACAGGTCCTCGCCACCCTCGTCCGGGGTGATGAAGCCGTAGCCCTTCGAGTCGCTGAACCACTTGACGGTTCCGGTTGCCATGAAAACACCTCCTTCGCTTGTGAACGAACGCGTATAGGAGGCGCCAGGCACGACCGCTACTCGTTCTGCTTTACGCCGGTAGGTTAGCTGGCAATGTGCCGTGAGTGCGCGCAATCCGGCCGCTGTTTATGTAAAGCGAGAGATCAGGCCGTCGGCGACGACGATCGCCAGGACGCAGGCCGCCAGCCAGAGCCAGAACACCGGTGTCCGGTACAGGGACCCTCGTGAGCGTGTCGGCCGCACTCACCCTGAGGCTACACGCCGCCCCGACCCGTTCGTCCGCGAGGCGGCAGCGCCGCGTTGTCGCTATCCGCTCCAGGCGAACTCGCGGTAGTGCCCGTTTTTCCCGGTGTTGTCGAAGGAGAGCCCGAAGTCGTCGAACGTGCCCTTGACGCTCTTCGCAATCGGAAGGTTCGACCCCATCGGGTGGATCGTGTTCGTCACCTCGATCACCTCGCCCGTCTCGGGATTGGTAACCGGTTCGATCTCGAAGTCCATGATCCCGGGCACCTCGACGCGCTTGCGCCCGCTCTCCGACGTGTAGTTGATCGGAACGACCCTGACGCCGAGCTGCTCCCCGACCAGGCTGGCCAGGACGGACGGCACTCCCCCGGCCGCACCGGACAGGATCTCTCCGAGCGCCGCCTGCTGGCTCTCGTCGGCGCGCTCGTCGAGGTAGACCGCGACCCGCCAGCCGCCCTCGCCCATGACCTGCGGAGCGTCCACGACCATGATCGCGTTCAGCCCGTCGAGTGAGACGCCGTCCTTGTCGCCCTTGTCGATGTGCATTGCGAGCGGCACGTAGCAGCGTTCGTTGTCGGCCGGCCCCGCCATCGAGGACGTGATGCAGGGGCACAGGATCTCGCAGTTGCAGTTCTCCATGTACTCGCCCTCGAGCGACCAGGCCACCGCTCCTCCTTCGTCGGGTGCAGGAACCGTAAGGCAGTAACACCCGTTGTTCAAGCGCCCGTCCGTAGAGGACTCGAGTCGACGGATGCGCGTATTCACAGCGAAGGGCTACGATCGGCTGCGTGCAGTCCTGGGATCTGAAAGCGATCGAGGCGGTCGATGGCACCCGCTCCCCAACCGTGCTCGAGACGGCCGACGGAACCCGGGCGATCGTGATCAGCCTTGCGCCGGGCCAGGAACTGGGCGATCACCAGGTGCACGAGCGGGCGTGGCTCACCGTGATTCAGGGATCGGCCCGCTTCGAAGCCGGCCCTGGCGTCGTCGAGGCGGAGCCCGGCACGTTGCTGACCTTCGAGCCGGGAGAACGGCACAGCGTCGCGAGCGAGCAGGGCGCGCAGATTCTCCTCATCCTCGCGCCGTGGCCCGGGGAAGGTCACTACCCGGCCGACGATCGCGCCTCATAGGTCGCTTCCGTCCTACCTGCGGGCAGGAGATCGCGCCGCTTGCGCGAATTGACACGTATCGAAGCTCCCGCCAAACCCACCGATCTCGCCTGTCCCTGGTGCGACGCTGCAGAGTGGCGCTGGAACGGATACGACTGGTATCCGGCCGATGCCGTCACCCACAAGCAGCACGTTTGCATGACGTCGGAGGCCGTAGCCGACCGCACTGCGCGCGAAGCACGCGCCGCCGGCGGCTCTCTCAGGCGCGCGTTCGCGAAGCTGCGGCACTAGAGGACATGCATTGCGCCATCGCTGATTGGCGCGGCAAGCAACTGATCGACCGCGACGGCGAGAAGATCGGCAAGCTCGAGGACGTCTACGTCGACGTCGAGACCGACGAGCCGGTGCTCGGAACGGTCAAGGAAGGCCGGATCGGACGCCATTTGACGTTCGTTCCGCTTGCGGGGATTCACGATCGATCCTGACCGCGTGCAGGTCAAGGTGTCGAAGGACCAGGTGGAAGATGCACTCGACATCGAGACCGAGGGCGGCGAGCTCTCGCAGACGGACGAATCAGGGCTCTACCACCATTACGGGCTCAACTACACCCCGCCCGAAACGGAGAGCGGCCGCCGGCTCGCACGTCGCTGACCCGAACTCGACTCCCTCGGCCCAGCTTCCTGAGAGGATCTCCGAGCGGTCACGTCGCTCGGCATCCGCCCGGGGTGCGAGCCGGTGAATCGAGGGGCAGCCACGGACGCGCACCGATGACACAGCGAGACACCGACGGCGGCGACGCGGCGGCGACCCGCTCCGAAGCGACCCGGCATATTCAGGAGCACTCCCTCGGCGAGGCGGCACGGATCGGCAGGCTCTCGCGCATCCGCGAGTTCGTGCTCGGCGCCCAGGACGGACTGCTCGTCCCGCTCGGCGTCGTCACCGGCATGGCGGCCGCGCACCCGGCCCGCTCGCTGATCATCGTCGCGGGCCTTGCCGAGGCTGTCGCCGGGCGCGATCTCGATGGGCGGCGGCTCCTACCTCGCAAGCCAGGCCGAAGAGCAGCTGTACGCCTCCGAGATCGCGGCGGAAGGCCGCGAGATCGACGAGTTCCCCGAACGCGAGACAGCGGAGCTCGCCATCGTCCTCGAGCGTGAAGGTCTCACCCGCGAGCGAGCGGAGACGGTCGCACTCGGACTCGCATCGAACCCGAACGTCTTCCTCCGCACCAAGGTCGAGAAGGAGCTCGGGCTCTCCCCGGACGCAGGAGGCGCCGCACTCGGCGACGCAGTCGTCGTCGGCGCGACCTACCTGGGCGCCGCGATCGTGCCGCTCTGGCCGTACTTCTTCTTCTCCCTGAACGTGGCGCTCGTGATCAGCCTCGCCTGCACGCTCCTCGCCCTCTTCGCCGTCGGAGTCGCAAAGGGCCGAGTAACCCGCCTGTCGCTGCTGCGCTCGGGCGTCCAGGTGATGATCATCGGCTCGGTCAGCGCCGGCGTCGGCTACGCCATCGGACACCTCGTCACCACCGTCGCCGGCTAGCCGAGCTCTATTTGAGGATGTTCACGGCCCGGGCGGCGATCAGGAGCACGGCGACCGCCGACAGCGTGCATTCCGCGGCCATCAGCGCCTTGGCCCGGCGTGTCAAGGGCATCGCGTCGGTCGGGCTGAACGCGATCGAGTTGGTGAGCGACACGTAGAAGTAGTCCCACAAGCGTGGCGACCAGCCGTCCTGGGCCAGTTGCGGATTCTCGTCCTGGGGGAACTGGAAATCCGGCCCGGCGCGCCCCGTGGCCAGCGCGCGAGCTACCGGACCGCCGCAGTCCAGCTCCCAGTAGGCGAGCCCGAACGCGATCGCATCTGTGAGCCACACGGCGCCGCCGCTGAACAGCAGTTGCCGCCCGGTCAGATGGACGGCCGAGGCCGAAACGAGCGACGCGACCAGCACGAACACGCCCGTGACGTTGAACAGCCAGACCAGAGCGAGCAGCCAGATCACGACTTCCCGCCGTCGCTCGTACCGCACCAGGCGGCCCAGACCCGCGAGCAACAGCAGGGAAAGGCCACAGTACGGAGCCGCGATCACGAGCCACACCCACCAGATCTGGTAGCCGAGCAGCTCCCAGCCGGCAGCCCGACTGGCCAGCGCCAGCGCAACCAGGATCGCTGCAGCTGCGAGCGCGAACGGCGCTGCATCGTCTCGCGCCTCACGGACCGCCGACGACAGGCGATCCTGCCCCGCCCCGTCGGGCCCCGCGGCACCGGTTCGATCGGCCATCGCCAACCAGGATGGGAACGCGACCGGACAGCGGCGACCTGTACCGGACAGGCGGGCGTAGGATCCTTTCCGGGGTTCAAGGGATCACATGACTGCAGCAATCGTTGGCATCGTCGTCGTCTTGGTCTTGGCGGTGCTCGTGCTGCTCTCGTCGATCAAGATCGTCCGGGAGTACGAGCGCGCGATCTTCTTCCGCCTCGGCCGTCTGCTGGCCGAGCCCAAGGGGCCGGGACTCGTCTTCCGCATCCCGGTCGTCGACCAGCTGATCAAGGTCGACCTGCGCACGGTCACGCTGATGATCGAGCCGCAAGACGTGATCACCAAGGACAACGTGCCGGCGAAGGTGAACGCCGTTTGCTACTTCCGGATTGTCGACCCGACGGCCGCGGTCGTGCAGATCGAGAACTACATGGTCGCCACCTCCCAGATCGCACAGACCACCTTGCGCTCCGTGCTCGGCCAGCACCAGCTCGACGAACTGCTCTCCGAGCGCGAGAAGATCAACGCGATCCTGCAAGGGATCATCGACGAGCACACGGCACCCTGGGGGATCAAGGTCTCGAGCGTCGAGGTCAAGGACGTCGAGATCCCCGACATGATGAAGCGGGCGATGGCGGCACAGGCCGAAGCCGAGCGCGAACGACGAGCCAAGGTCATCAACGCCGAAGCCGAATTCCAGGCAGCCGATCGACTCAAGGACGCCGCACTCGTCATGGCCGACCACCCGATCGCGATCCAGCTCCGCTACCTCCAGACACTGCTCGAGATCGGCGCGACCGACGCCTCCGTACTCGTCTTCCCCGCCCCGATCGAACTCCTGAGACCCTTCCTCATCGGTTCCGAGGACGAGAGCGCCGGCTAAGGACCCCGCGTACTCCGTCGAGCTCGAGGTGAGTAGGCTTTGCTTCTCCTTGGCGGGGGGTGCTCCTCGCCTTACCGGTGTTCTGGCTTGTGGAGGCCGATGAGCGTCAGCGCGGGACGGCGAGTGGTTGTCACGGGTATCGGTGCGGTGACGCCGTTGGGAAACGACGTCGCTTCGACGTGGGAGGCGTTGCTCGAGGGGAAGTCGGCGGCAGCGCCGATCACCGGCTTCGATACGTCTGGCTATTCGGTCAGGTTCGCGTGTGAGGTCAAGGGGTTCGAGCCGGGCGAGTGGATGGAGCGGCGCCAGGCACGGCGGACGGATCGTTTCGTGCAGCTGGTCGTCGCCGCTGCCGTCCAGGCCGTGGGTGATTCCGCGTTGGAGATCGCCGAGGAGCCTGACCGGATCGGCGTCTCCGTGGGGACCGGCATGGGCGGTCTGGAGTCCTTCCAGGGGATGTGCGACACGTTTGCCGAGCGCGGGTGGGAGCGGGTCAACCCGTTCTCTGTCCCGTCGCTCCTGCCGAACATGGGCGCGGCCTGGGTGTCGATGCAGTTGGGGGCACGGGGGCCGCTTGGCTCGCAGTGCACCGCTTGCGCGGCTGGGAACATGGCGATCGGTGAGGGCTTGGACACGATCCGCCTCGGCCGGGCGGACGTGATGTTGGCCGGCGGCGGCGAGGCACCGATCACCCCTCTGGGCGTGGCGGGGTTCGCGGCCATGCGCGCCCTGTCGCAGCGGAACGACGCTCCGGAGCAGGCGAGTCGGCCGTTCGACGCCGACCGCGACGGCTTCGTGATGGGTGAGGCGGGTGCTGTGCTCGTGCTCGAGGAGTTGGAGCACGCCAAGCGGCGCGGCGCGAGCGTCTACGCCGAGGTGGCCGGCTACGGCGTCTCTTCGGACGCCCAGCACATCACCGAGCCCGACCCGACGGGCGAGAACCCGGCCCGCGCGATGCGGATGGCGCTCGAAGACGCCGGCGTCTCACCCGACGAGATCGACTACATCAACGCCCACGGGACGTCGACGCCG
This sequence comes from uncultured Actinomycetes bacterium, assembly GCA_963765295.1. Lineage (GTDB taxonomy): Bacteria > Actinomycetota > Thermoleophilia > Gaiellales > Gaiellaceae > PALSA-612. The sequence continues at coordinate 1,247,722 of CAVXVO010000005.1, forward strand.
CTCGGGGACGCGAGCGAGACCCGTGTGATCAAGAACGCGCTCGGGACCGATCTCGCCCGGAGGATCCCCATTTCTTCGACCAAGGGCGCCACCGGCCACTGCCTCGGCGCGTCCGGTGCGCTGGAAGCGATCTTCTGCGCGCTTGCGATCCGCACGGGTTCGCTGCCTCCGACGATCAACCAGCAGCAATCCGACCCCGACTGCGATCTCGACTACATCCCCAACCTGCCACGTCAGGCCGATGTTCAGGTCGCCGTCTCGAACTCGTTCGGCTTCGGCGGTCACAACTCGACACTCGTGCTCCGGCGCTTCGAGGAGTAACCGGCACGCGAGCGGCCGGGACGACCCGACCGCTCGTCGCAAACCACGCCCAAGCCGGCTACGACTGGCTACTTCAACGTCACGGTCGGCTGGGCCCGCGCCGCGACGGGTTCCGTCTCGCCGTAGACGCGCGGGTCGACGCAGGTGATCTGGGTGTGGACGTTCTGCGTCGACGCCAGCCCGATCCAGAGCCATTCGGTCGTGCCCGGGAAGCCGCTGTTCTGCATCTCGACGTTCGTCATCCCGTGCACCGTCAGGGGGGCCCCCGAGGCGCCTGAAAAGGTCGGTGGATCAATCGAGACCGTGGGATTCGTCGCGACCCACCCGCCACACGTCCACTGGATCGCCCTGTCCGGCCCGACCAGCGCCGGGAAGGTCGCTCGTCCCATGATCGTGGTCTGGTTGAGGGTCGACGTGACGACGTTCTGAACGTACTGAGGCGTCGCCAGATCGACCGCACCCTCCCACGAGGCGCACACACCACCCGCCTTGGCGGTATCGATCGCCCGCATCGCCCCGATCGGGCTTCCGTGCGCGAGGCTCGCGTTGTAACAGCTGTGAACGATCTGGCTGCTATCGGGGATGCTCGCCTGCACTGCGGTCGCGATCCCGAACACCGATGCGCCGACGCCAACGGCTACAAGCACTCTCCCCGTACTGCCCAAGCGGCGAAGCCTGTCCGTGACCATCTTCTCCTCCATTGCTTGGTAGGGACAACGGACTCGCCCGCCAAGGCTACGCCCGCTCACGCGTTTTGTAACCGGGTGTTTCCCTACCTTTCCGCGCAGGCTTCAGTCCCTTGGTGCCTACGCAAGAGGCCCTAGGCGTCAGGCCGCCCACCAGTGCGGGACACGTCGAGCCCGAGTGCGTGAGACCGCCGCGGACGATCTAAGAGAGCGGGTGTCCGCAAAGGGTCGTGTTCAGGGCCTCGGCGATCCCCTTGTTGATGCGGTTTGTGGACTGGTCCGAGTTCATGAACAGGATCAGTTGCCGTCGCCCGTTCGGGCTTGTGAAGGCTTCAGTCGCATAGCCGGGGAAGTCGCCGTCGTGACCGAACATGCGCCCGCAGGCCGTTCGGAGCGAGAGCAGGCCGAGCCCGTATCCGTTCCCGTCGCTGGTCATGACGAACTTCTCCATCTCGGAGAGGAGCGCCGGGCGCAGCAGACGACCGCCCAACAGGGCGTCGTAGAAGGTGGAGACGTCGTCGACCGTGGACACGATCGCGCCGGCCGCCCATGCTCCGGAGGGGCTGACGTGCGCGGTGTCGCGGACGAGCGGGGTGCCGTAGAACAGATAGCCGTGCGCGTGTGGCCCGCTGATCGTCGGTCCGGTCGGGAACGAAGTCTGGCGAAGGCCGAGCGGCCGGAAGATCCGGTCTCGGAGCTCAAACGCCACGGCGCGGTGGGTGACGGCCTGGATCACGAGCCCGACCAGGATGAAGTTGGTGTTCGAATACGACCAGCGCCGGCCAGGAGCAAACACCGGCCTGTGTGAGATCGCGATCTTGACCAGCTGCCCGGGTGTCCACACTCGGAGCGGGTTCGTCAGCACGGCCGTACGAAAGGCGGAATCGTCGACGTAGTCGGAGAGGCCGCTCGTGTGCTGGAGCAGCTCGCGAACCGTGATCGAGCGGCCGTTCGGGACAAGCCCGGGCAACCAGCGCTCGAGCGAATCGGCCAACGCCAGCTTCCGCTCTCCGACGAGCTGGAGCAACACCGTGGCGACGAACGACTTGGTGATGCTCCCAACCCGAAACCGATCGGCCGGCGCCATCGGCTCCCTGGGCGACACACGTGCAACCCCAGACACCAGCCGAACTGTGCGATCACCGTCCTTGACGAGCGCGATCACACCGGGCACACCGGCCCGAACCAGGCCGTCGAGATCACGCTGGATCGGGGAAGCAGCGGGCCGCGTCGTTGCGGCGCCCGCGCCAGACCACGCCGCCGCAGCCACGACCGCGAGGCCGAGCAGCAAACCCCAAGCGCGCCCGGCAACGACCCACCTCACAGGCCGACAGTACCGACTCGGCAGACGGACGAGAGAACATCGAGGCGGAATCCCCACGGCGATCGCTCCGTTCTACTCTCGGTCATGCGATCGTCGATCAATGCCACCCTGTTCAGCGACCCCGGCTGCCCGTGGGCGTACTCGGTCAGCCCTGCGCTCAGAGTGCTCGAGTGGCGCTACGGCGACCAGCTCGACTGGCGGCTCGTCCTGATCGGCCTGACAGAGACGGCAGACCAGTACGTCCAGCGCGGCTACACACCACTACGTATGGCCCAAGGCCACGCTCGGTACCGGCGATTCGGCATGCCGTACTCCCCGCAACCGCGCGCACGCGTCACGGCGACCGGCAAGGCCTGCCGTGCGATCGTCGCGGCCCGGCTGCTCGACCCGGGGAGCGAATGGCGCGTCTACCGCGCCCTCCAGTTCGGCTGGTTCACGACCACGCTCCTGCTCGACGAAGAGGCCGATCTGCGCCAAGCGCTCGCGCGTGTTCCCGGGATCGACCCGGAAATGATCGTCGCGACACTCGATCAACCCGACGTCACGGACGCGTACGAGCAGGACAAGGCCGAGGCGCGAACGGCGGCCGGCACGCCGGCCGAGCTCCAGGGCAAGACCGCCCAGACGGACGGGCCGGTGCGGTTCACAGCCCCCTCGCTCGTCCTCGAGCGAGACGGGCATCGCCTGATCGCAGGTGGCTATCAGACGATCGAGGCCTACGACGTCCTGGTCGCCAATCTCGACCCGAACCTCGACCGGCAACCACCACCCTCCGACCCCAAGGCGCTTCTGCAGACGTTCGGCGACGGACTCACGACACAGGAAGTAGCCGCTCTGCTCACCCACGGCAACGACCAGCCCGACCGCGCGGCTGCAGAACAAGCGCTCCTGGAACTCGTCAGCGACGGCGCAGCGACCCGCAGGCCGCTCGGCGACGACGCACTGTGGTCGCCCGCCGGATAGGCAAACGGGAAGTGCCCCCGGTAGCCGCCGGCGCTCGCGAGGTTTCGGTTTGAGAAGGACGAGCAAGACCTGAGGGTGATGGAGGAGAAGGTACGGCCGGTGTGTGGGAGAGACGAGTGACGCGCGTGCGGATTCCGGTTGGCCTCCACCTCGTCGCGGGTGTCTATGACATCGGAGCCGCGTCGATCGATGGCAGCTGTCTGGGCACGAGCGACACCGATCAGCACGACTTCAGCCAGGACTGGGACGAAGTCCGCGAGCTTCCGGGAGTCGAGATCGAATGCAGCAGGCACCCGGGTCAGTGGTGGCCGACCGCGGACAAGCACATTCCCGTCAACGAGGTCCCCAACTGGCGCTGTCCGAACTGCGCCTGGGCGTTCAGGCAAGGCCTAGCCGGTAGAGGTGGCACGCCGCAGTTCTAGTCGGCCGGAGCTAGTTGAGCTCACTGCGCGGGTCGCTGCGTCAGAGGTTCTAAGGCCCGTTCGCTGCTGGTGGTAGCGCCATCGATGCGCGCAGGGTCTTGAGCGGTGTGTCCGGAACCGTGATCGAGCCGCGGGTCGGCCGGTCGAGGTCGAAGGTCACGAGCAGGAGCATCGTGACGAGCACGGCCGCGAGCACCATCGGCACGAGGCCGCGGCCGAGCACTGCCAGATACATGCCGAGCAGTCCGAGCGCGACGGCTGCGCCGATCACCTCGAGCGCCAGCACGGAACCCGGCACCCGGTTGTTCAGGGCCGAGATGCGGACGGTCTGTTGGTCGATCGTCGCGTTGAGGCTGTCCACGTAGAGACGGGGCGCGCTGGCGACGGGCGCGGCGACGAGCGATTGTCCGGCAAGGCTCCAGAGTCGCCGCTGCAACACGTCCTCGGCGGCGGTCGTTCGCTCCGCCGCCGAGCTTTCCGGCACCTCGCTGGACAGGCGAATCGCGAGGTCCGTGTAGCGGCGGAGCAGCTCGAGCGACCGGCTTCGCACCGGCTCCGCGAGTGTCTCGGCACGAAGGTAGGTCGTCCCGATCGCGTTCGCCTCCGCAACCACCGCGGCGCGCCGGTCCTCGTATCGACCCACGGCGAGCGTCAGTCCGAAAGCCAGCAACAGACCGACGACACCGAGCAGCGCCGCCTGCAGGACGCCGACCGGCTCCTTCAGCGTTTCCGAGTGCTTGCGCAGATAGCGACCCGCCGCGACGCCCACCATCGCCACGCCGAAGACGACGGCGAAGATGATCAGCGTGAGCGCCCAGCTGCTCAGCGAGAAGAACACTGGAACACATCCTGACGAACCCGGCTCCGCGCGGGTCGGCGAGCCGCCCTCCGCCCCTGCTCGGTCGCCTGGGGCGAGGCCCCGGCCTTGGTTCTCAGCCCATCTCTAGCTCGAGAGGCTGGCCGAGCTTGCCCATCTCCCACAGATGCCGGACGTGGGAGCGGAAGGCGGACCAGATGTTTGGGTGGGCCTGGTAGGTGAGGCCGTGCCTCCGGCAGGTCTCCTGGACGATCGGAGCGAGCCGTCGGTAGAGCGGATGAGGAAGCTTGGGGAACAGGTGGTGGATGACCTGGAAGTTCAGACCTCCGAGCCACCAGCAGAGCACCCGATTGCGGGGGCTGAAGTCGACCGTGGTCTGCACCTGATAGACCATCCACTCCGTCCGCCCCTCCCCAGTCGTGAGCTGCTCTGGCGTCGCGTAGGTGGCCTCGGTCACGCAATGGGCAAGCTGGAAGACGATCGTCATCACGAGGCTGAGCGTGCCCACAACGACGGCGTAACAGCCCAACACCCCCCACCAGGGAAAGCCCATCAGGATGGGGATGAGGAACGTCCAGCCCAGGAACAGTGCCTTGCCGGCGAAGACGCCGACGCGGGGCCAGCCCCGGGGGAACCGCAACGGGCTCGCGCCGATTCGGCCCTGAGAGAAGCCGACGACGTCGGCCAGGAGTTGCATTCGGAAGCCCATCAACAGATAAAGCGGCCAGGCATAGACGATCTGACCGCGATACCACGGGCGGCCAGGGTGGCTGGGTGCCAGCTTGAGAAAGGGCGTCTGCTCGGCGTCTGGGTCATGGCCGGCGACGTTCGTGTAGGTGTGGTGAGCCACGTTGTGCTTGGTCTGCCACATGTAGCTGCCGAACCCGAGGCAAACATCCGAGAAGATCCAGCCGAGCAGGTGATTCCATCGTTGACTCGAGAACGTCGCCAGATGATTGGCGTCGTGCTGAACACAGAAGCCGGCCAGGATCGCCCCCAGAGTCAGCCCAACGAGAGCGACGCCGACGAGCTCCAGGCCGAGCGGAAGAAGGAGCAACGAGAGATAGGAACCCACCATCAGCATCGCTGCTATCACCGCCTTCGCAACGAGCTCTCGGTGAGCCTGCCGGAGTAGCCCCGGATGCTTCACGAGCAAATCGCTCACTTCACTCCGTATTTCACTGGTGAACGCGCCGCTGCTTCGGAACTTCATCGTCGAGGCGGTCATTTGGGACCCTCCGGTCGCTTGCGGTGAAAGCGTGTTCGATTCCCGCCGCGTGTGTGTGGAGCGGATGTCGGGCCGAGCTAGCGTTTCAGCTCTCGGAGGATCTGAGGAGCCAAAGAGGTTGAGCCTCCGTGTGGACGGAATGTAGCATGAATCACGATTTGGATTGCCGTGTCCCCTGGCCGTCGCCAGGAAGCGGCAAGCGTCGGCTGAGCTACGCGCCGTCTGCTCGATACGCGTTGGCGGTGAGGATCTCGATCGGGATCACGTCCAGCGCCCGAGCATGCGTCGCACCCAACACGACAGGAGCAGCGCAGCCGGCTCGGTGAGCCTCCAGCCAGCGCTCCGCGCACACGCACCAACGATCACCCGGCGACAGTCCCGGGAAGCCCCACTCCGGCCGTGGTGTCGACAGATCGTTGCCCGCGATCAGGCTGAACTCCAGGAACTCGCTCGTCACGACCGAGCAGACCGTATGACTGCCAACGTCCTCGGCCCCGGTCGCGCAGCAACCGTCTCGATAGAAGCCGGTCACCGGATCAGTCGAACACGAAACCAACGCACCGCCGACCACGTTCAGATCAGGCTCCCGGCTCACGAGCCGCAAGTCTAGGCTGCATCCCGGCCGCTCGAACACCGGAGCGCAGGAGGCCACGCGCGAGCGGGCGTGCTCAGCGAAGAGCCTCCTCGAACCGCGGATCGTCACGTACGGCGGCGAGGTCGTCGTCTCGGCGGGCGTCTTCCCGGAACCGCGGTAGCAGCTCGACGGACCGTCGGAGATGGGCGAACGTGTCGTCGCCGGTGTCGCCCGCCAGCGTTGCGAAGCACGCGTAGTTGTAATTCAAACCCGCGTGGTCAGGCATGCGCTCGAGCGCACCGCGGACCGCAGCGAGCGCGTCGCCGTAGCGCTGTTCGCCGTAGGCCTGCATCGACTCGCTGTGGAACGGCCACGCCTCACCCCAGTCGACTCCCTGGTACGCCTCGCCGGGTGCGGCGCCGATAGCAAGGACGGTTCCGTCCCCGGTCGCCTTCCGCCGCGACTCCGGCCCGACGAACACGAGTGTTCCCGCGGGCGCGTCGACCGCTTCGCCGTCCAGCTCGAAGGTCGCACTCCCGTCGAGGACGATGTACAGCTCCTCCTGGCCAGACCCGGACTCGTCGTGCTCGCCGATCAGCGTGCCGTCCTCGCCCGGTGTGAAGGCGTTGATTCCGAATGCCTTGATCCCGAGGTGCTCGCGCACCGGAATGTCTCTGCCCCGTCGCTCGATGTCATCGAGACGGGCGACTTGCCACTTCGGCTTGTCGTTCATCCTGTTCACCTCCGAGGTGCGCGGGGTCGTCGCAGTGCACCTTAAGGGTCTGGGGGTAGCCTCCCGCTGTGGGGATGCTTCGAGTGCTGCCGAAGGACGCGGCCGGCTCATGAGCGTGCGAAAGCTGAACGTGCGCACCTGCGACCTGGACGAGTCGCTCGATCGGGCGGGGTTCCGCCATAGCGCCGCGTCCATCGCGGAGCAGATCGGCGCCGAGGCCGCCGTGTACGAGGCGGAGGTGGGCCATCCCATCTGGCCCTACCACTACCACCATGCGGTCGAGGAGTGGATGTACGTCGTCACGGGCGAGCCGGTGCTGCGGGACGCGGGCGGCGAGCGAGCGCTGACCGGCGGAGATCTGACCTGCTTCCCGCCCGGATACGCCGGCGCCTGGGAGAGGTGCGAAACGGGCCAGGCATCGACGAGTTCGTGGCGCCGTCCGGTGAGTGGGCCGCCGCAGGCCAGTAGTACGAGGTGGCTGCTACCTGCCGGTACGCTCGCGGTGTCTGCACCCGGGCCAGCAGCAGGGACGACGCTTGCCTTCCTCTAGCTCTTCCTGGGTTCGGCGGACGCGGCGCTCTCGGGTCGTCTTCTGCTTGGCAGCCTCGACCCAGCAGATGAACTCGTTGCGGGCCAAAGGCGTGATGTCCAGCCAAGCGTCGAGCGCCACCGGGTTGGCGAGTAGCGCCCTGCGCAGGTCTGTGGGCAGCTCGTGAACCACGCCCCCAGGCACTCGTCGACCCGTCACTGGGCCAGCGTAGCGCCACGAAGCAGCCGTCCAATCTGCGGCCGCTAAGCCGCTGCAACCGCCCGAGCGAGTTGTCTCGCCTGGATGCCGACGAGCCGAAACGTGCCACCGAGCGTGACCCGATAACCGACGAAATGAAGACCAGCCGCTTGCGGATGCTCCTCAGCCCCGTGGACCAACGGCTCGCCGTGTTCATCGAGGACTCCGAGATGCGCGACGAGCGGCTCCAGGCCGGTGCGGAAGCCTGTCGCCGCGATCACGACGTCGACGTCGACCGAGTTCCCGTCGGCTAGCACAGCGCTTCCGTCGTCGAACCGCTCTAGCGCCGCGACGACGCGGACGCGACCCGTCTGCACCGCCTCGGCGAAGCCAACATCGAGGATCGGGAGCACACGCCGGCGCAGGAAGTCGGAATACGGCCGCTCCGGCGCCGGCAACCCGTACGGCGCGAGGTCCGGGAACGAGACGCGGCGGAGCGTCCGCGCGATCCGATCGACCACTGCCACCGGTAGACGCGCCGATGCAATTCCGAGCAGCTGACTCGGGACGCCGAGCGTGTCGCGGCGGACGATGCTCGGGGGATTGCACGGCCAGCAACACCGCCTGCGCACCACCGTCGGCCAGATCGACGGCGATCTCGGCACCCGAGTTGCCCGCACCGACCACCAACACCCGACGGCCCACGAACAGATCCGGGTTGCGATACGCCGCAGAGTGCACGAGTTCACCCGCGAACACGCCGGGCCAGTCGGGCACGAACGGAACATTGCTTTGCCCCGTCGCGACCACGACTCGCTCAGTCTCGAGCTCGCCACCCGCGGTCTTGACCAACCAGCCCGAACCGCCGTGATCGACCCGCTCCACCTCGATCCCCGTCCGCACGTCGAGCGAATGCCACTCGGCGTACCCCTGCAGATACGCCAGCACGCGCTCCCGAGACGGCCACTTCCCGAACGAACGCGGCATCCGATGTCCAGGCAGGCCCGAGAGCCAACGAACGGTGTGCAGATGCAACCGGTCGTAGCGCGATACCCAAGCCGCGCCCACGGGTCCGCGCTCGACCACGACGACACGCTCCCCCACCCCCTGCAACATCGCAGCACACGCCAACCCCGCCGGCCCCGCCCCAGTCACCACGATCACCTACACGGTTCTACACGACCAGGCGACGAGCCTTCGTCGACGCCTCGCGCTCGCCCTCGAGGGCAGGAGGCTCCGCCTCGTCTCGAGCTTGGATCGACGGCGGATGAACCACCACTCGCTACGAGCTGTTCGCTCTACGCCCCGCGGCTGGTATGTCTTCCTCTGACCCCATGAGCGATGAGCTCCAGATCGGACGGCGACGGGTGCGGCTGACGCATCCGGAGCGCGTCCTGTTTCCCGGCGACGGCGTCACGAAGGGCGACCTCGCCCGGTACTACGCCGAGATCGCGGACGCAATCGTTCCGCACCTGCGCGACCGGCCGTTCACGCTCAAGCGGTACCCGCACGGTATCGACGGCCAGGCGTACTTCCACAAGCAGGCGCCGAAGGGAACCCCCGACTGGATCCCGACGCGCCAGTTCCGCACCTGGCCGCGGGAAGGCGAATCGCGACTCGTCGACTTCACGCTCGTCAACGAGCCCGCCGCGCTCGTGTGGATGGTGCAGATGAATTGCGTCGACATGAACGCCTGGTACTCGCGCATCGACAAGCCCGACCGGCCCGACTACGTCGTCTTCGATCTCGATCCCCCGGAATCGCGGAACGGCTTCGCACAGGCGATCCGTGTAGCCCACCTCATCCGCGAACAGCTCGAACGGCTCGACCTGCGCTCCTATGTGAAGACGAGCGGAGCGGACGGCATCCACGTGCTGGTGCCGATCACACGGCGGTCGTCGTACCCGGACACGTACGAGTTCGCAGAGCGTGTGGCACGCACTCTCGAAGCAGAGAACCCCGGCGTCGTCACCACCGAGTGGCTGAAGCACAAGCGACGTGGCGTCCTGGTCGACCACCGACAGAACGGACACGGAAAGACGCTCGCCGCCGCTTACTCCATGCGGCCGAAGCCCGGCGCGCCGGTATCGACCCCGTTGCGCTGGGAAGAACTCGGCGAGGAAGTGCGCCCGCGCGACTTCGGCATGCGCGAGGCGCTAGAACGGGTGGAGCGGCACGGCGACCTCTTCCAGCCCGTGCTACAGGGCGGCCAAGCTCTCGGTCCCTCTTTGCGACAGCTGCGCGGGTGAACAGGGCACTCCGGAGTCTGGTCTCCCGACGACGTCCACGAGACGTGGAGCGCGGCCGCTTTCTCCTTGCCACGCCGGGGTTCACGGGGCACGCGACACCGGAGTTGACGCTCGCCAGACGTCTCGTACGGCGCGGCCACGCCGTCTTGGTCTACGCTCCGGCCGAACTCGAGCGCCAGGTCGCGGCCGCCGGTGCGGTGCACCTTCCGTTCACGGCGTTCCAGCTCCGCCGGCACTCGGAAGCTGAGCCGTTGGACGAGCAGATCCGGCAGGGAGCCAGGCATTTCGAGTCCCCCGCGCTGGCCGAGGAACTGGGCGACCTCCTCCAGCGCGAGCGCGTCGACGTCGCGGTCATCGACTACCTGCTCGCCGCGGCGTTCACGGCCGCCGAGGCGGCGCGCGTGCCGACTGCGTGTGTTCTACCCGTCCTGTATGCACCTTGGGTCCTCTGGTACGGCCAGCACATGTACGACGACGGCGCAGCACGCGCGGCGCTCGGCCTGGGTGAGGCCTCGACTGCATTCGCCTCCTGGGCCAGGCTCGTGCTCGTCTTCTCCACGAAGCGCTTCGACTTCCCGCTTCGCGGCCGGCGAGACCGGCGCGTCGAGTACGTCGGCCGGATGGTCGATCCCGAGCTTCCGCACTGGGACAGCCCCTGGCCGCCGGACGATCGCCGTCCGCTCGTTCTCGTCAGCCCGAGCAGTCTCTACCGCCGGCAGCGACCGGCACAGCTCCAGCAGATCCTGGATGCCCTCGGCGAGTTGCCCGTGCGCGTACTCGCGACGCTCGGTCTGGACGGGGACGGGGACACGGTCCATGCGCCGGCGAACGCCGTGGTGAGAAACTGGGTGCCGCACGAAGCGGTGCTGCCCGGCGCGGCGCTCGCCGTGACGAACGGCGGTCACAACACCGTTCTCACCGCCCTTGCGCACGGCGTCCCGGTCCTGGTCTCCCCGCTCATGCGCGAGCAGGAGTGGAACGGCAGGCGCGCCGAAGCGTTCGGCGCAGGACGACTACTGGCGCCGAACGCGACGTCGGACGAGATCCGAGCAGCGCTCGAGGAACTCCTCTCCGACCCGGTTCGCAGACGCGCGAAGCGCGTCGCTCGTGCTCTTCGCGACCGAGGAGGCGGAGGAGAACGAGCAGCCGCCTACCTCGAGCGATTGCTCACACCGTAGTTGCGCGGGCCGGGGTGGGATTCGTACCCGGAACGACCTCGCGCGAGGGTGTAGCCTCAGCCCATCGTGATCGAGAAGGGGCTCCGGCAGGACGTGCAGACGGTTCGGACCGACGGAGAGCCGGTCGCGCCGCTGATCGACGGCGTGCTGATTCGACACCAGGTGACGCAGATCGACGAGCGCGGGACGCTGTGCGAGATCCTCGATCCGCGCTGGGAAGTCGCCGCGTCGCCGATCCTCTACGTCTACCAGTTCACGATCCGGCCCGGAAAGGCGAAGGGCTGGCACGTTCATCGGCTCCACGACGACCGCATCTTCATCAGCCGGGGCGAGATCAAGGTGGTGCTCTACGACGACCGCGCCGACTCGCCGACCCACGGCATGATCAACGAGGTCTACCGCTCCGAGCTGCGACGCTCGCTGATGGTGATCCCTCGGGGGGTCTTCCATGCGCATCTGAACGTTGGCACGAGGGATGCGCTACTCGTGAGCATGCCGACGCGGGGCTACGACCACGCAGAACCGGACGTCTTCCGGTTGCCGCTCGACACCGACGCGATCCCCTACTCGTTCGGCCAGTCGCTCGGCTGGTGACAGGTCTTATTCGAGGCCGCGAGCCTTTCGAAACTGGGTCACTAACCAGCCTGGGGGGACTGGGTTGGGGAGGTCTTCGTCGAACCCGAATTCGGGCCACGTTTCCTCTCGAAGGGCTGCGAGTTCGTTGTCGATGAAACCGGGCTCGGACTCGATTCGACGGACGTAGGCGGCCTGCTCGTGCGAGGGCTTCTCGATGTAGCTGTTCTTGCGCCAGGCCGACGGGAACTTGAAGACGGTCAGTACGGGTATTTCGAGCATTCCCGACCGCGCGGTCGCTCGACGTATGAAGTCGTGGTCAGGCCCCTCGACGAGTTCGCGATAGTCGCGCCAGCCGATCTCCCGGCCGAGGCCAGTTTCGTGGAGGATCGCAGAGGGCGGTGTCACGTCGTAGCCGTAACCTCGGTAACTGCCGTCGGGGCCGATCCATTCGGTGAGCGTGTGTGCAAGCAACGCGCCCGTTTCGGCCACCCCCTTCATGAGCCAGGCAAGGTGCGTCGGGAACCAGACATCGTCGTGGCCGAGGTAGGCGACGTACTCGCCTCGGGCCAGTTCGAGGCCAGCGTTGTTCGGGCCGAACTGGTTGCCACAGTTCTCGGGCAGGTTGTGCCACCGGACCCGCGGGTCGGCAAACGAGTCGACCACTTGCTCGGAGTCGTCCGTGCATGCGTCGCCGATGACGAGCAGTTCGAGGTTCCTGTACGTCTGCCAGAGCGTCGCGTGAATCGCGTAGCGCAACACGCTCGACCAGTTGTAGGTGGCGATGATCACGCTCACGAGCGGCGCTCCGTCCGCCACGCGCGGCGACAACCGATGGTCTGCCACGGGTAAGACTCGTTTGCGGATCGTTCCAGCCGGTGTAACCACGAAAGCTGGGTCAGACCCGGACGGCTGTTCGCGCTCGCAGGTGCCGCATCACGCGGAGGTTATCCCACCGCCTGTCGGCGATCCGTCCAAGACCGCCAGCACCCGCCACTCGACTCACCATCGACTCATAGCCGGCGGGCGGAAGAGCCAAAAACGACTTGGCTGAGCTATGGGCGCGGCTGGGATCGAACCAGCGACCTCCCGCGTGTGAAGCGGGCGCTCTCCCGCTGAGCTACGCGCCCCGGCCGAAAAACCTTAGCGGCTACGCGACGCCGACCTCGGCCTGTTCCAGCTCGCCCTCGTAGATGTAGCGCTCCTCCGGCGACCACAGCTCGCGGCCCGCGAGCTCGCCCTCGTAGATCGCGTGGTCGAGCTTGCGCGGAGCAAGGCAGTCGCCGATCCGGTGCAGGTTCTCGACCTCGCCCTTGAGGGCGAAGTAGAGGTCGTCGTTCGCCTTTGGACCTGTCGCGAGCACCACGGTGTCGACGCCCACGAGAGCCTCGTGCGCGCCCGTGTACAGGTTGAAGATCGTGACCGCGCCACCCTCGACGGCCAAGGCCCAGGAGTTCAGCCGATAGGCGAGCCCCTTGCCCAGCAGACGACCGTAGACGTGAGGCATGTCGAGCGTGGTCATGATCCCCGGGAAGAGCGCCGGCCAGCGGGAGACGAGCTCGACGTCGGAGCCGCGATCGAGCAGCACCTCCGTGACACCGGCGGCATACCGGCTCCCGTCGTCGTCGAGGACGACCACACGCTTCCCCACGGGGCGCGCCTCGAGCAGCACGTCCCAGACCGTCAGCACGTTCTCCTGGTCGACGCCGGGAAGCCGGTCGGCGAGCGGATTGACGCTGGAGAACCCCGTCCGCGACGGGACGGCGCCGGTCGCGACGACAACGCCGTCGGGCGCGAGCTCGCGCACCAGCTCGGGCGTCGCTTCCGACCCGAGCCGAACGTCGACCCCGTGCTTTCCGAGCTGCGTTCGGAGGTCGCGGGTGATCCAGCCGAACTCGTCGCGGCCGGGTGTCCGCAGGATCAGGTTGATCTGCCCGCCGAGCTCGGCCTCGCGCTCCACCAGTGTCACACGGTGCCCGCGCCGCGCCAGCGTGACCGCCGCCTTCATCCCGGCCGGGCCACCGCCGGCGACGAGCCAGTAGGCCGGGTTCTCGGCCGGAACGATCGCCCCCAGGCGCCCCTCACGGCCGGCGGACGGATTGACCGTGCACGCGATCGGCATCCCCTTGAAGACCCGTCCGATGCAACCCTGGTTGCCGCGGATGCAGTGGTCGAGCTCGTCCTCACGGCCTGCTTGCACCTTGTTCGCGAACTCGGGATCGGCGATCTGCGCCCTGGTCATCGCGACCATGTCCGCCTTCCCCGCGGCCAGGATCTCCTCGGCGAGCGCGGCGTCCTTGATTCCGCCGACCGTGAACACGGGCAGCCCGACCGCAGCCTTGACCTGAGCGGTCAGATCGACGAGGTAGCCGTCCGGCTCGTCGGAGGGCTCGATCGCGCGGAAGATGTTGTGGTAGCCGGCCGCAGTGACGTTGACGTAGTCGATCCGCCCGTCGGCCTCCAGTGCCCGCGCAACGCGAACGGCGTCGTCGATGTCGAGCGCGCCCGGAATGAAGTCGCTGAGGCTGATCCGCACGCCGACGACCCAGTCGTCGCCGGTCCGGCGGCGCACCTCCTCGATCACCTCGCGCGCGAAACGGAGCCGGTTCTCGAACGAGCCCCCGTACTCGTCCTCGCGCTTGTTGTAGAGCGGCGACAGGAACTGGTGGAGGAGGTAGCTGTGCGAGATGTGCACCTCGGTGCCGTCGAAGCCACCTGCGCGCGACGCTTCCGCGGAGCGGGCCCACCATTCGACCACCTCCCGGATGTCCTCGTGCTCCATCGCCTTCGGCGTCTCCCCGTAGGCGGGCGACTTGACCGCAGACGGCCCCCACAGGACCCGATAGTCGTCGGCGGAGTCGCTCGTCGCGTTCAGGCCGAAGTGGTTGAGCTGCGCGAAGATCACGGCGCCGTGCTCGTGGACCGCGTCGGTGAGACGTCGGTCGGCGTCGAGCGCCTCGGGCCGGTACGCCCAGGCGACGCGGGGAAAGCCGGTCGTCGAGGTCGGGTGGACGACGCGGTTGCCCGTGATCAGCAGGCCTGCTCCTCCTCGCGCCCTGGCGGCCTGGTAGTCGACGTTCCGCTGCGAGTCGACCGAGCCCTGGGCGAACAGCTTGACGTGGGCGGTCTGCATGATCCGGTTGCGGACGGTCACGCTCCCGATGCGGAGCGGGCTGAAGAGGTGCGGGTACGCGGTCATCGCGGCTCCTCGGTGTCAGGCCGGGACGGCGAGCTCAGCGAGATAGGCGAGCACGGCGGCGGAGGTCGTCACCTCGGCGTAGCGGCGGTGTACGTCACGCAGGTTGGCCTCGTGCGGCTCGCGCTCGTGGTCGCCGACGCAGTCCTCGGGGACGATCGTGCGGAAGTTGTTCGAGAACGCGTCCACGATCGTCGCGCGAACGCATCCGGACGTGGTCGCGCCGGTCACGACGACAGTGTCGCAACCGGCGAAGGTCAGGAGCGAGTGGAGCGGCGTCCCGTGGAAGAACGAGGGACGCTTCTTCGGCAGCAGCACGTCGCCGTCGCGCCACAGCCGCTCATCCACCTGCGCCCAGTGCGAGTCGGGCGTGCACTCGACGAGGAACGGCAGCTTGTGCTGCCACCTGCCGAGCTCGATCTCGCCGTCCCAGCAGACGACCGTGTGGAAGACCGGCACGCCGGCCTCGCGCGCCGCGGCGAGCACCTGCGCCGTCGACTCGACAGCGCGGTCGATCAGCGGCGCGCGCGCGAGCGGCGACGCGTGGTCGGTGTGGAGGTACTGGAGGTCGACGACGAGCACGGCCGGCCGCTCGCCGGGCTCGATCCGGCCCTGGCCGTAGCCCTTGAGAATGTACGGATCGTCGTGTTCGAGCTCCACCGGGGGCGACTGTATCGCGGCTAGACTCGTCGTGCCCGGTCGCGCTAGGTGGGGAGCTAGCGGTTCCCTGAACCCGCAACCCGCTACAGCGGGACCGAACACCGCCCGAGGGGCGGAATCGAACGGGGTCTGGGCCCGCGACGCAGGCGTTGACGGTCAGGTCCCGCGCACTGGGAGCCTTCGAATCGCGTCAGATCCGGAAGGAAGCAGCGCTAAGGAGTGTCCCCCAGGTGCCGCGGAATCGCCTGACCCGAGCCCGCAGCGCAGGCGCCGCCCGAGCGATTCGCCTCGACGGCGAGCCGCGCGACCGGGCTACTCCGCGACCGGCTCCCAGCGGAAGCCGTCCGCGACGCGCACGATCCGCCCGGGCGAGTCGATGTGGCTGACGACGACGGTGACTCCGCGGTCGGCGAGCTCCACGAGCAGCGCTTTGCGCGTCTCGAGACCGAGCTCGGGATCGGAGTCGAAGGCCGTGTCCCATTCGGGATGCTCGACGTGGAGCGGATGGTGGAAGACGTCGGCCGCATGGACGACCGAACCGCCGATCTCGAGGATCGAGTGGCCGGCGCGATGGCCGGGAGCGGATCTCAGCCTCAGCCCCGGAGCCGGCTCGTCGCCGTCCAGGTACTCGTCGAGGAGACCGGCGGCGTCGAGCGTCGCGACCACGTGCGGTGCCGGCTGCTCGTCGGCGACACGCTTCCGAGCCCGCTCGACCGCCTCCGCAGGCGCGAGCACGCGCCGGTTCGGAAATGCCGCAACGAGCCCATCCGGCCAAGTCCCACCGACGAAGCCGCCGCAGTGGTCGAAGTCGAGGTGCGTTGCGATCAGGAGGTCGGGCTCAGCGTGCTCAGCGGCGAGCACGTCGGCGAGCCGCTCTGTGGCACCCTCCCACATCCCGACGAGCGGGCCTGGGCCGGAGTCGACGAGCACGGTCCGGCCGTGGCCGCGGAGGAGGAGGGCGTTCACGGGCGGCCGGAGGGTGCCCTCGAAGGTCCCCGGAGGCCCGAGATGCTCAGCGTCGATCGGCACAACGGCGACCTCGAGCAGCGATACGTCCCAGCCGTCGGCCTTCATCGCGGGGACGCTAACAGCCACTCGCCGCCGATCTGCTTGAATCGACCCGTGGCGGCGCTGTATCGAAAGTATCGCCCGCAGACCTTCGACGACGTCGTCGGCCAGGAGCCCGTCGTGCGAACCCTGCGGAACGCGATCTCCCAGGACCAGCTCCGACAGGCCTATCTCTTCGCCGGCCCGCGCGGCACCGGCAAGACGTCGATGGCGCGCATCCTCGCGAAGAGCGTCAACTGCGTCCAGGGGCCGACGACGACGCCGGACAACACCTGCCACGTGTGCGTCGCGATCTCGAACGGCGTGTCGCTCGACGTCGTCGAGATGGACGCGGCCTCGCAGCGCGGCATCGACGACATCCGCGAGATCCGCGAGCGCGTCGTCCTGCAGCCGGTCGAAGGCAAGTTCAAGGTCTACATCCTCGACGAGGCGCACCAGCTCACGGATGCCGCCTGGAATGCGCTCCTGAAGCTGATCGAGGAGCCGCCGCCGCACCTCCTGTTCGTGTTCTGCACGACGGCGCTCGACAAGGTGATCCCGACCGTCCGCTCGCGTTGCCAGACGTTCTCGTTTGCGCGGCCGCGCTTCGAGGATCTCGTCAAGGTGTTGCGGCGGGTCGCGGACGGCGAAGGCTTCCAGGCACCCGAGGCGGCGCTCTCGCAGATCGCCCGCGCGGCGAAGGGGAGCTTCCGCGACGGCGTCTCGATTCTCGACCAGCTCGCGGCGGCGACGGGAGGCGAGCTGACCGTCCAGTCAGTGCTGCAGCTGCTCGGCGCCGTCGACGAGGAGTCGCTCTTTCAGCTCTGCGACCTCGTCATCGACCACGACACCGCCGGTGCGCTCACGTTCGTCGAACAGCTCTCCGAGCAGGGCCAGGACGTCGGACGGCTCGTCAACGACCTGCTCCAGCACCTGCGCCACCTGCTGCTCGTCCAGCACCTCGGCGCCGTGCCCGACACGCTGCCGGCCACGGAGGAGACGCGTGAGAAGCTGCTCGCGCAGGCGAACCAGCTTCCTGAGGCGAGCATCCTGCGCCTCTGCGACCTGCTGGCCGTGGCCGTCGACGACATGCGCCAGGGCGGCGACCCGCGGCTGCCGCTCGAGCTCGCGCTCGTCAAGGTGACACGGCCCGGCGCGGATCTCTCGCAGGAGTCGCTCGCCTATCGGCTCGAGCTGCTCGAGCAGCGCGGACATGTCCCGCCCGGCCGCGTCACGGCGAGCCCCGTCGTGGGGACAGACCCTAAAACCGAAGTGTCACGCGACGAGCACGAGACTGTCGCAGCCGCGGAGCCGACCGGCCCCGCGGGCCCGAGCCCGAGCCGACGCCTGCGCCGGAGCCGCCCTCGCTCGCGTTCGAGCAGCTGCAAGATGCCTGGGCGCGCTCGGTGCTTCCCGCCGTTCAGGAGCGGTCGATCCCGACCGAGTCCGTGCTTCGCGAGGCGCGGCCGGTATCGCTCGAGGCGGACGTGCTGACGCTCGAGTTTCCGGCCGAGGCCGAGTTCCACCGGCGGCTCGCGGAGGACCCGAAGAACGTGGCCGTCCTGCGCGAGGCGCTGTACCAGGTGACGGGGCGGAAGCTCGGCGTGGAGTTCGTGGTCGGCGAGAAGCGTGAGCGCGAGGACGCCGAGGAGACGGCGCCGCCGAGCGAGAACGACCTCGTCGCACTGTTCAAGGAGACCTTCGACGCGAGAGAGGTGGACGAATAGTGGCCAAGGGCTTCGACATGAACCAGCTGCTGCAGCAGGCGCAGCAGATGCAGGAGCAGATGGTGCGAGTGCAAGACGAGCTCGCGACGGAGACGGTCGAGGCGTCGGCGGGCGGCGGGCTCGTCACGGTGAAGGCGACCGGGGCCGGCGAGATCAGCGAGATCCGCATCGACCCGAAGGCGATCGACCCCGACGACCCGGAACTGCTCGAGGACATGGTGCTGGCGGCGGTCAACGAGGCGCTCCGCTCGGCGACGGCGCTCGCGCAGTCGAAGATGGGAGCGGCGACCGGGCTCGGCGGCCTCGACGTGGGCGGGCTCGGCCTGCCGGGGATGTGATCGTGCTCCCGGCTCAGCGCATCGACGAGTCGCAGGCCGGGCCGGCGCCCGAGCCGCAGAACTTCACCGGCCAGGTGAGGATGCAGAACCTGGCGAAGGAAGGCGGCGTGACGAAGCTCGAACTGCTCGCCGTCCACTTCGACGCGGGTGCGCACACGCGGCCGCACACGCACCCGAGCGAGCAGGTGCTCTTCTTCGTCCGCGGCAGCGGCTTCGTCCAGCTCGCAGGCGAGGACCGGCAGCCCGTCGCCGAGGGCGGGATCGTCGTCGTCCCGGGCGGCGTCGTCCACATGCACGGCGCAACCGGGGACGCGCCGATCTGCCATGTCGCGCTGCGCGCGGCGGACGGCCCGACCGACTGGGCGCCGGCGGACGTGCCCGACGACTGGCGCGACCTGCTCGCCTGAGACAATGAGGCCGTGCTCTCGCCGGCCGTCGACAACCTCGTCGCCCAGCTGACCCGGCTCCCCGGCGTCGGCACTCGCACCGCGCAGCGGCTCGCGTTCCACCTGCTCCGCGCGAACACGGACGAGGCGCTCGCGCTCGCGCACGCGATCGAGGAGGTGAAGGAGCGCGTCCGCTTCTGCCGCGAGTGCGGGAACCTGACCGAGGACGAGGTGTGCGGGATCTGCCTCGATGCGCGCCGCGACCGTACCGTCGTCTGCGTCGTCGAGCAGCCGGCGGACCTGCTCTCGATCGAGCGCACGTCCGAGTACCGCGGGCTCTACCACGTGCTCGGGGGCGCGCTCTCTCCGATCGACGGCGTCGAGCCCGCCAACCTGCGGATCGACGAGCTCCTGCGCCGCGTCGAGCGCGACCACATCGAGGAGGTCGTGCTCGCGACGAACCCGACGATGACCGGCGAAGCGACTGCGAGCTACATCGCCGACCGTCTGCGCGACCGCGCGCGCGTGACGCGGCTCGCAAGCGGCCTGCCGGTCGGCAGCGATCTCGAATACGCGGACGAGGTCACCCTCGGCCGAGCCCTCTCCGGCCGCCGCGAGATCTGATCAGCGCGGGATCGGCGTGATCCCCTGCGGGACGGGCGTCATGCCCTTGTCCGGAGCAGCAAAGCGCCAGAATGCGAACGGGTCGTCGTCCGACGGAGGCGGCGGGTCGTCGAACACATCCGGAAGCGGGCTGATCGCGAACACCGTCTCGTTCTCGACGCCGCCGAGCCGGTGCTCCGCGACCAGTTGGCCCTGGTCGAGGTCAATCGCGTAGACGGCAAGCGGCTCCTGGCTCCCGACCAGCCAGAGGCTCGGCCCGATCCTGGCCAGGCCCCGCGCGAAGCTCGGGCTCCCGGGCACAGGCACGGCCCTGACCTCGTCGCCACGCCGCCAGTCGTGCGCGACGAGCACGCCGCGGTTCGAGTCGTTCAAGACGAGCACGTCGCCGTCCTCTGCGACGTTGTGGTTGGGAACGCCCGGTGCGGGTCGGCGGTCGCGGATCGATGCACGCCCGTCCTCGAGGCGGATGATCGCGGACTCGCCGCCGTCTGCCTCGAGGAAGCTGTGGATCCGCCCGAACGAGAGCAGCAGCCCGTCCGAGCCGGGAGCGACCGCATTCAGGTGGATCGTGTGCGTCCGGCGGTGGCCGCGCGGATCGCGGTAGTCGCGCGACGGATCGAAGGGCGGCATCGAGCTCGGCAGGCCGAGCTCCGACACGAGCTGCTCGTCGTCGCGAAACGACCAGCGGTCGAGCAGGCTTCCGTCCCAGCCGACGAGGAGCAGCGAGTCGCAGCCGGTCGCAGCCACCCAGACGCCGTCCGCGCCGGCGTGCAACTCGTGGATGTTCGCCGCGAGGGGATGCGTCACCTCCTCGACGAGCATCCAGGAGGAGTCGAACACGAACAGGCGCTCCGTGTTTGCGATCGCGAGCCGGTCGCCGTATGCGGACACGCCGCGGCCCCCGCGCAGACCGCCTCTCGGGTTCGGGTCGACGTGCCGGTAGAGGCTGTCGGGCACGGGCGCGACGAACGTGACCCTGCCGCGCTCGAGATCGAGCACGCGGAAGTAGCCGCCGATCTCCCCGGCCGCGGCGTAGCGCACGACCGAAGTGACGACGACGCGGCTCACGATCTGCGGGGCATCGGGATCGGCGTGATGCCGATCGCGGCGGCGCTCTTCTTCCAGAAGGCGTACGGGTCAGGACTGTCCGGCCGCTGCGGGTCGTCGAACTCGTCCGGGAGCGGGCAGACCGCGAACACGGTCTCGTTCTCGACACCGTCGAGCGGATACGCAGCGACGACGTCGCCCTGCCCGAGATCGACGGCGTAGACGGCGAGCGGCTCCTGGCTCCCCACGAGCCAGAGGTTCGGCCCCAGGCGGGCGAGGCCCCGCGCGAAGGCGGGGTTCCCCGGAACCGGAACGGCGCCGACCTCGTCGCCCCGCGCGAGGTCGTAGACGACGAGCAGCCCGCGATTCGAGTCGTTGACGAGGAGGCGGTCTCCGTCCTGTACCGCGTTGTGGTTGGGGGCGTCGCCGGCGCGAATTCGCTGGACGATCGACCCGCTCGCGGCCTCGAGCGGCACGACGTGGTCGGTGAGCCGCACGACCACGAAGTCGCCCGCGTCAGGCGCACTGAACTCGTGCACGCGGCCGAGCCCGACGATGAGGCAGTCCTGGCCGCGCGTGACCGAGTTGACGTGCACCGTGTGAGTGCGCCGCCGGCGCAGCCGCGGGTTCCGGTAGTCGGCGGCGGGATCGAAGGGCGGCATCGTTTCGAGCGGCAGGCCGAGCTCCGCCGCCAGCGGCGCGTCGTCGAACGGCGTCCAGTAGCCGAGGAGCTCGCCGTCCCAGCCCATCAGGAGCAGCGCGTCGCATGCCGTCGCCGTCACCCACAGCCCGCGTTCCTCGGCCAGGAGGTCGTGGATGTTGGCCATGAGCGGATGGCTCACATCGGCGAGCAGCTTCCAGGCGCGGTCGAAGACGAACATGCGCTCGGCGTTCCCGATCACGAGCCGCCCGCCGTGCGCGGAGACGCCACGCCCCCCGCGCTGGCCTCCGCGCGGGTTCGGGTCGACGTCCCGGTAGATGCTCTCCGGGACCGGCGACAGGAACGTGACCCGCCCGCGCTCGAGGTCGAGAACCCGGACGTATCCGCCCGTCTCGTCCTTCAGCGCGAAGCGGACGTTCGACGTGATCACGACGCGGCGGACGGTGTCGCTCACGCCGGAGCCCTCGTGAACCCGGTTTCCGGCGCGGCCTGCCGCCAGAAGGCATACGGATCCTGGTCGTCGGCCGCGATCGGCGGCGGGTCGGCGAAGGAGCCGGGCAGCGCGCAGATCCCGTAGACCGTTTCGTTCTCCACGCCGCCGAGCTGGTGGGTCGCCACGATCTCCCGCCGGCCGAGGTCCACCTCGTACACAGCGAGCGGCGCCTGGCTCCCGACCAGCCACCGGCCCGGGCCAATCCTCGCGAGACCGCGCACGAACCCCGGATCGCCGGGGATCTCGACGGCGACCCGTTCCTCCCCGGTCTCCGCGTCGACCGCGACGAGCCGATTTGCGTTGCTGTCGTTGTACACGAGCAGCCCGTCCTCCTCGCCGACGTTGTGGTTGGGAACGGCGGCGCCGCGGCGATGCAGGAGGAGCGACGCATGACGCCGCCCGAAGCGACCGCGTTCGCCCAGCCGCACGAGCGCGGACGCGTCCTCGTCGCCGGTGTTCGTCACGCAGCCGAACGAGAGCAGCAGCCCGTCCGAGCTCCTGACGACGCCGTTCAGGTGCACGAGATCGGCGCTCTCCGCCTGGACACGCGGATCGCGGTAGTCGAGGTCGGGGCTCACCCGGGGCAGGTTGCTCCGGCGGTACCCGAGCTGCCGGTACAGGCGCCGGTCGCTGCGGAACGACCACCAGTCCTCGAGCTCGCCCTCCCAGCTCACGCGGACGAGCATGTCGCAGCCGCACGCGGTTACCCAGATCCCGTCCTCCTCGGCGAGCACGTCGTGGACGTTGGAGAGCATCGGATGCGTGAGTTGGGCGACGAGCCGCCAGGACGTGTCGAAGACGAACAGGCGCTCGCCGTTCGCGATCACGAGCCGGTCGCCGTGGACGGCCGCGCCTCTCGCTCCCCGCGCGCCACCGCGCGGGTTCGGATCCTGCGCCCGCCACGCGCTCTCCGGCACGGGAGCGATGAAGGTCGCGCGTCCCTGCTCGAGGTCGAGGATGCGAAAGTAGGAGCTGACCTCGCTGATCCAGGCCCAGCGGACCGCGGACGTGACGACGACTCTCCGAAGCTCACTCACAGTGGGATCGGGGTGATGCTCTCGGCGCGCTTCCAGAACTCGTAGGGGTCGGTTCCGAGCGGCTGGCGAGGATCGTCGAACTCGTCAGGCAGCGGACAGATGCCGTACACCGTCTCGTCCTGGATACCGCCGAGCGGAAACTCGGCGACGACCTCGCTCCGGTCGAGGTCGATCTCGTACACGGCCAGCGGGGACTGGCTCCCGACGAGCCACCGGGTCGGGCCGACGCGCGCGAGACCACGCGCCCAGCCCTGGTCGCCGGGAATCGGGACCGCGAAGCGCTCTGCGCCCAGCGAGCGGTCGTACGCGACGAGGGCGTCCCGGTTGCTGTCGTTGTAGACGAGCAGGTCGCCCTCCTCGGCCACGTTGTGGTTCGGCGCGACCGTCAGCCTCCCGTCGGTGGAGCACCGACACCTCTCCCGTCCGCGACACCTGGACGAGGGCGGAGGCGAGCTCGGGAGGCTCGAGCGCCAGGATGACGCGGCCGAGCGAGGCAAGCAGGCCTTCCTTGCCGCGGGCGAGGCTGTTCAGGTGCAGGCGCTCGTACCCCTCGCCTCTTGCCCGCGGGTCGCGCCAGTCGACGTCCGGGTCGATACGCGGAAGCGACCGCTCCCGGAAGCCGAGCTGCCGCAGGAGATCCTGGTCCTCCCGCAGCCACCACTCGTGCTCGATCCGCCCGTCCCAGCGGACGAAGAGCAGCAGGTCGCAACCCGTCGCGGCGACCCAGATCCCCTGCTCCTCGGCGAGGACGTCGTGGACGTCCGACATCAGGCGGTCGCTGAGCTCGGCGACGAGACGCCAGGACGAGTCGAACACGAACAGCCGCTCCGCGTTGGCGACGACGATCCGGTCTCCGTAGACCGAGACACCGCGGGCGCCGCGCGTCCCGCCACGCGGGTTCGGATCGCGACCACGGAACGTGCTCTCCGGCGACGGCGTCACGAACGACACCCGGCCCCGCTCGAGGTCGAGAATCCGGAAGTAGCCGCTGACGGCGGACGGCATCACGTGGCGGATCGCCGACGTGACCGCAACACGCCTGGGCCAGGGCTCTTGCACGCGCGCAGGCTACCGGCCGTCGGGCGCCAGGCCCCGCAGCACGTCCTCGAGCTCCGGCTCTGCGGCGATGCCCTCCGGATCGTGCTGCGCGAGCGGCCGCTCGGCGAGCGCCGCGTACACCTCGGCCATCGCCTCGAACAGCGCGGGCGTCAGCCCGGCCGCCGCCTGCGTCGACGCGATCTCGTGCATCTCGGCGACGTAACGCTCCGACTTCGTCGCCGAGCGCGCGATCGAGCGCGCGGCTCCGTCGGCTCGCTCGCCGAGGTCGTCGAGCACGTGCCGGAGCACGCCGTTCGCCCGCGCGGTCAGAAGCGCCTGCGTGAGCAGTGCCACCGTGCCCTTGTAGACCGACGCGGTGCACATCTTCACGGCCGACGCCGGCCCGATCTCGGCTCCGACCTCGATCACGTCCACGCCCGCGAACGGGAGCGCCGCCACCTCGCCCGCGCGCGGGCCGGAGAGATAGATCCGTGTCGTGCCGGGGCGCGACGGAGGCGGGCCTGAGATCGAGCCGTCGACGAGGTCGAGGCCGGCCCCGGCGAGAGCAGCGGCAACGCGACGGGCGGCGGCAGGCGAGATCGCGTTCAGGTCGGCGACGAGCGGCCGCGACGATCCCCGCGCTGCCGCAGCGGCGATCGCGGCCGCGATCCGCTCAGCCTCGCCCGGCGGACCGATCGAGAGCACCACATCGGCTCCGGCGACGGCGTCGAGGTCCGGAACGCACTCGAGCCCCGCGTCGCGAGCGAGCCGCGCCGTCCGCTCGCTGCGTCCGTCGAGCGTCGTCAGCACGTCCGCGCCCCCCTCGCGCAGCGCACGTCCGACCGCACTGCCCATCGCCCCCGCGCTGACGATCCCGACCCGCACCGGAGCGAGTCTACGTCGGGCCTGTCCCTACAATCAGACGATGGCCACAACGCATTACGAGGCCGTTCCGTCTGTTGCGCGCGGCGACCGGCCCGCCTCGGTCGGGACGATCGTGATGAAGTTCGGCGGCACGTCGGTGGCCGACCCCGAGCGCCTGAAGGCGGTCGCGCGGCGGATCGTCGCAGCGCGCGAGGCAGGCAGCCGGGTGGTGGCGGTGCTCTCGGCGATGGGCCAGACGACGGACGAGCTGATCGACCTCGCCAGTCAGGTGTCGCCGACTCCCGATCCGCGCGAGCTCGACATGCTGATCTCGGTCGGCGAGCGCATCTCGGTCGCGCTCGCCGCCATGGCGATCAACGACCTCGGCCACGAGGCGATCTCGCTCACCGGCTCGCAGGCGGGCATCGTCACGGACACCGCCCACGGCAAGGCGAAGATCGTCGACATCCGCGGCCAGCGCATCCACGAGGCGCTCGACCAGGGAAAGATCGTGCTCGTCGCCGGCTTCCAGGGAGTGTCGACCGCCAAGGAGATCACGACGCTGGGCCGCGGAGCTTCGGATACGACCGCGGTCGCACTCTCCGTGGCGCTCGGGGCGGATGCCTGCGAGATCTACACGGACGTCGACGGCGTCTACACCGCCGACCCGCGGATCGTGGCCGAGGCGCGCAAGCTGGCCGCGGTCAGCTACGACGAGATGCTCGAGATGTCCGCGTGCGGGGCGAAGGTCATGGCTCTGCGCTCCGTCGAACTCGCGCGCAACTACGGTGTGAGGCTGCACGTGAGATCGGCCTTCGGCGAGGGCGAGGGCACGTGGATCGGCGAGGAGGACGAACGCATGCTGGAGAAGGCGATCATCTCGGGCGTCACGCACGACACGAACGAGGCGAAGGTGACGATCATCGGCGTGCCCGACCGCCCCGGCGTGGCCGCGCGAGTCTTCCGGCCGCTCGCCGACGCCGG
This sequence comes from uncultured Actinomycetes bacterium, assembly GCA_963765295.1. Taxonomy (GTDB): domain Bacteria; phylum Actinomycetota; class Thermoleophilia; order Gaiellales; family Gaiellaceae; genus PALSA-612. The sequence goes on from CAVXVO010000005.1 coordinate 1,273,619, forward strand.
CGTGAACATCGACATGATCGTCCAGAACGTCTCCGAGCACGGGCACGCGACGATCTCGTTCACGATGCCGAAGACGGACATCGCAGTCGCCGAACCGATCCTCCAGGCGACCGCGCAGGAACTGGGTGCGCAACGGGTCGAGACCGATCCGGACATCGCCAAGGTGTCGCTGATCGGCGCCGGCATGAAGAGCCACCCCGGCGTCGCGGCCGACATGTTCGACGTGCTCGCCGAGAACGGCATCAACCTGGAGATCATCTCCACGTCCTCGATCCGGGTCTCCTGCGTCGTGCGAGCGAGCGAGGTCGAGCGCGCCGTGCAGGCGATCCACGACCGGTTCGACCTCGGCGCCGAGGACGGCCCGCGAAGCGACGCGGATGGGTAGCGAGGCTCGGATCGGCGTTGTCGGTGCAACCGGCGCCGTCGGACAGGTGACGCTGGCGCTCCTCGCCGAGCGCGGCTACGAGCACGTGCGCGCCTTTGCGTCGGCTCGGTCGGCCGGATCGAAGCTGCCGTTCGGCCGGGGCGAGCTCACGGTCGAGGAGGCGACGCCGGAGGCGCTCGAGTCGGCCGGTGTCGACCTGTTCCTGTTCTCCGTCGGCACGGAGGCGAGCCGCGAACTGGTACCACACGCGGTCGCAGGCGGCGCGGTCGCGATCGACAAGTCCGCGGCGTACCGTCTCGCCGACGGAGTGCCGCTCGTCGTCCCGGAGGTGAACGGCGACCGCGCACTCGAGCACGACGGCATCGTCGCCAACCCGAACTGCTGCACGATCCCGCTGACGTGCGCGCTGGAGCCGCTCCACCGCGCTGCAGGCCTCGCCCGCGTCCGCGTCGCGACCTATCAGTCGGTGTCCGGCGCCGGTGCGCGGTCGATGGAGCGCCTGCGCGCGGAAGCACCCGCCGACCACGACCTGCGCATGGACTGGGACTTCGACGGGGTCGAGTTCGACGAGGAGGCCAAGATCCGGGACGAGAGCCGGAAGGTCCTCGGCCTTCCTGAGCTGCCGATCTCGGCGACGTGCGTTCGCGTGCCTGTTCTCGTCGGCCACTCGGAGGCGGTCTGGCTCGAGACCGAGGAGCCGCTCTCGCCCGAGGCCGCGACGCAGCTCCTCGGCACCTCGTCAGCCGTCCAGCTCGTGGAGATCCCATCCCCCGCCCAGGCGGCGGCGAGCGATCGTGTCCTCGTCGGTCGCATTCGCCGCGATCCCACGGTCGAGAACGGTCTCTGCCTGTTCCTCGCCTGCGACAACCTGCGCAAGGGCGCCGCGCTGAACGCGATCCAGATCGCCGAGCTCCTCCTGGGCGCCCAGGCGCTCGCGGCCTAGCGCTGCTGCTCTAGCCGGGTTTTCAGCAGACCAATGACCTCGCGCAGCTCGCGTTGCGTCTCGGCGAGGGCCGAGCGCAGCTCCGCACGCTCGTCGGTCGTCAGCTTCCGCTTCCTCTTCGCCATCGTCGTCCTCTTCGAGTAGGAGCGCGATCGCTTCGAGCCTAGCGTCGATTCTCATCGGCGTCATCAGAATCAGCTCGAGATCTTCCGGATCGATCGGCGGCTCGGCCATCGGTCATGGTGACCCTGGAGCAACTCGAGCGCAAGATGTCCGCTAGGGGCGCGGCGCCGGCAGCGGCTGCGGCGAGAAGACCTCCCGCAGCACGCGCATGACTCGTGCGCGACGACCCTCGAGCACCGGCACGAGGCCGCCCAGCTCGAGGCGCGCCAGCTCGACCTGGCCCTGCGAGCGCACGACGACGAAGCCGAAGTCGGCCAGGAAGTCGTGCGGAAAGATCGTCCGGTGGAGGAGGAAGCGCTCGTGCATCGACGAGCCCTCCCGGTAGCGGTAGCCGAACGCCTCGACCGCACGGGCGCCCTTGTCGCGGGCGTCGCCGATCGCTGCGAGGAACAGGGACTGCAGGACCCACGGCGTCGAGCGCTCGACGAGGTAGACGCAGGTGACGAGCAACGCGTCCTCGGACGCCGGCCCCGCGGGAAGATCGGCCGCGCGCGGGAAGAGCCCGGCCGGGCCGTACTGCATCGAGCCGAGGAGCCGCCCGTCGTCGTCGTAGTAGAGCGTCCCCCACGCTCCCCACTCCTCCTCGATCTGCTCGCGCCAGCGGTCCTTGTCCACCTCCCGCCCCCCGTGCGACTGCCACCAGACGCAGCCGCGGCATACCGACGGAGCGGTCTGGATCGTGGCGCCCGTGAGGCCGGCGACGCGTGGAGGCACAGCCCCGCGATTCTAGGAGGCTTTGGCGGCGGGGCGCAGCACGAGCTCGGTCGCCTCGGGGCGCGCGAAGAAGCGGAAAGGCAGAAAGGTCGTGCCGAGGCCGGGCGACACGTGCATGACCATGCTCCCGCGCCGGTAGGTCCCGTGCGTGTAGCGCGCACGCGGATGGGCGAGCCTGATCTTGCCTCCCGGGTAGGGGAGGCAGATCTGTCCGTCGTGCATGTGGCCTGCGAGCACGACCTCGAACGAGCCCGCCGGCAGCCGGTCGAACACGCTCGGGAAATGGGAGAGCGCGATCCGCAGGTCGGCCTCCTGCGACAGGTCAGGCTCGCGTCCGCGCGAGCGAGGGTCGAACCCGGCGATCCAGACACGCCGGCCGCGAACGTCCAGCATCCTCCCCTCGTCGAGCAGCAGCGTCGCCGGCTCGAGCTCGTGCAAGGCGACGGGCTTCGAGAACGGGTCGCGGCTGACGGCGCGGTCGTGGTTGCCGAGGATCGCGTAGCAGCGCTCGAGCCGTGCCACGAGCTCGCGCAGGGTCGCCTCGCCCGACGGGCGCGAGACGAGGTCGCCCGTGATCGCCACGGCATCGGCTCCCAGTGAGGCCGCCCAGTCGACCCCGAGCCTCACCGCGCGGCTCCCTCGCGACGGCACCCCGAGGTGGAAGTCGGAGAGATGCGCGATCCGCATCCCGTCGAGTTCCGCCGGCAGTCCCTCGACCTCGAGCTCGAGCACACGAAACCGCGGCCACCCGGCCTCGAACCAGCCCCACGCGAGACAGGCGAGCGCGAGGGCGCCCAGCCCTACCGCGACCCAGGCCCAGGTGCTCAGACCTTGAGTTTGTCGGTGACCGCGTCGACGGACACGACGTGCCGCTTGAACCGGAGCTCGGACTCGTCGAGGCCGGCGGCGACGCCGATCAGCTGCGACAGGTGGATGATCGGCATGCCGAGCGTGCGGCCGGTCGCCTTCTCGAGCTTCGACTGCCAGGCGTCGAGCGACAGATGGCAGAGCGGGCACGGTGTCACCATCGCGTCGGCGCCGCGCTCCATGGCCTGCTCGATCGGCTGGATCAGCTCGCCGAGCGCGACCTCCTCGCGGGCCTGGATGATCGGGAAACCGCAGCACTTGAGCTTGGCCGGGTAGTCGATCGCCTCGCCGCCGCAGGCCTCGATGATCCGCTCCAGCGACGAGGGGCGGTCCGGGTCCTCGAAGCCGAGGATCTTCGACGGGCGCAGGATCTGGCAGCCGTAGAAGGGCGCGATCTTCAGGCCCTTCAGGCCACGATGTGCGACGTCCTTGAGCAGCTCGTATCCCTCGCCCTCGGAGATCAGCCAGAGGAAGTGCTTGACCTCGACACCCGCCTCGTAACGCGGCGCGCCGACGGCGACGAGGTTCGCGTTCACGCGCTCACGGAGCGCGTCGTCGTTCTTCAGCTGCCAGTTCGCCTGCCGCAGGTTGAGCGTGCAGACGTTGCAGATCGTCATCAGCGTGTCCGATCCGGTCTGCTCCGCGTAGGCGAGGATGCGGGCGTTCAGGTGCAGGTAGTAGTCCGGCTCGGCCTCGTGGATGTCGCCGGCGCCGCAGCACGTGACCGACTCGAGCTCGTCCAGCTCGAGTCCGAGCCTGGGCGCGAGCGCCTGCGTCGAGATGTCGAGCTCCTTCGCCGACAGCGACGCGAGGCAGCCCTTGTAGTACGCGACGTGCTTCATGTCACTCATCCTTGGCCCTCTCCTTGGCGCCCTCTGAGAACTCGATGCGCTCGATCGCCTTCTCGCCCTGGACGATGCCGAGCGCGCCCTGGCGGTCCTGCTGGCGGACGATGTCGTGGAGCGCTCGGGCTTCGGCGACATCCTTGGCGACGTGCGGCGGGAACGGGAGCGGCACCTTGCCCTTCTTCGCCAGGCCCATCGCGAACTTGACCTGCTTGATCGAGGCGACGATGCCCTGCGTCTTCGGCACGAGCTCGGTCTCGCGGAGCCAGCCGGTCGTCTCGGCCGACTTGACGAACCACTTCGCGTGCTTCGCACCCATGTCTTTGTCGATCCCGTGCCGCATCGCCTCGGCCCCGAGCTTCGCGATCGCGTCGCGCGGGTCGACGCCCTTGGGACAGCGCTCCGTGCAGAAGTAGCAGCGCGTGCAGTCCCAGATCCCGTGGTAGTCGCTGTAGCGGTCGAGCCGCTCGGTCGTCTCCTGGTCGCGCGCGTCGCCGACGAAGCGCATCCCCTTCGCGAGCGCGGCCGGCCCGAAGAACTCCGGGTCGGACTCCATCGAGTTGCACTCGGAGACGCAGCAGCCGCAGTTGATGCAGAGCGCCTCCTTGTGGATGACCTCCATCTGCTCCTGGGAGACGCGGTGCTCCTTGTCGCCGGGGTCCGCGTAGCCGGGCTCGAGCCACGGCTTCATGTGCCGCATCTTGGCCCAGAACGGGTCCATGTCGACGACGAGGTCCTTGAGCACGGGCAGGTTGCCCATGGCAGAGATCACCGGCACGTGACCCGCGTCGACGATCGGCTTCATCCGCTCCTTGCACGCGAGCACCGCGGCACCGTCCATGCGCATGCCGCACGAGCCGCAGATCATCATCCGGCAGCTCTTGCGGTACGCGAGCGTCCCGTCGACCTTGTCCTTGACGATGTCCAGGACGTCGAGGAGGCACGCCCACTCGGGCGCCTCGACCTCGTAGTCGCGCAGCTCCCGCTGGCCGGAAACCGGGTCGAAACGCCAGATCTTGAGTGCGACGTCCATCAGCCTCCCATTCCGCTCGGAATCAGTTGCTGCAAGAGCTTGCCACCGTCGGCGACCTTGCTCGCCGGCGGCGCCGAGACGTTGATCCGCGTACCGAAGTCGTAGAGGTCGAACGAGGCCTTGAACGTCGCTCCGGCCGGGCTACCGAGCAGGATCACGTGGGGGACGGAGGTCGACACGCGGCGAACATACCCGGATCCGTCGACGTAGATCTCGAGCGGCAGCGTCTTCAGGTTGAGCTGCTTGAGCGCCTTCGCCTCGGCCGCCTGCTGCGACTTGGGCAGCACCGAGACGAGCTTCGTCGCGCTGACGACGGCGCCGTAGTGCGTCGTCGAAGAGCCGCGCACCGTCGCCGTCCCGACGCGGTGCACGGTGACCGACGACGTCAACTGCGCGAGCGCCCTTTGCGGGTCGACCTTCGAGAGGTTTGTCGCGGTGATTGACGACGGCAGCGACTTGGCGTCGAACCTGAGCCACTCGGTGCCCGTCTGGATCTGTGTCGCGACCGACGGGATGTGAGCGTACGCGGTGCTCTTCACGACGACGACGTCGAACGCCCTCGGAATGGACACGCCGCCTGCAGCCTCGCCGAGAATCATGGCGAGCTTGCCGAGGTCGATCCTGAACTTTCCGGTCTGGTGCTTCGTGTCGACCCCGCCGCTCCCGCTGATCGTAAAAGTGCCACTCGAGACCACGAAGCTGAAGTGCGAGCCCGTCGCGGCTGCCGTCTTCTGGAACGCCTGCAACAGCGCCCGCTGGTTGGGCGTCGTGCCTGCCGCTCCTCCGGGCGCAGCGACGGCGACCGCCGCGGTGCAGCCCGCGACGATCACCGCCAGCGCGAGGGCCGTGCGCCTCATCATCCTCCCGGCAGGCTGCCCAGCAGGCTGGTGAGCAACTTGTTGCCGTCGGCGGTCTGCCCCGCCGGCGGCGCGGAGATGTGCACCTTGTGGTTGTAGTCGTGGAGGTTGAGCGTGAACGTGACCCCGACGGCCGGAGAGCCCTTCTGGGCCTTGACGGAGAGCGTGGTCACGAACCGGGTCACGTAGCCGGCCGGGCCGACCCAGACGTCGAGCGGGACCGACTTGATCCCGGCCTTGGCCAGGGATGCGCTCGAAGATGCCTGCTGCGCCTTCGGAAGGACCGCGACGAGCGAGGACAGATTCAGCGCTGCGTGATAGTGGGTTCCGTGACTGTCCGAACCGACCTTGTGCACCTTCAGGGCCGACCGCAGGGCCCCGAGCGCCTGCTGGGGCGAGACGTTTCCGACGGCCTTCGGATCGACGCCGCCGGTCTTCGACTTCGGCAGCTTCGTGACGTCGAACTTCACCCACTGCTTCCCTGGGGCGCCGGCCTGCTTGGCGAGCGCGGGGAAGTTGAGGTAGACGACGTTGTTGAGGACGACGAGCTCGATCGACTTCGGCACCGCGGCACCCTGCGTGGCGGCTCCGAGCAGCGGGGCGATCGAGCTGAGATCGAGCTTGATGTCAGCCGACTTGTGCGCGGTGTTGGCCGCTCCCGTCCCGCCGAGCGAGATCTTGCCGCCGGGAACGCTCGACCCTCCGCCGGAGATCGCGAGCGCGAAGTCGAACTTGAAGGTGGAGGCCTTTCCGGATTTCGTCGCGGCCTGCTCGATCGGCGACCCGCCGCCTCGCGAGGCCAGAGCGACGCCCGTAGTCGCGCCGGCAGCGACCATCGCGATGAGCGCCAGTGTCAGTGTCAGTCTGGGGATGCGCATGATCAGTACTTCCTCTCCTGTGGCTGCCATTTCGTCATGGTCACGGGTCGCCACTCGAGCTCGGTGCGCCCGTCGACCGTTCGGACGATCGTGTGCTTCATGTAGTTCTCGTCGTCGCGGTCAGGGTAGTCGTCGGGTCGGGCATGGGCTCCCCGGCTCTCCTTGCGCGCGAGGCCGGAGACGACCATGCAGTCGGCGAGCTCGAGCATGAAGCCGAGCTCGAGCGCCTGCGTCAGGTCGGTGTTGAAGACGTCGCCCTTGTCGTCGACGACCACGCTCTCGTATCGGTCGCGGAGGCCTGCGACGATCTCCCCCTGCCGGAGCATCTGGTCCTCGCGGCGGAAGACCCCGAAGTTCTCGTGCATCGTCGTTGCCAGCTCGTCGCGGATCGACCACGGCCGCTCCCCCTTGTCGCGGCCGAGCAGCGTCTTCAGCTCACGCTCCGAGTCCGACTCGACCCCGGCCGGCACGGAGACCGCCGTGTGCGTCAGCGCCCACTCCGCAGCGTGCCGCCCGGCCCGCTTGCCGAAGGTGATCGTCTCCATCAGCGCGTTGCCGCCGAGCCGGTTGGCGCCGTGGACCGAGACGCAGGCGCACTCGCCGGCCGCGTAGAGGCCCTCGAGCTCCGTCTGCCCCCAGACGTCGGTGTCGACGCCGCCCATGTGGTAGTGGGCGCCGGGGCGGACCGGGATGGGCTCGTAGATCGGGTCGACACCGGCGAAGGTCATCGACAGCTCGCGCGTCCCGTGCAGGCGCTCGAGGATCTTCTCGGCGCCGAGGTGGCGCAGGTCGAGAAGCACGTTGCCGTCGATCCCGCGGCCCTTGTCGATCTCGGTCTGCTCGGCGCGGGAGATGACGTCGCGGGAGGCGAGCTCCATCGCGTTCGGCGCGTAGTCCTTGAGGAACCGCTCGCCCTCGGAGTTGAGCAGGTACGCACCCTCGCCGCGGCAGCCCTCCGTGATCAGCACGCCCGAGGGCGCCAGGGTCGTCGGGTGGAACTGCATCATCTCCATGTCCTCGAGCGGCACACCGACGCGGAGCGCGAGCGCCATGCCGTCACCGGTGCAGGAATAGGCGTTCGTCGTGCCCGTGTAGAGCCGGCCGGCTCCGCCGGTCGCGAGGATGACCGTCTTGGCGCCGAGCGTCTTCAGGCCGCCGTTCAGGAGGTCCCAGCAGACGACACCCTGGCAGCGGCCGCCGTCCTCGACCAGTTTCCAGGCAAACCACTCCTCGTACACCGTCAGGTCGCGCTTCATGACCTGCTCGTACAGCACCTGGACGAGCACATGGCCCGTGATGTCCGCCGCGTACGCCGTGCGTGGCTCGCCGGCGGCGCCGAACGGACGCTGCGCGATCCGTCCGTCCTCTGTCCGCGAGAAGACGGCGCCCCAGTGCTCGAGCTGGTACACGTCGTCCGGCGCCTCGTCGCAGAGCACCTGGATCGCGTCCTGGTCGCCGAGGTAGTCCGACCCCTTGACGGTGTCGAACGCGTGCTTCTCCGGATCGTCCTCGGAGGCGTTTCCGAGCGCGGCGTTGATCCCGCCCTCGGCAGCGCCCGAGTGGCTCCGCACAGGATGGATCTTGGAGATCAGGGCAACGTCGGCGCCGACGTCGAATGCCTCGATGGCGGCGCGCATGCCTGCGCAGCCCGCGCCGACCACCAGCACGTCGTGCGTCGCTTCCACCGATTTGAAGCTACACGATCGGGCGGGTACGACGGCGCGTCAGTCGACCGGCTCGCTCTCGACGATCCACAGCGGCCCGTCGGCGCAGTCGAGGCGCTCGGCACCGTCGACCTCGGTCAGAGACGTCTGGAGCAACCGAACCGCTCGGCCGTCGCGCTCGAGGATCGGGCCGCGCAGCCCCGGAGCCCCGGCCGCGAGCGGCCAGGCCTTTGCCTGCCTGTGCACCTCGAGCGCCGTTCGGCCGGTGTCGACGTCGACGTAGTCCTCTTCGAAGATGCTCTGGTAGTCGCCGCCCTGCTGCGGCTCGCCCGGCTCGCCGCGGGCGAGGCGCTCGAAGACGACCGGCAGGAGCGCGGCCGACGCTCCCTTCAGCTTCGCCACCAGCGTCTCCAGCGTGTCGTCGAGGTCGAGCGGCACGGACTGCTGGGCGAGGATGTTGCCGGTGTCGAACTCCGCATCCATCAGGTGGTAGGTGAGGCCGATCTCGCTCTCGCCGTTCCGCATCGCCCATGCGATCGGGATCGGGCCGCGATACCTCGGCAGCAGCGAGGGATGCCCGTTCACGCAGCCGATGCGCGGGACCGCGAGCGCGTCGGCCGGGAGGCGCCACGGGCACGCGGTGCAGAGCAAGAGGTCGGCCTCGTAGCGGCGAAGGATCGGCGCCAGGCTGGCCTTGCTCGCCGGGTAGACGAGGTCGACGTCGTCCGGGCCTTCGATCAGCAGCTGCGAGCGAGAAGTCGCGCGCCTCCTGCGACGCGGCCAACCGCTCCTGCGAGCGGACGGAGACGTGCGCCACGGGCTCGTGGCCGATCGAGCGGACGAAGTCGACGTACCCCTTGGCGACGTCGGGAATCTGCGAGACGACGACGACGCGCCAGGGCGCGTCGGGGATCACGCGCCGGGCCCCGCCGCGGTGACCGCAGCGTCGACCGTCTCCGCGAACTGGGCGAAGTTGTCGCGGAACATGCGCGCGAGGTCGGCGGCCTTGCGCGTCGTACGCGGCGGCGTCGGCCCAGGTCGAGCGCGGGTCGAGGAGCCCGTCGTCGACGCCGGGCACGCTCACCGGCACGTCGAACCCGAACACGGGATCGATGCGGTACTCGACGCTGCGCAGCCCGTCCTCGAGCGCCGCGCGGAGCAGCGCGCGCGTGGCCGCGATCGGCATGCGGTGGCCCTCGCCGAACGGCCCGCCCGTCCAGCCGGTGTTGACGAGCCAGACCGTGGCGTGCTGGTGCCGGTCGAGCTTCTCGCCGAGCATGTGCGCGTAGACGGCCGGCGGCTGCGGGCAGGAACGGCGCGCCGAAGCAGGTCGAGAACGTCGCCTGCGGCTCGGTGACGCCGATCTCGGTGCCGGCGACCTTGGCCGTGTAGCCGGACAGGAAGTAGAACATCGCCTGATCGCGCGTCAGCCGCGCGATCGGCGGCAGCACGCCGAAGGCGTCGGCGGTCAGCATGACGACCGCGCTCGGGTGCCCGGCGCGCTTCGCGGGCAGCGCGTTCGCGATCTCCTCGAGCTTGTACGCGGCGCGCGTGTTCTCGGTCTTCGAGTCGTCGTCGAGGTCGAGGACGCCGCTGTCGTCGACGGCGACGTTCTCGAGGATCGTGCCGAAGCGGCGCGTCGTCGCGTAGATCTGCGGCTCGGCCTCCGCGGAGAGCCGGATCACCTTCGCGTAGCAGCCGCCCTCGACGTTGAACACGCCGCTGTCGCCCCAGCCGTGCTCGTCGTCGCCGATCAGGTGCCGCTCCGGATCGGCCGACAGCGTCGTCTTGCCGGTGCCCGGAGAGCCCGAAGAAGACCGCGACGCGGCCGGCGTCGTCGACGTTCGCCGAGCAGTGCATCGGCAGGACGCCCTCGAGCGGCAGCCGGTCGTTCATGACCGTGAAGATCGCCTTCTTGATCTCGCCGGCGTAGAACGTGCCGCCGATCAGGATCTCCGTCCGCGTCGGATGGAGCACGACGAAGGTGCCGGTGCGCGTGCCGTCGGCCTCCGGGTCGGCCTCGACCTCGGGCGCGTGCAGGACGAGCGCCTGCGGCCGGAAGACGGCCAGCTCGTCGGCGGTCGGCTCGATGAACATCGTCTTCGCGAAGAGCGCGTGGTACGCGCGGCCGGTGACGACGCGGACGGCGATCCGGTGCGCGGGGTCGGCGCCGGCGAAGGCGTCGACGACGAAGAGCTCTGCCCGTCGAGGTGGGCGACGACCTTGTCCCGCAGCGCCGTCGAAGCGGTCCTCGGGCAGCGGCTGGTTGACCGTCCCCCACCAGATGCGCTCCTCCGAGCCCGGCTCGCGGACGACGAACTTGTCCTTCGGCGAGCGTCCGGTGAACCGGCCGGTGTCGACGACGAGCGAGCCGCCCTCGGCCAGCTTGCCCTCGTCGCGCGCTGAGCGCATGCGTGTAGAGGAGCGCCGTGGTCGGGTTCCAGTGGACGCGGCCGCCCGGGTTGAGCCCGTGGTCGGCGAGGCCGACCGGTCCGTGCAACTGCCGTTCCGTGGTCGTGGCCATGGCTTGCGTCTGCCCGCTCCACACGGGCCAGAACAACGATTCTAGGTCGTAACGGGTACCCCTGCGCCCCGCAAACATGCGTCGAGGAAGCGCGCGGGGCTGACGGAGGAGCAGGCGGCCCGACGGCCGGGCGTGTCAGGTGGAGCGTGCCGAGGATCGTCCCGATCCCCTGGTAGCAGTAGCCCTTGAGCCCGGCGTCGACCTGCCTGCAGAGCACGGAGGCCTGACGGCCGCCCGCGTAGTTCGAGGTCATGTCGCGGACGGCGCCGTAGATGCACTCGCCCTCCCAGCTTCCCGGTCAGCTTGCAGAGCACGCGGTCGCGCGCCGGATTCTGGCGCGTCGTGCCGTCGGCGTCGCGGCCGTAGGACTGGAAGCAGGTCGAGACCCAGCTGCGTCTCGACGTGCGCGCAGATCCTCGCCGTCGCGGCCCAGTTGTAGCCGTTCGCAGCCAGGACCCTCGACGTGACCATCAGGTAGCAGTAGAGCCGGTGGCCCTTCGTGACCTTCGCGTCGCACGGGTAGACGAGATCGTCCGGCTTCACCCACGTCGTCTTGAAGCCGATGGACGTGCCGTTCGCCGCGTTGACGTTCTCCATGTAGACGCCGCCCGTACACGAGGTCTGGTCCCAGCTCGTCTGCAGCTTGTCGCAGACGCGGAGCGCGAACGGCAGGTCGTAGCCGGTCGAGATCATCAGCCCGTGGCCGAGCCCGTGCACGCACTGGTAGAGGAGCCACTGGTCGCTCTGCAGCCTCGGACTGGCGCAGACGCGCCGCGCCGCCTTGATCAGCCCACTTTCCGTGGAGATCCCGTAGAAGGCGCGCTCGAGGATCCCGTGGTAGTAGCCGGACCAGCAGATCGAGCAGCCCGCCGCGAACGCCTCCGGGATGTTGCCGTGGTCGCGGACGAGCGAGGCCGATCCGATCTTGTGGGCGATCCGGTGGCAGCCGGCCTCGATCGCCTTGTTGACGGCCATCTCGTGCGCGAACAGCGCGAGCGCGGCCTTCGGCCCCTGGTAGTAGGCGACGTTCCCGAACGCCTGCTCGTAGCAGAGCTGTGCGTTGCAGTCCGAGAGCTTCGTGCCGTCCGGCTTGAAGTTGCCGGCGATCGGGTGCATGTCGAGCGTGCCCGTCTGCTCCGGCTGGGCGGCCGCTCGACCACCTCCGCCGCCCGAGGCGATGCACGACGCCCGTCACCGCTCCGCCGACCGCGAGCGCGGCCACAACGGCGCCGATCAGGATCAGCCGCCGGTTCACCACGTCGAATGGTACGCGTCGATACGCTCGCTGGATGTCCGTCGCGCCCCCGTCACCGCCGCTCTCCGACGGCGTCGTCGCCCTGCGACCCTGGCTGGAGCGCGACGTCGAGGCGATCGTGACGGCCTGCCGGGACGAGGAGATCGCCTGGTGGCTCGACCAGGTGCCGCAGCCGTACGGCGAGGCCGACGCCCGCACGTACGTGGCACTGACGCGGCGCGGCTGGAAGGACGGGACGCACGCCGCGTTCGCGGTCACGGACGCGGGGACGGGCGAGGTGCTCGGCTCGGTCGGCATCCACTGGATCGACCGCGACGAGGGCGTCGCCGAGGTCGGCTACTGGGTGCGGCGGGAGGCGCGCGGCCGCGGCGTCGCGACGCGCGCCACGCGACTCGCGACCGGCTGGGCGACTGCGGAGCTGCGGCATGAAGCGGGTGCAGCTCCGCGCCGACAGCCGCAACGTCGCCTCGCAGCGAGTGGCCGAGGCCGCCGGCTTCCGCCGCGAAGGCGTCCTGCGCTCGGTGCGCTTCAACGCGCGCCAGGGCCGCCGCGTCGACTTCGTCGTCTACTCGCTGCTCGCCGACGAGCCGCCCGCGTAGGCCTCCCGAAGCAGGCTCCGACCGGTTGGGCGCGAAGACTGAACGCCGTGGACACGCACGCGGCGATCGAACGGTTTCTCGCCTCGCCCGGGCTCGGAGAAGCGACCCGCCGCGCCTACCGGTTCGACCTCGAGCCGTTCTCCGCGTGGCTCGAGCGGCGCGGCGCCACGCTCGACGACGTCGACGCGGCCGTCCTTTCCGACTACGCCGCCGAGCTCGCGCGTGGCCGGCCGCGCCGGCTCACGCCCGCGACGATCGCGCGGCGGCTCGCCGCGGTCCGCTCGTTGCTTCGGTTCGCGCTCGGACCGGAGCGCGTGCCCGACGTCGCGCTCACGCCGCGCCGCCCGCGCCGCCTGCCCCAGGCGCCCAAGCTGGACGAGATCGAGCGGACGCTCGCGAGCTTCGACGGCGACGAGCCGCTCCAGCTTCGCAACCGGGCGCTCGTCGAGCTCGTCTACTCCGCGGGCCTCCGCAGCCACGAGGCGGTGGGGCTCGACCTCCGCGACGTCGACTTCGACACGGAGACGGTTCACGTGCACGGCAAGGGCGGCAAGGACCGCGTCGTGCCGCTCGGGGAGGAAGCCGCCTACCGCGTCGCCCGCTACCTCCGCGACGGGCGGCCGAAGCTCGCCGTGGGCGCGGAGAACGCGCTCTTCCTCTCGGCCCGCGGGCGGCGCCTCGACACGAGCACGCTGCGCCGGCTCGTCCCGCACCCGCACCGCCTCCGCCACGCGTTCGCGACGCACCTCATCGACGGCGGCGCCGACCTGCGCGTGATCCAGGAATTGCTCGGCCACAGCTCGCTCTCGACGACGCAGGTCTACAGCCACGTCGACGGGCGACGCCTCCGCAGGGTCTACGACCGTGCCCATCCGCGATCCTGAGCTCCAGAGCTTCCTCGCCGTCTCCCGCGCGCGGCTCGCGCCGCGAACGGTGGAGAGCTACCGCCGCGACCTCGAGGACTTCGGACGCTGGCTCGGCTCCGGGATCGGCGGCGCCACGACCGAGGAGATCGAGAGCTACCTCGCCGACCTGCGCGCGGCCGGGCGGGCGGGCTCGACCCTCGCACGCCGGCTCGCCGCACTACGGTCGTTCTTCCGCCACCAGACGCTCGTCGGGGCGCGCGAGGACAACCCCGCCGCCGCGGTTTCCGCGCCCAAGCGCACCCGCGTGCTTCCGCGGACGCTCTCGCCGGGCGACGTCGAGCGCCTGATCGAGGCCGCCGCCGGCACGACGCCGCGGGCGTTCCGCGACGGCGCGCTCGTCGAGCTGCTGTACGGGGCCGGGCTCCGCGTCAGCGAGGCCGTCGGCCTCGAACGCGCCGCGGTCGACCTCGACGAGCGGCTCGTCCGCTGCCTCGGCAAGGGCGGGAAGGAGCGGGTCGTCCCCATCGGACGCCGTGCCGCCGAGGCGTTGCGGCGCTATCTCGCCCGCGGGCGGCCCTTCCTCGACCGCCGCCATCGCCCGGAGCTCTTCCTCAACTCGCGCGGCGGGCCGCTCACGCGCGCCGGCGCCTTCCTGATCCTGCGCACGGTCGCCGAGCGGGCCGGGCTCGAGCCGGGTCGCGTCCACCCCCACCTCCTCCGCCACTCGTTCGCGACCCACCTGCTCGAGGGCGGCGCCGATCTCCGCTCGGTGCAGGAGATGCTCGGCCACGCCGACCTGGCGACGACCGAGCTCTACACCCACGTGACGGACAAGCGCCGCCGCGACGCGTACTTCGACGCGCACCCGCACGCGCGCCGGCGGTCTACGCCTTCTGAGCCGCCCGCTTCCTGAGCTGGGCGGCGACCTTCGTCGCGACCTCACGGAGGTCGCGGTCGGCGTCGTCGTCCTCCCCGAGACCTTCGAGCAGCACGATCGTCTCGCGCTGGGGCGAGCCGTTCCGGAGGCAGACGACCGCGAGCCGCCGCACCGCCTGGTTGTCGTCCGCGTTGACGAGCTTGTGGAGCAGGGGGCGCACGCCGTTGACGACACCCGGCGCGTCGCGGGAGAGCCGCTCCAGCGACACGAGCGCCGAGCCGCGCACCGACGGGCTCTCGTCCTCGAGGCCGCGCTGCAGGAGGTCGATCTTCTGGCGGAAGCGGAACTGCCCGATCGCCCGGTACGCGACCGCCCGCTCACGGTAGTCCGCGTAACGCGCGGCCGCCTCGATCTCGTCGCTCCACTCGGCGCGGAGCTTCGACAGCTCCTGCTCGGAGCCCGCTTCCGCGAGCGAATCGGCCTGCGCCGCCGCCTCGGCGAGCGTCAACTGACCGAGGCGAGACTGCGCGGGGCCGGCCCGATGTACGTGGCCGACGGACGGAACAGCCTGCCCGTGCGCTTCTGCTCGAGGATGTGCGCCGACCAGCCGGCGACCCGCGAGCAGGCGAACATGGCCGGCGCGAGCGGCGGCGGGATCTCCGCGATGTCGAGGACGACCGCGGAGTAGTACTCGACGTTCGTCTTCAGCGGGCGCTCGGGATGGCGCCGCTCGAGCTCGGCCAGCGCTGCTTCCTCGAGCCGCTCGGCGACTTCGATCTGCGGCGAGCCCAGCTCGCGCGCCGTCTCCTTGAGAATCCGCGAGCGCGGATCCTCGGCGCGGTAGATGCGATGCCCGAAGCCCATGATCCGCCTGCCGGAGTCGAGGGTGTCCTTGACCCACTTGTCCGGATCGCCCATCGCGGTGACCTCCTCGAGCATCGGCTTCACGTACGCCGGCGCTCCCCCGTGCAGCGGGCCGGAGAGCGCTCCGACCGCAGAGGAGAGTGCGGCGCCGCAGTCGGCCCCCGTGGAGGCGACGATGCGCGCGGCGAACGTCGACGCGTTCAGCCCGTGCTCGGCCGTGCAGATCCAGTAGGTGTCGATGGCGCGCACGGCCTTCGGGTCGGCTTCGCCGCGCCACTGGAGCAGGAACTTCTCGGCCGAGGTCTTCCCCTGGGCGACGACGCTCGCGGGAACCTCGTCCGTCTTCCCGTCCGCGAAGCGGGCCGAGCGCGCGACGATCCCCATCATCTGGGCCGACAGGCGGCCGAGGTCCTCGCGCGCCTGCTCGTCCGAGATCTCGTTCAGCTTGCCGAGCTTCCAGACGCCCGAGAAGCGGGCGGTCTCCGCCTGGAGGTCGGACGGCGCGTTTCCGGTCAGCCGCGCCGGCTCGTACGGCTCGGGCTCCGGCATCGCCGAGTGGAGGTCGTCGTCGACGAGGAGGCCCCAGACGTTCTCATAGGGGTAGTGGCCGACGAGGTCGTTGATGTCGACGCCGCGATACCGAAGCACGCCGCCGTCCCGATCGGGCTCGGCGATCTCCGTCTCGACCGCGACGATGCCTTCCAGGCCCGGCTTGAAATCGCTCATTCTTCGACGGAATCTACCGGACGGCCGGTCGGGGGAGAGCCGGTAAAGTCGATGCGATGGCCCACCGCGTCACCCTCGTGCCCGGCGACGGGACCGGGCCCGAACTGACCGAGGCGGCGCGGCGCGTACTCGAGGCGACGGGCGTCGAGTTCGAGTGGGACGTGAAGGAGGCCGGCGTCGACGTGATGGAGTCGGCCGGCACGCCGCTGCCCGACGACACGCTCGACTCGATCCGCCGGAACAAGATCGCGCTCAAGGGGCCGATCACGACGCCGATCGGCACGGGCTTCCGGTCGGTCAACGTCGCGCTGCGCCACGAGCTCGGACTCTTTGCCTGCCTGCGCCCGTGCAAGACGTATCCGGGCGTGCGCTCCCGCTACGAAGGCGTCGACGTCGTGATCGTCCGCGAGAACACGGAGGACCTGTACGCGGGCATCGAGTTCACGTCCGGAAGCGCCGACGCGCAGCGCGTGATCGAGACGCTGAACGGCCTGCAGCCGAAGCACATCGCGGAGTCGAGCGGGCTCTCGATCAAGCCGATCAGCCCCGAAGCCTCGGAGCGGATCATCCGCTACGCCTTCGAGTACGCGCAGGCGCACGGCCGCCGGGCGGTGCACTGCATCACGAAGGCGAACATCATGAAGCACACGGACGGCCTGTTCCTGTCGGTGTTCCGGAACGTGGCCGGCGACTACCCGGACGTGGAGCCGCGCGAGAACCTGGTCGACGCGCTCTGCATGGGCCTCGTGCAGCGGCCCGAGGAGTTCGACGTCCTCGTACTGCCGAACCTCTACGGAGACATCATCAGCGACCTGACCGCCGGCCTCGTCGGCGGCCTCGGCGTCGCTCCGGGCGCCAACGTCGGCGCCGACTCGGCCGTGTTCGAGGCGACCCACGGCTCCGCCCCGAAGTACAAGGGGCAGAACAAGGTCAACCCGATCGCCATGATCCTTTCCGGCAAGCTCATGCTCGAGCACATCGGCGAGCCGGGTGCCGCCGTGCGGCTGGAGAAGGCCGTCGCAGACGTGATCCGCGAGGGCAAGCACGTCACCTACGACATGAAGCCGAGTCGCGACGACCCGACCGCCGTCGGGACGAGCGACGTGGCCGACGCAATCATCGAGAAGCTGGAGGCAACCGTCTGATGGCCGAACTGGACAAGGGCTACCACGACTTCAAGCCGGCCAAGGGCCGCAAGAAGGTCACCGTCATCGGCGCCGGCAACGTCGGCACCACCGCGGCGCAGGAGGTCGCGCGCCGCGACTACGCCGACGTCCTGCTCGTCGACATCATCGAGAACCTGCCCCAGGGCAAGGCGCTCGACCTGAACGAGGCCGGCCCCGTGCTCGGGTACGAGCCGACGATCGTCGGCACGAACGGCTACGAGGACACCGCGGGCTCCGACGTGATCGTCGTCACCTCGGGCAAGCCGCGCTCGCCCGGAATGAGCCGCGACGACCTCGTGACGACGAACGAGAACATCGTCGGCGCCGTCACCCGCGCCGCGGTCGCCGAGTCGCCCGAGGCCATCGTCGTCGTCGTCACCAATCCGCTCGACGCGATGTGCCATGTCGCCAGGCACGCGTCCGGGTTTCCGAAGGAGCGTGTGTTCGGCATGGCGGGGATCCTCGACACGGCGCGCTTCCGGGCCTTCATCGCCTGGGAGACCGGCGCGTCGGCCAAGGACGTCCAGGCCGTCGTCCTTGGCGGCCACGGCGACCAGATGGTGCCGGTCGTCTCGGCGACGACCGTCGGCGGCGTCCCGCTGTCGCAGCTCGTCTCCGCCGACCGGATCGAGGCGATGGTGGAGCGCACCCGCAAGGGCGGCGGCGAGGTCGTGAACCTGCTCGGCACGTCCGCCTGGTATGCGCCCGGCGCGGCCGTGGCGCAGATGGTCGACTCGATCCTCCTCGACCAGAAGCGCGTGCTCCCGTGCACGGCGCTGCTCGAGGGCGAGTACGGCATCGACGGCCTGTACATGGGCGTTCCCGTCAAGCTCGGCTCGAAGGGCGTCGAGGAGATCGTCGAGCTCGAGCTGACAGGCGACGAGCAGGCGGCGCTCGCTTCGTCCGCGGACGCGGTGCGCGAGGTCGTCGGCGTGCTGAGCCTCGCTTGAACCTCGGCCTCGACGGCCGGACGGCGATCGTCTGCGGAGCCTCCTCGGGCATGGGGCTCGCGATCGCGGAAGCCCTCGTCGGGGAGGGCGCGAACGTGGCCATGTTCGCGCGGCGCCGTGACCTGCTCGAGCGCGAGGCCGAACGGCTCGGCGCGCTCTCCGTCCGCGGCGACCTCACCGTTCCCGGCGACCTGGAGAAGCTCGTCGAACGAACCGTCGAGGCGTTCGGGGGCATCGACGTGCTCGTGAACAACGGCGGGGGCCCACCGCCCGGCCCGGCCGTCGGCGCGGACGCGGAAGCGTTCGAGAACGCCATCGAGCTGCTGCTCCTCCCCGTCGTCAGGCTGACGAACCTCTGCCTCCCGCACCTCGAGCGCTCGGGCCGCGGACGCGTCGTCAATATCGAGTCGAGCTCGGTGCGCGAGCCGATCGACGGGCTCGCGCTCTCGAACGCCGTGCGCCCGGGCGTGGTCGGCTGGGCGAAGACGCTCGCCCGCGAGGTCGGCCCGATGGGAATCACCGTCAACTCGATCGCTCCCGGCCAGATCGACACCGACCGGCTGGCCCAGCTCTACGCGGGCAACGAGACCTTCCGCGAGCAGGCCGAGGCGAGGATCCCGCTCCGCCGCTTCGGAACCCCGGCCGAGATCGCCCGTGTCGTCTGCTTCCTCGCGTCCGACCAGGCGAGCTACGTCACCGGCGCGGTCGTGCCGGTCGACGGCGGCCTGACCCGCTCGTTGCTCTGAACGTGCGCAGGCTCGTGAAGTGGCTCGTCGTCGCGGTCGTCGTCGCGGCGGCCGTCACGGGTGTCGTGCTCTGGCGCTACCCGTCCGGCACCTACGTGCTCGTGCCGGACAAGGCCCACCCGGCCGCCGCGGTCGTCCAGGTCGAGCACGCGAAGCCCGACCACGACGGAGGCAGCATCTACTTCCTCGACGTGATCGAGCGCAAGGCGACGCTGCTCGAGGACATGTTCCACGGAGTCGCCGGCGACGGAGCCACGTTCGTCCCGGTCTCGCAGATCCGCCCGACCGGAGTCAGCGAGTCGCAGAGCGAGCAGGTCGACCTCGAACAGATGGCCCTCTCGCAACAGATCGCAGCCGCGGTCGGCGAACGGGCGCTCGGCTACAAGGTCACGACCAACCCGAGCGGAGCGCGCGTCGTGGCAATCGCGGGAGGCGCGCCGGCCGATGGGAAACTGCTGCCGGGCGACGTGATCGTCTCCGTCGACGGTCATCCGGTGCGGACGTCGAACGCAGCCCGCGCGCTTCTTCGCCACCGCCGTCCAGGGGCGAGTGTCACGCTCGGCGTTCGCAACAAGTCGGGGCTCCGGACGGTCACCATGAAGACGATCGCCGATCCGAGCGATCATTCGATTCCGATCGTCGGCATTGCGATCGACCAGGCGGCGCAGATCCATCTGCCGGTGCCGGTGAACATCCAGACCGGCAACATCGGCGGGCCGTCGGCCGGGCTCGCGTTCGCGCTCGAGGTGATGGAGAAGCTCGGCAAGAACGTCGACCGCGGCTACAAGGTCGCGGCCACCGGCGAGATCTTCCTCGACGGCGCCGTGGGCCCGATCGGCGGTGCGAAGCAGAAGATCTTCGGTGCCCGGAAGTCGGGTGTTGACATCATGCTCGTGCCCGCTGGGGATAACGCCAAGATCGCCAAGCGGTATGCCGGACATGTCCGCGTGATCCCTGTGGAGAGTTTTCGACAGGCGTTGCACGCGTTGGCAACATTGCCGCCCAAACGCTGATCCCCGGCCCGGTTACGCCCGCCGGAAGTGCCCGCAACGAGCGACTTATTCGTGTTGCGGTCCCCTTGCATCACGCCCGGCGCGGCCTAAGATCGTGCTCCTGTTCCAGCGGTCAGCCAACCCGAGCGAAAGAGACGATGAGCAAACGCACCCAGCTACGTTGTAAGGATTGCTATTTCCATCAGGAGGCGCTCTGCGCCCTCCAGCTCGACGCTCCCTGCCCCACGTTCCGCCTCGGCGCCCACGGCGCCCTGACACCCCCGACACAGGCACCGCTCGTCCAGCGCGCGACCGAGCGAGTGCGACTCATTCCCCAGCACCAGGCGGCCTAGCCCTCCTCGTGGACGGCGAGCACGAGCCCGTCGAGACTCCCCCGGCGGACGCGCCGCCGGCGACGACGGCCGAGCCCACCGCCCCTGCCGCACCCGCGCCGTCCGCTTCCGTCGAGCCCGTCGACGAGAGCCCGCCGTGGCGCTTCTGGCTCAAGGTGGCGGCGCTGCTCTTCTTCATCGGCTACGCGGTGGCGTTCGTCGTCGGGAACAACAGGACGATCCCGGTCGACTTCGTGTTCGCGACCGCGCACGTCTCCCTGATCTGGTCGGTGCTGCTCCTGTTGCTGGTCGGGCTCGCCGCCGGCTTGCTCGGATCGCACCTATACCGGCAGCGCCGGAGCAAGAAGACCCGCCAGCCGTGACACGCCTTCGCGGATCTCGTCCGGCGACACGTAGCTGAACGCGAGCCGCGCCGAGCTGCGACCGCCGCCGCTCCCGGCCCGGAAGAAGTCCGAGCCCTGCACGAAGGTCACACCCGCCTCCTCGGCGCCGGGCAGAAACTCGCCGACGTCGATCGACTCCGGGAGGTCGAGCCACACGAAGTAGCCGCCCTCGGGCCGGCTGCTGCGGGCGTCCGGCAGCTCGCGGTCGAGCGCCTCCAGCATCGCGTCGCGGCGGACGCGGAGGAGCTCGGAGACACGCGCGACGTTCGGCTCGAGGCTGCCGCGCCGGATGAACTCGAAGACGGTCGCCTGGCCGATCAGCACCGGCGTGAGGTAGACGTTCTGGGCGACCGACTCGACCGCGGCTGCGACCTCGGCGGAGAGCACGAAGTAGCCGACGCGGGCTCCCGGCGCCACGATCTTCGAGAAGGACGACGAGTAGAGCACGTGCTGCCCGCCGTCGAGCTCGTGCAATGTCGGCAACGGCTCGCCGTCGAAGCGGACGCGGCCGTACGGATCGTCTTCGAGGATGGTCAGCGCATGCTCACGCGCCAGCTCGACGAGCCGCAGGCGGCGCTCGAGCGGCAGCGTCCGGCCGCTCGGGTTCTGGAAGGTCGGGAGCGCGTAGAGGAACGCCGGCGACGGATCGCGCCGGAGCTCCTGCTCGAGCGCGTCGACGTCGAGGCCGTCGTCGTCCTGCGGGATCGCGCGCACGTCCGCGCCGAGCCGGGCGGCGATCTTCAGCGGCCGGTCGTAGGTCGGCGCCTCGACGATGATCCGGCCGCGGGCAGCGAAGTGCCCGAGCACGAGATTGAGCCCAGGGAGCGACCCGTTCGTGACCACGACACGGCCCGGCTCGACGCCGTGTTGCTCGGCGATCCACTCGCGCAGCGGCCCGTAACCACCCACCGGCCCGTAGTTGAGGATCGTCTCGCCGTCGCGCTCGAGCACGGTACGGGCGCAGTCGGCCAACTCCGCGACCGGCAGGCATTCCGGCGCCGGAATGCCGCGCGCGAGCGAGATCACCCCCATGGCAGGAGTCTAGCTCCGGGTCGGAATCGGAGACCAGTCCCGAGTCGGCCCGCCCGCCCACGAACGATCGTTCTCGTAGCCCAACTCGACGAGCAGTGCGCCCGCGGCCGAATCGAATTCCTGCCGGTCGCCCGCACCGAACTCGGCCGTCCACACACCGGCCGCCGCCGGGCCGATGAAGTCCTCGGGAAAGTCGGTGCCGATCCCGGCGCGGGCCATCTCGCCCGTCCAGACGAGCCCGCCCTGCAGCACCTTCTCCTTGCCGTGAACGGGATAGCTGTACCGCTCGTACAGCTCCTTCGCGAGCGCAGGATCGTCGTCGAGTCCGCAGAAGGCCATCGTCTCGCGGAGAACGTCCGGACCGGCCCCGCTCAGGAGGTCCTCGTACCTGACCTCCATGTATCCGCCCGCGGCCCCTCGAGCCGTCTGCGCCCCGCGGACGAACTCACGCCACAGCTCGGCGGCCGCGACCAGGTCGCGGGGAGCCCAGGCACCTCCCCAGCTCCGGGAGACTCTGAGCGTCGAGCACACGACGTCGCGGCCGTCCCGGAGCACGTGGACGAACCGCGCCTGGGGCACGGTCCTGAGAATCGCCTCCACGCAGCGGCTCGACTGCGGATCCTTCTCGACGACGACGGTCGCGCCGGGCTTGGCCGCGAGCACCGACCGGTAGATCCGTTCGACCACGAGCCCGACGGCCTGCTCGAACTCCTCCTCTGTGATCGCGGCCGGGAGGCCCCAGTACGGCGGCTTGATGCGGTCGGCGCCGCTGCACTGGCGCGCCCACGCCTCGTACCACGGCGCGGCGAAGTCGGAGAAGAACGCGAGCTCGACCGGTGTGGCCACCCGAGGATGACTCCCGAGCATCAGCTGGAGCCACGTCGTCCCGCTCCGAGGGGCACCGATCACCTGGACGACGGGGATGTCGGCGAGCGCCATGCAGGCGCCAGGATAGACCCGGGAGGCGGCGCTGGAGGCGTCTGTATCGTTGCCGCCGTGTCAGGTGAGTTCGTTCGCGTCTGCGCACCCGACGAGGTCGACGAAGGCGTGCCGAAGCCCTTCCGCGTCGACGATCCGAGCGACCCGGCCCGTGTGCTGGTCAGAGCGGACGGCGAGCTGTACGCGCTCAGCGGCGTGTGCCCTCACGAACAGGCCGATCTCAGCGAGGGGTTCGTCGAGCGAGGTGTCCTCTGGTGCCCGATCCACTCGTCGGGCTTCGACTGCCGCACCGGCGCCGTCACGCACCCTCCGGCCGAGCAGCCGCTCCGGACGTACCGGGTCATGGAACGGGACGAGGGCGTCTACGTTCGCCTGGAGCCGGGCACCTAACCCGTGCTGTCGCGGCTGACACTGTCGAGGCGGCGTCGGCCGTCCGTCGACGTCCCTTTGCAGGAGCTGAACGCGAATCCGTATCCGATCTGGCGTCAGCTGCGAGCCGATCACCCGGTCGCGTACGTGCCGATGATGAACCACTACTGGCTCGTGACCCGGTGGGCCGAGGTCGAAGCAGTGTTGAAGGACGACGAGACGTTCAGCGCCGAGGTCGAGACCGGCATGCCCGCGAACCTCGACAGCAGTCTGCTGTTCACCGACGACCCGGAGCATGCGCGCATGCGAGCGGCGATGCAGCCGCCGTGTCAGCCCCGGCCGGCACGCGAGTTCGCGCGCACGTTCGTGTCCCGCGTCGCCGACGAGCTGATCGACTCGCTTGCCGCTGCCGGGACTGCGGACCTCGTCGACTCGTTCTTCGAGCCCCTCGCCGCCAAGACACTGAAGGCGCTCGCGGGGATCGACGTGCGGACGGCCGATCTGCGTATCTGGGTCGACCACACGAGCTACTACTTTCGAACCCAGTTGCCGCCCCCGGAGGCGCGCACGACCGACAAGGAGATGGATCGGGTGATCCAGCGCCACCTTGAGACGCAGTCGATCGGAGACGGCTCATCGGTGCTCACGAGCATGGCCGGATGGAAGGACGCTGACGGAGGCCTCGACGAGCAGCAGATCGTGGGCAGCTTGAAAGTGTTCCTCGCCGCCGGCCTGCACGAGTTGCGCGACCTGATGTCACATGCCTTGCTCGGACTCCTCAGCCGACCCGAGCAGCTCGCGGAACTGCAAGCCGATCCGTCGCTGGCGCGTCCGGCGATCGAGGAGGCAGCACGATGGGCATCACCGGTCGGGATGGTGCCGCGGCGGACGACGAGACCGGTCGAGCTGGCCGGGGTCCGGATCCCTGCCGACGCGTACGTGGCCGCGATCGTCGCGTCGGCGAACCGGGACGAGACGCGCTTCACCGATCCCGGCCGATTCGATCTTCATCGCGACGAGGGAGCGCACCTCGCTTTCGCCTCCGGTGTCCACTTCTGTCTCGGCGCCTGGCTGTCCCGGGAAGGCGGCGCAGCGGGGCTCAGCAGGCTCGTCGAGCGGTTGCCGGGCCTTCGTCTGACACCCGGCGGGCGACTCGAGGTAACGGGGTGGCGGTTCCGCGAGGTGCACCGCCTCCAGGCCGACTGGTCATGAGGAGGAGCCGCACAACCAGCATCGAACCACGGCAAACGCTGGACAACAGCCGATTCATCGGTTAGCGTCATGGCCTCAACCCAGACCCGATTCGTTCAAGGAGGACGCATGCGGGAGATTGACGAGCTTTACGCCGATTCGGGCGAGCCCGTAAAGGAGTCACGTGGTGTCTCCCGCGGGACAGCGCTTAAGGTCGGCGGTCTTGGCTTGGCGGGGGCGCTTGCTGCGTTCATGCCGGGTCGCGCGGGAGCAGCGGTCAGGCGGAAGGCCTCGAACGCCTCCTGTTCCGGGACGGGCTTCATCTGCCTCGGCTCGAACCAGGCGAAGACCTGCGGGTACGACAGTGGCCCGCTCGGTACGTGCTTCTGTGCAACGATCTTCTACGGCAAGATCCGCCCGACGCGCGCTCCGGTCGGCGCCTGCATCGAGAACGACTTCTGCGACGACGGCATCCCGTGCAACGGCAGCAGGCAGTCCTGCCCCGCCGGCACGGTCTGCACGACAGCCTCGTGCTGCGAGACCGAGTTCGGCTACGGGCCGCTGTGCTTCCCGTACTGCAAGCAGGGCTCGATCGGCCAGGCGAAGCCGCTGAACACGCCGAAGACCGCAGCCCACAAGTAGCTCTCGCACCAACGTCTCTCAATACGAAGGGCTCCCGGGAGGGAGCCCTTCGTCGTTTCCGGTCGAAGAGAGGGTGCCGCTAATCAGTCGACGAGCGCGAGGATCGCCTCGTTGCCCATCGCCACGTCCTTCACGATGATCCCGTCGGCGTCGATCAGGTATGCGATCGGGGACGCGAACATCGCGTAGTCCTTCGAGACCTCCCAGCCGTTCTGGACCAGCACCGGGAAGGGGTAGCCGAACGCCTTCGCCTTGCGCTTGTTCTCCCCCAGGTCGCCGCGGCTGATCATCACGATCTCGAGGTCGTCGGGGCGCCTCTCGTGGAGCTTCACGAGCTCGGGCGCAAGCTGTTCGCACGGGCCGCATGTGACGTCCGTGAAGACGAGCAGGACGCGCTTGCCGCGGTAGTCGAGGAGCGAGCGGGACTTGCCGTTGAGATCCTCGAGCGCGAACGCCGGTGCGACCGTTCCTGCCTTGAGCCCGTCGCGGGCGATCCGGCTCTCGGAGACGTCGCGGGTGTTCACTCCGGTCGCGACCGGGCCGGCGCCGTTCCCGTTGCCGCTCTCGGCCGGAGGCTCGTCGGGATCCGGAACCTGCGGTTCCATCTCGAGCAGCTCGAGCAGCGCCTGGCTGCCGATCGCCTGCTTGCTGGCGATCTTGCCGTCGGCGCCGATCAGATAGCCGGACGGCGTCCCGGCGGCCTTGAACTGGCCCGCGACGTCCCACTCCTCCTCCACGACGACGTCGCACGTCCACTTGTCGTCAGCGATCATCTGCCGCTGCTTGTCCATGTCACCGTGCGTGACGAGCACGAGCGGATGGCTCTTCTGCGGGAGCTTGCCGAGATGCGGCGAGAGTTCCTTGCAGTAGCCGCAATCCGTGTTGAAGAAACCGACCACGAAGGGCTGGCCGAGGTAGTCCTCGAGCGTCCGTTCCTCGCCTTTGAGATCGGCGAGCGCGAACGCGGGCGCCTCGGCGCCGAGCGGCAGCCCGGTGAAGTCAGACTGGCCCTGGCCCCCGTCACCGCGAAGCGCTTCCTCGACGTTCCGACCGGTCTGGTAAGCGCCCATCTCCAGCCGCTCATTGAGCTCCTGCTGGTAGAGCATGAGCTCCCCGATCTTCTTGACACCAACGAAGAGCAGTCCCGCAAGCACGAACACGAGCACCCACGAGACGACAAGTGCAGCAATCAACCAGGCGTGCATTTCCTCCCTCTCTTCGACGTAGCGATCGGCCTGATCCTAGCGAGCAGACCCGCGGCGGCGACGGTACCGGGCCACGTCGAGTTCGACCACCTGCTGCGACTCACGCCGTTGTCTCATCCGCTGACCCTTGAAGCGAAGGCGTGCGAATCCGGCATCGGCAGCCAGCCCGGCGGCCAGGTCGATGAAGGCGCGCGCGCCCTGGACCGTCAGGTTCGCGCGCTGGACACCGTGCCGGCCCTCATGCACGAGCCTGCCCTCGTCCTTGGCCCACATCTCGTGGAAGGTCATGACGAGCGTCTCGCCGTCGGGATCGAACCGGTAGTACGCGCACATCGTTCCGGCGTCTGTCTTGCTGTCCCACTCGCCGTACTGCCGCTCGCCGAGCCGGAGGGTCTTCAGGGCGCGCCCGCGGCGCCAGTCGGCGCGGAACTTCTCAAACACCGCGGGCGACATCGGCAACGAGTTGCGCGACCTCGGTGGGCGTCGTCCCGACCGCAACGCCGCACGCTTCCAGCGCCTCCTTCTTGGCCTGGGCCGTCCCGGACGAGCCCGAGATGATCGCGCCCGCATGCCCCATCGTCTTCCCCGGCGGAGCCGTGAAGCCGGCGATGTAGGCGAGCACGGGCTTCGTCATCGACTCCTCGATGAACCGCGCCGCCTTCTCCTCCTCGTCGCCGCCGATCTCGCCGACCATCACCACGTATTCGGTCTCGGGATCGGCCTCGAACTTCGCCAGCACGTCGATGAAGGACGAGCCGACGACGGGATCGCCGCCGATGCCGACGATCGTCGAGTTGCCGAGGCCGAGCTGCGTCAGCTCGTGCCCGATCTGATAGGTGAGCGTCCCCGAGCGCGAGACGAGGCCGATCGACCCCTCGCTGAAGATCTCGGCCGGGATGATCCCGACGTTGGCCTTCCCGGGCGAGAGCGCGCCGGGGCAGTTGGGCCCGATCATCGTCACGTTGCGCGGGCGGATGTAGTTGTAGACGCGGAGCATGTCGTGCGCGGCCAGGCCCTCGGCGATGCAGACCACGGTGGCGATGCCCGCGTCCACGGACTCGTAGATCGCGTCGGTCGCGAACCGCGCCGGGACGAAGATCATCGCCGTGTTCGCGCCCGTCCGGTCGACGGCGTCGGCGACGGTGTCGAAGACGGGGATCCCCTCGACGTCCTGGCCGCCCTTGCCGGGGGTTACGCCCGCCACGACCTGCGTGCCGTAGGCCTTGTTGCGCGTCGCGTGGAACGAGCCCTCGCGGCCGGTCAATCCCTGGACGACGAGGCGGGTGTCGCGGTCGACGATGATGGCCACTAGGTGTTCGTCCCCTTGAGCGCGATCCGCTCGAGCGCGACCCAGCCGTCCTCGATCCGGTCGGCGAGGAGCTCGCGCACGCGCTCGGCGTCCTCGCCCTCGCAGCCGACGCGGTCGAGCCAGGGCTGGAACTCGATCGGCTTGTCGAAGTGGCGGACGTCCTCGACGCGCAGGCCGGAGTCCTCGAACATCGTCCGCCACTCCTGCTCCGTGTAGTTGCGGACGTGCGAGGGATCGCGCAGCTTGTCGGCCTCCTCGGCCTCGTCGCTCATGAACAGGTTGTCGACGACGACCACGAGCCCGCCGCTGACCCGCGCCATCTCGTGCACGGCGGCGGCGGGGTCGTCGAAGTGGTGGTGCGCGACGCGCGAGACGACCGCGTCGAAGCTCCCGTCGGCGAACGGAAGGTGCTCGGCGCGCGTCACGACGTCCGGCTCCATCCCGGGCGCCGCGTCGGTCGTGACGACCTTGAGGCCCAGCTCGCGAAGACGCCGTGCCACGTGCCCGCCGCCGGTGGCGACGTCGAGCGCGGTCCGCGCCCCGGTCTCCTCCACCCACTGGACGAGCAGGTCGAGGTCGGGGCCGTCGCGGTGCGCGGCGCTGTCGCGGTACAGCTGCGCGCGATCCGACCAGACGTCGCTCATCGGGACAGCTCCACGGCCTTGCGGGCGGCGTCGAGCATCGTCGGCTCGGTGTAGAGGTTCGGCGGCGCGGCCTCCGCCAGCAGGCGGCGGCCCTCCTCGGCGTTCGTGCCGTCGAGGCGGACGACGATCGGCTGCGCGATCGTCATCTGCTCGAGCGCTGCCAGGATCCCGCGGGCCACCTCGTCGCAACGGGTGATCCCGCCGAAGATGTTGAAGAGGATCGACTTCACCTGCGGGTCGGCCGTGATCACCTGGAGCGCGTCGACGACTCCCTCCGCGTCTCCTCCACCGCCAAGATCGCAGAAGTTGGCCGGGCGGCCGCCTGCGAGCGCGATCACGTCCAGCGTGGACATGACGAGCCCGGCCCCGTTCCCGAGGATCCCCACCTCGCCGTCGAGCTTCACATAGGTGACGCCCTTTTCGCGCGCCGCGCGCTCCTCCGGCGGATACGACTCCGGATCTCGCATCTCGGCGATGTCGGCGTGGCGGAAGAGCGCGTTGTCGTCGACCGTGAACTTCGAGTCGAGCGCGCGCACGTCGCCCTCGGGCGTGACGATCAGCGGGTTGATCTCGCAGAGCATCGCGTCGCACTCGACGAAGGTCGCGTACAGGCGGCCGACGATCTCCGCGATCTGCTTCTGCTCGCCGGCGTCCTCGACGCCCGCGCCGTAGACGAGCCGCCGCGCCTGCCACGGCTGGAACCCCTCGTGCGGGTCGACGTGCAGCCGGACGAGCGCTTCGGGCTTCGTCTCGGCCACCTCCTCGATGTCGATGCCGCCCTCGGTCGTGAACATCAGCAGCGCCTTCTTCTCGCCCCGGTCGAATGTGACCGAGAGGTAGTACTCGCGCTCGATGTCGGACGCACGCTCGATCCAGAGCTTGCGCACGACGTGGCCGTTGATGTCGAGGCCGAGGATGTCCCCGGCCCGCGCTTCCGCCTCCTCGGGCGTGGTCGCCAGCTTGATCCCTCCGGCCTTCCCGCGGCCGCCCGTGAGCACCTGAGCCTTGACGACGACAGGCCCGCCGAGCTCCGCCGCGGCGGCTCGCGCCTCGTCCGGGCTCGTCGCGAGGCGGCCCTCGGAGACGGGAATGCCGTGGCGGCGGAAGAGCTCCTTGCCCTGGTACTCGTACAGATCCATGGCCGGGGGCGAGTCTAGCCGTCTGCTTCGGTGCCGCCGGCCTCGACCACGCAGATCACCTGACCGGTCTTGACCTGCTGGCCTGCGGTCACCGAGAGGCTGGTGACGACGCCGTCCCGGTGCGCAGCGATCTCGTTCTCCATCTTCATCGCCTCGACGATGCAGAGCACCTGGCCGGCCCGGACGTCGTCTCCCTCGGCCACGCGGACGTCGAGCACCGTGCCCTGCATCGGGCTGACGACAGCGTCGCGCGCGGCCGAGCCGCTTCCCCGCGCGCGCCGCCCGCTCGTGGCGGCGGCGCGCCAGCGCCGCGTGGGACGGTTCGGGCACGAGCACACGGACGTCGAAGCGGCGGCCGTCCACTTCGACGACGAGCCGGCGGTCACGCGCGACGGCCCCGTCCGCCGACGGCGGCTCCGCCGGCCGCCCTTCCAGCTGCGCGGCTCGCTGCGCCAGCTCCTCGGACTCGACGATGCCGTGGCACGTGCTGCCCTCCACGTAGCACGGGTGTCGCAGCAGAGCGCGGTGGAAGCCGAGCAGCGTCGTGACGCCGCCGATCTCGTACTCGTCGAGGGCCCGCAGCATCCGCCGCCGCGCGCTCTCGCGGTCGACGTCGTGGACGATCAGCTTGGCGACGAGAGGGTCGTACAGCCCGGCGACCTCCGAGCCCGGCCCGACGCCGGAGTCGACGCGAACGCCGGGCCCGCCCGGCTCCCGGTAGCTCGTGATCCGACCCGGGGAGGGCAGAAACCCGCTCGAGGGATCCTCGGCGTTGATCCGGCACTCGATCGCGTGCCCCGCGAATCGAACGTCCTCCTGGCGGAACGACATCGGCTCTCCGGCCGCGATCCGCAGCTGCTCACGGACGAGGTCGAGCCCGGTCACTGCTTCCGTGATCGTGTGCTCCACCTGGATACGCGTGTTCATCTCGAGGAAGAAGTAGTCCCCGGCCGGCGTGAGCAGACCCTCGATCGTCCCGGCGCTGCGGTAGCCGGCGGCCCGGGCGGCGTCGACGGCGATCTGTCCGATCCGCGCCCGGAGCTCGTCGTCGACGGCCGGCGACGGCGTCTCCTCGACGAGCTTCTGGTGGCGACGCTGGATCGTGCAGTCGCGCTCGCCGAGATGGACGACGTTCCCGTGCGCGTCCGCCAGCACCTGCACCTCGACGTGTCGCGGATCCTCGAGATAGCGCTCGACGTAGACCGACGCGTCGGCGAAGTAGGCCTCGCCCTCTCGCCGGGCCGACTCGAACGCGTGCTCGGCCTCGTCGTCCGTGCGCACGACCTTCATCCCCTTCCCACCGCCGCCCGCGGCCGCCTTGATGAGCACGGGGTACCCGATCTCCCGCGCGATCTCGACCACCTGCCCCGCATCGCCGACCGGGTCCGTCGTCCCCGGCACGATCGGCACCCCGGCGGCCTTCATCGCTCGCCGCGCGGCCGTCTTCGAGCCCATCAGCTCGATCGCCGCGGGCGGCGGCCCGATCCAGACGAGACCCGCGGATTCGACCGCCGCGGCGAAGCCTGCGTTCTCTGCGAGGAATCCGTAGCCAGGATGGACAGCGTCCGCGCCCGCCCGCACCGCAGTCTCGACGATCCGCTCCTGGACGAGGTAACTCTGGGCGGCAGGCCCGGCCCCGATCGCGTACGCCTCGTCAGCCACGCGAACATGGAGCGCGTCCCGGTCCGCATCCGAGTAGACGGCGACTGCAGCGAGGTCGAGCTCGCGGAGCGTGCGGAAGATGCGGACAGCGATCTCACCGCGATTCGCGACCAGGACTTTCGAGATGAGAGGCATGGGCCGCATATTCTCTCGCGGGATGAGCCTCGCTGATCAGCTGACCGTCGCGCGCGCCGCGGCGGTGCCGTTCGTGATCGTCCTGTACACGTGGAACTTCCCGAATCATGCCTACTGGGCGACCGGGCTCTTCATTGCAGCCATGGCCACAGATCAGGTCGACGGCTGGCTCGCACGCCGCCAGGGCCACACGTCCGAGCTCGGGTCCCTGCTCGACCCGATGGCCGACAAGCTCCTGACGCTCTCGACGCTGATCGTGCTCGTCGGCGTCTTCAGGGCCTGGATGGTCGCGCTCATCGTCGTGCGCGAACTGCTCGTCGCCGGCCTCCGTCTTGCCGCGCTCGAACGCGGCGTCGTCATCCACGCCCGCGACCTGGGCAAGGTCAAGGCGTGGGCGCAAGCCGTGGCCGCCGCCATCGGCGGCTTCGCAGCTGCGGGTGCATGGGGCACCGCGCCCGCCTGGTGGGCCCTGCTCGTCGCGTTGATCCTCACCTGGGTCTCAGGCCTCGACTACGCGCGCGCCGCACCGAGCCTATTGCGGGACCGTGCGGCGGCCAGCGCCTAGGCGACTTCGGCGATCTTCGGCTTGGCGGGAGCGAGCTCGCGTGGCGGCGAAGCCTCGACCTCGGGCTCGGAGGGCTCCGAATAGATGTCCTGGTCGGCGAGCGAGAAGTCGGCCCGCCGGCCGGTGCGGTACTCCTCGTCGGCCCCGGCCAGGATCGCCTCGAACGCGGCCACGATGGTCGTGTCGAACTGGGACTCGACGCCCTGCGCAAGACGCATTCGCGCGACCCGGCTCGGCATCGCGTCACGGTACGGCCGGTCGGAGGTCATGGCGTTGTACGCGTCGGCGACCGAGATGATCCGCGAGATCAGCGGGATGTCGTGCCCGGCGATCCCGTCCGGATACCCCTGGCCGTCCCAGCGCTCGTGGTGATGACGAACAATCTTGGCGATCTCCGCGTAGTCCTCCACCTTGGCCAGGATCCGCTCTCCGATCTCGGAGTGCTTCTCCATCTGACGCCGCTCACCAAGGGTGAGCGCACCCGGCTTCTCGAGGAGCCCAGGCGGCAGCCCGATCTTCCCGATGTCGTGCACGAGCCCACACTGGTGTGCGAGCAGCCGTTCCTCTTCGGACAGCCCGAGCCGCTCCGCGATGTCGCGTGCATAGATGGCGACGGCAGCAGAGTGACCCGCCGTGTATCGATCTCGAGCATCAAGCGTCGCGACGAGGGCAGTAGCGAAGGAAAGGTTAGCCCGCTCGAGCCTCACGTTTGCAGACGCGAGATCCTTCGCGAGGCGTCGCTGGTCCTGATACATGCCGAAAAGTCGCTGAGCAGCTAGAGCGGGCACCAAGAAGAGCGGAAGCGTCAAGCGGAGACATGCGCAGATACGCCGTCGCGAAGAGGCCAACTAGCGGCGCGTAGAGCAATAGCGACGCAAAGACAGGCGGTGCGAGCATTCGCGACGGAACTGATGTGTCTCTTTGCCCCGCACCTGCATGGTCAGCGCGTCGAAGACCATCTCGGACCCTTCAGCAGCCACGGCGCCTAGAGCGGTTCCCGAATGCGACCATGGCGAGCATCTCCGCCGACGAAAGGCTGATGCCCGACGCCGCAGCGAAGCCGCTCAACCCACCGGTGATCGAGCGCGAGCACGTGTAGACCGCCCACTTCATGTACGGCCGACCGAATGCTCCTAGGTTCAGATACAGCCGCAACTACCATCGCCGCAAGTGGACCGAACAGAACGGCCGCGAAGAGGATCGGTATCGCGGAGATCGAAGCCTGTGTCTCGCTGCTCGAGTCAGACGCGTTGCCTCTCGGAGACAGCGGCTGCGGCCGCAAGTAGCGCAACGGCCCATGCGACTGCCCATCCAGTAGCCACGCTCGAGTGCCAGGCGATGAGAGCAAGAGTCGCAAGGCCCAGCAGCCAGCAGATAAGCCGCCACGCGCCGCTCGGATTCGCCCAGACGCCTGTTGGCCAGCCGTACGGTTGCACCTGCCGCCAAGACGCGGTATAAAGCGACTTGCCGTTAGTCCCTCGAGAGAGGAGTTTCATGCGACCACTTCCGGCGTGGTTACACCAACTGGTAGTTCCTGACCGTCTGAAGACTCGCGGAGGTCGACTGATCGACCTCATCCCCTGTTGAGGGATGTCGGGCTGAGGCGAGCAACGGCCTGCCAGGTCTCGCGAGCCGCTCAGGTTGCGTTTGCCTGACGCGTGCTAGCCGAGGATGCCGCGTCTGAAGCCGATCGCCACGGCGTGGGCGCGCGAGCGTGCCTGGAGCTTCGCAAGTAGGTGCCGAACGTGAGATTTGACCGTCTCCTCTGAGAGGAAGAGCACTTTTCCGATCTCGCGGTTGACCAGGCCCTCCGAGATCAATTGGAGAACCTGAACCTCCCGCGGTGTCGGCTCCTGCTCCAACTCTCGTAGCGGGGCCGTGAAGGGGATGATCTCAGCGCTGCGACTCGAGCGACGCGCGGCGGCAGCTTCGAAGCGCCGTGCGTGATCGGCGTAGCGACTCAGGATCTCGTTGCGCTCTGCAGCGTCCACGATCCGGCTATCGGCCTCACGGGGCTTCGGCTTTAGGAACCACGCCCCCACATTCGAGGGACGACAAAGCGGAAGCACCTCGGAGCTCGTACTTTGTGGCGTTAGTGACGGTCTACGCCGCAGCGACAGTCTGAAGCTCGCGGAGAGCCGCCAGGCGTGCGAGCGCTTGGCTTTCGAGTTGCCGAACGCGCTCGCGCGTCAGGTCGAGCTCGTTCCCGATCGCCTCCAACGTCCACGGCTCGCCCTCGAAACCGAAGCGAAGCTCGAGGATGCGTCGCTCGCGCTCGGGCAGCGCGTCGAGAGCACGACGGACGCCTTGCCGGCGCAACGACTCCTCGGCCTCGTCGAACGGGTCGGCAGCCTCGCGATCCGCGAACAGATCTCCGAGCTCGCCCTCGTCGTCCGCACCGACGGTCTGGTTCAGCGAGACCGACGCATGGGCGGCGCCGAGCGCCTCGTCGATGTGCTGCATCGGCAGCCCGGTCGCCTCCGCCAGCTCGTCCTTTGTCGCCTCGCGTCCGAGCTCGACCTCCAGGCGGCGCGCCGCGCGGCTCAGCTTCTGCTGGCGCTCGACGACGTGAACGGGGACGCGGATCGTCCGCGCGTGATTCGCGACCGCGCGCTGCACCGACTGGCGGATCCACCAGGTGGCGTAGGTCGAGAACTTGTAGCCGCGACGCCAGTCGAACTTCTCGACGGCGCGATTCAGGCCGAGCGTTCCCTCCTGGATCAAGTCGAGGAACGGCACGCCGAGCCCGCGGTAGCCCTTGGCGATCGAGACGACAAGCCGCAAGTTCGACTCGATCATCTTCCGTTTCGCGATCGGATCGCCACGTTCGATGCGCTTCGCGAGCGTGACCTCCTCTGCGGCGGTCAGCAATTTGTGCTTGCCGACGTCCGCGAGAAAGAGTTGGAGGCTGTCGGCCGCGCCTGAGATCTCGGCCGCCTCGAGGTTGAGTGCGGGCGCCGCAGCCTCCGGTTCGTCGGCCGCCGCCGCCGGGCGGACCTCGAGCCCGATCGCCTCGAGCTCACGGGTCAGCGCCTCGACGTCCTCGTCGGCCAGATCGTGCTCCAGCACGAACGCCTCGAGCTCCGCCGGCAGCACGTAACCGCGCTCCTCGGCGCCCTCGAGAAGGACGCGTGCCTGCTCGCTCTCGAGCAACTCCTGGAACTGGTTCGGGGTCAACGGGTGCCTCTCGTCCTTTCGATCCGCTTACGGCGCCTATCCGACGTTCGTTCTGACTCTAGGGGGTATTTCCTCGTCGTGCCAGAAGAAGCTTCCCCTGCTTCCGGGCTTTTGTAACAACCGAACGGGCCGTCGCGGGGGAGTATTCCGTCTCGCCCGGACGGTCGGGTTCAGAGGACTCGGTTCAGCCCACAGTCGGTGACGTGTGCACCGTCGAAAGGTTTGCACGCTGGCCCTTAACCGTGTGCAAGCCTTTGTAAACGTTTTGGGTCAAGTTCGCGCCCGGCGCCTGGACGGCTTGGCCGCCGGACCGCGGGCGCGGCGCTCGGCAAGCAGCTCGACTGCGCGGTCGAGCGTCAGGGCCTCGACCGTCTCGCCGCCGCGGAGGCTCGCGTTCGTCTCGCCGTCCGTCACGTAGCGGCCGAAGCGTCCTTCCTTGACGACGA
This sequence comes from uncultured Actinomycetes bacterium, assembly GCA_963765295.1. Classification (GTDB taxonomy): domain Bacteria; phylum Actinomycetota; class Thermoleophilia; order Gaiellales; family Gaiellaceae; genus PALSA-612. The sequence goes on from CAVXVO010000005.1 coordinate 1,308,744, forward strand.
CCGCCCGTCCACTTGCCGGATCCGCGCCGAGTTCGCGCAGCGGCGGCTTGGCCGCGCCGCGCGCGCGACGGGTCTTCGGCTGGGCGAGAACGGCGAGCGCCTGCTCCAGCGTGATCGAGAACAGCTGCTCCTCGTCCTCGAGGGACCGCGTCTCCGCTCCCTTGCGGATGAACGGCCCATAACGCCCGTTCATCGCCACAACCTCTTCGCCGTCCGACGGGTCGGCGCCGACGACGCGCGGTAGCTCGAGCAGGCGAACCGCGTCGTCCAGCGTCACCGTTTCCGGAGACATCGACTGCAGCAGGGAGGCCGTTCGCGGCTTCTCGTCGGAGCCCTCCTCGAGCTCCTCCGTCACGTACGGGCCGTAGCGGCCGGTGCGGACATGGATGGCGCGACCCGTCTCGGGATGGGTGCCGAGCGTGCGACCCTCGGTCGGCCTGGAGAGAAGCTCTGCGGCGACGTCGGCTGTGACCTCGTCGGGTGCCAGCTCGGCCGGGATCGGCGCGCGTTGCTCACCGCGCTCGAGGTACGGCCCGTAACGGCCCACGCGAACGACGATGTCCGAGCGGGGAATCTCGATCGAGTTCACCGCCCGGGCGTCGATCTCGTCGAGATGCTCGGTGACGAGCTCGTGGAGCCCGGGATCGCCGTCGGCGCCCTTGTAGAAGCGCGTCAGCCAGGCAACCCGCTCCTCGTCTCCCGCGGCGATGCGGTCGAGGTCGTCCTCCATCCTCGCCGTGAAGTCGTAGTCGACCAGCGCCCCGTAGTGCTGCTCGAGCAGCGTCGTCACGGCGAATGCGAGAAAGGTGGGGACGAGCGCCGTGCCGCGCTTGACGACGTAGCCGCGGTCGAGGATGGTCGCGAGGATCGAGGCGTAGGTCGACGGACGGCCGATGCCGCGCTCCTCGAGAGCCTTCACGAGCGTTGCCTCGGTGTAGCGGGCGGGCGGCGTCGTCTCGTGGCCCTGCGGGTCGAGCTCGCCCGGCTCGACACGGTCGCCTTCCTTGAGGTCCGGGAGCGTCGCCGGTGCCCCGGCCTCCGCGTCGTCGTCGCGGCCTTCCTCGTATGCGACGAGGAAGCCGCGCACCGTGATCACGGTTCCGGAGACGCCGAACTCTGCGTCACGACCGTCAGACGACGTCGCCGCGAGGCGAATCGAGACAGTGCGGCCCTTGGCGTCCACCATCTGCGACGCGAGCGTGCGGCGCCAGACGAGGTCGTAGAGGCCAAGCTCGTCGCGGTCCAGCTCCTTGTCGACCTCCGTCGGCGTCCGGAAGCGGTCGCCGGCGGGGCGGATCGCCTCGTGTGCCTCCTGGGCATTCTTGACCTTCCGGTCGTAGAGCCGCGGTGCGTCCGGCACGGAGTCGGGGCCGAAGAGCTCTGTCGCCTGGCGGCGCGCAGCTCTCAGCGCCGCCTCCGACAACGACGTCGAGTCGGTGCGCATGTACGTGATGTATCCGCGCTCGTAGAGACGCTGGGCGACGCGCATCGTCGTCTGCGCGGTGAAGCGGAGCTTGCGGCTCGCCTCCTGCTGGAGCGTCGAGGTCATGAACGGGGGCGACGGGCGCCGCGAGTACGGCTTCTCCTCGACCGAGCGGACGGCGAACTCGGCCCCGGCGAGACCGGCCGCGAGGTCACGCGCCTGAGGCTCGTCGAGCTGAGCCAGGTCCGACTTCAGAAGACCGTCCGGCCCGAAGTCGCGACCCTGCGCGACCCGCTTGCCGTCGAGCTGGACGAGCCGCGCGCGAAACGAGCCGGGCTCGAACGTTCCCTCGAGGTCCCAGTACGACGCCGAGACGAAGCGCATGCGCTCCTGCTCGCGCTCGACGACGAGCCTGGTCGCGACCGACTGCACCCGCCCTGCCGACAGGCGCGGCATCACCTTCTTCCAGAGCACGGGCGAGACCTCGTAGCCGTAGAGCCGGTCGAGGATCCGCCGCGTCTCCTGCGAGTCGACGAGCCGCACGTCCACGTCGCGCGTGTTCTCGAGCGCGCGCTCGATCGCCGCCCGGGTGATCTCGTGGAAGACCATGCGCCGCACCGGCACCTTCGGCCGCAGCTCCTGGAGGAGGTGCCAGGCGATTGCCTCGCCCTCCCGATCCTCGTCCGTCGCGAGCAGCAACTCGTCGGCGTCCTTCAGCTTCCGCTTGAGGTCGGCGACGATTCGCTTCTTGTCCGAGTCGACGATGTAGTACGGCTCGAAGCCCTCCTCGATCGCGACGCCGAGGGTGCCGTACTTGGCGCGCTTCTCCTTCGGGATCTCGGAGGCGCGCTCGGGCAGGTCGCGGATGTGCCCGACGCTCGACTCGACGACGTAGTCAGGACCGAGATAGCCGGCGATCGTCCGCGCCTTCGCGGGCGACTCGACGATGACGAGCCTGCGTTTTCCGTCTGTTTTCGGGGCCATTTCGGTTCTCTCCGCCCGGCTGGGCGGTCGCGACACGTTAGCGCCATGGGCAGAGGACGACGCCCCGCGTCGAGCTGTTGCGACGCCTTCGGCACAGGGTCGTTACCGTCTCGGCACGTGCCGACCCCGCTGTACAACTTCGCCGCGGCCGTCAGCTGGCCTGTATTCCACGGCCTCTACCGGCTCCACGCGACCGGCGTCGAGAACGTGCCGAAGGGCGGCGCAGTCCTGGCCGCCAACCACACGTCCAACCTCGACCCGTGGCCGCTCGGCTTTCCGATCTGGCCGGGGCGGCAGCTCTACTTCATGGCCAAGTCCGAGCTCTTCAACCCGGTGCTGGCGCCGGCTCTCCGGGCCGGCGGCGCCTTCCCCGTGCGGCGCGGCGAGTCGGATATCCAGGCGATCCAGACCGCGGTCGATCTCTGCAAGAGCGGGAAGATCGTCGCCATGTTCCCCGAGGGCACACGACGACAGAAGGGTCTGCGGAAGAAGTTCACGGCACGGCCACATGCCGGCGCGGCACGCATCGCACTTGCGGCCGGCGTGCCGCTCGTGCCGGCGGCCATCAGCGGCACCGATCGCATGCTCAGCCTGCCACGACTGGCCGTCGCCTACGGCCCCGCGATTCCGGTCGACGATCTCGAGGGCCTGCCGCCCAAGGACGCCGTCGAGACGGCCACGCAGCGACTGATGGCCGAGATCGAGGCGCTGTACGAGAGCCTGTGAGCGCGCTCCTCGTGATCGACGGCGACTCGTTCGCCCACCGCGCCTACCACGGGCTGCCGAAGACGCTCACGCGTGCAGACGGCCGGCCGGCCGGCGCGATCATCGGCTTCACCAACATGCTCGTCCGGCTGTGGGATGCGGAGCGCCCCCGAGCGGTGCTCGTCGCGTGGGACACGCTCGAGGTGCCAACGTACCGGCACGAAGCTCTCGCGGCCTACCAGTCGGGGCGCGAGTTCGACCAGGCGCTGCTCGAGCAGCTCGCGCTGCTGCCGGAGATCGTCGGCGCCTGCGGGTTCGCGGTCGCGAAGGCGGCCGGCTACGAGGCCGACGACTTCCTCGCAGCCGCAGCTCGCGCCGAAGAGGACCGGGGCGGAACCGTCTCGGTCGCGACCTCGGACCGCGACGCGTTCCAGCTCGCGTCGGAGCGGACGACGATCCTGCAGCCGGTCCGAGGCGTGTCGGAGCTGGCGCGGATCGGACCGGCCGAAGTGCGCGAGCGCTACGGCGTCGATCCCGCCCAGGTCCCGGACTTCATCGCGCTCCGCGGCGACCCGTCCGACCGCCTGCCGGGCGCGCGCGGCGTCGGCCCGAAGACGGCCGCCGACGTGCTCGGACAGTACGGCTCGCTGGAGGCCGCACTGGCCGCGGGACGATTTGCGGCGCAGGCGGAGGAACTTCGCCTCTACCGTCGAATAGCCACTCTCGACGCCTCCGCCCCTCTCCCCTCCCTTGCCGAACAAACCCCGACGTGGGCGGAGGCGTCTTCACTAGCCGACTCGTGGGGCCTCGGCCAGCTGGCCGGTCGCCTGGCGGCACTCGCCGGCCAAGGAGCTGATCCCCGATCGAGCTCGTGAGCCATCTCGGCTTCACGACGCTCCACCCGACCGGGCACCATCCGGAGACCCAGGAGCGCCTCCGCGTGCTCCAGGCTGCCTTCCCGGAGTGGAGAGACGCCGTGCCCGCGACCGTCGATGCGATCGAGCGCTGCCACGACCACGCCTACGTCGAGCTCGTGCGCTTGATCTCCGGGCCGGCGTGGCTCGACGCGGACACCCCGGCGTCGGAGACGACGTTCGAGGCCGCGCTCCTGTCCGCGGGCGCCGCGATCCAGGCCGTCGAACTCGGCGGCTTCGCGCTCGCTCGGCCCCCGGGCCACCACGCGCTGCGGCAGGGCGCGATGGGCTTCTGCATCTTCGGGAACGCGGCGATCGCAGCGCGGCACGCGCAGATCGAGCTGGGAATCGAGCGGGTCGCCGTCCTCGACTGGGACGTACACCACGGCAACGGCACCCAGGACGTCTTCCGGGACGACCCGTCCGTGCTTGTCGTCTCGCTGCACGAGTGGCCGTTCTATCCGGGGAGCGGTGGGCCGAACGAGCAGGCCGATACGATCGTGAACGTGCCCATGTCGGCTGGTTCCGGTGACGAGGAGTACCTGCGCGCGTTCGACCACACGGTGGCGCCGGCGCTCGAGCGCTTCGCGCCCGGCCTCGTGATCGTCTCCGCGGGCTTCGACGCGCACGAGGACGACCCGCTGGCCGGCATGCGGGTGACCGCAGACGGATTCCGGGAGCTCGCCCGCCGGACCGCCGCGATGTCGCCGCGACTCGCCGCGGTGCTCGAGGGCGGCTACAACCTGGAGACGCTGCCGGGCCTGGTCGGCGCGGCGCTCGAGGGGTTCGGAGCGCGCGGATGACCGCGGAGTCGGGGTTCAGTCCGATCGACCCAGGCGTCTCGATCGGGCACGTCCATCTGAAGGTGGCGGACATCGACCGCTCGCTCGCGTTCTACTGCGGCGTCCTCGGCTTCGAGCTCACGACCCGCATGGGCGACCAGGCGGCATTCATCTCGGCGGGCGGCTACCACCACCACATCGGTCTCAACACCTGGGAGTCGAAAGGCGGGTCACCGCCCGCTCGGGGGACGACGGGGCTCTACCACGTCGCCATCCGCTACCCGAGCCGAGCGGCGCTCGGAGACGCGCTCCGACGGCTCGTCGAAGCGGGAATCCGTCTCGACGGCGCGTCCGACCACGGAGTCAGCGAGGCGCTCTACCTCCGCGACCCCGATCAGAACGGCGTCGAGCTCTACCGCGACCGCCCGCAGGACGAGTGGCCCCGGGACGAGCACGGCGGCTTGACGATGTACACGCTGCCCGCCGACGTCGAGGGCATCCTCGCCGAGGCGGCAAGCTACGTCCGGCAATGACGAAGCCCCCTTGCGGGGGCTTCGCGGTAGCAGGCCTGTAAGCCGGATTCTGTCGAGGGTGACCATCCCTCTAGGCCGCCGGTTGCCCGGTCGGCTCGAGCGGCGTACCCGGCCCCTCAGCGGGCAGCTTCATCGGGGCCTGCTTCGCCTTGCACCGGACGGGGTTTGGCTAGCCGCCGCGTCACCGCGGCGCTGGTGGGCTCTTACCCCACCGTTTCACCCTTACCTCCGGCGTCTCCGGAGAGAACGTGTCGCCGGTGGCGGTCTCCTTTCTGTGCCACTGTCCGTCGGCTTTCGCCGCCTGGGGTCTCCCCAGCGTCCTGCCCTTCGGTGTCCGGACTTTCCTCGCGCTGGGCCGTGAGGCTCAGCCCGCGGTCACCCGGCCTGCATCTTCCATGGTAGCCGTCTTCGACTCGAGCGAACAGCCGCACTCGGGACAGAAGATCGACCCATCCGGCAGTCGGAGGACGAACTCTCCACAGACGAGACACTCGAGGCTGGCGCCGCGCACGAGGGCGTGCAACTCCTGGTCGAGCGACCGGTTGAGCTCGCAGACAGCCCCCATTACAACCGCCGGAAGACGCCGATGACCTTGCCGAGAATCTGGACGTTTGGAGCGCGGATGGGCTCGAGCGCGTCGTTCTCGGGCTGCAACCGGATTCCGCCGGCCTCGCGGAAGAACCGCTTGACGGTCGCTTCTTCGGCGCTGTCGTCCTCGCCGACGATCGCGGCGACGATATCGCCGTTCTGAGCGTCCTGCTGCCGCCGCACGACGACGTAGTCCCCGTCGAGGATGCCGGCGTTGACCATCGACTCCCCACGCACGCGGAGGATGAACTCGTCGCCGCCGCGGGCGAGCGGCTCGGGAACGCCGAGGTAGCCCTCGATCGACTGCTCGGCGAGCAACGGCCCGCCGGCCGCGATCTGGCCCAGGACCGGCAGCACGTGCGTCTCGGGCGTCGGACGTGACGCTCCGCTCCGCTCGCGGCCGATCAACTCGAGGGCGCGCGGTTTCGTCGGGTCGCGGCGCAGGAGCCCGGCCCGCTCGAGATTCGCGAGGTGAGCGTGCACGGTCGAGGGCGACGCCAGGCCCACGGCCTCGCCGATCTCGCGCACCGTCGGCGGGTAGCCGTGCTGGTCGACGTAGTCGACGACGAAATCCCAGATCTGCCGCTGTCTCGGGGTAAGCACCTCGCTCCTTTCGCGAACGTGTGTTCGATCAGGCTAGCGAGGGGTCCGGACGGCGTCAAGGGCGAGGCTCCTCGCCCCGCCGCCGTCTCACGAGAAGTGCGCTGGAGAGGACTTGAACCTCCACGGGTTATTCACCCACAAGGCCCTCAACCTTGCGCGTCTACCAATTCCGCCACCAGCGCCGGTGCGGGAGTGATTCTAGCGAGGGCTACCCGGGCGGTTACTTGAGGAGCTGGTAGAGCGCGATCGTGTCCACGAAGAAGATCGTCGCGACCAGGAGTGTCAACCGCGTCAGGTTGCGCTCGACGATGTGCGTGCCACCCTGCGATGCGGGTGTGAACCCCATGCCGCCGAAGCCCGCGTCGCGCCCGGAGTGCATGAGGATCAGCCCGATCAGGGCGAAGGAGACGAGGACGTGCCAGACGGCGACCGCTTGCAACATCGCGCGCCTAGAGTACCCGAGCCGTGACCGACGACGTCCGCGAGCGCATCCAACACCTGCTCGTCACCGGCGACAACCGGCTCAAGCAGGGCGTCGACGCGGGCAAGGTGCGCGAGAGCTACGAGCAGGCGCTTGCACTCGCCCGCGAGGCCGGGCTCGAAGACGCGATCCGGCCGCTCGTCGAGGTTCGGCTCGCCGACCTCGACCGGCTTTCCCCCGGGGACTGATCCACCCGTTCCATCCGGTCGCGCTGCCACCCTTTGCTCCGAACCGTCCCGCGTCTGGAGGGAGTTAGCGAGTGAAGCAATGGCAACGGTATCTGGCCGAGTTGTTCGGCACCTTCGTCCTGGTCGCGGGCGGGTCGACCGCGCTCATTGCGGCCCTGAGGATCGTCAATGCCGGCCCGTACAACACGACAGGTGTCCCGAACAGCGGATTGAACGCCATCGAGTTGATCGTGCCGTTCGGGTTCGGCCTGGCACTGCTGGCAGGCCTCTACATGTTCGGAGAGATCTCGGGTGGTCACTTCAACCCGATCGTCTCGCTGGCGATGTTCCTCGACCGCCGGCTGAACTTCGAGGACCTGCTCGGCTACTGGATCTTCCAGTTCGCCGGGGCGATCATGGCCTCGCTCCTGCTGCTGATCCCGTTCGACCACGACCTCGTCAAGGCGACCGCGACGGTGCCGGCCTCCTACGGACAGGCACTGTTCCTGGAGGCCGCGTTCAGCGCGATCTTCGTCCTGGTGATCCTGCACTCGACGAAGAGCGAACGGTTCGGCGGCACCGCCCTCGTCTCGATCCCGCTCACTCTGATCATGATCCACTTCGCGCTGATCCCGTTCACCGGCTCGTCGGTCAATCCCGCCCGTACGCTCGGGCCGGCGCTCGTCGGTGATCAATGGCACGGAATCTGGATCTACTTCGTCGGCCCGCCGCTGGGGGCGATCATCGGCTGGCTCATCTACACGATCGTCGTCAAGGGCGGCATGGATTTCCGCGACGATCTCAAGGCGATGCGGGGAGGCACGAAACCCCCGAGCACCACCGAGCCGCCTGCGGCCGCCAGCAGCTAGACGTTCTACTGCGCTACGAGCGGGCGGCTCCGGCCGCCCGCTCGAGCACGGCCTCGATGCGCTCTGCCTGGGTCCTCACGTCGTGCCGCTCGGCCGTGGCGCGGGCGGCCATGTTCGGACACGGTAAGCGTGCCGCGGCGCGCATGGCCCCGGCGAGCGCGGAGACGTCCGTCGGCTCGACGAGCACGCCGGTCTCGGGCGTCACGAACTCGGGCGGCCCGCCGACGGACGTGGCGACGACCGGCCGCCCGCAGGCCATCGCCTCGAGCAGCGCCTGTCCGAACGGCTCGACGAGGCTCGGCTGGCAGACGACGTCGCTCGCCCCGAGGAGCGCCGGAATCTCCTCCTGCGGGACGCTCCCGAGGAGTGTGATGCCCGGGCGACCCTCCAGCTCGCCGCGAAGCGGGCCGTCGCCGGCGAACGTGAGCGTCCCTTCCCCCACAAGCTCGAACGCCTCGGCGAGGCGAACGACGTTCTTGCGCTCGGTGAGGCCTCCGACGCAGAGGAAGGCCGGCCCGACAGACGTGGCCGGCCGCGCCGGCTGCAACGAGAAGCGCTGGAGGTCGACGCCGCTGTCGATCACCTCGGTCTTGCCGCGCGCGGCGGGGATGCGGGCCTCGAGCTCCCGACGCAGGTAGTCCGAAACCGCGATGACCGCCGCCGCGCGCCGGACGACGTAGCGAGTCGCAGGCCGCACCCCGGGAATCGTGCCGACGTTGCGAACGTCCTGGCCGTGCGCCGTCACGACGAGCGGCGCGCGCGAGGCGAGCGCGGCGATCAGCCCGGCCGGGACGAGGAAATGCGCGTAGACGACGTCCGGCCGGAATGTGCGCGCCGTACGAGCTGCACGGCTCGCGAGCGTCGAGTAGCGGGCCTTGCCTCCCGCGCGCGTGTCGAGGACGGCGAGCGCGATCTCGTGGCCACGTTCGGCGAGGGCGCGCTCGACCTGCGCCACGAACGTCCCCAGGTCGGGGTCGTCCGGCCCGGGGTACATCTGCGAGACGAGCAGGATCCGCACGGCCGCCATCGTGACGGAATCGTCACGGTCCGGTCACAGACGCGTGCGAAAGTTCGCGTTACGATCAAGAGTCGTCGCGGGCCAAGGTTGCACCCGCGGCGACGTCTGAGAACGTGGGTGGTAGGCAGGGGTGCCCCGACCAAAGGCCGCAAAGAGCGGCCTCCGGGTCCCTGCCAGGCTCAGAAGCTCGGCTCGGGGCGGTGGGAGTCGTAGGTGCCGTACAGCTCCCGGAGCACGCCACAGATCTCGCCGATCGTGCAGCGCGCGCGGAGCGCCTCGCGCATCGGGACGAGCAGGTTGGCGGTTCCTTCCGCCGCCGCCCGCACGTCGCCGAGCGCCCGCTCGGCTGCCGCCGCGTCGCGGTCGGCGCGCACTCGGGCCGTGCGCGCGAGCTGACGGCGCTCGATCTCCGGGTCGAGGCGCTGCAGCTCGACCTCGCCGCCCTCGTCCTCCGTGAAGGCGTTCACGCCGACGATGACGCGGTCGCCACCCTCGACCTCCTGCGCGTAGCGGAAGGAGGCCTCCTCGATCTCGTGCTGCACGAAGCCCTGTTCGATCGCGGCCACGGCGCCGCCGAGCTCCTCGATGCGGTCGATCAGCTCGAGCGCGCGTTCCTCGATCTCGGCCGTCAGCGCCTCGATGAAGTACGCGCCGCCGAGTGGATCGGCCGTGTCGGTGGTGCCCGCCTCGTGCTGGAGCACCTGTTGCGTCCGCAGCGCGAGCCGCGCCGCCCGCTCGCTCGGGAGCGCGAGCGCCTCGTCGAAGCCGTTCGTGTGCAGCGACTGGGCGCCGCCGCACGCTGCCGACAGGGCCTGGATCGCCACGCGAACGACGTTGTTCTCGGGCTGTTGCGCCGTCAGGGTCGAGCCCCCCGTCTGGGCGTGGAAGCGGAGCGCACAGGCCTGCGGATTGGTGGCACCCAACCGCTCCCGCATGATCCGCGCCCAGAGCCGCCGCGCCGCCCGGTACTTCGCCACCTCCTGGAAGAAGTGGTTGTGCGCGTTGAAGAAGAAGGAGAGCCGCTCGCCGAAGACGTCCGGCGACAGGCCGGCGTCGATCGCCGCACGGCAGTACGCGATCCCGTTCGAGAGGGTGAACGCGACCTCCTGGACGGCCGTCGAGCCGGCCTCGCGGATGTGATAGCCGGAGATCGAGATCGTGTGCCAGTGCGGCAGCCGCTCGGCGCAGTAGGTGAAGACGTCGGTCGTGATCCGCATCGACGGCCGCGGAGGGAAGATGTAGTTCCCGCGGGCGATGTACTCCTTGAGGATGTCGTTCTGCACCGTGCCGCGCAGCTCGCTGCCGGCAACGCCCTGCTCCTCCGCCACGAGCTCGTAGAGGAGCAGGAGCAGCGAGGCGGGCGCGTTGATCGTCATCGACGTCGAGACGCGGTCGAGCGGGATGCCGTGGAGAACGGTGCGCATGTCCTCGATCGAGTCGATCGCAACGCCGGTCCGCCCCACCTCGCCGGCCGCGAGCGGGTCGTCCGAGTCGTAGCCGAGCTGCGTCGGGAGGTCGAACGCGATCGAGAGGCCCGTCTGGCCGCGGTCGAGGAGGTAGCGAAAGCGCTCGTTCGTCTCCTCGGCCGAGCCGAAGCCCGCGTACTGCCGGATCGTCCACGGGCGGCCGCGATACATGGTCGTGTACGGCCCGCGCGTGAACGGGTACTCGCCCGGCGGCTCCAGCACGAGCCCTGTGACGTCTTCGGCGGAATAGACCGGCTCGATCTCGATTCCCGAGTCGGTCGCGCGCCGATCCTCGCTCGTCGCCATGCCGAGATCGTACGCTTGCTTCGTGAAGATCACCGTCAAGTTGTTCGCCGGCCTCCGTGAGCAGGCGGGGACCGGCGAACGAGAGCTCGAGTTGCCGGACGGCTCGCGCCTCGCCGACGTCTGGCCCGGGCTCGGCCTCGGAGACGAGCCGGCGGGGCTCCTCTACGCCCTGAACCGTCGGTACGCGGAGCCGGACACGGTGCTCGCCGCCGGCGACGAGGTGGCGCTGATCCCGCCCGTCTCGGGAGGTGCGTTCCGGCTCAGCGACGAGCCTCTCGATCCGGCCGAGGTGATCGAGGAGGTGCGCTCCGAGCGGGCGGGCGCGGTCGCGACGCTTCATCGGCACGACGCGGATCGCATCGCGCGGGCGGACGGTCCACTACCTCGAATACGAGGCCTACGGCGGCATGGCGGAAGAGGTGATGGCCGAGCTGGCCGAGGAGCTGAAGGCGCGTTACGACCTGTGCGAGGTCGCGATCCTGCACCGCACCGGCCGGGTCGACATCGGCGGCATCTCCGTCGCCATCGCCGTCTCCGCGCCGCACCGTGCCGACGCGCTCGCCGCCTGCAAGGACGCGATCGACCGTCTCAAGGAGATCGTCCCGCTGTGGAAGAAGGAGGTCTACGAGGGCGGCGAGGAGTGGATCGGGCAGGGGTCGTAGGCGCGCCGTCTCCGGCGGCGGAGCTACCGTAAGTCCGTGGAGCCGCCCGAGGTCACGCGCGAGTACGAGCCGATCCATCCGGGCACGAACTGGCGCGCAGGCGTTCCGACGGCTGGTCGGCCCGGTCGCGATCGGGCTCGGCGCGGCCGCCAAGTACGGATTCGCGTTCGCGAAGTTCGCGACCATCTTCGTGGCGATCGGCGGCTATGCGCTGATCTGGGGCTGGCAGTTCGCCACCGGCCTCGTGCTGCTGATCCTGATCCACGAGCTCGGCCACTACATCGAGGCGCGGAGGCTCGGGCTGCATCCGAACTGGCCGATCTTCGTCCCCTTCTTCGGGCGCGTTCGTCGCCTTCAAGCGCGAGAACCTGACGCCGTGGTTCCTCGCCCGGGTCGCGCTCGCCGGCCCCTATCTCGGTGCAGCCGGCGCCGCCGTCTTCTGGGCGGTCGGCGCGGCGATCGATTCGCAGCTCTTGCAGGCGCTCGGGTACTTCGGCTTCCTGCTCAACCTCTTCAACCTGATCCCGATCGGCTTCCTCGACGGCGGCCAGACGCTGCGCGCATTCGAGTTGCTGCGCCGGGGCGGCGGCCAGACGAAGGCGTTCATCGTCGCCGGGCTGTACGCGGGCTTGGCGCTCGCGCTCGTCGCGGGCATGATCGGCTCGCACGTCTCCCAGCACCGCCTGTGACAGCGCCGCGACGACGACCGGGCCATCCTCCAGCGGGTCGACACCGACCTCGACCGGCACGTCGCGACGATCGCGCAGGAGTTCCGTGACGGCTTCGAAGCGGTGGACGCGATCGGCCGTCCGGCGGTGACGGTCTACGGCTCGGCGCGCATCGGCGAGGGCGACCCGGCCTACGAGCGCGCCCGCGACATCGGACGGCGCTTCGCGAGCGCGGGCTTCGCGGTCGTGACCGGCGGCGGGCCGGGAATCATGGAGGCGGCGAACCGGGGCTGTCAGGAGGCGGGCGGGCTCTCGATCGGCTTCAACATCGAGCTGCCGCACGAGCAGGGCGTCAACCGCTACGTCGACCGTTCGCTCACCTTCCACCACTTCTACGCGCGGAAGACGATGCTGGTCAAGGCCGCCGAGGGCTTCGTCCTCTGCGAGGGCGGCTTCGGCACCCTCGACGAGCTGTTCGAGTCGCTCGTCCTGATCCAGACCGGGAAGATCCGGCACTTCCCCGTCGTGCTCGTCGGCCGAGCGCACTGGGACGGGCTTCGCGACTGGATCCAGGAGAAGCTGATCGCCGAGAGGCTGATCGCGGCCGACGACGTGCTCCTCCTCTCGCTCACCGACGACCCGGCCGAAGCCGTCCGGCTCGTGCTCGACTGCTACGAGGAGAACTGCGCGGCGGTCGTGGACGACGCGGAGGCGGCCGCGAGCTGATGGAGCTTCGCGACCTCCCCTCGGTCGACGAGCTCGCGCGCGAGGTCGCCGACCCGCTGGCCGTCGACGCGGCGCGGACCGTGCTCGACCGCGCCCGGGCCGAGATCCGCATCGGTGCGGAGCCCGGCGACCTGCGCGGCGGCTGTCGAGGCCGAGATCGCCGGCCTGCGGGCGCCGCGCCTCCGGCGCGTCCTGAACGCGACCGGCGTGATCGTCCACACGAATCTCGGGCGCGCGCCGCTCGCGCCCTCCGCGCTCGAGCGGGTACGAGGAGGTCGGGCGCGGGGTACTCGAACCTCGAGTACGCGCTCGACGAGGGAGCACGCGGCTCGCGTCAGTCCCACGTCGCGGCGGTGCTCGGCCGGCTGACCGGAGCGGAGGCGGCGCTCGTCGTCAACAACAACGCAGGTGCCATGCTGCTGGCGCTCGCCGCGCTCGCCGAGGGCCGCGAGGTGCTCGTCTCCCGGGGCGAGCTGATCGAGATCGGCGACGGCTTCCGCATCCCGGACGTGCTCGCGCGCTCGGGAGCGCGGCTCGTCGAGGTGGGCACGACGAACCGCACGAGCGCCGCCGACTACGAGCGCGCGATCGGGCCGGAGACGGCCCTGATCCTGCGCGTCCACCAGTCGAACTTCCGCGTCGTCGGGTTCACCGATCGGCCGTCGCTCGCGGACGCGACCGCCGTTGCGCGCTCCCACGGGCTGCCGCTTCGTCGACGACCTCGGCTCCGGAGCCCTCGTACCGCTTCACGACGAGCCGTCCGCACGGGAGAGCCTCGCCGCCGGCGCCGACCTCGTCTGCTTCTCCGGCGACAAGCTGCTCGGCGGCCCGCAGGCGGGCATCGTCGTCGGCCGCGCCGAGCTCGTCGAGCGGCTGCGCAGGCACCCGCTCCAGCGCGCGCTGCGCGCGGACAAGCTGACGCTCGCCGCGCTCGAAGGGACGCTGGCGCTCTACCTCGACCCCGTACGCGCGCGGGCGGAGATTCCGGTGCTCCGGATGATCGACGAGCCGGTCGAGACTGTCCGCGCGCGCGCCGAGCGCCTGGCCGGGCTCGTCGGCGGGACAGTGGAGGAGACCATGGCGCGAGTCGGCGGCGGTGCGCTGCCGCTCGTCGAGCTGGCGAGCTTCGCCTGCGCCGTCGAGGAGTCGCTCGCGGTCCCGATCCGGCTCGGCGAGCCGCCGGTCGTCGGCGTCGTCCGCGACGGGCGCCTGCTGCTCGACTGCCGCACGCTCGCCGACGGCGAGATCGACGAGGTCGCCACGGCGGTCACGGCGGCGCGCGAACCGTGCCGCTGACCGTCGGTACCGCCGGCCACATCGACCACGGCAAGACGTGGCTCGTCCGGGCGTTGACGGGCAAGGACACGGACCGGCTGCCCGAGGAGAAGGCGCGCGGGATCTCGATCGACCTCGGCTACGCGCCGCTCGAGCTCCCCGACGGCAGGCAGCTCTCGCTCGTCGACGTGCCGGGTCACGAGCGCTTCGTCCGCACGATGATCGCCGGCGCGACCGGCATCGACCTCTTCCTGCTCGTGATCGACGCCGCGGAGGGAGCCCGGCCGCAGACGCACGAGCACCTCGCGATCATCCGGCTGCTCGGGATCGAGCAGGGCGTCGTCGCGGTCACGAAGGCGGACACGGTCGACGAGGAGACGCTCGAGCTCGCACTCGAGGAGGCACGCGAGCTGGTTCCCGGCGCGGCGGCCGTCGCGGTCAGCGCCAAGACGGGCGCCGGGCTCGACGAGCTGCAGGCGGAGCTCGCCGCCGCGGCCGACCGGGTCGTCGCCGAGCCGGAGGAACGGCCGGCGCGCCTTCACGTCGACCGCGTGTTCACGCTTGCGCGGGATCGGAACCGTGACCACGGGAACGTTGTGGTCGGGCTCGATCGGCGACGGCGACGAGCTGCGGGCCGAGCCGGGCGGGCGGCCCGTCCGCGTCCGCAGCGTGCAGGTGCACGACCGGCCGGTCGAGCGGGCGCAGGCAGGCCAGCGCGTCGCGGTCAGCCTCCCCGGCGTCGACCGGGAGCGCCTGCGCCGCGGGCAGGCGCTCATCGCTCCCGGCGCCTACCCCGTCAGCTACCGCCTCGACGTGGCGCTCGAGGAGCTGGCACCGATCCGGGACGGTGCCCGCGTGCACGTCCACCACGGCACGGCCGAGATCCCGGCCGTGGTCCGCCGGATCGGCGACCACGCGGCGCAGCTTCGGCTCTCATCCCCGGCCGTGGCCGCCAGGGGTGACCGAGTCGTGCTGCGCGGCGAGACGACGCTCGGCGGCGGACGCGTCCTCGACCCCTCTCCCCGCGCCACGCGAGCGCCGAGCGGATCGAGCGGATCGAGCGCGGCGACGTCGCGGCCACGATCTACGCGCCCGTCAGGCTCGACGACCTGCGACACGTGCTCGACGGCGACCCGGCGGGGGTCGAGCATGCGGGCGAGTGGGTCTGTTCCCGCGAGTGGCTCGACGAAATGCGGGCCGAGCTCGACCGCCGCATCGACGAGGCCGATCCCCTCGACCCCGGCGTCCACGCGCCGGCCGAGCCGTGGGCAGCCGCCGTCGTGCCGCTGCTCGGCTTCGAGCGCAGGGGTGCGAAGCTCTACCGACCGGGCGCAGCGGCGTCCCTCGGCGAGCGCGCGGGCGCGGCCGCGGAGCTCGAGGCCCAGCTCGGGATCGAGCCCGTGAAGGTCGAGGACGCGAAGCTCGCGCTCTTCCTCGAGCAGCAGGGTCGACTCGTCAGGCTCGGCGACGGCATGGCCGTCTCGGCCGACGCCTACGAGGAGGCGCGCCGGGCACTCGTCGCCGAGTGCGAGGCTGCCGGCCGCATTACCCTCGCCCGCTTCCGCGACCTGCTCGGCATCGGCCGCCGCGCGGCCCAGCTCCTGCTCGAACGCTTCGACGCCGACGGCGTCACGCGCCGGATCGGGGACGAGCGCGTCCTGCGCCGCCGTCAGACGAGCGGTTAAGCGGCACGGCCTGCGCGGCCGATACAGCCCTGAGGACCGCTTCGTGCTGCTCGAGGAAACCCATGCTCGCAACGCCGCCGAGATCGTCGACGAGGCGGCGGTGCGCACCGTGCTCGTCTTCGGCTCGCCGCCCGGCGCCGGGCGCGATCTCGACCTGCTCGTCCGCGACGACGACCTGCCGCGACTCCGTGCTTCACTCGTGCGCGAGGGCTTCCTCGACCGCAGCGACGAGTGGGTTCGCTTCCGCGACTGCACCGCCGAGGCGATCGATCTCGTCCCCGCCTCCTCGTGGAGGCTTCCTCCGGACGAGCTGGACGACGCTCTTCGCGGCTGCCAAGCCGCTCCAGGACTTCCACCGGCTCGTCCGCCCCGCGCCTCACCACGCCCTTCTCGTCCTCGCCCGTCTGACCGGGACTGGAGGCGAGCTGCCCGACAAGCGCCGCCGCAGAGTCGCCGCCGCCCTCGCCGAGGACGCAGGTGCCTGGAACACGGCGCGTGCGCACGCACCCGCCTGGCGGTTGAGCCGCGAGCTCGAGCACCTCGAGGCAACCTCTCGCGGCGCGAACGGCCACCGGCTGCGGGTGCCGAGGCCCAGCCGTCCGCGCGTGGTCGCACTCTCCGGGATCGACGGCTCCGGAAAGAGCTCGCAGGCGCAGGCGCTCCGGGCGGCGCTCGAGCAACTGGGCTACGAGACCGCCGTCGAGTGGACGCCGTTCGGCCAGAACGCCTGGCTCGACGTGCTCGGCCGGCCGGTGAAAGCCGTGCTCCGGCACTCCCGTCGCTTCGGCGCGGTGGAGGCGTCCGGCGACACCGGCCTCGAGCGGACGTCCGGCACCGTCCTGCGCGAGCGCGCCCCGGCCGTCAACTACGTGTGGTCGGCGGTGGTCACGCTCGCGAACGGGCTCGCGCAGCTCGGGACGATCGCGCGGCACACGCGCCACGGCCGCATCGTCGTCTACGACCGCTACGCACTCGACTCGACCGTTCAGCTCCGCTTCCGGTACGGCTCGGACCGGAGCTTCGGGCTGCAGCGGCGCCTGATCGACCTGCTGGCGCCGAAGCCGATCGCCGCGTTCTACCTCGACATCCCGCCGGAGGTCTCGCTGACTCGCAAGGACGACCGCTGGACGGTCGACGACCTGTCGGCGCAGGCCGATCTGTACCGCGAGGAGTACGCCGGCCGCGGCGTGACGCGGCTCGACGGCCTGCGCCCGGCCGACGAGCTGGCCGCCGAGATCGGCGAGGCCGTCTGGCGCTCCTTGGGCTAGACAGGGCCCCGTAGCCACCTAGAGTCTGTAGGTGGGGTTCCGGACCGGGACGATTCTTGCCGCGCTCGCGATCGCTCTCGCCTGCGCGTCGACGGTCGCAGCGAAGTCCGCTGCCGCGCCGGCAAACGACAACTTCGCGAACGCCCAGGGCGTCTCCGGGGCGAGCGGAACCGCAACCGGCTCGAACACCGGCGCGACGAAGGAGGCGGGCGAGCCGAACCACGCCGGCAACGCCGGCGGCGCGTCGATCTGGTACCGCTGGACCGCCCCCGCGACCGGGACGGCCACCGTCGACACGATCGGCTCGAGCTTCGACACGCTGCTCGGCGTCTACACGGGCTCGAGCGTCAGCTCGCTGACCACGGTCACGTCCAACGACGACTGCTGCGGCGGCACCCAGAGCAAGGCCAGCTTCCCGGCCGTCAACGGCACCACGTACCAGATCGCCGTCGACGGCTACAAGAAGGCCATGGGCTCGGTGACGCTCCACTGGTCCCTGTCCAGCCCGCCCGCGAACGACATGTTCGCGAGCGCCCAGGGGATCGCGGGACAGAGTGGGACGACGACCGGCTCGAACGTCGGCGCGACGAAGGAGGCAGGCGAGCCGAACCACGCCGGCAACGCCGGCGGCACCTCGATCTGGTACCGCTGGACCGCCCCCGCGACCGGCACGGCCACCGTCGACACGATCGGCTCGAGCTTCGACACGCTGCTCGGCGTCTACACCGGCTCGAGCGTCGGCAGCCTGACGACGATCGCCTCCAACGACGACTGCTGCAGCGGCAGCCAGAGCAAGGTCAGCTTTCCGGCCGTGAGCGGCACGACGTACCAGATCGCCGTCGACGGCTACAACAAGGCGACCGGCTCGGTGACGTTGGACTGGAGCATCGTGGCCGGGCCGGCGAACGACATGTTCGCCGGCGCCCTGCCGCTCGCCGGCGCGAGCGGCACCGCAGGCGGCACGAACACCAACGCGACGAAGGAGCCCGGCGAGCCGAACCACGCCGGCAACGCCGGCGGCGCCTCGGTCTGGTACCGGTGGACGGCGACCGCCGCCACGCCGGTCTCGATCGACACCTCGGGATCGGGCTTCGACACCCTGCTCGCCGTCTACACGGGCTCGAGCGTCAACGCGCTGACGCCTGTCGCGTCCAACGACGACGTGTCCAAGAAGGACGCGACGAGCAAGGTCACGTTCACGCCCGTCCCGGGCACGGCCTACCAGATCGCGGTCGACGGCTACAACAAGGCGACAGGCTCGATCACGCTGCACTGGAGCCAGAACGCGACCGCAAACGACATGTTCGCGAACGCCCAGGCGATCTCCGGCAGCGGCGGCCTGGTCAGCGGCGCCAACACCTACGCGACGAAGGAACCGGGCGAGCCGAACCACGCCGGCAACGCCGGCGGCGCCTCGATCTGGTACGCATGGACCGCGCCTGCGACCGGGACGGCCACGGTCGGCACCGCGGGCTCGAGCTTCGACACGCTCCTCGGCATCTACACCGGCAACTCGGTCGGCTCGCTGACCACGATCGCCTCGAACGACAATGCCGGCGGCGGGGTGACGACGAGTCAGGCGTCCTTCCCGGCGACGGCGGGGATGACGTACGAGATCGCAGTCGACGGGTTCAACGGGGCCAAGGGCTCCGTGACGCTGACCTGGAGTCTGCCCTCCTCGTCCGGTGATCCGGTCGTGGTCGCGGCAGGCGACCAGCACGCGTGCGACGGGGTCGGGGACGCCCAGACCGCTGTGCTGCTCGGAGCGCTCGCGCCGCAGGTCGTCCTTCCGCTCGGGGACGAGTCGGGCGAGTACGGCTACCTGAGCGAGTTCACCGGCTGCTACGACCCCACCTGGGGCGCGTTCAAGTCGGTCAGCCGCCCGGTGCCCGGTAACCACGACTACGAGGGCGACTCGACTGCGGCCGGCTACTTCACGCTACTGGGGCGCCGCGGCCGGCTCGCCCGGGCAGGGTTGGTACAGCTACGACATCGGGGCGTGGCACGTGGTCGCGCTGAACTCGAACTGCGGCCTCGTCGGCGGCTGCGGCACGGGGTCGCCCGAGGTGCAGTGGCTGAAGCAGGACCTGGCGTCCCACCCCGCCGCGTGCACGCTCGCCTACTTCCACCACCCGCTCTATTCGTCGACCCCGGAGCCCGGCTACAACGGCCCGGTGCACGACATCTTCAACGCGCTGTACCTGGGCGGCGCCGACGTGGTCGTGAACGCGCACACGAGGTCGTACGAGCGCTTTGCCCCCCAGGACGCGAACGGTGGTCTCGACTCCCTGTACGGCGTTCGCGAGTTCGTCGTCGCGACAGGAGGGGCGACGCTCGACCCGACCAACAACCATGCGGCGAACAGCGAGGCGTGGCAGGCCTCGACGCTGGGCGTGCTCAAGCTGACGCTCCACGCGGGGACGTACGACTGGCAGTTCGTCCCGGTGGCCGGCGGAACCTACACCGACTCCGGAACCGGGAGCTGTCACGCGGGCGCGCCGAATGTGCAGGTGTCGCCGCCGCAGGGTCCGGGCATGCCGACGCCGCCCCCCGGAGCCGGCAATGGCGGCCAGCAGGGCTCCGGCGGCGTGCCCCTGGGCTCGCCGGATCACATGCCACACTGACCTCGTGCGGGCCTGCCGCATCGCGGTCGTGATCCCCTGCTACAACGACGGGGCGACCCTCCGCGACACGCTCGCCTCGATCGACGAGCCCGAGCCGGTCGAGCTCGTGGTCGTCGACGACGGCTCGGACGATCCCGACACGCTCCAGGTGCTCGCAGAGGTGGCGGCCGGCGGTGTACGGGTGGTGCGGCAGGAGAACGCAGGTCTGGCCGCGGCCCGGATGGCGGGCGTCGCAGCGACGTCGGCCCCCTACGTCTCGGCGCTCGACGCGGACGACCTCGAGGCTCCGGGTGCGCTGGCCGCCCTCGCCGACGCGCTCGACGCCGATCCGGAGGCGGCCGTGGCCTGGGGCGACGTCCAGAACTTCGGCGAGGACGCGACGTACCGGCGGCTCGGGCGCACGCTCGACCCCTGGCTGATCAGCTACGTGAACGAGCTACCCGCTGACGCGATGATGCGCCGTGAGGCGCTGCTCGACGCAGGCGGCTGGGAGCTCCGCGGCGGCTACGAGGACTGGGACCTGTGGATGGCGCTCGCAGAGCGCGGCGCGCGGGGCATCCACGTGCCGGTTCTCACCGGCTGGTACCGCGTGCGCTCGAACCGGATGCTCGCCGACACCGAGCAGCGACACGGCGCGATGCTCGCGCTCCTGCGGGAGCGCCATCCCCGCCTCTTCGCCGAGCGCGCCGCCAACCGCAGCCGCTCGCCCGCCCCACTCCGTTGCAAGCTTCTCTACCCGCTGGTCGACCGCCTGCCCGCCGGGGAGTACACGAAGCAGCGTCTGTTCAGGCTCGTCAACCGGCCGGGGGCAGCGCTGCGGGCTCGGCTTTGAACCCGGTGAGACGGCAGACGAACGGGAGCGGGTCTCGGGCGGAGAAGATCCCGTGCACCGTGCGTGGATGCGGGAGGCAGGCGCGAATCGCCTCGACGCGACGCCCGGCCCGGAACCCGTGCAGGATCGCGCGTGCATCGCGCTGCTCGGAGCGGTAGCGGACGCCGACCCGGTACGCGCCGATCTCCGGCGTGCGCCCGAGCAGCAGGTCGACCCAGATCGCCGGCAGGTTCAGCCCCGACCTGACCGCGAGCGCGAGCGAGCCGTAGAAGCGCGTGTTCAGGTCGATCACGTAGTCGCCTTCGGGGCGGCGGATGAACTGCAGCTCGAAGATGCCGCTCCAGCCGATCTCGCCGAGCAGCGTCGCGATGCGCTCCTCGAGCGCCGGATCGGCCGGGACGGTCTCGGCGTACGACGACACGCCGCAGTCGGGCGGCCAGATCCGCCGCGCGACCTGGTGCTCGACGCAGAGCAGCCGCCCGTCCCAGAACACGCCGCATGCGGCCGAGAGCGCGCCGTCGAGGTAGGGCTGGACGATCAGGCTGGTGCCCGGCATCCATTCGAGCGCGGCCCGGAGCTCGGCGGCGGTGTCGATCCGTCGCACCCAGCCGAGCCTGAGCGTGCCGTCGACGCGCACTGAGCTCGTCACCGGCTTGACCACCGCCGGGTAGGTGATCCCGTCGACGGCGGCGCTGTCGACAACGTGTGTCTCCGGCACCTTCAGCCCGGCCCTCGCGGACAGCTCGGCGAGCAGCGACTTGTCGACGGCGCGCTCGACGATGTCGCGCGGCGGAACGCCGAGGACGACGCCCTCCGGGAAGTCCGCCTCGCGGCCCGCGAGCGCCGTCAGCGACGTCTCGGTCCCCGGGAGCACGGCCGCGACCTCCAGGCGGGACGCGGCCTCGGCGAGCGCCGCGACGAACCCGTCGGGATCGGGCCCGGCGTCGGGCACGGGGACGGTCCCGGCCGTGTCGCGGGACCGCGCGGCGAACGCGCTCGGCACGCTCATCGCGAGCCAGGGCTCGTAGCCGCCTCTGCGGAGCGCCCGTACGGCGGCGAGGACGGCGGTGAAGTCGTCGTCCGGGACGAGCACGCGCACCGGCCTAGGATACGAGCCGATGGAGATCGAGCCCCGGCTCGTGGAGGAGTGGGACGCGCTCGCCGACCGGGTCGGGTCGGCTCCCTGGACGCGGCCCGCCTGGGTCTCGGCCTGGTGGCGGGCGTTCGGAATCGGCGAGCTCGACGTCGTCACGACCTCGACCGCGGACGGCGCGCTCGCCGGTGTCCTCCCAGTCGCGCGCAAGAGCAGTCGCGTAACGGGAGCCGCCAACTGGCACTCGCCGGAGCTTCCCCTCGTCACCGAGAGCCGCGACGCCGCGCTTGCGCTGGGCGGGAGCCTGTTCCGAAAGGCACGCAACGTGACGTTGCGGCCGGCTCCGGAACGCGAACTCGATGCGTTTCGCGAGACGGCGCTCGCCGCCGGCTACCGCCTGCTCGAGCGCGTCGGGGATCGTTCTCCCTACGTCGGCGTGAGCGGCTCCTTCGAGGACTACCTGGCGTCGCTCGACCGCCACCACGTCAAGGAGACGCTTCGCCGCCGGCGCCGGCTCGAGGAGCTGGGCACGGTCGAGTTCTCGGTCGAGGACGGCCGCGAGCGTCTGGCCGAACTGCTCGCCGAAGGACTGCCGGTCGAGGCTTCCGGCTGGAAACGCGAGAGCGGCACGGCGATCGACTCGCGGCCGGACACGCTCGGGTTCTACACGGAGATCGCCGACTGGGCGGCCGGGCGCGGCATCCTCCGGCTCGCCTTCCTCCGGCTCGACGGCCGCGCGATCGCCTTCGAGCTCGCGCTCGAGGAGCACGGCGTCTACGCCATCCTCAAGGGCGGCTTCGACATCGAGCTGAGACGCTTCGGCCCGGGCGGGCTGATCACCCACGACCAGCTCGAGCGCGCGTTCTCGCTCGGCCTGACGCGGTACGAGTTCCTCGGCACCGACGAGGCGTACAAGACCGTCTGGACGCCCCTCGTCCACGAGCGCCGCGTCTTCCAGGCCTTCGCCCGCACACCTCTCGGCATCCTCGAGCGCACCGCGTACACGCACGGCCGCCCACTCGCAAAGCGCGTGCTCCGCCGCTGAACGCTGGCGGCCCGCAATCAGGCGAGAGACGCCGCTGTGGCCCGCCGAGCGTCTGTGGCGCTCGGCGGGCCGTGGAGGGAGGAAGGAGCCTTGTCCGCTAGGAAGGGCGTGTGCCGAGCGTGACGGTGACCGTCTTCGTGGAGCCGCCGTGGACGACGGTGAGAGTGACCTTCGTCCCCGGCTTCTTGCCGGCCACTTCGGTCTGCAGCGTGTCGGCGCTCGAGACCGAGTGACCGTCGATCGCGGTGATCACGTCGCCTCCGGTCGCGTACTGCTGGCCGTTGACGACCTGCGAGCCGGTCGCCGCCTTGAGCCCCGCCTTCGCGGCCGGGGAGCCGGCGACGACGCTCGTCACCTCGACGCCGGCCGTGCCGCCGATCTGCGCGGCCGCGTCGCTCGGGATCGTCTGGATGTGGACGCCGAGGTACGCGCGCTGCACGGAGCCGCCGCCGACCAGCTGGGAGACGATCGAGCGGACGGTGTTGGAGGGGATCGCGAAGCCGACGCCGTCGTTGCCGCCGGACTCGCTGTCGATCTGCGCGGTGACGCCGATCACGTTGCCGGCCATGTCGAGGAGGACGCCGCCCGAGTTGCCGTGGTTGATGGCAGCGTCGGTCTGGATCGTGTCGGTGATGGTGAAGTTGTTCGGCGCCGTGATGTCGCGGTGCAGGGCGCTGACGATGCCGGAGGTGACCGTGCCCTGGAGCCCGAACGGGCTGCCGATCGCGACCACGCCGTCGCCCACGGCGACCTTGCTCGAGTCGGCGAGCGCCAGCGGGTGCAGCAGCGACGCCGGAGCGCTGACCTTGATCACGGCCAGGTCGCTGGAGGCGTCCGAACCGACGACCTTCGCCTTGTAGGTGGCGCCGTTCGCGAACTTGACCGAGATCGCCGTGGCGCCGTCGACGACGTGCTGGTCGGTGACGATGTCACCCTGCGTGTCGTAGACGAAGCCGGAGCCCTGCGCCTGCTGGCTCCCGCCGCCCTGGCCGAAGGCGCTCCCGCCGCCGGTCGTGACCGTGATCTCGACGACGCTCGCCGAGTCGCGCTTGGCGATCTCGCCGACGCTCATCGGCGACTGCTGGCTCGTCAACGTCGCGGGCGAGGTCGCCTGCGTCGTGACCGTGCTGGTCACGACCTGCGTGGACGACTTCGAGCTGCCGCCGACGGCCGCGTAGGTGCCTGCGCCGACGCCGGCTCCGATGAGCGCGGCACCCGCGACGGCGATGAAGAGAATCCTGTGAGGCACGTGTCAGTCCTTCCGGAGTCGTGTTTGCGTGCCCTAATAGGAGCACGCGGGCATGAGACTGCGCTGAGCCGGGTCTAAGAACTCGCTAAGAGCCTGGGCGTACGATCCGTCGGTGGCGCAGAAGAGAAGCGACGCGGCTCCGGTCGAACCCGCCGTGCTGGACGCCGCCGTGGCGGTGCTGGCCGACGGCGGCTGGGACCGGCTCAGCCTGGAGCGGGTGGCCGCGCAGGCCGGCGTGTCCCGGGTGACGCTGTGGCGGCAGGGTGTCTCACGCGACGGTCTCGTCGACGCCTTGCTCGTGCGGCTCTCGGGGGATTACCGCGATGCGATGTGGCCCGTGCTCACGGCGTCCGGCTCGGGACGCGAGCGCCTCGAGCGCTCGCTCGCGGCGCTGTGCGACGTCGCAGACCGGCATCTCGACCTGTTGTCAGCCGCCGACGACGCGTTCCATCGGGCCTGGCAGGCGGCGCCCCCGGCCGGCAGCTTTCTGGAGCCGTTCGTGCGGGCGCTCGAGGACGGAGCCGCGGATGGGACGCTGCGCTCGCTCGGCCCGGTGCTCGACACGGCGGACGCCGTCTTCAACACGGTGTGCTGGCCGTATGTTCACCTGCGTGCGCGCCACGGGTGGCCGCAGGACAAGGCGCGCGGGCTCGTGCTGCCGCTCGTGCTTCACGGCGTCACGGCCTGACCGTCAGGCGACGGCGCGGAGCGGCTCGAGGTCGGGATCGGTCTCGACCGAGCGGGCCAGCGCAGGGTCGAGCGCCAGGGACTCCTCGAGCGTGGCACGGGCATCGTCCAGCCGTCCGCCCGCCACCTGCGCGCACGCGAGGTTGTAGAGGCCCATTGCCCAGCTCCCCGGCTTCGGCGGCAGGCCGAGCGCCCGGGCTCTGTCCACGAGCCGCTGTTGCAGCGCCTGCGCCGCATCCGCGCGACCGTGCTGCGCGAGATAGGGGCCGAGGTGGCCGCTCGAGTGCCAGACACCGCGCACGAGGAGCTGCGCCCAGAGCGTCCGCCCGTTCGCGCCGGGCTCGGTCAGCACGTCCTCGTCGAGCTCGCCGCTGCGCACGACCAGTTCGGCCGAGACCTGCTCGGCGCGGGCGAGCACGTCATCCCATGCCTGTGCCTGGCAGCAGGCGTAGACGGCCGGGTCGAGGTGATCGACGGGCGCGAAGTCCGGCGCCTGCTCGCCGCGCTGGAGGCACTCGACGCGAATGACCTGTTGCCGCTTGAAGTCCGTGATGTGTGCGAGCAGCGCCTTCGCCGACCAGCTCGACGGCGAGCCGGGATCGTCCCGCTCCTCGCCGGTCAGCCCGGCGACGAACGTCCGCTCTTCCTCGCGGGCCAGCTCCAGAAGCTCGATCACAGTGCTCTGAAACATGGGTGTTGCATTCTAGCAACTGGAACAATACTGCCGCGGGCTCAGCCCTCGGGCACGAGCCAGACCACACCGAGCGGCGGAATCGTCACCTCGGTCGAGAACGGCTGGTCGTGCCAGGGCGTCTCCTCGGCCGAGAGGGTGCCGTTGACGATGTTCGAGCCCCCGTAGCCCGCGGCGTCCGTGTTGAGCACCTCGCGCCAGCGACCGCCGCGCGGCAGCCCGACGCGGTAGCCGTACCGCGGCACCGGCGAGAAGTTCCCTACGGACACGAGGCAGCGCGAGCCGTCGGCGGAGAAGCGGGCGAAGGCGAGGACGTTCCACGTGGCGTCGTTCGCCTCCAGCCAGCGGAACCCGGACGGCTCGTAGTCGGCGTCCCACAGCGCGGGCTCGTCGCGGTAGATCCTGTTCAGGTCTCGGACGAGCGCTTGCACGCCACCGTGGTCTGCCCGCTCGAGCAGGTGCCAGTCGAGGGAGCGGTCGTGGCTCCACTCCTGCTCCTGCGCCAGCTCGCCGCCCATGAACAGGAGCTTCTTGCCCGGATGCGCCCACATGTGCCCGTACAGGGCGCGCAGGTTCGCGAACTGTTGCCAGCGGTCGCCGGGCATCTTCGAGAGCAGCGACCCCTTCCCGTGCACGACCTCGTCGTGCGAGAGCGGGAGGATGAAGCTCTCGGTGAAGGCGTAGATGAGCCCGAACGAGAGCTGGTTGTGGTGGTGGAGCCGGTGCACGGGCTCGTGGCTGAAGTAGTCGAGCGTGTCGTGCATCCAGCCCAGGTTCCACTTGAAGCCGAAGCCGAGCCCGCCCGCGTCGGTCGGGCGCGTCACGCCGGGCCAGGCGGTCGACTCCTCGGCCGCCATCAGGACGCCCGGCACCGCGCCGTGCGAAACCGCGTTCAGCTCCTGCAGGAACTTGATCGCGTCCAGGTCCTCGCGGCCGCCGTAGGCGTTCGGGACCCACTCCCCCGCCTTGCGCGAGTAGTCGAGGTAGAGCATCGAGGCGACGGCGTCGACGCGGAGACCGTCCGCGTGGTACTCGCGCAGCCAGAACAGTGCGTTCGCGAGCAGGAAGTTCCTCACCTCGTTGCGCCCGTAGTTGAAGACCAGTGTCCCCCAGTCCGGATGGGCGCCGCGGCGCGGGTCCTGGTGCTCGTACAGCGCTGTCCCGTCGAAGCGCGCGAGCGCCCACTCGTCGCGCGGGAAGTGCGCCGGCACCCAGTCGAGCACGACGCCGAGGCCGCGCCCGTGCAGGGTGTCCACGAAGACGCGGAAGTCGTCGGGCGAGCCGAAGCGCGACGTCGGCGCGTAGTAGCCGGTGACCTGGTAGCCCCACGAGCCGCCGAACGGGTGCTCCATCACGGGCATCAGCTCGACGTGCGTGAAGCCGAGGTCGAGGACGTAGTCGGCGAGCTCGTCCGCGAGCTCGACGTACGTCAGGCTGCGGTTGCCCTCCAAGGGATTCAGCCGCCAGGAGCCGAGATGCGCCTCGTAGATCGACACCGGGCTCCGCCACAGATCGGCGGCCGAGCGGCGCTCGAGCCAGTCCCCGTCACTCCACTCGTGGTCGGGACGGAAGACGACCGAGGCCGTCTTCGGCGGCACCTCGGTCGCAAACGCGTACGGGTCGACCTTGAGCAGGAGCCCGCCGTTCTGCGCGCGGATCTCGAACTTGTAGTTGGTGCCGGGCTCGAGGCCGGGCACGAACAGCTCCCAGATCCCGACGTTCCCGAGTGAGCGCATCGGGTGCAGGCGGCCGTCCCAGCCGTTGAAGTCGCCGACGACGCTCACCGAGCGTGCGGCCGGCGCCCAGACGGCGAACGCGGCACCGGCGGTGTCCTCCATGTCCCGCAGGTGCGCGCCGAGCTTCTCGTACAGCTCCTCGTGCCGCCCCTCGCCGGCGAGGTGGAGGTCGAGCTCGCCGAGCGTCGGCAGGAATCGGTACGGGTCGTCGAGCACGAAGGTTCTCCCGTCCGCGTAGGCGACCTCGAGCCGGTAGCGAAGCGGCAGCGCGGCATCCGTGACAACGCCGGCGAAGATGCCGGCGGGATGGACGCGCTCCAGCTCGAGGGGGTCGCCACCCTCGGGCAGCGCGCGCACACCGGTCGCGTCTGGTCGGTGGACACGGACCGCGACGCCGCCGTCCACCTGGTGGGCGCCGAGCACGTGGTGCGGGTTCGGGTGGTCGCGGTCGAGAACCAGCTCCAGCTCGCGCTCGAGGCCGATGCGGGTGACCTTGCTCACGCCGTCTCCACCCGCAGGACGTGCGCCTGCCGCGTGCCCGGCTCGAGCCGCACGTAGTTGCGGCCGACGTGCCAGGTGTAGAGCGTGTCGTCGAGGAGGTCGCGGACGCGGAAGGTCGGCGGCAGTCCGAGCGCGGCCGGAACGATCGCGACGCCCTCGCGGGGCAGCACCGGATCGAGGTTGACGATGCAGAAGACCGTGTTCCGGCCGTGGCGCTTGACGTAGGCGAGCAGCTCCGGATTCTCGGTCTCGACGAACGTGACGTCGTCGAGCCGCTGCAGGGCCGGGTTCTCCCGTCTGACCGCGTTCAGACGCGCGACGAGCGGGAGGAGCGGGCCGTCGAGCGAACGCTCCCTCACCTCGTACTTCTCGGAGTTCAGGTATTCCTCGCTCCCGTCGTGGACCGGGACGTTCTCACAGCTCTCGAACCCCGAGTAGATGCCGTACGCCGGCGAGAGGGTCGCGGCGAGGACCAGCCGCGCCTCGAACGCGGGCCGTCCTCCTCGCTGGAGGTACGCGTGGAGGATGTCGGGCGTGTTCGCGAACAGGTTCGGCCGGTAGAACTCGGGCCAGTCGCTCCTGGTCAGGTTGGTGATGAAGTCGACCAGCTCGGCCCTCGTGTTCTTCCAGGTGAAGTACGTGTAGGACTGGCTGAAGCCGACCTTGGCCAGCGTCGACATCATGGCGGGCCGCGTGAACGCCTCGGACAGGAAGACGACGTCCGGGTGCTCGGTCTGCACCTCGCGGATCAGCCACTCCCAGAACGCGACCGGCTTCGTGTGCGGGTTGTCGACACGGAAGGCCCTGACACCGTGGCCGACCCAGAAGAGCACGACGTCGCGGAGCGCCTGCCAGAGGCCTTCCCAGTCGGTCGAGTCGAAGTTGACGTTGTAGATGTCCTGGTAACGCTTGGGCGGGTTCTCGGCGTACTTGAGCGTCCCGTCCGGGCGGCGGTGGAACCACTCCGGATGCTCCTCGAGCCACGGGTGGTCGGGCGAGCACTGGATCGCGAAGTCGAGCGCGATCTCGACTCCGAGCTCGTTGGCTTGGGTGACGAGCCGGTCGAAGTCGGCGAGGGTGCCGAGCTCGGGATCGACCGCGGTGTGCCCGCCCTCGGGGCCGCCGATCGCCCACGGGCTGCCGGGATCCCCGGGCGCGGCCTCGAGGCTGTTGTTCCGGCCCTTGCGGTGCCTGCGGCCGATCGGATGGATCGGCGTCAGGTAGATCACGTCGAAGCCGAGCTCGGCCAGCCGCGGCAGCTGCGCCTCGACGCCGCTGAAGCCGCCCCACGACCGCGGAAAGAGCTCGTACCAGCTTCCGAAGCGAGCCCGCTCGCGGTCGACGATCAACTCGAGCGGCAGGACGCTCGTCTCGCCGTCCCTCGAGAGCGTCGGCGCGAGTTCCGGGTCGAGCGCCTGCTCGAGCGTGAGCGCGTCGACGCCCGCGAGCGCAGCTCCTTCCAGCAATTCGCTGGACAGGTCCTTCTGCCCTCCGTCGAGCTTGCGGTCGATCTCCCACCGCCAGGAGGCCCAGCGGTCGACCCAGGCCGTGATCGTGTACTGCCAGCGGCCGAGCGCGTCGACGGGAAACGAGCCGTGCCAGCGGTCGTTTCCGATCGGCTGCATCGGCGCCTCGAGCCACCGCCGCGCGCCGGGCGGCCGGTAGCGGACGACCGCGCGGAGCACGTCGTGCCCGTCGCTGAAGACGTCCGCCCAGACCTCGACCACGTCGCCGAGCGAGCGCTTGACCGGGTAGCGCCCGCAGTCGAGCATCGGCCAGACGCGCTGCACCTGGATTCTCGTCCGCGTCTTCGGGAGACTGGTCATCGGATGTCTCGATACCACGACCCGGCTCGAGCCACGCACGCTCTCGTTGCGACCGGGGCGATGAATCTTCCCCGCTCGAGCGGAATCCTGCTGCACGTGACCTCGCTCCCGGGCGGGCGGCTCGGCCGGGAGGCGTTCGCCTTCGTCGACTGGCTCCAGGCGGCAGGCCAGACGTGGTGGCAGGTCTTGCCGCTCGGCCCGCCCGACGCGACCGGCTCGCCGTATGCAGCTTTTTCCGCGTTCGCCGGCTGGCCCGGTCTGCTCGCCCGGCCCGCAGCGGCGGTGAGCGTCCGGGACGTCGCGGCCTTCCGCGCGAGGGAGGCGTCCTGGATCGGCGACTGGGAGCGCTTCGCCGGTCCGGGCGCGGTCGAGGAGCAAGTGCGCTTCGACCGCGAGTGGGCCGCACTTCGGACATACGCGGCCGACCGCGGCGTGCGATTGATCGGCGACCTGCCGATCTACGTCGCGCCGGCGAGCGCCGACCACCTCGCCCACCCCGGGCTGTTTCAGCGCGACGCCGTCGCGGGAGCACCGCCGGACGCCCTGAGCGCGACCGGCCAGCTGTGGGGGAACCCGCTCTACGACTGGGCGGCGCTCCGGCGAGAGGGCTACCGCTGGTGGATCGACCGTGTGCGGCGGACGTCGCAGCTCTTCGACCTCTCTCGGGTCGACCACTTCCGGGGCTTCGTCTCCTACTGGTCGGTTCCCGCGGGGCAGACGACCGCGCTGTCGGGGCGCTGGCGTCGCGGGCCGGGCGCGACGCTCTTCCGCGCGCTCGAGCGCGAATTCGGGCCGCTGCCGTTGATCCTCGAGGACCTCGGGAGCATCACGCCGGCCGTCGAGGCGCTCCGCGACCAGCTCGGGCTGCCCGGGATGGCCGTGCTCCAGTTCTCCCTCAGAGGCGGCCCAAGCAACCCGCACCGACCCGAGAACCATCGTCGCAACCTCGTCGTCTACACGGGCACGCACGACATGGCGACGGCGGTCGGCTGGTGGGAGTCGCTGTCGCCGCGGCGACGCGCGCGGACGGGTCTCGACCCGGCCGAGCCGCACTGGAGCATGATCCGAGTGGCGCTCGCCTCGCGTGCGGCGATCTCGATCCTGCCCGTCCAGGACGTGCTCGGTCTCGATAACTCGGCGCGGATGAACTGGCCCGGGACGATCAGCCCGCGCAACTGGACGTGGCGCCTCCGGCCGGGCCAGCTCACCGCCGGCCTGGCGGCGCGGCTGCGCGAGGAGACGCGGGCGGCCGGGAGGACGGCACAGGCATGAACGTGCGACCGGCCCGGTGGTCACGGGACGCGGCGGGGATCCGGGCGATCGACACGTCGTTCACCACCGACCGTGTCTACCGGTTCGGCCGCGAACGGGGCGGGTTCGGGTTCTCGCTCCCACTCCTGACACGCGCTCCGCTGACGAAGTCGTATGCCGTACCCGAGACCGATCCGGGCGACGGCGCCTTCGTCGCCGAGGTCGACGGCGCGATCGTCGGCTTCGCGCAGATCGAACCGCCTACCTGGAACGGCCGCGCCGCGATCAGCCATCTCTACGTCTCGCCGCCGCATCGCGGGCGAGGCGTCGGCCGGGCGCTCCTCGATGCGCTCGCAGAGCAGGCGCGGAGGAAAGGCGCACGCTGTCTGTTCGTCGAGACCCAGAACGTGAACTACCCGGCTGTCCAGTTCTACCTCGCGGCGGGCTTCTATCTCTGCGGCCTGGACGAGAGCTTCTACGACCCGGTGGAACTCCCGGGCGAGTTCGCCCTGTTCTTCGCTCGCACTCCCTGACGCCTCGCACCGCGCGTTTACAGGCGTTTTGCGAGCTCCGCGACACTTCTGCGCGCCGGGCGTTCAGGGACTGTCCCTCCGACGCGGCCCGGCGGGACGTGCCGCCACGGGTCACGTCGCTGATAGAAGTCGGCCGTGGCGACGTTCCACGTCCTCCTCCATCGCTCGGGGCCTTCGTGGGATCCGTCAAGACTCCTCGAGGAGCAGTCCGGCTGGCCCGCGCACGCGGCGTTCATGGACGAGCTCGTGGACTCCGGCTTCGTCTTCCTGGGCGGGCCGCTCGCGGACGAGCACCGCGTCGTCCTCGTCGTCGAAGCCGAGTCGGAGGACGCAGTCCGCGCCACCCTCGCACGCGACCCCTGGTACGAGACACATCTCCGGATCGCCGCGATCGAGCCCTGGACGATCCGGCTCGACCCTCGTTCCACCGGCTAGACCAGCGAGCGGTACAGCTCGACCGTCTGCCCCGCGATCGCGGGCCAGGAGAAGTGCTCGAGCGCCCGCCGCCGGCCGGCCCGGCCCATCTCCTCCGCCCGGGCCGGGTCGACAACGAGCTCGTTGACGCGCTCGGCGATGTCCGCGGCGAACCGCGCCGGATCGACCGGCGCGCGCGACCCGTCGTCGCGCGGCTCGAACGGGACGAGCAGCCCGGTGACGCCGTCGTCGACGACCTCGGGGATGCCGCCGGTGCGCGTGGCGACGACGGCGGTCTCGCAGGCCATCGCCTCCAGGTTGACGATGCCGAGCGGCTCGTAGATCGACGGGCAGACGAAGACGGTGGCGTGCGAGAGGAACTGGATCACGTCCGACCTCGACAGCATCTGCTCGAGCCAGACCACGTTGCCGCGCTCAGCCCGGACGCGATCGACCTTGGCGGCGATCTCGGCACCGATCTCCGGCGTGTCCGGCGCTCCCGCGCAGAGCACGAGCTGGGCGGCCGGGTCGATCTGCAGCGCCGCGTCGCAGAGGTACGTGACGCCCTTCTGCCGCGTGATCCGACCGACGAACACGACGGAGGGCCGCGACGGATCGACGCCGTAGCGCTCGAGGACATCGGTCGCACGGATCGGGCCGGTACTCCTCCGTGTCGATCCCGTTGTAGATCACGCGAACGCGCCCGGGGTCGACCGCCGGATAGCACGAGAGCACGTCCCGCCGCATCTCGCGACGAGACGGCGACGATGGCGTCGGCGGCCTCGAGCGCGGTCCGCTCGCAGAACGACGAGACCGCGTAGCCGCCGCCGAGCTGCTCCTTCTTCCACGGCCGCATCGGCTCGAGCGAGTGGACCGTGCAGACGGCCGGGATCCCGTACATCAGCTTGGCGAGGTGCCCGCCGAACTGCGCGTACCAGGTGTGGGAGTGAACGAGCGCGGATCCCTCGACGCCCGCCGCCATCGCCAGGTCGACCGACATCGCCTGCAGCGCTGCCAGGTGCTGCGAGTCGCCCGCGAGCGCGTCCCAGGCGCGGTGGGCGACGACTCTCGGCTCGCCAGGCCCGGACGGCGGCCGCTCGGCTCCCCAGCAGTGGACGGTCACGTCGACGAGCCGCGCGAGCTCGCGGGCGAGGTACTCGACGTGCACGCCTGCACCTCCGTACACCTCGGGCGGGTACTCGCGGGTCAGGAGTGCGACGTCGAGGCGGTCGTCAGGCGGCAACCCGCGTTCCCTTGCCGACGACGACGACGCCGCCCTCGGAGACGACGAAGCGCTTGCGGTCGGCTTCGAGGTCGACGCCGATCCGGGCTCCCTCGGCGACCTCCACGTTCTTGTCCAGGATCGCCTTGCGGACGATCGCGCCGCGCCCGACGTCGACGTCGTGCATCAGCACCGAGTCCTCGACGAGCGCGCGCGAGTGGACGTGCACGCGCGGCGACAGGATCGACCGGCGCACGACCGCGCCCGAGACGACGACGCCCGCGCAGACCATCGAGTTGAGCGCCATGCCGGTCCGCCCCGGCTCCTCGAGCACGAACTTCGCGGGCGGGAGCGGGTCGGGCCAGCGTCAGGATCGGCCACAACTCGTTGTAGAGATCGAAGACCGGCAGGACCGAGATCAGGTCCATGTGCGCCTCGAAGTAGGCGTCGAGCGTCCCGACGTCGCGCCAGTAGCCGCGCTCGCGCTCGCTCACGCCAGGCACGCGGCTGTCGGCGAAGTCCCAGACGGCGGCCTCGCCGCGCGCGACGAGCGCCGGGATGATGTCGCCGCCGAGATCGTGCCGGGACGTCTCGACCTCGGCGTCCAGGCTCACCGCCTCGATCAGCGCGGCCGTCGTGAAGACGTAGTTGCCCATGGACGCGAGCACCTGGTCGGGCGCGTCCGACAGGCCGACCGGGTCGGACGGCTTCTCGCGGAAGGCAGCGATCGCGTTGCCGCCGGCGACGGGCTCGATCACGCCGAACTCGCCTGCCTGCTCGATCGGCACCCGGATCCCACCGACGGTCACGCCCGCGCCCGATTCGAGGTGCTGCTCGATCATCTGTCGCGGGTCCATCCGGTAGATGTGGTCGGCGCCGAAGACGCAGATGTAGTCCGGCCGCTCGTCGGAGATCAGGTTCATGTTCTGGTAGATCGCGTCGGCCGAGCCGGCGAACCAGCGCGGGCCGCGGCGCATCTGCGCCGGCACGGGTGTGACGTAGTTGCCGAGAAGCGGCGACAGCCGCCAGGTGGTCGCGATGTGCTTGTCGAGGCTGTGGCTCTTGTACTGCGTGAGCACGGCGATGCGAAGATGGCCCGCGTTGACGAGGTTCGAGAGCGCGAAGTCGACGAGCCGGAAGTTGCCGCCGAACGGCACCGCCGGCTTCGCCCGGTCCTTCGTCAGCGGTTGGAGCCGCTTCCCCTCGCCGCCGGCCAGCACCAAGGCGAATCCGCGAGGCAGCGACATGCGCCAACATTAGACGCAGTTCAAGCGACCGGAAGGAACGAACATGGGCTTCCTGGACAAGGTGAAGGCGGGTGTGAAGTCGGGTGCCGAGCAGGCGGCGACGCGCGCACAGGCGGAGATCGAGCGGCTGCAGGCCAAGCGCGACCTCCAGCAGGCGTACGCCGACCTCGGCGAGAAGGCTCTCGAGCTGGCCGACCGCGGAGAGCTCTCCCACGCGGAGCTGCAAGCCGCGCTCGATCGTGCGCGAGCAGCGAAGGCCGCCCTCGACGCGATCGGAAGCGAGCCGGAGCCCGCCGCCTCCGGGGAGCCGGCCGCGCCCCCACCCGCGGATTCGCCGCCGCCGAGTGTCTAGCTCCCGAACGATCCCTCGATCGAGGGATCGAGGCTTCCCCGCCGGCAGCCGAGGGCATCGCCAGGGAAACGGGGGTGGAGGAGGTAACGGGTGGCTTCGTTCGTCGAATCACAAGGGCACGCAGGGGACGAAGGGAATTTCGAGGCCCTGTACAGCACGTACAGGAGCGAGGTGCAACGCCTGGCGTCGTACCTGCTCCGGAACGCGGCCGACGCCGAGGACGCGTCGCAGACCGTGTTCGTGAACGTGCTGCGGGCGCTCCGGCAGGGCGTCCAGCCGGCGGACCCGCGGGCCTGGCTGCTCGCGATCACGCGGAACGTCTGCTTCAGCCGTCATCGCGCAGCCGGTGCCCGGCCCGACGAGGTCGAGCTCGACCCCGAGCGACTCCCCGAGCCTCAGGGCGACGACACGCCGAGCGTCGACGAGATCGTCGGCGCGCTGGCGCGGATGCTCCCCAACCAGCGGACCGCGCTGATCCTGCGCGACTTCCGCGGCGCTCCGCACACCGAGATCTGCGAGTTGCTGACGCTCTCCCCCGCCGGGGCCGAGACGCTGCTCTCGCGTGCACGCGTCAGCTTCCGTGAGGAGATCGATGCGGGCGAGCAGCCGTTCGACTGCGCCGAGACGAAGGCGCTCGTCGAGCAGCAGCTGGCCGGGTCGATCACCACCGCCGAGCGGCACTCGTTGCGGACGCACCTGCGGCACTGCTCACCCTGCTCGACGCTCGCTCGGGCGGTTCGCTCGAGTCGCGGCAAGCTCGCGGGGCTCCTCTTCTGGCCGAGCGAGCTGCTGTCGCGTCTCGCCTCCGCTCTTTCGCAGGCTCCGGCTGCCGCCCACGTCGCAGCCGCGGTCACCTCGACGGCCGCGATCGCGACGGTGGCGATTCCGGCCGCCGTCGTGCACGCACCGGCCGCCGACCACGTCGACAGCCATACCGCGCGCGCTCCGGCCCTCGCCGCAGCGTCGACCGGCGCGACGGCGACACCGGCGCGAGCGGCAAATTCGGCCGTGAACGCCTTCCGCTCGCACGCCGGCGTCATGGGCTCGATCACGCATGGCCGTGCCCGCGTGCATGGCCGCACCCCTCACGCCCTCTCGTCGAAGGCACATGCGGCCCGGTCGACCCACGTGAAGGCACAAGCCGCCGCACAGGCATCGCCCGCGACCTCCAACGCCGCCACGAACGGCCACCCGACAGCGGCTCCGATCGTGAGCTCTCCGCGGCAGGGTTCTCCCCCCGCGGCGACGACGCCGGTCGTGAAGCAGCCGGTCGCAGTGCCGCCGCACTCCTCGTCCCCGGCCGTGCGCCCTTCGGCGAAGTCGAAGCCCAAGCCGGCTGCGAGGCACGCCCCCCGGCGCAAGAGCGGCGGCCGCCACCCGACGGATCCGGCCGACGTGATGCCGGGTTCGCAGCCGCCGGCCTCGTCGCTGCCGGCGCCGGCCACCGGCGGTACGGGTGTAGAGCTCGGCGCGGGCGGGTCGTCGTCCACCGCGTCCACACCGTCGAAGAGCACATCCGACTCGATCAGCAAGAGCTCGAGCGCGGGCACGAGCGGAAACGCGACGAACACCGGGTCGAACAACGGATCCGGCGACGGCGGCTCCGGCAACCACCACAAGCCGAAGCGTTAGCGCCTCGAGCTTCGGCGGCACCATCGGCAGAGCGCGTTAAGGTCCCGCCGTGGCCGAGTCGCGTCGCCTCCCGCATATCCGTCTCGGCGCCGTGATCGCGATCGGGATCGCCGCCGGGCTCGGTGTCTGGCTCGGCACGCGTGACGACGGACACTCGTCGTCTCCGCCGTCGGGCACGACGGCCGCCGGGCCGACGGGCAAGAGGGTCGTCCCGATCACCGCGAGCGGCCTCCAGACGCTCGCGAACGCGCTCCATCGCCCGATCTACTGGGCCGGCGAGCAATCGGGCAAGAAATACGAGCTGGCGCAGAGCCCGAACGGGAACGTCTACGTCCGCTACCTGGCTCCCGGCGCCAGCATCGGAACCTCGCAGGCGTTCCTGACCGTCGGCACGTATCCGGTGGCCGACGCGTTCGCCGTCACCCAGCGAAGCGCCGAGCAGAAGGGATCCGTGCGCATTCCGGCCCGGGGCGCAGTCGCCTTCTACAACACGAGCGCCCCGACGAGCGTCTACCTCGCCTTCCCCGGAACCGACTACCAGGTCGAGGTGTACGACCCCTCGGCTGCCGAGGCGAAGCAGCTCGTCGGGTCGGGGAAGATCGTGCCGGTGTCGACGGTCGGCGCGCCGGCGCTCGTCACGGCGGTCAAGCTGAAGACGGTCGCGGCCTCGATCGGCCATCCGATCTACTGGGTCGGTTACAGGGGAGGCGTCGGCTACGAGTTGCGGCAGGACGTGGGTGACAAGACCTACGTCCGCTACCTGCCCAGGGGGATGACCGCGGGCGCAAGCATCCCTGCGCTGACGATCGGCTCGTACGGCGTCTCGGACGCGTTCTCGGTCACCCAGCGCCTGGCGAGCGGGGCCGGCGCGGTCCAGGTGCCGGTCACGGGCGGCGGGATCGCCTTCTACAGCAAGAGCGCGCCGACGAGCGTCTACGTCGCCTACCCCGGAACGAACGTCCAGATCGAGGTCTACGACCCGTCGCCGGGACTCGCGAAGCAGCTCGTCTCGTCGGGCAAGATCGTGCCGGTCGGCTGACCGCCCCCGCATGCTGATCGCCTGGCTCCTGTTCCCGCTCGTCCTGGCGGCGCTCGCGCTCGGCTGCGGGCTCCTGCTTCAGCGCGCCGCCGGCGAAGGCGCGCTACCGAACGGCCTCCTGCTTCCGGCCGGACTGGCACTCATGATCGTCGCCGCACTGTTCCCGCCGGTCTTCGGGTCGACAGCCGTGCTCGTGACGCCGCTCGTGGTCGCGCTGGCGGCAATCGGGTACGGACTCGCCTGGCCGTTCCGCCGGCTGCGGCCCGACTGGTGGGCGGCGGGCGCCGGTGCGGGAACGTACCTCGCCTTCGGCGCGCCGGTGCTTTTGCTCTGGCGTGAGACGTTCGCCGGCTATATCAAGCTCGACGACACCGCCACCTACCTCGCGATGCTCGACCGCTACCTCGGGCACGGCTACAACGTCGCCGGCCTGCCGCCCTCGACGTACGAGAAGACGCTGGCCACGAGCCTGTCGACGGGCTATCCGATGGGGTCACTGATGCCGATCGGTGTCGGGCACACGCTCCTCGGCACCGACACCGCCTGGCTCTGGCAGCCGTACCTCTGCTTCCTCGCGGCGATGGTCGCGGTCGGGCTGTACGCGCTGTCCGCCCCGCTCGTCCGCGCCCGGGGGCTTCGTGCCCTCGCGGCGGCAACCGCGGCCAGCGCCGCGCTGCTCTACGGGTACGCGCTCTGGGGCGGGATCAAGGAGCTGGCCGAAGCAGCGCTGCTCGTCCTCGTCGCGGCGCTCCTGCCGGCTTTCCTGCGCGCTCCCGGCCGTCGCGCCGCGCTGCCACTCGCCGTGGCCGCAGCAGCGACGGTGGGCGTGCAGAGCGCAGCAGGTGCGGCCTGGCTCGCCGTGCCGGCGGTGATCGCGGCCGTCGTCCTCTGGCGTCTGCCCGACCGGCGGAGGAGCGTCGAGGCGGCCGTCGCCCTGGTCGTCGCCACGGTCGCGCTCGCGATCCCGACTCTCTCGGCGGCGACGATGTGGCTCCACCACACGGGTGCCTTTACGAGCGGCGACGAGTACGGCAACCTCATCCACCGGCTCGCCTGGTGGCAGATCTTCGGCATCTGGCCCACCGGCGACTTCCGGACCGCGGCGAACCGGAGCGACATCACCGGCGTCCTGATCGCTCTCGTCGTGATCGGCGCCGTTCTCGCGGTCGTGGTCGCCTGGCGGCGGCGGGGCGTCGGCCTGCTCACCTACGCGGCCAGCGCGCTCGTCGGCAGCTCGATCTTCTGGCTGAACGGCTCACCCTGGATCGGCGGCAAGGCGATCGCGGTCGCCTCCCCGCTCTGCCTCAGCCTCGCGCTCGTCGCGACCGGGTGGGTCTACGAGCACGGGCGGCGGGTCGAGGCGGTGCTCGCCGCCGGCGCGATCGTCTTCGGGGTTGCCTGGTCGGACGCGCTCGCCTACCACGACGCCTTCTTCGCGCCCAGCGCCCGGCTCTCCGAGCTGGAGGCGATCGGCCAGAGATTCGCGGGCCAGGGCCCGACGCTCGAGACGGACTACGACCCCTACGGTGCCCGGCACTTCCTGCGCAAGCTCGACGCCGAGTCGACGTCCGAGCTGCGCGTCCGCCCCATCTTCCTGCGGACGGGCAACGAGCTGCAGACCGGGGCGTCCGCCGACCTCGACGAGATCGCACTCGCGGACGTGCTCGTCTACCGGACGATCGTCCTGCGCAGCTCACCGGCCGCGAGCCGGCCGCCGTCGACCTACAGCCCCCTGGCCGAGACGCGTCACTACCAGGTCTGGCAACGGCCCGTCTCGGGCGCGCCGGCGATCGTCGAGCACCTGTCCCTCGGCGACAGGTTCCATGCGGCTGCCGTCCCGCGCTGCACCGACGTCCTGCGGCTCGCGAAGGAGGCGGGGCCGAGCGGGCGGCTCGCCGCGGTCGTCCGGCCCACGAACACCGCCGTCGATCTCAGCGGCTCGGCGCCCGGCATCGAGGGGCGGTTCGGGGAGACGGCCGGACTCGCGTATCCAGACGGAACTGCGACGTACGCGCTTCCGTACGACGCGCCGGCAGACGGGCTCTACGAGATCGGGATCGACGGGTCGTGGCGGAGCCTGCTCGAGGTGTCGGTCGACGGACACCGGGTCGCCTCCCAGCGGCAGGTCCAGAACTGGCCGAGCGAGTACGAGCCGCTCGCGACCGTGCGGCTGACGAAGGGCGAGCACCGGGTGACGCTCCGCTACACGGGCCCGGACGTCCATCCCGGCAGCGCGAGCCCGGGCTTCTTCGGGCTCGGGCCGCTCGTGATCGGCCGCGCCGGCCCCGACCTGCCTGTCACGTACGTCTCGCCTTCGAAGGCGCGCAGCCTCTGCGGCAAGACCCTGGACTGGGTCGAAGCCGTCCGGCCCGCCTAGGCACGTCGATGCCCCTCCAACCGAGGGGGAGGCTCCTGGCCTCCCCCTCGCGTCGCTGCAGGATCCGGCACCTAGCGCGAGACGACGACCTCGCCGCCGGAGACCTGCGAGGCGGCGACTCCCGGCATGTTCTCCGCGAGCCACGACGCGGCTGCCTCGTTCGACGCCGTCGCGCTCGAATCGTCGTCGTAGACCGTCACCGAGACGGTCTCGCCCTCGGCCTCGATCAGGTAGTAGGCACGGAAGCCCGGGATGCCGGACACGATGCCGAGCACGTCGTCGGCCCGTTCCCTGAGCCTCTCGCCGAGCTCCGGATCGGTGTATCTGCGGACGGTCGCGTACATGCGCTCCTCCTCGTTCGTGCGGACACGAGGACCCTAGGCGCCGAGCGCCCGTATCGCCAGGCGGCGCGCGATCTTCCGGTGCCGGGCGGTCTAGCGGGCCGCCTTCTGCATCGACTTGCGGCTCTCGCGGTCGTCGTCGTCGGAGTCCCAGGTCACGTTCGACGCGACCGACACGACGCCGGGGACACGCCTCGCCAGCGACGCGACCAGCTCGGCGTCCGCCTTCGTGCCGACGTGCCCCGTCAACTCGACGGCACCGCCCTTGACGACGACGGTGACCTGCTCGGGTGCGATCCACAGCGTCCGCAGGACGACGTCTTCGCGGATCTCGGTTGCGATCTCGTCGTCGGGGCGTACGAAGGCACGCACGAGATCGGCCCGGGTGACGATGCCGATGAGCACGCCGTCGTCGGTCACGACCGGCAGGCGGTTGATGCGCCCGTCGATCATCCGGCCGGCCGCCTCGGAAACGGGGCGCGCGGGCGTGATCGTGATCGCGGGCGACGTCATCGCCTCGCCGGCGGTGAGTGCCCGGAGCTTCTCGCCGACGTCCACGCCCTCCGTGTGGAACATGCCGACGAGCCCGTGGCGGGCCGGGTTGATCGCGCGCTCCTTGACGAGGATGTCCGCCTCGGAGACGACGCCGACGACCTTGCCGTCCTCGACGACCGGCAGCCCCGAGATGCCGAGCTCCATCAGCAAACGCGCCACGTCCTTCAGCGAGGTGTCCGCCTCGACCGTCCTCACCTCTTTCGTCATCACGTCCTGGACTCGCATGGTCAGCCTCCTTCGGCTCGCAAAGCTCTTCTGCGGCAACTGTCGGCTGTGGCGCGGCCACGCGCATCCGAAACGAGCCCGCTCGTGGCTGCGGTTTTTCCGCAGCACCGAGCTCTCGTCCTCAGTCCTTGTACGGATCGACCACGTCGCGGCCGGCCATCGCGACGCCGAGCGGGCGGAGCGTGTGCTTGACGCGGATCGAGCCCGCATGCGCGGCGAGCACGTCGGGCAGGCGCTTGTACGCCTCGGGCGCCTCGTCCGCGCCGCCGCCGACGAGCACGATGCCCTGCTCGCGCAGGCGCTCCTGGACGGCCGGCCAGTCGACGAGGCCCGGCTTCACCTGCTCGTACACGGACGCCCGGCGGAGCTTCGAGCCGTGCTCGGGGCACGTGCCGGGCTCGGAGGCGAGGTAAGGACAGTCACGATGACCGCACGCGAAGCGCTTCACGCGGCGAACGCGACCGGCGGCCTGCGACCGGCTCATCACACGACCGGCGCCGTGAACGGTCGAGAACAGCGACTCCTCGGCCTCGGTCCCGGCGACGCCCTCGAGGATGACCGACTCGTCTCCCATCGAGCCGCCGACGAAGCCCTCCTGTCCCGGGCGGGCCGGCGTGCAGCCCTTCCGGATCACCCAGTAGTCACGGCCGAAGTGCTCCTCGTGCCAGGCGAAGTTGTGATGGTTGTGCACCTCGTGCGTCGCTCCCGTACCGAGGATCTCGAGCACCTTCGCGACGACCGTGTCGCGCCCCGCGTAGGCGTACTCGCCTGCGAGCTCCATCGCCGCGATGTACGACCGGCCGAGCTCCGAGTCGATCTCGAAGAGCACGGGCAGCGAGTCCATCTCTCCCTCGCGCGCCTTCGCACCGAACGCGAGGCCCTGCGCCAGCGCCAGGAACCCCGACGCCGTCTTGTGCCCGAACCCGCGCGAGCCGAAGTGGACGCCGACCCAGATCAGCCCCGCCTCGTCCTCCATCAGATCGACGTAGTGGTTGCCGGCACCGACGGTGCCGAGCTGGGCCGCGGCCAGGTCGGCGAGGCCGCGCTGCGGAGCGAAGTCGGCGACGCGGATCTTCTCCAGCACCGGATGGTCCGTGCGCTCCGCGGCCGGGACGCCCATGCCGAACGAGATCCGGCGGGTGATCTCCCGCATGACGCGCCGCACGCCGCCGAGCGCGTCGAGGTCGGCCCGCCCCAACTCGGTCCTGACGGCCTTGTTCCCGCAGCCGATGTCGTAGCCGACGCCCGACGGCGAGACGTGGCCCTCGTAGGCGATGCCGCCGCCGATCGGCTGCGAATACCCCGGGTGATGATCGGCGCAGAGCACGCCGAACTCGGCGTCGCCCGCCTCCATGCACCGCTCGAGCTGTTTCAGGCTGCGCTCGTCGACCGCACCGAACGTCGTGATCTTCATCGAAACCTCCGGACCATTCTCGCGCTTCACGTCCGTGGACGCAGCAACGCCCCCGCCTGGACAGCTCGGCGGGGGCGCGTCGTCACGCGGCCTCACCCCACGGCCCCTGCTCGGGGGCCGACCGCTCCGGATCCCACTTGGGGACCCGATCCTCCTCGAGTGCCTTCGACCTGCTCCGCAGCGCCACCACCTTGGCCGAGCGATCCGGTACGGCGGGCGGGACGAGCCTGAGCGGGCGGAGACGATGTACGTCGTACATGTCTTCTCCTCTCTGAAAATGCGCACGGCAAAGCAGACGCGATTTCCAGCATCGATTTTTCAGCGCGAAGCGCTGGTTCAGACGGTGATCATGGGTCGAAGCTGTTTCGGGCCGGTCATAGACATCACCTCTGCTCAAACGTCGAATCGGGTGCTTCCGGACAACAAAAAGGGCGACCTCTTGGTCGCCCTCGATTGGCTCGCTATGCGGCTATAGATCTAGCGCGCACGTCTCCCAACGAGAGCAGGGACGGTGTCGAGTCGGCGCATGCCGCCGAAGCTGTCGGGGCACGTCGTCGGCCATGCAACCGGCGCCGCTTTGGCATGGAACGACTCGATGTAGGTGGTGGTCATCACGATGGGTTGGTTCCTCCGGCGAACGAGGATAGACGACGAGCGACGATTTGGCAAGGAATCCACGGACCGATGTCGCCACTCCGTTGCAGCCATGTCTCCGGAATGCCGCAAGTGAATTGCGTCGGCGTGTTGCGGGTTTCCCGCAGGGGCCGGTGGCGGGATCCGCCGATGCCGCGCCGGCGGCCGCTGCCTAGGCTGACGGCGAACCTTCGAACAAGGAGCTCCCCATGCCAATCCGAGTCGCAATCAACGGCTTCGGCCGTGTCGGCCGCGCAGCGCTGCGGTCCGCCTTCGAGCGGGAGGCCGCCGTCGAGTGGGTGGCGATCAACGACGTCGTCGATCCGGCCACGCTCGCCCACCTGCTCAAGCACGACAGCGTCTACGGCCGCTTCGACCGTCCGGTCGAGTCGACCGAGCACGGTCTCGTCGTCGACGGCCACGAGGTGGCGGTCTTCGCCGAGCGCGATCCCGCGTTGCTGCCGTGGCGCGATCTGGACGTCGACGTCGTGATCGAGTGCACCGGCGTGTTCCGCACACGCGCCGCCGCGGCCGCCCACCTCCAGGCGGGTGCCCGCAAGGTGATCCTCTCGGCCCCCGCAAAGGACGCGGTGCCGACGTTCGTGCTCGGCGTCAACTTCGATTCCTACGATCCCGAGCACGACGACGTGATCTCGAACGCCTCCTGCACGACGAACTGCCTGGCGCCCGTGGCCAAGGTGCTGCACGATACGGTCGGTATCCGCCACGGACTGATGACCACGGTGCACGCATACACGGCTGACCAGCGACTCGTCGACCTCCCGCACAAGGACCTGCGGCGGGCTCGCGCCGCGCCCCTGAACATGATCCCGACCACGACCGGGGCCGCGAAGGCGATCGGCCTCGTGATCCCGGAGCTCGAGGGCAAGCTCAAGGGCTACTCCGTCCGCGTGCCGGTCCCGACCGGGTCGCTCGTCGACCTCGCCGTCGAGACCGCCCGGCCGACCTCGGTCGAGGAGATCAATGAAGCGTTCGAGGATCGTGCCGACCGCGCCGAGCTCGAGGGGATCCTGTCCTACAGCGAGGAGCCGCTCGTTTCCTCCGACGTGATCGGCTCGCCGTATTCGGCCGTCTTCGACGCCGGCCTGACGAGCGTCGTCGACGAGACCCAGGTCAAGGTGGTCGCGTGGTACGACAACGAGTGGGGCTACTCGACCCGTCTCGTCGAGCTCGCCGAGCGCGTGCTCGCCCCGGTGACGGCGGGGAGCCGCGCCTGATGGGATTCGTCGTCGTCGGTGTGGACGGCTCCGA
Organism: uncultured Actinomycetes bacterium; assembly: GCA_963765295.1. Taxonomy (GTDB): domain Bacteria; phylum Actinomycetota; class Thermoleophilia; order Gaiellales; family Gaiellaceae; genus PALSA-612. The sequence goes on from CAVXVO010000005.1 coordinate 1,352,658, forward strand.
GGGCAGCATGGCCGCGCTCCGCGTCGCCGCCGAGGAGGCGAAGACGCGGAGCGCGAAGCTCCGGATCGTCGTCGCGTGGCACATCCCCCTCGCCGTCTACACCGACGGCCTGCCGCCTCCGACCGAGATCACCTCGGACATGCAGGAGGCGGCCAAGGACATCGCGCAACAGGCCGAGGCGGCCGTGCCCGCCGGCATCGACTTCGAGACGAAGCTCTGCGAAGGCCAGCCCGCGGACGTGCTGATCGAGGAGAGCGAGGGCGCCGAGGTCCTCGTCGTCGGCTCGCGCGGGCTCGGCGGCCTCGCCCGGTTCGTGCTCGGGTCGGTCAGCCAGCACGTATCCGATCACGCCACGTGTCCGGTCGTGGTCGTGCCGCACAAGCACGAGGACTGACGAGCCGCTCGCTACGGCCTGAGCGCGCGCAGCGCGTTCAGGATCACGGCAACGTCGATCGCCTCCTGGAGAACGGCGCCGCCGATCGGCGCGATGGCGCCCGCCGCGGCGAAGCCCATGGCGACGATGCTGAGCCCCATCCCGATCAGGACGCTCTGCCGTGCGATGCCCAGCGACCGCCTGCCGATGCGCACCGCGTCGGCGACCCGGCTGACCCTGTCGACGACGATGACCGCATCGGCCGTCTCCGAGGCGATCGTCGCGCCCGTCAGACCCATTGCGATCCCGACGTCGGCGAGCGCGAGCGCCGGGGCGTCGTTGATCCCGTCGCCCACCATCATCACCGGAGCCAGCTCCGGGCTCGCCTGCATGGCCCGGACGACCTCGAGCTTCTCCTCGGGCGACTGCTCGGGATATACGCGCTCGATCCCGAGCCGCGAGCCGATCTCCTCCGCGACGGCCGTGCGATCTCCGGTCACCATCGCCACGTGCACGATCCCGGCACTGCGGAGCTCCTCGGCGACGCCGTGGGCGTCCTCTCGCGGACGGTCGGCGACGACGATGGCGCCGACGACGCTTCCGTCCACGCCGACCAGCACTCGCGCCCGCCCGTCGTCGCCGCTCCCCGAGGACGTGGCCGCGCCGTAGCCGCATGCCTGGAGCCAGCGCGCGCTTCCGACCGCCACGCGGCGGCCGTCGACACGGCCCTCGATCCCCTGCCCGGGCTGCTCCTCGACGTGGTCGGGAAGGCTGAGCTCGAGCCCCTCGCGCTCGGCGCCGTGCACGAGCGCCTCGGCCGTCGCGTGACCCGAGAGCTGGTCGAGGGAGGCGGCGAGGCGCAGCACCTCGTCCCGGCCGACGCCGTCGAGCGCCACCACCTGCTCGATCTCGGCGGTGCCGAGCGTCAGCGTGCCGGTCTTGTCCAGGAGCACCGTGCGCACGCGCCCGAGCCGCTCGATCACCGCGCCGCCCTTGACGATCACGCCGAGCCGCGCCGCGCGGGACACGCCTGAGATGAAGGCGATCGGCGCCGCGAGAATCAGCGGGCACGGCGTCGCGACGACGAAGACGGCCAGCGCACGCATCGGATCGCCCGAGACCGCCCAGGCGATTCCGGCCACGACCGTCGCGACGGGCAGAAAGACGATCGCGTACCGGTCGGCCATGCGCACGAACGGCGCGCGTTGCTTTCCGGCGTCGGACACGAGACGGACGATCGCCGCGTAGGCGCTCTCTGCCGCGGGGCGAGCCACGCGGAGCTCGAACGCGTCACCGGCGTTCGCCGTCCCGCTCCGGATCGTCTCGCCGCGCACATGCGTCGCCGGGAGGGGCTCGCCCGTGAGCGCCGACTCGTCGAGCACGGCCGCCTTTCCGACGAGGACGCCGTCGGCCGGAACGACGTCGCCGGCCCGCACGACGACGGCGTCGCCCACCGCCAGCGACTCGACGGGCACCTCCTCGACCCGGCCGTCACGGAGACGGTGCGCGATCCGCGGCGCCCGCTCGACGAGCTTCGTCAGCTCGCGGCTCGCCCGCTTGCCGGCATGCGCCTCGAGCGCGTTCCCGCCGGCGAGCATGAGCACGATCACTGCGCCGACCGCGAACTGGCCCAGCGCCAGGGCACCGACGATCGCCACCAGCGCGACCGCGTCGACGCCCACGTCGTGGCGGAGCAGCGAGCGCAGGACCGACCAGGCGAGCGGGACGAGCATGACCCCGACCGTGACGGCCCAGAGCACGTTTCCGGCGGTCTCGAGGCCGACGAGGCGGAGTACCCCGCCCGCGGTCACAGCGGCCAGCGCGGCGAGGGCGAGCGTCCGCTCGCTCACCGTCCGCCTACCAGGTCTTCGCGCGGGCCGCCTGCCCGGGCGGGCGGAGGCGGATGCGCGCGTCGACCGCCACGCAGCCGGCAGCGAGGCCGATCACGGGGTTCAGGTCGAGCTCGGCGATCTCCGGATGGGAGTCGGCGAGCCGTGAGAGCCTCTGCAGCACGTCGGCCAGCGCGTCGGCATCGGCCGCGGGCAGGTCGCGGTAGCCCGCGACGAGCCGCCCGGCTTTGCCCGTCGTCACGAGCTCGAGCGCGTCGACGTCGGTCAGCGGCGCGAGCCGGAACTGCGCGTCGCCGATCAGCTCGGCGAGGACACCTCCGGGGCCGCAGGCGACGAGGGGGCCGAACATCGGATCCTGCACGACGCCGGCCAGTAGCTCGACGCCGCCCTGGATCATCTGCTGGACGACGACCGGCGTCCCGATTCGCGCCACCTCGACCCGGACCGATTCCTCGTCTGCGAGGTCGAGCGCGAGCAGCTTCTTGTCGGATTTGTGCGCACCCGCCTCAGCCGTCTTGACGGCGACCGGGTAGCCGAGCTCGGCCGCGGCAGCGACCGCCTCGTCGACGGTCTCGGCGACGCGTTCGACGACGAACGGGATGCCGTAGGCCTCGAGCAGCGCGCGCACCTGCGCCGGGTCGAGCCAGACGTCGCTCGAGCCCCGGAGCGCGCCCCGGATCACGTCCGCGGCGGTGTGCTCGTCGATGTCCGTCGAGCTCCGGGACGACGCCCGCCGGGCGGCGAAGCCAGGCGGCGCGCTCAGCGGCCCGGCCGAGGGCTCTTGCAGCCGACTCGGGATAGGCGAACGCGGCGACGCGCCGCGGCTCTCTCAGCAGGGCGAGTGGAGTCCCGCCGGCCGACACGAACGCCGCCAGGACCGGCTTGTCGGCGACACCCGAGCTCTCGACGGCGCCGACGACGGCCTCCGCCACGTCCTCCGCCGCCGCCACGACAGGCGGCACGAACAGCACGATCACGGCGTCCACGTTCGGGTCGCTCAGGATGTGCGGCAGCACCGACTCGTAGGTCGCGCCGATCGCCGATCCGAGCATGTCGACCGGGTTCGCGAGGCTCGCCTCGCGCGGCAGCTTCAGCGACAGCGCCTCGCAGGTGGACTGCGAGAGCGTCGGCAGCTCGAGACCGACGGCCTCGCATGCGTCGGCACAGAGGATCCCGAGCCCGCCGGCGTTCGTCAGCACGGCGACGCGCTTGCCGCGCGGCAGCGGCTGCGAGGCGAGCAGGCCCGGCGGTGTCGACGAGCTCTTCGAGCGTCTCCGCGCGGATCACGCCGGCCTGGTGGAAGAGCGCGTCGACGGCCTGCTCGGAGCCGGCGAGTGCCGCCGTGTGGGAGCCGGCCGCCTTCGCGCCGGAGCGGGTGCGGCCGCCCTTCATGGCCAGGATCGGCTTGCGGCGCGCGACGCGGCGCGCCAGGCGGCCGAACTTGCGCGGGTTCCCGAACGACTCGAGGTAGAGCAGGATCACGTCGGTCGCGTCGTCGTCCTCCCAGTACTCGAGCAGGTCGTTCGAGGACACGTCGGCCTTGTTCCCGATCGAGACGAAGCCCGAGAAGCCGAGCCCTCGGGACTCCGCCTTCTCGAGCAGCGCAAGCCCGAGCGCGCCGCTCTGGGAGGAGAAGGCGACGTTGCCGGGAGGCAGCGCTCGGGGGCCGAAGGTCGCGTTCAGCCGCACACCCGAGACGGCGATGCCGAGGCAGTTGGGGCCGATCAGCCGCGCGCCGTGCGCGCGCACGAGCGCGAGCAGCTCGTCCTGGCGTTGCTTCCCCTCCACGCCCGTCTCCGTGAAGCCGGCCGAGATCACGCAGATCGCGCGTGTTCCGTGCTGCAGCGCCTCGTCGGCCGCCTCGAGGACGTGCGCTGCCGGCACGCAGATCACGGCGAGGTCGACCTCGTCCGGGATCTGCTCCGCGGTCGTGTACGCGCGGACTCCGGCAACCGGCGTGCCGGTGCGGTTGATCGGATACGCCGCGCCGGCGAACTCTCCCGACAGGATGTTGCGGAAGAGCTCGCCTCCGATGGTCCCCCGCCTCGGCGAGGCGCCGAAGACCGCCACCGTGCGCGGCACGAAAAATGGTTGGAGCGAGGCAGCGACGGCGACGTGGTCACGGACGTCGACCCGGTCCCGGTAGACCTCGGTCGACGCGATCCGGAAGCGCAGCTCGACCTCGCCGGCTGCGAGGCTCCGCGTTACGTCGAAGCCCGCGTCCTCGAAGACGCGCAGCATCGGCCGGTTGCCGGCGAGCACCTCGGCGACGAAGCTCTCGATCCCGTGCGCCGCGGCTTCGGCGGCGAGCTGCTCGAGCAGGCGAGTGGCGATGCCCCGGCCCTGCAGCTCGTCCGACACGGCGAACGCAACCTCGGCGCTGACCGGATCGCGGAGCCGGACGTACTCGGCGAGCGCGACGATGCGGCCGTCGTCGCCGAGCGTTCCGATCAGCGACCCGAGGTCGTCCCAGTCCGGGTCGACGAAGCTCTCGACGAGCTGCGGCGTCACATGCAGCGAGCCGTGGAAGCGCTGGTAGATGCTCTCCGGCGACAGCCGGGAGAAGAACTCGACGAGCGCCTCGACGTCCGCGCGCCCGGGCGGGCGGAGGCGCAGCGTGCCGCCGTCCCGGAGGATGACGTCGCGCGCCGGTCCAAGGCTGCTCGGCATCGCGCGAGTATCGCCGTCGGCGTCTGAGCCCTGCGTCGGGCCGCGCCCGGAACGCGGTTGCGGAAAACCCGCAGGGGCAGTGGGATTGCTCATGTCCGCCTCGCGACGCCGGACTCGGTCGCGGCACACGCGACGGCGTGGGCGACGGCGGGCGCGACCTTGCGGTCGAAGACGCTCGGGATCACGTAGTCGGGCGCGAGCTCGGACGGCTGGACGACGGCGGCGATCGCGTGGGCGGCCGCCAGCTTCATCGCCTCGGTGACGTCGCGGGCGCGGACATCGAGAGCGCCGCGGAAGATCCCGGGGAAGGCGAGCACGTTGTTGATCTGGTTCGGATAGTCCGAGCGGCCGGTGCCGACGATCGCAGCCAGGCCCTCGATCTCCTCCGGGGCGATCTCGGGCGTCGGATTCGCCATCGCGAACACGATGGCCCCGTCGGCCATGGAGGCGATGCCGTCCACCGAGACGGCTCCGGGCCCGGACAGACCGATGAAGACGTCGGCTCCAGCGAGCGCGTCGTCGGGCGTGCCGGCGAGCCGGCGCGGGTTGGTCAGCTCAGCGTACGAGACCTTCGGCCCGGCGAGATCCGGGCGGCCCGCGTAGAGCGCGCCGTGGCGGTCGCAGCCGATCACGTCGGGGACGCCGGCGGCCTGCAGCATCTTCGTCGTCGCGACGCCGGCGGCGCCGACCCCCGAGACGACGACGCGGCACTCCGAGATCGGCTTGTCGACGACGCGGAGCGCGTTCAGCAGGGCAGCGAGGACGACGACGGCCGTGCCGTGCTGGTCGTCGTGGAAGACCGGGATGTCGAGCGTGGCGCGCAGCCGCTCCTCGATCTCGAAGCAGCGCGGCGCAGAGATGTCCTCGAGGTTGACGCCGCCGAAGACGGGCGCAATCGCGGTCACGACGGCGACGATCTCGTCCGGGTCGGTCGTGGCCAGGCAGATCGGCCAGGCGTCGACGTCGCCGAACTCCTTGAACAGCGCCGCCTTGCCCTCCATCACGGGCAGCGCGGCCTCCGGGCCGATGTCGCCGAGGCCGAGCACGGCCGTCCCGTCGGTGACGACGGCGACGGCGTTCTGCTTGATGGTCAGGTTCCAGACCTTGGCCGGATCGTCGGCGATCGCCCGGCAGATCCGCGCCACGCCGGGCGTGTAGGCCATGGACAGGTCGTCGCGCGTCCTGATCGGCGTCTTCGACTCGACGCGCAGCTTGCCGCCGAGATGCAGCAGGAAGGTGCGATCGGAGAAGTGGTCGACCTGGACGCCGTCGACGGCGCGGACGGCCTCGACGATCCGTTCGATATGCGCGGCGTCGGTCGCCTCGACCGTGACGTCGCGCACCTTTGCGGCGCCCTCGACCCGGACGAGGTCGATCGCGCCGAGCAGGCCGCCGGCCTCGCCGATTGCCGTGGCGAGGCGTGCGAACGAGCCGGGCCGGTCTTCGAGACGGACCCGGATCGTCGCGCTGAACGAGGCGGACGGGTGCACGGCGGTCGGCGGTCGCGGTCATCACGCGCACTATCGACGGAGGGCGGCCCGGCAGCCTCGGGGGCGACCCGGAACGCCGGCACGGGTTTACCGCAGGCCGGAGGGGGCTTCCCGAGTCTCCACGCTGTGACAATTCGACACCGGCAACCACGCTACGCTCCCGGCATGGAAACGGCGTCCCTGAGCGGAAACCGCCTGCGGGCCTTGCTCGAGGCCGGGATCGCGATGACCTCCGAGCTCACGCTCGACACGCTCCTGCAGCGCATCGTCGAGCTCTCCGCACAGCTCACGGGCGCCCGCTATGCGGCGCTCGGCGTCATCGACCGCAGCGGCTCGCAGCTCGAGCGCTTCCTGACGACCGGCATCGACGCGGAGACTCACGCCGCGATCGGCGACCTCCCGCGCGGGCGCGGCATCCTCGGAGCGCTGATACAGGAGGCGCATCCCCTGCGACTGCACGAGCTGTCCCAGGATCCACGATCGGTCGGCTTCCCGCCCGGCCATCCGCCGATGCACACGTTCCTCGGCGTCCCGATCATGCTCCGCGGTATCGCCTACGGGAACCTCTATCTGACGGAGAAGGAGGGGAGCGAGCACTTCACCGAGGAGGACCAGGAGCTCGTGCTGCTGCTCGCCGGCCAGGCCGCCGTCGCGATCGAGAACGCGCGGCTGTACGAGGCCGCGACGCGCTGGTCGCGCCAGCTCGAGTCGCTGAACGAGATCGGCAACGCGCTCGCGACCGAGACCGATCTCGATCGGCTGCTCGACCTCGTCTGCCGGCGGCTGCGCGAGCTGCTCGGAGCGCGGCTCGTCACCGTCGCGCTGCCGTTCGGGCCCGAGGACCTGCGGTTCACCGCGGCCGCCGGAGAGGGCGCGTCGGAGCTCGTGGGCCGCGTGACGACGAGGAACGGATCGAAGAGCGGCCGCGTGCTCGATCGCCGCCGCAGCGAGCGCAGCGACTCCGTGCTCGACGACCCCGAGGTCGACCACGACGTCACGCGCCGCGTCGCGGCCAGAACCGGGTTGTGGGTGCCTCTGATCGCCCGCGACGACGCCATCGGCGTCATCGCCGCACACGACAAGGAAGGCCGCGACCCGCGCTTCTCCGACGACGACCTTCGCCTCGCAGAGACGTTCGCCACCCGCGCCGCCGTCGCCGTCGACCTCTCGGAACGGGTCGCGCGCGACTCGCTCCGGCGCGTCGGTTGCAGCCCAGGAGCAGGAGCGGGCGCGGCTCGCCCGCGAGCTCCACGACGAAACCGGCCAGGCGCTGACCTCGATCCTGCTCGGCCTCAAGGCGACTCGAGGACACCGTCACGAGCAGCAACGCCCGCGAAGCCGTGGCCGACCTGCGGGACCGCGTCGTCCGAACGCTCCAGGACGTGCGCCGGCTGGCGGTCGAGCTCCGGCCGAAGGCGCTCGACGACTTCGGCCTCGTCCCCGCGCTCGAACGGCTGACAGAGGGGTTCGCGGAGCAGACCGGCATCGCAGTCGACTTCGAGGCGACGGGAGTCGCGCGCCTGCCGGCGGAGGTCGAGACCGCGCTCTACCGCATCGTCCAGGAGTCGCTCACGAACGTCGCCAAGCACGCGGAGGCACACAGGGTCAGCATCGTCGCGAACCGGCTTGGGACGGTCGTCACCACGGTGATCGAGGACGACGGCTGCGGCTTCGATCCCGAGCGTGCAGGCGAGGACCGCTTCGGGCTGCAGGGGATGCGCGAGCGCACGGCGCTGCTCGACGGCGAGCTCCGCGTCGAGTCGCGGTCCGGTGCGGGCACTACTCTCGTCGTCCAGGTGCCGCTGCCATGAGTGTCCGGGTCCTCATCGTCGACGACCACGCCGTTGTGCGGGCGGGCCTCAAGCTGCTCATCGACGCCGAGGACGACCTCGAGGCGGTCGGAGAGGCGGGGAACGCGCGCGACGCCGTCTTCGAGGTGCGGTCTCTGAAGCCGGACGTGATCCTGCTCGACATCGTCATGCCCGACCGGAGCGGCCTCGAAGCGTTGCCCGAGCTGCTGCAGGAGCACGGCGAGGCGAGGGTGCTCGTGCTGTCGATGCAGGACGACCCGCGCTACGTGCGTGAGGCGTTCGCGGTCGGCGCCAGCGGTTACGTGCTCAAGGAAGCCGCCGACACCGAGCTCGTGACCGCGATCCGCGAGGTCGCGAAGGGCGGTCGGTACGTCCACCCGGAGCTGGGCGCACGCCTTGTCGCGGCCGAGGCCGAAGCGGAACGCCGAGCCGACGAGGATCCGCTCTCGGAGCGCGAGCGCGAGGTGCTTCGGCTGCTCGCGCTCGGCCATACGAACCAGGAGATCGCCCAGATGCTGTTCATCTCGGTGCGGACGGCCGAGACGCACCGGGCCCACATCATGCAGAAGCTCCGCCTGTCGAGCCGTGCCGAGCTCGTCCGCTACGCGCTCGCCCACGGCCTGCTCGAGGAATAGACCCGGACGCACGAAGGCCGCCCTGCGGCGGCCTCCATGCCGGACGGTGGAGCGGATCTACGCGGGGGTCGGAACCCCCTCGTCCTTCGCCTTGTGAGCGAAGCTGAACATGCCCTGCGGACTCCGGAGCGCACCCCCGATGGCGAGGATGCCGAATCCGATTCCCGAGAGCAGCAAAGCGATGCCGACGACGATCCCGAACAGCGAGATCTGATCGGCCATGTAGCTCGCGTTGAGCGCCGTCGACAGGGCGACCTGGTCGATCCAGAGGTTCCTCGCCCCGTTGGCGACCGGCTGCTTGGTGGTCGCGTCGACCTGGGCGTACTTGGCGACGACCGCGTCAGACGCGCTCGGCGACAGGGCGCCCTCGCCGTCGGTGTACTTGAACGGCGTGTCCGGCTTCGCCATGTAACGGCCCATCTGCGAGTAGACGAGACCGCTGGTCCCGCCCATCGCATGGATGAACATGTACTGCGCGAAGCAGCGGGCCGAGCTGCCGTCGGCGACCTGGTTGCCGGCGACAGAGCAGCCGGGAACCGTCACGGCCGACGGTGTGAACGTGACGCCAACCGCCTTGAACTTCTTCACCAGCGCGTTCTGGCTGGCCGTGATCCCGGCCACCTCGCCGGCGATCGCCTTCGAGTTTGACGCCATGTCGGGCGTGCCCGTGATCTGCTGGGTCTTGAGGTTCGCGCTGACCGTGTCACGGCCGCTCGAAGCCATCACGATCGACGCGATGCCGAACGCGATCAGGACCGCCGCTGCGACGATCCCTCCGATTTCCAATACCTTGCGCATCTTCCGCTCCTTCCGGTCCGGCCGGGTCCCGTCCATCGGGCCCGACTGTGTTTCGCGGAGTGTCGGGTCAGGCGCCTGCGCGGCAATCAGCGCGAACACGGAACCTGCCTGCGGGATTTCCGTAGGTCAGGCGGCGGCCGGCACGCCGCGTTGAGCGACGACGAACCGCAACCAGGTGGCGATCGCGAGCAGCGTGACGACCACGTCGCTGGCCACGCACCACTGGCAGATCGCATGGATCAGGAAGAGCTGCGCGACGAGCAGGTAGGCGCTGAAGACGACGCCCACGGCCGCCAGCCCGAAGCCGACGGCCGCAGCCGTCGGGCCGGAAGCGAACGCGGTTCCGAGGATCGCGGCGTAGGCCGCCAGGCCGAGAACGGCGACGGGAACCCCCGCGATCACCGCGTAGCGCGAGTGCTGGACGGTCTCGCAGCCGCCGGTCGCGCAGTAGAGCTGCACGCCCGAGTAGCGGGCGTAGGTCAGGTAGGAGGCGATCGCGAGGCCGGCGAGAGCAAGCACTCCGATCGCCGGCCGGAGGCGGCGCTCCGTCACGCCGGCTTCCCTCAGCCCGCGAGGAGCTGGTCGAGCGCCGGCGTGAACGCGCTCGCGTCCAGGCTCGAGATCGGCAGATACTGGAGCTGCTGCCCCGTCCGCCCGACCTCGAAGCTCGGCGTCCTGATCTGCGCGCCCATCAGGGCCCGGGCCTGCGCGCGGTACTTCGCGAGCTGCGCCTGCGTTGCGGCGGCCGTACGGTCGCGGAGCCACGTCGGAACCGCGAGCCCGGGGATCGCCTTCGCGACGCTCCCCAGCTTGGATTCGGTCACCCAGCCGCTGTTCTCCTGCCCCTGGTTGCGGTAGAGGAGGTCGATCATGTTCCAGCCCTTGTTCTGCGCGCCCGCGGCGATCACCGCCTTCAGGGCCGTGTCCGAATCCGCCCCGATGAACGCAAGGCCTCGGAACTCGAGCCGCACCTTGCCGTTGCGCACGTAGTCGCGCACGATCGTCGGCAGCGTGGCGACCGCATAGTCGCGGCAGACCGGGCACTGGAGATCGCCGTACTCGACGAGCGTGACCGGCGCCATCGGGCTTCCGAGCGCGAGCCCCTGTTGCGGAATGCCGTTGAACAGCGCCTGCGTCGCCGGGCCGCCGCTGAGACCTGTCGACGACGTCCCGCCCCCGCTCGAACCGGTGACGCTGACGCCGATCAGGATCCCGGCGAGCACGACCACGCCGACGGCGACGATCACGATCAGCCGCCTCGGGGTCAGCCACGATGCCGAGGTCGACGAGGCCGGCACGGAGTGCTTCCCGCGCTGCTTCGGCGACTGGACCGTCGGGTTGTGTGCCATGTCTGCAGGCTAGGAACCGTCGGCCGCAAGGCTCATCAGAGCGCCCCCTGAACGCCTCTCCGTAGCTTCTACGGAAGCGGACGGCCGTGCACTGTGCCGCCGACCGAGCCGGCGCCGCGGATCACGAGGTCGAGCCGGACGCGGTAGCGACGGCCCTGCGGGTCGGTCACGTCGGCGTCGATCCTCGTCCCGGCGAGACCGACGACCGTGCCCGACGACCACGCGGGCGCCCCGGTCGGGAGCAGCCCGACGACGCTGTCCGTCATCTCGACGCCGCCGCCGTCGATCGGGAAGCCGCGCAGCGCGAGGTGCACGCGGCCGCGAAAGCCGCCGGTGGCCTTCCCGTCGACCGTGACGACGACGAGGCCCCGGTCGCTCGAGCTCTCTCCGATCCGGCCGCGGAGCGAGGCCACGAAGCTGCCGCTCGGCAGCGAGCTCGGGCGCGCGGAGACCTTCGGCGCGGCGCGGACGACCTGGCGGCGGGCGATCGTCGCTTCCCGTCCCGTGGGCGCGTGCGCGAGCAGGGTCGACGGTGTCCCCGCGCGGGCCGCCCAGCCGGGCTCGAGCGGCCCGCCGCGCGCCCAGACCAGGAGTCCGACCACCACCGCGACCGTGCCGAGCGTGGCACCCGCCCGCACGGCCGGCAACGCGTCGCGCGAGGCGAGGAGCCGCCACACGACGGCGGCCAGGACGCTCAACCCGCTCGCGACGCCGAGGAAGAGGAGCCAGCCCGTGCGTGCGTCGCTCCCCGTCCCGAGCGAGTGCATCAGCGCCACCGGCCACGATGCGTAGGCGAGCCAGTGCACCGCCTTCCAGGCGCGCGTGCCGATGCGGCGGCGCAGGAAGCTGGTCAGGATCAGAGCGAGCAGGAGATCGAAGGCGACGGTGCCGAGCCCGAGCCAGAACGGCCGGTACGGCGACAGGAACGGGATGAACGCGTCGACGAGCCCGATCGGCGCAAACGAGTCGACGATCGTCGTCACGACGTGGATGGCCGTGAACGCGAGCGCCAGCAGCGTGATGTTCCGGTGCAGCCCGTAGACGAGGAACCGCGGCCAGCGGTCGGTCTTCCAGCGGGTCGTGTTCGCCACTCCGAGCACGACGGACGCCGTCAGCAGGATCAGCGCGACCGCGCCCGAGCCGCGCGTCAGGTACCAGAGCTCCTTGCCGTTGCCGGACGCCGCGAGGACGAGGCTCATGCTCACGAACCCCCGGAGACGACGACGGGCGGCGAATACGCCGGGACCGGCGGGGCGGGCGGCGGCTGCGGCGCAGGGGACCCACTCGCCGCGGGCGGGGGCGGCGGGCTGCTCGTCGCCGCGCCTTCCTGGTCACGAAGCGGCGGCAGCGCGGGCGGGGGCGGCACGCGCGTCGCGCGAACTACGGGAACAAGGCGTCGCGGCGCCGCGACCCGGCGGACGATTCGGGGATGGTGCTTGCCGGAGTTGCTCGCCGCAGCCAGGCCGGCGAACACGGCGGTCAGCGCGGCGGTGACGATCCCGACCTTGCGCGTGACCGAGCGCAGGCGTTGCAGGCCCGCGTTGCGGGCGTGCATTCTGGCTCTCCGCTCGCGCGCAGTCGGCACGCGAACAGTCGACCAGGAACAGATGAGCCGGCAATGAGACGGCGGCTAGTGCGGCGCCGCGACGGCCGCAGCCGGGCGTGCCGCGTCCCGGACGGGTACCGCACGCTCGAGCGCGATCCAGACGTCGGCGCCTCCTCCGGCGCGGTCCGTGGTACCCGCCTCTCCCCCGTGTGCGCGGGCGATCACGTCGACGATCGCGAGGCCGAGCCCGGTGCCGCTGCGTCCGCGTGCCTCGTCGGCACGGCTGAACCGGTCGAAGGCGCGCGCTGCGAAGCCGGGCGGGAAGCCCGGGCCTTCGTCGGCGACGTGCAGCTCGACGAGGCTCCCCCGCTCGCGTGCGGCGAGCTCGATCGTCCCCGCGCCGTACCTCAACGCGTTCTCGACCAGGTTGCCGAGCGCCTGCTCGATCCGTGCGGGGTCGGCGAGAACCGCGAGGTTGCCCGCATCGAGGATGCGCAGCTCGCGGCCCTCCGCGTCGGCGCGCGCTGCGAACCGCTCGGCGGTGGAGCGGAGCAGGCTCTCCGCCTCCACGCGCTCGGGCCTGACCGGCAGGCCGCTCTGGTCGGAATGCGCGATCAGGAGCATGTCCTCGGCGAGCGACGTGAGACGCTCCGTCTCCTCGGCCGCCGACCGGAGCGCCGCCTCGAGCTCGGCGTGGCTTCGCCGCCGGCGGAGGGCGAGCTCGAGCTCGGTCTTGAGCAGGGCGAGCGGCGTCCGCAGCTCGTGGCTCGCGTCGGCGACGAAGCGCCGCTCGTGCTCGATCGAGTCCTCGAGGCGCCCGAGCATCGCGTTCAGCGTCTCGGCGAGCCGCGCGATCTCGTCGTGGCTCGGCGGCACGGGCAGACGCAGCCCCGGCGTCGCCGCCGTGATCGCGGCCGCCCGGCGCCGCATCGACTCGACGGGCCGCAGCGCCGCCGCAGCCAGCGCGTAGCCGGCGAGCGAGGCGAGCAGGAGCGCGATCGGACCCGCCACCGCGAGCTGGACGAGGAGATGCTCGAGCGTGTCCTGGCGCGACGCGAGCGAGCTCGCCTCGACGAGGACGAGCGGGCGACCCCGCTGGGTCACCGGGAGGGCCACCAGACGCCACTCCGACTTCCGTCCGGGCAGGCCGGTCGTCTCGAGCAGCCTCGTTCCGGCGAGCACGCGCCCCACGGTCGAGCGGCCGACGAGCGGCGCGATCCCGGACGGCGTCGAGCGGACGACATGGCCGCGGGCGTCGACGAGCTGGCCGAGCGTCTCGCCGCGCGCGTTGTCCGGGTCGACGAGCGAGAAGTCGAGCTCGTGGCCGAGGTCGACCCGCTTGAGGTGGTCGGCCGTCTCCGCCGAGCCCGCGCGCAGGCTGTTGTCGACGGAGGAGAGCAGCGTGTCGCCGACGCGGACGTAGACGAAGAAGCCGACCGCGACGAGGACGACCGCCATCACCGTCGCAAATGCGAGCGTGAGCCGAAGGCGGAGCGAGAGCCGGCTCATCCCGCGTCCTCGCGCAGGCGGTAGCCGGCCCCGCGCACGGTCTCGAGCGCGTGCCGGCCGAAGGGGCGGTCGATCTTCTCGCGCAGATACCGGACGTACACGTCGACGAGGTTCGAGCGCCGCTCGTAGCCCATGTCCCAGGCCGCATCGAGGAGCTGCGCCCGCGACAGGATCTGTCCGCGCCTGCGCATGAACTCCTCCAGCAGCGTGAACTCCTTGCCCGAAAGCGGCAGCTCGACCTCTCCCCGCCAGGCACGGTGCTCGGCGGGATCGAGGCGCAGGTCGCCGACCTCGAGGACGGCGGGGCGCTCGACGGGCGTGCGGCGACGGAGCGCTCGCAGCCGCGCGAGCAGCTCGGAGAAGGCGAACGGCTTGACGAGGTAGTCGTCCGCGCCTGCATCCAGCCCGACGACGCGGTCGTCGACCGCGTCGCGCGCCGTCAGCAGCAGCACCGGCGTCCAGATCTCGTTCCGGCGGAGCTCGCGGCACACGGAGAATCCGTCGCCGCCCGGGAGCATGACGTCGAGGACGATCGCGTCGTACGGGGCCGCCCGCGCCATCCAGAGCACGTCCTCTCCTCGCCCCGTCACGTCCACGGCGTGCCCCTCTTCGCGCAGGCCGCGCTCGAGCAGCTTCGCCATCTTCGCCTCGTCTTCGACTACGAGCAGGCGCATCGCCCTATTGTCCCCGCAGTCGATGAGCCGCCGATGAGGCAACTCTCATGGACGATTCATCCGGGCGGGCTTGACTCGAGAGGTGCCGAACCTCGGGGGTCCGGACGGGAATGCACGCCTGACGTCGGCGGCGGCGGTTCTGCTGCTCGTCCTGCTGGCGCTCGAAGGGGTCACGATCCTGTTCATCCGGCCGCTGATCTCGATGCACGTGTTCGTGGGACTGATGCTGATCCCACCGATCGCGCTCAAGCTCGCGAGCACCGGCTGGCGCTTTCTCCGCTACTACGCGGGCAGCAGGCCGTACGTGCTCCAGGGGCCGCCTCACCCGTACATGCGCGTCGTCGTCGCGCCGCTCGTCGTCGTCACCACGCTGGCCGTGTTCGGGACCGGAGTGGCGATGCTCGCCGTCCGCCCGCGAGGCGGCATGGTCCTCGGGCTCCACAAGGCGGCCTTCATCGCCTGGCTGGCCGCCACCGGGATCCACGTCCTCTTCCACCTGCCACGGCTGGCACGCCTGGCGCGGTCCGAGCTCAGGCCGTCGACCCGGGCGCCGTCTGCGTGGATCCGGGTCGCGCTCGTCGGTGCGGCGGCCACCGCCGGCGCGCTCTTTGCCGTGACCCTCTTCCACCTGGCGACGCCCTGGCTCGACTGGGTCCGCCTGCACTGAGCGCACTCAGCGCTCGAGCAGGCTGCCGTATGCGTTCGACTCCACGGTGACCCGGGAGGCGAGAAACGGCGACAGGTACCGGCCGGCGACCTTCGACGGAGGCCACCAGAGCGGCTCGGTCGAGACCGTGCACCGCGGATCGTCGCCTGCGAGCTCGGCCCGGATATACAACGGCTCGCCGCCGGAGAGCAGAAGCGCGTGGATCACCGGCTCGAAGGCGGAGGGCTCGACGTCCGCACCGGCACGCGCGGCGATCGTCTCCGCTACGACGTCTGCCTGCTGGGCCGCGATCCCGCCCTGCTTGACCGGGAACCTGGTGATGTCACCGGCCGCGTAGACGTCGATGAGCCCCTCGGCGAGCCCGTCCGCACCGGTTCCGACGAAGCCGTCACGATCGTGTGGAAGACCGGCGACCCGTAGGCCCTGGAGCCGCGGTAGCGCGACGACCCGGTCGGCCTTGACCGCCCGGCCGTCGGCGACCACGAGCCGCCGCGCCGCGAACGACACCGCCCGTGCGTCGGTGACCAGCGTGACGTCGTGCTCGGCGAGCAGCGTCTCGACAGCGTCGGTCACGGCCACGCCGAGCCGCGCGAGGGCGGACCGCTCCGGTGTGACGAGCGTCAGCTCGACGTTGCCGATCTCCCGCTCCTCGAGATGGGCGGCCGTGAGCAGCGCGAGCTCGTAGAGCGGCAGCGACCAGCCCGCCGACGCGGGACAGGCGAACACGAGCCTCCTCACCGCGCCTGCCTCCAGCTCTGCGAGGAGCGCCTGGAAGCGCTCGGTGTCCGAAGGGCCACGGAAGGTCAGCGCACCCTCGAGCGCCGGCGCCGCCCTCGCGCCGCACGCGACGACGAGCACGTCGTACACGAACTCGGCACCGCGGCTCGTATGCGCGACGTGTCGGTCGGGCTCGACGGCGGTGAGCGCTCCTGGGGTGAAGGACGCTCCGACCTCGCGGGCAAGGGCCGGCAGCTCGAAGTGGTACGCCTGCGAGCGGCCGAAGGGCTCGGCGACGGCGAGCGGGCGGTACCAGAAGAGATGGTCGGGGGAGAGCAGCTCGACGTCGACGAGATCGCCGGCGAGCTCCCGCAGCGCCAGCATCGCCTCGATCCCGGCGACGCCGCCTCCCGCGATCAGGACACGGAGGCCGCCGTAGCTCCCAGGACGAGAGGCCCGGCCCATGCCGGCTCCGAGTCTGCGCCCACGGTGCTGCCTGGGACATCAGGGGCAGACCTGATGTCGCGGCGGGAAAGCCGCAGGCCGCGATCAGCCCGTCTTCAGCGTCTTGATGTAGGCGACGAGCGCGTTGAGGCGCGCCTGAGGGATGACCCCGCCCCAGTGCGGCATGCTGACGATGGGCGCCTTTCCGAGCACGCTGCCCGTCACGATGAAGTCGCGGATCTTCGCATCCGTGTTGAACTCGTTGAAGAAGTCCGCCCCCGACAGTGGCGGGATCGACTTGTCGGGCGACTGCGGATTCGGCACGCCGCCGAGCCCGTTCGGGCCGTGGCAGTTGATGCAGCCGTAGAGCGTGTACAGGGCCTGGCCCTGGACAGCTGCGCCCTGACCCGTCGGGACGACGACCGGAGTGGCTGTCGGCACCTTCGGCAGCCCGGCGTGGATGTAGGCAACCAGGTTGTCGACCTGACGCGTCGAGATCACCTGGCCCCAGACCGGCATGTACGGATGCGTCGGATTGGCCGAGACGCCGAGCCCGTGGTTGATGATCTGGCTGAGCTGCGCCGCCGTGAGCGTCTTCGCGTTCTTGAGGGCCGGCACGTACGGGGAGACCCCGCCGCGGCCGTCGAGGCCGTGGCACTGGGCGCAGGCGAAGTTGACGAAGTCGTGTGCGCCGGCGGCGACCTTCGGGTCGACCGTCTGCGTCGATCCCGGCGTCGTCGACACGGAGACGGTGACGGAGGTCGAGCTCTTCGTCGCCCTGCCGAGGAAGAACCCGCCGGCCAGGGCCAGGGCGACGAACGCCAGCGCCGTGAGCAGGAAAACCGCCGCAGCCGACTCGGGGTCGCGCAATCGCCGTGCCATGTGCGGACGATGGTCTCATACGCCGCCCGCGTCCGCCAACGTATTTTTCCGCACCGCCGCTCGCGCGGACGAGCGCGGCATCAGGATCCGGTAGATCGTCAACCAGATCACCGGACCGGCCGCGAGCGCCGCGAGGACAGGACCGCCGCCGCCCTGGAGGTCGGTCCCGCTCGTCAGCGCGTGGCCGAGGGCGAGGAAGAACGCCGCGAAGCTCGCGTAGTGGAGCCGTCGCCAGCCCTTCTGGCCGATCAGCTTGCGCATCCGGAAGGAGGCCGCCAGCATCAGCGTCAGCCAGCCGGCGACGACGCCCGCGGCGACGGCGACCGGGCGCCACGGCGATGCAAACGGCACCAGCACGGAGGCGAGGCCGAAGTGCAGCGTCGGGTCGAAGAGCAGCGCGCCGACGTGGAGCGCGAGCATCGACAGGCCCGTCCAGGCGAGCGTCTGGTGCCAGCCGAACAGGAGCTTCTGCCGCGTCGACCCGAGCAGCCGCGTGCTCATCGCGAGCCCGAGCCAGACGGACAGCGTCAGGAAGCCGAAGGCGACGAGCCCTGCGGCGCGTGCGACGTACCACGCGACCGGCACGTGCGCGAGGAAGGCGTTCATGCCGCCACCCCCGCCGAGAGCGGAAGCGCGCCGAGTGCGACCGGCTCGCCGTGCTCGGGCACGTACAGCGCACCGAGTTGCGGGAAGCGCCGGAGGTGGGCTCGTGCCTCGTCGGGCGTCGAGACGGCGAGCGCGGTCGCGTGCGCCTCGGCCTCCGCGGGGTCGGGCGCGACGACGGTGACTGCCAGCGGGCCGGCGACCGCCGGTGCACCGGTGGCCGGGTCGATCAGGTGGTGCAGGCTCTGGTTCGGGCCGAAGCGGCGACGGTCGCGTCCCGAGGTGGCGACGCCGCCCGCCTCGATCGCGAGCGTCGTGAGCGTCTCGCCCGGCCGCCGTGCGTCGGCGATCGCGACGCGCCAGGGGCCGCCGTCCGGCGTCCGGCCGGCAAGTGCGACGTCTCCCCCGAGGTCGACGAGTGCGCCCACGAGCCCGGGCCAGGCCAAGTGCATTGCGAACAGCGCCCGGCCGGCCGAGAAGCCCTTGCCGATCCCGCCCAGATCGACCGCCGCGCCGCTCTCGATGCGCGCGCGGCCGTGCTCGGGGTCGAGCTCGACCCCGGCCGCCGCCCGCCAGCCGCTCGCCTCGCGGGCCGGCCGCTCCTCGAGCTCGTCGAAGGTGCGGTCGTAGCCTGCAGCGACGAGCGCCGGGAGGATCGTGGGATCGAAACGCCCGTCCGTGTCCTCACGCGCCCGCAGGGCGGCGGCAAGCGCGTCGACGAGCCGGGCGTCGATCTCGACCCAGTCGCCGGCGGCGGCGTTCAGCCGCGAGAGGTCGCTGGACGGGCGGAAGCGCGACAGCGCCTGCTCGCAGGCTTCGACCTCGGCCCGGCCGGCCTCGAGCGCCTGCCCGGCGCCCCGGCCGTCCAGGGAGCGAACCGTCACCGCGAGTGCGCAGGACGTGCCCATCGCGCGAAACGGCCGCTCGATCAGCCGGCCGATCATGCCGGGGGAGCGGGCGAGGTCTGGGTAGTCGCATGCGCGCCGCCCGCAGGCTGCACGACGACCAGCTGCTGCTTGCCGTTCTTGCCCTTCACGACCATGACGGTCGGAGTGGCGCCGGTGACCGGCGACGGGGTCTGCGCGCGTGACCACGCGAGCACCGCGACGATCGCGACGACCGCCCAGACGCCGACGACCGTGGCCCAGACGCGGCGCATCAGTCGTCCCCCCTCTCGTACTGGACGCTCGGCTGCGCCACCTGGGCGGCGACGACCGGCGACGTGGGCTTCGGGGCCGCCCCTCGCGACATGCCGGCGACGGCCGCGACCGCGGTGAACACGGTCAGCGTCAGCGCGCCGGCGAGCGCGAGGGCCTGGCGACGGGTCTTCATGGCTGCTCCTTTCCCGTGACTCATGACGCTTCAGTTCTATGGCCGGCCGGGTTAAGGCCGGGCCAAGCGCCCGTCACGATTCGGAAGGAGCGTGCAAGGAGTCGGCGGGGGCTTAGTCGTCGCGCTCGCGGTCGCGCCGCTCGCCGTGCGACGTCGGCACGACGGGCTTCGGCTTCGCCGGCGAGACCGGCGGTGCCACGGGCGACGTGAGCGCGGCGAGGGGGCTCAGTCTCCCGACCTGCTCGCCGGAGCCGGTGGCCACGCCGAGCAGGACGACGTTCGCGACGACCGTCGCCACGACCGCGAGCGCCAGGACGAGCCCGGCTCTGAGCAGCGTCATGCCGCGAGCTCCTTGCGCAGCGCCGCCGCTTCGCGCGGCCGGTTCGCGAGCAGCGCGGCGGCGAGCCGGCCGTCCTCGCCGAGATAGCGAACGCGGAAGGACGCCGTGTCGCCGTCCAGTTCGACGCGCGCCCAGCGGTCGCCGTGGCCCACGTACTGCAGTCTAAGACCGAGCTGGTCCGACCAGAAGAACGGCGGCTCGTCGTGCGGCTCGTCGCGACCCATGATGGCGGCCGCGACGGCTGCTCCCTGCCCGGCGGCGCTCGTCCAGTGCTCGATCCGGATGCGGCGTCCGAGGCATGGCCGGAAGGTGGAGGCGACGTCGCCGCAGGCGTAGACGCCCGGAAGCGACGTGCGCCCGCACCCGTCGGTCGGGATGCCGCCGGCACCGGAAGGCGTGCCGACGGGCGCGACCGGCTCGGCGCCGATGCCGAGAACGGCCGCGTCACAGCCGAGCTCGGTCCCGTCGGCAAGGAGGACGCCGCGCACGCGGTCGTCCGGGCCCCGGCGGAAGCCGGCGAGCGGCGCACCGAGGTGCAGGTCGATGCCGCGCTCCCGGTAGCGCTCGGCGATCAGGCGCCCCGCCTCCGGGCCGAGCACGCGCTCGAGCGGCACCTCACCCGCCTCGATCACGGACACGTCGACGCCGAGCGACGACGCGGACGTCGCCACCTCACCGCCGATGAACCCGGCGCCGACGATCGCCAGGCGACGCCCCGGGCGCATTTCGCGCCGCAGGGCGACGGCGTCCGCAAGCGTGCGCAGAACATGGACGCCGCGCGGCAGGCCCGGAAGCGTCCGCGCCCGGGCGCCGGTGGCGATCACGAGGCTCGTCCAGGGCAGGATCCGCCCGCCGTCCGTGGTCGCGGTCCGGGCCCGGGCGTCGATCCTCGTGATGCGCGTGCCGGTCAGGAGCTCGATCTCCTGCTCGCTCCAGAACCCGTCCGGGCGGAGCGCGAGCGACTCGGGCGTCTTCGTCCCGGCGAGGAGCTCCTTCGAGAGCGCGGGGCGCTCGTACGGCGGGACGTGCTCTTCGCCGGCGAGGTGGATGCTGCCGTCGAAGCCCTGCGCACGCAGCGCCTCCGCGCAGCGGGCACCCGCGAGGCCGGCGCCGACGATCACGACGGAGCGGCGCATGATCAGGCCGCCTGCTCTTCGATCTGCTCCTCGATCACGGTGATCGCGCCCATCGGGCAGGCGTCCGCGGCCGCGAGCACACGCGGATCGGTGCTCGTGACAACGGCGACGGCGATCCCGTTCTCGAGGTGGAACGCGTCGCCGGCCTCGTCCACGCAGGCGCCGAAGCCCGAGCAGAGCGAGCGGTCGATCTCGATGCGGTAGACGGTGGTCATGCTGCTGTCCTCCTTTGCGGTTGCGGTGTGAGTGGCGGCGCGAGAGCGCGCCAGGCGGTCGCGGCCACGACGGAGCCGATCGCGCCGAGGTAGATCCCGAACGCCCACGGCTGCGGCGTGTCGGTGCCGGCTGCGAGGCCGTGGACGGTCGCCGCGCCGAAGATCGCGTACGTCGCCCAGTGCAGGCGGCGCCAGTTCCTCGTGCCGATCCGGCGGCGGAGCGCGAACGAGGCGTAGACGACGAGCATCAGCTCGGCTGCGAGCACGCCGATCCCGACGGGCACCGGCCGGTAGGGCGACGCGCCGGGTACGAGCAGGGCCGCCGGCGTCAGGTGGATCGTGCTGTCGAGCAGAAGCGTCATGCCGTGCAGCCCGATCGCGCCGAGGCCGAGGAGGGCCAGGAACCGGTGCGTGTCCGTGATTGCTGCCGGCTTGAGCCCGCGGAACGGCCGCGACTTGAGCACGAGGCCGGCCAGCACCGACGCCGTCAGCAGGACGTAGGCGGTCAGGCCGCTCGCCCGCGCGAGGAGCCAGAACGTGGGATCGGACTTCACGACGTCCTCGTGACGACGAGCGGCGGCAGAGTGACGACGCGGACGCCTCCGCCCGACGGAGCCGCAGCAGGCGCGGCCTGCTGGACGGACGCGAGTTGCGCGGCCTGCGCGGCCGCAGCCTTCTGCGCAGCGACGATCTGGACCTGGCGGCGGGCAAGTGCCGCCTTGTACGCGGCGTAGCGCTTGCGGTAGTCGGCGTAGCGGTGGGCGACGACCTGCTGAACGAGGCCGGCGGTCCTGCGGAGCTTCTGCTCACGTTGCGCGAGCGCGACGAGCTGCGGATCCCGGCTCGCCGCCTTGGTCGTCGCCCACGGATGCGCGGCGATCACGGCCCAGGCGACGAAGAACACGAGCGTCGACGCAGCGAGCGCGTAGAGGCGGCCGTGGTGGCTAGTCATCTCCGCCTCCGCCCACACTGCCGCCGTCGCCGTGGTCGGAGCCTTCGGACTCGTGCTCGCCCCCGGCTCGGTGCTTGTGGATCACGATCGGCGCGGGCCGGACGTAGACGACCCGCTGGGTGGCCGGCGGGGCCGGTGCGGCTGCGGGCGCGGCCGCCGCAGACGACGCGGCGGGCGCGGCGACGGGCGTCGACGGCACTCTCGGCACCGCCGGCGGCTTCTTCCGGAGCTCGGCGCGCAGCGAGGCCTCGAACCGGTCGAGCTGGGCCGTCCGCTTGGCGATCAGGCTCTTCGCGACCGGCTTGGCCGCGGCGGCCTGTCCGAGGTGAACCGTCTTCGTCAGCGCGACGGTGCCGACGACGGCGGCGAAGGCCAGCGAGAGCGCGACGATGAGCGTTTGTGTGCGAGGCACCTTGCCCTCCTTGTGGGACTGCGGTCGTCCCGAAGGTAGGCGGCGCCCGGTTAAGCGCGGGCCAGGCGAGGGTTAGGGTTCGGGCGAGGTTGCCCGCCGGAGCCGGAGCGCCGCGTCGAGCCCGCCTCCCGGTGCGTCCTCGAGCTCGATCGTCCCGCCGTCGGCAGTCACGAGTCGGTGCACGATGGCGAGGCCGAGCCCGGTGCCGCCGCCCGGCGGCCCGGCGCGCCAGAAGCGGTCGAAGGCGCGCGCTCGCTGCTCGGGCGTCATGCCCGGCCCCTGGTCGACCACGTGGAGCTCGACCCGCGACCCGTCCTCGCTCGCCGCGACCGTGACCACGCCGCCCTCGGGCGACACGGCGATCGCGTTCGAGATCAGGTTGTCGAGCACCTGCTCGAGCGCGCCGGGCGTGGCGAGGGCGCCGAGGCTCGCCGGAACGCTTGCCTCGAGCCGGACCCCCCGCGCCTCCGCGTGTGGAGCCCAGTGCCCGACACGGCCGTCGACGACGGCGGACACGTCGACCGGCTCGACGGCGGGAACGGCGGCGTCTGCGCGGGCGAGCGCGAGCAGGCCGCCGACGAGCCGTGCCAGCCGCTCGACCTCGGCGAGCGCGGCATCGAGGTCGCTCGCGCCTGCGGGGTTCACGTCCCGCTCCAGGTTCTCGAGCCGTAGGCGGAGCGCCGCGAGCGGCGTCCGCAGCTGATGCGACGCGTCGGCGACGAACGCCTGCTGCGAGTCGAGAAGCGCGTCGAGCCGCGCCACGGTCTCGTTGAAGCGGGCGGCGAGCGCTCGGATCTCGGGCGGCCCGCTCTCCGGCGCACGCACGGTCAGGTCGCCCTCTCCCACCTCGGCCGCCGCCTGCTCGAGCGCGGAGAGCGGCCGGGTCAGCGTCCGCGCGAAGCGGAGCCCGATCAGCGTCGCGGCGGCGAGCACGACGCCGCCGATCGCCGCCAGCAGCAGCCAGTACCGCGTCACACGGGCGTCGAGCGCGGAGGTCGGATAGGTGATCCGCAACGCGCCCAGCTTGTTTCCACCGGACGAGGTGATCGGGACGGCCACGTAGATCAGATCCGTGCCGAGCGTGTTCGAGTGACGCGTCCCGGTCGCGATCCTCGGCGGGCTACCGAGCGCGGCCGCGAATTCCGGCCTCGATGCGAAGCTGCGTCCGATCGGCGACCCCTTGGCCGTGTCGAGGATCGAGCTGCCCCGGCTGTCGACGACGACCGTTCTCCCGCCGGGCGAGCGGGCGTACCTCTGCGCCACGCGCAGGAGCTGACCGGACGGTGTCCTCTGGCCGCGTTCGAGAGGGTCCTCGGCGAACGTGGCCATCACGAGGGCGTCGGTCTTGATCCCGTTCGTCAGGTCGCGCTGCTCGCTGCGCCCGTACTGGATCCCGAGTGGGATCTCGAGCGCCGCGAGCACGACGATCGTCAACGTGACGTAGCTGGCCAGCAGCCGCCGGCGCATCGCAACCGGCTAGCCGCCGTCGGGCACGTGCAGGCGGAGCCCGACGCCGCGGACCGTCTCGATCCACGCCGGGTCGCCGAGCTTCTTGCGCAGGCCGGCGACGTGGACGTCGATCGTCTTCGCGCTCCCGTACCAGGTCGTCTGCCACACCTCCTGCAGGATCTCCGAGCGCGAGACGACCGTGCCGGGTTCGCGGGCGAGGAGCGCCAGCAGGTCGAACTCCTTCGGCGTCAGGTCGAGTTCGCGGCCTTCCACGCGGGCGCGGCGGCCGCGTACGTCGAGCTCGAGCGAGCCGATGTGCGCGCTGCGCGGCGTCGGCCGCTCCTGCGTCCGGCGCGTGACGGCCCGGATGCGCGCGAGCAGCTCGCGGAACCCGAACGGCTTGACGATGTAGTCGTCGGCACCGAGCTCGAGACCGACGACGCGGTCGATCTCCTCGCTCTTCGCGGTGACGATGATGATCGGCACGCCGGAGCGGCTGCGCAGCTCGCGTGCGACGCTGAATCCGTCCGTGTCGGGCAGGCCCACGTCGAGCAGCACGAGATCCGGCTCGGACGCCTCGAGCGCCTCCTTCCCGGTCGCGACGCGTTCCACCTCGAAGCCTTCGCGTCGCAGGCCCTCGGCAAGCGGCGCCGCGATCGCGTCCTCGTCCTCGACGATGAGGAGCTTCACGCCTCGAGCGTAGGCCAGCCTATCCATCGCTGAATCGGGAGAAGGCCGCACCGGCGCTCAGTGTTTGGCCCGTTCGAACGGGCCTGGTCGCACAGACGCGCCCTCGCCGGGTGCCTTGCGGCCCGGCGAGGGCGCGGTCTGTCCTTCTCTCTGGCCCGTTAGCGGCGCCTGGCGGTACGGCGCGAGGTGCGGCGGGCGACTCTGCGTACGGCGAACATCCGGATCGTTCCTCCTGCTTCGTGGTTGGCTCGGGTACGGGCGCCTAGCTTGCGACCGGCTGTCCCGTCGCCAACGCCTCCTGCTCGGCCGCCTCCTGCGCGGTCATCAGGCCGATTGCGACGAGGTCGAACGGGCTGATGAAGCCGTCGGCGATGCGGAAGCCGTTCGCGCGCGCGATCGCGTCGCGAAGCGGAACCGCCCAGTGGTGCTCGATCAGTACGAGTGCCGCCGCCGAGTCGTTCGGGATCTCCTCGATGACGTCCCAGGCCTCGTCCTCGTTGAAGACGTGCACGCCGTCCTCCGCTGCAGCCTCCGCGCCGGCGACTGCGCCGAGCTCGGCGCCTTCCTCACCGTCGATGCCGAGGCCGACGAGCGCGCCGACCTTGCTCCCGAGCTCGACTGCCTCTGCCTGGGTCAGGTTGCTGAGGTGGGCGACCTCGATGTTGCCGTCAGCGTCCTTGTGGACCGCGAGCGCGTCGATCACGCGCACCATGTCGCTGTCCCGCAGCTTCTCGAGCTCCGCGATGATCTCGCCGTGGAACTCCGGCTGCGCGAAGCCCAGGACGATGAGCTGAACCGGTCCGATTGCCATGCTCTCTCCTTCGGTCTCGTTGTTTCCCGGCCGTTTGCTCGACGATCGCTCAGCACGGGCCGCGCGGCATCGTCCGAAGTGGATGAGCCGAAGCGAGCGGCCCGAACGGCCTGCTAGGGATCGTAGACGACGACGGTGCCGGCCATGTAGTCCTGCAGCGCGCGACGGCGATCGTCGAAGAGCACGGGGACGAACCCGGCGAAGCACGGGATGATCGCGAGCGCCAGCCCGACGAGCCGCACGAAGGAACGCCAGACGGAGGGAGCCTCCTCCCCGCGCACGACCCGCAGGCGGAAGAGCCGCATGCCCGGTGTCTGTCCGGCCGTGCTCCAGAAGAGGACGAAGTACACGACCAGCACGAGCGACCAGCCCACGCCGGCAATCGTCCCGACGAGCCACTGGGGCCGGAGCGTGCCGATCATCGAGGCGACGAGACCGACCATCGCGCCGGTCAGCAGGAAGACGAGATGGGCGAGCAGCACGTCGATCACGAGCGCGATGCCGCGCGTGGCGAGGCCTCCGTAGCGGCCGGGCTCCTGCCCTCGGCGGACGGCCAGCGAGTCGTCCGTCCGCTGCGCACGCTGCCGGACAGCCGCCGCGATCTCGCCGCCGAAGGAGGTCGTCTGCTGCATGAGCGCGGCGCGCACCTCCGGGCTCGAGAGCACGTTCTTGAGGGCTCCACGGAACGCCTCGCTCTGCACGACGCGATCCGCGAGCTCCTTCGTCTGCGGGCTCTCGAGGGCTTTCGTCAGCGCCCGCTCGAGCGGCGGGAACAGCTTCTTGGCCAGCTCGTCGAGCTGGCCCTCGTCGAAGGACGGGCCGGGCTCGCCGGCCTGCGCCTCGAGCGCCTCCGCGACGACGCGCTCGACGACGCGGTTCTCGACGATCGACCGCCCCACGGCCTCCGGGAGCGGCCCGGCCATGACGCCGTCGATCGCGCGCTCGGCCTCGTCCGTCAGCGCGTCGCGCCCCTGGCGCGCGACCGCCCGCGCCGGCCGCAGCGCGAAGCGCCCCGTCACGGCGCCCGCCTTGCCGAGAATGCCGCCGAGGCGGCCGGGGTCGTCCTCGTGCTCGTCGGACGGGCTGTCGGTGTCCAGGGGTTCGTCGCTCATCGCCGCATCGTTCTCATCGGATGATGCACGTGCTCGTGTCCTGCACGAGCATGGATGCATGACCGCTCGCCAGGAGTTCAGCGAAGCGGAGGCCCGGCAGTACGGGGAGGAGATCGGCATCGACTGGCCGACGTCCCCCTTCGACGTCGATCAGTTCCGCCGTGGGATGAACGTCGAGCTCGAGCACGGAGCCCGCGACCTCCGCACGAACGTCACCGACGACGACGCGCACGTCACCGCCAAGATCGCGCTCGCCCACCTGCACGAGTTCCCGGACTACTACACCCGGCTCGAGCAGATGGAAGAGGCGGCGCGGCGGCACTGGAGCTAGCCCGTCGCGGCGACCGCAGCCGGTTCTGCCGATTCCGGCGGTGCCGCCTTGCTCCGCACGAACCACTTCGCGAGCTCCCACACGCCGAGCAGGATGAGTGCCGAGAGCAGTGCCAGGCCCCACTGCTGCGCGGTCAGCTGCGTCGTGCCCAGGAGCCGGTTCATGAAGTCGGCCTGCGTGATCAGGAACGCGCCGACGATCTCTCCGCCCGCGATCATGTTCATGCGCCGGCTGTTGAAGGTGTCCATCGTGAACACCGACCCGGTCTCGCTCCGGCACTCGAACGCGGCAACCACGAGCATCAGCGTAAAGCCGACGAGTGCGATCGACTGGCCGAGCTCGGCGCTGCCGTAGTGATGCTTCCCGATCTCGATCAGGAGCAGGTTGGCGACGGCGACGAACCCGCCGCCGATGCCGCAGGTGAGCTTCACTCCGAGCGTCAGGATCGAGTCCCCGCGCGGGCGCGGCCGGCGTGCCATCAGGCCGGGTGACTCCTGGTCGAAGCCGAGCGCGATGCCGAACGGGGCGTTGACGAGGAAGTTGATCCAGAGGATCTGCGACGGCGTGAACGGCTGGCCGGCAAGGATGTTGAACAGCGTCGCCCCGAGGAAGGTGACCACGAATGCGATCAGCTCGAGCAGGACGAAGCGGATGTACTTGTTCAGGTTGTCGTAGAGCTTCCGCCCCTGCTCGACCGCGTAGACGATCGTGGCGAAGTTGTCGTCGGAGAGGATCATGCGGCCGGCGTTCTTGGCCACCTCGGTGCCGCTGCCCATGGCGATACCGATGTCGGCGGCCTTGATCGCCGGCGCGTCGTTGACGCCGTCGCCCGTCATCGCCACGACATCGCCCTTCTTCTTCAGCGTCTCGGCGAGCAGCACCTTGTGCTCCGGCGCAACGCGGCCGACCACGCCGATGTCGTCGATCCGGTAGAGGCGGTCGCGCTCGGAGAGGGCGGCGAAGTCGGCCCCGAGGATCGCCTCGCCCGGGATGCCGAGCTGCTTCGCGATCGCAGCGCCGGTGACGACGTCGTCACCCGTGACCATGCGGACGCGGATGTGCGCCGCCTGCGCGTCGGCGACCGCCGCTTTCGACTCCTCGCGCGGAGGATCGACCATGGCGACGATGCTCGCCATCTCGACGTCCTCGACGTAGGCCAGCAGATCACCGTTCGGGTCGAACGACGCGGGGTCGAGGTCGCGATAGGCAGCGGCCATCACCCGCAAGCCCTCCTCCCCCATGCGGCCGACGTTCTCGTCGGCCCGCTTCTGGAGGTCGGCGTCCCAGGGGATGCCGGTGCCGTTGGAGAGCGCCGTCGACGCATGGCTCATCACGGCCGGCGCCGCTCCCTTGACGAAGCAGCGCACGACGTCCTTCCCGGACGCGTCCTTCGTCCGGCAGAAGGCGGCCATGAGCTTGTAGGTCGGGTCGAACGGCAGCGTCGCGAGGCGCGGCAACTGCTCGCGCGTCGCGTCGATGTCGAGCCCGGCCTTGTGCGCGAGCACGAGCAGCGCACCCTCGGTCGGGTCGCCGACCACCTTGCCGTCGACGAGCTTGGCGTCGTTCGCGACGACGTAGGGGAGGATCGCGGCGTCGATCGTGTTCGAGCTGCCGGCGGCGTGCTGCACCCGGCCGTCCAGGCTGTAGCCGCTACCGGAGACGGTGAACCGGTCGGTCGCGTCGAGCACCTCGACGACCGTCACCTGGTTCATCGTCAGCGTCCCCGTCTTGTCCGAGTTGATCGCCGACGTGAAGCCGAGCGTCTCCACGGAGGGGAGGTCCTTCACGATCGCCTTCTGCTTGGCGAGCTCGACGCTCCCGAGCGAGAGGACGACCTGCACGACCATCGGCAGCGCCAGAGGAATCGCCGCGATCGCGAGCGCAACCGCCGTGTTGAAGAGGGTCGTCCAGGCCAGCCCGCGGCTGAGGCCGAGCGCGAACATGATGATCATCGTCAGGCCGGCAGCAGCCACGATGTACAGCGTCAGGCTGTTCATCTGCTTCGTGAGCGGCGTCTCCTCGACCGTCGTCGCCGAGAGCATGTGGGCGATCTTTCCGACCTCGGTGTTGCTGCCCGTCCCCGTCACGATCACGACGCCGCTGCCGTGCGTGACCGGCGTGTGCATGAACGCCATGTTCGTCTGGTCACCCGAGCCGAGCTCGCCGCCCGTGAGCGTCTCGGCATCCTTCTGCGCCGGAACGCTCTCGCCGGTCAGCGCCGACTCGTCGATCTGCAACGAGGTCGCCGAGACGATCCGGCCGTCCGCCGGCACCTCGTCTCCGGCCGAGATCAGGACGACGTCGCCGACCACGAGCTGCTCGGCCGGGATCACAGCCTCGACGCCGTCGCGCCGCACCCGCGCCGTCGCCTCCATCATCGACTTCAGCGCGTTCATGGCGCTCTCGGCCTTGCCCGCCTGACGCAGCCCGACGACCGCGTTGAGGACCGTGATCAGAGCGAGCACGACCGCAGTCGACCACTCCTTGATCGCCAGCGAGACGATCGACGCACCGACGAGGATGAGCTGCATGTACGCCCGGTACTCGTCCAGGAAGCGGCGCCAGCCCGGCTTCGGCTTCTCCGTCGGCAGGGCGTTCGGGCCGTCGCGGCCGAGCGCCTCGGCGGCCGCCGCCGCCGAGAGGCCCTGGTCGGGGTCGACACCCAGCTTGGCGGCGACGTCCTTCCCGTCGAGCGCGTACCAGCGCTCGACGACGGCGGCTGCTTCAGGCTCGGCGACGTCGCTCACGTCGACCCCTTTCCGTCGTCGGTGGCCGTCGCGACCGGCTCGGGCGCGGGCTCCGACTCCGGCTCCGGCTTCGGCTCGGTGGCCTGCTCAGCCTCGTGCTCGTGCTCGTGCTCGTGCTTGCCCTTGTGCTTGCCTTGCTTGGGCGCCGCGGGCTTCGCTTTGCGCTCCTGCTCCTCCTCGAACGGATCGGCCGCCGCGCCCTTCGGTGCCGATTCCACGAGCGCTTCCTTGACCTTGGCCAGGTCGGCGCGCGCCTCGTCGCTCACGACCGGATAGCGCGGATCGAGCTCGATCAGCGTGTGTGCGATCACTGCCCCGGCGGCGATGCGGGCGAACCACTTGTGGTCGGCCGGGATCACGTACCACGGCGCCCACTCGGTGCTCGTGTGCGAGAGCATCTCCGAGAACGCCTGCTGGTAGTCGTCCCAGTACTCGCGCTCGGCGACGTCGTGCGAGGAGAACTTCCAGTTCTTCTCGGGGAGGTCGAGCCGCTTCAGGAACCGCGTCCGCTGCTGCTCCTTCGAGAGGTTGAGGAAGAGCTTGACGACCCGGAAGCCGTTGTCGACGAGGTAGCGCTCCCAGCCGTTGATCTCCTCGTAGCGGCGCGCCCAGATGTGCTTGCCCTTGGACTCGGCGGGAAGGCGCTGCCGGTCCAGGATCTCGGGGTGCACACGGACGACGAGCACCTCCTCGTAGTGCGAGCGGTTGAAGATGCCGATCTCGCCGCGGCGGGGCAAGCGCTTCGTGTAGCGCCAGAGGAAGTCGTGGTGGAGCTCCTCGTCGGAAGGCACCTTGAAGCTGTTGACGGACACGCCCTGCGGGTTCACCCCGCTCATGACGTGCCGGATCGTCCCGTCCTTGCCGCCGGCGTCGAGCGCCTGCAGGCAGACGAGCATGCCGTAGGTGTCCTGGGCGGCCAGACGGGCCTGGTACTCGGCGAGCATCCCCACGCCGCGCTCGAGCAGCTCGACGCCGTCCTTCTTGGTCAGGAAGTCGGCCTTGTACCCGGGGTCGAAGTCCTTGGCGAGCGTCACCTTGGAGCCGGGCGTGACCCGGAAGGCCTTGACGAACTCCGCGATTCGCTTCTCCTGGCTGGTCACCGAGAGCTCCTTTCCTGGCAGGCTGCAACGAGGCCCGCCCGTGTGAACGGACGGTGACAGATTGTTGGGCGCCCGCGCACCGTCGGCGTCATCCCGATCGGACGAAGCCGGTCCCCGCCCGACGAGGTCACTCCGTCTTCCCGCCGCGCTCGCGCCGTTGCCCCATGCGCGCCACGAGCACCGCCACGACCGTGACGAGATAGAGCTGGCCGAACAGCGCCTCGAGCACTGCCAGCGTGTGGCCGAGGTTGCCCGCCGGCGTGTAGTCCCCGTAGCCGAGGGTCGCGAGCGTGACGTAGCTGAAGTACAGGCGCAGCGGCCTCGTCCCGTCGGTGCCCTGTGCGAAGAACGGCCCCGAGCCGACTGCGGCGACGACCCCGTACAAGAACAGGAAGATCATCCCGAGCAGCACGTAGATGCAGATAGCGCCGATGATCGACTGAGCGTTCACCTGGGTCTGCTCGATCACGCTCAGGGCGATCACGACCACGATCCCCAGGGTCAGGAGCCCGGAGAGGATCCCGACGAAGGCGGTCAGCGCCGTTCCCTCCCAGACCAGGTTGAGCACGGCCGCCACGATCGCGAGAGAGGAACCCGCTGCTGAGCCACGAGTGAATGCCGGCGCGCCCGGACGTCCAGAGGGCCGCGACCAGTGTCACGCTCTGGATCAGGACCAGCACGCTCGCCGTCCACGCGGTGCTCGGAGCCGTGGCGGCAAACAGGAACGAGACGACGATCGACGCGAGGACGACGCCGTGGCTGTGGCTCGCGCGCCGGCGACGCAGAACGCCCCGCATGCCGGCGAGAGGCCGCTCCGCGCTCGGCTCCTCGTTCTGGTGGTGCGGCCCGGCCGCGTGCGATGAAGGTTCCGGCGTCACCCTGGACGGGAGTCTCGCGTATGCGCCCTGCCGGCGTCGCTCAGTCGCCGTCGTAGATGATCCAGGCGGTGAGCGCGACCGGGATCGCGCAACCCGCCAGGATCAGGCCGATCATCCAGAAGCCGAGGCCCCAGAGGATCGCCCCGCCCACGAGGCCGGCCACCAGGATCCCGATGGCCCTCATCGTCCGTCCCAGCACCATCGCCCTCTCATCCTGAGCCGTCCGCAGAGATGCATCGTCACCCGGAACGGATGAAAGGCATTTATGCTGCCGCTTGTAGCACCTCGAACCTGAGCTCTCAGGGGCCCTCGAGAGGAAGGTCGTCAGGAGCCATTCGCTCCCTGTTCGCCGTGGATGACGAGCCTGTCACCCGCGGGACGCCGTTGCGTCCCGTTGTCGTCGGCGTGCTCCTCGCCGCCGGCGCGGCGGGGGGCGGCCTGACCGCCTGGGCAGCGACGACGAGTCCCATCCTCGTCACACCCGATGCTGACGCGGTCGTCAGAGGGTTCCTCGTGGTCCTCTACGCGGTCGCCGGTGTCTACGCCTGGCGGCGGCGTCCGTATGAATGGTTCGGGCCCGTGCTGGTGCTGCTCAGCGTCACGTACGCGCTGACGACGTTCAACGTCTCCGGAAACGCGACGCTGTACACGATCGGCCGGCTCTACACCGCGGCCTGGCTCGTCCTGCTCGTCGCGGCCTTCCTCTCCTTCCCCTCCGGGCGCCTCGGATCGCGCCTCGAGCGCCTCGCGGTCCGCGGCTATGCGCTCGGGACGGCCGTCCTGTGGACGCTGATCGCGCTGCTGGTGCACACGCTCCCCGCCGCCGGCGTGCTGACGGACTGCGGGAAACGGTGCCCGGAGAATGCGTTTCGCGTGGCGAGCGTCCCGTCATGGGTGGCGCGCGTGCCCGTGGTGGCCATGGCGGCGCTCACGCTCGTCTTTCTGGCCGTGGCGATCTTCGTGCTCGTGCGCAAGGCGTGGTCGCCGGCGGGTGTCGAGCGGCGAACGGTGCGACCGGTGCTGATCGCGGCGACGGGCCTCGTCCTCAGCTATCTGGCGTTCAGCCTGCATCCTGGCGGCGACGCCTGGCGCGCGGCCAACCTCGTCGTCACCGGGACGGCGGGGATCGTCCTCCCGATCGCGTTCGTCCTCGGCCCCCTGCGCGGCGAGCTGTTCGTGTCCAGGTCGCTCTGGCGCGGGCTGTCCGCGCTCGACCACTCGACGCTGACGGTTCTGCAGGTGGAGGACGTCTGCCGCCGGGCGCTCGGCGACCCGTCGCTCAGGCTCGCGCTTGCCGCCCCGGGCGGCGGACAGCTCTGCGACG
Organism: uncultured Actinomycetes bacterium; assembly: GCA_963765295.1. Lineage (GTDB taxonomy): Bacteria > Actinomycetota > Thermoleophilia > Gaiellales > Gaiellaceae > PALSA-612. Next base: position 1,385,505 of record CAVXVO010000005.1, read on the forward strand.
GCAACGGCGTGCCGCTCCGGATGCCGCTCGACGCCGAGTCGACGGCGATGACACGGATCGAGCGGGCCGGGGGGTCGTTCGCCGTGCTGCACGATCCGTCGCTCACGCAGGGGTACCGCCAGGTCGTCGAGCGGGTCGGCAATCTCGCGTTCACGCTGATCGAGTACGCGCGCGTCTTCCGGGACGTCGTGCTCTCGAGGCGGCGGATCGTCGAGAGCGACGGTGAGGAGCGGGGACGGCTGGAGCGCGATCTCCACGACGGTGCCCAGCAGCGATTGCTGACGATCCAGATGAAGCTCGCCGAGCTCTCACGGAGCGTGGACGGCACCGATCTCGCCGCGCCGATCGGCTCTCTCTCCGACGACGCGGCCGCCGCGGTCGCCGAGCTGCGCCGTGTCGCGAACGGCATCTACCCGCCGCTCCTCCTGGAACGCGGCGTCGCCGATGCCCTGCGCGAGACACCGAAGCCGCCGTCGATGTCGGTCCGGATCGTCGACAACGGCGTCGGCCGGCTGCCGGCGTCGTTCGAGCGGGCGATCTACTTCTCGGCCTCGGAGGCGATCCAGAACGCGACCAAGCACTCCGGCGCGACCGCCGTCCTGGTGACGCTCGAGCCGGTCGGCGACACCGTCGAGGTGACGGTCGAGGACGACGGTGTGGGGTTCGACCCGCTCCTCGTCGAGCCCGGGGCGGGCCTGACCGGCATGCGCGACCGCATCGGCTCGCTCGGCGGCGACGTCGAGGTCACGTCCGCGCCCGGCGCCGGCACCGTCCTGCGCTACCTCGTGCCCCGGCAGACCGAGGTCGGAGCGGCCGTCCGATGACGATCAGGGTCGTCCTCGGCGAGGACAACTTCCTCGTCCGCGAAGGCATCGAGCGAATCCTCTCGTCCGATCCGGAGCTCGAGGTGGTCGCGAGCTGCGGCGACCTCGACGAGCTGCGGGCCGCGGTCGACCGCCTGAAGCCCGACGTCGTCCTCACCGACGTCCGGATGCCCCCGACGGAGACCGACGAGGCGATCAGGCTCGCGAGCGAGCTGAGACAGAGCCATCCGGACGTCGGCCTCGTCGTGCTCAGCCAGCACGCGAGCTCGGTCTACGCGGGCGCGCTCTTCTCCGACGGCGCAGCCGGCCGTGGCTACCTGCTCAAGGACAGGGTCGCGGACGGCGCCGAGCTCGTCCGCATCCTCCGCGAGGTCGCAGCGGGAGGCACCCACCTCGACCCGGCGGTGTTCGACGTCGTGTACGCGGGCTGGGAGCGCGCGGAGAGCGGCCACCTGAACCGGCTGACGCCGCGCGAGAACGAGGTGCTGGCGCTCGTCGCCACCGGTGACACGAACGCGGTCATCGCCGAGAAGCTCGGGATCAGCAAGCGTGCCGTCGAGCGGCATGTCAACTCGATCTTCGACAAGCTGGAACTGCGCGACGCCGAGCACATCAGCCGCCGCGTGATGGCAACGCTCGAGTACCTGCGCAACCGCTGACGGCGGCTCGCCGCCGCTCGAGCGCGGCGGCGAGCCTGCCGGGTACGGTCGCCGCTAGACGACCTTCATGTCCACGCTGGGGCGGGCGATCATGTAGACGAGCACGCCGATCAGCGGGACGAAGATGACGAAGACCGTCCACCCCGCCTTCGCCAATCCGGAATGGTCTGTCCGCCGGAAGTTGTCGGCGAGCACCAGGATCAGCAGGTAGATGAAGATGACCCAGGCGAAGAAGACGAGCATCGACAACATGATGTTCAGGAACGGATAGTCAGCAAGAACTGCCATAGCGCCGAAACCTCCTGCGGAGATCGGACTTGACGGGAACGCGCTCACCATGCCGCGAAACCGGCGGTCTTGCGTCATCCGATCGGGATGAGCCCGCCGCGTCGCCCGGCATACGGCGCAGGCTCGTGGTGCTGGCCGAACCCCGGCTGCGTGAAACCCGCAAATCGGTGTGGTAGCGCCCGACATCCAGATCGGGTGATGCGCTGACGCCGGGAGGACGCGCGGTTGTGAGTAATGACATGCACCGAGCCGAGAACGGCCCGGCGCGAAAGGACGCTCGATGCCCTCTGGAGCCTCTGTCCCCTGCGAACCGACGAAACCGGTCGTCCGAGCGCGCCACGACTCGCGGCGCACGCGTTCGGCGCCCGGCCCCGGCTCCATGGCCGTCTCGCGGGCCGCGCTCGTCAACCGCCTCCGGGCAGCCCGGTCGCTCCCCGTCGTGAGCGTCGTGGCTCCTACCGGCTTCGGCAAGACGACACTGCTCGCACAGTGGGCCACCCGGGACGGCCGCCCGTTTGCGTTCCTGACCCTCGACCGGCCCGAGACCGACGCCGCCACGCTGGTCACCCGCATCGATGCGGCCACGGCCTCGCTCGCGGCCGCGCCCTTCGTGCTCGTGATCGACGATGCCCACCTTCTGAGCGCCGACGCTGCCGCCACGGTCACGATGCTCGTACGGCATCTGCCCGACGGCGCCACGATCGCGCTCGCGGCCCGTGAGGAGCCGCTCCGGTCGATCCCGCGCCTGCGCGCGAGCGGCGCGCTGCTCGAGCTCGGCCGCGAGGAGCTCGCGCTCACCCCGCGAGAGGCCCGCATCCTCTTCCGCAGGAGCGGCGTCACCATGGCCGACGGCCGGGTCGACGACCTCGTGCGGGCGCTGGGCGGCTGGCCGGCGGGCGTCGACGCGGCGGCGACCTCGCTCCGCGAGCGCACCCCCTCGCCGCTGCACGACCTTCGCGAGTCCGTCCTCGCCGCGCTGACCCGCGAGGAGCGCGACTTCCTCACGCGGACGTCGATCCTCGACCGGCTCTCGGCGCCGCTCTGCGACGCCCTCCTCGAGCGCCGCGACTCCGCGCGCCGTCTCGCGTCACTGGCACCGAGCCTGCTGCTCGTCCCGCTCGACCGTGCCGGCGAATGGTTCCGCCAGCACGGAGCGTTCCGGGAGCTCTTGCGGGCAGAGTTGGGGCAGAAGGAGCCCGAGCTCGTTCCCCTGCTGGAGCGGCGGGCGACCGACTGGCTCGAGGCGAGCGGCGATCCGGAGAGCGCCCTGCTCCACGCACGCGCAGCCGGCGACATCGACCGCGTCGCGGTCATCCTCGACACCGTCGCGATCCCGATGCACAACAACGGCCGGGACGCCGCCTTGCTTGCCTGGATCGCCGGCCTCGACGAGGCGACGGAGCTCGCGGACCACCCGCGCCTCGCCGCGCTGGCGGCGAGGCTCCATGCACAGCGCGGCAACGCGGTGGAGGCCGAGCGCTGGCTGGCGAAGGCGGCGCCGAGATCCCCGCGTCGTCGACGGCGAGCAGACGACGTCGCCTCGAGCGTCGCCCTCGTCCGCGCCGCTATGTGCGAGAACGGTGTCGAGTCGATGCTCGCCGATGTCGAGTCCGCGCTCGCCGTGCTTCCGACGGACGACCGCTGGCGGCCGTACGGGCTGCTGCTGCAGGGCTCCGCGTACGCGCTGCTCGGGGACGCCGAGCGCGGCGATGCGATCCTGAGCCGGTCTGCACGCGCCGCGGAGCGCCTCGGCTCGACCGAGACGCGAGCGGTCTCCCTGACGGAGCGGTCGCTGCTCGCGAACGCGCGCGGAGAGCGTGACGAGGCCGACCGACTGCTGGCGCTGGCACTCGCGGCGATGGTCGAAGGGGGCCTGCACACGTACCCCACGTGCGCGTTGACGCTCGCAGTCTCGGCGCGCTCGCAGCTCCTCCACGGCCGCATCTCCGAGGCGGGGTCGGCGCTCGCCGACGCGCGTCGACTGTCGGCAGGCCTCACCAGAGCCGTGCCCTGGCTCGCCGTCCAGTGCCGTCTCGAGCTGGCCCGCGCCTACGTGACGCTGCGAGACGCGGCCGCCGCCCGGTGGATCCTGAAGGAGATCGACGAGCTGCTGGCCGTCTGTCCGAGCCTCGGCGTCCTCCGTGCCGAGCGCGACGGGATCGAGGACGAGCTCGACGCGAGGCCGGCGGCTGGGGACGGACGAGCGACATGCCTCACCGGAGCCGAGCTCAAGCTTCTGCCCATGCTCGGGACGCACCTGTCGTTCCGGGAGATCGCACAGCACTTCTACCTCTCCCGCAACACGGTCAAGACGCAGGCGATCTCCGTCTACCGGAAGCTCGGCGCGTCCAACCGCAGCGAGGCGGTCGAGCGTGCGCACCATCTTGGACTGATCGAGCACGCGGGAGACACGACGAGCCTCATCCTCACGGGATGATGCAGCGGCGCGCGGCGTCGAGTCCAATCGTGTCGTGGCCTTCCCGAGCGCGAAGCGTGGGCGCCCACGGCCGGAGAGGGGACCGTGAGCTGATGGCGTTCTCGGGCGCCGGGGTATCGCGGCGGGCTCCGTTCACGATCATCGAGTCCCGGCTTGCCCCGCCGCGCCTTTGCGAGGGGACGATCGAGCGCGCCGAGCTCGTCAACCGTCTCCGCCTGACCCCGCCGGCCGACGTCGCGCTGGTCGTCGCTCCGGCGGGCTACGGCAAGACGAGCCTGCTCGCCGAGCTCTACCGCCGCCCCGGCAAGCGGCCCTACGCCTGGCTCAGCATCGACGAGCGCGACAACGACCCGGTCACTCTCCTCACCTACCTGACGCTCGCGCTCAACCGGATCGGAGCCTGCGACCGGCAGGTCGTGGAGGCTCTTGCCAGGCCGCGGAGCTCGCTCACGACGATCCGTGCCCGCCTGCAGCGGTCGCTCGAGGCCGCCGGCCCGTTCGGGCTCATCCTCGACGATCTCCACCTGCTCTCCGCGGCGAAGAGTCTCGAGATCGTCCGTCGTCTCGTCGCCGAGCTGCCGCCGGGCGGCCGCCTCGTGATCGCGAGCCGCGCGCAACCGCGACTCCCGCTCGCCGGGCTGCGCGAGCGCCTCCGGCTCGTCGAGCTCGGCATCGACGACCTCCGGCTGACGGAGGAGGAGACGGGTGTGCTGTTGCGACGAACGGGGCTGTCCGCATCCGACCAGGACGTGGCCGGAGTCGCAGCGCTCACCGAGGGCTGGCCGGCCGGTGTGTACCTGGCGGCGCTGGCCACGCTCGCACGCGACGACCACGGCGCGCTGACGGCCTTTCGGGGCTCGGACCACTTCTTGAGCGACTACGTCCGGGCCGAGCATCTCGCCTACCTCCCCGAGGACGACGTGGACTTCATGGTGCGCGCATCGGTCCTCGACCGGATGTCGGGCCCGCTCTGCGACGCCGTGCTGCAGCAATCGGGCTCGGCCGCGAGGCTCGAGCGCCTCGCGCAGACGAATCTCTTCCTCATCCCGCTCGGGGGCGAGAGCCCGCCCGTCTACCGGTTCCAGAGGCTGTTCAGGGAGGCGCTCGCAGCCGAGCTCCGCCGTTTCGAGCCCCGACTCGGCGAGACGCTCGCCGCCCGAGCGTCGGTGTGGTGCGAGGGGCTCGGGGACACGGAGAGCGCGGTCGAGTACGCCTGGGGCGCGGACGATCAGGATCGCTTCGCCTCGCTCCTCGAGCGGTTCGTCCTGCCCCTCTACTACGCGGGACGCCTGGCGACGATCGATCGCTGGCTTGCCCTCGTCGACCACGTCCTGCTCGAGCGGCACCCCGCTCTCGCCGCCGCCGGCGCCCTCGTCCACGGGCTGGAGGGACGTGAAGACAAGGCCGAAAGGTGGGCCGCCGTCGCCGAGCGTGCCCCGGCCGACGCGACGACGCCCGACGGCAGCCCGGTTGCCGCCTGGACGGCGATGCTGCGCGCCGCGATGTGCCGCTCGGGGCCGGACGAGATGCGTCGAGATGCAGAGCTCTCCCTTTCGGCGCTCGCCGACGAGAGCGTGTGGCGACCCGCCGCGCTGCTCCTCCTCGGCATCGCCCACGTCCTCAACGGTGAGAACGCAGCCGCGGACGAGATCCTCGTCCGCGCCCACGCCGCGGCGACGGCGGCGAACGCGACCGAGGCGGCGGCCTTCGCGCTCGCGGAGCGTTCGCTGCTGGCGGGCGCCGAAGGACGCTGGGATGCCGCCGAGACCCTCGTCGTCGAGGCGCGCGAAGCCCTCCGCGACGCGCATCTCTGCGACTACGCGACGAGCGCGCTCACCTACGCCGCCAGTGCTTCTGCGGCCGCGCACCACGGCAACTGGGTACGGGCCCGGGACGACCTGCAGCGCATGGAGCACCTGCTTCCGACCCTGTCCAGAGCCTTCCCGTGGCTCGGGGCACAGGTGAGGATCGAGGCGGCTCGGGCGCGGCTCGTCCTGTCGGATGTCGACGCCGCCACCGTGCTGCTCGCCGAGGCCGAGAACCAGCTCGCCCGGGGACAGGAGCTGGGCGTCCTCGCCGACCAGACGGAGGACCTGGCACGCGAGCTCGTCAGCCGCCGGCCGCGAGACGGCGACTGGGAGCACCTGACCCCGGCGGAGCGCCGCCTGCTGCCGCTCCTGACCACGCATCTCACGTTCCGCGAGATCGCCGACCATCTGCACGTCTCCCGCAACACGGTGAAGACACAGGCGATCTGCACGTACCGGAAGCTCGGCGCCTCCTCGCGCAGCGAGGCGATCCAGCGTGCGATCGACCTCGGGCTGATGGAGCCGTCGGACGTGCTCGAGCCGACCCGGCCCCTGTAGCGAGCCCGAACCGTCGCGTTCATCCCATCGGGGCGAGGTTTCCGCTCCCGCGGGGAGCGATCCTCCACGGGGTCGCTACTCGCAGTGGCGGCCACCGACGGCGCGGCGACCTCGCCGCTTGCCAGGCGGGCGCCCCCGAGTGAGGGCCCGGGGGCGCCCGCCGTCCTTTCAGTCTTTCGTCCTCGATGGGTGATGCCCGGGCGTGTACGCGCCCGGACACTGGCCAAGCCCAAGCGGACAGAGGAGGTACAACCATGCTTCGCACGCCCAGGATGGTGCTGCCGGCGGCTGCCGTCGCCCTCGGCGCTGTCGTCGTGCTCGTCGCGGCGTCGACGGCGACCGGACGCAGCCAGGCAACGGCCCCGAAGAACACGACGGAGCCGTCCATCACCTACGTGTATCCGATCAAGGTCGGCACCCCGCTGACCGGGCACAGGGGTGGATGGAGCGGGACCGCTCCGATCACCTACAAGTTCCAGTGGCTCCGCTGTAACGACAACGGCGAGGCCTGCCAGAAGATCACCAACGCCACCGGGACGAACTACACCGTCGTCTCGGCTGACGCCGGGCACACGATCCGGCTGGCGGTGCAAGCCTCGAACGCGGCCGGGACGGCGAAGGCCGAGGCGAACGCCACGAGTGTGATTCCCGTCAACCCAGGGGCTCCGAACGAGACGGCCCCGCCGGAGGTAACCGGTCAGGCCGTCGTCGGCAAGACGCTGACGGCGACGACCGGCTCCTGGAAGGGAACGCAACCGATCTCGTACACCTTCAAGTGGCAGAGCTGCACGAGCAGCCTGTCCTCCTGCCCCGGCAACGGCGCGACCGGCAACACCTACACGGTGGTCGCCGGTGACGTCGGCAAGAGGATCAGGGTCAAGGTCATCGCGAAGAACGCCGACGGCCAGACCCCGGGCCTCTCGGATCCGACCGCGATCGTCAGCGAGAGCGGCGGCGGAGGCGGAGGCGGAGGCGGCAGCTCCGTGCCGGTGGGCTCACTCGTGGGTGGCGACCGCCTCGTCGTCGACACGGTGTCGTTCTCGCCGAACCCGGTGTCTTCGACGAGCCAGTCCATCCGCGTCACGATCAAGGTGAAGGACAACAAGGGCAAGCTCGTTTCCGGTGCGTTCGTCTCGATCGTCTCGACGCCGGTCGTCACATCGACGCCCGACGCGGCACAGACCGACTCGAACGGCATCGTCGTCTACACGATCCAGCCCAAGTCGAACTTCCCGATCAAGACCGGTTACAGCGTCCAGTTCTACGTCAAGGCGTATCGCCAGGGCGACCCGACGCTGGCCGGAGTCTCGGGCGGCCGGCTCGTCCAGGTCGCGACGAAGTCGCCGTAGACGCTCTACGTCCGGGCCCGGTCGCACGCGCGGCCGGGCCCGGGCAACCCCCGATCGTCACGAGTCGGGACCCACATCGTCACGACCGGGCCGCCTACGCTCCGGCCGAGGCTGCTCGTGATCCGTGATGCTGAGACGCTCGACGCTCGAGCCGGCAGAGGTGTGTTCTCGACCTCCCGGCCGTTCGGTGCAGGCCGGATCGCGGTCGTCGCCGCCACCGCGAGCGAAACGAATCTCGACATCGCCGACGCCTGGCGGGCCCTGGGGCTCGACGCGGAGGTCATGACCCCAGGCCGATGCCTGGAGCGGCTGCGCCCCGGCGACATCGCGCTCGGCAGGCTCGACGTGCGGCGCACGCTGGACGGTGTCGAGCCCGGGCTGCTCGGGCTCCTGGCGCTTCGCCGGCGCGGCATTCGCGTCCTGAACTCGCCTGCCGCGTTGCTCAGCGCCCACGACAAGCTGCGGACAGCACGGCGGCTGACCGCGGCGGGTGTCCCGCACCCGCCGACGGAGCACGTCACGCTGCGGGCCCGGGTGCCGTCCCTGCGACCGCCGGTCGTCGTCAAGCCCCGATTCGGGAGCTGGGGCGCGGACGTCCTCCGCTGCGACTCACGCCGGGCGCTTCGGCTCGCGATCGAGGGGATCGCTGGACGGCCCTGGTTCCGGCGCCACGGCGCGCTCGTGCAGTCGCTCGTTCCTCCCGTCGGCCACGACCTCCGCGTGCTGGTGGCCGGGGATCGTGTCGTCGGCGCGGAGTCCCGAGTCGCCGCGCCTGACGAATGGCGCACGAACCTCAGCCTCGGCGGCACCTCATGCGCGGCGATCGTTCCGCCTCGCGCGCACGCCGCCGCGCTCGCCGCCGCGAGAGCCGTGTCGGGAGACTTCGTCGGGATCGACCTGCTGCCGCACGACGGCGGCTACGTCGTGATCGAGGTGAACGGCGGCGTCGACTTCGAGCGACGGTACTCGTTGCCCGGGAGCGACGTCTTCTCCGACATCGCGGCTGCGCTCGGGCTGCTCGTGACGGCGCCTCGGTCCGCAGCGGTCGCCGCGCTCTGATCACCGCTCGAGCGGCCGGCCCAGAGCTCAGCCGACGGGCTTACAGGCCTTGACGAACGCCGTCGCGGCGGTGCCGATCTGGTCGAACACGGTCTGCACGTTCGCGGTCGACGGGAGCTGTCCCTGCGAGACCGAGTGCCCGATGCCCGTGACGACGTTGTTCCAGCTGACGAGGCCGCCGATGTAGTCGTTCAGCGCCGACGAGCACTTGCCGCCGACCGTCGCCTGGAACCCGTGCAGGGTCGTTCCGAAGGCGGTCGTCGACGTCGTGACGACGGTGACCGTGTTACCGAGGCACGCCTGCATCTGGTCGGACGACGCGTTCGACTTCGCGGTGATCTTGCCGCACTTCCGGAACGTGGCGATCCCCTTGGTGTTGGTGGTCGTCCACGTCTTGTTCGCCGTCTGGTAGGCCGTCCACTGCGTCGTCGTCAACCGCTGCGCCGAACCCGACAGGCTCGTGGTCGCGGGCGTCGTGGTCGTGCTCGGCGTCGTCGTCGGCGTGGTCGACTTGCTGTTCGAGCTCGACCCGCCGCAGCCCGCGAGGGCGAGAGCGGCTGCCGTGGCGAGCACCGCGACTGTCGACACGCTTCGGGTCATCGCGGGCACCCTACGTCAACGCCGGTTGCGGGACATCGTCCACAAGGGATGACGGCGACTCGACTAGCTCTCGAGCTGCTGGCTGACGAGGTAGTGGTAGAGCCCTCGCCGCTCCAGCAGCTCGGCGTGCGTCCCGCGTTCGACGAGGCGGCCCTTCTCGAGCACGACGATCAGGTCGGCGTCCCGGACGGTGCTCAGCCGGTGCGCGATCACGAACGAGGTGCGCTCGCGGAGCAGCTCGTCGAGGTTCTGCTTGACGAGGCGCTCCGACTCGGTGTCGAGCGCGCTCGACGCCTCGTCGAGCAGCAGGATCGGCGGGCGGTTGTAGACGGCGCGGGCGATCGCGATCCGCTGCGCCTGGCCGCCCGAGAGCCGGAGTCCGCTCTCGCCGATCCGCGTGTCGTAGCCGAGCGGGAGACGCTGGACGAAGTCGTGCGCGTTCGCGAGCTTCGACGCCCAGATCACGCGCGACTCCTCCGGCTCGTCGCCGAAGGCGATGTTGCGGCCGATCGTGTCGTCGAACAGGTAGCTCTCCTGCAGCACGACGCCGATGTGCTTGCGGACGCTGCGGTAGTCGAGCGTGGTCAGGTCGACGTGGTCGAGCTCGATCCTGCCCTCGGTCGGCTCGAGCAGGCCGGCGAGGCACTTGACGAGCGTCGTCTTGCCCGAGCCGCTGCGCCCGACGATGGCGACGGTCGTGCCGGCGGGGACGTCGAGGTCGATCGCCTCCAGGATCGCGGGCGCCTCCGGGCCGCCGTAGCGGAAGCCGACGTTGCGGAGCCGGACGGCGCCCTCGAGCGTCGTCACGGTTCGCAGCGCGGAGCGGTCCTCTCCCTGCTCCGGTTCCTGCTCGATGACGTCGTTCAGACGGTCGAGCAGGATTCGTCCGTACTGCAGCTCGTCCCAGAGCGAGAGCATGATCAGGACGGGGCCGTTCGCGAGCGCGATCAGGGCGTTGAAGGCGACGAAGCGGCCGAGCGACAGGTCGCCGTTGATCACGAGCAGCCCGCCGACGAACAGGAACAGCGCGAGCGACAGGAACGTGACCATCTGGATCGCGCCCTGGTAGGTCATGATCAGGAACTCCGAGCGGAAGACCTTGTCGGCGATCTGCGAGAAGCGCGTCAGCATCATCTGCCGCATCCCCTCCTCCGCCGCGGACGCCTTCACGGTCTCGATGCCGCGGATCGAGTCGATCTGCTGGGAGCCGTAGCGCCCGAACGCCTCCTCGAGCGAGTCGAACATCGGCCGCAGCCGCGACGACGAGAACCGCATCAGCAGCGGCGTAGACGGGTGCGAGCGCGATGTAGACGAGCGCCAGCTGCCAGCTGTAGATGAACATGAGCACGAGCGCCGCGCCGAGCTGGGTGACCGCGGTCAGGGCCGTGACGCCGCTCTCGATGAAGAACTGCCGCAGCTCGCGGACGCCGGAGAGCCGGCGCTCGATGTCGCCCGTGCGCCGGGTCGAGAAGTACGACATCGGCAGCGAGAGCAGCTTGGCGGTGAGGAAGTCGAGGCTCTCGGTGTCGATCCGCACGGCGACGAAGGCGAAGATGTAGCGCTGGATGATCGTGGCGCCGACCATCACGACCAGGACGCCGAGCATCCCGAGCAGGATCACGACGAGCAACTCCTTGTTCGCGTTCGGGATCGCGTTGTCGACGACGACCTGGGTGAAGATCGGGACGACGAGCTCGAGCGCGGCCGCGATCAGCGCCAGGCCGACGCGCCTTGAGCAGCAGCCCGCGGTGCGGGCGCAGGAACGGCTCGCAGCCAGGCCGTGTTCGTCTGCGCCTTCGGCAGCTCCTCGAACGCGGGCGTCGGGCTGATCAGCGCCGCGTAGCCGCTCCACTTCTCGCTCGAACTCGGCACGGTCGATCTTGCGGATGCCGAGCGCCGGGTCGCCGACCCGGACGTGGCGCTCGCCGACCTCGTAGAGCACGACCCAGTGGTTTCCCTCCCAGTGCACGATCGCCGGCAGCGGCAGCGCGTCGAGGTTGCTCTTCGAGGCGCGAACCGTCCGCGCGTCGAGCCCGAGCGCCTCGGCGCCGCGCGCGATCCCGAGCAGGCTCGTCCCGTCGACCGACGTGTGCACGAGCTCGCGGATCCGCGGCAGCGAGACGCGGCCGGCCGAAGTAGCGCGTGACCGCGCCGAGGCAGGCGGCGCCGCAGTCCATCTCGTCGAGCTGGTAGACGTGCGGCAAGGCTCGCCGGCGCTGCCACCAGCGGCGCTTCGGGCCGTGGTCCTTCGCCTCGAACTCCTCCGCGGCCTCGGCCCCGGCGGGCGCGACCTCGATCTCCTCGACCTGGTCGGGCCCGACGAGCGCGACCTCGGTCTCGGCCGGCAGGATCTCGGCGAAGTCGAGCGGCACGCGCGCGACCGGGAGCGAGTCGAGCTGCGCGGCGCGCTCCTCGAGCCGCTCGCGGAACTCCGGGTACTCGTCGAGGAGCCTCGCGAACAGCTCGGGCGTGAGCCGCAGCAGGCGGCTCGGCGTCAGCGCCTCGACGCTCGCCGTCCGCGGCCGCCCCTCGAGGACGGAGAGCTCGCCGAAGCTGTCGCCCTTGCGCAGGTAGTTGATGTCGTCGCGCTGGCCGTCCCGCTCGAGGAATGCGCGCAGGCGGCCCTCCTCGATCACGTACATCGGCCCGGGCGGGTCGCCCTCGCGCACGACGACCTCGCCCGCCTCGACGTCGACCGGCTCGAGCGAGGCCGCGATCAGCGCCAGGCCGTCGACGGGAAGCGTCGCGAACGCCGAGTGCAGCCGGAGGAAGTCCTGGATCGTCCGGTAGTCGGAGAGCCGCTCGAACTGCGCGCGGACGGCCGGATGCCAGCGCACCATCTCGGCGAACGTGTCGCGGTCGAGCCGCAGCGCGTGCACGCGCCCACTCGCGCGTACGGTCGCGGTGCGGGTCGAATCGGTGAGCAGGCTCATCTCGCCGAAGCTCTCGCCGCGACCGAGCAGGTTGAGCGGCACCTCCTCTCCGTTCTCGGCCCGCTTGAGGACACGCGCCGGCCCGGAGACGACGACGTAGAACGCGTCGGCCGGATCGCCCTCGCGGACGATCACCTGGCCGAAGTCGTAGGCGACGGGCTCGAACGCCTCGCCGACGACACGCCGCACGTCCTCCGGCATGGCCCGGAACGCGGGCAGCTCGTCGAGGACGCGGAGGCTCTCCTCGGACGGCGTCGAGCTCAGAGAGACTCAAGCCAGGTCACCCGCTCGTTGACCTCGCGCGACGCCGCGCGGAAGCTCGACGGCATCCGCGGCGCGGGCGCGCACGTCCTCGTCGTCGCCGGAGGGCGGCGTCTTCTCGTGGAGCTCGGCGAGCACGAAGCCGTCCCCGTCGCCGCGGGGCCGACGAGATCGCCCGCCTCGGCCGCGAGAAACCGTGACGCCAGCTCGGCATCGACCTCGTCCATCCAGTCGAGCCGCTCCTCGACATCGACCCCGATGCGCGCCGCCACGTTCGCGAGCGGGTCGCCGTCGGAGCGGACGCAGAGCGCAGCCTCGGCCGCGCTGTCCTCGTCCGGGAACGCGACCACGTCGTAGCGGACGCGCACCCATTCGAGGCGGTTCGACTCGATCTCGCGCGTGATCGCGGCGTCCGTCGCCGCGGCGGCGCAGAAGGCGTCGTACTCGTCGTCGCGCGCGTCGGGAGCGGCGTCGGGTGCCACCGCGACGAGCGTCGCCAGCTCGCTCGCGAGTCCTTCGAGCACGCCCGAGCAGATGCCCTCCGACCAGGCGCCGGCAGCGACCTCCGCGGGAGCGACGTCCTCGACTCCCTCCGGCTCCGGGCTCAGCTCGCGCGCGAGCGAGCGGCGCAGGTATGCCTCCCAGGCGCCCGTCGTCAGCCCGCGCGCGTCGAGCCAGGCGTCGAGCTCGTCGCCCGCCAGCAGCCCGCGCGCGTACCGGAACGCGCGCGCCGCCTCCTCGACGTCGTCCGCGTCGGGCTCACCGGCCTGACGGAGAGCGGCGAGCCCGGCACGCACGTCGGCCTCGATCACCTGCCAGTCACCCGTCTCTCGCGCACGCGCGACGACGTCGTCCCACGTGTAGACCGCCTCGCCGACTCTGAACAGAGGCTTCTCTCCCACCCGGCTGTCCATGTTCGTCTCCGTGGGTACGCACGATAAGGGCCCCGCTGATGCGAGGCCCTCGTCGTGCGGTTCAGCTTCTGGCGCTCAGACCCGCTTGATGCCCGGCTTCTTCATACCCGGCCGCTTGGCGTCCGGCCGCTTGGCACCCGGGCGCGCCTGGCCGCCCTTGACGTCGGCGGCTGCCTTCTCGTTGAGCTCCAGATCCTTCTTCTCCGCGTCCTTGCCCATCTGTACTGCTCCTTTCGTCTCGCCGGCGATGCGCCGGCTGATCTTCGAACGTCCCTGGCTCCCGCGTCAACACGGTTTCCTCCGGTCAGGCCATCCACCACCCCTTTGTTGACGCGACCGTCACGCTTCCGCTCCTCCGCTGCGCCCGATCTCCCGGCGGAGCTCCTCGACCATACGCGGCCCGGGCTCGTAGCCGGCGTCGGCGACCGCTGCCTCGAGATCGGCGATGAGAGCGGCCCGGAACGCCTGGTCGGCCTCGGCCCGGGCGACGATCTCGTCGATCGTCTGCCGGAAGGCCGGGATCTCCTGGGCTGCGCGGACCCACCCCTCCGGGGCCGGCTCCAGGAGCCCGATCAGGCGGCCGAGCCGCTCTTCGTCGTATGCGTGAGGTTCGTTCACCGCTGACCACCGGACGCCGGATCGCCCGGATTTCTTCCCTCGAGCTCGGAACGAAGTTTTCCAAGGCACCGGGAGATGCGACTCGCGACCGTTCCGGACGGCAGATCGAGCTGCTCGCTGATCGTGCGATAGCTCTCGTCGCGCGCGAAGAACCGGTCGAGCAGCTCGTGGCAGGGCTCGCCGAGCTCCTCGAGCGCCTCGCGGACCGAGAACGCGTCGTCGAGCTCCTCGGCCGTCCGGTCGAGCCGTTCGTCGGCCACCTCGTCGAGCGGTTGCTCGTGCCCGGAGGCGGCGATCCGGTCGAGGCAGACACGGCGCGTGAGCTGGGCGATCCAGGGGCGGATCGCGGCAGTCGTCGCGCAGCGAGTCGAGCCGGCTGTAGACCCGGGTGAAGACGTCCTGGAAGGCATCCTCCGCGTCCTCCGCGACGAGTCCGAACCCGCGGCCGCAGATCGCGTACACGTAGCGGGAAAACCGCTCGACGAGCTCGTTCCAGGCTTCGGGGCTCCCTCCGCGGCAGCGCTGGACGAGGTCCGAGTCGGAGAGCCTGGACGTGGTGCGCTCGGTTGTCATCCTCGCCCTCAGCGCTCTCCGTCGATCGCGCCCGCGGCTGCGCTCGCCGCCGCCTGCTCGGCCCTCCGGCGCGTGCGGTGCGCTCGTCCTCGGCGCGGGTGGCGAGGTTGATGACCACGAGATGGGCGGTTGCGCGAACGCCCGCGTGCGCGAGCACGGCGGCCGCGACTGCCTCGCCGCGGAGGCTCGCATCGCCACGCTCGGCGGCGAGCAGCGCGAGCCCGGCGACATCGGCGCCGGTCTCGGCGATTGCGAGCGGCAGGTCGGCGGCGCGGTCGAGGATCCGGCGCAACTCGAAATCGCCGCCGTCGACGCCGTGCGGGCTTCCGAGCGCGGCAAGCGCGTCCTGCCACGCGTCCGCGTCGTCCCGGGCGAGGGTCGGGCAGCGGCTCCGGAGTTCGAGCGCCTGGGCCGCGACCCCGGCGCCGTCGGCCCACGACTCCCGCGAGAACCGCGCCACCTTCATCACGAGCGACGCCGCGAGGGCGATCGCGACGGCCGCGGCCGATCCGGCCCCGGGCGCGGGCTCGGCCGCGCTGCGCTCCAGGAACTCGGCGAGCTTCAGGTCGAGGTAGTCGTCGGCCACAGCGACGCAAGTGTAAGTCGTCGCAACCGCGGTTCCTAGGCGCGGGGGCTCGACGAGGGTGACGTGATCGCGCATCTCGTGCTCCAAGTCCGCAGACCCCTCGACGGGGCCTGCGGACTTGGGACGGACGAAGAACTATTCGGTCCGGGCCTCTGCCTGGCTCCTCACGTGCTGGCCGGAGGTGATCGGGAAGCCGCCCTGCAACCGCTTCGTCGAGCGCTTGACGTGCTGCTTGGCGGGCTGGCGCACGTGCTGGTGGGTGACGGGGCTGCCAGGCCCCGGCTCGACCGGGACCCTTGCCTGCGCGCCGACGGCGAGGCCGAGAGCGGCGACGACGACTGCGGTTGCGAGTCCGAGCTTGCCGTGCTTGATGGGCATTGCGGTCATGGTGGTGTCCTCCTGTCCCTGTGTCGGGTTCGCGTTCATGCCCACAGGACAGGAGACGGCACGGCGGGCTTGCATGCTCGTCGGCCGGCTTGACACAGCATGTGTGACGATGGTCACACTTCTGCGCGATGCTCGACACCAAGCTCTTCGAGAACCTCCCGGAGCCGGAGCTGCGGCGGCTCGTCGCCACGGCCAGGCGCCGCGTCTTCCGGCGGAACGAGGTGGTCTTCCACGGCGGCGACCCGGCGGACACGCTCCACCTGATCGCCCGCGGCCGCTTCGCGAGCAAGGTGACGACGCAGTTCGGCGACATGGTCACCGTCGCCGTGCAGGGGCCGGGTGAGGCGTTCGGCGAGCTGGCGCTCGTCGAGACCGCCGCGAGCCGCTCGACGAGCGTGGTCGCGCTCGAGCCGGGCGAGACCTGGGCGGTGGGCCGCGATGACTTCGCGCGGATCCGGCACCAGTACCCCGCCGTCAACGACGTTCTGGTCCGGCTGCTGGCGCAGCGGCTCCGCCGCCAGAGCGAGCTGCTCGTCGAAGCCCTGTTCGTCCCCGCCGAGACGCGTGTCCTGCGTCGACTGTGCGAGCTCGCCGCGCTCTACGGCGACGGTGGGGAGAGCATCGTGATCCCGCTCACGCAGGAGGACGTGGCTGCGCTCTCCGGCACCTCGCGTGCGACGGTGAACCGGATCCTCCGCGGCGAGGCCAAGCGCGGCACGGTGCGACTCACCCGCGGAAAGACGGCCGTGCTCGACCTCGACGGCCTCGCGACGCGCGCGTCCCGCGGCTGATCCCGTTCACGCGGAGGTCGAGCGGGCGGCAGCGTGGCCGAGCAGCGCCGCGCTCGCGACGATCGAGGCGAACGCTGCGACCTCGAGGACGCCGCGGGCCCCGTGCGGCAGCGCCTCGTCGAAGAGCACGAAGCCGGCCGCGATCGGAACGGCGTTCGTCACGAGGGTCGCGAGTCCGGCGGCGGTGAGGGCGCTGCCGTGCTGGAACGCTCCCTGCAGCACGCTCGTCCCCACCGCGTAGCCGACGACGAGCGACAGCAGCGCCACGAGCCAGATGCCCGCGAACGAGACGAGCTTCGCGGACACGTCCCCCGTGGCGAACAGAAGCCCGGCGGCGATGCCGAGCTGGGCGGCCCGCGCGATCCCGAGACGGAGCACCATCAGCGCCACTGCCGCGCCCCCGCACGCGGCCAGCCAGACGATGGTCGCGAGGCCGCGCGGCGCGTGCGAGACGGGCGTGGTACCGACGAGGGAAAGCGCCAGCAGGACGAGGCCGAGCACGGCGGCGACGACCGCGAGCTGCTCGTGCCGCCGCAGCCGGCTCGGATGGAAGCGGACGCTGAGCATGGCGAGAACGGCGATTCCGGAGGCGCTGACCGCCTGCACGAGGCTGAGGGGGGCCAGACGGAGCGCGACGACATAGAGGGCCCAGCCCGCGGTCTCGGTGCCGAAGCCGATCACCCAGCTGCGGCTGCGAATCAGCAATCGGACCGACTTGACCGGCTGGCCGAAGCGAAGCGGCGGCAGCTTGGCAGCCGCCTCGTGCTCCTTGGTGTACGCCCAGTTGACGGCCAGCGCCGAGATCAGCGCGAGGACGAGGCCTATCCAGACGTCGGTGATGTCGTGCTCCAGGCGCGGGCGCGAGCCGCGGCCGGAGCGTACCGCGGTCAGCTCACGCCACGCCCCGGGCCAGTCGCGAAGCGCTCAAAGCGTCGCCGGCCTCGCCGCGCGAGCCACCTGGCATCGGGACTCTCTAGGCGATACGCCGTGGACGGCGCTCGGGAGTCGAGGCGCCGAGCTCGGCATGGCGGAGTTCGGCGTTGATGGCCCGGAGGAGCGGCTGTCCGAGAATGGCTGTGAGGCGCTCGACTGCCGGGCGTCGACCCACTTCCAGACGTCCGACCGCCGCCAGATCACGGAGCAGCCGATCCTCAGAGCGGAGCCGCGTGTTGGGTTGGTCGGTGTGCGTCCTGTCCATCGAGCTGTTCCTGTCGTTACGACAGTCATCGGCCACGCCCGACCTCGGCCGGTAAAACCGCTGCAAAACACCGCCTCTCGTCGATATCGCCTTCGGCTTGGGCATCACTCGCGCGTTCGTACTAGGCGACCGACCGTTCGCCTCTCCGTGCCGAACTCGACCGCGTCGGCGCCGGGCTTCGCCAACGCCGGGGCGCGGACTACGCCAGGGTCCAGCTCGGCTTGGATAAGAGTCTGTGTTGAGCGGTAAGCAACCCGAGGAGGGAAGGACGTGAGTCGTTTGTCCAAGCTGGGCGTGTCGGCGGTGCCCGGCACGGGCCTGCGGGGTCCGGAGGTCCGGCCGGTCCGCGGGGGCCGCGAGGGTTCAAGGGTTCTGCCGGTCCTGCCGGACAGACCGGGTCCTGCCGGACCGAGTGAGGCGTTCGTGCAGTCCAACGCGGCCTCCCTTCCATTCGTCAAGGGCGGTGCGTCTGCCACGGTGACGCTCAACGTTCCCGCCGCGGGCAGCTACGTGATCATCGCCAAGGCGTCCGTCGGGCGGCACAGGACACCGGCGGCACCGTGAACTGCACGCTGCTTGCTAGTACCGCCGGTGCGGGTACCGACAGCGATTCGACCGTGATCACGCTGTTCCCGAAGAACGTGGGTGCGGTCACGCTCGAGGTGGCGCACACGTACAGCGATGCCGGAACCGCCACCTTCGCGTGTGGCACGCCCGACTCAGTGTCTCCGATGGAACTCGGCCTCTCCAAGGTCATCGCGATTCACGTCGGAAAGATCACTGTCAGTAGCCGCAACACCGAGCAACCGGCGTTGCCAGATGTTTCGCTGACATAACTTGTGCTGGGGTCCTGACAGCGTGGCCCGGGCGCACAGGAGGGGCATCTAGCCGAACTGTTGAGGTCAGGCGCCGCCTGTTTCGGGAATCCGGCTCGAAAGCAATTTGAGCGGGCGGTTCGGTGACGAGCCGCCCGCACCGCATCTAGCCCCAAAGGCGGCGACCGAATGTCCAGCCGGCTGACGCTACCCCGCACTCCATGCCATCCGATCCGGCCCTAAGAATTACGCGAACGCGGCTGCTCCGAATCGTCCCCGGGACCAGTTCGGAGCAGTCGCCTTTGTTCTCCCCGGCCAGGCGCAACACCCCGGGGCCGCGGCGGTCGAACCCAGAGGAAGCTCGTCACCGTAAACGATCGCCTCGTCGTCGCAAGTCAGTTCGAGCCGCAACTCAGGGCTGTCGGAGGCGAGCTCGAGGTCGCACTCCTGGTATGGCGCCATAACCGGGTCGGCCATCGTCTGGATCATGGCGCAGGCGGGCCTGTTCTTTGACGTCAGCCGCCCATGCACGGACACTCCGGCGGCACACGACTCTTAGGTCGGCACGCAGAGAGGAGATGGCATGCGGCATCGTTTTCGAAGCCTTGGCCGGGGAGGGCGTCTTGTGTTGGCGCTCGCTGTTGGAGGGGTGGCGTTCGGGATCGCCTCTGCGGTGCAGGCGGGCATCCCTGGCGCGAACGGCGTCATTCACAGCTGCTACGGAAAGCCGGGCACGCCCCAGAAAGGAGAGCTACGGGTGATCGACCCGAGCACAGGTGACCAGTGTCGGTATTACGAGAACTCGCTCGCCTGGAACCAGCAAGGCCCCACCGGAACGAGAGGCGCGACCGGACCGAAAGGCGCAACAGGCCCCAAAGGGGCGACGGGCGCCAGCGGCAGCGGACTGAACGGCCCGACCGGGCCGAAAGGGGCGACGGGTCCGACCGGCGCGCAGGGCATCCAGGGGCCGAAGGGAGCAACCGGAACCCCGGGACAGAAAGGCGCGACCGGCGCCAAAGGCACGACAGGAAACCTTGGTCCCACGGGCCCGGCCGCGCCCGCGGCAGCGCCAGTTGACGACGGCGGATCCTTTGACATCGTCCCGGCTGGGTCGACGCATCACCTCCCGGCAACCGTTGAAGCCTCGGCGGTTTCCGTCTCGCTGGACCCCGGCGTGAGCAACGTGAGGCTGGTCACGCTCGACTCCGGCAACCAGACAACGAACACTGCCGCGGTACTCCTCAACCCTCTGACCCCTCCGCAGACCAGCCGCGACATCGACCTGTCATTGAGCCGGCCGATCGAGTTCAACGGGATCATCTGCGGGGGCAACTCAGGCAACTGCTACGTCAGCTGGATCGGCAACCTGCCCTGACAGTCACCCCACCCGAGCGGGGCGGCTCGACCACCGGGGCCCGCCCCGCTCACTGCCCGCGCAAACGATGGCTCCGCTTGACCAACGCACGGAGCGTCTCTCGGACGGATCGAACGGCAATCGAGGTTCAAGCCTTCGCTGTCTTCCTCGTAGCCTTCTCTCCCCGGCTTACGCCCCCTTAACCGCAGACCACGTGCGCCAGTTGTGCGCCGGCGAGCGCAAGTGAGGAGCGGCTTCCAGCGGATCTGAGGGGAGAACTGGAAGCCGCTGTTTCTCGTTCAAGACGAGCCGGAATCCCGCTGACAATGCGGGATCTGGCTTGACGGAGCGGCGCCGGAGTCGAACCGACCCAGCCGTGGGTTGCACGGCCTTACTGGTTTTGAAGACCAGCTGGGGCACCAGCCCCTGCCGCTCCGGTCGGAGCGTACCCGGGGTCAGACCACGACGGTCTCGACGGCCTTGGATCTCGCCTCGAGCCGCAGGCACACGACGCCGGCGACGAGGTACGGGAACAGGTTCAGCGCGTGCAACACGAGGCCGGCCGAGAGCGCGTCGGTCTTCGCCACGCCGTACGGCTTCAGCGCGAGCAGCACGGCGGCCTCGAACACTCCGATCGACGCGGGCGCCGAGGGCAGGATCATCGCGAGCGCAAGCGCGATCGAGACGAGCATCCCCGCGAGCGGCGACAGACCGAGCGAGAACCCCTCGAGCACGAACCAGTTCGAGAGTCCGAACAGCACCCAGGACACCGTCGTCAGCGTGAGGGCGACGAGGGCGGGCACCGGCCGGCGCACGGAGACGAGCCCTCGCCACGCGCCGTCGGCGGCGCTGTCGGTCCGGCCCCGGGTCAGGAAAGGAAGCAGCGCCAGCGGGCGCAGCACGAGACGGAGCAGACGCCGGCCGGACACGACGACGAACACGATCCCGACGACGAGCCCGACCGCGAGGTAGACGGCGGCGCGGAGCCACGAGACGGGCGGAAACCACGCGGCGAGGCAGAAGAGCATCACGAGCACGGAGAGGACGTCCCAGACGCGGCCCGCGATGACGGTGGCAGCGGTCTCCGAGACCGAGGCGCGCGAACTGCGCCGGAGCGCCATGACCTGCGCGGCCTCCCCGGCCCGGGCCGGAAGCACGTTGTTGAAGAACGTGCCGACGAGGAGCGCGCTCAGAGCCGGCCAGTAGCGCGGGCGTGTCGCCGGGGCGAACTGCAGCTGCCAGCGCCACGCACGGACGAGGTTTGCGAGCACCAGCAGGACGAAGGCGGGGACGAGCGTCCACCAACGGCACTCGCGGAGGGCGCTCCACACCTGGTCGAGGTCGACGCCGCGCACCGCGAGGTAGGCGAAGACGGCGCTGACGGCGAGGCCGATCCACACGAGCCCCGTCTTCGCCCGTGGACGGAAGAATCGCTGCAGGCCGATCTTCCCCCCGCGGCGACCTCTCGGACGCGGCGGCGCTTCAGTGCCTCCGCGAGGAGAGGCCACAGAATCGGCACGAAGACGTCTCATTCTCGTGCGGATTCTCGAGGTACGCTCACCGCGGGTGGCGGGCGGTTCTCTTTCCCACCCAGGGTGGGGACATCGGACGACGGCGCCAGTTCGCCGCTCAGTCGGAGCTCGAACCGCGCATCTCGTCGGCGGCCGAGCGGGCGCGGTCGTGAACCTCGCGGCGCTTCGCGTCGAGCTCCTCGCCGTCGGCCGTCGCCACGGGCTCCGGCTGCGCGTCCGGCGTCGGCTCCGCTGGGGCGACGGGCTCCTGCGCGCGCGTCTTCGTCTCGTCCAGCTTGCGGCGAAGCTCGTCGGCGGGGTCGCCGGCGGGCGGGACGTCGACGACCGGCTGCGGCCGGCGCGCTCCCCGGCGGAGCCAGAGCCAGGCGAGGCCCGCAAGCGCGAAGAGCCAGAGCAGACGCCGTCTCATTCGGGCCCGATGCTACAGTGTCGCGTCTTCTCGCCACGCCCAGCGGCGGCTTGTCCCGGAGCCGTCGCGCCAGAAGGCGGGGCCGCCTCAGACCAAGGGAAGGAGTACCACGGGTAGATGAACGACTACGAGATTCTGCTGATGCTCGACCCCGAGCTCCCCGAGGAGCGACAGGGCGAGATCCTCACGCGCACGCACGAGCTCGTGAAGAAGCACGAGGGCGAATGGGAGGCTCACGAGCCCTGGGGCAGGCGCCGGCTCGCCTATGAGATCGACCACAAGTCCGAGGGGGCCTACCACCTGCTGACCTTCCGCTCGACGCCCGAGACGCTCGACGAGGTCAGCCGCGTGCTCAAGATCACGGACGGCGTCATGCGCCACATGGCGACCCGCCGCCCGGCTCAGCACCGGCGCGCGACCGCGGCGCCAACAGGCGCGCCGCCGCCCGTCGATGCCCCCGTCGCAGCGGCCGAGGAAGGGGAGGAGTAATGGCCAACATCAACCGCGTGATCCTGGTCGGCAACCTGACCCGTGACCCGGAGCTCCGGCACACGCCGAGCGGCACCGCCGTCTGCAAGCTGCGCGTGGCCGTCAACACCCGCCAGAAGGACGGCACCGGCCAGTGGGTCGACAAGCCGAACTACTTCGACGTCACCGTGTGGGGGAACCAGGGCGAGAGCTGCGCCCAGTACCTCGCCAAGGGCCGCCCGATCGGCATCGACGGCCGGCTCGACTGGCGCGAGTGGGACGCCCAGGACGGCACCAAGCGGCAAGCCGTCGAGATCATTGCCGAGAACGTCCAGTTCCTCGGCAGCCGCGCGGATGGCGAGGGCCGCACCCAGTTCGTTCCCGAGGGAGCGGGCGCGGCGACGGCGGCCGACGCCGACTTCGGCGGCTCCGCATCCGACGACGACATCCCCTTCTGAGGAGAGGCATGGCCAAGCAAACAGAACGACGCTCGACGGGACGGCGGCCCAACCTCAAGGAAGGTCAGGCACGGAAGCGCAACTGTCACTTCTGCCGCCACAAGATCCAGGACGTCGACTACAAGGACCTGAACCAGCTCCGCCGCTTCATCTCCGAGAAGGGCAAGATCCGCTCGCGCCGCATCACCGGAGCGTGCCGCCGCCACCAGGTCCAGATCGCGATCGCCGTCAAGCGGGCACGCGAGATGGCGCTGCTGCCGTACGTGGGTGAGCGCTGATGGAGGTCATCCTCCTGCAGGACGTCGACAAGGTCGGCCTCCGCGGCGAGGTCGTCTCGGTCGCGCGCGGCTTCGCGCGGAACTATCTGCTGCCGCGCAAGCTGGCCGAGACGGCGACGACCGCCAAGGTCGCCGAGCTCGAGCGACGCGAGGCCCAGCGCGCGCGGCACGAGGCACGCGACGTCGAGCAGGCGCGCGAGATCGCGGGCGTGCTCGAGAAGACGGTGCTGAGCTTCGAGGTCAAGGCCGGTCCCACGGGCTCGCTGTTCGGCTCGGTCACGTCGACCGACGTCGCCGACGAGCTCTGGCGAACGCGGAAGATCCGCGTCGACCGGCGCAAGATCGACCTCTCCGAGCCGATCAAGCGGATCGGCCGCTACAGCGTCGCGATCGACGTCTTCCAGGACGTGCGGGTCGAGGTGAAGACGCTGGTCGTGCCCGAGGGCGGCGAGCTGCCGCCGGAGGAGGAGCTCGAGGCCGCTGCGGCCGCCGAGGCCGCCGCCGCCGAGGAGGCCGCCGTCGCGTCCGAGCAGGCCGCGGCCGAGCTCGCCGAGATCCTCGAGGTGGAGGAGGTCGACGAGGTCGCCGCGGAGCCGGCGGTCGAGGCCGCCGTCGAGCCGGACGCCGAGGCCGCCGCCGAGCCCGAGGCCGAGACGGAAGCAGCGCCGAACGCGCCCGAAGCCGACGACGACGCGGGCTCCGAGCCCGCCGCGTAGCTCGTCTCGTACCGCCGTCCACAGATGTTGAGAACTCCTGTGGACGCCTGTGGAATTGTGGTTGAACTTCCCGCGTAGAGCGAGGTTTTCTTCCACTGCTCCGTCCGGCCCGTGAGGGAACATGTGTTCCTTTGTCCCTGCACGTCAATGCCTTTCGGGTCTGGACTGAACAGTCTCCACAGGGTGGCCGGAGGGCGCGAGGAGGTGGATCATGCAGCCAATGGCTCAAACAGCGAGCGTCGCGCCGACCGCTCCGGTCCCGCCGCAAAACCTCGATGCCGAGGAGTCCGTCCTTGGCGCGATGATGCTCTCCCCCGGTGCGATCGGGGCGGTCAGCGAGGCGCTTTCGGCCACGGATTTCTACCGCGAGAGCCACGCCAAGATCTACCGGGCAGCGCTCGCGCTCTACGGTCGCGGCGAGCCCGTCGACGCGATCACGCTCGTCGACGAGCTCGAGCGGCGCGGCGAGCTCGAGGGTGTCGGCGGCAAGGTTCGCGTCCACGAGCTCGCGGCACTCGTGCCGGCCGCGGCGAACGCCGGCCACTACGCGCGGATCGTGCGCGAGATGGCGACCCTCCGCGGGTTGATCAGGGCCGGCAGCGAGATCGCACGGCTCGGCATGGACCGCGAGGGCGAGGAGGCGACAGAGCTCGTCGACCGCGCGGAGCAGATCATCTTCGACCTGTCGCAGTCGAGGGTCGCGGGCGACTTCAGCCACATCGAGGAGCTGCTCAAGGAGAGCTTCGAGCGGATCACGGCGCTCTACGAGTCGGGGGCCGACATCACGGGCGTCCCGTCGGGCTTCCGCGACCTCGACAAGCTCACGTCGGGCTTCCAGCCCGGCAACCTGATCATCCTCGCGGCGCGCCCGAGCATGGGCAAGTCGGGCCTGGCGCTGTGCATGGCGGCCAACCTCGCGGTCAGGACGGAGACGCCCGTTGCCCTGTTCACGCTGGAGATGTCCAAGTCGGAGGTGACGCAGCGGCTCATGTGCAGCGAGGCCAAGGTGGAGTCGCAGC
The DNA here is from genome assembly GCA_963765295.1 of uncultured Actinomycetes bacterium. Classification (GTDB taxonomy): domain Bacteria; phylum Actinomycetota; class Thermoleophilia; order Gaiellales; family Gaiellaceae; genus PALSA-612. The sequence goes on from CAVXVO010000005.1 coordinate 1,410,397, forward strand.
GCCTGCGGTCGGGGAACCTCGCCCCCGACGACTGGCCGCGGCTGACGGCCGCCTGCGACCGGCTTTCGAAGGCACCGGTCTGGGTCGACGACACGGGCTCGATCACGATGATGGAGATCCGCTCGAAGGCGCGCCGCCTGAAGATGCGCGAGCCGAACCTCGGCCTGATCATCGTCGACTACCTGCAGCTGATGACCTCCGGCTCGAACGCCGAGAACCGTGTGCAGGAGGTGTCGCAGATCTCGCGCTCGCTCAAGGTGCTCGCGCGCGACCTCGACGTGCCGATCCTGGCGCTCTCGCAGCTCTCCCGTGCGGTCGAGCAGCGGCACGACAAGCGGCCGATCCTCTCCGACCTGCGCGAGTCGGGGTCGCTCGAGCAGGACGCCGACCTCGTGATGTTCATCTACCGCGACGAGTACTACAACCCGGAGTCGACCGACCAGCAGGGGCTGGCCGAAGTCCATCTGGCCAAGCACCGCAACGGTCCCACGGACTCGATCAAGCTCTCGTTCCTGAAGCGGTTCGCGAAGTTCGCGGACCTCGCGGCGTGACGAGGAGGAGGAAGGAGGGCAGACGGAGACACGGCAAGTCATCTGGGTCAGACCGAGTGCGAGTGCGTTCGCGGCACCCTGCGAGGCGTGCGAGCTCGACCGGCGGACGCCGCCGGCGATCGTGCAGGGCAACCTGCGCATGGACGCAGACGTCGGGTTCGTGACCTGCTGGCGCGGTCATCGCGTCCGCGTCAAGCGCATCACCCGCGCACCGGCCGCGGCAGCCTGAGCCCGACCACCGCCGTCGCTGGCACACTGCGGTCGTGCCCGCGACCGTGATCGTCGGGGCGCAGTGGGGCGACGAGGGCAAGGGCAAGATCGTCGACCTGCTCGCCCAGCACTCGGACGTCGTCTGCCGCTACAACGGCGGCCCGAACGCGGGGCACACGATCGTCGTCGACGGCGAGACGTTCAGGTTCAGCCAGATGCCGTCGGGCATCGTCCGCGGCAAGGACTGCGTCCTCGGAGCCGGCTGCGTGGTCGACCCGGCGGTCTTCGTCGAGGAAGTGGACGACGCCGCCCGTCGCGGCATCCCGCTCGAACGAATCCACCTCTCCGGCAACGCGCACCTGATCATGCCCTGGCACGTCGTTCTCGACGCAGCGGCCGAGCGGCGGCTCGGCAAGCTCCAGATCGGCACGACGAAGCGCGGGATCGGCCCCGCGTACGCCGACAAGGCCGCGCGCATCGGCATCCGCGTGCAGGACGTCCTCGACGCCAAGATCCTGCGCCAGAAGATCGAGGTCGCGTTGGCCGAGAAGAACATCTGGCTCGAGCGCGTCTACGGACTCGAGCCGCTCGACCTCGACGAGATCGCCGACACGTACGAGGCGTACGCGAAACGCCTGCGACCGCACATCACGGACACGTCGCTCTTCGTCGACCGCGCACTTCGGGACGGAAAGCACGTCCTCTTCGAGGGCGGGCAGGCGAGCCTCCTGGACCTCGACCACGGGACGTATCCGTTCGTCACCTCGTCGAATCCGATCGCGGGCGAGGCCGCGACCGGCATCGGCATCGGCCCGACCCGGATCGACGCGGTCGTCGGAGTCGCGAAGGCGTACGTCACACGCGTCGGCGAAGGCCCGTTCCCGACCGAGATCGAGGGGCCTGACCAGGGCCGCGTCCGCGAACTCGGCGCCGAGTACGGCACCGTCACCGGCCGCGAGCGGCGCTGCGGCTGGCTCGACCTCGTCGGGCTGCGCTACGCCGCGCGGCTGTCCGGGTTCACCGCGCTCGCGCTGACGAAGCTGGACGTGCTCTCGGACTTCGCCGAGATCCCCGTCTGTGTGCGCTACCGGCTCCGCGACGGATCGGAGACCCCCGACTTCCCGGCGCACCAGAGCGACTTTCACCAGGCGCAGCCCGTCTACGAAGTGCTGCCCGGCTGGGAGGAGCCGATCGGCGACGCGGAGGAGCTCGACGACCTGCCGGCCGCCGCACGCAGCTACGTGGCGTTCGTCGAGCGCGAGCTCGACGTGCCCGTCACGCTCGTCGGGACGGGCGCCGCGCGCGAGCGCGTCCTCGCCGGCGCGGGCGGCGTCGCGGCGTCGTTCGCCCGCTAGCTGGTGCCCGCTAGCCGGTGCCTGGCACGTGCCGGGCAGGTGCCAGGCTGGTGCCAGGCACCGTCAAGAGGCGTTGCAGATCGTCAACGGTGTTGACGTTTGCCAGGAGAGCCTGGTCCAGCTCAACCGTGCGGGTGTCGAGTTCGGCCAGGGCATCCCGAAGGGAGAGGCGCTCCGCGGCGAGCCGCCGTTGCACCACCGGGAGCGCCGATCGTCGGTACGCACCCGGGAGCGGGCCGGTTTGGGGCACGGCGGCGTCGGCGTCGCCGCAGGCCTCGACGAGCGCTCCGAGGACGCGTCCGTCGACGAGCGGACAGTCGACGGGCAGGAACACGCAGAGATCGTTCTCCGACGTGGCGAGTCCCGCGGCCACGCCGGCGATCGGTGCGCGAATCTTGTACCCATCGTCGAGGACCGGAAACGGGAGCTCGAGCCCGTCCGCGAGCTTGCCGACCGCGATCCGCTCGTCGCACGCCTCCCCGAGCGTGCGCCACGCGCGTTCCGCGAGCGTCTCGCCGCCGAGGAGCGCGAGCGCCTTCGGCGAGCCGAACCGCGTCGAGGCGCCCCCGACGAGCAGCACGCCGGTCAGTCGCTCAGGCGCCACGTGCAGGAGTAGACGTTCACGCGGTCGCCGCGGACGAAGCCGCAAAGCGTGACCCCGCGGTCGGTGGCCAGGTCGACGGCGAGGCTCGACGGCGCCCCGACCGCGACGAGGAGCGGGCAGCCCGCGACCGCAGCCTTCTGGACGAGCTCGAACGAGAGCCGGCCGCTCACGCAGAGAATGCCGTCGGAAAGCGGCAGCAAATCCTCGCCGAACGCCCACCCGATCACCTTGTCCATCGCGTTGTGGCGGCCGACATCCTCACGGACGCACCGGAGCGTGCCCTCGCGGTCGAACAGGCCGGTCGCGTGGATCCCACCCGTGACCGCAAACGCGCTCTGGCCCGAGCGGAGCAGCTCCGGCAACGAGGTGACGAGCGAAGCGGGGACCGCCCAGTCCGCGTGGACGGACGGCGCCTCGACAGCGACCGCCTCGAGCGCCCCTTTCCCGCAGACGCCGCACGACGACGACGTGAAGAAGCTCCGCCGGAGCCTCGCCGCGTCGAACCCGGGCGCGTCGACCTCGACGGTGTTGGCGGCCAGGTCGGCGGGGAGGCGCGCTGCGACGGGGACGATCCCCTCCGAGAGGCAGAAGCCGAGCGCGAGCTCTTCGTCGTGCCCGGGAGTCCGCATCGTGACCGCGACCGCCTCGCCGTTCACGCGGATCTCGAGCGGCTCCTCGACCGCAACCCGGTCACGCTCGGGGCCGACGCCCGGCAGGCGGACGACCTCGACCGCGGACGTCGCGTACGGGGGCGGCTCGACCATGCCAGAAGGTTAGGCGGCGATCAGCTCCCTGGCCCGCGCCACCGTGACGAGCGTGTCGACGACCTCGGCGAGCTGCTCCCGCAGCGCGTCGTCCGTGAAGCCACCGTCGGCGGCGAAACGCTCGTGCGCGTGCCCGACCGCGACCTCGCCGTCGACGACGCGCGCGCCGGTCGCCGCGAGCACCTTGCGGAGCTCGGCCTGCGCCCAGACGGCGCCGAAGGCTCCCTTGCTCGCGCCGACGACGGCGACCGGCTTGTTCCGCAGCGGGTTCGTCACGAGCGGACGCGAGGCCCAGTCGAGCGCATTCTTGAGCTGTCCCGGCAGCGAGTGGTTGTACTCCGGTGTCGCGAACAGGATCGCGTCGGCGCCGGCGATCGCGTCGCGCAGATCCGCGACCGCCGCCGGCGCCGGCTCGACGTCGTCGTCCTCGTCGTACGGCGGCACGGCCCTGAGGCCGTCGAAGAGATCGAGCTCGACACCGTCCGGCAAGAGCCCGCCCGCCGCGCGCAGCAGGGCCGTGTTGTGGGAGTCGCCGCGCAGGCTACCGCTGATGGCGAGGATATTCATCGTTACGCCTTGACCAGGAAGAGCTCGGCCACGAGCGCCACGTCGTTCGCGAGCGCGGGCTCGCCGTTCGGGAGCTCCATGTTCCAGTCGATGCCGAAGGCGCGGCGATCGATCGTGCCCGCGAGCCGGATCGGCAGGCGCTCCGCCCCGGACGGATGCGGAAAGACCTCGCCGACCGTGCCGTCGAACTCGACGGGGGCGGTGACGCCCTTGATCGTGAGCGCGCCCGTGACCGCGAGGTCCGGGCCGGAGCGGCGGATCGAGGTCGAGACGAAGCTCAGCACCGGCGCCTGTTCGGCATCGAAGAAGTCTGGAGACAGCAGATGGGCGTTCAGGCTCTCGTCGAGGACGTGGACGCTGTCCGCCCGCGCCTCGCCGATCAGCACGGCCTCGCCGTCCTCCCGCACCTCGAGACGCGCCTCGAACGGTGCGAACGAGCCGCGGAACGTCCCGGTCGCGTAGCCGAGCTCGAAGCCGACGTGCGAGTGGACGGTGTCCTCGACCCAAGTGCCGGTCGGGAGGGCCTCCTGTGTCTGTGTCAAAGTGCTCATCCAATGCCTCCTTGCAGTCGATATACTTGAGTTCGCAAGCAACTCTACCGAAAGAAACGTGACTAGTCAAGTTTTGAGCGAGCAAGTATCTGCCCTCGTACTCGCAGCGTGGGTACGGCTCCTACGCGCCCACGCATCGGCGACACGCGAGCTGAGCGCGGAGCTCCAGGCCGAGCACGGTCTGACGATCAACGACTACGAGGCGCTGCTCCACCTGTCGCGGGCAGAAAACGCCGCAATGCGGAGGATCGACCTGGCGGCACAGCTCCTGCTGACACCGTCGGGCGTGACGCGGCTGCTCGACGGGCTCGAGCACGACGGGTACGTCTGCAAGGGCTCGTGCTCCACCGACGCGCGCGTGACCTACGCGGTGCTGACCGACGCGGGGCGCGAGAAGCTCGCCCAGGCGTCCTGCTCGCACATGGCGTCCGTGACGCGGCTCTTCCGGGAGCGGTTCAGCGACGAAGAGCTGACGGCGCTCGCCGAGTTGCTCGGCCGGCTCCCGGGCGCAGCCGCCGACGGCGACGAGTGCACCGCCGGGCAAGCGTAGGCTCGGGGCACGTGAAGGTTCTCGTCGTCGGGTCGGGCGGGCGCGAACACGCGCTCGCGTGGAAGCTCTCGCAGAGCCCGACGCTCGACGAGCTGCACGCCGCGCCGGGCAATCCGGGCATCGTGGCGCTCGGAAGCTGCCACCCGGTCCGGGCCGACGACGCGGAGGGCTTGATCGAGCTCTCGACGGCGCTCGACATCGACCTGGTCGTGATCGGCCCCGAAGCACCGCTCGTGGCCGGGGTCGCCGACGAACTCCGGCATGCGGGCGTGTCCGTCTTCGGCCCGAGCGCCGCGGCGGCCCGCATCGAAGGGTCGAAGGCCTTCGCGAAGGAGGTCATGGACGCCGCCGGGGTCCCGACGGCGTCGATACTCGATACGCCGCAGGCGCCCTGCGTTCTGAAGGCCGACGGCCTGGCAGCCGGCAAGGGCGTATTCGTCTGCCGAACAGACGAAGAGCTGCGGGCCGCGCTGCCACAGGCGGAGGCGCTCGGCGACCGGCTCGTCGTCGAGGAACTCCTCGACGGCGAGGAGCTGTCCGTGTTCGCGCTGTGCGACGGGAGCAGAGCGCTGCCGCTCGGAGCAGCGCGCGACTACAAGCGGATCGGAGACGGTGACGCCGGCCCGAACACAGGCGGAATGGGCGCCTACTCGCCGGTGGACGGATTCGGGGTCGACGCCGTGGCGAAGCTGGTCGAGGAGATCCACGTACCCGTGCTGGCGGAACTGGCGGCGCGCGGAACGCCCTTCGCCGGAGCGCTGTACGCCGGCCTGATGATCACCGACGACGGACCACGGGTCATCGAGTTCAACTGCCGCTTCGGCGACCCCGAGACGCAGTGCATCCTCCCGTGCCTCGACACCGATCTCCTGCCCTTGCTCGCCGGCGTTGCAGCCGGGTCGCTCGGCGGGAGCGCAGCTGCCGGTTTCTCCGGAGCCGCCGTGACGGTCGTCGTCGCCGGAGGCCGCTACCCCGAGGAGAATGACTCCGGCTCGCCGATCGAGGGGCTCGAGGCCGCGCAGGACACGGGTGCCCTCGTGTTCCACGCGGGCACCGCGCGCCACGAGGGAGCCCTCGTGACCAACGGCGGACGGATCCTCGCCGTCACCGGCAAGGGTTCGTCACTCGGCGCTGCCGGCGACCAGGCCTACGCGGGGGTCGAGCGGATCTCCTTCCCCGGCGCGCGGTATCGTCGCGACATCGCCCGTGTCTAGCGAACCTCTCGTCGGCATCCTGATCGGCTCGGAGTCTGACCGCGAGCGGATGCAGCCCGCAATCGACGAGCTGGCCGCCCGCGGGATCGCCTGCGAGCTCGAGGTGCGCTCGGCGCACCGCCAGCCGGATGCCGTCGCCGAGTACGCACGCTCCGCGCGGGGCCGAGGGTTGCGAGTGCTGATCGCGGGGGCGGGCCTCGCGGCTGCGCTACCCGGAGTCGTCGCCGCCCACACGGACCTGCCGGTGATCGGCGTGCCGCTCCGCTCCTCCATGAGCCTGCTCGACGGACTCGACGCACTGCTCTCGATCGTGCAGATGCCGCCCGGCGTCCCGGTCGCGTGCGTCGGCGTCGACAACGCGAAGAACGCCGCCGTCCTCGCCGCCCGGATTCTGGGCGCATGACACCGTACTGGTCCCATCCCTAACCCCCGCCCACCCGGGGAGCGTTCCGCCATGGTGGCAGGCGAACGCGCACGTGAACGTGCCGATTGCGTGCCGATTCTGTGCGGGGGACGACCAGGGCGGCATCTAGACTTGACCCAGTGATCACGCGCTACTCCCGACCCGAGATGGCCAGGGTCTGGTCCGAGGAGCGCAAGCTGGAGCTGTGGCTCGAGGTCGAGCTTGCCGCGCTCGATGCGTGGGCCGAGCTCGGCGTCGTGTCGACTGAGGCTGCGCGGCGAATCCGCGCCGAGGCGGCGCCGCCGACCCCCGCGCGCGTGGCCGAGATCGAGCGGCAGACGAACCATGACCTGGCCGCCTTCGTCGACGCCGTCGGCGAGGGCCTCGACGCAGAGGGCCGACGCTGGCTCCATTACGGCCTCACCTCGTCGGACGTGATCGACACGGCCCTGTCTCTGCAGATCCGCGAGGGCGGCGCGCTGCTGCTCGCCGGCATCGATGCGGGCGTTCGCGACCGTCGTCCGCCGTGCCGAGGAGCACCGCGCGACACTTCAGATCGGCCGTACGCACGGCGTGCACGCGGAGCCGACCACCTTCGGGCTCAAGCTCGCAGTCTGGGCGTTCGAGCTCGACCGAGGGCGCCGCCGCGTCGCGCGCGCGCTCGAGGAGTTGCGTGTCGGCAAGCTCTCGGGCGCCGTCGGCACCTACGCGGCAACCGATCCCGAGCTGGAACGCATCGCGTGCGAGCGGCTCGGGCTCGAGCCGGCGCCGGTCTCGACGCAGATCCTCCAGCGCGACCGGCATGCCGAGTTGCTCTCGGCGCTCGCCGTCCTCGCCTCGTCGCTCGACTCCTTCGCCCTCGAGATCCGCCACCTCGCCCGCACCGAGGTGCGCGAGGTCGAGGAGCCGTTCGGACGGGGCCAGAAAGGCTCGTCGGCGATGCCGCACAAGCGGAACCCGGTCACGGCGGAGCGGATCTGCGGGCTGGCGCGCGTCGTGCGCGCTGCGGCGCTCGTCGGCTTCGAGAACGTCGCCCTCTGGCATGAGCGCGACATCTCACACTCCTCGGCCGAGCGCGTCGTCGTCCCGGACGCGTTCCTCGCGGTCGACTACATGCTCGAACGCTTCACGTGGCTCGTCGACGGCCTGGTCGTCCGCCCCGAGCGGATGCGGCGCAACCTCGACTCGAGCCAGGGCCTCTACTTCAGCCAGCGCGTCCTGCTCGCGCTCGTCGACGCCGGCCTGCCGCGGGACGACGCGTACGTCCGCGTCCAGCAGAACGCCATGCGAGCCTGGGAGGAGGAGCGGCCGTTCCGGGACGTCGTCGCCGAAGATCCCGAGCTAGCGGGTCGGCTCGACCTCGATGCCGTCTTCGACCCCGGGGCATACACGCGTCACGTCGACACCGTCTTCGACCGCCTGCACGCACTCGTCGCCGAAAGAGAGGGGATCCATGCCTGAGACAGCCGTCCACGTCGCGAGCGGGAAGGTCCGCGAGATCTACGAGCTCGACTCCGATCGCCTGCTGCTCGTCGCGAGCGACCGGATCTCGACCTTCGACGTCGTACTGCCGACCGAGATTCCCGACAAGGGCCGGGTGCTGACGGGGCTGTCCGCATTCTGGTTCGCGCGGACGCAGGAGGTCTGCCGCAACCACTTGCTCCGTGTGCGCGAGGACGGCCGCTCGACCGAATGCCGGCGCCTCGCGATGCTGCCGATCGAATGCGTCGTCCGCGGCTACCTCGCCGGGTCCGGTTGGAAGGACTACGAGCGCAGCGGGCAGACGTCGGGCCGCGTGCTCCCCGAGGGGCTGCGCGAGTCGGATCGGCTCCCAGAGCCGATCTTCACGCCCTCGACGAAGGCGGTCGAAGGGCACGACGAGAACATCGACGCAGCTGCCGCGGCCGCACTCGTCGGCGAGGAGCGCTTCCGCGAAGTCGAGCGCGTCTCGATCGAGCTCTACAGCGTCGCCGCCGACTACGCCGCCGAGCGGGGGATCCTGATCGCCGACACCAAGTTCGAGTTCGGCGTCGACGCGGACGGTGAGCTCGTCCTCGCGGACGAGGCGCTCACGCCCGACTCCTCGCGCTTCTGGCCCGCCGACGAGTACGCACCCGGCTGCCCGCAACCCTCGTTCGACAAGCAGTACGTCCGCGACTACTGCGAGACGCTCGGCTGGGACAAGAGCGCGCCCGGGCCGGAGCTCCCGGAGGAGATCGTCGCCGGCACACGCCGGCGCTACGTCGAGGCGTTCGAGCGGCTCACGGCCCTCGCGTTCGATGACTACGTCGCCGACCCGGAGACCGTCCTGCGATGAGAGCGACGGTCGCCGTCAGACCCAAGCCCGGCATCCTCGACCCGCAGGGCGAAGCCGTGCGCGGATCGCTGCGACACCTCGGTTTCGAGGTCGCCGAGACGCGGGTCGGACGCCTCGTCGAGATCGAGCTCGACGCGACGGACGCGGACGCCGCTCGCGCCGAGGTCGAGCGGATGTGCGAGCAACTGCTCGCGAACCCGCTGATCGAGACGTTCGAGATCGAGATCACGCCCTGATGGCACGCGCTCCGCGCCCGGCGATCGCCGTCGTCACGTTTCCCGGCTCGAACGACGACCGGGACGCGGCGCACGCGCTGAGCCTGCTCGGAGCCGAGCCGCGGCTCGTCTGGCACGCGGACGAGGAGCTGCCGCCCGTCGACGGCGTCGTCCTCCCCGGGGGCTTCTCCTACGGCGACTACCTCCGCTGCGGCGCGATCGCGCGGTTCGCGCCGGTGATGGAGGCGGTGAGCCGATTCGCCGACGACGGCGGTCCGGTGCTCGGGATCTGCAACGGCTTCCAGATCCTCTGCGAAGCGGGACTCCTGCCGGGCGCGCTCCGCCCGAACGCCTCGCTCTCGTTCGTCTGCCGCGACGTGCCGCTCCGCGTCGAGAACGCCGACACGCCGATGACGTCCCGGTGCGAGCCGGGGCAGCGGCTCGTGATCCCCGTCAAGCACGGCGAGGGGTGCTGGACCTATCCTGACCTCGCGAAGCTCGAAGCATCGGGCCAGATCGTCCTCCGCTACGAGACGGAGGCGAACCCGAACGGCTCCCTCGCCGACGTTGCCGGCGTCACGAACTGCGCCGGCAACGTGATGGGCTTGATGCCTCACCCCGAGCACGCCGTCGACCCGCTCCTCGGCTCGACGGACGGCTGCCTCATCCTGGGCTCGCTCGTCGACGCAGCCCGCGCCCGCCTGGCCGCCGCCGCGGCGTAGCGCCGTTCAGCCTGAACGCCTGGGCGAGCTCCGGATGCTCGGCCAGCTCGTCGAGGAGCCTTGCGAGGTCTTCGACCTGCATCGTCACGGGGCCTCGTCGCACCCAGCCGTGTGCGGTCGTCGCATACGCGAGCCGGACGAGCCGTTCGCCCGTCTCGGTCTCGAGCAGCTGCACGTGCGTCGTGAACGAGCGCGGCCCCGGCGCCCGCTGCGCCACGACCACCTCGTCGAGCAGCTCGGCTTTGCCCCACGGCGTTGCCTTCTTCGTCGCCATGCCGCGACGGTAGCGGGCAAACCGTGACCTGTCCGTGCCGGATCTGTGACGAAAGCTCCGCGCCCGGCGCCGCGGCTCAGTGCCCGCGAATCCGCGTCACGCGGATCCGGATCGGCACCGAGTACATCGCCGCGAACTCCTCGGGCGCCCACCGGTTGTACTCGAGCCGGGGTGTGTACTTCTCGACGTAGACCGGCAGCTCGTGGGCCGGCGGGTCGTCGGAGATGGCCGCCTCGCCCAGAGCCACGACGATGTCGCCGCCCTTGCCGTTGCCGTCCAGGTGCAGGCTGACGCGTGGGTTACGCGCGATCGCGCGCAGCTTCGGGGTGTCGGGCTTGCTGTAGATCAGGATGCTGTCGGCCCCGTCCCAGAGGAACCACACCGGCACGGGCTGCGGCGTGCCCTTCGCGTCCACCGTCGTCAGCCAGGCCAGCCACTCGTCTCGCAGCCGCCGCTCCGCGCGTTGCCCGAACTCGGTGCTCGTGTCGATCAGCGCCACTTCGATCCCGACCCTATCGGTAGAGGTACGCGACGTGTAACGATTGGGGGGAGCCATGCGCCACCATCTGACGCTAGCGATCCTGCTGACGTTCGTCTCGGCCGTCGCCATCAACTGGGCGTGGATCCGGGAGCACGACGCGGCGTCGGCGCTGCCTCCGCTCTCGGTGCGCCGCCCGCGCGAGTCGCTCAGGATGCTGCTCACGAACCGCCACTGGGTGGGCGGCTTCTCCGCGGAGGTGGGCGGCTTCCTCTGCTACGTCGGCGCGCTGACCCTGGCACCGCTCGCGCTCGTGCAGTCGCTGTCGGCCGGCGGGATCGGGATCCTCGCCTTCCTCAGCTCGCGCGTGGCAGGCGTCAAGCTGGCGCGGCGCGAGCTGCTCGGCGTCGTCGTGGCGATCACGGGGCTCGCCTTCCTCGGCATCTCCCTCGCCGGTGCGACCGGGCAGGGCGACGAGGGCGTGTGGGGCGGCATCATCGTCTGGGTCGGCGCCTCGGCGGCCCTGGCCGCGGTCGCAGTGCGCTACGGGCCACGGCTGCTCGGCAGCGCGGCCGCGCACGGCGTGGCCGCCGGGATCCTGCTCGCGGCCGGCGACGTGGTCACGAAGGCGGTCGTCACGGGCGGCGCCAGGTTCCTGTTCATCCCGGCGATGATCCTCGCTTACCTGTTCGGCACGATCGTGCTCCAGCTCGGCTTCCAGAAGGGGGCGGCGCTGACGACGGCCGGCGTGGCGACGCTGTTCACCAACGCCCTCCCGATCATCGCGGGAACGACGCTCTACGACGAGCCGTTCCCGAACGGGGAGCTCGGCGTCCTGCGCGGAATCGCGTTCGCGCTGCTGATCGCCGGCGGCGCGCTCCTCTCCCGGCCCAAGCCGGACACGGACGCGGGCGTCACCGAGTCCGAGCTCGAGCTCGCGGGCGCCTGACGCGCGCCCGTCCGCGCCGGGTCCGTACCATCGTCCGTGTGAGCGCTTCGCGAGTGGGCTTCGTCGCGGGCGGGCTGTCGGCGATCGTCCTCTGCGGACTCGTCGCTCGCAGCGCGGGCGCGGGCCCCCCGCTCGTCCCGACGCCGATCGGCGTCACGCCCGAATACCGCCTGCCGGCGCGTGGCCCGGCCGTGCGCGCCGCTCTCCCCGTCGGCGGCCTCACGTGCTCGCCGGCGAGACCGCCGCGCTTCCGCGTCCACCTGGAGCTGTTCGCGCGCGGGCTCGTGCTGCTCGTTCCGGCCGGGATCGGTGTCGCGCCGCCGGTCGAGCGTGACGGCGCCTATGTCCTCGGCGGACGCTGCCTCTACCCGCTGCACACGCTCGAGCCGACCGGCGTCGTCGAGGTCGCGTCGCCACGGCCGCTCCGCCTCGGCGACCTCTTCCGCCTCTGGGGACAGCCGCTCGCGCTCCGGCGCCTGGCGGGGTTCCGGAGCGTCCGGCCGCTGCTCGCGTTCGTGAACGGCAGGCGCCGGCACGGAGATCCGCGCGCAATCCCGTTGCGGGAGCACGACGAGATCGTGCTCGAGATCGGCGGCTATGTTCCCCCGCACACGTCGTACCTCTTCCCGAAAGGACGCTCGTGACCCGCAAGGTGCTCTCCGCCCTGCCCCTGCTCTGCGTCGCCGCCGTGATCGCAGGCTGCGGATCGTCGTCCTCGGGCAACCAGACGCCGACGATCCAGAAGGCGCTCCAGTTCCAGATCGCCGACCTGAAGCCGGCCGGGCCGATCACGCCCGGCAAGCCGACGAAGATCTCGTTCAAGATCCTGCAGCCGTCGGGGAACAAGCTCGTGACGATGACGAAGTTCCGGACGGGCAGCGGCCCGCACACCGGCGTCCACATGATCGTCGTGCGCAAGGACCTGAGCGTGATCATCCACCGCCATCCGCCGGTCGGTCCCGACGGCACCCTGACCCAGACGGTCACGTTCCCGAAGCCCGGGCCGTACCGGATGGTGCTCGACGTCTATCCGGCGGAGTCGAGTGGCACGGCGGGGATCGCGCAGACGAACTTCCAACTGTTCGACAACTTCGACGTGAAGGGCGCCTACAGGGCGACGCCGCTGCCGAAGCCGTCGTCCACGGCGACGGTCGACGGCTACCACTTCAGGATCGTGAAGATCGTCCCCGCCCCGCTCAAGGAGATCCAGTCGGCGCTCGTCTACATGACGGTGACGGACCCGAAAGGCAAGCCGGTGACGTTCGTGCCCTGGTACGGGGCGCTGGCGCACGCGATCTTCTTCCACCAGGGGCGGTTCGAGTACTTCCACACCCACGTCTGCAGCCCCGGAGCGGGTGGCTGCACGAGCATCCTCGGTGGGAGCAAGATCACGGGCAGCTCGGCGACGCCGGGTCATCTGACCGTCGGCGTCCTGCTGCCCGACTCGGGCACATGGCGGCTGTTCCTGCAGCTCCAGCAGCACGGCAAGACCATCACGGCGCCGTTCGTGCTGCCGGTCCGCGCATGACGGAGACGACCGCACTGGCTATGCTCTCCCGCATGCGACCGGCGCGCACGCTCGTCGGCGGGCTCCGGTATCTCCTGCCGATTGCCCTCTGCGCGCTCGGCGGCCATCTGGCGCTCTACCGCACGCTGCTGCCCTCGACCGACGGGCACGCCTACTTCGCCTGGTACGAGCCGCTCGTCGCCGGGCTCTCGGTGGCAGCTCTCGTCGCCTTCGCGTTGATGTTGCTCGCGGCCCTGCTCGGCCGCGACTCGCTGCGCCGCGCCGTCGTCCGCGTGCTGCTGCCTGCGACCGAGCGGCCCCTGCCGGGGACCGTCCGCGGCGTCCGGCTCGCGCTCGCGAGCATCGCCTTCCTCGTCGTCCAGGAGACGATCGAGCGGACACTCGCCGAAGGCCACGCCGCCGCGGCCGCGTTCGGGCCCTCGCAGCTCCTGCTCGTGCTCGCTGTCGTCGCTGTGCTTGCGACGCTCGTCGCGTTCGTCGAGCGCTCGTGCTCGCGGCTGATCGCGCTCGTCGCCCGCCCGCGCACGCGCGTCGTCCTCCGGTTCGCCGTGCTGTCCTTCCCGGTCGCGCGGCCGCTCCACGCTCGACGGCGGCATCCGCTCGCCGGGCTTCGCGGGCTCCGCGCACCGCCCCTCGCCGTCTGACCGCGCGCGCCCCCCGGGGCGCGTCGTCATCGGACGGATGGAGGAACCTTGCAGCTCCCACGTGCAGGACGACTCGCTCGCCTGCTCATACCGACCGTTCTCGCGGCGCTCGTGGTGCCGGGTGTGGCCCAGGCACACCACACTGCCGTTCCGGTCGTCGCGCTCGACTACGCGAACAGGATCCTGCCCGGCGGCAGCCGGGTCGGGCGGCGTGCACGCGACGCTCGAGGATGCCGGTCGCAAGCTGCGGCTGACCGTCGAGACGGATCGGCAGGCCGTCGTCCTCGGCTACGTGGGAGAGCCGTTCCTCCGTTTCGGGCCGACGGGCGTGGCGGCGAATGCCCGCTCGGAGACGGCACAGGGCCTCCGGCTCGTCCCGAGGGGACACGTCAGCTCTCGCTCCGGGAACGCCGAGTGGACACCGGTCACGCGCGCACACTCGCTCGCCTGGGCGGACGCCCGGGTCTGGGCACCGTCGTCGGCGCTGCACGGACGGGCGAACGTGGCGTGGTCGGTTCCCGTCGTCGTGGACAGTCGCCGGGCGGCCGTCGCGGGCGAGCTCACCCGGGTGTCGAGGCCGCCGCTCTGGCCGTGGCTCCTGCTCGGCGCGCTGCCGCTCGTCGCGGCCGTCGTCGCCGCGCGACGGCGCCGGTGGCTCTGGGCGGGCGCGTGCGGCCTGGCGGCGCTCGCCGGGCTCGGGACGCTGGCCGATCTCGGCGGCTTCGCGGCCGGCGGCCTGTCCGTCTCGGCCGACCGCTGGCTGCTGCTGGCGGTCGAGGTGGCGTTGACCGTCGCAGCGATCGTGTTGCTGACACGGCCGCGGGCACGGCTCATCGCCGTCGCCGCGATCGCCGCCTTCGCCGTCCTCCAGGCGCTGTCGGAGGTCGCGGTCTTCCGCCACGGGGTCGTCGTCTCGGCCCTGCCGGCGTCGGCCGTTCGCGCGGCGGCGGCGCTCGCACTCGGTGCGGGCCTGGGCGCCGCCGGCCTCGTGTTCCTCGTCCCGGATCCCGGCACGCGCAGCCGCGCGAAAAGCCGGCCGGGGCTTTCCAACGTACGCACTTCTCGAAAGGAGCAGACATGAAGGCAACGGGAAAGCGACTCGTAGCGTTGGGACTCGTCGTCACCGCGGCCCTGATCGTGACGGCCTCCGCGTCCGCCCACGCGATCATGAGCCCAGCAGTAGTGAAAGCCGACAACACGCTTCAGCAGTTCACGCTCTCGGTGCCGACCGAGGAAGCGAACGCGATCACGACGAAGATCGAACTGACTGTCCCGTCCGCGTTCGCGATCGACTCGTTCGAGGCGCCGCCCGCACCCTGGAGGATGGTCACCAAGTCGACGGGATCCGGTGACAGCACCGTCTTCCAGACGGTGACCTGGACGGGCGGAAGGACGCCGACAGGCTTCGACTCGGTCTTCCGCTTCAACGGCAGCATCGCCAAGTCGGGGACGGTCATGTTCCAGGTCCGTCAGACCTACTCGAACGGCAAGGTCGTCGACTGGAACCAGTCGTCGGAGGCCTCGGACACCCCGGCGCCGAGGGTCGAAGCCGTCTCGTCGTTCGGCGGCGGCGGGACCTCGACGATCGAGATCGTCGCGCTCGTGCTCGCGATCGCGGCCCTCGTGATCGCCGTCATCGGACTGCTCGGCGGCGGAAAGGGCAAGCGGGAGCTCGCATGAAGATCCGGAGGACAGGCGCCGCCGCGCTCGCCGCCACTGTCGTGGCGCTGGCGGCGCCTGCCTCCGCATTCGCGCACGCGTACCTGATCAGGACGAGCCCGTCGGCGAGCGTCACGGTCAACCACCCGCCGAAGGAGGTGGACCTGACGTACGACGAGGCCGTCGAGCCTCGCTTCGCCACGGTCTCGGTGACGAACCCGGACGCGCAGCAGGAGGCAACGGCGCCGCCGCAGCGCTCGCCGACGAACGCGGACACGCTCGTCACGCCCGCTCAAACCCAACCTGCCCCAGGGCTGGTACCTGGTCTACTGGCGCGCGATCTCCGCCGACGGGCATCCGGTGAAAGGCGCGTTCACGTTCGCGATCGGCCCGAACCCTGGTCCGGCGCCTCAGTTCGTGATCCCGTCGCTGACGGAGAGCGCGGCCACGCCCGGACTGCTCGTCGCACGCTGGGTGATGTTCCTCTCCTTCATGTGCGCGATCGGCCTGCTTCTGCTGCGGACGTTCGATCGCGCGCGACGTGTCGCGTCGCGTGCCGGGCGCGTCGGTGCGGTCCGTCTCGATCGCGTTCTTCGCCTCGATCGGGGTCGCGCTGGTCGTGACGCCGATCTACGACGTGATGTCGACCGCCAAGTTCGCGCAGGCGGGCGTATTCGACCTCGGGACGGTGATCCCGCTTGCTGTCGTCGTCGCACTTCGGGCGCTCGCTGGTCGACCTCGAGATCGTGCTCGCCCTGCTCGCAGTCGCCGGCGCGATCGCGATCTGGCTCGACGTCGGCGCGCGCAAGAAGCGCTCGACGGCGGCGCTGCTGGCGCTGATCGGTGCGCTGACGGCGGCCGCCTGCGCCCTGGTCGTCCCGGGACTCGCCGGCCACGCCGCCCAGACGAACCCCGTCTGGCTGTCGCTGCTCCTCGACTGGATCCACCTCGCCGCAGGCTCGATCTGGCTCGGCGGCCTGGTCGGACTGCTGATTCTCGGCGCGAGCGTCGGCGCGCTGCGGGTGCCTGTGCTGGCCGCCGTCGTGCCGCGCTTCTCGCGCATCGCGTTCGTGTCGGTGATGGCCCTGGTCGCCTCCGGCATCGGATCGGCACTGCAGCACTTCCCCACGCTCGACTCGCTCTGGACGACCTCGTACGGAAAGTCGCTCGTCCTCAAGCTGATCTTTCTCGGGGGGACGATCCTGATCGCGGCCGTCAACTTCGGGTGGACGGCGCCGCGGTTCACGCGGGTCGGCGACGGCGACGATGGCTCGAAGCCGACGAGCGTTCTGCGCATCCTCGTCAGCGGCGAGGTGGTGCTCGTCGTCGGCGCGTTCTTCGGCGCGGCACTGCTGACGAGCCTGCCGCCCCCACCACCGGCTCTCGCGAGCCTCGGCACGATCAACGCCAACATCGCCTCGAACGGCCAGGCGATGGTGAAGAAGAACGGCTACACGCTCCACTTCCAGTTCTCGCCGAACAAGGCCGCGGTCCCGAACACGTTCGCCGTCAAGATCGAGAAGGACGGCAAGCCGGTAAAGGGAGCGGACGTGACCGCGACGTTCACGATGCTCGACATGGAGATGCAGCAGCAGGAGTTCAGCCTTCCCCAGCAGTCGGGAGGCGGCTATGCGCGCGAGAACGTACCGGCGCTCGTCATGGTGGGCCGCTGGGGGGTCGGCTTCAACATCACTCCCCCGGGCGCGGCGCCGCTCGAAGTACTCCTCCTCGACCACGCCGCCGGATGAAGAGCCAGACCGAGATCCGGCTGAAGCTGATCGCGGCGCTCGTCGCCCTCGGGTGCGGAATCGGAGCGATCGTGACCGTCTACCTGCTCTACCAGGCGACCCCGCCCGCGACGTCCGTGCCGCCGGCGAGCCCGGCCGCCGCTCCCGCGCCGTCCGTCGCAAGCACGCTGTCGGTCTATACGTCGAGCTTCCCGACACCGCCGGCCGGGGCGCTCGTGCTCGCCCGCGAGGATCGCGGCCTGGCGGTGGGGCTGGCGGTGTCGCACCGCGCGGGTCGACTCGCACTGCAGGCCTCGGTCGTCGGCCCGGACCAGCCCGTGCGCGGGCTCTCCGTGTCGTTCGACCCCGGCGCCGTCCCCGCGCGACCGTGCGGAGCGGGCTGCTACGCCGCGTCGATCGCGCTGCCGGCACCACGCGTCCTGCGGGTGAGGATCCGCGGACGGAACCGTCCCGCCTCCGCGGTCGCCTTCCGGCTCCCCGCATCCGTGCCGGGCCAGTCGGCGGCCGTTCTCGTCCGGCGGGCCGACACGACCTGGCGCAGGCTGAAGACGCTCGTCGACCACGACCACCTCTCCTCCGGTCCCGGGGCGACGATCGACACGGTCTGGCACTTCCAGGCGCCGTACCGGTACACGTACGAGATCCGCAACGGCCCCGCCGCGGTGTCGATCGGGACACGCCGCTGGGACCGCCTGCCGGGCCAGCGCTGGCAGGCGTCCGAGCAGGACCCGATCCGGCAACCGCTCCCGCTCTGGCATGGCGTGTCGAACGCACACCTGCTCGGGACGTCGAGCGTGCACGGACGGCCGGTCGTCGAGGCGAGCTTCTTCGACCCGCAGCTCCACGCGTGGTTCACGATCGAGGTCGAGCGGGCGACCATGCGTACCCTGGAGCTGCGGATGACGGCAACGGCGCACTTCATGCACGAGGTCTACGGGCCGTTCGACAGTCCGCTCCGGATCGTCCCGCCCGTGAAGGCGAGCGCGTGAGGCGGCGCCTGCTGGTCGTCGCCCTGCTGCTCGCGGCCGTCGCTGCGCCGCTCGCGCGCGCGGACGGCGACCCGGCCAGCGACTTCCTGCTCACGTACCAGGTCTTCTATCCCTACTACTCGACCACGCCCAAGGCCGGCCTCGCGAAGCTGAAGCAGACCGTCGCAGACGCGAACAAGCGCGGCTACAAGATTCGCGTCGCGGTGATCACGTCGCCGTACGACCTCGGGTCGCTCTCCGCGCTGTGGGAGAAGCCGCAGGCGTACGCAGGCTTCCTGGCCGAGGAGCTCGCCTTCGTGTATCGCGGCCGGCTCCTGATCGTGAGCCCGAAGGGATACGGGTACAACGAGAGGACGATCCACGAGAACAAGACCTACGTCGTCCAGCCGGCGCCGAGGAAGTGGCGCTCGTGCGCACGATCCCGATCGGGAAGGGCACGGACGGGCTCCTCCAGACGGCGGACAAGGCGGTCAGGCTCCTGGCCGCCAGCAACGGCGTCAAGCTCCCGGCTGTCAGCGCCGGCACGAGCTCCGGGTCGGGCTCGAGCACCGACACGATCGTGATCGCGATCGCGGCCGCGGTGGGCGTCGTGCTCGTCGCCGGCGCCGAGTTCGCCCGCCGACGGCGGCGGCAGCGGCGTGTCACGGAGCCCGAGCCCGAAACCGTCCAGCCGTCCTGACGCATTTCAACGTCCCACCGTGCCGTCTGGGGGTGTCCGTAGCTGCACGTCGAGTCCGTCCGTAAGCCCGAAGAAGTGCAAATTGTTCGTTAGGACCGATCCGGACTCACGAACGTGGCCTACCCTGTCCGCATCGGCCGGGAACTTCAATGAGTCGCTGGATGGTGTTGGCCGTGACCGTGTCGGCTCTCGTCGGCTGGGCCGCGTCCACCGCGGATGCGCGCACTCTGCACTATCGCGTCAGCGTCACCGTCACCGGCCCGGGGCACGTCACCGCGCCGGCTCCCCCCGACCCGAACAGCACCTCGATCGACTGCCCGTCGACCTGCAATGCCCTGATGAAGCAGAACTCCACCGTCACCTTCACGGCCACGCCGGACACGAACGCGACCTTCGGAGGCTGGGGAGGCGACTGCTCGTCCTTCGGGACCGGGACGACCTGCACGATCCAACTGCAGGGCGGGGACGGCAGCACGAACATCACGGCCGGTTTCGACGAGGCGCCGCCGCCTCCGCCACCGCCTCCGCCGGCCGCGATCCTGTCGATTGCGAAGAACGGGACGGGGACGGGATACGTCGGCGGGGCCGGAGGCATCGACTGCGGGCCCACCTGCTCGGCCACGTTCTTCCAGGACACGAAGGTGACGCTGCTCGCGGTGCCCGACGACGGCTCGACGTTCACCGGCTGGAGCGGCGGCGGGTGTGCCGGGACGGACACGTGCTCCGTCACGCTGGCCACCGACACGCAGGTCATGGCGACGTTCACGCACCTGGACCGCGCGGCACCGCACCTTCGCACGATCCGCGCCTCGGCGCCTCCCGGGAAGATCGCCGACCTGCGTTTCCGCGTCTTCGACGACAGCGGCAAGAGCCGCGAGCTGCTGACGATCGTGCAGGGCAAGGTCACGATCGGGCGCGTCACCGTGCGTCTTGGAACGGTCGTCTACGGGAAGACGTACACGGCTCACTGGCCCGTCCCGCGCAGCCTGAAGCCGGGCGCACGCCAGTATTGCGGCGTCGCGATCGACGCGGCCGGAAACCGCAGCATCCGTTCCTGCTCCGCGTTCAAGGTCACGTGATGCGCCGGCTCATCCCCATCGCACTCGCCGCTGCCGTGCTCGCCGGGCTCGCGGCCCAGGCCGGGCGCGCCGACGGCGACCCCGCGAGCGACGTCCTCTACTTCCAGGACGTGTTCCTCCCGTACGTCAAGCCGTCCGCGGACGCGGCGGCGAAGCTGGCGGCGACCGTCGCAGCGGCGAACAAGGCCGGCTTCCGGATCAAGGTCGCCGTGATCGGCTCCGAGCAGGATCTCGGCTCGGTGCCGAGCCTGTTCAACCGGCAGGACGTCTACGCGCGCTTCCTCGGCGCCGAGCTCAAGAGCTTCTACACGCAGCGGCTGCTCGTCGTCATGCCGGCCGGCTTCGGCGTCTACGACAACGGCAAGCCCGTCGACGCGGAGAAAGCGGCGCTCGCCGGGATCACGATCGCCTCGCCCGACCCCGACGGCCTGACGAACGCCGCGACGGCGGCCGTCCTGAAGCTCCGCCAGACGATCGGAGCGCGCGCCCGCAAGGACGCGACCCCGCCGGCCGTGTCCGCGCTGGCCTCGACCGGGACGAAGGGCAAGACGGCGACGCTCCGCTTCACGGTCTACGACGCGAGCGGCAGGAGCCGGGAGATCGTGCGCGTCTACGGGCCTTCGTACCTCCTCTTCGCCACGATCTCGAAGGGCTTCGCGAAGGCGAAGCCGAAGCAGAAGGCGTCGGTCGTCTGGAAGGTGCCGGCGGATCTCCAGACGACGAAGCTCCAGTTCTGCGTGCTCGCACAGGATCCGGCGGGCAACCAGAGCAAGACGAGCTGCGCGCCGCTGAAGATCGCCTGACCCGATCGGCCGCGGTTGCGCGACCGCCCGCATGGGAACATGTCTGCCGTGGAGCCTGAGCCGTCCACGCGCTCCCGGCGGCGGCCCTCCCCCTGGGTCGCAGTCGGCGCTCTCGTCGTCCTGTCGACGGCTCTGCGCGCCTGGGCGGCGCTCGCCATCCCCGTGCCGTGGATCGCACCCGACGAGATGACGTACGGGCTGATCGGGCAGAGCCTCTACCGGTCGGGGTCGCTCGACATCCTCGGTGGCCCGACGCCGTACTTCAGCGCGCTCGTCCCGGCGTTCGTCGGGCTCCCGCTCAGCCTCGGCGACCTGGCGCTCGGCTACGACGTGCTCAAGGTGATGCAGGCGCTCGCGATGTCGCTGACCGCCGTTCCGGTCTACCTGTGGGGACGCTCGCTCGTCGGCTCGCGCGGGGCGCTGGTTGCGGCGGCGCTGACGCTCGCCGTGCCCGGGCTCGTCTACTCGGGGCTCGTGATGACCGAGGTGCTTTTCTACCCGGCGATCGTGCTCGTGGCGTGGGCGACGGCGCGCGCGATCCAGGAGCCGACCGGGGCGCGACAGGCGCTGGTCGTCGGTGCGGTCGCGCTCGCCGTGATGATCAGGCTCCAGGCGCTCGTGCTCGTCCCGGCCGTGCTCGCCGCATACGGGCTGGACGCCGCGCTGTCGCGTTCAGCGAACAACCTGCGCCGCTCGCGCCTCCTGCTCGGCGTCGCCGTGCTCGCCTTCGTCGGGCTGGCCGCCGCGTACCTCTCGGGCGGCGGGTCGGTCCTCGGCGGCTACGACGTGGTTGCGCGCCGCTCATACGACGTCGCCGAGGCGGCCCGCTTCGTGCTCTACCACGCGGCGTCGTTGACGATCCTGGCCGGCGTCATCCCGGTGTGCGCGCTCCTGGTGCTCGCGATCGCCGCGGCGCGTCGCGGGGAGCCGGACCCGGCGGTGCGCGCCTATCTGGCCGTCGCCGTCTCGTTCTCGCTGCTGCTCGTGCTCGAGGTCGGCGTCTTCGCGTCGCGCTACGTCGGGCAGCTCGCGGAGCGCGACCTGATCGGCCTCGCGCCGATCCTCTTTCTCGGTCTCGTGATCTGGATCGAGCGAGGCGCCCCGCGAAGCTTCCAGGCGACGGCCTGGGTCGCACTCGCGGTCGCCACCCCGCTCGCCCTGCTGCCGCTCGGCCGGCTCGTGACGAGCTATGCGCCGCCGGACGCGCCGACGCTCACGGCCCTCTACGACCTCCGCCGCACGACGTCGCTGGCCACCCTCGAGATCGTGTTCTTCGTCGGCGTCGGGGCCGCGATCCTCGTCTTCGCCCTCGTCCCGCGGCGGCTCGCCCGGCTCCTGCCCGTGCTCGTCTTCGTCGCGCTCGTCGGCGCATCGGTGGCCGCCGCGCGACAGGCGGCGGATCAGGCACGGGTTCGCCAGTCGACCTACCTCGGCCCGGACCCTCGCTGGATCGACCACGCGGCAGGAGGCCCGGTCGGGGTGCTGTTCACCCGCGGGTCCGGCTGGGTCGGCGTGTGGGAGTCGATGTTCTGGAACCGGCGGATCGAATGGGTCTACGGACTGGACGGCGCAAGCGTCTTCGGCCCGGTGCCGACGCGGCCGGTCCGTGTGCGCCGGGACGGTGTGCTCGTCGGCCGCGACGGCAAGGTGCTCGCGCCCCGCTACGTCGTCGCGCCGTTCGGCCAGGTGTCGGGCGTACCCGCATACGACTTCGCCGGGAGGATGGTCACGACGATCAGTCGGCCGGAGAGCCCGGTGGGAGGCTGGGCGCTCTGGCGCGTGGAGTCGCCGCTCCGTCTCGCCTCCCGGTCACGGGGCGTGGAGCCGAACGGCGACATCTACGCAAACGGCGACGGGCACCTGGTCGCGTTCGGCTGCCACCCCGGCGGGTCGTTCCTCGTGACGTTGCTGATCAAGGAGCCGCAGACGGTCACGATCCTGCGGAACGGCGCGCCCTACCGCCGGCTGCGGTTCCGCTCGCCGTCGCCGAACCAGCCCTGGCGCGCCTCGATCCCGACCCGCCCGCGACCCGGCATCCCGCCCGGCAAGGGCACGTGCACCCTCGACGTCCGCCCCAGCGGCCTGCTCGGAACCACGGTCTTCCAGGTCCAGGGCTGACGAGCTCACAGAGCTTTCCCAGAGCGCGTCTGTACGGTTGAGCCATGGTCGAAAGGATCACCCGCAACGGTCTCCTCGCTCGCGCCGGTGGCCTCGTCGTCGCCGCGTTCGGGCTCGGCGCGGTCCGCAGCGGCTCGGCTCCCGCCTCGACCGGGGTCAGCTGCATCCTCACGCCGGAGATGACGGAGGGCCCGTACTACATCGCCGGCGAGAAGCTCCGCCGCAACATCACCGAAGGACGCCCGGGCGCGCGGCTCGACCTGCGCCTGCGGGTGGTCGACGCGACGACGTGCGCGCCGCTCAGGGGTGCGGTCGTCGACATCTGGCACGCCGACGCGGGCGGCGTCTACTCGGGCTTCGGCTCGGGGGCGTCGAGCCGGACGTTCATGCGCGGCATCCAGAAGACGGACAGGAGCGGGCTCGCGGTCTTCCAGACGGTCTACCCGGGCTGGTACCAGGGCCGGACCGTCCACGTCCACGTGAAGGTGCACGTCGGCGGCAACGTCGTCCACACGGGCCAGCTGTTCTTCTCGGACACGTTCACGGACGCCGTCTACACCCGCTCGCCGTACACCCGCCGCCCGACCCGCGACGTCCGGAACGCGCAGGACATGATCTACCAGTCGGGCGGCCGCCGATCGACGCTGACGCTGCGCCGCAAGGGCACGGGCTACGTCGGCGCGATCGCGATGGGCGTCAGGCGCTCTGCCGGCTAGGAGCTCGGCCGTTCGATGATCTCGATCCGGTAGTCGTCTGGATGCATAACTACATCGAGTACACCTCGGCGGGCAGCCAGCGTCTGTGAGCAGCTGTCGCTTTGAGCAACCCTCGTTGTCTCCCGGCCTCGAAGCGACTTCCGAGGGACTCAGAATGCTTGTCCAGAGCGCCGACCGCTTGTGACATCGGCGATCCGCAGCGAGCGGTCCGCCCCGCAAACAGAGGCCGGACAACCGCTCGCGCCCCAGTGGAGCACGCATTCTCGCACGTGCAAGACGAGTCTCCGAAAGGCGAACGAGCGGCAACTCGCCGCTCGTTCAATATCTCCAAACAGCACTCGAACCGCGCAGCTCATGCAGCCGAGTTCGAGTCACTGTGGTTGCTTGCCTTACGGGGTGTGCTTGCGGGACATCTGCTTCCCCTCCTCGCGTCCGTGAAGTAGCGTCGCAACACAAGACGTTGTGGCCGGGCCGGATCTTGCCACACGCCCTTGTTTTTTTCAAGGTCCCGCGAGATGGTAACTCGTGTGGCGGCCTGGAGACAGCAGATGGTGGAGTCCACCTCAGCTTTCAGCGCGGTCTTCAAGAACCCCAACCTGCGCCGTCTTGAGCTCGCCGCCGTAGGATCGACACTCGGGAGTTGGGCTTATTCGGTCGCTGTGTCCGTGTACGCCTATCAGCACGGCGGCGGCGCTAAGGGCGTGGGGCTCATCTGGCTGATCCGCGTCTTGCCCGCCGGCCTCCTTTCTCCGCTCGGGGGTATCGTCGCCGACCGCTTCCCGCGGGAGCGGGTCATGCTCGTCTCGAATCTGGTGCGTGTTGTACTGATCATGGTCGCGGCTGTCTGCGTCTGGACACACACTGCCCCCGCGATCGTTTACGTGCTTGCAGGACTGATCGGTGTCGCGAAGGTTCCGTTCGGCCCCGCCGAGTCCGCGATCGAGCCGGCCCTTGCTACGACGCCAATCGAGTTGACCGCGGCGAACGTCGTCGGGAGCACAATTGACAGTGTCGGTTTCTTCGTCGGGCCAGCGATCGCAGGGATCATCCTGGGTTTCGCCAGCGTTCCGGCGGTGTTCACGATCACGGCCGTGATGATGCTGTGGTCCGCGTTCTTGATCGCGCGGATCCGCCCGCCGCAGGCGGCAGATCCGCCGACGCCCGTGCCAGCCGACGTGGCAGTGGAACAGCGGGGAATGTTCTCGCGAGCAATCGTGGGATTCAAGACGCTCGCGGTCGATTCGCGTCTGCGGCTACTCGTCGGGTTGCTCGTCGCGCAGACGGTCATCTCCGGCGCTCTCCAGGTCCTCACCGTGTCGATGGCAATCTCATTACTCGGACTCGGTGTTTCGGGTGTCGGCTACCTGAACACAGCTTTCGGAATCGGGGCGCTGATCGGCGCGATCGGGGCAGCAGGAATGGTCGGCATTCGTCGCCTGAGCATTCCGTTCATCGTCGGCGCAGCCCTGTGGGGACCGCCGATCGCGATCATCGGGATCTGGCCACGAGAGGCCGTGGCCTACGCATGCCTGGGGCTCGTCGGCTTCGGGAACACACTCGTCGACGTCGCAGGCTTCACGCTCGTCCAGCGCGCCGTACCGAATACCGTCCTTGCGCGTGTGTTCGGCGTCATGCAGATGCTCTGGCTGACGGCGATGGGGCTCGGTGCAATCATCACCCCCGCGTTTATCAGCGGCATCGGTCTCGAGTCCACGCTGATCGTCGCCGGCTGCTTCCTCCCGGCGTTGTTGGTTCTCTTAGGTCCGCGACTAGTCCGCATCGACGCAGCCGCGACCGCACCTGATCGGGATCGGCTCGAACTCCTGCAGCGCACGCCGATCTTCAGCGCGCTCCCGGCCTTGACGCTGGAGGCTCTCGCAGAACGCCTGATCCCGATCGATTTCGCCGCGGGGACGCGGATCATCAGCGAAGGCGACGCGGGCGATCGCTTCTACGTCATCGCCTCAGGCACGGTGGACGTGTCGGCTCGCAGGGTTCCCGTCGCAACGCTGCCAGGGGTTCCGGTCGCAACGCTGACACCAGGAGACCACTTCGGGGAGATCGCGCTCCTTCACGACGTCCCGCGGACAGCCACTGTCACCGCACACACGGATGTCCAAGTCTTCGCACTGGAGCGCGAAGACTTTCTGTCCGTCATCACGAGTCATGTGCCGTCGCGTGAGACGGCGGAATCTGTGGCTGCAGCACGCCTCACCGATCTCCGCGGCGCTATCGGTCGACTGCCGGTGCCGAACTTCTAGACGAGTCCAATGCGCTCCCCTGGGCGCAGACCACTCGGGAAAGGAGCTCTAAAGAGAACGCGCCTCAGACGACCGCGACGAGGCGAGCAAGATCAGCTCTGTCGCCAACTGCTCTGCAACGGGCTCGAGCGGGAGCGTCGTGTCCAGCCAGCGCATGTCGGGCAAGTCGTCCGAGGGCGACACGTCAAGCCGTCCGTAGACAGCCTCAAAAACCGCCTCTGGTAGACGGTCGTCGTCTCCGCGAACCTCGTTGCGTGCCCAACATGTCTCCCGCGGCGCGTTCAACCCGAACGTAGCTAACACAGGAAGATGTGACTGGAGGTGTTCGAGCCAGTGTCGGGGGGAGAAGAAGCCCTCCAGAACGAGCCAGCCGGAAGACGCCGCGCCGGCCCGGCTGGCCGCGACCGCCATTTGCAGCCCCGTCTGCACTCGACTCTCGAGAAGACCCGAAGGGTCGTTGACGCCGTAGACGAAGTCGTCGAACTCGAGGTGCACGGCCCGCTGCTGGGTTTGGCGCACGATCAACTCACAGGCGGCGCGTACAACGGTGGTCTTGCCCGCGCCGGGCGGGCCGGTAACGAGCGCGATGATGCCTTCCCGTGCAGCGCCCACCGTTCTGACCCTAACCGGATCCAACGTTCCGAGGTGGAAGAAGCGTCGTAGCAACCCGATCGCGTCACAAGATGCCTCGTCCGGAATCTCGTCATCATCGGCGTGGACACTGCGTCAGGCGCGAAGACTGGCACTCCTGCCGTAGGGCTTACCAAGCCCATTCGAACCGGTTGAGCGAGCCAATTCAGCCGCCCTGGCCTTCGATCAGCTCGATGCGATATGAGTCCGGGTCGCGGACGAAGCAGAGGCGTGAGCCGCCCTCGCGGAGCGAGTACGGCGGGCGCTCCGGCTCGATGCCCTGCCCCGCCAGCGCCGCCAGGGTGCCGTCCATGTCGTCGACGCCGATGGCGATATGGCCGTAGCCGGTGCCGAGCTCGTACGTGCGTCCGTCGTGGTTGAAGGTCAGCTCGAGCACGTTCTCGGCGTCGCCGATCGAGAAGAAGTAGTTCGTCGCCTCGAGGGCGCCGTCCCGGACGATGTCCATCTCGCTGCTGAACTCGAATCCGAGCGCCTCGTAGAACGCCCGGCTCTTCGCCGGATCGGTGATCCGGACCATCGTGTGCAGGTATCTGGCCATGGCACCATCTTAGATTGGAGCGAATACCTCCAGTCTGGACTACTCCAGAATGGAGTAGTAGCCTACGGAGATGATCGCGAAGCAGGACGTCTCGGTCGCCCGTCTGACCACGACCGAGGCCGCGGTGCTGGCGCTGCTCGCGATCGAGGGCGAGCGCTCCGCGTACGACCTCGTCAAGCTGGTCGAGCAGGCGATCGCCCACATCTGGTCGCCGGCGCGGAGCGGCCTGTACGCCGTGCTCCCGCGGCTCGTCGATCAGGGCCTCGCCTCGCGGCGCACGGTCGGACGGCCAGATGGGCGCGACCGGCAGCTCTACTCCATCGGCCCAGACGGGCGCCGCGCGCTGGACGCCTGGCTCGGGACGGTCGAGCCGGCAGCCCGCGACCCGTTCTTCCTGAAAATGTTCGTCGGCGGCCTGACCGATCCCGAGACCCTGCTCGGCCACGTCGCGCAGTTCCGGTCCGACACGGAGGCGCGCCTGGCGACGCTGCGCGCCATCGAGCCGACGAACTCGGATCGTGGCCACGACTGGTACCACCGCCGGCTGCTTCGCTACGGGATCGAGCGGGCCGAGCTCGAGCTGCGGTGGGCCGACCAGGTCGCGCGTGACCTCGAACGCGGGCCCGAATGACCCGCGCCGCGCTCGTCCTGCTGCTCGGCGCTTTCGTGGTCGGACTCACGCCGGAGGCACCCGCCGCCACCTCCGGCGCGTGGACCGGCAGCTATCGCCTGCCCGCATCGGCCGGGTCCGTCGCGATCGCCGTCGAGCTGCACGGTGGCAAAGCGACGGTCGCGCTCGGGCCGGGGCACTCGTCGGCGACCGACGTCGCCGTGGTCACGAGCGGCACCCGCGTGCGCTTTCGCCTGCCCGGCCTGCCGACCGACCTCGTCTTCGCCGGAACGCGAACGGGATCCGCGCTCAGCGGAACCGTGACGCAGGGACAGCTCCACGGCAGCTTCACCCTCCGGCCGGGGCGCTCGCCGACGATCTCGGCGCTCGGCCTCTACCGCAGCCGCGGCGGGGCCTCGGTCGCGGTGATCAAGGCCGAGGGCCTGCCGACCTGGCTCGTCGAGCTCCCGGACGGCCGGACGCACGGATTGAACGCGTCGCTGACGACGGTCGGTACGAGCCTCGGTGCGACGAGCGGCGACGGGACGCTCGCCGTCGACCGGAACGGCCTCTCCTGGACGCGCGCGGGCACCGCCGCGCGCTACGACCGCGTGCGGCTGCACCAGCAGGAGGTGCGAATCGGCACCCAGGCGGCGACGCTCACCCTCCCGGACGAGCCCGGTCCGTTCGCGGCCGCGGCGATGGTGCACGGATCCGAGCCGAGCGGACGCGAGGAGTTCCAGACGTTCTCGGCCTACCTCGAGTCGATCGGCGTCGCCGTGCTCGCGGGCGACAAGCGCGGCGTCGGGGAGTCGGGCGGCGTCTTCCCGGGCACAGCGGCCACGGACACGTCGATTCGCGCCCTGGCCGCGGACGCGGAGGCCCAGGTGCGCTTCCTCGCCCACCTCCCGCAGATCGACAGGAACCGCATCGGCCTCCTCGGCGACAGCCAGGCGGGGTGGGTGATCGCCGTTGCCGCCGCGCGGGAGGGCGCGGTGCGGTGGGCTCTCCCGCTCGCCGGCCCGGCGACGACGGCGGGCGAGACCGATTACTTCACCCGGCTCGCGGGCGCCGAGCAGCGCCCGCCCAGCGGCACGCGCGCCCGGATGCTGGCCGAGGTCCGCGCGCTCGGGCCGACCGGCTTCGATCCTCTCCCCTTCCTGCGGCGGCTCTCGATCCCCGTCTTCTGGGTCTACGGCGACGACGACCGCAACGTCCCGACCGAGCTCTGCGTCGAGCGGCTCGCGTCGATCAGGGTCGGACACGACTTCAGCTGGGTCGTGCTGCCGATGACGCATGCGCTCATCGACCTGCCGAACGGCCTCTACTCGAGCCTGGCCCGGTCGCGCGGCTTCAACGCAGGGCTCTTCCCCGCGGTCGGCGGGTGGCTGCGGAGCCGGCGGGTGGTCCGCTGAGCCTGGCCGGGCAGCCGGCCGCCGTGAACAGACCAACGCTCTGATCGTTCGTCCAATCCATCGTTGCTCGAAGCTCGGCAGACTGCAGGACGATGGAGGCGGCGATGGACGGTGTGAGTGGGGCACCCGGGGAGCGGCTCGCCGCGGCGGTCGGCATCGCCGAACGGCTCACGGCCGGGATCGAGACGGTGCTCCGCGGCAAGCGCGAGGAGCTGAAGCTCGTCCTGGCGGCGCTCGCCTGCGAGGGGCACGTGCTGTTCGAGGACGTGCCCGGGACCGGCAAGACCGTGCTCGCCCGTGCGATCGCCCGCTGCCTCGAGGACGCCGCGTTCTCGCGCGTCCAGTGCACCCCCGACCTGCAGCCGGGCGACGTCACGGGACTCTCCGTCTACGACCAGAAGACGCGGGACTTCGAGTTCCGGCCGGGCCCCGTGTTCGCGAACGTCGTGCTCGTCGACGAGATCAACCGCGCGATGCCGAAGACGCAGTCGGCGCTGCTCGAGGCGATGGCAGAGCGGCAGATCACGGTCGACGGGACGACGCACGAGCTGCCGCAGCCGTTTCTCGTGCTCGCGACCGAGAACCCGATCGAGTTCGAGGGCGTCTTCCCGCTCCCCGAGGCGCAGCTCGACCGTTTCTTCCTCAAGGCGCGGCTCGGCTACCCCTCGGCCGAGGAGGAATTGCTCGTGATCCGCGACCAGCGTGGCGGCCATCCGCTCGAGCGGCTGCGCGCCGGCGCTCGGCCTCGACGAGCTGCGGCGTCTCCAGGCCGCGGTCGACGACGTCTACGTCGATCCGCTGATCGAGCGCTGGCTCGTCGACCTCGTCCGCGCGACGCGGCAGCTCGAGCAGGTGACGATCGGCGCCTCGGTTCGGGGCAGCCTCGCGCTCGAGCGGGCGGCGCGCGCCTGGGCGCTGCTGCACGGCCGGAGCTACGTCCGGCCCGAGGACGTGCTCGCGCTGTTCGCCCCCGTGCTCGGCCACCGCGTCGTGCTCGCGCCCGCGTTCCTCGCCGAGACGCGCGGTGCGCCGCGCGAGGAGCTGCTCGCGACGCTGGCCGCCCGCTGCGTCGAGATCGCGCCGGTCCCCGAGCTCGCAGCCGGGCACGAGGAGCCGTCTCGACCGAGCTGACCTTCCCCCTGGTCCCGCGCTGGCGGCCGGTCGGCTCCCCGTTCGGCCGGCTTCGCGCGTCGAGACGGGGGCTCGGGTCGAGCGTGGCCGGCTCCCGTCCGTACCGCCGGGGAGACAGTCTCGCCGCCATCGACTGGAAGGCCTCCGCGCGGCTCTCCTCGACGCGGGCCGAGCCGGAGTTCGTCGTGCGTGAGCACTTCGCCGACGAAGCGCCGAGGGTCGTGATGGTGGCCGACCGGCGGCCGTCGATGGGCCTCTATCCCGAGCCCTGGCTGAGCAAGCCGACAGCCTTGCGGGCGCTGTGGAAGCTCGTCTCGTCGACCGCGCTCGGCGAACTCGGTCTCGTCGGCTATCTCGACGCGTCCGGACCGCGCACGGCCTCGTGGCTCGCCCCGAGCGCGGGCGCCGGGCTCGAGCACGTCGATCGGCACCTGGCCGACTCGCCGTTCGCGGCTGACGACGCCGCGCTCGACGACGCGTTCGCGCATCTCGTCGACGTCCGGCGCTCGCTGCCGCCCGGAACCTTCGTCTTCGTCTGCTCCGACTACCTGTCCGCGCCCGAACCCGCCTGGTGGGCGCGTGCGCTGGCCTACCGCTGGGACGTCGTACCGGTGATCCTGCAGGACCCGGTCTGGGAGCAGAGCTTCCCGGCGGCCGAGGGGCTCGTCGTTCCCTTCGCCGACCCGGCCACGGGCAGGACGCGTGCGATTCGCCTCCGCCGCGGCGAGGCCGCCGAGCGCCGCCGGGCGAACGAGGAGCGGCTCGCGCTCCTCCTCGGCGAGCTGCGCGCGCTCGGACTCGAGCCGGTCGTCGTCGCGGGCGCCGAGGAGCCGGCCGTGCTGGAGGCGCTCTCCACCTGGGGCGAGACGCGCCTCGCCGTCCGCAGGGGGGAGTGGTGAGAAAGCCGGCGCTTCTCGCCGCGCTTGCGGTCGTGGCGGCGGCGGTCGTCGTCGCGCTCGCGGTCGCCGGCGACTGGTGGAGCGGCGGCCCGACCGCGCCGCTGCGCGACGCGATCTCGGCGCAGGCGTTCGTCTCCCCGGGCGCCGTCCACTTCGGCGACACGCTCACCGCGCGCGCCGTGGTCGTCGTCGATCCCCGTCGCGTCGACCCGGCGAGCGTTCGCCTCACGCCGCAGTTCCTCTCCTACCGCGTCGCGACCTCGACCCGGGACGTACGCCGCGCGGGTGGAGCGGCGACGGTCGCCTTGACCTACGCACTGGAATGCCTCGGTGCCGGCTGTGCGCCGGGCCGGCCCCAGGAGGTGCTGCAGTTCCCGGGCACGTCGCTCCGCTACCGGACCGTCGCCGGCGAGGCGCGGCGGCTCCGGCTCACGTGGCCGACGATCACCGTGGCCTCGCGCCTGGACGACGAGGATCGCGCCGCTCCGGCCGCTCACCTGCGCGTCGACGCTGCGCCGCCGCCCGTCTCCTACGACGTCGGCCCCGGGGCGCTCGGCGACGGACTCGTCGCCGGCTCGGCGGTGTTCGTGCTCGCGGCGGGCGCACTCCTCTTCCTCGCCTTCCGCCGCCGGCCCGCACCGGCCGGGGTCACGGCGGCGCCCGCCGGCGGCTCGCCGATCGAGGACGCGCTGCGGCTCGTCCGCGAGACGGCGGCGAACGGGCACGACCCCGAGCTGCGCCGGCTCGCGCTCCAGCGGCTCGTTCGCGAGCTCCGCGCTGCGGGCGAGCCCGGGCTCGCGGACGACGCGGGCAGGCTCGCATGGTCGGACGGGCCGCCCTCGGCGGCCGGCACGCAAGAGCTCGCCGACCGGGTCGAGCAGGAGGTCGCAGGGGCGTGACGGCGCGCGCGATCCCCCTCCCCGACGTTCGCGCCCTCGACGGCGCGCGGTCGCGAACGACGCTCCTGCGCGTCGGCCTCGCGGCGGCGCTGCTCGGCACCCTGGCCGCGGCCTTCCTGCTCTCGCGCAACCCCCGGCCGGACGACTCGCTGCTTCCTGCGGGCACGAGCCCGGTCGTCGTCCTCGACCTCTCCTGGAGCACCTCGTCCGACTACCTCCAGATCGGCCGCACGCTTCGCGACCTCGCAGCGTCCCACCGGCGGATCGGGCTCGTTGTCTTCTCCGACGCCGCCTACGAGATGTTCCCGCCGGGCACGCCCGCCCGGGAGCTGCGCTCCTTGCTGCGCTTCTTCACCGGCCCGAAGAGCCGTCGGGCCGCCTCGCCGTGGGCTTCGTCGCTCAGCGGCGGGACGCGCGTCTCGAACGCGCTGCTCCTGGCCCGGGACGTGCTGCTCCGCGAAGGGACCTCGAACGGCTCGGTCGTGCTGGTCAGCGACCTCGGCGACGCACCGAACGACCGTCCCGCGCTGAGCGCCGCGGTGCTCGCGTACGTGCGCGCCGGCATCCCGCTGCGGGTGGTCGGGATCGACGCGACGCCGGAGAACGAACAGCTCTTCCAGGGTCTGCTCGGTAGCCGGCCGATCCGCCCGCGGGTGAGCGGCGGCCCGTCTGCGGCCCGAGGTGGCGTGTCGAGCGGCCTTCCGCTGGCGCTGCTCGTCGTCGGCGCGGTCCTCCTCGCGCTGCTCGCCGTCAACGAGCTCACGTGCGCGCGCCTGCGCTGGAGCGAGGAGCCGGCGCGATGAGGCGCCGCACGCTGCTCGTGGCGGCAGCAGTGGTCTGCCTCTGCGCGGCCGCGACCGCGGCACTGCTCGCAACCGATGTCGGTGCCTGGCACTCCGCCCTGCGTGCGGGCGACGCGGAGGCGGCCGCGGACCCGGCGGCGGCGACCGTGCCGACCGCGGACGAGCTGCTCCCGTTCCACGCCGCGCGCAACCTGCTCGGGCTCGACGACGACCTCGCCTTCCGCCGGGCGCTCGTCCTCTTCCGGAGCGGCTACACCGGCATCCCGAGCCACGACCAGAGCACGGCCGGGACCGAGACCCGGGCCGAGGCGGAGGCGGCGCTCGAGCGGATCGTGCGGGCCGAGGGCGACGGCGCGAGAGCGTCGGCGGCCGCGAACCTCCTCGGCGTGCTCGAGCTCGTCGACGCGTCCGCCGGGTCGAGCCAGGGAGGCTCCGTCGACCGCGCGATCGTCGAGCTGCAGAACGCGGTCCGCCTCGACCCCGGGAACGCCGACGCGAAGGCGAACCTCGAACTGGCGCTCGGTCTCGCACCCCCGGACAGCCCGTTTCGCAGCACGCGCCACGGGTCGAGCGGCAGGCGGCGCGGCGGAGCCAGCCAGACCAGCCCGGGGCGGGGCTACTGAGTGAGCCTGACGTTGCTCGCACCGGCCGGCCTCCTGCTCGTGCTCGGCGCGGTCCCGGCGCTCGGCGCCCTTGCCCTCGGCGAGCGGCGCTCGAACCGCTTGCGCTCGCTGCTCCGCCTGCACCCGCCCGGCAGGTCGGCCCGCCGGGCCGCTGTCGGCGCGATCCTTCTCCTCGCGGGGCTGCTCGGAGTCGCGGCTGCGCGTCCGGTCGTGGACGAGGCCCACGCCCGCTACCTGCGCACCGACGCCGAGGCGATCGTGGCGATCGACGTCTCCCGCTCGATGCTGGCCGCCGGGTCGCCAACGAGCCCGACGCGGCTCGCGCGCGCCAAGCGGATCGCCAAGGCCCTGCGGGGGGCGATACCCGACGTGCCGACGGGCGTCGCGTCGTTCACCGACCGCGTCCTGCCGAACCTCCTCCCCACCCCCGACGCGGCCGTGTTCTCGGCCACGGTCGACCGCTCGGTCGGGATCGAGCGCCCGCCGCCCGGCGGCGACGCCCTGACCGTCACGAACTTCGACGCTCTCGCAGCGCCCTCGCGGGACGGGTACTTCACACCCGGCAGGCGCCGACGCGTCCTCGTGATCCTCACGGACGCCGAGAGTCGCGACTTCGACGCTGCTCCCCTCCGCAGCGCGCTTCGCGACTCGCCCGGCCTCGACACCGTGGTCGTCAGGGTCGGCTCGACGCGCGAGCACGTGTTCGGTCCGGACGGGCTCCCCGAGTCCAACTTTCAGCCGCAGCCGACCGAGCAGACAGTGCGACGGTTCGTCGAGGCGACCGGCGCGCGTGCGTTCGGCGAGGGCGACCTGGCGGCCGCGGAGGCCGCCGTCCGGCGGGACGCGGGCCGCGGCACGCGCGTCCGCGTCGGGACGGAGTCGACCTCGACCGACGTGGCGCCCTACCTCGTGCTCGCTGCGTTCCTCCCGCTCGGCCTGCTTGTCCGTCTGAGAAACGTCATCTAGCTAGGTCGCCGCCAGCGGCAGTACCGGCTCCCCTCGTCCGAGTCCCATCTCGCCCGTCTCGCCCACCGTTCGGTGCTCGACCGGCTGCTCCGGGCCCGGAACGGAATGCTCGAGCCGCGAGAGGACACGGCCATGCTCGACGCGCGCCGGGAAGTCGTGGATCGGGATCACGTAGTCGCCGGAGTTGAGCGCCTTCTTGATCGCCGCGCGCTCCTGCCGCTTCGACGTCGACTGGTTACCGGTCGACTGTGGCTCGTAGTCGAGCACCTGGTAGATCGGGTCGACGATCTGGTTGTGCACGTCGTAGATGACGTCGCCGCAGATGCAGGCCGTTTCACCGTCCGCGAGCGAGACGAGGATGTTCATCGAGCCGTCCGTATGCCCGCCGGCCGCCTCGCAGACGATGCCGGGGAAGATCTCGTCCGGTCCGGAGAGCTCCAGGTCGAGCAGGCGCAGCGCGCCCGGCGTGTGCAGGCGGTCGATGTGATGCTTGACGTACTCCGCCGGATACTGGCCGCCCATGATTCCCGAGGCCGAGAACTCGAGCTCCCGGCGGTTCATCACCACGGGCGTCGTCATCGGAAGGCCCGCGTCCTGCCCGGCGTGGTCGATGTGCGTGTGCGTGTGCAGGATGTAGCGGATGTCGGAACGGTCGAGGCCGTGCTCGGCCAGCCCGGCGTCGAGTCCCTGCCCCTCGCCGATGTAGCCCGACATGTGCAGGCGCTCCATGATCGCCGGCTCGCTGGCGCCCGTGTCGACGAGGATCGGGCCGACCGGGTTGCCGAGGATCAG
Source organism: uncultured Actinomycetes bacterium (assembly GCA_963765295.1). Lineage (GTDB taxonomy): Bacteria > Actinomycetota > Thermoleophilia > Gaiellales > Gaiellaceae > PALSA-612. Next base: position 1,445,672 of record CAVXVO010000005.1, read on the forward strand.
CACGCCCCAGGTGGGAACGCGGGTGCGAATCCCCATGTTGCGCGCGAGCACGAGGAAGCTCGACTCGAGCTCGATCTCGATCAGCGGCAGGAGCTTGATCTCGTGGGCGGGCATCGCGGCACCTCCTGGTCGGTCGCCCGGGGAGCGTAAACGCGGCCGGGGCGGCACTCAAGCGGGGGGAGGGACGAACCGCCCGGCCACGATCTCGCCGCGCCGCACCTCCAGCACCCAGGTCGAGCCCTTCGTGAACCTCAGCGGCCCCGCGAGCGGCACTCCCTCGGCCGCGAGCGAATGGATGGCGACCTCCTGTACGTCTCCATGGGTCGAGAGCGCGACCGGGCCGAGCGCGGCTGCCGAGCGAACGAGCTCGAGCGCCGGCGGATACGGGCCACCCTCGGCGAGCGCGTCGTGCTCCTGCACGGGCAGGCCGAGCGCCGCCCCGAGCGGCTCGAGCGTCTGGACGCAGCGGACGTAGGCGCTGGACACGAGGGCCGCAAGCGGCTCGGCCGCGAGCTGGCCCGCGAGCGCCTCGGCCTGCCGCCGGCCTGCCCCGGTCAGCGGGCGCAGCTCGTCGGGCTCGTGCCACTTCTCCCGGCTGCCGGCCTTCCCGTGGCGGACGAGGAAGATCTCCTCCTGTTCTTTCCCGGCGACCTTGCCAAGACTCGCGAGCAGGGCGCGGTCGTGCGCGTAGTCGAGCCGCTCGGCCGCCTCGGTCGGGCTCCCCCAGAACACCTCGTCGACCTCGTTCGCCGCCACCGCCTCCTGGCCGGGCGCGACCATCGTCCAGTAGCGCACCTGTTTCGGCCGATCACGCGAATCGCGGTACTCGGTCGTACCGACGTCACGGCCGAACAGGCAGCGCAGGCCGGTCTCCTCCTCCACCTCACGAAGTGCCGCCTCGCGCTCCGGCTCGCCCGGCTCGAGCTTCCCTTTCGGGAGCGACCAGTCCTCGTACGCCGGCCGGTGGACGAGGAGCACCTCGAGCCCCTGTTCGCCGTGCCGGAGGACGAGCCCGCCCGCGGCGCGGACGAGCTCGCTCACGTGAGCGAGCGCGGCCGGGCGGCGACGAGTCCCTTCCACGCGCGCCGCCAGTTGGCCCGCGCCTGGTCCGCCGCGGCGCGTTCGAGCGCGGCGAGCTCTCCGGCGGCGAAGACGGCAGCGGACGAGCGCCGGGCGGCGGCGAAGCGCCGGAGCCAGCCCTCGGCGACGACCGCGTCGTTGAGGTCTCCGAGCACCTGCTGGAGGTCGGCGGCGGCACGCGCGAACGCGCCGGCCTTCTTGCCGAGCACCGGCGCCGCCGCCTCGGCCGCGTACCGGCAGCGCTTTGCCCGGATGCGCACGTCGTGGAGTGCGGCGTCGTCCGGACGCTTGCCGAGCCCCGCGACCGCCCGCTCGAGCGCTTGCCACGGTCGGCGCACGAGCGGCGGCACGAGCTCCCTCGCCGGGCCCTCCGCCTCGGCCGTCAGCGCGGGCGTCGAGGCCGCGGTGACGAGACGGTCGAGCAGTTCGACGTAGCGCTCGCCGCGAAGCGCCGCGAGCAGCCCGGCGAGCGCCTCGGCACGCTCGGCGCGAAGCGTGTCGAGCACACGCGCGGCTGCCTTCGCCTCCGCGTCCGCGAGCGTTCGGGCGCGTTCCTCGAGGCTTGCCAGCAGGACGTCGGTGTCGCGGACGCGACCGAGCAGGGTCGCGAGCCAGCCGAGTTCGCTCCTGAGCGCGTTGCTCCAGGCCGGATCGAGGAGCGGCTCGAACGTCCGCAGGTCGGAACGCAGCGTGCGCGTGGCCACGCGCGCCTTGTGGACGCCCTCGGGGCCTGCGTCCAGCCGGACGACGGGGTCGTGGTGGATCAGCCGGGCGACGGCGTTCGCGAGCGCGCCTCGCACCACGTCGCCCGCCGTCGCGTCGGCGTCGAGCTCGACCGTGGCGACGTCGGGCGGAGCCTGGGCGCGAGCGCCGAGCGCGCGCACGAGCTTGGGCATCTGGTCGACCCGCTCGGCGCCGGCGCTCTCGAGCAGCCGTACGAGCCGCTTCACGAGCCGCGAAGGAGCGTGCTCGCCCAGCTCGAGCTCGAGCTCGCGGAACGTCGACTGCACGTGGCGGTCCTCGTCGAGCGACGAGACCCGGTCGTCGACCAGCTCGCCGACTCTCGTCTCCTCGACGTCCGCCAGCTGGACGACGGCGCGCAGCGTCCGCAGACGCGCGCACGGGACGACCGGCCGCGCGCGGGCGTACGCCTGGACGAGGTCGATCGCCTGCTCGGGCGGCCGGCGGACGCTGCCTCCGAAGACGAGCTCGTCCCGCACGATTGCGTCGCCGTCCGCCCCGGCCGGCAGCTTCAGCGTCCAGCCCTCGGGGCTCCGGTGGCGGAGCGTCACGCCGAAGCGTGCGAGCCGCAGATCGTCGGTGTCGAGATACGTCGCCAGCAGCCGCCGCGCGCCCTGGGGTGCCGCGACGAGGCCGTCCACGAGCTCGAGGCTCGGCATGCGGAAGCCGGGCGGTACGGACAGCTTCAGCTCGCGCTCGCGCGAGACCTTCACAGCACGGCGCGCTCGAGCGCCAGCTCCTCGAACCTGATCTGGCTGTCGAGCCCGGCCGTCGTCGGCACCTTCTGCCACCCGGTCGGCCCCAGCTCCCAGGCGAGGACGTCGTCGGCGAGCGACACGGCGAGGATCTCGTCGAGGCGGGCGGCGAGCCCGGGGTCGGAGACCGGGGCGACGCATTCCACCCGGCGATCGAGGTTCCGCTGCATGAGGTCCGCGGAGCCGATGTAGTAGCGCGAGCCGCGCTCCGTCGAGCCGAAGCGGAAGATGCGCGAGTGCTCGAGGTAGCGCCCGACGATCGAGCGGACGCGCACCGTCTCCGACAGGCCCTTCACACCGGGCTGGAGGCAGCACATCGACCGAACGATCAGGTCGATCGGCACGCCGGCCCGTGACGCCTCGTAGAGCGCTTCGATCACTCCCGGGTCGATCAGGTTGTTCACCTTGAAGACGATTCGTCCATCCGGGCCTGCGTCCGTCTCCTCGTGGATCAGGTCGATGAGCGCCTTGCGGAGCCCTCCGGGCGCGACGAGCACCTTGCGGTACGTGCGCTGGTTCGAGTACCCGGTCAGGTAGTTGAAGAGGTCGGCGACGTCGGCGGTCAGCTCGGGGTCGGACGAGAGCAGGCCGCAGTCCTCGTAGACCCGGGCCGTGACCGGGTTGTAGTTGCCCGTCCCGACGTGGCAGTAGCGGCGGATGAGCCCGGCTTCGGCCCGGACCACGAGCACCGTCTTGGCGTGCGTCTTCAGGCCGACGACGCCGTACACGACGTGGACCCCGGCCTGTTCGAGACGGCCGGCCCAGCCGATGTTCGCCTCCTCGTCGCCGCGGGCCTGCAGCTCGACCAGCGCGACGACCTGCTTGCCGGCTTCGGCCGCGTGGACGAGCGACTGGACGATCGGGCTCTCCTCGTCGGACGTCCGGTACAGCGTCTGCTTGATCGCGAGCACGTCGCGGTCGTCCGCGGCCTGGCGCACGAACTCCTCGACCGAGGTCGAGAACGAGTCGTAGGGATGCTGGACGAGCACGTCGCCGGCCCGCAGCACCTCGAAGATGTCGGGACGGATGCCCTTGAGCGCCGCGAGACGCGGCTGGGTCACGCCGATCCACGACTTCGACTTCAGCGACGGCCGCCGCAGCTCGGTCAGCGCGCGCAGGTCGCCGAGATCGAGCAGGCCGTCGGAGACGTAGACCTCCGAGCTGCGCAGGTCGAGCTCGCGCTGGAGCAGCGCGCGAAGCTCCTTCGGCATCGTCGGGTTGATCTCGAGCCGGACGGCCTCGGGGGAGCGGCGGCGGCGCAGAAGCTCGGTGCGCAGGGCCGAGAGCAGGTCTTCGGCCTCGTCCACCTCGATCTCGATGTCGGCGTCTCGCGTGACGCGGAACACGTGGAACGACTCGATCTTCATGCCGGGGAAGAGCAGGTCGAGGTGTGCCGCGATCACCTGCTCGATCGGCACGAACCGCCGGCCGCCCGAGACCTTGAGGAAACGCGGGAGGAGCGGCGGCACCTTCACGCGGGCGAAGCGCGGCTCGCGGGTGAGCGGGTCACGCGCGAGCACGGCCAGGTTCAGCGACAGGTTGGAGATGTATGGAAACGGGTGGGCCGGGTCGACGGCAAGCGGCGTGAGCACGGGGAAGATGCGGTTCTCGAACATCTCCCTTAGCTCCTCGCGCTGCGTCGACTTGAGCTCGTCCCAGGCGACGATGCGGACGCCCGCGGAGCCGAGCTTTTCGCGCATGGTCTCGAAGATCCGGCCCGCGCGGGTGGACAGCTCCTGCACGCGGGCGCGGATCGCGTCGAGCTGCTCCCGTGGGCTGAGCCCGTCCGGCGAGGTCGTCGGCAGGCCCGCCGCCGCCTGCTCCTTCAGCCCCGACACGCGAATCTGGAAGAACTCGTCGAGGAAGCCGCCGAAGAAAGCGAGGAAGTTGACGCGCTCCAGCAGAGGCTGCGAGTCGTCGGCGGCGAGCAGCAGCACCCGCTCGTAGAAGTCGAGCCGCGAGAGCTCACGGTTCAGAAAGACCGGCTCGATCTCGGCCGGCGTCTCGATCTCTCGGGGGGCTTCTGCTCTTGCCATTCGGCGTTCTTCCTGATTGTCTCAGTCCTGCGCGGGCTCGGGCGGGGGACTTTTCCGGTTTCCACTTCGACCCCGGATGTTCACCAGTCCGTCCCCCATCCCTGTACGGGGATGGAACAGGGTTCGGTGTCCGTGACCGGCACGGCCGATCATTCGCACGGCGAGCGGCAGAAACGTCAAGCGCTGGACCCGAACAGGCTCGAGACGATGTCGGACGACGAGCTCGAAGTCGAGCTGACGATCGCGGCCTACACGCCGGGTCATCTGCGCTGGGATCGCTACCAGCGGCTCATGCTGGAACGGTTGCGCCGCCGGCTGATCACGGCCTGAGCGTCCGGTCCGCCACAATGCATTCGTGGTTCGGAACGCGTGGCTCGCCGCGGGTTTCCTGGGGGTGCTCGGTTGCGCGTTCGTCGCCGGCTCGGGCTCCTCGGCGACGGTCAGCACCTCGTGGGTGCCGACCGACCTGCTGAAGCTCGCGCGGCAGCGGTATCCGGCCTACGTCCGCGTCACGCCGATCGGGTTCGCAGGCAGCGAGGCGCTCTGGACCGCGCGCCGGTTGAACGCGGTGCCGGCCAGTCGCTACAACGACGGGAGCTTGCAGCACGTCTTCGCCTGGCACGACGGGATCACGCGCGACTTGGGTTCGTTCGGGCGATCGGACAACACCGCGGTCGCGGTCAACAACCACGGCCAGATCGCCGTGATGCGATTCTCGGCGCCGATCGGCATTCCGATCCCTATCGCCGGACACACGTTGCCGATCGAGACCCCTCGCGCCTACATGTGGCAAGAAGGCAGATTCACCGCGCTCGGCTCGCTCGGCGGCCCGATGACGTTCGCGGCGGCGATCGACGACCGCGGCGACATCGTCGGCTCGAGCGAGACCAGCCGAGAGCGGTTCAGCAGCCATGCGTTCCTGTGGCAGCACGGGAAGATGACCGACCTCGGGACGCTCGGCGGGAAGACGAGCAGCGCCGAGGCGATCAACGATCACGGCCAGATCGTCGGCACGAGTCAGACCGACGATGGCGCGCCACGGGGCTTTCTCTGGCAGAACGGGAAGATGATCGACCTCGGCACGCTCGGGCGGTGGTCGATCGAACCGGTCGCGATCAACGATCACGGCCAGGTGCTCGGGCGGGGCATCGACAGGTCGACGACGAACACCCGGGTGTACCTCTGGGACAAGGGGAAGCTCACCGATCTCGGGGTGCACGTCGATCCGAACGCGCCGCTCGCGATCAACGACGCCGGCCAGGTGATCGGAACGCGGGCCGATCACAGCGGGTTCGTCTGGAAGCAGGGAAAGGTCATTCCGCTCGGCACCGTCGCCGGCCAGGCGGCGACGCCCACGGCGATCGACGAGCGGGGCCAGATCGCCGGCGGTACGAAGAGCGCGGGCTTCGACTCTCACGCCTTCGTGTGGCAGAGCGGCACGCAAACGGCTCTGCCCGCCCCGGGCAGGCTGTCCTCGGCGCCGGTCGCGTGGATCGACCGGACGGGAACGCAGGTCCTGGCCGTCAGCTACGGGGCAGCGGGCCTCCGCACGCGGCTCCTCGTCTGGACGCGCCGCGGGCCGGGTAGCTAGGCAGCCGACAGCTGCTGGGCGGCGAGCTGGAGAGCCGCCCCTTCGCGGACGCCGCCGCGGCCGACCACGAGCGGGATCGCAAGCCGGAGCTGCACTTCGGCGAGGATGAGGGCACCCGCGAGCAGCGTGCGCGCCCGCTCCGGGTCGATGCCATGCTCGGCGGCGACCTCGTCCGACGGCCGCTTGCGCAGCAGGCGCACCGCCACGTCGAGCTCGTCCACCCCGAGCGTCCGCGTTCCGAGCAGGCGCCGTAGCCCGCGCGCGCTGCCGCCGACGACGAGCGCCTCCTTCGGCAGCGGCATCGCGAGCCCGTCGAACTGGGAACGGACGAGCTTGCGGGCGGCGGCGACAGCCTTCTTGCCGGGCGGGTCGTGCTCGAACGCCTGCGTCGTCAGCCTGAGCGAGCCGATGTCCATCGACCGGAGCCAGGTCGGTCCGTTCCCCGGGATGCCGACCGCGAGCTGGGTCGAGCCGCCGCCCACGTCGCAGACGGCGACGGTGTCCGACTCGACGCGCGCTGCGGCGACGGCGCCCTCGTAGGCGAGGCGGGCCTCCTCGTCGCGGCGCAGGACGCGGACGTCGGTCTGCGCCGCGGCCTCGAGGCGGCGCAGGAGCTCGCCCCCGTTCTCGGCCTGCCGGCCCGGGGAGGCGACGAGGATCTCGAGCCGCATGCACCCGCGGCGCCGCGCCTCGGTCGCGAACTCCGCGACTGCCGCCGCGGCCCCGTCGAGCCTCGCGTCGGAGATCGCGCCGTCGGCGGAGATGTCGGCGCCGAGACGGATCCAGGCGGTGCGCTCCTCGAGCACGCGCAATTCGGCCCCGTGGACCGATACGAGCAGGAGCCGGATCGTGTTCGACCCGACGTCGATGACGCCGACGTTCATCGCAGCTCCGATCCAATCAGCCGCGCCGGTCGACAGGTGGCTACGAATTGGTGAACAGGTGAAGACATCGCCTGCCCGAGCCGGTTCCCGGACGGGTTGAACGCGAAACGCTAGGGATGCGCGAGGACGAGCACGAGCGTCGCGGCGCCGAGTACCGCGCCCGCGAGCGCGAACACGAGCGCAGCCCGGTGCTCGAGAGGCGCGTAGTCCCCGCGGTCGAGCGCCTCGTCGATCTGCTTCTGCCGGACGTAGCCCTGCACGATGAAGCCGACCCCGACGACGGCGAAGGCCACCCCGATCACCTCGTACGGCCAGGTCGTCGAACCTTTCGACAGCTCCGGCAGGAGCCTGCCGGCGCCGAAGCTGACGGCGAGCGCGGTCAGCCCGGTGCGCCACCACGCGAGGTAGGTGCGCTCGTTCGCGAGCCGCGTACGGCGCGTCGCGTCACGCGCCTCGTCGAACGGCTGCTCGGCCATGGCTTTGGACGGTACAAGTCGCGGCGGAAGTCGCCTCGGAGCGGGTCGGGGGCGGCAAGACCTCGATCCTGCCGCCCCCGGACCGTCGTGATCCGTCCCCGCAGACGCTAGAGGTCAGCGTGGTGTTCGTCAGTCGGCAACCCAGCCTCCGTCCAGGCGCCGAACCCGCCGTCGATGTTGGCGACGTCCTCGAAGCCCATCGTCTTCAGAGTCGCCGCTGCGAGCACCGCGCGCGCCCCCGAACGGCAGTAGACGATCACGCGCTTGGCGGGATCGAGCTCGGTCTCGTGCCGCGGGCTCGTGGGGTCGGCCGCGAATTCGAGCACTCCTCGCGGCACCTGCACTGCGCCCTCGACGTGGTGTTCCCACTCGACGGGCTCGCGGACGTCGAGAGCGACGGCCTGGCCGGTCTTGATCTCGTCGTACGCCTGCTGCGGCGAGATGTTCTCGACCTGGGCTCGTGCCTCCTGCACCAGCTCGACCGCGGTCTTGGTCATTACCGCCGTTGTCATGACGCGTTCTCCTTCCTCCCGTTTACCCGAGCCGGGTGGCTTCGACCTCGAGCGTGCCGCCCGCGGGCAGCTTGGTCCAGCTCCGGCGCTCCCACTCCTCCTTGAGCACCTCGGTCGCCGCCTCCTCGAGGAACTCCGGACGGGCCCACTCGTCCACGTCGAAGTCGTGCTTGATGTAGCCGTGGCTGACCATGAAGTCCTTGCCGATCCTCACGCATTGCAGGTTCCGTGCGCTCAGGCTCGGCACCATGTCGACGTCCTTGATGCCGTGGTAGGTGTCCTCGGCATCAAGGTAGAAGGTCTGCCGGTTGAGGATCGCGCCGGCGGCGTGCTTGTTCTCGTTCGCCCAGCGCCCGACCTTGATCATCGCCTTCATGTAGGCGATCACCAGTTCGGGGTGTTCGTCGGCCATCACATCGGTGCAGGTGATGACGGCCGGCGTGTTGGCGACCTGGATCGACCAGTCCGAGTACCGGGACAGGTCCTCGATCATCTTGATCTGACCGGTCGCCTCCTGGAGGTGCTGGAAGACCTTGCTCTGGGTGTAGATCGCGTCCACCTTGCCTGCCAGTAGTGCCGTCTCCAGCGGGCGGAAGGCCAGGTCGTGCTTGTGGTCACGGCGCATCCACAGCTCGGACGGGTTGTTCATCGTCACCTGCAGCATCTCCGGCTTGTCGTACCAGTCGTCCGGATACGGGAACTCGACCAGCTCGACGTCGTCCATCGTCATCCCGTGCAGCCTGAGCATGTTCTCGATCCCCATGTGCTCCTGGATGCGCCACCAGTCGCACTTGATCGTGTTCAGGCTCTTCGAGATCCCGACCTTCTTGCCCTTCAAGTCCTCCATCCGGACGAGCGGGTCGCGGGCGCGCACGGCGAGGCAGCCGCCTTCGTAGACCCACGTTGCCCCCAGCAGCACGGCTCGGCGCAGGTCGGCGTGGACGTGGATCGGCGGGTAGAGGCCGCCGAAGCGGATCAGGTTGTCGAGGTTGTGGATGTAGTGCGGATACCAGTTGTTCTCCGGTGCGTGACGGAAATACGCGTACTCGACACCGATCTTCTTGAACTCCTCACGACACCAGCCAAGCTCCTGGTCAACGTTGTTCGCCGAGACCATCGGACAGTTCGTGAACCACACCTCGTTCCAGTTCAGCGGCACCGTCGTGGAAACCCGTTTCACATCGGTCGTCGGCTTGACCCTCTCTCGGGTCGCAGTTGCCATGACCACACCTCCCTATGGGGTTTGATGCGTTCAGTCTCTGACGTAGGTGCTCGAACTACGTCAGCGCCGACCCGGAACGGGCTTCCCGAAACTACTGAGTCTCGGGCGGGTCGCCCAGCGGCTCTCTCGCGCTATTCGAGGTCTTCGCGCGTCAGCCCGAACAGCACGCCGTCGACCCAGTCGCCGTCCCGGAGGTAGGCCCGGCGCTTGACGCCCTCGCGAACGAAGCCCGACCGCTCGGCGTGCGCGATCGCACGCTCGTTGAACCCGTAGATCTCGAGCTCGAGCCGGTGGTAGCCGAGGTCGAAGATCAGGTGCCGCTGGAGCAGCCGCGACGCCTCGTCGCCGATCCGCCGTCCGCGATGCTCCGGGTGCACGGCGAGGCGCTGCAGGAACGCGATCCGGCTCCGGCGGTTGCGCACCTCGAAGCCGACCGCACCCGCCTTCCGCCACTCGCCGTCCTGCGTCGGCCTCGATGACGAAGCGTCCGAACTCCCCCGGCTCGGCGAGCGACCGGTCGATCTCGTCGAGCAGGTCGGCGCGGTCTCGCGCCGACGCGACCGAGAGGAACGGCTCGACGTCGTCGTTCCCGAGCAGGTCGACGAGGAAGTCGACGTCCTCCCACTCGGCGCGGCGCACCCGGACGCCGCCGCCCTCGATCACGGCGCCGTCCTCAACGCCGCCCTGCGCCTCAGCAGCACCGTGCCGGAGCCGAGCGCGACGCCCAGCAGGATCAGGCCGAGGCCGGCGAGCGCCGACCAGCGCAGCGGCTCGCCGAGGATCGTCGCCCCGTAGAAGATCGCGAACGGCGGCATCAGGTACGTGACGAGCGACACCTTGGCCGCGCCGTGCACGCGCAGCAGGTGGAAGAGCAGGAGCTGCGCGGCCGCCGTCCCGCCGAGCGCGAGTGCGAACAGCGACGCGACGGACTTCCAGCCCGGCGGGTGCGACGGGAGCTCGGCGAGACCCCACGGCAAGAGCACGATCGCTCCGTAAAACGTGGTCGCCGTCGCGAGCACCGGGCCTGGGATGCTCGCGGTCTGCATTTGCCCGAACAGGCCCCCGGCCGCGTAGGACACCGACGAGAGCACGACCGCCAGCGTGCCCACGACCGCCCACCAGCCGTTACCGGGGTCGACACCGGTCAGGACCCCGACGCCGATGAGGCCGAGCGCGATCCCCGCGATGCGCTGGCCGGTCGCGCGCTCGCTGGGCATGAACTTGAGCGCGAGCAGCGCCGTGAACACCGGCAGGCTCGCCTGCGCGACGCCGGCGACGCCCGAGTCGATGTGCTTCTCGCCGAAGGCGACCAGCGTGAACGGCACGGCCGCGCTGAGCAGGCCGAGAACGAGTCCGACTCTCCAGACCGAAGCGATCTCGTGAGCCGCCCGCCGGGCGCCCCCGCGGGTGACGGCGACGAAGACGAACAGCGGCACGAACGCGATCACGAGGCGGAGCGACATCAGCGTCGCCGGCTGGAAGTCGCGCACGCCGACCTTGATGAACAGGTACGACGCGCCCCAGATCGCTGCCAGGAGCAGCACGGGCGGCAGGTAACGCTGGCTCACGCGCTCGCCTCCACAGGGCTACGGCGCAGCCGCTCCTGCAGCACGCCGGTGCCGAGCGTGACGCCGAGCAGGATCAGCACAAGGCCCGCCAGGTCGGTCGTCGTCACGTTCTCGTCGAGGATCGTCGCGCCGTAGAAGAGCGCCATCGGCGGGACGAGGTAGGTCACGAGGATCGCCCGGGAGGCGCCGGCGCCGGTGATCAGCCCGAAGTAGATGACGTAGGCGACGCCGAGCCCGACGACGCCGAGCGCGAAGACGGAGCCGATCACCTTCCAGCTCGGCATGCTCGACGGCGCCTGGGCGATGCCGAACGGGAGCACGACGACGGAGGCGATCGCCGTCGTCCCGAGTGCGATCGTCGCGGCCGGGAGGGCTCTCAGGTAGCGCCCGCCGGCGAGCGACGAGACCGCGTAGCAGAAGCCGGTGGCGACGACGGCGAGCGCGCCGAGCATGCTTCCGCTCGGGACTGCCCCGACGAGGAGCGCGACCCCGCCGAAGCCGACGAGGACGCCGACGAGCCGGGCACCGTCGACGCGCTCCGAACGGAAGAAGAACGTCGCGAGGAGCGCGGTGAAGAGCGGCGCGCCGGCCTGGAGGAGCGCGGCCAGCCCCGAGTCGACGCGCGTCTCTCCCCAGGCCAGGAGCCAGAACGGGACGACGGAGTTCAGGAGCGCCACGAAGACGAAGGCGCCGAGGTGCGCGCGGATCTGCCTGACAGCCGAGCCGAGAGGAGTTCGCAGCGCGACGATGACGAGGAGCGTGAGCGCCGCGAGCACGAGCCGCCCGGCGACGAGCGTCGAGGGCTCGAGCCCCTCGAGGCCGACCTTGATGAACATGAAGGACGATCCCCAGATCGCGGAGAGGGCGAGCAGCAGCACGACCTGGCGCCGGGTCATTGCCTGGACAACGTATCGGCGTCTCGTCGGGTTCCCGCTCTAGACTGGAGGTCTACTGGCGACGCTCGCCCAGCAGCCGCCGCTTCACCGGGCCCTCGGGCTGACCGACGGGGAGCTGGACCGCATCCTCGACCTGCTCGGGCGCGAGCCGAACCACTTCGAGCTCGCCGTCTTCTCGCTCCTCTGGTCGGAGCACTGCGGGTACAAGCACTCGGCGCTGCTCCTGCGCCGGCTGCCCTCGGCGGGCGAGCGCGTGCTCCAGGGGCCAGGCGAGAACGCGGGCGTGCTCGACCTCGGCGAGGGCGAGGCGGTCGCGTTCAAGGTGGAGAGCCACAACCACCCGTCGGCGGTCGAGCCGTTCCAGGGCGCGGCGACCGGCGTCGGCGGGATCCTCCGCGACGTCTCCGCGATGGGCGCGCGGCCGGTGGCGCTCCTCGACCTGCTCCGCTTCGCCGCGCCCGACGGCCACTTCGACCGTGCCGTGGCCGGGATCGGCGCCTACGGCAACTCGGTCGGCGTGCCGACGGTCGGCGGCGAGGCGGTCTTCGACCCGGAGTACGGCGGCAACTGCCTCGTGAACGCGATGTGCGTCGGGCTGCTGCCGGTCGAGCGCGTCATGCGCGCCGCTCTGTCGACGCCGGGCAACGTGCTCGTCCTCTACGGCGCGACGACCGGCCGCGACGGGATCGGCGGCGCGAGCGTGCTCGCGAGCCAGGAGCTCGGCGAGGGCGCGGCGGAGAAGCGACCGTCCGTGCAGATCGGCGACCCGTTCACGGGCAACAAGCTGATCGAGGTCTCGGTCGAGCTCGTCGAGCGCGGCCTCGTCGAGTCGCTCCAGGATTGCGGCGCCGCCGGGCTTGCCTCCGCGCTCGCCGAGATGGCGCGAGACGGCGCCGGCGTCGACGTCCACCTCGACCGCGTGCCGCTCCGCGAGCCCGACCTCGAGCCGTGGGAGGTGATGATCTCGGAGAGCCAGGAGCGGATGGTCGCGAGCGTCGCACCCGAGCGGCTCGCGGAGGTCGCCGAGGTGATCGAGCGGTTCGAGCTGGCGTCCGCCGAGATCGGCTCGGTCACGACGAGCGGCCTGCTGCGCGCCTTCCACGGGGACGACGTCGTCGGCGAGATCCCGGCAGCGCTGCTGACGGACGAGTGCCCGCGCTACGAGGTCGCGCGCGTCCCGCGGGCACGTGCGAACGCGCCGGTCGACCCTGCCAACCTCGAGCCGAAGACGAGCGTCTTCGAGCGCTACGACCACCTCGTCGGCTCGCGCACCGTCCGCCGGCCCGGGCTGGACGCGGCCGTCGTCCGCCTCTCTGGCACGCGCGGCCTGGCGCTGTCGCTCGACGGCCCGCCGCCCGGCGAGCGTGACCCGTACCGGGCCGGCAGGCTCGCGGTCTACGGCGCTGCCCTCAACGTCGCCTGCGCGGGCGGCGAGCCGATCGGCCTCACCGACTGCCTCAACTTCGGCAATCCCGAGAAGGCGGAGATCGGCTGGGAGCTCGAGCAGGCGATCGAGGGCATCGCCGAGGCGGCGGAGGAGCTCGGCGTCCCGGTCGTATCCGGCAACGTCTCGCTCTACAACGAGACCGACGGCCGCGCGATCCCTCCCACGCCCGTCGTCGGCTGCGTCGGGCTCGTCCGCGACGTGACGCTGATCCCGTCGCGCTGGCGGCGCGGCGACACCGTGGTGCTCCTCCGCGGCGAGGGCGCCGAGCTGGTGCGGTTCGTCTGGCAGCACGCGGAGCGCTTCTCGCTCGCCCACGACGTCTCCTGGGGCGGGATCGAGAAGACCCTGGCCGAAGCCGCCAGATGGAGCCAGCTGCCTCTCGACCTTGCAACACAGTGTTGCAAGGAGGATCGAGGGGTTGTCGTTGCGTACGCGCCCGGCACCGAGCTCGACTGGCCGGACGTCGTCGAGCTGGGGACAGTCTGATGTGCGGCGTCTTCGGCATCCGGGCCCCCGAGCGCGACGTCGCGAGGCTCACCTACTTCGGGCTTCATGCGCTCCAGCACCGCGGGCAGGAGTCGGCCGGGATCGCCGTGTCGGAGTCCGGCCGGCTGACGGTCCTCCGCGACCTCGGGCTTGTGGCGCAGGTGTTCACGGAGGAGAAGCTGCACGCCCTCCCGGGCGAGCTCGCGATCGGGCACACGCGCTACTCGACGACCGGCTCGAGCGCGTGGGCGAACGCGCAGCCGCTCGTCCAGCACGGCCGCGCCCGGACGATCGCGCTCGGACACAACGGGAACCTCGTGAACGCCTCGGCGCTGCGTGCGGAGGTGGCAGCCGAGGGCATCAGGCTCTCGTCGACGTCCGACTCGGAGCTGATCGCGGCGCTGATCGCGAACGACGAACGCCCGCTCGTCGAAGCGGTCGCGGCGGCGATGCGCCGGCTCGAGGGCGCGTATTCGATCACGGCGCTCTCGGAAGGCACGCTGCTCGCCTTCCGCGACCCACACGGCTTCCGGCCGCTCGCGCTCGGCCGGATCGGCGACGACGCCGTCGTCTCGTCGGAGACCTGCGCCCTCGACCTGCTCGGCGCCGAGTTCGAGCGCGAGGTCGGCCGCGGCGAGCTGCTCGTCGTCGACGACTCGGGCACGCGGTCGGTGCAGGCCGTCGAGCCCGCGGACGGCGGTGCGCTCTGCATCTTCGAGTCGTTCTACTTCTGCCGCCCGGACTCGTATCTGGCCGGTGTCGAGACCCACGGCGCTCGCGTCCGGATGGGCGAGCGCCTGGCGGCGGAGGCGCCCGCGGAGGCCGACCTCGTCCTGCCGATCCCGGACTCGGGCACGCCCGCAGCCGTCGGCTTCGCGCGCGCGAGCGGGATCCCGTTCAGCGAGGGGCTGATCAAGAACCGCTACGTCGGCCGCACGTTCATCCAGCCCGACCAGGGGCTGCGCGAGCAGGGCATCCGGCTCAAGTTCAACCCACTCGACGAGGTCGCCGGCAAGCGCGTCGTCGTCGTCGACGACTCGATCGTCCGCGGGAACACGACGCGGCAGATCGTCCAGATGCTGTTCGACGCCGGCGTCTCCGAGGTGCATCTGCGCATCTCGTCGCCGCCGATCGTCGGCCCGTGCTTCTACGGGATCGACTTCGCGGACGAGCGGGAGCTGATCGCGGCGAGCCGCACCGTGGACGAGGTGCGCGAGTTCATCGGCGCCACGACCCTCGCCTACCTGTCGCTCGAGGGCCTGACCGAGGCGACGAGCCGACCGGGCTCGACGCTCTGCCGCGCCTGCCTCACCGGCGATTACCCGACGCGGATCCCGGACGATCGGGCGCTCGCGAAGCTCCGCTTCGAACCCGCCCGCGCCTAGTTCATAAACTCGCGCCATGTCGATGCGCCGAGAGCGCAAGGTCGTCACCGTCCTCTTCGCCGATCTGGCGGGCTTCACGTCGCGCGCCGAGACGATGGACCCCGAGGACGTGGCCGCCCTGCTCGACCCGTATCACGCTCGGCTGAAGAGCGAGCTGGAGCGCTTCGGAGGCACCGTCGAGAAGTTCATCGGCGATGCGGTGATGGCGATCTTCGGCGCGCCGGTCGCGCACGAGGACGACGCCGAGCGCGCCGTCCGAGCGGCGCTGGCGATTCGCGACTGGGCTGAGCACGAGTCGATCGATCTCCGTGTCGGGATCAACACCGGCGAGGCGCTCGTGACGCTGGGCGTCCGTCCCGCGGAAGGCCAGGGAATGGCGGCCGGCGACGTCGTGAACACGGCGGCCCGCCTACAGTCCGCCGCACCCCTCGGCGGCGTGCTCGTGGGCGAGCAGACCTACCGCGCCACCGAGCGGGCGATCGACTACCAGGAGGCCGAGCCGGTCGAGGCCAAGGGCAAGGCAGAGCCCGTGCCGGTATGGACGGCTGTCGCGGCGCGCTCGCGGGTCAGCGTCGAGCGCGTCCAGGGCGTGCCGCTCGTCGGCCGGCGACGCGAGCTCGAGTTGCTCGTCGGTGCGCTCGAGCGTGCCCGTCAGGAACGGTCTCCGGAGCTCGTGACGTTGATCGGCGTCCCGGGGATCGGCAAGAGCCGTCTCGTCCTGGAGCTCTTCGAATGGGTCGACAAGCAGCCGGAGCTGATCTTCTGGCGGCACGGGCGCTGCCTCCCCTACGGAGACGGCGTCACCTTCTGGGCGCTCGGGGAGATGGTCAAGGCGCAGGCCGGGATCCTCGAGGGCGACAGCGAGGAGGAGGCGGAGCGCAAGCTTCGCGCCGAGGTCGAGGACCCGTGGGTCGAGTCGCATCTGCGGGCGCTCGTCGGCCTTCCGGGAGTCGCAGAGGGCGGCGGAGACCGACGGGACGAGGCGTTCACGGCCTGGCGTCACTTCTTCGAGGCTCTCGCCGACAAGGGTCCGCTCGTGCTCGTCTTCGAGGACATCCACTGGGCCGACGAGAACCTGCTCGACTTCGTCGACCACCTGGTCGAGTGGGCGACCGGGGTGCCCATGTTGGTCGTGTGCACCGCGCGACCCGAGCTGCTCGCGCGCCGGCAGACCTGGGGCGGCGGCAAGCCCAACGCGCTCACGATCTCGCTCGGCGCCCTGTCGGACGAGGACACGGCCAGGCTGCTCGGCGAGCTGCTCGAGCGCTCGGTGCTGCCCGCGGAGACGCAGACAGAGCTGCTCTCCCGCGCGGGCGGCAATCCGCTCTATGCCGAGGAGTACGCGCGGATGCTCCGCGAACGTGGGCGCATCGAGCGGCTGCCGGAGTCCGTGCAGGGGATGATCGCTGCGCGCCTCGACCTGCTCGAGCCCGAGCAGAAGGCGCTCGTCCAGGACGCGTCCGTGATCGGCAGGACGTTCTGGCTGGGCGCCCTGGAGCGCCTCACCGGCCGCGACCGCCGTTCGATCGAGCAGCTCTTGCACGGGCTCGAGCGCGCCGAGTTCGTCCGACGTGAGCGCTCGGCGTCGATCGCCGACGAGAGCGAGTACTCCTTTCGCCACCTGCTCGTCCGTGACGTGGCCTACGGGGAGATCCCCCGTGCGGAGCGGGCCGAGAGGCACAGGCTGGCGGCCGAGTGGATCGGCGGCCTCGGACGACCCGAGGACCACTCCGAGATGGTCGCGTACCACTACCTGCAGGCGCTCGAGTTCGGAGCGGCGGCCGGCCTCGACACGGCGTCGTTCGCGGAGCCTGCGCAGGTCGCTCTGACAGAGGCCGGCCACCGTGCCGCCGGGCTCAACGCGTACGAGACCGCAGCCCGCCACTACGGCGCCGCGCTCGAACTGCTGCCCACGGGGGATCCTCGCCGTGCCCAGCTCACCTACCGGCTCGGACGCGCGCGCTTCCTCCTCGGCGACACTGACACCTCGATCCTCGAGGGCGCAGTCGAGGAACTGCTCGCGGTCGACGACGTCGAGGGGGCGGCCCAGGCCGAGCGCACGCTGACCGACCAGTTCTGGCTCGCGGGCGAGCGAGACTCGGCCTTCGAGCATCTCGACCGGGCGCTCGCCCTCGTCGCAGACCTCCCACCCTCGGAGGTCAAGGCGGTGGTGATCGGCGAAGCGTCCCGATTCCGCATGCTCGCCGCCGAGGGCGACGAGGCCGTCCGCCTCGGCACCCAGGCGCTGGAGATGGCCGAGGCTCTGGGCCTCGAAGAGCTTCGAGCGGCAGTGCTCAACAACATCGGTGCAGCGCGGGCGATGGCGGGGGACGAGGAGCGTGGGCTCGAGGACCTGAGGCTGGCGGTCGAGGTCGCCAGAGCAGCGGGAGCGGCGTTCGAGCTCAGCCGGGCGCTCGGGAACCTCGCATCGCAGTTGTGGGCCAAGGGGTCGCTGGCCGAGGCGGATCGGCTCTGGGAAGAGGCCCACAACGTCGCACGGCAATACGGCCAGGCGGGCTTCGCGCGCTGGTTCGTGGGGATCCAGGTCGACAAGTCCTACTCGCTCGGGAACTGGGACGCGGCGCTCGCGACGGCGAACTCCTTCATCGAGGAGATCGAGGCGGGATCCCCGCATTACCTCGCTCCGCAGGCCTACCTGTCGCGTGCCTTGGTCCACCTCGGCCGGGGAGAGCACGAGAACGTGCTCGCCGACGCCGAGCAGGCGCTCACGCTCGCGCGCCGCGCGAAGGATCCCCAGATCGTCTATCTGACGCTCGCCGGCGCCGCGCACGCGTATCGCGAGCTGGGCGACGTGGAGACTGCAGCGCGGCTGGCAGACGAGTTCATGGCAGCGCTGGGCTCGGCCAGCGCTCTCGGGTTCTCGGTGGTCTGGGTGCACGTCCTGTCCTGGACCGGCGCCGCCATCGGGCGCGGCCCCGAGTTCGCCGAAGCGCTCCTCCCCTACGCCGACGTTCCCTGGGCACGCGCCGGCATCGCCTTCGCGGAAGGGCGGCCCGCCGACGCAGCCGATGTCTGCGCAGAGATGGGAGCCGTCACGGACGAGGCGTACGCGAGGCTCGCCGCGGCGCGTGCATTCGCCGCCGAGGGGAACCGTGTCCAAGCGGACGCCCAGCTCCGGCCGGCGCTGGCGTTCTACCGCTCGGTCGGCGCAACACGCTACGTGCGGGAGGCGGAGTCGCTGCTGGCCGCTTCTGCCTGACGTCGTTCTCCATCGGATCCGACCAGGATCCAGGAGCGTCTCGACATCACCGGCTCGCGAGCTTCTCGCCGCGGCCGTAGCGCACCGCCCGCGAGGCGACGGCCGGGTCGTGGCCCTCCTCGATCAACCGCTGGCGCTGCTCGCTCTCGCCCGCCAGCTTGAGGAAGAGCCAGGCGATCGCGCAGATCGTGACCAGCGAGTCGACGATCATCATCGTCGAGCCGGCGGCACCCTGGTCGGCCTGCGGCGTGATCCCCCAGCGGGCCGCGTGGTCGTACGTCGAGTAGAAGACGCTCGACGACCAGAGCATCACGTTTGCGAGCACCATCCCGATCACACGGGCGACGACGATGTAGAGGAGCTTCGCGCCCGAGCCGAACCAGGCCGGGCCGGGCAGCGGCTCGAGCACGGCCGCCCAGAACAGCACGCCGCACGCGAAGAAGAGCGTGTGCTGGAGGGCGTGGACGGCGTCGTGGTGAAGCGCGGCCTCGTACAGGAACGGCAGGTGCCAGATGTAGAGGTTGAAGGCCCAGAGCGGCAGCGCGATCAGCGGGTGGCCGAGCACGCGCAGGCGGCCGAGGTACGGGATTGCCAGCACCGGCCGCAGGATCGGCCCCGTCAGCCCTGCGACGATCAGCAGCGGCGCCAGGTCGCCGATGACGATGTGCTGGATCATGTGCACGAACAGGAACTGCCTCTCTCCGAGGGCGTCCACGGGCGATGCGAGCACGAAGAAGAGCAGCGCGAGCCCGGCGCCGAACGACCACTGCCTCCAGGCATCGACCGGGGCTCCGCGCGCCGCGAGCGTCCGCACACGCCGGTAGTAGAGGAACCCGAGGAGCGCCAGGCTGGTGAGCTGGATCGGGTCGAACGTCCAGCTCGTCAGCGGCGAGACCGCGGCAGCCACCCGACCAGTCTAGTCCGGCCGGATCGGACCTCTAGACTCGACCCGGTGAGCCAGGAGCATTCGTATGCGGCCGCCGGGGTCTCGCTCGCGAAGGCCGTCGACGTCGTCGGGCGGCTGCGGGCGGCCGTCGAGTCGACGGGGGCGAGCGGCTTCGGCGCGTTTGCGGGCCTCTATCCGCTCGACGAGCAGCGCCTGCTCGCCGCCTCGCTCGACTCGATCGGGACGAAGCCGATCGTCGCCCGGGAACGGGGCGCTCTCCGCAACTGCGGCGCGGACATGGCCGCGCACTGCATCAACGACGTGATCACGACCGGGGCCGAGCCGCTGTTCCTGCTCGACTACGTCGCCGCCGCCGAGCTCGACCTGGCCGAGGTGACCGAGCTCGTCGAGGGCGCAGCCGAGGTCTGCCGTGCCGCCGGCTGCGCGCTGATCGGCGGCGAGACGGCGGAGCTGCCCGGCGTCTACCGTGAGGGCGAGCTCGACTTCGCGGCCACCTGCGTCGGCATCGTCGATCGCGACGACCTGATCGACGGCTCGCACGTCCAGGCAGGCGACGCCGTGATCGGCCTCCCGTCGGCGGGCGTCCACGCGAACGGCTTCACGCTCGTCCGCCGCGTGCTGGCCGAGGAGGACTACGCAGGCTCCGACCTGCTCGCGCCGACCCGGCTCTATCTCGACGACGTCCGCCGCCTGCGCGCGTCCCACGACGTCCGCGCGCTCGCGCACGTCACCGGCGGCGGCATCTTCGGCAACCTGCTGCGTGTGATCCCGGACGGCCTGCACGCGCAGATCGACTGGGACGCCTGGGAGCGCCCACCCGTGTTCGCGTGGCTTGCGCGGCACGTGGACGAGGACGAGCTACGGCGCGTGTTCAACCTCGGGATCGGCTACTGCGCCGTCGTGTCGGATCCCGTCGACGAGCTCGTGATCGGGAGGATCGAGCCGGCGTGATCGGAGTGCTGGTGTCCGGGAACGGGACGAACCTGCAGGCGCTGGTCGACTCCGGGCTGCCCGTCGTCGCGGTCGCGTCGAGCCGCAAGGACGCCTACGCCCTCGTGCGCGCCCGCAACGCCGGCATCCCGGCGGCGGCGTTCAGCCTCGACTGCCATCCGATTCGAGAGGAGCGCGACCTGCTCGTGGCGACGTGGCTGGAGGAGCATCGCGTCGAGCTCGTCGTCCTGGCCGGCTTCATGCAGATCCTGACGAAGCCCTTCCTCGACCGCTTCTCCGGCCGGATCGTCAACGTGCACTCTGCGCCGCTCCCGGAGTTCCCCGGCGCGCATCCGATCGAGGACGTCCTCGCGGCCGGCGTCTCGGAGACGGCGGCGACCGTCCATTACGTCGACGAGGGCGTCGACACTGGGCCAGTGATCGCGGCCGAGCGCGTGCCGGTGCTTCCCGACGACACGCCGGACACGTTGAGGCGGCGGGTGCAAGCGGTCGAGCACCGGCTCCTGCCGGCCGTGGTGAGAGAGCTTTGCGCGCGCTGATCTCGGTCTACGACAAGGCGGGAGTCGCCGACTTCGCGCGGGGCCTCGCCGAGCTCGGCTGGGAGATCGTGGCGAGCGGCGGCACGGCTGCGCACCTCGAGGAGGACGGGATCGACGTGACCAGGGTCGAGAGCCTGACCGGCTTCGCCGAGCTGCTCGGACATCGTGTCGTCACGCTGCACCCGGCCGTGCACGGCGGCATCCTCGCCCGGCGCGACGTCGAGGCCGATCTGGCCGACCTCGCCGCGCACGACATCGAGCCGTTCGACCTCGTCTGCGTCAGCCTCTACCCGTTCGCCGAGCACGAGTCGGTCGAGATGATCGACGTCGGCGGCCCGTCGATGCTCCGCGGAGCGGCCAAGAACTACGAGCACGTCGCGGCCGTCTGCGGGCCGGGGCAGTACGCACCCGTGCTCGAGGAAGTGCGCCGGGACGGCTCGCTGTCGCTCGAGACACGGCGCGAGCTCGCCGCCGAGGCGTTCGCGACCACCGCGGCGTACGAGGCTGCGATCGCCGCCTGGTTCGTGCGCGACGACGTGCTCCCCGCACGGCTGACGGTCGCCGTCGAGAAGGCGGCCGATCTCGCGTACGGCGAGAACCCGCACCAGCGGGCTGCGTTCTACGGCACCAGGGCGGCGATCGGCGAGCAAGCTGCACGGCAAGCCGCTGTCGTACAACAACCTGAACGACCTTGCGGCCGCGCGGGCGCTACTGGACGAGCTCGACGGCCCCGCCTGCGTGATCGTCAAGCACGCCAACCCGTGCGGAGCGGCAGTGGCGCGCTCGATCGAGGTTGCCTACGAAGGCGCGCTGGCCTCGGACCCCGTGTCGGCCTACGGCGGTGTCGTCGCCCTCGACGGCCCGGTGACGGGACCGCTCGGCCGGCGGCTCGCCGAGCAGTTCGTCGAGGTCCTGTCGGCGCCCGGCTACGAGCCGGATGCACTTTCCTCTCTCACCGAGAAGCCTTCTGTCCGCATCCTCACCGCGCCCGAACGGGCTCCCGCCGGACTCGACGTGCGCAGCGCCCTGGGCGGGTTCCTGGTCCAGGAGAGCGACGCAGGCATCGAAGCCGGCGGGTCGATGCAGGTCGTCTGCGGTTCGCCCGGCGACGACGAGTGGGCGGATCTCCTCTTCGCCTGGACCGTTTGCAAGCACGTGACGTCGAACGCGATCGTGCTCGCGAAGGACGGGCGGACGATCGGGGTCGGAGCCGGCCAGATGAGCCGGGTCGACGCGGTGCGGATCGCGCTCGACAAGGCGCGCGAGCACGGTCACGACCCCACCGGCGCTGTCCTCGCCTCGGACGCGTTCTTCCCGTTCGCGGACGGGCCCCGGCTCGCGCTCGAGGCGGGGGTGCGGACGATCGTCCAGCCGGGCGGCTCGAAGCGGGACGACGAGGTGATCGAGGCCGTCGGCGAGGCAGGCGCGGCGATGGTCTTCACCGGCCGCCGGCACTTCCGGCACTGACGAGGAGCTCTAGCCCGTGTAGGGCTCGCCCGCGGCCTCGGCCGTGAGCGCGGCGAGCGCGGTCATCGCGTCCGCCAGCATCTCCTGGAGCTGCGTGAGCTCGGTGCGGGCGTCGTCGAGCTCGGCGCGGAGCTCGGCCGTGTCGTCGTGCTCCGTCTCGGGGGCCTCGACAGGCTCGGGAGCGGGCTCATACGCCGCGGCTGCCGGATCCGGCTGCGGCTCCGGATCCGGCGTCGCCGCGACGATCGGTGCGGGCTCCGGCTCCGGCTCGAAAGCGGGCTCGGGTTCCGCAAACTCGGGTTCCGCAAGCTGGTGTTCGGACGAAGGAGCGGCCTGCGCGACGGGCTCGGAGAACGACTCGATCGGCGCGGGCGGCTCGTACTCGGCCCTGATCTCCTCGAGCTCGTGCTCGAGCTCGGGGTCGACGGCGATGAAGCCGGCGCGGCTCCGGCTCCGGCTCCGGCTCCGGCTCCGGCTCGAGCTCGGGCTCGAAATCGGGCTCGAAAGCGGGCTCAGCGGCGATGGAAGCCGCCGGCTCGAGCTCGGGCTCGACGACCGTGAGTGCTGCGGGCTCGAACTCGTGCTCGAAAGCGATGAAGGCGGCCGGCTCGAGCTCGGGCTCGAAATCGGGCTCGGGCGCGACGGCTCGGGCTCGACAGGCTCGGGCTCGACGGGCTGGGGCTCGACCACGACGACGGCGGCGACAGGCGGCGTGAACGGTTCCGGCTCGGGCTCCGGCTCGGCCCAGAAATCGGAGGCGTGGACAGCGGCGTGCTCGTGTTCGTCGCCGGCCTCCGGCTCGAACTCGGGCTCGGGATCGGAAGGAAGGAGCAGCGAGAGGTCGGACCGGTAGCTCGTGTCCTCTCCATCCTCTTCGCCTTCTTGACGGACACGCTTGTGGCGGCGCTTGATCTCGGCCCACAGTCCCGAGCCGAAACCCTCCTCCTTGGAGATCTCGACGCCGAGCTGGTCCATGAGCGCGCTCGTCAGGTCAGGGCCGGAGACGAGGCCGCGGTCGACGAGAATCTCGCCGAGCCGCTTGCCCGTCGCAGCCTGCTCGGCGAGCGCGGTCTCGAGCTCGGCCTCGCTGATCAGCCCGCGGCTGACGAACAGCTCACCGAGTGGGCGCCAAGGGACTTGTGCAGCTTCCACGGTTGGCTTTATCGTCACCTGGCATCCCGAACTTGAGGGATAGTTGACTCGCGATCACCTACGCTTCTGCCGGTGCCGCGTGCGTATCCGACCGTTCTCGATCTGATCGGGCACACGCCCGTCGTACGCCTGCAGGCGATCGGGGCCGAGCTCGGGTGCACGCTCCTCGCCAAGCTCGAGTACCTGAGCCCCGGCGGCTCGAACAAGGACCGGATCGGACTGCGAATGGTCGAGACGGCCGAACGGGAGGGAAAGCTCGGCCCGGGCGGGACGATCGTCGAGCCCACGTCCGGCAACACGGGGGTCGGCCTCGCGCTCGCGGCCGCGATCAAGGGCTACCGCATGATCATGGTGCTGCCCGACAAGGTCGCGGCCGAGAAGATCTCGCTCCTGCGGGCATTCGGGGCCGAGGTCGTGATCTGCCCGACCGCCGTCGAGCCTGACTCGCCGGAGAGCTACTACTCGGTCTCCGACCGCATCGCCGAGGAGATCCCGGGGGCGTACAAGCCCGACCAGTACTCGAACCGGGACAACCCGGCGGCGCATTACGCGACGACCGGACCGGAGATCTGGGAGCAGACGGGCGGAGAGCTCGATGCGGTCGTCATCTCGGTCGGGACGGGCGGCTCGATCACCGGTACCGGGCGCTTCCTGAAGGAGCAGAAGCCCGGACTCCTGATCGTCGGCGCCGACCCGGAGGGCTCGATCTACTCGGGGACGGACGTTCACCCCTACCTCGTCGAGGGCATCGGCAAGGACACCTTCCCGGAGACGTTCGACCCGTCCGTCGTGGACGAGTACGTGCGCGTGTCCGACCGGGACTCGTTCCTCGTAACGCGCCGCCTCGCGCGCGAGGAGGGCATCCTCGCCGGCGGCTCGGGCGGGACCTCCGTCTACGCGATGCTCGAGACGGCGCGAAAGCACGGCCCCGGGATCACCGTCCTGACCACGATCCCCGACGGCGGGCGCGGCTACCTGTCGAAGATCTTCGACGACAACTGGATGCTCGAGCACGGCTTCCTCGAGCGCCGCGGCCAGGCGCCGACGATCGCCGAGGTGCTGGCGTACAAGGCGACGAACGGCGGCCTGCCCGACCTCGTCGTCTGCGACTCGCACGAGAAGGTCGGAGCGGCGATCGAGCTGATGCAGCGCTACGGGATCTCGCAGCTCCCCGTCGTCCGCCACGACCCGGTCGAGTCGCTCGCCGACGTCATCGGCTCGCTGAACGAGCGCGGCCTCCTCGACCGCGTCTTCAAGCACCCGGACTCGCTCGGCGAGGACGTGGCGGCAGCCATGGGCCCGCCGCTGCCGGCGGTGGACGCGAACGACTCGCTCGACGACGTGTTCGCCGACCTCACCGGCGGCGGGGCAGCAGTGGTGGTCGTCCGCGCGGGGAAGCCGCTCGCCGTCCTGACGCGTTCGGACCTGCTCGAGTTCCTGGCGCACGGACGCGCCGAGCCGAGCCTCTAGAAAGATGCGGATCGGAATCTTCTCCGACGTCCACGGGAACGCGGTCGGCTTCGACGCGCTGCTCGCCGATCTCGATCGACACCCGGTCGATCGCCTGGTCTGCCTCGGCGACGTCATCCAGGGCGGCCCGCAGCCGGTCGAGTGTCTCGAACGCCTGCGCGCGCTCGGCTGCCCGGTCGTGATGGGGAACGCAGACTGGTACGTCCTGACCGGCGAACCCGGCGCGGAGCCCGAGACCGAGCGCCACCGGATCGCGCGCGAGTGGACGCTCTCGCAGCTCTCGCAAGCCGACGTCGACTTCGTCCGCTCTTTCACGCCGACCGTCGACGAGCCGCCCGTCCTCGCCTTCCACGGCTCGCCGGGATCGTGGGACGACGTCATCCTCCCGTCGACGCCGGAGGAGGACTTTCGCCGCTTCCTCGGGGACGCCGACGCACCGATCCTCGCCGGCGGGCACACGCACCTCCAGTTCGTGCGCAGGCGAGGCGGCTCGACGTTCCTGAACCCGGGCAGCGTCGGCCTCTCGTACGACCACGAGCAGCCGGAGGATGCGGTCAGGTTCGACCCGTGGGCGGCCTGGGCAGTGGTCGAGGTGGAGGACGGACGGCTCTCGGTCGAGTTCCGCCGTGCGCCGTTCGACCCGAGCGAGGTGGCCGAGGCGATCGAAACGAGCGGCCTCCCGAGCAAGGAGCGCGCAGCTGCCTGGCTCCCCCACCCGTCCAAGTAACACTGTGTTGCAAGGTCAGGCTCGGATCGGTGCCATGCACCTGCCCGTGAGACTGCGCCTGAGCGTGCTTACCTTCGTCGCGCTTGCGCTGGCCGCATGCGGTTCATCCGGATCGAGTCGCGTCTCGAACCGTAATCGTCCTCGACCGCTCGATCGGAGGCGTTCACCTGTTGGAGGTCTTCTACCTCGCGGTACTGACTTCCTCGCCGCGCTACCGGACGAGCAACGGCGTGCACGTGGGATCATCGCTCGCCGACGTGGAGGCGATCAACGGTATGAAGTGCTACGGGACGGACACGTGCCAGCACGGCTGCCATGCGGTAAACACAGCCTGCACCGGCTTCGACCTAAGCGCGGATCGCGTCCGCCGCATCACGCTCTCGCTCGGCCACTAGCGCGAGGGCGCGTCGTCGCATTACGCCCGCGGCCGCGCATGCACCCGGCGAATCCAGCCTTCGAGGCGCGGATGCGTGTCGCCCACCGGCTGATAGTCCCTGAGCACCTGGTGGAAGAGCTCGTCGTCGCCGTCCGGAAGCGGCAGCGCCGCGTACTTGAGGAACGGGAACGCGACGCAGTCGGCGGCGGAGAAGTCCTCACCGAAGAGATGGCCCCGGTCGGCGAGCAGCCGCTCGAACAGGTCGAGCCAGCCTGTGAGCTGAGCCGACCACTCGTCGATCCGCTTGGCGTTCGGCTTCGCCTTCACGAGCTCCGCGGCGATCGCGTTCGGCGGCACCTTCCAGACGCGGTTGAACCAGTCGACGAAGACCTGCATCTCCGCCCGCGGCGCGACATCCTCGGGGTACAGCGGCCGCTGCGGATACCGCTCTTCGAGGTGCTCGAGGATGCGGGTCGAGTCGGCGATCACCTCGTCGCCGTCGACGAGCACGGGCACGAGCGTCTGGCCGCTGACCTTGCGCACCTCGGCGCGGTCGCCCGGGGCGACCCACACCGACTCGGCCCCGAGTCCCTTGTGCGCGAGGGCGAGCGCGACCCGTTCCGCATTCGTCGAGTGTGGGATGCGATAGAGGCGGAGCACGGTCACGGGCGCGGTTTGCGAGGTGTGGGCAGCCGCACCTCAGGACACATGCTGGCCGAATCGCCGGACGGGCCTCCGTCGGCGACTGTACGAGCACACATTCGAAGGAGGCCGCAATGCTCACCGCCACCACAACCGACACCACCGCGACGTTCCCCACTCGGCCGGACGTCAGCGAGCACTTCGCCCGCACGGTCGACGCGCCGCTCGCGACGGTCGAGGCCGCAGTCGCGCAACTCGACCTGATCGGCCCGCTCGTCGACGGCCTGATCGCGATCGGGCTCGGCGACCACATCGTCACTCGGTGCTCGAACGGCCTGGTCTGGCGATTCGACCCGTCGGCGCAGGGTCGCGTCAGGCTCGCCTGGTCGATCGCGGCCGAGGCCGAGACGGATGAGGCCTCGCTGCTCATGCTCGCCGTCCGTCTCTCCGCGAGCGACGACGGCTCGCGCGAGCGGCTGCTCGAGGCGTGGCCCGTGCTGGGCCCGATCGTCGAGCTGCACGCCCGCCGGGTCCTCCACTCGGTCGACGCCCTGGCCGTGGAGGCCGAGGACGATCCGTTCGACGCCCCGGCCGACCGCACACCCCGCCTCCGCGCGGTCTAGGTATCTAGCCGGAGATGAGCCAGATCACGAGCGTTGCGGCGAGAGCGGCCACGAGCGCAGCGGGAAACAGCACCCGCGCGTGCGGCCGCTCTCCCGCGAGATCGCCCGCGATCAGCGTCGCCACCGAGCCCTGCGGCGTGGCGAGCGCACCTACCGAAAGCCCGACGAGCGCCGCGTAGGCGGCCGGCCCCGGCGCGAGCCCCGCCGCGACGATCGTGCTCGCCGGCAGGTTGTTGGTGAGGGCCGCGAGCGCCGTTACCCCGAGTGCGACCGCCGCCAGCATCGGCAGCCCCGTGCCTCCGAGCTCGAGCCGTCCGAGCGGCAGCAGCACGACGAGCAGCGCCACGATCTGGAAAACGACGCGCGCGACGCCAACGACGCCCAGGCCGAGCGGCGACGACGTCGGCAGCGTCAACCGCCGGCAGAGCGGCGCGCGGAGCGCCCGGCGCTCGCGCCATGCGATCGCGCCGGCGCAGAGGATCGTCGCGACCGTGCCGGGGAGGATCGTCGTCGCCGCGGCGTGCCCGAGCGGGAGTCCGAGCCGCTCGATCACGACCAGGTTGGTCGGATTTCCCTCCGGAAGCGCCAGCGAGAATGCGTTCGCGACGGCGACGACGCCGAGGAGCAGCGAGCGAAGCGGCGCACCGAACCTGCGGTGGAGCTCCACGAGCACGGGCACCATGACCACGACCGCCCCGTCGAGCGAGACGATCGCGGTCAGCAGCGCCGTGAGCAGACAGACGAGGAAGAACAGCCTCCCGCCGCTGCCGCGCGCTCGCGACTCGAGCCGTGACGCCGCCCCCCGGGCGGCGCGGGGGCGGACGGCAAGCGCGGCGAGGCCGACGGCGACCACGAGGAACGCTGCCGTGGGCGCGACCGCGCGCAGGGCGGCGCCGAGTCCTCCGACGTCGCCCACCACGGCCACGCCGACGAGGGCCACGCCCATGGCTGCGAGCGTCGCGCGCCACGACCGGGGCCGGCTCGCGACGAGCAGTACCGTCGCGCCTGCGATGATCCAGTGCCAAAGCATCCTTAACAGTTAAGTATAGTTATCTAATGGCACGCCCCCGATCGAAGGCTCCGCCCGTCGGCCCGCTCGTAGGCGCCGCCGCGCTCGCCGCCCGCTGGGCCGAGCGCCTGCTGGCTGCGCACGAGCCGCCGCTGACGGTCGGCCAGTACCTGGCCCTGCGCTCGATCGACCGCGAACCGCTGACCGCCGCCGAGCTCGCCCGGCGTGCGGGAGTGTCGGGGCCTGCGGTCTCCCAGCTCGTGACCGGGCTCGAGAGCGAGGGCTGGATCCGCCGCAGCCCCGCCGCAGACGATCGGCGACGTCAGGCGCTGGCGCTGACCGACGCGGGAGCGCGCGCGCTCGCAGCCTCGACGGCGGCCCTCGAGACGGGAATCGCTCCGCTGCTCACGAAGCTGCGTCCGCACGAGGTCGGCGCGCTCGAAGGCGTGCTGGCGCAGCTCGAGGCCGCCCTCGGCGGCACGCCGCCTCCGCGACGCCCTCCGCCACCTCCCCGCCCGGAAGGCCGTCCGCCGCACCGGCGTTGAGAGCGTCGTGGAGACCGTCTCCGTCCCGCAGCTCCGTCGCTACGTCGTCGCGCACCAGGGCTACGCCACGCGCCCTCGGACGGCTCGGACGGCCGACGTGGCCGCGACGATCGCGCGCCTCGGCTGCGTGCAGCTCGACTCGATCTCGACCGTCGACCGCGCCCACCGGTTGACGCTCGGCTCGCGGCTCGGCCGCTATCCCGTCGGGTCCGTGACACGGCTCCTGGCGTCCGGACGGATCTTCGAGTACTGGGCCCACGAGGCGTGCATGCTGCCGATCGAGGACTATCCGCTCTTCAAGCGCCGCATGGAGGAGCTCCGGGACCGGCACTGGTGGGGCCGCGAGCGACAGGATCCCGAGACCGAGGCACACGTCCTCGAGGCGATCCGCGAGCGCGGCGCGCTGCCGTCGCGCGCCTTCGAGGGGAAAGGCCCGATGCCCGGCGAGATGTGGAACTGGAAGCCGGCCAAGCGCGCACTCGAGCACCTCTTCGCCGCGGGTGAGGTCGTCGTGGCGGGCCGCGACGGGTTCCAGCGGCTCTACGACCTCGCCGAACGCGTGATCCCGCGCCGCTACCTCGAGGCGGCGACCCCGTCGCAGGACGAGTTCCGCCGCGGCTATGCGTTGCGGGCGGTCGAGAACCGCGGCGCTCTGACCGAGGCGGGGATCGCCGAGCATTGCCGGCTCCCGGGCGGCGCGGGCGGGATGCGCCCGGTCGTCGACGAACTCGCGGCGGCGGGGCTCGTGCGGCGCGTGGCGGTCGCGGACGGCGGTCCAGCCGGTGGTCGTGCCCGCCGGCGCCGAGCTGGACGGCAGCGCACCGTCCGGCGGCGTCCTGCTCTGCCCGTTCGAGAACCTGCTCTGGGACCGGGCATTCGTCGAGCGCGTGTTCGGGTTCCGCCACGTGATCGAGGTCTACAAGCGTGAGCACGAGCGCGTCTACGGGTACTACGTGCTTCCGTTCCTGTACGGCGACCGGCTCGTCGGCCGCGCCGATCTGAAGACCGACCGGAAGGAGAGCGTGCTGCTCGTCAAGGCGTTCCATCTCGAGCCGGGTGTCCGCCGATCGCGTGCTCTTGGCGACGCGTTCGATCGCGCGCTCGCCCGCCTCGCACGGTCGCTCCGGATCGAGAGGGTCGAGCGCTGAGTCGGCCGACGCTCGAGCAGGCGCGCCGGATCGCCGTCCATGCGCAGCTCCTCGACGGCAGCGCGACCGGCGTGCTGGCAGACGGTCGAGCGGCTCGGCTTCCTCCAGCTCGACCCGATCGCGACGGTCGCGCCTGCCCAGCACCTCGTCCTCTGGAGCCGGCTCGGCAGCGCGCTACGACCCGGCGGAGCTCGACCGGCTGCTCTGGGAGGAGCGGAAGCTGATCGAGTGGGACGCGTTCGTCTATCCCGCAGATGCTCTACCGCTCCTCAAGGCGCTCATGCGCCGGCGCGACCGTCCGCTCGACCTGAGGAATGATCGCGTGGCTGAAGGAGCACGCGTCGTTCCGCCGCTACGTGCTCAAGGAGCTCGAACGGCGAGGACCGCTGCTCTCACGCGAGATCGAAGATCACGCGCCCACCGGGCGCGAGGCACACCGCTGGTGGGGCGAGCGCAAGATGGGACTGATGCTCGGCGTGTTGAACGCGCGCGGCGACGTCGCGGTCGTCGGCCGGAAAGGGAAACAGCGGATCTGGGATCTCGCCGAGCGCTGGTATCCGGAGACGGAGCGCGTGCCGCTGGCCGAGGCCAAGCGGGCGATGCTGGAGCGTGCGGCGGCGCGCGCTCGGCGTCTGGCTCGAGCGAGGCCGGATGCACGTCCACCCCGACGCCGACGACAGCCCCGTTCCCGACCGGGTCACGCTCCTGTCTCCGTTCGACCGGCTCATCCACGACCGCAGACCGGGCGGAGGCGCTGTTCGACTTCCGCTACCGGATCGAGATCTACGTCCCGGCCGCGAAGCGCGAGTTCGGCTACTACGTCCTGCCGCTACCTCGCCGGCGACCGCATTCTCGGACGCACCGAGCCCGTCTTCGACCGGAAGACCGGAACGCTCCGGCTGCTCGGGGCCTGGGGCGACACGTCCCGGCTGGACGAGGCGCTCGCCGACCTGGCCGCGTGGCTGGGCGCGGAACAGGCTCGGAGGTAGCATCAGCCGCATGGACTTCGAGACGCGGGCGATCCACGCGGGACAGGATCCCGACCCCGCCACCGGCTCCGTGACGGTGCCGATCTACCAGACCTCGACGTACGTCCAGGAGGAGGTCGGCGTCCACAAGGGCTACGACTACTCGCGCGTCGCCAACCCGACCCGCACGGCGCTGCAGGAGTGCCTGGCGTCGCTCGAGGGAGCCGACCACGGCATCGCGTTCGCGTCGGGCCTCGGCGCGACGACGACGATCATGCACCTCGTCAACCCGGGCGAGCGCGTCGTCTGCGTCAACGACGTCTACGGCGGCGTCTATCGCATGTTCTCGCAGGTCTACGAGCCGAAGGGCTACGAGTTCGCGTACGTGCCCGCCCCCGAGGTGAGCACCAACCTCGCCGAGCATCTCGACGACCGTACGCGCATCGTCTGGATCGAGACGCCGACCAACCCGACGCTGAACATCGTCGACATCCAGGCGGCGGCCGAGGCCGCTCATGCTGCCGGTGCGCTCGTCGTCGTCGACAACACGTTCGCGACGCCCTATCTCCAGCAGCCGCTCGCACTCGGCGCCGACGTCGTCGTGCACTCGCTGACCAAGTACCTCGGCGGCCATTCCGACTTGATCGGCGGGTTCGCCGCGACGAACGACCCGACCGTCGCCGAGCGCCTGCTGTTCCTGCAGAAGTCGCTGGGCGCCGTGCCGGGACCGTTCGACTGCTGGCTCGTCCTCCGCGGGCTGAAGACGCTCGCCGTGCGGATGCGCCAGCACTGCGAGAACGCCCGCGCCGTCGCCGCGTTCCTCTCCGACCACGAACGCGTGGAGACGGTGCTCTTCCCCGGACTGCCGGACCATCCCGGACACGAGATCGCCGCGCGCCAGATGCGCGACTTCGGCGGCATGGTGTCGTTCCTCGCCGAGAGCGAGGAGGACGCCGTCCAGCTCGTCGCGCGGACGAAGCTGTGGCTCCTGGCCGAGAGCCTCGGCGGCGTCGAGAGCCTGATCGAGGTGCCCGCCCTGATGACGCACGCCTCGACCGCGACCGCACCGTTCGCGGCGCCGCGGAACCTCGTCCGGCTGTCGGTGGGCATCGAGTCGGTGGACGACCTGATCGAGGATCTGGCGCAGGCACTCGTCCGCACGCCCGCCGCGCGAGCGTGAAGCGGCTGCAGCCGGAGCAGGACGCGTTCGGCCGCGTGCTGCTCGACCATCTCGACGGCCGCCGCCACGCTGCGACGATCGTCGAGCGGGACGACGGCTTCATGGAGGCGGAGAACCCGGCCGCGTACTTCGACGGCTTCCGGCGGTGGTTCGTCGTCGAGCGGCAGGCACTTCGCCACGTTCGCGGCCGCGTGCTCGACGTCGGCGTCGGAGCCGGCCGCGTCGCTCTCGAGCTGCAGCGCCGGGGGCACGCGGTCGTGGGGATCGACGTGTCACCCCTGGTCGCCCGCGTGGCCCGCCGCCGCGGCGTCAGGAACGTGAAGGTGATCGCCCTCGAGGAGCTCGATGCTTCGCTCGGGCGCTTCGACACCGTGGTGATGTTCATGAACAACTTCGGCCTGTTCGGCAGCGAGGCGAAGGCGAAGCGCCTGCTCCGGCGGCTGCACACCCTGACCTCGGACCACGGCCGGATCGTCGCCACGTCGAGCGACTTCACGGGCAACAGGAGCCCCGACTACGGCCCGTACCGGCAGCGGAACAAAGCACGCGGCCGAATGCCGGGACAGATTCGCTTCCGGCTCCACTACCGGAAGCGCACGATGCCCTGGTTCGACTACCTGTTCGTCTCGCCCCGGGAGATGGAGCGGCTGCTCCGAGGGACGGGCTGGCATCTCGGCCGCGTCATCCGCCACGAAGGCGACGACCTGTACGTCGCAGTGATCGACAAGGACGATGCGTGACGCTGGCACCGATCGACCTCCTGCATCAGGGCATCGACCGCATCGTCGGCGTCTACGTCGTCGAGACCGACGACGGGCTCGGGCTCTTCGACTGCGGGCCGTCCTCGACGATCGGCGCGCTCGAGGCCGGGCTCGCCCAGCGCGGCCTCGCACTCCAGGACATCCGGCACCTGCTGCTGTCGCACGTCCACCTCGACCACGCCGGCGCGGCGGGCTCGCTCGTCCGCGAGCACCCGGAGCTGCGCGTGCACGTGTCGGCGATCGGCGCCCCGCACGTCGTCGACCCCGAGCGGCTCGAGCGGAGCGCCCGACGCCTCTACGGCGACGCCTTCGACCAGCTCTGGGGCGCACTCGAGCCCGTCCCGGCGGCGAACGTGGACGTCGTCGGCGAGAACGCGGTCGGGCTCGACGTCTTCCCCACTCCCGGCCATGCGTCCCACCACGTTTCCTACCTGACGCGGGACGGAACGCTGCACGCGGGCGACGCGGTCGGCGTCCGCATCCAGCCGGGGCGCTACATCTTCCCCGCTGCACCGCCGCCGGACATCGACCTCGAGGTCTGGGAGCAGACGCTGCGGGAGATCGAGCGTCGTCGGCCCGCGCGATTCGCCCTGACGCATTTCGGCGTCGTCACCGACCCGGAGGAGCACGTGGAACGGATGCGCGAGGAACTCGCCCGCGCCGCCGAGCGCGTGCGCTCGGGAATGAGCCAGGAGGAGTTCATGGCCGCGACGCGCGCGGACGTACTCGCCTCCGACGAGGGCGACGTGTCGTACTACGAGCGCGCCGGCCCCGTCTGGCAGACGTACCTGGGCCTGAAGCGCTACTGGGACAAACGGGCCGAGACGGCGACGCGCTAGCTCACGAACTCCAGCTTCTGCACCGCCGCGCCGCGGTAGTTCTCGCCGAGCGCGTCGGAGAGCTTCTGCTCGAGCTCGCCTGACGCAGCGAGCTCCTCGGTGATGTCCGCACCGCCGATCAGCTCGCCCTTGACGAACACCTGCGGAATCGTCGGCCAGCCCGAGATCGCCTGGAGCTCCTGGCGGATCTGCGGGTCGGGCAGGACATCGACCGCCGTGATCGGCGCGCCTGCGCCGCGCAACGCGTTCAGCGCCCGCTGTGAGTTGCCGCACATGGCCAGATCGGGAGTGCCCTTCATGAACAGCGCCACCGGCTCGTTCTCGATCACGTCCTTGATCCTGTCCCTCAGCTCGTCGCTCATGTGGCTTCAGCTCCCTTTCGTGGTGATTCGCAGCTCGTGGATCGTGCCGTCGCCGAGCGGCTCCGCAAGGGCCGCGTAGACCAGCTTGTGCTGGTCGACGAGCGACATCCCGTCGAAACGCACCGTGCGCACGAG
Source organism: uncultured Actinomycetes bacterium (assembly GCA_963765295.1). Taxonomy (GTDB): domain Bacteria; phylum Actinomycetota; class Thermoleophilia; order Gaiellales; family Gaiellaceae; genus PALSA-612. The sequence continues at coordinate 1,479,772 of CAVXVO010000005.1, forward strand.
CACGTGGAAATGGTCGCCGGTCCCGGTGCGGTCGACGACACGCAAATCGCTCGCGTCCGGGAAGGCATCCCGCAGCAACGTCTCGAGGTGCTCCATCGCGTCAAGCCTAGCTGATCGCAAAGAGCCTGCAAATCAAAGCAACTTGACGGGCGGTACTCTGATTCGGAGAATTCCAACTCAACTTGTAGACAAACAGGAAAGATAAGGGGTTCGGATGCGAGCAATAAGAATCATGGCGTTCTCGATCGTCGTGGCGGGTCTCGTGGCGAGTGTGGCGGCGGCTCGGACGAAGGACACGAACTTGTCGCTGGTCGGCTATTCGACCCCGAAGACCGTGATGGGCAAGATCATCTCCGCCTGGGAGCAGACGCCGGACGGCAAGGGCGTGTCGTTCACCACGTCGTACGGTCCGTCGGGCGACCAGGCGCGTGCGGTCGCGGCCGGCCTGAAGGCCGATCTGGTCTTCCTGTCGACCGGCGACGACGTCAACACGCTCGTCGACGCCGGCCTCGTCGCCCCCAACTGGCAGAAGCAGTCGTACGGAGGGAACGAGGCGTACTCGGTGGTTGCGTTCGCATTCCGAGGCAGTAATCCGAAGCACATCAAGACCTGGGACGACCTGGTCAAGCCCGGGGTGCAGATCGTGACGCCGAACCCGTTCAGCTCGGGGTCTGCGAAGTGGAACGTGCTGGCTGCCTACGCAGCCGCGCGGCGGGAGGGCAAGACGGACAAGCAGGCCCAGGCGTTCGTGCAGAAGCTGTTCAAGAACGTCGTCTCGCAGGACAGCTCGGGCCGGAACGCCACGAACACGTTCCTGTCCGGCAAGGGCGACGTCCTGCTCACCTACGAAAGCGAAGCGGTCGCTGCCCAGCAGGCCGGCCAGAACATCGGCTACCTGGTGCCGGGTCGGACGATGCTGATCGAGCTGCCGATCGCACCGGTCAAGACGAGCTCGAACCTCGCGCTCGTGAACAAGTTCATCGCGTATCACGAAGACCGCGCCGGCACAGGACCTGCTCGCCCAGTACGGCTACCGGCCGGTCCTCAAGTCGGTCGCGAAGAAGTACAAGTCGAAGTTCCCGACACGCGGTCTGATCACGATCGACAACTCCCTGTTCGGGGGGTGGCGCAAGGTCGACAAGCGCTGGTTCGATCCACAGAGCGGGCTGATGCTGGGGATCGAGAAGTCGGTCGGGGGCCCGACTGGCTAGCACGACGTCAGTCGCGCGAGTCCACATTCCGAGCGAGAGGGCGCAGACCGCCCTCTCGCTCGGGTTTGTCACCGCCTTCCTTTCGGCGGTCGTCGTGCTGCCGATCGCCGCGGTCGTCTGGGAGTCGCGCTCGAACGGGGTGTCGAGCTTCTGGAGCGCCGTCTCGGACTCGCAGGCCGTCTCCGCGCTCGAGCTCAGCCTCGTCGCCGCGTTGATCGTGGCGGGGATCAACGCCGTCACCGGCACGATCATCGCCTGGGTGCTCGTGCGCGACGACTTCCGCGGCAAGAGCGTCGTCAACGCGATCATCGATCTCCCGTTCGCGCTGCCGACGATCGTCGCCGGTCTGACGCTGATCGCGCTCTACGGGCCCCGCTCGCCGGTCGGGATCGACGTCACGGGCACGCGCACCGCCATCGTCCTCGCGCTGTTGTTCGTCACGCTCCCGTTCGTCGTCCGGACGGTGCAGCCCGTGCTGCTCGAGCTCGACACCGAGATGGAGGAGGCGGCACGATCACTCGGCGCGGGAGAGACGACCGTCTTCCGCCGCGTCGTCCTGCCGAACATCCTCCCCGGAATCCTCTCCGGCGTTGCGCTCGCCTTCGCGCGAGCGGTGGGCGAGATCGGCGCGCTCGTCCTCATCTCGGGCAACCTGCCGTACAGGACCCAGGTCGCGTCGGTCTTCATCTTCCAGCACATCCAGAGCGGCGACAAAGCCGGCGCGTCGGCGATTGCCGTCGTCTTGCTCGCGATCTCGTTCGCCGTGCTGCTCGTCATCGGAGCCATCCGACACTTCGCCACGAGGTACGAGCATGCCCGGTAAGTCTCTTCGCCGCCTCTCGCTACGCGGCTTCGCGCTCTTCTACCTGCTCGTCGTGCTGATGGGGCCGGTCGCCATCGTCTGCTGGCGAACCTTCGACAACGGCATCGGGCACGTTTGGGACACGCTCACCGATCCCGCCACGGTGCACGCGTTCGTGCTCACGCTCGAGGTCACGGCCATCGCCGTCCCGATCAACACGGTCTTCGGCATCGCCGTCGGGCTGGCGATCGTCCGCCGCGACTTTCCGCTCAAGGGTCTGCTCAACGCGTTCATCGACCTGCCGCTGGCCCTCTCCCCCGTCGTCGTCGGGCTATCGCTCTTCCTTCTCTACGGACGCGGAGGCTGGCTCGGGGACTGGTTCACGAGCCACGGGATCCAGGTCCTGTTCGCGCTCCCGGCGATGGTGCTGGCCACGATCTTCGTCTCGCTGCCGTTCGTCGCCCGGGAAGTCATCCCGACACTGCGCGAGATCGGCGACGAACAGGAACAGGCCGCCCACACGCTCGGCGCCACCGGGTGGCAGACCTTCTGGCGCATCACGCTCCCTGCCATCCGCTGGGCCGTCATCTACGGCGTCGTCCTCACGACCGCGCGCTGCCTCGGCGAGTACGGAGCCGTCGCGATCGTGTCCGGCCGGATCGAAGGCCAGACACAGACCGCCACGCTCGCGGTCGAGGACCACTACGACAACTTCGACCTCCCGGGGGCGTACTCGATCTCCATGGTGCTGGCGGTGATGGCCATCCTCGTCCTCGTCGCGATGATCTTCCTCAAGCCCAAGGAGGCAACTGCATGAGCATCGAGATCTCCGGCGTCGGCAAGCGGTTCGGCGATTTCGTCGCGCTCGACGACGTGACGCTCGAGGTCGAGTCCGGCTCGCTGACGGCACTCCTCGGCCCGAGCGGCAGCGGCAAGTCGACGCTCCTGCGCATCGTCGCGGGCCTCGAGAGCCCCGACACCGGCATTGTCCGGCTCGACGGCGAGGACGTCACCGCGCGAGCCCCGCAGGCGCGCGGCAGTCGGCTTCGTCTTCCAGCACTACGCGGCGTTCAAGCACATGACGGTGCGCAAGAACGTCGCCTTCGGCCTCGAGATCCGCCGGCGACCGAAGGCCGAGGTCGCCGAGCGCGTCGACGAACTGCTCCGCCTCGTCCAGCTGCACGGCCTCGCCGACCGCTATCCCGCACAGCTCTCCGGCGGCCAGCGGCAGCGGATGGCGCTCGCCCGCGCACTCGCCGTCGAGCCGAGCGTGCTCCTCCTCGACGAGCCGTTCGGTGCCCTCGACGCCCGCGTGCGCAAGGAGCTCCGCCGCTGGCTGCGGCGGCTGCACGAGGAGCAGCAGGTGACGACGGTCATCGTCACGCACGACCAGGAGGAGGCGATGGACATCGCCGACCGCATCGCGCTGATGCACGAGGGACGCATCCAGCAGATCGGCGGCCCGCGCGACCTCTACGAGTCGCCCGCGAACGACTTCGTGATGACGTTCTTCGGCCCCGTCGTCGAGACGGCCGAAGGACCGGTGCGCCCGCACGACCTCGCACTCTCGCTCGAGCCGCGCCCGGGCGCCTTCGAGGCCATGGTCGCCCGCGTCGTCCACCTCGGCTTCGAGGTGCGCGTCGACCTCGTCGACGGCACGGGCGAGGCGTTCTCGGCCCAGCTCACCCGTGACGAGGAGGCCGAGCTCGAGCTCGAGAGCGGCCAGATCGTCTTCGTCTCGCCACGGAACGGGTTGGCGAGCGCGGTGAGCCCGGCAGGAGCGAGCGCGGTGGGAGTCGGCTCAGTGGGGACGCCAGGACTCGGGGTCGGCAAGCAGCTCGTCCAGTGAGGCGGGGAGCTCGCCCCGCGCCACGTCGGCGAGGGTGACCGACTCGAGCACGCTGCGCAGACTGGCACGGACGGCGATCCAGACCTGGCGTAGCGGCTCGGCAACGCCTGCGTACTCGACCGCCTCGGGTCGGGTGCCACGCACGTTCGCGAGCGGGCCCTCGACGGCCCGGATCACCTCGGCCAGCGTGATCTCCGCGGCCGGCCGCGCCAGCCAGTAGCCGCCCTCCGCCCCGCGCTGGCTCTGCACGAGGCCCGAGTGCCGCAGCTCGAGCAGGATGTTCTCGAGGAACTTGGTCGGGATGCCCTGCGCCCGCGCGAGCTGCTCTCCCTTGACGGGACCGGCGCCCTCGGCCGCGGCCAGCTCGGCCGCCGCCCGGAGCGCGTAGTCGGCCTTGGCGGAGACGCGCATGGTTCGATTCTGTCAGGGCTCCATTCGCTCAGGGCTCGGTCTGGCCCAGGATCCTGAGCACCTGGTCGGCGAGGACGACCATCCGCAACGCGCCCTGGTAGGCGGGATCAGCCCGGCCGCGTTGCTCCTCGAACACCTCGGCCATCTCCATCCCGAACGCGCGCCAGCGACGGACGGCGTCGACCACGACGTGGTACTCCGCGTCCGCAAGGACGTGGCCGCCGACCTCGCTCACCGGAGCCCGCCGAGAAACTCGCCCACGATGCGCCCGGTCTCCCCGGGCCGCTCCCACCACGGAAAGTGGCCGCACTCCGGGATCGTCTCGAGCCGGGCGCCGGGAACGAGCGCCGCCGTGCGCTCCACGGAGGACAGCGGCAGCGGATCGAGGGTGCCGTGCACGAACAGCATCGGCAGCCTGACCGAGGGCAGCCCCTCGACGAGCGTCCCGCGCGCAAAGTGCTCGGCGATCGAGGCGTTCGTATCGGTCGAGCACTCGCGGCCGATCCGCGGCGGGACGGCCGTCACGCCGGCCGGATCGGCGAAGTACTGCGGCCAGATCAGCGTGAAGCGCTCCTGGATCTCCTCCTCGGTCGCCTCGCCGCGCCGGCGGCGCGCTTCGACCTCCTCGACGCGCGCCTGCTGCTCGGGCGTGAGTCCTCGGACCAGGTTCGCGCTCATCTCGGCGAACACGTCGCCGTACGCGCCAAGCGGGTCGACGGCGATCACGCCCAGAAGCCGCTCCGGCCGCGTCACGGCCAGGTGGAGGGCGAGATGGCCGCCCCAGGAGTGTCCGACCGCCCAGGCGCGCTCGATCCCGACGTGGTCGAGGACGGCGCTCGCGTCGGCCGCGTGCGACTCGATCGTGTACGGACCGCCGACTGTCGACGGCGGCACGCCGCGTTGCGTGTACCGCAGCGTGGAAAAGAACCCGCCGAGCTCGGTCGCGAGTCCCTCCGTGTAGTCCGGGATCGCCGGCCCGCCGTGGAGGACGAGCGCGGGCGGCCCCTGACCGCCACGGTGGCCGACGAGAACGCCTCCGTCGACCGGCACCTCGAACGGCTGCTCCGTCACTTCGCCGCCTCGCGCTCGAACGTCTGCAGCTGCACCACCGAAGGCTGCGCGTGGTCGACCTGAAGCGTCGTGTGATCGAGATCGAAGCGCTCCCGAAGAACGGATTCGATCGTCCTGCGCACGCCGTGACAATCCGCGCCCGGCTCGACGAGGACATGCGCCGACACGGCGAGGAAGCCGCTCGTCACCGTCCAGACGTGGAGATCGTGCGCCTCGACGACGTGCGGGACTGCCACGATGGCGCGGCCGACCTCGTCCGGGTCGATCTCCTCCGGCGCCACCTCGAGGAAGATCGCCGTCGAGTCGCGGAGGAGCGAGTACGCGGCCCAGAACATGAGCGTGGCGACGAACAGGCTCGCGACCGGATCGGCGCGGTTCCAGCCTGCGATCAGCACGAGAGCACCCGCGATCGCGGTGCCGACGAAGGCGGCCAGGTCGCTCGCCACGTGGAGGAAGGCGCCGCGGACGTTCAGGCTCTCCCGGCTCGCGCGCGAGAGGACGAGCGTCGCGGCGAGATTGACGGCGATGCCGGCCAGGGCGACGGCGAGCACGATCCCGCCCGACACGTCCGGCGGGCGACACGAGGCGCCTCACGGCTTCGTAGACGATCCAGATGCCGACGAGCGCGAGCATGAGGCCGTTCGCCTGGGCGGCCAGGATCTCGACCCGCTTGAAGCCGAACGTCCACCGGCCGCGCGCGGGCCGGGCCGAGACGGCGGCGGCGAACAGCGCGAAGCCGAGCGCGGCGGTATCGGAGAAGAGGTGGCCGGAATCCGCGAGCAGCGCGACGGAGTCGGCGACGATCCCGGCCACGAGCTCGGCGATCGTGAGGCCGGCGATCAGGACGAGCGCGATCGTCAGCGCCCGCCGATCGGCGTTCCTTCTGTCGTGATCGTGCCCGTGGTGGCCCGGCATGGAAACCCGGAGAAAGGCTAACGGTCGAAAACGGTGCTATCCGAACCCGCGAATCGTTCGTCTAGATATGTCGTGAAGAGACGAAGACGATGAGCGCCACCCCGTCTGCCCCCCGCCTCACCCCTCCCGAGGTGCCTGCAGAACTCGGTGACCAGTGGCGCGCGCTGCGACGCGCGGCCACCATCGTCTGCCTCCTCGCCACACCGGCCGTCTTCGTCTGGCTGTACGAGCGCGACAACATCCCGCTCGGCTGGTCGATCGTGCTCACGATCGCCGCCGCGGGCGCCTTCAGGGGCGGGCTCGACCTCATCTTCCGCCGCTTCATCCCCTGGCCGACACTGTTCGGCGCCAAGGACCCGCGCCTGGCCGAAGAAGACGTCCTCAATCGCCGGCGTGCCTGGTTCTGGCGCTCCCTCTACCGGTTCGCATGGATCATCGCCGTCTTCATCACGGTGGTCTTCGTCGTCCAGCGACTGTTCGGCGAGGACGGGATCACGTGGTGGGGGACGGCGCAGGCCATCTGCGTCGGCGCCGCCGAGGCGATCGGCTCCCGCACCTGGTGGACGCAGGCGTTTCTCGTCTTCTTCCTGTTCATCGCCAACTTCCTCATCTTCATGGGCCCGATGATGCTGATGGGCATCTCGCAGATCCGCGGCTACGAGCCCGGGGACGCGACGTGGGGCGTGAAGCTCAAGGACGTGCGAGGACAGGCCGAGGCCAAGGAGGAGGTGCGGCGGATCGTCGACCTGTGGCAGTCGGGCGAACTGTTCGAGAAGGCGGGTGGCAAACGCGAGCGAGGCCTTCTCTTCCTCGGCGCGCCCGGGACGGGGAAGACCATGCTCGCGAAGGCGATCGCGACGGGCTTCAACTCGCCGATCGTGACCATCCCCGGCTCCGGCTTCGCCCAGACGTTCATCGGCGTCGACGCGCTGATCGTCCGCTGGCTTGCCCGCAAGGCGAAGAAGCTGGCCGCGAAATGGGGCGGCCAGTGCATCGTCTTCATCGACGAGATCGACGCCGTCGGGCATGCGCCGGCAGGCGCTGCAGGGCGCGTCGATGACGCCGGTCTCGGGCGCGAACTTCTACGGGACGTGGGGCGCCGTCAACTCCTCCGGCGACCTCGTCGTCGAGAGCCCGGCCTGGCGCGACTACCTTTTCGCGCTGCGTGCGCCCGAGTCGCGCTCGCCCTACCCGCCCTGGATGCACAAGCTCGGCAACATCCTCAACCAGGGCGCCTTCCCGGGAATGATGGGCGGAGGCCAGGGCCAGCTCGCCCTCAACCAGCTGCTCGTCACGATGGACGGAATCGACAACCCGCCGTTCTTCCGCCGCATGATCACGAACCGTACGAACACGATCCTGGACGCGATGTACATCATCCCGCGCCGGATCGGCGCCGTGTCGCTGCGGATCCCGCAGGCGCGCCCCACCGGCAACCAGATCTACTTCATCGGCGCCACCAACGTGCCGATCGAGAACCTCGACCCAGCCCTGACCCGGCCGGGACGCATGGGCCGGCACGTGTGGTTCCGCACGCCGACCAAGGAGGATCGGAAGGACATCTTCGACCTCTACCTCGATCGCGTCTCGCACAATCCCGAGCTCGACCACGAGCAGCGTCGGGACGAGATCGCTCGCATCACGAACGGCTACTCGCCCGCGATGATCGAGCAGATCTGCTCGATGGCGCTGACGAATGCCCACCACGACGGGAAGGTCTCGTTCGACTGGCAAGACCTCGTGGCCGCCATGACCACGATCGAGTCGGGCACCGCCGTCGGCGTCCGCTACGTCGACTCGGAGACGCGCGCGGTCGCGATCCACGAGGCGGGCCACGCGACGGCGGCACACATCTACCGGCCGAACCTCGAGTCGAGTCGCCTCTCGATCCGCATGCGCGGCGGCTCGCTCGGCCATCACCAGGCCTTCGAGAAAGAGGAGCGCTTCAGCCAGTGGCAGTCGGAGGCCGTCGGGAACCTGATCCACACGCTCGGTGCGATGGCGGCCGAGCTCGCGTTCTACGGCGAGAACTCGAGCGGCGTCGGCGGCGATCTCGGCCATGCAACGTCGAGCGCGGCGATGATGGTCGGCGCGGCGGGCATGGGACCGCAGATCGTGGACATTCCGGCCTGCGCCCGCATGGACGACGAGAGCACCGAGCAGGCACGCGAGCGGATGATGCGGCGCTTCGAGAAGATCGGGCTGACGCTGATGAACCGCACGCGCGGCTCGGCCGACTTCCACGCCGACCCGGTCGCAGCCGTCCTCCGCGACCCGTTCAAGCGGGCCGCGGCCGCGCAGATCATGGGCCAGGCGTTCGTGACGGCGCACAACTTCATCGAGCACAACCGCGAGTCGGTCGAAAGGGTCGCTGACGCCGTGATCGAGAAGCAGGAGCTCTACGGCGACGAGCTGGTCCGGCTGCTCGACTCGGTCCACCTCGAGAAGCCCGAGATCGACCTCTCGAAGGAGGAGTCGTGGCCGAGGCTCTAGGCGGCAAGGGCACGGACGGGCAGGCGCCTGCACCCGCGCAGGCGACGGCCGGACAGGCTCCCGCAGCCGAGCCGGAGCCGTTTTTCCGGCCGAGTGCCCGCGACGTCGCGATCAACCAGCGCCGGTTCGGACTCGCCTATCTCGTACTCGCGATCGGCGTCGGCGTCGCGGTCGGCTTCGGCATCGTCCTCATCGGCCGCGGCAGCAGTCACGCCAATCGAGGCCCGCAGGGCTTCGCGCCCGCACAGCAGGGCGAGCTCGGAGCACGCGAGATCGCGAACCACGTGATGCACGAGTACAAGGGCGAGGCCGGGGACGACTTCGTCGGCGTCATCGGGCAGCGAGCCTCGTACCAGAACCTGGCGATCCACGATTATCTCGTCCGTCCGTCGGATGCCCAGACGCCGAAGGACACGAAGGCCCTCCCGGTCGGAAACGGGATCATGTTCCTCATGTGCGGCGGCGGCACGAACTGCGCGATCACCGGCACCTCGCAGGCGACGCAGAACCTCACGCTCCTCGTCGAGCAGGAGGCGCTCGAGTTGACGCTCCGGACGTTCAAGAACGACGCCGCCGTGCAGACGGTGACAGTACTGATGCCGCCGCTCTCGAGCCAGCGGAACACCGGCCACGATCTCGTCTCGGTCGCGGAGCGGAGGAACTTCTCCGCGCTGATCGATCAGCCGCTCTCTCAGACGATCCCGCAGCGCGGGCCGTACTCCGCGGGCGACGTCGGGCCGGACACCGCGAACACGATCGCGTTCTACCTCCACCCGGAGATGTACCTGTACCGGGCCGACTCGCTGCCCGACGGCACGCCGACGCTGATCCTCGATCCGTATCCACACGGCGACTGAAGGCGCCGACCCAACGTAACAGGTTCGTAAATCGTCCTTGCCGAGCCGGGATCCGTGGATCGCGGGAGCTATAAAGAACTCGCACCACAAGGAGCAAAAGCCACGGTGGAGGTGGAGGAATGAGCAAGAGAGCAGGTCGCCTCGGGGGAGCAATCTCGCTACTCGGGCTCGCCACACTCGTCGCCGCAGGCCTCGCGACGGCCGGTTCGCCGCCGGCGCCGATCGGCCCGGCCAAGCCGGGCAAGATCCAGCGCATCGGGCAGAGCGATCCGAGAACCGCCGCGCCGGTCGGCAAGGTCCATGCGATCGGGTACCGGCTCACGGCGAAGCTGGCTCCGTCGAGCAGCTCGTCGACCGCGACCGGCCAGTGGGACGGCGTCCTCGTCCACACGATCGGCACCGTCAAGGCAGGCGCGATGCCCTCGATCCCGGGCTGCACCGTCACCGCGCCGAAGGCCGGCGGTCCAGGACAGGGACCGCCACGCGCGAGCGGGATCCCGCACAAGATCAAGTGCGGCGGTCCCGTGCCGCCGTTCGCCGTGCCGGGTAACGGGCAGCACTGGATCCTCGGCTGGAAGCTGACCTACTCGAGCCTCTCGAGCACGGTCAGCGGCGCCGACCTCCGCCTGAACGTCCCGGGCGCCGCAAGTGCGCTCGCGGCCACGCTCTGCGGGCCGTGCACGGCGAACAAGTTCGGACGCACGACGCTCACCGACGACCAGGCGAACGCCGTTCTCAAGGGCTACGGCTCCGTGGTCGTGCGGACGGCGAACAGTCCGAGCGGTGAGATCAGCGGGCCGATCACCCGCATCGCGACTCCCTGAAGCACCTTCGCATCGCCAGCTGAACGGACGGGTCCTCGGGCCCGTCCGTTTCGTTTCGGGACGTAGACGCGCGTGCAGGCAGCCGTCGGCTCCGCTAGGGTGGCCGACTTGCGCGCCTGCGGCTGGGGGGTCGGGGCGGGCTCAGGGTTGGAGCTCGCTCGTTCGTGTGCGTCCTTGGGGCGTGCGGCGACGCCATCCCGTCGCGCGCTCCGGTTGTCCGTCCTGCTCGTCGCCGTCGCCGCCTTCCTGACCGTGGCCGGTTCGGCCTCGGCCGCGCAGGGGATGTTCGTCGGCGCCGCCGAGGATGCTGCCAAGGCGCCGACGCTCGCTGCGGCGAAGGCGAAGATGGATCTGGCCAAGCTGGCCGGGCTCGGCGCGATCCGGCTGACGGCGCCCTGGCGCCGCAGTGAGCAGGCGCCGCTCGACGCCGACCTGCAGAGCCTGAAGAACGCCGTCGACGCCGCCGACCTCGACGGCATCGCCGTCTACCTGTCCGTCTACCCGTCGGGTAGCTCGCAGACGCCGCGCACGACGCGCGAGCAGACCGACTTCGCGACCTTCGCGGCCTCGCTGGCATCCGCGCTCCCGACCGTGCACCGCTTCATCGTCGGCAACGAGCCCAACCTCAACCGCTTCTGGCTCCCGCAGTTCCGCCGGGACGGCAGCGACGCGGCCGCGTCCGCCTACGAGCAGACGCTCGCGCGCACCTACGACGCACTCAAGCAGGCATCGCCGTCCGCGACCGTGATCGGGGGGGCGCTGTCGCCGCGCGGCAACGACTCGATCATGTCCCGAAAGCACTCGCCGACGACGTTCATCCAGGACCTCGGGCGTGCCTACCGCAGGAGCGGCCGTACGCGCCCGATCATGGATGCGTTCTCGCTCCACCCCTACGAGGACAACTCCAGCATCCCGCCCAGCTTCAGGCATCCGCACACCACGACGATCTCGCTTGCCGACTACCCGAAGCTCGTCCGCCTGCTCGCGAAGGCGTTCGGAGGAACGACCCAGCCGGGTGCGACGCTGCCGATTGTCTACGACGAGTTCGGCGTCCAGTCGCGGATCCCGGCCTCGAAGCGGTCCGGGTACGACGGCTCCACGCCGCGTTCCGACCGGCCGGTGACCGAGGCCACCCAGTCCGCGTACTACGTGGAGGCGGTCGCGCTCGCCGCCTGCCAGCCGACCGTCGAGGCGCTGTTGATCTTCCACGTCAGCGACGAGCCCGACCTCGACCGCTGGCAGTCCGGCCTCTACTACGACGACAACACGCCGAAGACGAGCCTCGCGATCGTTCGCCGAGGGATCGACCTCCTGCAGGCGGAAAACGTCCGCGCGTGCACCCCAGCAGCCGTCCGGGCCTTCGCCTCGCGTGCCACCGCCGGGGGCTGACTCGTCAGAGCCGGCGCCCGGCCTCGAGCCTGACCGCTAGACGCGAAGCGCCGAAAGCTCGTACGCGGTGACCGGCCGGGCAAAGCCCTTGAGCTCGATGTCGGCGATCGGCTGCGCCTCGACCTGCTCCTCGACCGCTGCGAAGACGCGTTGGCTGATCAATATCTGATTCGCCTGGGCAGTCGTGCTCAGGCGGGACGCGAGATTCGTGACGGGCCCGAGCGCGCCGTAGTCGTAGCGACCTTCGAACCCGATCCGGCCGAGCGTGGCGTAACCGGCGGCGATGCCGATGCCGATCCCGAGGTCGGTGCCCCGCTTGCGCCAGCCGAGGGAGATGTCCGTGAAGCGCTCCCTCACGGCGAGGGCGAGCCGGATCGCCTGCAGCTCGTGCTCGTCGACGGGCACGGGATCGTTGAAGAACACCATGAGCCCGTCGCCTGCGAAGTGCTCGAGCGTACCGTCGTAGGACGGGATCAGCTCGCCGACCACGCCGTGGTACTGGCGCAGCACCTCGAACAGCTCCTCGGGCTCCGCGGTCTCCACGAAGGCGGTGAAGCCGCGTAGATCACAGAAGAGGACCGAGATGTACGCGCGGTGGCCGGCCAGGAGCCTCTCTCCCTCCGGCGAGGAGACGAGCTCTGCCACCTGGGGTGAGATGAAGCGCGACAGCTCCGTCCGCTGCCGCTCGACGGTATCGAGCAGACGCGCGTTCACGATCGCGACCGCTGCCTGGTCGGCGAAGCTCCCGAGCAGCTCGAGATGCTCGTCCGTGAAGGCGCCGACCTCTAGCCGCACGATGCCGATCACGCCAATCAGCTCGTCCTCGAGCAGGATCGGGACGTTCAGGCCAGAACGGAAGAAGCGCGGGCCGGCGTACGTGTACTCCGGGTCGGCGTCGATGTCGGGCAGATGAACGACGTCTCGTGTGAGCGCAGCGCGGCCGGCCATCGTCGTCCGGTCCGGGACCCTGGGCTCGCGATCGTAGTCGTACCCCTCGCGGGAGCCGTAGTTGGCGACGACGTGCAGCAGCCCGTCCCTGAAGAGCCACAGGCGCCCGTTCTCTGCCCCGGAGAGACGCGCCGCCGCCTCCACGACCTCGTCCAGCACCGGCTGAAGCCCGGCGCCGCGGGCAACCGCGCGCAGGACGCGGCCGCCTACACGTTGTTGCTCGCGGAGCCGCTCGAGCTGCGAGGCGAGCTCGTCGGCACTCACCTAGTCGACCGACAGCAGATCGACGACGAACACCAGGGGCTCGTGGGGCTTGATCACACCACCGGCACCGCGTGCCCCGTACGCCATCGCGGACGGGATCGTCAACTTGCGGCGGCCGCCGACCTTCATGCCCTGCACGCCGGCGTCCCAGCCCGGGATCACCTGCCCCTTGCCGAGCTTGAACTCGAACGGCTGCCCACGATTCCAGGAGGCGTCGAACTCCTCGCCGGTGGAGAAGGCCACTCCGACGTAGTGCACGGAGACCTTCTTCCCCTTGGTGGCCTCCTCGCCGTCGCCGACGACGATGTCCTCGATGCCCAGGTCGAAGGGCACGTCGCCCCCGGGCTTGTCGATCTGCGGTCGTTCGAGCGGCACTGCCTCCGTGAACCTACAGGGCGACAGCTCCGTCGTCACGCTTGCGGCTCGCCGGGTCCGAGGTATCGTCGGACGGTCGATGTTGCTGGCTGTGGAGACCCTCACCATCACCGGGCTTCTCGTCGGCTTCGCGCTCTGGCTCGGCCTCATCTTCGCCGTCGGGCGCTGGGGGCCGTGGGAGGACGGATTTCCCCTACCCGGCCGGAACCGGGACCGGGACACTAAATCGAATGGGCGGTGACCGGATCGAACCGCCGACCTCCTGGTGGCCGTTAGTGGCCTGACCCTCTTCTTGGGCAGCGTGCCCGAACTGGTCACGCCGGGAGAAAGAAGAGCCGGACTCTTGGCGAGAGCCCGGCTCTGTAGCCGACGTGTCTGGCTGTCCTAGCTAGCCGTTGCCGCCGTTCTTGCCGTGTGTGGCGACATAACTGACGCAGTCGCCCTGGTTCTTGAACGCAGGATTTCTGAAGGTCTGCCAACCGCCGTTCTTGCACTGGTTGGCGCTGGTCGGCGGCGGGAGCGGTGCCATCTGGATCGTGGCGCTCGCATCGACTAGTCAGCAATCAGCTAAGGCGTTCAGACGCGATTCGGCTGGATAACGGACTCTTGCGAGTCACAACCCGATCTGGGCTAGCGGAGCACCCGACCCCGGTTCTCACAGCCTGGCAACTGCCACTCGCAATCGAGTACAGCCCCTCGGCCCAAAGATCCCGTGGACCTGGCGTACGCGGTTACGCGATTCGCACCCGATCGCCGCCGTCGCGCTTCGCGGCCCAACACGCTTCCTGTGCTGCCATAAGCAGCCCCGCCGCCAGATCCCGACGCCGACTGCGGTGCGCGGCCTCCAGCCCTGCGACGCCGGCGCTCAGCGTGAAACGACCAGGCTGCTTACCGTCACCGAGCGAGAACTCAAGCTCTCGGAAACGCACTCGAAGCTCGTCTGCCTCGTACGCAGCGTCAGTCGCTTCGTCACCAGGCCATGCAAGTAGGAAATCGCCAGGCCCTGCATGCAGGAACTTGCCGCCGCCGAAGCGAGCGGCGAGGTCGCTCGTACCGGTCGCGTCCCGCAGAAGTTCCGCAAGGCGGCCAATCACCACGTTTCCGAAGAGGTGGCCATGCGCGTCGTTGATCCCGCGCATGTCGTCTATATCGACGAGGGCCACCGCGAGTGCGTCTTGCCGCCCGACCTGCTCGTACAGCCACCATTCCGCTTCGATGGGGTCAGCCAGCCCTGTGTGCTCGTCCATGCGCGGCGGAATCCTAGCCGGGGAGGGGTCGAATGCTCAGTGCCGACGCTTCCTCCGCGAGTGCCCCGGCTGGGACAGCGAACGGCGTCCGGCAGTTTCAGGTGATGTGTCACATCCGTGTCACACGCGCAACATCTCCCATCCGTGGCGAACCGTTCCAAAACGAAAAAGGGCCCTGTTTCCAAGGCCTTTGTCGAATGGGCGGTGACGGGGTCGAACCGCCGACCTCCTGGGTGTAAACCAGGCGCTCTCCCAGCTGAGCTAACCGCCCTCGGCCCGAACGCTATCTAGCTCACGCGCACGGGCCTGGAGGCTGGGCCGGGCCTGTTGTCCAGGTTGTACGGCACGACGCGGTACCAGGCTCGTTTCGAACCAGTTCGGCGGTCGACGAAGCCGTCGTCGAGGTCGGTGGCACAGCGCCTGCAAAGCGTCGTCCACGGACCCCGAGCGACGGCTGCGCGCTGCACCGTGTAGTTCCGGGCGCCGGCCGACCCCTGCCAGTAGACCCTGACTCCGGCGGGACTCGAGGAGAACGCGACCGAGGTCACCCTCGACGCCGGCGGGATCGCGTGCCGGGGCCGCGGAACGCCGTCCATCGCGTAGTCATGGCTGCGGATGATCTGAGCGCGTGCCGCCATGTCGCCTGCGGACATGACGAGCGTCTGAACGCCGGTGTAGTACATCGCCCACCATTGACCGCTCTCTCCGGTTCGTGCGACGGCCGGGTCGGACGTGTCGGCGGGTATCGGCAGCCACCCGTGCCCGTTGGCGTGTGCCTCGAGCGCCCAGAACGCGTCGCCGGCAATCTCCGGATCGGCCAGAAGCGTCGAGAGGAAGCCGCTCAACGAGGGCCGCGTCGGGTAGTTGGTCAGGTCCCAGCCGTACTCGTAGACGATGTACGGCTTCCCGGCCGAGCGGCAGGCGTCGATCCAGCTCTGGACGAACGACAGCGGCAGCGACCAGTGCGGATAGACGAACGAGACGCACGCATCGACGGCGGCGAGGCCGACGTTCGCGGCGCCGGACAGGATCAGGTGATGGCCGTCGATCGAGCGCACGTACTGGGCGATCTGCCGCGTCCACGGAGTCGGGCTGCCGCCGCCGTTCAGGAGATCCCAGCCGAGGATGGTCGGGTCGTTCTTGTACGCGACGCCGGTGTAGACGTTCACGTGGTCGACGAGCGCCTTGATGTGCGCCTCGACGTCCGCGAGCACGCCTGGATCGGTCCAGAACGGCGCCATGTTGATGATCGAGCAGCCGGGGACCTCGATCCCGCGCCAGCGGAGATACACGCAGCCCGAGCCACCGCCGAGCGCGTCGTCGCCGACGATTGTCGGGATGATCCTGATGCCGCGGTCGCGGGCCGCGCGCAGCGCGTAGTCGATGCGTTCGAACGCGGCCGGGTTGAACCGGCCGAGCGCGGGCTCGAGGCAGGCCGAGCAGCCGACCGAGTCGCCCATCGTCTGGCTGCGCACGACGCGGACGCCCATCTCCTTCGCGGTCGTCAGCGCGTCGTCGATCTCGTAGTTGCTCGCGTAGTGAGGCCCGGCGGGATCGGCGGGCCCGTAGCCCGCGAGGCCGAGCCACTCGATGTTGGCACCGCCGAAGCGGAACGGCTTGCCGTCGAGTTGCAGTCCGGCGCCGTTGCGGGTGACGAACCCGGTCGGCCGGGACGAGCCGGGCGCGGATGCGGCGAAAGGAATGAGGATCAACAGGGCGACGAGGATCCCGAGCCGCATCGGCCCATTCTGCCTAGGCTCCGTGGCCGTGCCTCACGTGCCTCTCCGCCGAAACCGCGACTTCGTCCTCCTGCAGCTCGGGCAGCTCCTGTCGGTGACGGGCATGCAGATGACGGCGATCGCGTACCCGCTGCTGGTGCTGGCGTTGACGCACTCGCCGGCGAAGGCAGGCATCGTCGGCTTCGCGCGCATCGTTCCGTATCCGTTCTTCGGGATGCTGGCGGGGGCGGCCGCCGACCGGTGGAACCGAAAGCGGCTGATGATCGCCGCCGACGCCGTCCGCGCGCTCACGATCGCGAGCCTTGTCGCGACGATCGCGGCGGACACGGTCGTCTTCTGGCAGATCGTCGCGGTCGCGTTCGTCGAAGGGGCCGCGTCGTCGTTCTTCGCCGCCGCGCAGGCGGGCGCGCTCCGCTCCGTCGTCCCGGCGCCTCAGATGCCGGCGGCCGTGGCGACGGTGACGGCACGGCAGTCCGTCGTGCTCGTCGCCGGCCCGCCGATCGGCGGCGCTCTGTTCACGATTGGCCGCGCAGTGCCGTTCGCCGTCGATGCGGCGTCGTACGCGTTCTCCACGATCTCGCTGCTCCTGATGCGCACGCCGTTCCAGGAGCAGCGCGAGCGCACTGGAACGCGCCTCCGCGCCGAGATCGCCGAGGGCCTCGCCTATCTCTGGCGACAACCGTTCCTGCGCACGTGCGCGCTCCTGTTCGGGATCGGGAACCTCGTCTTCCCCGGCCTCTCCCTCGTCATCGTGGTCGTCGGAACGCGGCAGGGCCTGACCGGCGGGGAGATCGGACTCGTCACGGCGCTGTTCGGAGCCTGCCTGCTCGTCGGTTCGGCCCTGTCGGCGTTCAGCCGCCGCACCTTCTCTGTACGAACGATCCTGCTGATGGAGCTCTGGACCTGGACCGGATGCGCGGTGTTTCTGATCTGGCCGAACGTCTACGTGCTGGCAGCGAGCATCGTCCCGACCTGCCTGACGATCCCGTCCACGGACTCGGTCGTCCACGGGTACCGGACCGCGATGACGCCTGACCGCTTGATCGGTCGCGTGGACAGCGCCGCCCGGACGATCTCGCTCTCCGCGTCGCCGCTCGGGCCGCTGCTGGCAGGGCTCCTCCTCAGCGCGACGTCGGCGCGCGCGACGGTGGCGGTGTTCGCCGCGTTCGGCCTCGTGCTCGCCCTGTGGGGGACGCTGAGCGCGTCGATCCGGAAGGCGCCGAGCCTGACGGACCTCGACCGGGTCGGTGCGACCGGCGTCTAGTCGTATCAAGCGAAAAAACCCCGCACTTTGCAGGGTTTTCTCTCGTTGCCCCCAGCGGGATTCGAACGTGCCTGCTAACTGACGTTTTTCCCGGCCGAGGTAGGCACCAGGGTAGGCACCATCTGAGCTCGCCCGAGCATCACGCTTGCCCCCGACGCCACCTGTGGTACGCACCGTGGCAGTCGTCACACAGAGCAGTCCGACTTACCCCCGAGCCCCACCAGCTCGATCGTCTCGCCGATATCGCGCGGCGCCCGGTAATACCCCGCATACAGCTCAAGGCACTCGAGAACCGTCAGCCCAGGCTCCGGCTGCGACTCCTGCAGCACCACCCCGATCCGGTCACGCCACTCTCCCCCCGCCTCAGCCGGATCAGCGCCCAGCACCATCACCTCGCCGCCCGACCGCTTCCGGAACCCCTCCAGGATCTCGACCGTCGTCGTCTTGCCCGCACCGTTCGGCCCCAGGAACGCGAAGATCTCTCCTCGCGAGACCTGAATATCGATGCCTGCCACAGCCTCGAATGCGCCGTAGCTCTTCCGGAGACCACGGACGCTAATCACCGCGTCCACGCGCCACATCATAGGCCCGACAACCACGGTATCTCTGCAAGGGTCGTGGCGTTCTTCGCGATCAGAAAGACGGCGATCGCGAGTAGCAGCGATGCGAAGACTTGACGCAGGCGGGTGTCTGGTACGTGTCCGTGCAGGCGAGTGCCGACCAGGGCGCCGATGAGAGCGGCTGCTGTGAACGCCGCGGCGAGTCCGACGTTGATGCCGCCGCTGACGAGATGGGCTGCCAGTGCGGATGCGCTTGTCAGGGCGATCACGAGCAGTGACGTGCCGATCGCGAGGGTCATCGGAAGCCCGAGTGCTAGCGCAAGCGCTGGCACGATCACGAACCCGCCTCCGACCCCGAAGAACCCCGTGAGCAGCCCGGTCGCGGCGCCCGCGGCGGCGACGCGTGACCAATGTGGAGTCTGCGTATGTTTCTCCGCAGGCGATCCTCGGTCGGGTCGTCTGCGAAGCATTCCGTAGGCGGCTGCGACCAGGAGCACCGCAAACGCGAGCAGGATCGTGTGCGAGCTGACGAGCCGGTTGAGCGCCGTTCCAGCCACGGACGTCGCAGCGCCCGCCGCGGCGAACGCGAGGCCGACGCGCCAGCGCACCCGCCCTGCGCGCGCGGCAGCGAGCGCTCCGACAAGCGCGGTAACACCGACAATCAAAAGCGACTCGGTCGTCGCGCGCTTGACCGGCTCGCCGAGCACGTAGACAAGAATCGGGACGGCCAGAATCGAGCCGCCTCCGCCAACGAGGCCGAGCAGTACGCCGATTGCGAGCCCGAACGGCAACGCCAGCAGCGCGTCACTCATCCGTTTAGCCGGCGTCGCCGGGCGGTTCGAGCAAGAATCCGGTCTGCCGCCCCGCCGCCCTCACTCGTCACCGCCTCAGGCAGTTGCAGCGGAGGTCGGCGCGGAGCAGTTGGCGAACGAACATCTACGCTGCGGCGCGCTCGACGACGACGGCGAGCCGCCGCCGCACCTCCGCGGCGATCGGAGCCAGCTCGTCCCTGCCGACGATCGAGAGCATTCGCTCGGCGTCGATCGCCGCCACGTGGGTCTCTCCGTCGCGCTCGTAGACGACAACGTTGCAGGGAAGCAGGACGCCGAGCTCGGGCTCGGCCTCGAGCGCACGATGAGCCAGCGGCGGATTGCAGGCACCCAGGATCAGGTAACGCTCGCTCTCGACCCCGAGCTTCTCGCGCAGCGTCGCCTGCACGTCGATCTCGCAGAGAACGCCGAAGCCCTCGGCCTTTAGCTCCTCCTTGACGCGTCCGACAGCGTCGTCGAAGGCGAGCGCGGTGGTCGCGCTCAGCGTGTAGCGGTTTCCAACGATGGGCATGCTGCCTCCAAGTCCTTACGTCGGGCTTTCGCCGCCTTCTCGCGTTGCGCGCTCGCCTCGGGCGGCTCTGCGAAGTGAGTCCAGGTAGTCGACGATCTCGGCCTCTCCGACCACGATCGTGCCGCCGGCGGCCAGGACTGGGATCGTCGTCGAGCCGGTCGCCTTTTCGAGTTCGCTCCGCTCTGAGGGATCGACCGGCACCTGGTGGAGGGCGACGTCTAGGCCAAGCTCGGTGAACCGCTGCCGGACTCTCCGCGAGGCCGGGCACCACTCGCTCTGCCACAGCTGGAGCAGCGGCTGCCTGATCCGCCGAGCAGCCACGTTCACGTAAACGCCGCTCCCTCGAAAACCTCGCCAATTTCTGCGTACTGGCGCTCGAGGCTGCCGCAGACCTGTTCATACAGGTCAAAGACGCTTGCGTCCGTGATCCGGTAGTAAACGCACGTTCCCTCCTTACGCCGGCCAACGATGCCGGCGGTCGGAGGACGCCGAGGTGTTTAGAGACGTTCTGCTGGCTGGAAGTAGTTGCCCCAACGAGCTGGTCAACCGTCGCTTCGCCCTCGCGGAGGCGCTCGAGCAGACGGATCCGCGCTGGCTGGCCCGCGACGCGCAAACGGCGGGCGATCAATTCAACGACAACGTCGGGCAAGGGACGGCTAAGAGGCATACACTGACCGTAACACCACTATTTGGTTGTGGAGTAGGTAGAAGGCCGCAAAGCAGGTGAGCCTGCTTCCCGATGGCGCTCGACGAGGGCGTAGCCGACCGTGGAGTCCGGTCAACTGTTCGGCCACGGATGCGCCAGGCGCCGGGGCGTCTTTCGGTTAGCCGGGCCTCGTGCATCAGGAGTGTCCGAAGCGGACGTTGGGGAGGATGCGGTCGAGCCAGTGGGGTAGCGCCCAGGCGTAGTGGCCGAAGACGCGGAGCAGGGTTGGGATCAGGACGAGACGGACGAGCATGGCGTCGAGCAGGACGGCGATGCCGAGGATGACTCCCATCTCCTTCGGCGGTAGCGGGCCGGAGAGGGCGAAGGTGAAGAAGACGGCGACCATGACGGCGGCGGCGGCGAAGATCACCCGGCCGGAGTGGGCGAGCCCGCCGATCATGGCCTCGCGCGGGTCGCCGGTGCGGTCGTAGTGCTCTTTCGCGGAGGAGAGCAGGAACACGGTGTAGTCCATCGAGATCGCGAAGATCATCGCGAAGAAGAAGACGGGGCCCCAGGCGTCGAGGAATCCCTGCGACTCGAAGCCGAGCAGGCCGGCGCCGTGGCCGTTCTGGAAGATCAGCCTGGCGATGCCGAAGGCGGCGCCGGTGGCGAGCAGGTTCGTCAGCACGCCGAGGGCGGCGATCAGCGGCGCCTGCAGTGCGACGAGCAGGAGCAGGAAGCCGAGGGCGAGCACGACCCCGATCACGAGTGGCGTCTTGGCGGCAAGCGCCTGCTCGAGGTCGTGGTTCTCCGCTGCGGCGCCCCCGACGAGCGCCTGGGCGGGCAGTTGCGAGCGGAGCCGGTCGATCGTGTATCCGACGGCCGTGCTGGACGGGTCGGCGTTGGGGACGGCCTGGACGAGCGCGAGGCCGCTGCCCCCCGACCGGACCGGCGAGACGGAGGCGACGCCGGGATCGCGCCGGACGACTCTTACTACCGCCGCGGCGTTCGCCTGTGGGGTGACGATCTGGAGGGCTCCGGGGGCGCCGACGCCGAACGCCTGCTGTACCTGCGTGTAGCCGACCCGGGAGGAGTCGTTCGTGGGGACGACCTTGATCGAGGGCATGCCGGTCTTCAGCCCGAGCACGGGTAGGGCGAGCAGGACGAGCACGATCGCGGCGGCCGGGCCGAACACGAAGGGGTGGCGCCAGAGCAGCGCGCCCCAGCGAGCGAAGCGGGCTGATCGGTGCTCACCGGAGTGAACCCAGCGCAGCGACAGCGAGTCGACCTTCGGTCCGAGCTTGGCGAGCACCACGGGGAGCAGCGTCAGCGTGGCCAGGAGCACGAAGATGACGCTGATCATGATCCCGAGCGCCATCGAACGGAACGCCGGGCTGGGCACGAGCATCACAGCGGAGAGCGAGATCAGGACCGTGACGCCCGAGAACAGGACGGCCTTGCCGGCCGTGTCCATCGTCACGGCGACTGCGTCACGCGCGGCGAGGCCGGAGCCGAAGAAGGCGCCGCGGAAGCGGTGGACGATGAAGAGCGCGTAGTCGATGCCGAGCGCGAGCGCGAACATGAGCGCGAAGTTCATCGCCCAGATCGAGATCTCGAAGCCGTTCGTCAGCAGCGCCAGCAGGCCGGCTGAGGCGACCAGGCCGAGAATCGTGAGCATCAGTGGCAACCCGGCGGCGACGAGCGAGCCGAAGGCCAGCACGAGGATGATCATCGTCACCGGCCAGGAGAACAGTTCCGATTTCATCATCGCCGTGCGGTTGGCGGTGTTGAAGTCACTCCACATCCCCGAGGCGCCGGTCAGGGACACGGTGGTGCCGCCTGCGCCGAGCGCGCGCAGCTTGCCCTTGAGCGAGTCGGCGGCTGCGACCATCGCGGTCGGATCGCCGCCTGCGCCGGCTGTGACGATCGCCGTGTGGCGATCAGCCGAGATCGTCGAGCCCGCCCGCGGTGGAGACACGGAGGCGACGTGTCCGTTCGCTCCGGAGCGTCCGCTCGACGGCGGCGACCGTCGAGCGGAAGCCTGCGTCGCCGACCGTCTGCGTCGGCGAGTGCACGACGACCATCAGCGCCGAACTGGACAGACCGGCGAAGTTCTTCTGGATCAGGGTTCGCGCCTGCACCGATTGGGAGCCGTTTGCCTGCCAGCCGGCGCCCGACAGGGCCGACTCGACCCTGGGTGCGAAGAATCCGAACCCGATCGCGATCACGATCCACGCGATCGCGACAGCACGTCCGTGGTCGACCGTCCAGCGACCCAGCCGGCCGACCGGTCCGACCGCCTCCGGATGCTCGCGAACGGGCGCGGCAGCGAGACGTGCGGTTGCGACGGCGCTCACGAGTGGCACCGCCGATCGATCCCGAAGAAGCGCTCGAGCACAAGCGAAGCCGGGCAGGCGCCCGACCACGACGTACAGCCACTGGCTGACGCCAACGAAGGTAGTCAGGAGCAGGAACCAGGGTGTGACGATCGCAGCCAGCAGAATGCTGACGAGCGTGATCGAGCCGGCGAGCGCGAACAGCACCCGCTCGAGCGGCCAGCGCCGAGACATCAGCGCACCTCCCCGACCAGCTCGCTCAGGGACGCGAGTTGCTCCTGGATCGAGCCGCACACGTCTTCGCAGAGCTTGAACACGCCTTCGTCGGCGATCCGGTAGTAGACGCGGGTTCCGTCCTTGCGCCGCGCAACGATGCCAGCCTCGGCCAGCAGCGCCAGGTGCTTCGAGACGTTCTGCTGCGAAGCGCCGATCGCCTCGCTCAGCTCGTTGACGGTTGCCTCGCCGTCGCGAAGGCGGTCGAGCAGCTTGATCCGCATCGGCTCGCCGATCGCCCGGAAACGGCGGGCGATCAACTCCACGAGCTCATCCGGAACAGGGTGGGGAAGCGACATCGAGAGCATCTCCTCACGGAATAAGTTGAATAGTTGTATAGTTGTATAGCACGGATAGTCACACGACCGCAAGGAGATCTGAGATGGATGTGACGACAACCACCTTTGAGCGCGATGTGATCGAGCGCTCGCACGAGCTGCCGGTACGTAGTCGACTTCTGGGCCGGTTGGTGCGGCCCCTGCCGGATGCTCGGCCCCGTGCTCGAGCGCGAAGCAGAATCCCGCGAGGGCAGGTTCGCCCTCGCCAAAGTCGACGTGGAAGCAAACCTGGAGCTCGCGCTCCGCTACGAGATCCAGAGCATCCCGGCCGTGAAAGCATTCCGCGACGGCGAGGTCGTGGCCGAGTTCGTCGGCGCCCTGCCGCCGGCCGCGGTCTCGCAGTTCCTGGACGAGCTGACCGGCCCTGCCGCCGAGCTCGACCGACAACCGGCCGCGAGCCTCTAATGGCTACCGCAACAGCAACCCCAAACGTGCGGCCGAAGGAGTTCCACTTCCCCGTCTCGGTCGAGTGGATCGGCGAGCGCCGCGTCACCGCCACCGTCGAAGGCAAGCAACCGATCGAGATCACCCCGCCACCCGTCTTCCGCGGCACCGACCCCTCAACCTGGAGCCCCGAAGACTTCTTCGTCGCCGCAGCAGCATCCTGCCTCGCCGTCACCTTCACCGGCCTCGCCGCACGAGCCGGGCTCAACTACGCGTCGCTCTCCGTGAACGGCGACGGAGTCGCGGGCATGCGCGAGGACGGCCGCTTCGGCTTCACCCGACTCCTCCTCCGAATCGCGGTCGAGACCGACCCGGCCGACGAGCAACTGGCGCGAGAGCTCGCCCAGACAGCAGAAAACACCTGCCTCGTCTCCGCGTCGCTCGACCTCCCCGTCGAGACCGTGATCGAGGTGAGGTGAGAGTCGTCACACCCTCGATTCAAACGTATCCCGATGTCGATCGGAGTGGGGGCTAGGATCGCTTAGGTGTCGTCTGCGGCCGCCCCATCTGATCGCCTCGAGCCGTTGTCGGATCCCGAACTCGAGGCGCTGATCAGCGCCGCCACCTGGTACGCCAAGTACCACGAGCGGATGATCTCTGATCTCGCGGACGATACGAGCGCGCTCGCCGTAGCGCGTCGTACGCGCCATCAAGAGCTTTACGACGCACTCGCGAAACTGGGAGTTCGGTTGCGGCGGCCGGACGGCATCGCTGCGGTCCGGTAGAGCCGCAGCGTCTTCCTTCGCCTGTACTCACCATTTCACTCACCATTCGGCCTCCACGATGAGGGCCGCTAGCCGAGAAATGGCTCTGTTGAGCGATGAGCGCGGCTGGGATCGAACCGACCCCCCCCACCCCCGTCAACCGGTTCCATCGCGTCCCGTCAGGGATCCGAGTTCGACGCGGTCGAAAGCTCGGCAGCGGTTCAGGCTTCATGCGGGCTGGCGGCCGGAGGGGTGGCACCCCGCCGATCTGCGGTTCGCGCGAGGGACTCCAACCGGCCTGACCTGGGCGAGCCAGCTCGGCTTGACCAGGCGGGCCATCGGCGCCGTGGAGCCCTGATGGCGCCCCACCCGCGCTCGATCCGGCATGAACACAGGCCTCGCGGCGGCAGGGGCACCTCGTGGCACCATGGCGCCTTTCTCATCGGCCGCGAATTTGCACGGCGCTCGAAGAGGCGTCGTAGAGTCTCGGTCTCCACCGGATGAGGGTGCCAAAGGTGCAGCGCAGGATTCTGCTGGGGGCAGTGGTCGCGGCTCTGGCCGGTTGGGTTGCGTCGACGGCGGTGGCCCGCGCGCTTCACTTCGAGGTCACTGTTTCTGTGACGGGGCCGGGGCATGTGACGGGTAGCGGCGACGGGGGCTCGATCGACTGCCCGGGCAACTGCTCGGCGCTGATCAGGCAGGAGACGTTGATCACGCTGACGGCAACGCCGGATTCCGGTGCCGAGCTCACGAGTTGGGGTGGTTCCTGCAGCGACTCCGGAAGCGGCGACACATGCACGCTCGTGATCACGGGGCCGAAGTCGGTGACCGCTGGGTTCGGCACGGCTGCGCCGCCTCCAGCGATGTACACACTGAGCGTCGCGAAGACGGGGACAGGCACGGGCTACGTGGGCGGTGCCGGCGGGATCGACTGCGGGCCGACGTGCTCGGTCACGCTGCAGCAGGGCTCATCGGTCCCGTTGCTCGCAGTCGCTGACGACGGGTCGCGGTTCGCCGGCTGGAGCGGCGGCGGCTGCTCGGGCGCCGACAAGTGCACGGTCACATTCACCCAGGACATGAAGGTCACCGCCAAGTTCGACCACGTCGACCGCGAGCCACCGAGGATCCGTACGTTGCCCGGCGCTGCTCCCGCCGGTAAGACTGTGTTGCTCCGCTTCCGTGTCTTCGATGACAGCGGCAAGAGCCGTGAGTTGCTGACGATCATGCAGGGTCGGGTGACGATAGGCCGCGTGGCGGTGCCACTCGCCGAGGCGCACTACCGCCGTCTCTACGCAGCGCCGTGGCGTGTACCGCGCAGCCTGAAGCGCGGGCCACGGCTCTACTGCGCAGTGGCGATCGACCAGGCCGGAAATCGCAGCACGCGGTCCTGCTCGGCGTTGAGGATCACATGATGCGGAGACTCCCGCATGTCGTCCTCGCCGTGCGACCGCTCTCGCCCCCTCGCCGGAGACACAGCGCGGCCGATAGCGACCCGGCGAGCGACGTCAGTGGTTTCCCGCAGGTAGACGCGAGAAACAGCTGATGGCTTGGTGTGTCTCGTGCCCCATCCTGGCCGGATGCAGCTTCGAGCGCCCGCCAACCGCACATATCCGGTGATCGCGTGTCGAGTGCCTGCTTCGCTGGGGTCCCGGGGCAGCCGCTGGGCGTTCGTCTACGTGGCCATGGTCGCCAGTCTTGTCTTCGCCAGCGTTGGAGTCTTCGCGACCTGGAGTAATGCCTCGCATCCCGCGAACGCAGCCTCGCGGGCGACGAGCTCGTTCGTCCCAGCCAGCAACGTCTCTAGGCTGAACTCGATCCGAGTCCTTCGCGCTGGTGGCTACGAGTTACAGATCCAGTCCGTTCCCAGGCACATGGGGCAGTCGGCGATCGCGTCGCTGAGGCTGCTCCGGGGCGTTCACGCCGTGGTTGGCGCCCGAGTTCGGCTCACCCTCTCGATGCCTGACATGCCGGAAATGCACGCGCTCTCAACTCTCCTCCGGCAGACCGCAGCCGGCGTCTACGCTCACGCCTCGCCGATCCTGACAGTCGGTCGCTGGCTGGCCACAGTCCAGGTCGCACCGCCACACTCAGCTAGCTTCAACGCCAGCTTCACGTACCGCATCAACACCTGACCTGGCGCTTTCTTGATCGAAGGCAAATTACGCGCACGCATCACCCCGGAAATCGCGTGAAAGGGACAACACGGCCTAAGGGCTCCACGCTGGCGTTCGTCGCGATCTCACTCAGCACGGTCGCCTTGCTTGCTGCCTGCGGCGGTGGCGGAGGCGGCAACGCCGCACCGACGATCCAGCCGGCCAAGCAATACCAGCTGGTCGGCTTCCAACCCGCCAAGCCCGTCCCAGCTGGGAAACCAGCGCAGATCAGCTTCAAGATCACGATCCCGTCCGGGGCCACGCTCACGCACTACCGCACCGGCGCCGGCCCACACACCGGCGTCGACCTCGTGATCGTCCGCCAGGGAGCCGACGCGATCATCTACACCGACACCACCCTCGCCAAGAACGGTTTCGCGCGCGAGGACGTGACCCTGCCCGCGCCCGGGCGCTACCGCGTCATCGTCGACGCCTACCCAAACCAAGCGAACGTTCCCCGCAACTTCCAACTCTTCACACACATCACCGCGACCGGCAACACCGCCGCGCCGAAGCTGCCGACAGCCACGAACTCGGTCACCGTCGACGGCTACCACTTCACCATCCACGGCGCCCAGAACCTGAAATCGATCCAACCCACGCTGCTGACCGTCACCGTCACCGACCCGAACGGACACCCGGCGCAGATGAAGCCCTACCGGGAAGCGCTCGCGCACGCGATCTTCATCCGCGTCCCAACACTCGACTACTTCCACACCCACGTCTGCGCACCGAACATCCCCGGCTGTACCACACTCGCCGGTGCACCACCCGTCGGCAAGACCGTCGGCGCCGGGCGGCTCCAGCTCGACGCCCTCCTACCGCTTGCCCGGCACCTGGCGACTCTTCCTGCTCACAGCCCCAAACGGCCACGTCGTCACCGTGCCCTTCACCCTGCACGCGAGCTAGCACACCACCGTCGGGTGTGTCACAACCGCACGGAACCCTCTTGGCGGCACCACGTGGCGCCCCATGGCGCGCCGCCGGTCAGCCGCAAACGGCGTGGTTGAGCCAAGAGTCGGCGCTCCAGGCCGGCGCTGCTTTGGGCTCCATGAAGCTC
>CAVXVO010000006.1:0-441694 GCA_963765295.1 uncultured Actinomycetes bacterium
CGATATGACGGAGGTAGAGCGGCCGGATCAGGACGAGCTCGACCAGCATCGCGAGATCGCGGCGACGGCGATCCCGATCGCAGCCGCGAGAACGAACCTCAGCCAGATCGAAGAGATGCCGCCGAGCTTCGACTCCGAGAACCAGGCGGCGTAGGCGCCAACAGTGAGAAACGCGCCGTGCAGCGGAGTCCAGCACGCCCATCAGTCCGTAGATCAGCGACAGGCCGGACGCGACCAGGAAGTACATCGCTCCCAGTCCAAGGCCGGTGATCGTGAGCAGGATGAACGTGCTCACGCAGCGGCCTTCGCGCTGCCGACGCCGAGCAGCCGGTGGACCAGCTCGCGATCGTCGAGGTCGGCGGCCGTCCCCATGTGGACGACGCGGCCCTGGTCGAGAACGACGATGCCGTCGGCAAGTCGCCGCACCACGCCGAGGTTCTGCTCGACCAGCAAGACCGTCTCGAGCTTTGCGATCCGCTCGAGCACCTGCACGACGTTCGAGACGAGGGCCGGCGCCAGGCCCTTCGTCGGCTCGTCGACGAGGAGCAGCCGGTTCGAGTTGAGGAGCGCGCGTGCCACCGCGAGCATCTGCTGTTGACCGCCGGAGAGCGTTCCGGCGCGCTGGCTTCCGCGCTGCTTCAGCTCCGGGAACAGGTCGTAGACGAGGTCGTACCGTGCTGTCCCGTTGCGCTCCGCGAGCCTGAGGTTCTCCCCGACGGTCAGCCTGGCAAACACATCGCGGTCTTCCGGCACGTAGCCGATCCCGCGCCGGACGATCACATGTGTCGGCTCGCGCTCGATCGCTGACCCGTCGACTCAGATGGAGCCCCGGCGCGACATGAGTCCGAGGACGGCGCGGAGTGTCGTTGTCTTGCCGACGCCGTTACGGCCGAGCAGGGCGGTGATCCCACCTTCGGGGACGTCGAGGGATACCCCCTGCAGCACGCGTGCCTCGCCGAGGTCGACACGCAGGTCGCGAACCTCGAGCAGATTCACAACGGCTCTCCCACGTAGGCCTGCTGCACTGTCTCGTTGCGCATGACGGCGTCGGATGTGTCACACGCGAGCAGGGAGCCGTGATGCATCACGGCCACCCGGTCGGCGAGGCCGGTCACGACTTCGATGTGATGCTCCACCATCAACACCGTCTTGTGCTCGTCCCGGTGGAGGGAGCCGATCACATCGACGAAGCCTCGGGCACGTCCTCGGTGCTGAGGCCCGCCATCGGTTCGTCGAGCATCACGACCCACGGATCGGACGCGAGCAGCATCGCGATCTCGAGTTTGCGTCTTTCGCCGCCTGCGAGGGCGGCTGCGGGCACGAGTTTCCGCGAGCTGCTGGCCAGTTCGAGAGCCCGTTCCGCCCGCTCGACGGCTGCCCGCACACGGGCAGCCCGCCGCCAGATCCGCATCGTCCCACCGAGCGCAACCTCGGCCGCGAGGCGAACGTTCTCCAGCGTCGACAGGCGAGGGAAGACACTCGAGAGCTGAAACGTGCGTCCGAGGCCCGCCTGGGCGCGAGCGTGCGGCGGCGCATGGGTCACGTCCCGACCGTCGAGGATCACGGTGCCCGACGTCGGCCGCAGCAGCCCGGAGAGCAGGTTGAAGAGCGAGTGTTCTCCGGCGCCGTTGGGGCCAATGATGCCGAGGAACTCACCCTCAGCCACCTCGAGGCTGACATCGGCGACGATCGTGGCGCCGCCGATGTCGAGCCCGAGGTGGTGTGTCGCGAGGATCGGAGCACTCATCGCGATCGGGCCTGCCTGATCGTGCTACTTGAACGGTGTCAACGGAGGCGCCACATTGCCGGGCGAGATCCTCTTGAGAACCTTCGGCAGGAACTTCCCGTTGGCTTGCTTGACGAGCTGGACCTGGAACATCGGCTGATTGAGCGCATGGTCCTGCGGACGGATGAACTCCGGTCCCTTCGGGCCGACGAACCCCCAACCCTCGAGTCCGCTGATCATCGCCCCGACATCCTGGTCACCGTGCGCCTTCTGCAGCGCGTGAACCATCATCTGGGCAGTCACGAACCCGTCCGGCGTGAACAGATCCGGCAGCTGGTTCCGCTTCCTCATCTGCGCCACGAGCCAGTCGTTGACCTTGTTCTTCGGGGTGTTCCACACGTAATGCGACAGGAACTTGATGCTCGTCGCAGCGGCACCGAACGTCTGCCACGTATCTCGCTGGGCGAGCCCCGTCGTGACCGTCGTGCTGCTGAACGCGCCCTGCTGCTGAAGCGCCTGGAACATCGCACCAGCCGTGCTGCCGGCCCAGGCGACAAACAGCAGGTCAGGCTTTGCCGCCGCCGCCTTCTGCGCAAACGGTGTGAAGTCGGTCGCTGAGAGCGGCACGAGAATCGAGCTGACGGTGTGCCCCTTACCACCGAGCACCGCTTTCACCGCGGCCGCGTTCCCCTGCCCGAACACGTAATCCTGGGCGAAGACGTGCCGCCTTTGATCGGCCCAGAAACGACTGCGCAGCGAGCACGTCCTGATACGTCTGACGTCCCGCACGGAACGTGTACTTGTTGAGGCCGGTGATCACGTCCGCGGCGGCCGCGCCCGAGATGTACAGCACCTGATTCTGCGCGGCAAGAGGGGCAAGCTGGACGGCAACCGCCGACGAGCACGTGCCGCCGATGATCTTGTAGCCCTGCCCGATCAAGTCCTTCGCCTCGGAGACTGCGGTCGCCGGGGTGCCGGCGTCATCCTCAACCGTGACCTGAAGGGGATGACCGTTGACCTTGCTCGTCCCGCCGGTCGCGTACTGGAGGCCGTAGTGGAAGCCCTCGATGCGCGTCACCGCCGAAATCGGCCAGCGCGCCGGTACGGCAGTAGATCATCCCCACCTTGTACGGCGACGCAGCGCCGACAAGTGACTGCGCCGTGCCCGCAACCACCCCGGCAGCGATGACCACGGCCGCGAGGATGCTGACCCGCTTGATACCCAATCCACCCATGTTTCGACCCTCCTCCGTGCTGTCCGACTCACGACGACCTGAGTACTGAGTCAGGTCTTATACGCCGCTGCGCGACCCGAGTCAAGCCACGTCCGACGAACCCGGGCGCCCGCGTTCGCGCCCGTTGCGAGACGCCTTGGCCAGCGTGTCGGTTAGAGCGAGGCGAATCCCCTGGGTCTCCTGCTTGCAGAACCCGGCGACCTCGAGCAAGCGTTGACGCTTGCACGAACAGCCGTGGCACCCGCGGAGACCGAGACCGATTCGCCTTGGTTTGCGGGTTGGTCGTACGAGGACCTGGTCACCGTGCTCGAGCATGCGGGCCGGCTCGACGAGGCGCGTGAGGTGCTCGAGCGCTCCCTTACGCTCTGGGAGCAAAAGGGTTGCCTGCCCTGCGCGCAACGCGTCCGCGACCAGATCCCTCCGGCCGCGCGAAGGCACGCGCTTGCACCGCCTGCCCCGAGAATCGAGGTCGAGTCCCTCACCCTCCTCGGCTTAGATAGCCGAGGGTCACGCTCATTGCGGCTCAACCATGCGAGGCGAGAAAGCACCGGCAAGCAGGCGGCAAGCACTGCTACTTGATGGGGCCCATGCGCCGTGCCGTCGCCTCGCGCTGCTCCGGCCGGTGGCCAGATCGGCCTTTTACCCCTCTGGGGTCGTTGCGCGCAGCTCCTCGATCTGAGCCCTTGCGCGCTCGGCCATGACGAGGTTGCCTTTGCGTTCGTAGAGGGTGAGCGCCCTCTCGACCTCGACCGATGCCTCTTCGTTCCGACCGGCTAGCGAGAGGACCTCCCCGAGGGTGAGCAAAGCGTCGGCATGGTAAGTCACCGCATCGGTGTCTTCGGCTAGGGAGAGTGCTTCCCGGGCGAGTTTCTCCGCCTCCGTGGGTTCCCTGCGTTGAGCGAGCACCTTTGCCTTCGCCTGGCGCCAGAACATTTGCGTGGTCACGTCGTCGCTTGCGCCGAGCTCGGCGCTGCGGTCGGCCCATTCGTCGGCCTCGTCGAGGCGCACGAGCGCGGCGAGAGTGTTGGCGAGTAGCCCCGCATAGGTGGAGAGATAGCCCCGGTCTCCCGCTGCCTCAAACAGCTCGCAGCCGCTGGCGGATCTCCCGCTCGGCAGCCTCGAGGTTGCCGGCCAGCGTTTCGATCCGGCATGCCGTCATCGTGTCTCCGCGGCCCAGAAGTCGTGACCGAGCTTTTCCCGGCGGGCCCGGAAGGCGGAGAGAAGCTCGCGTGCCTCGTCGAAGCGCCCGAGCCTCGCCACTACTGTCGCCCGGTTGAGGACGAGGATCGGAGTACGGGCCTCGAGTCCGCGGTGTCGATCGAGCCAGGCCAGGAACTCCTCCAGGGGGGTCGGACCGTCGGCGTACGCCGACGCCTGGAGCCAACGAAGCTCCGGCTCGAGCCGGACGAGCCCGGCGCGGTGGGCGTGCTCGAGACCGTGCTCCGCCGCCACGAGCTTGGCCTCGTTATGCATGAGATCGTGCTCGACGAGGGCGATCGCGTGCCAGGCGGCCGCGAGCCCGGCCTCGTCTCCGGCGGCCTCGAACGTCGGGAGAACTGCCTGCGCGAACGCGAGGAACTCACCACGGTTGGCAGCGATCGGGTCGAGCGACAGCAGGTAGCGGCGCTGCTGGAGCCGCGCGAGCTGCTGGCCCCGATTGTCGCCGGCGGCGGCAGCCCGCTCCGCTGCCGCCGCCGCTACCGCCTCGGCGTCGGCAAACCGGGTCGAGCGGAAGAGGGCATCGGCGAGGTCGAGATCCAAGGCGACGCCGCGCCCCTCGGGTGGAAGGAGCGCGACCGCGCGCTCGAGCAGGGTGACGGCAGCGCGTAGGTCGTCGCGGAGGAGCGCGCGACTACTCGCTGACGCAAGCAGCTCTCCAGCTCGGCGGGCGAGCGCCGTCGTTTCTTGGCCGAGCTGGCCGAGCTCGGCCCGGTAGCGGTGCGCCTGCTCGAGGTGGTAGCCCATGACCTCGTCGGCTTCGACGAGGTCGCCCGCGCGCGGTAGGAGCCAGCCGGCGAAGCGCTCGTGCAGCCCGGCTCTGACCGCCTTCGGGAGCGCGCCGTACGCGGCGTCGCGGATGAGTAGATGGCGGAACCGGAACCCGTCGTCTCCCGGGAATTGAGATCGATCAGGCCGTACGAATTCCTTGCGAGCGAGTGCCGCCAGTCGCGTAGTCACCCGCTGTTCGTCGGGCGCGAGGGCCTGCACGGCGCCGCGGTGGAAGAGCTCGCCCTCGACTGAGCCCCGCTCGAGTACGCGGCGCTCTCCGGGGTCGAGCTGGTCGAGCCGAGCCGCGAGCAGCGCCTGAATCGTCGGCGGCACGATCACCTCGGTATCTGTCGCGTGGCCGAGCATCGCGACCATCTCCTCGACGAAGAGCGGGTTCCCGCCGGCGGCGCGGAGGATCCGACCGCGGAGGTCGTCGTCGATCTGCCGGCCAGCGAGCCGTTCCTCGATCAACAACTCGCAGACATCCTCCGGCAGCGGCTCGAGATGAAGACTCACCGGCCAGCCGGGTCGGCGGTCGAGCAGTTCCGGACGCGCGCAGCAAAGCAACAGGATCGAGGCCTCGCTGGAGAGCAGGGCGATGTGCTCGACGAGGTCAAGGAAGGTCTCCTCTCCCCACTGGATGTCATCGAAGACGACGATGAGCGGAGCGGCCGCCTCGAGCAGCTTGCGGAACGCCCAGGCGATCTCTTCACCCGTGGTCACAACGTCCTCTCCGAGGAGCGAGTGAATCGCCCCTACAGCCTGCGGCTCCACGTCGGCGTTTGCCAGCTGCTTGATGACTTCGACGACCGGCCAGTAGGTGATCCCCTCACCGTAGGAGAGGCAGCGGCCGCGAACGACGCGCACGCCGACCTCGGCGCTCAGCTCGGCCGCCAGCCGCGACTTGCCGACACCCGGAGGCCCGACCACGGTCACGAGCTCGCAGCGCACTTCTGCTCGCGCACGCTCCCAGGCACCGCGCAGCGTCGCAAGCTCCCGCTCCCGGCCGACCATCGGCGCGTCCAGCCGCCGGGTCGGCCCCTCTCCCGACACCGTTACCAGCCGGTAGGCGGAGACGGGCTCGGACTTGCCCTTTAGCGCGAGCGGCTCGACCGGCTCGGTCTCGGCGGCATCGCGGGCGAGCCGCACAGTCTCGGCCCCGACGAGGATCTCGCCCGGCTCCGCCGCCTGCTCCAGACGGGCGGCGACGTTCACGGCATCCCCGGTCACGAGGCGCTCCTCAGTACCGCTGACGACCTCGCCGGTGTTCACGCCGATCCGACCCTCCATCCCCAACTCCGGCAGCGCGTCTCGCATCTCGACCGCGGCGCGCAGTGCACGCAACGCGTCGTCTTCATGCACCGCCGGAACGCCGAACACAGCCATCACCGCATCCCCGATGAACTTCTCCACCGAACCACCGTGGAGCTCAACGATCCCACGCATATGCTCGAAATAACGGGCGAGCAACGCTCGCAGCGCCTCCGGATCCGTTGACTCACCCAGCGCGGTTGAGCCCACCACATCGCAGAACAACACCGTCACGACTTTCCGATGCTCGGCCGCCGCGCCACCGACCGGCCCACCGCACGCCTCGCAGAACCTCGCAGCGTCGCTGCTCTCGTGACCGCAACTGGTGCACGTTGGCACCAGGCGAGTTTAGGCCCTGACCGCGGGCGTCCACCCCGGCGCGCCCGCAGGCTCCTGCGGTTGAGTCCCTTGCGCGAATCGGAGATCAGCAGCCAAGCGCGAGCTTCATGGAGCCCAAAGCAGCGCCGGCGCCAGGTGGCTGTTCTGGCTTAACCATGGCGACTTTTGGCGGATCTCGAGGGGCGCCATGGGGCGCCACGTGGTGCCGCCAACAGGGTTCCGTGCGGTTGTGACACCCGACGGTGGTGTGCTAGCTCGCGTGCAGGGTGAAGGGCACGGTGACGATGTGGCCGTTTGGGGCTGTGAGCAGGAAGAGTCGCCAGGTGCCGGGGAGTGGGAGGAGGGCGTCGAGTTGGAGGCGGCCGGTGCCGACGGTTTTGCCGACGGGTGGTCCGCCGGCGAGTGTGGTACAGCCTGGGATATTGGGCGCGCAGACGTGGGTGTGGAAGTAGTCGAGTGTTGGGACGCGGATGAAGATCGCGTGCGCGAGCGCCTCCCGGTAGGGCTTCATCTGTGCCGGATGCCCGCTCGGGTCGGTGACGGTGACGGTTAGCAGCGTGGGCTGGATCGATTTCAGGTTCTGGCCGCCGTGGATGATGAAGTGGTAGCCGTCGACGGTGACCGAATTCGTGGCCGGCGGCAGCTTCGGCGCGGCTGTGTTGCCGGTCGCGGTCATGTGCGTGAAGAGCTGGAAATTGCGGGGAACATTCGCTTGGTTAGGGTAGGCGTCGACGATGACGCGATAGCGCCCAGGCGCGGGCAGGGTCACATCCTCGCGGGCGACACCGTTCTTGGCGAGGGTGGTGTCGGTGTAGATGATCGCGTCGGCTCCCTGGCGGACGATCACGAGGTCGACGCCGGTGTGTGGGCCAGCGCCGGTGCGGTAGTGCGTGAGCGTGGCCCCGGACGGGATCGTGATCTTGAAGCTGATCTGCGCTGGTTTCCCAGCTGGGACGGGCTTGGCGGGTTGGAAGCCGACCAGCTGGTATTGCTTGGCCGGCTGGATCGTCGGTGCGGCGTTGTCGCCTCCGCCACCGCCGCAGGCAGCAAGCAAGGCGACCGTGCCGAGTGAGATCGCGACGAACGCCGGCGTGGAGCCCTTAGGCCGTGTTGTCCCTTTCACGCGATTACCGGGGTGATGCGTGCGCGTAGTTTGCCTTCGATCAAGAAAGCGCCAGGTCAGGTGTTGATGCGGTACGTGAAGCTGGCGTTGAAGCTAGCTGAGTGTGGCGGTGCGACCTGGACTGTGGCCAGCCAGCGACCGACCGTCAGGATCGGCGAGGCGTGAGCGTAGACGCCGGCTGCGGTCCGCCGGAGGAGAGTTGAGAGCGCGTGCATTTCCGGCATGTCAGGCATCGAGAGGGTGAGCCGAACTCGGGCGCCGTCCACGGCCCGAACACCGTGAAGGAGCTTGACGGACGCGATCGCCGACTGCCCCATGTGCCTGGGAACGGACTGGATCTGTAACTCGTAGCCACCAGCGCGAAGGACTCGGATCGAGTTGAGCCTAGAGACGTTGCTGGCTGGGACGAACGAGCTCGTCGCCCGCGAGGCTGCGTTCGCGGGATCCGAGGCATCACTCCAGGTCGCGAAGACTCCAACGCTGGCGAAGACAAGACTGGCGACCATGGCCACGTAGACGAACGCCCAGCGGCTGACCCGGGACCCCAGCGAAGCAGGCGCTCGACACGCGATCACCGGATATGTGCGGTTGGCGGGCGCTCGAAGCTGCATCCGGCCAGGATGGGGCACGAGACACACCAAGCCATCAGCTGTTTCTCGCGTCTACCTGCGGGAAACCACTGACGTCGCTCGCCGGGTCGCCATCGGCCACGCTGTGTCTCCGGCGAGGGGGCGAGAGCGGTCCACGGCGAGGACGACATGCGGGAGTCTCCGCATCATGTGATCCTCAACGCCGAGCAGGAGCGCGTGCTGCGATTTCCGGCCTGGTCGATCGCCACCGCGCAGTAGAGCCGTGGCCCGCGCTTCAGGCTGCGCGGTACACGCCACGGCGCTGAGTAGAGACGGCGGTAGTGCGCCTCGGCGAGTGGCACCGCCACGCGGCCAATCGTCACCCGACCCTGCATGATCGTCAGCAACTCACGGCTCTTGCCGCTGTCATCGAAGACACGGAAGCGGAGCAACACAGTCTTACCGGCGGGAGCAGCGCCGGGCAACGTACGGATCCTCGGTGGCTCGCGGTCGACGTGGTCGAACTTGGCGGTGACCTTCATGTCCTGGGTGAATGTGACCGTGCACTTGTCGGCGCCCGAGCAGCCGCCGCCGCTCCAGCCGGCGAACCGCGACCCGTCGTCAGCGACTGCGAGCAACGGGACCGATGAGCCCTGCTGCAGCGTGACCGAGCACGTCGGCCCGCAGTCGATCCCGCCGGCACCGCCCACGTAGCCCGTGCCGGTCCCTGCTTTCGCGACGCTCAGCGTGTACATCGGTGCAGGTGGCGGAGGCGTGCCGAACCCAGCGGTCACCGACTTCGGCCCGCTGATCACAAGCGTGCAGGTGTCGCCGCTTCCGGAGTCGCCGCAGGAACCACCCCAGCTCGTGAGCTCGGCACCGGAATCCGGCGTTGCCGTCAGCGTGATCAACGTCTCCTGCCTGATCAGCGCCGAGCAGTTGCCCGGGCAGTCGATCGAGCCCCCGTCGCCGCTACCCGTCACATGCCCCGGCCCCGTCACAGAAACAGTGACCTCGAAGTGAAGCGTCCGGGCCACCGCTG
This sequence comes from uncultured Actinomycetes bacterium, assembly GCA_963765295.1. Classification (GTDB taxonomy): domain Bacteria; phylum Actinomycetota; class Thermoleophilia; order Gaiellales; family Gaiellaceae; genus PALSA-612. The sequence goes on from CAVXVO010000006.1 coordinate 9,335, forward strand.
TCGACGCAACCCAACCGGCCAGAGCCACGACCACTGCCCCCAGCAGAATCCTGCGCTGCACCTTTGGCACCCTCATCCGGTGGAGACCGAGACTCTACGACGCCTCTTCGAGCGCCGTGCAAATTCGCAGCCGATGAGGGAGGCGGACGCCGGCCTGGAGCCGGCCTGGAGTCACTCGCACGACCGCGCGATCGGCGGGGTGCCACCTGCCTGTCTGTGAGCCAGCGCCGTCGCGAACCGCTGCGCGAGCTTCGGCCGCAGGATCCCTGACGGGACGCGATGGAACCGGTTAACGGAGGTGGGGGGCGGCACCCCGGCGACCTCCCGCTTGCTGAGTCAAAGGTCGCAGAAAACAGCCTGCTATTCGTCGTGTTCTGAGAGGGTTAGCAAGTTTTTGGCAAGCCGAGGCTTCCTAAGAACACCCACGCCGCTGGCCAACGACGTGCGGCCAGCGCGGGGAGGCCAAGCGGTCATCGCGCTCGAGAACGCGCCTGAAGGCGGTCGGGGGTTGCCCGTCGACACGGCCGAGGTCTATGGCCCGCACACGAACGAGGAACTCGTCGGTCGCGCCATCAACAGCGGGCGCGGCCAGGTTGTGCTCACGGCTTCCTGACGGGGACGATCCAGTCGATCGACGATTTCGACGACAGCGACTGGCGCAAGACCAACCCACGCTTCACCGGCGAGAACTTCCAGCGCAACCTCCGCATCGCCGAGGAAGTACGCGACGTCGCCGCCGAAGCTGGCGCAACGCCTGCGCAGGTTGCGATCGCGTGGCTCCTCACCAAAGGTGACGACATCGCGCCCATCCCCGGCACGAAGCGGGTAAAGCGTGTCGAGGAAAACGTCGCTGCCGACGACGTCATGCTCACCCGTGCCCAGATCCAGAGACTGGACGACCTCCCCGTCGCCTTGGGCGACCATCACAACGAAGCCCAGATGCAGATGCTCGAACGCTGACCCTTGAACAGCTCGGTTCGGTGGCCCCGACGAGCTGACTGGTTCGGTCAGAAGAGCCGGGATCGCGTCTCGTTTGGCAAGTCTTTGGCAAGTACAGCCGAGAAGCAGCGGGGGCTCCCGCGGTCGGAGGGAATGGAGAATCGCTCGCTTTCCAGCGGTTTCTTTCCCGTCGGTTCCCGCTGAGTCTCTAGCAGGGGCTATTCACACGCGGGAGGTCGCTGGTTCGATCCCAGCCGCGCCCATCGCTTAACCAAGCCGTTTCCAGGCTTCCGGGTTTGGTCGGGCAGCGCAAATGGTGAGTGAAATGGTGAGTACAGGTCTCCAAAACCGGGGGTTGCAGGTTCGAGTCCTGTCTCCCCTGTCCCGCTTGTAGAAGCCAGGAAGCCCCTCTTAGCAGGGGCTTTCTCTCTTCGGGTGACCTCCTCGCATTCCCGTGAGACCCCGTCAAGACCCGTGATGTTGGGCGCACCTGGGCGCACGCTCGGGCGCACACCGCGGTCGTCGGCATCCCCGCGAGCCTATTCCTGATGACTATTGGATGCCTGCTCTGCCTGACCGTGATCGGCCGCCCGGCAGGCTTGGTCTGCTTCGGGCTCGGGTTTCAAGGTGCTGACGATCGACTCACCGCGGCGGACGCTCGTTTGCGTGCGGCGCTGAGAAGCATCCGCTCCTGCAACGTCGGTACCGTTCGGAATGGGCTGCTTCTGGTGCTCGCTCGTGCCGGGTTTGCCCGCGTCGATGGCTCGGACCACACCGATGAATAGCCGGCCGCAGACGATGCGTTCCTCGTATACGTCACCAGAGACATTTGGTCAGTGCGTGCGCGGTCACGGTCGTACGATCCAGACTCGGCCACTGCCGACCGCGACGTCGCGGGGTGACCCTCCGACCGAGATCGTGGTGACCTTGTTCGTCGCCGGATCGATCCGGGAGACGGTGCCGTCTTTTGCGTTCGTGATCCAGACTGCGCCTTCGCCGAGGGCGACGGCCGAGGGACCGCTCCCGACCGGGATCGTTTGCATGACAGAGTTCGTCTTCGGGTCGATCCTCCACACCGCGTCCTCGGAGTTGATCGTGGCCCAGACCGCGCCGTAGCCGGTCGCGAGGTCGCCGGGGATCCCCGGAAGCCGGATTGACGCAGAGACGGTTTGCCGTCTCGGATCGATGCGCACCAATACCCCGGTCTTGGAGGCTTTGTCGAAGCCGGCAACCCAGATCGCCCGGCTGGCGACCGCGATCGCGAGCGGAACCGCAGGAACGGGAATCCTTTGGGTGACGCGGAGGGTGGTACGACTGATTCCGATCACCGCATTCTGTCGCTGGCTTGTAACCCAGATCGAGTCCTTGCCGATGGCGACATCCGGGAGATCTCCGTGGCCGTTCCCCTCGAAGGGGATGTCTTCCGTGCTGGTGGAGAGAGACCTGATCCTCGCCAGCGAGCCGTCGTAGGCGACCCAGCCATAGTCGGTGCTGAGCGCGATCGATCCGAGTGAATGCGCCGGGAAGGTGGGGGCGACTGCGAATGCGTCCGCGACGCTCATCGATTTCGGGTCGATTCGCGTTACCGTCTCGCCGGTTGAGTTCATCGCCAGTACTTCCAGGCTGCTGGCTGCGATTCTGACGGGGAGGTTGCTGACCGGGATCGCCGTTTCGGGCTTGTTCGTCTTCGGATCGATGACGGTGATCGCGCTCTGGGCAAAGCCGGGAATTGGTTTGCTGTTGCCCCGGCGGGTGAGCAGGATCGCCGCGACCGCGATCCCGCTCGCAAGGAGGAGGGCAACCACGACGACTGGGACCCTTGAACCCCTCTTTCTGGCCGTGGCCGGCGGGAGGTCAGTGCGTTTCGCGATCGTGGGCTGCTCGAGCGATGGGTCGTGGACGAGGATCTGCCGCTCGAGTTGCTGCAGGGTCTGGCCAGGCTCGATTCCGAGTCCCTCGGCGAGTTTCTGTCTGGCGCGCTGGTAGACCTGTAGCGCCTCTGCCTGCCTGCCGGAGCGGTACAGCGCCAGCATCAGTTGGCCGAGCAGGCGCTCCTGGAACGGGTGCTCGGCTACGAGGCTCTCGAGTTCACCGATGAGGTCCGAGTCTCTTCCGAGTGCGAGATCGGCGTCGATCCGCTCGATGAGCGCGGTCACGTGGAGCTCCTCGAGGCGGGCGATCGCCTCCCGGGCGAACGCTTCGTAGGCGAACTCGGCAAGCGGCGGCCCCCGCCAGATTCCGAGCGCCTCGTGCAACAGAAGCGTCGCCTGCTCAGAGTCACCGGCAGCCCGGGCTCGTTTGCCTTCTTCAAGCTGCTGTCTGAATCGATCGAGGTCGAGTTCGTCTGGGTTGACACGAAGTGCATAAGCGCGCGCCTGGGTCTGCAGGCGGTCGTCGCCGAGGACGCGCCGCAGTTGTGAGACGTGGTTTTGGAGGATCTTCGCGGCCGTCGCCGGCGGCGCTTCGCCCCAGAGCTCGGCGATTAGCCTGTCGGTCGACAGTGATTCGTTCGGGTGAATGAGGAGGAGCGCGAGCAGCGCGCGATGTTTGCCGCCCCCGAGCGAGAGTTGCCCGCGGTCGTCGCGGACCTCGAGCGGACCGAGGATCTTGAATTCCATCGCCGTACCGGCTGACCCTACCGGCGAGACAGGCAACCGGCTGTTACCTCCCGGTTGCCTGCGCGTGGGCGGCAGTTACCGCCGGATGCTTGCCCGCTGACCGATCGACGGGACGCTTGTCCGGTCGACTGCATCGGGCGGTCGCTGAACAAAGGAGCACACCGTGAAGCATCGGCTGTTCAGGAACGTGGCGCTCGCGCTCGTGGTCGGCGCGTTTGTCGCCCCGCTGGCGTACGCGTCCGGCTCGTACGACGGCTACAAGTCGAGCTACCCCCAGCTGCACCAGCTGCACCAATTGCGCTCAGCAGGCTCCGCTCGAAACGGCGCTCTCCATGTGACGAAGAAGTGCCCGGATTACCACGGCCTCGCCGGTGAGCACTGCACGATCACGTCCTCGAACATCCCCGCGATCAAGGTCGGCTCGAACGTCGTGTACGCCTCGGCGGCCGGCGATCCGACTCCTGGCCAGTTGAACAGCGACCTGATCATCGACGGGCCAGGCAACAACACCGCCTACGGTCACGTCGTCCTCGATCTCTCGACCGGCACCGGCGTGGTGACATTCTCGGGCGGGACCGGGGAGTTCAAGCATTTCCACGCCTGCGCCGCGGTCACGCCCATCGGCGGGGTCAACTACGCCTGGGACGGGACGTACAGCTTCAACCCGCCGAACTAACAGGCGTCCCTGCCCCAATCACGGATGCCGGCGCACCCGACGGCAGTGCGCCGGCATCCAGTACCGGTCGGATGAAACGGGTCATCCTCATCATCGGCGCCGCGGCCCTAGCCGCGGCCGGCCTTGCCTGGGCGGCGATCCCCGGCAGCGACGGCACGATCCCAAAGCTGCTACCAGAAGAACAGCGGCAATCTACGCGTGATCGACCCATCGACCGACAGTTGCCGTTCGAGTGAGGTCGGGCTTAGCTGGAACCAGAAAGGCCTGAAAGGCGACCCAGGCGTCGCCGGGCACTCCGGGCGCGCCTGGGCAGAACGGGACGAATGAAGCCCTATGGAACTAAGCGGACTCGAACGCCCAACGCGGCGAAGGACATCGAAGACTCGTCCCGCGTCGACCGCCTTGCCATCCTGGTAGATCGGCTCGCCCGCAGCTCGGCCTGAACCACGGGCCACGCGAAAGGCGGCAAACCGGTGCAATCGCTGGTGCACGGGCCCGCCGATCGGCGCTTTCTCCCTGCAAACGAGGGGTTCAGCACGCCGGTTCCTAAACCGCGTGCGCAAGTTCGATTCTTGCCGGGGGCATCCCGCATGAACAGGCGGAAAGCGGTTTACGAAGCGGGCTTGCCCGAGATCGCGGGTGGTTCGGTTGTTCCGCCTAAGACCGCCTGAAACCGCTCCTGAGGGGCGGCGACTGGTGCAAAACTGGCGCACGGTGGACGCTCACCTATTCGGCGGCTCGAAGCTCCTGTTCCCCCGCGCGGTGGCACCTTCGTGAGCGACATCGAACAACTTCTGCCCGAGATACATCAGGAAGTGACCTACGTCGGCGGTGACGCCGTGACCGAAGCTGCTCTTGTCGAGACGCTCGCGCGGCTACCCGCTGACGTGCGGAAGTTCGCCCTGGAACGGTGCGTGTTCGCCTCCGTCGGCCGGACGACGGTCGGGCACTAGTTCCCAGCCCCGGCACAGGTCGTTCTCACCGAGGGCATAGAACAGGAGGCGAGCCAGTGGGTATCGTGGTCGAGGAGGAGTTGGAAGCGGACGACCTCCGCAGCGTCATCGCGCACGAGATCGCGCATCTTTGGCTCGACCACGATTTCGGCGTGCCTAGTGAGACATGGCTTCGATGTGAACTGGAAGCCTCGGCGCTTGTGCGAGATTGGGGGTTCGCCGGCATGGGCGCAGATGCATCAGACGCGCAAGCATCGTCGAAAGCGCGGCACGACCCACGAACCGGCTGACCGAAGAGGGACGGCGCCTTGCCTCGCCGAAGACTCGCCTTCGCGGTCGAACGGAGGTTCTGCCTACCCCTTCCATCGTAAGGAGGGCGAACTACGGGACATCCTCCTTGCGGCTGCCTCGTATAGAGACCGACCCGTTAGTATGTGTTGGCAAGGTGGGCAACGGCGACAGGGTCATCGGGTACGTGCGCGTCTCGACCGAGGAGGGCGAGCGGCGCGGGGCTTGACGCGCAGCGGGCCGCGATCGTGGCGGAGTGCGAGCGGCGGGGCTGGGCGCTCGTCCGGGTCGAGGAGGACGTCCTCAGTGCCCGGACGATGAACAGGCCGGGACTCAGGAGCGCCCTGGAGTCGTGCCGCTCCGATGAGGTGGATGGGATCGTCGCCGCGAGGCTCGACCGGCTGAGCCGCTCGATCGTCGACTTCGGGAACCTGCTCGAGGAGGCACGACGGCGCGGCTTCAACGTCGTCGCTCTCGACCTCGGGCTCGACCTCTCGACGCCGCAGGGCGAACTCGTCGGCAACGTGATCGCCTCCGTGGCGCAGTGGGAGCGGCGGATCATCGGGCAGCGGACCAAGGAGGCCCTCGCCGTGAAGAAGGCCCAGGGCGTCAAGATCGGGCGGCCGGCGACGCTTCCCCCACCTCTCGTCCGGCGCATCCGTCGGGAGCGGGGCCGGGGTAAGAGCTTCGCCGCGATCTCGACCGGGCTCAACCGCGACGCCGTGCCAACCGGCCATGGCGGGAGAGCCTGGTATCCGGCGACCGTCCGGGCTGTGCTGCGTCGCACGGACGGCCGGTCGGTCGGCGAGGGCGACCTCAGACGTCGTCAGTGAGCGCGACGCCCCCTGCAACGTGGGCGGTTAGAGCACCTTCTCCGCCTGGTAACTGTCTCTGATCTCATCGTTAAAGAAGTCGCCTTTCGAGTGGGCCCGCAGAAGCTTTCTATAGACGGCCGCGGGGACGGGTCGGTAGCGGTAGACGCCGCCGTGCCAAAACTCAATCTGCAGCGTCTCCGTCGGCTCGTCGTATCGGACGGAGACGATGCTCTCGGACGCGACGATCCTCCTACGCACCCAGCTCGGACGCGACGCGCCTTGCAGCGGCGCCGGGGTCAGAAGTCACCTCGAAGTCCCAAAGCCGGATCACCCGCCACCGCGTGTCGCCTTTCAACCATTCCGCGACAGGCTCGCCCGGCTCGGTCAGGCGCTCGCCCGCAGCGCGAGCCGTGCCGCTCGACGCTTAGTAGGGGCTATCCCCAGCCGGAGTGAAGCTGAACGCGGACGGCTCCATGGAGGGTGCCCGTTGCGTAGCGAATCACGAGACGTAGGGTGTCGAGGTCAGCCTGCTCGAAGTCGCGAATCTCTACCACTGGGCGAGTTGCCAAGCCGAGACCGTACCGACGACGGTTCCTGCCGCGTTTCGTCGAAGTCTCCTCGTAGCCCCAGACCACCTGGTTCCCGACTCCTGAGGTTCGCTCAGACGGCACGGAAAGCCGCAAATGAAGGTCGAGTTCCCGCTGCGTCTTCGAGCGGTTCCCGTCACCTCCGGAGCGTCACTCAATTGCGAAGACGGCCCGACGAGCGCGAAATGCGGCGCCGCGAAACCACGCGCGGTGGCCCAAACGATCGTCGGGCGTCTCGTGTGGGTCACGTCCGGGTGGCACGGACTGCAGCAAGGATACTGGGCGCCGATCAGCCGCTTGTCATCGGAGTAGACGACTCGCCCGCCGGGTGTCCAGAGCTTGACCTCTCCGGCAGGTTCTTGACCTTGCCGATGCTGGCCGAGTAGTTGATGTGCATCGACCTCGCCTGCGCCTTCGAGGAGATGTCGGTGCTGAGATAGTGTCCTTGTGTTCGTCGTAGTAGCCCTGCCACGACGTCACCGTGGTCGTGCCTGCAGGCCCCGTGGTCGGCTCACCACCGGCCGCGTACGCCGCAACCGCGAACGCGACGGCGGCAACCGCCGCAACACTCGCAACAAGCAGCTTCTTCGACACGTCGAGACCTCCCTCGACTCGGGAACCGGATGAGTGGTGTACCCGAGACGAGCGGTTCGGATTGGACGCGCGGCCTTCCGAGGCTGGCGGCGTCAAGCCTGAGGGCGTGTCCGGCCCGGACGAATCCGGAGCACGGGCGCCGGGCGCGGGTGTGTCAGCCCGCGCCCGGCCGTCGCCTGCCAGCCGTCAGCTCTTCCAGCCGGTGATCGCGATGTAGGCGGCCGTGTTCCCGTTCGGATTCACGACCACGATCGGTGCGAGACAGGACGTGGGCAGCGTCGGCGTCGGCGTCGATCTCCGCGTCGCCGCTGCTCGAGAGCGGAACCTGCCCGGTTGTCGCCAGCCGTCCTGGAACACGAGCGCGAGGGCGCCGTACGCCGCGGCGACCGAGAGCAGGTTGAGCAGCGACGGCCTTGGTCGCGATCACGACCGAACGGAACGTCAGCAGCATCAGCAAGAATGCGAACGCGAGCACGAACGCGAACACGAACGGCGCAGCGTGCGTCATCTGGTCGTTCGAGTCCTTGTGCGCTCGCGGTAGTGCCGGTGACGCCAACGTCGGCACCGTCGATCCTGCCGACAGTCGCGGGAACGACCGCTCGGCGCAGCGCTCGAGCAACGCCGTCGAGCGACGTGGCGTCGACGCCGCTCGCCGTGCATCGCGATCGAGACGAGCGCGATCGTGCCGTCGTTCGAATATGTCGACGACGGTCGGGGTGGCGAACTGCCCAGTCGCGATCGCTCTGCGCGCTCAGGTCGGCAATCGCTCTCTTGACCGCCGGGTTATGGGCGTCGTCGGTCTTGACGAGCACCTGGGCGGAGTTCGGCTCGCCGGGAAACGCCTTCCTGCAGCTTGTTGTACGTCTGGATCGACGAGAGGTTCTGCGGGGTACGTGTCGATGCCGGGCTCCGACGATGTGCAGGTGCAGCGCCGGTGCGGCGAGCGCGAGCAAGAGCCCGCCGGCGACGAGCGATCGAGACGAGCGGGCGGCGCAGGACGCGATCGAGGATCGCGCTCCACACACGATCTCGCCACGATCCGAGCGGCGCAGCCGGTGCACGAACGGCACGCGCAACCTGTCGACGCTGGTCACCGAGCGCGACGAGCAGGCGCCGGCAGGACGGTGAGCGAGCCGAGGACCGCGACGGCGACGACGATCATCGTCGCGACGCCGAAGCTCATGAACGTCTTGTCGCCGGTGAACATCATCCCGGCCATCGCCACCATCACGGTCAGGCCGGAGACGAGCACGGCGCGGCCGGAGGTGGCCGCCGCAGCCTCGAGCGCGCCGCTCGGACCGCGCCCGCGGCGCGCTCCTCGCGCTCGCGCTTCAGGTAGAAGAGCGAGTAGTCGACGCCGACGGCGAGCCCGATCAGGAGCACGATCACGCCGATGTCCGGGTCGAGCGGAATCAGGTGGCTCGGGAATCGCGAGCAGGCCCATCGTGGCGAGCACCGCGGTGAGCGCGAGCAGCAGCGGCAGGCCGGCGGCGATCAAGGCGCCGAACGCGATGACGAGGATCGACGAGCGTCACCGGCACCGAGAACACGCCGGCCTTCTTGAAGTCGCTCACGACGGCACGGTCGATCTGCTTCTCGGCGTTGACACCGAACTCCTCGATCGCGAATCCCGGGATGCCGTGGCGGCGGCGGCGATCATCGCCTTCTCCACGGGTGCGTCGAGCGTCTTGCGCCTTCGCGGCGTCGGTCGGTGCGCAGCTCGAACGGTCACGAGCGCCGAATGACGATCCTTCGAGATCCGATCCTCACGGCCGGCACGAACGGTGATGCGAACCTGCTTCACCTGGCTCAGATCGCGCGACGGTGCGCGGTGACGTCGGCGACCGCGGCCCGGAAGACCGGGTCGTCGACGGTTCGGCTCGTGCTCTGGATCAGAACGGGATCGCCCTGAGCCTGCTTGAACTCGTCGGCCAGCACGCGCGTTGACGTGACCGGACTCGCCGCTGCCAGACTTCTTCTGGTCGAGCTTCTTCGTGCCGACGGCGTTGCCGATCATGATCGCGACGGCAACGAACGCGAGCCAGCCGAAGATCGCGGTCTTCTTATGGCTCGCGCTCCAACGACCCATCCGGGCCGCCAGATTCCTGGAGCGTCGGGACACTGCCAACCGTCGTCTCGACGGTCTGCCGTGCTCGTTCGCGGGCTGCTCCGGGCTCGTTCTGGATGATGCGCGTCTTCATGACTGCTCCTCCTGTGGCTGCGGGGACCGACGCAACCTCGCAGCGACGCGGAGCACGAAGAAAGCCGGGGAACAGGCCGTTCGAGGAGGCGGTTTTCTGGTGTCTCCGCAGGGCGCGTCGCGCGTCAGGAGCGCAGGAACATCAGCACCGCCAGAACGCGCCGCGGACTCGCTCCCGGTCGACGGCAGTCCGAGCTTCCCGAAGATGCTGGAGACGTACTTCTCGACCGCGCGCAGCGTGATCACGAGCTTGTCGGCGATCCCCTGATTCGAGCTGCCCGAAGCCATCAGCTCGAGAACCTCGCGCTCGCGCGCAGTCAGCTCTCGCGAGCGGATCGTCCGGCCGCTGCCGCGAGAGCAGGGTCGAGACGATGATCGGGTCGAGCGCCGACCCGCCGCTCGGCGACGCGGCGAACGGCAGCGACGAACTCGTCCACGTCGCTGATCCGGTCCTTCAAGCAGGTAGCCGACACCTTCGGCCGAGTCGGCGAGCAGCTTCAGGGCAAGGCCGAGTTCGACGTACTGCGAAAGGACGAGCACGCTGACCGACGGATGTCGCGAGCGGATCTCGAGCGCGGCGTGCAGCCCCTCGTCGTTGTGGGTCGGCGGCAGACGGATGTCGACGATCGCGACGTCGAGGCGCGTAGCTGCGCACCTTCAGGAGCAGATCGTCGGCGCGTGCTGCACTGACGCGACGACCTCGAACCCCGCCTCGCTCAAGCAGCCGTGCGAGTCCCTCGCGCAGCAGAACGCTGTCCTCGGCGATCGCTACCCGCACGGCATCTCCGCACGAAGACGTGTCCCGCCACCGACGGGGCTCCAGACGCGCAGCCGGCCGCCGATGCGCCTCGACACGGTCGGCCAGCCCGCGCAGACCCGAGCCACGCTCGGTGTCGGCGCCGCCGACGCCGTCGTCGACGATCTCGACGACGACGACACCCGTCCGCGCGACAGACGTCGACGGTCACGGACGTCGCCTGCGCATGCTTGCCGATGTTGGCGAGGCTCTCCGAGACGACGTAGTACGCGGCCACCTCGATCTGCTCGGGGAGGCGATCCGTCGAGCTCCACCGTCAAGCCGCACAGGCGACCGAGCGACTGCGCCGCGATCGACTGGAAAGCGACCTCGAGACCATGCCCGCTCAGGACGGCCGGGTGGAAGCCACGCGCCACCGCGCGAAGCTCGTCGAGCGAAACCGCGATCTCACGGCGCGCCTCCTCGAGACGCGTGGCCGCCGCGGGATCGTCCGTCGACTTGCTTCTCGAGCAGGCTCAGCTCGAGTGAGAGCGCGATCAGCCGCTGCTGGGCACCGTCGTGGAGGTTACGCTCCAGTCGCTGCCGCTCATGCTGGCCCGGCCTCGAGCACACGCGCGCGCGAGATCCCTTCAGCTCTTCGCAGATGCGCTTGCTGCTCGGCCTGCAGGCGACCGTTCTCGAGCGCGATTCCGGCCGCCGCACCAACCGCGGCGAGCAGCTCGGGCTCGTCCAGCAGCTCCGGGTCGTGCAGAAGCACGGCCATGCTGCGCGCCGTCACGTTCGATCAGCGTCGTCGCCCTGCCGCTCCCCTCCTCGGGCAGCTCCACGCCGCCTGCCATCGAGATCCGCCCAGGTCTCGAACTCGGGCAGCCAGTAAGCGAGCGTGACGGAGGGATCGCGCAAGGCTCGCGCCAGGGCGTCCCGGAGGCCTCCCGGCGACGGGTTCGCACGCAGCTCGACGAACAGGCCTCCCACCGATGACCGGGCAAGACGCGCGTCGAGGAGTCCGATCAAGAAGGCGAACGGAGAGATCCCGATCACGATCAGGGTGGCTCGCTGGATCTCCTGGAATGCGGGGCCTTGGAATGCGCCGAACACGAACAGGACGGCGATCATCACAAGGCCGAGCGCGAACGACTCGATCAGCAGCGCGACCGGCCGGCGAAGCGGCCGGCCGGTATGTCGCCGCCGGGCGGCCAGAAGGCCCAGGCCAGCCACGCACGTCACGCTGATCCACAGCAATTGGATCTGCTCGACCGTATGGGCGGTGTCCGGCTCCTTCGAGATCTCGAGCAGGTTCTGGGGTCCGACGCCGCCCAGCGACATCTTTGACGAGCTGAAGACCGATCGCCGCCACCCATCCGGCAGCCACCAGCCCCCGTTCGAGGTCAGATTTCAAGCGCCCGTCCGGAAAGGCCAGATAGACGTGCAGGAAGAGCACGACCGGCAAGACGTCGAAGATCATCCCGAACGTGTGCGGACCGGCGTAGCGGGCGAAGGCCAGCGCCGAAAGACCGGTGGCGAAGCCGCCGGCCACCATCAGCACGCCCAGGCGGCTGGCGGGCCGGCGCCACCACGCAACGAGACCCGCCGCGATGTACGGGAGGCTGATCCACTCCAGCAGCGCGACCTGGACGTTGCTCACGCCGTCGTTCGTCAGCCCGAGAGCGATCGAGCCTGCTGCCGTCGCGAGACCAGCCACTGCGACGGCACGCAGCACCGACAGCCTCGGCGGGTCACGCGCGGCGCCGATGTCCGCGGCGACCGGTACTGCGTAGGGGGTAGCCATGCCTGCCTGCCCACTCCGTTCTGATCAGCCGTTCCCGCTAGAGACGGGACCTCTGCAGGCGCAACAGCTGCTGATCGGACGAAGCGGTGAAAGGAAGCGTCTCTGGCGCGGAAGAATACCGCTGAGAAGCTCCGCCCTCTGCCCGCGCAGGCGATGGCTCCGCTTGACCATCGCGCGTAGCGTCTCCCGTACAGGGTCGATGTCTCCGGCGGGAAGGCTCTGCAGACACGCGAGCGCCAACTGCACATCGTCGAGCGTCAACGACCCGCACTCCGACAGCAGCACGCTCAGCCACCGGACCGCCGCTGGCTCGAATCGGTCCGACCGCTCGACCGCAAGCAGCGCGCAGTAGTCGAGCGCGTCCAACAAGCCGACACGGCCCATTTCCGCATCGCCAACTCCGCCTGCATGACACTGCGAGTCTCGAGCGAGCGTCTGAAGCTTGTATGGGCGGCGTCGTGAGAAGTGCCCTGCGACGTCATGCAACAGGGTAACGAACAGGTGTTCGTGGTGACCGGCTCGAGGGGCTGCCGGGGTTAGTGAATCAAGCCAGCCGGGTTAAGGCCTGTTGCCGCTCACCACGAAGCCACAAACGCCGGCGACGAGTCGACCGGCGGCGGCGTCCTCGCGAAGTTCGGCCAGCCAGGTATCGGCGTGAGTACGCGTCAGCTTTGCGACCAGTTCGCGGACCGCTTCGGTCGGCCTGAGGCGCTCCTCGACGACATCGAGTGTCTCCCACAAGCCGATGCGCCCGATCGGCAAGTGCCCGAGTACGCAGATGATCCTTGCGTCAACCCGTGCTGGGACGCGTTCCCTTCTTGTACTTCGCCCGGTCGACCGGTTGCAGAACCCATCGCCAGTTTCCGTTGAGACTCGACGCCCGTTGCCGACAGGACGCGCATGTCCTGTGCCTGGATGCGGCCCTCCGCCAGCAGCGCGGTCTTGCCCAGTCCCGGATCCCGACGACGACCAGCGTTCCACTGCGCCCGCGCCGCGCCTCGTCGAGAGGCGCGATGATGCGCCCAAGCTCCTCTTGCCGTCCGACGAGCACGTCCCGAACGTACTTCAGCGGCGCGACTAGGGAAATACCCGATTGCGCTGGACGCGGCCGCGGAGCACACTCGGCGCCATGCACCACCTTGCCTTCTCGATGGAGTTCCGCGGCCGCTCGACCCGGCTGTCTCCCGGTGTGCTGACCGCGCGAGCGACGGCGTCGAGCTCGGCGCTCGTCACCCAGGTGCGCTCCGACGGCGTGCACGGGCGACTCGAGCCGAGCGAGGGCGACGAGGCGCATCTCGAGTGCCGTCTCACCTTCCTCGACCACGAACGCTTCGAAGAGGTCGGGACGATCAGCTTCGGCAACGGCAACGCGCTCCGCTTCCGCACGGTCGGTGAAGGCAACTTGTCCGCTTCCGAACGGCCGGGCCTGAGCCACGGAGCTTCCACGTGGAAGGTCGACGGGGGCGCAGGAACGTTCGCCGGGGCGACGGGCCGGATCGTCTCCAACTTCCTGCTCTCGGACACCGGCGAGCTGATTGATCACCACCTCGGCGTGCTCTTCATGGCCGAGAGCGAGACGTCCGCCGGCAGGCACTCCTCGGCATTCGACAAGAAAGGAAGACGATGACACGCCTCACCCGGATCTCCTTCTCGCTCGCGGTGGCTGCCGCGTCGCTCGCGACGGCGGTGGCGGTCGCCGTCCCGGGCGCGCTGGGCGTATCCGGAACCGACACGATCGTGACCGTCGTCGGCAACGGGACCGCCGGCCACACGGGCGACGGGGGACAGGCCACCCTGGCGTCGATCGACGAACCGGCCGCGGTGGCGGTCGGTCCCGACGGTGACCTGTACATCGCCGACTTCGACGACAACACCGTGCGGAAGCTGAGCAACGGGGTCCTGACGACGGTGGCCGGCACCGGGGAGCGCGGCTTCAGCGGAGACGGCGGCCCGGCCGTCCAGGCTCAGCTGGCCGCTCCGGGAGGCGTCGCCGTCGACGCCCAGGGAACGCTCTATATCTCCGACACCCGCAACCAGCGAATCCGCGAGGTCAAGGACGGGACGATTTCGACGATCGCGGGAAACGGCAAGGCCGGGTTCAACGGCGACGACATTGCGGCCACGTCGGCCGAATTCATCGGCCCCTTGGGTCTCGCGGTCGACGCGGACGACAACCTGTACGTCGCGGACACTGGGAACAACCGTGTCCGGAAGATCACCGGAGGGACGATCACGACGGTCGCGGGCGACGGCATCGACGCTTTCGGCGGAGACGGAGGGCCGGCCACGAGCGCACAACTCGGGGGCCCGTACGACGTCGCCGTGGACGCCGAGGGCAACCTGTACATCGCCGACGAACACGACGGCCGCATCCGGAAGGTGAGCGGCGGGGTGATTACGACGGTTGCCGCGGCGAGCGATAGCGAACCGTCGGGGGTCGCCGTCGACCCTCAGGGCAACCTCTACATCGCGGATTTCATCAGGAACGTCGTCCGCAAGCTGAGCGGCGGGGAGCTCACGACGGTCGCCGGGACGGGCACCGCGGGATTCTCGGGCGACGGAGGTCAGGCGACGTCGGCCCAGCTCGGCGGACCATCTGACGTCGCGGTCGACCGGCGCGGCGACGTCTTCGTCGCTGACAACCACAACCACCGGATCCGGGAGATCGTCAACAAGCCTCCGACGGCGTCGTTCACCGCCTCACCGGCGGGCGGCGCAGCGCTGACCGTCGCTTTCGACGCCTCGGCCTCGTCGGACCCGGACGGCCAGGTCGCGAAGGTCGTCTGGGACTTCGGCGACGGCGCGACCGCGGGGGCGCCGAAGACGAGCCACACGTACACCAGAGCCGGGTCGTACAGGGTCGAGCTGACGGTGACCGACGACGGCGGTGCAATGGCCGGCATGACGCGAACCCTCACGGTGAAGGCCCCGACGCTGGCGGCAAGCGGGTTCGCCGTCGGCAGGGCGCAGGCCGGAAAGCCGTTCACCGTGGCGTTCACAGTCAAGCGCGCCGGCAAGGGCGTCGCGGGGTCGCTGTCGTGCGGGGCGAGATTGAACGGCAACGCGCTCGGCGCCTCGCATCGTTCGACGTCGTCGAACGGGAGGGCGAGCTGCACCTGGAACCTGCCCAGGTCGTCGAGAGGCGGGCGTCTCACCGGCTCGATCTCGGAGACGTCCAGGGGCGCGAAGGTCAGCCGCTCGTTCTCGGTACGGGTCGCCTGAGCGGATCCATTCTCTGGAGGGAGGAAACGACGTGACTCGACTCATCCGCATCGCCCCGCTCGTCGTGGCCGCCGCAGCGCTCGCAAGCCTGGTGGCGACGGTTGCCGCCGTCCCGGGCGCGCTGGCCGTGTCGGGAAGCAACACGATCTTGACCATCGCGGGGAACGGGACGGCGGGAGCCGTCGGTGACGGCGGCCAGGCGACGTCCGCACAGCTGAACCTGCCGTTGGGGGTGGCCGTCGACGGGCAGGGGAACGTGTACGTGGCCGACTGCAAGAACAGCACGGTCCGCGAGGTGAGCAACGGCCTGATCCGGACGGTGGCGGGGTCGGGTGTGAAGGGGTACTCGGGTGACGGTGGTCAGGCGACGTCGGCGCAGTTCGATTGCCCGGCCGGCGTCGCGGTCGACGCGCAGGGCGACCTGTACGTCTCGGATGCGAACCGCGTGCGCGAGGTGAGCAACGGGATCGTCCGCACGGTCGCGGGGACGGGCGCGCTCGGGTTCTCGGGTGACGGCGGGCAGGCGACGGCGGCGCAGCTCGACTACCCGCAAGCGCTCAGCGTCGACGCGCAGGGGAACCTGTACATCGCCGACGCGTTCAACCACCGGATCCGCAAGGTGACCGCGGGCGGCACGATCACGACCGTGGCCGGCACCGGCACGGTCGGCTTCTCCGGTGACGGCGGGCAGGCCGCCGCCGCGCAGCTCGCTTATCCATACGACGTGGCCGTCGACGCGCAGGGAAACCTGTACATCGCCGACAGCGCCAACGGGCGGATCCGCAAGGTGACGACCGACGGCACGATCACCACGGTCGCCGGCAACGGGACGCTGGGATTCTCGGGCGACGGCGGCGCGGCGACCTCGGCGCAGCTCTCCGTCTCTTCTTACGGCGTCGCGGTCGACGCGCAGGGGAACCTGTACATCGCCGACACGTTCAACCACCGGATCCGCAAGGTGACCGCGGGCGGCACGATCACGACGATCGCCGGAGGCGCGACGAAGGGTTCGTCGGGCGACGGGGGGCCGGCCTCGTCCGCTCTCCTCTCCAGCCCCTACTTCATCGCCGTCGACCAGCGGGGCAACGTCTACTTCTCCGATTCCGGCAACAACCGCCTCCGCGAGATCGTGAACAAACCCCCGGTGGCGTCGTTCACCGTGTCGACGACGAGCGGCCGCGCGCCGCTGGCCGTGAGCTTCGACGGCTCGGCGTCGACGGACCCGGACGGGCGACTCTCCGTCTACGCGTGGGACTTCGGCGACGGCGCGAAGGCCCTCGGGCCCACCGCCACGCACACCTACGCGACGGCGGGCACCTACACGGCGACCTTGACTGCGACGGACGACTCGGGCGCCGCGGGCGGCACGTCGAAGACGATCACCGTCACCGCGCCGACGGCGCCGCCCAAGCTGACCGTGACCTCGTACACGATCGGCCGTGCGCACGCCGGCGGGTCGTTCACGGTCTCGATGCTCGTCAAGAGCTCCGGCAAGCGAGTCAGGGGGGCGCTCGCGTGCACGGCGAAGCTGAACGGCAAGACCCTGCCGGTGTCGCGTAAAGGAGTCGCAGGTAACGGCAACGCGAGCTGCACCTGGAGCCTGCCGCGTTCCGCCGCGGGAGCCCAGCTCGCCGGCTCCATCTCGGAGACCTACAAGGGCGCGAAGGCAACCCGCTCGTTCTCGGTCCGAACTTCCTGACCGACGACTGAACCGAAAGGAGACCAAGATGCGCACGATCATTCGCTTTCGTCCCTCGCCGGCTGCGGCGACGCGAATCGCCGCCGCAGCCTGGCTCGAAATCAGGCTCGAGCAGCCGCCAGGACCGGAACAGGGCTCTTGATACGCGGCCGGCGTGACGGGCTGCACCCCGTCACGCTCCAGCGGCGCCACCCGAAGGTTGGAATTCGTACCTGAACGCTGTGGTGGGCCTGAGAGGACAGTTCTCAAACCTCTCCGACTCCCCCTCAGATCTCTTCCCTCATTCTCTCACGGCTCTCGACGAGGGCCAAGAGCTACCAGGGGTGGCGACAACGCTCGGTTGGTCCGACGGGCGCTGCGAGTACGGCACTGTAAGTCGTGCCATCCTCAGAGTGCTGGAAGAGGCTGACGGAGAGTTGTCAGTGAGGGATATCCAGGCGGGGGTGGAGCGGCTCCTCCACGGCTCTGTCAAATCGCGGGCTCACCTGACCGCGTGCGTGCCCGGATCGCCGAGTACGAGGCCGCCGGACTGACGACGATCGTGCTCAACCCCTCACCGCCCGACGTCTGGTTCCCCCTCTACGAAGGCCACTTCCCGGACGCCGCTCTCGCGCAGGCACCGGAGTTCTCATTCCCGGACTACCTCCGCGTAATCGATACGACACTCGACCTGCTGAACTAGCCGGTAACCAAGCTCTTTCGGAAATGCCGCTGCCGCTTGGAATGGCCAAGCACGACGACCGCTCACCCGTCTTCGCCGAGCTCGACCGTGTAGGCGCCAGCTTCGGCAAAGCCGGCACCCGCGACTACGTCTGCGTCCAGCTCGGCGTGGACGAAGTGAAGTTGCTCGGGCCGCCGCGCGAGCATCCCCGCCGTTCATGGCTCGGGCCTGACTGGCAGTTCCTCGAACTGCTCGCCGCCCTGCCCGACGACGCCGGGGTGCAGGCCGTGTGGCGGGCGCTCGAGAACCGCTAGCCCTGCTCTTTGACGTCAGCCGCCCACGGTAGGAGACTGGGGGCGTCAGGCGAACCTGGCGCGGCAGGCAGAGAGGAGTGTGCATGTATCGCTTTCGAACACTTGGCCGAGGCGGGCGACTTGTCTTGGCGCTCGCTGCGGGCGCGGCGGTATTCGGGATCGCGACGGCCGTGCAGGCGAGCATCCCGGACGCGTCCGGCGTGATCCACGGCTGTTACAACACCCAGCTCGCGCACGGCAACCCGACAGGTGCGTTACGCGTGATCGACACCGCGAAGCCGAACGGGAACTGCGCGTCCTGGGAGGCGGCGGTGAGCTGGAACGCCAACGGCGTCACGGGCACCCGCGGGCCAACCGGGGCTCCGGGGCCGACCGGGCCGAAGGGCGCTACCGGGGCGAAGGGTTCGACCGGGGCGAAGGGCGACTGGAGGGCGACGGGGCGAAGGGCGCTACCGGTGGGGCAGGCCCGACCGGGGCGAGTGGGCCGAGCGCCTTCACAGGCAGGATCACCGCAATTCCGGCGACGTCCTCGGGTCTCCAGAGTGCCTGGGGGGCCGCAAGCGGGGTCTCGACCAGTAGCGGCACGGAGGCAGCAGTTGAGACCGCCTCGCCGAACGCCGCGTTCACGGCTCAAGACTTCTACGTGGAAAAGACCGGCGGGGACATACCGTCGCTCGATTCGATCTCAGTCTCCCTGGTCGTGAACGGAACCCCAACGTTTGTCTGCTCGATCGGCTTCCACTTCTGCTCGAGTGTTGGGACGGTCTCGGTACCGGCAGATAGCACCCTCTCGATCCAAGTGACCATGAACGCCTCGAACGGCGCTATCCCCGGATACGACCTCTTGTTCGGCTGGCGCGCCACGAACTAGGTAAGACCCGGGCTGACCTGGGCGCCAGCGGCCACAAGCGCGGGCGGTTCGGACGACGAGCCGCCCGCTCACTGCCCGCGCAAGCGATGTCTCCGCTTGACCGGCGCGCGAAGCGTCTCCCGGATCGGATCGGATCGACGTCGTCGGCCTGAAGGTTTCGCAGACAGGCGAGCGCCAACTGCGCGTCATCGAGAGTCAGCGACGCAGGTGGACTGGTTTCCTCGTCGGCCGGGCCGCACGACGCTCGCCCAGGTGAGCGCTTACGTCTCGGCTTCGCCTTCTCCGGTGGTCCATGGCGCGATGTCGTCCTCGGCGCTGCTTCGTTTGACGATGAGGTCAACTGAGTCGTCGTCTGTCCAGACCCAGACCATGTCGCTGTCCGGGTAGACGACCGCACCGACGGCCGCTGCTTTGGAGGAAAACATCGCGACGCGGGCGGTTGAGCCGCTGTTGTTTCGCACGAGGTGTGCTCCGGCGGGACCGGCGGGGAAAAAGACGATGTCCCATGGTTCGAGCTGGTCTTCTCCGCCCGGATGCCGCAGGGTTGGCGTGCCTGAGACGACCAGGAGCCACTCCTCGTCAGGATTTTCGTAGTGGTAGGGGCCGACAGCCTGGCCGGGAGGTAGCTCATAGACGCTGAGCCCGGTACGGGTGGCGCCGAACATCCTCCCTACTCCGGTGCTGTTCCGCCGGAAACTGTCAGGCAGCTGTGGACGCGGGTCGCACGCGATCTCGGCGAGGTTGGCCCGCCGAACCGGGTCAGTACTCATCGAACTCCTTTCCTAGGTTTTCACCAGAGGAGACTGCGTCGCTTCTCGAGAATCATCGCGGCGGAGCCCGAGCACGTGGGGTCGATCACTTGGCCTGGGCGGGTTGATGCGCAATGGATGCTCGATGGAAGGTCGTTGAACGTCCATTAGGCGTGCCGCGTTATGCGGTCAGACTGCCTCGCGTGTCGCGAGTGCGGAGTCGCCTGCTCCTCCCGCCATGGTCGGGCGTGGGACTCCCTACGGGATCCACGTATCGAGCCGAAGCAGCGTCACGGAAAGCTACTGATGGCTACCCGCATCGCCAAGCCGACACTTTCCTTTGCACAGCACACCCGTACCGCCTCAGCAGTGAGGGCCGCTTCTGGTGGTGCGGGTCCCTTATCCCAGAAATACCGCCTGACCCTGGCCGCCCCGGGGTCAGGTGCGTTTGCGACAAATCTGAGCCGTTTCGCAAACAAGCCCGGAGAGAGGCGGGCCTTGTTTGCGCGTTTGTGCTGGACGCGGGCCTTGCTTGCGAAACAGGCGACGCGGCACAGCGACCCGGCCGTTCGCCAAAGTCTCCTAGCACTCGGATCAACGATGGCAGCACGGTGGCCCCTGCGGCGCCGGGCGCGAGCGGCGAGGGAGTTGCGCCGCCCGGTCGCCTCGAGGGCTAGCGACCTTCTGGCCCGTCAGGGTGCGGCTTCGTCGAGTACGCCTCCCGCGCCGCGATCATCCCTAGCCGATGGCGGTGGAGGAGAGCGCGCTGACCCGCGTCGGCGGCGGGTCGAGGTAGACCGGCGGCTCAAGCGCGGAGCGTGTTCTGCTGTGCCTGGCCGTGGACGGGGGACCATCGGAGTCGTGTGCGGAGCCAGAGCGCGACGTAGACGAGTCCGACGAGGACCGGGACCTCGATCAGCGGGCCGACCACACCGGCGAGCGCCTGCCCGGAGGTGGCGCCGAAGACGCCGACCGAGACGGCGATCGCGAGTTCGAAGTCGTTCGAGGCGACGGTGAAGGAGAGGCTGGCGGTCTGCGGGTAGGGGAAGCGCATCAGCCAGCCGGCCGCGAAGCCGGCGACCCACATGAGCGCGAAGTAGGCGAGCAGGGGGAGTGCGATCATGGCGACTTCCTGCGGCTGGGAGGTGATCTGGTCGCCCTGGATCGCGAACAGGAGCACGATCGTGAACAGCAGGCCGTAGAGGGTGATCGGGGCGATCCGCGGGATGAACTGCCGCTCGTACCAGTCGCGTCCGCGGCGTCGGATGCCGATCCTGCGGGTGAGGTACCCGGCGGCGAGCGGGATGCCGAGGAAGATCAGCACCGTCTTCGCGACCTGCCATATGCCGACCTCGAACCCTTGTGTGTCGAGGCCCAGCCAGCCCGGGAGGATGGTCAGGTAGAAGTAGCCGAGGAACGAGTAGGCGACGACCTGGAAGAGCGCGTTGAAGACGACGAGCACGGCGGTGCGGTCGCGGTCTCCCAGGGCGATGTCGTTCCAGATCAGCACCATGGCGATGCAGCGGGCCAGACCGACGATGATCACGCCCGTCCGGTAGGCCGGCTGGTCGGGCAGGAGCAGCCAGGCGAGCGTGAACATCAGCGCCGGCCCGACGACCCAGGAGAGGAACAGCGAGACGCCGAAGAAGCGCCGGTTGCTGACGCCGTCGTGGCTCATGTGGCCGAGGTCCTCGTAGCGAACCTTCGCCAGCACCGGGTACATCATCAGCAGCAGCCCGGCGGCGATCGGCAGGCTGACCGTTCCGACCTGGAGCTTGTTGAGCCCGTCGTTCAGGCTCGGGACGAGCGAGCCGAGTCCGAGGCCGACCCCCATCGCGAGCGCGATCCACAACGGCAGGAAGCGGTCAAGGGTCGAGAGCTGTACGGCGCCGGTCGGGGCTGGCGTCGGACAGGCGGGAACGGCCTCGCGACGGGGTCGTTCAGCGACAGCCACGGGCTTCGTCGTCCTTGAGCGCAGCCGCGTTCTCGACGAGGCCGCCGACAAGCCGGTCTAGCTTCGCCAACCGTTCGCGGCTCGCGCAGTAGGAGACGCGCGGTCCCTCGATCTCGCCTTCGATCAGCCCGGCTTCCTTCAGTACCTTCAGATGCTGGGAGACGGTCGCCTGGGCAAGTGGCAGCTCCTCGACGATCTCGCCGCAGGAGCAGACGTCCCGCGCGAGCAAGAGGCGAAGGATCCGTACCCGGGCCGGGTGCCCAAGCGCCTTCGCGAGCACCGCCAACTCCCCGTCCAGAGCGGTCGCAGGCACCTGAACCTCGGCGGTGACGGTGATCACACCAGCACCGACGCCCGGCGTCGGCCGTTCACCTCGGGACCGTGGGCAGGGAGAGGGGTTGCCGACGGGTCGTGAGGGCAGCCGTAGAGAGTGCCGCCCACCCGGTACGAGGCGGCGGCGCGAAGGTGGACGAAGCAGAGGCCGACACCGCACTGACGGCACGTGCCTACGGCCGGAATCTCCTCGCCCTGAAGCGCGCACTCGTGGCAGTTCATTCCGAGCCTCCTTCGGCGAAAATCCGTAGGTGGGTCCAGTGCTGATCGCTCATCGTCGATCGACGATAAGGCCGGAACGGCCGTCGGACATCCGCGTTCCGCCACAGCCCCGTTGCGGGAGAACCCTGACGCCCGGCTCTGCTCTACTCCCAACCGTGATCGTCTACGCGCTCGTCGACGCACGCGACGACCCGGCCACCCGCTCGGCGACGCGGTCGACGTCTACCTGCGCCGCGACGACGCGGAGCGTGATCTCGCCGGGATCGTCGGGGACGAGCCGGGGCGGGCGCCGTACTTCTCGGTGCTCAAGGTCGAACTCGTCACCGGCTGCTCGAACTAGCCGCCGGGGCGACCCGGGGTCGCACCCGGTCGGCTCGAGGGCCGCGATCAGGTGGGTCGGGAGCCCGCAGGGGCGCGTGTCCGGCGTACTCGTGGACGACCGCTGGCCGAGCCGCCCGAGGTACGTGCTCGAGGTGATCCAGGGGCTCGCGGATCACGCTCGACGAGGGCGTCGTCGAGGGCTGGGAGCACCCCGGCGAGGAGCCACCGACCTGCCTGCGGCGCAGGCAGGCAGAAGGGGGAGGGTGCCCGCGGCTCGTCACACGCGTGAACGGGTTAAACAGGGGCTTTTACGCTGGCTCGAGCGCCGCCGGAAGCCCCCGACGTGCAGGGCATCGACGTCGTCTGGTGTTCGCCGCTCATGAAGGCGACGACCACAAGGCAACGCTGAGCAGCAGCAGAGCAAAGCCGACCGCAACCCCAACGGTGACGGCAAGAGCGAGGCGATGCCTCACGTTCCGTCTTCCAGCCAAGGAGAACACGGCCAGCCCGACGAGCCCACCGGGAAGCAGCCAACTGATCCCCAGGTAGGCCGCGAGCACCCCCCAGTCCTGAAAGATCGAGATGTCCAGCCACCTGCCGACCAGGGACGGTAGTGCGGTAACCAGCACAGCGCAGACCGCCCCAACCAGGAGCCAGCCGGGCCTGTCCCTCGTCTCCTGCACCGGCCCGCCACCGACGCGAACCTCTACGCTCGCCCTCCCGGCACTCACGCGCACCTCTTCCCGGCTCTACGCCTCCCCGTAACTATCCGCTCGAGGCGCCCCGATGGACATCAGGGCAGCCACTGACCCCGACTGCCGTGATCTACCGACCACAGGATGACGCGCCGCTTATGGATACCAGCTATCGGGCACACAGCCTGCGGCGCCCCAGATCGCAGGGGCGACGACGATCAGAACGGCCGACGCTGCGGCGTACACGACCACGAACCCGACCATCAGCTGGCGCCTATGGTCAGAGTGACGCGCCACAAACCCGCCGATCACCCACAGGACGCCGCCGATGATCGCCGCTATCGCCGGCGGCCAGTTCGACATCGGCCACCCTCCCGGAACCGTGCCATGCGCATCCTGGCAGGGGAAGAGTCCGCCGCCCTCGGCGACGGCGACCAACCCGCTCGCGAGCCAGGTAACGAACCCGAGGATCGCCGCCACGAGCAGCCACAGCATCGTCTTCGTCCGCTCTTCGCGCTCCCTCTCCTCGAAGGGGTCGCTCTCACGGACGCTCCTCAGCCGGTCAGGCGCCACCGACTCACGAGCCTGACCAAGCTTGTCCGCCGGTGCCCACTTCTCGTTCGGAGGGATGACCACGCCCATAGCAACAGCTCCAAGCCATACGCCTGCGCAGACAGCCTCTCGCACCCCACTCCACTCGGTATCCGAGCACACGCTGACCCGGGCTGCCGGGATCTACCGAGGCTTGTTCCACTGGGTGGAGAGCAGCTCGAACGCGTATGAGCCCTGGTTTGGCGCGCTGTCTCCGCCGCCTCCGGCGCGGTTGTTGTACTCGCGTCCGGCGAAGACGGCGAACATGATCCGTTCCGGGTCGCCGATGCGGCGGCTGTCCAACAAGAGCGTCAGGGTGTGTCCGGCGACAATCGCTGGCGCGACGTCCGCCTGCCGCCCACCTGACCTGCGGACGAGCATCACGCGGGACGGCACCGCGGCGTGTACGCCGAGGAGGTAGTCGTACTGCTTGGGGTCGCGCTTGCCGTGCGTCGAGATCGTCACGAGCAGCATGTCGGTGAACGCTCGACGCGCTGAGAACGCGAGCGGCGCCGTCTTGGCGAACTCGACCTGGAAGCGGAGGACCATCCCTGACTGGCTGGCTTCGACCGCGCTGATGTCTGGCCCACGGCCGCCTCGCACGTCTGCGAGCGGATCGGTGTGCCGCGCCCCACTAGCCGCCGACGCCATGAACCCGAACACGGCGATGACGACGGCGAGCACGGCGAGTGTCACCCGGCCGCCGATCGGTCGGGCGGAGATGATCCCGATCACTGCTGCTGCTGCGACGATGATTCCCCAGCCCGGGGTCAGGGCTGGGAAGCCGATCCCGACCGTCCAGTCTGTCCAGCCGCGCTTTGCGACTTGCTCCAGCCAGAAGTCTCCGAAGGCGACCGCGACCCCGTAGCAGAGCAGCAGGGCGAGGACCGCGCGGAACAGTGCGCGCAGCCGTCGGTTGACGACTGTCGGGATGCAGCGCCAGAGGAGCAGCGCGCTCCAGGCGAGCAGCACGCCGTCCATTCCCTCGTGGTGTCCGTGGTGGACGGCAACGTGCAGGTCCCTGATACCAGGCTCGCTCCGAATCGCCCCGGTCTGGTAGAGGCTGCCGAGCAAAGGCACCCGGTCGAGGTAGAAGCCCAGGTCGGCCGCCATCGACGGCACAGCCATGGCAAACAGGACCACGGCCAGAGCAAGACGAACCCAATCCCCGCGATCCCACCCACCCTCGACCGGACGACCCGGCGAAGATCTGGCCGCGAGTGTGAGCAGGAAGGCGATCGTGACGCCGACGGCCCCGATGGCGTTCAGCGGCCGGGCGTCCCAGTTGGAGTCCCTGACGAAGGCCAACCCGACAGCGCACAGCCCGATCGCGACGAGCGCGAGCACGCGCAGGAACCGGCCCTGCAGACGGTCGAGCAGAAGCACCAGGATCGCGATCGCGGCGAGCGCGACCGGATAACCCAGGAAGACCAGCACACGACTCGCCCCGGCAACCGGCCCGCTGCCCGTCACACGCCAAAGCACACTCGCCGGCAGGCGCCAGTAGGTGACGAAGATCTCGACCGCGACGACACCGAACAACGCCCAAACGACAAACGGTGCGACCGACCCGCGGGGACGCGAGCGGGCGAACATCCCCACTCACCTCACCGATCGGGCCGCCACGCGCTCTGCCATCGACGAGGATGCCTCGCGCTCGAGCACCACGTAGTCGACCTTGCCTAGACGGGTTTGAGGCAAGTCGGGACGAAACTCGACGTCGCGCGGGCACGACCATTTGATCAGGCGGGCGCGGCAATAGTCGATCAGTTCGGCCGCAAGCTCGGGCATTGCCAGGTAGCTGTCCTCGACGACCACGAACGCCTTGACGCGCTGGCCCTGGGCCTCGTCGAGGACGCCGACGACGCAGGCGGCCGCGACGGCTGGGTGCTGGCAGAGCACGGCTTCGACCTGGGCCGGGTAGACGTTGAAGCCGGACGACTTGATCATCCGCTTGATGCGAGCCGTGAAGTAGAAGAAGCCGTCTTCGTCCATCTTCCCGAGGTCGTCGGTGTGCAGCCACAACCGGCCGTCTCGGTGCACCTTGAGCGCCTTCCCGGTCGCCTCGGGGTCGTCGAGGTAGCCGACCATCACGGCCGGGCTTGAGACGCAGACCTCTCCCTCCTCTCCCGTTGGCAGCTCAAGGTCGGTGCTGGGGCGGCAGATCTTGGCGAGCGTGTCCGGGAACGGAACGCCGACGCTGCCGTCCCGGTAGTGGTGCAGCGGCGTTCCCATGACCGCGGTCACCGCCTCGGTCAGCCCGTAGCCTTCCAGCAAGGTCAAGTTGCCGCCGCGCTCGCGAACGAGCCGTTCGAAACTCTCCTTCACCCGGCGTGTCAGCGTGTCTGCGCCGCAGAAGGCGGCGCGTAGGCAAGACAGGTCAGCCCGCTGGAGCGAGGGATCGCGCGACAGCGCCTCGTATAGCGTCGGGACGCCCGCCATGATGGTCGGCCGCTTCGTCCTGATCAGATCGGCCACGACCTTCGGGCTGAAGGACGGCACCATCACCACCCGCGCACCGGTCATGAGCGGGATGTTGATGAGCGCGCTAAGACCGAAGCCGTGAAAGATCGGCAGCACCGCAAGCACGGTGTCACGCTCGCTCAGGCCAACCCAGGTCGCGACCTGCAGCCCCTCGCTGACGAAGTTCTGGTGTGAGAAGACGATCCCCTTCGGCGTCCCGGTCGTCCCGCCCGAGTACAGGATCGCCGCCGGACCGCGCGTGTCGACCGACGCCTCCGGAACCGGTGGATGGTGCTCGGCCATCAACTCAGCCCACCAGCGAACTGGCGCCTCCGCCGGAACGGCAGGCGCCTTCCGCGCGCGCGTCCACCAGTAGCCGGCCCGCTTGAACACAGGCAGGTAGTCCTGGATGCGCGCAAGGATCAGCGTCTCGAGCGGCGTGCGCCCGGAGAGCCTGGCGAATCGTTCGTAGAGGGCGTCGAGCGTCAGCGCGACGCGGGAGTTGCTCATGTTCAGATACGTCTCGATCTCGTCCGCCGTCGACAGCGGGTGGATCATCGACGGCACCGCGCCGAGCTTCGTCGCAGCGTAGAACGCAATGACTCCTTGCGGGCACGTCGGAGTCGCGATCGTGATCCGATCTCCGACCCCGAGGCCGAGTGAGGCGAGCGCGTCGGCGCAGCGATCGATCGTCTCGCCCAACTCACGATAGGTGGCCGTGCGGCCGAGGAAGTCGAAGGCGACCGCGTCGGGTGTCCGCTGCACGGTCCTCATCACCGCCTCGTAAAGCGTGACCTGCGGGTAGTCGATCGTCGCCGGGACGTTCCCGTAGAACCTCAGCCAGGGTCTCGACTCGCCCACGGAGCCTTCATCCCTTCCTGGCGACCGCGGCCGTTGTCTCGAGTGCAGGCTCGAACGCCTCCGGATCCTCGAGGTGGGCGCGAACGCCATGTGCAAGCCTGGCCGCGTGCGAACCGTCGTAGTACCGATGATCGATCGTCGCCGTCACGGTCAAGAGAGGCCGGGCGACGATCTCCCCGCCCTCCGCGACGACCGGCTTCGACTCCACCTCGGACACGAGAGCAAGCAGCGGAACACGGTAGAACGGCGACAGCGGCCCGTAGGCGTGGCGGACACCGAACATCGCGACCGAGCTGACCATCGCGCTACCGAACACCTGACGCGGCAACCCGAAGCGCCGCAGATCGACGTTCTTGTCCCCGGTCAACCAGGCAGCCAGACCGAGAGCGATCCGAAGCAACGGCAGCGGCGTCGAGTCCAGCATCTGCTTCCCCTTGCCAAACTCGACGTCCGAACCCGAACGGATCCGCGCCGCCCTTCGCGACAACTCCTCTGCGATCTCCACAGCCGACTTCCGGTCCGCGTACTCGACCTTCACCCCCGAGAGATCCCGACCACCCTCGACCGCGACCACAAAGAAGACATCCACCGAATCGCGCAGCACGAACCGGCCACGATCGAGGCGCACGTTCAGGTCAGGATGCTCCGCGAGCGCGACCGCCACAGCCCTACCGACCAGGTGCGTCACCGTGACATGCACACCCGTGGAATCGCGCACCGTCTCGATGAACGACAACAGCCTCCGAGCATCGACCTCGAAATCACCATAGATCTGAGGATCGCTAGGTCGCTGCCACGCCGCCAAAGCCATCCTGCGCCACCCGGAAGCTCTCACCCGACTGACACCACCCTGCCCGTGCACAACCATCCTCCGAAGGAAACGCCACCCAGAAGGATGCGCCACGTGACCCAGACAGCCATCAGGGCGTCCGCTGACCCAGACTGCCGCGATCTACCGACGGCTGGGCGCCGGGCCAGTTGCTACCGCCGCCGGTCAGGAGCTGATCTGGTCTCACTCACCCTTACCACCCCACCACTCGTCGTGACGGGTTCAGGCCGGATGCCCCAGACCGCAGGGGCGATGCCTGTGTAGAACACGATCAACGTGAGCACGACGCCAACAGCGAGCGCGACGGCTCCTACCGTCGTCGAGCGCCGCGTCACGAGGTAGCGAAAGGGGGCACGCCCAGCGGAACCGTGAAGCTGCGCTACAGCGCCCGACCGCCCCACCTCGTGCTCGACGTGACCGTTCACAGGCGCCCAGCCTGCAACGAAGTACGGGGTCAACCTGCGCTGCATCTCGTCTTCAGCCCACTGAAGACCGACCCACACAGGGCTCAGCGAACGCCCACCAAACGACCGCGACCGTACTGCCGCCCGGCGACTTCTCGATCGACGTCGTCGGCCTCGGGATCGACGGAGCGGACGCCGACCTCTACAGCGCCGGACCGTTGAACGTCGGCTAGTCTCCGCCTGCCACGATCCTGCGAGGTCGGCGTCTACCCAGCATCGGCGCAGAGCGCGGCGAGGTGATCTGATCTGGCTCGGGTACGACGGCCCACCTCGGGGGCAACACGACCCACGGTAAGCTTCTAGTTGGGCGCGGGCGGCGTCAGCTCCGCGAGGAGGGCACGCGCTTGTTCGGCGCAGAAGCCTGCTTCCTTGCGTTCATAGAGGTCAATCGCCTGCTCGACGTACGGGACCGCCTCGAAGGGGCGGCCGGCGAGGCGAAGCACCTCTGCGAGGTCGAGTAGCCTCAGGCCGAGGTCGAGCGTGTTGTCGGTCGCCGTCAACTCGCGTACCGCCGCCTCGGCCAGATGCTCTGCCTCCTCGACTCGACCGCGCCGGGCACGGCGCTCGCCTTCTTCCAGTTCCTGCGGCTAAAGGAACAATGGTCTTGCCGATGAATGGGCACGGGCAAGGAGCGTGCTGGCCGCGGCCGTCCCTGCTCGTTTGAGGGAGGCGTCGAGCACATAGAAGAGGCGGGCCGCGTCGTCCAGTTGTCCAGAAGGGAGTCGATTGGCTTTGGCGCGGCCCGCCTTCAGGCAGCATCCACCCGGCTCCCATGCTCGCCGTCAGGGGATTCCCTGATCTGCCTACTCGAGCCCGTCCGGGACTGTTGATCTGCTCCCGCGTCCCGTGGTTGCCGACCCTCGCCTCTCCGGCCCCGAATGGCACGCGGTCGAGCTACTCGCCGTACTGTCTGACGATGCGGGCGTTCAGGCCGTGTGGCGGCCGCTGCGCGGGGCAGACGTCTAAGGAGGGATCGCACTAGTTCACCCGGCGTTTGGCGGATCGGGCGGCGTCGCCGCTCGTCGTCGACCTGATCTGATGCAGGTATGCAGGTGCGCGGATTAATGCTCGTTGAGGGCACGAGTGATTGCCGCGCTGTCGAGACGCTTGCGCGTCGCCGTGGCCGGGACCTCCGGGCCGAAGGTGTCGCGATCGTGGCGATGAACGGCTAAGGGAACCTCCCGCGCCTGCTCGGGCAGCACCGCGATGTGCGACTCACGGGGCTCTACGACGTTGGGGAGGAGCGGCACTTCTCGCGCGCGTTGGGGTGCAAGGACCGCGGCGAGCTCGAGCGCGTCGGGTTCTACGCCTGCACACGCGACCTCGAGGACGAGCTGAGTGGGCGGTCGGGCCGGACGGAATGGAGCGCGTGTTCGCGGAGCAAGGCGAGCTGCGCGCGTTCCGGACCTACCAGAAACAGCCCGCGCACCGCGCACGATCGCTCGAGGAGCAGCTGCTCGGCTTCATGTGGAACCGCAAGCAGAAGTACGCCGTGCTCCTGGCGGACGCGCTCGACCTGGAGCGCGTCCCCCGGCCGCTCGACTGCGTTCTGGCGCCACGTCTGACGGATAGCTGCTTCTTGCAACGCAAGGGACTCTGTCGCAGCGATCATCGCGCGCGAAGGCCCTGACGCTCCGTTCGAGCCTGCCGCGCTCGAGGGTGTTCCGATGACGCTGGCCATGCTTGCGAAGCTAGTCGGAGGCGTTCCGACAAGCATCCGTGGCAACCCTGCGGAACTGCCGCGAGCCCTGTTGGCGGATAGTTCGGCGCCGCCGTTGCTAGTCGATCGGGCGGAGTCGTAGTCCGTTGCCGCGGACGGTTTCGATCCAGGCCGGGTTGCCGAGCTTGCGGCGCAGCGCGACGACGTGGACGTCGATCGTCTTTCTGCTGCCGCTCCAGCTCGTTTGCCATACCTCGGCGAGGATCTGCTTGCGGGAGACGAGGTTGCCGGGTTGGCGGGCGAGGAGGGCCAGTAGATCGAACTCCTTCGGCGTAAGAAGAATCTCGTGCCCCCCGAGGAGCACGCGACGTGCGCGCAGGTCGATCTCCAACGATCCTGCACGAAGGGGATGCGGCGCCTCCGGGGTGGTTCGCCGCGTGATCGCTCGCAGGCGGGCGATCAGCTCCCGGAAGCTGAAGGGTTTGGTGATGTAGTCGTCGGCGCCGAGTTCGAGCCCGGCGATCCGGTCGGTCTCGCGCGCCCGGGCGGTGAGCATGATGACTGGGACGCGGGAGCGTGCACGCAGCCGGCGGAAGACGTCGTGACCGTCCATGTCGGGAAGTCCCAGATCGAGGAGTACGAGATCGGCATCGGCAGCATCTAGGGCAGCCTGCCCAGTTGCGACCCGCGAGACCTCGTATCCCTCCCGCCGAAGCCCTTCCGCGAGCGGAGCGGCGGTCGAGTCGTCGTCTTCGACGATCAGGATGCGCACCGCCCCCATTTCTAGGCAGCGTCCTCGAGCGCTGCTCTGTCCGCGTACACGAACGGGTGGTAGTAGACGTCGAGCGCGTTCTCGCTCTTGGCGGCCAGCCTGAGGGCATGACCGTTCCTGTCGGTGACGACGACGGTCAGTCGCCCGTCGGCCCGCCTCCATCTGAGCGACACCTCGACTCCGTCACCGTCGATCCGTCGTGCCAGCTCTTTAGGGCGTCCGCCTCGCATTCGACTCCTTTCCGATTCGTGTCAACGAGCGTAGGAGACGAACGGCAAGGGCCGGGACAGGCCGCGGCCAAGCTTCAAGCGCAGCCGGTAAATCACTCGACCTTGGCCGAAACATCGCCCTGATGGCCGAGTCTTAGCCCGGCCGCCGCTCGTGCCGCCCTACGGTGCGTGCTCCGCGTCCCGACGACAGCGAGGTGGAAGCGAGTGTCTCGTCTGCACGCAGTGTTCCTCTCCCTCTGTGCGGCTGCCGCCCTCATGGCAGGGACGGCCGCCCTGGCTCACACGCTGCACCTCGGTGCCACGTCGAAGAAGGCATCGACCCGGCTGCTCGTCCGGCGCAACCAGGAACTCGACCGGTTCGAAGCGTCGCTTCGGAGCGCGCTCAGCCGTAAGCCGCCTCCACTGCCGCCGGTACCCGCCGTCAAAGCACCCGTCGTCGTGGAGGCGCCGCCGATCTCTCTGCCGGCTCCGCCTCCTGCCCCCGCTCAGGTCGTAGCCCCTCCGGCACCAAGTCCTCCGCCCGCACCTCTGCCGGCACCGGCTCCCGCGCCGGCCCTGGTTGCCGCCAAGACGCCGCGCGTGATCTACAAACGCCCGCCCCCGATCATCATCCACATTCACAAACACGGCAGCGAGGAACAGGACTTGCAGCAACCTGAGGGGGATGGTGGCGATGTCGGCGGGGACTAGCCACACAGCCCGGCTCTACGCACTGATCGTGTCGGGCCTGCTCTTCTTCGTCGTCTGGGCCGTCGTGGCCGCGCACCCGTGGCAACGCGCCGCAGCCGACCCGCGACTCGTCGCCCTGACACGCCGAGAGCAAAGGCTCCGCTTCGACGCAACCCGCGTCCGGAAGATCGTCACACGACGTTACGCCGACTACCGGATCCAGCTCACCCGTCGCCGCATCCAGATCGCCGCCGCCCACCGACGGCAGGCGCAACTGAACGCGGCCGCGAAACGGCGAGAGGCGCAACTCGCAGCTGCCGCTGCCCTACTGGTCGCACAACAACAAGCTGCTGCAGCCTCGACACAAACCGTCTATCCCACTCCACCGGCGACGGCGGCACCCGCCGCCGCAGCTTCCTCGGCCCTGGCTCAGACTCCGAGTCCGCCTCCCGCGGCAGCACCGCCCGTCCGGGTGGTCACGCTGCCCCCGCTCGTCGTCACCCGGACCTCTTGAACGAGAACCTCCCCACCGTCACGCCTCGTAACCGGGGCGGCCAAGCAGCCGGCGAACGCCGGCGGGATCTTTGCGCCGGGCTTACTCGAGCTTAGGGCGCCGACCTGCCGTGAACCAAATGACGAACAACCATGATTCGATTCCGGAGGGCGCCAGGCGCTTGCTCTGGGATTGCGCGACAATCGGCCACGTAATCGCCGAGCGGCCGACCGCACCGGAGCGGCTCTCGGCCGCCGTCGGAGACAAAGCCGTTCTCGCAGCTGCACTCACCGCAACAGGCGTTACCGACGCGCGCTCCAGCGCCTCCGACGTCGCCTGAGACGCGGTCGTCCGCCACCCCCTCGAGGGACGAAGCAAGCCGAACGGCGAGTCAGCAGGGGCCGGATTCGCCGGATACGTCGAGCAGGCGAGCCTCCACGCCATGACCCCGCAACCAACACCCCACCCAGGGCTGAGGCTCCGTCTGCCCGCGCGCGCCTCACAGATTCCTCCGATCAGGAGCGGGCCGCCGCCGCGTCTACACCATCGGCGTCGTGGGGTTGCGGGGAGGCGCTCTCACCCCCTTGCGGGGTCACAGGCCTGACCGCAGAGCGTTCGATGCCTTGAGGGCTGAAGCACCCGAAGCTGGGGGTTGAAGGTCTCCCATGCCGTCGCCCCAGGGTCGTTCCTTATGGTTGGGCGATCGAGAGCGCCCCTATCGGGCAGACGTCACAGAGTTGCCGGGCGCGTTCTTCTTCGAGTTCGGCCATAAGCATTCGGGCGGTGCCGTACTCGTCCAACTCGACGGCTTCCGGGTCGAGCGCCACGCACTCGGCTGAGCCGATACAGGTGTCCGGATCGATGTTCATGTGTACCAGCATGATGGTGTCCTCCTCGGGTGCGTGCTGCAGGGTCATCAGGAAGCGGAGGCGACGAGCTCGCGCGCTTCACGTAGGCGCGTCGGCTCGTTGAGTAGGAGCACGCAGGCGGTCTCGCCGTCACCGTCGCAGCCCACGACAAGCCCATCGTCTTCGCGCCAGTCGGTGGCAGCCTGGACCACGCCGACCTGCTGAATGCGGAGAGGGCCGATGTCGCTGAAGAAATAGGGCTCGCGCACGTAGGGCGTGGTCGAGCCGAGGATCGATTCGGCCGCGTGGCGGCCGCTCCAGAGCGCGTGGTCCCAGTGCGGGATGCCGATGCGGCCCCAGCGCGGGTGCGGGAACGAGACGCAGTCGCCGCAGGCCCAGAGACGTTCGTGGCCGATCACGCGCAGGCGCTCGTCTGCTGGCAGCGTGAGCGGTGCTGTGTCGGAGCCGGCGAGTTCGGGCGGGAGGCTCGACCGGAAGCCGGCCGCGGAGACGACGACGTCGCAGCGAAGGTCGCCGTGGGTCGACGTGTGCAGAACGGCCCCACTCGCATCGAGCTCAGCGGAGTCGCTCTTGCACGAACCAAGAAAGCGCACGCCGAGTCGGTCGAGCACGTCGCGGGCGGCGTCGGAGACACGCGGCAGGAAGCGTGCCAGCGGACGGTCGAGCATGTCGAGGAGGGTCACGTGATGCGCGGCCGCGAGCGTCGCGGCGGTCTCGGTGCCGATCAAGCCGGCGCCGACCACGACGACGCGGCGCGGCGGCATTGCCAGCTTCCGAGTGAGCGAGACGAGACCCGCGCCGGTGGTGTTCTCCTCCGCCTGGTCGAACCCGGGAACGGGCGGCTTCGGATAGCGCAAACCCGTTGCCCAGACCAGGGTCGGCGCCTCGAGCTCGAGCAAGGCACCGTCGGCCGAGCGGCTCACGACGAGAAGGCGGCGATCGAAGTCGCATGAGGTCACGACCCCGTCGACATGCTCGATGCCTCGCTCAACCAGCTTCGCCGCGTCGGCGAGGACCGGCACACGACCAGTCACAAGCGCACGCTTGGAAAGCGGAGGCCGATCGTGCGGCAAACCGGGCCCGACCATCGTCACGGAAACACCCCGCTCGCCGAGCCGCGCAGCGCACGCGAACCCGGAAACGCCGTTGCCGACAACGACCACGTCACTCATACACGAATCAGAACGCGACCGGCTTCCCACCGCGTCGGTGCCTACACCGATCGGTCTGGGAAAACCCGCAGCCGGTCAGGCCGCCAGTGTGCGGCCCGTCGCACCATCATCGCGCGCGAAGGCCGGTGAGGGGCTGTCCGACGACAGCACTCAAACTTTCGATCCCCGAGGCGGGGCTGCAATCCGCGTCTCCCCGATCGGCAAGTGCCCGAGCACGCAGATGATCCTTGCGTCAACCCGTGCTGGGACACGTTCCCTTCTTGTACTTCGCCCGGTCGACCGGTTGCAGGACCCATCGCCAGCTTCCGTTGAGGGACACGGCGTGCATGGTCGCGGTCGTCACGCCGTCACCGGACGCCACGCGAACGCTCACGGCTTTCGCCGGGACGGACTTCCCGTTGACGTAAACGGGATCGGCGTACGTCTCGAGCACCTTGACACTCTTCAGGTCCCAGCCCTCGTTTTGCTGGCACGCGACGAACCGAGCTCGTGTCACCACACGCTGGTCGGCGGGAAGGAGTTCGTCCCACAGTCGCCCTGACTGGCCACGTGAGAACTGCGTCGTGACCTGGCTGACGAAGTCGGCGGCGGCTCGCTGCCCGCTCGAGACTCCGCCCGCCGTGCTGCCGCTGCTTCCTCCGCACCCGCCAAGAATGGTCGCTGCGGCGGCCAGGATCGCGGCCGCGGCGGAGAGCGTGAGAATGCGATTTCGGTGAGTCATGCGATTGCCTCCGTGTGTTGCGGATCGGCGGAGAACGCCAGGTCGCCGACGATGATCGGTTCGCCGTCGTAGGGGATGAGGAGCGCCGCCAGCTCAGGTCGCGCGCTCAGGCAGCCGTTCGCCTCGCTTGGTGCCGTGACGGCGAGCGCCGTCGCGTACGCCTCGGCCTCCGCGGCGTCAGGGCCGGCGACCGTGACGGCCAAGGGGCCGTCGTGCGCGGGAACGCCCGTTGCGGGGTCGATCAGGTGATGGAGCTGCCGGCCGGGGCCGAAGCGGCGCTGGTCGCGCCCCGAGGTGGCGACGGCGCCGCTATCGATCGTGATCGTGCCCAGGCTGCCCCCTGCTCTGCGCGGGTCGGCGACGGCGAGGCGCCAAGGCCCACCGTCCGGGGTCTGGCCCCAGACCGCGATGTCGCCGCCGAGGTCGACGAGCCCGCCCGGAAGCGCGAGCCAGGCCTCCCGCATCGCCCACAGCGCGCGTGTGGCGGCGAAGCCCTTGCCGATGCCGCCGAGGTCGACGCCGGCCCCGCCCTCGATCCGAGCCCGCGAGCCGATGCTGTCGATCTCGATGGCGGCCCATGGCCGCCACCCAGTCGCATGGACGGCTGGTCGCTCGCCGAGTTGCTCGAAGGAACGGTCGTAGCCTGCGGCGGCAAGCGCCGGGAGGATGGTCGGGTCGAACCTCCCGCCCGTCTCCTCCCGCAAGCGCAGCGCGACGTTCAACGCCTCGATCAGCCGGAGGTCGACGCTGGCCCACTCGCCGCCGGCCCGGTTCAGGCGCGACAAATCGCTGCGCTCGCCGAAGCGGGAGAGGACCTGTTCGCACGTCTCGACCTCGCCGCGTCCGGCCGTCAGCGCCCGCCCTGCGAACGCCTCGTCCGCACGGGTGGACGTGACCGCCACCTCGCAGTCGGTGCCCATGGCCCGGAACCGCTCCGACACGAGCCGGCCGATCATGCCGGAATCGCCTCCTTGGGTGCTGGCTCGCGTTGAGGCGTGGACGGCACAGGCGTCTCGACCGGCCGGTGGGCTCTCGCCGCAGGGGTGGCGCGTTCGGGGCGGGGCAGGATGCGCGCAAAGGTGAGCCAGAGCACCGGTGCAAGAGCGATCGCGGCGAAGACCAGGCCGGTGTTTCCAGCCAGATCGGTGCCTGCGTTGAGCGCGTGACCAAGCGCGAGGAAGAAGGCAGCGAACGACGCATAGTGAAGAAGTCGCCATCGGCGCTGACCGATGCGACGCCTCACGCGAAAGGACACGGCAAGTGCGAGCATGAGATACCCGGCGACTACGCCGGCGGCCACCGTGATAGGACGCCACGGCGCCGCTCCCGGGATGACCACTGCGGCCGGCCCGAAGCGCATCACGGGGTCGAGGAGAATGGCGCCGCCGTGAAGCACGAGCATCGACAGCCCCATCCAGATCAGCGTCTGGTGCCAGCCGAGAAGGTCCTTCTGCAACTTCGGCTTCAGCAGACGAGTGCTCATCATCAGTCCGAGCGTGACCGACACGGTCAGGAGAGCAAAGGCGACCAGCCCAGCCGCGCGCGCGATCAGCCAGGCGACCGGCATCCCCGAAGCGACGACGCCGCTCATCCCGCCGGAACAGGCGACGTACGTGTGGTCGCGTGCGTCGACGTCGAGCCGGCACCCGGGACGATGACGAGACGACTCGTGCCGTTCTTGCCCTTCACGATCACGGCGCCCGGAATCGATTGGGACGAGCCGGACGGTGCCGGCTGCTGCCGCGTCCACGCCAAAACCGCAACAGCGGCGGAGAGCGCCCAGACCGAGAACACCGTTGCCCAGATCGTGCGCATCAATCTCCCGGCTCGACCCTCGGCGGCGCCGCAGGCGCAGGACCGACAACCTGGCTGACCGTCGGCGGTGATGGCTGCACCGGCGCCGCAGTCCGTGTCAGCCCGGCGATCGCGGCGGCCATCGTCACCACCGTCGCGGCGAGCACCGCCGCGAGGGTGAACAGCTCGCGACGCCCCGGCAGGGACCTCTCGCCAGGCTGGCTCCTCGCAGCTCCATTCGCCGCCGTCGCACCTGGCGGTGTTCCGATAGCGCCGCTGTTCATGGCACTCCGAAGCTAGGCGGGGTCGCTTTCGGGAGCATCCGTGGCAACCCTGACCACGCCTGCGGAAGAGCCGCGCGCATTCAGTCTCAGCATCGAACCGCGAGCCTAGGCGGCGTCCTCGAGCGCGGACCGGTTCGCGTAGACGAACGGGTGGTAGTAGACGTCGAGCGCGTTTCCGCTCTCCGCCGGCAGCCGCAACGAGTGCCCACGGCTGTCGGTGACCACGACGGTCAGGCGACCGTCTGCCCGTCTCCATCTCAGTGACACCTCGAGCCCGTCGCTGTCGCGCCGTCGTGCCAGCTCCTTCGGTCGTCCACCTCGCATATCGACTCCTTTCCGAACCAACGATCGCGGCGAGGCTATGAGCTCGACGGCTAGAGCCGGGACAGGCCACGGCCAAGGTTGCGCGAGGCCTTGCAAAGCACGAGAAGCGGCGCGGCGCAGAATCCGTCAGGCGGCGAGTCCGCGCGCCTTCGTTCTCGCGGCCGGCTGCGAGGCGGGTATCAGCTCGAGGCAGCGGGCGATTGCACCGCGAACGGATTGCATGCCGAGGCTGAGGTCGACCAGCCCGTCGAAGCCGTAGAATGCGCGTGCGGCGAGCAGGTAGAGCGTCAGGAGCGTGCCCGCCCGGTAGCTCCCGACGCACGCCGCAGCGACCACGACGGCGATCGGCCCGAGCTTCGCGAGCGCCCCGGAGATGTGCAGGTTCGCGGCCTGAACCCAGCCCAGATGGACCTCCGCCCGCAGCAGGCGACCGGCCACGATCTCGAAACGGCTCCGCGCCCGCGGTCCACCGGGCCCGGTGAGCTCGCGGGAGAGCGTTCCGGTCAGCTCCTCGAGCTGCTCCTGACGCCCCTGGCCCGCCCTCGCTGCGGGCTCCTGCATGCGACGGGTCACGAGCCAGGTCGCGGCCAGCAGCGGCATGACGACCACGATCGCCCACGGCTCCATCAGGCCGAGCACGACGAGCGCCGTGGCCAGCTCGACGATCAGCATCGAGCCCGTGTCGAGTGCGTAGACAGTCACGCGCTCGAACGTCTCCGCGTCTGAGATAAAGCGCGAGGGTAGCCCCTCGGCGTCCGCCCGCTCGACCGCCTGGCGCCGCATCACGCCGTCGAACATCAGCAGGCGCAGGTTTCGGTAGAGGCGGCCGGCGTTCCGGGCATACAGGCCGTCGGAGCCGATGTAGGCCGCCGCCTCGACCACGATCGCGGCCGCCAGCAAGCCGGCCCAGAGAGCGTCCTCGGGCTTAACGCCGTGCCGCTCGACGAGGTCGTTGATCAGGTAGCCGACCGTGATCGGCGGCACCAGGCCGGCAAGCGACCCGAGCACGCTCAGCGAGACCATCGCCGCCAGGCCCGCCCGCAACGGGCGTAGCAGCGACAGCACACGACGCCACGCGATCGACTGGGGCGGTGCGCCCACGAACGCTCCTTTCCTCAGCGACGCGGGCTGCGCCTGCCGGCCCACTGTGAACCGGCGTGCGCAGCCCGCAAACTCGCGACAAGCCTCTAGATGTCCCGCTTCTCCTTCTTGCCCTTCTCCTTCCGGTCGTCCTTCTTCGTCTTCTTCGGCATCGGGATTCCCTCCTTTCGCTCTCATCTTGTCGCTGTTCACTTTCCGTGTCCGTAGTTCTACGAGGTCGCAAACCAGGCGCGGGCCAAGCCGCGGTAAAGAAGCCGCCGGCGAACCCCAAGATCGCGCCGGGGACGTGAAATGAGGCGTCATGGCTTTCCCGCAGTGCCGATGCGAAGTTCCGCGGATTCCGGCGGTTGCCGCCGCTCGTAGCTTGGCAACGGACGGCCGATCCTGATGGCTCATGCGCGGAACGACTCCCTGGACGGGCTTCGCCTGCTTGCGGTAGGCGCCGTGCTCGCGTTCCACTTCCGGCTGCCGGGTGCAGGCGCCGGCTTCCTGGGTGTCGATCTCTTCTTCGTCCTGAGCGGCTTTCTGATCACGTCGATCCTGCTCAACCAGGTGTGCGACGGCCGCGTCAGGGTCGGGGACTTCTGGACCCGCCGAGCGCGCCGCCTCGTGCCGGCGCTCGTGCCCGTCGTGGTCGCCGTGCTCGTGTGGGGCGCCGTCGTCGCTCCGGGAGTGTCGCGCGACGGGCTGCGCGGCGACATCGGCTCGACCCTCCTCTACTTCGCGAACTGGCACTTCATCTCGGCGAGCACTTACTTCGCGAGCGACGGGATCGTCAGTCCGCTCGAGCACATGTGGTCGCTTGGCGTCGAGGAGCAGTTCTACCTCGCGTGGCCGCTGCTACTGACCATCGTGGCGGTCGTCCTCAGGCGGCCACGGCAGCGCCTGGTCGCGGTCGCGGTCCTCGCCGGTGCAGGCGTCGCGTTCTCGTTGTGGAGGCTCGACGCGCTCTGGGGCAGTGACCCGAATCGCGCCTATCTCGGCACGGACAGCCGCATATTCGAGCCGCTCGCGGGCGCCCTGCTCGCGGTGCTGATGACGTCGCCGTCGGCCCGGGCGGCGATCGGCCGCGTCCACTGGCCGCTGGTGGCGGCGGGAACGGTCGGACTGGCCTGGGCGCTGGCCACCCTCGGCGGGTCGAGCGGCGCGACGAGCGCATACGCCCACGGCGGCGCGGCCGTCGTCGCCGCGAGCTCCGCGGCGCTGATCGCCGCGCTCGCCGCGAGAAGGAGCGCCGCGACCCGCGTACTCGGGGTGGGGCCGGTGGCCTATCTCGGACGTCTCTCCTACGGCATCTACCTCTGGCACTGGCCGCTGATCGTCTGGACGGGCTACCGCGGCTGGCTCGACCTGACCGGACTCGGCACGCCGCTCCGGGTCTCGGCGGTGACCCTGGCGACGGTCGCGCTGGCGGCCGCCTCCTACCGGTTCGTCGAGTCGCCGATCCGCTACGGGACGATCGCGCGCTTCCTCGTGCCGCGCCGCACTTTCGTCGTGCTGGCTGGAGTGCTGGCGGCGCTGTTCTTCGTCAACCGCGGGTTCGTCGTTCCTCACGCCGGCGCGTCGCTCGGACGCACGACGAAGACGATCGTCCTCGTCGGCGACTCCGTGCCGCAACGCCTTGCTCCCGAGCTCGCCGCTGCCGCGGCTCGCCGAGGCTACGTCGTCATCTCGGCGACCCGCGGCAGCTGTCCGGCGACCGGCGTCGCGCTCGTCGACGCCGCCGGCAAGCCCTGGGGGCCTGGGACACAATGCGCAACCGACGTGCCGGCACGACAGGACGCCGCCGTCGCCTCGTACCGGCCGGCCCTCGTCATCTGGTGGAGTCGCTACGAGCTCGCCGACCGGGTCGGCGCGGGTGGTCGCCCGGTGCAGTTCGGCAGCGCCGGCTACTGGGCTCTCCAGCGGCAGGCGTTCGCGCGGCGCGCGGCTGCCCTCACCAGAGACGGCGGCGAGGTCGTCGCGGTCCAGGTCGAGCGATCAGGACTCGGGATCTCGGCGCGCTGCAGCCGCTCCCGCTGCGGTCCCTTCCTCCACCACCTCGTCTACGCCACAACCGCCCAGGACGTGTGGAACTCCTTTCTCGCCTCGCACAGAAGCGGGTCGGTCCGATCGATCAGCATTCAGTCGCTCGTCTGCCGCGACAACTGCAGCCCGTGCGACGACCGCCTGCCCGGTAATGCGCGAGCACGACCGGACGGTACTCACTACAACGGCACCGCCGCCGCGATCGTTGCCAGGGCGGTGATCGACCGATCACTGGCCGCGGCAGGCCTCGGTAACTGAGCTCTAGCGACTGGGGCGCAGCTTCACGAGAACTGGTGCAATCACTGGTGCACGCACCCGCCGAACCGCCGTTTCTCCTGCAAACGGTCGGTTCCGCGCGCAGGTTCCTAAACCGCGTGCGCAAGTTCGATTCTTGCCGGGGGCATGCCGCATGGTTGGGCGGAAAGCGGCACGGTTACAGCGGTAGCGCCCGACTCTGGCCTCGGCTCGTTTCCCGCTCTAGACCGCTGGAAACCGCTCTTCACTGGCGCGCACTGGCGCACAACTGGCGCGCAGTCGTTCGTTGCCCTCCCGGGTCTACAGTCGAACGCCCCGTGGGGGTCCGTGTTCCCCAAGGAGAACGGGGCGCCCTAGCTAGACGGGCGCTCCCGTGCGATGCGTGCTAGATCCCGAGGATTTGCTTCTTCTTCGCCGCGAACTCTTCTTCGGTGAGCATCCCCTGGTCCTTCAGGGCGGCGTACTTCTGGATCTCGGCGGCTGGGTCGAGGTCGGCGGGCGCCGCCGGGGCTGCCGCCGTCTGCGGGGCCGCTGCCTGAGTCTGGAGATCCGCAATCTGCGCGTTTTGCGCGGCTTCCTGCTGTGCGGCGGCCTGGCTCTTCTGGGCGCTCTTCGCACCCATGTGAGCCGCTCCGCCGACCACGACCGCTGTCCCGATCAATCCCGGACCTCTTCTGCGTCCTCTTGGCACTTTGAGTCCTCCTGTCTG
This sequence comes from uncultured Actinomycetes bacterium, assembly GCA_963765295.1. GTDB lineage: Bacteria > Actinomycetota > Thermoleophilia > Gaiellales > Gaiellaceae > PALSA-612. Next base: position 50,881 of record CAVXVO010000006.1, read on the forward strand.
TGTTAGGCCTTGGCTTCTTCCAGCGCCCACTCGCGGGCGGCCTCGACGACGTCGTGCGGGACGCGCTCGAACGCTACGAGCTCCCCACCCGCGTCGCGGATCGCCTGGGCGACCTTCCTGGCCCACACGTTCTCCCAAACCAGGACCGCCGCCGACGTGTTCAGCTCGAACTCCTGACCGATCGCGAGAAGCTCCTCATCGTTGAAGAGCCCCGTTACTTCGATGTTCAGCGCATCGAAGGCCTCCTGCACGTCCGGCGCGAGTTCCGTGAGTTCCATGGCGACGACTTCGCCGTTCTCGTCCTTGCCCACGAAGGCCGCGTCGATCAGGCGAATCACGCCCGTTTCGACGAGGTCGGAGATCGCGGGGACGATGTCACCCTTGAACTGGTTGCCTGGGAACACGAGCACTGCGTAATCGACGGGTCCGATCTCCTCCATCGGTTCTCCTCTCATACTGATCGGAATACGCTCTAACGACGGCGATGCGCCGTCGGAACAAGACAACCGCGACGGGGCAGAACCCGCATCGTCCCGTTCGGATGAACGGCCGACCGGGGCTCAGACGACCCCACGATGGTCTCGCCTCGAGTCCTACTCGATCCCAGAGACCACGAGGGCCCTTGCCAGATAGCCGTCCAGCAGCCCCGCTGCCTCTTCCTCGTTCCCGGACATCAGATGCCCGTACCTGTCGAGCGAGATCATCACGGAGACATGTCCCATGTACGTCGAGAGGGCCTTGGCGTTCACCCCTGCCGCGATCATCATGGAGGCGAAGGTGTGGCGGCATTCGTGCAGGGCCGATCGGCTCCAGTGCCTCGAGCCCTGATTCCCTCCTCTGCCGCCGAAGCCGCCGCCGTGCTCGCACACGAACTCGGCCACGTGGTCCGCGGTAGCTGCGAGCTCGCCGCAGAGACGTTCACGATGCAGAACTGGGCGCGGCTCTACAGACTCCTCGGCCCGGGAGAGCCAACGGCCGACGGCCGAACACTCGTACGCGCCGACCACAACGCACTGCCCGCGCGCTACCGAGTCGGCTCCTGCCCCCGATCCTCGCGCTAGTCGCCGGGGCCGAGACCTTCTAAGCAGGAGGATCGTGCCATCGGGATGACGAGGCATGTCGCGGCTTTGCCTACGGTTGGGCGATTGCGAGGCAACTTCGGAGGGTCCAGATGAGCGTCGAACGCGATCGTGTCGAGACCTTCGGCCAGCTCGAGAACGGTCTTCGGCAGGCGGGAGACTGGTACCACTGGGGGCCGTATCTGAGCGAGCGGCAGTGGGGTACCGTGCGGGAGGACTACAGCCCGGGCGGGACCGCGTGGGAGTACCTGCCCCACGAACACGCTCGCTCTCGCGCTTATCGCTGGGGTGAGGACGGGCTCGCCGGCTTCTCCGACATCGAGCAGCGGCTCTGCCTCGGGCTTTCGCTCTGGAACGGCCGCGACTCGATCCTGAAGGAGCGGATCTTCGGCCTGACGGGGAACCAGGGGAATCACGGCGAGGATGCCAAGGAGTACTGGTGGTACCTGGACGCGCTGCCGAGCCATGCGTGGAATCGCTGGCGCTACCACTACCCGCAGACCGCGTTTCCCTACGAGGATCTCGCCGCCGAAAACGCACGGCGCGGGAAGCTCGATCCCGAGTACGAACTGCTCGACACGGGCGCGTTCGACGACGACCGCTACTGGGTCGTCGAGGTGGACTACGCGAAGGGCGACCCCCACGACCTGCTGATGACGATCCGCGTCACGAACGCCGGGCCGGAGGCGGACACCCTGCACGTCCTCCCCACGGCCTGGTATCGCAACACGTGGGCGTGGGAGGTGGACGGCGAGCAGCCGGAGCTGCACACGGACGGCGCAGCGCGCGTGCTCACCGAGCACCCGTTCCTCGGCCAGCTCGAACTCGTGGGGCAGGGCGAGCCGACGCTGCTCTTCTGCGACAACGAGACGAACGACGAGCGCCTCTTCGGCTCCAAGTCGGCGAGCGCGACGCCGAAGGACGGCATCAACGACCACGTCGTCGCGGGCGCCGACACGGTCGCTGCCGCATCCGGGACGAAAGCCGCTTTCTGGTACCGGCTCGAGGTCGAGCCGGGCGAGACGGCCACCGTGCGCGTGCGCCTCCGTCCGGCGGCGCGCGGCGGCGATCCCTGGGCCGACTTCGACGCCGTCGCCGCAACCCGCCTCGACGAGGCCGACGAGTTCTACGCAGAGCTGACCCCGGCGGAGACGTCGAAGGACGAGGCGCTCGTGCTGCGCCAGGCGCTGGCCGGGATGCTCTGGAGCAAGCAGCTCTACTTCTACGACGTGGCGCGCTGGCTCGACGGCGACCCGACGCAGCCGACGCCGCCGGCGTCCCGCCTCGAAGGACGCAACGCACGCTGGAGGACCTTCGACGCCTTCGACATCATGTCGATGCCCGACAAGTGGGAGTACCCGTGGTTCGCCGCCTGGGATCTCGCCTTCCACTGCGTCGCGCTCGCCCGCGTCGACCCCGCCTTCGCGAAGTACCAGCTGATCCTGCTGTGTCGCGAGTGGTTCCAGCACCCGAACGGGGCCCTGGCGGCGTACGAGTGGTCGTTCGACGACGTCAACCCGCCGGTGCAGGCCTGGGCGGCAGTCGAGGTGTTCGCGATCGACGGTGGCCGGGACGTGGCGTTCCTCAGCCGCATCTTCGACAAGCTGCTCGTCAACTTCACGTGGTGGGTGAACCGCGAGGACCGAGACGGCTCGAACGTCTTCGAGGGCGGCTTCCTCGGGCTCGACAACATCGGGCCGATCGACCGGTCGCACCTCCCGCAGGGGCAGACGCTCGAGCAGTCGGACGGCACGGGCTGGATGGGCTTCTACGCGCTCAGCATGGGGGCGATCGCGTCGATCCTCAACAACCGCGGCCGGCCGGCGACCGATCTCGTGTTGAAGTTCCTCGAGCATTTCGCGCTGATCTCGGAGGCGCTCGAGTCGCAGGACCTGTGGGACGAGGCCGACGGCTTCTTCTACGACCAGCTTCGCCTCGCAGACGGCCGCTCGTTTCCGGTCAAGGTGCGGTCGATCGTCGGCATCCTGCCCCTGCTCGGGGTCGCGGCGATCGACGAGAACGTCATCGACCGTGCCGAGACCGTCAACAAGCGTGCCGCTGAACTGCTCACGAGCGCACATCCGGTCGGCGGCGGGCCGGGCGACCGTCGCCTCTTGCTGGGGGTCGTAAGCGTGAGCCGGGTCCTCCGTTTGCTGGCGCGCGTCTTCGACGAGTCGGAGTTCCTGTCGCCCTACGGGCTGCGCGCGGTGTCGCGCTGGCACGCCGAGCACCCGTTCGAGCTCGACGTCGACGGGACGGTGGCCAGAATCGACTACGAGCCGGCCGAGTCGACCACGGGGATGTTCGGCGGCAACTCGAACTGGCGCGGGCCGATCTGGATGCCCGTCAACTTCCTCGTCGTCGAGGCGCTGCAGCGCTACGCGCGCTTCTTCGGCGACGACCTCCGGGTCGAGTATCCGACGGGCTCGGGAAAGGAGCTGACGCTCGAGCGGATCGCCGCCGACCTACGGGAGCGGCTGATCTCGATCTTCCTCGTCGGCACAGACGGGCGGCGGCCGTGCTTCGGCTGGGTCGAGCGGCTCCAGGAGGACCCGGCCTGGAAGGACAACATGCTCTTCCACGAGTACTTCCACGGCGACAACGGCGCGGGGCTGGGAGCGAGCCACCAGACGGGCTGGACAGGACTCGTCGCCGAACTGATCTTCCGCGCCCATGCCGCGCCCGGGCCGACGCTCTCGGAGCTCATGGCGCCGAACGACGCGGAGACGCAGGCCTGACGATCCGGTTCGGGCCCGAGGTCTGCGGATCGCTCGACGAGGCATCGAAGCGCGAGTGGCTCGTGGCCGACGGGGTCGGCGGCTATGCGATGGGCACGGTCGCAGGGCTCCGCACCCGCCGCTACCACGGCCTGCTCGCGGTCGCCGTCGACGGGCCGGGGAGCCGCATGCTCGGCCTGGTCGCGCTCGAGCCCGTGCTCGTCGTCGGCGACGCCCGCTTCCGGCTCGGCACCGACGAATGGGCCGGCGGCACCGTCGACCCGCGCGGGCACGAATTGCTCGCCACGTTCGAGCTCGACCGCGGCGTCCCGCGCTGGCGTTGGCAGGTCGGAGACGTCGTCGTCGAGCGGGAGCTCGCGATGTGCAACGGCCGGCCGGCCGTCGGCGTCACGCACCGTCTGCTGCGCGCCGACCGGCCCGTGCGCCTCGAGCTGACCCCGCTCTGCACCTGGCGAAGCGTGCACGGCGAACGCTTCGCGAACGGATCTCCGGCGGTGGAGTCGACGGCCGACGGGTTCGTGTTCGAGGGCGCCTACCGCGTCGCCGGCACCGGCTGGGCCACGGGCGGCGAGTGGTACCGCGGCATCCGCGCCCGGGAGGAAGCCGCACGTGGCCTGAACGACCAGGAGGACGTCTGGGCGGCAGGCACGTTCGCCGTCGACCTCGCCCCCGGTGAGTTCCACGAGCTGACCGCCGCGGCCGCGCCGTTCGACGGGACGCTTCCTGTCGCGGCAGCGATCGTCGCCGCCGCGAGACGGCGCGCCGACGAGGTGCTCCGGCGGGCGGGCGCGACGGACGAGATCGATGCGCAGCTCGTGCTCGCGGCCGACCAGTTCGTGATCGAGACGGCGGGACGCCCGACCGCCGTCGCGGGCTACCCGTGGTTCGGCGAATGGTCGCGCGACCTCATGACCTCGTACGAGGGCCTCTACCTCACGCCGAACCGCTGGGACGAGGGGCGGGAGGTCCTGTGCACCACGGCCGCGACCCTGTCCGAGGGCATGCTCGCGAACACCGCCGACACCGGCTCGCTCGAGTACAACACCGTGGACGGGACGCTGTGGTTCGTCCACGCCCTCGACCGGCACGTTGCGATCACCGGGGACGACGAGCTGGGCGGTGAACTCGGTCCCGTCGTCGACGCGATCGTCGAGCGCCACGTCGCCGGCACGCGGTTCGGGATCGGGGTCGACCCGGCCGACGGGCTGCTGCGCCAGGGCGCCGACGGCTGGGCGCTCACCTGGATGGACGCCCGCATCGACGGGGTGCCCGTCACGCCCCGTGCGGGGAAGCCGGTCGAGGTGAACGCGCTCTGGATCGAGACGCTCGACGTGGCGAGCCGACTCGCGCCGGGAGCCGACTCGCGCCAGCGGTGGTCGGCGCTCGAAGATCGGGCACGAGAGTCGTTCCTGGCGCGCTTCCTGCGGCCCGACGGGCTCGGCGCGTTCGACGTCGTCGACGGGCCCGGCGGCGACGACCCCTCGTTACGGCCGAACCAGTTGCTCGCGGTGTCCCTCCCCCGCGGGCCGTTCCTCCACGGCGCGGCCAACCCGGGGGCGCGGAGCATCGTCGCCGCCTGCCGGTCGCTGCTCACACCGCTCGGCCTGCGCTCGCTCGCCCCCGCCGATCCGCGCTACCGGCCGCAGCACCGGGGCTCGCCGGCGGAGCGGGACGCCGCATACCACCAGGGCACCGTCTGGCCGTGGCTGATCGGGCCTTACGCCGACGCGGCGGTTCGCGCCGGGTGTCCCGGTCGACGGGCTCCTCGACGGGCTCGAGGCGCATCTCGCCGAGTGGGGCCTGGGGTCGATCTCGGAGACCGCCGACGGAGGCGCGCCGCACGCCGCCACCGGCTGCCCCTTCCAGGCCTGGTCGGTCGCCGAGGCGCTGCGGGTTCGCAGGGGCGAAAGCCTCGCGGACGAGCACTGACGTCCTTTCATCCCGTCTGTACGAGGCCGTGCGTAGTTCCTCACCGCAGGCTGCCCGTCGTGGGGGAGCGGTCGCGTGTTCTGATCCTGGGCGGAGGGTTTGCGGGCATCGGTGCCGCCCGCAAGCTGAAGGGGGCCGACGTCGATGTCGTGCTCGTCGACAAGCACGACTACCACACCTTCCAGCCCATGCTGTACCAGGTCGCGACCGACCTGCTCGACAACTCGGCGTGTGCGCACCCGTTGCGGGACCTGTTCCACGAGCAGCCGAACGTGACCGTGCACGAGGCGACGGCGACGACGATCGACCTCGCCGGGCGCGAGGTGCAGTTCGAGGAGATGAAGCCGCTCACCTACGACCGGCTGGTGCTCGCGCTCGGTGCGCAGGTCAACTTCTTCGGCACCGAGGGCGCGGCGGAGCACGCGTTTCCCATGTACACGCTCGCGGATGCCGTGCGGCTCAAGGAGCACGTGCTGGAGCGCTGGGAGGCGGCCGACAGGGATCCCGACCTCCTCGCCGACGGTGCGCTCAACGTCGTCGTGGTCGGCGGCGGCCCGACCGGGATCGAGAGCGCCGGCGCGCTCGCGGAGCTGTACCGGAACGACTTCGACAAGGACTACCCCAACGTCCCGCAGGAGCACGCGCGGATCATCCTCGTCGAGGCCGGCCCGGCCCTCTTGACCATGTTCAAAAAGGACATCCAGACCTACGCCAGCAAGGCGCTCGAGAAACGCAGCGTCGAGATCCAGGTCGGCGAGGCGGTCTCGTCGATTGCCCCGACGCGCGTGACGCTCAAATCTGGCGCGGTGATCGACGCGCACACGCTCGTCTGGGGCGCGGGTCTGGTCGCGCATCCGATCGTCAACACGCTCGGTGTGACGCTCGAACGGGGCGACCGCGTCCCCGTCGAGCCGGACCTGAGCCTCACGGAGCATCCGGAGGTGTTCGTCGTCGGCGACATCGCCGCGATCACCGACCCGAAGACGAAGCAGGTGCTGCCGCAGCTCGGCTCGGTCGCGCTCCAATCCGGGGAGCAGGCGGGCGAGAACATCGCCCGGCTCGCCGCCGGCAAGGACACAGAGCCGTTCGAGTACACCGACAAGGGCACGATGGCCACGATCGGCCGCGGCGCAGCGGTGATGCAGCGCGGCGGGCACACGATGAAGGGCCGCACTGCGTTCCTCGCCTGGGGCGCCGTCCACCTCGCGCTCCTCTCCACCGGCGAGGACCGCACCAAGGCCGTTCTCAACTGGACCTGGGCCGGCTTCACGCACGAACGCGCCGGTCGCATCTCGGTGAACGAAGACGAGAGGCCCGACTGAGACCCGGCTGTGATCGAGACGAGGGGAGACAGCAGATGACGACGAGTGCCGACGTGTTCGTGGCCTTCGGGATCACGGGCGATCTCGCGAAGGTGATGACCTTCCGGTCGCTGTACCGGCTCGAGCGGCGCGGCCTGCTCGACTGCCCGATCGTCGGCGTCGCGGTCGACGACTGGACGGTCGATCAGCTGATCGAGCGAGCGCGCGAGTCGATCGTCGGGACCGGTGAGCCGCTCGACGAGGACGTCTTCAAGCGCCTCGCCGCGCGTCTCTCCTACGTCCAGGGCGACTTCGGCGACGCCGCGACGTACGAGCGTGTCGGGACGGCGATCGGCGGCGCCGTTCAGCCGGTCTTCTACCTCGAGATCCCGCCCTTCCTGTTTGGGACAGTCATCAAGGGGCTCGCCGAGGCCGGACTGACGAAGACGGCCCGGATCGTCGTCGAGAAGCCGTTCGGGCACGACCGGACCTCGGCGCACGAGCTCGCCGACGAACTCCACCAGTACGTCGCCGAGTCGCAGCTCTACCGGATCGACCACTACCTGGGGAAGATGGGACTCGAGGAGGTCGGCTACCTCCGGTTTGCGAACTCCCTGCTGGAGCCGGTCTGGAACCGAAACCACGTCGCGTCGGTGCAGATCACGATGGCGGAGGACTTCGGCGTCGAGGACCGCGGCCACTTCTACGACCCGGTCGGCGCACTCCGCGACGTCGTCGTCAACCACCTCATGCAGGTCGTCGCGCTGGCGGCGATGGAGGCACCGGCCCGGGGCGACCCGGAGACGATCAAGGACTCTCAGCTCGCACTCTTCCGCGCCGTCGTCGCGGCGGATGCAGCCCACTACGTGCGGGGCCAGTACGACGGCTATCTCGGGATCGACGGCGTCGCCGCCGGCTCGACCACCGAGACCTATGCGGCGCTGCGTCTCGAGATCGAGAACTGGCGCTGGGCGGGCGTTCCCTTCTTCATCCGCACCGGCAAGCGCCTGCCGGTGACGCAGACCGAGCTGCGGCTCGTCTTCAAGCACCCGCCGCGGCTCGGATTCTCGGCCTTCGGCCGCGACGCGGAGCCGAACCAGCTGGTCGTCAAGCTCGACCCGTCGACGGGGATCAGGCTCGTCGTCGAGGCGCACCGGGCGGACGGGCCGGGCTCGATCGAGCTCGACATGGAGTTCTCGCAGCAAGGCGGCGAGGGAGCGACTCCGTACGAGGTGCTGCTCCATGCCGCGATGGTCGGAGACAGCACCCGCTTCACCCGCCAGGACGCGGTCGAGGAGACGTGGCGGGTCATGCAGCCGCTGCTCGACGCGCCTCCGCCCGTCCATGCTTATGCCCCGGGCTCGTGGGGCCCCGAGGCCGCCGATGCGCTCGTGGAAGGCCACGGCCGCTGGCACGAGCCCTGGATGGCCTCGTGACCGCGGCGGCCGACTCCTACGACGTGATCATCGTCGGGACCGGGGCCGGCGGCGGCACGCTCGCCCGTCACCTGGCCCCGTCCGGGAAGCGGATCCTGCTGCTCGAGCGAGGAGACTGGCTGCCGCGGGAGCCCGCGAACTGGCTCGCGCAGGACGTGTTCGTGGATAACCGCTACGTGTCGCCGGACACGTGGTACGACCCGAAGGGCAAGCCGTTCCAGCCGCAGATCCACTACTTCGTCGGCGGCGCGACAAAGCTCTACGGCGCTGCGCTCTACCGGCTCCGGAAGGAGGACTTCAGCGAGCTGCGCCATCACGACGGCATCTCGCCGGCGTGGCCGATCGCCTACGACGAACTCGAGCCCTATTACACGCTGGCCGAGCAGCTCTACCAGGTGCACGGGGCGCGAGGCGAGGACCCGACCGAGCCGCCGGCGAGCGGGCCCTACCCGTTCCCGGCCGTCTCCCACGAGCCGCGGATCCAGAAGCTTTCTGACGACCTGGCCAAGATCGGCCACCACCCGTTCCACGCACCGTGCGGAATCCGCCTCCTCGAGGACGACATGCCGTACAGCCCCTGCGTCCGCTGCATGAACTGCGACGGCTTCCCCTGCGCCGTCCATGGCAAGTCCGACGCAGAGGTGTTCGGCGTGCGGCCGGCGCTCGAGCACGACAACGTCACGCTGCTGACGAACGCGAAGGCGATGAAGCTCGCCACGAACGAGGCCGGGACGGAGGTCACCGAGGTGGTGGTCGAGCACGGCGGCGAGACCGTGAGCTTCTCGGCCGACATCGTCGTGCTCGCGTGTGGTGCGGCGAACACCGCGAAGCTGCTGCTCGTGTCGGCGAGCGACAAGCATCCGAACGGCCTCGCGAACGGGTCCGATCAGGTCGGGCGGAACTACATGTTCCACGCGAGCCAGGCCGTGCTCGCGCTCTCGCGCGAGGAGAACCCGACGGTCTTCCAGAAGACGCTCGGGCTCAACGACTTCTACTTCGGCTCGGACGAGGACGAGTTCCCGCTCGGAAACATCCAGATGGTCGGCAAGTCGCAGGCGCCGATGTTCCGCGGCGAGCAGCCGACCGAGACGAAGCTGGCGCCGCAATGGACGCTCGAGCGGATCGCTCGCCACGCGATCGACTTCTGGCTCTCGACCGAGGATCTGCCTCTGCCCGGGAACCGGGTGACCGTGGATCGCGACGGCAAGCTCACGCTGGCGTACACGCCGACGAACGACGTCCCGAAGCAGAAGCTCTACGACAAGCTCAGGTCGCTGCTCGGCAAGCTGGACATGAACGAGGGGCACCTGATCAAGCGCTTCGCCTACATGAAGAACGAGATCCCTGTCGCCGGCGTCGCGCACCAGGCGGGCACCTGCCGGTTCGGCACGGATCCGGCCACGTCGGCGCTGAACGTGACCTGCCGGGCCCACGAGCTCGACAATCTCTACGTCGTCGACACGAGCGTGTTCCCGAGCATCGGCGCCGTCAACCCCGCACTGACTGCGATGGCCAACTCGCTCCGGGTCGGCGACCACCTGCTGGGGAGACTGGCGGGCTGACCGGGAGCTCGGGACCGGGACGGTCGCCGGAGCGATCCTTCCTTCGGCGAGCACGAGCACGGGCCGAGGCGGGCTTCGCCGACAGGGCGGAGGAGGGGGAGATGGCGGCGCTGCGATGACGATCCTCGCGTCGAACCTCGCGGCCGCGCGCAGCCAGATGGCGTTCACGCTGGGGTTCCACATCATCCTGGCGTCGCTCGGCGTGGCCCTTCCCGCGATGATGCTGATCGCGAACTACCGGGGCCTGCGCCGTGACGACGCGGACGCGCTGAAGCTGGCGCAACGGTGGTCGAAGGCGGTGGCGGTGACGTTCGCGGTCGGTGCCGTGACCGGGACAGTTCTCTCGTTCGAGTTCGGGCTGCTCTGGCCGGCGTTCACCGGGCGCTTCGGCGAGGTCTTCGGCCTGCTCTTCGGGATCGAAGGGATCTTCTTCTTCCTCGAGGCGATCTTCATCGCCATCTACATCTTCGGCTGGAAGCGACTGTCGCCGTGGAAGCACTTCTGGACGGGCGTGCCAGTCGTGATCTCGGGCCTCGGCGGTGCTTTCTCGGTCGTCGCCGTGAACTCGTGGATGAACCAGCCTCAAGGGTTCTCTCCGACGACGGGCAACGTCACGTCGGTGAAGCCTTTCGAGGTGATCTTCAACCCGGCCGTTCCCTACGAGGTCCCGCACATGATCCTGGCGGCGTACCTGGTCACCGGGTTCATCGTGGCGTCGATCTATGCGGTCGGGATGCTGCGCGGTCGGCGTGACCGCATCCACCGGCTCGGCCTCCTGATCCCGCTCACCGTCGCCTGCATCGCGACGCCGATCCAGTTCGTGGTCGGCGACACGGCAGCGCGCGCGATCGCCGCGGATCAGCCGATCAAGTTCGCGGCGATGGAATGCGTGGAGACGACCTCGACCGACGTCACCGAGTACATCTTCGGGCGGTGCACCTCGAGCGGCGTGAAGGGCGGGATCGGGATTCCCGGCTTCGACTCGTTCCTGGTCGGCTGGAGCACGAGCACCCAGGTGACCGGGCTCGACTCGGTTCCACCGAACGACCGCCCACCTGCGAACACGATGCTGCACTGGGCCTTCGACACGATGGTCGGCATCTGCACGCTGCTGATCGGCCTCGCGGTCTGGCTCGGCATCGGCTGGTGGCGCAAGCGAGACATCCCCGGAAGCCGCTGGTTCCTCCGTGCCGTTGCCGTCTCCGGCGTTCTCTCCGTGATCGCGCTCGAGAGCGGCTGGATCATCACCGAGGTCGGGCGGCAACCCTGGATCGTCTACAACATCATGCGAACCTCCGACGCGGTCACCAACGCAAGCGGGATCTGGGTCACCTTCGGCCTGATCCTCGGCCTCTACGCCGCGCTCGGCGCGGCGCTGATCATCGTGCTCAGGGCGATGTCTCGTCGCTGGCGCAGCGCGGACGTCGACGGAGGGGGTGGGCCGTACAGCCCCGACCCGACGCCGCCTCCCGCCCCCGCGACCGAGGCGGCCGGATGAGCGAAGCCACCGCCGTCGCCGCCGTCCTCTGGATCGGGGCGACGATGTACGCCGTCTTCGCCGGCGCGGACTTCGGCGCGGGACTGTGGAGCCTGCTCGCAGGAGGCGGCGACCGCGGACGGCGACCGCGCGAGCTGATCGACTGGGCGATCGGGCCCGTCTGGGAAGCCAATCACGTGTGGTTGATCTTTATCATCGTGGTGCTCTGGACAAGCTTCTCCCAGGCGTTCGAGGCGATCTTCTCGACCCTGTTCATCCCGCTGAGCCTTGCCGCGCTCGGCATCGTCCTGCGCGGGTCGGGGTTCGCGTTCCAGCACACCGCAGCCCGCGAGAAGGCACGCACGTTGTCCGTAACGCTCTTCGGACTCGCTTCGGTGCTGACGCCTTTCTTCATGGGCACGGTCGTGGGTGCGATCGCGGCCGGCCGGGTGCCGGTGGGAAACGCGGCCGGCGACCTCGTGACGAGCTGGGTCAACCCGCTGTCTCTGGCGATCGGAGCGCTGTTCGTGGCGACGAGTGCCTACATGGCGGCCGTGTTCCTCGTCAGCGACGCTCGCAGGGCCGGCACCCAAGACCTCCAGCGGTACTTCAGCACCCGGGCACTCGTGGCCGGGGTGGTTGCCGGCGTCCTCGCAGCCGTCAGCCTCGTCGCCCTGCACAGCGACGCGAGCTACGTCTTCGAGCGCCTCACGAGCGAGGGACTGCCGCTCGTCGTCATCTCGGCCCTTTGCGGCCTGGTCGTACTCGTCTTGCTTCACCGAGGCGTCCGAGGCGGGGCGCGTCCACTCGCCGCGGGTGCGGTCGCCGCGGTGGTCTGGGGCTGGGCCGTCGCGCAGTACCCCTACCTGTTGCCGGAAACGCTCACCATCTCGCAGGGAGCGGCTCCGAGCGAGGTTCTCACCGGCGTGCTGATCGTCTTCGGCGTCGCAGTCCTCGTCGTCCTCCCGGCGCTCGTGCTCCTGTTCACGCTCGTCCAGCGGAACCTGGTCGAGGAGACATCGCGGCCCGAGTGAAGCACGCCGGCGAGCCTAGCCACCGCCGCGAGTCGAGGCTACGCGAGCGTGGTCTTCAGGCGTTCTCTGCCCGGGCCAGCTGCGCGTGGAGAGCTTCGACCGCCTGCTGCTGCTCGGCAAGCAGCCGCTCCAGCTCGTTCAACGCTGCCTTGACGCTCCCGTCGGCGGGCGTCGGCGCCGACTCCGCCTTCCGGGAGAGGAACGCGTTGGCGATAAAGCCCGAAGCCGTCGCGAACAGCGCGACACCGATCGTGAGCATCAGCGTTCCGACGATCCGGCCGCCCGTCGTCACCGGGTACTTGTCGCCGTAGCCAACCGTGGTCGCGGTGACGTAGCCCCACCAGAGCGCGTCGCCTCCGGTCGTGATGTTCGCCCCCTGCGCGTCCTGCTCGAAGTAGAGCTCGAGCAGCCCGACCACCTCGAGCGTGACGAGCCCGAGGACGATGATCAGGTACATCGTCCCCGACGCGAACTGCCTCCGCAGGTCGCGGAGCACCTGCGGGCCGCCGAGCCGCCGCATGATCCGACCGGCGCGGACGATCCGGAACAGGCGGAAGATTCTCAGGCCGGGCACGCAGCTCAGCAGGTCGAACACGCCGCCGCCGTGGACGAGGTATTGACGCTTCGACGGCGCCGTCCTGAGGCGGTAGCTGAAATCGATCAGGAAGACGAGCGTCAACACGACGTCGATCTCGACGACCAGCCACCAGTACGACGACTCGAAGGGGAAGATGGTCTCGAGCAGCATGTTGACGATCGAGAGGATCGAGATCGCAAAAACGAAGAGCTCGTAGACCGTGCTCTTCAGGTCCCCGCGCGAGACGCTCTGCGCCGCGGTGCTGCCGGCCTCGTCAGGCATGCAGAGCCGGTGTTCGCCCAGCCGAACGGCGATCCTCTCCCGCCGTCTTCGCTCAGCCCTGCGAGTAGACGTGCTCGACGTACTCGTTCAACATCCGGCTCGCGCTGAAGCGAGGCGCACACGTCACCAACGCGTGCTTGATCCGTTCGCACCATGCGTTGGGCACACCGTGCTCGTCCCGGTCGTGGAAGAGCGGGATGACGTCGTTCTCGAGCAATTCGTAGAACTGCAGCGCGTCTCGCTCGTCCGCGGCCTCGTAGTCCGGATCCCCGTCTCCGGGGATCGCCCAGCCGTTCGACCCGTCGTAGCCCTCCGCCCACCAGCCGTCGAGCACGCTCAGCTGGAGTCCGCCGTTGAAGCCGGCCTTCATGCCGCTCGTCCCGCTCGCCTCCATCGGCTTCCGCGGCAGGTTGGCCCAGACGTCGCAGCCGGCGACGAGCCTCCGCGCCACGTCAAGGTCGTAGTCCTCGACGAACACGAGCCGATGGGCCATCTGCTTCTCGCGCTTGAGCTTGAAGAGGCCCTGCAGCGTGTCCTTGCCGCCTTCGTCGTTCGGGTGGGCCTTGCCCGCGATCAGGAACTGGACGGGGCCGTCGCCCCCGAGCAGCGCCCGAAGCCGGTCGGGATCGTGCGCCAGGAGATGCAGCCGCTTGTACGTCGCGAGCCGTCGTGCGAAGCCGACGGTCAGCACGTTCGGATCGAGCGACTCGGCGATCGCGCGGACGTACTCGACCTGCTCCCCGCGCAGCAGACGATCCTGCTGCTGCCTCGTGCGGACGTATTCGACCAGCTGGGCCCGGGCCTGGCACCGCGCCGCCCAGAGCTCCGCGTTCGGGATCGACCGAACCGCCTCCCACACCTCGGTGTCCGCCTGACGGGCGAGCCAGCCCTCTCCCAGGTGGCGATCGAACAGGCCGCGGAACGGAGCGCCCAGGAACGTCGACATGTGGGCGCCGTTCGTGACGTGCGTGATCGGGACGGCGGTCGCCCCGGGGAACAGGCCGCGCCACATCTCTCTCGCCACGGCGCCGTGCAGCCGGCTGACACCGTTCCGCCGGCGGCTCATGCGAAGCGCGAGCGGCGTCATCCCGGGCTGCTCGGCACCGTCGTCCGGAGCGACGCGGCAGAGCCCGAGGAAGCCTTCCCCGTCCAGCCCCAGCCGGCCGGCGAGCTCTCCGTACGCGGCCGTGAACTCGTCGCCCGAGTACGTCTCGTTGCCGGCGGCGACCGGCGTATGCGTCGTGAAGACGACGCGGGAGCGCGCAGCCTCGAGCGCATCGTCGAGACCGGCCCCTGCCGCGACGCCTTCCGCCGCGAGCTCGAGCGCCGCGAGTGCCGGGTGACCCTCGTTGAGGTGCACCACCGACGGCTCGATCCCGAGCGCGCGCAACGCCCGGATGCCGCCGATCCCGAGCAGCCCGTACTGCGCCAGCCTCGTCGTCCGGCTCGCGTCGTAGAGCCGGCCGGTCGTCCACCGCTGCACGGGATCGTTGTCAGGCAGGTCCGCGTCGAGCAGCAGCAGCGGCACGCGCCCGACGTCGACGTGCCAGACCTGGAACGTGAGCTCGCGGCCGAAGAGATCGACCTTGAGGCGCAGGAGCGATCCGTCGGCGTTCGTCACGCGCGCCATCGGCAGGTTGTGCGGGTCGTTGACGACCCAGAACTCCTGCTGCCTCCCGGTCAGGTCGAGGCGCTGGCGAAAGTACCCGCGGCCGTAGAACAGCCCGATGCCGACCATCGGCAGCGCCTGGTCGCTCGCTTCCTTGACGATGTCGCCCGCGAGCACGCCGAGCCCGCCCGAGTAGAGCGGCATCGAGACGTGGAAGCCGAACTCCGCGCAGAAGAACGCAACCGGCCCCTGGACGCCGGGCCGTGGACGATCGGGGCGGCCCACGTCGGCGGCGACCGCCTCCGCGAGCGCGTCGACCCGCGCCCTGATCGACGGGTCGCGGGCGGCGGCGTCCTGTGTGGCCGGCCAGAGATCGTTGAGGAACCGCACCGGGTTCTGTCCCGAGCGTTCCCAGCGGAACGCGCTGATGTCCCGAAAGAGCGTCGCTCCGTCGGGATGCCAGCTCCAGCGGTAGTTGTAGGCGACCTGGGCGAGCGGCCTCAGGCCTTCGACGAGTCGATCCGACAGCGCGGCTGCGCGCCGTGCCAGGTCGTCGGAGCCGAGAGCCGGCAGCGCCGTCACGAACGATCGTTTACCACAACGCTGTCGTCGGCCGTGTCGCCTGCCGCGCGGATCCGGCCGGTCAGGTCAACCCGAGACGAGAGCCGGCTGCTCCGACGTGCGACGTGCCGTTGTCTGCGCCTCGAGTCCGTTCAGCAGATCCCAGCGCTCGTCCACGTGCGCCTGGATCGTCGCGATCTGCTCCGCCGAGAGGTGGCTGAAGCGGCCCTGCGTCTCCAGGAACTCGCCGACCGGGACGGGGTGCTTCGGCCGGAAGGTGATCTCCCACTCTCCGTCGTCGCACTCGAAGAGCGGGAAGTACCGCGACTCGACGGCCAGCCGCGAGATCTCCGTCGACTGGCACGTCGGGTAGCGCCAGCCGGGCGGGCAGGCGCCGAGGACGTGCAGGAACCGGAAGCCCTCGAGCTCGGCGGCTCTCGTCACCTTCGCCCTGAAGTCGCGCAGCATCGGCACCGAGCCCAGCGCGAGCGTCGCCACGTAGGGAACGCCGTGGGCGGCCATGATCCGGGCGATGTCCTTCTTCTGGCCGGACCTCGGAGAGCGGGCCGGCGTCGTCGTCGTCCAGGCGCCCTCCGGGGTCGCGCCCGACTTCTGCACGCCGGTGTTCATGTACGCCTCGTTGTCGTTGAGGACGTAGAGGATGTCCTCGTTCCGCTCGGCGGCCGCCGACACGCCGGAGAAGCCGATGTCGCAGGTCGAGCCGTCTCCGCCCCAGACGACGACGTTCGTGTCCCCGAGGCCGCGGAGGCGCAGCGCCGCCTTGATCGCGGACGCCTCCGCCGCCGCGGAGGCGAACGGCGTCAGGTGGACGGCGACGTCGAACGCGTTGACCGGCCAGATGCCGGCGATGATCGTCCAGCACGAGGCCGGGATGACGAGCACGGTCTTCGACCCGGGCGTGGCCGCGGCCAGCGCGCCGAGGACGTGACGGATGTTGATCGCCGGGCCGCAGCCGGCGCAGGCGCTGTGGCCGGGAAGGAGCAGCCTGTCCTCGCCGACGATCTCGTCGAGCCACGCGGCCACGATCAGACCCCCTCCGGGACGTACACCGGCTCGAGGCGGGAGGCCCCCGCGCCGGAGGGCCGCGTCGCGTCGAGCGCCCAGCGCAGCGTGTCCGGAGTGACCTCGGTGCCGCCCACCCCGCAGACGACGTTCGTCACGCTCGGCGTGCCGGAGGTCGAGCGCCCGGACGTCGCCGCCGAGCGGGCCGAACGACCCGAAGGCGGCCGCGCGGTCGACGACGCAGATACGGGAGGCGCGCGCGAGAACGGACGCGAGCTCCGCCGCCGGAAACGGCCTGAAGGCGTGCACACGGACGACCAGGAGGTCGTCGCCCTCGTCGAGCAGCTCGTGCGCGGTGTCGCCGATCGTCCCGATCGCGACCAGGGCGGTGTCCGCGTCGGGGTCGCCGGCGACCTCGAGCGCCGCGATCTTCGGGCGGCCGAAGTGCGAGGCGAACTCCGAGGCCACCGTCTCGATCCGGTACCGCGCGTCGTCCATCGCCTCGACGACGTTGCGCTGGAACGCGGCGTAGTCCTTCGGCTCCGGCAGGCCGGAGAACGCGTGCGGGACGTTCGGGTCGAGCACCCAGTCGTCCGGCGGGCGGAACGGCGGGACGAACGCGTCGACCGCGTCCTGGCTCGGCACGTCGATGACCTCCGCCGTGTGCGAGAGCAGGAAGCCCTCGGCGCAGACCAGCACCGGGCAGCAGCACCGACTCGGCGATCCGGTAGGCGCAGAGGACGCTGTCCAGGACCTCCTGCGACCGACGAGCAGTAGAGCTGGATCCAGCCCGTGTCGCGCTGGGCCATGCTGTCGGAGAGATCCGGCTCGAGGCTCCACGGGGCGAAGATGGACCGGTTGACGTTGACGACGACGAGCGGGACCCGCTCCCGCGAGGCCCGGTGGAGCTGCTCGTGCGCGTAGAGCAAGCCCCTGCGACGACGTCGCCGTGAACGTCCGGACGCCGACGCGCGACGCCGCGATGACGTAGCCGAACATCGAGTGCTCGCTCTCGAGGTTCGCGTACTCGACGTCGTCGCGCCCGGCGACGAGGTCGGCGAGCCGCTCGACGATCAGCGTCTGCGGCGTGATCGGGTAGCAGCCGATCGCCTGGACCCGCGCGAGCATCGACCGCGTACGCGGCGGCCTCGTTCGCCGGTCAGCCACGGTCCGGCCGACGGGCAGCGTCGCCCGGCTCACGCGCGTCACCTCCTCCATCGCGATCGCGTTCCGGACCGGGCACACGACCTCGCAGATGCCGCAGCCCTTGCAGTAGAGCGTGGTCGATGACCATGATCGCCGCCGGCTCTCGTGATCGCGCCCTCCGGACAGAAGAGCGCGCAGAGGGCGCAGGCCGTGCACCCGTCGCGGAGCGACGGGCGCTCGTCCGACCACGAGCCGGTGTGGTTGCGAAGCGAGTTCGTCGAGCTCACGGGAAAGACGGGTGAGGGCCGGCGCGTTCCGGCAGGTTCGAGGTCGATCTCCACGGGCGCGTCGCCTGCCGAGCACGTGCTGTCTCGTGCAGCGCGCGTAGCCCTCCCTGGCGGCGAGGATGTTCGCGTCGGCCATGGTTGCCCATGCGAGCCGCGACGGCCTCCTCGAGGAACGCGATGCCCCCGGGGAGAAGGAGCTTCACGCAGGCGCCGAGCACGGCCACGTTGCCCATCGGCCGGCCCTCGGAGGAGAGGATGCCGTGGTCGCGGGCGATCCGCGAGCCCGGGACACGCGCGACGTCGAACGGGCCGGCGATGCGGAAAGCGCGTCGTCGCGGTTGAGGACGACGAGCCCGCCGGGCCTGACGGAGCCGAGCAGCTGCGGCGACGGAGGCGACGTGGAGACGACGACGAGCACGTCGCACTCGCGCACCTTGTAGCGGCGGTGAATCGGCTCGGTCGTCCCAGCGCAGGAACGCGGAGATCGGCGCTCCGCGTCGCTCGGCCTTGAACTCGGGGAAGCTCTGCACCCAGTAGCCGGCGCGGGCGAACGTGTCCGCCAGGATCTGCGACGCGAGCACGACGCCCTGGCCGCCCCTGCCGACGAGCACGAGCTCCTTCATGCAACCATCGTTCGGCAGAACGGGCCTCCCCGGCATCGGGGACGGCGCTGATCGCGCTATCAGTGGTTTCGCCGTAGGGTGCGCCGAGGCGTGAGAGCTGTCCCGATCGCGAGAAAGGTCGCCCGCGTGCTCCCGGACGCGGCGCAGCGCTACTTCTCCGACCGCTGCCCGCAGCACGCGGCGGGGATCTCGTACCGCGTGCTGTTTTCGATCGTTCCGCTCGCGATCGTCCTCGTGTCGGTCTTCGGGCTCGTTCTGCAGGACGAGGGCATCCGCCAGGACGTCGTCGACAGGATCGTCGACTGGCTGCCCGTGTCCGCCGCAGGTCGCAAGAACGTCGAGGACGCGCTCACGAATATCGCCACGCCCGCGAGCGCGGCGGGACTCGTCGGCCTGCTCGTCTTTGCCTGGGCGGCGACGGGGATGATGACCTCGATCCGGCAGGGCCTCGAGTGTGCGATGGGCGTCAAGGTCTCGCGGCCGATGGCGCGCGGCAAGCTCGTCGACCTCCTCCTGATCGTCGGCGCCGCCCTGCTGCTGCTCGCGACCGCCGGGCTCACGCTGCTCGGGAACGTCGTGCAGAGCGCCTCCGGCACCCTCTCCGACACGGCGCTCGGGACGAGCACGCTCGGCGAGGCCCTCCTGCGCCTGGCGACGTTCGCGCTCGCAGTCGGGGTCGTGCTGTTGATCTACCGCTTCGTGCCCGCGCGCGGGCTGAGCTTCCGCGACGGCCTGGCCGGGGCGATCGTGACGGCGCTCTGCTTTCAGCTGATCTCGTTCCTGTCGGGCTGGATCTCCGACCGGACGACGAATCTCAGCGTCGTCTACGGGTCGCTGACAGCCGCGCTCGTGTTCCTGTACTCCACGTACCTCTACTCGTCCGCGCTGTTACTCGGAGCAGAGGTGGCAGCCGCCTGGTCGCGGCCGCACCTCCAGGGTGGACCGCCCGTCCTCGTGCAGGTGAAGCGCGGCGTCCTCGGGCTCTTCGTCAGGCAGAAGGAGGACGATCCGGCCGACCCGCCGCGTCGTACGCCGTGAAGGCGACGGCGGCAGCGGGCGAGCCCGGCAGCTCCTCGGACAGCAACGAGAAGACGACCAGGTCCCGGCGCTCCGCACCTTCGGTCAGCGGGAGCTGGCGCCGGCGGAGCGTCGCCTCCTCGACGTAGCCGAGCCGGCGCGCGACCTTCAGGCTCGGCTCGTTGTCGGGATCGACTCTGATCTCGACGCGGTCGACGCCGCACCACACGAATGCAGCCTGCGTGAGCGCGGCGACGGCCTCACTCACGTAGCCGTTTCCGGTCTCCGAGGCTCGGACCCAGTAGCCGATCTCGAGCGCGTCGTCCCCGAGCCGGGCGTGCAGCCCGGAGCCGCCCAGGACCTGTACGTCGTCCGGGGCGAAGATGCCGTAGACGAAGTCGGTGCCCAGGTCGAACTGGCCGCGGAAGCGGCGCAGCAACTCGACTCTGTCGTCGACCGTCTGCGGCTCATGGTGCGCCCACGGCATCCACGGACGGAGGTGCTCGACGCTCTCCTCGACCGCCTCCGTCAGCGCGACCGCGTCGCGCGGCTCCCAGCAGCGGACGACCAGCCGCTCCGTCTCGATCCGGTAAGGAGGCGGCGCTGCCATCGCGCGAGGGTACCGCTACCCTCGGAGCGTGGTTGCGGGGCGCATCGCCTTCCTGTCGCTCGTCACCGGTGCGCTCGTTGCGGCCGGAGGCGTGCTCGCCGCCTCGATCGCACCCGGGACGATCACGACCGTCGCCGGCACGGGCGTCCTCGGCCAGTCAGGCGACGGCGACGGCGGGCCGGCGACCGCAGCCGACATCAACCATCCCCGCGGGATCGCGAACGCGCCCGGCGGGGGCTTCGTGTTCGCGGACGCGTTCGCGAACACGGTCCGGCGCGTCTGGCCGGACGGCCACATCTCGACCGTCGCAGGCACGGGGGTCGCCGGCTTCTCGGGCGACGGCGGCCCTGCGACCGCGGCCGAGCTCGACCTGCCGCACGGCGTCGCGTTCACGACCGGAGGCGGGCTGCTCGTCGCCGACGCGCTCAACAACCGCATCCGTGAGGTCGCGGCGGACGGGACGATCACGACCGTCGCGGGCACGGGCGCAGCCGGCTTCTCGGGCGACGGCGGCCCGGCGGCGCAGGCGGAGATCGAGGCTCCCCGCGGCGTCACGGCGCTTGCCGGCGGCGCTTACCTGATCCCGGACTCGGGCAACCATCGGATCCGCAAGGTCGCGGCGGACGGAACGATCACGACCGTCGCCGGCGACGGCGCCCCCGGCTACGGAGGCGACGGCGGACCGGCGACGAGCGCCGAATTGAGGCTTCCGTTCGCTGCCGTTCCGACGGCGGACGGAGGCGTCCTGATCGCGGACACCGGCAATGACAGGATTCGGGAGGTGTCGCCGAGCGGGACGATCACGACCGTCGCCGGCAACGGCACGCGTGGCTACGGAGGCGACGGCGGCCCGGCGACGCTCGCGGAGATCGACAGCCCGCACAACCTCGCCGTCCTCCCCGACGGCGGCTTCCTGATTGCGGACGAGGGCAACAACCGCGTTCGCCGCGTCTGGCCGAACGGAACGATCACGACCGTGGTCGGAACCGGCGAGGCCGGGTTCTCGGGCGACGGCGGTCCCCCCTCCGCCGCCGCGCTGAACGAGCCGAAGGCGATCGCTGTCCTCCCCGACTACCAGGGCTTCCTGCTCGCCGACGCAGCGAACAGCCGCGTACGGCTCGTCGCCGCCGACCTCCGCCGCACGCTCGTCCTCCGCCTGAGGTCGCGCACCCTCCGGACGCGTCACGGCCACGCCGCCACGCTCGTCGCAGCGGTCGACGACCCGGTCACGATCCGGCTTCGCGTGACGAGCGGAGCTCGCACGGTGTCGACGGTCACAATGAGGGCGCACACCGGCTCGAACACGATCCGCTTCGGGGCGGCGCTGCGCGCGGGCCGCTACCGCGTGGCCCTCGGCACGTCGAGTATCCGTGACCGCCCGACGACCGCGGCGCTGACCTTGCGCGTCGACGCATGACGGATCGCGAGGTGGCAGAGCCGGACCGCGGGGCCGAGGAGAGACTCCGCGCGCTGCACGAGCACTCGACCGACGAGTCGATCGACGAGATCGCGACGTTCATCCATCCGGAGGCGGAGATGCGGCTGCTCGTCAGCTTCGGCCAGCCGCTGCACGGCCGGGCCGCGATCGTCTCCGCACTCGAGAAGGGCCGCGAGGCGGCGTTCTACCGCGCGCGCGTCCACCGCTTCGAGTGGCTCGACGCGAACACTCTCCTGACGTTCGCGTTCGCCCGCTATGCGCTCGAGGGTGGCGGTTTCGCGGAAGGGAACGTGTACTGGCTGGACGAGCTGCGCGACGGCCTGATCTGGCACGTGACCGCGTTCAGGAGCGAGACGGAGGCCCGGAGGGCATACGAGGACCGCGTGGAGGAACGCGCAGGCTGAGCTGGTCCCGCGGCAGGGATCGAACGCAACCCGGGCGAAGCTCACAGCATGTCCTGCCGATAACGAGCAGGTGCGACGCAGACCGAGGAGACCGGAGTGACGGACGAGCCCGAGCAGACCGATGCGCACGGCGTCCGCGAACGCGCGTACGAGATCTCGCAGAGGCCGGACGCGGGGACGCCCGAGGAGAACTGGTCGCGCGCCGAGCAGGAGCTCGCGGTCGAGCACGAGTACGACACAGCCGACGGCGACCTCGAGCGCCTCGGGATGACGGTCTCCCGCCGCCCGCTCGAGATCGGCGCCCTCTGGCGGCTGGACTTGCCGCGCGCCGAGCGCGTGGAAGCCTGGGAGCCGGGCAACGCCGGCCTCGCGCCCCCGCACGAGATCATGCGGCTGATCGAAGGCGTCGTCGCGGGCAAGCCGCTCGTCCCGGCACCGCCGGTCTCGCGTGACCCGGGCGCGATCCGACTGCGCGCGATGATCGAGATGCAGCGCGAGGAGCTCCTCGGCCACGAGCCCGGCGTCCGCCTCGGCGCCGACGCGGAGAACCTCCACCAGCACCGGGTCGCCGCCCGGCGCACACGCGCCTTCCTGCGCGCGACGCGGGAGCACGTCGACCCGAACTGGCAGCAGCTGCTCTCCGCGCCTCTCGACGAGCTCGCCGCGCTCACCGGCCCGGTTCGCGACCTCGACGTCCTCCTCGAGCACGTCCGGGAAGAGCTCCACGCGCTGAACGAGCCCGACCCGACGGGCGGCCGCATCCTCGTCGACCGGC
The DNA here is from genome assembly GCA_963765295.1 of uncultured Actinomycetes bacterium. Taxonomy (GTDB): domain Bacteria; phylum Actinomycetota; class Thermoleophilia; order Gaiellales; family Gaiellaceae; genus PALSA-612. The sequence continues at coordinate 73,789 of CAVXVO010000006.1, forward strand.
TCGAAACCGAGCGGCACGATGCGAGACGGCGGCTCGTCGAACTGCTCGACACCGAGACTCACCGGTCGCTGCTCGCGCGGCTTCGGCTCCCGCCCAGGCTCGCCGAGGGCATGGAGACGATCCCGCTCGAGCAGATCGCGCGGAACGAGTTCCGCCGTCTCGCCCGGGCGGTCGGGCGGCTCGGCAAGCGACCCGACGACGAGGCCATCCACCGGCTCCGGATCGCACTCAAACGGGCCCGCTACGCCGCCGAGCTCTCCGAGCCCGCCGGGAAAGCCGGCCGCCGCTTCCTCGCCGACGCTCGCGCGCTCCAGACCCTGCTCGGCGAGCACCAGGACGCCGCCGTCGCCGAGGAGCGCCTGCGGGCGAGCACCGTCGTCGACGCGCCGACGGCGACCGCATTCGTCGCCGGCCGCATCGCCGAGCGGCAGCGCGCCCGCCGCGAGCGCGCGGTCGAGCGCCTGCCTGCCGCCTGGAAGCGGCTCCGGAGAAGCGGCCGCCGGCTCGGCCGGAAGAGCTAGTCCGGGCTCGGGCTCCGGCCCAGCCCAACCGGCTTCAGCTCAACCGGCTTCAGCTCCGCTGGCTTCAACGGGGCTGCGGAACGATCCGGATGTACGGCTTCGGCTCCTTCCAGCCGTCCGGGTATGTCTCCTTGGCCTCGTCGTTCGACACCGACCCGGCGATGATCACGTCCTCGCCTTCCTTCCAGTTCACCGGCGTCGCCACCTTGTACTTGGCCGTGAGCTGGAGCGAGTCGATCACGCGCAGCACCTCGTCGAAGTTCCGGCCCGTCGTCATCGGGTAGACGAGGACGAGCTTCACCTTCTTGTCGGGGCCGATCACGAAGACGTTGCGGACCGTCTGGTTGTCGGCGGGGGTGCGGGCGAGCGGGTCGCCCTCCGTGCTCGCCGGGAGCATCCCGTACAGCTTGGAGACGTTGAAGTCGGCGTCGCTGATGATCGGGTAGTTGGGCGCGTAGCCCTGTGTCTCCTCGATGTCCTTCGCCCAGTCCGCGTGCCGGTCGACCGGGTCGACGGACAGCCCGATCACCTTGACGCCGCGCGCGTCGAACTCGGGCTTGATCTTCGCCATGTAGCCGAGCTCGGTCGTGCAGATCGGCGTGAAGTCCTTCGGGTGCGAGAACAGCACGGCCCACGAGTCGCCGATCCAGTCGTGGAAGCCGATCGGGCCGTCCGTGGTCTCCGCCTGGAAGTCCGGTGCGGTGTCGCCGATTGAGAGCGCCATCTCTCCTCCTCTTGCTTCAGTTCGGATAGCTCTACTTTGCACGGGTTATCTACCAGACGGGACCCGTCCCGGGGAAGAGCTCCGCTCTGCGCCGCCGCTCTTCGAGGAGCTCACTGACGAGGCGAGCGGCCGCTCGGGCGGCGTCGACCGGGTCGCGACCCCCGATTCGGGCGACCGCGTAGCCGACCATGAACGTGTCGCCTGCCCCGGTCGCGTGCACGCCCGCGACCGGTGCCGTGTCCGAGACCGGCGTCGCGCGGCCGCCCGCGAAGACGACCGCGCCGCGCGAGCCGAGCGTCAGCAGCACCTCGGGGACACCGAGCCGTCCGGCCGCGGCCAGGTCGAATCGGCCGCCGGCGACGATCTGCGCCTCGTGCTCGGAGAGCTTGAGTGCGGTGACGTGCTCGAGGACGGCCGGGTCGAAGGCGTCGTCCTCCTGGAGACGCCCGACCGCGGAGACGCGGACGAGCCCCTGCCCGTCGAGCGAGAGCTTCCGGCCGGCCGCGAACGCCGCCAGCGTCGCCGCCGGGAAGTCGCTGCGCAGGAGGGGCGCCACGTGCACCCAGTCGATGTCCGGCGCCAGGGTGCCGGCGTCCTCGGGTCGCCACGTCTCGCCGAGCTCGGTCACGCTCATTTTGCGTTCGTCGCCCGAGTAGTCCAGGGCGAAGCCGCTCGTCGACGCGGCCGGAAGACGCGTCACCCGTGGGTCGAGGGCGCCGAAGAGTGCCGCGTCGGCCTGTGCGAACCGCGTCACGATCTGCCCGCGGTACACGAGGTGCCGCATCGCCGCAGCCGCGAACTGCGGGCAGCCGCCCGGCATCGGCGGGCCGCCGTCGACCACGTCGCGCGAGACGTTCCCGACAACCGCCACCCGGGCCATGCCGCAGCCTACTCCGGCATCCGTAGTCCGAGGAAGCCCGATCAGGGTGCTGCCGGATGCGCAGTGCGCCTGCCCGTGCGAGGGTCGACGTGCAAAGAAGTCGTGGCATGGACCGATCGGCAGCCTTCGGCTCGTTGCCGCGCATGCCGGGCCGGCTCGGGTCGGCTCGCGTGCGCCGGCGTCTCGTGTTGCTGCTCGCAGCCGCGCTGGTGGCCGGTGCGATCACCGGGCTCATCGAGCTGATCCCGAGCAGCTCTCACCGACTGGACACGCCGATCTCGAACGAGCCGGCCCAGGTCGTGCCGCAGGAGAAGCCGGCGCCTCCCGATCCGGCCTCGCGCGCGCTCGCACGCAGGTTCATCGAGACGGCGGTCATGCGTACCGACCTCGACTGGGCCTACGACCACGTGGCCGCCGACCTGAAGGGGCGGATGACGCGCGCAGAGTGGGACAAGGGCACGATCCCGGTCATCCCCTATCCGGCGATGAACGTGTCGACCACGGCCTTCGTCGTCGACTACTCGTTTCGGACGGAGGTGCTGTACGAGGTCGAGTTGGTCGCGAAGACGGGAACCGGGATCAGACCGATGCTCTTCTACGTCGGACTGAAGCGAGCCGGCGGGCGCCCCTCCGGCCGCTGGCTCGTGACCTTCTGGGAGCCCCACTACCGCCCGCCCGTGCCGTATACGAGCTGACGCCGCCACGGTTCCGCAAGCCGTGCAAGTTTTCGGGCGCTCCGCGGTCTTTCTCCTTCAGAGAGCGGGCTCACCCCCGGAGCCCACCGACGAAAGGAGCAAGACCGATGAGGCGCATCTCCGTTTTCCTCGCAGGCGCTGTCGCGGCGGTCGCGATGCTCGCGACGCAGGCCGGCCCCGCCGCGAGCGGCACGTCAGGTCTCACGAACCCGAAGCACTTCTTCTTCGCTCCCGGCCAGAGCCTGCAGTCGAGCGCCGCCGACTCCGCCCAGAACGACCTGATCTACCACGGCGGCAACGCCGGCACGGGCGCGATCGGCGTCGAGACTGCGCCAGCGGTCTATCTCGTCTACTGGGGCACGGAGTGGGCCCAGGGCTTCCAGACTGCGGACACCGACGGGAAGCTCTACTCGAGCAAGACGCTGCAGAACTACGTGAACACGTTCATGGGCTCGATCGGCGGCAGCCGCTACGCCAACATCCAGACGCAGTACTGCAGCGGCGTCCTGCCGGGCTCGACGAACTGCGTGGGCGGGACGGGCTTCGTCACCAACCCGAAGCGCCAGCTCAAGGGCATCTGGACCGACCCGACACCAGTTCCTTCCGACATCGTCACGCTCGGACTCGCCGAGAACCTCGTCGACGACCCGATCGCGGACGAGGCGATGCGCGCATCGGGCCACTTCGGCTACGACCCGAGCGCGACCTACGTCATCCTCACGCCGCCGACGGAGATCGGCACGGGCGAGCCCGTCTACTGCGGCTACCACACGCAGACGACGAGCCTCGACGGCCTGGGCAACCCGTTCCGCCTCCAGTACGCGTTCATCCCCTGGCAGAACACGCAGTGGCCGGGGCTCGGCGAGGCGTGCGGCCTGCACAACGTGAACGCGAAGAGCGACAGCTTCGGGAACGGCGTCTTCGACAGCTGGTCGATCGTCATCGGCCACGAGTACGCCGAGGCCGTCACGGACCCGGACAACTTCGCGAGCGACCAGGACGGTTGGAACGACGCGCAGGGCAGCGAGAACGGCGACAAGTGCGCCTGGATCGACACGCAGAACATCACGCTCGGCGGCCACCAGTTCGCCGTCCAGCCGGAATGGAGCAACGAGGCGTTCGACGCGACCGGGAACGGCTGCGTCGTCGCCCGCTAGCCGCTCCGGACAGAGGTTCGACGGGGGGATTCGACGAGAGCCGGTCCCCCCGACCCTTCCTGTCCGTAACCTCTCTCGCGTGACCCGGCGTCGCGCCGCAGCACTCGCCCTCGCCGCCGCGCTGCTCGCGGCGGCGCTGCTGGTGGGGGCCGGAGCGACGGGCGCGGCACCCACTGCGCCCGCCCGCACGGTGCCGAAGCCCTCGATCGTCTGGAAACCGATCGTGTTCGGCGCCAAGCGGAAGAGCGAGATGCGTGCCTACTCGCTCCGCCACTACGGCATCGCGAGCTGGCACCTGACGCCGCACGTGATCGTCGAGCACTACACCGCGGACGAGTCGTTCTCGTCCACCTACAACTACTTCGCCGGCGACACGCCCGACGTCGAGCTCGGCGAGCTCCCGGGCGTCTGCGCGCACTTCGTGATCGACAAGGACGGGACGATCTACCAGCTCGTCCAGGTCACGATCATGTGCCGCCACACGGTCGGGCTCAACTACACCGCGATCGGGATCGAGCACGTGGGGACGAGCGATCGCGAGATCCTCGGCAACCCGAGGCAGCTGCACGCCTCGCTCCGGCTCACGCTCTGGCTCATGCAGCAGGAGCGGATCCAGCTCCGCAACGTGATCGGGCACAACGAGAGCCTGACGAGCCCGTACCACAAGGAGCTCTACGCCCCCTGGCGCTGCCAGACGCACGGCGACTGGACACGCGCGGACATGGACGTCTACCGCACGAAGCTCGCCGCGCTGGCCAGGTCGTACGGCGTGCCGCTCGGCCCGGCGGCCGTGCGCGTCACGCCGAGATGCTGAAGTTGCCTTCGGAGACGGCGGCAACGATCGCCGCCGGTCTCGTTCCGACGCTCGGCGCTCAGGGCGCCGAGGCGATCGCACTGGTCGGAAGCCATGCGACCGGAGCCGCCGGCGCGGACTCGGATCTGGATCTCGCCGTGGTCGGCGAAGGACCCCACTGCCGGCTGGAGATCGTCGGCGGCGTGCTCGTCTCGCTGGGTTGGGCACCGGAGGAGGAGCAACGCCGGAGGTTGTACGAACCCAGGTGGTTGGGAACGCACGTGCCCGGCTGGCGCACGGCCGTCCCGATCTGGGACCCGTCGGGAGTGGCCGCCTCGATCCAGCAGGAGGCCTCAGCGTGGACGTGGGAGATGGTCGAGAAGGCGTGCGATCACTGGGTCGCCGAGCACGTCACCGGTCTTGCGGAGGAGGCGCTCAAGCTGCAGTCGAGCCTGCGAACAGGCGCGATGGTGACTGCCGCCGTCCAGCGCTCGCTCCTTGCGCTCGGCCTTGCGCGCGCGGTCGCTGTTCACCGGCGCCTCCTGTACGGGAGCGAGAATCGGCTCTGGCAGGCGGTCGCCGACGAGCTGGGGCCGGCGTGGACGCTCGCACAGAGCGCGGCCCTCGGGCTCGACGGAGAGGGCTGGGAGGAAAGCGGCCGCGCGGCGCTCGACCTCTTCAGGTTCGCCGCCGAGGAGATCCGGCCGTTGCTCGACGAACGACAGCGCGCGGTGGTCGACCACGTGGCGATGCTCGGACCTCAGACGCGGTCGAGGCCGACGTAATTCTCCGCCAGCGAGCGCGCGGCCGGCTCCGACGACGTGACGTAGCGGAGCTGCGCGAGCTGCAGCCGGAGCCCGAACTCGTCGTCGTCGGGCGCACGGTGGAGCATCGTGGTCATCCACCAGGAGAAGTGCTCGCAGCGCCAGACGCGGCGCAGGCACCGCTCTGAGTAGCGCTCGAGCGCCTCGGCGCTGCCCGTCCGGTACCAGTCGGCGATCGACTCGGCCAGGACGCGTACGTCGGCGATCGCCAGGTTGAGCCCCTTCGCGCCCGTCGGCGGCACGATGTGCGCGGCGTCGCCGGCGAGGAACAACCGGCCGTGCTGCATGGGCTCGACGACGAAGCTGCGCATGCCGGTCACGCCCTTCTCCAGCACCGGCCCCTCGGTCAGCGTCCAGCCGGGGAGCCCGAGTCGCGCGTGCAGCTCCTCCCAGATCCGCTCGTCCGGCCACTCGGCGATGTCCTCGTCGGGCCGGCACTGGACGTAGAGGCGCGCGAGCTCCGGCGTGCGCAGGCTGAGGAGGGCGAAGCCACGCTCGTTGTGGGCATAGACGAGCTCGTCGCTCGACGCCGGCGCGGCGGCGAGGATGCCGAGCCAGCCGAACGGGTACTCGCGCGAGAACTCGCGCAGGACACCGCTCGGGATGCTCGGGCGGCAGATCCCGTGGAAGCCGTCGCAGCCTGCGATCACGTCGCACTCGAGCTCCTGCGCCGTGCCGCCTGAACTGAAGCGGATCCGCGGCCGGTCGGAGTCGAGCTCGTGCACCGACACGTCGTCGACCTCGAACAGGAGCGGCCTGTCGGTCGCGAGCCTCGCCTCGATCAGGTCCTTGACCACCTCGGTCTGCCCGTAGATGACGATCGACTTGCCCGTCAGCGCCGCGAAGTCGATCCGGTGCCGCTCGCCGTCGAACTGCAGCTCGACGCCCTCGTGGACGATCCCCTCGCGCTCCATCCGCTCCCCGACCCCGGCCTCACGCAGGAGATCGGCGGTTCCCTGCTCGAGCACGCCGGCGCGGATGCGCTGCTCGACGTACTCACGGCTCCGGTCCTCGAGCACCACCGAGTCGATGCCCTCGAGATGGAGCAGGTGGGCGAGCGTCAGCCCGGCAGGGCCGGCGCCGACGATCCCGACTTGGGTCCGCATCAGCCTCCCGCGGCCTCGTCCAGCGTGCGCTGGGCGACGTGGAACGCGGCGTTGGCGGCGGGAACGCCGCAGTAGATCGCGCAGTGCAGCAGCACTTCCTTGATCTCGTCCGGCGTCAGGCCGTTCCGGAGCGCCGCCCGCACGTGCATCGCGAGCTCGTCCATCCGGTTGAGCGCGACGAGGGCGACGAGAGTCATGCAACTCCGCGTCCTGCGGTCGAGACCCGGCCGCGACCAGATCTCACCCCAGGCGTAGCGTGTGATCAGATCCTGGAAGTCGGCGGTGAAGTCGGTCGTCCGCTCGATCGCGCGGTCGACGTGCTCGTCTCCGAGCACCTCGCGCCTGATCTCCATCCCGCGGTCGTGCGTGGAGTCGGTCACGTCCCCTCCCGTTCGTAGAGCGCGAGCGCGCGGTCGACGAATGCCTCGGCCGAGCCGAGCGACGCGGCCGGATCGAGCACGCGCTCGAGCTCCTCCTCTGACAGGCCCGCGGCGAGCAGGCCGTCGCGGAACGAGCCGCTGCGGGCGGCCTCGCCGACGAGCTCGTGTGCCCGCGCGCGGCCGACCTGCGGAGTTAGCAGGAAGGAGGCCTGCTCGGCCGCGGTCAGATCGTCGACGTTCGCCCGCATCCGCTCCACGTCGACCTCGAGCCCGCCGAGCACCTCGTGGACGTGAGCCGCCGCGCCGCCGGTCAGCGCCAGTGCATCGGAGAGCGCCGACCACTCGGCCTGCCAGGCACCGACCGCTCGCTCGTGCTCCTGCACGAGCGCAGCCGTGAGCACGGAGGCGCAGGCATCGACGCGGCGTGCGCAGGCGATCGCGAGGGCGGAGCCGACCGGGTTGCGCTTGTGCGGCATCGTCGACGAGCCGCCCTTGCCCGCGGGCTCGCGCACCTCGGCGACCTCGGTCTGCTCGAGCAGCGCCACGTCGAGGCCGATCTTCGCCAGCACACCGGCCATGACGCCGAGAGCGCCGCCGAGCTCCGCGATCCGCACGCGGCTCGTGTGCCACGGGACGGTGGGCTCGGCGAGCTTCAACTCCTCCGCGAGCAGGCGCGCCACCTCGACGCCTCCGTCTCCCAGCGCGGAGAGCGTGCCGGCCGCCCCGCCGAGCTCGACCGCGAGCCGCTCCTCGCGGATCTGGCGCAGCCGCGCGCGCGCCTCGACGAGCGAGACGAGCCACCCCGCGGCCTTGGCGCCGAACGTCGTCGGCACGGCCTGCTGGAGGAGCGTCCGCCCGGCCATGACCGTCCCGCGATGGGTCCGGGCCAGCTCGAAGCACGCATTCGCAGCGAGATACACCTGTCCGAGCACGTGCCCGAGCGCACGCTTCGAGACGAGCATCGCCGCCGTATCCATCACGTCCTGGCTCGTCGCGCCCCAGTGGACCCAGTTCGCCGCCTCGCCGCCGACGAGCTCCCGGAGCCTGCGAACCATCGGCTCGGCGGGAGCGCCCGCGGCGCGCGCGCCCGGCACGAGCGCATCCAGATCGAAAAGCTCGGGCTCGCACGATGCGGCGATCGCCTCCGCGGCCTCGGTCGGAATGACTCCGGCACGCGCCTCGGCCGCGGCGAGCGCGCGCTCGAAGTCCAGCATCGCCTGGAGCCAGGCCGCGTCCGACACCACCTCGCGCAGGTCGTCCGAGACGAAGATCGCGTCGAACGTCACAGGTCGAAGAACGCCGTCTGGTCGTCCCCCTGCAGCCTGACGTCGAAGCGAAGGCCGCCCTCGTCCGCCGCAGCGACAAGCGTCGCGCGCTCCGCGGGCGGAACCGACGCCAGCACCTCGTCGCGGGCGTTCGCCTCCTCCTCGTCCGGGAAGTACATCCGCGTCAGCACGGGTTTCAGCAGCCCGCGGGCGAACACGAGCACCAGCAGATGCGGTGCCTGGCCTGCCACGGATCCGGGCTTGACGGTGAGGAACTCGAAGCGGCCGTCGTCGTCCGTGCCCGAGCGGCCCCAGCCGAAGTCGGTGCCGTACCCGCCGGCGGCGTCGGCCTGCCACACCTCCACCATCGCGTCGGCGACGGGCTCGCCCGCGCCGTCGAGCACGCGCCCTTCCAGCCGGACGGCGTCCTCCGTTCCCTCGGGGACGATCCGGTCGAGCCTGCGGTCGGAGAGTCCGATCGAGAAGAACGGGCCGACGGTCTGCGACGGGGTCGGGTGGAGATCGCTCACGTCTCGAGCGGGGTCGCCGCCGGGCCGCCGAGCACGATGTCGAAGCGGAAGCCGAGCGCCCACTCGGGCGTCGTCGTCTCCCAGTCGAACGAGCTGACCATCAGCTCGCGTGCCTTCGGGTCACGGATCGAGTTGAAGATCGGGTCGGCGCTGAAGAGCGGGTCGCCGGGGAAGTACATCTGCGTCACGAGCCGTTGCGTGAACGCCCGTCCGAAGACCGAGAAGTGGATGTGCGCGGGCCGCCACGCGTTCGGATGGTTCTGCCAGGGGTACGCGCCCGGCTTGATCGACGTGAACCGGTAGTGCCCGTCGTCGTCGGTCAGGCACCGGCCCGCGCCGGTGAAGTTCGGGTCGAGCGGCGCCGGGTGGACGTCGTTGCGGTGCTGGTAGCGGCCGGCCGCGTTCGCCTGCCAGACCTCGATCAGCGCGCCACGGATCGGCCTGCCGTCGCGCTCGAGCAGCCGCCCGGAGACGATGATCCGCTCGCCGAGCGGCGCGCCGGCGTGCCCGAGCGTGAGATCGGCGTCGCCGTCCGAGACCGCGTCCTCGCCGAAGGCCGGCCCGGTCAGCTCCGACAGCGTGTCCGGGAGGATCACGAGCGGCTTCTTCGGCCCGCGCAACTGCGTCGAGCGGTAGTCCGGGTAGATGTACTGAGGGTCGTTCACGTCGGCTCCTTCCAAGCATGACGTATGCGCGCGGAGATCACGCCACCACCTCGGCCGTCTCGGCGACCCGCTCGCGATACTCGGTCACGTCGGCGGTCTCGAGGACGTGCTGCCGCATCCACTCGAGGAACGTCTCGCGGTCGCGGCTGATCGCATCCCAGCGCACGTAGAACGCGTTGTCGCGGTCGTAGTAGCCGTGCGCGTACGAGGGATGGGCGCCGCCCGGAGCGAGCGCGACCGCGTCGATCACCCAGCCCGGCAGCACGACGCCGCCCGGCCGCGGCTCGAGCTCGTCGACGACCTCCTCGACCGTGACGAGCGACCGCGCCGACGCGAGCACCGCCTCCTTCTGCACGCCGGTGATGCCCCAGAGCTGGACGTTCCCGTGACGGTCGGCCTGCTGGGCGTGGACGATTCCGACGTCGGGCCGGAGCGCGGGCACGGCCGCGAGCTCCTCGCCCGTGAACGGGCAGACGACCCGGCCGACGCACGTGCGGGCGACGAGATCGGTGCCGAGGTAACCGCGGAGCGTGCCGAAGGGCAGGTTGGCCGCGCCGGCCGCGTACGCCGCCGCCATGCCCGCGTGGGTGTGCTCCTCGAGCTCGAGCCGGTGGGGCCAGTCGTGCTCGACCGCCTCCCGGAGCCGGTGCAGCGAGCCCACGCCGGGGTTTCCGCCCCAGGAGAAGATCAGCTTCCGCGCGCAACCCATTCCGATCAGCTGGTCGAAGACGACGTCGGGCGTCATCCGCACGAGCGTCAGGTCCTTTCGCCCTTGCCGGATCAGCTCGTGGCCGGCGGCGTGCGGGATCAGGTGCGTGAACCCCTCCAGGGCGACGGTGTCGCCGTCGTGGACGAGCTCCGCGACCGCGTCGGTGAGTGAGAGCAGCTCGGCCAATGTCAGCGCATCCTCAGCACCGGCTTGACCGAGGCGCCCCGGCCGGTACTGGCGATTCGGCTACCACCGACCTGCGGCTCGCTCCTCAGCCATGATCCCTCCTGTCGCTCGAACGAGGGGGCGAACGTAACCCCGCGTTTCTCACCTGTCAAGACACTGTCTTAGTATTCAGGACATGGTCGCGACCGGCGTGAGCAGCTCCCAGTCGCTCGAGCGCGGCCTCGCCATCCTGGCAGAGTTCCGGCCTTCGGCGCCCGAGCTCGGGATCAGCGATCTCGCCAGGGCGCTCGGCCTCAGCCGCAGCACGTCGCATCGCTACGTGGCCACGCTCGCCCGGCTCGGCTACCTGGAACAGAACCCGCAGACGCGCAAGTACCGGCTCGGGCCGCGGGTGCTCGACCTCGGCTTCTCGGCGATCAACTCGATGGAACTCCGGCAGATCTCTGCGCCACACCTACAGGCGCTCTCCGACGAGACGGGCCGCACCGTGAACATGGCGATCCTCGACGGCGCCGACATCGTCTACATCGAGCGCTGCCGGACGTCCGGTCCCGGGCAGCGCGAGATCGACCTCGCGCTCCACGTCGGCTCTCGACTCCCGGCCTACTGCACCTCGCTCGGCAAGGTGCTGCTCGCGTACCTGCCGCCGGACGAGCAGGTCGAGCTGATCGACCGCATCCAGCTGACGGACCGCGGGCCGAACACGATCACGACGAAGAGTGCGCTCGTCGCCGAGCTCAAGCGCGTCCGCCAGCGCGGCGTTGCCGTCAACAACGAGGAGCTCGCGTACGGCCTGCGCTCGATGGCGGTCCCGGTCTGGGGGCAGGAGGGGCGGGTCGTGGCGGCGATCAATCTCGCCGTCCACCGCTCGACCGCCTCGATCGAGGACCTCGTCGACCGCCTCAGCCCGACGATGACGAGAGCCGCCGCGGAGATCTCCGCCCGGCTCGGATACCGGCCCACTGGCTGAAGGCTGAGTGGGGACGGGCGGACCCGCCCCCACTCCACCGTTTGCTAGCGGCCGATCGCGATACCGATCTGCGTCTGCGTGATCTGGCCGCGGATCTCGCCACCGGGATTCGCGACGGTGGCGACGTTCACGTACGACGAGTTGCCCGCGAGCGAGGTCGCCTGGCCCGCCGTCACGGCGAGCATCCCGTGTGCGGTTGTCCCACAGGGGCCGCACAGGGTGAACGCTGGCGGTGCTGCCTGGCCGATCGAGGCCAGGTGGATGTCCGCCCGCGTCACGGCACTGCTCAGGCCGGAGACGCTCAGACGCCAGATGAGGCGCCACTGCCCGGGAGCACCGGGAAGCGTCCCGGTGGCACCGCCGCAGTTGATCCGGGTCGGGAGCCCGCTGCGCCGTGGCGGGACGACGACCTTGCAGCCGGCGAGCGAGGCGATCCTGGCCGCCCCGATCCCGGTCATGAAGAGCACGCCGTGGAAGTGACCCACCGCTGCGGTCGGGGCGTGGACGGCGGGAACCTCCTGGCTCGGCGTCAGCGTGGCCGTCAGCCGGTACGCCGTCGCGTGCACCGAAACGCGGGATGCGGCCGCGCTCCCGGCGGCGAGAGCGATGCCTGTCACGACGATCGCCAGCGCACCTGCGAGCGGAACGAGCGCGTGACGTCGGTTCGAGTGCTTGCTCATGTCCTTCCCCCTTTCAGAAGGCACGTGGGTGCCTGCACCCTGTCTACCCCGCCGGCGTTCGTAATCGACGCCACGAACGTAAAAGGGCGGCAAAACGCCCGGTGCGGGGAGTTACTCGGGCGTCACGTAGGCAGCCGTGAGGCCGCCGTCGACCACGAACGTCGCGCCGTTCACGTACGACGACTCGTCGGACGCGAGAAAGAGCGCGGCGTTGACGATCTCCCGCGGCGTCCCGAGGCGCCCGGTCGGCCAGTGCACGCGGCGGCGCTCGAACGCAGCGGGGTCGGAGCCGTAGATCGAGAGCAAGAGCGGCGTCTCGACCGGGCCGGGGCAGAGGGCGTTGACGCGAATCCCCTGGCGCGCGAACTGGACGGCGAGCTCGCGGGTCATCGACAGCACCGCACCCTTCGAAGCGGTGTAGGAGATCTGCGAGGTCGCCGCGCCGAGGATCGCCACGAACGACGCGACGTTCACGATCGAGCCGCCGCCGCGCTCGAGCAGCCGCGGGATGCCGTGCTTGCAGCAGAGGAAGACACCCTTTGCGTTCACGTCCTGGACGCGCTGCCAGGCCTCGACGGACGTGTCCAGAATCGACGCGTCGTCGGCGGGCGAGATGCCGGCGTTGTTGTAGAGGACGTCGATCCCGCCGAACCGCTCGACGGTGGCCACCATCATCTCCTCGACCGCACCCTCGTCCGCGACGTCGATGCGCGCCGCGAACGCCTCCCCGCCGCACATCTCGACGGTTTCCTCGACGGCGTCGAGTGCGACATCGGCCGCGCAGACCTTCGCTCCCTCGGCGGTGAACAGCTGCGCCGCCTCGCGGCCCATGCCGCCGCCGGCGCCGGTGATCACACACACTTTTCCGTCCAGCCGTCCCACGACCCTCCTATCCCTGCGTCGAGTAGTACACGTTCTTGGTCTCGGAGTAGCCGTCGAGGCCGTGCATTCCGAGCTCCCGCCCGAACCCGGACTGCTTCATGCCGCCGAACGGCGTCGAGACGCGGACGGAGCTGTTCGAGTTGATCGAGATCACCCCCGTGTCGAGCGCTCTCGCGACGCGAAGAGCCCGGCCTCCGTCGCGTGTCCAGATCGAGCCCGAAAGGCCGTACGGCGTGTCGTTCGCGATCCGGATCGCCTCGTCCTCGCCGTCGAACGGGATCAGCGCCGCGATCGGGCCGAAGACCTCCTCGCGTGCGACCCGGTCGTCGTTCGTCGCCTGCACGAGCGTGCACGGGAACCAGAAGCCGGCGCCTTCCGGCGCGTCACCGCGATAGAGGATCTCGGCGTCGTCCAGGAACGACGCGACGGTCTCGCGGTGCCCGGCCGAGATCAGCGGCCCCATCTCCGTCGCGTCGTCGGCCGGGTTCCCGACCCTGAGCGCCGAGGTCGCGCGCACGAGGTAGTCGAGGAACTCGTCGAAGACCGGCTGCTCGACGAGGATCCGGGAGCGCGCGCAGCAGTCCTGGCCGGCGTTGTCGAAGACGGCGTACGGCGCGGCGGCTGCGGCGCGCTCGAGGTCCGCGTCGGCGAAGACGACGTTCGCGGACTTGCCCCCGAGCTCGAGCGTGACGCGCTTGATCGTTCCGGCGGCGCCCTCCATCACCGAGCGACCGACCTCGGTCGACCCGGTGAAGCCGATCTTCGCCACGTCGGGATGCTCGACCAGCCGCTGGCCGACGACGGAGCCTTTGCCGACGACCACGTTGACCACACCCTCCGGGATGCCGGCGTCCAGGACGAGCTCGGCGAGGCGGACGGCCGAGAGTGGCGTCAGCTCGGCCGGCTTCAGCACGACCGTGTTGCCGCAGGCAAGCGCAGGCCCGAGCTTCCAGGAGGCGATGTTGAGCGGGAAGTTCCAGGGGACGATCAGCCCGACGACGCCGAGCGGCTCGCGGAAGGTCATGTCGACGCCGCCGGCGACGGGGATCGTCTGGCCGTGGTGCTTGTCGACCGCACCGGCGTAGAAGTGGAAGACCTCGGCGACCATCCCGACCTCGCCGCGGGCGCCGGCGATCGGCTTGCCCACGTTCTGCGACTCGATCCGCGCCAGCTCCTCGGTGTGCTCCTCGACGAGGGTCGCGAGGCGGCGCAGCAGGCGGGCGCGATCCTGCGGCGCGACGGCCCGCCAGGCGGGGAAGGCGACGCGGGCGCGCTCGACGGCGGCGTCGGTCTCGTCGACTCCGGCCTGCTCCAGCACGGCGATCGGCTCCTCGGTGGCCGGGTTGAGGACGGTCACGGCCATGGCTAGCCGCGCTCGAAGAAGCGCTCGCGCTCGTAGCAGGTCACGACGGCGTCGAAGAGCTGCTGCTCCGTGCGGGCGTAGTTGAGGTAATGGTCGACCACGTCGTCGCCGAGGGCGGCGCGGGCGACCTGACCCGTCTCGAGCGCCGAGATCGCGTCCCTGAGCGTCGACGGGAAGCGCTCCGCGTCGGAGACGTACGCATTGCCCGCGAGCGGCTCGCCGAGCTCGAGTCCCTGCTCGATTCCGTGCAGGCCCGCAGCGATCAGCGCCGCGAACGCGAGGTACGGGTTCACGTCGGCGCCGGGGATCCTCGTCTCCGCACGCTTCGACGAACCGTGGCCGACCACGCGGAATCCGCAGGTCCGGTTGTCGTGACCCCAGGCGAGCGTTGTCGGCGCCCAGCTCCCGACGACGAAGCGCTTGTACGAGTTGATCGTCGGGGCGAAGAAGATCGCCAGCTCCCGCGCGCACGCGATCTGCCCGGCCAGGAACGCCGAGAAGACGCCCTCGTCCTGCCCGAACACGTTCTGCCCGTCACGCCAGAGGCTCGAATGGATGTGGCACGAAGAGCCGACCTCCGTGTGGTACGGCTTGGCCATGAAGGTGATCGAGCAGTCCTCCTGGTACGCGATCTCCTTGGCGCCGTTCTTGTAGACGACGTGGTCGTCGGCGGCGCGCAGAGCGTCCGCGAAGCGGAAGTTGATCTCGTGCTGGCCCGGCCCGGCCTCGCCCTTCGAGCTCTCGACGCGCATGCCCGCCTGCTTCATCTGCAGCCGGATCCGCCGCAGCAGCGGCTCGTCGTAGGTCGAGGCGAGGATGTGGTAGTCGAGAACGTACGGCACGGACGGCGTCAGCTCGCGGTAGTGGAGCTCGCGCGCCTCCTCGTAGGTCTCGCGGAAGAGGAAGAACTCGAGCTCGGAGCCGACCATCGGCGTGAAGCCGAGCGCCTCGGCGCGCTCGATCTGCCGCCTGAGCACCTGCCGCGGCGACGGCGCGACCGGCGTGCCGTCGTGCCAGAGCACGTCGCAGAGGACGAGCGCCGTCCCCTCGAGCCAGGGCACGCGCCGGAGCGTCGCGTGATCCGGGCGGAGGTCGAAGTCGCCGTAGCCACGCTCCCAGCTCGCGATCTCGTAGCCCGGGGTCGGATCCATCTCCATGTCGAGCGCGAGCAGGTAGTTGCAGCCCTCGACCGGATGACCGGCGTCGTGCTCCTCGAGGAAGAACTCGGCGTCGAGGCGCTTGCCGATCAACCGGCCTTGCATGTCAGTGAACGCCGCGATCACCGTGTCGACGACGCCCAGCTCGACGTCCTCGCGAAGCTGCTCCAGGGTCAACACGAGCCCGATCCTAAACGGGCCTGCGCAGCCGCGCTGCTTGACATCGGGCGCTGAGTAGCGGTGAATACGCGCACTCAGAAGGACGAGAGGAGGTTCAGTTGAGCACGGCCGCACCTGTCCCACAGCCCCACATCACCGACGACGAGAGGGTCCTCCACCGTCTCGGCTACGCGCAGGAGCTCTTCCGGGCGATGGGGGTGTTCCGGAACTTCGCCATCAGCTTCACGATCATCTCGATCCTGGCGGGGTGCCTCACGTCGTACTTCCTGGCCTACCAGTGGGGCGGGCCCGTGTCCGTCGTCTGGGGCTGGCTGATCGTGGGCACCTTCACGACGTTCGTCGCCCTGTCGATGGGCGAGGTCGCGTCGACGTATCCGACGGCCGGCGGCCTCTACTACTGGTCGTCGAAGCTCGGCAACGCCGGCTGGGGCTGGTTCACGGGCTGGTTCAACCTCATCGGCTTGATCGGGATCATCGGCGCCGTCGGTTACGGGCTCGCCACGTTCGCAACCGCACTCTGCAACCTGTGGTGGAGCTACCCCAACGATCGACAGCACATCTTCTACCTCTTCATCGCGTTCATGGCGCTAGCGACGCTCATCAACGTCTTCGACGTTCGCATCACGTCAGGCATCAACGCGATTTCCGCCTACTGGCACGTCATCGGCGTCGCGATCATCGTGTGCGCGCTGATCATCGTCCCCGACAGCCATCAGTCGGCAAGCTACGTCTTCACGAAGACGCTGAACAACTCGGGCTTCTCCGGCCAGAGTTGGGGGAACGGGATCTTCTGGATCGTGTTCGCGATCGGCTCGATCGGGATGGCGCAGTACACGTTGACCGGCTACGACGCGTCGGCGCACATGGCCGAGGAGACACACAAGGCATCGCGTTCCGCGGCGGTGGGCATGGTCTGGTCGGTCATCATCTCCGTGATCGCCGGATTCATCCTCCTGCTCGCAGTCACGTTCGCAATCCCGAGCACCGCCGGCGCAATCGGTGCGGGATCAAACGTCGTGACCTACATCTGGGATACGTCAATGGGTAGGAAATGGGCCGAGTTCCTGCTCTTCATCATCGTCTGCGCCCAGACGTTCTGCCTCACGGCCTGCATTACGTCCGGCTCGCGGATGATGTTCGCGTTCTCACGAGACCGGGCTGTCCCCGGCCACCAGGCGTGGCGGACAGTGTCTCGCCATCGCGTGCCGGTCTGGGCAGCACTCGCGGTCGGCACGCTCGGCTTCCTGCTCCTCGTTCCGACGTACTGGAACAACTTCGCGGGCTACTACGTCGGCACGTCGGTCGGCACGACTGCGCTCTACATCGCGTTCATCCTGCCGGTGATCCTCAGGCTCAAGGCCGGAACGAGCTTCGAACACGGCGCCTGGAGCCTCGGCAAGCACCACAAGTGGATCAACTGGATCGCGATCGTCTGGGTCGCGTTCATCTCGGTGATCTTCATGCTCCCGACGTCCCCGGCCGGGATCCCGTGGAACAAGGCGTGGGACTGGAACTTCGCCAACTACGCGCCGGTCACGATCTTCGGAGCATTCGTTCTGTTCGGCGGTTGGTGGGTCCTCTCGGCGCACAAGTGGTTCGAGGGTCCCGTCCGGATGGGCACGGACGAGGAGCTCGAAGCACTCGAGGCCAAGCAGGAGGGCGCATTCCTCCTTCCGGCCGACACCGCGTACGAGGCGACCTAGCGAACGTCAGCTCCTGAGCCGCTCTCCGGCAGGATCGAAGAGCGGCTCAGGGGCGATCTCTCCGCCCACGAGCTCACCGAAGATCTCCACCTCGACCGGTCGGCCGTGCCCGGCGAGGTCCGCGGGGACGTAGGCGTACGCGATCGAGCGCTCGACCGTGTAGCCGTAGCCGCCGCTCGTCACGCGGCCGATCGGCCGGCCGTCGATGCGCACCGGCTCCGAGCCGAGCGCGACCGCGCGCGGGTCGTCGAGCACGAGGCAGACGAGCTTCCGCTCCGGCTCCCGCCGTCCCAGCAGGGCCTCGCGACCGATGAACTCGCCCTTGTCGAGCTTGACGGCGAAGCCGAGGCCCGCCTCGTAGGGCGTGTCGTCGGGCGTGATGTCCGCGCCCCAGACCCGGTAGCCCTTCTCGAGCCGGAGCGAGTCGATCGCCTTGTAGCCGCCGGCGACCAGCCCGTGCGGCGCGGCCGGCCTCCCAGAGCGCGTCGAAGAGGGCGACGCCGAACTCGGTCGGGCAGTAGAGCTCCCAGCCGAGCTCGCCGACGTAGGTGACCCGGACGGCCAGGCACGGCGCCGGTCCGACCGTCAGCTCGCGGGCGTGCATGTACGGGAACGCCTCGTTCGAGAGGTCGGCCAGCGTCAGCGGCTGCAGGATCTCGCGCGCCGCCGGCCCCCAGAGTCCGAGGCAGGCATAGCGCGAGGTGACGTCCTCGACGGCCACGGAGCCGTCCTCGGGCGCGTGCTGGCGGATCCAGGCGAGGTCGTGCCGGCCGAACGCCGTGCCGGTGACGATCCGGAAGCGATCGTCGGCCAGGCGCGTGACGGTGAAGTCGCACTCGATCCCGCCCGCCTCGTTCAGCATCTGCGTGTACGTGACCCGGCCGACCTCGCGCGCGACCCGGTTGTCGCAGAGCCGCTCGAGGAAGTCGGCGGCGCCGGCCCCGGTCACGTCGATCTTCGCGAACGACGTCTCGTCGAAGAGCGCCGCCGTCTCGCGGCAGGCACGGTGCTCGGCGCCGATCGCGGGCGACCAGAGCCGGCCCGCCCAGCCGCGCGGGCGCAGGGACTCGTCTCCTGCGGCCTCGTTCGGCTCGAACCAGTTCGCGCGCTCCCAGCCCGACTTCTCGCCGAAGAGCGGCGCCGAGCGCGCGCAGCCGCTCGTACGTCGGCGAGAGGCGTAGCGGCCGCCCGGCCTGCCGCTCGTGGCCCGGGTACTTGACGTCGTAGTACGTGGAGTAGATCTCGACCGTTCGCGCGAGCGTGTAGTCGCGACTCGCGTAGTGCGGGCCGAAGCGGCGCGAGTCCATCTCCCACACGTCGAGGCTCGGGCGGCCCTCGACGATCCACTCGGCGACGAGCTTGCCCATCCCGCCCGCGCCCGCGAGCCCGTGCGCGCAGAAGCCGGCGGCGACCCAGAAGCCGCGCACGTCGGTCGGGCCGAGGATGAACTCGCCGTCCGGAGTGAACGCCTCGGGGCCGTTGATCAGCTTCACGACCTCGGCGTCCTCGAGCGACGGCACGCGCACGATCGCGTTCGCCATCAGCTCCTCGAAGCGCGGCCAGTCCTCGTCGAGCAGCCGCCCGTTGAAGTCGGCCGGGATGCCGTCGAGCCCCCACGGCGCCGGGTCGCGCTCGTAGCCGCCCATGACGAGGCCGCCCGACTCGGGACGGAAGTAGACGAGCAGCGACGGGTCGCGCATCGTCGGCATCTCGAGCGGGAGGCCGCTCGGCTTCGTGACCAGGTACTCGTGCGCCATCGGAACGACCGGCACGTTCACGCCCGCGAGACGGCCGATCTCGGCCGCGAACATCCCGCCCGCGTTGACGACGATCTCCGTCTCGATCGAGCCGCGGTCGGTCTCGACGCCGATGACGCGGCCGCGCTCGACGCCGACCGCCGTCACACGCGTATTCGTCGCGATCTCGGCGCCGTGCCGGCGCGCCCCCTCCGCGAGCGCGAACGTCAGCTGGCTCGGGTCGATGTAGCCGTCCGTCGGGAGGTAGGCCGCGCCGAGCACGTCCGCGGTGGACATCGGCGGGAACAGCCGCGCCGCCTCGTCGGCGGAGACGAGCTCGAGCGGGAGCCCGAACGTCTTCGCCCAGCCGGCCTGGCGGCTGCAGCTCCTCCATGCGCTCCTCGGACGACGCGAGCCGGAGCGAGCCGACCTCGCGCCAGCCGGTCTCGAGGCCGACCTCGTCGCCGAGCGTCCGGTAGAGGTCGACCGAGCTCATCATCATCTTCGTCAGGCTCAGCGACCCGCGGAGCTGGCCGACCAGACCCGGCGGAATGGAAGGTCGAGCCGCTCGTCAGGTCGGCGCGCTCGACGAGGACGACGTCGCTCCAGCCGAGCCGCGCGAGCCAGTAGAGGATCGAGCAGCCGCCGACACCGCCTCCGATCACGACCGCTCGGGCTCGATCTCTCACGGCCCTAGCCTCTCACCAGCGAGTCGAGCGCGGCGCGGAAGCGCGGGCTCTCGGCCGTCGCGCCCAGCCGCTCGAAGTGCTCGTCCGCGTAGGCGACGAAGTCGACGTCGAGCGCGGACACCGCTTGCTGGACGGCGCCCCACATCGCCTCGCGGAAGTCGGACATGAAGCGCATGACGACGAAGCGGGCGCAGGCCCGCTCGTCGGCGCTTCCGAGATAGGCGGTGAGCAACTCGTGGTCGCCGGCCTCGTCGAGCCCGTTGTTGACGGCGAAGTTGGCGAGGTCGAAGAAAGGGTCGCCCATGCCGGCGTACTCCCAGTCGACGATCCACAGCCGCTCGCCGTCGGTGATGAAGTTCGCGTTCAGGAGATCGTTGTGGCAGGGCCGCTCCGCGCGCGGACCGAGGGCGGCCTCGATCCGGTCGGCGACCGACCTCGCTCCTGCGAATCCGTCCGGAACCGTGCGGCCGCGTGTGAGCACGGTGTCGCGGTAGCTCTCGACGACCCGGAACGGGTCGAATCGACCGGGGACGGGCGGCCCGTCGTGGATCGCGCGGAGAGCCGCCGCCACGCGGGCGATCGACGCCGCCGACCGGATCTCGTCCGCCGCCACCGGCGAGCCTTCGACGAAGCGGGTCACGAGGCAGCCCTCGGGCTCGACGAACGCGATCACCTCCGGCCCGACGCCGACCTCGGCCGCGACGAGCGCCGCGCCGTGCTCGGCCCGGCGGTCGATCCCGAGCAGCTCCGTGTCCTGGCCGCCGACGCGGACCACGAACGCCTCGTGGCCGACGGTGACCTTGAAGTTGTGGTTCGTGAGGCCGCCGCCGAGCCGCTCGACATGCGTCTCGCATCCGGGCCAGAGGCGCCCGCAGACCTCGTCGACGTGCATGGCCGATCCTAGACCGGCCGGGAAGGAGAGCTATGCGGACTCGGCCCGCTCGTACGCGTGGCGGAGCCGGGTGAGGCTCGGGAGCAGCGCCAGCGCGGGAACGATCGGGAGCCAGAAGTTGAAGAGCCGGTAGACGAGGACGCCGGCCAGCGCCGGGGCGAGCGGCAGGCCGACCCAGACGAGCGCGAACGTCATCAGCACCTCGACGATCCCGGCGCCGCCCGCCGGCAGGGAGCGGCGGCTCGCCACGTAGCCGGTCGCGTAGGCGACGACGAGGGCTGGCCAGGAAACGTGGACGGAGAACGCCGCCAGCGCCGCCCACAGGCAGGCGATGTCGCCGAACCAGTAGAACGCGACGCCGAGCAGGCCGGGCAGGTGCTGGACGGGCCGGCGGCAGAGCGCGCGCAAGGTGACGAGCCCCGCGACGGCGTGAGCTATGCTCCCGCGGATCCGGCCGCCCTCCTGGAAGCCCGTCTCGCACCAGCGCCGCTTCGGCGACGAGATCCACAGCGCGACGGCGAAGCCGGGGATGACCGCGAGCCAGGGCAGGGTCATCGAGTCCTGCACGTGATCGCGCGAGTCTGCGAACAGGATGAGCGCGCAGACGAGCGCGACCGGCGCGAGCACGGCGTACTCGAGGACGCCGAGACCGGCGACGCGGGCGATCGCCTGCTCGCGGCGGAGCCCCGCACGCCGGAGTGCCCAGTAGTCGACCGCGAAGCCGCCCGCCGCGTGCGCCGCTGCATACACGCCGAAGCCGGAGACCACGGTCTGGGCCGTGAGAGCGAACGAGAGCTTCGGGCCGTCGTCCACGCGGGCGATGTTGCGCAGAGCGAGAACGTAACCGACGTAGCCGAGCAGCTCGGCGCCGAGGCAGATGACGAGCCAGCGCGGCTCGAACCGCGACGTCACGCGCTGCACCTGCTCGAGCCCGGCCATGTCGGCGACGAGCGCGGCGGCCATCACCGCCAGCGCCGAGGCGACGACGAAGAGGATCAGGTACGGGTTCCGGGCGCGTTCACGCGCCGGTGCCGGTGTCCGCTCGTGGGCCGCCCGAATCGACAGATGCTTCCCCAATCTCGTCCTGGATGATCGGCAGGCTCGTGGCCACGAACCGCCGGCCGTCCATTTCGTAGACGACATCGACACTATCGTTCTGCCGGTACGTCCCAGCGATCCCGAAAAAGAGGGATGTCCACCGCCAGAAGCCGAGCTTCCCCTCCTTTGCCAGGCCGCGTCGGAACACGAGCTCCCCGCCCTTGCGGACGAAATCGTCGCCCTCCTGCTGTCGGACGCCGTTTACGTACACCTCGAACGAGGAAACGACACCACGTGGCAGGGCCACGCGCGACGGCTCCGTCCGCTTTTCAGGCCCCTGGGCCACCCCCCTAGCATGCCGGTTTCCCACACCCTCGCTCCCTCCCTCCCGCCTTCCTCATAGAATCCGCGTCCGATGCGCCTGACGCTGCGAGCCGCCCTTCTCGCCGTTCCGCTCGCCCTCTTCACGGCCGGCGCGGCGCTCGCGGGGAACGGCGGCGTCGCGCCCGTCGCCCCCGCCTCTCCGAACGCCGCGGCGATCCGCGACACCTACTGGCTGATCCTCGGGATCACCGGCGCGATCTTCCTGATCGTGGAGACGGCGCTCGTCGTCTTCATCGTCCGCTACCGCCGCGGCCGCCGCTCCCGTGAGACCGAGGGGGCACAGGTGCACGGGCACACGCGCACCGAGATCGCCTGGACCGTCGTTCCGCTCCTGATCGTGTTCGCGATCATCGCGTTCATCTTCGTGCAGCTCCCGAACGTCCAGGACGTGCCGAAGGCAAGCGCAGCCAACTCGCTGAACATCCAGGTCGAGGGCCACCAGTACTACTGGCTCTACCGGTACCCGGGCGGCCAGATCTCGATCGACAAGATGGAAGTGCCGGTCGGCAAGGTCGTGACGCTGACCGTCAACGCCGCCGACGTCATCCACGGCTGGTGGATCCCGGCGCTCGGCGGGCAGATCGACGCCATTCCGGGCCGAACGAACCACACCTGGTTCCAGACGAGCAAGACGGGCACCTACGTCGGCCAGTGCGCGCAGCTCTGCGGCGTCGAGCACGCGCACATGACGGCGCAGGTGAACGTGGTCAGCGAGGCGGAGTACCGCCGCTTCCTCGCCTCGCACGATCCCGGCAGCGCGACCGTCGCGGCCGAGGCCTACGTCGGCGTCTGCGCGAAGTGCCACGGCATGCAGGGCCAGGGCGCCTACGGCCCGCCGCTCCAGGGCCGGGCG
The DNA here is from genome assembly GCA_963765295.1 of uncultured Actinomycetes bacterium. Lineage (GTDB taxonomy): Bacteria > Actinomycetota > Thermoleophilia > Gaiellales > Gaiellaceae > PALSA-612. The sequence goes on from CAVXVO010000006.1 coordinate 96,751, forward strand.
TTCGAGCCGGGCGACATCACCCGCCTCCTGCGCCAGGGACGCGAGGGGAACCAGGGGCGCATGCCCGCCGTCGGCAGCGACTGGACCGACGCGCAGATCGCGGGGATGATCGCGTACCTGCAGAAGACGAAGGGAGCCGGCGGTGGCAGTTAACGTCGACGCCCAGCCGGTCGCCACCGACTGGCGCCGTGGCCGCGTCACCTCCTGGGTGACGACGACCGACCACAAGCGGATCGGGATCCTCTACATCGCGACGAGCCTCGCGTTCTTCGCGGCAGGCGGGATCATGGCGCTGATCATGCGCGCGCAGCTGGCGACGCCGAACGAGCACGTCGTCTCCGCGAACACGTACGACCAGCTGTTCACGATCCACGGGACGACGATGGTCTTCCTCGTCGTCATCCCGATTCTGGCCGGCTTCGGGAACTACCTCGTCCCGCTGATGATCGGCGCGCGCGACATGGCCTTCCCGAAGCTGAACGCGCTCTCCTACTGGCTGTTCCTGTTCGGCGGGATCGTGCTCCTCATGAGCTTCCTCGCCAAGGGCGGCGCGTCGGCGGCCAGCTGGACGGCCTATCCGCCGCTGACCGAGACCGAGTTCAGCCCCGGGAACGGCGTCGACCTCTGGATCCTCTCCCTGCACATCCTCTCGATCGCCTCGCTGATCGGGGCGATCAACTTCGTCTGCACGATCCACAACATGCGGACGGCGGGGATGAGCTACATGCGGATCCCCCTCTTCGTCTGGGGAATGCTCACCTACGCGGTCATGCTGATCCTCGTCCTGCCCGTGCTCTCCGGCGGCCTGACGCTGCTCCTGCTCGACCGCCACTTCCCGGGCTCGCACTTCTTCAAGCCGAACGAGGGCGGCAACGTGCTCCTCTGGCAGCACGTCTTCTGGTTCTTCGGCCATCCCGAGGTCTACATCATGATCCTGCCCGCGATGGGGATCGTGTCCGAGATCCTGCCGGTCTTCTCGCGCAAGCCGATCTTCGGCTACAAGGCGATCGCGTTCGCGACGCTCGGCATCGGCTTCGTGTCGATGCTCGTCTGGGCCCACCACCTGTTCACGGTCGGTTACGGCACCGGGCTGAACAGCTACTTCATGATCGCCTCGCTCCTGGTCGCAGTTCCGACCGGGGTGAAGATCCTCAACTGGGTCGCGACCACCTGGCGCGGCAACCTCATCTTCGACACGCCGATGCTGTACTCGCTCGGCTTCATCTCGCTGTTCCTGATCGGCGGCCTGACCGGTATCTACCTCGCGGCTTTCCCGCTCGACTGGCAGGTCCACAACACGTACTTCGTGGTCGCCCACTTCCACTACACGCTCGTCGGCGGCGCGATGTTCGCGATCTTCGCCGGACTCTTCTACTGGTGGCCGAAGATGTTCGGGAAGAAGCTCGACGAGAAGCTCGGGAGGATCTCGTTCTGGACCATCTTCGTCGGCTTCAACCTCACCTTCATGCCCCTGCATCTCGTCGGCCTGCTCGGCATGCCGCGGCGCATCTACACCTACGGCGAGGGCGGCCTGTGGGAGTGGTACAACCTGGCGTCGACGATCGGCTCGGGGATCATGACGGTCGGCATAATCCTGATCGGAGTGGCGATGATCAAGTCGCGGAAGGCGCCGCGGGTCGGCAACGATCCGTGGCTCGCGAACACGCTCGAGTGGTACACGAGCTCGCCGCCTCCAGAGCACAACTTCGACAGCGTCCCCTACGTGACGAGCTACCGGCCGCTGCGCGACGTGCGCCTCCGGCTCGAGGAGCCGCGTGCCGGCTAGCGCACCCGGCCCCTGGCTCCGCCTGACGGCGCTCGCCGCCTCGGGGGCGACGCTGCTCGCCGTCGTGTCCGGCGCCGCCGGCCTCGACACGGCGCACCGGCTGCTCGCCGCGCTCGCGCTGCCGCCGCTCGCGTCGCTCCTCGTCGCCGCCTGGTTCTCGCACCGTCGCCTGCTCGGGCCTGTCGTCGTCGCAACGGGGCTCTTCGGCATCGCCGCTCTCGTCACGATGCCCGGCGCGCACCTCGCACTCGCAGCGCTCGCCTTCGCCGCCACGGTCGTCGTCAGCGCCCTCGTCCACCGGGACGGACGCGTGCCGTTCGGGCGCGTCCGCGACTACGTGACGCTGACGAAGCCGCGGATCATGACGCTGCTCCTGCTGACGGGCTTCTGCGGGATGGTCGCGGGAGCGCACGGCCTGCCGCCGTGGAACGTGGCCGTCGCGGCCATGGTCGGCCTGGCGATGGCGTGCGGCGGCGCGAGCGCGATCAACCACGTGCTCGACCGTGATATCGACCGGCTGATGGGCGAGCGGACGCGAAGTCGCCCCGTCGCTTCCGACCGCGTGCCGCCGACGTACGCACTCGAGTTCGGCCTCGCACTGTCAGCTGCCTCGTTTGCGCTCCTCGCGAGCACGGTCAACGTGCTCACGGCGACGCTGGCGCTCGTCGGCAACCTCTTCTACGTGGTCGTCTACACGCGTTGGCTCAAGCGTTCGACGCCGCAGAACATCGTCATCGGCGGCGCTGCCGGCGCGGTGCCTCCGCTCGTCGGCTGGGCCGCGGCGACGGGTTCGCTCGCCTGGCCGGCACTGGGGCTGTTCCTGATCGTCTTCCTGTGGACGCCGCCGCACTTCTGGGCACTCGCGCTCCTGATCAAGCGCGACTACGCCGCCGCAAAGATCCCGATGCTGCCGGTCGTGCGCGGCGACCGCGAGACGACGAGGCAGATCGTGCTCTACTCGCTCGTCCTCGTCGCCTTCACGACCGTGCCCTTCGCGCTCGGCTGGTTCAGCGCCGTCTATCTCGGCGCCGCGGTCGGACTCGGCGCCGTCTTCGTGGCGATGGCGGTGCGCCTACGCCGTGATCTGACGCCGCGCCACGCGTCGACGCTCTTCCACTACTCGCTCCTCTACCTGGCGCTGCTCTTCGTGGCGGCTGCCGTCGGCTCGGTGGTCTAGGAACTCATGATCGACCTCGAAGATCCCGTCCTCCGCCGCAAGAACCTCGTGCTCGCGTGGTGGCTCCTGGCGATCGCGCTGATGATCCTCGGTGCGACCGTCGCCGTCGCGTTCATCTACCTCGCCGCCGACTGAGCGGCGGCGGCGCTCCTAGCCGAGGACGCGCTTGGAGAACGAGCGGCTGATCTTCGAGCCCTGGTAGGTCGCGGTGATCGAGCCCTTGATCTGCTTGCCCTTCGTGTTCTTGGGCACCGTCCACACGCATGCCGCGTGGCCGCTTTGAACGCTTCCTTTCGTCTTCACCGGCATGGTCTTTCCGGCGATCTTGGCCGAGCAGGCGACCGCCGTCTTCACGCCGAGCCCGGTGGCGGTGACGCTGACGACCATCGACACGCTGAACGGCTTGCCGGCGTGCGGGCTGCCGACGTTGAGCTTCTTCGCGGTCAGTATCCGTGATCGCGGAGGCGGTGGCGAGCCGGGCGGGGGCGGCGGAGGCGGGGGAGGCGGAGGCCCTGTTCCGGACCCGGTCGGGTAGGTCCAGACGTCCGACCCGTCGGGCGCGCGGTCGGCCGTCGAGTCGCCTGTGTCGCCCGTCGTGGTGACGATGAAGCTGAACGTCGCTGCGCCGCCGAAGTCGGCCTTGGCGATGCTGAACGTGGCTTTCCCGTCCGCATAGGAGGCGGTGAAGCTCCCGGGCTTCTGGACCGCGAACTGCGAGCCGTCCCACTGCATGAAGAGCTGCTGGCCCTGGATCCAGCCAACCTCGTACTCGTAGCCGCCGGAGCCGGTGCCCCCGTTCTTGTCGGTATCGAAGAACGCCTGGACCGCGTCGGAGTCGCCGAGCGCTGGGCGGTTGCCGATCGTGGCGGTGAAGGTGATCTTCCCCGAGCTGTCGTCCGAGACGTCGACCGCCGTGACGTCCGGCCCGTCGCTCGCGGTGTCGCCGCTCGCGTCGGTATACGACGACGAGGCGAGCGTGGCCGCGGAGCGCGCCGGCGAGGCGGAGCCGGCGACGGGCCGGAGAATGCCGAAGGCCGCCGCGAGCGCCGCGACGGCGATCAAACCGGTGATCCTCGATTTCTTCCCCATGACGGCTGGGCTGGCTGTCGGATGGTAGCGCGGTCCTGCGCCCGGGTCATCCCTTCAACGAGCGAGGAGCTGCTCCTCCGAGCGGCGTCGCAGTGCCCGGCGACCGCCGAAGAGGAGCGCAGCGAGCAGGACGAACGGGGCACCGATCAGCAGGACGTAGAGCAGGATCTCGACCTCGGTGACGAGCACGCGACCGATGTTGTGCAGGGCCTGACCGATCCGGCCGGGCTTCGACGGGACGACTGCGGCCGCCTTCTTGGTCTGGAGGTCGAGGGAGAGAGTGGCGAAGCTGACCCTGGCCTGCTGCGCCCTCTGCTGGTCCTGCAGCTTCGTCAGCTGGGCGACGCGACGTGCGAGCGTCGCCTGGAAGAACGCGCGGGCGCTCGTCGTCAGGCTCGTGTCGGTGAGCTTGGCGCGGAGGCCGGCGATCGTCGCCTTCAGGTCCTGCATCTGGCTGAAGCGCTTGTTCAGCTGACCCTGGACGTCCTGGATCGACACGTGCTCGTCCGCGATCGTCCCGAGCGCCGACAGCTTCGCGACCGCCGTCTGCACCCTGACGATCGGGACGCGCAGGACGAGGTACGCCGTGCCGGACTTCTGGCCCGAGCCGTAGTCGACCGTGACGAGATACCCGCCCCAGGCACGCGTGAGCTGGATCGCCCGCTTCGTCGTCGAGGAGAGGCTGTCGACGCGCAGCTTCAGGTCGACGGCGTAGATCTGAGCGCGCGAGCCGCTCGGCGGAAGCGGGCTCGGGCTCTCGCTGAACGCGGGGAGGCCAGCGGCCTTGCCCGGGATCGCCCGGCTCGGGCCGGGCGGCGGAGCGCCGTGGGCCTGAGATCTTGGCGTCTTTTGGAGCTCGATCGCCCCGAGTTGCTTGGACGCCGTCCCGCCGGAACCGAAGACGCCGACACCGACCGCCGCGGCGAGCGCCGCCGCGACCGGGACGAGCACGAGCGCGATCCGGCGCCGCCGGAACCGCCTGAAACGAGCGGCCGGCGGCGACTCCTGCTTCCCCTGCGCGATCGCGCGGACCCGTTCGCGGAGCTCCGGGCTCGCCGTCGCCTCCCCCGAGCGCAACTCGCGCACGAGCTCGTCGAAGCGTTCGTCGATCAGATCAGGTCCGGACATCGTCCCTCACTTTCTCCTCGAGCTTCTGCAGAGCCGCGGTGGAGCCGCGTCGAGCACGCCGTCGGGCTGATCCCGAGCAGGCGGGCGGCCGTCTCCCCGTCGAGATCGAGGAGCACTCGCAGCGCGACCACCTCGCGCTCGCCTGCCGACAGGCTGTGGAGCGCTGCCTCGAGCGGAGGCGAGAACCCTTGGCCGAAGACGTCGCCCTCGTCCACCTGCGAGTCGAGCAGGGCATACGTCCCCTCACGTTTCCGGCGCCGCTGCTCGGAGCGGAAGTGGTCGAGGGCCGTCGATCGCGCCAGCGTCAGCAGCCACGTCCTCGCCGTCCCCCGGCGTGGATCGAAGCGCCGCAGGCGACGAAGCGCCCGCTCGAAGGTCTCGGCGGCGAGGTCCTCGGCAACCGTCCGGTTCCCGGTCAGGTAGAGCAGGTAGCCGAAGACGCCGTCGAGGTTCTCCTCGCAGACGGCGGCGAAGTCCACGTCGGGCCGACGGCTCATCGTGGTGCGCATGGCCTCTCTACGGCGCCGGTCTGCCCGGCGTCACATCAATGGCCGTGCTGGACGATCTTGACCGCCGTTCCCTTGGACTTTGCATCGAAATGGACGAGGAACGCGCCGCCGGCGGTGATCCCGATCCCGTAGGAGCCCGGCCGCGGCTTCTTCGCGCCGTTGACCTTGAAGCACGCGACCGTCGTCGCCGGCTTGCCTCCGAACTTCTGCGTGCTGACGGCACAGGTGATCGCGGTGCCCTTGACCAGAAAGACCGAGCCGATCTTCGCCTCGTAGACGCGCCCCTTGCGCGTCGTGTCGCTCTGCTTCTTGACGGGGCCGCCCCCGCGCTTCATCACGACCTTGAGGTCGCCTGTCTTGTCCACGACCCGGCCGAGCACGGCCTCGCCGTTGAGCGCGAGCACGACCGAATACGACTTCGGAACCGGCCCGTTCCGCGTCGCGAGGAAGCACTCGAAGATCTTCTCGCCCGGCCGTAGCGTCTTCGAGAGCTCGACTGCGCAGACGACGCTCGTGCCCTTGACGACGAACCCGTCCTTGAGTTGCAGCGTGACGGGAGCGGCCGCTCCGGCTCCGGCAGGGAGCGCGAGCGCTGCGGTCGCCAGCGCGGCTGCGATCAAGGCTCGGCGCATCTAGCTCTCGTCCCCTGCCTTCATGACGGCGTGACCGCCGAACTGATTGCGGAGCGCGGCGTTCACCTTGGCCGCAAACGACTCGTCCTGGCGCGACGCGAAGCGCGCGAACAGCGACAGCGTGATCACCGGCGCCGGCACGTCCTCGTCGATCGCGGCCTGCACCGTCCAGCGGCCCTCGCCGGAGTCCTGGACGTAGCCGCGGATCTGCTCCAGGCCGGGGTCGTCGGCGAGAGCCCGCTCGAGCAGCTCGAGCAGCCAGCTCCGGACGACGGAGCCGTGCTGCCACAGGGCAGCCAGCTGGCGCAGGTCGAGCTCGAACTCCGAAGCGTTCATGATCTCGAACCCCTCCGCGAACGACTGCATCATCCCGTACTCGATCCCGTTGTGGACCATCTTCGTGAAGTGGCCCGCGCCGGCGGCGCCGACGTGGGCGTAGCCGCCGGGATCGGTGAGGTCGCGGCAGAGCGGCTCGATCACGGCGAACGCGTCGGGCTCACCGCCGACCATGACGCAGTAGCCGCCCTCGAGCCCCCAGATCCCGCCCGAGACCCCGGCGTCGAGGTAGCGAATGCCCCTCTCCTTCGCGCCCACGGCCCGGCGTTGCGAGTCGCGGAAGTTCGAGTTGCCGCCGTCGACGAGGACGTCGCCCGGCTCGAGCAGGCCGAGCAGCGTGGCGTAGCTCTGCTCGGTCGCGTCACCGGCGGGCACCATCATCCAGGCGACACACGGCGCCTCGAGCTTCGAGACCAGCTCCTCGAGCGAGGTCACCGTCCGTGCCGGATCGGTGCGCGCGTACGTCTCGACCTCGTGGCCGTGGCGGCGCAGGCGCTCGACCATGTTGCCGCCCATGCGGCCGAGTCCGACCATTCCCAACCTCATGCCGAGACCAGCTCGCCGCGCTTGGCGCGGATGCCGTCGAGGAGCTCCTGGAAGGAGTCGTCGAACTTCTGCACGCCTTCCTGCTCGAGCGTCTCCGTCACGTCGTCGACGTCCACGCCGGCGCGATCGAGCTCGCGCAGGAGCGCGTGCGCCTCGTCGATCCCCTCCTCGAGCGTCAGCGCGACCGTGCCGTGGTCCTGGAACGCCTCGACGGTCTCGAGCGGCATCGTGTTCACCGTCTCGGGCCCGATCAGGCTGTCGACGTAGAGCGTGTCCGGATAGTCCGGGTTCTTCGTCGACGTCGACGCCCATAGGCACCACTGCTTCGAGGCGCCCTTGGAGGCCAGGAACTGCCAGCGCTCACCGGAGAAGACCTGCTGCCAGTTCTGGTAGGCCAGCCGGGCGTTCGCGACCGCGAGCTTCCCGCGCAACTGGAGCGCGGCGTCGGAGCCGATCGCCTCGAGCCGCTTGTCGGCCTCGGTGTCGACCCGCGAGACGAAGAAGCTCGCGACCGACGCGACCTTGCGCGGGTCGCCGCCCGAGGCCACGAGGCGCTCGAGCCCGCGGACATACGCCTCCATCACCTCGCGGTGACGCTGCAGCGAGAAGATCAGCGTGACGTTGATCGACTTCCCCGCCGCGATCATGTCCTCGATCGCCGGCAGGCCGGGCCGCGTAGCCGGGATCTTCACGTACAGGTTCGGCTTGTCGATGGCCGCGTGGAGGCGCTTCGCCTGGTCGTACGTTGCCTCCGTCTCGTAGGCGAGGGTCGGGTCGACCTCGATCGACACGTAGCCGCGCAGGCCGGCGCCGTTGTCCCAGACGTCGCTCATCAGGTCGCACGCCGCGGACACGTCGTGCGAGGCGAGCGCGATGAAGATCTCCTTCGGGTCGTCCTCGGAGCCGAGCAGATCCTTCAATTGCCGGTCGTAGCGCGTGCCCTCGGCGAGCGCCTTCTGGAAGATCGTCGGGTTCGAGGTGACGCCCGTGACGGCGTCGTCGGCCATCAGCCTCGCGAGCTGGCCGCTCTCGAGCATCTCGCGTGAGAGCGAGTCGATCCAGACCGACTGGCCGAGGCCGGAGAGCTTGTGGAGGTTCGATTCAGACACGTTGTTTGTTCCTTTCGAGAACCGCGGTCGCGCGAGCGATCACGTTGTCGACGGTGTAGCCCAGCTCGGCCATGACCGTGGGGCCCGGCGCCGAGGCGCCGAAGCGGTCGAGCGCGAGCGAGTCGCCGTTGTCGCCCACCCAGCGCCCCCAGCCCTGGGCCACGCCCGCCTCGACCGACAGCCGCGCGCGTACTTCCGGCGGCAGCACCTCGTCGCGGTAGGACTGCGGCTGCTCCTCGAAGAGCTCCCAGCAGGGCATCGAGACGACCCGGACGCCGGTGCCGTTCTCCGCTGCGATCCTCCGGCCGGCCTCGAGCGCGAGCGAGACCTCGGAACCGGTCGCGATCAGGATCAGGTCGGGATCGCCCGACTCCCAGAGCACGTAGGCGCCCTGCTCGACGCCGGATGCGGCTCCGAGGCCGGAGCGGTCGAGCGTCGGCAGCTTCTGCCGCGTCAGCGAGAGCGCGACGGGCCCGTCCTCGCGGTCGAGCGCGACCTTCCACGCGTAGGCGGTCTCGTTCGCGTCCGCGGGCCGGATGAACCAGAGATTCGGGATGGCGCGCAGAGCCGCGTAGTGCTCGACCGGCTGGTGCGTCGGGCCGTCCTCGCCGAGCCCGATCGAGTCGTGCGTCCACGCCCAGACGACCGGCAGGTGCGTGAGCGCCGAAAGGCGCACCGCGGGCCGCATGTAGTCGGAAAAGACCAGGAAGGTCGAGCCGTACGGCTTGACGATGCCGCCGTGGAGCGCGAGGCCGTTGACGATCGAACCCATGCCGTGCTCGCGGATGCCGAAGGCGATGTTGCGGCCCGCGTGCGTCGCAGAGAAGACGCCGGAGCCTTCGAGCTCGGTTTTCGTCGACTCGACGAGGTCGGCCGCGCCGCCGACCATCGTCGGCACGAACGGCTTGATCGCCTGCATGACCTTCTTGCCCGCATCGCGAGTGGCCATGTCGTCGCCGGGCTCGAAGGTCGGCAGCGCGTCCTCGTAGCCAAGGCGCGGCCGGCCCGTGTGCACCTGGTCCCAGTCCTTGCGAGCCTCGGGGAAGGCCTCGCTCCACGCGTCGAAGCGCTTCTGCCAGTCGGCCTCGAGCTCGGCCCCGCGCCGCTTCTGGCTCATGTGCTCGTAGACGCCGTCCGGGACGACGAAGTGCTCGTCCGGGTCCCAGCCGAGCACCTCCTTCGTCGCGCGCACCTCGTCCTCGCCGAGCGGGCTGCCGTGCGCCTTTGCCGTATCGAGCGCGTGCGGCGCGGGATACGCGATGTGCGTGTGGGCGACGATCAGGCTCGGCCGCTCGGTCTCGTCCTGCGCGGCCGTGTACGCGGCGCGCAGCTCCTCGAGGTCGTTCACGTCGTGGACGTGCTGGACGTGCCAGCCGTACGCCTCGAAGCGCGCGCCCTTGTCCTCGACGGAGAAGGAGAGCGCCGTCGTGCCGTCGATCGTGATCCGGTTGTCGTCGTAGAGGTAGATCAGCTTCCCGACGCCGAGATGGCCGGCGATCGACGCCGCCTCGGAGGCGACGCCCTCCATCAGGTCGCCGTCGGAGCAGATCGCGTAGACGCGGTGGTCGACGATCTCGTGGTGGGGCCGGTTGTAGCGCTGCGCGAGGAAGCGCTCGGCGAGCCCGAAACCGACGCCGTTCGCGACCCCCTGCCCGAGCGGGCCGGTCGTCGTCTCGACTCCAGGGGTCAGGAAGTGCTCGGGATGTCCCGGTGTCCGCGAGCCCCACTGGCGGAACTGCTTCAGGTCGTCCAGGGACAGGTCGTATCCGGTCAGGTGCAGCGCCGCGTACTGGAGGATGCAGGCGTGCCCGGCCGAGAGCACGAACCGGTCGCGATCGGGCCAGACGGGGTCGGCGGGGTTGTGCCGGAGCAGCTCCGTGTAGATCAGGTAGGCGACGGGCGCGAGCGCCATCGCGGTGCCCGGGTGCCCGGCGTTCGCCTTCTGGACCGAGTCCATCGCGAGCACGCGAATGGTGTCGATCGACCGCCGCTCGACGTCGTCCTGAGGCACGGTCTAACGATACGCGCTCGACCGCGAGTCTCGGACGCTTCCACGGCATGCCGCTTCCGGCCGTGTCCGAAACGGCCCCCACCCAATGGGCGGGGCGTCGTCCCGCCGCCCTCGCCGATGACGATACCGGCGAATTCGCGGCGTGTCAGTGCCGATTCCGTGCCGATTTGCCTGCACTACCCTTGACGAGACATGGCCGTGGTGATCGCGTCCAACCTGCGCAAAGAGCTTGGCGGCTCGGTGCTGTTCGACGGCGTCTCGTTCAAGGTCGAGCGCGGCGAGCGCCTGGCGCTGTCCGGCCCGAACGGGGCCGGTAAGACCACTCTGCTCCGCATCCTGGCCGGCCAGACGGAGCTGCACGGGGGAGAGCTCGTCTTCTCGAAGGGCACCCGCCTCGCGCTCCACGACCAGCGCCCACCGCTTCATCTCGACCTCTCGCTCAGGGATTACGTGCTCGGAGGCGCGGCCGACCTCGTGGCGCTCGAGCAGGAGCTGCGCCGACTCGAGATCGCCATGGGCGAGGGCGCGCACGATCCGAGGACGATGCGCCGTTACTCGGAGGCGGTCGCCCGGCTGGAGCACGCCGGCGGATGGGACTGGCGCTCACGCACGACGGCCGTCGTCCGCGGGCTCGGGTTCTCGGAGGCCGACCTCGACCGCCGGCTCGACACGTTCTCGGGCGGCGAGCTCACGCGCGCCTCGCTCGGCCGGGCGCTCGCGGGCGATCCCGACCTGCTCCTCCTCGACGAGCCGACGAACCACCTCGACGTGGCCAACCTCGAGTGGCTCGAGACGACGCTCACCACGCTCGACGCCGCCGTGATCCTCGTCGCGCACGACCGGTGGTTTCTCGAGGCGGTGACGACAGCCGTCCTCGAGCTCGAAGGCGGCCGTTCGCTCTACTTCGCGGGGCCCTGGCACGAGTGGCGACGCGAGAAGGCCGCGCGGGCGCTCTCCGCCGGCAAGGCGATCCAGCGCTACGACGCGGACATCGCGCGCCTGGAGCGCTTCGTGGAGCGGTTCCGCTACAAGAAGTCGAAGGCGAAGCAGGCCCAGGCCAAGCTGACGCACATCGACCGGCTCGCCGGAGAGCGCGCGCAGAAGTCGGCCGAGCTCGACTCGTTGACACTCCGGGGGCGCGCGCTCGGCTTCGAGTTCCTCGACCCCCCACGGAGCGGCCGCGTCGTGCTCGACGTGACGAATCTCGATCTGTCCGCCGGTACCAAGCACCTGCTGTCCGGCGTCTCGTTCGGGGTCGACCGCGGAGAGCACGTCGCACTCGTCGGCCCGAACGGATCGGGGAAGACGACGCTGCTCGAGACGCTCCTTCACCGGCAGCTCGGGCACGGTGTCATCCCGGCGTACTTCTCCCAGCAGGAGGCAGAGCTGGACGAGCGTGGCAACGTGCTCGACTGCGTCCAGTCGATGACCGGCCTGTCGCGGCCGAACGCGCAGAACCTCCTCGGCCGGTTCCTCTTCTCGGGCTGGGACGAGCACCAGAAGGCGGTCTCCGTGCTCTCGGGAGGCGAGCGGCGGCGGCTTGCGCTCGCAGCCGTCGTCGCGTCCGGCGCGAACTTCCTCGTGCTCGACGAGCCCACGAACCACCTCGACCTCGAGAGCCGCGAGGCGCTCGAGGACGCGCTGAGGGCGTTTCCCGGGACGGTGCTGCTGGTCTCGCACGACCGCGCTCTTCTCGACGCCGTCGCGGAGCGAACGCTTGCGATCGAGGATCACCGGCTCAACGCCTACGACGGCGGCTGGGCCGACTACGTCCGGCGCCGTGACGAGCGGCTCGCGTCCGCACGGGACAGGTCGGAGGGACAGTCCCCCGGACCTGTCCGCAAAGAACAGGCGCCGGCGCCCGCTCCGCCGCCGGTGCCACGCAAACCGCGGCGCCCACGGGAGCTCGAGCCGCATCGAGGCAGAGATCGAGGCGAAGGAGCGGGCGGTCGCCGAGCTCGAGCGCAAGCTCGCCGACGACTGGGCGAACGTCGACGCGGTCACCGCCTACCGCCGCGCCCGCGAGGAGCTGGAGGCGCTCTTCGAGCGCTGGGAATCGCTGGTCGAGTCGGCCCAGGCCTGAGCGCCGCGTTATCCATGCCGCAGGCGTGACGAATCTGTAGAAAGCTGAGGGCATGCCGACCGAGCCGATCACGTTGCTGCGCGAGCTCGTCGAGATCGAGTCGCCGACGTACTCGCCCGGCGTACGACGGGTCGCCGCGCGTATGGCCGAGGAGCTCGAGGAGCTCGGCGGCGCCGTCAGGATGCTCGAGGGCGATCACGTCGTCGCCGACCTCGACGGCGAGGGCGATCCGCTGCTCCTGCTCGGTCACACGGACACGGTGTGGGAGGAGGGCACGCTCGCGACGATGCCGTTCCGCGTCGAGAACGGGCTGGCGTTCGGGCCGGGCGTCTACGACATGAAGGGCTGCCTCGTCGTGATGCTCGAGGCGATCCGCGCGGCGAGCCCGGCTCGGCGAGCGCTCCGGGTCTTCCTGACCGCCGACGAGGAGCACGGCAGCCGCACTGCGCGCGAGGCGATGGGCGAGGCCGCGGCCGGCGCCGCCGCCGCGCTCGTCGTCGAGCCGCCCACGAACCACGGCAACCTGAAGACCGCCCGCAAGGGGCTCGGCCGCTTCCACGTCGCGATCACCGGCCGCCCTGCGCACGCCGGCACGAATCTGATCGACGGCGCGAGCGCGGTCGAGGAGCTCGCGCATCAGATCCTCCGGTTGCACCAGCTCACCGACCACGACCGGGGCGTTTCCGTCAACGTCGGCGTCGTCCACGGCGGCACGCGCGAGAACGTCGTCGCCGCCTATGCAGACGCACGTCTCGACGTGCGGGTCTCACACCACGCCGACCTCGAGCGGCTGGAGCGCATCCTCCGCGGCCTCGAGCCGACGATCGCGGGAACGTCGATCGAGGTCGACGGCGAGTGGACGCGGCCGCCGCTCGAGCGCACCGAGGACAGCGGCCGCCTGTTCGCCCGCGCGCGGGAGATCGGGCTCGGGCTCGGGCTCGACCTGAAGGAGGCGTCCTCCGGCGGCGGCTCGGACGGCAACCTCGTCGGCGCGCTCGGCCTGCCCGTGCTCGACGGTCTCGGCGCCGAGGGGAAGGGCGCGCACGCCCACGACGAGCAGATCCGCATCGACGCGCTGCCGGTCCGGGCGCAGCTCCTCGCCGGCCTGCTCGAGAACCCGGGCCTCTAGGTGGGCACGACGCGCGACTTCCTGCGCTCGATCGGCCTCCCACCCGGCGACCTCGGCGAGCTGCCCGACTCGGACAAGCGCTTTCCGGACGGCGCGCAGTATCGGGTCGAGATCCCGAGCACCGAGGGCCCGCGCTGCCTCGAGGCCGTGCTCGAGGAGGCCGGGCGGCTCGAGGTCCGCGTGCATCGCGTCTCGCAGGGCAGCGGCGTCTTCCTGCACACCGACGCCGAGCTCGACGAGATGGCGCGCAGCGCCGCGGCGGCGCGCGTCGAGGTCTCGCTGTTCACGCGTCCGAACGCGGCGTGGGGCACGTCCGCCATGGCACGCTCGCCGGCGGGCGCGGTCGTCGCGCCGGCGGCTCACGGCCAGGAGCAGGTCGTCGCCTGCCTCGACGACGCGCGGCGAGCCGCCGACCACGGCTTTCGCAGCGTCCTGATCGCCGACCTCGGCGTCCTCTCGGCCTTCACGGCGATGACGCGGGCGGGCGAGCTGCCCGCGGACATGCAGGCCAAGATCTCCGTGATGCTGCCGGCGGCGAACCCGGCCGCAGCCCGCGTGCTCGAGTCGAGCTCGGCGCGAGCACGATCAACCTGCCCGACCGACCTGTCGCTCGCGCAGATCGCGGCGATCCGGGCCGCCGTCGACTGCCCGCTGGACGTCTACGTCGAGGCGCCGGACAACGTCGGCGGATTCGTCCGCATGCACGAGATCCCCGAGCTGATCCGCGTCGCGTCGCCGGTCTACGTCAAGTTCGGTCTCCGCAACGCGCCCGACGTGTACCCGGCCGGCACGCACCTGGACGCGACCACCGTGGCGCTCTCGCGCGAGCGCGTCCGGCGCGCGCGGCTCGGCCTCGACCTGCTTGCTCGCTCCGGCTACGAACCCGCCATCTCCGAGCTCGGCGCGGACGGGCTCGCCGTGCCTGTGCCGGCATGAAGCGAGCCGCGCTCGCGGGCCTCGCAATCGTCGCAGCGATCGCAGTCGCGGTCTCGTCCGCGGGCGCGGCCCCGCCGACGGTGAAGACCGCGCTGGCGAAGCTCGTCCAGTCCGGCGCACCGGGAGCGGTCGTCCTCATCCGCAACGGGAGCAAGACCACAGTCGTCACAGACGGGGTCGCCGTGCTCGCGACCCGAGCACCCATCGCAGCCGACGACCACTTTCGAATCGGCAGCATCACGAAGTCCTTCGTGGCCACGGTCGTGCTCCAGCTCGTCGGCGAAGGGAAGCTCGGCCTCGACAAGCCCGTCGCCGAGCAGGTGCCGGGCTTGCTTCCGGCCGGGTCGAAGATCACGATCCGCGAGCTGCTCCAGCACACGAGCGGTCTCTACGACTACACGGACAGCCCGCGGCTGCTGGCGCCCTACCTGAAGGGCAACCTCGGCTACCGCTGGTCGCCGCGCGCGTTGCTCGCGCTCGCCCTCTCGCAGAGCACGCTGTTCGCGCCGGGAGACACGTGGTCGTACTCGAACACGAACTACATCGCGCTCGGCCTGGCTGTCGAGGCGGTGACGAAGCACCCGCTCGGCACGGAGCTCGCGACCCGGATCTTCCGGCCGCTCCGCCTCACACAAACGACCTTCGCGGTCGGCCGCGCGATCGGGAACCCCACGGCTCACGCGTACTACAAAGGCCAGGACATCACGACGTTGAGCGGCTCCTGGGCCTGGGCGGCGGGCGCCATCGCCTCGACCGCGGACGACGTCGCGAACTTCTACCGCGCGCTGCTCACCGGCAAGCTCCTCCCGCATGCGCAGCTGCAGGCCATGGAGCACACGGTCGTGGCGGGCGGAAGCGACTACGGGCTCGGGCTGCTGGAGGTGACGACTCCGTGTGGCTCGGCCTGGGGCCACAACGGCGCCGTCCCCGGATACATGACCTTCGCGCTCTCGAGCAAGAACGGACAGCGGCAAACCGTGGTGCTCGCGACCACACGTATCTCGACCGTGAGCGCCGCCTACGGGGCCGCGTTGAACGACCTCGTCGGCAAGGCGTTCTGTAACTAACCGACGTCGAGCGTGGCGACGACTGCCTCGGCGATCACCTTCAACGGGCGTCCCGACACCTGGCTGGCACGACGGAGGCGGTCGAACGCCTCGCTCTCCGTAAGCCCTTCCTTCGCCATCAGCAGCCCCTTGGCGCGCTCGATCACCTTGCGCGCGGCGAGCGCCTCGGTCAGCGACTCGGCCTCCTCGCGCAACGCGACGAGCTCCTCGTGCCTGGCGCGTGCCGTCGCGATCGCCGGCAGGAGATCCGACTCGCGGAACGGCTTGACGAGGTAGCCGAAGACGCCGGCCTCGACGGCGCGGGAGACGAGCTCGTCCTGGCCGTAGGCGGTCAGCATCACGATCGGGATCGGGCGCTCGTCGAGAATCCGGCGCGCGGCCTCGATCCCGTCGAGCCGCGGCATCTTCACGTCCATGATCGCGAGGTCGGGCTGCTCCGAGCGCGCGAGCTCGACCGCCTCGGCGCCGTCCCGCGCCTCGGCGCAGACCTCGAGGCCGGACTTCTCGAGCAGCGCCCGCAGGTCGAGCCGGATGATCGTCTCGTCCTCGGCGATCAGAATCCTCACCGCGCCACCAGCTCCTGCAGCACCTCGCGCGGCTCGGGCCAGTAGAGGAGCTCCGTAGCCTCCGGTGCCAGGCACCAGCGGTAGGCGTCGTGCTCCCAGTCGAGCTCGGGCTCCCAGCCCGGCGGCGCCTCGACGAGAAAGCACTCGACGTGGATGCGGTCGACGCCCCGCTCGAAGCGGGGCTCCCACTCCTCGAACTCGTAGTCGTAGGGACGGCCGAGATCGACCGGCGCGGCGACGAGCCCGGTCTCCTCGAGGAGCTCGCGGGCCGCGGCCTCGGCGTAGGTCTCGCCGGGCTCGAGGCCGCCGGCGACGCAGTGCCAGTAGCCACCCTGCTTCGGCGGAACGGTGCAGGATCAGGTACTCCTCGCCGCGGCGGACGAAGACGAAGACCTCGAACGGGAGCCTCACGCCCGAAGGCTACTCGCGACCCGAGGCGATGTCCCCCTTGCGCACGAGCCAGGTGAGCACGTCGGCGACGAGACGCCCGCGCCGGACGAGCGGATCGTCGGCGAGGAGCACGCGTGCCTCCTCGGGCCTTGTACGGAGCAGGCAGAGGCCGCGCCAGGACTCGTCCGGCTGGTCGTCGAACGGCCCCGACGCGGCCAGCAGGCCGCGGTCGCGAAGCGTCTGGAGGAAGGCGAGGTGCGCAGCCTGGAGCTCCTCCGCCTCGCGCTGGGTCAGCTCGGGCGCACCGGCCGGCCTGCGCAGGAGGACGAGCGCGAGGGGCTCGAGCTCCGGCGTCACTCGGCGTCCGGAATGTTCAGCACCTGCGCCAGCATCCACGGGTTCCCGTCGGGGTCGTAGAACGGCGGTTCCGGTGCTGGCCGCGCTCGAGCGGACGCCGGGGCGCACGCCGAACCTCGGCCACGCGCTCGGGGTCGGCCGCGAGTCGCTCGCCCGCGCGCTCCGCGAGCTCGTCGAGCTCGGCCGTCCTCGCGCGGAACGAGGGGTACGGCCACCCCCTCCGCCCCGAGTACCTCGTCCTGCCGGCGGGCGCCGCCCTCGTCCCGCCGTCCGGCGAGCTCGTCCGGGCGCTCGAGCGGCTCGGCGCGACGGAACCGGGGTTCAAGAAGTGGTCGATGCCGGTCGTGCACGCGCTCGCGGACGGCCCGCGCCGCTTCTCGCGAGCTTCGTGACGTACTGCCGGACGTGACGGCGAGAGCGCTGACGCTCGCACTCAAGGGATCTGGTCGCCGCGGGGCTCGTCGACCGCACGGTGAGAGACGGCTTCCCGCCCTCGACGCTCTACCGGCTGACCGTCGCCGCCCGGCCCCTCGCTCGGCCCCCTCGACCGGCTCGCGCGCGGCTGACTCAGGCGGGGAAGACGACCTCGGCGCGAAGCCCGTCGTCCGACTCGAGCCGCAGCGTGCCCCTCAGCTCGTCCCGGACGAGTGCGCGCACGATCGAGAGCCCGGTGCCGACGTCGGGATCGCCGGCGAGGCCGCCGCCGTCGTCGGCGATCGCGAGCACGACGTCGCCGTTCCGGCGGTGGAGCTCGACCCGAACGACGGTGCCGCCATGTTCGAGCGCGTTCTGGAGGAGCTCGGAGAAGACGAGTGCGAGCGCCGTCGCGCGCGAGCCCGCCAGGGAGACGGGCTCGATCGCCGACTCGACGTGCTTCCCGGCGGCGAGGCCTTGCACGAGCATCGCCCGCAGCCGCTCGAGCAGCTCGCCGAGGTCGACGTCGTCGTCGCGCCGCTCGGTCAGCACCTCGTGGACGGCTGCGATCGCGAGGATGCGGTTGACGGAGTCCTCGAGCGCGCGGTGCGGGTCGACGCCGTCCGCCTGCGCCTGGAGGCGCAGGAGCGACGCCACCGTCTGCAGGTTGTTCTTGACACGGTGGTGGATCTCCTGGGCGAGCAGGCCGCGCATCACCGCCCGGCCGTGCTCGAGCGCGACCGCCGCGTGGTGCGCGATCGACGCGAGCAGCTGCCGGTCGTCCTCGCTGAAGGGCACGTCGCGGTCGCAGACGAGCTCGCCGATCTGCCGCCGCTTCCAGCGCAGCGGCATCCGCACCGCGTGGGCGCCGGCGCGACCCTCCGGCCAGGCGATGGCGCCGTCCTCGAGCACGATCGCCGCTCCCGTCGCGGACAGCGCCTCCATCGTCGTCTTCACGATCGCCTCGAGCGACTCCTCGACGTAGAGCGACTCGGAGACGGCCTCGGAAATCGTCGCCAGCGCCTCCAGCTCGCGCACGCGCCGCTGCGCCTGCGAGTAGAGCTTCGCGTGCTCGAGCGAAAAGGCGACCTGCGCAGCGATCGCGACGAGCAGGTCGATCTCGGCCTGCGAGAACTCGTGCGCGGCGCGCGTGCGGACGTTGAGCGCGCCTTCGAGCTTCTCGCGGGCGAGGATCGGCACCGCGAGAATCGACTCGTAGTCGTCCTCGGGCAGGTTCGGGAACGCCTTGAAGCGCGGGTCGAGATGCGCCTGCGCGGGAAGCATGATCGACTCGCGCGCGGCCGCCGCGGCGCCGGTGATGCCCTCGCCCAGGCGCAGCCGCGGCCGGCGGGTCATCCGCTCGACGCCGGTCCCGTGCGTGGCGCGGAGGACGAGCTCCTCGGAGCGCTCGTCGTAGAGGTAGACGAAGCACGCGTCGGCCTCGAGCGCCTCCGCCACCGAGGCTGCGACGAGCGCGAGCACCTCCTCGAGGTCGAGCGTCGAGTTGACGGCCGCGATCGTCTCGGTCAGGAGGCGCAGGTGGCGTGCGGACTCCTCCACGAGTCGAAGTGTAGGAGCGGCCGGGAGTAGGGTCCCGGCCGTGACGACGACGCAGTGGCTGCTCGGGTTCCACCTCGTCGGCGCGTTCCTGTTCGTCTCCGGGGCGATCGCCGTCGGGTTCCTGCACGCCGCGGCCGTACGTCGGGAGCGTCCGAGCGAGGTCGCCTTCCTCCTCGGCCTGACGCGCCTCGCCGTCGCGGCGGTCGGCATCGGCGCGCTGGCGGCGCTCGGCTTCGGCGCGTCGCTCGTCCACCGCAACGGCTTCTCCTTCGGCGACACCTGGCTCGCCGCCTCGCTCGCGCTCTGGATAGCGAGCGTCGTGCTCGGAGGGATCGGCGGACGCTCGGCCCGGCACGCCCGCTACCTCGCCGAGCGGCTCGCAACGACCGGCGACCAGCCGAGCGATGAGCTGCGGCGCGCGCTGACGAGCCCGGCCGCGCAGGCGCTCAACTACGCGAGCTTCCTGGCCGCTCTCGCGATCCTGGCGCTGATGATCTGGAGGCCGGGCTCATGAGCACGCTGCTGTTCTTCCACGTCCTGGTCGCGATGGTGCTCGCCGGTGCGCTGATCACCGCGGCCGTGGCGGCTATCGCAGCCCGGAACCGCGACGACGAGAGCGGCGACCTTCTCCGCGCGCTTGCCCGCCGGGCGGCGATCGGCGCGCTCGCCGCGACGATCGCCGCGATCGGCCTCGGCGAAGGTCTCGCCGCCGACGAGGACGCGAGCGGCTCCTGGCTCGACACCTCGCGCGGCCTGACCGTGTTCGGGCTGTTGCTCGGCAGCGCCGCGCTGGCCGTCCTCACGGCCGTCGCCCGCTCTCGCCCCCGCTTCCGCGGCCCGCTGGCCGTGCTGGCCGTGGTCCTCGTCCTCGTCGCGCTCGTGACGGTGTTCGTGATGGCCGCGAAGCCGACGTAGCCCACCGGGACGGCCCTTACAAAAGGCTTACTGGCAGGAAGGTTTTTTCCTCACGGAGGGGGAATACCTTCTCGACAGATGGGCGCGTTCGCAATCGACCTCGCTGCAACCTCCGGCTTCCTGGTCGCAGACCGGAACGGGGAAGTGGTGGGGCGCGTCGAGTGTCCGATGTACGGCACCGCTCCCGACGAGCCGGACGCATTGGCCGTCAAGGCGGGGCTCTTCTCACGCCGCCTGGTCACCGCCGACACGATCGACTCGATCGACGGTGCAACCGGCGTCATCGGCCTCCGGGTCGAGCGCGAGTCCATCCCCACTTTCCTCTAGTCCGCAACGGACAGAGGGCTCCGGAAGAGACCGGGAGGGGCCTGGTTCCTTTCGGGTGCCGTCGTCGAGCTCGCGTCGCGGGTCGTCCATCATTCGACAGATGTTCGGCAGCAAGCGACGGGACGTCGGCTGGCTCGGCGCGATGATCATCGTCGTCGCCGTCGCCGGCGTCGTGGTGTACGTGCTGCTCTCGGGGCGGCCCCAGCCCGACTCGAGCCAGGGCGCAATCCGTCGGTACTACGAGTCACGGATCGGAGGGAGCGTTCCGCAGGACGTGGCGAATCGCCTGCGTGTGGACCTGTGCAGCCTCCAACCCCTGGCAGAGATCCAGGGCGTCGCCATCGTGCGGTGCGACGTGAGCATCGGCAACCGCAAGTACCGCCCGTGCTTCGGCTTCGACGTCAAGAAGGTGCTGAGCGGGCCGTACCAGATCGAGCTCCAGGGCTGCGAACGCCTCGTCTACGACCCCGGCCGACTGGACTTCGTCGTCCAGAACCGCTGACGCGGATCAGCTGACCCGTCCCAGAACGACCACGAGCTGCCCAGAGAAGCAGCTCGTAGTCGGCCGTCAGTCTGCTCCGCAGGCCGCAGCGAGCGGAGCGTGTAGCGATTCTAGACGGGGTGCCGGGTGAGATCAACCCCGTCTGTTCGATCCACCCCCGAATTCACAGTGCCGGCAGGTAGCGCGCCATCTCCCAGCTGGTCAGCTGGACGCGATAGTCGTCCCACTCCTTGCGCTTGAGCTCGATGTAGCGGTCGAAGATGTGCGGGCCGAGCGCCTTCCGGGCCAGCTCGGACCCCGCGAGCTCGTCGATCGCCTCGCCGAGCGTCTCCGGCAGCGAGACGATCCCCCGCTCGCGGCGCTGCTCGGCCGTCAGGTGGTACAGGTTCGTCTCCATCGGGTCGGGCAGCTCGTAGCCCTGCTCGATCCCCTCGAGCCCGGCGTGCAGCAGCGTCGCGAACGTGAGGTACGGGTTGCACGCCGGATCCGGACAGCGGATCTCGGCGCGCGTCGCCTGCTCGGCGCCCGGCTTGTAGAGCGGGATGCGGATCAGCGCGGAGCGGTTCCGCTGCGACCAGGCGACGTACACCGGCGCCTCGTAGCCCGGCACGAGCCGCTTGTACGAGTTCACCCACTGCGCGAACACAGCCGAGATCTCGCGCGCGTGCCGGAGCTGGCCGGCGATGAACGCCTTGCCCACGTCCGACAGGTGCCAGCGGTCGTCGCCGTCGAAGAACGCGTTGCGGCCGCCGGTGAACAGCGACTGGTGCGTGTGCATCCCGGAGCCGTTCTCGCCGAAGATCGGCTTCGGCATGAAGGTCGCGTAGACGCCGTTCTTGGCCGCGATCTCCTTGACGATCAGCCTGTACGTGAGCACGTAGTCGGCCATGTCGAGCGCTCCCGCGTAACGCATGTCGATCTCGTGCTGCGACGGGCCGACCTCGTGGTGGGAGTACTCGATCGGGATGCCCATCCCCTCGAGCGAGCGGATCGTCTCGCTGCGGAGCTCGGTCGCGGCGTCCATCGTCGTCATCGCGAAGTAGCCGCCCTCGTCGAGCGTCTCCGTGCCGTCGTTCGTCTTGAACAGGAAGTACTCGAGCTCCGGGCCGACGTTGAACGTGTCGAAGCCGAGCGACTCCATGCGCTCGAGCGCCCGTCGCAGGACGTAGCGAGGGTCGCCCTCGTACGGCTCGCCGTCGGGCGTGACGACGTCGCAGATCATCCGCGCGACCTTCGTCTCACCCTGCTTCCACGGCATGAGCTGGAACGTCTCGGGATCCGGGATCGCGACCATGTCCGACTCCTCGATCGCGTTGAAGCCCGTGATCGACGAGCCGTCGAAGCCCATCCCGTCGTCGAGCGCGTCCTGGAGCTCCGCGGGCGTGATCGCAAAGCTCTTCAGATGCCCTTCGAGGTCCGTGAACCAGAGCAGGACGAACTCGACGGACTCGTCCTTCATGCGCTCCAGCACCTCGACGCGCTTGCCCGGATCGCTCGTCGCCCTCGGTGCCGATTCGACTGCTGCCATCTGATCCTCCTTCCAGAAAAACAAAAAGCCCCGGACGAAGATCGCCCGAGGCCACGTCGCCTCACAACTGGTCGCAGTCTACATTCCAGATCGGTGGAACGCGCCGTTCAGGTGCCCTTCCGCACGCTGTAGACGACGAAGTCGTCGTCTGCCGTCGGTGGCTCGTCGCGGTATCCGGCGCGGACCTGGACGTCGACGAATCCGGCGCGCTCGAGCATCAGCGCGAGCTCGTGGACGAAGTAGAGCCTCATCGTCAGCAGGTGCTCCTCCTCGCGGGCGCGCCGGCCGCCCTCCCAGAGCGCCGCGCGCATCTCGAGCGTGACCGTCTGCTCCAGCGGGTCGAGGGCGACGAGCCGCGTGCGGAGCTCCAGGTCGCCCTCGCGCCAGCCCTCGTCGCGCCAGGGGCGGGGGAGCTCTCCTCGGCTCTCCTTCGGCCAGCAGTCCCAGTAGCCGGCCGCCCACGGGACGTGGTTGTCGAGGACGAGCGTGCCGCCGGGCTCGAGGTGCTCGTACAGCCGCCGCAGCGCCTCGAGGTCGTCGGCGCGCTCGCTGCCGAGACCGAATACGCCGCAGACGAGGATCGTGCCGTAGCGCCGCGGCAGGTCGAGCTCGTGCAGCGCCTGGGCGTAGAGCCTCGGCGTCGGCAGGCCTTCGCGCTCGGCGCGATCGCGGCAGAGCTCCAGCATGTCGGCCGAGACGTCGGCGCCGTCGACGTCGAGCCCCGCCCGGAGATACGGGATCAGGAGCCGCCCCGTGCCGCAACCGGCGTCGAGCGCCGGCTGGCCCGCCTCGACGAACGGGCGGAAGAAGTCGATCTCGGGCCCGTCGAGGTTGTTCTCCGCCCACCAGCGGGCGACGAGCCCGTAGTGCCAGGTCTCAGCGGCCATCGGCGTTCAGCGTCAGGGTCACGTCGAGCTGCGCGGGCAAGGCGTGGTAGCCCAGCTTCTCGTTCAGGCGGCGCATCGGCTCGTTGGCCGCGTGCGTCGCCGTAACGATGCGGCGGTACCCGTGCTCGGTAGCCCACGCGATCTGCGTTCGCTTGAGCGCTTCGGCGATGCCACGTCTTCGGTGACTGCGCCGCACGGTGGTCAGGTTGTTGTCGAGCAGCCCGACGAGAGCGTTCCGAAGCTCGAGGTCGGCGTAGCCGACGACCTGTTCTCCGTCGAGCGCGACCAGCGTCAATGGGTGCGTCAGGAGCTGGAGAGCCCAGTCGTCGAAGGGCCTGGCGTGGGCGGCCTCGGAGGCGGGAATGTCAGCGATGCCCGCGACGAAGACGAGGTATGCCTGCTCGAGGTGGATCTCGCCGAGCTCCGTGATCCCGATCCCCTCGGGCGGAGCCGGAAGGGGCAGCCCCGGCCCGAGGTCGAGCGCGAGCGAGACGACGCGGTCGGTGACGACGAAGCCGTGCTTCTCGACGAACCTGACCGCGTCGGCGTCGTCCTCGCGAATCCACCCGATCGCGTTCGCCGCCTCGAGCGAGCGGGCGTGTGCGAGGCAGAGATCGAGCAGCTCGCCGCCGAGCCCGTGCCGCCGGCGCTCCGGCAGGACGGCGACCGCCACGGGACGGTTGCCGGGCTGCGAGGAGCGCGCGACGCATCCGGTCGCGACCACGTGCGGGCCCTCCTCCGCCAGCAGGTAGAGCCGTTCGGGCTCGCGGGCGACGCGCTCGCGGACGAAGTCGACCGAGATGGGGTCCTCGGGCCAGACGGCTGCCCAGCACGCCGCGTAGGCCGCGAGGTCGGCGTCGGTTTCGGCCCGGCGGATCATCCCGACCGCTTCAGGAGGCCGTTGCGCTTGGCATAGATCTCGCCGCGGTTGAAGATGACGAGACCGAGCGGGATCGCGACTGCGCCGATGACGAGCAGCGGCCAGATGTCGCCCCAGAGGGCGCTGAGCCCGGCCCCGTGGATGATCGCCTTGCGGATGCCGTCCAGCGCGTAGGTCGCCGGCGAGATCTTCGCGAGCATCTGCATCCAGCCCGGCAGCACGTCGACGCTGTAGTACACGCCGGAGACGACGAGCAGCATCCCCTGTGCGATGAAGCCGAGCTGCGTGCCCTTCTCCGGCGAGATCAGCGGGAAGACGGCGGTCATCACGCCGATGCCGAGGAACGAGATGGAGGCGATGACGAGGATCACGAACGCCGCCCAGAAGTCCGCGTTGGCGAGGTCGAGCGTGAAGAACGACGCCACGACGAAGAACAGGAGCACGGTCCGGATCAGGCCGTAGATCAGGGCGAACGCACCCATCCCGAGCAGGTGCACGGCCCGCGAGAGCGGCGCCATGAACGTGTACTCGATCGTCCCTTCCCAGCGCTCCCAGCCGACCGTCTGGGTGATGATCTCGAACAGGATCCCGAGGTACGACCAGATGACCGCGCCGATCAGCAGCACGGTCGTCTCCTCGGTCACGTTCAACTGGCCGCCGGCGGCCTCGACGCCCTTGGCGATGAAGACGATCGTCAGCGTGTTCGCGACCGTCCAGACGAACCAGGTGACCTCCCAGATGGCGTAGCGCTTCACGAGGTACGTGTTGCGCTCGACCACGCCGAGCAGGCCGATCAGCTCGTGGCGGAGAGCAAGGGTTGCTCGCGTCATGTCGTCACCTCCTGCGGTTGCTCCTCGTCGTCGTCCTCGACCGACCGGCCGGTCGAGGCCAGGAAGACCTCCTCGATCGTCTCTGCCTCGAACCGCTCGAGCAGCTCCGCGGCAGGCGCCAGATGGAGCAGGCGGCCGTGCTCGAGGATGCCGATGCGCTCCGAGAGCACCTCGGCTTCGCGCATGTCGTGCGTGCAGAGGAGAATCGTCGTGTCGTGCTGCTCGCGAATGTCCTCGATGAACGCCTGCACCTCGAGCTTCGAGCGCGGGTCGAGACCCGTCGTGGGCTCGTCGAGGAGCAGCAGGACCGGCGAGGTGAGCAGCGCACGCGCGAGCGCGACCTTCTGCTGCGTCCCCCGGGACAGCTGCTCCATGCGCGAGTCGCGCCGTGAGCGCGGGAAGCCGACGCGGTCGAGGATCTCCGGAATGCGCCTCCGCGTCTCCGCG
This sequence comes from uncultured Actinomycetes bacterium, assembly GCA_963765295.1. GTDB lineage: Bacteria > Actinomycetota > Thermoleophilia > Gaiellales > Gaiellaceae > PALSA-612. The sequence continues at coordinate 121,892 of CAVXVO010000006.1, forward strand.
ATCCCGACCCCGTAGAACCGGGCCGCGTAGGACAGGTTCTCGACCGGGGACATCTTCTTGAAGAAGGACGCCTCGACCGACACGCGGTTGACGAGCCGGCGCACGTCCCCGGCCCCCTCGACCACGTCGTGCCCGAAGATGCGGGCCTCACCCGAGTCGGGGAGGATCAGCGTCGAGAGGACGCGGACGAGCGTCGACTTGCCGGAGCCGTTTCGGCCCAGGATCGAGATGCACTCGCCTCGTGCGATCTCGAAGCTGATGCCGTCGAGCGCGCGTGTGCGCTTGCCGCCGCGGCGCGACTTGCGACCGAACTCCTTGTACAGATTGTGGACTTCGACAGCTGACACAGCATGCTCCTCGGCTCTCTTGGCTCACCCCCGAGTGGGGACTGGCTGACACGGGCAGCGCCCCCGAGAAACCGGGCGGCGCGCGGGAATCCGGGTGTCAACCGAGGCGCAGCATGCGGCAGACACCCTAGCAGCTGGAGGAGCCGGGCGTGGCTGCCGATACCGACTTGGAGATGTCCGACTGGGACGATCGCGCCGGGACGTCACCTGGCCTCAAGCTCGTCGTGGCCGGGGTGCTCGCCGTCGGCGTCGGCGCGCTCGCGTTCACCTGGTACACGTACCAGCACCAGCACACGCTGTTCCAGAACGAGCGCGACGCGCGCGTCGCGCAGGTCGCCACCCTCCAGCACGAGCTCAACTACCTGCGTGGGAAGGACACTTCGGCGGCGGCCCAGATCCAGGCCTTGAAGACGAAGCAGGGCAACCTCGCCTCGCTCGCGAAGCGCGTGCTGAAAAGCGTGTTCACCGTGTACGCAGGAAACGAGCTCGGCACCGGGTTCGTCGCCTGGCAGGACGACAGCTCGACCTACCTGATCACCGCGCGGCACGTCGTCAAGGACAACTTCGGCGGTTACGTGACCCTGCAACGCGCCGGCGGCGGCTCGTGGCAGGGCGAGATCCATGCCGAGGACGCGAAGAACGACCTGGCCGTGATCCGGCTCGACGGCCACCCCGCCGGCGCGGCACCGCTCTGGCAGAAAGCGCTTCGCCGGCCTCCCGCGGCCGGCGACTCGCTGCTCCTCGTCGGCAGCCCCTACGGGCTCTCGGGCACGGTGACGAAGGGCATCGTCAGCCGCGTCACGTCGAAGCTGATCCAGACCGACGCCGCCGCGAACCCCGGCAACTCCGGCGGCCCGGCGATCGACGCGCAGGGACACGTCGTCGGCGTGCTCGTCTCTGGCATCCTCGGCAGCGGCCTCAGCTTCGCCGTCCCGATCGCGCGGATGTGCCAGCAGCTCAGAAGCTGCTGACACGCGGAGCCGCTTCAATGACCTGTCGAGGCTCGCTGCCTGCGACCTCAGAGTGCCGGGCGGAAGGAGACGGGCTGTGCCGCGCAACCTCGATCGGCTGTCGCGTATGTACAGCGAGGAGACGTGGCGCGTATATGCGTTCCTCGACCAGAGCCTCGATCCTCGCGGCCCCGAGATGCTCTACGACGTTGCCGGGGAGTACCTCCGCCCCGGGTCGATAGTCCTCGACGCAGGCTGTCGGGACGCGCAGCACCTGATCCGGCTCGTGGAGGCGCACGACGTCGTCGGCGTTGGCGTCGACCCCGTGGAGGTGCACATCGAGCGCGCGAAGGCAGCCGTCGCCGCTGCCGGTCTCGGCGATCGGATCGAGGTCTTGCGTGGAGTCATGCAGGAGCTTCCGTACCCCGACGAGCACTTCGACTTCGTCTGGTGTCGTGACGTCATCGAAGGGGTGGACGGACTCGAAGCCGCCCTGCGCGAGGTCGCGCGCGTGCTCGAGCCGACCGGCCGGATGCTGGTCTACACCGTATTCGCCACCGATCTCCTGGAACCCAAGGAGGAAGCGATGCTGAACCGCCTCCTTGGGAACGTCGCCGACAACCTCGTCGAAGGGAATGTCGAGGCGGCGTTCGTCGAGAGCGCCGGACTGACAGTCGAGCGAAAGGACGTGATCGGAACGGAGTGGCGCGAGTACGAGGAGGAGCGGACCCAGCCCGCTTCTCAGGCTCTCCTGCGGCTAGCGCGCTTGCGCAGACAGCGCGAGGCCGTGATCAGGACGCACGGCCAGGACATCTACGACCACGTGCAGGCGAACCTGCACTGGTTGACATACATCCTCCTCGGCAAGCTGCAGCCGACGCTCTACATCCTCACGCACCGCGCCCACGCCCCGGAAAGGCCGACCTAGGGAGTCGCCGCCACCTCTGGCTCGGCCTCCGTGTGCTTGCCGCCGGGCAGCGTGCCCTCGTGCTCGTCCTCGACTGCAGCGACGTCGGCCTTCGGGAGCACGTGGCGGAACTCCCGCACGGCTTCGTCCCAACGGGCCAGCAGGGCCTGACCTCGCTCCGACCCCGTGTGGCGGACGTGCCGCTCGAGCAGGCGGCGAAGCTCGCCGCCGCCGGTGACCGGAACGGCTGCGACGAGGTCGCCGTTCAGCCTCAGCGGCAGGACGCCTTCCGGGTCGTGGACGTAGATCTCGCCGCCGCTCATCCCAGCGCCGACGTTGCGGCCGAAGCTGCCGAGGACGACGACCGTGCCGCTCGTCATGTACTCGCACGCGTGCTGTCCCACGCCCTCGACAACCGCGGTCGCGCCCGAGTTTCGGACAGCGAAGCGCTCGCCGGCACGGCCGGCGCAGAAGAGCTCGCCGCCGGTGGCGCCGTAGAGAGCCGTGTTCCCGAGCAGGACGGGATCGCCCGCGTCGTCCGTGGGCGGACGAACGGCGATGCGCCCGCCGCCCATGCCCTTGCCGACGTAGTCGTTCGCCTCGCCGGCGAGCTCCAGCTGGACGCCGGCGGCGAGGAAGGCGCCGAAGCTCTGGCCGGCGCTGCCCGCGAAGCGCGCGCGGACGCGGCCGGGCGGCGGCCCGGCGCCAAACCGGCGGGCGACGAGGCCGCCGAGCCGGGCGCCGACGGCCCGGTCGTCGGTGCGAATCGGGTAGGCCGGCTCAACGATGCTCGCGCCCTCCAGCGCAGCGTGCGCGTCGCCGGCAAGCCGCTCACCGAGCTCTCCGCCCGAGGCTCGAAGCTGTGGCTCGCCGGCGTAGCGCACGGGCGTGCCGCCCGGCGACGACAGGAGTGGCGCGAGGTCGAGCAGCCCCGCGCGCTCGTCCCCGCGCGCCGACCGCGCCAGCCGGTCGACCCGGCCCACTGCCTCGTCGAAGCTGCGGAAGCCGAGCGCGGCGAGGTGGCTCCGCACCTCCTCGGCGACGAACAGCAGGTACGCCATCACCTGCTCCGGCGTCGCCTCGAACTTCTCGCGCAGGTCGGGCCGCTGCGTCGCGATCCCGACCGGGCACGTGTCGAGATGGCACGAGCGCACCATCAGGCAGCCCTGCGCGATCAGGACGGCGGTGCCGAAGGAGACCTCGTCCGCGCCGAGGAGCGCCGCCACGACGACGTCACGACCGGTCTTCATGCCGCCGTCGGCGCGCAGCCGGACGCGGCCGCGCAGGCCGTTCGCGACCAGCGTCTGCTGCGTCTCGGCGAGGCCGAGCTCCCATGGCACACCTGCGTTCTTGATCGACGAGAGCGGGCTCGCACCCGTGCCGCCGTCGGCACCGGCGACGTGCACGACGTCCGCCAGCGCCTTCACGCAGCCGGCCGCGACCAGCCCGACACCGGCCTCGGAGACGAGCTTCACCGAGATGACCGCCTCCGGGTTCACCTGGCGTAGATCGAAGACGAGCTGGGCCAGGTCCTCGATCGAGTAGATGTCGTGGTGCGGCGGCGGCGAGATCAGGGCGACGCCGGGCTGGGTGTGCCGAAGCCGGGCGATCTCTGCGGTCACCTTGTGACCCGGGAGCTGCCCTCCCTCGCCCGGCTTCGAGCCCTGTGCGATCTTGATCTGCAGCTCGTCCGCCGCCACCGCGTATTCGGGCGTGACGCCGAACCGACCTGAGGCGACCTGCTTGATCCGGCAGTTCCGCTCGTCGTGGAAGCGCGCCGGGTCCTCGCCGCCCTCGCCGGAGTTGGCCATGCCGCCGAGCCGGTTGAACGCGATCGCGACCGTCTCGTGAGCCTCCGCGGACAGCGCTCCGTGGGACATGGCGCCGCTGGAGAAGCGGCGGACGATCGACCCGCGCCGGCTCGACCTCGTCGAGCGGTACCGGCTCCGGGGCCGGGACGAGCTCGACGAGATCGCGGAGCTCGAGCGGCTCGCGCGTATTCACGAGCTCCGCGAACCGCGCGTAGCGCTCGCGATCCTCGTCGCGAACAGCTCTGCGCAGCGCGTGCGCGGCAGCTGTCTGGTGCAGGGCCTCGACGACCCCGGGGTCGGTCGCGTGCCGCTCGCCGCCCTTCCGGAACTTGACGAAGCCGGGATTCTCCAGGCGCACGCCGCGCTCCCAGGCACGCGCGTGACGCTCCAGCACGTCCTGCTCCAGCTCGACGAACCCTAGGCCGCCGATCGCCGAGCTCGTGCCCTCGAAGCAGTGGTCGACCACCTCCGGCGCGAGGCCGACGACGTCGAAGAGCTGCGCGCCGCAGTAGCTCGCAATGTCCGAGATCCCCATCTTGGACATGACCTTGAGCACGCCGTCCTCGATCGCCCGGCAGAAGCGGCGCTGCGCCTCCTGCGGAGAGGGCCGGTCGCCGCCGAGCTTGTCGCCCGCGGCGAGCGCCGCGACCGTCTCGAGCGCGAGCCGCGGGCAGATCGCCTCGGCGCCGTAGCCGAGCAGGCAGGCGACGTGGTGCACCTCGCGTGGCTCGTCGCTCTCGACCACGATCGTCGCGAACGTCCGCAGCTCCTCCGCCACGAGGCGGTCGTGGACGGCGCCGACGGCGAGCAGCATCGGCAGCGGCGCGCGCTCGGGGCCGGCCCCTGCGTCGGAGAGCAGCAGCATTCCGCGCCCGGCCCGGACGGCCGCCTCGGCCTCGGCGACGACCCGGTCGAGCGCACCCACGAGCCCCTCGTCCGGCTCGAAGGTGACGTCGAGACGCTCCGTGTCGAGGCGCTCGACCCCGTCCGGGAAGAGCAGGAAGCTCGGGAGCTCGATGCCGGCCGCCGCTTCCGGGCTCTCGACGAGGATCGGCGAGCGATCGCCGAGCAGCGTCCGGAGCGAGAAGACGAACCGCTCGCGGAGGTGGTCGATCGGCGGGTTCGTGACCTGTGCGAAGCGCTGGCGGAAGAACGAGTACAGCGGACGTGCGCGGCCCGCGAGCGGCGCCAGCGCAGTGTCGTCGCCCATCGACGAGGTCGGCTCGTGCGCGTGCGAGGCGGTCGGGCGGAGAATCGCCCGCAGGTCCTCCTGCGTGTAGCCGAAGGCGGCGTGCCGCGGCGTCAGGTCGTCCTCGGGCGCGTCGCCGGGCGAGCCGCACGAGCCGCGGACGAGGCCGCCCTCGAGCCATTCGCCGTACGGGGCGCGGGCGGCCAGCCGCCGCTTGAGCCCGACGTTCTCCTCGAGTCCGCGCCCCGGATCGACCGCGATCATCTCGCCCGGTCCCAGCCTGCCTCGGCGCACCGGCCCGTCCGCCAGGTCGGCGACGCCCGCCTCCGACGCACAGACGACGAGATCGCCGCCGACGGCGTAGCGCAGCGGGCGCAGGCCGTTGCGGTCGAGCGTCGCGCCCACGACCCGGCCGTCCGTGAACACGAGCGCCGCGGGACCGTCCCACGGCTCGCAGAGCCCCGAGTGGTAGCGGTAGAAGTCGCGAACGGCCGGCTCGAGCTCGGCGTTTCCCTCCCAGGCCTCGGGAACGAGCATGGCCAACGAGTGCCGAACGTCCCGGCCGCCGCGGACGAGCAGCTCGAGGACGTTGTCCAGCATCGCCGAGTCCGAGCCGCGCGGGTCGACCACGGGCGCGAGCAGGGCGTCGTCGTCCGAGCCGAGCCTGCCCTCGCGCGCGTGCATCCAGTTCACGTTCCCCTGGATCGCGTTGATCTCGCCGTTGTGGCAGAGCAGGCGGAACGGCTGCGCACGCTCCCACGACGGCGCCGTGTTGGTCGAGAACCGCTGGTGGAAGACGCCGAACGGCACCGCGACCGCCGGGTCGCGCAGGTCGCCGTAGAACGCCGCCAGCTGATCGGCGGCGCAGAGAGCCTTGTACGTGACCGTTCGGAAGGAGAGCGAGGCGACGTAGGAAGCGATGGAGCGCTCCGAACGCTTGCGGGCACGGAAGGCCCGGCGCTCCGCCTCGGCCGGTTCGAGCCCGGGCGCGGCGAGCAGGAGCTGCTCGATCCGCGGCAGGCTCGCCTGAGCCTCGGCGCCGAGGGCGTCCGAATCGACCGGCACCTCACGCCACCCGAGCACCTCCAGGCCCTCCTCCCGGCACGCGGTTTCGAGCGTCTCGCGGTCGGCGTCGTCCCGGAGGAAGACCATGCCGAGCCCGCCGCCCGGGGCCGGGAGCAGTGCGGCCGGGATCGGCAGCAGCAGTCCGGCGCCGTCGCCCGTCTTTCCATCGGCGGCGACCGCGCCGCGGTGCTTGACGCGGCGGAGCGCCTCGAGCAGCGCGTCCAGGATCTCCCGAGAGGCACGGCCGCGCGCGTCCGCGACGAAGCCGATGCCACAGGCATCGAGCTCGGCGGTCGGGTCGTACAGCGACGGTGCGTTCGGCACGAGGCTCCCCTCGGACGGGACACGGACAGTGGTGCGAGGCCTCCGCCTGTGGTGTGAGCTAGTCGGCGGCGGCGGAGAGGGGTGGCCGGCTAGCGCGTTCGAATGCGCGCGAGAAAGACGATCGTCTTGAGCGAGGAGCCCGAGAGATGTGCGCGCACGGCCATGAGTTGGCGAACCTTAGGCTGCATATTCGGATGACGCAAATACAGGCAGCACGTTGACGCTTCCATTTGACAAGCGCGGGTCGTGTCCCGCACACTGACTGTCCGATGACGAAGGTTCGCACCGCATCGATCCGCCTCGTGCCCGGCGCTGCTGTTCCCGCCTGGGCGCTCGCGGTCGCGGTCGCGATCATTTCCCTTCTCGTCATTCTCCCCCGCTAAGGGGGAGATGTCGCTCACGCGGCCGTAGTCGCCGCACACACCGACCGAGCCACACCACCGGTGCGTCCGCGTACCGGCCGATCGGACTGGAGGAGCGACGTGGAACGACGCAGGATCACCATCTTCGACACGACCTTGCGGGACGGCGAGCAGTCGCCCGGCATCGCGCTGCAGCCGCACGAGAAGGCGGAGATCGCGGAGCAGCTCGAACGTCTCGGCGTGGACGTGATCGAGGCCGGGTTCCCCGCGTCCTCCCCCGGAGACTTCGAAGGCGTGCGCGAGGTGGCGCGAACGGTCGCCGGGCCGACCGTCGCAGCGCTGGCGCGGACGCGGCGCGAGGACGTCGATGCAGCGGTCGAGGCCGTCGCCGGCGCGCGCCGCTCGCGGCTGCACGTCTTCATCGCGACGAGCGCCCTGCACATGGAGCGCAAGCTCGGGCTCGAGCCCGACGAGGTGGTCGAGCAGACCAGATTCGCAGTCGGCTACGCGGCCGCCCGTGCCGACGAGGTGCAGTTTTCGGCCGAGGACGCGACCCGCTCCGACCCCGACTTCCTCGCGCGTGTCTGCCGCGAGGCGATCACCTCCGGCGCGACGACGATCAACCTGCCGGACACGGTCGGCTACTCGCTGCCGGCCGAGCACGCCGCGTTCCTGCGCGAGATCCGGTTGCGCTGCCCCGAGCTCGACCGGGTCGTCGTCTCCGTCCACTGCCACGACGACCTGGGGCTCGCGGTTGCGAACTCGCTCGCCGGTGTCGAGGCGGGCGCGAGCCAGGTGGAGTGCACCGTGAACGGGATCGGCGAGCGGGCGGGCAACGCCGCACTGGAGGAGATCGCGATGGCGCTCCGCGTCCGCGCCGACGCCTCCGACGCCGAAACGGGAGTCGCCGTCGGCGAGATCGGCCGCGCCTCCGCCCTCGTCTCGCGGCTGACCGGCTACTCCGTGCAGCGCTGCAAGGCGATCGTCGGCGCAAACGCGTTCGCACACGAGGCCGGCATCCACCAGGACGGCGTCCTCAAGGACGTCTCGACGTACCAGATCATGGATCCCGAGGAGCTGGGGCTGACGATGACGCTGCCGCTCGGCAAGCACTCCGGGCGGCACGCCTTCGCGCGCGCGTGCACGGAGGCCGGCATCCGGCTCGAACGGGACGAGCTCAACCGCGCGTTCGCGCGCTTCAAGGAGCTGGCCGACACTCGCCCGGCGGTCACGCTCACCGACGTATTCGAGACCGAGGGGGTGGCAGTTCGATGAGACGGGTGTACACCGTGGCCTGCCTGGCCGGCGACGGCCTGGGGCCGGAGCTGATGGCGGAGGCGTCGCGGACGCTCCGCAAGGTCGCGCGGATGCACGGATTCGCGGTCGAGGACGTGCACGCGCCGTTCGGGAGCGAGGCGCTGACGCGGTCCGGCCATCCGTTCCCGCCCACGACGCGCGCGGCCGTGCTCGACTCGAACGCCGTGCTGGTCGCCGACGCCGGCGATCCGACACTCGGCGGCGCCGAGACCGACCTCGACCTGCGGGCGTGCGCCACGCACGTGCTCTTCGGCGGCGGGGACCTCGTCCTCGTCACTCCCGACGCTCCCGACGCCGACAGCTGGACCGTGGAGCGTGCATTCGAGCTGGCGCGGCGACGGCGGGGACGGCTCGTCTCGGTCGACCACGACGCCGACTGGGCCGCGCTCGTCGACGACGCCGGCTCGCGGAACGACGGCGTCGTCCTCGAGCGGCTCACGCTCGCCGAGACGGTGCGCGTGCTGGCCTTCGAGCCGGAGCGGCTCGACGTCGTGGTCGCGGCCGGGGTGGTCGCGCCCGCGCTCGGCGACCTGGCCGCGCGCGGTGACGGCGACCGCCGGCTCGCGGCGACCGGCCGGCTGGCCGGGAACGGCCCGTCGGTGTTCGCGCCCTTCCGAGCCGAGTCCGCCGACGACGCCGGGCACGGCGTCGCCGACCCGGGCTCCATGCTGCTCGCGGTGTCGCTGCTCCTTCGTGAGGGGCTCGGCGAGGAGCACGCCGCCGACACGCTCGTGTCGGCGCTCCGGGAAGCACGCGAGGACGGCTCAGGGTCGGTCCCGGCCGTCCCGCCGACGGTCCGGATCTCGACGCGCGACTTCGGCGACGCCGTCGCGAGAATGCTCCCGGCCGTCCACCGGAACGCCGAGTTCGTGCGGGAGGCGATGGCATGAACGGAGCGGACGCGCTGCTGCGGTCGCTCGAGGCCGAGGGCGTCGAGGTCGTGTTCGGCCTCCCCGGCGGTGCGATCCTGCCCACCTACGACGCGATCGCGCGGGGCACGACGATCCGGCACGTGCTCGCCCGGCACGAGCAGGGCGCCGGCCACATGGCCGAGGGCTACGCGCGCGCGTCCGGCAGGGTCGGTGTGGCGTTCGCCACGTCCGGCCCGGGCGCGACCAACCTGGTCACGCCGATCGCCGACGCGTGGATGGACTCGACGCCGCTCGTCTGCATCACCGGGCAGGTGCGGACGCACCTGATCGGCACCGACGCGTTCCAGGAGTGCGACATCGTCGGCGTGACGATCCCGATCGTGAAGCACTCGTGGCTCGTCCAGGACGTCGACGAGATCCCGCACGCGATCAAGGCGGCGTTCCACGTCGCGCGCACCGGCCGCCCCGGTCCGGTCCTGGTCGACATCCCGCGCGACGTGCAGGAGGCGGAGATCGACTTCCGCTACCCGGACGAGCCCGATCTGCCGGGCTGGCGGCCCCCGCGACGCGCGCATCAGCGGCAGCTTGCGGCCGCCGCGGCCGCGCTCGCCGCCGCGGACAAGCCCGTGCTCTACGTGGGCGGCGGCACGCTCAACGCCGACGCCTGCGCCGAGCTCCTCGAGTTGGCCGAGACCGCCCGCGCACCGGTCGTCACGACGCTGATGGGGAAAGGAGCGTTCCCGGAGACGCACGAGCTCTTCTTCGGCTGGCCCGGCATGCACGGGCCGAAGTGGTCGAACTGGGCGATGAACACGTGCGACCTCCTCGTCGCCGTCGGCGCACGCTTCGACGACCGCGTGACCGGGCGGCTCTCGGCCTTCGCCCCCGGCGCCAAGGTGATCCACCTCGACATCGACTCGGCCGAGATCGGCAAGCTCCGCGCCGCGGACATCCCGGTCGTCGGCCCGCTCGCCGACGTGCTTGCCGGCATGGCCGCGGAGCTACGCGGCATGGAAGCCGCCCCGCGGACCGACGCCTGGCTCCGCCAGCTCGACGAATGGCGGGAGGAGTCGCCGCTCCGCTACGGGCGCGGCGACATGCTCAAGCCGCAGACGGTGCTCGAGACGCTGCGCGACCTGACCACGGGCCGCGACGACGTGATCTGGACGACCGGCGTCGGGCAGCACCAGATGTGGGCCATGCAGTACCTCGTCTGCGACGTGCCGCGCACGTTCATCACCTCCGGCGGGCTCGGGACGATGGGCTACGGCCTGCCCGCCGCGGTCGGCGCCAAGGCGGCACGCCCGGAGGCGACCGTCGTCTGCGTGGACGGCGACGGGTGCTTCCAGATGACCTGCCAGGAGCTCGCGACCTCTGTCCTGGAGGACCTGCCGATCGTGGTCGTGATCGTCAACAACGGCTACCTCGGCATGGTGCAGCAGTGGCAGAGCATGTTCTTCGACGACCGGCTCTCGCAGGTCCACCTCACCCACCAGGTGCCCGACTACGCCACGCTCGCCGAGGCGTACGGCGCCGCCGGGTTCACGGTGTCGTCCGAGGACGAGCTCGAGCCGATCCTCGCCGAGGCGCTCGCGCTCGGGCGGACGGCCGTCGTCGACTGTCGTGTCGACCCGCGCGAGCAGTGCTTCCCGATGATCCCCGCCGGTGCGGCCGCGCTCGAGCTGATCGAGTGGTCCGAGGACATCGAGGTGCCGTCGTGAAGCACACCCTGAGCGTTCTCGTCGAGAACAAGCCGGGCGCGCTGATGCGCATCACGAGCATGTTCGCGCGACGCGGCTACAACATCGACTCGCTCGCCGTCGGCCCGACCGAGCGCCACGACGTCTCGCGCGTCACGATCCGCGTCGATTGCGAGCAGCACCTGCTGGAGCAGATCGAGAAGCAGATGCACAAGCTCGTCAACGTCCTGCGGGTCGCGGAGCTCGTCCCGGGCGAGTCGATCGAGCGCGAGCTGGCGCTGATCAAGGTGACCGCCCCGCCGGACCGGCGCGCCGAGCTGCTCGCGCTCGCCGACGTCTTCCACGCGCGCGTCGCCGACCTCGGGCCGGAGGCGCTCGTCTTCGAGGTCGTCGGCTCGCCGGAGGAGATCGACTCGTTCGAGGAGCTCGTCCGGCCGCACGGCGTCAAGGAGCTCGTCCGCACCGGGCGCATCGGCCTGACGCGCGCGTCGGACCGCAAGGGCATCAAGCGCCGCCAAAACGTCCTCCGATAGGAAAGGATCTCCCTATGGCAACAGTTCACCGCGAAGGCGACCTCGGCCTGCTCTCGGGCAAGGTGGCCGTACTCGGCTACGGCAGCCAGGGGCACGCACACGCGCTCAACCTGCACGACTCCGGGGTCGACGTCGTCGTCGGGCTCCGCGACGGAAGCGCCTCTCGTGCCGCCGCCGAGGAGGCGGGCCTGACGGTTGCGTCGCCGGCCGAAGCGGTGGAGGGAGCGCAGCTCGTCGCGTTCCTGCTCCCCGACCAGGTGCAGCCGGCCGTCTACGAGGAGGTCGCCCCGCACCTCGACCCGGGCGCGGTGCTCCTCTTCGCACACGGCTTCAACATCCACTACGGCCGCATCTCACCGCCGCCGGGACACGACGTGATCATGGTCGCGCCCAAGGGGCCGGGCCACATCGTCCGCCGGATCTTCACGGAGGGCTACGGCACACCCGCGCTCGCCGCCGTGGCCCAGGACGCAAGCGGCAACGCGCGAGAGCTCGCGCTCGCCTACGCGAAGGGCATCGGCGCGACGCGCGCCGGGGTGATCGAGACCACCTTCCTCGAGGAGACGGAGACCGATCTGTTCGGCGAGCAGGCGGTGCTCTGCGGCGGCGTCACGGAGCTCGTCCGGCTCGGCTTCGAGACGCTGGTCGAGGCCGGCTACCAGCCGGAGATCGCCTACTACGAGTGCCTCCACGAGCTGAAGCTGATCGTCGACCTGATCTACGAGGGGGGCCTGGCCGGAATGCGGTACTCGATCTCGGACACGGCCGAGTACGGCGACCTGACGCGCGGGCCGCGGGTGATCGACGACCATGTCCGCGAGAACATGCGCCGGCTGCTCGCCGACATCCGCGAGGGCGGATTCGCGCGGGAGTGGATCGAGGAGATGGACACGGGGGAACCGCACCTCGCCGAGTTGCGCGAGCGCGCGGCCGGGGAGCGCATCGAGGAGGTCGGGGCCGAGCTTCGGGCACTGATGCAACGGGAGGCACCGGCCGGAGAGCCTGCTTGAGCTCTGTCGACGTGCCCGTCGCCTTGCTCGGGTACGGGACCGTCGGCTCCGCCGTCAACCGGCTGCTCGACCAGAACGCCGACGAGATCGAGCGGGCAACCGGGCACCGTCTGCGCGTCGTGCGCGCGCTCGTCCGCGACCAGGACGCGGAGCGCGGGTACCTGCCGGACGCATCGATCCTCACCACCGACTTCCGGGCGATCGCCGACGACCCGCAGATCCGGCTCGTCGCCGAGGTGATGGGCGGGCTCGAGCCCGCGGGCGGGCACGTCCTCGAGCTCCTACGGGCCGGCCGCTCGGTCGTCTCGGCGAACAAGCAGCTCGTGGCCAGGAGCGGCGGCGAGCTGTTCGCGGCCGCGTCGGAGGCCGGCGTGCAGCTCCGCTTCGAGGCCAGCGTCTGCGGGGCGATCCCGGTGATCAAGGTGCTCCGCGAGTCGCTGGCGTTCTCCCGCGTCCATCGCGTGCTCGGGATCGTCAACGGGACGACGAACTTCATCCTGACGCGGATGGAGCGCGGCGCCGACTACGCGGAGGCGCTCGCCGAGGCCCAGCGTCTCGGCTACGCGGAGGCCGACCCGACGGACGACGTGTCCGGGGCGGACGCGGCCGCGAAGATGGCGATCCTGGCCACGGTCGCGTTCGGCACGCGGGTGACGATCGACGACGTCTGGCATACCGGGATCACCGAGATCACGCCGCTGCACATGCGGGCCGCACGTGAGCTGGAGATGGCGGTGCGGCTCGTCGGCGCGGCGACGATGGTCGACGGGCGCTACGACGTTCGTGTCCAGCCGGCCTTCGTCGACCGGCACCATCCGCTGGCGGCGGTCGAGGGCCCGTTCAACGCGGTCATGCTCCACGGGGACGCGATCCGGGAGATCACGCTGGAGGGGCCGGGCGCAGGCGGGCTCGAGACGGCCTCGGCGGTCGTGTCCGACATGATCAGCGTCATCGGCACCACCGGGACCGGCTTCCTGCAGAACGACGCCTGCTGGCGCGAGCTCGAGCGGCTTCCGCACGGCGACGTCGTCTCGCCGTTCTACGTGCACCTCGAGGTGGACGACCGGCCGGGTGTCCTCGCCGACGTCGCGCGGCGCCTCGCGACCCACGAGGTCTCGGTGGCCCGGCTCGTGCAGCACGAGACCGGCGAAGGGACGGCGGCGTTGCACGTCGTGTTGCACGAGTGCCGGTCGGGCGCGCTCGGAGACGCGCTCACCGAGATCGCGCAGCTTCCCGGGACGCGCCGTCGGCCGACCGCGCTGCCCGTCATCTCCGACCGCGGCGTCCCCGGGTCCGACTGGTCGTGATGGCCAGTTGACCGTTCCGCTGATCGAGCGGTTTCGCGATCGGCTGCCGGTGTCGGCTGCGACGCCGGTCGTCTCGCTCGGTGAGGGGTCGACGCCGCTTCTGCACGCGCCCCGGCTCGGCGCGCGGCTCGGTGTGGACCTGTGGCTGAAGTGGGAGGCGTCGAACCCGACGGCGAGCTACAAGGATCGCGGGATGACGGTCGCGGTCTCGAGAGCGGTCGAGGACGGAGCCCGGGCCGTCGTCTGCGCGTCCACCGGCAACACGTCCGCCTCGGCGGCCGCCTACGCGGCGCGCGCCGGGCTGCAGGCACTCGTGCTCGTGGCCGAGAGCGCCGCGCGCGGGAAGCTGATCCAGGCGCGGGCGCTCGGGGCGCGCGTGCTCGCGGTACGCGGCACCTTCGACCAGGCGCTCGACGCGGCGCGGGCGCTCGTCGAGCGCGGTGACCATGTGCTCGTCAACTCCCTGAATCCCGACCGCGTCGCAGGCCAGCGGACGGCAGTGTTCGAGATCGTCGAGGAGCTCGGGGGTGCGCCGGACGCGTTCGTGCTGCCCTACGGCGGGGGCGGCAACACGACGGCGTACACGAAGGCGATCGCGGAGCTCGGGCTCGGCGCGGCCGTCCACTCGGTCGAGGCGGCCGACCGGCCGCGCACGCTCGCGAGCGCGATCCGCATCGAGCGGCCCGCCCACGGCGCGTGGGTGGACGCGAGCGGCGCGCGCGTGCACGCGGCAACCGACGAGGAGATCGTCGCCGCCTGGCTCGAGCTCGCGCGGGAGGAGGGACTGTTCTGCGAGCCGTCGTCCGCGGCCGGGCTCGCCTTCCTGCACGGAACCGACGAGCTCCGCGGTGCCCGCGTGGTCGTGACGATCACGGGGCACGGCCTCAAGGACCCCGGCGCCGCGGACTTCCACGCTCCGCCGCCGGTGATCGTCGACCCGGACCCGGACGCCATCGCTCGGGCGACGGAATGACCTCGATCCACGTTCGCGCGCCGGCGACGACTGCCAATCTCGGCTCCGGCTTCGACTGCGCCGGCGTCGCGCTCGACCTCTGGAACGAGCTCGAGCTCGCCCGCGACGACGACGTGCCCCAGGCCGACACACACCATCTCGGCATCGCGGCGTTCGCCCGCGTCGCGCCGGTCGAGGGCTGGCGGTTCAGCTTCACGTACGGGATCCCACGGGCGAGCGGCCTCGGCTCCTCCGCCTCCCTGATCGCCCTCGGCCTCGTCGCCGGGACGATCGTCGCCGGGGTGGAGCCGGACGCCGAAGCGCTGCTCGCCGAGGGACTGCCGCTCGAAGGGCACCCGGACAACCTCGCCCCGGCGCTTGCCGGCGGAGCGTGCCTGACCTGGGGCGGGCGGATCGAACGGATCGCCGACTCCGTGCCCGCCGAGCCGATCGCCCTCCGGCCGGCGGACGAGCAAGTCACGACCGAGCACTCGCGCTCGCTGCTGCCGATCAGCGTGCCGCACGAGGACGCCGCCTTCAGCGCCGGCCGCGCCGCGCTGCTCGGCGCAGCGCTCGCGTCCGGCTCGGAGGAGCTGTTCGCCGCCGCTCTCGACGACCGGTTGCACGAGCCGTACCGCTCTGCCTTTCTCGCTGACGTCCGCACCGATCTGCCGCCCTCGGCGCTCGGCGCCACGCTCTCGGGGTCGGGCCCGACGGTGATCGTCTGGGCCCGCCGCGGCGCGCGCGACGAGTGCGCGGCAGCCCTGCGCACGCGCTGGCCTGAGATAGAGGCGACGCCGCTCGACGTAAGCTCGCGCGGAGCGATCCCGTGAACATCCGCTTCGCAGACTGCCGCTACGACCTGGCCGAGCCGCCTCGCGCACGCGAGCGTTACCTCGAGGCGCACATTCCCGGCGCGGTCTTCGTCGATCTCGACACCGACCTGTCGGACCTCTCGATTCCCGCGGAGGTCGCGGGACGGCACCCGCTGCCGGCCGCCGAGCAGTTCGCCGCGTCGATGAGCCGGGCCGGGATCGGCGACGACACGCTGGTGGTCGCCTACGACGAGGGCATGACCGGCGGCGCCGCGCGGCTCTGGTGGCTTCTGCGCCACTTCGGCCACGAGCGGGTCGCCGTTCTCGACGGCGGCCTCCGGGCCTGGATCGGCCCGCTCGCGACCGGCGAGGAGACGATCGAGCCGGCCGTCTTCACCCCCCGCGAGCGCACGGGGGACACGGCCGGCACGGACGAGATCGCCGAGCGGCTCGGCGATCCGCGGCTCGTGCTCCTCGACGCCCGGCCCGCCGACCGCTTCCGCGGCGAGGCGCTCGGCCACGATCCCGTCGCCGGGCACATCCCCGGCGCACTGAGCACGCCGAGCACGACCGGGCGACTGATCGAACTTCCACCCGAGGCGCTCGACGCCGACGAGGTCGTCGCCTACTGCGGCTCCGGCGTCATGGCGTGCGCGACGTTGCTGGCGCTCGACCGTGCCGGACGCACCGACGCCCGCCTCTACCCCGGCTCCTGGAGCGAGTGGTCCCGGAAGGGCCTGCCCGCCGAGAAAGGATGAGATGACGACACCGTACGACCAGCCGTCCGACCCGGCCAAGCGGCACAGCCATGCGATCACCGACGGCCCCGATCGCGCCGGTGCGCGCTCGATGCTGAAGGGCGTCGGCTTCACCGACGAGGATCTGGCCAAGCCGCTGATCGGCGTCGCCACCACCTGGATCGAGACGATGCCGTGCAACCTCAACCAGCGCGAGCTCGCGCAGGACGTGAAGCGCGGCATCCGCGACGCAGGCGGCACGCCGCTCGAGTTCAACACGATCGCGATCTCGGACGGTGTGACGATGGGCACCGAGGGCATGCGGACGTCGCTCGTCTCCCGCGAGGTGATCGCCGACTCGATCGAGCTCGTCGCGCGCGGCCACTTCTTCGACGGGCTCGTCTGCCTGGTCGCGTGCGACAAGACGAACCCCGCGGCGGTGATGGCGCTCGGGCGGCTCGACATCCCCGGCCTCGTCCTCTACACGGGCTCGATCGCGCCCGGCGTCTTCCGCGGACGGGACGTGACCGTCGGCGACGTGTACGAGGCGATCGGGGCATACGCGGCCGGGCACATGACGGCCGAAGACCTGCACGAGCTCGAGTCGGTCGCGTGCCCCGGCGCGGGTGCGTGCGGCGGCCAGTTCACGGCCAACACGATGTCGACGATCCTCGAGTTCATCGGCCTCTCGCCCGCCGGCGCGAACGGCATCCCGGCGCTCTCGAAGCGCAAGGCGAAGGCGGCCGAGGATGCGGGCAGGCTCGCCGTCGACCTCGTCCGGCGCGACGTGCGGCCTCGCCACATCGTCACGCGCGACGCGCTCGAGAACGCCGCCGCCTCGGTCGCGGCGACCGGCGGATCGACCAACGGGCTCCTGCACCTGCTCGCGATCGCGCGCGAGTTCGGCATCCCGTTCACGATCGACGACTTCGACCGCGTCTCGGCGCGGACGCCCGTGCTGGCCGACATGAAGCCGTGGGGGCGCTTCCACGCCGTCGACGTCGACCGTGCCGGCGGCGTCGCGCTCGTCGCGCGCGAGCTCGCGAAGCAGGGGCTCGTCCACGTCGACTCGCCGACCGTCGACGGCCGCACCTTCGGCGACGTCGCGACGGCCGTCGAGGAGCGGCCGGGCCAGGAGGTCATCCGCCCGATCGACAATCCGATCAAGCCGAGCGGCTCGCTGCGGATCCTGCGCGGCAACCTGGCTCCGGAGGGCTGCGTCGTCAAGCTCACCGTCGACCGCAAGGAGCACCGCGGGCCTGCGCGCGTGTTCGACGGCGAGCCGGCCTGCTTCGAGGCGGTCAAGGCCGGGAAGATCGTCGCCGGCGACGTGATCGTGATCCGCTACGAAGGCCCCGCAGGCGCGCCCGGGATGCCGGAGATGCTGCAGGTGACGGGCGCGATCATCGGCGAGGGGCTCGGAAACGACGTCGCGCTGATCACGGACGGCCGCTTCTCGGGCGCGACGCACGGGTTCATGGTCGGCCACGTGGCGCCCGAGGCGTTCCGGGGCGGCCCGATCGCCGCGCTCCGCGAGGGCGACACGGTCGTGATCGACGTCCCGGCCGGCTCGCTGCACGTCGACCTCTCCGACGACGAGATCGCTGCGCGCCTGGCCGACTGGCGTCCGCCGAAGCCGCACTACGAGACCGGCGTGCTCGCCAAGTACGCGGCGCTCGTCTCGTCGGCGAGCGAAGGCGCGGTGACTCGGCCGTAGCGAAGGATCCCGAGGCACCGCTTCGCCGGGACATCCGGCTGCTCGGAGAGATCCTCGGGCGCGTGCTCGTCGAGCAGGTGGGCGAGGAGCTGTTGGCCGACGAAGAACGGATCCGCGGCCTCTCACGTAAGGCCCGCCGGGCGGGACGGCCCGGGCCGCGCTCCGATCTCGCCGCCGCCGTCCGCGAGCTCCCGCTCGTGCGCCAGGGCGACGTGCTCCGTGCCTTCGGCCTCTACTTCCAGCTCGCCAATCTCGCCGAGCAGCACCATCGGCTCCGCCGCCGGCGCCAGTACGAGCACGAGGGGAAGCCGTTGCGCGAGTCGCTCGACGCGGCCCTCGCCGAGCTCGCAGCCGCCGGGATCGACGACGAGAGCCTCGCCCGCGCCGCCGCCGGCATCTCGCTCGAGCTCGTGCTCACCGCTCACCCCACCGAGGCGACTCGCCGAACGATCCTGACTGCCCACCTCCGGCTCAGCCTCCTGCTCCGCGAGCTCGACGACCCCGATCTCTCGGCCGCCGGGCGCGACCGGATCGGCGACGCGATCGCCGAGGAGGTGACCGCCCTCTGGGAGACCGACGAGGTGCGCTCGCTCCGGCCACGCGTCGTCGACGAGATTCGCCATGGGCTCTGGTTCTTCGAGCAGAGCCTGCTCGAGGAGGCGACCGAGCTGACGCGCGAGCTGCGGCGCCGGCTGCCCGGCGTCGCCACGCCGCTCCGCTTCGGGACGTGGATCGGCGGCGACCAGGACGGCAATCCCGCCGCCGGGCCGGACACGGTCGCCGCGGCGCTCGACCGGGCCCGAGAGCTCGCGCTCCGGCACTACCGCGCCGAGGTGCGCCGTCTCGCCGAGTTCGTCGGCGTCGCGAGCACGCTCGTCCCCGTCCTGCCCGAGCTGACGGACTCGATCGCGCGCGACGAGGAGGAGCTCGCCCGAGTACGCGGCCGATATCGGCGCACAGAACGCCGGCGAGCCGTACCGCCGCAAGCTCTCGTTCGTCTGGCAGCGCCTCGGCGAGACGCTTGCGGACGGGCCGGCCGGCTATCCGACGGCGGAGGCGCTGCTCGCCGACCTCGACCTGGTCGACCGCAGCCTGCGTGCAAACCGCGGCCGGCGGATCGCAGACGGACGGCTGGGCGACCTGAGAACACGTGTCGAGGTGTTCGGCTTCCACCTCGCCAAGCTCGACGTGCGGTTGCACGCGTCCGACCTCGCCGAGCCCGGGCCGCGCGTGCGCGAGACGCTGGCGGCCGTGCACACCGCGCGAGAGCGGCACGGTTCGCAGGCGCTCGACACGCTGATCGTGTCCGGAACGGCCTGCGCCGCCGATGTCCTGACCGCCACGGATCTCGCCGCTGAGGCGGGCGTCGAGGAGCTCTCGGTCGTGCCGCTCTTCGAGACGGTCGCCGACCTCGTGGCCGCTCCCGCGATCGTCGGCGAGCTGCTCGACGAGCCACGCTTCGCCCGGAACGTCGAGCAGCGCGGCCGCCGCCTGGAGGTGATGGTCGGCTACTCGGACTCGGGCAAGGACGGCGGCTACCTGGCGGGGCAGTGGGCGATCTTCGAGGCGCAGGAGGCGCTCGCCGCCCTCGCCGAGATGCGCGGCGTCGAGCTGACGATCTTCCACGGGCGCGGGGGCAGCGCCGGGCGAGGCGGCGGGCCGACGTACGCGGCGATCCTGGCGCAGCCGTCGGGCTTCCCGGCCGGCCGCCTGAAGCTGACGGAGCAGGGCGAGACGATCTCGTTCAAGTACGGGCTCCCCGGGCTCGCCTACCGCAACCTGGAGGCGGCGCTCGCGGCGACGATCGTCTCGGCCTTCCCGGCCGTGTCGCAGTCGGCTCCGCCCGAGGGCGCGCGCGAGACGCTGACGACGCTGGCGGCCACCGCGCACGCCGCGTACCGCGAGCTCGTGTGGGACGACCCGCGGTTCGTCGAGTTCTTCCGCGCATTCACGCCGGTCGACGAGCTGGCGCTGTTCGAGATCGGCTCGCGGCCGGCGCGGCGGCCCGGCGCCGAGGACTATCTCGCCAGGCTGCGCGCGATCCCGTGGGTGTTCGCGTGGACGCAGAACCGTTGCCTGCTGCCGGCCTGGTACGGCTGCGGCGCGGCGCTCGAGCCTCTCGCCGGCACGCGCGACGGGCTGCGGGAGCTTCGGCGCCTCTACCGCTCGTTCGCGTTCTTCCGCTCGCTCGTCGAGAACCTGGAGATGACGCTCGCCAAGTCGAGCCTCGAGATCGCGCGCGGCTACCTCGAGCTCGTGCCCGCGGAGCTCGAGCCGGAGCGGCGGCTCGCGGCGATCGCCGCCGAGCACGCGCGCACCGTCCAGGCGGTGAAGTCGATCGTCGGCGCGAAGGCGCTGCTCGACCGCCAGCCGGTGCTGCAGCGGTCGATCCGCCTCCGCAACCCGTACGTCGACCCGATGAACGCGATCCAGGTCGAGCTCCTGCGGCGCCACCGCGACCCATCGGCCACGGACGAGGAGCGCGAGGCCGTGCGGCGGCCGCTGCTCCGCTCGATCGCGGGGATCGCCGCGGGGCTCCGAAACACCGGCTAGCGGCCCTCGGGCTCCTCCCGCAGGAGCGACACCTCCACCCGACCGTTCGGGTCGCGCGTGATGCGGAGCGGCCACCGGCTCTCGCCACGACCGACGACCACGACGTCGAGCGGGCGCTCGTCGGGCGGCTTGCGTCCGAGCTCCCGGCTGGCCCGCTGCAGCATCGTGCGCAGGTCGAGTCTGATGATCGTCTCGTCCTCGGCGATCAGGACTCTCAGGCGTCCGGTCATCGGCATCCTCTCTCCGTGTTCGGGGACAGGGCGCCGGTGCCCGCCGCGAGCGTCGAGGACGGCAGCGTCTCCGACGTCGGCGCGCTGGCAGTCATCGCCGCCGCAGGCGAGTTGTGTCCCCGCTCGCGAAAGGAGACCACCGTGGAACTCAACGCAAGCTCGCCCGAGCGGCGGGCCGCGCAACACGTGCTCCAGGCCCCGACGGTCTGGAGGCGGTCGGCCGTCTACGTCGGCACGGAGGACATCGACTGGGCCCGCCTGCTCGACGAGGCCGAGACGATGTCGGGGGGTGAGGCACTCCTCGTCCGCGTCGCCCACGACTTCTGGCACCTCGAGCGCAGCGTCGGCCTCTGTGAGGTTCCGCGCCGGCTCGGCCAGCGCAACCTCGAACGGGTGCTCGACGCCATGCGCATGTGTCACGGAGCGGCAGCGGCGATCCCGGCGCCGGAAGGTGCTGCTCGTCGAGCGCTCGTCAAGGATCGCCCGGTCCCCGCCTCCTAGACCGGGCGCTACGCGGGGGAGGGCCGAGTCTCGCCCTCCCGGCTCTCCCTCCCTCGCCCTACCCGGATGGACGGACCGCGACGCCCGCCCGGCGGCATGCCTCGGCAACGATGCCGTTGCGTGGCGCTTCGTCCCGACAGAAGGCAACCGCCTGGGAGCCGCAACGGCGGATCCGCTCGCCGCCGAGTGAGGCGGGAAGCGTGACGACGACGCAGCCCTCATCCGACGATCCCGGCGAGCGGCTCACGTAGGCGTAGCTTCCCGCTCCGGCCGCGATCGCGGCGGCGCACGCCACGACGGCGATCACGACCCGGTCGCGGCGGCCGAGCGGGCGGTGCTGCTGGCCTTCGACCGGCATGGCGAGAATCTACGCGGACACACCGCGACGGTTCCCGGTTGCACCTCCCCCGGTCGATCCACTATGTTTCTTGAAGCGAGGCCGCCGCCGAAGGCGTCTCGGGAGGCAAGGACGCCTCAGGAGCAGTTGCTCCTGGGGCTTTTTTTGTGGTCCAGGGAGAGGGGTTGGGTGATGCACATGGAGATCTTCGCGACGTACCTCGGGTACCCGCACTGGCTGGTCCCGGGCGACAACGCGTGGCAGCTGACCGCCGCGACGCTCGTGGGCCTGATGAGCGTTCCGGGCCTGGTCGTGCTCTACGGCGGGGTCATGCAGAAGCGGTGGTCGGTCAACAGCATGATGCTGGCCTTCGTCGCCTTCGCGCTCGTGCTCGTGGTGTGGGTCCTCTACGGGTTCAAGATGGGCTTCGGGAACCCGTGGCACGGGCTCTCGTCGAGCGGCTTCTTCGGCAACTTCGTCGGTGAGCCCGGCGGCGTGCTCGACCACAAGGCGCTGCAGGGACAGGCGACGATCCCGGAGTTCGCGAACGCCCCGGGGCCGGCCTTCCACTTCCCGACGTCGACGCTCGTCTACTTCCAGTTCGTCTTCGCGGCGATCACTCCGATCCTGATGCTCGGCTCCGTGCTCGGGCGCGTGAACTTCAAGGCCTGGATGCTGTTCGTGCCGCTCTGGATCTCCTGCGTGTACGTCATCAACGCCTTCCTGATCTGGGGTGGAGGCTTCTGGGCGCAGCAGGGCGCGGTCGACTACTCGGGCGGGTACGTCATCCACCTCTCCGCAGGCGTCTCCGGCTTTGTCGCGGCGGCGGTGATCGGGCCTCGACTGGCGCGTGACCGCGAGATCGACGCGCCGAACAACCTGCTCATGGTCGCCCTCGGCGCCGGCCTGCTCTGGCTGGGCTGGAACGGCTTCAACGGCGGCGACCCGTACTACGCGGGCGCCGACGCCGCCGCCGCCGTACTGAACACGAACCTCTGCTGCGCGGTCGCCTTCCTCGTCTGGGTCGGCTGGGACTACCTGACCGGGCGCAAGCCGTCGCTGATCGGCAGCGTCAACGGCATGATCGTCGGACTCGTCGCCATCACGCCTGCGGCCGGGTTCGTCAACGGCTACGGCGCGATCCTGATCGGCGTCATCTCGTCGACGGTCGTCTACCTCGCCTACAACTACCTGAGCCGCCTGCGGCCGTTCCGGAACGTGGACGACACGTTGGGCGTCGTCTACACGCACGGCTTCGCGGGACTCGCGGGCGGCCTGCTCGTCGGCGTGTTCGCGGACTCGGCCATGGCGGTGACGCTGAACGGAGACGGCTCGACGCTGTTCTCCGCCACCGGCGGGATGCACCTGCTCAAGGAGCAGGCGTATACCGCCCTCTGGGTGATCCTGTTCTCCGGGGCCGCCACCTTCGTCCTGCTCAAGCTGGTCGGCCTGGTCGTCCCGCTGCGCATGACGGACGCGGACATGGAGGAAGGCGACCTCGCGGTCCACGGCCACGAGGTGTATCCCTCCGACGTGCCCTCGCTCGGCTACCCGGGCGGCATCGCGGGCTGGATCCCCGCGCCGTCAACCGCCACGACAGGCGGCGGTAGCGTGTCGTTTGCGCACGAGGTGCCGCCTCCGGAGCTGTCGACCTGACGGGCGCCGCCATGACCACGATCATCGTCTCCTACGACGGAACCGCGAACGACCGCGACGCACTCGCCCTCGGCCGGCTGCTGGCCGAGGGCGGTGCGGCGCTCCAACTCGCATACGTGCGCCACATGCGGGAGCCCGAGAGCGGACGGGAAGAGCTGGCCCAGCACGAAGCCGCCGAACTGCTGGCGCAAGGTGCCGCGTGGCTGGGCCGGCCCGACGTCCCGTGCCACGTGATCCTGAGCGGATCGACGCCCGAGGGCCTGCGCGACCTCGCCACGCGCGAGCAGGCGAGCATCGTCGTCTTCGGGTCCGAGTACCGCACGGCACCCGGCCATGTCGATCCGCAGGCCTCGGCGCGGCGGCTCCTCGACGGGGGCCCGCTCGCGGTTGCGGTCGCGCCGGCCGGCCTGCACGAGCAGGACGTCGAGCGGATCGAGACGAT
Source organism: uncultured Actinomycetes bacterium (assembly GCA_963765295.1). Classification (GTDB taxonomy): domain Bacteria; phylum Actinomycetota; class Thermoleophilia; order Gaiellales; family Gaiellaceae; genus PALSA-612. The sequence continues at coordinate 145,526 of CAVXVO010000006.1, forward strand.
CGCGGCGGTGCCCGGGGAGCTGGACGCCGCCGCGACGGAGACTGCCGAGTCGCTCGCCACCGCGCTCGGGGCGACGCTCGTCGAGCGGCCTCGCTCGCCGGTCTCGCTGCTCGTCGTCGGCTCGAAGCGCGGCACTCCCTCGGGCCGGGTGACGATCGGTGCCGCCGCCGAGTACCTGATCGAGACCGGCACGTCGCCCGCGCTGGTCGTTCCACGCGGGACGGCGATCCGGTTCGGCTCGTAGGGCGAATGCGGCCTAGGATCCGCTCATGCCCGCCGCCTACCACTTCGTCGACCGCTGGTTCGTGCCCTTTCCGGTCGAGGACGTCTACGACGTGATCGGCGCGGCGCTCGAGTACCCGATCTGGTGGGGTGACGTCTTCCTCGAGATCGGCGGCGACGACGGGCCCCCGCATCCGGGCCGCAGGAGCACGATCACGGCCAAGGGCTTCCTCCCCTACGAGCTCCACTTCGCGAGCGAGGTCGTCGCGGCCGAGCGGCCGAAGCTGATCCGCATGACGCTCGAGGGCGATTTCGAAGGCGGCGGCGAGTGGACGTTCGAGCCCACCGAGGGCGGGACGAACGCGACGCTCGACTGGCGCCCGATCGTCAACAAGGCGCTCGTCAAGAACCTGACCCCCGTCCTGCGCCCGTTGTTTCGTTCCAACCACACGTGGACGATGAAGCGCGGCGAGAAGCACATCGCCGAGTACCTCGCGCAGCGCCGCCCGGCTCAGTAGAGGACGAGCCGGTCGCGGTGCACGGCCTCGACGCCGCGCGGGCGGGTCGTCAGCTCGCTCGCGGCCGCGCCGGAGATGCCCTTTGCGAACGCGGCGCCGTCGGAGCCGACGAGCTCCACGGCGTCACCGGGCTCGAAGTTGCCCTCCACGCGCGCGATCCCGACGGCGAGCAGGCTGGCCCCGTCGGCCGAGAGCGCCCGGCGGGCGCCGTCGTCGACGTGGATCCGGCCGGCGACCGGCTTGCCGTGGAGGAGCCAGAGCTTGAACGCGGACGGCGAGCGCTCGCCCGGCTGGAAGCGTGTGCCGCGCCTCTCGCCGGCGACGATCGGCCCGAGCACCTCCGCCCCCGTTCCGGCCGCGATCACGGTCGGGATCCCGGCCGACGCGGCCAGCTCCGCGGCCAGCACCTTGCTCTGCATGCCGCCCTTGCCGAGCGGCGAGCCTGCGCCGAGCTCGGCCGCGCCCGCGTCGCTGCCGACCGCGAGCAGCTCGGCCCCCGGCGTCCCCGGGGCGCGAGAGTAGACGCCCTCGACCTCGGTCAGCAGGACGAGCAGCCGAGCGCGGACGAGGATCGCGACCTGCGCGGCCAGCGCGTCGTTGTCGCCGAAGGTGATCTCGTCGGTCGCCGTGGCGTCGTTCTCGTTGACGATCGGCACGGCACCGAGCCCGAAGAGCGCCGCCAGCGTGTTGCGGGCATTCAGGTAGACCGCACGGTCGGCCACGTCGATCGCGGTCAGCAGGACCTGCGCCGCAGCCAGACCCTCGCGGCCGAGCGCGTCGTCCCAGACACGCTGCAGCCGGGCCTGGCCGAGCGCCGAGGCCGCCTGGAGCTTCGGCAGGCTGCGCGGACGGGCCGTGAGCCCGAGTCGAGGCAGCCCGAGCGCGATCGCCCCCGACGAGACGACGCACACGGGCGTCCCGCCGCGGACGAGCGCGGCGATCTCGGCGACGCGCGCCCGCACGACTGAACGCCGCACCCGCCCGCCCGGCCCGGCCACGAGCGACGAGCCGAACTTGACGACGACGGCTCGTCTCACCGGGACTGCGTGCCGTTGCCGACGACGCGGTACTGTCGCAACCACAGGTCGCGGTAGCTCACCGGCCCGCGCGGCCCCGGCGCCCAGCCGACGTTGATCCCGGTCTCCGGCGCGCCGGTGAGCGCGAACCCGTCCGTGAACCGCGTCGTCGCGTTCCAGAAGCCGGTGGTGCCGCGATAGGCGCTCAGGAATGCCTGCGCGGCAAGCGGATCCTCGGTCACGATTCCCGCCGCGAGCGCGGACGTCTCCTCGTTGGCGACGCGAACAGCCTCCTCGAGCGAATCCACGTAACAGACTGTCACCTGGCTCGGATTCCGGTCGTTCGCCCACTCGTGGCCGATCGGGACGTCGAGCGGTCGCGCGCCCTCGACGTCGCCGCGCACCTCGAGGGCGTGCCCTTCGAGCAGCGCGACGAGATCGGGGACGAGCGCGGCCGCCGCACGGTCGACGAGGCAGAGGTTGAGCCGGTTGCACACGCCGAGGCGGTCGATGCTCGCCTCCGCGATCGCGAGCAGTTTCTCGCGTGACGCCGACGGGTGAACGTAGAGCACGCCGCCGCCCTCCGCGTGGGCGAGCGTCCGCACACCGTGTTCCGCGGCCAGTCGCGCGAGAGCCGCCGTCGTCTCCCCGCTGCCGCGGAGGATCACGAGCGGAAGCACCTGCGGGAGCGAGACGAGGGCGCGCGCACCTTCCCGGTCCGGCGAGCGGACGAGCCCGACCGCCTCGGGCGCCAGCCCGGCCGACTCGAGCGCCGGCCGCAGCACCTCGTCGACGAGCACGGTGACCGTGCGCAGCGCCGCGCCGCCCGTGCGCAGGACGGCGGCGTTCAGGCTCTTGAGCAACTGGCCCGCGACGTCGAGCGCGACTCCGGGCCGGGCCTCGAAGTTGGCGCCGACGACGCCGATCGGAATCCGGCGCTCGGTGACGCGTAGGCCGTTCGAGAGCGTCCAGGCGTCGACCGCGCGCGCCAGCGGCTCGAGATCGGCAAGCGCCTCGACCTGGGCCGCGAGTCCGTCGACACGCCCCTCGTCGAGCCGCAGGCGGTCGAGCATCGCCTCGGTGAGCTCGGCCGCCTCGACGTCGGCCCGGTTCGCCTCGAGGATCGCCGCTCGCCGCTCGCGCACGAGCGCGCCCGCGGAGCGCAGCGCTGCGGCGACCGCCTCGTCGGTGAGGCTCGCCGCGGCGCGCTTCGCGGCGGCGGCCTCGAGCTCGATCTCCCGGAGGAGCTCCATCCGGAGATCCTAAGGCTTCCGTTTTAGAAGTTGCTTCACTTTTGATAGCTTCCGCCCATGGCAGCCACGACCGACGCCACCTGGGAGCTCGTCCTCAAGCGCAACCCCGTCGAGCGGCTGAAGCAGGAGAAGAGCCCGCTCGGGATGCTCGGTGAGCTGCCCGCCCTGATCGCGGACGGCTACGAGCGCATGGCCGAGGAGGACATGGTCCGACTCAAGTGGTGGGGCCTCTACCACGACAAGCCGAAGGTCGGGACGTTCATGCTGCGGATCAAGCTGCCGGGAGGTCTGCTCACGCCGACGCAACTCCGCGCAATCGGCGAGATCTCGACCGTTCACGGCCGCGGTGACGGCGAGCTGACGACCAGGCAGAACGTCCAGCTCCACTGGCTCGAGCTCGCGGCGCTGCCCGACGTGTTCGCGCGGCTCGAGGGCGCCGGCCTGACGACCGCAGGTGCGTGCGGCGACACGATCCGCAACATCACCGGCTGCCCCGTCGCCGGCATCGCGCACGACGAGCTCTTCGACGCGACGCAACTGGTCGAGGAGGCGGCCGAGTTCTTCTACGGGCACCCGGACTACTCCGATCTCCCCCGCAAGCACAAGATCACGATCTCGGCCTGCCGCGACCGCTGCAACGCGCCCGAGATCAACTGCATCTCGCTCGTCGGCGTCGTGCACGAGGGCCGCGAAGGCTTCGCCGTGCTGGCCGGCGGCGGGCTCTCGTCGGTGCCGCGCCTCGCCCGCGACCTCGGCGTGTTCGTACCGAAGGAGGAGGCGCTCGAGGTCACGCGCGCGCTCCTCGACGTGTGGCGCGAGGACCTGACCTACCGCGTCTCCCGCGTGAAGTCGCGAATGAAGTTCATGGTCGACGACTACGGGCCCGGGGGCGTGCGCGCGGCGATCGAGCAGCGGCTCGGCCGTGAGCTCGAGGATTTCGCGCTCGACCCGCCGCCGGAGGGGTTCTCCGACCACGTCGGTGTCCACGCACAGAAGCAGCCTGGGCTCGCGTACGTCGGCATCCCTGTCCATCTCGGCCTCGTCTCGGGCGAGCAGATGACGGCCGTCGCCGACCTGGCCGAGCGCCTCGGCGCCGACGTCCGCATCACGCGGCTGCAGAACTTCGTCGTCGCCAACGTCCCCGAGAGCCGCGTCGACGAGGCCGTCGCGGAGCTGCGCGAGCTCGGCTTCCCGCTCGACCTGAACCCCGTGCGCGCCGCCTCGCTCGCCTGCACCGGCGAGCCGCACTGCAACTTCTCGGTGACCGAGACGAAGACCAGGGCCGACGCGCTGATCCAGGCGCTCGAGCGGCGCTTCGGCGACGACATCGCCGGCCTTCGCCTTCACCTCGACGGCTGCCCGCACGCGTGCGCACAGCACTGGGTGGGCGACCTCGGCTTCCAGGGCACGACCGTGCGCGACGATCAGGGCAAGCGCCGCCAGGCCTACGACGTGTTCCTGCGCGGCGGACTCGGCGCCGAGGCGGCGATCGCGCGGCCGGTCTTCCGCCGCGTTCCGACCGACGAGCTGGACACGACGGTGGAGGGACTCGTCGCCGGCTGGCTCGCAGCCCGCCGGGCCGATGAGTCGTTTCGCGCCTTCTGCGACCGATCGACCGACGACGAGCTCGGAGCCCTCGCCGGCAGGGAGCCGGCCAGGGCCCGTGAGAAGGAGGCCGCATGAGCCTGTACGAGGTGCTGGACGAGCTCGAGGCCGGTGAGCTGTCGGTCGAGTTCGAGGGGCAGGAGCCGCAGGCGCTGCTCGAATGGGCGTTCGAACGGTTCTCGCCGCGGATCGCGATCTCGACCGCGTTCCAGATCGACGGCTCCGTCCTGATCGACATGGCCCACGAGCTCGACCCGGGCGTCAAGGTGTTCACGGTCGACACGGGCCGCATGCCGGAGGAGACGTTCGAGCTGATCGAACGTGTCCGCGACCGCTACCCCGGTATCGAGCTCGAGATCCTCGCCCCGGACGCGCAGCACGTCTCGCGCATGGTCGGCAAGCACGGGCCGAACCTCTTCTACCGGCAGGTCGAGCACCGCCTGCTCTGCTGCCAGGTGCGCAAGGTGCTGCCGCTGACCCGCCACCTCGCCTCGCTCGATGCCTGGATCACGGGCCTCCGGCGCGACCAGTGGGCCTCGCGCACCGACATCAGGAAGATCGAGATCGACCACGACCACGGCGCGATCGTCAAGCTGAACCCGCTCGCCGAGTGGACGGAGGACGAGGTCTGGGACTACGCGCGGGCGAACGACGTGCCCACGCACCCGCTGTACGAGCGCGGCTACACGTCGATCGGCTGCGCGCCCTGCACGCGGGCGATCGCGCCGGGCGAGGCAGGCCGCGACGGGCGCTGGTGGTGGGAGACGAACGCGCCGAAGGAGTGCGGGATCCACTGCGCGATCGAGACCGGCGGCCTCGAGCACGAGCTGCACGCGCTGATCGGAGAGCACGATGAGTAGCGTCGCGCTTCGCGGCGAGGCGCAGGAAGTCGCGCTCGCGGAAACGCAGGCAGTGCTGGTCATGGCCCGCGACGACGACTATCGCGGACGTCTCGCCTCGCTCCAGGCGGCTGCCACCGAGGGCGAGGTCGCAGGCGAGGACGCGGAGACGCTGCAGGAACTGCTCGAGATCGGCCTCCAGACCGGCCGGCTGCGCGCGCTCTACGGCCCCGGCGGCGAGCGCGCAGCCCTCGCCACGTACCGGCGGCTCCCGAACGGCTCGGCCGTCGCGGAGAGCGCGCGCGAGGTGACGGAGGCGCTGCGCGCGCTGGCCGGGCAGGAGCTCCGTTCGGTCTCGCTCGAGGCGCTCGGGCCCGGCGCGTTCTCGCTCTCGCTCGCAGCCGGCGCGGCGGAGATCACGGTGCGTCTCGACCGGCAGGGCGCCCGGCTCCACTCGGTGGGCGTGTGACGGAGCGGTACTACATGGCCTGTCTCGACCTCGACGGACGCTCCGTGCTCGTCGTCGGCGGCGGACGGGTGGCGCTCGAGAAGGTGCGCGGTCTGCTCGACTGTGGCGCCCGCGTGACGGTGGTCGCACCGGAGGCGCGGCCGGAGCTCCTGTCGCTCTCCGTCGAGTGGCTCCCGCGCGGCTACCACTCCTCCGACCTCCGCGGCCGCTTCCTCGTCGTCGCCGCCACGTCCTCGACGCCGCTCAACCGGCGCGTGTTCGCCGACGCCGAGGCTCGGGGCGTCTTCTGCAACGTCGTCGACGTCCCCGACCTGTGCTCGCTGATCCTCCCCGCCGTCCACCGGGAAGGGCCGATCGCCGTCGCCGTCTCGACCGGAGGCGCCTCGCCGGCGCTGGCACAGCGGATCCGCGACGACGTCGCGGCGCTCGTCGGCCCGAGGCACGCCGACCTCGCCGAGGAGCTGCGCGCGCTCAGGCCCTGGGCCAAGGAGAACCTGCCGACCTACGAGGCGCGAAAGGACTACTTCCAGCGTCGCGTCGAGGAGGCGCTCGCATGACGGGACGAGTGTGGCTCGTCGGCGCCGGCCCCGGCGATCCCGGGTTGATCACGGTGCGCGGGCTCGACGCACTCCGCCGCTGCGACGCCGTCGTCTACGACCGCCTGGTCGCGCCCGAGCTCGTGGACGAGGCTCCGCCGGACGCGCTCCGTGTGGGCCGCGAGCCGCTCGCGCAAGAGGAGATCAATCGCCTGCTCGTACGCCTCGCGCGTCGCGGTCTCGACGTCGTGCGGCTGAAGGGAGGCGACCCGTTCCTGTTCGGCCGCGGCGGCGAGGAGGCGCTTGCGCTCGTCGCTGCCGGCGTCGCGTTCGAGGTCGTTCCGGGCGTCTCGTCGCTCGCCGCCGTGCCGGCTGCGGCCGGGATTCCCGTCACGCATCGCGGCGTCTCGTCGCAGGTCACGATCCTGAACGGTCACGGCCCGCTCGACCTGCCCGCGCTGGCCGCCACGGCCGGCACGCTCGTCGCGTTCATGGGTCTCGCGCGACTCGAAGAGATCGCGGCCGGCCTGATCGCGCACGGCCGCGACGCGTCGACTCCTGCTGCCGTGATCGCGAGCGGCACGCTCCCGGAGCAGCGAGTCGTCGTCGCCCCGCTCGATCGAATCGCGGAGGCCGCCGCCGAGCTCGACCCGCCGGCTCTGGTCGTGATCGGCGACGTCGTCTCGCTGGCGGAGATGCTCGGCGGAGTTCTCAGCGCCGTCGCAGCCTGAGATAGAGTCTCTGCGTGCGCCCGGCGCCCCGCTAGAGCGGTCGTCCGAGATCCGGCTCCGCCGGGTCACTGCGCTGCCCCCGTACGCATTCGCCGAGGTCGACCGCGTCAAGCTCGAGCTGCGACGCGCCGGCGAGGACGTGATCGACCTCGGGTTCGGCAACCCGGACGTGCCGTCGCCGGACGTGGCCGTCGAGAAGCTGGCCCAGGCGGCTCAGGATCCCCGTAACCACCGTTACTCCGCGAGCCGCGGCATCCCGAACCTCCGCCGCGCGATCTGCGACCTCTATGCCCGCCGCTTCGGCGTCGAGCTCGATCCGGAGCGCGAGGCGATCACGACCATCGGGGCGAAGGAGGGCCTGTCGCACCTGATGTGGCTGCTCGTGGAGAAGGGTGACGTTGCGCTCGTCCCCGACCCGAGCTACCCGATCCACCGCTTCGCGCCCGTGCTCGCCGGGGCGGAGGTCGAGGGCTTCCGTCTCGACGGCGACCTCGTCGCCGAGCTCGAGGACGCGTACCGCCGCGCGAACGGCCGCGCTCGCACGCTCGTCGTCTCCTTCCCGCACAACCCGACCGGCGCCGTCGCGACGCCGGAGCTGATGCAACGAATCGTCGACTTCGCGCGCGAGCGAACGTTGGTCGTCGTCCACGACTTCGCCTACGCCGACCTCGCCTACGACGGCCACGAGCCGCCGTCGATCCTCCAGGCCGAGGGCGCCCGTGAGGTGGCGATCGAGCTGTACTCGCTGACGAAGGGGTTCTCGATGGCGGGCTGGCGCGTCGGGTTCGCGGTCGGGAACGCGGACGTTCTCGCCGGCCTGGCCCGGCTCAAGTCGTATCTCGACTACGGCACCTTCCAGCCGATCCAGATCGCGGCGATCGTGGCGATGAACGAGGCGCCCGACTACCCGCGCGAGGTGTGCGAGATCTACCGCGCCCGGCGCGACGCGCTCTGCCGCGGCCTGCAGCGCGCCGGCTGGCCCGTGGAGCCGCCGAAGGGGACGATGTTCGTCTGGGCCGAGGTGCCGGAGCGATTCCGGTCGGAGGGCTCGCATGCCTTCGCGCTCAGGCTTCTCCGCGACGGGAAGGTCGCGGTCAGCCCGGGTGCCGGCTTCGGCCCCGGCGGCGAAGGCTATGTCCGCTTCGCGCTCGTCGAGAACGAGCAGCGCATCGCACAGGCGGTGCGAGGTATCCGGGCCGCTCTCGGATAGGCTCGACCGATGAGGGTCGTGCTCCTGCCCGGGGACGGGATCGGGCCGGAGATCTCGGCTGCAGCCCGGCGCGTCCTCGTCGAGCTCGCCCCCGACCTCGAGCTCGAGGAGCACCTCTTCGGCGCGGCCGCGATCCGGGCGACGGGCACGCCGCTTCCGGACGAGACGCTCGCCGCCTGCCTCGGCGCCGACGCCGTCCTCAAAGGCCCTGTCGGCGACCCCGAGTTCGACGCCGCCGACGTCCGGCCGGAGCAGGGCCTGCTGCGGCTGCGCGCCGAGCTCGGCGTCTACGCGAACCTCCGGCCCGCGCGCGCCGACGGCACCGACCTCGTGATCGTCCGCGAGCTCGTCGGCGGCCTCTACTACGGCGCCAAGGGCGTTCGCGAGGACGGCACCGTCTTCGACACGTGCGAGTACCACCCGTCGCAGGTCGAGCGGATCGCGCGGCACGGCTTCGAGCTCGCGCGTTCCCGACGCGGCGGGCTCACGTCGGTCGACAAGGCGAACGTGCTCGAGACGTCGCGGATGTGGCGCCGCGTCGTCCACGAGCTCGCAGAGGCCTATCCGGACGTGACGCTCGAGGACATGCTGGTCGACAACGCGGCGATGCAACTCGCGTCCGCTCCCGGGCAGTTCGACGTGATCGTCACCGACAACATGTTCGGCGACATCCTCTCCGACCTCGCCGCCGCGATGACCGGCGGGCTCGGGCTCGCGCCCTCGGCCAGCCTGTCGGATTCCGGCCCAGGGCTCTTCGAGCCGGTCCACGGCTCGGCGCCCGACATCGCGGGCCGGGGCGTCGCCAACCCGGCGGCGATGCTGCGCTCGACCGCGCTGCTACTCCAGCATGGGTTCGAGCGAGGCCGCGAAGCTGCCGCGCTCGAGGCAGCGGTGGATCGCGCGCTCCTGCAGGCACCGACGCTCGATCTCGGCGGAACGGCCACGACCGAGGAGCTGACCGACGCCGTCCTCGCCGCGTTGACGGGCTCCGCGGCCCCGCGTACTCTGTAGCGCTCATGGCGCTCCGCCGCGACAGCTTCCGGTTCTTCGTCGCGCGTCTGTTTACGCGCTAGCCGGCGCGCCGTTCCTTCCGCACACGCCGGCTAGCGAATCCGCGGAGCCCCTCGACTCTTGGAGCCTCGATGAACGTCACCGACAAACCCGTTGCAGTTGCCTATCCCGGTCGTGACGGCGCCCACAGCGCCGCCGCGTGTGAACGCCTCTTCCCGAGCGGCGCCGACCTGCGGCCGTTGCCGAGCTTCCTCGCCGTCGCCGAGGCGACGGTCGGCGGCGAGGTCGACTTCGGTGTGCTGCCGATCGAGAGCTCGCTCGTCGGCTCGGTCGCGGAGACGCACGACCTGCTCCACGAGTTCCCGCTCTCGATCGTCGCCGAGACGGCGCTCCGTATCCGCCATTGCCTCGTCGCGCTCGGCGACGTACCGCTCGCGGAGATCCGTGTGATCCGCTCGCACCCGGTCGCCCTCGACCAGTGCCGCGCGCTCGTCGCCGGGATGCCGTGGGCGACCGCGATCGCAGCCGCGACGACGGCTGACGCAGCGCGCCAGGTCGCATCGAGTGGCGATCCCACTCAGTCCGCGATCGCGAGCGAGCGGGCCGCGCAGCTCCACGGCCTGGCCGTGATCGCCGGCGACGTCGGCGACCATCCCGAGGCGTACACCCGCTTCGTCTCGGTCTCGACGTACACGCGCATCGACCGCGAGGCCGAGGAGTGGCGCACCGCGTTCACCTTCGTCACCGACCACTCGCCAGGCGCGCTCTACCGCGCGATCGAGCCGTTCGGCCGGCTACGCATCGACTTGCACCAGCTCGTCTCGCGTCCGATCCCGCGAACGCCGTGGCGCTACCGCTTCGACGCTGTCCTCGCCGGCCACCCGCTCGACCCGATCGTCAGCGAGGCGCTGCGCGAGTTGCGCGAGAACACGCGGCGGCTGCAGGTGTTCGGCTCCTATCCGGCCAGGCGCGACGTGGAGGACGAGTGAGCGAGCTGGAGCGGCTGCGCGCCGAGGTCGCCGGCGCCGACGAGGAGATCCTCGCGCTCGTCAACCGGCGGCTCGAGCTCGTTCGCGAGATCAAGGCTCACAAGCAGGCACACGGCCTCGACTTCCTCGACCCGGGGCAGGAGGAGCGCCTGCTCGCGCGCCTGCGGGAGGCGAACGGCGGGCCGCTCTCGGCCGAGGGCGTCGAGCAGCTGTTCCGCGAGATCCTCGACCTCCTCAAGCGCGAGCTCGCCTGACTCAGCGCATCCGGCGGCGAAGCTCGGCCTCGACGTCGTCGGGGTCGAGACCGCGGGCCGCGAGCAGCACGTAGGAGTGGAACCAGAGGTCGGCGAGCTCCTCGACCAGGCGCTCGTCGCTCTCGGTCACGCCCGCAAGCGCCGCCTCGACGCCCTCCTCGCCGACCTTCCGCGCAGCGGCCGCCGGCCCCTCGTCGAGCAGGCTCGCCACGTACGACCCCTCTGGCCGCTCCTTCGCCCGCTCCGCCACGCGCCGCCAGAGCCAGGGCGCGAAGCAGGACCGCGAACCGGTGTGGCACGCAGGCCCCGCGGGGCGCACGCGGAGCAGGATCGCGTCACCGTCGCAGTCGTCCCGGATCTCCTCGACCGCGAGCGTGTTGCCGGACGTCGCGCCCTTGTGCCAGAGCTCCTTGCGGCTGCGGCTCCAGAACCACGCCTCACCGGTCTCCCGCGTCCGGCGGAGAGCCTCCTCGTCCATCCACGCCAGCATCAGTACACGCCCGTCCTCCGCGTCCTGGACGATCGCAGGCGTCAGCTCCGGATCGGCCATCCGTCCTCCTCCAGCTCTCGCTTCAGCAGCGGGAGCCGCTCCGGATCCTCGTGGACGATCGACGCGAGCAGCGCCGCCTCCGCGCCGACCGCGAACGCCTCGGACAGGTGCCTGGCACAGCCCGCTCCACCCGACGCGATCACGGGGACGCCGACCGCGCCTGCAATCGAGCCCGTCAGCTCCAGGTCATAGCCGTCGCGCGTTCCGTCGGCGTCGATCGAGGTGACGAGCAGCTCGCCCGCGCCGCGCTCGGTCGCCTCCCCGGCCCACGCGACGGCGTCGATGCCGCGCGGGTTGCGGCCCGCGTGGGTCACGACCTCGCCGCCGCGTGCGTCGATCGCGCACACGACCGCCTGCGAGCCGAACGCGTCCGCGAGCCGCTCGAGCAGGCCTGCCTCGTCGAGCGCGGCGCGATTGACGGCGACCTTGTCGGCGCCGGCCCGGAGCAGCGCCAGGCCGTCCTCGACCGACCGCACGCCGCCGCCGACCGTGAACGGGATCGTGAGCTCCGCCGCCGCGCGGTCGACGAGCGCCAGGAGCGGGCCGCGGCTCTCGAGCGTCGCCGTGATGTCGAGGAACACGAGTTCGTCGGCGCCGAGCTCCGAGTAGCGGGTCGCGAGCTCGACGGGGTCACCCATGTCGCGCAGGTTCTCGAAACGCACGCCCTTGACGACGCGGCCGTCGGCGACGTCGAGGCAGGGGATCACGCGCTTCTTGACCATCGCAGCGCGTCTGCAAGCGCGCGGGCACCGGCAGGGCCGCTTCGCTCGGGGTGGAACTGGAACCCGACCAGCGGACCCTGCTCGACCGCGGCGACGACCGTTCCTTCGTGGTCGACCTCGGCGGCGATCACAGAGTCGTCCTCGGGCCACGCCGCGTAGGAGTGGGCGAAGTAGACATCGGCGCCGTCGAGCCCGGCCAGGACGCTTCCCGGCCGTGTGGCAAGCGTGTTCCAGCCCATGTGCGGCACGCGGCTCGCTTGCAGCCGGCGAACCGGTCCCTGGAGAAGCCCGAGCCCGGCGCCCCCCTCCTCGCTGTCTTCGAACAGGAGCTGCATCCCGACGCAGATGCCGAGCAGGGGTCGTCCCGTGTCGCCGCGCTCTCGCAGCGCCTCGCCGACGCCGGTGCGTGCGAGACCGGCGGCGGCACTCGCGACGTGGCCGACCCCTGCGACGACCGCGAGCGGTGCCTCACGCACCTGCTGCGCGTCCGTCGTCACGAACGGTTCGGCACCCGCCCGCTCGAACGCCGAGCACAGGCTCCGCAGGTTGCCGGCCCCGTAGTCGGCGACCGCGACCCTCATGTCCGGCTCCGACCCTGTGGATGAAAAGTCACAAAGAAGTCACAGTCTCGCCCCAGTCTCGTGCGCCTTTCCGCGGTACGCTCACCGCGGGTGGTGGGTGGTCTTCCACCCCACCCTGGGTGGGGAGTGCGCGCCGTGTCGGCTGCGCGAGACAGGGCGGCAGAGCACGAGGCGGCGGCGCTCACAGAGTGCCTTTCGTCGAGCCCGCGCCGGTAGCGGTGTCGTCGCGTGAGCAGGCCTGTCCGAGCGCGCGGCCGAGCGCCTTGAACGCGGCCTCGGCGACGTGGTGGTCGTCCGCGCCCGCGGCCTCGACGTGCACCGTGCAGCCGGCCTCGATCGCGAAGCGCTCGAGCGCGTGCGGCAGCAGCGTCAACGCGAGCCCGCCGACGCGCTCGCCGGTGAACGCGAGGCGGATCTCGGCATGCGGCCGACGCACGAGGTCGACGGCAGCCGTCGCGCGCGCCTCGTCCATCGGCACCGTCGCGGAGCCGTAACGGGTCAGTCCCTCGCGACCGCCGAGCGCCTCCCGCAACGCAACACCCACCGCCGCCATCACGTCCTCGACCGTGTGGTGTTCGTCGACCTCGACGTCCCCGCCCGCGATCACCTCCAGGTCGAAACCGCCGTGGAAGGCCAGCTGGGCGAGCAGGTGGTCGAGAAACCCGACCCCGGTGCGAACACGCGAGCGCCGCCGCCCGTCCAGCGAAAGCGACACCCGCAGCGCCGTCTCGGCAGTGCTCCGCACGACGAGCGCGGATCGCGACGCCGACGGCTCGGCCGCGGCTCCGAGCGCGGCGAGCAAGCGGTCGTTCTCGACCGGAAGGCGCGGCGTGATCCGGATCGCGTCCGGGTAGCGGCGGACGACGAGCCCCTGCGCTTCGAGCCGATCCGCCAGCGCCGGGGCGTCCTCGACCGGCACGTAGACGAAGTTCGCGTGCGAGCGAAGGCATGCAAACCCGGCTGCCAGCAACGCGTCGCGCATCCGCTCGCGCTCGGCGACCTCCGACTCGACGTCGAGCACGGGGTCCCGGAGTGCCGCAGCCGCGATCCGCGCGGCCGGAGCCGAGATCGGCGCCGGCGCGCGCCGGCGGTCGAGTTCGCCGGCGACATCCCGGGCTGCAACGGCGTACCCGACGCGCAGCGCGGCGAAGCCGAACGCCTTCGACAGGCTCCGGAGCACGACGAGGTTCGGCAGCTCACGCACGAACGGCACGACCGAGCGACCCGCGTACTCGAAGTACGCCTCATCGACGGCGACAAGCGTGTCCGGCAGCGAGCGCGCGAGCGCGGCGATCGCCTCCGGCTCGACGAGCTCACCGGTCGGGTTGGCGGGATTGCAGACCCAGACGACGTCGGTTCCGGCGAGCGCGGCCGGATCGAGCGGCGCGTCGACGACCTCGGCGCCCTCGATCCCGCTCGCGATCGCGTACAGCGGATACGTGGGCAACTGCACTGCGGCGGCCCGGCCGGGTCCAAGGAACGTCCGCGCAACGAGCCCGATCAGGTCGTCCGCGCCGGCCCCGATCACGACCTCCTCGGGATCGACGCCCGCATAGCCGGCGGCCGCCTCGCGTAGCTCGCCGTACGTCCCCTCGGGATACTCGTTCAGCGCCGAGAAGCTCTCGCCGAGCGGGATCGCCGGGATACCCGGAAGCGGCGGGACGTTCGCGTCGAAGCGGAGCACCTCCGCGGCGGACAGGCCCTGCGCGGCGGCGACCTCGGAGGCAGCGCGCGCCCAGACGTACGGCGCGAAGCCCTCGGCGAGCGGCCGCGCGAGCGTCATCGCCTCGCCTCTGCGAACCGCGCCTCGACCGCGGCGGCGTGCAGCGGCAGTCCCTCCGCCGATGCGAGAGCGCCGATCGTCTCCCGCAGGCCGTCGAGCCCCTCGCGCGTCGCCGAGACGACCTGGATCGACTTGAGGAACGCCTCCAGGCCGAGCCCCCCGGCCGCTCGTGCGAGACCGCCCGTCGGCAGCACGTGATTCGCTCCCGCCGCGTAGTCGCCGACGACAGCGGGAGCGGACGGCCCGAGGAAGATCGAGCCCGCGTTCCGCACAGCCGCGGCAGCCGTCTCGGGGTCGGCGACGTGCAACTCGAGGTGCTCGGGCGCGTACTCGTCGGAACGAGCAAGCGCCTCGTCGAGCGAGTCCACGACCTCGATCTGCACCTGCTCCCAGCCGTCCGTGAGCCGGCCGACCTCGTCGGCGAGCGCGGCGCTCGTCGTCACGAGGACACACTCGGAGTCGGGCCCGTGCTCGGCCTGCGCCAGTAGATCGGCTGCGCAGAGCTCCGCGTCGGCGGTCTCGTCGGCGACGATCAGCACCTCGCTCGGCCCGGCGGGGAGATCGATGCCCACGCGCCCCGAGACGAGCAGCTTGGCCGCGGTCACCCAGCGGTTGCCGGGGCCGACGATCTTGTCGACAGCCGGGATCGTCTCCGTGCCGTAGGCGAGCGCGCCGATCGCCTGCGCGCCGCCGACAGCGTAGACCTCGTCGATCCCGAGCTCGCGCGCAGCGGCGAGCAGCGCGGCCGGCGGCAGCGGCGAGACGACCGCGATGCGCCCGACACCCGCGAGCTGGGCGGGAACGACCGCCATGACGAGGGACGACGGGTACGCGGCCCGGCCACCCGGAGCGTAGACGCCGACCGAGCCGATCGGGACGAAGCGCCGCGACGCCTCGACACCGGCCCACGTCGCCACTGTCGTGTCGACGGGCCGCTGCGGCTCGTGGAAGGCGCGCACCGCGTCTGCGAGCCGGCGGATCGCCGCGAGGAACCCGGGCGGAGCCTCGGCCGTGGCAATCTCCTCGGCCGGCACACGAAGCGCCGCGGGCCGCTCGCCGTCGAGCCGTTCCGTCCAGTCGAGCACCGCCTCGTCCCCGCGTGCGCGCACGTCGGCCACGATCTCCGCCTGCGCGGGGGAGCGCGTCGGCGATCTCGACCCGGCTCACGGGACGAGCCTCTCGACGGGCATCACGAGGATCGAGGTCGCCCCGGCCGCCTTGAGCGGCGCGAGCAGGTCCCAGACCCGATCGGCCTCGATCGCCGCGTGGATCGCGATCTGCCCCGGCTCGGCGAGCTCGAGCACCGACGGTGCGCCCATGCTCGGCAGCACGGCCCGGATCTCGTCCAGCGCCGAGGCCGGCGCGTTCATCATCACGTACCGCCGCTGCCGGGCGGCGACGACCGCCTCCAGCATCAGCTGCAGGCGCTCGACGTGCTCGACCTTGCCCGAATCCGGGTCGCGGCCGCGCAGGAGCACCGCCTGCGACTCGAGGAGGCGACCGATCCGCCGGAGCCCGTTCACGCTTGCCGTCGAGCCGGTCGAGACGAGGTCGACGATCGCGTCCGCGAGGCCGAGCCGTGGAGCTGCCTCGACCGCGCCCGAGATCGTCACCAGCTCCGCCGAGATGCCGAGCCGGCCGAGGCAGGCGCGGGTCGAGGTCGGGTAGGCGGTGGCGACGCGCAGGCCCTCGAGGTCGGCCAGCCCGGCCTGCGAGGCATCGACCGGAACCGCCGCCTCGAGCGTGCAGCGCGCGAAGCCGAGCTCGGCCACCGTCTCGACGTCCGCCTCGCTCTCGACGACGAGGTTCGCGCCCGTGATCCCCGCGTCGACGACCCCGTCCTGTACGTACTCCGGGATGTCGTGCGGCCGCACGAGCAGCAGATCGACCGGCGCATTCACGCAGGGGACGAGGAGCGCACGCTCCGTCGTCTCGAACGAGAGCCCGGCCGCGGCGCAGAGGTCGAGCGTCGGCTGCAGCATGCGGCCCTTCGACGGCACGGCGACCGTCAGCCGGCCGTTCTCGCCGGCCCGCTCGAACCGCGCGGGCGTCATCTAGGCCTCCCGGCGTCTCGCGGTGCGGTCGAGCGCGAGGGCGTAGCCGCCGGCGCCGTGACGCAACCAGTGAGCGACGCGCGTGACCGTGGCCGTGCTCGTGTGCACCGTCTCGGCCACGTCGAGGTACGGACGGCCGGAGTCGACGAGCCGCGCGATCTGCCAGCGATGCGCGAGCGCCTCGAGCTCTCCGAGCGTGCACAGGTCCCGTAGGAAGCGCCGCGCCTCGTCGCGCGTGCGGAGCACGAGCAGCGCGTCGGCGAGGTCGTCGAGGCCCGGGACGTCCTCCACCACATGCGCGGGCTCGCTCGTCGTCTCGTCTGCCATACTGCTCATGTTAGCATGCTAACACGATGACCGAAGCCACGAGGGCGCCCTTTGCCGTCCTGCCTGCGATCGACGTGCTCGAGGGTCGGTGCGTCAGGCTCGCCGGTGGCGAGCGTGAACGGGTGACGATCGAGGGCGGCGATCCCGCGGCAGCGGCGCGTCGCTTCACGGAGGAGGGCGCGACCTTCCTGCACCTCGTCGACCTCGACGGTGCCTTCTCCGGCTCGCCGACGCCCGGACTGGTGAAGACGCTGGTCGCCGCAGCGGACGGGACGCCCGTACAGGTCGGCGGCGGCTATCGGACGATCGACGCGATCGAGGGCGCGCTCGCCGTCGGCGCCGCACGGGTCATGGTCGGCACGGCGGCTCTCTCGCCAGACTTTCTCGCCGACGCGGCGCCGGCGGTTCGGCGACCGTCTCGTCGTCGCCGTCGACGCGCGCGACGGACTCGTCGTCGCCGAGGGCTGGACGAGCATCTCGTCCCTTCCTGCGGTCGAACTGGCACGCGCCTGCGCCGCAGCCGGAGTCGTGCGGCTGCTCGTCACGAGCACGGCGCGCGACGGCTCCCTCGCCGGCCCCGACCTGGAGCTGCTCGAGGCACTCGTCGAGGCGTCCGGGCTCCCGGTCCTGGCGGCCGGCGGCATCGCGTCGCTCGACGACCTGGAACGACTCCGCGGCGCCGGTTGCGAGGGAGCCGTGCTCGGAAGCGCCCTCTGGAGCGGCCGCGTCCGCCTCGCCGACGCGCTCCGCCTCGCCGCAGCTTGACGCCCGGCGCGATCCTGCTTACCCTGGACGCAATGACCTTCCCGACCGCGTTCTGGGCCTGGTGGCGCCGCGAGCGTGGCGGGAGCGTCGCCTGAGTCGACCTCGATCCCGTCCCGCTCGCCAGACCTTCCAGCCGGGAGGTCTTTTCGTTTGGAGGACATGAACGCGACCGCCCGCATCCCGACCGACCTCGTCACCCCGCTCGGGGCCTACCTCCGGCTGCGGCAGCTCGGGCGCGCGAGCTTCCTGCTCGAATCGGTCGAGCAGGGGCGGCTCGGAAGGTACTCGTTCGTCGGCTGCGGGTCGCGGCTCGTCTCCTTCGACGAGGCCGAGCAGGAGCAGGCGCCCGTGGTCGGCTACCTGGGCTACGACTACGTCGCGACGCTCGAGCCGACCGTGCCGCTCCCCGCCGAACGCCCCGACCTGCCGGAGAGCCGCTTCGTCGTCGCCGAGGTGCTCGTCCGGATCGACCACGTCTCGAGCGTCGCCGAGGTGCTGGCAGGCGACCCCACGGAGATCGCCGCGGCGCTCGCGTCGCACGCCGACGAGCCGACCGCCGGCCCGCTGACGAGCCATCCGACGGAGCGGTCGCCCGACCGCGCGGAGCACGAGCGGCGCGTGCTGCGCGCGAAGGAACACATCGTCGCCGGTGACGCGTTCCAGATCGTCCTCTCCCAACGAGCCGTCCGCCGGACCGAAGCGTCGGCCGTCGCGCTCTACCGAGCGTTGCGCCGCGTCAACCCGTCTCCGTACCTATTCCTCCTCGAGCTCGGCGACATCAGCCTCGTCGGGTCGTCGCCGGAGACGCACGTGAAGCTCGTCGGCGGCCGCGCCAGCCTGAACCCGATCGCGGGCACCGTCGCCGCCGGCGAGGGCGCCGAGGAGAGCCTGCTCGCGTCCGAGAAGGACCGGGCCGAGCACGTCATGCTCGTCGACCTCGGTCGCAACGACCTCTCGCGCGTCTGCCGCCCTGGCACCGTCCGCGTCGAGCGGTTCCTCGAGCCGGAGCACTACTCCCACGTCGTGCACCTCGTGTCGGAGGTCGCCGGAGACATCCAGCCCGGGCGGACCGCATTCGACCTCCTGCGGGCGACGTTTCCCGCCGGCACCGTCTCCGGCGCGCCTAAGGTGCGGGCGATGCAGATCATCTCCGAGCTCGAGGGCTACGGACGCGGAACGTATGCGGGCGTGGTCGGCTACGCGCTCCCCGACGGCGACCTCGACACGTGCATCGCGATCCGTACGCTCGTGCTCCGCGACGGCGTCGCGTACCTGCAGGCGGGCGGCGGCGTCGTGGCCGACTCCGACCCGACCGCGGAGCACCAGGAGTGCCTGGACAAGCTGGCGGCGATCGAGGCGGCGATCGACCTCGCGGAGCGCGGCGGATGATCTTGCTCGTCGACAACTACGACTCGTTCACTTACAACCTCGTGCACCTCTTGCAGGAGCTCGGCGCCGAGGTCGTCGTGCGGCGAAACGACGAGATCGACGCGGACGAGGCCGAGGCGATGGCACCGTCGCACCTCGTCGTCTCGCCCGGGCCCGGGCGGCCGCAGCAGTCGGGCGCGACACTCGACGTCGTCCGCCGACTGGCGTCGACGACGCCGACGCTCGGCGTCTGCCTCGGCCATCAGGCCGTCGTCGAGGCGTTCGGCGGCGAGATCGGGCCTGCCGCCCGGCTCCTGCACGGCAAGACGAGCCTCGTCCACCACGACGGCGCCGGGCTCTTCGTCGGACTGCCGCAGGACTTCCAGGCCGGCCGCTACCACTCGCTGGCCGCGACGCGCGTCCCCGAGTGCCTGACCGTCTCGGCGACGAGCGACGACGGGGAGGTGATGGGCGTCCGCCATCGCGAGCTGCCCGTCGACGGCGTCCAGTTCCACCCCGAATCGGTGCTGACGCTTCCCGTCGGCCGCGACCTGCTACGAAACTTCCTGGAGCGATGATCCAGGCGACCCTCAACCGCGTTCTCGACGGGCACGACCTGACCCGCGACGAGGCGTGCGAGACGATGGGGTCGATCATGCGCGGCGAGACCACGCAGGCGCAGATCGCGGGCTTTCTCGTCGCGTTGCGGGCGAAGGGCGAGACGGCCGACGAGATTGCCGGCTGCGCAGACGCGATGCGCGCCCACGTGCTGCCCGTCCACCCCCGGCGACGCGACCTCGTGGACACGGCCGGGACCGGCGGCGACGGCGCGCAGACGCTCAACATCTCGACGGCGGCGGCGCTCGTCGCGGCAACCGCCGGAGCCGGGGTCGCGAAGCACGGCAACCGCGCCGTCTCCTCCGCCTCGGGATCGGCGGACGTGCTCGAGGCGCTCGGCTTCGAGCTCGAGCTGCCGGCCGAGCGCATCGCGCGCTCGATCGACGAGCTCGGCTTCGGCTTCCTGTTCGCGCCCGCGCACCACCCCGCGATGCGCCACGCAGCCGCTGTACGGCGCGAGCTTGCGACGCGGACGGTGTTCAACGTGCTCGGCCCGCTGACCAACCCCGCCGGCGCTCGCGCGCAGATCGTCGGCGTGTACGCGCCCGGCCTCGTCCGGACGATCGCCGAGGTGCTGCTCCAGCTCGGCGCCGAGCGCGCGTTCGTCGTGCACGGGGCCGGCGGCATCGACGAGCTGTCGCCGTCAGGCCCGAACCAGGTCGCCGAGGTCGTGGGCGGCACGGTGCGTGAGCGGACGGTCGACCCGCAGGAGCTCGGAGTGGAGCGCTGCGATCCCGGCGAGCTCCGCGGTGGATCGCCGGCCGAGAACGCACAGGCGATCCGCGACGTCTTCGCCGGCGAGAGAGGCGCACGCCGCGAGGCGATCGTGCTCAACGCCGCCGGTGCCATCGCCGCGGCCGGGCATGCACACGATCTCCGCGAGGGGCTCGAGCTCGCGCGGAGCACCGTCGACTCCGGCGCCGTCTCGGAGCGGCTCGATCAGCTGGTCGCGTTCTCGCGTGCAGAGGAGGTGCGCGCGTGAGCCCCACGGTTCGTGGCCGCCCCGGGCCTGTTCGGCGCCGAATTGGCACAGAATCGGCACGCACACGGCACGAACGCACCGGTATCGTCTTCGGCGAGGGCGGCGGGACGACGCCCCGCCCTTATCGGGTGGGGGCCGAAACGGCCTCGGCCGGTTTCGGCCTGGCCGGGAGTGGCACGCGCTGATGGGGCGGTTTCGTGACGCGCTCGCGACGCCGGGGTTGGCGGCGATCGCGGAGGTCAAGCGGCGATCGCCCTCGGCCGGCGACCTGCGGCCGGACGCGGATCCCGCTGGGCTCGCCGCCTCGTTCGAGCAGGCCGGAGCGGCGGCAGTCTCGATCCTCGTCGACGAGCGCTTCGCCGGGACGACCGACGATCTGCGCGCCGCACGCGCCGCGGTCCGCCTGCCACTGCTCGCCAAGGGGTTCTTCACCGACGAAGTGCAACTCGACGAGCTGAAGGAGGCCGGCGCCGACGCGGCGCTGCTGATCCTTCGCGACCTCGACGACCGGCGTGCCGCGGCCCTGATGGCGCACGCCGAGACGATCGGGCTCGACACCCTCGTCGAGGCGCACGACGAGGTGGAGCTCGACCGCGCGACCGGGCTCGGCGCAGACCCGATCGGGATCAACGCCCGCGACCTGTCCACGTTTGCGATCGACCGCGGCGCGCAGCTCGCGCTCGTCGGCCGCGCGCCTCGCGACCGGGTCGTGATCGCCGAGAGCGCGATCCACTCCCGCGCGCAGGGCGCCGAGGCGGAGCTGGCCGGCGCCGACGCCGTCCTCGTCGGAACGGCGTTGATGAGAGCGGCCGATCCGGCGGCGAGACTTCGGGAGCTGGTCTCACGGCCACTCGTCAAGGTGTGCGGCCTCACGCGCGAGGACGACGTGGCCGCGGCCGTCGAGGCCGGGGCCGACCTGTGCGGCTTCATCCTCGTCGCCGCGAGCCCGCGTCGCGCAGAGCGCGTTCTTCCGGTCCCGGACAGCGTGCTGCCCGTCACCGTGCTCGTCGGCGGGGCGGTCGAAGCGGGCACGGATCTCGTCCAGCTCTACCCGGAGCGACAGGGAAGCGTGCGCGGCCGGGATGCCGTCCTGCTCCGGCGCGGGGAGCGAGTTGCGACCGTCGTCGATCTTCCGTGGCAGGAGGCCGACGAGACGCACATCGACCGCGCGCGTGCGACCGACGGGCGCGTCGTGCTGGCCGGCGGCCTCACGCCGGAGAACGTCCGCGACGCGATCGACGCAGTGCAGCCATGGGCGGTGGACGCGAGCTCGAGCCTCGAGGTCTCGCCCGGCATCAAGGACCACGACCGGGTTCGCGCGTTCGTGGCGGCGGCGCGATGACCGCGGGGAAGTACGGCGCCTACGGCGGGCGGTACGTTCCGGAGACGCTGATCCCGGCGCTCGACGAGCTCGAGGCCGGCTGGACAGAGGCACAGAAGGACCCGGCGTTCGAGGCAGAGCTCGAGCATCTCGGCCGCAGTTACGCCGGCCGCCCGACTCCGCTCACGCTCGCGGAGCGCTTCGCTCCCGGCAAGCGCATCTACCTGAAGCGCGAAGACCTCCTCCACACCGGCGCGCACAAGCTCAACAACGCCCTCGGCCAGGCAGTGCTCGCCCGACGGCTCGGCAAACACCGGATCGTGGCCGAGACGGGAGCGGGTCAGCACGGTGTCGCGACGGCGACGGTCTGCGCGCGGTTCGGTCTCGAGTGCGTCGTGTACATGGGCTCCGAGGACATGCGCCGCCAGCGACCGAACGTCGAGCGGATGGGACTGCTGGGCGCGGAGGTGCGCCCCGTCGAGTTCGGCACCAAGACGCTGAAGGAGGCGACGAGCGAGGCGATCCGCGACTGGATCACGAACGTCGAGACGACGCATTACCTGATCGGCTCGTGCGTCGGGCCCCACCCCTACCCGGCGATCGTGCGCGAGCTCCAGTCCGTGATCGGTCGCGAGGCACGAGAGCAGATGCTCGCTGCGGAGGAGCGACTGCCCGATGTCGTGGTCGCGTGCGTCGGCGGCGGCTCGAACGCGATCGGGATGTTCGCGGGCTTCCTGGACGACGACGACGTACGGATCGTCGGCGTCGAGGCCCGGGGAGCGGCCAGCCTCGGCTCGGGGCGGGCCGGCGTGCTGCACGGCGCACGCTCCGCAGTCCTCGCGGACGCCGACGGCCAGATCCTCGACGCCCATTCGATCTCGGCCGGGCTGGACTACCCGGGAGTCGGGCCGGAGCACGCCGCGCTGCGCGACGCAGGGCGCGTCGAGTATCTGAGTGCGACCGACGACGAAGCCCTCAGCGCGTTCCGCCGCCTCGCGGAGACAGAGGGGATCATCCCGGCGCTCGAGCCGGCACATGCCCTTGCACGCGCCACGGAGCTCGACGGCGATCTCGTCCTCGTCTGCCTCTCCGGTCGCGGCGACAAGGACCTCGACCAGGCGCTCGACCACCTGGGACGCGCGTGAGCACGAAGGCGCTCGTGATCTACCTCATGGCGGGGCCGGACACGCCATTGCTGGCCAAGGCTGCGGTCGACGGCGGGGCCGACATCCTCGAGATCGGCATCCCGTTCTCCGACCCGCTGGCCGACGGTCCGGTGATCCGTCGCGCAGGCGAGCGGGCGCTCGCGCAGGGGATGCGCACCGCCGAGTGCCTCGCGTGCATCGAGCAGATACGCGCGCTCGTCGACGTTCCGATCGTGCCGATGACGTACGCATCGATTCTCGAGGCCTACGGCTGGGAGCGGTTCGCGCCGGATGCTCGCGCTGCAGGCGCGACGAGCCTGATCGTCGTCGATCTCCCGGCGGGCGAGCGGCCCGATCTGCACCGCATCCAGCTCGTCGCGCCGACCTCCACCGACGCCAGGCTCCGCCTCGCCGCGGAGGAGACGGACGGCTGGCTCTACCTCGTCGCCGTCACCGGCACGACCGGCGCGCGCGAGGGCCTGTCGACGCAGCTTCCGGACCTCGTCGAGCGCGTCCGGTCCGTGACGGACCTCCCCCTGTACGCAGGCTTCGGGATCTCGACGCCCGAGCACGCGCGTGAAACCGCCGCGCTCGTCGACGGGATCGCGGTCGGGTCGCGCGCCGTCGAGGTCGCCGAGGACGGCCCCGACGCGCTCCGTGAGTACGTGGCGTCCCTGCGCGCGGCTCTCTAGCTCGCCTCGAAGGTGACGGTCACCGTGGCCGTGATCTGCTCGGTCCCGGCAGCGATCGGCGTCGGCGCGTCGGCGGACTTCGCAGCCGCATAGGTGGCCGGACTCGTGTTGCCGCTCTCGTCGATCGTCATGACGGCGCCCACGTGCAAGCCACCGGCAGCCGCCAGCACGTCCGCCTTCGCGTGCGCGTCCCCCACGGCGGCCTGGAGCGCGGAACGGTAGAGCGCTCCCTGGTCGGCGACGGTGAGGTTCGGGCCGTCGACCTGGTTCGCGCCCGCGGCGACCGCGGTGTCGACGATCGAGCCGGCGCGTGCGAGGTCGGCGATCGTCGCCGAGACCGAGTTCGACGCCGTATAGCCGATGATCGCGCTGCCGTCTTCGCTCGTGACCGGCGACAGCGACACCGAGCTCGTCTGCAGCGACGCCGCCGGAATGCCTGCGCCCTCGAGAGCGGCGATCAGCTTGCGCATCTGGACGGAATCGTCGTTCAGCGCCTGCACGGCCGTCTTGCCGCGAGTCCCGACGCCGAAGTCGAAGACGGCCTTTGTCGGCACCGCCGAGACCGTGCCGCTCCCGGTGACGGTGATCGAGCGGGGATTCTGCGCCGGCGAGTTGTCGCTGCTCGCGGCGTCCGGGCGTCCGACGCCTGCGAAGACCACGACGGCAACGATCGCCACGCCGACGACCGCGAGACGGAAGAGCTTCATGCTGACCTCCTGGGTTGACGCTCTCTCTACGCCGCTGCGCCCGCCCACGTCACGCCGTCGGGCAGGGAAGCGCGCGAGGCTCCCGGGCGTCTAGCGATGTACAGTTCCGCCTTCCGGAGGGGCACATTGCGGCAGATGCAGCGATGAGTGTCGAGATCGCACCGGGATCGGCGTTCGCCGGATTCCGCATCGCGTTCCGGCCCGAGCTCGCGCGGGCAAAGGCACTCGCCGGCACGAAACCGCGCACGGCCGTCCTGTACATCTCGACGCGACCCGACCGAACGGCCGTCGCGGAGATTCTCGCCGCCAACCTCGCTCCGCTCGGGATCACGCTGAAAGTCAAGCGGTTCGACGACGTGTTCACGGCGGCTGACAAGCCCGGCGCCGACTTCGACATCGTGGACTCGGGCTGGGGGCTCGACTGGCCCGACCCGTCGGACCTCGTCGACCTCGCCTTCACCGCGGATGGCTACCGCCCGTCGTGGCCCGAGCCGCTGATCGCCGTGCCGCCTGCGTACGTCGGGCGGATCAAGCACATGCGGACGCTGCTCGGCCAGCCGAGGGCGCACGCGTACGCGCAGCTGGTCCGCGACCTCGAGCGCGACGTCGTCCCCTTGGCCGGCTACGGCACCGCTGTGCTGCCGGAGTTCTTCTCCGCCCGCATGGGCTGCCGGATCGAGCAGCCGATCCTCGGCACGGTCGACCTCGCCGCGCTCTGCGTGAAGAAGAGCTAGGCCGCGGCGCCGTACGGCTCGAGATAGGCGCGCCAGCGGCTCGGGATGGTCGGCGCCGCGAGGCGGATGAAGAGCGCGGGCGCGGGCGGCCGGGGCGGCTTGCGGAGCGCCATCGAGAGCTCGTCCAGCAGCCGGTTCCCCTTGCGCAGGTTGCAGGGCGCGCAGGACGTGACGACGTTCTCCCAGACCGAGTCTCCGCCTCGGCTCCGCGGCACGACATGGTCGAGCGTCAGCCGGACGTCGGTGGCGCCGCAGTAGACGCAGGTCCAGGCGTCACGGGCGAAGAGCGCGCGCCGCGAGATCTTCCGCTGCGCCGCCCGCGGCACCCGCACGTACGAGCTCAGCCGGATCACGGACGGCCACACGAAGCTCGCCGTCGCCGACCGGAGCTGCTTGTCGAGTACCTCGACCACCTCGGCCTTGCCCTTGTAGACGAGCACGTGCGCACGCCTCACCGAGCACACGTTCAGTGGCTCGAAGCTCGCGTTCAGGACGAGAACCTGCTGCACCCCGCGCGAAAATTACCCGAAGCTCAAGTGGTGGGAAAGCTCGCGCGCTCGGCCGTTTCCGCTGTCATCGAGCCATGGCGCGCTCGACCGCCTGCTGCTCCTCCGGAGACAGGGCAACCGAGGCCTTGCCCTGGTCGAGCTCCTTCACGTACACGCGCGCGTAGTCGCGTCCCTGGATCGCGCTCAGGACGACGCCGCTGCGGTTCGCGTCCAGGAGCGCGACCGAGGCCGACTGGCGGCCGCCCGCCTGCTCGTAGGCGTCGTAACGGACGATCGCGGTCCGCGCGATGGTGGCGTCCATCCGCCGGTCGACGCGGGCGACGGCCGCCGCGATCTCGTCGACGGCGCGATGGAGGTCGTCGACCCTGCCCTGGAGCGTGATCGCGAAGTCGACCAGGTCACGCCGGCTGCCGCTCTCTCCGAGCAGGGTTTCGCGCTTGCCGCGGTTCCGGCGCGCGTCGAGCCAGACGAGCAGGACCAGCACCGCGACGACGAGCGCTGCGGCCGCTGCACCGATCGCGATCCAGCCCGCCGTGGAGCTCGAGAGGCTCACCCCGCGACTATCCGAACGAGAAGATGACCGGGTACGACGCGGAGTTGTTGTTCGGATTGGTCTCGCCCTTGACGGGCTGGACGTCCACCTCGAGCGTCGTCTGCGAGACGAAGGTCGCCTGCGGGAGGTTCTTGAACGTGGCCGTCTGGGTCGCGCCCGGATTGATCAGCGGGATCGACACCGTCGCCGTGATCGGCTTCGGCGTCTGCTTCAGCGTGATCGTGACCTGCACGCTCGCGACCTGCACGTCGCCCGAGTTCTTCACCGACACGACGTAGCCGAGGTCCGTGCTCTGCACGATCGTGTTGAGCTGGTTCGGGTCGAGCGCCGTGCCCTTCGGGAGCACGGTCACACCGAGGAGCTGCGTGCCGATCGCCTTGCCGGCGGTGTTCCCGCCCGACGTGGTGTTGCCGTTCAGCCGCTCGACGACCGGAGTCCAGAAGGACTGGCTGTCGATGCCGTCCTCCGCGAAGTGCGAGACCGGCACCGCGAGTCCCGTGATGTTCTGCTGCGTCATCTCGGAGAGCGTCGCCTGGCGGAACTTGTCCTCCCAGATCACGTCCGACGCGACGAGGCGCTGGCCCTGGCTCGCAAGTACCGTGGCGGTCTCCGCCACCTTCGTCGACCCGGCTCCCGCGCGCAGGGCCTGGGAGAGGCCGCGCAGCCCGGAGACGCGGAACTGCAGCGCCTCGATCATGCTCGCGTTCGGGTCGGCGAGCCCGCGCGGCTCCTTGAGCTTCTCTGCCACGCCCACGTCGCTTTGCTGCTGCGCGGCGAGGGTGTCCATCTTGTTGGCCAGCTGCGAGGCCGTGATGCCCGGAGTCGCGATCGCCGTCGAGAGCGACGCGCCGAGCTGCGTCGAGTCATGCGCCAGGACCCGCACCTTGTCGAGATAGTTCGCGTACGACGACTTCGTGCTCGAGCCCGAGCAGCTCTGCACCCAGAGGACGAGCAGGACGACGATCAGGATGCCGAACGCGATCAGGCCGGCGAGCCGCGCGGCGGGCGGCAGGCCGCCGCGATGCTCGGGAGGGCGCTTCGGCGGCGGTCCCGGAGGACGCTGCGAGCGCGGACGGCCGGGATCGGGCGGGCTCTCGCCCGTCTCGACGTCGTCGAAGAAGTCGAATTCGATATCTGAGTCGTACTCGCTCATCTTGGCCACGGCCCGGGCGAGACCCGGATTCACTCTAGTCGAACGATTCTCTGGGGAGCGCAGTTGTTCGGCGCGCGCAGGACTTTCTCCTGTCGGCGCCAAACAGATCGGTGGATGTCTCGACCTGCCGCCGTGGGAGCTTCTGGCAGCCTGGTCCTGAACCGTTACCTGCCGGTGCGCCCGCTCGGCACCGGCGGCTCGGGCTCGGTCTGGCTTGCGCGTGAGGTGGAAACCGACCGCGAGGTGGCGCTCAAGATCGTTCCGCGCGAGGGCACGGCCGGATCGCGCGCGGAGCGCGAGGCGGCCGCGGCGGCGAGGCTCCGCCATCCGCGCTGCCTGCGCGCGCACGCGCTGGCACGCGACAGCGGCCACGTCTACATCGTCTACGAGTACGTCGCCGGCAAGACGCTGCGTGAGGCGATGCGGGCGGGCGAGCTCGGCGACGCGGCCACGCTCGAGGCGGCCGCCCAGGTTCTCGAGGGCCTCGCACACGCGCACGCCCACGGGATCGTTCACCGCGACGTGAAGCCGGCGAACGTCCTGCTGGTGGAGGGCCGCGGCGTCTCGGTCAAGCTGTTCGACTTCGGCCTCGCACTCATGAACGAGGAGCAGAGCCTGACCGCGCACGGCGACATCCCGGGCACGCTCGCCTACATCTCGCCGGAACGGCTGCGCGGCGAGGCGGCCGGCCCGGCAGCCGACGTCTGGGCCGTCGGCGTCCTCCTCTGGGAGTCGCTGGCCGGCTTCCATCCGTTCTGGGGCGGAACACTCATCGACACGGCGAAGGCGATCGGCAAGGGAGCTCCGACGCTCCGCGAGCAGCGCCCCGATCTCCCCCGCCCGATCGTCGCCTGCGTCGATCGCGCGCTCTCGGTCGCACCCGGACGCCGTCCCACCGCCGCATCCCTCGCGGGGGCGCTGCGCCAGGCGGCGGCCGGACTCGAGCGCCGCCCCGTGCGCAGGACCGCGGGCAAGCTTCGGCTCGCCGTACGGCGGCCTGCCGCTGCACCGGCCCCGCCGCAGCGAGCGCCGCTGTCGGTGCGCCAGGTGCAGGAGCCGGCACAGCGGATCGTCGCAGCCGCCGGCGCCGCCGCAGCCGCCGGGATCACGTCTGCCGCATTGCCGTTCTTCCCGGCCGGCTGGCCGCTCGGGATCGCGGCCGCCGCGGCTCTGATCACGATCCTCTCCGAGCCCGCCGGCCTTGCCTTCTGCCTCGCCGTGCCCGTCCTGCCGCTCGGGAACTACTCGCTCGGGCTCGCGGAGCTGTACGGGATCGTCGCGGCGCTGGCGCTCGTCGCGCTCTGGCGAACGGCCCGCGCCGGCCTGCTGGTCGCGCTCGGCGCAGGACTCGGCGCGATCGGAGCGCTCGCGCTCCTCCCCCTCCTCGGGCTCGCCGTGCGCTGGCCGGCGCGCCGTGCGGTGTGCGTGGCCGGGGCGGTGCTCGTCGCGGCGGCGGCGGGCAGCGCGAACCGGGTGCATCAGCTACGCATCCCGGCGTCGAACAGCCTGCTCGTCGCCGGCCGTTCGGTCGCTTCCGAGCTCGCCCACCATCCACAGGTGCTCGCACTCGCGGGCGCGCTGGCCCTGGGCGCAGCCGTGCTGCCGCTCGTCCGACGCCGCGGGCCGGTCGCCGCGGTCGGATACGCGGTCGTCGTCGGCGGGCTGACGGTCGTCCCCGCGCCGCACGCCCCGAACGTCGCCGTCCTCGCCGTCACGGCCGCGACCGGCGTCGCGCTCGCGCTCGAGCCGTACGCGACCAGACCGCGACGACCGAAGGTCGTCCAGCCGGTCGAGGAGACGACTGCCACCGTCAAGGCGGCTCCAGCGGCCCAGGCAGCCGCGGGCCGCCGCTAGACTCGAACAGCTTAAAGACCGGCACCTTGAGCGTTCTCCGCGGGATCGAGCAGAAGATCGAAGCACTCGTCGAGGGTGTGTTCGGACGCGCCTTCAGAACGAACGTCCAGCCTGTCGAGCTGGCACGGAAGCTGGTCAAGGAGATGGACGACCACCGGACGGTCTCGGTCTCGCGCGTCTACGTCCCGAACGAGTACACGATCTACCTCTCGCAGCACGACCGCACCCAGTTCCAGCCCTACGAGGACTCACTCAAGCTCGAGCTGCAGGACTACCTCGCCGAGCACGCGCGCCGGGAGGGCTACGCGATGCTGTCGCCGCCCACCGTCGTGCTCCAGACCGACTCCGACCTCGGGCTCGGCGTGTTCGGGATCGCGACGCGGATGGTGCAGCGCGGCCGGCGGGCCGGCGGGGACGCGCCCGCGCCGAAGCCCGCGAGCGCAACCATGGTCTACCGGCCCAAGTCCGACGAGCCCGTTCCGGACGACGACGCTTCCGCGCCGGTCGAGCGCGAGGTCGCCTCGCTGACGATCGACGGCGAGCGCCATCCGATCGACAAGCGCGTGGTCGTGCTCGGGCGCTCACAGGACTGCGACTTCCAGCTCGCCGATCCGAACGTCTCGCGCCGCCACGCGGAGGTGCGGCAGGAGGAGACGTCGTTCTGGATCGTGGATCTCGGATCGACGAACGGGTTGGAAGTGAACGGCCGGCGGCTACGCCAGTCGAAGCTCGAGGACGGCGACCGCATCACGCTCGGCTCGACCGAGGTCGTCTTCGAGCGCGGGCTTCCATGACACTCGGCTCGATCGCGGTCGAGGAAGTCCTCCTCCTCCTCAAGGTCGGGTTCCTCGTCCTGCTCTATCTGTTCATCTGGCGCGTCGTGCGGAGCGCGAGCCGCGACCTCCGTGGCGCGCCGCAGGAGAGCATCATCCTGGCGCCCCAGCGCGTGCAGGAGCAGAAGAAGCGCCGCAAGCAGGCGCAGGCAGGCGCCAAACCGGCCGGCAAGCTGGTCGTCGTGACCAGCCCGGCACTCCGAACGGGCGAGGAGCTTCCGGTCGACTCGTCGCCGCTGATCGTCGGCCGCGACGCCGAGAACGACGTGCCGCTCGTGCGCGACGAGTTCTCGTCCGGCCGCCACGCCCGCATCGAGCCTCGCCGGGACGGCGTCTGGGTCGAGGACGTCGGCTCCACCAACGGTACCTTCGTCAACGGTGTGCCACTCACGGCCCCTCGCAAGCTGTCCTCCGGCGACGTGATCCGGATCGGGCAGACCGACCTCCGCTTCGAGCGATGAGCCTCGCGCGCGCAACCGCGGTCACCGACACCGGCCTGCGCCGGCGCAAGAACGAGGACGCCTACGTCTGCGATCCGCCGCTCTTCGCGATCGCCGACGGGATGGGCGGGGCACAGGCGGGGGAGATCGCCTCGCACCTCGCCGCCACCTCCGTCCAGCACGCCGAGCGCGGCGGGCCTTCCGACGAGGAGCACGTCGTCCGGCTGATTCAGGATGCGAACCGGAGCGTCTACGAGCGGGCCCGGACGGACGACTCCACCTCCGGCATGGGCACGACGATGACGGTCGCCCTGCTCGACGGCGACATCGTCCGCATCGGACATGTCGGCGACTCGCGCGCGTATCTCGTCCGCGACCACGCGCTCGAGCAGCTGACCGAGGACCACTCGCTCGTCGGCGAGCTGATCCGTTCGGGACGACTGTCCCCCGAGGAGGCCGAGGCGCACCCGCACCGTTCCGTGATCACACGTGTCCTCGGCACCGACCCCGACGTCGACGTCGACGCCTTCTCGATCGCCACGAAGCCCGGCGACCTGTTCATGCTCTGCTCGGACGGCCTCTCGTCGATGGTCGACGACGCGCGGATCCTCGAGCTGATCGAGGAGAACCGCGGCGACGTCGACGCGACCGGGCGGGCTCTCGTCGCCGCGGCGAACGCGAGCGGCGGCGAGGACAACATCACCGTCGTCCTGTTCACGATCGCGACACTCGACGACACGATCGAGATCCCCGGCACGCTCGCCGGCCCCGCTCCTGCCGACAGGGATCCCGACGAGGACACGCTCAGCGGCCTGGGAGCCGTACCGACGGTGCAGCCCGCAGCCGGGACGCCGCCGGTCCCGGCGCCACGCAAGCGGCGCCGCCTGTCCTGGCGCATCGGGCTCGTGGTCGCGGTCGTCCTGCTCGCCGCGCTCGTGGGAGGCGCGGTGTACGGGCTCTCGCGCGCGAACTTCGTCGGCTCGGACGCCAACGGCTTCGTGGCGGTCTACCAGGGCGTGCCGTGGGACCTGCCGTTCGGGATCCACCTCTACCGCGAGGTGTACACGAGCCGGCTCCTCGCGGCGGAGCTGTCGGAGCAGGAGCGGCGCAAGCTCTTCGACCACACGCTCCGCGGCCGCAACCAGGCCGAACAGCTCGTGAAGCAGTACGGCCGCTACGTGGTGGGAGCGCAATGAGCTACCGGAACCGCGAGCTGGCGAGCCTCGTCGTCGTCGCGCTGATGACCGGCTTCGGCTTCGCCAGCGTCTACATCGCGCGGCAGGACGTCGTCTCGGCGTCGTCGCTCAGCTACGGCATCTTCTTCCTGGCTCTCTACCTCGCCGCGCACGTCGTGACGCGGATCACCGTGCCGTCGGCGGATCCGTACATCCTTCCGCTCGGCGGCCTGCTGACGGCGATCGGCGTCACCGAGATCTACCGGATCAACCCGCAGGACGCGCTGCGCCAGAGCCTGTGGATCGTGATCGGCCTCGCCGCCTTCGCCGCGACGCTGTTCCTGTTCCGGCGCGACTACCGGCGGCTCGAGAGCTACAAGTACATCTGCGGGATCGGAGCCGTCGCCCTGCTGATGCTGCCCGCGCTGCCCGGCATCGGCGAGCGTGTGAACGGCGCCCGCCTGTGGATCCACGTCGCCGGCTTCCAGATCCAGCCGGGCGAGTTCGCGAAGCTGCTTCTGATCGTCTTCCTGGCCGGCTACCTGCGGGAGAAGCGCGAGGTGCTGGCGCAGGGGCGGCTGAAGGACCTCGGGCCGCTGCTCCTGATCTGGGGCGCGGCGATGCTCGTCCTGCTCGAGACGAGCGACCTCGGGAGCGCGCTCCTCTACTTCGGGATCTTCCTGGCCATGACCTACGTCGCCACCGGCTCGCTCAAGTACCCGGTCGGCGGCGGCATCCTCTTCGTCCTCGGCTCGTATGCGGCGTACGAGTACGTGGGGCGCGTTCGGGAGCGCGTGACGATCTGGCTGCATCCGTGGACGAACCACTTCGTCTACTGCGCCCAGACCGGGAAGGCCGACCGCTACCGTCAGGACTGCGCGAGCTACCAGCTCGTCAAGTCCCTGTACTCGATCGGCAACGGCCACTTCGGCGGTTCGGGCTTCGGCAAGGGGACGTTCACCGACACGGCCGGAAACCCGCTGATCCCCTACCTCAAGACCGACTTCATCTTCTCCGCGCTGGCGCAGGAGCTCGGCCTGATCGGCGTCGCCGCGTTCCTGCTCGTCTACATGGTGTTCGCGCTGCGCGGCTTCCGGATCGGGATGATCGCCGAGGACGGCTTCTCGAAGCTGCTCGCCGTCGGGCTCACCTTCGGGTTCGTGCTGCAGACGTTCATCATCGTCGGCGGCGTCGTCCGGATCATCCCGCTGACCGGGATCACGCTTCCCTTCGTGAGCTACGGCGGCTCGAGCATCGTCGCCAACTTCGTCCTGCTCGCGGGCCTCCTCCTCGTCTCCGACCGGGCCCAGGCGAGGCAGCGATGAACGACCGCATCCGCACGATCGCCGTCGTCGGGATGGTGCTGCTCGCGGCGCTCGTGCTCGGCACCACCTACTGGCAGGCCTGGGCCGAGGGTGACCTCGCGTCGAAGCAGGACAACGCGATCCAGCGCGTGGCGCAGTTCGAGATCGACCGCGGAGACATCAAGGCCGGAAACGGCCAGCCGCTGGCCCTGAACCGCGTCGTCCACGTGAACGGGAACACGTACTACCTGCGGCACTACCCGACCGGGCCGCTCGTCGCGAACGTCGTCGGCTACTCGACGCAGGGGCGCTCGCGCGCCGGCCTCGAGCGCTCCTTCAACGACTACCTCACAGGCTCGAACTCCGACCTGAACACGGTGCTGAACTCGACGCTCAACTCGCTCGAGGGCAAGACCGTGCGAGGCAACTCGCTCGTCCTCACGCTCCGGCTCGGCCCGCAGTTCCTCGCGCAGCGGGCGCTGGCCGGGTCGTGCGGCGCCGCCGTCGCGCTCGACATCAAGACGGGAAAGGTGCTCGTGATGGCGACCTCCCCGACCTACAACCCGAATCTCGTCGAGCACCACTTCGACAAGATCGCGAACACGAAAGCGCCCTGCTTCTCGGCCCCGGCGCCGCTCGTGAACCGCGCCACCGCAGGTCTGTACCAGCCGGGGTCGACCTTCAAGCTCGTCACCGCCGCCGCCGCGCTCGACTCCGGCACGTTCACGCCGAACTCGCCGTTCTTCGACCCCGGCTTCTGCGTCGAGTACGGCAAGCCGGTGTACAACTTCGGCCTCGAGTCGGGAGGGCCGGAGCGTTTCGGCAACGTCACGCTCGCCGAGGGTCTCCAGCATTCGATCAACTCGGTGTACTGCAACATCGGGAAGAAGCTCGGCGCGCTGAAGATCCTCGAGTACGCGAAGAAGTTCGGGCTCTACTCGCCCCCAGGTCTCGAGACGCCCACGGACGAGCAGGCGACGAGCGGGCTCTACGACTGCTCCAAAGGGCCCTGCCGGCTGTTCTATCCGAAGCACAACTACCAGGTCGACCCGGGCCGGCTCGGGTTCGGCCAGGAGCGGATGCAGGTGACGCCGCTGCAGATGGCAATGGTGGCGGCGGCAATTGGCAACGGCGGTGTCGTCATGCAGCCCTACGTCGTCGACCGGATCCTCAAACCCGGAGGAGGCGTTCTCTCGACCACGAAGCCGAAGGAACGTGGGCGCGCGATCTCTCCGCAGACGGCAAGCGAGCTGAACACGATGATGCAGTCGGTCGTCACCGGCGGCACCGGCACCGCTGCTCAGATCCCCGGCGTGCTGGTCGCAGGCAAGACCGGCACGGCCGAGACGGGCCGGAAGAACATCAACACGGCCTGGTTCGTCAGCTTCGCACCGGCGGACAACCCGCGCTACGCGGTCGCCGTCGTCCTCGAGAACCAGGTCCAGAAGACGGGCGGCGAGGTCGCGGCGCCGATCGCGAAGACGATCATGGAATCGCTCCTCCGACAGGCGACGCCCTAACCTTAGGAAGCCGCCTTGGCCACGCACGACACCCTGATCGACACGCTCTTCGACGGGCGCTACCGCATCATCCGCAAGCTGGGCACGGGCGGGATGGCGAGCGTGTACCTCGCCGAGGACCAGGAGCTCGGCCGCCGGGTCGCGATCAAGCTCTTGGACGAGCGCCACGCCCAGGACGAGCAGTTCATCGAGCGCTTCCGCCGCGAGGCGGAGAGCGCCGCCGGTCTCTCGCACCCGAACGTGGTCTCGATCTACGACCGTGGCGAGGCCGAGGGCACCTACTACATCGCCATGGAATACCTCGAGGGCAAGACGCTCAAGGAGCTGATCGTCTCCCGCGGCCCGACGCCGGTGCGCGTCGCGATCGACTACACGCGCCAGATCCTGTCCGCCCTCGACTTCGCACACCGGCACGGCATCGTCCACCGCGACATCAAGCCGCACAACGTCGTCGTCGCGCCCGACGGACGCCTGAAGGTGACCGACTTCGGAATCGCGCGCTCGGGGTCGAGCCAGATGACCGAGGCCGGCTCGATCATCGGCACGGCGCAGTACCTCTCCCCCGAGCAGGCGCAGGGAAAGCCGGTGCACCCGTCGTCCGACCTGTACTCGGTCGGCGTCGTGCTCTACGAGATGCTCACCGGCACCGTCCCGTTCACCGGCGACACCGCGCTCGAGATCGCCATGAAGCACCTGAACGCCGTGCCGAAGCCGCCCTCCGAGGAGCGGCCTCCGGGGATCGGCGAGGTGCCGCACGAGCTCGATCTGGTCGTGCTCCGCGCCCTGGCCAAGGATCCCGACGACCGCTACCAGACCGCGCGCGAGATGGATGCCGACCTCGGCCGCGTCGCACAGGGCCTGCCGGTCGCGCACGAGACCGAGGAAGCGGCGACGGCGGTGCTGTCCGGCGCCGCCCTCGAAGCCGCGACGCAGGTCGTGCCGGGGGCTGCACGCGGGGCCGGTGCACGGCAGCCGCCGCCGTACGGGCGCTACTACGACTACGAGGGCGCGAAGCCGCGGCGGCAACTGTGGCCGTGGCTGCTCGCGGGGATCATGCTCGTCCTGGCGGGGGTCGGAGGCTACCTCGTCTACCGCGAGGTCGACCACCGGCTGGCCGGCTCGGCGACCGTCCAGGTTCCCTTCGTCCAGGGGATCACCGAAGGGCTCGCGCGAGACAAGATCTCGAACGCGGGCCTCGAGCCGAAGATCGTGCGCCGACCGAGCGAGAAGGTGCCGACCGGGATCGTGTTCGACCAGAACCCGCAGGGAGGCGACCACGCGAACAAGGGCGACCAGGTAGTCCTCACGGTCTCACTGGGCAAGCCGAAGGTCGAGGTGCCCGACGTCAGGAAGGACTCGGTGCAGGACGCCGTGCACACACTCACCCAGCGGGGCCTCAACTACAAGGAGTACGACGTCAACTCGAGCCAGCAGCCGGGAACCGTGACCGGCCAGTCGCCCGCTCCGGGGACGAGAGTCGTGAAGGGCACCACGGTTCGCATCAACGTTTCCAAGGGCCTTCCCCCGGTGGTCGTCCCGTCAGACCTGATCGGCAAGTCCGAGACGGACGCGACGAACGAGCTCCAGCAGGCCGGTTTCAACGTCGCGACGCAGCCCGTGGACTCGACCAAGCCGCAGGGGACGGTCGTCGACACGAATCCGAAGCCGGGCTCGTCGGTGCAGCGCGGCTCGCAGGTGACGCTGCTCGTCTCCAAGGGGCCGCAGACCGCGTTCGTGCCCGACGTGCGCGGCTTCGCGGTGGCGCTCGCCGTGCAGACGATCAGGGCGGCGGGCTTCAAGGCCGTCGTGGCGTCGCAGGACGTGAGCGACCAGGGCCAGGACGGCGTCGTGCTCAGCGAGAGCCCGGAGCAGAACACGCAGGCGACGCTCGGCACGCCGGTGACGATCACGGTCGGCCACTACGTCGCTCCCGTCATCACAGGCCCCACGGGGCCGTCGGGGCCGGCCGGCCCGACCCCGTGACGGCGGGCCGCCGCCAGAAGATCGCCGTCGTCACCGGCGGCCGCTCGAGCGAGCACGAGATCGCCCTCGCCTCGGCGCGCTCGGTGAAGCAGGCGCTCGACCCGGCCCGCTACGAGGTCGTGACGGTCGAGATCGGCCGCGACGGAACGTGGGCGCTCGAAGCCGGAACGGCCGTGCCCGCGCTGGACAGCGCCACGAAGGGACGTGCGCTGACGGCGGTTTCAGACACCGGGTCGCGTCCGACCGAGACACTGCCCGTCCGGGTCTCCTCGGAGGGTGTGATGGCGACGTTGGCGGAGGTGGATGTCGTGCTGCCGGTGCTGCACGGCCCGTTCGGCGAGGACGGGACGGTGCAGGGGCTGCTCGAGCTCGCCGGAATCCCGTACGTCGGCGCCGGTGTCCTCAGCTCGGCGCTCGCCATGGACAAGGACCGATTCAAGGTGATGATGCGCGGCGCGGGCGTCCCGGTCACGCGCAGCGTCACCTGCCACGCGGGCGAAGCGGCTCGAGCACCCGTACGCGTACCCCGTGTTCGTCAAGCCGGCGAGGCTCGGCTCGTCCGTCGGCATTTCGAAGGTGCGCTCGGCGGCCGAACTTCGACCCGCGGCCGAGCTCGCGTTCCGCCACGACGAGAAGATCCTGATCGAGGAGTTCGTGGACGGGATCGAGGTCGAGGTCGGCGTCCTCGGCAACCGGACGCCGCCGCCACAGGCCTCCATCCCGGGAGAGATCGTCGCCCACGGGTTCACGGACACCGACTGGTACGACTGGTCGGCGAAGTACGACGAGGGCGGAATGGACCTGATCGTCCCGCCCCGGGTCCCCGAGGAGGTGTCGCGGCGCGTCCAGGACGTCGCCGTGGCAGCGTTCCTGGCGGCGGAGTGCGAGGGGATGGCGCGGGTCGACTGCTTCGTGACCGCGGCCGGCGACGTGCTCGTCAACGAGCTCAACACGATCCCCGGCTTCACGTCGACGAGCGTCTACGCCAAGCTGTTCGAAGCGTCCGGTATCCCCTACGCCGAACTGCTCGAACGGCTGATCGGCCTCGCGGTCGAGCGGCACGAGCGGCGTAGCGGGCTCGAGTTCTGAGCGCCTGAGAGCTAGACCGCGTCCGGCGGGAGCCGGTCGGCAACCGCGCGCATCACCTTGAGCGCGATCAGCGGATTCGTCTCCATCAGGTCACGGAAGCTCCTCGCGTTGACGACGAGCGCATCGACGTCGGAGGTCGTCGTCACGGTCGCGTTTCGCGGCCGGTCGGCGAGGAGTGCCATCTCGCCGAAGAAGTCACCGGCCGAGGCCGTGTCGATCCGTTTGCCCTTCCGGGTGATCTCCGCACTTCCCTCGGCGAGCACGAAGAACTCGCGCCCCAGCGCGCCTTCCTTGATCAGCGTCTTCCCGGGCCTGAAGTCGATCTCGTCGGCGATCCTCGAGATCCGCTCCAGCTCGGTCTTCGAGCAGCCCGAGAACAGCGGGACGCTCTTGAGCAGCTCGATCTTGCGGTTCTTGCGGAGCACGGCCCGGCAAGTGTAAACCCTTGCCGGTGCGGGGACTAGTCCGGTTCCCCCGTGCCGAGATGCACGGAATCGCTGCCCTCGACGAGGGCGGACTCGAGGGCCTCCTCCCAGACGTCGAGCGCCTCGTCCAGCTCCGCGTCGGCGATCACGAGCGGAAGCAGCACACGGATCACGTTCGAGTAGATGCCCGCCTTGAGCAGGAGCAGCCCCCGCGCGGCGGCGAGGTCGACGACTGCCGTCGCCAGCTCCGGTGCAGGCTCCTTCGACCGCCGGTCGTGGACGAGCTCGATCGCGAGCATCGCTCCCAGCCCGCGCACGTCCCCGATCGCGTCGAAGCGCGACTGCCAGTCGGTCATCCGGCTGCGGATCCGCTCGCCGATGGCTGCGGCGCGCTCACAGAGCCCCTCCTCCTCGACGATCTCGAGCACCGCGAGCGAGGCGGCCTGCGCGACGGGGTTGCCGATGTAGGTGCCGCCGATCGCCGAGTCGGGCGGCGCGTCCATGATCTCCGCGCGCCCGAGCACGCCGGACAGCGGGAGCCCGGCGGCGATCGACTTCGCGACCGTGATCAGGTCGGGCTCGACGCCGTAGTGCTCCATCGCGAAGAAGCGGCCCGTGCGGGCGACGCCCGTCTGCACCTCGTCGGCGACGAGCACGATGCCGTGCCGGTCGCAGATGCGGCGAAGGCCGATCATGTAGTCGGGCGGGCAGACGACGAAGCCGCCCTCTCCCTGCACCGGCTCGATCACGATCGCCGCCACGTGCTCGGCCGGAACCTGGGTGTCGAAGGCGCGCTCGAGCGCGGCGAGGGCCGTGGCCGTGTCGGGCCCGCGGTAGTCGTTCGGGAACGGCACGCGGTAGATCTCGGGCGCGAACGGCCCGAGCCCGGCCTTGTAGGGGTGGACCTTCGACGTGAGCGAGAGGGACATGAGCGTGCGGCCGTGGAAGCCGCCCTCGAAGGCGATCACGGCGGCCCGCTTCGTGTACGAGCGGGCGAACTTGACCGCGTTCTCGACCGCCTCGGTGCCGGCGTTGAAGAACGCCGCCTTGGTCCGCCCCGAGATGGGCGCGAGTGGCAGCAGCGCGCTCGGCAAGCGTGACGTACAACTCGTACGGGACGACCGAGAAGTCGGTGTGCAGGAAACGCTCGGCCTGCTCCTGGACCGCCGCGACGACGCGTGGGTGGGCGTGCCCGACGTTCAGGCAGCCGACGCCGCCCATGAAGTCGATGAATGTGTTGCCGTCGACGTCGGTGACGGTCGCGCCCCGAGCGCTCTCGACGACGACGGGCACGTAGATGGACAGGGGATCGGCGACGACCTCGCGCTTGCGCCGCAGGATCTCGAGCGACCGCGGCCCGGGCACCGCCGTCCTGATCTCGATCGTCTTCATCGTGGCCACACAGCCAGCATAACGCAGCGCCCGGTAGGCATGAATAGGTGCATATCTCCTATGCAGCAGGGCCAGCGGGAGCCCGTCCCGGCCACGGCTCGTAGAATCGCCTCGTGGTCCTGTCGGACAAGACGATTCGCGCCCAGCTCGACGCGGGGCGGATCGAGATCGACCCCTACGACCCGGGGCTCCTGCAGCCGTCGAGCGTCGACGTACGCGTCGACCGCTACTTCCGAGTCTTCCGCAACTCCCTCTACCCGTACATCGACGTGAAGGCGGAGCAGGAGGACCTGACGGAGATGGTCGAGATCGCGGACGAGCCCTTCATCCTCCACCCGGGCGAGTTCGTGCTCGGCTCGACGCTCGAACGGGTTCGGCTTCCGGACGACCTCGTCGCCCGCCTGGAGGGGAAGAGCTCGCTCGGCAGGCTCGGCCTCCTGATCCACTCGACCGCGGGCTTCATCGACCCCGGTTGGGACGGCCACGTCACGCTCGAGCTCTCGAACGTCGCGAACCTGCCGATCACGATCTACTACGGGATGAAGATCGGGCAGCTCTCGTTCGTCCAGATGACCGAGCCTGCCGAGCATCCCTACGGCAGCGACGGGCTCGGCTCGAAATACCAGGGGCAGCGCGGCCCGACGCCGAGCCGGTACTGGAAGAACTTTCAGGCGGGCCAATGATCTTTCCCCGCCTGCAAAGACTCCGGTGCCGCCGTGGCGGAGCCGCGGCGCGTGAGGAGAACTTTGAGGGAGGCAGCTCGTGAAAGTCCTCGTCACCGGGGCGACCGGGTTCGTGGGGCCGAAGGTCGTGCACGCGCTGCGCGCCCGTGGCCACGACGTGCAGGCGCTCGTCCGCCGGCCCGATCGCGCGAAGACGCTCGCAGCCTGGGGCTGCAACCTCGCCGAAGGCGACGTCACCGACGCGGCGAGCCTCGGCGGGGCAGTCGACGGCTGCGAGGCGGTCGTCCACCTCGTCTCGATCATCAAGGGTTCGCCGGCCGACTTCGAGCGCGTGATGGTGGGAGGCACGGAGAACCTGATCGCCGCCGCGAAGAAAGCCGGCGTCGGCCGGTTCGTCCTGATGAGCGCGCTCGGCACGAACGAGCGGAACCGCGAGCTCGTTCCCTACTTTCGCTCGAAGTGGGCGATGGAGCAGGCGCTCGGCGCCTCCGGGCTCGAGCACGTCGTGTTCCGGCCGAGCTTCGTGTTCGGCAAGGACGGCGGCGTGCTGCCGACGTTCGTCCGCCAGGTGCGCCTGGCGCCGATGACGCCGGTGGTCGGAAACGGCGACGGGCGCCTGCAGCCGATCTGGGTCGAGGACGTCGGCCAGTTCTTCGCGCAGGCGGTCGACGCTCCCGGCGCGGCCGGCCGGACGTTCGAGATCGGCGGGCCCGACCCTGTCACCTGGAACGACTTCTACGCCCGCGTGAAGCGGATCCTCGGCGTTCGCCGCGGCACGATCCACATGCCGGTCGGCCTCGTCCGTGCCGGCGCCGCCGTGCTCGAGCACCTCCCCGGCGCCCCGATCACGCGCGACCAGCTGACGATGCTCACCGAGGGAGGCGACAACGTCTGCGACAACGGCCCCGCGCTTGCGACGTTCGACGTCGACCTGGTCGGGCTCGACGAGCAGGTCCGGCGCGCGAGCTAACCCGGCGACCGTATGCTCGGGGTCGTGCTCGACCACGACCTGATCCCCTCGGCTCCCGACAACAGCTCCTGGGCGCGCGTCACGACGCTCGAATCGCAGTCGTCCGAGAACGTCGAGACCGCGCTACGCCTGGTCGTCGACAGGGTGATCCCGCTCTCGCGCGACCTGCCCGGGTGGAAAGGCGCGCTCGCTCTTGCGACCCAGGATCGCCGGCGTGGCCTCGTGATCACGCTCTGGGACAGCATGGAGAACATGGTCGCGAGCGCCCAGACGATGGGCAAGACGCTCCGCGCCGCCGGCGAGGGCGCCGGGATGGAGGTCGTCACAGGCGTGGAGCGCTTCGAGGTCGTGGGCGACGAGCTTGCGGGCGAAGCCTCGGGCTGAGCGCAACCCCGGCGCGCAGTCAGTCGAGTTCGATCGTCGACAGCGTGCTGCAGCGCCGCAGCCGCGACGGCGCGATCGATCTCGGGCGGCACCGGCTGGTAGCCGGCGGCGAACCGCTCCGGCCGTAGAGCAAGCTCGCGCATCGAGTGCGCCTGGAGGGCGAAGCCGAGATCCATGATCTGCATCTGGTGGCCGCTCGCGGCCGCGAGATTGAGCATCTGACCGCCCGCCAGCAGTCGCACGGTGCGGCTGTTGGGTAGGCGGTACTCGACGACGTCCTTCGCCACGCGGCGGCGCTCGTCGGCCAGCGCCTCCAGCTCGTCGACGGCGATCTCGTTGCCGAAGTGGCCGACGTTCGCGAGCATCGCGCCGTCGCGCAGGACGAGCAGGTCGTCGCCGCGCAGCACGCCGGGCCGTCCCGTCACGGTGAAGACTGCGTCTGCGAGGCCGACGGCACGGGTCAGTGTGGCGACGCGCATGCCGTCGAACGCGGCCTCGAGCGCGCGAACCTCGTCGAGCTCCACGACGACCACGACCGCGCCCAGCGCGCGGAGGGTCCGCGCCAGGCTGCGCCCGCACGAGCCGTAGCCGACGACCGCGAAGGTCTTCCCGGCGATGAGCGAGTTCGTCGCGCGCATGAAGCCGTCGACGACCGCCGGACCGATGCCGTGCTCGTTTTCGAACAGGAGCTTGATCGGGCTGTCGTTGATCACGACGACGGGGAACGGGACCCGCCCGGCGAGCTCGCCGAGCAGCCGGTTGCGGCCCGAGGTCGTCTCCTCGGTCGCCGCGGCGACCCGCGAGGCGCGGCCGTCGATCGCCGCCGCGATCAGGTCGGCACCGTTGTCGAGCAGCAGGTCCGGATCGGACGCGAGCACACGCTCGACATGCCGGGCATGATCCTCGACCGTGTCGGCGCGGCGCGCGTAGACGACGATCCCCGTCGCTGCTGCTGCGGCGGCCGCCACCGCGTCGTCCGTCGTCCCGGGGCTGCCCGTCCACACGATCTCGGCGCCGCCTGCGCACAGGACGCCGGCAAGCACCGCGGTCTTCATCTCGACGTGCAGGCACATGCCGATCCGCCGGCCGGCGAGCGGCTGCTCGCGCGCGAACTCGTCACGGAGCGCGGCGAGCACCGGCATGTTCGACTGCGCCCAGGCGATCCGCTCCGCGCCGTCGGCGGCGAGGGACGCCTCCACGTGACTCGGCTCGAGCTCGGTCAGCACCAGTGTCATTCGCCCGATCCTAGAAGAACTCGGAGCCTGGAAAAGAACGGGGGCCGCTTGCGCGACCCCCGATTCCGGTTACCAGCGTTGTAGTGGTAAGGGCGCTTCCAGCTCGACAGCGGTTCAGCTTCTGCCGGCGGCGCTTACAGCGAATCCCCCACGCTGGCTAGGCGGTTCCCATACAGGTCTCAGGGACACGCCCCTACCCGCTGGTACCTCCACTGCCCGAACAGTCATCTGTCAACTCGGACCACCTCCTTTCCGCGGTAGTCCAACTATACGGATGCAGTCAAGACAGCACAGTGGTCAGCTCGAGTCCGCGGTCGAGCGGCACCGTGACGCTGACGAGCGTGGGATCCGCCTGCCGGGCACGCGAGTAGGCACCGAGCGTGTCCTCGTGCGAGAGCACGTTGTCGGCGACGAGGACGGCGCCCGGCTCGACCTTTTCGCGGGCGAGCCGGAACAACTGCTCGTAGTCGTCCTTCTCGGCGTCGATGAAGACGACGTCGAACGCCTCCGCGAGGGTTGGCACGAGCTCGAGCGCGTCGCCGTCGACGAGCTCGACCCACTCGTCCAGACCTGCCTCGTCGATGGTGCGCCGCCGCGCCTCGCACTTGGCGGGGTCGTTCTCCAGCGACACGACCCGGCCGCCCAGGGAGCGCACGCCGGACGCCAGCCAGAGCGTCGAGTAGCCGCGCGAGCCGCCGAGTTCGAGGACGTCGCAACCCGGATTGTGGGCGACGAGAGCGAACAGCAAGCGGCCGGTCGTCGGTGCGATCGCCCGCGCCCGCACCGCGCTCGGCAGCCCCTCCGCCCGCTCGCGGGCGTCCTCCTCCTCGAGGCGCCGCATCACCGTGCGCACGCGTTCGTCGAGCATCAGGGCAGCTCGACCGTGATGATCCCGTCCACGACGTTGACCG
Organism: uncultured Actinomycetes bacterium; assembly: GCA_963765295.1. Taxonomy (GTDB): domain Bacteria; phylum Actinomycetota; class Thermoleophilia; order Gaiellales; family Gaiellaceae; genus PALSA-612. The sequence goes on from CAVXVO010000006.1 coordinate 188,941, forward strand.
GATACGTCGCCACCGGCTCGAAGGCGGGCAGCGTGAGCGCCTCGCCCGTGCGGATGTCGAAGTTCGCGCCGTGCCGGGGGCAGATGACGACGCCCTCGTCCGCGTCCCAGTCGCCCTCGCAGAGCGGGCCGTCGTCGTGCGAGCAGCGGTCCTCGAGCGCGTAGAGCTCGCCGGCGAGGTTGTAGACGCAGACCGAGACGAGGCCCGCGCGGACGATCTTCGTCCGGCCGGGCGGCAGCTCGTCGGCCGGGCAGACGTCGATGTCCGGCATTACTTCAGCTCGAGCTCGTCGAAGCCGGCGAGGCCGTCGGGGAGCGGCGTCCCCTTCGCCTTGTGCAGCGCCACCTTGAGGGTCGTCAACCCGAGCAGCGCGCACTTGAGCCGTGTCGGGTTGTTCTGGAGCGGCACGCCGATCTCCTCGAGCAATTCGTCCCGCGGCATCGTCGCCACCTCGGAGGCCGTCCTGCCGACGGCCATCTCCATCAGCATCGACGTCGCCGCCTGGCTGATCGCGCAGCCGCGGCCGGAGAACTTGACGTCGTCGATCGTCTCGCCGTCCTCGGCGAATGCGACATAGATCGTGACCTCGTCGCCGCAGAGCGGGTTCATACCCTCCGCCTCGGCGTCCGCGCCCTCGATCACCCCGTGCCCGCGCGGGTTCTTGTAGTGGTCGAGGATGATCTCCCTGTAGAGCTGGTCGTCCATCAGGCAAACACCTTTCGAACCTTGTGCAGGCCGTCGACGAGCCGGTCGACCTCCTCGGGGATCGAGTACAGGTAGAAGCTGGCGCGGGCCGTCGCGGTGATCCCGAGTCGGCGCATCAGCGGCTGGTTGCAGTGGTGGCTGGCACGAACCGCGATGCCTTCCGAGTCGAGGATCTGCGCGACGTCGTGTGGGTGGACGCCCTCGACGTTGAACGAGACGATGCCGGCGCGGCGGCTGGGCGGCGGTCCGTAGACGGTGACCCAGTCGAGCTCGGCGAGCCGCTCGATCGTCAGCGCGGCGAGCATGTGCTCGTGCTCCTCGATCGCCTCGATCCCGACCTCCGTGATGTAGTCGATCGCGGTCCCCATCCCGAAGGCCTCGACGAACGCAGGCGTGCCGGCCTCGAACTTGTACGGCAGGTCGTTCCAGGTGGTCTCCTCGATCGACACCTTGCGGATCATCTCGCCGCCCATCTCGAACGGCGACATCCGCTCGAGCAGCTCGCGGCGGCCGTACAGCGCGCCGGCGCCGGTCGGCCCGCAGAGCTTGTGGGAGGTGAAGCCGAGGAAGTCGCAATCGAGCGCCTGCACGTCCACGCGCCGGTGCGGGACGGCCTGCGCGGCGTCGACGACCATGATCGCGCCCTGCTCGTGCGCCCAGGCCGTCAGCCGTTCGATCGGGTTGATCGTGCCGAGCGAGTTCGAGACGAGGCTCGCCGCGACGACCTTCACCCGGCCGGCGCCCGCGATCGCGTCCAGGCCGTCGAATAGCAGCTCGCCAGTGTCGTCGATCCCGATCACCCGGAACTCGGCGCCCGTCCGCTTCGCGATCTGCTGCCAGGGCACGAAGTTCGCGTGGTGCTCGAGCTCGGTGACGACGGCGACGTCGCCGGGCCCGAGGTTGTCGAGCCCCCAGGCGTACGCGACGAGGTTGAGGCCCTGCGTGACGTTGCGCGTGAAGATCACCTCGCTGGTCGTCGGAGCGTTGATCAGCGCGCGCGTCTTCTCGCGCGCCGCTTCGTAGCCCGCGGTCGCGCGCTCCGCGAGGTCGTAGACGCCGCGGTGCACGTTGGCGTACGACGTCTCGTAGAACTCGCGCATCGCGTCCAGCACCTGGCGGGGCTTCTGCGAGCTCGATGCGGAGTCGAGGTAGGAGAGCGGCTTCCCGTGGATGGGATGCTCGAAGATCGGGAAGTCGCCGCGAAGGGTGTGCGCGTCGAGTTTGGCTCGGGCGATAACGGCCACGCTCGCATCGTACCCGCCGCCCTTCACGCCGGAAGCCGCTCGGTGAGCGGCCTCCGGTTGCTTCGCACGCTCCCGTGCGGGAGCGAGAAACGCCTAGACGAGCGTCTTCCAGAAGACTTCGACGTCCTCAGCAGGGAACGTCTCGGTCTCGAAGACCTCGAGCTTGGCGATCTTGCCGAGGGCGCGGAACGCGGCCTCGTTGTCCGGATACGTGAAGATCGCGAAGTACTCCCACGGACCCATGATCGCGAGGAAGCGGTCGACGTTGCCGCCTTCCAGCTCCACGATCTTGTGGATCTTCTCGAAGTACTCGGGGGTCTTCTCGAGGTGCTCGCGGGCCACCGGCGTGAGCCTGAACAGCCCGATGTAGGTGAACATCCCACCTCCTCGATTGTTGTTCTTGCGCTGCCGACTCTCGCGGGTCTCTACGGGTTGCGACATCCGCGAGCGCCCGGATACGACCTTCCTGAAAACCCCTATTCGTGCCCGCGCGAGCTCTTCACGACGCCCAGTCGAAGAACCGGACCGCCGCCCAGATGCCGAGACCGACCGCAGCCACGTGCACCAGGAACCACACGAGCCGGACGCGCCCGGTCACGCCTGCTCCCCGCGGATGACGCGATCCTTGGCCTTCGCGTACTCGAGATCGTCGAGCGCGCCGCTCTTGTGCAGCTCGTCGAGGCGCTCGAGGCTGTCGGTCAGGTCCTGGTTCGGAGTGCGCCCGAGCCGGTCGAGAAGACTGAGCGCGCCTGCCGCGCTGCCGATCGCGCTACCCGTGGCAGCGACATGCCACGGCTTCGGATCCTCCCGGCCCTGCGCGTACACGCGCCAGAGGTGAGGCAGCGCCCAGATCAGCGGCATGACCCCCATCAGCGCGAAGACGACCCCGCAGACGATGAAGCCCCCGGCGACGCTGCCGCCGTTGATCCCGTAGTCGAACAAGTTGTAGGAGAGCGAGAGGAAGAGCGCCGGCCACAGCAGCGAGACGAGGCTCGGGACCCCGTACTTCGCGGCCACCCACACGTACAGGCCGGTGAAGATCAGGCCGCCCCAGATCGCCCCGGGCACCAGTCCCGCGACGTTGCCGGGACACGGCTGAATGACGCCGCCCTCCCCGATGGCGCCGCACGACCCGCCGATGTCCATGACCGCCCGCGTTCCGAGGAAGAGGATGGTCAGCGAGGCCGTGACGGCCCCGGCTGTGATCAGGATCCAGAAGGCCCCGAGCGCCTGCTTCACGCGGGAGAGCCTAGCCCTGCGGGATGCGTGCTTCCAGCGCCTCGGCCAGGGCGTCCCGGACCGGAGCGAGCTCGATCCGGTCGAGGATGTCCTGGAAGAACCCGCGCACGATCAGCCGCTCGGCGTCGGCACGCGTGAGACCGCGCGCCATGGCGTAGAAGAGCTGGTCACGATCGACCTGCGACAGCGTCGCGCCGTGCGTGCAGCGGACGTCGTTGGCCAGGATCTCGAGGCCCGGGATCGAATCGGCATGCGCCTGCTCGGACAGGAGCAGGTTGCGATTCTCCTGGTAGGCGTTCGTCTTCTGCGCATCCTTCTCGACGCGGATCATCCCGCGCCAGACGACGGACGCCTCGTCTCGCAGCGCGCCCTTGAAGGCGAAGTCGGAGGTCGTGTTCGGCGCGATGTGCTCCTGGAACGTGTCGTAGTCGAGGTGCTGCGTGCCGTCGGCGAAGTACGCGCCCGTGACGCGAGAGGTCGCACCAGGGCCGGCGAGGTCGTTCTGGATCCGCACCTTGCCTCGGCGGGAGCCGAAGCCGCCGGCCACCCAGTCGAGCTCGGCGTCGCGTTCGACGCGCGCGTGGTGCGTGGCGAAGTGCCACGTCTCGGCCGAGTAGTTCTGCAGCGAGACGTACTCGAGCTTGGCCCCCTGCTCGACGAAGAGCTCGACGGCGGCGTTCGAGTAGGCGGCGAGCTCCGGCGTGCCCGAGACGTACTCCTCGATCAGGCTGAAACGACTGCCCTCCTCGGCCACGACCAGGAGGCGCCAGAAGAGCGATGTCCCGCCGGCCGTGCTCGAGATGCGGACGTAGAGCGGCTTCTCGAGCTCCACGCCCTTGGCGACACGGACGAGAAGTCCGTGCTTCCAGAGCGCGGCGTTGTGCGCGGTGAACTTGTCCTCGGCCCCGACCAGCGTGCCGAGCCGCTCCGCGTCGTCCGTCAGCGGCTCGAACGTCACGCCCTCGGGCACCGCGGAGATCTCGATGCCGCCCTCCCCGACCGTGGCCACGGCCGCCGCGTCGATGTCGAGCATCGTCTGCTCCGGACCCGTCCGAGGGACTGTCCCTCCGACGTGGCCGTTGGGGACAGGGAAGGCGTCCGGGTCGAAGCCGGCCAGGTCGGTGAAGCGCCAGGCCTCCATCGACGTGTCCGGAAGCGGGAGTGCCTGATAACGCTCGAGGAGCGCGGCGCGGCTACTCATGCGGCGCGTAGCGGCGGTGGAGCATCAACGCGTTGCCGTCGGGGTCGGCGAAGAACGCCATGTGGCAGACGCCGGAGTCGAAGGTGTCTCCGCCGAACACGACGCCCTTCGCCTCGAGATCGCGGCGCGCCTCTTCGACGTCGGCGACGCGGAGCGCGATCGAGGACGTGTGCGGCCCCTTGAACTCCTGCCCGATGTTGGTGGGGTCGAGCAGGTAGAGGCTGACGTTCTCGCCGAGCTGGAACTCGGGCCAAGCACCGTGACCGGTCTGCGCGAGCCCGAGCGTGTCGCGGTAGAACGCCGTCGAACGCTCGAGATCGGTAACCGGCACGGAGATGAAGTCCGTCCGCTCGACGATCAACCTACCGACCCCTCCATCTGGAGCTGGATCAGCCGGTTCATCTCGACGGCGTACTCGAGCGGCAGCTCCTTGGTGATCGGCTCGACGAAGCCGGAGACGATCATCGCCGAGGCCTCCGACTCGGTCAGGCCGCGCGACATCAGGTAGAAGAGCTGCTCCTCGCCGATCTTCGAGACCGTCGCCTCGTGGCCGATGTCGACGTTGTTCTCGTCGATCCGGATGTACGGGTAGGTGTCCGAGCGTGAGGCCTCGTCGAGGATCAGCGCGTCGCAGACGACCTTCGACTTCGAGCCGTGGGCGCCGTTCGCGACTTCGAGCAGCCCGCGGTAGCCGGCACGCCCGCCGTCCTTGGAGATCGACTTGGACGTGATCACAGACGTCGTGTTCGGCGCGACGTGGACGCACTTGCCGCCCGCGTCCTGGTGCTGGCCCTTGCCGGCGAACGCGATCGACAGCACCTCGCCGTGCGCGCCTTCGCCCATCAGCCAGATCGCCGGGTACTTCATCGTCAGCTTCGACCCGAGGTTGCCGTCGACCCACTCCATGGTCGCGTGCTCGTAGGCGACGGCACGCTTCGTGACGAGGTTGTAGACGTTGTTCGACCAGTTCTGGATCGTCGTGTAGCGGCAGCGGCCGCCCTTCTTGACGATGATCTCGACGACGGCCGAGTGCAGGGAGTCGGTCGAGTAGATCGGTGCAGTGCAGCCCTCGACGTAGTGCACGTACGCGCCCTCGTCGACGATGATCATCGTGCGCTCGAACTGGCCCATGTTCTCCGCGTTGATGCGGAAGTAGGCCTGGAGCGGCATCTCGATCTTCACGCCCGGCGGCACGTAGATGAACGACCCGCCCGACCAGACGGCCGAGTTGAGGGCGGCGAACTTGTTGTCGTTCGGCGGGATGATCTTCCCGAAGTGCTGCTTGACGATGTCCTCGTGCTCGCGCAGGCCCGAGTCCATGTCCAGGAAGAGCACGCCCTGCTGCTCGAGATCCTCGCGCAGCTTGTGGTAGACGACCTCCGACTCGTACTGGGCGCCGACGCCGGCGAGGTACTTCTTCTCGGCCTCGGGGATGCCGAGCTTGTCCCAGGTGTCCTTGATGTCGGCCGGCAGGTCCTCCCACGAGTTGGCCTGCTTCTCGGTCGGCTTGATGTAGTAGTAGATGTTCTCGAAGTCGATCTCGGCGACGTTGCCGCCCCACGTCGGCAGCGGGCGCGCGTTGAAGTAGTCGAGCGCCTTGTGCCGCATCTTCCGCATCCAGGCCGGCTCGTCCTTGTGGCTCGAGATCGCGTCGACCAGCTCGTGTGAAAGTCCGCGCCCCGACTTGAAGAAGTAGTCCTCGGGAACGTGGAAGCCGTACTTGATCGCGTAGTCCGAGCCGATGCCCTGGACGACTTCTGTCTCGCTCGTTGCCATCAGGATTCCTCTCCAACCGTTGCCGGCGTGAACGCCTCGTAGCCCTCGGCCTCGAGCTTGTGCGCCAGCTCGGGACCGCCTTCCTCGACGATACGGCCGTCGACGAAGACATGCACGAAGTCGGGTTCGATGTAGTTCAGGATGCGCTGGTAGTGGGTGATCACGAGCGCGCCCATGTCGGGACCGATCAGGGACTGGACGCCGTTCGCCACGATCTTGAGCGCGTCGATGTCGAGCCCCGAGTCGGTCTCGTCGAGGACGGCGATGCGCGGCTTCAGCATCGCCATCTGCAGGATCTCGACGCGCTTCTTCTCCCCGCCCGAGAAGCCCTCGTTCAGGTACCTCGAGGCGAGCTCGCGCGGAACCTTGAGCTGCTCCATCGCCTCCATCAGGTCCTTGCGGAACTCGGGGATCTTGATCGGGTCGTCGACGCCGTCGTTCCGGGCCTTGCGCAGCGCGTTGATCGCAGCCCGCAGGAAGGTGGTGACGGTCACGCCCGGAATCGCGTGCGGGTACTGGAAGGCGAGGAAGAGCCCGCGGGCGGCGCGCTGGTCGGCGCCCATCTCGGTCACGTCCACGCCGTCGAAGAGGATCTGGCCCTCGGTGATCTCGTACCCGGGGTGCCCCATGAGCGCGTAGGCGAGCGTCGATTTGCCGGAGCCGTTCGGCCCCATGACAGCGTGCACCTCGTTCGGTGACACGGTCAGGTCGACACCCTTGACGATCTCGGTGCCGTCCTCGGCCAGCGCAACATGGAGGTTTTTCAGTTCGAGTAGAGCCAACGTCGCCTTTCTCTCGTCTCGGGGCCTCAGGATACGCCGGAAACGCCCGTCCTGACAGTCCTACGATCGTAGCGGTCCCACCCTTTCCCACTGCCTTCGGTTAGGCTTTGACCGTGGGTGCTTTCAGCTTCTGGGACATCCTGATCGTCGCTTTCGTCGTGCTGCTGATCTTCGGCCCGAAGCGTCTGCCGCAGATGGGCCGGTCGATCGGCGGGGGGATTCGCGAGTTCAAGGACTCGGTCACCAACCGCATGGACAAGCAGGACGCGGAGGCCGAGGGCGAGACGGCCCCGCAGGTCTCTGCCCAGCCTGCACCGGCACAGCTTCCGCCTGCGCCGCCGCCCGCCGCGCAGCCGCAGCCCCAGCCGGACCCGCGCGAGCGCGACACCGTCCTCTAGTCCCGTTCCGGCGATGACAACGGTGCTGTCCGCGGACTGGGTGCTGCCCGTCTCGGGCCCGCCGATCCGCAACGGCGCCGTGGCGATCGAGGACGGGCTGATCGCAGCCGTCGGCACGCAGGCCGAGCTCGGCGGTGGCATCGGCTACGCGGACGCGGTCATCCTTCCCGGCTTCGTCAACGCGCACTCGCACCTCGAGTACGCGGTCTACGCCGGCTTCGGCGACGGACTGCCCTTCGCGCCCTGGATCCTGATCCACGTCGAGCGGAAGGCCCGGATCGGCCCGGAGGAGATGACGGCGATCGCGCGACTCGGGGCGGCGGAGTGCCTGGCTTCGGGGATCACGACCGTCGGCGACTGCAGCTTCTCGGGCGCCTCCGCGACAGCCTGCGACGAGCTCGGGCTGCGAGCGATCGTGTATCTCGAGGTGTTCGGGTCAACGGACGAGCAACTCGGGACGCGCTTCGAGGCGAATCGCTCCCGGGTGGCCGGCTCGTTCTCGGAGCGCGTCCGGCTCGGCGTCTCTCCGCACGCGCCCTACACGGTGTCGCCGGAGCTCTACGCAGCATGCCTCGAGCTCGGCCTGCCCGTCGCGACCCACCTCTCCGAGAGCCCGGACGAGGACACGTGGATGCGTCTCGGCGAGGGGCCGTGGACCGCGGTCGCGGAGGCGCTGCCGCCCCCGCCGGGGACGAGCGGGATCCGCCTTCTCGCCGGGCACGGCCTGCTGCGGCCGGGGACCGTCGCGGCGCACTGCGTCACGGTCGACGACGAGGAGATCGCCCTCCTCGCGGAGCACGGTGTCGCGGTCGCGCACTGCCCGCGTTCGAACGCGCTCCTCGGCTGCGGCATCGCGCCGCTGCGACGGCTCCTCGACGCGGGCGTGACCGTCGGCCTCGGCACCGACAGCCCCGCGTCGGCACCCTCGTTTGACCTGTTCGAGGAGTTGCGGGCGGCAGTCTTCTTCGCGCGGGCGCGCGAGCGCAGCCCGGAGGCGCTGACCGCCGTCGAGGCGCTCGAGCTCGCGACGATCGGGTCCGCACGAGCCCTCGGGCTCGCCGACGAGATCGGGACGCTCGAGCCGGGCAAGCGCGCCGACCTCGCGATCGTCTCGCTCGAGGGCTCGCCGTTCCTCCCCTGGGAGGACCCGGCGGCCGCCGTCGTGCTCGGCGGCTCCCCGGGTCGAGTGGCGGCTACCCTGGTCGGCGGCGAGGTACGCTACGAGCGAGGAGCGTTCGATTGGCACGAGCTGCGACGAAGAGGAACCAGCGCGCGAAACAGGCTGCTAGCAGCCGGGCGCAGCGCCTAGCCGGCGATTCGGCGGCCACCAGGCGGGGCCACCCGCAGTGGGAGCAGGATCTCTTCTTCGGCCGCATGCGGCGGAAGACGAAGTGGGTCTTCGCGTTCCTGGCCGTCGTGTTCGCGCTCAGCTTCGTCTTCCTCGGCGTCGGCTCCGGCGGCAGCGCGCTCACCGACTTCCTGAACGGCAACATCCATCTGTTCGGAAGCGGCGGCGGCCCGTCGATCGAGAGCCTCCAGAAGAACGTCGCCAAGAATCCGACCGACCCGAAGGCCCGGCTCAAGCTCGCGAACGCGCTCAAGACGAAGAGTGACACGGACGCGACTCAGACCGTCCCGGCGATCGCCGCCTACAGGGCGTATCTCAAGCTCAAGCCCGGCGACTCGAGCGCCCTGACCGAGCTGGGCACGCTCTACGGCACGCGAATCTCGGAGATCAAGGCGGAGATCCAGAGCCCCCCGACACCGCCGCTGTCGATCATCAACAGCTTCCAGCCGGTCAACCAGAACACCGTCCTCGGCACCGCGCTCTCCAGCCTGCTCCCGACCGAGCTCAGCATCACGTCGCTCCAGCAGGGCGAGACCGACAAGCTCAACCAGCAGATCGGCAAGGTCATCGACCAGCACCTCGGCGTCTACCGGACGCTCGCCGCGAAGAATCCGCACGACTCGAGCGCGTTCCTCGAGATCGCGAACATCGCCGCGGGAGACGGCGACAGCGTCGCGGCGCTCGCCGTCTACAACCAGTTCCTGAAGAAGTTCCCGGGCGATCCGCTCGTCCCGGACGTGAAGAGGCAGATCAAGGCGCTCGAGAAGAGCATCGCTTCGGCGCAGACGTCCGCCGGTACGTCGGGCGCGACGGGTTAGACTCGCGCGCGTGCGCGCCGCTCTCTCGGTCAAGCTGCCGCGTCCCGCCCTGGCCGGCGCGCTCGCGGTCTCGATCGCTCTGCTCGCAGCCGCCTGCGGCACCGGCGGCCTGGACACGGGCGGCGATCCCGCCCACGGCAAGCAGGTCTTCAACACGACCGGGACGTGCGCGAGCTGCCACACGCTCGCGGCGGCGGGGTCGAGCGGCGTGCTCGGGCCGAATCTCGACAACTCCTTCTCGGCCGCCCGCCAACAGGGCTTCAAGCAGAGCACGATCCAGCAGATCGTGGCCGACCAGATCCGCGTGCCCCTCCAGGGCGTCACCTGCCCGAGCGTGTCGAGCCAGGACAGGCAAGGCACCCAGCGGTGCGTGCCGGGCACGTCGGTGACCCCGACCGGCACGACGGTCATGCCCGCGAACCTCGTCAAGGGCAAGGACCTCACCGACGTGGCCGCATTCGTCGCCAAGTGCGCCGGCAACCAGAACGACCCGGCCTGCCGCGGCTCGGGCAGCAAGATCACCGCAACGGCGGGCAAGGACATCTTCCAGCAGGCGGGCTGCATCACCTGTCACACGCTCAAGGACGCCGGCTCGACGGGGACCGTCGGCCCCAACCTCGACCAGAAGAAGCCGCCCTTCTCGCTCGTCGTCGACCGGGTCACGAACGGCAAGAACGTGATGCCCTCGTTCAAGGGCAAGCTGACGGCCGCGCAGATCCAGGCCGTCGCGCAGTACGTCTCCTCGGTAGCCGGGAAGTAGCCCGGGCTGCCGTTACGGCGTGCCGCCGGCCTCGGCTTCGAGGTCGACGACCACGTGCGTGATCGGGACCGAGAAGCGCTGCCTCGCGCCCGGGACGACGCCTCTCTCGAGCCAGTTCGAGCGGCCCTCGGGGTGCGTCGAGATGATGATCTCGTCGGCGCCGAAGGTACGAAGCGAGTCGTCGATCGCCTGCAGCGGGTCGGCGTCACCGACCTCGCCGCTCGCCGCGATGCCCTCGTCGGCAAGGGCGAGCAGGCTGCTGTCGAGGCGCTGCTGGGCCACCTTCCGCGCCCCGTCCTCGTCGGAGACGAAGTGCCGGAGCGGCGAGTTCAGCGCGGGCGAGACCACGAGCACCCGCGACGGGCGACCCTCGGTCGCCTTCCGCACGGCCTCGTGGAGCTTCCGGCCGACGACCGTCTCGTTCGCGACGACGAGGACCCGGTGCTCGTCGGCGGGCGTCGCCCGGGAGCCCACCTGCTCCTTCGGGGCGAGTCGGCGGTTGCGGTTCAGCAACCAGGCGACCGCGACCGCCGTCAGCACCACGAACACGGCCACGCCCACCCAGACGCCGCCGACCACGGAGGCGAGCACGATCGCCGGCGAAGTACGCGATCGTGCCGATCAGGAACTGGAACGCGTCCTGCTCGCTCCGGAGCGGGTTCCACGTGGTGCGCTCGGCCATGTGCGGAGTCACCTCCCGCTGAATACCCCGTTTCCGGGGCCGGCAAAACGGATTAGAGGAGGTAGACCGTCGCGTAGACGACGATCCACATCACGTCGACGAAGTGCCAGTAGATGCCCGGGAGCTCGACGCCGTGGTGGTGCTCCGGCGAGAAGTGGCCGCGGAACGACCGGAGCGTCGCGGCCAGCAGCAGCATCAGTCCGACGAAGACGTGCATCCCGTGCAGGCCCGTGAGCGAGAAGAAGATGGTCGCGAACGAGTTGTCGCTCGGCGAGAAGCCGATCCGGGCGTACTCGGCGATCTGCGTCAGCAGGAAGGTCAGCCCCATGGCGAAGGTCAGCACGAGCCCGGCTTTGAGCCCGGCGCGGTTGCCGAGCTTGATCGACCGGAGCGCCCAGTGCATCGTGAAGCTCGACGTGACCAGGATGCAGGTGTTGACCCCGGCGACGAACACGGGCAGGTGCTCGCCCGGCGCGGGCCACGGCTCGTGGTTGACGACGCGGATGAAGAAGTAGGCCGTGAAGAACGACCCGAAGAGCATGATCTCCGAGCCGATGAAGAGCAACATCCCGAGGACGCGGGCATCGACGCGCGAGCTGACGTTCGCGGTCGGCGGCCCGTGGTGATGGTGGTCGGCGGCGTGCGCTTCCACTACGCCACGACCTCCTCGGGTGCGGACGTGGGCTCGACCTCGACGTGCTCGACCGGCAGCTTCGTGTCCTTGCGCAGCCGCTCGATCAGGTTGCCCCGCAGCCAGCTCGATTGCCGCTCGCCCGGGAACGTCGAGACGATGATCTCGTCGACCCGCTCTTCGCGCACGGTCTGCGTCGCGGCGGTGTAGGGATCTGGGTGAGCTATCTCGGCGTGCGCGTCGATGCCGTCGCTGCGCAGGAGGCCGACCGCCATCCGCAGGCGCCGGTCGGCGTCCGGATGAGAGGAGACGGTCGGGTCGCTCTGCGGCGAGAGGATCAGGAAGCTCGCCGGCGACTGCCCCGCACGCTCGCGGATCTTGTCGAGGAGCGGCGCGCCGACGACGGTCTCGTTCGCGATCACGAGCACGTTGGCCGGGCCGCCCTCGCGGGCCAGATCGACGACCACGTGCTCCACGGGGACCGTGCCGGCCGAGGAGCGCACGCGCTCGACGACGTTCCGGCGCAGCCACCCCGACCGCGCCTCGGGATGGGTGGAGACGACGATCTCGTCCGGCGGCGGCACGAGCTGGGCGAACGAGTCGCGGACGGCCGCGACCGGATCGGACCCGACGACGAAGCCCTGCGCGGCGATGCCGTGCGAGCGGAGCAGGTCGAGCGTCTTGTCGAGCCGACGGCGCGCAGAAGCGCGGCGCGTGTCCTCGTAGACGACGTAGCCGTCCACGGGCGGATTGACAGGGCAGACCACGGTGACGCGGATCGGGCCCTCTGCCGCCCGGCGGTCGAGCGCCTCGATCAGGCTCTGGCCGGCCACGGTCTCGTTGGCGACGACGAGGACGTGCCTGGGTCGCAGCCGTGCTCACGGGTGCACCTCCTCCTTGCCGGCGTGCACCGAATCGGCCGTGGCCGCCTCCTCCGCCATGATCGCGTGCCTGGCACCCTCGACGCCGTACTCGTACGGACCGGCGACGACGGTCGGGATGGCGTCGAAGTTGAAGACGGGCGGCGGCGACGACACCTGCCACTCGAGCGAGTGCGCGCGCCACGGGTTCGCCGGGGCGATCGGGCCGCGGGCCCAGCTCGTGATCATGTTGTAGAGGAAGAGCAGGGCCGACGCACCGAGGACGAACGAGCAGAACGTGATGAACATGTTGATCCCTCCGAACCGCGGCGCGTAGTCGGCGACGCGGCGCGGCATCCCCTGCAGCCCGATGTAGTGCATCGGGAAGAACGTGGCGTTGAAGAAGATCAGCGTCAGCCAGAAGTGCCACTTCCCGAGCCGCTCGTTGTACATCCGCCCGGTCATCTTCGGGAACCAGAAGTAGAGCCCGGCGAAGATGGTCATCAGCGAGCCGCCGAAGAGCACGTAGTGGATGTGCGCGACGATGAAGTACGTGTCCGAGGCGTGGATGTCGATCGGCACGGAGCCGAGGTAGATCCCGGACAGGCCGCCGACCAGGAAGTTCGCGACGAAGCCGAGTGCGAACAACATGGGCGTGGTGAATCTGATCCGCCCTTCCCATAAGGTCGCGAGCCAGCTGAAGACCTTGATGCCCGTGGGGATCGCGATCAGCAGCGTCGTCACCATCATCGGCACGCGTAACCACGGCGCCATCCCGGCCACGAACATGTGGTGCGCCCAGACGGAGAAGCCGAGGATCAGGATCGCGATCAGCGAGAAGGCCATCAGCCGGTAGCCGAAGATCGGTTTCCTGGCGAAGGTCGCGATCACCTCCGAGACGATCCCGAAGCCGGGCAGCATCATGATGTAGACCGCCGGGTGCGAGTAGAACCAGAAGATGTGCTGGTACCCCAGCACGTACCCGCCTCCGATCGGGTCGAAGAAGTGCGTGTGCATGACCCGGTCGAACATGGCGAAGAACTGCGAGCCGGCGATGAACGGCGTCGCCAGGACGACGAGGAGCGAGGTCGTGAAGTTCGCCCAGACGAGGAGCGGCATGCGCCAGAAGGTCATGCCCGGCGCGCGCATCGTGATGATCGTGACCAGGAAGTTGAGCGCCGTCATGATCGACGACGCTCCCGCCCACTGGACGCCCATGTTGAAGAACACCTGCCCGAGCGGCTGGTGGCTCGCGAGCGGCGCATAGCCCGTCCAGCCGGTCGCAAACGGGCCGCCCGGCACCAGCATCGACCCGGCGAACATGACCCCGGCGATCGGCAGCAGCCAGTACGAGAGCGCGTTCAGCCGCGGGAACGCCATGTCCGGCGCGCCCAGCATCAGCGGGATCACGTAGTTCCCGATCCCGGCGAACACCGGGATGATGAACAGGAAGATCATCAGCGTCGCGTGCACGGACACGAGGCCGTTGAAGGTCTGCGTATCCACGTACTGCATGCCCGGCTTCGCCAGCTCGGCGCGGAAGAGCAGCGCCATGAGCCCGCCGAGGATGAAGAAGGCGAAGGTCGTGCAGATGTACTGGATCCCGATCACCTTGTGATCGGTGTTGACGCGGAAGTAGTCCTTCCAGCTCTTGGCGCCGTGGCCGGAGTGGTCCTCGGGCAGTGTCGGCTGACCGATCGCGTAGCCGAGCCAGTAGTCGAAGCCGCCGATGCCCGCGAGGAAGCCGAGCGGGATCGTCACCAGGCTGATCGTCGTGATCACGGTCCCGTCCCAGATCGGGTGCCAGCCCTCGAGCCAGCGGACGAGCACCATGATCCCCGCGCCGAAGCCGAACAGGAGCGGGATCGTCCACAGGCAGCGGACGTAGCCCGGCATCAGCAGCCGGCGGAATCCCCGCGGCCGCGGCGGCGCCGGAGCCGGCGCGTGCATGTCGTGCCCGGCCGTGATGGCCGTCACTTCCCACCCCCCTTGGACGACTGGACGAGATATTGCACGAGCGCGTCGAGATCTGGCTTGGAGATCGTCTGGCCGAAGTTCGGCGGCATGACGCCCGCCGGGTAGCCCGGCGCGATGTACTTGGTCGGGTTCACGATCGACTCGCGGATGAAGGCCTCGAGCGGCTGGCCTGCGCCCTTGGCCTCGGCCGGCAGCTTGTCGAGGTCGGGGCCGACCGTGCCGGTCGATCCCGCAGCCGTCAGCGTGTGGCAGCTACCGCAGCCGTTCGCCGTGAAGACCGCCTTGCCGCTCGCCGCTCCGCCCGACTGACCGCCGGAGCCGCCGGTCGGGCCTGCGGGCGAGCCGCCGGGCAGGCTTGCCGCCCATTTCTTCGCCGCGAAGTCGTTGGCGCTCAGGACGATCGCAGAGCGGCGCATGAGCGCGTGCCCGAGGCCGCAGAGCTCCGTGCAGATGACCGGATACGTGCCCAGCTTCGTCGGCGTGATCTTGAGCGGGTTCGTCCGGCCGGGAACGGCGTCCTGCTTCTGGGCGAACTGGGGCACCCAGAACGAGTGCAGGACGTCGACCGACGTGATCTCGAGGATCGTCGAGCGGTCGACCGGCAGGTACAGGTCGGGTGACGTCACGCCCTTTGCCGGCCCGTCCGTGTAGGTGAACGTCCAGGTGAACTGCTGTGCGGTCACGTTGACGTGGAGCGCGTTCTTCGGCGTCGTGCCGTTGTCGTGGAGCACGACCGCGCTCACGATCGCGATCGCGGTGACGAGCGCGGTCGGGATCGCCGTCCACACGATCTCGAGCCCGGTGTGGCCGTGGATCGGCGGCCCGTCGGAATCGTCGTCCGGGTGCGCGCGGAAGCGCCAGACCGAGTAGAGGATCGCTGCACCGACGATCGAGAAGATGAAGATCGCGATGCCCGTCGCGATCCAGTAGGTGAGGTCGATCCGGTCGCTCTCCTTCGACGCGGAGACGGGGAGCCAGGGGATCAGCACCGCTATGGCCGTCGTGGCGGCCGCGATCACGGCCGCGAGCAGCGCGAGTTGGACGATCGCTCTCCTCCGCACGGGCGGTCGCAGCGTACTAGAACCGCAACCGGGACTCGACCCCCTCGAACGTGTCTTCAGGCACGTGTGGGCCGTGCCGATACGCGTGTGTCGATGTCCGACCAAGCGCTCAGCCGCCGCCTGCGCGAGATCAGGGAAGCCGAAACGATTCCCGAGCCGGAGCCCGAGCCTGCGCAGGAGGAGGAGCCGGACCGTTCTCCGCCGAGCCGACGCCCGCTCGGCGAGCTGCTCATCGACAAGGGTGCCCTCACCCGGGAGGCGCTCGACGCCGCGCTCGAGGAGCAGCGTCGAGACGGGAGGCCGCTCGGCCAGATCCTGCTCTCGGCGGGAGCGGTGACGCCTCAGAGCCTCGCACGCGCGCTCACGGAGCAGCACGGCTTCGACGCGTCCGGATCGCTGCGCGAGCGACTCGCGACCGGCGAGCAGAGCTCCGCGGCCGACGCCGAGGCGGAGACCTACCTGCTCCTCGAGCCCGGCTCGGCCGAGCCGCGCCACGTCGCGACCACGTTCCTCGACGCCGCGGACGTCGCGTTCGAGCTGATCGAGGACGAGGAGCCCGGGGCGCTCGAGATCGTCCGGGCCCGCGGCGGCGAGCACGAGCAGCTCTGGTCGTACAAGGGGGGACCGTCCGGTTCCCCGCTCGACGCCTCGCCCTTCGCGTAGCGAGTCCCCACCGCGGCGATACGGGGGGAAGCCGCCGCTTCCGCGGGTTAGCCGAGCTGGTACGGCACGGAGCTGAGGATCACGCGCGGCTCGAACAGCAGGAGCCGCTTGAGGTAGAGCGCGCGCTGGTTGTGGAGAACGCGGCTCAGGCCGCTGACGACGATCTCCGGGAGGATCACGGCCACGACCACGTCCGGGTCGGCGGTGAGCTCCCGTACGTAGCGGAGCAGCGGATCGCCGACGTCGCGGTAGTGGGCCTCGTCGATCTCGAGCGGGAGGTCGGTGCCGAGGGCCGCCCATTCGAACTGCATGCGCTGCGCCTCGGCGCCGTCGAACGCGAAGCTGACCGCGGACGTGTCCTGGATCCCGAGCGTCTGCGCGTAGTTGGCAGCCCGGAGCGAGGAGGCGTGGCCGCCCGACACGAACACGCGGCACACCATCCGCTTCGGCAGCGGTTGCCCTTCTCCGACGAGAGGAACGTCCGTGACCACCACGCCCGGCTCCCGGAGCAGGCGGAGCTTGAGCGAGAACGCAGTGCGGCGGGTGATCGCCTTCAGCAGTGACGCGTTCCGGAACTGCTCCGGTATGACGACGGTGACGAAGGACGACTCTCCGCGCGGGAGCTGCCAGACGTAGTCCAGCACAGCGTCCGCGGGCCGGTCCTCACGCTCGAGTGCCTCGATCACGGTGCCGCCGCCCGACCAGTCCCACCAGCGCCCGCGCAGGTCGCGACCGCTCGAGCCGAGCACGTGGATCGGGTGGAAGTCGTGGTCGGCGACCTGCCGCGCGTACCAGTTCGCGAGCCGGGTCGCCTCGTCGAACGCGTCGACGTAGAGGACGACGGTGTTCGTCGGCGGCGGCGCGGACGCGATCGCGATCGCCCCGGCTCGCAGCCGGCGGCCGATGCGCCTGTAGTGGCGCTTGATCCCGTAGAAGCCGGCCACCAGCAGCGGGATCGCGACCATCACGGCCCAGGCGCCCTCGGTGAACTTCGTCTGGATCACGAGCAGCGTCACGACGCCGGTCGCGGTCGCGCCGATGCCGTTGATCACCGCGCGTCGGTGCCACCCCGAGCCGCGCGTGCGACGCCAGTAGCGCACCATGCCCGCCTGCGAGAGCGTGAATGCCGTGAAGACGCCGATCACGTACAGGTGGATCAGCGAGTTGACGTTCGCCTGGAACACGACGATCAGCGCCGCCGCCAGGGCCGTCAGCACGACGATCCCGTTCGAGTAGACGAGCCGGTCGCCGAGGTTCACGAACTGCCGCGGGAAGAAGCGGTCGCGGGCGAGGAGCGCGGCGAGCCGGGGGAAGCCCTGGTAGGACGTGTTGGCCGCGAAGATCAGGATCGCGAGCGTCGTCCCCTGGATCACGTAGTACATCGCCGCACCGGTGGTCCCAACCGGGAACACGCCACGCGCGATCTCGGAGAGGACGGAGTCCGTGGAGCTCGGCCGCGCGTGCATCTCCACCGCGAGATAGGACACGCCGAGGAAGAGGCTGATCGCCAGGCCGGCCATGATCATGAGCGTCCGCGCAGCGTTCTTCGACTGCGGCCGCCGGAAGGCGCTGACGCCGTTCGAGATCGCCTCGACCCCCGTGAGCGCGCTCGAACCGGACGCGAAGGCCCGCAGGACGAGGAAGAGGCTGACGGTCCCTGCCCCGGCGGCAAGCGGATGGACGTTGACCGCCTGCGGCGTGTCCCCCGTCGCGATCTTCCACAGGCCGACGCCGATCAGCCCGTACAGCGCGGCCAGGAACGCGTACGTGGGGAGCGCGAAGAGGATCCCCGACTCGCGCACCCCGCGCAGGTTCACGAGCATGATCACGACGATGCAGCCGAGCGCCAACGGGACCTTGAGGTGAGTGAGCGACGGCGCCGCCGACGTGATCGCGAGGATCCCGGCCGCGACCGACACGGCCACGGTGAGGACGTAGTCCGTGAGCAGCGCCGCGCCGGCGACGAGGCTCGGCAGCGTGCCGAGGTTGTCCTTGGCCACGACGTAGGCGCCGCCGCTCGTCTCGTACGCCTTGACCGTCTGCGTGTACGAGATCGCCACGATCGCGAGCAGCGCGGCGATCGCGATCGAGATCGGCAGGATCAGGTGGAGCGAGGCCGTGCCGGCGGCGAGGAGCACGACCATCCCCGCCTCGGTCGCGTACGCCACGGAGGAGAGCGGATCGGACGCGAAGATCGGGAGCGCCAGAAACTTCGGGAGGAGCGTCTCCTCCATCTCGCCGGTCGCCATCGGCCGACCGACGATCGCGCGCCTGATCGGCGTCCGCCCGGGAGGTGCCGGCCGAACCGGCTGCAGGTCGCCTGTGCCCACCCGGCTCCTACGCGACCTGCGACGCGGCGGCGGCCGGCTCCGACTGTCCGGAGATGACCATCACCCGGCAGGGCGCGTGCTTGAGCACGTAGGTGGCGGTCGACCCGAGGCGCACCCGCCCGGAGCGTCCGAAATGCTGCTCTCCGGCGATCACGATCAGGCTCGCGCCGACGCGCTCGGCGGTATCGAGGATCGCCGGGCCGGCCGCGTGCCGCCGCCGGAGCGTGCGCCTGCTCGTCACGCCGTAACGGTCGGCGGCAGCCTCGCAGCGCGCGAGCAGGTCGCGTGCCCGGCGGCGCTCGACTTCCTCCTCCGGCGGCGGCGCTGCGTCGAGCGGGAACTCGAGCGGCACCTCTTGCACGTGCACGAACACGAGCTCCCCTTTCTGCGCCACGAGCTGCGCCGCAACCGCCGTCGCGTGCATCGACTCGTCGCAGTCGGTGACGGCGACGACGATCCGGCGATGCTCGGCAGGTGCGATGCGTGCCATCCCGAGCTCACCGTAGGCACGGCCGGCTGAACGCCCCGCTAAGGCTCGGCCGGCTCGTCTCAAGATGGTCTTAAGGCGCCCAGCCCGTTACGGGCTCGGCTCGACGAGCCTGTAGCCGACCCCCGGCTCGGTGAGGATGTAGCTCGGGCGCGCGGGGTCGGGCTCGATCTTGCGCCGCAGGTGCGAGACGTAGACGTGCAGGTAGTTCGATTCGCGGCTGTAGGCGGGGCCCCACACGCGCTTGAGGATCATCGGGTGCGTGAGCAGCCGTCCTTCGTTCTCCGCCAGGAGCCGCAGGAGCTCGTACTCGGTCGGCGTCAGCGACACGACCTCTCCGCGGACGGTGACGAGGCGCTTGCGCAGGTCGAGCACCAGCTCGCCGATCTCGATCACCGGCTCGCGCTCGGGCGTGGAGCGCCGGAGCGCCGCGCGCAGGCGCGCCAGCAGCTCCTCGACGCTGAACGGCTTCGTCACGTAGTCGTCGGCGCCGGCGTCGAGCGCGGCCACCTTCTCCGCCTCGTCCTCGACGGCCGAGAGCACGAGGATCGGCGCGGTGCTCCATTCGCGCAGCTCGCGGCAGACCTCGGTGCCGCGGCCGTCCGGCAGCAGCAGGTCGAGGATCACGGCGTCCGGAGGCCGGGCGGCCGCAGCCGCCAGCGCCTCGCCGGCGCTCCGGGCCGTGTCGACGTCGTAGCCCTCACGGTGCAGTGTGATCTCGAGTGCGCGCAGGATCTGCGGCTCGTCGTCGACGACGAGAACGCGCGTGCCGGTGCCCGTCATACGTCGACCTGAACGGGCACGCTCGCGAGCGGGAGTGCGAGCGCGAGCACGGCCCCTCGGCCGGACACGGGCTCGGCCCACAGCCGCCCGCCGTTCGCCTCGACGAAGCCCTTCGCGATCGCGAGACCGAGCCCGGTGCCCTGCTTGGTCTCGCCGGTCCCGCGCTCGAACGGCTCGAAGATCCGCTCGACGTCGCGCCCGTCGAGCCCGGGGCCGTGGTCGGCGACCCGAAGGACGACCTCGTCGCCCGCCAGCTCGCTCGTCACCTCGACCGGGTCCGACGCCGACGACGACTCGAGTGCGTTCTCGAGCAGGTTGACGAGGGCGCGCTCGATCTGGCCGGGATCGACGCGAAGCGGCGGCAGGTCGTGGGGGAGCTCGAGACGGACACGGGAGCTCGCCGGCCCGACCGCACCGAGGGCTCTCGCGACCAGTCCGTCGACGGTCCAGAGCTCGGGCCGCGGCGGCGCTGCGCCTGCCTCGAGGCGGGAGAGGTCGAGCAGGTTGGAGACGAGACGGCCGAGTCGCGCAGCCTCCTGCCGGATCGACGCGACGAGCTCGGCCCGCTCGTCGGCGTGGAGGCCGCCCCGGTCCTGGTCGAGCACCTCGCTCGCCGCGCTGATCGCCGTCAGCGGCGAGCGCAGGTCGTGGCCGAGCGTGCGCAGGATCGTGGTCTTGACCGCGTCGCTGCGGCGCAGGCTCTCGGCCTCGAGCGCCTTCAGCGCCAGCCGCTCGCGATCGACGGCGGAGGCGAGCAGCGAGGCGAGCGACGGCAGCACGCGGTCGAGGACGGCAGGATCGGGCGCAGCCGTCCGGTCGAGGACGAGCTGACCGATGCGCAGCTCGCCGGCGACGAGCGGATGTGCGATCTCGTCGGGTTGCGGCCGACGCAGGGAATCGAGCTCGATCCGCGCGCGGCTCACGCCGAGCACGCCACCGACGCGCGTGCCGATCTCGTTCAGCTTGTCCTGGACGAACCCCGGCTCGAGCAGCATCGCGGACACCTCGGCCGTGAACGCCGCCTCGTGACCGCGCTGCTCCGCGTCGTCCGCCCGCCGCCGCGCGCGCACCGCCAGCTGGCTGACCACGATCGCAACGACGAGGTAGACGGCGAGAGCGACCCAGTTCTCGGTCTCCCGGAGGCGCAGCGTGTGCACCGGTTGGAGGAAGAAGAAGTTGAAGGCGAGCATGCTCGCGATCGACGCGAAGAGCGCCGCCCAGAGCCCGAACAGCACCGCCGCGGGCAGTACCGCGAGCAGGTAGAGGACGCCGAGGCTGAGCACGGGCGCCACGTCCCGCAGCCCGAAGATCGCGCCGGTAACGGCAGCGACGAGAGCCGCTCCGGCCAGCAGGCCGACCGCGGCGCGGAGCCCGGGGCTCTGGGACAGGAGAGCTCGCTTGCGGCTGGTCACGGTCGTGCGTGGACCAGCATAGGTCGGACGGCCGGGGAGCCCGCCCCGGCGGAGCGTTACCGGGACTTGAAGGAGGACGGCAGCGGCGGCAGCTCGGTCGCCCCGGACGCTGCGAGCTTCCTCCGGCGGCGGCGCGACCGGACGAAGATCACGATCCCGAGCGCCAGCGGCACGACGAAGACCAGAGACAGGATGCCGACGATCGGCAGCAGCCACGAGCTACCGAGACGCGTCTTTGTCGGCGACCCGGTCGACCCCGCACCGGGTGCTCCGAAGTCGGCCGGGCCGACCTCGTGCTGCGAGCCGCGGACCGGATTGTTGATCGCGATCGTGTAGATCCGGTTGATCAGCCACTGCGAGTGCTGCTTGACCGCCGTGACGGAGAACGTGTAGTCACCGAGCTTCTTTCCCGGCAACGGATGCACGAGCAGGCTGAGCACGACCAGCTTGCGCTCGACGTCCTTGGTCGGCCACCCCGTGAACGTCCTCTCGCGCACGGGGTAGTACGGCACCGGCGAGTTGCCCTTCTTCCACTCCGCGAGCGACGACGACGCCTTCAGCTCGGGGCCCGCGTACGTCCATGCCCGCTGGGCGTCCTTGCGCCCGACCGCCGCCGGGATGAACTTGGCGAGCACCGCGTCGATCTCACGCCGGTCGCGGGCATGCAACGTCAGGTTGGTCTGCGGCACGGTCTGCGCCGGTCCTTCTGCCCCCGTCGGATTGGGGTTCTCCTTCTTCGGGCTCGGGATCGCGAGGATCACGCCGACGACGACTCCAGCCGCCACGACGAGACCGCCGAGCCAGGCGAGTCGGCGACGCATGCGCGGAGACTCGAACCACCCGGGCACGCCCCGAAAATAGCACAGCAGAAGCAAAGGCTGTACGCTTCTGTCGATGTTGCCCGACCCCGGTGGTCGCGCCCAGGCGCCCGAGCCGTTGCGCGCCGTCCAGCTCTTCGTCAACACGCTCGACAGCGAGAACGTGGTCGAGGAGCTGACGGGCATCGACGAGCTCCGTGAGGCGCTCGTCCGGGCCGGCGTCCTCGATTCTCGGGAACAGCTCGACCCCGGGGATCTCGAGCCGGCGCTCGCGGTACGGGAAGCGCTCCGGGTGCTCCTCCTCGCCAACAACGGCGTGCCGGCCGACGCGTCGGCACTCGCGCCGCTCGGGCAGGCGGCGGCTGCGGCACGTTTCACGCTGGTGATCGCGGAAGGCTCCCCGACACAGCTCGTGCCGACGGCGACCGGGATCGACGGGGCGCTCGGGCGCCTGCTCGCGATCGTCCACGAGGCGTCGCTCGACGGCAACCTCCAGCGCCTGAAGGCGTGCTACCGCGACGTCTGCCTGTGGGTGTTCTACGACCGCTCGCGGAACGGCTCGAGCAAGTGGTGCGCGACCTCGGTTTGCGGCAACCGGACGAACACGAAGGCCTACAGAAATCGCCGCGCCGCCCGGTCGGGATAGGCGCGACTAGGTGTGCGGCAGGACGAGCAGGCCGGCGACCCCGAGGGCGAAGACCACGAGCGCGAAGATCGAGTCCGGCCCGAGGCGGGCCACGCAGCGATACGGCCTGCCCACGATGCCGATGGCGTAGATCGCCGTCAGCCCGACTCCGAGCGAGGCGAGCCAGCTGTTCAGGCGGCCCGCGGTCGGCAGCACCGGCGAGCCGGCGACCAGGTCGGCGACGAGGAACAGGCACACCTGGAACGCGTTGCCGCCGAAGATGTCGCCGATCGCGAGCGCGTTGTCACCGAGCCGCACCGCGGCGATCCCGGAGCTGATCTCCGGCAGCGCCGTCGCCGTCGCCAGCACCGTCGCACCGAAGATGACGCCGTTGATCCCGGCCCGCGTCGCGAGCGCGTTGCCGCTCGTCTCCAGCCCGACGCCGGCCACCAGCGTGACCAGGGACGCAAGCCCGAAGATCCCTGCCACCTGCCGCGTCGAGCGCTGTGCGTACGGGTGCGGGCGTTCGGTGTGAGGGTCGCGCCGATGCCTCCGGCCGGGATGGCTGCCCGGCATCGACACTGTCCACCGCGGGTCCTTGCGTACCCGGTTGATCACATAGACGCCGACTGTCCACACGACGACGATGGCGACGGACGCCGGGCTGACGACGCCCCCGATCGCCGTCGTCGTCGGTAGCAGCGAACCCATCAGCACGCCCGAGACGACGAGCACGACCAGCATCCCCTCGAGCACGGGTGTCAGCGCGCCGACGAGGAAGGTCAGCGGCCGCTCGGACCCGGCCACGAAGTCGCAGAGCACGAGCACCATCGTCTGGATGGCGATGCCGCCGATCAGATTGCCCGCGGCGAGATCCAGGTTCCCCTGAGACGCGGCCGAGACCGTGATCGCGACCTCGGGCAGACTCCCGGCGACCGCGAGCAGCAGGATGCCGCCGAGCTCCTCGCCGAGCCCGAGCCTGACGTCGAGCGAGTCCGTCGTCCTCGAGAGCACGACACCTGCGAGCCAGGTTGCGACCGATGCCGCGCCGAAGAGCAGGAACAACCACGGCGTCGCGAGCCCGGACACGGCTCAGACAGAGTTCCGCCGCGCCCGGACGGCACGCCCGATCACGGGAGAGACCGCGGTCTTCCCCGCGTCAGAACCAGCCCTTGCGCTTGAAGTAGGTGAGCATCACCGCCATGGCAAGCACCTCGATGCCGACTCCGAAGACGAGGAAGCTCTCCCAGCTTCCGATGGTGCGCACCATCCAGCCGAAGTTCTGACCGAAGAAGCCGGTCAGCCAGGCGAGCGGGAGGAAGATCGTCGCGATCACCGTCAGCTGCTTCATGACGGCGTTGAGCCGGTTCGACACCGTGGAGAGGTACACGTCCATGGCGCCCGTGAGCAGGTCGCGATAGCTGTCGATCAGGTCGCTGATCCGGATCAGGTGGTCGTAGACGTCGCGGAAGTACCGCTCGTCCTCGGCCACGAAGCCGGGCAGGTCGCCGATGCCCGTGGACAGCCGGGCGAACGTGTCGCGCTGCGGCGACACGGCCTTGCGGATGCCGACGAGCAGGCGCTTCATCTTGAAGATCTCCTGGAGCTGCTCGTCGTCGGCCCGCACGAAGATCGCGTTCTCGAGCTCGTCGATGCGGTCGTCGAAATCGGTCAGAATCGGAAAGAAGCTGTCGACGAGCCCGTCGATCAGCCGGTAGAGGAGGAGCGACGGCCGCTCGATCGCCGCCTGCCGCTTCTCGTAGCGTTCGCGGATCTCTGCGAATGCCGGGCAGTCGTCGCGGTGGACCGTGACGAGGCATCGCTCCGAGTAGAAGCAGTGCACCTCGACGAGCCGGTCGTCGTCAGGAGCCGCGCCGTACACCACGATGAACACGAAGTCGTCGTAGTCGTCCAGCTTCGCGCGCTGCCCGAAGTTCTCCGAGTCCTCGACGGCGAGCGCATGGAAGCCGAAGACGTCCGTCAGGATCTCGAAGTCGACCTCGTCCGGCCGGTCGAGGTCGAGCCAGAAGAACTCGCCCTGGCCGAGGAGTTTCTCGACCGTCTCGCGGCTGAAGTGGACCTCGCTCGACCCGTGGTGACGGACGACGCGACAGGTCACGGGCCGGGGCGTCCCCTCCACGTGCCCGATCGTACTCCGGGCCTCAGACCGCGCTAATGGTTGATGCCACGAGGTCGTGCTCCTCGGGGCGTCGGCTGGCTGCTCTGGGGCGCGGCGACGTCGCAACGTGAGGCTCACGCTCTGCGGAAGCCCGGCTGCGCCGGGCTCTGCCGGGCGTGAGCGGCCCAGACACGCCAGACCGCGCAGCCGAGCGCGCGAGATCGTGGCATCAATCGTCTAGTCTCGCGGAGCGATGTTCGGACGAGCCGGACGGCGGACGTGCACATACGTCGGCTTCCTCGAAGCGGCGTGCGAGCTGAGCCTGACGTCGGCAGCTCTGCGAACCGGCCTGTCGAGGCGGCGGCGGATCGCGCTCATCGTCGCCCTCCTCCGGCTCGGCGAACTCGACCGCGCCCTTGCCTGCGCGCTTACGAACCCCGAACGGCGGCGGCTCGAGGAGGCCGCAGCGGGACTCGACGTGGCGCGCGCATCGATCGTCGACGCCGGCCGCGAAGCTGCGGTCGACGTAGCCCGCCGCCGCTCGATCGCGCCGGTCTAGCAACTGCGGGGGCGGATCAGGACGCGCGTCGGGTGCGTCTCGCGCGCTTGACCGCGTACATCTCGCGGTCGGCGGCAGCGAGGACGTCGGCGGCGGAGCGGTCGCCCGGCTCGATGGTCGCGACGCCGACGCTCGCGCCTCCGGCCAGGCCCGGCGGCCACACGGCCGACACCGCGGCCGAGACCTTCTCGGCGACGCGGCCCGCCTGCACCGCCGTCGTCCCCGGGAGCAGGACGGCGAACTCGTCCCCGCCGATCCGCGCCACCGTGTCCGTGAAGCGGACGCTCCCCTCGAGCTCACGCGCGATCGCCCGCAGGAGCTCGTCCCCGGCGGCGTGGCCGCGAAGGTCGTTGACGGCCTTGAAGCCGTCGAGGTCGACGTACAGGAGCGACGAGGCGCGGTCCTCGCGACGCCGTCCCTCGCCGAGGACACGGTCGAGCTCCTCGACGATCCGCTCGCGGTTCCAGAGCCCGGTGAGCCCGTCGCGGCTCGCCCACTGCTTGAGCCGGTGCTCGCGAGTCTTGCGATCGGTGATGTCCTGGGCGACGAGCATGCCGGCCACGACCTGGCCGGCACGGTCCCGCACCGGGACGACACGGTGGAGATGGTCACGGTCGCCGTGCGGCAGCTCGAACGCCGATTCGCGCCCCTCGAGTGCGGCTCGGTACGCGGGCTCGAGCACGGTCCAGGTCTCCTCCGGGAAGAGCTCACGAACCGTCGTTCCCTCGCTACCGCGGGCCGAGAGCCCGATCGCCCGCAGGCCGCGGCCGGCCGCGAACGTGTGCCGGAGACGCCGGTCGAAGAGGAGAAGCGCGCCGTTCGGAAACGACTCGGCGGCGAGGCGCGAGTGCCGGTCGCGGCGGGACGCGCGCCTGCCGGGGCGGAGGCGGCCGATCGCGAACCCGGCGGCGAGCGCGGCCACGGCGGTGAGCACGAGGACAATCACTCGACTGCTTGTAGCTGTGAGGACGGACGGGGCTCAAGTTTTTCCCGGGAATGACGATGAGAGCGTTCGGTGGATGGGACAGGCGAACACGAGCTGGTCGCAATCGCGGCCGAGCTCGAGCGCTACTGGGCTGACCAGTGGCGCCGCGCGAAGGAGATCTGCGATCTCCTCGAGCGGCGTCTCGCCGGGCGACCCGTCGCGCCGAGGCCCGAGCTCCGGCTCGTCAGCCCGGCCGCCGCCCCCGACGCGAGCGCAGCCGAGGCGGCACGGCCGGATCTCAAGCTCGTCGACGTCTAGACGAAGCCCGCCAGGAAAAGGCCGCAAAGAGCGCCCGGCCCCGTTGATGCCGTCCGGACGGGCGCGTTATGGTGGACCCGTCGTCAGTGACTAGCGGATCCACAACGCAACGGGGCGGCAAGCGCCTGCTCTGGGACTGCGAGACGATCGGTCGCTCGCTCGATACCGATCGCCCGTCCGCCCGCGGCCGCCTCGATGCAGAGCTCGGCGAGGAGATCACTCAGCTCCTGCTCGCCACGCTCAGGGAAGCCGAGCCGTCGACGCCGCACGAGGAGCACCTCCGCCGCGCCGTGTACGGCGACGCCGCTTAACTGCGGCCGACTCTTCGCGATCTCATCCCGGCGGCTTACTCCTGCACCGTCTCCGCCGGTCTCTTCGTCTCGTTGGGGGACCGGGCAAGGCGGAGAACGGCGCTCCGGCGGCCTGGCGACAGGTCGCCGGGCGCTGCCAAGCCAGCGGCTATTCCCCGGACGCCTTGTCGGCCGCCGAGCGGAGCGCCCGCAGCCCCATCAGCTCGTCCTCGGTCGGCGGCTCCGCCGTCACGACCTCGTCGGCGACGCGGAGCTCCCAGCCGGTGGCGGAGCGAACAGTGTCGACGTCGACCCCGGGATGCAGCACCGTCAGCGTCAGCTCGCTCGTCTCGGGATCGGGTTCGAGGACGCCGAGGTCGGTGACGACCGCGGTCACGCCGGCGCCCGAGAAGCCGAGGCTCTCTCGCGAGCCGGCGCCGTCCCCGAAGCCGACCGTCGTCCGGAAGTCGAGCTTCTCGACGAACGTGCGCGAGGTCTGGCGAAGCATGACGAACGTCTCCTTGCAGAACGCGCTGATCTCCGGCGCCCCGCCCGCCCCGGGCAGGCGCACGTCGGGGGCGTCGTAGTCGCCGATCACGGTGCTGTTCAGGTTTCCGAAGCGGTCGATCTGCGCTGCGCCCAGAAAGCCGACGTCGATCCGGTTGCCCTGGAGCCAGTACGCGAAGATCTCCGGCACGGAGACGACCGCGTCCGCCGTGTCGGCCAGTTCTCCGTCGCCGATCGACAGCGGGAGCGTGGTCGGCTTGGCGCCGATCGTGCCGCTCTCGTAGATCAGCACGCAGCCGGGCGCGTGCGTCGTGCGCGCGAGATTGGCGGCGCGGCTCGGCAGGCCGATCCCGACGAAGCAGACGGTGCCGTCCCGGAGCCGGCGCGCCGCCGACACGACCATCATCTCGTCCGCGGTGTGCGCAGGGGTCACGCGCGCAATCCTATGTCCTCGGCCTCAGCGATCGTGCGCGACGTCACAACCAGTCGAGCAGCTCCGCCACACCGTCGACGATCGCGTCCGGCCGGCGGCTCTCGGGCACGCGATCGAGGCCGGCGGCACCGCTGATCCCGCTGCGAACGAGGACCGTGCGCGAGCCGCCGAGCCGGCCGAGGGCGATGTCCATGCCCAGGTCGTCCCCGATCACGGCCAGCTCCCCCGACGGCACGCCGAGCCGCTCCGTGATCGCTTGCACGGCGGCCCGCGACGGCTTGCCGACGATCACCGGCCGTGCGCCGGTGGCCTTCGAGATCGCGGCCGCGGTCATGGCGCCGCGGCTGAAGATCGGCCCGTTCGCCCCGGCGTAGGCCGGCTGGTAGCTCGCCGTCAGGAGCCGCGCGCCGCCGAGCACGGCTCGCGCGGCGCGCTCGAGGCGGGGAAAGTCGACCGTGTCCGCGTGCGCGACGAAGACGGCCGCAGGGTCGCCCTCGCCGTCGAGGATCGTGACGCCGGCTCCGGCGAGGTACTCCCGCGCCGCGTCGTCGGCGAACAGCAGCAGAGGGCCGCCGGGACAGCGCGCCCTCAGGTAGAGCTGGACGCTGTCGAGCGGCGTGAGGACGTCGTCGTCCTCGACGGGCAGGCCGACCTCGCGCAGCCCGGCCGCAAACGTCGCGGGCGATGCGTGACTGCCGTTCGTGAACAGGACGAAGCGCCGACCCGAGGCGAGGATCCGCTCCAACACGTCGCAGGCCCCCGGCTGGACGTGAACGACGGCGCCCGCCCGGTGGACGAGCGTCCCGTCGATGTCGAGCACGAAGGCCCGGACCCGGTCGAAGCGCACGTTCTCAAGGCGCACGGCGCCACTCCACGAGCTCGTCGCCCTTCCGCACTCGCACTTGCGTGATCTCGCGGCGCTTCGCGACCTCCTGCAGCAGGGTCACGACCGGCGCCCGCCCGGATCCCGCCGCCCGCCTCGGCGGCTCGTCGCCTGGCCTGGAGGCCAGCATCGCGTCCACCTGCTCCTCCGGCATCGTCAGCCTGAGCAGCAGTTCCTCGTCCGAGATCCGCGTGCCGAAGCGCTCGCGTGCGCCCTCGAGGTGCAGCGGCTCGAGCTTGCGCAGCTCCTCGGTGCGCGGACGGGAGAGCACGCGCTCGGCCACGTCCGCGTCCACGGGGGCCGCCGGCTCGCCGTAATGGCCGAGGAAATAGCGCACCGTCTCGTCGGAGACGGTCGACCAGCGCTCGCCGTCGATCACGTTCCGGACGGCCTGCGTGGCCACGAGCTGCGAGACGGGCGTGACGATGATCGGATAGCCCATCTCTGCCCGGACGCGGCCCACCTCCTCGAGCACGGCCGCGAAGAGCTCGGGCCGGCGCAATTCCTCCAGCATCCGCCGGGTCGTCGAGACCATCCCGCCCGCGAGCTGGTGGTGGTAGTAGGTCGCGTCGAACTCCTGCGGCTCCCCCACCGCCAGGCCCCGGTCCCGGGCCAGCTCGCGGAAGTGCTCCGAGACCGCCGCCACCGCGTCGAGATCAAGCCGGTGGGAGAAGCCCTCGGCCTCGAGGTCGCGGAGCGTCGTCTCGGCCGCCGGGTTGGATGTGCCGCGCGCGAGCGGCTCGACGGCCGTGTGCAGCACCTCGAACCCGGCCCGCAGGCCCTCCATGTACACGAACGGAGCGAGGCCGATCGTGCAGTGGCTGTGCAGCTCGACCGTTCGCGCACCCGCCGCACGCAGGAAGTGGGGCGCCAGCTCCCGCACCGCGCTCTGGGTGAGCAGACCGCCCGGATCCTTGAGGTAGAGGCGATCCATCTCGGCGCAGTCCGCGAGCGCGGCGGCCCGCTCCGCGAAGTACTCGTGCGTGTGCACCTCGCTGACCGAGTAGGTCAGCCCGATCACGATCTCCTCGACACCTTCCTCTCGCGCCATCCGGGCCAGCCGCCGGAGCCGACCGGGATCGTTCGACGGATCGGCGATCTGGAAGCGCCGGATCCCGTTGCGGACGACGCACCGGAACGAGAGGCGCATCACGTCCTCGTCGGCCGGCACCCACGAGATGAAGCGCATGCCCGTCGTGATGAAGCTGAGCGGTGTCGAGGGCATGGCGGCGCTGACGAGGCGGAACCGCTCCCACGGGTCCTCTCGGTGGAAGCGGACCGAGACCGCCATGTGAGTGCTCGACGAGAAGTCGCAGGCGTGGAAGCCGACTCGGTCGAGCGTCGGCGCGATCGCGAGCACGTCCGGCGTCGTCATGCCGGTCGCGCTCCACAGGCTCTGGTTGCCGTCGCGCGTCGTCGTGTCGACGATGTCGACGACGCTCATTCGTCCGGCCTGACGTGGAAAAGCGGCTCGCCGTACTCGACCGGCTCGGCGTTCGTCGCGACCACCTCGACGATCGTCCCCGAGACGCCCGCGGGGATCGAGTTCATCATCTTCATCACCTCGATCAGGCAGACGACGGTGTCCGGCTCGACGCGGGCGCCCACGTCCACGAACGGCGTCGCCCCGGGCGCCTCGGCGCGGTAGAAGGTGCCGAGCATCGGGGCCGAGACGGTAACGACGCCGTCCGGCGACGGCGACGGCACGGCCGCGGCCGGCTCCTCGAGGGCAGACGTCTCTCCGCGCAGCACGTAGAGCGAGATCTCTCCCGTCTCGACCCTGAGCTCGCGCAGGTCGCCGGACTCGTCGATCAGCCGCAGGATCTCGCGGACGTCGTCGTCGGTGAGCGGCATCTCAGGCGCCGGGCGGGGTCTCGTTCGCCGCGCCGAACGTGGTCATCACGAGCGACAACGCGGAGCCGGAGAGCTTCGGAACCTCCGGCTTCGTGGTCACGGGCCGCGCCTGGAGGACGACGAGGGCCTCCGGCATCGGCGTTCCGCGCGCGATCGCCCACTCGACGTCCTGATGCGAGCCGAAATGACGCTCGACCCGGCGGCCGAGGTCGACGAGCGCCGCCAGCTGCGCCTCGTCCAGGCATGGCTCGTCGCGGCGGTCGGCCGGAACCTCCAGCCGCACGGTGCCGCGACCGGCCGCGTCCGGCACGTACTCGACGTCCTTCGTGCTCACCGTCCGGCGGACGACCTCGCCTGTGATCTTGCTGACGAGGAAGTCGTCGGGCGTCGTCTCACCGCCGACGACCGCGACGCCGAGCCCCCAGCTCGCGTTCACGGCCACCATGCTCGGATCGCCGCTGACGGGGTTGCACGTGAACAGCACGCCCGACACCTCGGCGTCCACCATCCGCTGGACGGTCACGCCCATCGCCTCCTCCTCCGCGCCCAGCCTCCTCCGGTAGTCGATCGCGCGCGCCGTGTAGAGACTGACCCAGCAGTCGCGCACGGCGTCGCAGACGTGCTCGATCCCACGCACCCAGAGGAAGCTGTCCTGCTGGCCCGCGTGGCTCGCGTCGTGGCCGTCCTCGCCGAGCGCGCTCGAGCGGACGGCGACGGCGGGCTCGCCCAGCTCCTCGTAGCGCTGCGCGAGCTCTTCCCGAACGCCCTCCGACAGCGGCGCAAACCGCATCGCCTCGCCGATGGTCTTCGAGGCGTCGTCCGGGGAGCGGGAGAGCGCCGCGGCGATCGTCCCTTCCAGCCCGGTGGCGCGGACGAACTCGCGGTAGGTCGCCGCGCTGAGAGCGAACCCCGTCGGGACGGGGATCCCGGCCGCGAGCAGCTCCCCCAGGTTGGCGCTCTTCCCGCCGAAGTCCCCGGCGTCCGTCCGCCGCAGGTCCGCGAGCGAGCGGGTGTACTGTGTCACGCGTCGAGGATCGTCACGACGCCGGTCGAGCCGTCGACACGGATCGCCTGACCCGTCTTGATCTCCGCGGTCGCCCGACCCGTGCCGACCACCGCCGGCAGCCCGTACTCGCGGCAGACGATCGCGGCGTGCGACATGACGCCGCCGATGTCCGTCACGACGGCCCGGATCTTCGGGAAGATCGGCGCCCACGCCGGCGAGGTGATCGGGCAGACGAGGATGTCGCCGTCGCGCACGTCGGCGATCTCCTCGACGCCGACCACGACCCGCGCCGGCCCCTCGACTACCCCCGGCGACGCAGCGGCGCCCGTGAGGCGAGATGCGTCGGCGTCTGCGCTCGACCACTGCCGGACACGCTCCGTAGTGACGCCCCAGAGCATGATCACCATCGGGTCCGTGATCGACTCGGGCGTAACGCCGATCGCGGGTGGCGGCGCCCAGCCGGCAAGCCGCTCGAGGAGCTCCTTGCGCCGCGCGACGATGGGCGGCCAGTGCGCCGGGCCGAGCGGCTGTCCGCCGGTCGCCCAGGTCAGGAGCAGCTCGTCGAGCGCGGTCGAGACCTCGTGGCGCGACAAGTGGAAGAGATCCTCGCGGTCCTCCAGGAAGCCGTGCTTTGCGAGCAGCACGCCGAACTCGCGCAGCTTGTTCCACCAGCGCGTCAGGAACCAGTAGTCGCAGTAGAACTTGTGCTCCTCGACGTAGGGGAAGACCGTGCGCGAGAGCCCGAGCAGCTCGGTGAACGTCGCGCGCGCGTCCTCGTCGAGGAGGGCGCCGTACTCCTCCGCGAGCCGGTCGCGCTCGCGGGTGATCTCCTCGGTCGGCCGCTCGACGAGCTCACCCGCCTGCAGCGCCTGGACATGGCCGGCCACGGATGCGTAGGGGATGCTCGGGTCGTCGTACCAGCTCCCGTAGAAGTGGTAGAGCCCGTCGCCCGTCGCCATGTTGAACCAGGGGTCCTTGATCTCCTCGAGCGCCTCGAGCCAGCGCCGGCCCGCCTCGCTCTGCTCCAGCTCGGCGTCGATCTCGGACGGCGAGCGGCCGTCCTCGAAGGCGCCGTCGACGCCGCTGTCGATCGCGAGTTGCGCGAGGCGGCGAAGCTCCGCGCCCGGCCGCCAGAGGAGCACGTCGATGCCGGCGACCATCTGCGCGATGTGCTGGTCGGGGATGTCGGGCAGGACGCTCTTGCAGAACTCGGAGAACGTGGCGTAGGCGCCGTAGCCGAGGAGCAGGAACTCGAAGTGGTGCTGCCACATCAGGTCGCCGCAGCGCAGCGTGCGCGCGTAGGCGTCGAGCACCTCGTAGAACGCCGTGTTGCGGTCGTCGTCGAACATCACCTCGTCGGGCTCGTACTCGGGCAGGTCGGGCACGCGGAGGTCGGTGATCTCGGCGATCAGCGCTTCCATCTTCTGCTTCCACTTCGCGTACAGCTCGTCCCAGTTCTCGTAGTAGTACGCGGCCCGCCGCTGGAAGAACTCGGCGCGCTCCGCCACCTTCGCGGGATCGGTGACCGGGTTGCCGGAGATATAGACGTAGCCGTTGACGATGCGGTAGTCGATGCCCATCGCCGGCGGCACCGCGAAGACGCGGTTCTGCCACGACCCGACCGCCTGGTAAGGCGCGTCGATGCACGCGACGTCGAACGCAGGCATCGGCACCGGGAAGTGCATCGAGTTCCAGAACCAGAACCGGCCCTCGTCCACGTCCCGCCGGGCCTCGGCGAAGAGCGCGTAGTACGGGTACATCTCCTCCCACCCCTCGCAGCCGGGCGGAGTCGCGATCTCGTACGGACTCGGGAAGGCCGAGCTCGTGTGTACCGGCGCGGACACGACAGACCTGATGATATTCGCGTTTCGATGCGCGCCATACGCCAGCAGGCACTCGGCGGCCCGGAGGTACTCGAGCTCGTCGACGTCCCCCGGCCCGAGCCGGCGCCCACGGAGGTGCTCGTTCGCGTCGCGGCGGCGGGCGTCAACCCGGTCGACTGGAAGACGCGGATCCGCGGCGGCTTCCTCGGCTCGCCGCCGTTCACGGTCGGTTGGGACGTGGCGGGCGTCGTCGAGGAGGTCGGGCGCGGCGTGACGCGCTTCGAGCGCGGCGACCGGGTCTTCGGCATGCCGCGCTTTCCGCGCGAGGCGGCAGCCTACGCCGAGGAGGTCACGTCGCCGTCACGGCAGCTCGCGCGGACTCCGGAGGAGATCGGAGACGTCGAGGCGGCGGCGCTGCCGCTCGCCGGGCTGACTGCCTGGCAGGCGCTCGTCGACACTGCCGACGTCGGGCCCGGCTCGCGCGTGCTGATCCTCGCCGCTGCAGGCGGCGTCGGGCACCTGGCCGTGCAGATCGCCAAGGCGCGCGGCGCGTACGTGATCGGAACGGCGCGCGCGGCCAAGCACGCGTTCCTGGCCGAGCTCGGCGCGGACGACGCGGTCGACTACACGAGCGAGCGCGTCGAGGACCGCGTCCACGACGTCGACGTCGTGCTCGACCTCGTCGGCGACGAGTCGAGCGGCGGGGCGCTCGCCACCTTGCGCGACGGCGGGCTGTTCATCGCCGTCCCGTCGGGCGCTGGGCTGGACGCGCTGCGCGAGGCCGCCGGCGAGCGCGTCCGCGTCACGGGCATCCTCGTCGAGCCCGACCGTCAGGGGATGGAGGCGCTGGCCGACCTCGCGGCGACTGGTGCGCTTCGCGCGCACGTCGAGCGCACGTTCCCGCTCGCGGAGGCCGCGAAGGCGCACGAGCTCGGGGAGACCGGGCGCACGCAGGGCAAGCTCGTACTGACCCTCCCGTGAGATAATCGCGCCACGATGGCCCGCTTCGTCCTCGTCCACGGTGCGTTCGGCGGTGCCTGGACGTGGGAGCCGATCGTGGAACAGCTCGAGGCGCTCGGCCACACGGTCGAGACGTTCGACCTCCCCGGCGGCGGCGAGGACCGGACGCCGGTCGAGGAGATCACGCTCGCCGCGTGCGCCGACCGGGTCTGCTCGGTGCTGGCCCAGCGGCCCGAGCCGGCCGTGCTCGTCGGCTACAGCATGGGCGGCGTGGTCGTGACGCAGGCAGCCGCGAACTGCCCGGAGCGAGTCGCGTCGCTGATCTTCGTCGCCTCTTTCATGCCCTCGAACGGCCAGAGCCTGGTCGACCTGAGCCGGCTGCCCGAGGGCGAGGGCGACATGATCCAGGCGAACATCGTCATCGAGGGCGACCCGCCGCTGGCCACGCTCCCCGACGACGCGACCGCCGCTGCGATCTACAACTGCTGCACGCAGGAGCAGGTGGAGTGGGCCGCAACGCGGCGGCGCCCGCAGGCGGTCGCGGTCTTCGCCACACCCGTGGCGGCCGACGACGCCGTGCTGGCGAAGATCCCGCGTTCCTACATCCTCACCGAGCAGGACCGTTGCATCATGCCCGCCCTCCAGCGGCGCATGATCGCCGAGCACCCGTGCACGAGCGTGGTCGAGCTCGACACCGACCACGCCCCGCACCTGTCCAGGACGGACGAGCTCGTCGCCGCCCTGGACGAGCTCGCCGGCTGAGCCGGGCCGAGGGCGAGCCGCCCGTGCCTCAGCAGGGGCGGTTCGTGAGCGCCGACTCGATCGGCCCGACGCGCGCTCCGGCCGGCCGCGCGGCTCCGACGGCGAAGGAAAGCGGTGCTCCGGGGATGCGCGCCGAACTGGTGCTCGTGAGCGTGACGTCGGCATGGGAGCGTGCCGGCACGCAGACGTCGATCGTCTCCGTCTCCGCCGAGCCGGCCGCGAGTCGCCCCGCGCGCCGTTCGGTGCCGCCCTCGATCGCATAGCGGGCGGGCGCCCCCGGCGGTGCGTCGAGCGTGATGTCGACGTGCACGAGCTCGGCCCGGTCGAGTCGGGAGAAGAGCCTGAGCGTCGCGGGCCTGTCAGGACGCTGCCAGCCGTCGACGTCGAGGCCGCGCGTCATCCAGTCGACCCGGTAGGGACGCTCCGCGAGGATCACGCGCAGGCCGAGGTTCTCAGCGTGGCGAGCGCCCGCGAGCCGGAAGCGCGCGTCGCTCGGCGAGAAGACGACGAACGGCGGCGCGTTCGCCGTGCCAGGCACGGCACCCGTCGACCAGCTCGGGCGGAGCGGGCGGTTCGGAAACGGCGCGTACGAGAAGTCCTGATTCGAGGCGACGAGCGTCTCCCCGACCGTGCGGTTCCAGAACTCGACGTCCCACCACAGCAGCGCGTCGAGGGCGAACTGCGACGAGTTCGGGAACGGGATCATGGCCGCGCGGCCGTCGCCCGGCAGCACGGTGTCGACCCAGTTCAGCACGCGGCCGGGCGGGCCGGTGAACGCCCGTCCGCTCGACGAGTTCCCGGCGGCGACGGCGTCGATCTCCTTGCGCGTGGCCAGCACGGTGAAGGCCAGGAGGAGCACGACCACGGCCACTCCGAGCACGCGTCGCGGGACGACGACGAGGGCGGCGACGACCACGAGCCCGAGCAGACCGCCGGCGAGCGCGACGAAGGCGGCGGTGCTGAGGGAGCCCGACTGGTCGGCGAGCGTCCCGTTGAGGATGCGCTCCGGCGAGTCGACCCAGAAGGCGGTCGAGGTCGGGAAGTCGAGCCAGCGTACGGTGACGACGAAGAACACGGTCGTGGC
The DNA here is from genome assembly GCA_963765295.1 of uncultured Actinomycetes bacterium. Lineage (GTDB taxonomy): Bacteria > Actinomycetota > Thermoleophilia > Gaiellales > Gaiellaceae > PALSA-612. Next base: position 225,064 of record CAVXVO010000006.1, read on the forward strand.
CGCCGTCCCGACCAGGAGCGGCCGCGACGGGCGGACGCGCAGCGCCGCTGCCGTACCGGCGAGGAGGAGTGGTACGACGTAGAAGAGATACCGGTCGCGGACGATCTGGCCGCCGAAGCGCAGGTCGAAGGACGCCGTCTCGACCGTGAGCGCCACGATCGTGAGCAGGCTGAAGACGGCGAAGGAGAACTGCTCGCGCTCGCGAGGTCGCGCCGCGGCCGCCAGCATCCAGCCGCCGCCGAGGAGAAGGGGCACGACGCCACAGCCGACGGCGACGGCGTCGAGGTGCGTCGCCGCCTCCCGCCAGACGCCCGACGGGAGGATCGATCCGTGCAACGTCGTCGAGTAGACGCCGAGGGCGTCGCCGAGAGAGCCGGCGATCGCGACGCCGAGCGCGATCCCGCCGGCGGCCAGGTACGCGACCGTCAGCACGCGATGCTGCCTCACTGACGCCGAGCCCGCCTCCAGGAGCCGGTGTCGCGCCGGACGAGGCCTGGGGGCGGCGAAGAGGGAGTCGGCGAGGATCGCGATCGGGAGCACGACGGCGAGCACGACGAACTGTGTCCGCGCCAGCACGGCGAGCACGAGCCCGAGGACGGCGAGGACGTCTGCTTGCCGGCCCGGCCGGCGAATCGCGTGCAGGCAGGCGAGCACCGCCCACAGGAAGGCCGGATAGGCGGCGGGCTCCGTCATCAGCACGCCCGTGAGCACGATCCACGGCACGGTCACGGACAGCAGCGCAACGGCCAGCGCCGCCGGGCGGCCGACGAGCTGCCGGGCGATCAGGTACGCCGGGATGCAGGCGCTTGCCATCAGCGGCGCGTTGAAGACGTGCGCGGCGTGGAAGGCGGTCGGGAAGTCGAAGCCTGCGAAGAAGGGCGCGATCAGGAGCGGGTAGAGCTGGTTGAGGACGCCGACGACGTGGTCGTGCACCCGCGGGACCGGCGACCCGGTGTCGGCCACGGAGACGGCGAGCTTGGTGTAGAGCATCTCGTCCGTCATCACGGCCCAGTCGCGGACGCGGCCGCTGAAGTCGGCCGCGAGCCAGGCGGCCACGCCGCCCCAGACCGCGAGGAGGCCGAGCGCGGCCGTGACGCGCGGATGCTGCCGCACGACGGCGGTCACGCGGGCCCCGCGGCTCGACCCGCCCATGGTGCTCATCGACCGGATGCCTCGATGGTCGCGATCCTACGGCCTCCGGCGCCGCCGGCGGGAGCGCGGACGGCCGCCGAGGTGCCGCACGCCTCGGCGCGCGGCACCTCGCGGCGCTGACTACGTCGCGGTGCTCAGGAGACGCCGGCTTTCGTGCGCCAGCCTTCGGCATACGACGTCCGCGCGACCTCGCCGTACGGGCACGGGCTGACGACGGCGCGGATCTCGGCCTGCGCATGGCGCTCCACGACCGGCTTGGCCGAGCCGCCGTTCTCCTCGCCCCAGACGAGGATCAGCTCGGCGCCGATCTCGACGTCCGCGTCGACGACCGCGAGCGAGAGCATCGAGCGCTCGTTGTAGCTGTAGCCGGAGAACGTGGACACGCCGACCACGCCGCCCTCGCCGATCACCTTGTCGTTCGGCCAGGTCGAGTAGTTCGAAAGCGGCAGGTCGATGTACTTGGCCGCGTCGCCCTTCTCGAACAGCGAGCCCATCGCCCGGGCGACGTCCTCGCCGTTCCAGGCCAGCGTGACCTTGCGCCGCTTCGGCTCGTCGCCCATCGCCTCGAGCGCCTCGCGACCCACGAAATCGTGGTCGAACTTCACGAACGGCCAGTAGCCGAGATCGTGCGGGGTCAGGTAGTAGTCGGCGATGTCGTCGGAGTAGAGGCTGCCGCCGAGCGAGCCGGTGCCCTCGTAGCCGTCCGCCGGCAGCCACTCGCGGTATGCCTTCATCTCGTCGCCCGTGAACACGGCCGGCAGCGGGCAGGGGATCCAGCCCGACTCGAGCGTGTTCGTGGCGTAGACGCGTGATCCGACCTGGCGCAGCCCGAACTCCTCGCCCGCCTCGACGATCGCGGCTCTGACGTCCTCGGACTCGTCCCAGGGCCCGAAGAGCTCGAGCCCGGGAACGCCCGACATGCCGTGGTGGAGGGCGCGCACCTTGTGACCGGCGATCGTGATCTCGCCCATGTTGAAGAACTTGATCTCGGGGAGCGAGCCGCCGGTCGCCTTCTGCAGCGTCTCCATCGCGGTCGGGCCCTGCACCTGGAAGCGGTAGATCTTGCGTTTGCCCGTCGGGTTGGCGGCCGTGCGCTCGTCGCGCTCGAGCGTCACGTCGTAGTCGCCCGTCTCCGCGTGGTACTGCACCCAGTTGTGGGCGGACGGGCGCCCGACCAGGCTGACCCGGTTCTCGTCGAGGAAGAAGAGGATGCCGTCGCCGATCACGTAGCCGTCGTGGTTGCAGACGACGAGCTGCTTGGCCTTGTTCACCTGAAAGTTCGCGAAGCTGTTGACGCCGACGTCGGAGAGAAGCCTGATCACGTCGGGCCCTTCGAGGTAGAGGTCGGTCATATGGTGCGTCTGGTCGAAGAGCGCGCACGTCTCGCGCCACGCGACCTGCTCGTCGCGCCAGTTCGAGAACTCGGCGGGCACCTTCGGGTAGACGTAAGGGCCGATCTGCGAGTTCCGCGCCATGTCGACGGGGTTGCCGACCGCGGCGATCTTCTCTTCGAGGCTCTTGTAGGCCATCGTCGTGCGCTCCTTTTCGTCAGAAAGTTGCTGGAAACGATCTTATTTCACTTCCACGGGCGCCTCTTCGGCGCCGCGCTTGCCACGCTCCCACTCGTAGGTCTCGAGCAGCCGGTTGAAGGTGAAGTAGTGGAACCCGGCGATGTTCAAGGCCGGGTCGCCGAGGTGCGGGGCGAGCGCGTCGTAGAGACGGTCGGCGGACGCGCCGGAGATTCGCAGGAGGCCGCGGAGCCCGCCCTGCTTGCGCAGGAACGAGAGCGACGGCCCGACGCCGACGCGCATCGAGATCTCGAGCAGCTTGGCACGGTCGACGATTCCCGGCACACCCGCGAGCACCGGCAGCCCGATGTCCGCCTCGCGCGTCTTCCGCACCCACGCGAGCAGGGCGTCGGGGTCGAAGCAGAGCTGTGTCGTGACGTAGTCGGCGAGCGGGCTCTTCTCCTTCAACGCCGCGGCGAGCGTCGCGTCGTCGATCAGCGGATGGCCTTCCGGATAGCCGCCGATGCCGATCGAGCGCGGACGGTGCCTGTGCTCGTGGACGAGCGAGAGCACCTCCCCCGCCGACGAGTAGGGGCCGACTGGGGGCGAGGCGTCGCCACCGATCACGAAGATGTCGTGGATCTCCCCCTGCGCCATTGCCTCCAGGACAGCCTCGAGGTGCGCCCGGTCGCGAACCATGCGGGCCGCCAGGTGCACCGTGACGCCGTGCCCGAGGCTCGCCAACCGTGTCGCCACCTCGACCGTCCGGTCGAGTCCGTGCGCGGGCGAGCACGTCACCGTCAGCCGCACGGGCTCCGTGAGCTTGGCCGCCTCCTCCTCGGCGCGGGCGAACGGGAGCACCTCGAACTGCGACGTCACTGCGTCACGTCCGGTGTGCCGTAGGTGTGGAAGCTCTCGACCGTGTGGACGCCCCAGAACTGGCCCCGCGCGCGCTCCGCGCTCGTCCACGTGATCGGCTCGAAGTCGGGGTCGTAGACGAAGTAGCCGCCCGTCGTGACCTCGACGCGGTTGCCTCCGGGCTCGTAGGCGTAGACGAAGAAGCCGGCGGCGACAGCGTGCTTGGAAGGCGCCGCCTCGATGTAGATGTCGTTGTCGACGAACAGGTCGGCCGCGCGCAGGCACTCCTCGCGCGTGTCGACCCAGAAGGCCAGGTGGTGCAGCCGCCCGTTCGCGCCGTAGGCATCGGCGACGTAGATCAGTTCGTGGGCTGCGATCGAGAGACTGAGCCACGCGCCCGACTCGGAGCCGTCGTCGCGCTCGATCCGCTCGTACAGGCGGTAGCCGAGCAGCTCCTGCGCGAACTCGCGGTTCGCGCGGACGTCCGCGGCGAGCACGTTGACGTGGTCGAGCCGCTTCACGGCCGCACCCCTGCCGACGTAACGCTGCGGCTGGTTCCGCCAAGCCGCCCGCAGGTGCTCCGGCGCTTCGTAGCGCTCGGCCTCGTAGTAGAGCTCGAAGACGTGACCGTCAGGGTCGGTGAAGCGGTAGGCCGGCCCGTGACCGACGTCGCCGTCGATCCAGCCGAGGCCGCGGCCGCTCGCCTCGATCGCGGCCACACGGCGCTCGAGCGCTTCCGGGCTCCACGCGCGGAGCGCGACGTGGCCGAGCCCGGCCTGCTCGGACTCGGTCAGCTTGAGGCTGTAGCGGAGGTAGTCGCCCCAGCCGCGCAGGAAGACCGACTGCCCGTCGCGCGCGTCCTCCTCCATCCCGAGGACGTCGACGAAGAAACGCAGGCTCTCCTCCGGCTTCGGCGTCAGGAGCTCCGCGTGGCCGATCCGGGCCACGTCGTGAAGGCGGCTCGGTCACGGCTCGACGAGCTTTCGCAAGCCGTCGAGGTCGTAGGAGAGCGCGCCGTCCCGGAGCTGCGCGCGCTTCGTCACCTCGCGCTCGGCCCGGTCGCGCGCGGCGGCGAGCACCTCGTCCACGCGCTCGCGCGGGACGACGACGGCGCCGTCCGCGTCGAGCACGACGGCGTCACCCTGGCGGATCTCGGCGCCGCCGACGACGACCGGCTCGCCGATCGTGCCCGGCACCCGCTTCTCGGCCCCGCGCACGCGAACGTAGCGCGCCCAGATCGGCAGACCGAGCTCGCGCAGCTCCTCGATGTCGCGAACGGCCGCGTCGACGAGCAGCGCCGCCACGCCCCGCCCCTGCGCCTGCGTCGCGAGCAGGTCGCCGACGACGGCCACCGGCACCGGCTCGGGCATCGTCAGCACCAGCACCTCGCCGGGCTCGGCCTCGGCGACGGCGGCGTGCACCATCAGGTTGTCGCCCTGCGCGCAGCGCACGGTGCGGGCGGGGCCTGCGGCGCGCGAGCCGGGGACGACCTGAATCAGCGCGAGGTCGACGACGGCCGAACGGCCCGACGCCTCGTGCACGGTCGCCGAGCCAAGCTCGGCCAGCTCCGCGAACACGTCCGTCACAGCGCGCTCACCACCTGCGGCGTCACGCGCTGGAACGCCTCCGCGAACTCGACCGCCTTGTTCCCGGACGACCGCCGCGCGTGGTTGCCGCGCCGCGTGGCGAGCTCGCCGTAGTACGTGTGCAGATGAGCCTGCGCCTGCATCTCGTCCATCGCCGCGCGCTTCTGTTCGATCACCGGCGTGATGTCCACGAACGTCGTCGGCGTGAAGTTGCAGAGCTCCGGCTGGTGCGGCTCGAAGAGCAGGAGCTCGGGCGGCTGGAACGGCCCCCCGAACGCGCTCGCGGTTCCCGCACCGGCCGCGAGAGCACGTGCCTTCTCGACGGCGAAGAACGCCTCGGCATGGTCGGGGTTGAACGGGTCCCTGTCCGTGTGCGTGAGCACGACGTCGGGCGCGGACTCGCGGATCTTCGCGGCGATCGCGGTCAGGCCCTCGCGGTCCACGATCAGCGGGTAGTCGCCGAGGTCGAGGCACTCGAACGTCGCACCGAGCGCGGTCGCCGCCCGCTCCGCCTCGCCGTGCCGGATCTCCTTCACGCGCTCGACCGTCATGCCGGGCTCCTTCCAGAGCTCGCCCGACTCGCCCTGCTCGCCGTAGGACAGCGCGAGCACCTGCGCCGTGCCCCCGGCTCTCGTCGTCACCGCGATTGCGCCGCCCGCACGCCACACGAAGTCGGCCGAATGAGCACCGATCACCATCAGCTTCGTCACGCGGCGAGCCTCCGCGAGTTCTGGACCACCATCAGCCGGATCTCGTCGTCCGCGAACCCGGCTTCGAGCAGCCTGTCCGCCCAGATCGCCAGCCCGTCCTCGACCGGCGGGTAGTCGGGGTTGCCGCAGTCGCTCGAGAAGAAGTTGCGCTCGACGCCGACCGCTCGGACGCCGTCGAAGACGTGCTCGTAGGTCGTCTTGCCGCTGTGGGGCGTGGTCAGGCAGCGCTCGATCAGGCAGCCCCTGTCGGCGAGCGCGACCTGATCCTCGATCGAGAAGTTCTGGCACGTGAACTCCGGGTGCGTGACGACGACGGTCTTCACGCCCGCCTCGAACGCCCCGTCGACGACCGCGAAGGTGTCGTCGCGGCCGAGGTGGGCGGTGGCGAGGATCAGATCGTGGCGTGCGATCGTCTGCAGTACGAGCCGGGTCTCGGCCAGGAGCTGCCCGTCGTCGCCGGTGACCTCGACCGCCTCGACGCTGAACCCGAGCCCGCGCAGCTGGTGCTGGAGCTTCGCCCAGAGCGGCACCTTGTCCCCCGGCTTGGGCTCGGTGCGGCCGGCCGTCTCGGCGGGCGAGTCGACCGTGGGCATCCAGACGATCCTCGCGCCCTCCCGGGCGGCGATCTCGACCGCGAGCGGGTTCATCCCGCCGACCGCCCAGTTCAGCGTGATCGTCCCGACCGCGCGCACGCCCGGGACGACCGCGGAGACGATCTGGGCGCGCTCTGCCGTCGACGTGTAGTGCGACTTCAGGCCGAAGCCGGCGAGCCCGACCTCTGCGCAGCGATGAGCAAGGGCGACGTCGTCGATGCGCCGCGCAGGGACGTCGGGGGCGACGTGGACGTGCAGGTCGTACGCGCCGCGGACGAGCCCACGGGCGCGCTCGCTGGGCTGCCCGTCCGTCACCGGGCAGGAGCTTTCGCCAGGTCGGAGAGGAGCTCGGCAGTCGCCGCAGCGATGCGCGGCTCGATGCCGAGCTCGGCGAGAAGCGCCTGCGCCGCCTCCATCTCGTCGACGCGCCGCGCCGCATGCCGGCGGCTGCCGTCGAGGAGGCGATCGAGGAACGGCTCGCCGATCACCTCCGCGATCTCGCCCCGCAGCCACTCGGCCTCGCCGGCGGCGTCGGCCGCGTCGAGACTCTCGATCGCTGCGGCGGCGAGACCCTTCATGAACACGGAGCGCAGCAGCTTCAGCGTGGCCGCGTCCCCGGCGGTCTCCGAGACGACGTCGACCGGCATCCCGAGCGGCCCGAGCGTGTCGGCAAACGCCTGCGCCCCCTCCCCGGAGGCGAGGGCCGGCGTTCCGAGGCCCCGCGCCGGAACAGGGCCGAGCAGTGCGACGTCCACGAACCGCACGCCGGCGACCTCGACGAGCGCCGCCAGCTCGCGCTTCAGTGCCGGCGGCGCGGTGTTGAGGTCGGCGTAGAGCACGCCGGGCGACAGGGCAGAGAGCACCGTCGACGCTGCGGCCCGCGCGGCGCGGCCCGAGTTGACGCTGAGGACGATGTCCGCGTCCGCGACGGCTGCCTCCGCGTCCGGCGCTCGACCCGAAAGGTCGGCACCGGCCGTCTCGTCGGGGTCGTAGCCGCGAACGTCGGCGTCAGCGGCCGCGAGGTCGGCGGCGAGGCGGCTTCCGGCCTCGCCGAGGCCGAGCAACGCGACGACCGGACTCATCCACTCGCCTCGCGCAGCGCTCGCCACACGTTCTCGCCGTTCGCGGGCATGTCGATGTGCGTCACGCCGTACGGCGCGAGCGCGTCGAGCACGGCGCCGTGGACGGCGGGCGTCGAGCCGATCGTGCCCGACTCGCCGATGCCCTTGGCGCCGAGCGCGTTCACCGGCGTCGGCGTCTCCATCTCGATCACCTCGAACGACGGGAGCTCGGCGGCGGATGCGAACTGGTAGCCGGCGAACGTGTCCATGAGCGGATTGCCCTCGCCGTCGTAGCGAACCTCCTCGTAGAGCGCCTGGCCGACGCCGGTGGCGACGCCGCCGTGCACCTGGCCCTCGGCGAGGAGCGGGTTGATCAGCGTCCCGGCGTCGTCCACGGCGACGAGGCGGAGCAACTCGACCGCGCCCGTCTCGACGTCGACCTCGACGACGGCGACATGCGAGCCGAACGGGAACGTCGGGCTGGCCTGGAACTCGTGGTCCGCCTTCAGCTCGGCGAGCCTGCCGTCGCCCGTCGCCCGCGAGGCGAGCTCGGCCCAGGAGATGGTCGGCTCGGGCGCACCGACGACGTGGAAGCGGCCGTGCACGTCGTCGAGCACGACGTCGGTCACGTTCGCCTCGAGGTAGTCAGCCGCCAGCGCCTTCGCCTGCTCGACGACCGTCTCGGCCGCGAGCGCCGCGGCCATACCGCCGATCTGCGTCGACTTCGAGCCGTAGGTGCCGGTGCCCTTGGCGATGTCGTCCGTGTCGCCCTTGACGACCGTGACCTTCTCGATCGGGAGCCCGAGCCGCTCGGCGGCGATCATCGCGAACGTCGTCTCGTGGCCCTGCCCGTGGGAGAACGACCCGGTGCGGACGATCGCGCCGCCGTCGGGCGTGATCTCCACGTCCCCGAACTCGGTCTCGTTGATCCCGTTCGTCACCTCGACATATGAGCTGACGCCGATCCCGAGCTGCTTTGCCCCGCCCTCGTCGCGGCGCCGGCGCTGCTCCGCACGCAGCTCCTCGTAGCCGGCCGCCCGGAGCGCGAGGTCGAGCGCGCCCGCGTAGTCGCCCGAGTCGTACGTCGCTCCCGACGCCGTCGTGTGCGGGAACCCGTCGTCCCCGATGAAGTTCGTCCGCCTGACCTCGGCGGGATCCAGGCCGATCTCGGCGGCGAAGGCGTCGAGAGCACGCTCGATCGTCTGCGTCGCCTCCGGGCGGCCGGCTCCGCGGAAGGCCGTCGTCGGCGTCGTGTTCGTCACCACCGAGACGCTCGAGAACTCGATGTGCGGGATCGCGTACACGCCGCTCGCCATCAGGTGCGTCAGGTGCGGCAGGAAGGCGCCGAGAGCGGGGTACGCGCCGGCGTCCTGGAGTGCCTCCAGGCGGTAGGCGAGCACCTTGCCGTCGCGCGTGCCGCCGAGCGTGTAACGCACGTGCTGGGCGCGGCCCTGTCCGAGCGCGACCATGCTCTCGCTGCGCGACTCCGTCCAGCGGACGGGCCGGCCGAGCCGACGAGCGAGCCAGGCGACGAGGATCTCCTCGACGCTGAGCATCTTCGCGCCGAATCCGCCGCCGACGTCGGGAGCGACCACACGTACCTGTCCCGGATCGACGCCCAGCATCGCGGCGAGCCCGAAGCGGTCCTGGTGCGGCGTCTGCGTCGAGAGCCAGGCGGTGATACGACCGTCCTCGCCCACCTCCGCCGCCGCCGACCGGGGCTCGAGCGGGCACGGCGCCATCCGCTGGCTGAGGAGCGTGCCCGACACGACTGCGTCGCAGCCCTCGAAGAGGCTCTCGTCGAAGTCCGGCGAGCCGGCGCGTGCGGCGATATTCGAGCCGACCTCGGGGAAGAGCAGCGTCTCGTCCTTCGCGGCGTCCTCCGGCGTCACGACCACCGGCAGGGCGTCGTAGTCGACGGACACGAGCTCGGCTGCGTCGGCGCCGTCCGCAGCGTCGTCGGCGACGACGATCGCGACGATGTCCCCCACGAAGCGGACGACGTCCTTGGCCACGAGCGGCCGACCCATCCCCATCTCCAGGCCGGGAAGCGGCGGTGGCCCCCACGGGCCCACGTCGACGTCCGAGCCGGTCAGCACCTGCACGCCCGGCAGCGCCTCGGCCGCCGAGGCGTCGATCGCGTCGATGCGCGCGTGCGCGAGCAGCGAGCGCACGAACGTGACCGTCGCTGCGCCCTCGAGTTCTTTGTTGTCGATGTAGTCACCGCGGCCGAGGAGGAAGCGGGAGTCCTCTTTCCGGAGGACACGGTTTCCGAGAATGCTCATGGGTACGAGCCTACAACAGGTGTTCAGTAAGAGAAAACAATCGTGCGCCCAGCTTCTACACTCCCGCGATGACCGAGCTCCTCCGTTTCGGCAAGCCCGTGCACCTCGTGGGCGTGCCGCCGCAGGCGGGCGAGCCCGCGCGGGACTTCACCGTCCACAGCTTCACGCCCGAGACGGGGCTCGTCCCGGTCACGCTCGCCGACCTCCCGGCCAAGCCGCGGCTGCTCAGCGCCGTCCCCTCGCTCGACACCCCCGTCTGCTCGAAGGAGACCGTGACGCTGAACCATCGGCTGGCTGACTTCGGCGACGCGGTCGCCGCGTACACGATCAGCCTCGACCTGCCCTTTGCGCAGGCGCGCTGGTGCGGCGCCGAGGGCGTCGCGACGATGAAGACACTCTCTGACTGGAAGACCCGCTCGTTCGGGACGAACTGGGGCGTGCTGGTCGAGGAGAGCCAGCTTCTCTGCCGCGCGATCTTCGTGCTCGACGCCGCCGGCACCGTCACCTACGCGCAGGTCGTCCCCGAGATCACGCACGAGCCCGAGTACGAGCCCGTGCTCGCCGCGCTCGCGGACGCGGTCGGCTAGAGCTCAGGCCCCGTTCCGCGTGACGACGAAGGCCTCGTCGTTGAACCAGAGGCCGCCGTGCTCGTTGAGGACCTCCTGCATCGCCTCGAGGTACGAGCCGTCGCGCATCACCTGTTCCAGCTTCTCGTCCTCGATCTGGTTCACGTAGATCACGGCGTTCCAGGCAGCGAGCAGGGTCGAGGTGCCGATCCGGTCGCCGATCTCCGACGGCAGCGTGTGCATCCGGTAGCGGAAGACCGCTTCGTGGTCGCCGGGCGCGGTCAGGTCGAAGCCGCCCGCGTCGGGGCCGAGCTCGGCGCGCAGCGCGTCCAGAAGCGCGTGGCGGTCGATCTGGAACGGGTTCTCGTCCGGCCAGAGCCGCTGGACGACCTCGAGGGCCGGATCCCGCCCCCAGGACTGGATCGTGAGCAGCCGCCCGTGCGGCGCGAGGCTCCTGGCGAGCGGAGCGAGGATCTTCTCCGCCTTGAACGTCGCGGACATGCTCGCCCGCCAGGGTTGGGAGGCGAGGATGAAGTCGTACTCACGCCGGCTCGCGCCGGGACGGGGGATCACCGAGTCGAGCAGGAACTCGTGGTCCTTGCGGTAGAGGACGAGGACCGAGGGCTGCACGACGATCGGGTTGCCGGTCCCCGGGCTCGGCTTCGTCCGCCAGCCCTCGGCGAGGATCGGAGCCAGCGCCTCGATCTGCTCGTAGTACTCGGAGGCAGAGGTGCCTTCGAGCGCTGCGACGTGCCAGCCGAGCCGCGCCGCCTCGTCGGGATTGCTCGGCCGCAAGAGCGGCGCGTCCGCGTACTTCAGGTTCGTGATCGCGATCACCGTGTGCGGGTGCTCGTGGAAGCGGTCGGGCAGCTTGTCGAGCGCGAGCCGCACGTCCTCGAGGCTGATCTCCTTGCCGACGACCAGGAGCGGCACGGTCGGGAACTCCCGGTGGACCGTCCGCAGCAGTCGCGCCAGAACAGTGGCGTCGCCGACCCCGGCGTCGAAGATCCTGAGCGCCGGCGGCCGCGGCCGCACCTTGACGATCTCTGCCGCCGCCTTGGCGGCGATCACCTGCTTCTCGTTGCAGGTGTTGATGAACGCGAGGTACTTCTGCCGGTTGTCGTAGAACCGGAACGGCGTCGCGGTATCGTGCGCCGGGTCCACCGCGGCCGCTAGGCGGGAACCGGTGCCGAGCCGAGCACCTGCTGGACGGCCTCGACGATCCGCGCCTCGTTCGGCAGGAGATACTCCTCCATCGGCGCGCTGTACGGAATCGTCGCGTCGAGCGCGGTCACGAGCTTGATCGGCGCCTTCAGCGACCCGAAGCCCTCGGCCGCGACCTCGGCCGCGATCACCGCCGCCGCCGAGCCGTGCCGCGTCGACTGGTCGACGACGACGAGGCGGCCCGTCTTGGCAACCGACGCGAGGATCGTGTCCATGTCGAGCGGGGCGAGCGTCCGCGGGTCGATCACCTCGGCGCCGACGCCCTCGGCCGCGAGCTGCTCCGCGGCGGCGAGCGCCTTGCCGAGCAGCCAGCCGAGCGCGACGATCGTGACGTCGCTGCCCTCGCGCCGCACGACCGCCTCGCCGAGCGGGACGACGTGCTCGCCCTCGGGCACCTCGCCGTGCTCGAGCGTCAGCAGGTAGTGGTGGAAGAAGACGACGGGGTTGTCGTCGCGGATCGAGGCCGTCATCAGTCCCTTGGCATCGGCCGCAGTCGCCGGAATCGCGACCTTGAGGCCCGGCACGCCCATGAACATGCCGTAGATCGAGCCCGTGTGCTGGCCGGCCCAGCCGGCGGTGAACCCGTAGCCCGCCTTGAGCACGACCGGCACCTTGACCTGGCCGCCGGTCATGTAGTGGAACCGATTCGCCTCGTTCACGACCTGGTCCATCGCGACGAGCATGAACTCGGCCATGTACAGCTCGACCACGGGCCGGTAGCCGGCCATCGCGGCGCCGACCGCCATGCCGATCTCGGCCGTCTCGGAGATCGGCGTCACGCGGACGCGATCGTTGCCGAACGCCTGCACGAAGGGGTCGTCCTCGGTGTTGGCGATGTTCTGGCCGAAGTAGATGACCGTCTCGTCGCGTGCCATCTCCTCGCGAATCGCCTCGGCGATGGCGGCGATGTAGGGAAGCTCTCGTGCCATGGCTCGGTCCTCCTAGGCGTAGACGTAGTTGACGGCCGCTTCCGGGGCCGGGAACGGGCTTTCGACTCCGAACGTGACCGCCTCCTGCATCTCGACGCGCGCGGCCTCGGCGATCGCGTCGGCCTCCTCGGCGCTCAGCGTCCCATCGGTGACGAGCCGCGCACGGAACCGGGGCACCGGGTCGCCGCGCAGCGCCGCCTCGTACTCCTCGGGCGCCCCGAACGTGGTGATCGCCTCGTGCTCGGGGAAGTGGAGCGGCACGCCGGGCGGGGCGATGATGTTCCCGTGGGCGCTGAGGCGGTAGACCCTCGACTCCACGAGGGTCGGCCCCTCGCCCGAGCGCGCGCGCGCGACCGCGGCTGCGACCTCGTCGTACACCGCGACCGGGTCACCGCCGTCGACGGTCACGCCGGGCATCGAGTACGCCTGCGCCTTCACGGCCAGAGGCTCGCCGGCAGCGGCGTTCGCGTCCTCCTGCTCGACGCGCGTGTGCACGTTGTAGGAGTTGTTCTCCATCACGAAGACGATCGGCAGCTTCCACAGCGAGGCGATGTTGAGCGTCTCGTGGAAGGCGCCCTGCTTGGAGGCGCCGTCGCCGAAGAAGCAGAGGACGACCTGGCCCTTGCCGCGTATCTGGGCCGCGTAGGCGGCGCCGGCCGCGTGCGGTATGCCCTGGCCGACGATGCCCGACGTGCCGAGGAAGCCACGCTCGACATCCGTGAGGTGCATCGAGCCCCCGTAGCCCTTGCAGAGCCCGGTCGTGCGCCCGTAGATCTCGGCCATCATCGCCTTCGGATCGGTACCGAGGACGATCGGATACCCGTGGCAGCGGTAGGTCGCGAGCAGCTGGTCGTCGAGGCGCAGCGCGGCCAGCGAGCCGACGATCGAGGCCTCGGCCCCGTCCGCGAGGTGCGTGTGCCCGCGGATCACCCCGGGATGCTCCTCGAACGTCCGCTTGACCCGCTCCTCGAACTCGCGGACGCGCACCATCTGGGTCAACATCCAGGTCAGCCGCTCGCTGCTCAGGCCGTTCTCGGTCACCCGGGCTCCTTTCCTGCGTCGCGACGGTTCCACGCCGCGGCTGATCGAAGGCACCTCGCCGACGCAATCTAACGCGCGGGCGTGCATTCCGACAACACACGCCGGTCGCTTGCGAGCACGTTTTTGCCCAAACTCACGCGCAAAGTGTGCGCCCACGGTTAACACCTCTGCGATCAGTGTGCGCCGGTTGCGAAGTGTCGCGAGGGGGTGCGCGCCAACATCGCCTGTTCAGGGACCGTTCGCGGACCGAGAGCTGTGGGCGGTCACGGAATTCGTGCTCGGGCAAGCAAGAGCACAACGACGAAGGAGGCCGGGAACGTTGATGAGGTCTACAGCCCGTTCACCGTTCGGACATCTCGCGATCATCCTCGGAGCACTCGCACTCGCACTGGCCGTGACGGTCCCCATCGCTCTGGGTCAGGAGGCGAAAGCCGGCCCGGTCACCAACTACGTCACCTACGTCGGCGGCAAGGCCGGCAAGGCGAATCCGAAGCTCTCCCCGGTGGTGATCGGCGCGATCAACACGCAGGGAGGCCAGGTCCTCGTCGGGCCCGGCTGGACGAACGGCGTCAAGACCGCCATCCAGTACGTCAACAAGTACCTCGGCGGTGTCCAGGGGCATCCGCTCGTCGCCAGCTACTGCTTCACGACCTCCGCGGAGGAGGAGGGCACGAAGTGCGGCCAGCAGTTCGCGAACAACAAGAAGATCAGCGTCGTCGAGTTCGGGGCGGTTGCCGTCGGTAACCAGTCGTTCTACGCGGCGCTCGGCACCAAGAAGCCGACCGTCGGCGGCGTCGAGCTGCTTCCCGTCGACGCCCAGCGGAAGAACGGCTTCGCCCTCTTCGGGACGAACGACTCGGTTCTCGGCCCGTGGGGCACGCTCGGGAAGAACGTCCTGCACGCGAAGACGGCCGCCGTCGTCTACCCGCAGATCCCCGGAATCGACTACGGGGCCAAGGTCGAGAAGGCGAGCCTCGACTCCGCCGGGATCAAGACCACGCTCGTCGGGTTCGCTCCGACCGCGACCGACCTCACCGGCCCGCTCACGGCGGCAGGCGCACAGAACGCCGACATGATCGTGCCGCAGTCGAATGCAGCCGGCTGCGTCAACATCGCGAAGGCGCTCCAGGCGCTCGGGAAGAGCTCGACGCCCGTGGTGTCCAACCCGCTCTGCCTCGATCCGGCCGTATCGGCGGGCCTCGGCGGTGACCTTCCCAAGTGGATCTACGGGATCGCCTCGTCGCTCGGCTTCGACAAGACCGACCCGGCGGTGACGCCCTTCGTCAGGGGCCTGACCCTGGTCGGACAGCCGAAGCTCGCGGCCGACGCCTGGGTGATCGTCGCCTGGGGCCAGATCCTGACGACCGTGAAGATGATGAACAAGATCGGCGTGAAGAACCTCACCGCCGCGAAGTTCACCACCACGATCCGGGCGTTCAAGGGCCCGCAGGCCCTGGGTGCCCCGAGCCTCCAGTGCGGGAAGTACCCGGCCGAGCCGGCCGCGTGCAACGACCAGGCCCAGTTCTTCCAGTACCACGGAGCCGGTGTCTTCACGCGCATCACCGGCTTCCTCAGGCCGCCGAGCACGTTCAAGCTCGGGGGCTAGCAAGCTCGCCCTCCTCAGGAGGCGGGGCCGCCACCAGGGCCCCGCCTCCACCGAGGTCACCCTCAGAGCATGGACTGGCAGCAGCTCATCCTCTTCGCGATTCTCGGCCTCGGAGCGGGGTCGCTGATCGCGGGCGTGGCGCTCGGCATCGTGGTCAGCTATCGCGGCTCGGGGATCATCAACCTCGCCACCGGTGCGATCGCGATGCTCGCGGGCTACTCGTACTGGTCGCTCAGGACCGGAAGCTACGGCGTCGACGTACCGACCGCGCCGGCGCTCGTGATCACGGCCCTGTTCCTGCTCGGTGTGGGCCTCCTGATCGAGTTCGCCGTCTACCGACCCCTGCGAACCGCAGCGCCGCTCGCGAAGCTCGCGGCTTCGCTCGGGGTGCTGCTGGTCGCCCAGGCGGCCGTCTCGCTCGCGTTCGGGATCGGGACGAAACCGCAGCCGCCGGTCCTGCCGGGTGGGACCGTGACCGTCTTCGGCTCGAACGTGCCGATCGACCGCTTCATCCTCCCCGGCATCGTTCTCACGGCGACGCTCGTGCTCTCGCTCGTCTACCGGTTCAGCCGGTTCGGCGTCTCGACGCGCGCGGCCTCCGAGAACGAGGTGGCGGCGATGCTCCTGGGGCTCTCTCCCAACCGGCTCGCGCTGACGAGCACGCTCCTCGCGACCTTCGTCGCCGGCGGGCTCGGCGTCCTCGCGGCCTCGATCACGCAGCTCGACCCGCAGGCGCTCCCGTTGGTGGTCGTCCCGGCGCTGACCGCCGCGCTGTTCGCCCGCTTCACGTCGTTCTGGATCGCCTGCCTGGTCGGGCTCTCGATCGGAATGATCGAGCAGATCCTCTACTACCTCCAGACGAAGAGCTGGTTCCCGACCGACAACGGCGTCGCCATGCCGGGCGTCTACCCGCTGCTCGTGTTCGGGCTCATGGTCGTCGCGATGTTCGTGCGCGGCACGAGCCTGCCGAGCCGCGGCGAGCTCGTGGAGCGGCGGCTGCCGCTCGCCCCTCGCGCCCAGCGGCTGTGGCAGACCGCGCTCGCGGGCACGGTCGCGGCCGTGGTCGCTCTCATCGTCCTCCCCTACGACTTCCGCCAGGCCCTGATCACCTCGCTCCTGGCCACGATCATGTGTTTGTCGGTCGTGGTGATCACCGGCTTCGTGGGCCAGATCTCGATCGTCCAGCTCGCGCTGGCCGGCATCTCCGGCTTCATCCTCTCCCACCTCGCGCAGGATCACGGCGTCGGCTTCCCGGCGGGGATGCTGATCGGAGCCCTCGGAGCGACGGTGCTCGGCCTCGTCATCGCCGTGTCGGCGCTGCGCGTCCGCGGCGTCAGCCTCGCCGTCGTCACGCTCGCGGCCGCGGTCGCCATCGAACAGTTCGTCTTCCTGAACTCGACGTGGGGCGGCGGCACCTCGAGCTCGCCCGTTCCCGAGCCGAAGCTGGGCATCGACCTCGGCCCGTACGGGTCCTTCCGCGGGCTGGACGGGAAGATCCCGAGCCCCGTGTTCGGGTTCTTCGTCGTCGGGGTGGCACTGGCGCTCGGGCTGCTCGTGGCGAACCTGCGCCGCTCCATCCTCGGACAGCGGATGCTGGCGATCCGATCCAACGAGCGGGCGGCGGCGGCGGCCGGCATCAACGTCAGGAACGTCAAGCTGGTCGCGTTCGGGATCAGCTCGTTCATCGCCGGCATCGCGGGCGCGCTCTACGGCTACAACTTCAGCTCGGTCACGGTCACGCGCTTCTCCGCCCTGACCGCCCTGAGCCTGATCGCGATCGCCTATGTCGGCGGGATCACGATGGTCTCGGGTGCGATCTTCGCGGGCCTGATCTCGGTCGAGGCGCTCTTCCCCTACGCGTTCGAGAAGTGGTTCGGCATCTCCGGCAACTGGGCGCTCCTGTTCGCGGGCGTGACGCTGATCCTGACGCTCGTCCAGAACCCGGACGGCGTCGCCGGCGCCCTGTACCGCACACGACACCAGCGCAAACAGCGGGGCGCGACCGCCCCTCGCCGAAGAGTCCTCGCAGTCACCGGAAAGGAGCTCTGATGGACAGGATCCTCACGACGCATACCGGCAGCCTCGCCCGGCCGCAGGACGTGCTCGACTTCATCATCGCGATGGAGCGCGGCGAGGACTACGACAGAGCAGCCTACGAGCGCGCCCTCGTCGACGCGGTCGAGGATGTCGTCCGGCGCCAGGCCGAGGTGGGGATCGACGTGATCGACGACGGCGAGATGGGAAAGCCGTCGTGGATCACCTACCTCTACGAGCGCACCACCGGGATCGAGCCGCGCATGGTCGACACCGAGGGCGGCCGCGTCTACCCGCCGAGCCGCGACCGGCTCGCGTTCCCGGAGTTCTACGTCGAGCACGACCGGCAGCAGGCCGGAGAGATCTTCGAGGCGATGGGAATGGTCATGCCCGAAGAGCCCGACGGCGACGCTCCGCAGCTGACCAAGAAGTACTTCATCACGGGGCCACTCGAATACGACGCCTCGGCCCTGCAGCGGGACATCGCGAACTTCAAGCGGACGCTCGACGGGGTCGACGTCGTCGACGCCTTCCTGCCCGTCGTCGCGCCGGCGAGCGCGTACTGGCTCGAGAACGAGCATTACGCGAGCGAGGAGGAGTTCGTCTTCGCGCTCGCGGACCTGTTGCACCAGGAGTACAAGGCGATCGTCGACGCCGGGCTCATGCTCCAGGTCGACGACGCCGTGCTGCTCCACGAGTACGACTCGATCCTCTCCCTGGGCGGCTCTGTCGAGGACTACCGCCGCTGGGCCGAGCTGCGCGTCGAGGCGCTCAACCACGCCCTCGAGGGGATCCCGGAGGACCGGATCCGCTACCACGTGTGCTTCGGGAGCTGGCACGGCCCGCACGTGTTCGACCCGCCGCTCGCCGAGGTGATCGACCTCGTGCTCTCCGTGACGGCCCGCTACTACCTGATCGAGATGGCAAATCCCCGCCACGAGCACGAATGGCGAATGTGGGAGGACGTCAAGCTGCCCGCGGGAAAGGTGCTCGTGCCCGGCGTCGTCACGCACCACACGAACGTCGTCGAGCATCCCGAGCTCGTCGCCGACCGGATCGTGCGCCTCGCGAACGTCGTCGGCCGCGACAGCGTGATGGGCGGCACCGACTGCGGATTCGCCCAGGGGGCGTTCCTCCAGCGCGTGCACCCGACGATCCAGTGGGCGAAGCTCGAGGCACTCGCCGAGGGCGCGCGGATCGCGACGAAGCAGCTTTTCGGCGTCGAAGCGGTCGTGTAGCCCGCGATGCGACCGCGTACGTGCAGGCCGCGTCGCTTCGAAGTCGCGGCGGTGCCCCTTGCTGTTCGTGAATGCAAGCGCCAAGATTGGTGCGCCTGGTATGGGGCTGCTCATCGACACGGCGATGGTTCCGGCCCGGGAGCGGCTGGACTTCTGGTGGGAGTCGTCGTGCGAGGCCTACCATCCGCTGCAGATCCAGAGCGCGTCGAAGGAGCGGTTCTTCGCGCAGATGTGGGCCTACGAGCTCGGGCCGCTCGCGTTCTTCCGGATCGCGGCGGCGCCGAACACGATGCTGCGCACGTCCCGGGCGATCGCGGCCCGGGATCCCGAGTGCCTGCACGTCTCGGTGATCCAGCGCGGACAGCTCGACGGTGCCCAGGAGGGCCGCTCCGCAGTGGCACGCGTGGGCGACGTGATCAGCTACGAGACGTCGCACCCGGCGATCTTCCGCGCAGAGCAGCCCTTCGAGGCGCTCGTGACCCGGGTACCCCGGCACCTGCTCGGCGGCGAGGCGGAGAAGATCTGCAAGCTCACGGCGATCAGGTTCCCCGGCAGCGAGGGCATCACGAGAGCTGCAGTGGCCTTCTTCCGGGGACTCTTCAGCAGCCTCGAGGACGGGACGATCACCTCCGACGGAGCGCCGTCGGCCGTGGACTGCGTCCTCGACCTCGTGCGCGGACTGCACGCACAGCCGTCCTGCGCGCACGAGGCGACGACGATGCGGTCGCGCGCCGAGATCCTGCTCAACATCAAGTCCTACATCGAGGCGAATCTCGGCAAGCCGGACCTGGCGCCGGAGGAGATCGCGCGGGGGAGCTTCATCTCGACGAGATACCTGCACAAGCTGTTCGAGTCCGAGGGCGTGAGCGTGTGCCAGTGGATCCGGGTGGCACGGCTCGAGCGCTGCCGCCGCGACCTCGTGGATCCGTCGCTGGGCAACCTGACGATTCTGGAGATCGCGAGCCGTTGGGGTCTCACTGGCCCGCAGCACTTCAGCCGTCTCTTCAGGACGACGTACGGGTGCTCGCCCAGCGACTACCGGCGTGGCGCCGTGTGCGCGGGCCAGGCGCTTCCTGGAATCGACGGTGGCCTGGGACTCGTGGGGGTCTCGGCGTTCACGGCGTCCTGAGCGTGACGACCGGGGGGGCGCGTCCTGTCCTGCAGGCGACGGGCATCTCGGTCAGCTTCGGCGGCCTGCACGCAGTCGCCGGCGTCGATCTCGAGGTGGGCGAGGCGCAGCTCGTCGGGCTGATCGGCCCGAACGGCGCCGGCAAGACGACCTTCATCGACGCAATCAGCGGGTTCGTCCCCTCCCGCGGCCGGGTCGAGCTCGACGGAAGCGACCTGACCGGCCAGCCGCCACACACACGCGCGCGCGCCGGGCTCGCCCGGACGTGGCAGTCGATCGAGCTGTTCGACGACCTCTCGGTTCGCGAGAACCTGCTCGTCGCATCGCACCGGCCGTCTGTCTGGCGCACCGTGCTGGAGGCGGTGTCGACGCCCGACCCCCATCCCGAGGAGATCGGCTCGGTGCTCGAGCTGCTCGGCCTCGAGGAGATCGCCGACGAGGAGCCGAGCGCGCTGTCGCAGGGCGAGCGCAAGCTGGTCGGGATCGCCCGCGCGCTCGTCGCGAAGCCGAGACTTGTGTGCCTCGACGAGCCGGCCGCCGGGCTGGACACGCACGAGAGCCAGGAGCTCGGCCGGCGCCTGCGCGGGCTGGCAGACGCAGGCCAGGCGATGCTGCTCGTCGATCACGACATGGGTCTCGTGCTCGGGATCTGTGACGAGGTCGTCGTGCTCGAGTTCGGCCAGGTCATCGCGCGAGGAACTCCGGACGTCGTCCGACGCGACCAGAAGGTGGTCGCGGCATACCTGGGCAAGGCAGCGTCCGAGCTGACCCCGGCTGCGCTCGCCGAGGGCGATCGTGGCTGACGCCCTCCTCTCGCTCGAGAGCCTGACCGCGGGCTACGACCAGGCGGCGGCGATCCGCGACATCGACCTGACCGTCGGCGCCGGCGAGGTCGTCGCGCTGCTCGGCGCGAACGGCGCGGGCAAGACGACGACGCTCCGTGCCGTCTCCGGGCTCGTGAAGCCCATGGGCGGACTGGTGCGTTTCGACGGCGCCGACCTCGCACGCGTCTCGCCGAGCGCCAGGGCTCGACTCGGGATCGCGCACGTGCCCGAAGGCCGCGGCCTCTTCTTCCAGATGACCGTCGCCGAGCACTTCCGGGTGGCGCACCGCGGCGAGGAGCTCGACATCGCCCTCGCCTACGACTCCTTCCCCAAGCTGCAGGAGCTCCAGGGACGTCGCGTCGGACTGCTGTCGGGCGGAGAGCAACAGATGCTCGCGGTCGCCCGCGCGCTCGCGCGCAAGCCGAGGCTGCTCCTCCTCGACGAGCTCAGCCTCGGGCTCGCGCCGCTGATCGTCGAGCAGCTGCTGCCCGTGGTGCGGCAATTCGCGCAGGAGCACGAATGCGGTGTCCTTCTCGTCGAGCAGCACGTGCACCTGGCACTCGAGGTCGCCGACCGCGGCTACGTGCTGTCGCACGGTCAGATCGTGCTCTCGAACGACGCCGAGCACCTGCGCGCAAACCGGAAGCTGCTGATCGCGAGCTACCTCGGCGAGCAGCTACAGGCGGCCGACGTCGTCGGCCAGGCGAGCTGAAGAGGGGGAACCCATGAGCCATCGGAGTCTGGAGGATCTGCTCGCCGCCGCGGAGAGCCCGGTCGAGCTGCTGCGCAACTCGCAGGCCGGGCCGAACGTGTATCCCGGCGTGCCGGCCGAGTTCACGAACTGGCGCGACGAGCAGCTGGCGTGGCAGCAGACCTGCGTGCTCTTCGACCAGTCGTTCCACATGGCCGACCTCGCGGTCGAAGGCCCGGATGCCGCGAAGCTGCTCTCTCGCCTCGGGGTGAACAGCTTCGAAGGCTTCACGGTCGACCGGGCCAAGCACTTCGTGCCGTGCACGCCCGACGGCTACGTGATCGGCGACGTGATCCTGTTCGCGCTCGCGGAGAATCGGTACAACCTCGTCGGGCGCGCGCCGGCGCTCAACTGGATCACGTACCACGCGGAGACGGGCGGCTACGACGTCGAGGTCGAGCTCGACCAGCGGAGCGCGCTCCGCGCGGACGGCCGGCGAAAGTCCTATCGGTTCCAGATCCAGGGTCCGAACGCGATGGACGTGATCGAGCGGGTGCTCGGCGGGCCGCCGCCGGAGCTGAAGTTCTTCACCATGACCACAGTCACGATCGCGGGCAGGACGGCCCGCGCCCTCCGTCACGGCATGGCCGGGCAGCCCGGCTGGGAGCTGTTCGGGCCCTGGGACGACGGCGAGGCGGTGCGCGAGGCGCTCGTCGAGGCGGGCGAGGACTTCGGGCTCAAGCGAGTGGGCGGACGGGCGTATTCGTCCAACACGCTCGAGTCGGGCTGGATTCCCTCCCCGCTCCCGGCCGTGTACTCCGGCGACAGCCTGAAGCCGTACCGCGAGTGGCTGCCGGCACAGGGATACGAGGGCTCGGCGTCGATCGGCGGCAGCTTCTCGTCGGCCGACATCGAGGACTACTACTTCACCCCGTGGGACCTCGGCTACGGGAACTACGTCAAGTTCGACCACGACTTCGTCGGACGCGAGGCGCTCGAGGAGATGGCGGACACCGAGCACCGCCGGAAGGTGACCCTGGCTCTGGACGACGACGACGTGACCCGCACGATCGCGACGATGTTCGGCGGGGAGGAGCGCGCGAAGTTCGTCGACTGGCCCTCCGCGGTCTACGCGATGCACCCGTTCGACAGGGTCACGGTCGACGGCGAGACGATCGGTGTGTCCACCTGGGTCGGGTACAGCGCGAACGAGGGGAAGATGCTGACCCTGGCGGTCGTCGACGCCGACTACGGGGAGCCGGGTATCGAGGTGACCTTCGTCTGGGGCGAGGAGGATGGCGGCTCCGCCAAGCCGACGGTCGAGCGGCACACGCAGACGGAGATCCGGGCGATCGTCAGCCCGGTCCCGTACGTCGAGGCGGTGCGGAAGTCCTACGCCCCCGGCAGCTGGCGCGCCTGAGCCCAATCGAGCTGATTCAGACGAGCTGATTCAGGCGAGCTGGCTGCTGGCCGTCTCGTAGGCGCGGTCGTAGATGTCGCCGATGGGGAGCGCGCGCAATTTCTCGGACAGCACCTCGACACCCCAGGGACCGACGTACCCGACATCCCGCGCGGCCGCGACGTAGTCGCGAAGCGGGAACTCGCCTTCGCCGGGCAGCGCGCGGTGGTTGATCGTCTCGTCGACCGGGTCGGGCATGTTCTCCCACTGCCCGTCACTGAGCTCGAACCAGCCGAGCAGGCCCGGCGGAATCCGCCGCAGCTCGTCCGGCTCGACCCCGAGCTTGGACATGTGCCACGTGTCGATGGCGACGGCGGCATTCGGCTGCCCGGCGCCCTGCACGACGGCGAGAGCCGTGTCGAGATCGCGGACGTTCGCGTCGGGCGGCATGAACTCGTAGACCATCCTTGCGCCGTGCCGCTCGGCCGCCTCGGCGCAGAGCTCCGCGTACCGCTCGGTCAGGAGCGGCAGCTCGCACGGGCGACTGAAGATGTTGGCCACCTTGATGTGGTGCGGCTCGAGCACGGCCGCGGCTTCGAAGAGCAGCTCGCGCGTCCGATCGGCGGCCCGCCGCAACTCGTCGCCCGGGTCGAGGAACCAGTCGAGCAGGCACTCGAGCTCGAGGTACTCGAGCCCGTTGTCGTCGAGCAACCGCTTCACGTCGCCGAGCGAGCGGGTCTCCAGGATGTGCTCGAGATCGGCGTGCCAGAGCCCGATGCCCTCGAACCCCGCCCGGCGGGCGTTCTCGCAGCGGTCGGCGAGGTCGAACAGGCTCCACTCCCGCCCACCGTGCACCTCCACCGGCCCCGACGTCGTCCAGTAGAGCGCGACCAGAGCGTCGCCACTGTTCATTGACACCGAACAAGTCTAAGCTGCGGGCTCGTGCCTGACTACGTCATCGTCGGCGGAGGCTCGGCGGGTTGCGTACTCGCCGGGCGGCTGAGCGAGGACCCGGACGTGAGCGTGCTCCTGCTCGAGGCAGGCCCGCCGGACGTCGCGCCGGAGATCCGCATCCCGTTCGCCTTCCCCGCACTGTTCAAGTCGGACCACGACTGGGACCTGCTCGGAGAGAAGGAGCCCGGGCTCGGCAGGGCGCCGGCTCTATCTGCCGCGCGGGCGGATGATCGGCGGCTGCGGCTCGATCAACGCGATGATCTACCTGCGCGGCCACCGGGTCGACTTCGACGACTGGGCCGCCGGCGGCGCCACCGGCTGGTCGTACGACGAAGTGCTGCCGTACTTCAAGCGCGCCGAGGACAACGAGCGCGGCGAGGACGAGTTCCACGGCGTCGGCGGGCCGCTCGCCGTCTCGGAGAGCCGCTCGATGCAGCCGCTCGTCGACGCGATGCTCGACGCGGCCGTCCAGGCCGGATACGAGCGCATCCCCGATCTGAACGTCGACCGCCCCGAGGGCGTCTCGCGCTTCCAGGTCAACCAGCGCAACGGCAAGCGGTGCTCGACCGCCGACGCGTACCTGCACCCGGTCGCGGACCGGCCGAACCTGCAGGTGCGGACGAGCGTGCTCGCGCAGCGCCTCGTCTTCGACGGCAGCCGGGCGGTGGGTGTCGAGGTCGTCCAGGACGGCAGGGCCGAGACCGTCCACGCCGAGCGCGAGGTGATCGTCTCGGCCGGCGCCTACCAGTCGCCGGTCTTGCTGATGCTCTCCGGGATCGGGCCCGAGGAGGACCTCTCGCTCATCGGCCTGCCCGTGCGCGAGAACCTGCCGGTCGGCCGCAATCTCCAGGACCACTGCATGGTGAACGTCAACTTCACGACCGACGCTCCCGCGCTGTTCGGGATCCTCACGCCGGAGAACTTCGAGCTGCTCGAGAAGGAGGGCCGAGGGCCGCTCAGCTCGAACATCCCCGAAGCCGGCGGCTTCTTCCGCACGCGCGACGACCTGCCCGCGCCGGACATCGAGTTCCACTTCGCTCCGTCGATCTTCTACGACGAGGGCCTGAACGCGCCGACCGAGCCCGGGTATGCCTTCGGCCCGGTCCTGATCAAGCCCAACGCCCGCGGCTCCGTGAAGCTGCGGACGCCGATGCCCGACTCGAAGCCCCTCGTCCTGACCAACTTCCTCACCGACGAGGACGATCGCAGCCGGCTGGTCGCGGGCGTGCGGATCGCGCTCGACATCGCCTCACAGCCGGCGCTGAAGGCGGTCGAGCGTGGGCCGTTCAGCGTCCCCGACTCGGACTCGGAGGCGGACATCCTCGCCTGGGCCGAGCGTTGTGCGCAGACCGTCTACCACCCGGCCTCGACCTGCGCGATCGGCTCCGTCGTCGATCCGGAGCTGCGCGTCTACGGGACGGAGGGGCTGCGTGTCGTCGACGCGTCGGTGATGCCGACGATCACGCGCGCCAACACCCACGCCGCGACCGTGATGATCGCCGAGAAGGCGTCTGACCTGATCCTCGGCAAGGCCCCGCTCGCACCGGCCGGCACTGCCCGGGCCGCGAACTAGAAGCCGCTCGACGAAGTCAGCCGGCGCCCGAGCGCGTCTTCGCGTAGTCCGCGAACGGCTCGATCGCGGCCGGATCGACGAGCGCGTCGCGGCTGACGACCTCGCGGACGTCGGTGCCGGTGAGGATGCGCTTGACCGGGAGCTCGAGCTTCTTCCCCGTGAGCGTGCGCGGGATCGCGGGGACGGCGACGATCGCGTCCGGCGCATGGCGCGGCGAGAGCGCCGCGCGGAGCAGGCCGGCGATGCGCACACGAAGCTCGTCGTCGAGCTCGACCCCGGGCCGCATCACGACGAACAGCAGCAACTCGTCCGAGCCCTCGAGATGGACGACGAGGCTGTCCAGCACCTCCTCGATCTCCTCGACGACCGAGTACAGCTCGCTCGTGCCGAGCCGGACGCCGCCGCGGTTGAGCGTCGCGTCGGAGCGGCCGGTGATGACCGAGCTGCCGCGCTCCGTGAACATGATCCAGTCGCCGTGCCGCCAGACGCCGGGGAAGTGCTCGAAGTAGGCGGAGCGGTAACGCGAGCCGTCGGGGTCGTTCCAGAAGGCGACCGGCATCGACGGCATCGGCTCGGTGATGACGAGCTCGCCCAGCTCGCCCACGACCGGCTCACCCTCCGGTGAGTAGGCGGCCGAGGCGACGGCGAGGCAGCGCCCGGCGATCTCGCCGGCATAGACGGGAATCAGCGGGTTGCCCTGGACGATGCCCGTGCAGACGTCCGTGCCGCCGCTGCCGTTGTTCAGGAAGATCTCCGGCCCGAGCTGGTCGTAGAGCCACTCGAACCCCTCGAGCGGGAGCGGCGAGCCGGCGACGCCGAGCGACCGAAGCGACGAGAGGTCGAAGCTCCGTCCCGGCTCGATCCCCTCCTTGCGGCAGGCCATGATGAAGGCGGGGCTGAGCCCGAGCATCGTCGGGCGCGTCTCCTCGGCGAGCTGCCACTGGAACGCCATGTCCGGATAAGAGGGGTTGCCGTCGATCATCACGATCGACGCGCGCAGGAGCAGCGTCGAGGCGAGCGCGTTCCACATCATCCAGGCGGTCGTCGTGAACCACTGGAGGCGGTCACCCGGCTGCATGTCCCAGCTCAGGCCGTGGTTCTTCAGCGCCTCGACGAGGATCCCGCCGTGGCCGTGCACGATCGCCTTCGGGAGCCCCGTCGTCCCGGAGGAGAAGAGGACGTAGAGGGGGTGCGCAACCGGCAGCGGGTCGAACTCGAGCGGGCCGGGCTCGGCGAGGAGCTCCTCCCAGGCCATCGCGTCGGGCAGCGTGTCGTCCTCACCGCCCGCGTAGGGCACGTGGACGACGGCCTCGAGGCTCGGCAGGGCAGCGCGGACCTCGGCGACCTGCCCGCGACGATCGATGCGCTTGTCCCCGTAGCGGTAGCCCGCGGCGGCGAGCAGCACCTTCGGCTCGAGCTGGCCGAGCCGGTCGAGCACGCTGCGGGGGCCGAATTCTGGCGGGCAGGTGGCCCAGATCGCGCCCAGGCTCGCGCTGGCGAGGAAGGCGACCAGCGTCTCGGGGATGTTGGGCAGGTAGGCGACGACGCGATCGCCCGGCCCGACGCCGAGCCGCTGCAGCCCGACGCGCGCGCGGGCCACCTGCTCGCGCAGCTCGCCGAACGTGACCTCGAACGGATCGCGTGACTGCGAGCGCGCGACGATCGCGACCGAGTCGGTGTCCTCCTCGCGGCCGACCATGTGCGCTGCGAAGTTGAGCCGCGCGCCGGGAAACCACTCCGCGCCGGGCATGTCGCGCGAGGCGAGCACTCGCTCGTACGGCGTGTCGGCCCGGATCTCGAAGAACTCCCAGACCGCCGACCAGAAGCCGTCCAGGTCGGTGACCGACCACCGCCAGAGCTCGTCGTAGCCGGGGAAGTCGAGCCCGCGCTCGCGGCGCAGCCAGGCCAGGTACCGGGCGAGCACCGAGTGCTCCCGGGCGTCCTCCGTCGGGGTCCAGACCACCTGACCGACGGCGAAGGGCCGTTGCTGCGAGACGCTCACGGGCCCGGTGGGTAGGTCGCGTCGGGCTGCTGGTCCTCGCCGGGAACGCCGTCGAAGATCTCCGTGACGACGCCGAGGTCGCGGTCCGTGGGCAGGTAGGAGAACCTGACGCCGTTGTAGGTCCCGCCGAGCAGCACCTCCTGCCCGCGCGAGCCCAGCTCGGCGAGCGTCCCCTCGTAGTCGGGGACGGCGACGCCGACGTGGTGGACGCCCGGCCCGTGCTCGGCGAGGAAGCGCGCGTAGACGCTGCCCTCGTCCTGCGGCTCGATCAGCTCCCACTGGACCTCGCCGACCATCGCGATCGCGAGCCGCCACGAGCGCTCGACGGGCTGCCCGCCCTCGTGCATCCCGCTCACGTTCCCGGGATGGAACTCGTAGACGTCCCAGGGGCCGATGCCGTAGCCCTCGACGTAGGTCTTCATCGCCGCGTCGATGTCCGGCACGACGACGGCGACCTGCAACGTCCCGGTGAAGACGGGGTCGCGCACTAGGGAACGAGCACTGCGCGGCCGGTGACGTCGCCTGATCGCAGCGCGTCGAGCACGTCGTTCACGTCCTCGAGCGCGTGCGTCTCCGTGCGCAGCGTCACGTCGCCGCGGCCGTGCAGCTGCAGCAGCTCCCAGAGGTCGATCCAGCTGCCGACGAGGTTGCCCGCGATCGTCGTCTCTCCGACCACCATCGCGACCGAGGGCACCGAGATCAGCCCGCCGTAGCCGACGGTGGAGTACAGCCCGCGGCGCGCCAGCATCTCCAGCCCGGCCGCGTGGGTCGCGTCCGTGGCCACGAAGTCGAGCACGACGTCGGCGCCGGTGCCGTTCGTCGCCTCGCGCACGTCGGCCGCGTCGGCGAGCACCTCGTGGGCACCCAGCTCGGCCGCCAGCGCCCGCCGCCGCTCGTCGGTGTCGACTGCGATCACCGAGCCGCCGCCGAGCACCCGCAGGAGCTGCAGCGCGATGTGCCCGACTCCGCCGACGCCGATCACGGCCGACGTCGAGCCCGGGACGAGTCGCGGGAGGAGCCTCTTGACCGCGTGGTAGGCGGTGATGCCTGCGTCGGCGTGGGGCGCCACGGCGACCGGCTCCACGCCTGCTGGAAGCGGCACGAGCGAGCGCTCGTCGACGAGCACGAAGTCGGCGAAGCCGCCGTCGCGGGTGAGGCCGGTGAACTGGTGGCGCTCGCAGTGCATGTCGATCCCGCGCCGGCACGGCACGCAGAGACCACAGCTGTACGCCGGGTAGACGAGGACGGCGTCGCCCTCCTTGGCCGTGGTCACGTCGCTCCCGACCGCGTGCACCCAGCCGGCGTTCTCGTGGCCGAGGACGACCGGCGGCCGGAGACCGGCCGGCTCCATCAGGCCCTCCTGCGCGTGCAGGTCGGTGGCGCAGACCCCGGCGCCGCCGACTCTGACGACGACGTCGCGCGGGGCGACCGGCTCGGGCTCGGGCTTCTCGATCAGCTCGAGCGGCCGGTGGTACTCGGAGAGCAGCGCCGCCCTCACGACAGGTGCTCCGCGAGGCGGGTCGCGAGCGCCATGATCGTCAGCGACGGGTTCACCGACATCGTCCGCGGGACGAGCGAGCCGTCGCCGACGTACAGGCCCTCGACGCCGTGCACGCGGCCGTTCCGGTCGACCGCGGAGCGCGCGGGGTCGTCGCCCATGCGGCAGCTGCCCTGGACGTGCGTCGAGGCGATCCCGGTCCAGCAGACCTGCGTCGCGCCGGCCGCCTCCAGCACCTTACGGCTGAAGTAGACCGAGTCGGCGAGCCGCCTCTGCTCCCGCTCGTTGAAGGCAACGTCGAAGCGCTCCACGCCGTCCTCGACGACCACGGACGCGTTGTTCTCGTCGTTGACCATCGCCAGCACGCCGATCCAGTGCCGGAACTTGCTCACGGCCTCGGTCAGGCGCGGCCCCCACATCGGGCCGTCCTCGTCGCGGATCGTGGTCGCGAACGAGATCGGGTCCTGGATCGTCGAGCACTCGATCACGAAGCCGCCGTCCTCGTCGTGCTGGAAGTCCATGCAGTGCGACGAGATCGGATAGGTCATGTGCGCGTCCTGCGGCTCGTCGAACAGGCCGTAGACGAGCCGTACCGGATGCAGGCCGAGATTCGCGCCGATCGCCGCCGAGTCGAGCCCGGACCGCTTGAGGATCTGCGGTGTGTTCAGCGCGCCGCCGGCGACGACGACGGTGTCGGCGTGAACCGTGTGGCGCTCCCCGCCAGCGTCGGTGTACTCGATTCCGGTTGCCCTGCCGCCGTCGACGACGACGCGATCGACCGCCGACTCCGGGCGGAGCTCGAGCAGCCCGCGCGCCCAGGCGTCGGCGATGTACGTGTTCGCGGTCGACTTGCCCGCGTTGGTCGGGCAGCCCTGCAGGCAGGAGCCGCAGTGCATGCAGTTCCCGTCCGTGTACGCCATCACCGGCTCGAGCTCGTGGCCGAGCTTCTCGAACCCGGCTGCCACCGTGCGCACGCACTTCTGCCAGTCGCTCCGCTCGCGCACGCCCAGCCGCTGCTCGACGCGGTCGTAGTAGGGGTCGAGGTCGGAGCGGGCGAACGGCGTCGAGCCGTCGCTGGTCAGGCCGGTCGCCTCGTGCCACTTGGCGACGTCCTTCTCGTGCGCGCGCAGCGCGACCTTCGTGTTGATCGTCGTCGTGCCGCCGACACAACGACCTGCGAGGAACGCGA
The DNA here is from genome assembly GCA_963765295.1 of uncultured Actinomycetes bacterium. Classification (GTDB taxonomy): domain Bacteria; phylum Actinomycetota; class Thermoleophilia; order Gaiellales; family Gaiellaceae; genus PALSA-612. The sequence goes on from CAVXVO010000006.1 coordinate 254,714, forward strand.
CGACGTCCCCGTCCGGAAGGTGGGCGAACCGGATCGGCCAGAACAGGTCGTGCGTCGCCTTCGCCTCCCAGCGCGAGAAGTCGGCCGCGGTCAGGTGCGGGCCGGTCTCAAGCAGCAGGACGTCGCGGCCGCGCTGGGCGAGCTCGCCGGCCACGACGCCTCCCCCCGCGCCCGAACCGACCACGACGACGTCGAACGATTCCGTCACGCGATCCCCATGTACGACCAGTCCTTGCTGAGCCGGGTCGCGAGCGGCGAATTGAAGTCGATCTCGGCCCACGCCCCCGGCCCCTCGCGGCCCGGCGCGACGAAGTCGCTGTAGTACGCCTCGATCGCCAGCGCACGGACGAACGCGAACTCCGGCGTCCGCTCCTTCCCCGCCAGCGCCTCGGCGCTCCCGGACGCGGGCGCGAGCGCGTCGATCGCGTCGATGGCGTGCCCGCGCACCGGCGATGGCATCCCCGCGAGCAGGGCGTCGAGGTAGACGACCGGCCCGACCCGGCTCGACCCGGGGACGATCAGCTCGCAGAGCGCCTCGAGCGTCGCCGCCCGCTGCTCGTCGAGAGTCCGCAGAGCCATCGGCGTGACCCTAACGGTCGAGTTCCTCGCCCGCGAGCCAGCGCGCGCCGCTCGCGTACAGCGCCTCGACCTCGGGGCCTTTGAGCCCCGGCATGTCCGGCTTGACCTGGAAGCCGAGCCCGGTCTGCAGGTAGGCGAGGTGCCGGTAGCCGACGGGGAACGACTCGAGCTGCGCCCGGTCGAGCCGGAGGGTCGCCGACGGGTCGACCGGGGCGATGCGGTCCTGCTCGTAGATGGGCTGGCGAAGGACGATCCCCCAGCGCCCGCCGCGCGTTTCGAGGAAGTCGTAGAAGCGTCCCGTGCAGACGACGTCGCACTCGACACCCTCGACGTCCGCGCGCTGCGTGATCGTCATCTTCGTCTGTGCGACCGCCCGCGGCGCCGACACCTCGAGCGACGTTCCGCCGAGGAAGTGGAGGATGCGCACGCCGCGCTCGAAGCCCTCGCGGCTGACCCGGATGAAGTCGTCGGCCGTGCCCTGGAACCAGGTCGCCATCATCCGGCCGTCGTCGTGCCAGACAAGCCGGAACCGGTCCCAGTCGCCCGCGTCGCGCCAGACGACCCAGTCCTGGACGAGCCGCCGGATCGCCTGCTCGTCGGCGTCGCTCATCCGATGTCGATGCTCTCGACGGCCGGGTGCTCCCGGAGCAGGTAGGCGGAGTGGAGCCGCTCGGGGTGGGCCTTCAGCTCGGCGGCGGTGCCGTGGTAGACGATCCGGCCGCCCTCGATCACGTAGGCGCTCTCCGCGAGCGCGAGCGCGACGTGGACGAACTGCTCGATCAGGAGCACGCCGACGCCCTGCGACGCGGCCTCCTGCAGCGCGGGCATCAGCCGCTGGACGATCACCGGCGCCAGGCCGAGCGAGAGCTCGTCGACGAGCATGATCTTCGGCCGCGACACGAGCGCCTGTGCGAGGACGACCATCTGCTGCTCGCCGCCGGAGAGCGTCCGCGCGATCGCCTTCCAGCGCGACTCGAGATGGGGGAAGAGCTCGGTCGCGTACTCGATGCCCCGCTTTGCGTCCTCCCGGCCGAGCGCATAGGTGGCAACCCGGATGTTGTCCTCGACGGTCAGGTCGGGAAGAAGCCGGCGCCCCTCGGGCACGATCGCGACTCCTGCCTGGCGGATCTGCTCGGGCCGCAGCTTCGTCAGCTTCTGCCCGGCAAGCGAAACCTCGCCGCCATTCGAGCGGAGCACACCCCCGACGGCGAGTACCATCGTCGACTTGCCGGCGCCGTTCGGGCCGAGCAGGGTCGTCACCGATCCCTGCGGAACGTCGAGCGAGATCCCGTGCAGCACGGGGTGGCCTCCGCGCGAAACCTTGAGTCCGTCGATCTTGAGCGTGACGCCGTCGCTCACAGCTCAGCCTCCGTGCCGAGATAGGCGCGCATGACGTGCTCGTCGCGGAGCACGTCGGCGGTCGGTCCGGACGCGATCAGCTTCCCGAAGTCGACGACGGCGGTCGTCTTGCAGCAAGCCGAGACGAGGCTCATGTCGTGGTCGACCAGAATCACGAGCGCGCCGACCTGCTCCGGGATGCGCTGGATCACCTCCGACAGGTGCCCGGTCTCCTCGACCGGGAGCCCCGCTGCCGGCTCGTCCAGCAGCACGAGGCGCGGCTTGCCGACGACCGCCCGCGCGACCTCGACCAGCCTGCGCTCGCGCGCGCCGAGGCCGCCGACCTTGGCCTTCGGCGACGCCGTGAGGCCGACGAAGTCGATCGCCGTCAGCACGTCGTCCCGGCGCGTCGAGCGCTTCGCTCCCGAGTGCTCGTGGATCATCGCCACGTTGTCGAAGACGGAGAGCTGCTCGATCGCCATCTCGGTCTGGAACGTCCGCCGCAGGCCCCAGCGCGCGCGGCGGTAGTCGGCCATCTTGAGCAGGTTCTCGCCGAAGGCGGTGATCGTCCCGGCGGCCGGCTTCACGAAGCCGCTCATCACGTTGAAGAAGGTCGTCTTGCCCGCGCCGTTCGGGCCGATCAACCCGCAGGTTCCCTCGGGAAAGACGACGCTCATGTCGTCGATCGGGGTCACGCCCGCGAACTTCACCGTCAGGTCCTTGACCTCGATCACGAGGCCTTCTCCTTCGAGCCGGTCAGCTTGCGGAAGCCCCTGTGCGCCAGCCGCGCCAGCTTGGCCATGTCCTTGGGGAACTGGTCGACGAGGCCGCCCGGCGCGGTGAGCAGCACCTGCAGGAGGCCAACGCCGAAGATGATCAGCAGGAAGTTCGTGTCGACTCCCCACTGGACCTGGAACAGGAACGGGAGCAGCTGGTTGAAGATCCCGGCGAGGATCGCACCCCAGAGGCTGAAGATGCCTCCGATCAGTGCCGTCGCTGCAAGGGTCAGCGAGTCCTGGGTCTGGAACGTGATTGCTCGCGGCACACCGATCTGTGCCGCGAGCAGGCAACCGGCGACGCCCGTCATGAACGAGGCGAGCGCGAACGCCCAGAGCTTGTAGAACGTGATATTCACGCCCGCCGCGAGCGCCGCCGGCTCGCTCTCGCGGATCGACGCCCAGGCCCGTCCCGGCTTGCTTGCGACGTGGATCAACGTGAGTAGGAGCATGATCGCCGCGACGACGACGACGTAGCGGTAATAGGCGACGTCACCCTCCGCTCCCGCGGGCCGCCGAACCGGGGCGAGGCCCGAGAGGTTGACGTTGTTCGTCCGCCCGGTGAAGCCGTGGCCGCCGTTCGGGAAGTCGATCGCAGACAGCACCACCGTCGTCGCACCCGCGAACATCAGCGTGATCAACGCGAGGTAGAGGCCCGAGAGCCGCAGCGCCGGAAGTCCGACGAGCGTCCCGATCGCGCAGGTAATCCCGCCGACGACGAGGAGGAGGAGCGGAAACGGGAGCGAGGTCGCGTACGCGAGCCGCGTGCCGATCCAGCAGCCGACGGAAAGCAGCGCGACCTGCCCCAGGGAGATCATCCCGACCCGGCCGTAGAGCAGTCCGAAACCGGCGGCTACAACCGAGTAGATCGCGACGCTCGTGAACGTGATGACCCAGTCGGCGCCGGCGATCTCGGGCAGGCCGAACAGGGCGAACAGGAGCAGCGCGAGCGCGAGCGCACCACGAACGAGCGTGCCGCGGTCGACTCCCGTGGCCGCCCGGCTCACCGCGCGCAGCCCGCTCGGTGCCGGAGTGGCGCTCAACCGCCTAGTGACCGGTCCGGCTGACGGTGACGACGCGATGCCGCGACAGGAAGAGCAGCGCGATGATCGCGAGAACAAACGGCGTCACGGAGCGGTACTGCGAGATGTTGCCGTACGGGGTCGAGAGCGCCTGGACTAGTCCGATCGCGAGACCGCCGAAGAGGGTCCACCAGAGCGACTCCAGCCTTCCGATCAGCGCCGCGGCCAGCGAGGAGATGACGAGGAACGTGAGCGCCGAGTAGTCGAGCGACGTCAGCAGATCGGGCAGGATCAGTCCGGCGAGGCCGCAGACGAGCCCCGAGCCGAACCAGGCCGCTGCCTCGACACGCCGCACGGGAACGCCGAGCGTGGCGGTGATCTCACGGTCGTTGGCCATGGCGCGGATCGCCGTACCGAGCTTCGTGAAGCGCAGGAAGAGCGTGACGGCGGCCGTGATCACGAACGCGAGCACGATCGCGAGGATCTGCGTCAGATTCACCGTCGTGCTGAACACCGTGTAGATGTGCGACGAGGTCGGAAGCGGCAGGAAGCGGGCGAACGCACCGCCGATCGGTGCCCGCCAGGCCATGATCCCGAGCAGGATCAACGCCAGCCCGAGCGTGCCCATCATCTTCACGAGCGGGTCACGGCGCGCGAAGGCCGGCCCGAACACCATGCCGTAGGCGAGGTTGCAGAACCCGCCGAAGAGCACGCACATCGTGAACGCGAACCAGTCCGGCAGGCCCGTGTGGTTCACGATGTAGTACGCGATCAGGGCGCCCGAGGCCCCGATGGCACCGAACGCGAGGTTCAGCACCCCGGTCGCCCGGTAGAGCACCACCAGGCCGACGCCGGAGAGCGCGTAGATGCCTCCGAACGCCAGGCCGAGCACGATGAACGGCTTCAGGAACTCCCAGTCCACCCCGAAGATCTGGAATCCGAGGAGTCCCGTCATCGTCGGCTCTCGAGCGCCCTGATCGTCATTTCAGTCGGTTTGTCTCTCCTGTTCTAGCCCGTGTTCAGCTTGAACTTCTTCTCGAAGGCACGCGTCGTGGTGATCTCCGGATCGACTGCCTGGATCGCCGTGCAACCGGTCTTCACGATGACCTTGCCGGACTTGTAGTCGACGGTGATGTCCGTGTTGTTGGGAATGTGGTACGGCAGTCCGCGACCGACGTACCACGGCTTGCAGAGCATGTCGGTCTTGACGTTCTTCAGTGCGCCGACCGCCGCGTTGTACGACTTCGCCGTGACCGTGCCCTTGGCGTTCAGGAGCGCGGTCGTCGAGAACTTCGCGTCCAGGAAGCCCATCTGCGCGAAGGCCTGCGGAGCGATGCTCGGCGCGTACTTCTTCAGCACCTTGAACATCAGCGAGCTGTCCGGCCCCACCGACGGGTCGACGTTGCTGAACTCGTTGTTGATCCACAGATGCCCGTCGAACTGCGGGAACTGCGCGGCCATCAGCGTGTTCGCGATCGGGGTCGACGAGCCCCACTTCACCTTGTCGACGATGTTCTGCGCGATGGCGGCCTTCATGAAGGCCGGCGCCGTGTCGGGCGTGAAGTCGAGCAGGATTCCGCCGCCGTTCCCGGCGAACTGGTACATCTGCAGCAGCTGCGACGCCGCGTCCGTCACCGGCAGGTGCGTCGGGTAGATCTTGAACGGGATCCCGGCGGCCTGCGCGACCTTGGCGGGACCGCCGTCCGCGTACGCCGAGATCGTGTCCGGCGAGGCGATTGCCAGCTTCTTGATACCGGCCTTCACGAGCGCCTGCGCGGCTCCGATGTTGCTGTAGCGCGGGCCCATGTTGACCTCGACGATATTCGGTGTGCCGAAGCACTCGGCCTGCACACCTGCGCCGATGACGAAGTAGCCCTTCTTCCGGAAGTACCGCCAGTTCGTTCCGCACTCGGCGAAGCTCGTGTTCCCGACGATGCCGACGACCTTGTCGCTCTCGACGAGCTTCCTCGCGAGCGAGGCCTCCTGGGCCGGGTTGAGCGCCTCGGTGTAGAGGATGTACTGGACCGGGCGGCCGTGGATGCCACCGTTGTCGTTGACGCAGTCGAAGTAGGCGTTGGCGACCTTGCCGATCGTCGTGAAGTCGACGCCCGGGATCAGCATGTCGATCCCGCCGATCTTGATCGGCTTACCAGTGGCCTTCTTCCCCGTTCCGAGACCGCAAACGCCCGGCGCCATCGCCTTGCCCGAGCCCACAGGGGGCGCGGTCGAGCGAGCACCCGCGGTCGTGGTGAGGACAGCGGTCGCCGCGAGCGCCGCGACGATCACGAGCGCAAGGGCTGCCTTGCGAATCTTCATTCTCCTCCTCCCTTCTGGAACCTTTGAGTCACCGATCCCCGTCCGACTCTCCCGTTGACTGGGCATGCCCAGCGTGCTCCGGCAGCACGCCCGAGCGGGAGCATCTTTCTTCATCGACGGCGATTATGCAAGACGCTGTTCCGAATAGTGGGATTGTCGTCAGGCGCCTCCCGGGTCAGGGTGCGAAGGTGGTCGTGGGCGCGATCTCGACGTCGAGGAGCATCGGCTCGTCCCGCTCCGCGAGCGTGGGGACGATCTCGTCGAGGGAGGCGACGAGTTCGTCGAGGGTGGAGATGCGCCGGGCCGGGCAGCCGAACCCGCGCGCGATCGTGGCCACCTCGACGTCGCCGAACGCAGGCCAGGGGCCTGCCCCGCTGCCGTGCTTCTCGGCGAGGCGGTCCATGACCACGTAGCCACCGTTCGAGAGGACGATCCAGAGCGGGCCGACCCCGTAGTGGACGGCGCTCCAGCCCGCGTGGACCCCGTAGAGCGCGGAGCCGTCGCCGACGATCGCGACCACGGGCCGCTGCGGCAGCGCCATGCGGAGACCGACCGCCGCGGGCATCGCGAACCCGAGGCCGCCCTGGGCCGCACTCAGGTAGCCCAGTGGCTCGCGCGCCGGCAGCCGGGCGTGGATGTCCGGCCTGTCCACCGGCGCCTCCTCGAGCACGATCGCATCGCGCGGGAGCCGCTCGGCGAGCGCAGCGAGGACGTGGCTTGCAAACAGGGGTTGGCCGGGACCCGGCGGCTCGGGCGCGTCGGGCCGGACGAGCGGAGCCGGCGGCGAAGTGTCGCGCGCAGGGATCCGGGCGGCGAGCTCGCGGCAGACGGCGGCGACCGGCGCGAGCACCGTCAGCTCGGCGGGGCTTCGGTGCGCCTCGTCCGCGTCCTCGCCGACGAAGGCGATCCGTGTCCCGGGCTCGGTCAACCGCCCGGGAACGAAGACCGTCTGGCGGAAGACGGGCGCCCCGACGACGAGCACGGCGTCGTGCGGCGCGAGCGTCTCCCGGAGCCGCGGCCGGTCGGCAGCGAGCACGCCGGCATAGAGCGGATGGTCCTGCGGGAAGCCGGCGCGGGCGCCGAACGGCTCCTGGAAGACGGGTGAACCGAGCCGCCCGGCGAGCTCGACGAGCGCCGCCCACGTCTCGGGGTCGTCGGCGCCCGCCCCGACGACGAGGGCAGGCGTCCGTGCGCCGGCGAGGAACTCCGCGAGCGCATCGACGGCCTCGGGCGCGGCGGCCGCCGCCCGCAGCACCGGACCCTGCGCGGCCGCCGGCTCGCGCTCGTCGTCGGCCGGTTCTTCCCAGTCGCCCATCGGCACGATCACGAGCACAGGCCCGCGTTTCGTCGCCGCTGCGTGGTAGGCGCGCTCGATCGCAGCCGGGACGTCCTGGGCCTGCGCCGGTTGCTCGACCGCGACCGGGTAGTCGCCCGCGAGCCCGGCAAGCCGGCCGGCGAGGAACGGCTCGAACGCCAGGTGCCGGCGATCCTGCTGGCCGACGAGGACGACGAGCGGCGCCCGGTTCACCCGCGCGGTCGCGAGCCCGCTCACGGCGGTCCCGAGACCCGCCGTCGTGTGCAGGAGGACGAGCGACGGCTCGCCGCGCCCGATCGCGAAGCCGCTCGCCATCCCGACCACGGTGCCCTCGTGGAGACCGAGGACGAAGCGGAAGTCGTCCGGCAGCCCGGCCAGGAACGGCACCTCCGTCGAGCCCGGGTTCGCGAACATCGTCGTCAGGTCCCGCCTGCGAAAGACGTCGAAGGTCGCGTCTCGAACGGTGCGCGGCGAGCCGGGGGCGAGCGCCATGGCTCCGTGTATACACGGTCGCCGCCCGTTGTTCCACGGGGGTCGTGCGATGATCGCGCCGTGAGCGACCCGGCCGATCTCGGCGTTCTGGACGCGGCCGCCGCACTCCGTCGGCGTGATCTCTCGTCACGCGAGCTCGTGGCGGCGTGCCTCGCCCGCATCCGCGAGCGGGACGGCAGCCGTAGCGAGGACGGCGATCCCGCCTCGGTCAACGCGTGGGTGCGGGTGTACGAGGAGGATGCGCTCGTCGCAGCGGCCCAGGCCGACGAGCGCCTCGCCGCCGGCGACGCGCCGCCGCTCTGCGGGATCCCGGTCGGCGTCAAGGACATCTTCGCGGTCGCAGGCAAGCCGCTGACCGCGTCGAGCCGCGTCCTCGACGAGGTGCCGGAGCGCGACAGCGAGGCGTGGGCCAGGCTCGCCGCCCAGGGCACCGTCCTGCTCGGACACCTCCACACGCACGAATTCGCCGCAGGCGGCACGACCGACCAGGTCGGCAACCCGTGGGCGCTCGACCGCTCGCCCGGCGGCTCGAGCGGCGGCTCGGCGGCGGCGCTCGCCGCCCGCATGGTCCCGGCCGCGACCGGGACGGACACCGCCGGCTCGCTGCGGATCCCGTCGGCGATGTGCGGCACGGCGACGATCAAGCCGACCCGCAGGCTCGTTCCGATGCGCGGCATCGTGCCCCTCTGCGAGAGCTTCGACCACGCCGGCCCGATGGCCCGTGAGGTGCGCGACTGCGAGCCGCTCTTCGCCGCGATGGCAGGCGTCGTGGCGCCGAAAGAGCGCCGACCGCTCCGCCGTATAGCCGTGTCGCCCCGCATCGCCGACCTCGACCCCGACGTCGCAGAAGGCTTCGACGCCGCACTCTCCACCCTCGACGCGGAGCGGCTGCAACCGCCCAACCCGCCGACCGTGCTCGAACTCGGGATCGAGCTCGTCGATCTCTTCTGCGCCGAGATGCTCGCCTATCACCGGCAGTTCGACGGGCGCCGTGCTCTCTACCGGCAGTCGACGAGGGAATTCCTCGAGCACGGCGAGCAGCGCGCGATGACGGCAGAGGAGTACGTCGCCGCACAGAGCCGCCGGGCCGAGGCGACCGCCGTCTGGCTCGACTGGCTCGGAGAGCACCGGATCGACGCGATCGTCGAGCCGACCGTGCCACTCGTCGCCCGCCCGCGCGGCCACGGCTACGACAAGGCGTTCACCGACTACGCCGAGATCTCGCTCACGCACTACTGGAACTACACGGGCTTCCCGGCCGTCGCGCTACCGTCCGGCGTCGGCCGGCGCAGCGGCCTGCCGGTCAGCGTCTCCCTGATCGGCGCGCCCGGATCCGAATGGAACCTGCTCGCCGCCGGCGCCGCGCTCCAGGACCGGCTCGATACGGTGTCGCCATGATCGACGTCGCAGCAGTCACCGCAATCGACGTGCACGTCCACACCGAGCTGTCGCGCGACGGCCACGACCCGATGCCGCCGTCGTTGCGCGAGGCCGCCGCCCGTTACTTCCGGAGCAACGAGCCGCTGCCGACGGTGGACGACGTCGCCGCGTACTACCGCGAACGGAACATGGCCGCGGTGCTCTTCACCGTCGACTGGGAGTCGAGGAGCGGGCTGGCACCGATCCCGAACGAGGAGATCGCCGAGGCGGCGGCCGCGAACCCGGACGTGATCGTCCCGTTCGCGAGCGTCGACCCGGCCCGCAAGGACGCGGTCGAGCGGGCCAGGCGCCTGATCGACGAGCACCACGTCAAGGGCTTCAAGTTCCACCCGAACCTGCAGGCGTTCTTCCCGGACGACAGGAGCGTCTATCCGCTCTACGAGGTGATCGCCGAGGCAGGCCTGCCGGCGCTCTTCCACAGCGGCCACAGCGGCATCGGCACCGGCGTCCCCGGAGGCGGCGGCCTGCGGCTCAAGTACTCGAACCCGATGTGCCTCGACGACGTCGCTGCCGACTTCCCCACGATGAAGATCGTGCTCGCGCATCCGTCGTTCCCCTGGCAGGACGAGGCGATCTCGATCTGCCTGCACAAGGAGAACGTCTGGATCGACCTCTCCGGCTGGTCGCCGAAGTACTTCCCGCCGCAACTCGTCCAGTACGCGAACACACAGCTCCGCGAGAAGGTGCTCTTCGGCTCCGACTTCCCGCTGATCACCCCCGACCGCTGGCTCGCCGACTTCGAGCAGGCGCCCTTCAAGGACGAGGTGCGGCCGCTGATCATCAAGGAGAACGCCGGCCGGCTGCTCGGCCTGGGCTGACCGCGACGCTCAGCGCCCGACGCTCGACGCGGCGTGCTGCTCGGCGACCGCGGTGAGGGAGTCTTCGAGCTGTTCGTTCTTGGCGGCGAGGAGCTGCGCCTCGTGCCGCGCCGCCTTCGCCTCGAGCGCTGCGCGCTGGAGGTCGAGCCGGCGGCTCGTCAGCTGCTCGAAGGTCGCGCGATCGAGCTCCGCGCTGTCGCGCAGAGCCGCGTAGGCCTCCTCGACGCGGCCGGCCTGCTCGAGCGCCGTCGCCAGCGTGCGGAGGATCTGGCTCCGAGCGTGAGGGAGATCCTGGTCGAGCCGGTCGAGCTGCCGGCGGCCGACGTCGAGCGCGACCTCGAGCTCACCGCCCGCGAGGAGGGCCCGAAGCTTGGCGTGAATGGTCATGGCCGTGAGGTACGGCTCCGGATCCTCGCGGGCCCCGGCCAGCTCGAGCGAGCGGTCGCAGTCGGCCACGGCTTCCGCGTGCCGGCCGGCCGCGATCAGCACCTCGGCTCTCGTCCCGTACGCGTAGGCGAGCGCGAACCTCGCCGAGGGGCCGATCTCCGTGGCGATGCGGATCGCGTGCTCGAGCTCCTCGCGGGCGGCGTCGAGATCCCCGTCGACGAGCAGCGTGTACGCGACGTCGTTCCGCGCCATCGCCTCCTCCTTGCGGTTGCCGAGCTCGACCGTCAGCGCCAGCAGCTCGCGCGCGGCGTCGCGCAGATCGTCGGATCGCTCGTCGATGTTCCCGAGCACGAGCGTCAGCCCGCGACGGGCCGCCAGGCGGAGATCGTCCAACTGGTAGGTGTCCGCAAGGTCGACGGCCTCCTGCGCCTGGGTGAGCGCGTCGTTGTAGAGACCGACGAGGAAGCTGAGGCGGCCCTCGGCGAGCGCGAGCTCGGCGCGGAGCGCCACCTCGCCGCTCCGCTTCGTCTCGGCGCGGGCCGCGTCGAGCAACTCGAATGCGCGGTCGAGCTCGCCGAGGCGGGCTGCCACCTCCGCCTCGAGCACGAGCGCCCGGCCGTACAGCCCCGACGCCCCGCGGTCGAGGGCGCGAGACGCAACTGCCCCCGCCACCATGCGGGCCCGCCGCGGGTTCTCCCAGTGGCAGGCACGCGCCATCGTGAGCGCGCGCCGGAGCCGCCTCTCGACCGCCGGCTGCTGGTGCGGGCTGCGCCGGCTGGGGTCAGCGCCCGGGTCGGCCTGCGGGTCGGTCGCGGTGTCCTCCGGAGCGAGGTCGGCCGCGACCGCGTCGATGAACGCCTCCACCACGCGGGAGTCGAACTGCGCGCCTGCGCAGCGGCGGAGCTCCTCGACCGCCCAGTCGACCGAGCGAGCGCGGGCGTAGGGCCGGTCCGAGGTCATGGCGTCGAACGCGTCGGCGACCGCGACGATCCGAGCCCCGAGCGGGATGTCCTCTCCTGCGAGTCCGTCGGGATAGCCGTTTCCGTCGAGGCGCTCGTGGCTCGAGCGGATCAGGAGTCCCACCCGCGACAGAGCCGGCGCGGCGCCGACGATGCGCTCGCCGATCAGCGTGTGCCTCCGGATGAAGCTCCATTCCGTTTCGTCGAGCACGCCGGGCTTGTCGAGCAGCAGCTCGGGAACCGCGGATTTCCCGACGTCGTGGAGCTCCGCGGCGATCCGCACGTGCCAGACCTCCTCCTCGTCGAGCCCCAGCAGGCGGGCCGACGACTCGGCCAACCTGGCGACGCGCGACGCATGCTCGAAAAGCAGCGGATCCTGCTCGACCAGAACCTGCATGAGCGCGTCGCGGGCCTGCTGCGGCGCCGTGCGTCGTGCCGTCCCCTTCCGCGCGTACAGGCGGCCGTCGGCGACCTGGAGCGCGGACGAGACGTCGCGGGCCTCGGTGGGCACGAGCACGTGCCCGTACGCCGACTCGATCGAGAACCAGTCGCCCTTCGCCGACAGCGCGACACTCGCCCTTGCGAACACCGACTCGAGGTCGCCGTGCGCGATGACGCAGAACTCGTCGCCCCCGATCCGGTACCCGACGCCCTCGTCGGCGAGCGTGGCGTTCAGCGCCTGCGCGAGGCGGGACAGCATCGTGTCGCCGGCCGGGTGGCCGAACAGGTCGTTGTACGTCTTGAAGCCGTTCAGGTCGAAGATCGCCAGCCCGAACGGTTCGCCGCGCGCGTCGGCCAGCAGCCGTTCGAGGTCGGCCATCAGCTTCCGCCGGTTGCCGAGCCCCGTGAGCGGGTCGAAGTTGGCCATCCGCTCGAGTTCGGCCTCCTGGCGCTTCCGGTCGCCGATCTCCTCGACCTGCGAGACGAAGTGGAGCGGCGTGCCGTCGGTATCGCGGATGAGCGACACCGAGAGCATGACCCACAGAAGGCTGCCGTCGCGCCGCACGTAACGCTTCTCCATCCTGTAGGAGCGGAGCTCGCCGCGCAGCACCTGCTCCATCTGGTCGAGGTCGGACAGAAGGTCGTCGGGATGGGTGATCTGCTGGAAGCTGCGGTGGAGCAGGTCGGACTCCTCGTAGCCGGTGAGCTCGGCCAGCGCCCTGTTCACCCGCAGGAACCGGCCGTCGGGGGCGACGAGCGCCATGCCGATCGGCGCCTCGTCGAACGCGTGCCTGAACAGCTCCTCGGCCTTTCGCACCGCGTTGCGCGCGCTGATCCGCTCGCTGATGTCCTCGACGACCGAGACCGTGTACAGCTCTCGACCGTCGGCGTCCCGGATCAACGTGCTGGCCACGCCAGCCCACACGAGCTCGCCGTCCGAGCGCACGTAGCGCTTCTCGAACCGGACCGCGTCCGATTCGCCGTCGACCTGCTGCCGCCGTCGTTCGATGCTCGCGGCGTAATCGTCGGGATGCGTGACGTCCAGGAAAGTCAGCCGGTGCAGCTCCTCCTCCGTGTAGCCGAGGAACGTGCACAGCGCCTGGTTCGCCTGCGACCAGCGACCGTCGGTTGTCAGCATCCCGACGCCGACGGGCACGTTGTCGTACGCCTGGCGGAGGAGCGTATTCGCCTCGACGATCGACGTCTCGGCCTCCTTCCGCGCCGTCAGGTCGAGGCAGGTCCCGACCCAGCCGGTGACGCAGCCCCGATCGTCGTGGACCGGCGACGCGAACCCCTCGACCCAGCTGACGGCTCCGTCAGGACGACGGAAGCGGTACTCGAGGGTCGACCCCCGCCCGGCCCGCGACGCCTGTGCCCACTCCGCCTGGACGCGCGGCGCGTCCTCGGGATGCAGAGCGACTGCCCAGCCCTCGCCGAGCGCGGCGTCGGGCGGCAGGCCGGCGAGCTCGCACCAGCGATCGTTCACGTACACGCAGCGGCCGGCGGCGTCCGAGATGAAGAGGCCGACCGGCGTGTGCATTGCCAGAGCCCGGAAGACGTCCTCAGGCGAGCCGAACCGATTCCGCGGGACCAGCGCCAGCTGTGCTCGCCCGGCGGACAACGATGTCGAGGATGCCTGCGCCATCACGTACCGAAGCAATGATCGGCGCAAGATCGCCCACCGGGGTCACTCGTTCAAGGGGGGTGTCCGATCGGGCCGGCCGACGGCGGTCGGCCGCGCTCAGGCCGTTCGGGGAGCCGCGTACAGGGAGTCGCCCCCGGGCGCGGGCGACACCGTCGTGCCGGCATCGCCGCTCACCAGCGCCTCGGTATCGATGATCGAGCCGATCACGGCCCGGCCACCCGTTCGCTCGACGAATGTGCAGGCAGCCCTCACCTTCGGGCCCATCGATCCCTCTGCGAACTCGCTGCCGGCGAGCTCGGCCGGGGTGGCGCGGTGGATCGCGCGCTGCTGCGGCGTGCCCCAGCCGTCGTAGACCGCGTCGACGTCGGTGACGATGGCGAGAACGTCGGCGTGGAGGTCGGTCGCGAGCAGGGCGCTCGCCAGGTCCTTGTCGATGACCGCCTCGACTCCGACGAGACGGCGGCCGGCAGGCGCCGGCTCGTCCGTGTACACGACCGGGATACCGCCGCCGCCCGCGCAGATCACCACGCAACCGTGCTCGAGCAGCCATTCGACCGGCTCGAGCCCGAAGATCCGCCGCGGGAGCGGCGAGGGGACGACCCGCCGCATGCCGGCGCCGTCGGGCTTGAGCGTCCAGCCCTTCTCCGCGGCCAGCGTCTCAGCCTCCCCGGGGGTGTAGACCGGCCCGATCGGCTTCGTCGGGTTCGCGAAGGCGGGATCGCCGACGTCCACCTCGACCAGCGTGAGCAGCGACGCGAGCCGCCGGTCGAACGGCAGCTCGTTCCCGAGCTCCTGCTGGATCAGGTAGCCGATCATCCCCTCCGTCTGGGCGCCGAGCAGGTCGAGCGGATAGGTCTCGACCGGCGTGTACGCGGCACCCTGGAGCGCGAGCAGGCCGACCTGGGGCCCGTTGCCGTGCGAGATCACGAGCTCGTGCGCGAGCGCCACGGGAGCGAGCGCCCGGCAGGCCGCGCGGGCGTTGGCGCGCTGGTTCTCCGCCGTCAGCGGCTCGCCTCGCCGAAGCAGCGCGTTCCCGCCGAGCGCGACGACGATGCGCATCGTCAGCCGCCGAGGATGGCGACCATGACTGCCTTGATCGTGTGCAGCCTGTTCTCCGCCTCGTCGAAGACGAGCGATGCGGGCGACTCGAAGACGTCCTCGGTCACCTCGAGCGCCTCGAGCCCGTATTCGTCGAAGAGCTCCCTGCCGATGCCTGTGTCCGTGTTGTGGAACGCGGGCAGGCAGTGCATGAACTTGACCTCCGGGTTCCCGGTCAGCGCCATCGTCGCCGCGTTGACCTGGTAGGGCAGGAGCAGCTCGATGCGCTCCTTCCAGGCTGCCTTCGGCTCGCCCATCGACACCCAGACGTCCGTCAGGAGGAAATCGCAGCCCCGGACGGCCTCCGCGACGTCGTCGGTGACCGTGACGGTCGCGCCGGTCTCTAGGGCGATCTCCGCGGCCAGCGCCACCACCTCGTCGGCCGGCCAGAGCGAGCGCGGACTCGCCACGCGCACGTCCATGCCGAGCTTGGCGCCCGCGACGAGATAGCTGTCGGCCATGTTGAAACGGGCGTCGCCGAGGAAGCAGAACACGACCTCGTCGAGCGGCTTGTCGACGTGCTCGGAGAAGGTGAGGAGGTCGGCGAGCATCTGCGTCGGGTGCCACTCGTCGGTCAGGCCGTTGAAGACCGGGACGCCCGCCCATTGCGCGAGCTCCTCGGCGACCTCCTGTCCGAAGCCGCGGTACTCGATCGCGTCGTACATGCGCCCGAGCACGCGGGCCGTGTCCTTCACCGTCTCCTTGTGGCCAATGTGTGACCCGGTCGGGCCTATGAAGGTGACGTGCGCCCCCTGGTCGTAGGCCGCGACCTCGAACGCGCAGCGCGTCCTCGTCGAGTCCTTCTCGAAGATCAGCGCGATCTCCTTGCCGACCAGCAGTTGCTCCTCGCGGCCTTCTCGCTTCGCCGCCTTGAGCTCCGCGGCCAGGTCGAGGAGGTAATGGATCTCATCCGGCGTGTAGTCGGCGAGCTTCAGAAAGCTCCGCCCCCGGAGGTCGATGACCGTGCTCATGCGTGTCTCCTTTCGGCTCACGCATCGTCGCCCGCGCCGTGCTCGGCGGCATCCGGAGGCACGCCGACTGGAAATTCGGCGAACTACCGACGGACGGACTGGACCCCTGGGCTTGTCGGCGTCAGCCTGCGAAGTCGGCGTCCGCGGTCTCGACCGTCCCGGCCGTCCGCCCGGGCGCCGTCTCGGAGGCCCAGTACAGGTTCGTGTGCGCGATGACCTGCTCCGGCGGCGGCGCACCCCAGGACGTCAGGTCCTCGGTCGTGTGGGCGTCGCTGACGAGGGTCGCGTCGTACCCCCTGACGAGCGCGCCGTGGAGCGTCGAGCGGATGCAGGCATCGGTCTGCGCGCCGACGACGACGAGTCGCCCGACGCCGAGACCCGACAGCACGGCCTCGAGGGTGGTGTCCTCGAACGAGTCGCCGTAGTTCTTCTCGACGAGCGGCTCGGCGTCGTCGGGAGCCAGCTCGGGGACGATCCGCCAGGCGTCGCTCCCCCTCGCGAGCTGCTCGCTCGGAGTGCTGGACCCAGACGACCGGGACATGTTCACGACGCGCCTTCTCGACGAGGCTGCCGACGTTCGCGACGACCGCGTCGCGCTCGTGCGCACCCTCGACGACACCGTTCTGCACGTCGACGACGAGAAGTGCGGTGTTCGGCCGGTTCTCGAGTGTGGTCATCGTGTCTCCTTCTTCACGCTGGACATCCTGCTGGGTCATGAGTTTGAAGATGACAGAGCGGGGCTATATCCCTCTCCCCGAGGAAAGCAGATTTCTTGTGATTGCTCATGATCGTGCGCCCCGCATGGGAAGAGCCTGGTGAGGCTGCTGATGCGTCTGTTCACGCGACCTGTTGGGCCCTTGGGACTGGCCATCGCTGTGTATGAAGTCTGGAGGGTGCTGCCCGCCCGCCGACGCGAACAGATCCTCGACGAGCTCGTCGGGGTCGGGGCCTTTGTCGTTCGCAGCGTTGCCGATAAGGCAGCCGAGGTTCGCTCGTCCCGTGATGTGCCGGCTCAGGGCGGTGCAGGTTGATCAGGTTGGTCTCGCGCGAGCGAGCCGGCGATCACTGCATCCGCTCGGCTTGAGCTCCGGGGCGTCGGAGCGGCATCCGGGGTTCGGCGGTGGGTGATCTGCTCTTCAAGGCCGATTGCCGGCTTGGTAACGGGGTCTCCGAGACGGTCTGCCGGCATCATCGGCGCCGGTTGGCGCGGCTCGGCTGGTCCGGGGCCCTGGATCCGCCTGCCGGCGGCTGGGCGGCGGGGTCACCTGTACCCCGGGCGGGAAACGCGGTCGAGGTGTTGATCGACGGGGCAGAGGCGCTGCCTCGGATCGCGGCTGAGCTCGAGCGGGCCGAGTCGCATGTTCATATCGCCGGGTGGTTCTTCTCGCCTGATTTTGCGCTCGCCCGCGAAGGCGCCCCGTCGGTGGTCCGGAATCTGTTGGCCGAGCTCGCCGAGCGTGTAGAGGTGAGGGTTCTCGTGTGGGCGGGGGCACCGCTGCCGCTGTTTCGCCCGTCGCGGAAAGCGGTGCGGGAGATGCGGGATCGGCTGATCGCGGGGACGAAGATCCAGTGCGGCCTCGACGCACACGAGCGGCCGATGCACTGCCATCACGAGAAGACGATCGTGATCGACGACCGGGTGGCGTTCGTCGGTGGCATCGACCTCACCTCCGAGGACGGCGACCGCTACGACTCGAGCGATCACCACGCACGGGGGACGATCGGCTGGCACGACGTCGGCGCCCGCCTCGAAGGTCCGGCAGTAGCGGACGTTGCCGAACACTTCCGGATGCGCTGGCACGAGGTCACCGGCGAGACCCTGGCGCCAGTCTCCCCGCAGCAACCGGCCGGCGAGACCGAGCTCCAGATCGTCCGGACGGTTCCGGAGCGGATCTACAAGGCCGTCCCCAATGGAGATTTCCGGATCCTCGAGTCCTACCTGCGAGCGCTCAAGGCAGCAGAGCGGCTCATCTACCTGGAGAACCAGTTTCTCTGGTCACCGGAGATCGCGGCCGTGCTGATCGACAAGCTCGGCAACCCACCAAGCTCTGACTTCCGGCTCGTCCTCCTGCTACCGGCGAAGCCGAACAACGGCGCCGACGACACCCGCGGCGTCCTCGGCGAGCTGGTCGAGGCCGACGCTGACAAGGGCGGCCTGGTCGCCTGCACCCTGTACGCCCGGGCGGGGACGATCCACGACCATGTCTACGTGCACGCAAAGATCGGGATCGTCGACGACACCTGGCTCACGCTCGGCTCTGCCAACCTGAACGAGCACTCCCTCTTCAACGACACGGAGATGAACATCGTCACCCACGACCCCGAACTCGCCACCCAGACCAGGCGACGCCTCTGGGCAGAACACCTCGAACTGCCCCTCGACCAGGTACCCGCAGACCCCACCGAAGCCGTCGACCGCTACTGGAAGCCGATCAGCGCCGAGCAGCTCGCCCTCCGAGACGCCGGACAGCCGCTCACCCACCGACTCGCGCGCCTCCCCAACATCTCGAAACGATCAGGACGCCTGCTCGGCCCACTCAACGGACTCCTGGTCGACGGCTGATCACGCCCCGTCGCCGTCATATGTCGAAGGGCCGGAGATCCGGCCCTTCGGGGAGGGGAGGGAACGCATCGGTGAGAGGAGAGAGGTTCTCGCGTTGCGTGATCTAGTTGTACGGCGCTCGACGTAAAGGCCGGGCCAGGGCCACGCTAAGACTGTCGCCTGTTCGGTGCAGTCGGCGTTAACAGGGGCGTGCGAAAGCGGCTGTCCACTCTCGGCCGTACTGGCTGGCTGCGCCAGTGCGTCTGCCGCTATAGGCAGCCCTTGTTTAGACGGGAGCGGGCGGCTCAAGCTGCGCGCCACCCGGCGTAACGATCACTCGCTTCAGGATGAACCCCTGCCCGCCGGTTTCCTGTTCGCTCTTCGGCCGGCCGAGCCCCTGGTTGAGCATCGTCTCCACAACCTTCGTCCGGGCGTTCCAGTCCGGACGCTCACGCGTAGTGAACGACCCCTCGCTTGACCGCACCGTTGACGGCGACCTGATACGGATCCCCCTCCGTTAGCTGGTAGTGATGAACCTTGTAGTCGACACCAAAACGGAAGACCGCCTTCGTGGGCGTGTAGGACACGATTGACACGCCGACACAGTCGAGTTCGTTGATCGCCGGCCGGTAGCGCCCCGCCGACCAAACATGGCCCTTGACGAGATCTGCCAGCCACAAGCTCGTCCCGTAGCCGGGGCCGCGAGCCGAATCGCCGACTCGGATGACGATCGCCGCGAGGCCCCGCATTCGCTGTTCAAGCGCGATACCAAGCTGCAAAGCCAGCGCGGCGAAACCACTCTAGCCCCGGCCTCAACGGGAACCTACTCGTAGCAATCTGCACGAATGCATCCCACTCCTAGCTGGGCACACTCCAGGGCACGGCCGTGCCCCTCCCTCCAGGGCTAGTCGATCAGCTTGAGATAGCGGGCGCCGGGGAGCAGGGTGAACCCGTATGCCTCATATGCCGCCCGCGCAGGAGCGTGCCCGGGATCGCCGCCGGTGCCGACGGCGGCAATGTCCATCCCGCATGCACGCATGTGATCGATTGACCGGTCCATCAGCAGCGTCGCGATCCCGCGCCGGTGAAAGTCAGGATCCATGGCCATGATGTCGATCACGCCCATCCGCTCATGGAAGGCGTTCAGAGCGACCGCGGAGAATCCGACCGGTTGTCCGTCTGCGACGGCAACGAACACGTCGCGCTCTTCGCTTGTGCAGCTCGACCTGACCGCCTCGGCCTGAATTTCCTTCCAGTCCGGGTGCAATCGAAAGAAGATCGGATCACCGAGGACCTGGCGAAACGAGGCGTAGATCGGCTCCCACGCCCTCAGCGAGAACTCGATGATGGCGTCGAGGTCACGCTGCTCGAAGTCGCGAATCTCTACCTCTGGGCGCGTTGCCAAGCTGAGACCGTACCGACGAAACGGGTTCCCTATGCGTCGGAGCACGTACGCCTCCCGCACCCGCACGACGCCCTCGTCTCCTCGGTGCCCCAGGCAGGGAGAACAAGCCGCAGGCGTGTCAGCTCGCGACCTCGCCAGCGCACGCACGCCGTTTCCCGCGCACGCGCGGAACTTGAACAAGAAAAGAAGAGGGGCTCTGTTGCCGCGTGTTGCCCCGTCTGTGGCCCCCTGGCTGTCCCTGACGTCCTGACCCAGGCAACAGCACCGCCTTGAATACGGGGCTGTGCAGGCGACTTCGGAGGATGGGCCGTGAAGGATTCGAACCTTCGACCTTGGGATTAAGAGTCCCCTGCTCTACCAACTGAGCTAACGGCCCGCGGGCCGACCAGTCTAGCCTCCGAGCAGAAAGCGTTGGACGGCGGCCTGCGCGGTGGTCGAGCGCTGGGTCGAGTGGCCGGAGTCGTGGACGATCACGAGCTTGCCGTGTGGCACGAGCTTCAGCTCGGCCTTCGGCCACGGAAGCGGCGTCGAGAGATCGCGGTCGCCGGCGAGCAGCAGGGCAGGCGCGAGGATCTTCGCCCCCGCGGCGGGTTGAGGCGTCGGGGCCGTCGGCGGCCAGTAAATGCACTGCTGCATGATTCCGTTCCCGGTCACGGTGGCCCTGTCGAACGGCCCGAGCGCGGTCGCCGGCAGCGCGGCCGCGTAGCGCTCGAGCGCCGCTTCCCGGCCCGCAAGCGGAGCCGACGAGTCCCCCCAGGGGAAGCGCCAGTCCTCGCAGAGCGTGCTCGCATGCAGGCCCTGGCTCAGCTGATCGGCCGGCTCCGCCCTCTCCGCGGCGCGGACCCTGCCGAGGAGATCGTCGATCCCCGTCGTGTCGCCGTGCCTCGCGTCTCGCAGGTCGCTCGCCAGCCCCGTGTACGTCGGGTCGAACACGCTGAGGGCGACGATCGCGTCCAGAAGTTGCGGACCGTTGTGATAGCGGGCGACGTCGGCGGCGAGGTCGTCGGCGCAGCGTCCGCACACGTTCCGGAGTACCTGCGCCACGCGCGGGAACGCCTCGGTCTCGAGCTGACCGCTCGCGGCGTGCGGGACGACGGAGTCGAGCACGAGCCTGGAGACATGGCTCGGATAGGCGAGCGCGTAGCGCTCGGCGACGTAGGTGCCGTACGAGGTGCCGTCGATCGCGAGCCGGGAGACGCCGAGCGCCTGCCGGAGCCGGTCGAGGTCGCGGACGACGTCGTCGGTCCCGAAGAACGCGCGCTTGGGGCCGATCGCACGCGCGCAGGCCCGAACGGCAGCAGCCGTCGGAGGCTGCAGGTCGGAGAAGCCCATCTCCTGCTGGAGTGCCGGGCACCGCAGTGCGCCGGCTCCGGTGCCGCGCTGGTCGATCATCACGAGCCGGTACTGCCGGGCCACCGGGCCGAGGCGACTCGCGAGGCGGGCGATGTACGGCGCGCCGGGTTGCCCCGGGCCGCCGGTGAGGACGAGCAGGTCGCCTCGCGGCGCCGTCCCGCCGCGCCGGGCGGCGACGGCGAGCCGAAGCGTCCCCGACGTGCGACCCGTGGAGTCGAGCGGCACCGTCAGCGTCGAGCACTCGAACCCGATCTGCCCCGGACATGCGCGGGCACCGGTCAGCCCCGGACCTCCGGTCCCGTTCGCGCCTCCCGCGAGAACGGCCGCGGTCAGGGCACAGATGCAGACGGCGAGCGACCTCATGCCTCTCTAGGCTGAGACGGATGCGCGTCCTCTCGGTTGTCGGAAACCGGCCGCAATTCGTCAAGTCGGCGCCGCTCTCGGTGGCGTTGCGGGCGGCGAGCGTCGAGGAGATCGTCGTGCATACGGGCCAGCACTACGATCCCGAGCTCTCGCAGGTCTTCTTCGAGGAGCTCGGACTGGCCGAACCGGTCAACCTCGACCTCAGAACGGCCGATGTCGACCAGATGCGCGCGCGGCTCGAGGAGCGGATCGACGCGACCCGGCCCGACGGCGTCCTCGTCTTCGGCGACACGAACTCGACGCTCGCCGGGGCACGGGCGGCCGTCGCCCGGGCCGCCCCTGTGGCCCACGTCGAGGCCGGGCTGCGGAGCGGCGACCTGTCCATGCCGGAGGAGCACAACCGCATCGAGGTCGACCGCATCGCCGACCTCCTCCTCTGCCCGGACGAGCGCAGCGCCGAGACACTCCGCCAAGAGTCCGTTCCCGGCCGGATCGAGGTCGTCGGCGACGTGATGTACGACGCGTGCCTCGAGCTGGCGCCGAGAGCACGCGAGCGGTCGACCGCGCTCGAAGATCTCGGCTTGGAGCCCGGCCGCTACGTGCTCGCCACGATCCACCGCGAGGCGAACGTCCGCCCCGAGCGGCTCGCCCGCATCCTCGACGGCCTGTCCCGGCTGGACGAGCCCGTGCTGTTCCCGGCCCATCCGCGCACGGCCGCGACGATCAGGTCCGAGGGACTGTCCCTCGGACATGTCCGGATCAGCCGGCCGCTCTCGTACCTCGACTTCGCCGCGCTCGCGTCGCAGGCGCGCGTGATCGTCACGGACTCGGGCGGGATCCAGAAGGAGGCGTACTGGTACGGCGTCCCGTGTGTGACCGCGCGGCCGTCCACGGAGTGGGTCGACACCGTCGAGCTGGGCGCGAACGTGCTCGTCGACGACGATCCCGACCGCCTCGTCGAGGCGGTGCGCACGGCGCACATACCCGCCGAGCGGCCGCAGCTCTACGGGGACGGGCACGCCTCCGAGCGGGTGGCGGCTGCTCTCCTCGCTAGCCTGGGCGCGTCATGAGCCGCGTTGCAATCGTCGGAGCGGGCTACGTCGGCCTGCCGCTCGCCCAGGTCTTCGCGGAGGCCGGGAACGAGGTCGTCCTGCTCGACGTCGAGCAGCGGATCGTCGACGGGATCAACCGGGGCGAGAGCCACATCGAGGACGTCCCCTCCGAGGAGCTCCGGCCCCTCGTCGAGCGCGGTGCCGTTCGGGCCACGACCGACTACGAAGAGCTCTCTGGCGCCGACGCGATCCTGATCGCGCTCGCGACGCCGCTGACGAAGCAGCGCGAGCCCGACCTCTCGATCGTCACCGCAGCGGTGACGGGCATCGCCGGGCACCTCCGCCCCGGCCAGCTCGTCGTCCTCGAGTCGACGACCTATCCCGGGACGACGCGCGAGGTCGTCCAGCCGATCCTGGAGGAGATCTCGGGCCTCGAGGCCGGCAAGGACTTCCACCTCGCCTTTTCGCCCGAGCGCGTCGACCCTGGGAACGAGACGTGGTCGACGAAGACCGTGCCGAAGATCGTCGGCGGGATCACGGACGAGTGCACGCGCCGCGCAGCCGAGCTCTACGGCGGCGCCGTCGACACCGTCCATCCCGTCTCGTCGCCGGAAGCCGCCGAGCTGACGAAGCTGCTCGAGAACATCTTCCGCTCCGTGAACATCGCGCTCGTGAACGAGCTGGCGCAGCTCTGCGAGCGGATGGGGATCGACGTGTGGGAGGTCGTCGACGCGGCGGCGACGAAGCCGTTCGGGTTCATGAGCTTCAAGCCGGGACCCGGGCTCGGCGGCCACTGCATCCCGGTCGACCCCTTCTACCTGACCTGGAAGGCGCGCGAGTACGGCTTCTACACCGAGTTCATCGAGCTGGCCGGAAAGGTCAACGAGGGCATGCCGTACTACTGTCGCTCGCTCATCTCGCAGGCGCTCAACCACGGCGCGGAGCGCTCGTTGAAGGGCGCCAGGGTGCTCGTACTCGGTGTTGCCTACAAGTCCGACATCTCGGACGTGCGCGAGTCGCCGGCGCTGAAGGTGATCGACCTGCTCGAGCATGCCGGCGCCGAGGTCTCCTATCACGATCCCCACGTGCCGACGCTGAACGGCAAGAGCTGCGTGCCGCTCGAGCCGGGCGCCTACGACTGCGTCGCCATCCTGACCGCGCACTCGTCGATCGACCACGCTCAGGTCGTGCGCGACGCGAAGGTCGTCGTCGACTTCCGGAACGCCACCGGCGACGCCGGCCGGGACGACCCCAGGGTCTGGAAGCTGTGACGCGGGTCGGCGTCGTCGGACTCGGCTACTGGGGGCCGAACCTGGCGCGCAACTTCGACCAGCTCGCAGAGCTCGCGTGGGTCTGCGACACCGACGAGAAGGTGCGCGACGCATTCGCCGCACGCTACGCAAGCGCCCGCGTGACGGCGGACTACGAGGAGATGCTCGGCGATCCGGATCTGGATGCCGTCGTCGTCTCGACGCCCGTGCCGATGCACTACGCGCAGGCGAGGCAGGCGCTCGAGGCCGGCAAGCACGTTCTCGTCGAGAAGCCGCCCGCGATGCACGGGCCCGACATGGACGAGCTCGTCCGCCTGTCCGAGGAACGCGACCTCGTCTGCATGCCGGGCCACCTGCTGCTCTACCACCCCGGCGTGCGGAAGCTGAAGGAGCTGATCGACGCGGGCTCGCTCGGCGAAGTGCTCTGCGTCTACGGGAACCGGCAGAACCTCGGCGTCGTGCGGACGCACGAGAACGCGCTCTGGTCGCTCGGTGTCCACGACCTGTCCGTGATCCTCTACCTCCTCGACGAGGAGCCGGAGGAGGCGATCGCGCACGGCCGCGACTTCCTGACGCCCGGCGTCGAGGACGTCGTCTTCTGCTACCTCCGCTTTCCGTCGGGGAAGATCGCGCACATGCACCTGTCCTGGCTCGACCCGCACAAGCTGCGGAAGATCACCGTCGTCGGCAAGGAGAAGATGGTCGTCTTCGACGACATGGAGCTCGAGCGGAAGGTGACGGTGTACGAGAAGGGCCCGTGGCAGAGGGCCGAGAGCTACGGCGAGTGGCAGACCCGCTCGGGCGACATCAACATCCCGAAGATCCCGACCGACGAGCCGCTGCGACTCGAGTGCGAGCATTTCCTCGCGCTCGTGCGCGGGGAGGGTGACCGCCGCAAGGTGGCACGCGACGGCGCGATGGTCGTGCGCGCGCTCGAGCGGCTGACGGAGTCGCTTGGCCGCTGACGTCAACCCGGACACCCTGCTCGGCGAGGGAGTGACGATCCACGACCACGCCGTCGTCGGCAAGCAGCCCGTGCTCTCTCCCCGGTCGACCGCGCGACGCGACCCGCTGCCGCCGGCAGTGCTCGGCGCGGGAACCGTGGTCTCGACCGGCGCGATCGTGTTCGCGGGCGCCACGCTCGGCGCGCGCGTGCTCGTCGGCGACGGTGCCTGCGTCCGCGAGCGCTGTGTGATCGGCGACGACGTCGTGATCGGCCGCGGTTCGCTGGTCGAGAACGACACGACGGTCGGCGCGCGGACGACGATCCAGGCACACGCCTACGTCACCGCGTACTCGACGGTCGAGGAGGACGTGTTCATCGCGCCCTGCGTGGTGACGACGAACGACAACTTCATGGGTCGCACCGAGCGGCGCCACGAGCTGAAGAAGGGCCCGACGATCCGTCGCGGCGCGCGCGTCGGCGGCGGCGCCGTTCTCTGCCCCGGGATCGAGATCGGCGAGGACGCCTTCGTGGGCGCCGGCGCGGTCGTGACGAAGGACGTGCCCGCGCGGAAGGTCGTCGTCGGCAACCCGGCGCGCGTGATCCGCGACGTCGCGCCGGACGAGCTGCTGAACGCCTAGAAAGCCTCGCCAACAGCGCGTACCGACGGCTCGTCGATCGGCCTCAGGATCAGGATCGCCTCGTCGGCTCCTGCCTCGGCGAGCGCGTTCAGGTGAGCCGGAAGCCCGTCGAGCGTCACGGGCGGGGATTCCGTGTCCGAGTGTGGGCGCTTGACGGCATCAGGGTCGAGCTCGACGAGCACGGCCGTGCTGCGGGCGATCTCGGCCGGGTTGCGCCCGGCGCGCTCGGCCGCCGACGTGATCCGCGCGTTGAGCTCGGCGAAGCCGTCGACCGTGTTCCCGTAGCTCGCGTACCAGGTGTTCCACCAGTCCACGTGCGGGAGCGCGATCGAGAGCATCCTGTCGCCGTTCGAGCCGATCATCAGTGGAATGCGCCGCTCGGCCGGCGGCATCAGGACGAGGTCGTCCGCCGACCAGAAACGGCCGCCGAGCGTCACGCGCTCCCCCGCGAGCATGCGGCGCACGATCTCGAACGACTCCTCGAACCGCGACACCCGGTGGTCGTAGGGGAGCCCGAACGCGCGATATTCGGCTTCGTTCCAGCCCGCTCCGAGCCCGAGCACGAGCCTGCCGCCGCTCACGTCGTCGATGGTCGCCGCCATCTTCGCGATCAGGCCCGGCGGGTGGAACGACGCGCACGCGACGAGCGGCCCGAGCGTCACGCGCTCCGTCGTGGCCGCCAGGGCTGCCAGCAGCGTCCAGACCTCGAGCGGCCCTCGCTCCTCGCGGCCGTCTCCGCGGTAGAGCAGATGGTCGCCGAGCCAGATCGAGTCGAAGCCGACCTCCTCGGCCGCGCGGGCCATGGCCTCGTACTCCGGCCAGCGGACCACGCGCTCTGCCTCCGGCAGCTGAACGCCGATCTTCACTGCTCCGCCGCGACCTCGAGCGGCTCGCTGAACAGGCGCCGGTCGTCGGACGTGAGACAGCGGCCCGTCGCCAGCTCGAACTGCCAGCCGTGCAGCGTGCAGGTGAGGATCCCGTCCTCGACGACACCGAACCGCGCCAGGTCGGCCTTCAGGTGGGGGCAGCGGCGCTGCACGCGGTAGCCGGCGCACTCGAAGAACTCGCGCTCCGGCAGCTGCTCGGAGTAGCACCCCTCCGCGTACTCGATCCGCTCGGCCGAGAGGCACTTGAAGAAGCTGTAGAGGTACTCGTTGTAGGAGCCGCGCCGCTCGGCCTCGAAGCGGCAGGAGAGGAACAGGCGGTTCACCCAGTCCTCGTCGTGGTCGAGGATCAGCTGCTCGACGAGCGCGGGGTCGATCCAGAAGCGGTACTCGCACTCGTCGCCTTCCCAGGCGTAGACGCGGCGCGTCCAGAAGTCGAGCACGACCTGCGGGTCGCCGAGGTCGAGGAGGACGCGGCCGTTGATCGCCGCGGCGGTGCGATCGGCGAGGTCGAGCACGGGCTCGAACCATTCGGTGAGCTCGGCGAGGATGTCGACCCGCCCGCGGGGCCAGGCGGCCTTCTCGGCCTCGATGCGCGGGCGCATCTGCTCCCGGAACGACTCGAGGTAGGCGCGCTTGTCGCCGAAGATCGTGGCCGGATCGACCGGATCCTCGATGTCGAGCCGCCCGGGCTCGAGCGTCGCGACCGAGCCCGGAATCATGAGCCGCCCGTTGTCCGCCCCATGCTCGCGCATGTACTCGAGATACACGGCCTGGTCGGGGAAGACGTTCGACGGGTCGTCGCCGAGGTCGTTGAAGCCGAACAGGTCGTCGTCGAGGAAGCACGGCGGGCCGGCCATCGGGATCACGAAGTCGGCGCCCACCTGGTGGGAGTAGCGGAGCGAGCGGGCCATCTGCGTCTCGCGCTTCTTGCGCCCGAGCGCGCTCTTCATCTGCTCGGGGAAGCGGTAGACCATCGGGTACCAGATCGCGCCCGAGAACTGGACGAAGTGCGCGTCGAAGTGGCCGAACGCGTGAGCGCCTTCGAGGTCGACCGGCCGCGCGTCGTTCTGGTCGAAGATCCGCACCTCGCCGTCGTCGATCGCGAGCGCCGAGTCGCCGAGCGGCCCGTCCGCAGGGAAGATCGTGCAGACGGTCATCACGCGCAGCCCGTCGAGCTCGAGCGGCACGTTCGTCTTCGTCTCCACGAACCGTGTGAACCCGAGCGCCTCCAGCTCGCGGTGGACGAGGTCGAGCGGGTGGTCGGGAAGGATCACGGTCGCGTCCTTCGAGACGTGGTCGCGCAGGAAGTCGCGGTCGAGATGGTCGCGGTGGACGTGCGAGACGTAGAGGTAGTCGGGGCTCCCGAACGTCGACGGGTCGAGCTCCTGATTCGACGGGAACGGCACCCAGGAGGCGAAGTAGGCGGGGTTGAACCACGGGTCGCAGAGGATCGAGCCGTGGCGGGTCTCGACGTAGAGGCCGGCGTGGCCGAGGAAGGTGATCTTCACGGCGACTACGCTAGCGGTGAGGATGGACTGCCGAGACCGCTTCGCCGTCTGGCTCGTCGAGCTCGTGCTCGAGCCCGTGCGGGCGCTCCGCGAGAACGGCGATGCCGGGTCGGTGACGGTGCGCGCGGCGTGCGCCGACAGCCGTTTCGACATCGCGATCCGCCGAGACGGGGACCTCTACGGCTGGAGCTACCGGGACGTGGCCGAGCCGGCGAACGAGACGTCGTGCCCGGAACAGTTCGCCGACCCGGAAGACGCTTTCTGGGCCGCCTGGACCGCGATCGAGACCGCCGCCTAGCTTCGGCGAGTCCGGAGAAGCGCTTGCCCGGGCGGGTCAGCTCCGCCCAGGATCTGGGTTCCCCGGCTGTCGATCGCCAACGCGCTGCTCGTCCGGCCGGCGAGCGTCCTGAGATCGGTCATCTTCCCGTTCCGCCAGAGGAACGCCCTCCCAACACCGCTATCGGTCTCGCTCATCCGGATCGGCGGAGGCATCGTTTGCACCGCGAACTGACCGCGGCCGTTCACGGCGACCACGTTCAGCTTCCGCCCCGGCGAGCCGAAGTCGCTGAGGCGACCGTCCTTCCAGCGGAACACCTCGAGCGTCTTCCCGTCCGAATGCTGCCGGTAGGCCGTCCAGTAGACCGCGCCGTCCGAGGTGAGCCCGAGACCGACGATGCGAATACCGACGTACGCGCGATAGCGGTGCCTCGCCGTCCTGACCAGACTCGTGAGCGACCACGAATGCGACGGCGACGAGCCCGAGTTCGAGGCGGCGGCGGCGAGCACCACAACCGCTCCGACCAGGCACAACAGCGCCCCTTCTCACGGAACCAGGTAAGACGACCCCGGTTAGGCCCCGGTTAGCCCGCCCGGGCGAACGCGTCGGCGATCTCTTTCGCCTCGCCGTCGGCGGCCGAGCGCAGCGCGTAGACGCCGACCCGGTCGAGAAGCCCGTCGTAACGCTCACGAACCTGCCGTGCGGCGTCGTCCCACGAGTCGGCGAGCACGGCGAACTCCGCCAGCACGTCGTCGTCGATCGCCGCCGTCATCCCGGCGAAGTCGCCACGCGCCATCAGCCCGTGGAGCTTCTCCTGCAGGCCGCCCCAGCCGTGCACCTCGAAGACGGGGCGGTAGGTCGGCGTCGACCCGTAGAACGCGATCTGCATCCGCACGGCGTCGGCCTCGCCCCCGATCACGACGAAGATACCGCTCGCCAGCGTCATGTCCCCGCGCCGCGAGCCGAGTGCGGGCAGCGCCACCTCGCGGAGATAGCGCACCGTGTGGAAGACGTGCACGTGCACGCCGTCCGCGATCTCGCCGGCGAGCCGGTACATCGTCGGCGTGACGGCCGCGAGCCAGATCGGCGGCGCCGGCCAGTCGATCGGCCCCGGGTCGAAGAAGGGCGTGATCAGGTCGTGCCGGTAGAACTGCCCGCGGAACCGGAGCGGATGCTCGCCCTGGAACGCGCCCCAGATATGGCGCAGCCCCTCGACGAGCTCGCGGAGCCGGGGCGCCGGCGGCGTATCCCACGGGACCGAGAAGCGCCGCACGTTGTGCGCGCGCACCTGGGTGCCGAGCCCGAGGACGAAGCGCCCGCGGCTCGCCCGCTGCAGGTCCCAGGCCATCATGGCCGTCACCATCGGGCTGCGGGTGAACGCGGTCGCGATCGCCGTGCCGAGGGTCACCCGGTCGGTCGAAACGGCGGCGGCGGCGAGCGGGAGGAACGCATCGTGCTGCGTCTCGGCCGTCCAGACGCCGTCGTAGCCGGCGGCCTCGAGCGCCGCGGCGAGCTCGGCGGCCGTCGCCGGATCGCACGCGATCGTCGCGTCCACCTTCACGGGGCGGACTCTACGGCGTCTTGACGATGCGTAGCGCGTAGGCGCCGGCGCCCGGCGAGGTCTCGTGGACCTCGACGTCGTACCAGCCGGAGACGGCAGCCTGGTAGCGAAGGCTCTGATTCGGCCCGGCGTGCCGCGACTGGAGGACGCGGTACGCTCTGAGCGCGCTCGACCTGCCGACGACGTGCACCGTCCCCGGCTTCCAGAGCGCGAGCTGCAACCCCCTGATCCCGGGCCCGCGCGCCGCGACGGAAAGCTGCTCGCCCGCCCGGACCCGCACCGCGTACACATCGACCGGGTCGTCCCAGTAGTCCACGGTCGCCCGCACGAACGCCGAGCCTCCCCACACGCGAGGCGCCTGGGAGCCGGCGTCGTCGTTCGGCTCGAGCGCGTCACGCGGCGGCAACGGACCCGAGAGTGCGTCGAGCGCCGCAGCGATGTCGAGACTGCCCCAGCCCGAGCGCGAGTCGCGGCCGACGAGGCAGTGCGGACAGCCCGTGGCAGGCGAGACGTCGTCGGCCGTGCGCTCGAGGATCGACGACAACTGGTCGGGCGACAACCCGGGATACACGGCCAGGAGCAGCGCAGCCGCGGCGGCAACCTGAGGGACGGCGAACGACGTCCCCTGCCCGTCGCGGTAGTCGCGGCTCGCGCAGTCCGAGTAGCCCTGATCGGCACACCCGGACCGCTGGGCCGTCATCGCGCGCGGAAACGTGGAGAGGATGCCGACCCCAGGAGCGACCATGTCCGCGTAGACGGCGTCCCGGTTCGAGAACGCCGGAATGGAGTTGTCCTGCGACAGCGCGCCCACGCCGAGCACGTGCGGGAGTGCAGCCGGATAGCTCGCGTAGGGCCACGGCGTGGAGGGCGAGTCGTCGCCGTTCCCGACCGCAGCCACCACGAGCACCCCGTGGCTCGTCGCGTACCGGATCGCGGCGGCCTCGACCACCGAGAACGAGTCGAGGAGCGGGTCGGCGGGATCACGGACGGCGCCGAGGCTGAGGTTGATCACCTGTGCACCCCGGTCGACCTCCCACCGGATCGCCTTCGCCTCGACCTCCGGGTCGATCGTGCCGTCCGAGCCGATCACCTTGGCCACGATCAGCTGGGCGGGGAAGGCGATCCCGGCGATCCCCTGCCCGTTCCCGATCGCGGCTGCGATCTCGCCCGCGACGAACGTGCCGTGGCCGACGTCGTCTTCGACGGAGCCGCCGACGAAGCTCCGGGCGAGCGCGATCTTCCCGGCGAACTCGGGATGTCCGGCGTCGATGCCCGTGTCGACGACGCCGACGAGCACCGGTGCGAGCGTGGGCAGCACCGGCCAGAAGTCGAAGGCGTGGTCGTGGCCGAGATACCACTGCTGCGCCGCCAGCGGATCGGTCGGAGCGAACGTGCTCGCGAGCAGGCGGCGCGGAGGACGGCTCGGCACTGCGAGCTGCAGGCGACGCGCCGACTGCACCGGCACGGCGAGCGGCTGTCCCTTGACGCCGGGGGCGGAGAGCCGGAACTGGGTCGTCTGCTGCGGCGTCACCGAGACGGAGAAGGTGCCGTCGGCCGCCGGCGTCAGCGCCGGGCCCGGGCTCCAGACGTTGCCTCCCGTCGACTGCTCGAGCGCGGTGCCCTTCACGCCGCGGACCTTCCCCGTCAGCGTGACGGCTGCACCGGGGGTGCCGGTCGCGTTCGGGCGCGAGAGCGACAGGAGGCCCACGGAGACGTACGTCGACCGCAACCCGAGCGCCGAGCGGAGGCCGGCGGAGCTCACGGTCTTCGAGGTGCCGCCCGCGGTCGTGAACGTGAGCTGGCGCGCGTGCCCCGTCACCGGCACCGGCGTCATGTCTGTGACGCCCGGGACGGAGAACGCCCTGGAGATCTTCGCACCGGTGAAGACCACCGGCCCCCAGTTGTGCCACGGCGACGCCGAATCGTACGGATCGGGCTGCGTGATCAGGTAGGGGACGGGCTTCGCGCCGGGAACGAGATCGGTGATCGCCGTCGTGCGCCCGCCGGACGACGACGAGAAGAACGTCGTCGCCACCTGGTTGCCGTACATCAGCACCTGGCCCTTCGTCTGCGCGACCGCCTGGACGCCGGGCGCGGACTCGCCCTGGATGCCGCCGTAGACCTGGCTGCGCTCGTCCGTGTAGAGGACCTTGCCGGTGCCGAGCGTCGCCACCGCGTACGAGCGAGCCGCCACCGCCTGCGTCTCGAGCGCCGCGAGCGGCCAGTCCTTCGGCATCTCGCCCGTCACGACGCCGCGGACGTAGTTGTCGAGCGACAGCACGTTCACGACCTGGAGACGGCCGCCGACGACCTGGAGCTGGATCGACCCGCGGTAGGGCTTGTGGAAGGAGAGCGGCGCCTTGCCCGGACGGATGGTCAGCGGCCCCACGAGCGTCTGCGCTGCGGTCGAGCGGTCGACCTGGACGGAGAGGCTCGGGCCGGTGCTGAGCTGTCCGGACGTGACCGGATACGACGCCCCCGACGCGTCCCGGACCGTGAACGGCGCCGTCGACGTGATCGTCGCCGACCCACTCGTCTCCGCGAGGAGGACGCGGACCGATCTGACCGGCGACTGCGCGAGCTTCGTCCCCGGGTAGTAGAAGGCGAGGATCTTGTCGTACGCGGCGCCGCCCTTTGCCATCCCGTAGGCGCCCCACTGGCCCATGCCCACCCCGTGTCCGTAGCCGTGGCCGCGGATCACGAACGTGGTCGAGGTGACGAGCTCCTGCTGACGCGGGCTGCTCGGCGCGGCGAACGCGACCCCCGAGAGGGCAAGGGAGGACGCCAAGGCAAGGAGCGAGAGACGGCAGCGCATGCGAGGACGCGGAAGGGCCGCGGTCATCGAGGGTAGCGAAATACCGCGCTGTGCAGGGAGGGTTTTACGTCGGGCGGTACCGGCTCGACCTGGTGCTAGCTCAGCCTGTGCGCGTACTGGCGCTCGTAGTACTCGCGGTATGCCCCGGACTTGATCGGCTCCCACCAGTCGCGGTGCTCGCGGTACCAGCCGATCGCCTCGGGCAGCCCCGCCTCTCCGAACGAGTGCTGCGGCGACCAGCCGAGCGCTCGCAATTTCGCGTCGTCGAGCGCGTACCGGCGGTCGTGGCCCGCGCGGTCCTCGACGTGCCGGACGAGCCCCGGATCGGCACCGGTCAGCTCGAGGATCCGGTGCGTCACCTCGAGGTTCTCGAACTCCTCGCCGCCGATGTTGTAGACCTCGCCGGGCTCGCCCTGCTCGAGCACGAGCTCGACGGCGGCGCAGTGGTCTTCGGCGTGCAGCCACTCGCGCACCTGTCGGCCGTCGCCGTAGACGGGCAACTCGAGGCCGTCGAGCGCGTTGGTCACGAAGAGCGGGATCATCTTCTCCGGATACTGGTGCGAGCCGTACGTGTTGGCGGCGCGCGTGATCGAGGCGGAGATCCCATACGTCCGGGCGTAGGCGAGCACCTGCAGGTCGCCGGCGGCCTTGGCGGCCGCGTACGGGCTCGAGGGGCGGAGCGGATCGTCCTCGCGCGACCTGCCGCCCGCCTCGAGGTCGCCGTACACCTCGTCGGTCGACACCTGCACGTAGCGCACGCGCGCATCCCGCGTCCACTCGAGCAGCGTCTGCGTGCCGAGCACCTCCGTGTGGATGAACTCGCGCGGAGCGAGGATCGAACGGTCGACGTGGGTCTCGGCGGCGAAGTTCACCACCGCCTCGCAGCCGGCGGCGGCGGCGGCGACCGCGGCGGGATCGGCGATGTCGCCGTGATGGAACTCATGCGGGACGCCCTCAAGGTTGGCCGGGTTGCCCGCGTAGGTGAGCCGGTCGAGCACGACCACCTCGTCACCGGCCGCCGCGCGCCGCTTGACGAAGTGCGAGCCGATGAACCCCGCGCCGCCGGTGACCAGAATCCGCATCGCCGAAGCCTAGCCGCCTCGTCCCCGCGAGCCAGGTCGGAGGGACAGTCCCTCGGACCTGGCCGGAACGGACATTTCGCCTGCTCAGAGGATTGGGCGATGGCTCGCACGGCCATGGCCACGGGTCATGGCCGTCTCAGCCCATGCGGGCGAGGCAGGCGCGCAGGCCGTCGCGCCAGTGCGGGAGACGCGGGGCGTCCGCGTGCTCGCTGCGCAGCACCGAGTACGTGGGACGCGGGGCGGGGCGGCCGAACTCCGCCGTCGAGATCCGCCGCACGCGGCAGGAAATCCCCGCCTCGGAGAAGATCGCTTCCGCAAAGTCGGCCCACGTGCAGTCGCCCTCGGCAGCGACGTGGTAGAGACCGTGCGGGAGCGCCACGACGCCCCGCGTCGCCGTTGCGAGATGCTCGACGTAGGTCGGCGAGCCGCGCTGGTCGTCCACCACCGCCACCTCGTCGCGCTCCCGCCCGAGTTCGAGCATCGTCCGCACGAAGTTGTGCCCGGTCGCACCGAAGAGCCACGAGGAGCGCACGACCCAGCCTTCGCGCACCTCGCGCTCTCCCGCCAGCTTCGTCCGTCCATAGACCGACAGCGGCCGCGGTTCGTCCGACTCGACGTACGGCTCGCCCTTCGTGCCGTCGAAGACGTAGTCGGTCGAGTAGTAGACGAGCGGGGCGCCGAGCGAGACCGCGTTCCGCGTCCCGACGACGTTGACCGCCTCGGCTCCGGCCGGGTCGCTCTCGGCCGCGTCGACCGCCGTGTAGGCCGCCGCGTGGAGCACGAGCGCCGGCTGCATCGGACCGCCGAGCAGGGCGCGCGGCGGCAGTTGCGTCACGTCCCAGTCCGCGCGCGCGAACGCGAGGACATCGTCGCCGGCGAACGCGTCCGACGAGCGCGCGGCCGAGCTGGCCGCCGGCGCCCGTTACGACGACGCGTCCCGCGCGGACAGGATCGGGGTGCGGGTGCTCCACAGGTCGACGACGCGCGGATCGTCCCAGGGAATGCCGTGCTCGTCGGGATCGGCCGGGTCGTACTCCTCGGTCACGTGGTAGCAGAACAGGACGTCCGTCAGCGCCTCGAATCCGTGCGCGTGGTATCCGGGGACGTAGATCGCCGTCGGGTTGTCGTCGCCGACGTCCTCTGTGAACGTCTCCCCGGTCGTCCGGTCGAGGACGACGACGCGAGCCGTCCCCTCGAGGCAGACGAAGAGGTCGTCCTGGCCGCGCTCGTGGTAGTGCAGGCCGCGGATCACGCCCCGGCGCGACCGGCTGAGGTTGGTCTGGCGCGTCGGCTTCGGGAGGAGCGACTCACGGCGAAGCTCCATCAGCCAGCCACGCTCGTCCTCGAAGCGGCGCAGCGGCAGCCGCAGGAGCCCGTCGATCACCGGTTGGCGCCACCCCGGCGCACGAAGTCGTTCACGGCGTAGTAGCCGTCGATCGACTCACCGGCGTCGCCCCAGAAACCCTCGACCACGTCGTACTCCATCGCGCCGCGCTCGATGTACCAGTTGTTCACGTCGGAGATCTCGAGCTCGCCGCGGCCCGACGGCTGGAGCGACGGGAGCACGTCCCACACGGCGCCGTCGTAGAAGTAGACGCCGGTCACGGCGTACTCGCTCGGAGGGTCGTCCGGCTTCTCGATCACGCGGACGAGCTCGCCCGTCCTCGGCGAGCTCCGGCACTCCGAGATTGCGCAGGTGCTCGGGGTCCGACTCACGGGCGAGCAGGACGCGGCCGCCGTACTGCTGGCCGCGGAAGCGCTCCACGCTCGGCGCGAGCGACCGCTCGAACACGTTGTCGGCCAGCATCACGACGCAGTGCTCCTGCTCGACGAAGTGCTGCGCGAGCCCGAGCGCCTCGGCGATTCCGCCCGGTCGCTCCTGATAGGCGTAGAGCAGCCGGTCGCAGCCGTAGGCCTGGCCGTTGCCGAGCAGGCGCAGGAACTCGCCCGCATGTGTCCCACCCGTGACGATCATGATCTCGACGACGCCTGCACCGACGAGCGCTTCGATCGCGTACTCGATCATCGGGCGGTCGTAGATCGGCAGCAGGTGCTTGTTCGTGATGCGCGTCAGCGGATCGAGACGCGACCCCGTGCCGCCGGCGAGGACGACCCCCTTCACGGAGCAGATGCTACTTCGGCCGAACCCGACTTCGTCCCGAACCCGCTCGGTACGCTGTCCCGATGTCCTCCCCTGACGACGCCGAGCGCACACGTTCGGAGCTCGAAGGCCTATTCGACGAGCTCTGGCACGGAACACGGTTCACCGTCACCCGGCGCGGATTCCGCCCGTCGATCGACGTCCTGCGTACGGACGATCCGGCAGAGCTGCGCGTGATCGTCGACCTCGCCGGTGTCGACCCCGGCGACATTCACATCGCGGTGAACGAGCGCGCGCTCGTAATCGCGGGCCAGCGGCTCCGCCCGCTGCCGGACTGCCGACCCTCCTACCACCTGCTCGAGATCGAGGACGGGCCGTTCGAGCGTCGGATCGCCCTGCCCGAGCACGTCGACCCCGACGGCGCCAGGGCAACGTACGAGCGCGGTCTGCTCACCGTCGTGCTTCCCGTCACCGCCACGCCTTCGCGGCCGGAGCGCATCACGATCCGGATCCGGACGATCGCGTGAGCGATCTCGCGCCCGAGGCGGAGCCCTTCGAGGGCGACGTCGAGATCCCGTCGGCGCTGCCCGTCCTCCCGCTCAAGGAGACGGTCGTCTTCCCGCAGTCGATGACGCCGCTCGCGATCGGCCAGGAACGCTCCGTGAAGCTGATCGACGACGTCGTCGCCGGCGACCGGATGCTCGCGCTCGTGACGACGCGCGACTCCGAGGTCGAGCTGGCGGGCTTCGACGACCTGTACGAGATCGGCACCGCCGGGCTCGTCCACCGCATGATCCGCATCCCGGACGGGACGCTCCGGATCCTCGTCCAGGGGCTCGCCCGCGTCCGCCTCGACCGGCGCGTCACGGACGACCCGTACCCGATCGGCGAGTTCGAGCAGCTTCCGGACATCGTCAAGGAGAGCCGCGAGGTCGAGGCGCTGACACGCACCGTGCAGAACCAGTTCGCCCGGGTCGTCGAGCTCGTCCCCACCCTTCCGGACGAGCTCCAGCTGGCGGCCGCCAACATCGACGATCCCGGCGTGCTCACGTACCTCGTCGTCTCGACGCTCCGGCTCAAGACCGAGGAGAAGCAGCGGCTGCTCGAGCTGGTCGACGTCGAGCAGCGGCTGCGCGCGACGGCCGCGATCCTGAGCCGCGAGCTCGAGGTGTTCGAGCTCGGCTCGAAGATCCAGTCACAGGTCGAGTCGGAGATGGAGAAGACCCAGCGCGACTACTTCCTGCGCCAGCAGATGAAGGCGATCCAGGACGAGCTCGGCGAGGGCGACCCGGAGCAGGTCGAGCTCGAGGAGCTGCGCACGCGGATCGACGAGGCGAACCTGCCCGAGGAAGCGCTGAAGGCGGCGAACCGAGAGCTGTCCCGGCTCGAGAAGCTGCCCGCGGCGGCGGCGGAGTACGGCGTCATCCGCACGTACCTCGACTGGATCCTCTCGCTGCCGTGGAACGAGACGACGCCGGACAACCTCGACCTCGAGCAGGCCCGGAAGGTCCTCGACGCCGACCACTACGACCTCGAGAAGATCAAGGAGCGGATCCTCGAGTCGCTCGCCGTCGGCAAGCTCAAGGGCGACGTCTCCGGGCAGATCCTCTGCTTCGTCGGCCCGCCCGGTGTCGGCAAGACCTCGCTCGGCCACTCGATCGCGACCGCGCTCGGCCGCAAGTTCGTCCGGATCTCGGTCGGCGGCGTCCGCGACGAGTCCGAGCTCCGCGGCCACCGCCGCACGTACATCGGGGCGATGCCCGGAACGGTCGTGCGCGCTCTCCGCGACGCCGAGTCGAGAAATCCGGTGTTCATGATCGACGAGATCGACAAGATGGGCGCGGACTGGCGCGGCGACCCGGCCAGCGCAATGCTGGAGATCCTCGACCCGGCGCAGAACGCGAGCTTCCGCGACCACTACCTCGACCTGCCGTTCGACCTCTCGAAGGTCCTGTTCGTCTGCACGGCCAACCAGCTCGAGACGATCCCGGGGCCGCTCGTCGACCGGATGGACGTGATCCAGCTCACGGGCTACACGGAGGACGAGAAGCTCGAGATCGGCAAGCGCTACCTCGTGCCGAAGCAGCTCGAGGCGCACGGGCTCGACCCCGCCAGGATCGAAGTCGACGACACGGCGCTACGGATGATCATCCGCGAGTACACGCGCGAGGCCGGCGTCCGCGGCCTCGAGCGGCGAATCGCCGACCTCTGCCGCAAGGCGGCGCGCAAGGTCGCGGACGGTTACAACCGCAAGTTCCGGGTCGACGAGAAGCGCG
This sequence comes from uncultured Actinomycetes bacterium, assembly GCA_963765295.1. Classification (GTDB taxonomy): domain Bacteria; phylum Actinomycetota; class Thermoleophilia; order Gaiellales; family Gaiellaceae; genus PALSA-612. The sequence continues at coordinate 292,388 of CAVXVO010000006.1, forward strand.
CCCGCGAATGGCTCGGCCCGCGCCGTTTCGCCGGCGAGGTCCGCAAGCGGACGTCCGATCCTGGTGTTGCGACGGGCCTCGCCGTCACGGCCGTCGGCGGCGACATCCTCTTCATCGAGGCGACGGCGTACCCGGGCAACGGCAAGCTGATGGTCACGGGCCAGCTCGGCGAGGTGATGCAGGAGTCGGCGCACGCGGCGCTCTCGTGGGTGCGCAGCCACGCAGAGCGGCTCGGCGTCGAGCCGGAGTGGTTCTCCGACCATGACGTGCACATCCACGTCCCGGCCGGCGCGGTCCCGAAGGACGGGCCGTCGGCGGGGATCACGATCGCCACGGCGCTCGTCTCGCTGGCCCGCGGCAAGCCGGTGTCGAGCGACGTCGCGATGACCGGCGAGATCACGCTCACGGGGCAGGTGCTGCAGATCGGCGGCGTCCGCGACAAGGTGCTCGCAGCGCAGCGCGCCGGCGTGCACAAGATCATCCTCCCACGGGAGAACGAGCCAGACCTCGCGGAGCTGCCGCCGCAGGCGCGCGAGCAGCTTCAGTTCGTCCTCGCGGACACGATCGAAGACGTGCTCGGCGAGGCGTTCGACGCCGACGGCGACGGCACGAAGCCGCCGCGTGCCGTCGCCAACGGGCGCGCGAAGCCGAAGCCGAAGACGACGAGCCGCTAGCTCGGCCGGAACGTCGTCTCGAGCTGACCGCAGGCGGAAGGCTCACCGCCGGTCCAGCGGCACAGGAGCTGGAGCTCGGTCTTTCCGCGCAGGACGAACGTGATCCGCTGGTGGAAGTCGTGACCGCCGCTCCGGTAGCCGAGCTCGTACTGCCGCGCCTTGATGCCTGCGAGCGTCACGGTCGCGGCTTTCGTCACCGTGCCGCCGAGCCTCGTCGCAAGCTGCTTTGCGTCCCCGTCCAGCTCACGGGTCGCCGCCGCGAACAGCGACGGCTTGTACGGGTGCAGAAGCGGGAACGTGGTGACGGAGACGAGCTCGTTCGAAACCGGCTTCGGCGAGGCCTGGACCTGACTGTCGCGCCGCCGCACGTGCCACGCGTAGGGCGCCTGGAACAGGAACCCGGTCCCGCGGACCGTCTGCGAAGACGGGTGGCTCGACCCGCCGCCGCACGCGGCGAGCGCCGTGACCGCGAGGACGCATGTTCCGGCGGCAAAAAGGGAACGCATCAGGGGTACACTCGAATCAGGCGACGAAAGGAACTGTAGTCATGGCAGCCACGAAGGACAGAGTCAAGTACGCCGCCGGCACCGCCAGGCCCTACGTCCAGCGCGCGTTGACGGACGACGAGTTTCGCCAGAACCTGCGCGACGCGTTCGCCGCAGCGCGGGCGATCTACGAGGGCCTGGGTGGGCAGCGGGGCATCACGTCGGTCGCATCGCGGGTCGCCGGCGACGAGGAGATTCACGCCAACCTGCGCCGCGCGATCGGTGAGCTCCGCCAGGCGGCGGACCGGATCCAGGAGCGCGAGCGGCCGAAGTCGCACGGCTTCCGCAACATCGTCATGCTCGCCACCGGGATCGCGATCGGGATCTTCTTCAACCCGTTCACGGGCCGACCGACACGGCGCTGGGTCAAGAGCAAGGTGACGAGCTCGGGCGACGTCGTGCAGGCATCGCCGAACGGCTCGTCGGGCTGACGCCGAAGCTGACGCCCGCCTAGCGTCTGGTCTCGCTCCGCCGCGGAGCGTGCCTTGCGCCTCCGGAGAGGAGCGCCTCGCCGGGCTGCGGCTCGATCGCGCGCTGCAGCGTCGCCGGGTCGAGGCCGCTCGCGGTCGAGATGTCGCTGCTCTGCAGGAGGATCGCCCCGGCCTGCGGCACCAGGCTGTGCAGCGGCTGCGGCGCCCAGGCGACGCCGGCCGGGAAGCTGACAGTCTGCAGGTGCCGCCACGCGTCGAGGTACGGCGTCGGGTCGACGGCGCCGTCGTAGCCGAGGAAGAGCAGCGAGGCCGGATGCACCTCGAAGTGCAGGTGGTAGGGGCCTCCTGCGGCGTCACCCGTGTTCCCCACGAAGCCGAGGACGTCCCCGGCGTGCACGTGCGTCCCGTTGCGAGCGAGCGGCGTGTAGGCGGACAGGTGTGCGTAGTAGTACTGGTTGCCGGCCCTGTCCTGGAGCCAGAGCCGGTTGCCGCCGACCGGGTTCGGTCCGACCGAGAAGACCACGCCGTCGGCGACCGCGAGGAGAGGCGCCCCGAGCGGTGCGAAGATGTCGTCGCCGTGATGCCAGCCGCCGGGGACGTCGCTTCGCGGCGCGCCGAACGTGTCCCCGTACCCCGACGGCCCGTAGACGGGGAACACGTACCCCTGCGAGGTGATCGAGTGCTGGAGCGGCGGCGGGATCGCGAGCACGGGGAAGAGACCGAGGTCGTTCAACACGTTCGACGGGGCGGCCGGCACCGTCCCCGGCGCGGGGGCGGCGGGCGGCGCTGCGGCCGGCAGGGAGCTCACCGGTGGGGGCGGCGTGACCGACGGCGACGGGGGAATCGAGGCGAGCGCGTCCGCGTAGCCGATGAGGATGCGTGTACCTGCCGGCAGGCCACCGTGGGCTGCGTCGATCCAGATGTCGATTCCGGTCAGCCAGACGTGGTACGTCGGAGTCTGGGCACTCTTGCCGCCGCTCTGCTCCTCTTCGAGCACGTAGGCGTGCCCCCAGTCGCCGAGCTCGACCCGAGCGTGCGGCGTCACGGTCACCGGCTGCCCGAGGACGGACAGGTTGGTCACGGAGGAGCCGTCGAAGTCCGCCGAGCCTTGACCGCCTGCCAGTGACGCGCCGGCACGCGCGACGACGGCGTCGGCGGTGATCTCGCCGCCGAAGAGAGACAGTCCAGTCAGGTCGGCGCCCGCCTTGACGGTCGCTCCGTTCACTGAAGTGCGGCCGGTCAACGTGGCCGCCTGCAGGATCGAGCCGTCGGCGGGGTAGGAGAAGGCGCCGTCCGCGCTGGTTGTCCACGGCGGGGTGGCGTGCTGGCCCGCCAGCACCGGGATCTGCCCCGGCAGCTGGATCTGGACTCCGTACTCGGAGGCGGTGGGCGAGGGCTGCGTGGCGGGGCGTCCCGGACCGGCCAGCGACCCGACGATCACCGCTGAAAGGACGATCGGCAGGACGAACCCGATGGAGCGCCGCCGAGCCACCGCGACCTAGTATCGCAAGCGAGCGCGCTGGCCCGCCTGCGGCGCGGTCATTCGCGCTTCCACGCCCGCCACGCGAGTTGCGCTGCCGTCAACACCAGCAGCGCGCCGAACAGGCGACGGAGGACGGCTCCCGGCAGCGACTCGGCGAGTAGGCCGCCGGCGATCACTCCGCCGATCCCGGCGAGCCCGAGCGCGAGCGACGCGTTCCAGCGGACGTTGCCGTACCGCGCCTGCCGCCACGTCCCGACGGCGACGGTCGGCAGGATCGCGAGCAGCGAGGTCGCCTGCGCCTGATGCTGCTCGAGACCGAGCACGAGAGTCAGCGCGGGCACGAAGAGGATGCCGCCGCCGACCCCGAACAGGCCGGCGAGGACGCCGGCGGCGAGACCGACCACGATCGCGATCGCCAGGTGGGAGGTGGTGACGCCGAGCACCAAGCCCATCACACGAACAACCGGATCCCGACCCCGAAAAGGAGCGCCGAGAACGCGAGCGTCAGCGTCCTGTTGGCAAGACGTTGCTGGACGGACGTCCCGATCAGCGCCCCGGCCGCCGCCGGAAGACCCAGCACGAGTGCGTCGACCGGCTGCAGATCGCCGTGAATGCCGTAGAAGACGACGCCCTCGAGCGCGATCAGGCCGATGGCGGCGAGCGAGGTCGCCATCGCGTTCCGGGCGGCGAAGGCGGCGACGCCGATCAGGAGCGGCACCATCACGATTCCGCCCCCGACCCCGAACAATGCCCCGAAGAACCCCGCGGCCAGGCCGATCGCGACGAGGCGAACCTGCACCGGCCTATTCTAGGAGCGTGCTCGCCGGCACTCTCCTCGGGCGGCTCTGACGGACATGCACGTCGACGAGGCCGTGCTGAAACACGTGCGGGAGCGCTTCGGGAAACCGGCAGTGCTCACCTGGGACGGCGAGGTCAGCGACCGGGAGTGGGCGATGATCACCTACAACCCCGAACGCCGCCACGACGTGACGCTGTTCGTCGCGAACGGCGACCGGCTGGCGCTGATCCGCAAGCCGCACTTTCCCGAGGGCATCTGGCGGACACCCGGCGGCGGCATCAAGCCCGGAGAGGACTTCGTCGCCGGCGTTCTCCGCGAAGCGCGGGAGGAGCTCGGCGTCGAGGTCGAGCCGTCGCGCTACCTCGTCGACGCGAGAGCCGTGTTCCGCTTCGCCGACCAGTCCGTTCCCTGGCACACGCACGTGCTCTCCGCCACCACGCTCGACGGGGACCTGACCCCCCTGGACACGGACGAGATCGCCGAGGCCCGTTGGGGCACCGCCGCCGAGCTCGCGGGTCCGATCCGCGAACGGCTCCTCTCCACCGGCCGCGCCCTCTGGCGCTACCGCGTGGCCCTGCACGACGCCGCCCTGGCCGAGCTCGCGAGGCTTTAACGGCCACGACTGGTCCGGGCGCGGCCGAAACCGCACCCCTCCCCTCGAGGGGAGGGGCACGCCCCTCCACCCACCACCCGCATGGATCCTAGCCCCTGCCGGGGGCGCGAACGTGCCGCGAGTGTGACGATTTCGTGCCGATTCGGCGCTACTGCCCGGCACGCGGCGGAGTCAGAGCGCCGCGGCCTCTCGGCGCAGGACGTCCCACGCCCGGCGCACGTCCGCCTCGGTCGTCCGCGCGTTGCCGATCGCCAGGCGGAGCACGTAGCGGCCGTGGAGCTTCGTCTGCGAGATGAAGATCTCGCCGCTCGCGTTGACCGCCTCGAGCAGGCGCTCGTTGTCCTCGTCCGCGCAGTCGCGGCGGAAGCACACCACCGAGAACGGCCGGGCGGTGCAGAGCTCCCAGCCGGGCTCGTCGCGCACCCATCCCTCGAACAGCTCCGCCAGGCGGACGTGCTCCCGGATCATGGCCTGAAGGCCCGAGCGTCCGAAGCAGCGCAGCACAGCCCACAGGCGCAGCGCCCGAAAAGGCCTGCCCAGCGGGATGCTGACCTCGCTGAGGCTGACGACGTCCTCGGCCACGCGCAGGTAGTCCGGGACGAGGCCGAAGGCCCGGCGAAAGTCCTCGACGCGGGAGGTCCAGAGACACGAGCAGCCCATGCCGGTGAGCATCCACTTGTGCGGGTTGACCACGAGGGAGTCGGCACGCTCGATCCCGGCCGCCGAGGCACGGAGCTCGGGACAGACCCAGGCCGAGCCCGCGTAGGCCGCATCGACGTGGAGCCAGACGTCGCCGGCGCGGTCGGCAATCGTCGGCGATCGGGTCGGACGAGGTGGTCGACGTCGTCCCCACCGTCGCGACGACGGCGCAGGCACCGTCGAGGTCGAGGAGGTCCGGGCGAATGCGAAACGCGTCGTCGACGGGGATACGGCGCACCTCGAGCCCGAGGACGTGCGCCGCCTTGTCGATCGACGAGTGCGTCTGCTCGGAGCAGACGACGACCCGCCTGTCCGGCAGCGCCGTCCGCGCAGCCGCGAGCGCGGTCAGCGTCGCGATCGACGCCGTGTCCTCGATCTGGCCGTGCCAGGTCGCGGGCAGACCGAGGAGCTGCGCGAGCCAGCCCATGACGTGCTCCTCCAGCTCCGCCAGCGCCGGGCCCGTCCGCCAGAGGATGCCGACCTGGTTGAGCGTGGCCGTGAGCAACTCGGCCAGGATCGCCGGCTCGGAGCCCGTGTTCGGGAAGTAGGCGAAGAACCTCGGGTGCTGCCAGTGCGTCGTCGCGGGCAGGATGCAGCCGGTCCATGTCCTCGAGCAGCGCCGAGAACGGCTCCGGGTCGTCCGGCGGCCCGGCCGGCAGCCGCTCGCGCAACCAGCCCGGCTCGACCTGAGCCAGGACCGGGTACTCCCCGACGTGCTCGAGATAGCGCGCCGCCCACTCGACCGCCGCCTGGGCGTCATCACGGAAGGTCATTTGCGCACCTTCGCGACCTGCGGCCAGGTGCGCGTGTTCAGGACCTGCTGCTTCGTCAGCCAGGCTCGCCGCGCCTGACCGATGCCGAACTCGACGTAGCCGAGCGCGGACAGCCGGTGGGCGTCGCTCGTCACCGCGATCGGGACGCCGGCCTCACCGGCGAGCCGCGCGACGAAGTCCGGCATGTCGAGACGGTCCGGCTGCGAGTCGATCTCGAGGCACGTCCTCGTCTCGACCGCCTTCTCGACGACGCGCTCGACGTCGAGCGGCGCGCCCGCGCGGCGACCGATCTTGCGGCCCAGAAGATGTCCGATGCAGTGGACGTGCGGGTGCTCCATCGCTCCGAGGACGCGCTCGGTCGGGTTCTTGTCGAAGCTGGTGTGCAGCGAGGCGATCACCCACTCGCGCGTCGCGAGCACGTCGTCGGGCACGTCGATCGTCCCGTCCGCCCTGATGTTCGCCTCGACGCCCTTGAGCAGGCGGAACGGCGCCAGCTTCTCGTTCAGCGCGTCGAGCTCGGCGTCCTGCGCCTCCGTCCGTCCCTCGCGCAGGTAGTGCGAGTGGTCGGTGACAGCGAGGTAGCGGTACCCACGAGCCTTGGCCGCGAGCGCCATCTCCTCGGCGGTCGCCTTGCCGTCGGCCGACCAGGTCGTGTGGGCGTGGAGGTCGCCCCGGAGATCGCGAAGCTCGACGAGATCGGGCAGCGTCCCTTCCCGCGCCGCCTCCAGCTCGCCGAGATTTTCGCGCAGCTCGGGCGGGATGGACGAGTAGCCGAGCAGCTCGTAGAGATCGGCTTCGTCTGCGTGCGTGAGCACCTCGCCGGTCTCGACAACCTTGACGCCGTACTCCGACACCGAGAACCCGCGCCGAACGGCCTCCTCGCGGAGAGCGACGTTGTGATGCTTCGAGCCGGTGAAGTGCTGCAGGAGGTTGCCGTAGCACTCGGGCGGCACGACGCGGAGGTCGAACCGGAGTCCCTGATTCGAGAGCACGGTCGCTTTCGTGCCGCCGCGGGCGACGACCTCGACGACCCACGGCAGCTCGACGAAGTGGGTGATCAGCGCCTCCGGGTCGGTGGCCGTCGCGATGATGTCGAGGTCGCGCACGGTCTCGCGCCGACGGCGCGCGCTGCCCGCCTCGGAGACCTTCACGGCAGCGGGGTGCTCACGCAGCGTCTCGACCGCCTCCAGCACGGCCGGCAGGGCGACGCCGAGCAGCACCCGGCCCGAGTCGGGCGGCGCACTCGTCTTCTCGTCGAGCGCCTTCAGCACGTTCTCCTCGATCTTCGCGCCGAGCCCCGAGAGCGTGCGCAGGCGCTGCTCCTCGGCGGCCTTGCGAAGCTCGGGCAGCGTCGTCACGCCGAGGTCGAGCCAGATGCGCCGCGCCGTCTTCGGGCCGAGACCGGGGAGACGCGTGAACGCGACGACGTCCGGCGGAACGATGCCCTTGTGCTTCGTCAGCGCGTGCACCTCGCCGTCGTCGACGATCTCGACGATCTTGCCCTCGATCGTCTTGCCGATTCCCTGCAGCTGCTTGGCCTTGCCGTCGAGCGCCAATTGCGCGATCGAACCCGCGGTGTCGCGGATCAGGGCGGCAGCACGGCGGTAGGCGAGCACACGGAAGGCGTCGTAGCCCTCGATCTCGAGCAGGTCGGCGAGCAGCTCGAACTGCGCGGCGACGTCCTCGTTCCTCGGCAGGGCCTCCGCCATGCGGGCGATGATAGGCGGCGTGCCCCGTGTCACGGTCTGCATCCCGACGTACAACGAACGGGCGAACCTGGAGCCGATGGCGGCGGCGCTGCGCCGGGTCCTGCCGCCCGATGCCCGCATGCTCGTGATCGACGACGCGTCGCCCGACGGCACGGGCGAGCTGGCGGACAAGCTGGCCGCCGAGGACGACCGCGTCGCTGTCCTCCATCGTGAGCGCAAGGAGGGGCTCGGGCCTGCGTATGTCGCCGGCTTCCGCCGCGCGCTCGCGGACGGCGCGGAACTCGTGGTCGAGATCGACTGCGACTTCTCCCACGACCCGAACGACGTGCCCCGGCTGCTCGCAGCCGCCGAGGACGCCGACCTCGTGCTCGGCTCGCGCTACGTCGCGGGTGGGGCCGTCCGCAACTGGGGTCTCATCCGCCGTTGGATCTCGGCCGGCGGCTCCGCGTATGCCCGCATCATCCTCGGCACACGCGTCCGCGACCTCACGGGCGGCTTCAAGTGCTACCGCCGCGAGGTGCTGGAGACGATCCCGCTCGAGCGCATCTCCTCGAAGGGCTACGCGTTCCAGATCGAGACGACCTACCGCGCGCAGCGGGCCGGCTTCCGGGTCGTCGAGATCCCGATCACGTTCGCCGACAGGGAGGTCGGCCACTCGAAGATGAGCCGCGCGATCGTGCTCGAGGCGATCTGGCGCGTGCCGTCCCTCCGCGTACGAGCACTGCTCGGTCGCCTGTAGCACCGGGCGGTACGATCACACGGTGAGGGAGGTCACCGACGCCAGCTTCGAGGCCGACGTCCTGCAGGCGTCGACGCCCGTCGTGGTCGACTTCTGGGCTCCGTGGTGCGGCCCGTGCCGCGCCGTCGCGCCGATCCTCGAGCAGTTCGCCGAGGAGCAGCCCGGAATCGCATTCACGTCCGTGAACATCGACGACAACCCGAACTTCGCCTCCCGCTTCGGCGTCCTCTCGATCCCGACCGTGATCCTGTTCGAGAACGGAGAGCCCCAGGAGACGGTGATCGGCGCCCGCCCGCGCTCCTATTTCGAGAACGCCTGGGCGAAGTGGCTCACGTCCTCGGCGTAGCCGCGGACGACTGAGCCGGCGCGCGCCCACGTCTCTCGCTCGGATCGAGGACGACGGCGAGCAGGTCGGCGACGAGGTTCGCGAACGCGACCGTCGCGGCCACGAACAGCAGGATCCCGATCAGCACGGGAAAGTCGCGGCGCGTGGCTGCCTGGGCCGTGGTGCGGCCGAGGCCGGGAATGCCGAAGGCGACCTCGACGAAGATGGTCGCTCCGATCAGCCCGAAGGCCAGACCGCCGACGTCGAGCACGAGGGCGGCAAGCATCGGCCGCACGGTCGCCGGGAACACGTGCGAGCGCAGGACTCCCCATTCGGACACACCCTTGGCACGCGCGGTGCGAACGTGGGCGCCGCGGATGGTCTCGCGTGAGCGCCCGCGGACCAGGCGCACGTACACGGCGCCGTAGATCAGCGCGAACGCCGTCCACGGCAGCACCATGTGGTAGGCCCACGGCAGCGGGCCGCCGCAGTCGGGCTCGGGTCCGAGCGTGTCGCAGTAACCGCCGGGCGGGAACCAGCCGAGCTGGTCGCCGAAGACCCAGGAGAGGAGGAGCCCGAGCCAGAGCGGCTGCAGCGAGAGGCCGGCGAGCCCGAGGACTCCTCCCGCCTTCGCTGCACGCGACGACGGACGGAGCGCCGAGAGCAGCCCGAGAGGGATCGCGATCGCCAGCCAGATGACGGCGCCGCCGAGGACGAGACCGGCCGTGATCGGCGCCGCCGTGGTGACGATCGTCGTCACGCTGTGGCCGTTGACGGTCGAGGTGCCGAAGTCGCCGTGGACGATCTTCGAGAGGAAGTGCACGTAGTTGTCGGCGATGCTCCCGTGGAGGCCGAGCGGAGTCCCGATCGGGAACGGCGCCCGGCGGCGCGCGGCGGGCGTCGTGTGGGGCAGGACGAAGAAGATGACGAACGTGACCGTGGCCAGCCCGAAGAAGAGCAGGGCCGCGCAGAGCAGCCGCTTGACCACGTAGGCGCCCACCGACGGCAATACGCTGACCGAGGGCGCCCCGGTTGTCGAGTCGGCCCGTCGAGTCGTCAGCCGAAGTGGCGGTAGCCGGACAGCTCGACCGGGCGGCCGTCGAGCAGGAGCTCGACACCCTCTCCGTCCTCGCAGCGGCCGATCTCGGCGAACCCAGCCGGATCCTCGACCGCCGCGAGCAGCTCGAAGTCTTCGCCGAAGCCGAGGTCGCCCACGGTCGCGCCCGGCGCGAGGGGGACGCGGTCGAGCTCGATCACGACGCGGCAGCGCGAGCGCTCGGCCAGATGCCCCGCGTCCTGGGCCAGCCCGTCCGAGATGTCGAGCATCGCGTGCGCGTCGCGGGCGAGTCGCCGTCCTTCGTCGAGCCTGACCGGCGGACGAACGTAGCCGCCCTCGCGGAACGCGGCGCCGGCAGCGCCGAGCGGTCCGGTCACGACGAGTCGGTCGCCGGACCGGGCACCGGCGCGGCCGGGAACGCGCTCCGAGTGACCGATCGCGGTCACGGAGAGCACGACCTGCGGCGCTGAGGTCGTGTCGCCGCCGGCGACAGGGACCCCCGCCTCGGCGATGCCCTCGTACAGCTCCAGCACGGCCTCGACCTCGGTCTCCCCGGGCGCGCCGAGCGTCACGATCAGGCACTCGGCCTCGGCCCCCGACGCGGCCAGATCGCTGAGGTTGACGGCGGCGGCACGGAAGCCGAGGTCGCGCCAGGAGATCCGTGCAAGCAGGAAGTGCACGCCCTCGACGAGGGCGTCCTGCGTGACGACGAGCCCGCCCGGAAGCTGCGCCGCGTCGTGCTCGATCCCGCTCGCGAGCCCGCGCTTCTCCAGCTCCGCCAGAAGCCCGAACTCGCCCAGCTCGCTGAGGCTCACCCGACGCGCCTCGACAGGACATCGACCGGCCCGTCGCCGCTTCCGATCCCACCGTGCCCGCAGCGCACCGCCTCGGCCGCAACCCGCGAAGCGATCGCCGCGGCCTCCTCCAACTCGACGTCTCGCGCGAGGCAGGCGGCCAGCGTGGCCGAGTGAGTGCAGCCCGCCCCGTGCGTCGCCCCGCTCTCGTGTCGCGGCACCGGGATGTGGACGAGCTGCTCGCCGTCGAAGAGCGTGTCGACCGCTTCGTCGCCGTGGCCGCCCGTGACGATCACGGCCTTCGGCCCGAGCGCGTAGAGCCGCCGGGCCAACTCGTCCCGGGGAGCAGGCCCGCCGGCGAGAGCCTCCGCTTCGAGCAGGTTGGGCGTGATCACCGTTGCCAGCGGGAACAACCGCCCGACGAGGGTCTCGACAGCGTCCTGCTGCAGGAGCCGCGCGCCGGAGCTCGCGACCATCACCGGGTCGACGACGAGTGGCACGGGGTTCGCCGTCAGGAAGTCGGCGACAGCCTCGACGATCGCGGCCGAGAAGAGCATGCCCGTCTTTGCCGCATCGACGCCGATGTCGGAGAAGACGGCTTCGAGCTGCGCGCGGACGAACTCGACCGGCGCCTCGTGCACCGCCGTCACGCCGACCGTGTTCTGTGCCGTCAGCGCGACGACGACGCTCATACCGTGGCAGCCGGCGGCGGCGAATGCCTTCAGGTCTGCCTGGATGCCGGCGCCGCCGCCCGAGTCGGAGCCGGCGATCGTGAGGCAGCGTGGGATGCCCATGCGGCGAACGTTACGCCGCCGAGTCGCCCGGCTACGATCGACTCGTGCCCACCGCGCACTACGACGGCGTCGCCGCCTGGTACGACGAGCATTTCGCTCCCGGGCCGGAGACCGTCGACACCGTGCGCCGGCTCGTCGGACCGGGGCCCGGGTCGTGCCTCGATCTCGGGTGCGGAACGGGGTTCCACCTGCCGCTGCTCCACGAGCTCGGCTGGACGCTCACCGGCGTCGACCTCTCCGAGGACCAGCTGCAGTTCGCGCGTGAGCGGGCAGGCGACTACGCGGAGCTGCTCCAGGCGAACGCCACCGAGCTTCCGTTCGCGGACATGACGTTCGACCTCGTCGTGTCGGCGTTCACGCACACCGACATGGAGGACTTCGCAGCGGTCGTGGCCGAAGCGACGCGCGTGCTCCGGCCGGACGGCCGGCTCGTGTACCTCGGCCCCCATCCGTGCTTCGTGGGGCCGCATTCCGAGTTCGTCGAGGCGAGGGGCGTCCCGAAGCTCCATCCGGGGTACAACGAGCGCGGCCGCTACACGGAGGGTCCGGGCTTCTCCCCGACGAGTCTCCGACGGAAGGTCGGCGCCGTGCATCTTCCCCTCGGCGACCTTCTGCAGACATTCCTCGCCGTAGGGCTCCGCATCGAGGCGTTCGAGGAGCCCGTCTGCGCGGGACGCGTCTACCCGCACTGGCTCGCCCTGCGCGCCGCTCGGTGAACCTAGGCTTGACGGAGCTCACCAACGAGCGGAGGCGCCGGCTCGGCCGGCGCCTGGAGCGGGGCGATTGAGCGTCGGCGTCACCACCTGGGACGACCTGCTCACCGGCGAGGAGGTCGCGCACCTCACGACCGAGCCCGCCCGCGATCCGGTCGTCGAGCCGTTCCCCCCCGGCCTCGACCCACGCGTCCAGAGCGCCCTCGTCGCGAGCGGCGTCACCTCGCTCTACCGCCACCAGGCCGAGGCCTGGGAGGCAGCCGGCCGCGGCGAGCACCTGGTCGTCACGACCGGCACGGCGAGCGGCAAGACGCTCGCGTTCAACCTGCCCGTCCTCGACGCGATCGCGCGCGACCCGAAGACACGCGTCCTCTACCTCTATCCGACGAAGGCACTGGCCCAGGACCAGGCGCGCTCGCTGCAGGCGTTCGGGATTCCGAAGCTCAGAGCGGCGATCTACGACGGCGACACCGAGGTCGAGAAGCGCTGGCAGATCCGCAAGTGGGCGAACGCCATCCTGTCCAACCCGGACATGCTCCATCTCGGCGTCCTCCCGCACCACGACCGCTGGGGCGACGTCCTCGCGAACCTCCGCTATGTCGTCGTCGACGAGGCCCACGTCTATCGCGGCGTCTTCGGCTCGCACGTCGGCAACGTGCTCCGCCGGCTGCGGCGGCTCGCCCGCGCCTACGGTTGCGAGCCGCAGTTCCTGCTCGCCTCGGCCACTATCGCCAATCCGGGCGAGCTCGCGCGCTCGCTCCTCGGCGTCGACGTGACGGTGATCTCCGGCGATGCGGCGCCACGCGCCGAGCGGACGGTCTGCCTCTGGAACCCGCCCGTGATCGACGAGGAGCTGTGGTTGCGCGCGAGCTCGCTCGGTGAGGGGGCGAAGCTGCTCGCCGAGCTCGTCTCGCGTGGCCTGCGCACGCTGTGCTTCGCGAAGAGCCGGCGCGCCGCCGAGCTGATCCACCGCTTCGCGCTCGAGCGGCTCGGGCCCGGATACGAGGGGCGGCTGTCGCCGTACCGCGCCGGGTACACGCCCGCGCAACGGCGCGACATCGAGCGGCGCCTCGTCGAAGGCGAGTTGCTCGGCGTCTCGGCCACCGACGCCCTTGAGCTCGGGATCGACGTGGGCCTGCTCGACGCGGTCGTCTCGGTCGGCTTCCCCGGCACCGTGGCCAGCCTGCGCCAGCAGTGGGGACGCGCAGGCCGGCGCGGGCACGGGCTGGCCGTGCTGGTGGCGAGCGAGGACGCGCTCGACCAGTACTTCATGCGCGAGCCCGAGGCGCTACTCGGACGGCGCGTCGAGGCGGCGATTCTCGACCACACCAACCCGCGTCTCCTCGACGGACACGTGCTGGCCGCGGCGTTCGAGGGACCGATCGACGACGGTGACCGCGACACGCTCGGGGACGCAGCGCTCGAACGCGCGGCCGTGCTGCCCGAGCTCAAGAAGACCCCGGCGGGCTACGTCTGGGCGGGTCGCGACTACCCCGCCGCCCGCGTTTCGCTCCGCTCGGCCAGCCCCGACCCCGTGCTCGTCGTCGAGGGCGACTCCGGCTCCGTGCTCGGAACCCTGGAGCGCGAGCGCGCCTACTCGGCCGCGCACGAAGGCGCGATCTACCTCCACCTCGGCGAGACGTATCTCGTGCGCACCCTCGACCTCGAGACCGGCACCGCGCTCGTCGACCCGTTCAAGGGCGACTGGTACACGCAGGTCAAGAAGGAGACGACGACCGCGATCGAGGAGACCTTGCGGACCGAGCGGCGGCTCGGCCTCGACCTCTCTTTCGGCCGTGTCTCGGTCACGGAGCAGGTGGTCGCGTACCAGCGCAAGTCGACGCGCAACGGCAAGGTGCTCGATCTGATCGCGCTCGACCTGCCGGCGTCGACCTTCGACACGGAGGCGATCTGGTTCCTGCCCGAGCCCGCCCAGCTCGACGGCCTCGACCGGATGCCGAAGCTGCTCGGCACACTCCACGCCGCGGAACACGCACTGATTGCGCTGCTACCGCTGTGGGCGATGTGCGACCGCTGGGACATCGGCGGGCTCTCGACGAACGTCCATCCGCAGACGCAGCGGCCGACGGTGTTCGTCTACGACGGCCACCCCGGCGGCGTCGGGATCACCGAGCGCGGGTTCGCCGCGTTCGAGGGCTGGGCCGGCGATACGGCGCGAATGATCGAGGGCTGCCCCTGCGAGCACGGCTGCCCCTCGTGCGTCCAGTCGCCGAAGTGTGGGAACCTGAACGACATGCTCGACAAGGCCGGGGCCCTCGAGCTGCTCAAACGCATGCTGACGGATCGCTAGACCCTGCCCGCCAGGCCACGGCCGAACCGGCCGGGAGCAGCCCTCATCCCCACCCAGGGCGGGGATGAAGACCACCCACCACCCGCGGTCAGCGTATCGCCGAAAGACGCACGTGACTGTCACGCAGGTGTGACAAGAGCGTGACGATCGCTCCACAGCCGTCCGCACGGGACGGTTCCACCGTGTCGCGATGGTAGAAGTCGGGCATGTCCGAGCGGCAGGCCCGCGGCGGCATTCTCATCCTCGGCGGTGGCTTTGCCGGCGCGTGGGTGGCGCGGCTTCTCGGGAAGCGCGGCCTCGAGTCGACGGTCGTCAACCGCGAGAACTTCATGCTGTTCGCGTCGCTCCTGCCGGAGGCGGCGTCCGGCTCGCTCGAGCCGCGGCACGTCGTCGTGCCGCTGCGGATGATGTGCCCGCACTCCGACCTCCTCGTCGGCCGCGCGAGCACGCTCGACGAGACGCGCCAGACGGTCCAGGTCGAGACGGAGGAGGAGCTGATCACGGTCCGCTACGAACGGCTCGTCGTTGCGTACGGCGCGGTCGCGCGAGCCCTCCCGATTCCGGGCCTGACCGAGCACGCGCTCGGATTCAAGTCCCTCGAGGACGCGATCCGGCTCCGCAACCACGTCCTGCGCCGGCTCGAGGCCGCCGCGGCCTCGTCCGCGCCGGACCACCGGGCTCGCGAGCTGACCTTCGTCTTCGTCGGCGCAGGCTACGCGGGCGTCGAAGCGCTCGCCGAGCTCCACGAGCTCGTCCGTGACGCACTGCGCTACTACCCGGAGCTCGCGGCCGAGACCCAGCGCTGGATTCTCGTCGACGCCGCGCCGACGATCCTCCCGGAGATCCCGACCGGGCTCGGCGCCTACGCGGCCAAGCAGCTCGCCAAGCGCGGGATCGACATCCGCGTCGCCACAACGCTCGCGTCACTCGAGCCCCACGCGGCGACGCTCTCGGACGGGGAGCGGATACCGACGAGCACGCTCGTCTGGACGGCCGGTGTTCGCGCGCACCCCGCCGTCTCCGAGCTCGGGCTGCCGCTCGACGACCGCGGCCGGATCGTGGTCGACGAGCTCATGCAGGTCGAGGGGCACGCGAACGTCTGGGCGCTCGGCGACAACGCACGCGTGCCGAACCTGGCCACGCCGGATCACCCCGACCCACCGACGTCCCAGCACGCGCTCCGCCAGGCGCGGAGGGTGGCGAAGAACCTCGCCGGCGACCCGAAGCCCTACCGCTACCGCATGCTCGGCCAGGTTGCCACGCTGGGCCGCTATCGCGGGATCGCCGACGTCTTCGGGCTCAGGCTCCGCGGCTTCCCGGGCTGGTTCGTCACCCGTACGTACCACCTGTACCAGCTGCCGCTCCTGTCGCGGAAGCTCCGTGTCGTCATGGACTGGACGGTCGCGCTCCTCTTCCGCCGGGACATCGCGGAGCTCGGAATGCTCGGCCACACCAGGCCTATCGGCGATGAGTGACGAGCTCGCGCGCGCGTTCGACTTCATGGCCCGAGGCGACATGGCCGGCGATTCGACCGTGCCATCCCGGTTCGGCATCGCTGTCCGCTCGAGCCGGCTCCCACTGCGCCAGGACTCCAACTACCTGCTGGTTGGCGCAACGGACGCGTCCGCGGCAGAGCTCGGCGACGAGCTCGCACGGTTGCATCTGCGAGTCCTCGTCGTCCTCGACGAGAGCACCGGGAACAGGCTCGCCGACGGCTTCTCCGAGCTCGGCTGGCAGACGCACCGCCACGTCGTGATGGCCTACCGCGGCGGCGCGACAAAGACGGCTGATCTGTCCCTCGTCAGCGAGGTCGAGGAGGCGACGTTGCGGCCGCTGCGGCGGCGCACGATCCTCGCAGCGCCCTGGGGAAGCGAGGAGCTCGCGGAGCAACTTCTGCATGCGAAGGTCCTGATCGCCGAGCGAGTCGACACGCACTTCCTCGCCGTCCTCGCCGACGGACAGGTCGCGGCCTACGCCGATCTCTACGTCGACGACAGCACTGCGCAGGTCGAGGACGTGCAGACGCTCGAGGGGCACCGCAATCGCGGCTTCGCGAGTGCGCTCGTACTCGAGGCGGTGCGACGAGCGCACGAAGCGGGCGCGACCTTCGTCTTCCTCGTCGCGCACGAGAGCGACTGGCCGTGGACGCTGTACGAGCGGCTCGGTTTCGAGACCGTCGGGCGCTACTGCAAGTTCTTCACCTGACGGCCCGCAACGCCCTCGCGAGCGACTGTTTCCCCGTCAGCACTCCGGCGAACAGGTCGCCGTGGCGCTCGATCCGCTCGAGCACCGCGTTCATCGTGAACGCCGACGGGTCGAGCGACGGCGTCACCTCGTCCCAGCGCAGTGGGGTCGACACGGGCGCCCCTTCCTTCGGCCGCACCGAATAGACGGACGCGATCGTCTTCCCCTCGCCGTTCTGGTTCGCGTCGATCAGGACGCCGCGGCGCTTCGACTTCGCCCACTGCGTCGTGACGAGGTCGCGGTGCGTCGAGACGAGGGCCCGCGCGACGATCTCGGCGAAGCCGCGCGTGTCCTCGTAGGTCGAGCGACGATCGATCGGGACGAGCACGTGCATGCCGTCGGCGCCGCTCGTCTTCGCGAAGCCGGACAGGCCGATGCCGTCCAGGACGGCCTTGACGAGCAGGGCCACCTCAACGGTCTCCGGGAAGCCGACGTCGGGCGAGGGGTCGAGGTCGAAGAGGACGAAGTCGGGCCGCTCGGGCCGATCGACCCGCGAGTACCACGTGTTCATGTCGATGCAGCCCATGTTCACCATCCACAGGAGCGCCAGCTCGTCGTTCACGAGCGGGTAGCTGATCGTGCGCTTCTCGCGCGACTCGCGCGAGGTGGAGCGGTAGGCGCGGGTCGGAATCCACTCGGGCATGTGCTTGGGCGCGTCCTTCTGGAAGAAGTGCTTGCCCTCCCAGCCGTCGGGATAGCGCTTCATCGTGAACGGCCTGTTCTTCAGGTGGGGCAGGAGCACCGGCGCGACGGCGCGGTAGTACGCGAGCAGGTCGCCCTTCGTGATTTCCTCCTCCGGCCAGAAGGGCTTGTCCAGGTTGGTCAGCTTGAGGACGCGCTTGCCCTTGCGAAGCTCCGTAGGGATCGGCGGCCCGGTCGAGGCGGGTCGCTCGCGGTGCACGTCCTCGGGCCGCTTGTCGTCGCGAAAGCCGATGAAGGACGGCGCGCGGAGATGCCCGTCGTGCGTCCACTCGGCGAAGTCGACCTGGACGACGAGCTCGGGTTCGACCCAGACGACGTCGCCCTTGCGGACGCGCGGCATCTTCGGTGTCTCGGCAAGCGGCGAGTCCGGCCGCTCGAGCGGCCGCAGCCGTCCGAGCAGGTCGTCGAGGGTCTGCTCCGTGAAGCCCGTGCCGACGTTGCCGACCCAGCGGAGGCCGCCCGTGCCGTGGACCCCGAGCACGAGCGATCCGAGCCGTGCGCGCCTGCCCTGGCCCCGCGTGTAGCCGACGACGACGAACTCCTGCTCGGGTCGCACCTTCACCTTCAGCCAGCTCCGCGAGCGACGCTGCTCGTAGGCACTCGCCGCGCGCTTCGCCATCACACCTTCGAGCCCCTGTGCCCGCGCTGCCTCCAGGAGCGCGTCACCGTCGTCGAACACACCCGAGAGGCGCACGGCCTGCGAGCGGCCGTCGAGGAGGCCGGCGAGCAGCTCGCGGCGTTCGGTGAGCGGTCGGCCGACTACCGGCTCGCCCTCGATCTCGAGGACGTCGAAGACGAAGTAGACGAGTCGGCCGCGCCCCTGCTGCATCAGGGAGAAGCTCGAGCGGCCGTCGGTGCCGACGGCACAGACCTCCCCGTCGAGAACGCAGCTCGACGTTCGAACGGCACGCGGAATCGCGCGCGCGACTTCGGCAAAGCGCTCGGTGAGGTCGTTGTCGCGCCGGCTTCTCAGCTCGACCTCGCCGTCGCGCTGATACGCGAGCGCTCGGTAGCCGTCCCACTTCGGCTCAAAGAGCCACTCCGCACCGTGCGGCAGTGCATCGGCGAGCGTGGCCAGCATCGGCTGATACCGGCGCGAGGGGCCGCGCGGAGCCGGTGTCTGCTCGTCGCGCTTGCGAACGATCAGCCAGTTCTTCTCCTGACCGCCCAGCTTCGCGGGGATGAGCGTCCAGGTGCCGTCGAGCCTCTCGCCGTGGAGACGAACCGTCAACCCGCCGTCGCGCTTCTCCTCGACCAGTTCGTACGTGCCCCGGTCCCAGAGCTCGACCGTGCCGGCGCCGTACTGCCCCTTCGGGATCTCGCCCTCGAAGGACGCGTAGTCGAGCGGATGATCCTCGACGTGCACGGCGAGGTGCTGCGAACCGGGCTCGAGCGGCACGCCTTTCGGGACAGCCCAGCTCGCGAGCACACCGTCGCGCTCGAGCCGGAAGTCGTAGTGGAGGCTGCGCGCCGCATGCCGCTGGACGACGAAGACGGGCTGCTTCGGCCGCCGCGCACCCCTCTTCCCACCCGTGAAAGGCTCGGGTGTGACCTTCGGGTCGCGTTTTCCCCGGTATACCTCGAGTCGTGAGGGGTTCTTCACAGGTTCTTCGCTGCTTTTCCACAGGATGCGCCACCCGTGAAGTCGCGCGGCGGCGCCGTCACCGATCGGCCCCGCTTCCTTAACTCGCCTGACACAATCTTCGTGCACTTTGCGGCGTGAATCTCGGCCAACACCCTATCCATGCGGTCTTTCAAGCTGCTGAACAGGCGGGGAAAAGCCTGTGGATGCTGTGGAAAGGCACCTCGGCCCGCGACAACGCTCAGGCGAAGACACCCATGGCGCGGAATTTCGCCCTGCGCTCGCGCCGGAGGGCGCCCCCGGGCTCGTCCTCGATCTCGGACAGCTCCGTCTCGATCGACTCGGCCAGCAACTGCGCCGCCTCTTCGTAGTCGTTCTGGGCGCCGCCGGGAGGCTCGGGGACGACGGCATCGACCACGCCGAGCTCGAGGCAGTGCGCCGCGTCGGGCTTGAATGCGGCGGCCGCCTTGTGCGCCTGGCCGGCGTCGCGCCAGAGGATCGCCGCGCAGCCCTCGGGCGTGATCACGGTGTAGATCGCGTTCTCCTGCATCAGCACCCGGTCTGCGAGCGCGAGCGCGCTTGCGCCACCCGAGCCGCCCTCGCCGATGATGCACGCCACGGTCGGCACCGTCAGGCGCGCCATGAGCGAGTGCGAGCGCGCGAGCGTCCCGCCCTGGCCGTGCTGCTCCGCGGCGACGCCCGGCCACGCTCCCGGCGTGTCGATCAGCGTGATCACGGGGAAGCGATGGCGCTCCGCGAGCTGCATCGTTCGCATCGCCTTCAGATAGCCCTCGGGGTTGGCCATGCCGAAGTTGCGGTCCATCCGCTCCTTGATGTCGCGGCCCTTCTGGTGGCCGATCAACGCCACGGTCCTGCCGTTGAACCGCCCGACACCGGCGACGAGCGCCGCGTCCTCGGCTCGCCCGCGGTCGCCGTGAAGCTCGACCCAGTCCTCGATCAGGCGCTCGACGTAGTCGAGGGTGTAGGGGCGCTGTTCGTGCCGGGCGAGCTCGACCGAGTTCCAGATCTGCTCGCCCGTCAGCGTCGGCGCCGCCTCGAGCTGCTCGATCTGCTTCTGGAACCGCTTCAGGTCACGCGAGACCGACGCGCCGCCGAGCAGGCTCAGGCTGCGGAGCTTCGCCACCCGCTCGCGAAGCCTGGCCAGCTGGTCGTCAGCGGTCATGGGAGAAAAGTCGGAGGAGCTTGGCCAGGAACGGTTTCAGGTCGTGCCGCTCGACGATGCCGTCGATGTGGCCGAAACGGTAGTTCGACTCGGCCAGGCCGAAGTCGTCCGGCAGGCGCTCCTTCGTCGTCTGCTGGACGACGCGCGGGCCGGTGAACGCGAGCAGCGCGCCGGGCTCCGCAACGATGATGTCGCCGAGGCTCGCGAAGCTGGCGAGCACGCCGGCCGTCGTCGGATGCGCCATGACGCTGAACATCGCGCCACCCGAGTCGTACAGATCCTCGACGGCGCAGACCGTCTTCGGGAGCTGCATCAGCGACAGGATGCCTTCCTGCATGCGCGCCCCGCCCGAGGCGGTGACGGAGACGAGCGGCACGCTCCGTTCGGCGGCGGTCTCGCAGGCGCGCACGAACTTCTCACCGACGGCGGCGCCCATCGACCCGCCCATGAACGCGAAGTCCATGACGGAGAGCTCACAGGGGTGGCCGTCGAGGAGCGCGGCGCCGATCACGATCGCCTCGCCGAGCCCCGTCTCGAGCTCCGCCTCCGCAAGCCGTTCGCGGTAGGGGCGGAGGTCGAAGAACTCGAGCGGATCGGCCGAGCGCAGGTCGGCCGCCTCCTCCTCGAACGTGTCCGGGTCGGCGAGCGAGTCGATGCGCTCGCGCGCCGTCATCGGAAAATGGTGGCCGCACTGCGGGCAGACCCGGAGCGTGGCCCGGAGCTCGTCGTCGCGATAGTGCGACTTGCAGGTCGGGCAGGTGTTCGGGCCGCCGACCTCGCCCCGCGGCTCGTCCTTGTGCTCGATCGACACGTCGATTCCGCCCTCCACCATGAGCCGCCAGTTTAGTGGCGCGCTCTCAACCGGCCGGGCGAAGCAGCTTCTCGTAGGCGTCGTCCTGCGCGGCGACGGTCATTCCGACGCGCTCGTAGAGCCGCGTCGCGCCGGTCGTGTTCGACGCGTCGACCCCGAGCCCCGCGCGGCGTTGTCCGCGGTCACGGAGCTCCCGGAACGCGAGCCGAAGCAACGCCTCGCCGAGCCCGTGCCGTCGCCAGGGGGCGCGCACGCCGAGCACGTCGATCCAGCCGGCGCCGAAGCGCTCCTCCTGGCAGAGCTCGGCCGCAACGACGGCGCCCTCCCCGTCGCGGACGATGAAGCAGAGCGGCGGATCGATGTCGATGAGCGGGAGCCACTCCTCGAAGCTCCGCGTCTGGAAATCCCAGTGGTCGAGAAACGCCTCCTGTACCGTCGCGTGCACGAGCCTCTCCTCGCCCGGCTGCATGTGCGCAACCGTGAACCCGTCCGGCCAGACGGGCTCCGGCAGCGGCTCCTCGAGCTCGATCGCCATGCGGTAGAAGCTGCGGATGTACACGAAGCCGCGCCGCTCGAGCAGCGCCTTCGCGGCCGTGTCCGGCGCGGCTACCCCGACCCGCAGCGACCTTGCTCCCATGTCCGCGCCGCGCGTCTCGGCCCAGTCGAGGAGCAAGCTGCCGACTCCGCGCCCGCGCAGCTCGGGATGCGTGAAGTTGTCCGCGATGAGGTTTTCGCCACAGCGCCGGAGCGCCCCGGTCCCGGCGAGCCGTCCCGCCTCGTCGAAAAACGACGACGGCATCGCCTTCGTCGATGCGCCGCCACCAGCCGAGCACGTCCTCCTCGCTGAACCGGTCGGGCAGAGCGTGGTGATCCCGGTCGTTCGCCGTGACGAGGTCGGCGATCGCGGCCGCGTCAGCTGGCGTGGCGACGCGAAACGAGAGGCTCACGCGGGGGTGAGTTCGTCGAGCACGCCGGGAAGCGGCTCGAGGTCGACGATCTCGCGCGACGGGCGATAGGCACCGGCCGGCTCGTCGAGCCGGTTCACCCACACCGAGGGGATCTCGAGCTCGGCTGCCGGCCCCATGTCGTGGAACAGGCTGGCCCCGACGTGTACGTCCGGCAGCCGGCCGTGGCGATCTGCGAACGCGCGCCAGTGTCCGTGCGCCGGCTTGTAGGAGCCGATCTCCGAGGCGGTGATCGCATCGTCGAACGGAACGCCGATGCGCTCCATCGACACCGCCAGCAGGTCGGGATCGGAGTTGGAGAGGATGCAGAGCCCGATGCCGTGGGCACGAGCCGTCTCGAGCGCCTCAGGTACTTCCGGGAACACCGGCCAGCCGGGAAGCGACCGACCGAGAGCGTCTAGCTCGTCCGTCGCGAGGTCGACGCTCTCCTCGGCGGCGAGCTGCTTCAGCGCAAGCGCGAGGACGTCCCGGTAGCGCATGCCCGGATGGGCCGACTCGAGCTCCGGCTCGAGCTCGTGATAGCGCGCGAGAAGCCGCTGCCGCTGGTCGGGGCCGAACAGGCGTGCAAGCTCAGCCCCGATGCCGCCGTTCCAGTCGACGAGCGTCCCGTAACAGTCGAATGTCGCCCAGCGTTCCGCCACGCCAAGAGCCTACTCGGGGCAGCCGGTATCCCCGCCCAGGGGGGAAAAACCACCCGCCACCCGCGGTGAGCGTACCGCGGAAGTCCGCACGAAACAGTGCTCTATCTGTGCCGATCGTGTGACTTTTCGTCCACAACCGGCCGTTACGGCCGGCTCAGTCCTCGTAGCGGCGCATGACGATCGATGCGTTGTGGCCGCCGAAGCCGAACGAGTTCGAGACGGTCGTCCTGACGTCGGCGCGGCGCGCTTCGTTCGGGATGTAGTCGAGGTCGCAGGACGGGTCGGTCGTCTCGAGGTTGATGGTCGGCGGCAGCACGCCGTCGCGGATAGCGAGCAGCGAGAAGATCGCCTCCACCGCGCCGGCAGCACCCAGGCAGTGGCCGGTGGCACCCTTGGTCGACGAGACCGGCACCTTGTGTGCCCGCTCCTCCCCGAGCGCGAGCTTGATCATGCGCGTCTCGGCCGTGTCTCCGACGGGCGTCGAGGTCGCGTGTGCGTTGATGTAGTCGACGTCCTCGGGCGTGATCCCGGCGTCATCGAATGCCATCTTCATCGCGCGGGCGGGATTCGTGCCGACCGGGTCAGGCTCGGTGATGTGATTCGCGTCCGAGGAGACGCCGTAGCCGAGCAACTCGCCGTAGATCTTCGCTCCGCGTGCCTTCGCGTGCTCGAGCTCCTCGATCAGGAGGACGACGCCTCCCTCGCCCATCACGAAGCCGTCACGACCGGCGTCGAACGGCCGGCTGGCGCGCTCCGGATCGTCGTTGCGGCGCGACAGCGCCCGCATCGCGGCGAAGCCCGCGATCCCGACCTCGGTGACAGGCGCCTCGGTGCCGCCGCAGAACATGGCGTCGGCGCGACCGAGCCGGATCGCGTCCATCCCGTCGCCGATCGACATGTTCGAAGCCGCACAGGCGGTGCACTGGGAGGAGAGCGGCCCGCGCGTGCCGAGCTCCATCGACACCCAGGCCGCACCCATGTTCGGGATGATCTCGGGGATCGAGAACGGGCTCACGCGGTCGGGACCGCGGTCGCGGAGCTCGTCGCGGCAGTCCTGGAACGACTTCAGACCGCCGATCCCGGTCGCAACGGAGGCCCCGATCCGGTCCCCCTCGGCGGCGATGTCGAGCCCCGAGTCGGCCTCGGCCTGCCGCGCGGCCGCGAGCACGAGATGCGAGAAGCGGTCCATGCGCCTCGCCTGCTTGCGGTCCATGTACTCGGTCGGGTCGAAGTCCTTCACCTCGCAGGCGAACTTGACGGGAAAATCCGTTGCGTCGAACTGCGTGATCGGGCCTGCACCCGACCGTCCCGAGATCAGGTTCGTCCACGTCGTCTCGACGTCGTTGCCGAGCGGCGTGAGGGCGCCGAGGCCGGTGACCACGACCCTGCGCCGTCCGTTGAGGCTTCCGTTCGTCTCCATCTCGCTCCCCTACATTCCCAGCCCACCGTCGACGAGGAGGACTTCCCCCGTGATAAACGAGGCCTCGTCGGAGCAGAGGAAGCGTACCGCCCCTGCCACGTCGGCCGGAACGCCGAGCCGGCCGAGCGGCGTCGATGCGAGCAGCGCCTCACGCACGGCGTCGGGAAGCACCTCGGTCAGCGCCGTCTCGATGTAGCCCGGCGCGATCGCGTTCACGCGGACGTTGCGGGTCGCGAGCTCGCGCGCGAGCGCCTTCGTGAAGCCGATGATGCCCGCCTTCGAGGCCGCGTAGTTCGTCTGCCCCGGGTTGCCGTGCACGCCGACCACGCTGGACAGGTTGACGATCGCCCCCGACCGGCGCCGCATCATCCCGCGGGCGGCCGCGCGGCACGTGGCGAAGACCCCGCCGAGGTTCGTGTCGATCACGGTCCGCCAGTCCTCGTCCGACATTCGCGCGATCAGCCCGTCACGGGTCAGGCCGGCGTTGTT
This sequence comes from uncultured Actinomycetes bacterium, assembly GCA_963765295.1. Lineage (GTDB taxonomy): Bacteria > Actinomycetota > Thermoleophilia > Gaiellales > Gaiellaceae > PALSA-612. Next base: position 316,884 of record CAVXVO010000006.1, read on the forward strand.
CACGAGGATGTCGATGTCGCCGGCCTCCTCGACGAGCCGAGCCGCCTGCTCGGGGTCGGAGACGTCGGCCTGAACGGCACGGCCGCCGATCTCGGCGGCGACTTGCTCGGCCTCCTCGGCCCCGGAGCGGTAGCCGACGACGACCTGCGCGCCGGCGTTCGCCAGCTCGACGACGATCGCGCGCCCGATGCCGCGCGACCCGCCGGTGACCAGAGCGAGCCGGCCTTCGAGCGTGCAGAACGTGCTCACGCGTTCGAGAGCGTCTCTTCCAGCTGGTCGAGGGCAGCCAGGCTGTTGACGGGGATCGCTTTCACGCTGCGGTCGATGCGCCTGACGAGGCCCGAGAGGACGTTGCCCGGCCCGACCTCCACGAACGTCCGGACGCCCACGCGAACGAGCTCGGACGCGGCCTGCGTGAACCGGACGGGTGCCGTCAGCTGGTCGACCAGCAACGGGCCCATGCGCTGCGCCGACTCGAGCCGCGCGGTCACGGTCGACATGAACGGCGCCGTCGGCTCGCTGAAGCGCACCTTCTCGACGGCCGGCCGCAGGCGCTCGGCCGCGTGCGCGACGAGCGGAGAGTGGAACGCGCCCGAGACGCGCAGCTTCACGGTGCGTCTCGCCCCCTGCTCCTCTGCGCGCGCGCAGCACTCGTCGACGGCGGTGTTCTCGCCGGACACGACGATCTGCCCGGGGCAGTTGTAGTTCGCCGGCCAGACACCGAGGATCTTGCGGCACAGCCGCTCGACCACCTCGTCCTCGAGGCCGAGGATGGCGGCCATCGAGCCGGGCCGTTCCTTTGCCGCCTCGGCCATCGCGAGGCCGCGCTCGCGGACGAGCCCGATCGTCTCGCGGACGTTCATCGCGCCCGCCGCGGCGAGCGCCGCGAACTCGCCGACCGAGTGCCCGACCACGAAGTCGGGGACGAACCCGCGCTTGCGCAGCGCGGCCAGTACCGCCAGGCTCGTCGCGACAAGCGCCGGCTGCTGTAGCTCCGTCTCGACCATGCCCTCGATCGGCGTGTCGAAACAGAGCCTGGCCAGATCGAGGCCCGAGGCCTCGCTGCCGATGTCGAACACCTCCATCGCCTCCGGCGTCGCCTCGGCGATGTCACGTCCCATGCCGGTCTCGAGCGAGCCCTGGCCGGGGAAGCAGAACGCAATCTTCCCACCCGTCATGCCGCCATCTCCTCCGTCCACTCCATCACTCCGGACCCCCACGTCAGGCCGGCACCCATCCCGGTCATCAGCACGATGTCCCCTCTGTTGACACGGCGATCGCGGACGGCGTCGGCAAGCGCGAGCGGAATCGAGCCTGACGACGTGTTCCCGTAGCGGTCGACGTTGACCACGACCTTCTCCTCTGGAATCCCTAACCGCTCGACAGCGTGCTTGATGATGCGGATGTTCGCCTGATGCGGCACGTACAGATCGATGTCGTCGACCGTCATGCCGAGCTGGTCGAGCAGCTTCTCGGCCGACGAGACGAGCACCCGGGTCGCGAACTTGAACACCTCTCTGCCGTTCATGCGCACGTAGTGCGCGTGGCGTGCAACCGTGCCCGCGCTCGTGGGCACACGCGAGCCGCCGGCCGGGAGATAGAGCTGCATCCCGCCGGATCCGTCCGCCCCGAGCTCGAAGCCCATGAACCCGCCCTGCTCCACGCGTTCCAGCACGACGGCGCCGGCGCCGTCGCCGAAGACGATGCACGTCGTACGGTCGGACCAGTCGACGATCTTCGAGAGCACGTCTCCGCCGACGACGAGCGCACGACGGCAGACCCCGCCGGCGAGCATCCCGTACGCCTGGGCGACCGCGTACATGAAGCCGGTGCACCCCGCTGAGAGGTCATAGGCGGCCGCCTCCTGGGCGTCGAGCTCGTCGGCCATGATCGCCGCCGTGGCCGGGAAGGCCATGTCCGGGGTAACGGTCGCACAGATGATCAGGTCGAGCTCGGTACCCGCCACACCGGCCATCTCGAGCGCCTGTCGCGCCGCCGGAAGTGCCATGTCCGACAGAGCTTCGTCCTCGCGGGCGATCCGGCGCTCACGGATGCCGGTGCGCAGGACGATCCACTCGTCCGAGGTGTCGACCATGCCGGCGAGCTCGCCGTTCGTCAGCACTCGCTCGGGTGCATTGGCGCCGATGCCCGTGATGGAGACGCGGTAGCCGTTCGCGGTGCCGATCATTGCGTCGCGAAGGTGAGTGTTCCCCGCACGGCGAGCTCGCCGTCCACGCGCGCCTCGACGCGTCCCTTGCCGACGGGCCCACGGACGGCCTCCACCTCGCAGCTCAGCAGCAGCTCGTCGCCCGGCTCGACGATGCGCTTGAACCGGACGTCGTCGATGCCGGCGAAGAGCACCAGCTTGCCGCGGTTCTCCTCGAGCGACAGCACGGCGACGGCACCGGCCTGCGCGAGCGCCTCGACCATGATCACGCCCGGCATGATCGGGCGATCCGGGAAGTGGCCCGGGAAGAACCACTCGTCCGCGCGCACCTGCTTGCGCGCCACGACCCGCTTGCCGGGGTCGAGCTCGGTCACTTCGTCGAGGAAGAGGAACGGGTCGCGATGCGGGATGATCGTCTCGATGACATCGCGCCCGAACGGCGCCGCGGGCGTGGACGTCGCAGGTTGCACGAGGCGGAGTCTAACTTCGTCCGGCACGCGGACCGTAACGCGACGATATCGGCACGGTGCCGTCACAGACGCGTGACGATTTCGGCGCTACGCTCAGCAACGGGGGCAAAGGGGCCGAAGGCCCCGGGGGAGATAAATCGTGTGTGCCCCGCGGCCGGCGGCTCGCGCTTTCCCGGTGGGTCATGGCGACGAGACGACGTCGAATCCCGCTGTCTGTGTGACCGTCCCGAGCGCGTCCACAACGGCGACTTGCACCTGATAGTGACCGGCGACGGCCGTGGTCCCGTCGGGTCGATGACCGTCCCAGCTGTACGTGTACGTGCCCGGGGCGAGCGGGCCGGCGAAGAGCGTCGCCGCAGTCGAGCCGTCCGGCGCCAGGATCGTCACCGTCACCTGGGCGGAACCTGCGAGCGCGAGCGACGCGGTCAGCGCTTCGTCGACCCCGTCGCCGTTCGGCGAGATCGCCAGCGGTGACACGGTGACGAACCCGAGCGTGCGGTCGACCGCGAACGCGGCCGTCGCTGTCGCCGAGCGCCCGTCGTCGGCGTGCACGGCGAGCCCGAGCGTGTAGCGACCGTCGGGAATCGCGCCCGGCGAGAACGCGAACGAGATCGCCCGCCCGGACTGCTCCTGTGCACTGAACAGGGTCTCGACCGGGGCGCCCGTCGCATCCATGACCGTCGCCGTCACCGCGGAGCGGGCGACGAGCGTGTACGAGATCGTCCCCTGGTCTGCGTACCCGTCGCCGTTCGGCGAGACGACGCCCGGCGTCACCGCCAGACCCTGGACGAGCGCAGGCTGTGGCGGTGGCGGCAGCGACTGCCCCCCGAGAACGCCGCGGGCCGCAAAAACGTTCGAGCCGGCCGCCATCGTCCAGGTGTAACGGCCGGGCGCGGCTCTGCTCGCATTCCACGTCCACGCGACCGCCGGGCCGACCCCGGTGCCGCGAGCGGCCGTCCGCCCGTCAGGCCCGAAGACCGTGATCGACCACGGCAGCGCCGACGAGAGCCGCGCGGAGAAGACGACCGGCCCGCCGATCTTGCCGCGTACGAGGGGCGTGTAGAGCTTGGGCAGCCCGATCTGCTCGGCTGCGACGGCGATCCGGTCGAGTTGCGGGTAGAGCTGGTTGCCGGGACAGCTGGTCAGACCCGTGTCGCGGTGACCTGAGACTGCGCGCAGCTGGACCTTCGTCCCGGCACGCCAGCGCTCGCTTCCGTTCGACGCGTACGTGAGCGTCGAGACCGGATCGACGTGTGCGAGGTCGAGCCGCCACGCGATCAGCCGCTCGAGCGACTGAACGGCCGCGGACGTCGGCTTTGCCGTCATGAAGTTGCCGATCAGCGCGATCCCGACGCTGCCCGTGTTGAACCCGAGCGCGTGTGCGCCGATCACGTTGCGGGTGATGCCGCCGTACCGGCCTTCGTAGACCCGCCCGTAGCGATCGACGAGGAAGTTGTAGCCGATGTCGTTCCAGCCGTTCGCCTTGACGTGGTAGACGTCGATTCCCCGCACGATCGCGGCGGCCTGGTCCGGCGTGTAGTCGTTCGGGGTCGCGGTGTGGTGGACGATCACCAACCGGACCGCCGACGCGTAGCGTGGCTGGTTCCGGCGCAGGAGCTCGTTTCCGCCCCACGCCGGGCGAGAGACGATCGGCGGCGAGCCCGCCACCGCGAGGCGGCGCAGCGACTGGTGCTCGACGGGGCTCCAGATGTAGTAGGCACGGAGCCGGCTCACGTGCCCGCGCGCCCGGTACTGCAGCCCGTCGCACGTGCCCGTCCATGTCGGATTCGTATCGTCGGGCGACTGCCAGACACTCCACCGCCCGGCGAGCGATCGTGTCCGGAACCGCACCGTCCCCGGTCCCCGCCAGCGGAGGCCGACGAGGTCGAAGCGGCCGGGCGTCTGCGCCGAGGCGAGCGCGCGCTCACCCCCCACCGGTAGCTCGCGTGACACGATCGTCACGCCGCCGGGCGCCGGGTCTCCCTGGCCCACCGACGGGGCGACGAGGAGTGCGAGCAGTGCGACCAGAAAGACTCTCGTCACGCCCCCTTGCTTTCGACCGTTCCCAATGATGCCTTGAGGCAGAGTTCGGCGTGCGGCCGGGCGTCCCTACGCTGCTACAGTTGCCACGCTGTGAAATTGGCGATCTTGCGGGGGTTTTTTGCCTCGCTCGGCGTGGCGGTCGCCATCCTCCTCGTCTCGAGCCCCGCGGTCGGTTCCGGTCCGCACAGACCCCGCGTGCTCGCGGTGAAGTTCGCGACGGACATCAGCCCGCCGACGGCCGACTACTTCAAGAGCGAGATCGACCACGCGGCGAGCGCCGGCTACGACGCCGTCGTGATCCTGCTCGACACCCCCGGCGGCCTGCTCGACTCGATGCGGTCGATGTACCAGAAGGAGCTCGCCTCGAAGGTGCCCGTCATCGTCTACGTGTCGCCCGAGGGGGCGCGCGCTGCGTCGGCCGGGGTGTGGATCGGCCAGGCCGCGGACGTGCTCGCGATGTCGCCGATCTCGAACATCGGCTCGTCGACGCCGATCGACTCGGGCGGCAGCAACCTCGGCTCCGACCTCCGCAGGAAGGTCATCAACGACGCGGCCGCCTCGCTGACGGCGCTCGCGGCCGCGCACAAGCGCAACGTCGTCTGGCCGGGGCTCGCCGTGCGCGGGGCATCGAACCTCACCTCGCAACAGGCGCTGCGGCGGAACGTGATCGACGCGACCGCGCCGACGCTTCCCGCGTTGCTGCGCCAGCTCCAGGGGTACCACACGAAGGATGCACAGCGACCGTTCACGCTCCACCTCGCCGGCGCGCAGATCGACACGACGTCGCCCGGGTTCCTGACGCGGCTCCTCAATACCGTGATCGACCCGAACCTGATCTCGATCCTCTTCCTCGCCGGCCTGATCGGGCTGATCTTCGAGGTGCTGCACCCGGGGGTCGTGCTGCCGGGCGCGCTCGGCGCCGTCGCGCTCGTGATCTCGCTGTACGGCTTCTCGGTACTGAACCCGAGCTGGGGCGGGATCGTGCTGATCGTGCTCGGAGTCGCGCTCCTGATCATCGACCTCCACGCGGTCACCCACGGTGTCCTCACGATCGCCGGGCTGGTCGCGCTCGGCTTCGGCATGGCCCTGCTGTTCCAGAACCAGCCGGCGGGGTTCCAGGTCAACAACTGGCTCGTGATCAGCATCGCGGTCGGTTTGGCGGCGCTGTGGGCGTTCGTGCTCGGAAAGGGGTTCGCCGCCAGACGGCGGCCGGTGAAGAGCGGGAAGGCGAGCATGGTCGGATTGCACGGGATCGCACGCGGGGCCGGCGTCGTCGCGGTCAACGGCGAGATCTGGAACGCCCACCAGTCAAGTGCCGAGCCGCTCGCACTGGGCGAGGAGATCGTGGTCGAGGCGGTCGAAGACGGCCTGATCCTGCTCGTCCGGCCCGCTCGCGTCCAGGCTCCAGCGTAGGATCAGAGAGAGGAAGCACCCGTGACTGCAGCAATCATCGCGATCGTCGTCGTCCTCGGCCTGGCCGTGCTGCTCCTGGCGTCCGCGATCAAGATCGTGCGCGAGTACGAGCGCGCAATCGTCTTCCGGCTCGGCCGGCTGCTTCCCGAGCCGAAGGGGCCGGGCCTCTTTATCAGGATCCCGGTCGTCGACCAGTTCATCAAGGTCGACCTGCGGACGATCACGCTGATGATCCCGCCACAGGAGGTCATCACCAAGGACAACGTCCCGGTCCGTGTCAACGCGGTCGCCTACTTCCGGATCCTCGACCCGAAGGCGGCGATCGTCCAGGTCGAGAACTTCATGGTCGCCACGTCGCAGGTCGCGCAGACGACCCTGCGCTCGGTGCTCGGCCAGCACCAGCTCGACGAGCTCTTGTCCGAGCGCGAGAAGATCAACGCGATCCTCCAGGGGATCATCGACGAGACGACCGCTCCCTGGGGCATCAAGGTGTCGATCGTGGAGGTCAAGGACGTCGAGATCCCGAGCGACATGCAGCGGGCCATGGCCCGGCAGGCCGAGGCCGAGCGGGAGCGGCGCGCCAAGGTCATCAACGCCGAGGGCGAGTTCCAGGCGGCCGAGCGTCTCAAGGACGCCGCCGTCGTGATCGCCGACCATCCGATCGCGCTTCAGCTCCGATACCTCCAGACGCTGCTCGAGATCGGCTCCACCAACTCGTCGACGATCGTCTTCCCGGCTCCCATCGAGCTGCTCCGCCCGTTCATGAGCGGGCCCGGCTCGACCGGAACGCCGCAGGGTGAACCAAAGGACGGATGACGCAAGACGTCGTCGCGGAGAGCGAGCTCCGCAAGGATCCTGTGTCAGGCCGTCTCGTCGTCGTCGCTCCCGCGCGGTCGAAGCGGCCGGGGGCATTCCGGCGGTCGCCGATCGAGGTGACGCCGGAGGAGCTCGACTCCTGCCCTTTGTGCGCCGGCCGCGAGGGGCGGACACCTCCGGAGACCCTGCGCCTGCCGGCCAACGACCACCCGTGGCAGGTGCGCGTCGTCCCCAACCTCTACCCGGCGTTCGAAGGGCAGGAGGTGGTCGTCCACACGCCCAGGCACTGTCACCTCCTCGCCGAGCTGACCGATGACGAGATCGCCGTCGTCGCGGAGGCCTGGCAGTCACGGGCGGCCGCACGCAACGGCTATCTGCACGCGTTCGTCAACGAGCGCTCCGAGGCCGGTGCCAGCCTGCCGCACACGCACTCCCAGCTCATCTGGTTTGCATCACCGCCACCCGAGGTCGACCGCGAGCTGCACACCGGCTCGTGCCGCGTCTGCGACCCGCCCGGCGGCGACGAGCTCGTGATCGCGAGGCGCGGCGGGGTCTCCCTTCGCGCCGCCTGGGCCGGGCGCATGCCGTACGAGCTGGTCGTCGCCCCCGTCGATCACGAGAGCGATCCGTGGCGGAGCGACCTGCTCGCGGCCGCGCTGCAGCTCGCTGCCGAGGGGCTTCGGCGGCTGCACGGGATCGAAGGGCCATGCCCGATGAACCTGTGGCTCCACCAGTCTGGCCACTGGCACATCGAGGTCGTGCCGCGACTCACCGTGCTGGGCGGGATCGAGCTCGGGGCGGGCTACTACGTCAACCTGTTGCCGCCGGAGACCGCAGCCGAGGCGCTCCGGAATCGGAGAATCGCCGCGTGAGGGACGAGCGGCTCGAGCGGTACGCGAAGCTGCTCGTGGCGACCTACGTGGACGTCTCTCTTCTTCTCCCTGCTTAAGGACGCGGCGGAAGGCGCATAGTCCTCATCTCCCTTCCTTTCACCGGGGCGCGAGAGACCGCCGGTTCGTGCCCGGCGGTCTCTCGGGGAGAACGTGGTATCAGGGAAGCAGTCCGCTGATCGCGGCGACGTTCGGGAGGCCGGTTACATAGCCGCCGTTTTCGATGTAGACCTTGCCGACCCCGTTGATGGTCGGCGCGAACACGGGTGTCGTCGGGTAGTCGAGCCAACTCGCCTGCTCGACGACTACCTTCAGCCGTCCGGCGCTGGTGAGTACGAGCAGACCACCCGAGCCTCCGTAGTTCCTTGTAATCCAGAGATTGCCGATTGTGTCGAAGGCGATCCCGTCGGAGCTTCGCAACATGTTGCTCTCGGCCGGGACTGTGACTGTCCCCGGCGAGCCGTCGGCCTTCACCTGAACCATGACGATCCGCCCAGGAGAAAAGACGGAGACGAAGAGGCTGTCCCCCTTGGATGCGATCCCGTTGGCCCCGATGTCACCGCCGCCCGAGGGCGCGAGCCTGGCGTCTTGGAACCAGGGCATGGTGAGCGTCATGTTGGTGGTGAGCGATGTCCGCCAGAACAGGTTCCCGTCCGCGCCGAGCGTCATCCCCTCGGCGAAGCAGCCATACGGGGCCACCCACGGCCAGGACGTGACGATCGTGCAGGCGAACGCAGACGCGCTCCTGGCCGGTGGTGCGATCACCGCGAGCAGGACGGCGATGCCACAGAGCAGGGCAAGCGCCACCGCCCCCGCAGGACGTGAATGTCGTCTCATCAGAGCCAACTCCTTTCTGCCCTGCAGGCCCGAGCGGCCCAATCAGGGCGTCCACTAGGGCAACCGGGTGAGCTCCGCCGGTCGCGCGGCTCTGCACGAGTGGATGTCATCGAATCCCCGCGAGGCATCCGCGTAGACCCTGATCAAAACTGCCATGTTCTACTGAGCGAAACCCCCAAGGCCCGAACCAGCAACCCGATTGCGACAAGGTTCCGAGAAGTCCCCAAACGCCCCATGGAGCCGAGATCGGTGCCCCAACGGCTGGCTGATCGACGGGCTGAGCTAGTCGAGCTCGTCCGGCTCGAGCTCGTCCTCGGACTCGTCGTCCCCGGACTTGCCCTCTGAGCCGTCGTCATCGTCGACCACGGTGTCGTCGTCGGAGAGATCGACCGACGCGGCCGGCTCGCCGTCGCCGTCGCCGTCGCCGTTCTTCTGCTCCTCCGACTCGACGACCGGCGCGAGCGCCGACACCGTCTCGTCGCCGCGGAGGCGCATCACGATCACGCCCTGCGTGGAGCGGCCGAGACGCTTGACGTCCTCCACCGGCATCTTGATGACGGTGCCGCCGGTCGAGATCAGCATCACCTGATAGCCGTCACGGACCACCCGCGCGCCGGCAAGCTGCCCCTTGGCGTCGGTGAGCTGGACGGTCTTGACACCCATGCCCCCGCGGCCTTTGACCGGGTAGTCCTCGACGCGGGTGCGCTTGCCGTAGCCGTTCTCGGTCACGACCAAGAGATCTGCTCCGGCGGCGGCGATGTTGATCGAGATCACCTCGTCGCCCGCGCGCAGCCGCATCCCCTGGACACCGGCGGTGTCTCGGCCCATCGGCCTCACGTTCGTCTCGTGGAAGCGGATCGCCTGTCCCTTGCGCGAAACCATGAGCACGTCGTCCGTGCCCGAGGCATGCCGGACACCCACGAGCTCGTCGCCGTCACGCATCTTGATCGCGATGATCCCGTCTGCCCTGAGCGGCGTGTTGTAAGCCGCGAGCCTCGTCTTCTTGACGACGCCGTTCTTCGTGCCGAAGACGAGGAACTCAGCCTCGGCGAAGTCGCGTGTCTGGACGACGGCGCGCACCTGCTCGTCAGAACGGAACGGGAGCAGGTTCTGGATCGCACGACCCTTCGACTGGCGCGAGCCAAGGGGCAGCTCGTGCACCTTCAGCCGGTAGACCTTGCCCACGTTCGTGAAGAACAGGACGTAGTCGTGCGTGGAGGCGACGAAGAGGTGCTCGATGTAGTCGTCCTCCTTCATGTCCATCCCCATCACCCCGATGCCGCCGCGGCGCTGCTCGCGATACGTCGTGACCGGAAGGCGCTTGATGTAGTTCGAGCGTGTGATCGCGATCACCATGTCCTCTTCCGCGATCAGATCCTCGATCTCGAGCTCGCCTTCCGCCGCGACGATCTCCGTGCGCCGATCGTCACCGCGCCCGTAGCCGTTCTTGACCTCGAGCAGCTCCTCGCGAACGACGGCGGAGATCTTCGCCTCGTCGCCGAGGATCGCGCGGTACTCGGCGATCCGCTCGCGCAGGTCGGCGTACTCGTCCTCGACCTCCTTGCGCGCGAGACTGGTCAGCCGGGCGAGGCGCATGTCGAGGATCGCCTGCGCCTGGATCTCGCTGAGATCGAACTGCTCGATCAGCCCGGTGCGAGCCGATTCGGTGTCGGCCGACGCGCGAATGAGCGCGATGACGGCGTCGAGGTTGTCGAGCGCGACCAGGTAGCCCTGGAGGACATGGGCGCGCTTCTCCGCCTGACGCAGCTCGAACTTCAGCCGGCGGGTGACGACCTCGCGCTGGAAGTCGAGGTAGTGGCCGAGCAGGTCCCTGAGCGGAAGCGTGCGCGGCACGCCGTCGACGAGCGCGACGGCGTTGTAGCCGAAGGTCGACTGCAGCGGAGTGTGCTTCCAGAGCTTGTTGAGCACGACCTGCGGGATCGCGTCGCGCTTGAGCTCGACCTGGATCCGCAGGCCCGTCTTGTCCGAGTGGTCGTCGACGGCGGTGATCTCGGTCATCACCTTGTCCTTGACGAGATCGGCGATCTTCTTGATCACGCCGGCGTCGCCGCCCTTCTTGACCCCGTAGGGCAGCTCCGTGACGATGATCGCCGTCTTGCCGCCGCGCAACTCCTCGATGTGCGCGCGGGCGCGCATGACGATGCGGCCGCGGCCGGAGCGGTATGCCTCCTTGATCCCGTCGCGGCCGAGGATGATCCCGCCGGTCGGGAAGTCGGGGCCCTTGATCTGCCGCGCCAGGCGGTCGACGTCGACAGACGGCTCGTCGATCATCGCCACGAGCGCGTCGATCACCTCGCCGAGGTTGTGCGGCGGGATGTTCGTCGCCATGCCGACGGCGATCCCGGCGGAGCCGTTGACGAGCAGGTTCGGGAAGCGCGACGGCAGCACGAGCGGCTGCTGCGCGACTCGTCGTAGTTGGGGACGAAGTCGACGGTGTCGGCGTCGATGTCGCGCAGGAGCTCGGTCGCGATCTTCGCGAGGCGACACTCCGTGTAGCGCATCGCCGCGGCACCGTCGTCGTCGAGGTTGCCGAAGTTGCCCTGCCCGTCGACGAGCGGGTAGCGCAGCGAGAACGGCTGCGCCATCCGCACGAGGGTGTCGTAGATGGCCGTGTCCCCGTGCGGGTGGTAGGCACCCATCACGTCGCCGACGACGCGGGCGCACTTGAGCCGCGGCCGGCCGGGCTGCAGGCCCGCCTCGTGCATGGCGTAGAGGATGCGCCGGTGCACCGGCTTCAGGCCGTCTCGCACGTCCGGCAGCGCACGCGCGACGATGACGCTCATCGCGTAGTCGAGGAAGCTCGAGCGCATCTCCTGCTCGAGCTCGCGCGGCTCGACCCGGCCGGGCCCAGGCCTCCCGTCTCGAGCTCAGACACGGCTCACCCCCGGGCCGACCCTAGACATCGAGGAACTTCACGTCCTTCGCGTTCTGCTCGATGAAGAGGCGGCGCGGCTCGACCTGGTCGCCCATCAGCATCGAGAACACGTTGTCCGCGGCGGCGGCGTCTTCGACCTCGACCCGGACGAGCACGCGGTTGGCCGGGTTCATGGTCGTGTCCCACAGCTCGGACGCGTTCATCTCGCCGAGGCCCTTGAAGCGTCCGACCTGCATCCCGTCCTTGGCGAGCTCGAGCGCGGCGACGCGCAGGTCTTCGAACGTGTGCGCCGAGCCGTGCTTCTTGCCGAAGGCGATCTGGAAGGGTGGGTGCCCGACGACCTCGACCAGCTTCGCGTGCGCGCGGCGGACGTTCGCGTACACGGGCGAGGCGAGCAACTCGGCCGGCGCACTCGCGTGCACGGCGGCGCCGGTCTCGCGCTCGACGATCTTCACCTTGAAGGCTGCGTCGTCCGCCTCGACGACCGTCAGCTCGTAGCCGTTCGGCTCGAGCCCGGCGAGCGCCTTTTCGACCTCCTTCGGCGTCGCGGCCTCGGTCTCCACGAGCCGATGCGCGATCACGAGGTCGCCGGCCTGCGAGCCGAAGTCGGCGCGAAGGCGGGCCGACCAGCCCTCGAACTCGTTCAGCGCCCGCGTGAACCGGTTGTAGCGGCTCTCCGTGAACTTGATCTCCTCCCCTCGCCGGTCGGTGACCTCCATGTCCTTCACCCGCTCGCGGACGAGCAGCTCCTCGAAGTGCGACTCCTTCTCGATGTACTGCTCGCGGTTGCCGATCTTGACGCGGTAGAGCGGCGGCACCGCGATGTAGACGTAGCCGCCCTCGACCAGGTCCTTCATCTGGCGGTAGAGGAACGTGAGGATCAGCGTGCGGATGTGCGAGCCGTCCACGTCGGCGTCGGTCATGACGATCACGTGGTGGTAGCGCAGCTTCTCGAGGTCGAACTCGTCGCCGATGCCGGTACCGATCGCGGTGATGATCGCCTGGATCTCGGTGTTCGAGAGCACCTTGTTGATCCGGTTCTTCTCGGAGTTGATCACCTTGCCGCGGAGCGGGAGGATCGCCTGGTAGGTGCGGTCGCGCGCGTCCTTGGCGGAGCCGCCGGCCGAGTTGCCCTCGACGAGGTAGAGCTCGGACACCTCGGGGTCGCCGCTCTGACAGTCGGCGAGCTTCCCGGGGAGCGAGCCGCCTTCGAGCGCCGTCTTGCGCGTGAGCTCGCGCGCCTTGCGGGCCGCCTGGCGTGCGCGCGCGGCCGCGATCGCCTTCTGGACGATCTGGCGCGCGTCCTGCGGATTCTCCTCGAGGAACTCGGCCAGCTTCTGGTTGACCGTCTGCTCCACGAAGCCCCGCACCCACGGGTTGCCGAGCTTGGTCTTCGTCTGGCCCTCGAACTGCGGGTCGCGGAGCTTCACGGAGATCACGGCGGCGAGACCCTCGCGGACGTCCTCGCCTTCGAGGTTCTCCTCCTTCTCCTTCAGCAGCGCCTTCTCCCGCGCGAACTTGTTCAGCGTGCCGGTGAGCGCCGCCCGGAAGCCGGACAGGTGCGATCCGCCCTCGTGCGTGTTGATGTTGTTCGCGAACGCGAACAGCGACTCGACGTAGGACGCGTTCCACTGCATCGCCACCTCGACGGTGCCGAGGTCGGTCTCGCCCTCGAAGGACACGATGCGCTTGTGGAGCGGATCCTTCGACTGGTTGACGTAGGCGACGAAGTCCCGGATGCCGCCCTCGGCGTAGAACTCGTCACGGGTCTCGCCCTCCCGCTCGTCGACTAGAGCGATGCGCAGCCCGCGCGTGAGGAAGGCGGTCTCGCGCAGCATGTGGACGAGCGTTTCCCGCGACCACTCGAGCTCGTCGAAGATCTCGAGGTCGGGCAGGAAGCTGATCGTCGTGCCCGTCTGCCTTCGCCGGGCCGGTCGCCTTCATCGCCTCGACCGGCTCGCCGCGGGCGAACTCCTGCCGCCAGGTCTTGCCGTCCCGCTGCACCTCGGCGACGAGCCACTCCGAGAGCGCGTTGACGACGGAGACGCCGACGCCGTGCAGCCCGCCGGAGACCTTGTAGCCAGACCCGCCGAACTTGCCGCCGGCGTGCAGCTTCGTGAGCACGACGGTCAGGGCGGGCAGGCCCTGCTCGGCCATGATGTCGACGGGGATTCCGGATCCGTTGTCCGAGATCGTGACCGAGTTGTCCGGATGCAGCGTCACCTCGATCAGGTCGGCGCGGCCGGCCATCGCCTCGTCGACGGAGTTGGCGACCACCTCGTAGACGAGGTGATGGAGGCCGCGCGGACCGGTCGAGCCGATGTACATGCCCGGCCTGAGCCGGACCGGCTCGAGTCCTTCGAGGACAGAGATGTCCTTTGCGGTATAGGCGGCTTCAGTCATGAAAAAAGCCCTGCAATTTCCCTATTTGCGGGCTGGTCGCAGTGTATCAGATCGAGCGGTTGTCAGAAGCCCTGGACAGGCCCAGCGAGGCGGCCCTCGCGACCCGTTCCCGAAGCTCCTCGTCGGCGATCCCGGCCGCCAGCCCGGCGGCCTCGGCGACCGCTTCGGGACGCGGCTCGGACGCGGCTCGGGCGCCCTCCTTCCGCACCGGCGGAGCGGGCTCGGGCAGATGTCCCTGGGCGAACCTGAGCGCGGTCGGGGCGTGGTCTCCGAGCTCGGCGGTGAGCCGCTCGAGGATCCGCGGTGCGAGCTGGCCGAGCTCGAACGCCCACACCGAAGAGCTCGTGTGCACGTGAAGCGTCCCGTCGCGCGCCACCCGCGCGGGCCACGCGTTCCGCACCACCTGATCGCCGACGGCGGACGGCCAGACGGCGACGATCCGCGGCATCGCGCCCGAGCCGTCGAAACGACCGAGTTGTCGCTCGACATCGCGCCCGATCCGCTCCATCACGCGGCCACGGCCCGTCCCGGTGTGACCTCGACGACCTGTGCCGGCTCGGCCGGCAGGGCCCGACGGGAGGTCGAGGTGATCACCGTCTGCCCGCGGCCCGACACCCGCGCGGCAAGAATCTCGCGTCGGCCCGGATCGAGCTCGGAGAGGACGTCGTCGAGCAGGAGCAGCGGCGGCGAGGGGCGATGCTCGGCGAGGAGGTCGGACTCGGCGAGGAGGAGCGAGAGCACAGCGAGCCGCTGCTCGCCCTGCGACCCGAAGCTGCGGAGGTCGCGGCCGCCCGCGACGACGGCGATCTCGTCCAGATGCGGCCCGAGGCCCGTCGCGCCTCGCTCGACGTCGCGGTCGAGCCTGGCCTCCAGCGCGGCGAGCGACGGCGGCTCCCCGCGGTACTCGAGAGCCGCTCCGTCGAGGCCGAGCTCCCCAGCCCGCTCCGCGAACCCGGGCCCCAACAGGTCGAGCACGCGGCGACGCGCCGTGACGAGCTCCGCCCCGAGCTCGGCCACGCGCTCGGTCCACGGCGACAGCGCCTCTCGCGTCGACAATCCGAGCGAGACGCGGCGCAGCGAGGCGTTGCGCTGGCCGAGCGCCTCACCGTACGACGCCGGCACGCCGGCCTGGGCCGGCAGGAGGCGCCCCAGCGCGCGGTCGACGTAGGCTCGCCGGACCGCGGGGCCGCCCTTGACGACGGCCAGCCTGTCCGGCGTGAAGACGAGCGTCGCCAGTTCGCTCCGCAGACGGTCGACCCGCTCGACCTTCGCGCCGTTCATGCGCATCTCCCGGCCGCCGGCGCGCTGGAGGACGATCTCCGTCTCGACCGGGACGTCGCCGCGGCTCCCGCGAACGGCGATGCGGGCGGCGTCGGCGCCGAACCGGACGAGCTGAGCGTCCGCGCGCGTCCGCGGCGAGAAACCCTGCGTGCCGACGTGCAACGACTCGAGCAGATTCGTCTTCCCGGCGCCGTTCGGGCCGACGACGAGCACGATGCCCGGTACGAGGTCGAGGTCGAGCGACGCGTACGAGCGGAAGTCCCGAAGCGTGAGCGATGCCGCGACCAGGCTCGGGCGCCTAGCCGGCGAGCCGGATCGGCATGATCAGGTACCAGAAATCGCCGCCGCTCTCGGAGATCACAGCCGGGCGGAGCGGGTTGATCAACCGCAAGGTCAGCTCGTCCTCGACGACCGACTCGATTCCGTCCCGGAGCCAGTTCGGGTTGAAGCCGATCTCGAGCGGCTCGCCGCTGAACCCGATCGGCATCTGCTCGCGGGCCTCTCCGATGTCCTGCGTCTGCGCCGAGACCGTCAGCTCGCCCTCGGCGAAGCGCAGCCTCAACGGCGTCGAGCGCTGCGCCATCACGCCCGCTCGCCGGATGACCTCGAGGAATTCCTCGCGCGGCAGCTTCACGTCGTGCTCGAACGCGTCCGGCAGGAGCTGCCGGTAGTTCGGGAACTGGCCGTCGATCCGGCGGGTCGTGAGCCAGACGTCGTCGACGCCGAACACCACGTGGTTCTCGAGTGTCCCGAGCTTGATCTCGCTCGTCCCCGCTGCGATCCGTCGGAGCTCGTCGAGCGCCCGCGCCGGCACGATCGCGTCGAGCTCGGGCGGTGAGCCGGAGACCGACGTCTCCTTGACCGCCATCCGGTAGGAGTCGGTTGCGGCCATGACCAGGCTCGACCCCTCGAAGCGGACGAGGATGCCGGTCAGCACCGGCCGCGACTCGTCGCGGCTCGCGGCGCGGCTCACGCGGGCGATCGTCTCCAGGAGCGGCTCCGACTCCAGCGTGGAGAGGCTCGCCGCAGCCGGATCGGGCAGGCGGGGGAAGTCCTCCACTGCATAGGTCCGCAGGCGCGACTCCGAGGAGCCGCTCGTGACGTAGACGGTGCTCTCGTCGACCTTGTGCTCGAGGACGACCTGCTCCTCCGGCAGCAGCCGGACGATGTCGGTGAGCAGGCGACCCGGTACGACCGCCGAGCCCTCGCCCTCCACCTGGGCCGGGAGCTTCGCGCGCAGCGAAAGCTCCATGTCGGTCGCGGCGAGCTCGAGTTGCCCGTTCTGCACCTGCAGCAGAACTCCGGCGAGGATCTGCACCGTGCCTCTCGTCGACAGTCCGCGCGAGACGACGCCGAGCGCCGAGGCGAGCTCGTCTCGCGAACACGTGATTTTCATCCCCGTCCCCACTGCTAGTTCTGTTGTCATTCTTCTTTAAAAGGTCGTAGTAGCAGTAGGTAGTGTGAATGATGGGGATGACGCCCCGTAGACATGCTTCCATGCGGCCTCGCGGGTGTGGACACGGCCGTGGATGATTTCGGGGTTTCGCACAGGGTGTTCGCGGACGGGTCTCGAACAGGCTCGGGTCAGTGGAGTTGTCGAATCCGGGCGGTCAGTTCTTGCACAAGGGTGTAGACAGACGGGTCCTCGCGGATCAGGCGCGCGATCTTCGTCGTCGCGTGAATCACGGTCGTGTGGTCGCGGCCGCCGAACTCCTTGCCGATCTTCGGGAGCGACGAGTCGGTGAGCTCGCGTGAGAGGTACATCGCCACCTGGCGAGGGTAGACGATGTTCTGTGAGCGCTTGTCTCCGCAGAGCTCCGCGATCGAGAGCGTGAAGCGCTCGGACACGGCCTCCTGGATCGCCTTGATCGAGACCTGCTGGGCGCCGCCCATCGGAAACACGTCCTTGAGCACGTCCTGGGCGAGTTCGACCGTCATCGGCCGGCCGGTCAAAGACGAGAAGGCGACGACGCGCGTCAGCGCACCCTCGAGCTCGCGGATGTTCGTCGAGACGCGTCCGGCGATGAAGGTGAGCACCTGCGGGTCGGGCACGTTGATCTCGTCCGTCTTCACCTTCTTGCGCAGGATCGCGATGCGGGTCTCGAGGTCGGGCGGCTGGATGTCCGTGATCAGCCCCCACTCGAAGCGCGAGCGGAGTCGTGCCTCGAGCGTCGCGATCTCGCGCGGCGGCCGGTCGGAGGACATGACGATCTGGCTGCCGGACTCGTAGAGCGAGTTGAAGGTGTGGAAGAACTCCTCCTGGATCCGCTCCTTGTGCTCGAAGAACTGCACGTCGTCGATCAGCAGCAGGTCGTAGTTGCGGTAGCGCTGCTTGAACCCCTCGATCCGCTTGTCGCGCAGCGAGTTGATGAAGTCGTTCATGAACGTCTCGCTCGTGATGTAGCGGACGGTGAGCGGGCTCGTGTGCTCGAGGACGTAGTGGGCGATCGCCTGCAGCAGGTGCGTCTTGCCGAGTCCTGTCCCGCCGTAGATGAAGAGCGGGTTGTAGGCCTGCGCCGGCGCCTCTGCGACTGCGAGCGCCGCCGCGTGCGCGAACCGGTTCGACGAGCCGATGACGAACAGGTCGAAGGTGTACTTCGGGTTCAGCCCGGGCAGCGTCTCGCGCGGGTGCGCGTCGTCTGCAGGTGCCACCACGGCCGCCCGCGAGAGGGACTCGTCGACGCGGAAGCGTACGGACAGCTCGGAATTGCTCGCGTCGCTGACGGCGGCGCGGACGAGGCTGCCGAAGTGCGTCTCGATCCATTCGCGGGTGAAGTTGTTGGGCACGGCGACGACGAGCTCTCCGTTCGAGATCGCGACGGGTCTCGCCTCACCGAACCAGGTTCGGTAGGCAGACTCGTTGAGGGCGCCCTTGAGGCGACCGGCAACCTCGGTCCACAGACCGTCTGACGTCATACCGAGAGCTTGCTCCACCCGTCCTTCCCCGTCTCCTTCGCCGAAAAGCGGCCGCGAGCATAGCAATGCGGTGAAGGGGAGACAACGGGCTGTTTTCTCCCTGTCCTGTGGCCGGTTTTACTGAGATTTGCAGGGAGTTCCAACGCGTCCACACTGTTCTCCACACCTGTGGAAAGCAGTGAATTCTCGCCGCTGGCAACATCGCGCCGCCGCTTCGCGAGCCGACTTTTCTCCACCGGTGCAGGGACTGCAGGCTGTGGACAACCGCCTGGTCGAATCGACCCGGCTATACTCACGAAACGGGCGCTCGGAGCGCCTCTTTCTACGATGAAACGGACCTATCAGCCGAACGTACGGAGACGGAAGCGCAAGCACGGCTTCCGCGCACGGATGTCGACGCGCGCCGGCCGGGCGATCCTGAAGCGCCGGCGGGCGAAGGGCCGCAAGCGGCTCTCGGCCTGACCCAGAAGCTGACGCACCCCACGCTCTCCCCGCCCGCGACTACTCTCCCGCGTATGCACCGCCGCTATCGGCTGACGCGCTCGCACGACTTCGACGCGGTCTACCGGCGCGGCCGCTCGGTCTCGACGCGCTTCCTCGTCCTCTACTGGTTCCCGCGGGAGGACACGGGTGAGGAGCCGCGGCTCGGCCTGGCGGTGCCGAAGCGGGTCGGCCCGTCGGTAGCGCGGAATCGCGTCAAGCGCCGGCTGCGGGAGGTGTGGAAGACGAGGATGGAGTCGATCCCCTCGGGCTGCGACTACGTGCTCGTCGTCCGGCCGGGCTTCGCGGAGGCGGCGGAGAACCGCGGCGCCGACTGGGTCGGCGAGCGCCTCGACGAGGTGCTCGGGAAGGCGTCCGCGTGAAATACCTGTCGCTCGCGCTGCACGCGTTCTTCCCGTCCCCCGGCGCGGCAGGCGCGCCGACCTGCAAGTACCACCCGAGCTGCTCCGAGTACGCGGCGGCGGCGCTGCGCAAGCACGGCCCGCTGAAAGGCTCGGCGAAGACGGCGTGGCGGCTCCTGCGTTGCAATCCCTGGAGCCACGGCGGAGTTGATCGCCCGTGATCGTCGGCTTCCCGATCCTCGATCAGCTCGAGACGGTCTTGCGTCACGTGCTCCAGTGGCTCGGGCCGCACGGCGCGATCGGGCTGCCGTGGGCGTGGGCGATCGTCGCGCTGACCCTGCTCGTGCGGATCGCGATCGTCCCGCTCGCCGTCAAGCAGATCCACTCGATGCAGAACCTGCAGCGGTTCGCGCCGCAGATGAAGGAGATCCAGCAGAAGTACAAGCACGACAAGACCAAGCAGAACGAAGAGATGATGCGCTTCTACAAGGAGCACAAGATCAACCCGGCGGCCTCGTGTGCCCCGCTCCTCGCCCAGTTGCCGGTCTTCTTCGCGCTCTATTTCGTCCTGCGGCACACGAGCTCGCTGATTCACTACACGTGCACTCAGCACGTCCCTGTGAGCCAGTGCGCTTCCGCGGCCCTCGTTTCAAAGGACAACCTGAGCTGGCTCGGGCTCGTCAACATCACGCAGCACGCGACGGTCGGGTGGGGGCCGCTCCTGATCGTGATCTACGTCGGCAGCCAGCTGTCGTCGTCCTACTTCATGTCGGCGACGGTCGACAAGACGCAGCGGATGCTGCTGATGGTGCTCCCGATCGTCTTCGTTCCGTTCATCATCCGCTTCCCGCTGGGCCTCGTCCTCTACTGGGTGACGACGAACCTGTGGACGGTCGGCCAGGGGCTGATCACACGCCGCCTGATCCCGAAGCCGGTCGCGCCGCCGAAGCGCTCGTCGCGCGCGACACCGCGCGAGGCGCCTGCGAAGACCGACACTGACGGCGACGCCAAGGCCGACGCCGACGCGCAACCGAAGCCGGCCACCGCGCCACCGACGGCGCCGCGCCGGGTCAAGCGCAAGAAGAAGCGCACGCGCCGATGAGCGAAGACGAGCCCGTCGTCGTCGAGGCCGAGGGCGAGACCGTCGGGGAAGCGAAGTGGGTCGGTCTGCGCGAGCTCGAACGCCGTTGCCCTGGGCTCGATCGCGATCTCGTCCAGTTCGAGGTGGTGTCCGAGGGCGAGCGCGGACTGCTCGGCGTCGGCATGTCCCCGGCTCGGATTCTCGCCCGCTTCGACCCTGCCGACCAACCGG
Source organism: uncultured Actinomycetes bacterium (assembly GCA_963765295.1). Taxonomy (GTDB): domain Bacteria; phylum Actinomycetota; class Thermoleophilia; order Gaiellales; family Gaiellaceae; genus PALSA-612. Next base: position 337,170 of record CAVXVO010000006.1, read on the forward strand.
CGCCGGAGCCGCGAGTGGTTGTCGACGAGAGCGATACGGCGGGTCTCGTGCGCGAGATGCTCGAGGAGATCGCCGACGCACTCGGCGCCGACTGCCGGATCGATGTCGTGGACGCGGGAGAGACCGTCTCTGCGACCCTCACCGGGCCCGACGTCGCGGTCCTGATCGGCAAGCGCGGCAAGACGATCGACTCGATCCAGTACCTCATCGGCGCCGCGGTTGCGTCCACCGGCGGAGACCCCTCGCGGCGAGTCGTCGTGGATGCTGCCGGCTATCGCGACCGTCGCGAGTCCCGCCTCACCGAGCTCGCGGAGAGGTCGGCGTCTCAGGTGCTGCGCACGGGGTCGACGGTGAGCCTCGAACCGATGAGCTCGACGGAGAGGAAGATCGTCCACATGCACCTGAAGGACGCGGCCGGAATCGAGACGCACAGCGAGGGCGACGAGCCGAACCGGTATGTCGTCGTCACGCCGGCTCGTGGCGACTGACTGGCTTCGCGCCGTTCTGGAGACACCCGGGCTGACGTCGCTTCGCGACCCGGAGGAGGCGCGGCGGGTGCTGGTCGAGGACTCGTTGCGTGTCAGGTCGCTGCTCGAGGGCCTCGGCGACCCGATCGTCGACGTGGGCTCCGGCGGCGGCGCGCCGGGGATCCCGCTCGCGCTCGCACTGCCCGACCGGGAGTTCGTGCTGATCGAGTCGCAGCGGCGAAAGTGCGCGTTCCTCGAGCAGTGGATCCCGCCGAACGTGCGTGTCGTCTGCGGCCGGGCCGAGGATCAGCCGGCGGATTGGGCCGGTGTCGCCCTGGCCAAGGCGCTCGCTCCGCCGCCTGTTGCCGCCGAGTGGTGCCTGCCGCTCGTTCGCCCTGGCGGGGGGGTCGTCCTCTACGTCGGGCCGAGCGCGGACGTCGCAGCGGTGGCTCGGGTGGCCGCCCTTCTCGGCGGCGGTCCGCCCGAGGATCACGACGGCCTGATCCTGATCCCCAAGATCGCAGCGACACCGGCCGGCTTCCCACGCCGCCCGGGTATGGCCCGCAAACGCCCGCTTGCCTGATCCAGACGCGGCTGTGTGGGCCGTGTCCAGAAACGCACCCCGCCCCTCGAGGGGATGGGTGCGGCCCTCCACCCACCACCCGCATGGATCCTAGCCCGGCACCGGGTGCATAAACGCGCCCCGCCTGCGCCGATTCTGTGCCGATTTCGAGGCGTGCGGCGGAGGAGTCGGGCGTCCGACCCCGAAGAAAGAATGTTCGAGTGGCCTCACGCATCTACGCGCTCGCCAACCAGAAGGGCGGGGTCGGGAAGACGACGACTGCGGTCAACCTCGCAGCCTGTCTCGCCGAGGCGGGTGAGCGTGCGCTTGTCATCGACCTCGACCCGCAGGCGAACGCGACCTCCGGTCTCGGAGAGCGCGCGAACGGCGTCTCGAGCTACGACCTGCTCGACGGTGTGCCGCTGCGCGATCTCGCCAAACCGACTCGCTTCCCGAATCTCGACCTCGTGCCGGCGAAGCCCGAGCTCGCGGGCGCGGTCGTCGAGCTCGCGCGCCGCGACGACGGCGAGAGCTTCCTCGCCCGCTCCCTCGCCGGCGCGGCTGACGGATACACGTTCGTCTTCCTCGACTGCCCGCCCTCGCTCGGCCCTCTGACCGTGAACGCGCTCGCCGCGGCCGACCGCGTGCTCGTGCCCGTCCAGGCCGAGTACTACGCGCTCGAGGGCCTGACCCAGCTCCTGCGCTCCGTCGAGCTCGTCAAGCAGCGACTCAACCCGCGCCTCGTCGTCGCAGGCGTGTTGCTGACGATGGTCGACCGGCGCACGCGGCTCGCCGCCCAGGTCGAGGCCGAGGTCAGGGAGCACCTCGGCGACCTCGTCTTCGAGACGACCGTGCCCCGCTCGGTCAGGCTGGCGGAGGCGCCGAGCTACGGCCTGCCCGCGATCGAGTACGACCGCGCCTCGACGGGCGCCCAGGCGTACTGGAAGGTGGCGATGGAGCTTGTCGAGCGCTCCTGAGCCCACCGGCGCCCAGCGCCGCGGCCTCGGCCGCGGCCTCGAGGTGCTGCTCGGCGGCGCGGCGCAGAGCGAGCTGGCGGAGCTGCCGGTCGACGCCATCCATCCCAATCCGCGCCAGCCGCGGCGACGGTTCGATCACGAGGCGACCGCGGGCCTCGCCGAGTCGATCCGCTCGCAGGGGGTCGTCCAGCCCGTGCTCGTCCGTCCCCGTGCCGAGGGCGGGTGGGAGCTGATCGCGGGCGAGAGGCGCTGGCGTGCCGCACGCGAGGCCGGAGTTGCGACCGTGCCGGCGGTCGTGCGGAAGGCCGACGACCGGGAATCGCTCGTCCTGGCCCTGGTCGAGAACGTCGCGCGCGAGCAGCTCTCGCCGGTCGAGGAGGCGCGGGCCTACGCGGCGCTCGTCGACGAGTTCGAGCTGTCGCTCGGGGACGTCGCAGAACGAGTCGGCCGCTCGAAGCCGTCCGTCTCCAACCGGCTGCGCATGCTGGAGCTTCCCGACGACGTGCTCGCGATGGTCGAGCGCGGGGAGCTCTCCGAAGGCCACGCGCGTGCCGTCCTGGCCGTCCCGGACCAGGAAGGCCGCCGCCGGCTTGCGCGGCAGATCGTCCGCGGCGGGCTGTCGGTGCGAGCCGCGGAGCGAGCCGCCCGCTGGGCGGGAGCGAAGCAGAAGCCGCGCAGGCGGGCCGTGCCGGTCGATCCAGCCCTGGCCGGGCGCGCCCGCGAGGCGTTGTTCAAGCTGACAGGGCGGGAAGCGCATGTCCGCAGCGCGACGATCGAGATCGGCTTCGCCGACGAGCACGACCTGCGCGACCTCGTCGAGGCGCTCGAGAACGCTGCGGGCTAGCTACTGGCCGGAGCGGACATGGGCGATCGTGGATTCGAACCACGGACCTCCGCCTTATCAGAGCGGCGCTCTAACCGACTGAGCTAATCGCCCGCGGTCGCGGATTGTAGCCGCGCTCAGTCCAGCTCGGGGTGGACGCCGGAGGTTGGCAGCGCCGGATCGGCGCCAGCCCGACGAGCTACACTCGGCTCGGGGACTCCAGCGGATGCAGGAGATGGTCATCTACGGCGTCAGCTTCGACCTGGTCGGCAAGCAGCCGATCGTCCTGCTCAAGACCGCCGACGGCAACAAGTTCCTGCCGATCTGGATCGGCCATCCCGAGGCGGCTGCGATCCTGATGAAGCTCCAGGGCGCGGCGACGCCGAGGCCGATGACGCACGACCTGTTCTCGGACACGCTGATCCAGCTGGAGGCCTCGGTGACGAAGGTTTGCGTCACCGAGTTGCGCGACAACACGTTCTTCGCGACGATCACCATCCAGCAGGACGGTGGCGAGATCGAGGTCGACTCGCGTCCCTCCGACGCGATCGCCCTGGCCGTCCGCGCCGAGGCGCCGATCTTCGCCGACGACCGGGTGCTGGAGGAGTCCGCGATCGAGTTCGAGGGAGAAGAGGTGAACGAGGAGGAGATCGTCGACGAGTTCCGCAAGTTTCTCGACCAGGTCACGCCCGAGGAGTTCGCTTCGGAGCTGGCCGAGGAGCAGGCCGAGCCCGACGACGAGGACGACGCCGGCGACCTCGAGCCCGAGTCGGAGGAAGAAGAGCAGGACTGAGGGCTAGCTTCTGCCCGCGTACTGCACGTGCACGTGCTTCTGGCTCGTCGGGATCGTGAGCAGGAGGAGCGGGTAGGTCAGGCGCGCGGAGACGTGGTCGTGGAGCGAGGGTGTCCGTTCGCGGACGACCACGTCGATCGAGTTGCCGCGCTGCGTGACGCTCTCGACGTGGAGCGAGTAGCCCGTGCTCGAGCGGGGACCGGCGGCGACCAGCACCGCCTCCCGGTGCACGAAGTCGATGTGCGGGGGCCGCGGGTGGCGACCGTAGGTCGCTGCAGCGAACACCTTGTCGAGCTTGGCCTGGTCGCGAGCGATGCTGATCGTCGGCTGCGCCCACTTGCCGGGCGGAACCCGTGCGCTGAGGTCCTGCCAGGCGAGAGGCCGCCGCTTGCCGCCGCCCGTCGTCGAGAAGTACGCCGCCAGGGCCGCTCCGATCACGAGGAGCAGCGCCAGGCCCGCGAGACGCGCTCTAGTAGACGTAGACCGTTTCGCCGTAGGGCTCGGACGTGAACAGCCGCTCGATCACGAAGTTCGGCACGCGGACGCAGCCGTGCGAGGCCGGATAGGGCGGCACGGAGGGGTTGCCGTGGACCGCGTAGCCGCCCGTGAAGTACATCGGCTTGTAGAGGATGCCGAGCGGGCTGGGGTCGTAGCCGTCGACCTTCCGGTAGATCGAGAACGTCCCGACGGGCGTGAAGCGGCCCGGCAAGCCCGCCGTCGATACGGGTGAGATCAGCTTCACCTGACCGTCGCGGACGACGTAGAGGACCTGGTGCGCCTTGTCCACCTCGATGTGATCGGCGGGCAGCTGGTAGCGAGGCTGCGGCGTCCGGGGGTTGTCGAGGTGCGCCCAGAAGGTCGCATCGACGTTGCCGGTGCGGTCGAGGTTCTCGACCTTCTCGAATGCATAGACGCTCTCTTCCACGTCGTAGTCGAAGGTCTGGGTGAGACCGGGGACCTCGTAGCCGAGCGCGCCCAGGCGGCGCAGGACCTCGGCGACGAACGGGCTGCGGTCGCCGTAGGTGAGGCTCGGCGGGCGGAGGTCGACCGACAGCGTGCGCGAGAGTCCGACGAAGCCGGGGGCCGGGAGCTCCTCGACGGTGACCTGGAAGCTCTCGATCGAGGACGTTCCGAGCGCGACCTGTGCCGCGGGGCCGAAAAGCTGCGCGAACTTCCGCCCGCCCGCCCGCTCGACGCGAACGCGGAGCGTTCCCGCGTACGCGGGGCGGAGCTTCGCGCTGAGCGAGAGGGGGCTGCCGGCCACGCGCGCTCCGACGAGGCTGGCGTCGAGGAAGGGCACGATGCGCACGGTGGCCGGCGTCGAGGCGACACCGGCCGCCTCCGCGTGGAACGGCCCCGGCCGCGCGATCTTCACCTTCACCTTGTAGAAGCCGGCCGCGTTCGTGGCCGCGGCGGCGACGAAGGTACTCCCGCGCAGGAGCCGGACGCGCGTCCCCGCTGCGGCGGGCGAGAGCTTCCCGACGAAGTCGATCTCGTGCCCGTAGGTCGTCGCGCCGGGTCCGGAGAGGGTCAGCGTCGCTGCGACCGCGGGGGACGAGGCCGCGCCTGTCGCGGCGGTTGCGGCCATGGCGAAGAGAGTGGCTCCGAGGAGCAGACGACGGCGCATCGCGCGAGGATAGACGGAAGTCAGGTCGTCACGGCGAGCGTGAGCGCGATCGCGTTGAAGAGCGCGTGCACGGCGAAGCCGGGATAGAGACTGTCGCTACGTGCGCGGAGGAACGCGAGACCGACGCCGAGCGCGACGAGGATCGGCAGTGCCTCGACGAGCCCGTGCGCCAGTCCGAACAGGACGCCGGTCCCGACGATCGCAAGCACGCTGCCGTAGGGCTCGATCAGCGAAAAGCCGAGACCCCTGAACGTGGCCTCTTCGACGAACGGGCCGATGATGACGAGCGCGACGAAGCTGGCGGCGAAGGCCCCGGCGTGGGACGGCTCCCAGTGGGTCGGCGTATACCCCTGCTCGCGGTCGGCGTGGAGCACGGGGTTGAGCAGTGCCTCCAAGAGGATCACGGCGACGATCACGACGGCCGCGATCCCGATCGCCTTGCCCCATGAGCGGGGCGGGCGCAGCGCCAGCAGCCTGCGTGTGTCGCCGCGGCTGATCAGCAGGACGATGCCGAGGAAGATCCCGTAGTAGACGACGGACTGGAAGAACGTGCTCCAGTGGTAGACGACGTTCCGGTCGGGCTTGCCCGATGCGGCGCGTGTCGCGTAGCCGAGCACGATCTGGGCGCCCACGAGCGCAAGCCACGCGGCGAGTCTCCCCGTCATGCCCACGCGTCGAACGCCGTTGCGAGCGGGGCCGGGAGAAAGCGGAGACCGGCCGCTCGGGCGCCCTCCTCGTCGAGCGGCTCGTCGCCTACGTGCAGGGCGCGATCCGGCTCGACGCCGAGCTCGTCGAGGGCGAGTCGAAAGATGGCGGGGTCGGGCTTGGCCACGCCGGCGCGGGCCGACGTCACGACCGTGTCGAATAGACCGTGCAGTCCCGCCTGCTCGAGGTGCTCCGGGAGCGCGCAGTCCCAGTTTGCGACCACGGCCAGGCGGAGCCCTCGGGCCTTGAGCCGAGCGACCGTCTCCCCGGCTCCCGGTATGGGCATGAAGGCGAGCGCGCCGATGAAGTCGTCGACGAATGCGGCCGGCTCGAGCGGATCGCCGAGGGCGGCGAGGAAGACGCCGGCGCAGTCGAGCCTGAGCGCCGCGAGGCTCGCCGCGTCGCGACCCGTGTGCGAGAGAGGGCGGTAATGCGCGACCTCGGCCTTGAACGCCGTCGCAACAGCGTCTTCCGGCTGCTCGATGCCGTGCTCGGCGAGCGCGCGGCGAAGCGCCGGGAGCGGGTCGACCAGGTGGAGCAGTGTCCCGTAGCCGTCGACCGTGACGGCGTCGAGCTCAGTGAAACGCATCCGGATGGACCAGGCGAGCGAGCGCGAGCAGGGCGTCCCCGACCGTCGGCCCCGGGTCGAGCAGGTTCGCGTTCACGACCGCGAAGTGCCCGAGGCGGACGGCGCGAAGCTTGCGCGTCTTCGGGTTCTTGCGGAGGCCGGCCAGCGTCGTACCGCTGTCGGACGTGGCCAGATACCAGGCCGGGTCGAGACGGGCGAGCTGTACCGGGTCGAACGGGCCCACCTGCGCCGAGTCCCCGGCCACGTTCCGGGCGTGCACCTCGCTCAGCATGTCTCCGACGAGCGACTGGTCGGACACGGTCGCGAAGAAGCCCTTGTCCACGAACACCGTCACGCCGGGTTTGCCCGCGAGCCGCCTGGCCACGAGCGCGCGTCTGGCCTCGATCTGGCGGACGAGCCGCGACGCGTCGCCGGGATGGCCGGTGATCAGCCCGAGCGCCGTGATCGTTCCCTCGACGCCGTGGACGGAGTCGTCGGGCGCCCGGTAGACGAGGGCTTTGGGGGCCGCGCGCGCAGCCTGCGCGATCAGCTGGTCGTCGGACGTCGAGGAGGCGACGATCAGATCGGCGTGCAGGCCGCGCAATTCGTCGACGCGGAGCGTGCCGTTCCTGGCGATGGGAGTTCCGGCGATCTGCCTGCCCGCGCCGAGGTCGACGAGGATCTGCTGCACCGCCGGGTCGATCACCGCGATCCGCTTGACGGGCGTGCGGACGACGAGCGCCTTGCCGCCGCTCGGCGAGGCGACCGTGACCGGATACAGGGCGACGCCGGACCCGGTCGGCTCGTTCCGTTCGCCGCAGGCGGCCACCGTGAGCACGACGACCGCCACCGCGATGACCGGCGCTATGCGACCCATTGCCACAGAGCCCATTGCGAGACGGCGACACCGAGGAAGACAGCGCTCGTCGCCAGGATCGCCGTGTGGAGGCGCGGCCGGCCTCCGACGACCGCGAGCGCGAGGAAGATCGGGAACGCGGCGAGCCCGAACCTCGGCATCGAGAGAAGCGGCCACTTGCTGCTCGGGGCGCTGAGCGGAATCGCCAGGCTGACGAAGCAGTACAGCCCGTACGCGGTCCCGATCCGGCGCCAGGCGACGACGCTCAACCAGATGAAGAGGGCGAGGAACGCGAGCGCCGAGAGGTTGATCATCGCCGTGCGCATGGGGTCCGAGTCGGCGAGCGGCACGGCCGTCCAGTAGCGGTGGGTGTGCGATCCGCTGGCGAGTTGCTCGATGCCGGCCCAGCCGGAGCGCAGACCGTCCCAGAGGCCGCCCAGCGGGCCGGCGTAGGAGAAGTGGCGGTGCCACAGGTCCTGGGAGTGGAGAAACCGCCACCCGCTGCCCGTCGACGCGGCGAGGTAGGCGGGATAGGCGGAGAAGAGTGCGGCGGGAAGGGCGAGCCCAGCAAGTGCGCGCCACCGGTTGGGCGAGCGCCACGCCATGAAGGCGAGCGCCGGCAGCAGCGCGACGCCGGCGATCCGCGTCACGAGCGCGAGTGCGGCCGCTGCCCAGGCCGGCAGCCACTTGCCTCGCTCCGCGAAGACGAACGCCGCCAGCGCCAGCATCAGAAACAGCGACTCGCTGTAGACCGCCATCAGGAACAGCGACATCGGGAACACGGCCAGGTAGAGCACGGCCCGCCGCGCGCCCTCGGCGCCCAGCCGTCTCTCCGCCAACTGGTGCAGGAGGTAGAAGGCGACGAGCGACGCGGCCAGGGAGACGACGAGCCCTCCGAGCACGTAGTGCCCGCCGAACATGCTTCCGAACAGGGCGACCGCGCCCGGGTACAGCGGGTAGAACGCGGCGTCCGCGTGCGACGGCGCTGTGTACCCGCGCTCGGCGATCCGCAGGAACCACACGCTGTCCCAGCGCGCCCAGACGTCGGTGAGCGCGCCGAGATCGTTCGTCAGCTTCGGGTCGTCCCAGCGGTAGGCGAGCGGATTGCGGCTCGGCTGGAAGGTGTAGAGCGCGAACAATGCCGCGGCCCAGATCGCTCCCCTGCTCCAGAGCCAGATCCCGAGTACCGGGGACCGCGCTGCAACCGGCGAGGGCGTCTCGACCCCGCTCGCACGATGTTCCCGCAGCCGAAGCCGTTGACCTCCGCTCACGCCGCCCGGATCATAGTTTCGTCGCGGATCCCCACCTCACGGTTGGCGAGGCGAACGCGCTCCTGCCGACGGGATCAGGCGCTCCGAGGGGGGTGCTCGCCGGCCGCCGGCCGCTGTGAGCTGGCGGCGGTGCCCATAATTCAGGAGTGAGCCCGTCGAAGCAGCGGTCCGAGGCCGAGCTGGCGCTGCTGCTGCACGGCCGCCGCCGCCGTCGCGAGCGGGCCCGCCGTCGTCGGCGCAAGATCGTGCTCGCCGTCGTCGTGCTGGCGATCTGCATCCCGGCCGGACTCGTCGCCGCCGGCTTCACGACCGCCGAGGCCTTCCTCTCGAGCTGCACACTGAGCTCGCTGAAGCCGATCGACATCGGGCAGACGAGCTTCCTCTACGCCGCCGACGGCTCGCTCCTCGGCTCGATCCCGGCCGAGCGTCATCGCCAGCCCGTCGCGATCCGGTCGGTCAGCCACTGGATGCAGCAGGCGACGGTGGCCGTCGAGGACCGGCGCTTCTACACGAACAACGGTGTCGACTACGAGGGCATCGCGCGCGCTTTCTGGAGCGACGTCACGGCGCAGAAGGTCGTCCAGGGCGGCTCGACGCTGACCCAGCAGCTCGTCCGCAACCTGTACACGGGGAACGGAAGCCGGACGCTCAGTCGCAAGGTCAAGGAGGCCTGTCTCGCGATCAAGCTGTCGCAGAAATGGAAGAAGCAGCGCATCCTCAGCGCCTGGCTGAACAACGTCTACTTCGGGTCGAACGCCTACGGCATCGAGGCGGCGTCGGAGGTCTATTTCTCCAAGCACGCGAGCGAGCTCAGCCTGAAGGAAGCCGCGCTCCTCGCCGGGCTGCCGCAGGCGCCGTCGCTCTACGACCCGCTCGTCGACCCCACGGCCGCGATCCAGCGGCGTGACGAGGTGCTCCGCTCGATGCTGGAGACCGGCGCGATCAACGCGTACCAGTACCGGACGGTCGTCGAGGACCGCAGCCCGCACCTGCGCCCCGGCAAGCTGTACTCGACGATCCGGGAACCGTACTTCTTCAACTACGTGATCGACCAGCTCGTCGCCACCTACGGCGCCGGCACGGTGCGCGAGGGTGGGCTCCAGGTCTACACGACGATCGATCCGCGCCTCCAGCGCGACGCCGAGCACGCGATCACCGAGACGCTGAACCTCCGCACCGATCCCGCCTCGGCGCTCGTCGCCATCGACCCCCGCGACGGCGCGATCCGCGCGATGACCGCGGTCACGCCCGGCCAGAAGGGCAACCAGTTCAACCTGGCCGTGCAGGCGCGGCGCCAGCCGGGCTCGACGTTCAAGACCTTCGTGCTGACGACCGCGGTCGCGAAGGGCATCAATCCGGCTTCGAGCGACTACGTGTCGGCGCCGTTCGAATACCAGCCGGATCCGAAGGTGCCCGCGTGGAATGTCACGACCTACGACCACAGCTACGTCGGCTGGATCTCGATCGAGCAGGCGACGCTGCGCTCCGACAACACCGTCTACGCGCAGCTCACGATCGACGTCGGGCCGTCGAACGTGGCGGCGACGGCGCATCGGATGGGCATCCAGTCGCCGCTGGCGCCGGTCCCGTCGATCGGACTCGGCACGCTCGGCGTCTCGCCGCTCGAGATGGCGTCCGCGTACGCGACCCTGTCCGCGGGCGGGATCTACTCGCGGCCGATGGCGATCGCGAAGGTCGTCCTCCCGAACGGGAAGACGGACGAGGAGGCCGGCTGGGGCAAGCCCGCGCGGAAGCGCGTGCTCTCGGAGGGTGTCGCCTACGTGGTCACGAAGATCCTCGAGGAGAACGTCCTCTACGGCACCGGCACGGCGGCGAACATCGGGCGCCCCGCGGCCGGCAAGACGGGTACGACCGACAACCACGCCGACGCCTGGTTCGTCGGCTACACGCCCACGCTGGACGCGGCCGTCTGGGTCGGCTACCCGCAGGGTGAGATCCCTATGACCGACGTGCACGGCATCTCGGTCTCGGGCGGGAGCTTCCCGGCGCAGATCTGGCATTCGTTCATGCAGCCCGCGCTCGGCTCGCTGCCCGCGCAGGATTGGACGGCGCCGAAGGAGTTGCCGACGTGGAAGCCGTTCCAGCGCGGCAAGTACGCGCTCAGCTACGTCCCGTCCTACCTGCTGCCGCCACCGCCGCCGCAGATCGATACGACGCCGCCGACGCCCGGCCTCTCCCAGGGCCCGCACTGACCCGCCGGAACACGAGCACCCCGTCCTGCTCGAACACGAGCCGCCAGTCCGGATCGCGGCGGAGGGCGGCGACGTCGACCTCCATCGGCAGCGGCCCGGCCCCGTCGAGGTAGCTCCCGTTCGTCTCGTCGACGGCGATCCACGTGGCGTCGCCGATCCGCGGGAAGCTGAGGATCCGCCGGCGTGCCGACAGGTGCGCGCCCAGTGAGTTGGTCGCGCTGACGACGGCGTCTGCCGGGACGAGGGCCACCGCCTGCGCCGTGATGCGGTCATGCGCCGTCACGTGCGTCGCGTTCCGCTGGAAGGTGTTGCCGCCGGGGAGCGCGGCCCAGACGGGCATCGCGCCGAGCCAGTAGTTCGAGAGCACGGCGAGGACGACGACCGCGGCCCCGACCACGGGCCTCAGGCGCGGCCGCCGGCGCACGAGCGCCGCGGCGCCGAGCACGCTCGCGATCACGAGCGGGGGGATCAGCCCGGCGGTGTAGTGGAAGTGCACGGACGACTGGTACGGGTTGCTCGAGAGGACGTTGAGCGCAGCCTCGGGAAGCACGGCGAGCAGGATCACCGGCGAGAGCGCGAACAGGAACCCGAGCGGGACGAGCAGGTGGCCGAGGTAGTCGAGATGGTCGCGCGAGAAGGCGTTGCCGAGCACGCGCAGCGGGTGCGTGAAGAGCGTGCGAAGGATGCCACCGGGCGTGCCGCCGACCTCGCTGTAGCGCGAGTAGAACGCCGACGCGCTGCCGCTGAAGTGCGGCACGACGACCTCGACCGCGATCGCGGAGGCCGCGACCCCCGCGGCCAGGATTCCGGCGCCCTCCTTCCACCGGCGGCGCGAGACGACGTACCAGATGCCGAAGCCGGCGACGACGAGCCCGATCTCCTCCTTGCACGCGATCGCGAGCACCGCGAAGACGGCGAACGGGAGCAGCCGGTCCTCGTCCAGATACCAGAACGCGTACAGGAGCAGCGGGCACGCGAACGCGACCGGGTGGAACTCGTTCAGGACGAGCCACTGGGTCGCCGGGTAGAGGAGATAGGCGAATGCGAAGCCGACACCCGCATGCTCCGAGTCGAGGTGCTTGCGCGCGAGCCAGAAGACGGGCAGCGCGCCGAGTGCAACCGCAACTGCCTGGACCGTGACGAGCATGTCCGGGCTCGGCCAGGCGAGCCAGACCGGAGCCAGCGCGGCGAGGATCGGGTCGAAGTGCGAGCCGAGTCGCGATGTCTGCTCGCCGGCGAGGTTCGTCACCTCCAGGAAGTGGCCGTGCGCCGTCGCCCAAACGGCCTGCGTCATGTTCCCGAGGTCGAAGCGGCCGGTGTTGAAGGCCCGCTGCCGGCCGATCGAGAGCGCCGCGAAGCCGACCGCGAATGCCGCGATCGCCGGCCAGAGCAGGACGCGGGCCTTCACGTGAGCTGCTCCAGCAGGTGCCGCCAGCGCGCGCCGAGGACGTCCTCGCTCGCGTGCTCGCGGTAGGCGGCGAGCCCACCGGCGGCGATCCGGCTCGCCAGCGCAGCGTCGGTCGCGAGGCGTCGGATCGCGGCTGCCAACGCCTCCGGATCGCCGGGCATGACGAGCAGGGCGCTCTCCCCGTCGACGAGGAGCTCCCGGGCTGCCGGCGTGTCGCCCGTGACGAGCGGCGTCCCACACGCGAGCGCCTGGAAGGCCTTGTTCGGGATCACGCGGCTCGCCTTCGCCGAGGTGCCGAAGACCCCGAGTGCGCAGCCGGTCCGGTGGAGCTCGTCCGGCAGCAATTCGTACTCGACCCACGGCACGTGCTCGACGTTCGCAGGAGCGGCGGCGAGCAATGCGCCGAGCTGACCCGAGCCGACGACGCGGAGCGGGATCTCCGGCGCGAGCCGTGCCGCGGCGAGGATCGTCTCCAGCCCGTGGAGCGGGATCAGCTTGCCGACGAACAGGCACGTGAACGGCTCCTGCGGCGCCCAGCCGGGCCGGAACAGCCGCTCCTCGGCGCCCACGAGGCAGACGGCGACACGTTCCGGGTCGAGCCCGGCGAGCGCAGCGAGGTGGTCGGCGTGCGTCTGCGTGTCACAGACGACGAGATCTGCCGAGCGCAGTGCCCGCCGGTCGACGAAGCCGAGTGCCCTCGCCGCCATCGAGCCGGGCCGGAAGCGCCCGCGGTCGGCGACGAAGGTGTCCTCGAGCGAGACGAGTGGGTTGAAGACGACCGGCGCGCCACGGGCGGCCCGGCGTGCCGCCGGGAGGTCGAAGTGCCCGGGGTAGCCGACGATGACCACGTCGAAGCGCTCCCCCGGCGCGCGCAGGAGCCGCGCCTCGGCGAGCGCGAGCCGTGCCGCGTCGCGCCCTCCCGCCCGCCAGCCGTCCCGGCGTCCCTCCCACACCGGCTCGTGCCGCTCGCGGATCTCCACACCCGCCCGCCGCAGGCACGAGATCACCTGCGCATTGCGGGGGTAGCCTCGGTCGTACGTGCCGAAGTAGAGGACTCTCATGAGTGCGGAGACGTCGAGTCGCCGGCGCAGCCGGGCTTCGCCCGGCGTAGCCTCAACGACGTCTGCTGCGGCCACGAACCGGAAGGAGGGGGCTCACGGGGGAACCCTGGGTTCACCCGTGCTGGAGGACTTCGTCCACGACCGCCTGTGCCCGCGTGCGCTCGTCGGCACGCTCCTCGTGGAGGCTCGTGATCATCTCGCCGATCAGCCCGAGCGAGAGGAGTTGGATGCCGACGACGACGAGCAGGACGCCGAGGATCAGCAAAGGCCGGCTCCCGATCGCATGGCCCTGCGCCTTCAGCACGGTCAGGTAGAGCAGGCAGGCGACGCCGCCGATCATCGTCAGGAGACCGAGCCCGCCGAACAGGTGCAGCGGCCGGTGCCGGTAGCGGCCGATGAACGACACCGTCAGCAGGTCGAAGAAGCCGCGCAGGTAGCGCTCGGGTCCGTAGCGGGAGCGGCCGTGGGCCCGTGGGCGGTGGTTCACGGGCAGCTCCGCGATGCGGTAGCCGCGCTGATGGGCGAGGACGGGCAGGAAGCGGTGCAGCTCCCCGTACAGCGGCAGCCCGCGCACTACGGAGGCGCGGTACGCCTTGAGGCCGCAGTTCATGTCGTGGAGGTGGACGCCCGAGACGAGCGCCGACGGCGCCGTTGAAGACGCGCGAGAAGGCGCGGCGCGTCCAGGGGTCGCGGCGCTTCGCCTTCCAGCCGGAGACGAGGTCGAACCCCTCGTCGAGCTTGGCGAGCAGGTGCGGGATCTCGGCCGGATCGTCCTGCAGGTCGCCGTCGATCGTCACGATCACGTCGCCGTCCGCGTGGTCGAACCCGGCCCCGAGCGCCGCCGACTTGCCGAAGTTTCGCCGCAGCCGGACGACGCGGACGTTGTCGTGCAGTGCGTGGAGCCGTGTGAGTGCCGCGAACGAGCCGTCCGTCGAGCCGTCGTCGACGTAGACGGCCTCCCAGGGCGTGTCCAGCGGGTCGAGCGCCGCCTGGAGCTCCTCGTAGAGCAGCGCCACGCTCCGATCCTCGTTGTAGACGGGCACGACGACCGAGATCACGGCGGATAGCGTATTCGGCCGATGGCCGGGCTGCTCTCAGTCGACGAGGCTCTGCGCGCCGTCCTGGCGCGCGTGGAGCCGCTGCCTGCCGAGCGGGTCGGTCTCGACGAGGCGGCGGGTCGCGTGCTCGCGGCGCCCGCGCGGTCGGCGATCGACCTGCCGCCGTTTCCGAGCTCGGCCATGGACGGGTTCGCCGTGCGTGCGGCCGACACGCCCGGCCGGCTCCCGGTCGTCGAGCGTGTCGCGGCGGGAAGGCCGGCCACGCGCCCGCTGGCGCCGGGAGAGGCGATGGGAATCGCGACCGGCGGTGTCGTCCCCGACGGCGCGGACGCGGTCGTGCCGATCGAGCGTGTCGAGGTCGTCGGCGACGAGGTCGACGTTCCGGAGGCGGCTGCGCCCGGGCGCAACGTCCGTCCTCGCGCCGGCGACGTGACTGCGGGCGACGTCGTCGTCGCGGCGGGTACGAGGCTCGCGGCCGCCCAGATCGGCGCGCTAGCCGCTGCAGGCGTCGCGGAAGTCGAGTGCGCCCGCCGCCCGCGCGTCGCGGTGCTGACAACCGGCACGGAGCTGCGGCGGCCCGGCGAGTCGCTCCGCCCCGGCGAGATCTACGAGTCGAACGGCGTCATGTTGCAGACGCTCCTCGGCGGCACGGGGGCGACCGTCGAGGCGCTCGACTCGGTCGAGGACGACGAAGCGGCTCACCGCGACGCGATCGAGCAGGGGCTGGCCCGTGACGTGCTCGTCACCTCCGGCGGCGTCTCGGTCGGGCCGCACGACCTCGTCCGCGCGATCGAGGCCGATCTCGGTGTCGAGGAGGTGTTCTGGGGCGTGTCCGTGAAGCCGGGAAAGCCCCTCGCCTTCGGCGTGCGGGGCGGCACGCTCGTCTTCGGCCTTCCCGGCAACCCCGTCTCGTCGCTCGTCTCGAGCGTCCTCTTCGTGCTTCCCGCACTGCGCGCGCTCCAGGGTGAGCGCGACCCCGCGCCTCGCTATCGGCACGGCCTGCTCGCCCGCGCCGTCGCACCCGACCCGCGCCGCGACGAGCTCCTTCGCGCTCGTCTCACGCCGGGCGGCGAGCTCGAGCCGCTCTCCGGGCAGGAGTCGCACATGATCGTCCGTGCCGCCGAGGCGAATGCGCTCATCTTCGTCCCGACGGGCGCCGAGGAGCTTCCGGCCGGCTCGACCGTCCGGTACCTGGCGCTCGACTAGGTGCGCGCGGCGGCCAGGTGGCCGGTGACCGAGATGGTGTAGGGCGTCCCGTGCCGCGGGATCACCTCGACCGGGCGCGCGTAGACGATGTACCGGTGCGTGGCGAAGAAGCGCGGGTGACATGCCTGCAGCGCCACCTGCTCGTACCCGCGTGAATTCAGCCGCGCGATGTCGTTCGAGCCGACGATCACGTGCCCGGTGACGCTGTAGACGAACGTGGCGTACGGAAGCTCGAGCGTCACCTTGTCGCCGTAGCGCATCGAGTCGATGTGCGCGAACGGCGCCAGGTAGGTCGTGCGATGGCCGGCGATGTAGATCAGCTGCCCCTCGCCCGGCAGCCGTGTGCCGGTGTACCAGCCCGGCCCTTTCTCGAGCGAGCTCTCGTCGGTGCCCGTGACGACGATGATCGAGAGACCGAGTCGCGGAATCCGCAGGCGGCCGATCGGTCCTCCGACCTTGAGCTGCCGCCGGTACTGCGCGGCCTCCAGGGCGATCTGGTTCCGTTCCGCCTTCACGTCCACCGTCGGATGCGCCGCCGGCACCTTCGGCACGACGACGCGGACCGTCGGCCTGTAGGTGGCGAAGGTCCGGTCGTAGCTCTCGGCGAGCCGGTGCTGCTGGTAGGTGGTGTAGAGCGCGGTGATCGGGTCCTCCCACTGCCAGACGACGAGCGCCCAGCCGAGCCCGAGCACGCCGGCGCCGATCAGGAGCGCTCCCGTGATCCGAATCGTCTGTCTCATCGGTCGCCGTACGCCTGGCGCGGCGGAGCGGTCCGCCGCCGCCCGCGGACACCGAGGACGAGGGTGCGGACGCCCGTCCGGACGGCGCCGGGCCGCGCCCCCTCGGCCGCGCCGGGATAGGGCGCGTAGCGGCCGGCCGTCACGGCGAGGAGTTGCGCGGCGACCGCGACCCAGGCGAGAGCGAGCACGACGGCCACTATCGGTACGTAGCCGATTGCGGTCAGCTCCGCAAGGTACCAGGGTGTATCGAGTCCGAGCCCGAGCCGTTTTGCGAGCAGCGCAACGAGGAGCGCAGGCCCGATCAACCCCGCGGCGAAGACCGCCGCGCGCACGAGTCGGCCGCGATCGCGCACCTGCGGAAGCCACAGCCAGGCGTGCAGCGACGGCAGGAAGAGGACGAGCGCGTAGACGTTCGTCGCCATCACGAGCAGCGAGATCAGGCCGAGCGCCAGCAGGGCGGCCGTCTGGCCCGCGAGCTCTTCCTCGTCCGTCGCGGGCCGTCTGGCGACGAGTGGCCTGCGCGCCACGAGCCAGCTCACGACCGCGAGCAGGACGAAGGCGGTCAGCGCGGCCCGCGGCCAGCTTCCGACCACGCTCGACGCGGGATCGGGGGGGACGGCGGCCCCGTCCGGGAAGGCGCCGAACAGCGCGAACAGTCCGAAGAGGGCGCCCACCCACAGCCAGAAGCCGAGTCGCCGCCGGTAGGCGCGGAAGGCGGCGCCGAGCGGGACGTGGCGGCGCCGGCAGCGCGCGAAGAGGTCGACCGCCGCGACCGCGAACGGCACGACGAGCGCGATCACGACGAGCGCGAGCGCCCAGCCCTTGATGATCCGCCCTGCGAAGTACACGTAGCTGCTGGTTCCCTGCGAGAGTTCGAGTCCCTGGTCGAGCGAGGTCACGAGCAGTTGCGTGGCACGGCCCATCTCCCCGAGTCGCTCGGTGTCGAACTCGCTCCCGACCGGGTCCGAGGTCGGGCGATCGCCGCCGGTCGTGAGCGTGATCGCCGAGATGCCGTGCTGCAGGAACGGCCACTGGTCGTACAGGCTGAGCGGAAACGCGAGGTCGACGAGCTGCCCGAACAGGCTCGGCCGTCCCGGCGTCATGCCGGCCGCAGCCCCGATGCGCGCGACGGTGGAAGCGAGGAGGGTCGCGGAAGGCGAGTGGGGTCCCGGCCCGGAGATCTGGATCTGTGGGACGCCCTTCGTGGCAATCGCATCGAGGTTGATGACGGCAAGGACGTTCTTCGCCTCCGGAGCGTGCTCGGCGAACTCCCTGGCGCCCAGCCCGCCGAACGCTCCGCCGTCGGTGGAAAGGAAGACGATCGTGTGCTGCGGTTGGACGCCGGTCGCGCCACCGCTCCCCGTGTACGCGCGCGCGAGCTCCACGAGCGCGCCCGTTCCGGAGCTGTTGTCGCGATGGACGATGAAGGTGCCGGCGTTGTCGCGATGCGCCATGACGACGATCGTCTGCGGCGAGCGGCCGGGCACGACCGCGACCACGTTCGCGAGCCGGACGCGTCCAAGGCCGGGAATCGTCGCGGGGAAGCGGTCGACACGCGTCTTCAGCCGGAACGGCGACAGGAGGTCGAGAATGCCGCCCGTGCTCGTGACCGCCGCTGCGGCGTTCTCGGAGCCGGGTGTGCGTTCCCTGAACGCCCGGGCGAACGTCTTCGCGATCGCGGCAGCGCTCGCCCCGCTGAATGTGGGCGGAAGCGTCGGTGCCGGAAGCGGCTCCGGCTGCGTCGACGTGAAGGCGACGATCAGCAACGGCAACGCGACCGCGAGCCAGGCGATGCGGTAGAGGCGACCGTTGATCGGCCGTTCCACCGAGCCGCGCCGTGCCCGGCGCGGGGCGGATGAGGAGGGAGACATGGAAATCCCGTGGCTATAGTAGGAATCCGACCCGCGGACCATGTCGACGACCGCCGCGACCATCCTCCTTGTCGACGACGAGGAGTCCATCCAAAAGCTGCTCACGTATCCACTCGAGCGGGACGGCTATCGCGTCGTCCAGGCCCGTGACGGAGACGAGGCTCTACGCCGTTTCGCGGAAGAGCCGATCGACCTCGTTGTCCTCGACGTGATGCTGCCGAAGCTCGACGGGCTCGAGGTCTGCAAGCAATTGCGTGCCACGAGCTTCGTGCCGATCATCATGCTGACTGCGCGCGACGACGAGGTCGACAAGGTGCTCGGGCTCGAGCTCGGCGCGGACGACTACATCACCAAGCCGTTCTCGATCCGGGAGTTCCGGAGCCGCGTGCGGGCGGCGCTGCGCCGGGCGGCGACGCCAAGGCACGACTCACGCGAGCCCGAGGCGATCGCGATCGAGGGGCTGACGATCGATCCCTCCCGGCGAACGGTCGATGCCGGCGGGCAGCCGGTGCAGCTGACGTACGTCGAGTTCGAGCTCCTGCGCACGCTGGCCGCCCGGCCCGGTCGGGTGTACACGCGCCAGGCGCTCCTCGAGTCCGTCTGGGGCGGCTCCGACTACCGCGACCCGCGGACGATCGACGTCCACGTCAGGCACCTGCGCGAGAAGCTCGAACGCGATCCGGGCAACCCGGAGATCATCCTGACCGTCCGCGGCGTCGGGTACCGCTTCCGCGACCGGTGAGGGTCAATCCCCTTCGCAGCGTCGGCGCCCGGCTGAGCCTGGCGCTGCTGCTTGCCGTGGCGGGCTCGCTGGCGCTCGTCTACGTCTTCGTCATCCCCGGGCTCCAGAACCGCCTGATCGACAGCAAGATCCGCCAGCTGAAGAAGGCGGTGCCGGGGCTTCTCACCGACGTCTACCCGCAAGACACGGAAACGACGCTCTTCGCAACCGACGCGACCGGGCGCGCAAGCGCCCGGGTCGTCGTCTACTCGATCCTGAGCGGCGAGCCGACCGTGACGCTCACGGTGCAGGAGGACTCGAAAGGGGGCCCGGGCTCGTCGATCGACGTGGCGAACGATGCAATCGCGCTCCGGACGGCGGAGACCGGAGACCAGGCGGAAGGCACGGTCCGGCGCGGTGGGCAGGACTACGCGGAGATCGCGTTCCTGCTCCCGAACGGCAATGTCGCTCTCCTCTCGTCGTCGCTGGAAGACACATTCGGTGCGGTCGGCGTCACACGCGGGCGGCTGCTGATCGCGGGCGCAATCGTGCTCGCACTCGCGCTCGTCCTCGGATATGTCGCCGCGTGGCTGTTCGCGCGCCGCATCCGCAATCTCGAGCAGGCCGCCGAGCGGATCGCGAGCGGCCGGTTCGACGAACCGATCGTCGACCACGGCCACGACGAGATCGGCGAGCTCGCGCGAGCGTTCGACCGGATGCGCCTGCAGCTCTCGCAGCTCGACCGGGCGCGGAACGAGTTCATCGCCAACGCCTCGCACGAGCTGCGGACGCCGCTCTTCTCGCTCGGCGGCTTCCTGGAGCTGCTCGGCGACGAGGAGCTCGATCCCGCCACGCAGGAGGAGTTCCTGGCGACGATGCGCGAGTCCGTTCAACGGCTGACCAAGCTGGCGACCGAGCTGCTCGACCTGTCCCGCCTGGACGCGGGACACATCGACCCCGAGCGCGAGCTCGTGTCGCTCGCTGCCACGGCGCGCCTCGTCGCCGACGAGGTCGGGCCGGTGGCCCGGCAGTCGGAGCACGAGATCCAGCTCGAGACCGACGAGGACAGCCTCGCGGTCGCGGACGAGCAGCGGGTCGTGCAGATCATCCGCAACCTGGTCGAGAACGCGCTCGTGCACACGCCGGCCGGCACGCGCATCGTGCTCCGCGCCGAGCGCGACGGCACCGGCGGCGCCCTCAGCGTCGAGGACGACGGCCCCGGCATCCCGCCCGAGCAGGCGGCGCACGTCTTCGAGCGCTTCTACCGTGGCGACGGCTCGCGGGCGTCGGGCAGCGGGCTCGGGCTCTCGATCGCGCTCGAGCTGGCGCACGTGATGGGCGGAAGCCTCGAGCTCGAGAGTGGGCCGGGCCGGACCGTCTTCAGGCTGACGCTCCCGCTGGCCGAACTCCCCGACGGCGCCGGAGCGGCTCGCCTCGAGCCCGTCGAAGCCTGAGCTTGACGTTTTAGCGAGCGCTTGAATAACATGATGGCGATGTCGCGGGCTGCCGCCACTCCGGATGCGTTTCACGCCATCGCCGAGGGGAACCGGCGCGTGCTGCTCGACGCTCTCCGCGAGAGCGAGCGGCCGGTCGGCGCCCTCGTCGAGGCCTCGGGACTCTCGTACTCGCTCGTCTCGCAGCACCTCCACGTGTTGCTCGACGCCGGGGTGGTCGAGCGGCGGGCCGAAGGCCGCCGGCGGATCTACGGGCTGCGGGCCGAGCCGCTGCGCGTCGTCCACGAGTGGACTGCCGCCTACGAGGTGTTCTGGCAGGAGCGGGTCGACCGCCTGCGGCAGCGGCTGGACGCGCCATGATCCTCGACGTCCGGATCGACGAGCTGCTCCCGCACCCCGTCGAGGCCGTGTGGGCCGCGCTCACCGACTCGGCGTCGATCTCCGACTGGTTGATGGCGACGGACGACTTCCGGCCCGAGGTCGGGGCGCGGTTCCGGATGAAGACGGGCACGCTCTCGGCCAGCGGCTGGGTCGAGGCCGAGGTGCTCGAGCTCGATCCGCCGCGCCGCATGGTCTGGGCCTGGTCCGTAGCCGGCGGCGAGGCGCCGACGAGCGTCACCTTCGAGCTCGTGCCGCAGGGCGAGGGCACCCGGCTGACCCTCACGCACGCGGGCGAGATCGACCCTGTCATCGGGGCTCAGCTGGCCGAGGGCTGGCCGGGCCGTATCGAGCTGCTGAGGAGGTCACTTGACTGATCACGCGATCGTCGGGCACGACGACTGGCTGGCTGCGCGCACGGCGCTGCTGGCCAAGGAGAAGGAGTTCACGCGCATGCGGGACGAGGTGAGCCGGCAACGGCGTGAGCTCCCGTGGGAGGCGGTCGAGAAGGAGTACGTGTTCGAGGGACCCCGCGGCGCGGAGACCCTCCGCGACCTCTTCGACGGGCGCAGCCAGTTGATCGTCTACCACTTCATGTTCGCGCCGGAGGACGAGCACGGTTGCCCGCACTGCTCCTTCTGGGCCGACAGCTTCGACGCGAACGTCGTGCATCTCGCCGCTCACGGCACGACGCTGGTTGCCGCCTCGCGCGCGGCGGTGGCGAAGCTCGAGGCGTACCGGAAGCGGATGGGTTGGGGCTTCCACTGGGTCTCGTCCGGTGGGAACGACTTCAACTCGGACTTCGGTGTCGCGTTCTCCCCGGGCGAGCGCGAGTCGCGGATCTACAACTACGGCTCGCAGGCGCCGGGGATCGCCGACCGCGAGGGTGTGAGCGTGTTCGCCCGCGACGACGAGGGCGCCGTCTTCCACACCTACTCGGCCTATGCGCGCGGCATCGATCTGCTCAACAGCGCGTACAACTACATCGATCTCACTCCGAGGGGACGCGACGAGGAAGGGCGGCAGCCGCAGTTCTGGGTGCGTCGGCACGACGAGTACGGAAGCTGATCACCGTTTCCACGTGGAAACGGGAGCCACGGCTACAGTGACCGGGCCGTGCGGTCTTTCGTCGTTGCGCTCGTCTCTGCGTTCACCGCTGCGCTGATCGCACTCGGAATCGCCGCCTGGGGCGGCTGGTTTGCAGGCACGAGCCGCACCGTGGTCGTTCCCGAGGCCGCCACGGCGGATTCCGGCGCAGCGCCCGTGGGCAGCACCCGGTTCCTCCTCCAAAACGGCTTCGCGCCGTCGGCCCTCTACGTCGCCCGCTCTTCCGGTGTCGTCACGATCTACGCCGAATTCGGCGCAACGGAGGCACAGGGCTCGGGGTTCGTCGTCACGCGCACGGGGTTGATCCTGACGAGCTCGCACGTGATCACGAACGCCGGTTCGCAGACGTCGGGCTCGGCCGCGACGCCGGCGGCGAGCGTCTATGTCGAGTTCGCCGACCGCGACCGCGTCCAGGCGAGGATCGTCGGCTGGGACCTGTTCGACGACGTCGGGGTGCTCAGGGTCGATCCGAAGGCACATTCGCTCGATCCTGTGCCGCTCGGCCGCTCGAACGCGGTGCGCGTCGGCCAGCCGGTCGCCGTCATCGGAAGCCCGTTCGGCAACGAGAACTCGCTCGACGTCGGCGTCGTGTCCGGCGTCCGACGGTCGATCGACTCGCTGACGTCGACGTTCCGGCTCTCCGACGCAATCCAGATCGACGCCCCGATCACGCACGGCAACTCCGGGGGGCCCGTCTTCGACGCCCGTGGCCGGGTGATCGGGATCGCCGCGCAGATCCGCACGGACACGGGGCAGGTCGAAGGCGTCGGCTTCGCGGTGCCGATCGATTCGGCCCGGCGCTCGCTCCTGCAGTTGGTGACGACGGGCAAGGTGGCCTATGCCTTCGCGGGCGTGCGCACCACGGACGTGACGCCGAACATCGCACGGGCGCTCGGGTTTCCCGTATCGCGTGGAGCGATGATCGTCAGCGTCGATCAGGGCAGCGGCGCCGCACGCGCCGGGCTGCGCCAGGGTTCCAGCGTGCGGGTGATCGACGGCGTCAGCGTTCGTCCGGGAGGCGACGTCGTCCTCGCCGTCGCGGGGCACCCGATCGCGACCGGGGAGGACCTGGCCCGGGTCGTCAGCGAAGAACTCCGGCCGGGAGAGACGGTGACGTTCACGGTGCTACGCGACGGGCGAAAGCAGCAGATCCGCGTCCAGCTCGGCTCCCGCAAGCCCTAGCTCTCGCGCGCCGCGCGGCTAAGGTGCGGCCGTGAGCGACGAGCTGTCCCACGTGGACACCGGTGGCCGCGTGCGGATGGTCGACGTCGGCGACAAGCCCGAGTCGCGGCGGCGGGCAGTGGCGTCGGCCCGCGTCCGCATGGCGCCGGAGACGGCCCAGCGCCTCCGCGACCTGCCGAAGGGCGACGCGCTCGCGACAGCGGAACTCGCAGGCGTCATGGCCGCCAAGCGAACGAGCGACCTCATCCCGCTCTGCCACCAGCTGCCGCTTTCGGTCGTGCGGGTGAGCGCCGACGTCGCCGAAGGCGCGGTCGAGATCACCGCCAGCGCCGAGACGGTGGCGCAGACCGGCGTCGAGATGGAGGCGCTCGTCGCCGCGTCCGTCGCCGCCTTGACGGTCTACGACATGGCCAAGGCGATCGACAAGAACATGGTCGTCGAGGAGGTCCGGCTCGTCGAGAAGACCAAGGAACCCGCATGAATGCAGCGGTTCTGACCGTCTCGGACGGTGTCTCCGATGGCACGCGGGAGGATACGAGCGGCGATCTGCTCCAGGAGTTGCTCGAGGCCGAGGGGCTCGAGGTCGTCCGTCGCCTCGTTCCGGATGACCGGAGCGAGATCGCCCGCGCGATCGAGGAGCTCGCCGACGAGGTCGCCGTCGTCCTGACGACGGGTGGTACCGGGCTCGCGCCGCGTGACGTCACACCCGAGGCGACGGCGAGCGTGCTCGACCGGGCTGCCCCCGGCATCGCCGAGGCGATCCGGGCCGACTCGATCGCGAAGACGCCACATGCGTTGCTCTCTCGCGGCATTGCCGGTGTTCGCGGCCGGACGCTCGTCGTGAACCTGCCGGGCTCGCCGGGAGGCTGCCGGGACGGGTTCGCGGTGCTGCAGCCGGCGCTCGCGCACGCGCTCGAGCTCCTTGCCGGCGAACGGGACGTACGGCACCGGCAGACATGACGGAAGGCGCCCTCGTCTATCCGAGGCGCTTTGCCTCGCTGGTCAAGATCGAGCACACATTGTTCGCGCTTCCGTTTGCGTACGTGGGCGCGTTCCTGGCCGTAGACGGTGTTCCCAGCGCCCACGACCTCGTATGGATCACGGTGGCGATGGTGGGCGCGCGGACGCTGGCCATGAGCCTGAACCGCCTCATCGACGCCGGGATCGACGCGCGGAACCCGCGCACCGCCGGTCGTGAGCTGCCGAGCGGGCTGCTCCGGCCCTGGCACGTGGTCGGCCTCTGCCTCGCGTCACTCGCCGTCTTTCTCGCCGCCGTCTGGCAGCTCGACCCGATCGTGCGCTGGCTGTGGCCGATCCCGGTGATCGGCTTCGTCGTCTACCCCTATCTGAAGCGCTTCACGTGGCTCTGCCACTTCTGGCTCGGAGCCGTCGACGGCCTGGCGCCGGTGGGAGCGTGGGTCGCGATCACCGGCAAGCTGCCGTGGCAGTCGTGGGTTCTCGGGGTTGCGGTGGCGACCTGGGTGGCGGGCTTCGACTGCTTCTACTCGCTCTTCGACGCCGAGATCGACCGGGCGCAGAGGCTCCATTCCGTGACGACGCGCTTCGGCGTGCGCGGGGCGTTTCTCGCGGCCAGACTCTCGCATGTAGCAACTGTCGCGTGTCTGTGCGCGGTAGGGGCGGGCCTGTCGGTGGACGTCTGGTACTGGCTCGGGGTCGGCGCCGTCGCGGCACTGCTCGCCTACGAGCACTCCCTCGTTCGCCCGGACGATCTCCGCCGGCTCGACCTCGCGTTCTTCACGATGAACGGCGTGATCAGCGTCGTGTTCTTCGGGTTCGTCCTCGTGGACGCGATCACGTCGTGACGCCGGACACGCCCACCCAGGCGCTGATCCGCGCCCGCGGGCTCGGCAAACGCTACGGCGACAAACGGGTGCTCGACGGACTCGACCTCGACGTCGACCGGGGGGAGTTCCTGCTCGTGACGGGCCCGAACGGCTCGGGGAAGACGACGCTCCTGCGGCTCTGCGCGGGCCTGGCGGCGCCGACGGCGGGAACGCTCGACGTGAACGCACCGCGGGAGACGATCGGCTTTGCCGGCCACGACCCTCTCGTCTACCGCGAGCTGACCGCGATCGAGAACCTCGATCTGTACGGGCGGCTCTACCGGGTGCCCGAGCGGCGAGAGCGGATCGGGATGCTGCTCGAGCGCTTCGGGCTCTGGGAGGCGCGGAACGAGCGCGCGGGGACGTTTTCGCGCGGCATGCAGCAGCGGCTCTCGCTCTGCCGCGCCCTCTTGCACGAGCCGGGCCTGATCGTCCTCGACGAGCCGTACAGCGGGCTCGACGACGCCGGGGCAGAGCTCCTCGACCGTGAGCTCGCCGGCCTGCGCGCCGGCGCCACGTTCGTCGTGTCCACCCACGACCCGGCGCGGGTGCAGCCGCTCGCGAGCAGCCTGCTCGCCTTCGCATGAGGCGCTACGCGACCGACGTGGCGGTCCTGGCCCGAAAGGACCTGACACTCGAACTGCGGGCCCGCGACACGCTGCCGGCGATGCTCCTGTTCGTCGTGTCCGCGCTCGTCGTCTTCCACTTCGCGCTGCCGGCGCACAGCTCCGAGCTGGCCGCGAAGGGATTGCTCTGGGTCGCGATCGTCTTCACGGCGCTCGTCGGGCTCACGCGCGCATTCGTCGCCGAGCGGGAGCAGGGGCTGATCGACGGGCTGCTGCTCGCGCCGTGCGACAGGAGCGCGATCTGGCTCGGGAAGTGTGCGGCCGTGCTCGCCTTCCTGGTCGCCGCCGAGGTGGTCGCCCTCCCGGCGTACGCGGCGTTCTTCAGCGGCATCGGGTGGAGCACCGTCGCCGCGGTCGCGCTCGCCGACGTCGGGATCGTCGCCGTCGGCACGCTGCTCGCCGCGATCGCGGCCGTCAGCCGTACCCGCGAGCTCCTGCTTCCGTTGCTCTTCCTGCCGCTCGCGATCCCGGTCATCGTCGGAGGCGTCGGCGCCAGCGTTGCCGGGAGCCCGGCGCGCTACCTTGGCTTCCTGTGCCTGTACGACGTCGTCTTTGCGATCATTTCGTGGGCCTCCTTTGAGTACGTGGTCACGGAATAACCCGCTCACGGCCCTTGCCGTCCTGACGACGGGGCTGCTCGGCGCTGCGGTCGTGCTGATCTTCTTCTACGCCCCTGTCGACCAGGACGGACTGAACCAGAAGATCTTCTACTTCCACGTCCCGATTGCGCTGACGGCCTACGCCTGCTTCGGCTGGGGTGCGCTCAAGGCGTTCCTGCACCTCTGGAAGCGCGTCCCGACCGCCGACCTCGAGAGCTACGTGGCGATCCACCAGGGTGTGATCTTCGGCGCCATGACTCTCGTCACCGGGTCGATCTGGGCGCGCTACCGGTGGAACACGTGGTGGGCCTGGGGCGACGAGCAGCTCGTCCTCTTCCTCGTGCTGTTCCTGTTCTACTGCGCCTACTTCATGCTCCGCTTCTCGGTCGACCCGGGCCCGCAGCGGTCCAATCTCTGCGCCGTCTACGCGCTCTTCGGCGTCGTGCTGATCCCGATCAGCTTCCTGGCGATCAGGCTCGCGAACAGCTACATCCACCCGACCGTCTTCACGAGCGACGGCCCACAGATGGCGACGTCGCAGTTCGCGACCTTCTGTGTCGCCTGGGCGGCGATGATTTCGCTGGCCTACTTCCTTTACCGGTTCGAGCTGGCGGGCAAGCGGCTTTCCGCCGACCTGAAAGAGCTCCGCGAGCTGCTCACATGACGACAGAAGAGAAATACGTCGCGGCCGTGTACCTCGTCGTGCTGCTGTTCGTGCTCGTCTACGTGCTGTTGATGGCGGCGAAGGTCTCCCGGCTCGGCCGCGACGTGGCGGAGCTGACCGAGCTTGCGCGTGAGCGCAAACGCACCGGAGACGAGACGCCCTCGAAGCCGGTTCCGAAGCAGGTGAAGGTTGGCTGAGCTCCTCTTCTGGTGCATGGTCGTCGCCTACGGAGGGGCGGCTGTCGCCTATGCAGGCAACGCTCGCCACCCGGGGCGCGCCGGCAGGTTCGCGACCTGGGGCGTCAGGATCGGCTGGCTCGCCCAGACCGCGCTTCTGGCCGTCCAGGCCGAGCGGAGCGACGGATTCCCATGGGACACGTGGGCCGGATCGCTCGACCTCTTCGTCTGGCTCGTGATCACGGCCTACCTGTTCTGGGGATGCGACAGCCGTTACCGCCTGCTCGGGCTCGCTGTCCTGCCGCCTGCGGTCTGCCTGCTCCTGGCGGCGTGGCTCGGCGGTGCGACGAAGACCCATGTCGACGGCGCCTACTCGTCGGCGTTCCTCGTCCTCCACGTCGGGCTCGTGCTCGCCGCGTTCGCCGGCTTCACCGTCTCGGCCGCGCTGGCTGCTCTCTACCTCTGGCAGGAGCGGCGGCTGAAGCTGCGCCGGGCCGGGGCGTTGCTCGGCCGGGCGCCGGCGCTCGTCACGCTCGACGCGCTCGAGGGCCGCGTGATCGCATTCGCCGTCCCCGCGCTGACGGCTGGGATCGTCGCCGGCTTCGTCAGGCTCCGCTCGCACGGCGGGTCGGTGGACGCGCTGATGGTCGTCACCGTGCTCACCTGGGCTCTGTTCGCCGGGTACCTCGTCCTGCGCCACGGCTACGGCTGGCGCGGGCGTCGGGCCGCGTATCTCGTCCTCGCCGGTTTCGCGCTCGTCGCCCTCGCGCGGCTCGGCCTGCCGCTGACCCACTTCGCATGAGCCTGCTCCTCGTCGGCATCTCGCATCGCGTCGCTCCGGTCGCGCTGCGCGAGCGCGTCGCGTTGAGCGGCGACGAGGCCGCGGCGCTCGCCGAGGAGCTGGCCGCCGAGAGCGGCGAGGCGGTGTGCCTGTCGACCTGCAACCGGACCGAGCTGTACCTCGCCGGCGGCGATGCGGTGGCGGCCGTGGCCGACCGGGCCGTGTCCTCGCTGGCCGGCCGCGCCGGGCTCGACGAGAGCCGGCTGCGCTCCGTGCTCTACCGGCTCGAGGACGAGGCGGCCGGCATCCACCTCTTCCGGGTTGCCGCCGGGCTCGACTCGATGGTGCCGGGCGAGGGCGAGATCCTCGGCCAGGTTCGCGACGCCTACGAGGCAGGGAAGCCGGGGCCGCTTCTCGACCGGCTGTTCCGGCAGGCGATCCACGCCGGCAAGAAGGTGCGGACCGAGACCGCGATCGCCGAGAGCCCTGCGTCCGTGTCCTCTGCCGCGGCCGCGCTCGCGGAGCAGGTGTTCGGCGATCTCGGCGACTGCAAGGTGCTGCTCGTCGGCGCCGGGAGGATTGGCGAGCTGGCTGCACGGAACCTCGCGTCGCGCGGTGCCGAGATCACCGTCGTCGCGAATCGCTCGCCCGAGAAGGCGGCGGAGCTCACGGAGCGCTTCGGCGGCCGCGTCGTGACGCTCGCCGACGTACCCGCCGAACTCGCGCGGGTCGACGTCGTCCTCGCCTCCACGAGCGCGCCCGGGCACGTGCTGACGAAGGCGGACGTCGCGCCCAGGCTCGCCGACCGGAAGGGCAGACCGCTGTTCCTGATCGACATCGCGGTTCCGCGCGACCTCGATCCCGCGATCCACGACCTCGACGGCTGCTACCTGTACGACATCGACGACCTCGAGAGCGTTGTCGCCGAGAGCCTCGCCGGCCGTCGGCGCGAGGCGGGTCGCGCCGAGGCGATCGTGCTCGACGAGGCGGAGCGGTTTCGTGCCTGGCAGGCGTCGCGCGACGTCGTGCCGGCGATCGCGTCGCTCCGGGCTCTCGCCGAGGAGATCCGGGAGAGCGAGCTCGAGCGCGCGCGCTCCCGGCTCGAGCGGCTGACCGAGGCGGAGCGGCGTGCCGTCGAGGCCGTGACGACGAGGATCGTCGACAAGCTGCTCCACGTCCCGACGGTGCGCATGAAGGAAGCTGCCGCCGGTGCGGACGGGGCCGTCTACGCCGACGCGCTCCGCCACCTGTTCGGTCTCGCGGACGATGCTGCTCCGGGTCGGCACCCGCGGCAGTAGGCTCGCGCTCACGCAGGCCGAGCTGGCCGCGGAGCGGCTGCGGGGACCGGGGATCGAGATCGCGCTCGTCCCGATCACGACTGCGGGCGACCGTGATCGCACGCGGCCGTTCGGCGAGATCGGCTCGCGTGGTGTCTTCGTCAAGGAGCTCGAAGAGGCGCTACTCGACGGGCGCATCGACGTCGCCGTCCACTCGGCGAAGGACATGACGTCGGTTGATGCGGCCGGTCTCGCGGTCGGGGCTTACACGGCGCGAGAGGATCCGCGCGACGCGCTGTGTGGTGTGTCCGCGCTGCGGCCGGCGATGCGGGTCGGCACCGCGTCCGTGCGGCGGCGCGCCCAGCTCCTCGCGCTCGAGCCGTCCCTGCTGGTCGAGCCGCTCCGCGGCAACATCGACACGCGCCTGCGCAAGCGCGGGGAGCGAGGGCTCGATGCCGTCGTGCTCGCGGCCTGCGGGCTCGAGCGGCTCGGGCTCGGCGCCGAGATCGGCTACCGCTTCGACCCCTCCGAGCTTCTGCCCGAGGCGGGCCAGGGCGCGCTGGCGCTGCAGGTCCGCCTGGGTGAGGAGGAGCTCGTCGCGGCCGCGGACGATCCGGAGACCCGCCGCCGCGTCGAGGCGGAGCGACGATGCGTGGCGGTCGTCGGCGGCGGATGCCTGGCACCGGTTGCCGCCCATCACGACGGCGAGGTGCTCATAGGACTGGTGGCCGACGAGGACGGCCGCTGGATCGAGCGACGGCGGGGTGACGACCCCGAAGCGCTCGGCCGCGAGCTCGCGGCCGCGGCGACTGCTCACGCATGAGAGTGGTCGTCACCAGGCCCGAAGGGCAGGGCGAGGAGCTGGCTGCCGGGCTCGAGGCGCTCGGCCACGAGGTCGTGCTCTGCCCGCTCGTCCGTGTCGAGCCGCTCGGGGACAGGCCGATCGACGCATCGAGCTACGACTGGCTGATCGTGACGAGCGCGAACGGAGCCCGCGAGCTCGCGCGGCGGCTCACCGCTCGTGCACGGCGGGTGGCTGCGGTCGGGCCGGCTACCGCTGCGGTGCTCGGCGAGCAGGGGCTCCCGGCCGACCTCGTCCCGGTCGTCGCCACGCAGGAGGGCCTGCTCGCGGAGCTGCCGCGCCCGGCCGGGCGCGTGCTCGTCGCCGCGGCGGAAGGTGCGCGGCGGCTGCTCGTCGACGAGCTCGACGGCGACTTCGTGCCGCTCTACCGGACGATCGAGCTCCGGCCCGAGACGCCGCCCGCGGGCGACCTCGTCGTGCTCGCCTCGAGCTCGGCCGCGCGCGCGTGGGCCATGCTCGAACTGGACATTCCGGCGGTCTCGATCGGGCCACAGACGAGCGCAGCGGCCCGTGCGGCCGGCCTCCGCATCGTCGCCGAGGCGGCTACCCACGACGTGGCCGGGTTGCTGAACGCGATCGCTAGGCTCGGGTCGTGACGATCACGTTCCTGAGCGACTTCGGGCTGGAGGACGACTTCGTCGGGACGTGTCACGGGGTGATCAAGCGGATCGCGCCGGGCGCGGACGTGATCGACATCACCCACGGCATCGAGCGCCAGCAGGTGCTCCAGGGCGCTCTCGTCCTCGCGAGCACGCTGCCGTACATGCCCGAGGGTATCCACCTCGCGGTCGTCGATCCGGGCGTCGGCACGGACCGGAAGGCGCTCGTGCTTCGGAGCGGTGACGGCAGGCTCTACGTGGGGCCGGACAACGGCTTGCTCGTGCCCGCGGCAGAGCGGCTCGGCGGCGTGACGGGTGCGTGGGAGCTCGCGAACCCTGCCTACCGGCTGGAGTCGGTCTCGCAGACGTTCCACGGGCGCGACCTGTTCGCGCCTGCGGCCGCGCATCTCGCCGCCGGTGTCGACCCGGACGAGCTCGGGCCTGCGCTCGAGCCGGACGCGCTCGTCCGCCTCCACGTCCCGGCCGCCAGGATCGAGGAGGGCTTCGTGCTCGCGCACGTGCTGATCGTCGACCGCTTCGGGAACGTCCAGCTCAACCTGACTGCCGATGACCTGGCGGGGGTCGGGGTCGAGCCCGGGACACGGGTCGAGGTCGAGATCGGCCTGCAGCGCTTCTACGCGTGCGCGGCGTCGACGTTCGCCGACGTGCGGATCGGCGACGTGGTCCTGTACGAAGACGCCTACGCGAACGTCGCGATCGCGATCAACGGCGGCAGCGCCGCCGAGATGCTCGCCGCCAGGCCGGGGGACACGGTCGCGATCACGATCCGCGCCGGCGCCTGAACTCGACGCAACGAGCGGACTTTTTCGGCTGCCCCGAGCTCCACGGAGCCCTGGGAGCGCCTCGAACGGCCGTATGCTCGCGGCCACGGGGACGTTCACGGCGCGGGCGCACCGGCCGGGACGTCCTCTTTTTCGCGACCGGAGGCTGTCGCCTTCGCGCAGCTTGACGAGAATCGCGGTTGACCGGCAGGCAACGAACGAGAGGCGACGAGGAGGGGACATGCGGGGAATCTCTGCACTGCGCGACTTCAAGGCGTTCCTCATGCGCGGGAACGTCGTCGACATGGCGGTCGGGATCGTCGTCGGGCTGGCGTTCGCGGCGCTCGTGACGGCGCTCGTCGCCGACATCCTGACGCCGATCATCGCCGCCATCTTCGGCTCGCACGACTTCTCGCAGCTCACGTTCACGATCAACGGCAGCACGTTCAGGTACGGCGACTTCATCAATGCGGTGATCGTGTTCGTGTCGATTGCGGCTGCCGTGTTCTTCTTCGTCGTCCGTCCGTACAACTACTTCCTCGCCCGGGCGAAGCGTGGCGAGGAGCCTGACGCGGAGAAGCCGGAGGACATCGTCCTGCTGACGGAGATCCGCGACCTGCTGAAGAGTCGGGCCTGAGTACCGCGACGCCTGCCAGGCGTCGGCGCCACTCACGCGCGATCCGCCGCTCTGGCTCGCGGTTAACATGCTCGTGCCGGATCGGCAAGACCTGCTGATCCATATGGCGAGGTAGCTCAGTCGGTAGAGCACACGGCTGAAAACCGTGGTGTCGCCGGTTCAAATCCGGCCCTCGCCACACGCTCGCGCTCTCACGGGGGAACCTGGTTCCCCCGTGTGCCCCCTCCTTGCGGGCGCATGCGTGGTTCGGCCGTGGACAGAGCTGTCGAGGCGCTTACGGGTTCCGATGTCCGGGCTGCCGAGGGCGGTTGCGGCCGCGCCCGTCTCGCCGGTCGCGGCGGCGAGCGGAGAACCAATCCTCCGTCTTGCTCAGTAGCCTTGCTGCGCATGGGCGGGAGAAACGGGGATGCTCCGGTTGCGATCATCGGGGCGGCGCTCGATCTGGGGCAGGGTCGGCGTGGGGTCGACATGGGTCCCTCGGCGATCCGGTACGCGGGGCTCGACGCGCGCATCGTCGAGCTCGGCCGCGTCTGCGAGGACTGGGGGAACGTCGTCACGCCCGTGGCGGAGGCCGTCGCCTTCGGCGACGAGCACGCGCGCTTCCTGGAGGAGATCAAGGCGACGTGCGCCGAGATCGCCGGCCAGGTGGCGAGGGCGAAGGCCTCCGGCATGCTCCCGCTCGTGCTCGGCGGTGACCACTCGGTCGCGCTCGGCACGCTCGGCGGGCTCGCGCGTGCGGCCGGGCCGGGCGGCGTGCTCTGGCTCGACGCCCACGGCGATCTCAACCGGCCGGAGACCAGTCCGACGGGGAACGTCCACGGAATGGTGCTCGCCGCCGCGCTTGGGCTGGGCGGGAATGTCTTCGACAGCGACGCCTGGCCGATCCCGGCCGTCGAGCCGTCGCGGGTCGCGCTCGTCGGCGTCCGATCACTCGACGAGGGCGAGCGGAACCTGCTCCGCGAGCTCGGAGCGCTCGTCTACACGATGAGCGACGTCGACCGGATGGGCGTCGAGCGTGCCATTCGCGAGTCGCTGGAGCACGTCGCCGGCTCGGGATTCGTCCACGTTAGCCTCGACATGGACGTCGTCGACCCCGAGGTGGCGCCGGGCGTTGGCACGCCGGTCCGCGGCGGGCTCTCCTACCGCGAGGCGCACTTCGCGCTCGAGCTCGTCGCCGAATCGGGACTCGCGGGCTCGCTCGAGGTGGTCGAGGTCAACCCGATCCTCGACCGCGAGAACGCGACCGCCCTGCTCGCCGTCGAGCTCGTCGCAAGCGCGCTCGGCGCACGGATTCTCTAGCCCGCTACCCCGTGAGCGAGGCGTCGACCGTGATCTCGACGTTGCCCTCGAGCGCCTTCGAGACGGGGCAGTTGACGCTCGCGCCCGCCGCCGCCTCCTTGAAGGCGGCCTCGTCGATGCCGGGGACGTCCCCGCGGACGCGCACGGCGATCTTCGTCAGGCGGAAGCCCGCGTCGGTCTTGTCGAACGTCGCCGTCGCATCGGTGTCGAGTCGTGCCGGCGCGTGGCCGCCCTGCGCGAGCCCATGCGAGAGCGCCATCGAGAGGCACGAGGCGAGCGCGCCTGCGATCAGCTCCTCGGGGCTCGCGCCTGCCGAGGCATCCTCGGCCCGCGCCCGCCAGGTGAGCGAGACGCCGCTGACGGCGCCGCTCCCGAGCGACACCGTCCCGGAGCCGCTCATCAGGTCGCCTTCCCACGTCGCCGATGCGGTGTGCTCAACGGCCATGCTCTCCCTCCTCGTCGCGCGTTGCCGGTCGAGACGATCGTACTCGCGGATGGATGTGTCGCCTCACGCGAGCCCGGTCGCGTACCAGGCGCGTGCCTGGAGCGTGAACGAGCCGTCGGGCGAGCCGAGCCGCGCGCGCAGCTCCTCGCGAAGTCGTGCCTGGCCCATTGCGTCGAGCGACGCGGTGTACGCACCGGCCGGGCCGGTTCCCGAGAGGAACGGCGTCCAGAAGTCGTCGAAGTCCTCGTAGTCGACCTCCACGTCGAGAGCGCCGGCGCCGATCTGGTCAAGCCCCGCCGCGTCGAAGAGCGCCGCGATCTCGCCGTCACGGCCGAAGGCGCGAGGATCCGTCCCTTCGGCCGCGGCCGGGTTCGTCGCTCGCACGGCCTCTCTGAAGAGGCGCAGCATCGACATGCCGTCGATGTCCCAGACGGAGGCGGCGACGATGCCGCCGGGGCGGACGACGCGACGCAACTCGCGCGCCGTCGCGGAGGGATCCGAGACGAAATGCAGCACGAGCTGCGCGAGCGCGGCATCGAAGCTGCCGTCCGGGAACGGCAGCTCCTCCGCGCGTCCGAGAGTCACGTCGACGCCGGGATTGCGTCGGGCGCACGCCTCGACGAACGATTCCGACGGGTCGACCGCCGCGACCGAGGCGGCGCCGAGCCGCCGGACGAGCTCGGCGGTGAGAGCGCCGGGCCCGCAACCGACATCGAGGGCATTCTGTCCCGCCTCGATCTGCGCCGCGTCGGCGAGTACGCCGGCCAGGCGGGCCGAATAGCGGCCCATGAACCGGTCGTAGGCCTCGTCGGTGACCTGGAAATCCTTGGCGCCTTCAGCGGCTGGCATCATCGGCTCCCGGCTCGTAGTGGCATCGCGCGAGCCCGCCACGGCCCGGGCAGACGATACTCGCAGGCCTTGTTCGCCGTGGGTCAGGGCGATGGTTCGCCGTGGAACGCTGGGATGTACGAAATGCCGATGATTGCGCCATCGTTTGTGAGCAGCCGTGCGACGGTCTGGCGCCACGGCTCCGTGCGGGCTGGGTGGAGTAGCTCGAAGCCCAGGTGCCGAAGCTCGTCCCCTGCCGCTGTCACGGCTTCCGGGCTGTCCACCTCGGACTCGATCGATACCTGCGGAACGACCCGGCCGGCCGGCCATGTCGGCGTGCCGAAGCACGACTCGGCGGCGTCCGAGAGCGGCCAGACGCCGAAGTGGTT
This sequence comes from uncultured Actinomycetes bacterium, assembly GCA_963765295.1. Lineage (GTDB taxonomy): Bacteria > Actinomycetota > Thermoleophilia > Gaiellales > Gaiellaceae > PALSA-612. The sequence continues at coordinate 372,026 of CAVXVO010000006.1, forward strand.
ACAGCCGGGGATGGCTGCGCTCGAGTAGTAGCCGCCGCCTTCGCCCTGCAACGGGAGCCCGAGGGCATCGCTGAACAATCTGCGGCTGTGAGCCGGGTCGGCCACGACGACTGCCACCGTCGAGAGGAAACGGATGTCCATGCGGAACCCCTGCCCCGATCAGGGCAGTCCTAGTCATGGCACCGGCTCGAAACCTGGCGCTACTCGGGCCGCGCGAGGCCCTCGATCTTCTCGGCGGCGTCTTCTTCGCCCGCAACGCGAAGGAAGTCGGCGACCGCCTTCAGGTTCACGCCCGGGAGCGGAGTGCCGGGCTGGTAGTAGCGACCGCGAGAACTTCCCTCAGGGCCAGACCTCAGCTCGTCCGGCAGGTGGTCGACCTCGAAGCCGGCCGGGTCGTCGTGCGGATAGATGTACCCCTCGCCGTGGCCGAGCTTCTTCGCCCCCCGGTAGTGGGCGTCGCGGAGCTCCTTCGGCGGGACGCAGGTTGCCGTGCTCGCGCACGTCGCGGGTCGCGGCCGAGAGCGCGCGCATGACGGCGTTCGACTTCGGCGCGCAGGCGAGGTAGATCGCAGCCTGCGTCAGGTTGAGCCTCGCTTCCGGGAGCCCGACGTGCTCGAGCGCCTGCGCGGCGGCGACCGCGACGACGAGCGCCTGCGGGTCGGCGTCGCCCACGTCCTCGGAGGCGAGGATGACCATGCGCCGCGCGACGAAGCGGGGGTCCTCGCCCGCCTCGAGCATCGCGACGAGGTAGTAGACGGCCGCGTCCGGGTCGGAGCCGCGCATCGACTTGATGAAGGCGGACGTGAAGTCGTAGTGCAGGTCGCCCGAGCGGTCGTAGACGAGCGGGCGCTTGCGGGCGGCGTCGGCGACGTGCTCCTCGGCTCAGCGTTGTGCCTTCCGCGTCGGCGGTCTGGGCGGCGAGCTCGAGGATGTTCAGCGCCGAGCGCGCGTCGCCTCCGGCGGAGCGGGCGATCAGCAGGGCGAGCTCGTCCGGGACGGCCACGTCGAGGACGGCAGCGCCGCGTCGCACGACCACGGCCACCTCCTCGTCCGTCAGCGGCTCGAGCGTGTACAGCTGCATCCGCGACATCAGCGCCGAGTTGACCTCGAAGTACGGGTTCTCCGTGGTGGCGCCGATCAGCGTCACGAGCCCCTCCTCGACGGCCGGCAGGAGCGCGTCCTGCTGCGCCTTGTTGAAGCGGTGGATCTCGTCGAGGAACAGGATCGTCCGCTGTCCGTGGGCGCCGAGCCGCTCGCGCGCGCGGCCGAGCACGGCGCGCACCTCGGCCACCGTCGCCGACACGGCCGAGAGCTCCTCGAACGCGGCGCCGGTGCGCGCGGCGACGATCCGCGCCAGCGTCGTCTTGCCGCTCCCCGGCGGCCCGTAGAACACCATCGAGCCGACGCGGTCCTGCTCGATCGCGAGCCGCAGCGCCGAGCGCTCGCCCAGCACGTGCCGCTGGCCGACGAACTCCTCGAGCGTCGCCGGGCGCGCGCGCTGGGCGAGCGGTGCCGCTCCGGTCATCCGCTCGTGAGCCGCGTCGGCGAACAGATCGGCCATGGCCACGAAGTATGCTCAGCCCGTGTCCAGGCGTGAGCAGACCGGGCTCGAGGACGAGCTCGGGCCGATCCTCCCCGGCCCCGGCGCGAGCGACTACGAGCGCTACATCCGCACGGACGAGCTGCTCGCTCTGCAGAAGACGGAGTCCGAGCGCGCCCACCACGACGAGCTTCTGTTCCAGATCACGCACCAGTCGTCCGAGCTCTGGCTCAAGCTCGCCTCGACCGAGATCGACACGGCGACGGCGCGTATCGGCGAGGGCGAGCTCCGGGCCGCGATCCGGCTCCTGCGCCGCGCGATCCTCGGTGTGAAGCTGATCACGGAGCAGCTCGACATGCTCGAGCTGATGTCGCCCTGGGAGTACACCTCCGGCGTCCGTCCCGAGCTCGGCCACGGCAGCGGCTTCGACTCGCCCGGCTGGAACGCTCTCCGTCGCTCGATCCCGGCTGCCGGCGAGGCCTTCCAGGTGCTCCGCCGCGCCGGAGGGCCTGTCGATGGCGGACGTGTACCGGCGGGCGAGCGACCACGAGGACCTGGCCGAGCTCGCCGAGACGCTGGTCGAGCTCGACGAGCGTGCCGGCGTCTGGCGGATCCGGCACCTGCGCGTCGTCGAGCGCATCATCGGCGGCGACGTCGTCGGCACGCAGGGAACGCCCGTCGAGCTTCTCGCCGGGCTCGTCCACCGGAAGTTCTTCCCCGAGCTCTGGGACGTCCGCAACGAGCTGACGGAGCTCGCCAAGCTTGAGGAGAGCTAGGTGCCGTTCGAGGAGTTGAAGGAGCGGCAGCGGGTCGCCTGGGGTGCGGCGCCGTTCGAGAGGATCGAGCCGACGATCGCGGCGATGCACGACGACCTCGTTCGCCTGCTCAAGCCGCGTCCCGGAGAGCAGTGGCTCGACCTCGGCTGCGGCACCGGAGCCGTGGCGATGCGCGCTGCCCGGGCCGGCGCCACCGTGACCGCGCTCGACCTCTCCGAGGTGATGGTCGAGACGGCGCGTCGGCGCGCAGAGGAGAAAGGCCTGTCGATCTCCTACGACGTGGGCGACTGCGAATCGCTGCCGTACGCCGACGGCTGCTTCGACGTCGTCTCGTCGTCGGTCGGCGTGATCTTCGCACCCGATCAGCCTGCCGTCGCCCGCGAGCTGGCGCGAGTCGCGCGCCCGGGTGGACGCCTAGGACTGACGAGCTGGCCGGCCGACGGGAGGGTCGCGGACAGCATGCGGCTCGCGGGACGCTTCCAGCCGCCGCTGCCCGACGGGGCCGGCAACCTCTTCGCGTGGGGAGACGAGAAGCGGGTCAGGGCGCTCCTCGGCGACGCGTTCGACCTCGAGTTCCACCGGGGCGCCGCGATGCTGACCGGCGAGAGCGGCGAAGAGCTCTGGCAGTGCTTCCTTTCCGGCCTCGGGCCGACGAAGGTGCTCGTCGACACGCTCGACTCCGAGCGGCTCGAGGAGTTCCACCGAACGTCGGTTGAACTCTACGAGCAGGACCGTGAAGGCCACTGGATCCGCCAGTCGCGCGAATACCTGCTCACGCTCGGCCTCCGTCGTTGAGCGCGACGGCGTCGCTCCGGGACGAGGTCACCGAGCTCCTGCAGGAGCTCATCCGCCTGAACACGGTCAACCCGCCCGGCAACGAGACGATCGCGGCCGGACTACTACGCGACTACCTGGAGCCGTTCGGCGTCGAGTGCGAGCTGTACGCGCGCGTGCCCGAGCGGGCGAGTCTCGTCGCGCGCATCCCGGGGAGCGGTGACGGCCCCCGCCTCCTCTTCCTCTCCCATACGGACACGGTGCTCGCGGACCCGGCCGAATGGACGGTCGACCCGTGGTCGGGCGAGCTTCGTGACGGCCACGTCTGGGGCCGGGGTGCCCTCGACATGAAGGGCCAGGTCGCCGCGAGTGCGGTTGCGATGGCGTCGCTCGCCCGCGAGGGGTTCCGTCCGCGCGGCGACCTGATCTTCGCGGCCACGGCCGACGAGGAGGTCGGCGACGACCCGGACTTCGGGCTCTCCTGGCTCTGCCGGGAGCATCCCGAGGCGGTGCGGGCCGAATATGCGATCAACGAGGGCGCCGGCGACCGTGTCGTCGTCGGCGGGAAGGTCTTCTATCTCTGCGCGACGGCCGAGAAGATGAGCTCGCCTTTCGTCCTGCGCGTGCACGGCCGGAGCGGCCATGCCTCGCTGCCCTCGATCGCCGACAACGCGCTCGTGAAGGCTGCGGGGCTGATCGAACGGCTGGCCGAACTCGACCCCGAGCCGGAGCTGATCCCGGAGGTGGCTGCGTTCCTCGAGGTCGTCTGCGGCTCGGTGCCGGCCGCCGGCGACGCACTCGCGGCCGCACGTGGCGTCGATCCCGCGGCAGCGGCGATGATCGAGGCTCTGCTCTCGTACACCGTCTCGCCGACGATGATCACCGCCTCGCACAAGCGGAACGTGATCCCGGCGCTGACCGAGGTGACCGTCGACTGCCGTCTCCTCCCGGGCCAGACGCAGGCGGCCGTCGAGCCCGTGCTGCGGGCGTGGCTCGGCGACGGCGACTACGAGATCGTCTGGCGCGAAGGCCAGGGCGGCACACGCTCGGCCATGCAGACGCCGCTCTGGACGGCCGCCGAGTCGTTCGTCGCCGAGGTCGAGCCCGGTGCGCGCGTCGCGCCGATCTGTGTCGCCGGCTTCACGGACAGCCACTGGTTGCGCGAGGCGTTCGGCACCGTCGCCTACGGCTTCTTCCCGGTCAGGTCGATGGATCCCGACCTGGCCGCACGGCTCGTCCACTCCGCGGACGAACGAGCCGACGTCGACGATCTCGAGCTCGGCGTGCACTTCCTGCGCCACGCGGCGCAGGCGGTCGGCGGCTAGCTCAGGCGGGAACTGCCGTCAGGACGATGTTGTCGCGGTAGTGGCCGGCGGCCTGGATGAACGGGCCGCCGCACGTGACGAGGACGAGGCGCGCGCTGCCCTTCTTCGACCAGACGTCGGTCGGCAGCTTGCTCTTCAGGTAGCTCTTGACCGACTGGACCTTGTACGTGAACGTCCGGCCGCCCGTGGTTGTCACCACGACCTTGTCGCCAGGCTTCGCGTCCTTGACGTGGAAGAACGCGCCCGCGCCGCCGGCAGCGCTGTCGACGTGGCCTGCGATCAGCACGGAGCCCGCCGTGTCGCCCGGCTGCGCCCCGTCCGCCCACCAGCCGGTGTGGTGGATGTCCGGCGAGACGCCGAGGACACCCTTGCCGACGTCGATGCCGACCGCGAGGACCGGCGCGTCGATCGAAACCGAGTCGAGCGTGACGTGCGTCGGCGTCAGCGCGGAGGTCGATCGGCGGCGCACCTCACGGGTCACGTCGCCGCGGCCGGTGATGATCAGCGGCGCCGCGAGCGAGACCTCCGACTGCTCGGTGCACGAGGTCTGGACCGCCTTCACCGTCGACGAGCCCGCGATCGCCTCGCGGAAGACGTAGAAGCCCGCCTTCTTGACCAGGATCGGCGGCGACGTGTACGTCCCGTCGCCTTTCGCGGTGAAGGACGTCTTCCCCGCGGGCGTGCCGGAGCAGCCGATCGACGCGCGCGTCGAGAACGGTCCGTAGAGCGTCACCTCGACGGTGGCGGACGTCGTGCCGAGGCCCTTCGACCGTGACCTTGTCGGTCAGACCCGTCTCGGGTCTCGCGACCTCGTTCGTCACCTGCGTGGACAGCGTCGGGAGTCGAATGCGCGAGCGTCGTCTCGGCCGTCGCCGCACACGGGGCGGTGAACGCGGCGTACGCGGGCGTGTCGGCGATCGACTCCCGGTAGGTGTAGTAGCCGGCCTTTGTCAGCTTGACCGGGGCGGTCACGTACGTGCCGTCGCCCTTCGCCGTGAAGGTGCCCTGCCAGAACGGCGTGCCGGTGCACTTGATCGAGCCCGTCGACGTGAACGGCCCGTAGAGCTCGGCCTTGACCGAGGCCTGGAGGGCACCGAGGCCGGAGATCGTCACCTTGTCCGTGATCGTCGCGCCGGGAGCCGTCTGCTGCGTGCTCACCTGTGTGACGACCTTCGGCTGGCCGGTGACGATGCTCGTCTCGGCGACGTCGGCGCAGGCAGTCTGGGTGGCCCGGACGAAGCCCGAGGCGGCGATCGACTCACGGTAGGTGTAGTAGCCCGGGATCTGCACGGTGGCGGCCGCGGTGGTGTAGCTGCCGTCGGCGGTGACCGGGATCGTCCCCGTCCAAACGGGGGTGCCGGTGCAGACGATCGCCGCGCGGGTCGGAAACGGGCCGTAGAGCGTCGCCGTGACGGTCGCCGACTCGCCGTTCAGGCCCGTGACCTTGACCGTGTCCGTGATCGTCGTGCCGGGCAGGACGCTCTGCGAGCTGACGGTGGTGACGACCGCCGGCTGCGTGTCGACGCGGAAGCGCTCGGAGGGCGCGTTGCACGGCGTTGTCAGCCCGGTCGTGCTCGCATCACCGGGGACGGTCTCCTGGTAGGCGTACCAGCCGGGCGCCTTGATCACCGCCGCCGTCGTCGTGAAGGTGCCGTTCCCCTTCGCCGAGAGCGTCCCCTGCGAGACGGGCGTGCCGGTGCAGGCGATCGCGCCGGGGGTGCGCGCGGGGCCGTAGATCCGAACCTGGATCGTGCCGTTCCAGCCCGAGGGAGCGTTCGAGATCGCCACCTTGTCCTGGCTCGTCTTCCCGACGAGGAGGGTGGCCGGCGCGGCGTTCGTCGAGACCTTGATCTGCACCTTCGACGCCGAGCCGGTGCCCGAGTCGGAGACGGTCTGCGAGGCCGGCAGGACGAGTCGCTGCCCGTTCGCCGCGGCGGCCGCGGACGTCGGAACGAAGACGCGCGGCAGCGTCGACGGGAGCGCCGAGGACGAGGCGGAGACCTTGAGCGCGCCGCCGCTCGGGGTCAGCGTCACCTTGGCCACGCCCGAGCCGTCGGTACTCGAGGGCTTGGACACGCCGGTCGCTCCGCTCGTCGAGATCGTGACTGGGAGGTTCGGAACGGCGGCGCCGCCCGCGGCGAGCACGCGGACGGTCGCGGTCGCGGCGGTGCCGACCTTGGGCGTCCCCGGCACAGTCACGTCGACCTTGTAAGGCCCGTGGAACTTCGCCGCAGCCTTGGTGATCTGGTCGTAGAGCGATCGGGCCTTGGAGCTCAGCACCGAGGGGCTGACCTCCCCCGGCCGCGCGTCGTCGATCTGTCCGTGGACGTAGAGCATTACGGCGGCGGCTTGGTCGGGGTCGTTGCTGCGCCCGTAGACCCAGATCGCATACGCGATGCGCTGCTGGTTCGGGAACGGCACGGCTCCGCCACTCTTGTTGCGCAGGTTCCCGCTCGTGTCCTCCTTGTACTTGTAGGCCGCCCCCGGGTACCAGAAGCGCAGATCGATGCAGTAGGAGTGCGTCCCGCCGGGAATCGCATTCTTGAAGTCGCCGAACCAGCGGGTGCCGAAGCTGTAGGTCTTGTAGTAGCCGACTCCCGTGGTGCCGCAGATGTCCTTCGTGCCGCTGACGCAGGGATCCTTCGGGTTCGGCGGCGAAGCCGCGACCGCCGCCTGAACGGCGACGAGGGCAAAGACGCACGCAATCCCACAGACGATCCGTCTCCCCAGCCCCACCGCCTCCGATCATATGCGCGTTCGGCGGATGGCGGAGATCTCGCTAGGCTGGCCCGGATGGCCGAGAGGAAGCTCCGCCTGGGTGGTATGGCGCTCGCGAACGGGGTGCTCGTCCACGGGCCGACCTCGTGGGCGTGTGCCGTGAGGACGGCGGGCGGGACGTTGAAGGTGGCGTCCGGGCCCAAGCCGCGGATCGCGGTGTCGTCGGAATGGCCGCTCCTGCGCGGGCCGGCGCGGCTCCTGGAGGCGATGCTCGTGCTGCCGCGAGTGCGCCGCGAGCTGCCCGAGGCGCGGTTCCCCTTCGAGCGGCGGAACGTGCTCGCGGCCATGGCCGCGGCGGGCCTCGCGTCGCGCACGATCCGTCAGTCCGCGCGGCTGTCGCCGGTGGCGCAGGAGCTCGTCGGCGGCGTGATCTCGCTCGCGCCCGCGCTGATCGCGCTCCGCGGCGGCGAGCTGGCCGCCTACCACGGCGCCGAGCACATCTCGATCGGCACGTACGAGCACGGCCCCGGCGCCGAGAAGGAGCACGAGCGATGCGGCTCGCACCTCGTCGGGCCGCTGATCCTGGCGTCCGCGGTCGGCGCCGGCCTGGCCTCGCGCGTTCCCGAGCGGATGCGCAAGCCCGCCTCGCTCGTCGCCTCGCTGGGCGCGTTCGCCGCCTCGACCGAGATCTTCGGCTGGATGGTGCGCAACCCGGAGAATCCCGTGGCGAGGGCGCTCGCATGGCCCGGCATGGAGCTTCAGACCCGGGTCGCGACGGCCGAGCCGTCGCCGGCGCAGGTCGAGGTCGCGCAGGCCGCGCTCGACGCGTGCCTGGAGCGCGAGCGTGCCGCCGCCCCCACGGCGTAGCGAACGCTTACCGCCGGAGATCTTCGATCTCCCGGTCGCGAAGATGAAGGCGGGCTACTACTCGGACGCCTATTTCAACTACGCGCGCGAGACGCTGATCGCCGACGGCCGCCACCCGCGGGTCGTCACGCAGGTGTTCCAGAAGCACGACTCCGTGCTCGGCGGCATGGACGAGGCGATCGCGATCCTCAAGCTCTGCTCCCACGGCTTCGACGAGCTCGAGGTGAAGGCCCTGCACGACGGCGACGAGGTCGCGCCCTGGGAGACGGTGATGACGATCGAGGGCGACTACACCCTGTTCGCGCACCTGGAGACGGTCTACCTGGGCGTGCTCGCCCGGCGCACGCTGATCTCTACGAACGTCCGACGGGTGGTCGACGCGGCCAACGGCAAGCCGATTCTCTTCTTCCCGGCCCGGCACGATCACCACCACGTCCAGACGGGCGACGGCTACGCGGCCCATGTCGCAGGCGCGATCGGCGTCTCCACCGATGCGCAGTCGTCGTGGTGGGGCGGACGCGGCCTCGGCACCGTGCCGCACGGGCTGATCGCGGCCTACGGCGGCGACACCGTGCTGGCCGCCCGGCGCTTCGCGGACTGGGCGCCGGCCGACCTGAGCATCGTCGTGCTCGTCGACTTCGAGAACGACTCGGTGCGGACCTCGCTCGACGTTGCGCGGGCGCTCGGCGATCGCCTCTGGGGCGTTCGTCTCGACACGTCGCGAACGCTCGTCGACGAGTCGCTCTGGGGTGAGATGGGCGACTTCGACCCGCGCGGCGTGAACGAGCGGCTCGTCCTCCGCGTTCGCGACGCGCTCGACCGCGAGGGCTTCGGGGGCGTTCGCATCGTCGTCTCCGGCGGCTTCGACGTCGAACGGATCAGGGATTTCGAGACGAAGGGCGTGCCGGTCGACTCGTACGGCGTCGGCTCCACGCTGATCCGGGGGGAGAACGACTTCACCGCGGACGTCGTCACGGTCGACGGGGAACCGTGCGCCAAGGTCGGCCGCCGGCTCCGCCCGAACGCGCGCCTCGAAGCCGTCCACTAGCTCCGGCTAAGGCTCGGTGTCGCGGGTGCCGATGAGCAAATCGTGGGCAGCGTGCTGCAACACATCGGCGACGCCGCGCTTACGTGGCTGCCGCTGATCTTCTTCGGGATGCTCATCTACCTGCTCTGGCGGGTGGTCCAGCTCATGCCGCGGATCTCGCCGGCCGAGGGCCCGACCGGCTCGAGCTCGAACGTCAGCTTCGACGACGTGGCCGGCCTCCAGGAGGTCAAGGCCGAGCTGCAGGAGGTCGTCGACTTCCTCCGCGATCCGAGGCGCTTCGAGGCGCTCGGCGCGCGAGTCCCGAAGGGCATCCTCCTCCACGGCCCGCCCGGTACGGGAAAGACTTTGCTGGCGAAGGCGGTCGCACGCGAGTCGGGGGCCAGCTTCTACTCCCAGAGCGCGTCGGCGTTCGTCGAGATGTTCGCCGGCCTCGGCGCCGCTCGGATCCGCAAGCTGTTCACCGAGGCGCGGAGGCACGCGCCGGCGATCGTGTTCATCGACGAGCTGGATGCGGTCGGCGCCGCGCGCTCGGGTCACGGGTTCAACCGTGAGCAGGACCAGACGCTCAACCAGCTCCTCGTCGAGCTCGACGGCTTCGGAACCGACGCCCAGGTCGTCGTGCTGGGCGCGTCGAACCGCATCCAGGATCTCGACCCGGCTCTCCTGCGCCCGGGACGGTTCGACCGCCAGGTGCTGGTCGGGACTCCCGACCTCGCCGGACGCGAGCAGATCCTGGCCGTCCACACGCGCGGGAAGCCGCTCGCGGCCGATGTCGACCTCAGCGTCGTCGCCCGCCAGACGGCCGGGCTGACCGGTGCCGACCTGGCCAACATCGCGAACGAGGCGGCCATCTTCGCGGGGCGCGAGCGCAAGCACGAGATCGAGGCACAGGACTTCGAGGCGGCGATGGAACGCGTGGTCGCCGGGCTCCAGCAGCGGCGGGTGGTCAGCGAGAAGGAGAAGCGGATCCTCGCCTACCACGAGGCCGGGCACGCGCTCATGTCGCACCTGATGGGCGACGCGCTGCCGGTGCACAAGGCCACGATCATCTCGCGCGGCCACGCCCTCGGGTACACGCTGAACGTCCCGATCGAGGATCGCTACCTGCACACGAAGGAAGAGCTGATCGACATGATGCGCGTCTTCCTCGCGGGTCGAGCCGCCGAGCAGGTCATCTTCGGCCGCGTCACGAACGGCGCGGCGAACGACCTCGAGAAGGCGACCGAGCTGGCGCGGTCGATGGTGTTCGAGTTCGGCATGTCCGAGGCGGTCACGTCGCGGACGATGCGGGCCGACAACTATGCGCTTTCGGAGGAGACGAAGCGGCTACGCGACGCCGAGCAGGCTCACCTGACGGACGACGCATACTCGGAGGCGGTCCGCCTCCTGACGAAGCACCGGTCCGTGCTGGATCGCGTCGCACAGGCGCTCCTGCAGAAGGAGACGCTGACGGGGCCGGAGCTGGCCGTGCTCATGAACGGCGTGCCTCGCGAGTCGCGCTCGTCCGAGACGGTCGGCACCGTCCAGGCGCTCTCGGGCCGCTAGGAACCGTCGCCCAGGTGCTGCCGGAGCGCCGCGAGGCGCTCGTCCCACTGCGCGCCGACCTGCTCGATCCAGTCGAGCGCGTCGCCGAGAGGCTCGGTCCGCAGGCGATAGCGGGTCTCGCGGCCCGTCCGCGTCGGCTCGACGAGCTCGGCGGCTCGCAGAGTCCCGAGGTGCTTCGCGACGGCCTGGCGCGTGACCGGCAGCGCGGCCGCGAGCTCCGTCGCGGTTGCCGAGCCGCGGCCCGCCAATGTCTCGAGCACGAAGCGCCGGTGCGGGTCGGCGAGCGCCTGGAAGACCGCGTCTACGCGACTGCGCATGCTGCAAGCGCGCGCAGCTCGAGTGCGGTCGACCAGTCGGGCGCCGATTCGACCACGACGAGCCGCGTCCCCTCGGGCACGGGCTCGAGCGTGAAGACGACCTCCCCGCCGTCGTCCTCCCAGCGCAGCGTCAACAGCCGCTCCGGGTCGACCTCCTCGACGCTCACGCTCCGCTCCTCGCCGTTCCCCCAGCGGAACGTGCCGCGGCCGCCTGGCCTCGGCTCGAATTCGACCTCGGTCGCGAACCAGTCCTCGAGCCGCTCCGGCTCGGTCAGGGCTTCCCACACCTCGGCCGGCTCGGCCGGGAAGACGATCTCGCGGCGAACGTCCATCGCACTTCCTCCTCGCGCACATGTTTGGCTTACGCAACCCAAAGGTTGCGTGTATGATGGGCAACCGTGGAGTTGCATGTTACCGGCCGGAGCAGCGCGTGAGCCCGCTCGTCCCGGTGGTCGTCGAGTCGGACGGTCGCATGGAGCGCTCGTTCGACATCTACTCGCGCCTGCTCCGCGAGCGGATCGTCTTCCTCGGCACCGAGGTCGAGGACACGTCCGCCAACCTGATCGCCGCGCAGCTCCTCTTCCTCGAGGCCGAAGACCCGGAGAAGGACATCGAGCTCTATGTCAACTCGCCGGGCGGTTCGGCCTACGCAGGCATGGCGATCTACGACACCATGCAGCACGTCAGGCCGGACGTGCGCACGATCTGCCTCGGGATGGGCATGTCCGCAGCGGCCATGATCCTTGCGGGCGGCGCCCCTGGAAAGCGCTTCTGCCTGCCCAACGCGAAGCTGATGATCCACCAGGGCTCGGCAGGCGCCCGAGGGACGCCGAGCGACATCCAGATCGCGGCGCGTGAGGTGCTCGAGATGCGCCGAAGAATGGCCGAGATCATCGCCCGGCACTCGAACCGGCCGGTCGAGACGGTCCTCGACGACATCGATCGGGACCGCTTCATGTCGCCGGAGGAGGCGGTCGAGTACGGCCTCGTCGACGGGATCCTCGAGCCCCGCAGGGCGCAGGCGGGATAGCATCGGAGGCGTGGCAGTGCGGGGCATCCATCACGTCGCCGTCGCGGTTCGCAACCTGGACGAGGCGATCGCGACGTACGGCAGGCTCTTCGGCGCCGAGGTCGAGCACCGAGAGGCCATCGTCGAGCAGGGTGCCGAAGCCGCGGCCGTGCTGGTCGGTGGGAGTCGGATCGAGCTGCTGGCCGCAACGGGAGACGACACGCCGGTCGGGAGGTTCCTCGCGCGGCGAGGGCCCGGCATGCACCACGTCGCCTACGAGGTGGACGATCTCGAGGCGCAGCTCGCGCGCCTCGACGCGGAGGGCGTCGAGCTCATCGACCGCGCGCCGCGCCGCGGGCTCTACGGTATGCAGGTGGCGTTTCTCGATCCGCACGCGGTCGACGGCGTGCTCTCGGAACTGGTGAGCGATGGCCGGTAGCGAAGACCGCGTCCGGCTCGACATCGGTTTCAAGGGCGGAGCGACGCTCACCGTCGCCGTCACCGTCCCCGAGGCGGACACGCTCGAGCAGCGACTGCTCCAGGGGGACGGCGGCGTGGTCGACCTCCAGGCGGACGACGGTCGCCTGCTCATCGCCCTCGGGCACGTGCTCTACGTTCGGCGTCACGCTCGCGGCAGCCGGGTCGGCTTCAGCGCCGCGACCTAGACCTGGCCGCTCGCCCTCGCACGCAGTCGCGCGCCCCGGGTGCGCGGAAATCGGCACGGTCCCGTCGCCCACGCGTGACGGACTCTCGCGTACCGTGACCGAAGGGACCTTCGCTCCCCCAGGGGGAGGGGAGCGGTCGCGGTCTCCGCGGCCCGCTGGACCGGCGAGGGTACGTTGGGGGCATGCCGCTCGAGGTCGGGATCGTCGGACTGCCCAAGTCGGGGAAGACGACGCTGTTCAACGCGCTGACGCATGCCGGGGCGCACGTGCACGAGGTGAAGCCGCACGTCGGGATGGCGCCGATCTCGGACGAGCGGCTCGGGCAGCTGGCGCCGGTCGAGCAGTCGGCGAAGCTGACACCGGCGACGATCCGCGTTCAGGACGTGCCCGGCACCGGGCCTGCCCTGCTCGGGAACCTGCGGCAGGTCGACGCCCTGCTCTGCGTCCTGAACGGGTTCTCCCCCGGCGCGGAGCCGGCTGCCGACCTGGAGACACTCAAGCTCGAACTCCTCGTCGCCGATCGCGACCACGTCGAGAAGCGTCTCGAGCGGGCGCGCCAGCAGGCGAAATCGGGCGACGCGAACCTCAAGCAGGAGGTCTCGGGGCTCGAGGCGCTGCTCGTGCACGTCGATGCCGGCGGGACGATCGCCGACCATGGCGGCGAGGTGTCGGAATCCCTCGAGCCGCTGACGACGAAGCCGATGGTCGTGGTCGAGAACGGGCCGGGCGGCATCGACCTCCAGCTCGAGGCCGAGCTCGCCGAGCTGCCCGATGAGGAAGCGGCCGCGTTCCGCGAGGGTGCGTCGGCGCTCGAGGAGGTCGCACGCCGGCTCAAGGAGTCGCTCGGCCTGATCACCTTCTTCACGATCGGCCCGACGGAGGCGCGCGCCTGGACGCTGCGCAGTGGCCGGACGGCTCTCGAGGCGGCAGGCGAGATCCACACGGACATCGCACGCGGGTTCATCCGCTGCGAGGTGATCGCGTGGACCGACCTCGTCGAGTGCGCCACGCGCGCGGAGGTGCGCAAGCGCGGCCTCGAGCGGCTGGAGGGGAAGGACTATGTCGTCCGCGAGGGCGACGTCCTGAACATCCGCTTCAACGTCTGACGTCTAGCGCCAGGACGCGGCCAGCGCGGCGAGCTTCGCCTTCGCGTCCCGGGACGGGCGGCCGTGGCCGCTGACGGCCAGGTCGAGATCGAGGCGGGCGAGCTTCTCGATCGAGCGGCGCACCTGCCGCCAGTCGACGCAGAACCGTGCCACCGGCTCGCGGAAGGTCGTGCCGGTGATCACGGCGTCGCCGGCGAGCAGGCTCGTGCCGAGGCGGTAGGCGGTGTGTCCCGGCGTGTGGCCTGGTGTTCCGATCGCCTCCAGCCCGGCGACGACCTCACCGTCGGCGATCCAGCGGTCGATCGAGGGCCGGCGGGGAGCCCGGCCGCGGTTGACGCCGCGGATGAGCACCCGGACGAACAGCCGCCGGCGCTGTGCGCCCGTCAGCAGCGGCCGCTCGGCAGCAGGTGCGCAGACGGTTGCGCCCGTCGCGCGTCTCACGGCCGTCGCACCGCCCGAGTGGTCGAAGTCGGCGTGCGTGAGCAGCACGAACTCGGGGAGCGCGCCCTCGGCGCGCAACTCGTCGGCGACCGCCGTGCCCAGCCGCTCGGTTCCGCTGTCGACGAGCACCGGCACGTCCGCCTGGACGAGGAAGACGTTGACCGTGCCTCCCGTTGCCTCGAGCTGGAAGATCCCTTCGCCGATCTCCCTCAACGGTCGAGCCTGCGCAGCAGATTGCCTTTCACGGCCGGCCACTCGTCGTCGAGGATCGAGTAGTACGCCGAGTCGCGCAGCCGGTCGCGGGCGTCCCCGACGAGCATGTGCTTGCGGAAGATGCCCTCGAACTGCGCCGGCAGCGCGGCGAGCGCACGCCGGGAGCGCTCGTTCTTCGCGTCGGTCTTGAACTCGACGCGCATGCAGCCTGCCCGCTCGAACGCGTGCTCGAGCTGGAGCAGCTTCGCCTCCACGTTCGCTCCGCTCGACCAGCGCGCCCGTGCGAGCCACGTCCAGCCGATCTCGAGGCCGTGGTGCTCGGGACGCAGCGTGAGAAAGCGGGTGCTGCCGATCGGCGTACCCGTCGCCGCGTCGAGCGTCGCGAACGGCACCTCGACGCCGCTCCGCATCGTCGCGAGCGCCGCCTCGAAGTACGCGTGGAACGCCTCGCGGCTGCGCGCGGCGTCGACGAACATCCACGTCCAGTCCATGTCGCATGCGGCCTCGTACAGGCCGTCCTCGTGCTCGGGCCGCAGCGGCTCCAGGACGACGAGCTCCCCTTCGAGCCGGGCTGCCAGTCCCTCCCACACGGCTCGAGCCTATCCCGTGGACACGAGCACGATGCCCGCGATCGTCAGCGCGATCCCGAGCTCCTGCAGACGGTGCACGCGCTCGCGCAGCCGGTGGCGGGCGAGCAGCACCGTGACCACCGGGTAGAGCGACGCGAGCACGGCGGTGACGCTCAGCGAGCCATACGACGACGCGGCGGCGTAGAACGTGTTCCCGCCCGTGTCCAGGCAGCCGATCACGACGAGGACGAGCAGTGCGCCGCCGACGCCCTCCACGGCGGGGCGGAGGACGAGGATCGCGATCCACACCATCGACGTCGACACGATGCGGAACAGGAAGGCCGGCCAGAGGAAGTCCTCGCCGCTCGCCTGGTGCAGGAAGACGAAGTAGAAGCCGAACGCGAACATGCTGACGAGTCCGAATCCGGCACCTGAAGCCCAGCGCGTCTGGCCCGGTCGCCGCTCCCACGACGTGAGGACGACGCCGACGATCGCGGCTGCGAATCCGACTCCCTGCAAGAGGCTCGGCCGGTCGCCGCGAACGACGCCGACGAGGACCGGGATGGCGGCGCCCGCTCCGGCGATCGGCGCGACGATGCTGATCGCGCCGCTCGCCATGCCGCGGTAGAAGGCGGCGAGGCCGATCGTGCCGACGACGGCTGCGGGGACCGACCAGGCGACCTCCGGCCCGGGAGGGCCCGTCGCGCGCGCGGCGAGGATCACCCCCAGGAGCGCGAGCCCGACCGGCTGCGAGACGGCCATGATCGCGAGCGGATGGAGCGTTCGGCTCTTGACGCCGCCGAGGAAGTCGCCGACGCCCCAGGACGCGCTGGCCCCGAGGGCGAGCGGAGCTGCGAGCACGCCTACCGGTCGCTCGCCGTCTCGACCGGGCGCGTTGCGGCCACGGCGTCGAGCTGGTTCGCGTGATACAGGCACGCCGCCTCGGCGGTGCGGGCAGCCCGGGCGTCGTGGTGCGAGGCGACGGCGTGCAGGAGCTCCGGGCGAATCTCGGCCTCGAGCGGAGCGGCTCGGGTCTCGATCAGCCGCAGGCCGAGGTGGACATGTCCGAGCAAGCGGCCCTCGGCCGTCGGCTGGAAGGTCGGCCCCGCGCGCAGCTCCAGGGTCCGCCCGACGTCGTGCACGAGCGCCGCGGCCAGCAGCAGGTCGGCGCGCAGGCGCGGATGGAGCTGCGCGAGCTCGCGGCAGATCGTCGTCACGCCGACCGTGTGCTCGAGCAGACCGCCCGCGTAGAGGTGATGGCCGTCGGGGGTTGCCGGGAGCATGCGAAGGCGCTTCCGCGTCTCCGCGTCGAGAACCGCGGCGACCGTGGCCCGCAGTCCTGGATGCGTGATCTCGGCCGCGAGGAAGTCGAGAAAGCCGTCCAGCTCGTCGGCGTCGCGGCGCATCGCGGGCGCGAGCGAGGCCGGATCCGCGTCTGCCTGCTCGATCGAGCGGACGTCGAGCTGGAGTGTGTTCCGGAAACGCTCGACTCGGCCGAGCACCCGGACGGCGTCGCCTTCCGCAAACCGGGAGTCGAGCATTTCGACGTCGTGCCAGACACGGCCCTCGATGCGGCCGGTCGGGTCGACGAGCTCGAGCGCGAGGTAGTCCGAGCCCGAGCGCGCGCGCAGCCGCCGTTTCCGCGCCACGGCGTAGACGCCCTCGACCACGCGGTCCTCGGCAAGCTCTGCGATTGCGCTCACAGAGCCGGATTCTAGGTCCGAAGGCGGCTGGTAGCGTCTCTCGCGTGGCCCGGGTCAAAGCCTTTCGCGCCGTGCGCTACGACGAGAGGGCCGCAGGCCCGCTCGAGCGGCTGATCGCGCCTCCGTACGACGTGCTCGGGGCGGAGGAGCGCGCCCGCTACCTGGCGGAGAGCCCCTACAACGTCGTCCACCTGACGCTGCCGGAGGACGAGCAGCGGGCGGCGGGGCTGTGGCGCGAGTGGCTCGGCGAAGGCGTTCTCGCCCCCGACGGCGAGGCGGCGTGCTGGTGGCTCGAGCAGGACTTCGTCGGACCGGACGGCATCGCGAGGACGCGCGGCGGGCTGGTGTGTGCGCTCCGGCTCGAGCCCTACTCGGCCGGCGTCGTCCTTCCGCACGAGCGCACGCATGCCGGCCCCAAGGAAGGGCGCCTGCGCCTGCTCAGAGCGCTGCGCGCGCATGTCGAGCCGCTCTTCTTCCTGTGCGATGCCGCGCTCGAAGGCCCCGGCGGCGCGCCGTTCCACGACGTCGAGCTCGAAGACGTGCGCAACCGGCTCTGGCGCGTCGAGGATGTGCCGCCGGCTGCGCTCGCCGACGCGCAGCTCCTGATCGCCGACGGGCATCACCGCTACGAGACGGCGCTCGCGTTCCACGAGGAGGACGGCACGGAGGAGAGCGCCTGGCTGCTCGCGGTCGTCGTGCCGACCGCCCAGGAGGGGTTGACGATCTTCCCGACGCACCGCCTCGTCGACGACGTGGACATGTCCGGTACGCGGGCGTCGGACGAAGGGCCGCTCGACCTTCTCCGCGCCGGGGAGGGGCCGGTGCTCTACCGGGACGGCCGGAGCTACGTGGTCGGCACGAACGGGTCGCGGCTCGACGCGGCGGCGGTCGAGCCGCTGATCGCAGGGACTGTCCGCTACACGCCCCGCGCCGAGGAGGCCGTCGAGCTCGTCGACACGGGCGAGGCAGGCGCGGCGCTGCTCCTGCGGGCGCCGACGATCGAGCAGGTGCGCGAGACGGCCCGTCGCGGCGAGACGATGCCGCAGAAGAGCACCTACTTCTATCCCAAGCTCCCGTCGGGCTTGCTGTTCCTGCCGTTGTGACCGACTGGTACGGGATCTGCCGGAGTGCGGCCGAGGACGTCCGGGCTGTGCTGCGGGAGATGGGCGCCGCCGAGCGGGAGCGCGCCGTCGGCCAGGGCGAGGGCGGCGACGAGACCTCGGCCATCGACGCGGCGGCGGAGCAGGTCGTCGTTGCGCGGTTGGACGCGGCGGGCGGCGACTTCACGCTCGTTTCCGAGGAGCTCGGGATCCGGCCCGCCCGCGGAGGCAGCGGCACGTACGTCGTCGTCGACCCGATCGACGGGTCGATCAACGCCAAGCGGGACATCCCGTTCTTCTCGCTCTCGATCGCGGTCGCCGACGGGCCGACGATGGGCGACGTCCACTTCGGGTACGTCTACGACTTCGGCTCCGGGGAGGAATGGGTCGCCGCTCGCGGCGAGGGCGCGTCGCTGAACGGCGAGCCGGTGGTCGCCCCTCCGCCGCGGGAGCGCATCGAACTCCTGTCGATGGAGGCGACGAAGACCGAGCTCGTCGCGCGCCACGCGCCCGCGCTCGCACCGGTCGCGTACCGGGTCCGCGTGATGGGCTCGCTGGCTCTCTCGCTGTGCCATCTCGCCGCCGGCCGGGTCGACGCCGTCTGCTCGCTTCGGCCGGCGCGCTCCGTCGACATCGCGGCCGCGCAGTTGCTCGTCGGCGAGACCGGCGGCTACGTCGACCTGACCGACGGCGGTCAGCTCGCCGCGGCTCCGCTCGACCTCGTCGGCCGGTCGCGGATCGTCGCCGCCCGCAGCCGTGAGCACTACGAGCGGGTCGCCGCCGCTCTGGGCTAGTCACCGCAATGGGCCGGGCGTAGCATGCGCCCATGAGACGACTCACACTCGCGGCGGCCCTGGCGGCGATGCTCTTCGGTGCGGGCGCGTCCTCCGCAGCAGGCCGGGCGCCTGCGTTCAAGGCGACGTTGACCGCGACTGGGCACGCGCCCAAGGTCTTGACGGCCTGGAAGTACAGCGTGCGGGTGACCGATCCGGCCGGCCATCCGATCGCGGCGCGCATCACCTCGCAGATCGTCGACCCGCTCGGCACGGTTCACCCGGTCGAGTTCGACGGCACGGGCCACAACCCGTTCGTGAAGAACTACAGCTTCTTCGGGAACTTCTGCGACTCGGTGCACTTTCCGAAGAGCGCCGGGGTCGGCGTGACGCTCACGTTCCGCACGGTGATCGTCACCGCGAAGGGCCGGAAAGTGCTCACCTACGCCGTGACGCCGAGGTCGTGACGTCCCGGCCCGGCGGGGTCGAGGTCGTCGTCGACCATGTTTCGAAGTCGTTCGAGGACGGGCGGATCAGGGCGCTCGAGGACGTCTCCTTTCGGCTCGAGCCGGGCGACGTCGTCTCGCTGACCGGCCCCTCGGGCGGCGGCAAGAGCACGCTCCTGAACCTGATCGGCGCACTCGACCGGCCCGATGCAGGCTCGATCGTCGTCGGCGGCGAGCGGCTCGAGAAGCTCGCCGATCCGTCCGAGTACCGCGCGGCAACGGTCGGCTTCGTGTTCCAGTTCCACCACCTGATCCCGACCCTGAACGCGCACGAGAACGTGCAGGTGCCGATGATGGGCCGCGGGATCGCCCGCGCGGAGCGCGCGTTGCGGGCGAGGGAGCTGCTCGAGGACTGTGCGATCGCCCATCGCGCGAAGGCCTCCCCGAGCACGCTCTCGGGCGGGGAGCGTCAGCGGGTCGCAATCGCGCGGGCGCTCGCGAACGGGCCGCCGCTTCTGCTCGCGGACGAGCCGACCGGCGCCCTCGACTCGGCCACCGGCGCGCAGCTCATCGAGCTTCTGCTCTCGCTCCGCTCGCGGCGGGGCATGACGATCCTGCTCGTCACGAACGACGACGACGTGGCCGGCCTCGCCGACCGGACGCTCCGCATCCGGGACGGCCGGGTCATCGCCGGCGAGGTCACTCCCGCCGCAGCGCCTCGATCGGCGTGAGTCGGACGGCGCGCCAGGCCGGGTAGAGCGCGCCGATCACCGCTACGCCGAGCGCGAACGCGAGCCCCCACAGGAAGACGCCGGCCGTGAAGTCGGGCGTCGCGAGCTGCGAAAGGTTGCCGCGGCGCACGAACAACTCGGCGGCGCCGTAGCCTGCAGCGAGGCCGGCTGCCAGTGCGATGAGCCCGATTCCGATCGCCTCGCTCACGATCAGCGCCGCGATCCGGCGTCCCGGCCACCCGACCGCCCGCATGATCCCGATCTCGTGGATCCGCTCGAACACGGACATGGCCATCGTGTTCGTGACGCCGATCCCGCCGACGATCAGCGCCAGCAGCGAGAAGATCCAGCCGGCGTTGATGATCAGCCGGCTCGAAGTGTCGACCTTGACGACCTGCCCCGGCTCGGTGACGGCGGTCACGCCGGGGAAGCGGTGCTCGACCTGCTTCGCGACGTCGCCGGGGCGGCTTCCGAGCGCGATCGTGATCCCGAACGTCGTCACCTCTCCCGGACGCTGCGCCAGCTTCTGCACGGTGGCCAGCGGGAGCGCCGCGCCGATGTCCTCGAAGTGGTTGCCCGAGTGGTAGAGCCCCGCGATCCGGTAGGTCTTGTTCTCGACGTGGAGCAGGTCGCCCGGCCCGAGGTGCAGCGACTTCGCGGCCCGGTCGCCGAGCAGCGCCTCGTCGCCCGTTGCGCGCCGGCCCGCGACGACGACGAAGCGGCGGCTCGCGAACTCGTCGGGTCGCATCCCGAAGACGAGGAAGGCGTCGCGGTTCTGGACACGGCTGACGCGGAGGAAGATCGCCGAGACGCCGGTGATCCCGGGTGTCGCGCGGAGCCTGGCGTCGAGCGACTCCGGCAGGAGCGACTTCGTCAGGTCGGATGCCCCCGACTGGAAGACGCCGAAGTCGGAGCGGCCGACGTGGATGAGGTCCCCGGCTGTCCTGCGCACGCCGGCCGCGATCGACAGCAACGCCACGATCAGGGCGACGCCGATCGCGACGCCGGCAGCGGTGAGCCCTGTCCGCGCCCTGCGGCGCATCAGATTCCGCCAGATGAGCCCCGGCCAGGTCACGGCCCAATCAAAGCACTGTGGACAAAGAGTCACACTCTTGTTGCATTTCGGGCGCGTTTTCGTGCGGACTTCGGCGATACGCTGACCGCGGGTGGCGGGTGGTCTTCTCCCCACCCAGGGTGGGGAGAACATGCTGCGCTCCGCCGGTCGCCTCGCGGGTCGACGCAGGTACGCTCACTTGCGATGGAGCCTTCGCGCGACGAGATCTGGAAGGCGCTCGAGCAGGTCGTCGACCCCGAGCTGCGACGGCCCGTGACGGATCTCGACATGGTGCGCGAGATCGGGATCGAGGGCGGCGACGTGACGGTGACGATCGCGCTCACGGTCGCCGGGTGCCCGCTCAGGGCGAGCTTCCAGGATCAGGTCGCGCAGCACGTCGGCGCCGTGCCGGGTGTCGAGCGGACGGCCGTGGCGTTCGACGTCATGTCGCCCGACGAGAAGGCGGCGCTGACGACGAAGCTCCGCGGCGGCGTCGCCGAGCGCTCGAAGGGGATCGCCGTCGACCGGTCGACGCGCGTCCTCGCGATCGCGAGCGGCAAGGGCGGAGTCGGCAAGTCGTCGCTGACCGTCAACCTGGCGGCGGCGCTGTCGTCGGCCGGACGGCGAGTCGGCGTCCTCGACGCGGACATCTACGGCCACTCGGTCCCGCACCTGCTCGGCGTGTCGCAGCGGCCGGTGGTCGTCGACAAGATGATCGTGCCGCCCGTCGCGCGGGACGTGAAGCTGATGTCGATCGGATTCTTCCTCGACGAGAACTCGCCGGTCATGTGGCGCGGCCCGATGCTGCACCGGGCGCTCGAGCAGTTCCTCACCGACGTCCACTGGGGTGACCTCGACGTGCTTCTCGTCGACATGCCGCCGGGTACGGGCGACGTCTCGATCTCGCTCGGGCAGCTGCTGCCGCGCGCGGAGGCGGTGATCGTGACGACACCGCAGCCGCTTGCGCAGGAGGTGGCCGCCCGGGCGGCGCTGATGGCGCAGAAGACCGACATGCGGGTGATCGGCGTCGTCGAGAACATGACCTCGGACGTGTTCGGCGAGGGCGGCGGCGCGAACCTGGCCGCGGCGATCGGAGCCCCGTTGCTGGGGACGGTCCCGCTCGATTCGCTCCTGCGCGAGGCCGGGGACCGCGGCGAGCCGCTCGTCTGGTCCGACCCCGACGCCGACGCGGCCCGCGCGATCGTGGCGGTCGCGGAGGCGATCGAGGCGACGAGGAAGACCTTCAAGCCGCTGCCGGTCCTGTCCTGAGGCCTGACGAGGTCCTGCCCCGGATCCAGGCGCTCGGCTTCTCGGACGCCGACGCGCAGACGCTCGCGGACCATTTCCTCGACTGCGAGCGGCGCGGCAAGCGCGGCCACGGCTATTCGCGCGTCGAGTGGCTCGCAACTCTGCCCGACCTCGACCCGTCGGCTGCGCCGGAGCGAGTCGTCGTGGAGCGCGGATTCGAGCGCTGGCACGGCCGCGGTGCACTCGGCTACCTGACGCTGGCCGCGATCTGCGCTGCGCAGCTCGCCGACCCGCCCGAGCGGGCGAGCGTCGTGATCGCCGAGGCGTGCTTCCCGACGGGCGCGCTCGGCTACTGGGTTCGCAGGCTGGCGGAAGGCGGGCTGTGTGCGGCGCTCACGGCCACGTCGCCCGCGAGGCTCGCGCACCCCGACGGGGGCGAGCCCCTCGTCGGTACGACGCCGCTCGCGATCGGCATCCCCAGCTCCGCCGGCCCGCCTCTGGTCGCCGACGTATCGATGGGCAAGGTCACCTACGGCGACGTGCTGGCAGGCCTGGCCGCGCCGGAGGAGCTCGTCCCCTTCGGCGGCGAGCAGGCCTACAAGTCGTTCGCGCTCGCGGCCGGGTTGCAGCTCCTCGTCGAGGCGCTGACGGGTGCTGACGGCTACGGGGCCGTCCTCGTCGTCGCGCCGCCGCTCGGTGACCCGGTGCCCGCGTTCCGGCGGCGGGCGGCGGGCCGCCGGCTACCGGGAGACGGCTAACTCAGCGCGCCGGCGGCTGGAAGCTGGGGCTGCGCATCCGGGACGGATCGCAGCGGAACGGGCCGCCTTCTTCCTGAGGAACACGGGATCGTCGTGGGGCAGGATGAACGTCTCGATGAACTACACGAACAAGTACGGAGCGCCGAGCACTGCCCAGCTCGGTTCCTTCTCGGCCGGCACGAGCTGGGCCCTCAGCCCACAGGTCATGTTCCTGAACGGGATCGCTCCGGTCGTCGGCGGGCACGGGCAGACGAGCGTCAGCTTCACGTTTGCACCGACCGCCGGGAACTGGCAGATCGACGACTTCTACATCGATCCGCTGAAGAGCCAGTAAGCACGCCAAGCTAAACGACGACGCTCACCGGGCCGCCGACCGATTCGCCGCCCCGTCGTCGTTCTAGGAGCCGACGAGCTCGACGAAGCGCGGGTCGTCGCGGATCGGGTCGAAGTCCGTGTCGCCGCGCGCGTACTCGCGCATGCGGTCGGACATCGCGATCGCCGGCGCGCAGGTGCTCGATCGCGTCGTCGGTTCGTCCCGCGAGGCTCTCGCAGCAGGCCAGGTTGTAGAGCGGGGCACCGTACTGCGGGTTCGCCTCGATGACTTCGCGGCCCCGGTCGGCCGCCTCCGCGTAGTCGCCCGCTCTGGTACAGCGCGTTGATCGGCATCCACAGCTCCCAGCCCGACGCCTCGTACGCCTTGCCCGGCGTCGCGCCGATGGCCAGGATCGTCGTCCCGGCCTCCTCGGCGAACGCGGTGCGCTTGACGCCCGGGCGGGACGAAGACGAGCGAGCCGGACGGTGCGTCCACGGTCTCGCCGTCGATCTCGAATCTGGCACGCCCGTCGAGGACGACGTAGAGCTCCTCGTCCTCGTTCTCCTCGTCGTGCTCGTTGATGATCCGGTCGCCGGCGTTCACCGCCGTCCACGCGTTGACGCCGAAGGCGGTGATGCCGAGGTGGTGGCGAACCGGCCGCCAGGGACAGCGGCCGTCGCTCACGACCTCGATGTCGTCGAGCTGAGCGATCTGGTAGGTCATGCCGGCCTTCTCGAGGAGTGCCTGGATCGCCGGATCGCTCCGGACGGGGTCGAAGTCCGAGTCCTCGCGCGCGAAGTCGCGCGAAGTTCGGGTAGAGCTCGATCGCGCGGCCGAGATGCCCGGCGACTGTCTGCGCGTCGGCACCGGCCATGCTCTCGAAGCAGGCGAGGTTGTACTCGATTCCGGACGAGTCGGGAAAGCGCTCGAGCGCCTCGCGGAGCACGGCGGCGGCGTCCGCGTAGCGCTTTTCGCGGTAGAGCGCCATCGCCTCGCCGCTCTCCCGCCAGGACTCCTCCCACGGCGAGACCTCGAACGGCTGGCCGGGCCGTCCGCCTGCGACGAGGACCGTCGTGCCCGGCCTCCTTCGCGACGGCGCTGCGGCGGCTCGCCGGGTCGGAGACGAAGACGAGCGTTCCCGCCGGCGCGTCGACCTCCTCGCCGTCGACGGTGAACGTCGCGTGCCCCTCGACGACGACGTAGAGCTCCTCGTGCTTGGCCATCAGCTCGGTGTGGTCGCTGATCACCGGAGCTCCCGCCTCCTGGCCGCGATAGGCGTTGACGCCGAAGGCGCCGATGCCGAAGTGGTCGCGGACGGGGATCCACGTGTCCCGCTTCGGGATCTCGTCGAGTGTCGTCACCGCGTAGCCGCTCACCGAACCTCCTTCAGGTCGTCGTCTTTCTCTGCGATCTCGGTCAGCCGCGGGTCGAGCTCGAGTGCGCGGGCGAGATGTGCGCGTGCCGTCGTCGAGCTGTCCGTCCCGTGCCTCGAGGCAGGCGAGGTGGTAGTACAGAGGCCCGCGCTCGCCGTCCTCCTCGATCCCCCTCTTCATCGTCGCAATCCCCTCGTCCGTCGGCTGCTCGTAGGCCTCGAAGAACCACTCCCACGGCGACGGCGTGAACGACTCGCCGGGCTTGCCGCCGACGGCCAGCACCATCGTCCCCTCCTCCTCGGCCACCGCCACGCGCTTCAGATCCGGATCCGAGACGAAGAGGAGCGTTCCTGCGGGTGCGTCGATCTCGTCCTCACCGAGCGTGAAACGCGCTCGCCCGCGAACGACCACGTAGAGCTCCTCGTGGCGAAGCTGACCCTTCCGTGTGCTCCTCGACGACCCAGTCGCCCGGCTTCTCGGCCGTGTAGGCGTTGGTGCCGAACGAGCGGATGCCGAAGCGGCGGCGAATCGGTCTCCACTCGAGACCGTGCGCAACGGGGATCCGGTCGAGGTCGTCGAGATGAACGACGTCGAAGCTCATGCCTCGCGCAGCGCCGCCAGCACGACCGGGTCGATCCGCTCGACGCCGTCGACGCGCTCCTCGAAGTTCGCGCTCCCCGCCCAGCGCGGAAGAGCTTCGGTGAGATCGCCCTCGTACCCGATCGCCCGAAGCCGCTCGGTCAGCTCGTCAGCCAGCTCGGCGTCGATCGCGACCCAATCGTCCTCGGGCGTGGAGCCGAAGAGCTCGTCGTGGAGCCGGTAGATGCGGCGCAGCTCCTCGAGCGGCCGCTCGTGATCGTCGACGCGGAGATCGACGAGCAGGTCCGACAGGCCCGCATAGCCGCCGTCCCTCTGGACGACCAGGACGCTCGCAGACTGCTGGCCGCGGCTGTCGCCGCCGGCCGCCTGGGCGGCGTCGAGGCAGTCGAGCAGACGGAGCACGAGCGGCTGCCCGGACGTGCGCTCGAAGGTGTCGGCGAGCCCGTCGACGGTCGCCTGCGAGACGAGGATGTTGCCCTGGGCGGCGTACCCGTCGCCGGTCCTCCCGCCTGCCCAGGCGTGACAACCGTCGCCGGTGAAGGTCGCCGCTCGCCCGCGTCCGTCGACCACGCCGAGCTGCCGCTGCGCGCGGTCGTCGTCGGCCGCGGTCAGCCTGTCGACGACGTCCTGCGCCGACAGCCCGTCACGAAGGAGCGCGAGCCCGTCCGGGCCGTAGCGCGGATTCGCGTAGGCCTGCGTGGCGATCGCGCCCACGAGCGGCTCGGCCCAGGGAACGACCGACCCGACGGCGAGGAACTTCGACTGGACGGCGACGCCCCACTGGCCCGCGGCCAGGTCGCAGGCGGCGATCGAGTAGGTGGCGACGATCGCCTCAGCCATAGGTCAGCTCCCGGAGGTCGAGGTCGAGGAGCGATCGCTCGGAGGGCGGGACGAGCACGCAGGCGACCTCGGGGCGGGCCAGCGCCTGCTTCACGTCCTCGGCCGTGCTCGCACGCACGACGACGGGCCTGCCCTCGCCGTGCGCGCGCTTCAGGGCCTCCACGTCGACCGCCTCCAGCACGAGCGCCTCCGCCGGGAGGTCGAGCTCGCCCTCGACGGCGATCTCCGGCACCTTGCGGCCGGTGGCGCCGAGCCAGCGCTGTCTCACAGCTCGACTGTGCCCCCGGGCTCGACGTCCACGATCTCGACGCCGGCCGGCGCGTGCTCCCGCAACGCCGTGGGCGTCCCGGTCAGCAGCGGAAACGTGCCCCAGTGGGACGGCACGCAGCGCTTCGCGCCGAGGAGCTCGAGCGCGACCGCGGCCTCGCGCGGGCCCATCGTGTAGTGGTCGCCGATCGGCAGCACGGCGACCGACGGTGAGTAGATGCGTCCGATGAGCTGCATGTCGCCGAAGACGCACGTGTCGCCGGCGAAGTAGACGCCGGTGCCGTCCTCGAGCGTGATCACGAGCCCGGCAGGCTCGCCCGCGTACGCTGCCGTCGAACGAGCTCGAGTGGAAGGCGTTCGTCATCGTGAACTGGATGCCGTCGACGTCCACGGTGCCGCCCTTGTTCATGCCGCCGCTCGACCCGTTCGGGAAGCCGCTCTGCTCGAGCAGGTAGCCGAGCTCGTTCATGCAGACCAGCCGCGGCTCGAACGCCTGCCCGAGCATCGACCGCGGCACCCGTGTGGTCGCCGTGGCCGTGCGTGACGGCGACGACGTCGCACCGTTCCGGCTGCTGTTCGCTATCGGGACACTTGGGATTGCCGTCGAGCCAGGGGTCGATGTAGATGCGCTTGCCGCCCGGGGAGTCGAGCCGGAAGCTCGCGTGCCCGAGCCAGGTGAGGGTTCCGTTTGCCATTGCGGGAGCCTATCTACGCAGGAACGTCCGGCAGCCCGGCGAAGCTCATGCTGTGGCGCGCCGATTCGCAGCTCCGGGGCTGGCGGTCGTGGCGGTGATCGCGGCTCTCGGCGGGGCCGGCGGATTCGCCTCGCTCGTCGTGCTCGTGGCCATCGTCGCGGCCGCGGTGCGGCTGCTCGAGACCGTGGGCGCGGCGGCGGAGGGACGGAGCGACCGCTTCCCCGTGGTCATGGCCGCCGCGGGGCTCACGCTCGTGGTCGCGGCCGGTGCGGCGCACATGGCTCTGCTGGGCCTCGGACTGCTCGCGTGCGTCGTGCTCGAGTTGCTCGGTGAGGTCGACGTCGGGCCCGATCTCGTTGTCGAGGCACCCGAGCTCGCGGACGCACCGGTCTCCCGCGCGGCCTAGCGCCGTCGCTACCGCGGGTCGTCTCTGTCGACGTTCCAGTGCCGCCCGGCGGCGACGATCCAGCTCCCGTCGTCGCGGCGGGGCATCATGCTGAACCGGCTGATCACGCGCTGGCCGCCCTCGTTGTCGCCGTAGAGAAGGTCGATCATCACGGGCTGGCGGGCAGTGAGGGCCGCTGCGGCTTCCGCGAACCCGGGAGCCGCTGGATCGCGCATCACCCCCTGCCAGAAGCCGACGTCTCCGACCGGCACGTACAGGTCCCGCGTGAGCCGCGTGAAGTCGTCGATCGGGGTCGGTCCCTGGTCGCCGCCCAGGAGCCGCTCGGGATAGAAGTGCCAGCCGTGGAGGACGGCGATCCCGGTTCCCACGTTGCGGAGCGCCATTCCGAGGTAGATGACCTCGGGAGAGACGTCCGCCGCGCCCTGCCCGCCGGGAATCATCATCCACTTGTCGTCGGCGAAGCCGACCTTCTGGGGAGGGTCGTCCAGCTTGGACGGGAGGAGCAGCGGCCGCAGGTTGGCGAGGAGCGAGCGCTCCGCCACTCGTGCGGCGCGGTTCGCCGACTTGACGGAGCTGAACGTCGCCGCCGCGAGCACGAGCGTTCCTCCGGCGGTCGCGAGTGCCGAGATCGTCACCCAGTCGGCCACGGCGGGAGTCTAGGCGCCCGCGCCCGGGTTCTGGAAAGCT
The DNA here is from genome assembly GCA_963765295.1 of uncultured Actinomycetes bacterium. Lineage (GTDB taxonomy): Bacteria > Actinomycetota > Thermoleophilia > Gaiellales > Gaiellaceae > PALSA-612. The sequence continues at coordinate 399,933 of CAVXVO010000006.1, forward strand.
CCGGCCAGGTGGCGACGAGGAACACGATCGTGCTGCGGGAGGCGGAGGCCGGCGACACGGCCGAGTGCGGGCGCATCTGCTACGAGGGCTTCCGCGCGATCGCAGAGGCGCACGGCTTCGCGCCCGACTTCCCCTCGGTCGAGATGGCAACCGGGGTCGTCGGCTTCCTCGTCGCGAGCCCGGGCTTCTACGGCGTCGTCGCCGAGGTCGACGGCCGCATCGCCGGCAGTAGCTTCCTCGACGAGCGCTCGACGATCTCCAGCATCGGACCGATCACCGTCGATCCGGCCGTGCAGAACGCGGGAGTCGGCCGCGCGCTCATGGGCAGGATGCTCGAGCGAGGCGCCCACTTCCCCGGGATCCGACTGCTGCAGTCGGCGTACCACACTCGCTCGCTCAGCCTCTACGCCAAGCTCGGCTTCGAGGTCAGGGAGCCGTGCTTGACGATGCAGGGACCCGCGGTTGCCGAGGGGCTCCCCGGCTATACGGTGCGGCCGGCGACCGAGGGCGACGTGGAGGCGTGCAACCGCGTGTGCTTCGGCGTCCACGGGCACGACCGCGCGGGCGAGCTCGTGGACGCGATCGCCCACGGCCAGGCGACCGTCGTCGAGTACGGCGGCAGCGTCACCGGCTACTCGACGGGAGTGGCGTTCTTCGGGCATTCGGTCGGAACGACGAACGCAGACGTGAAGGCGCTGATCGCTGCCGCGCCTGCCTTTGGCGGCCCCGGCTTCCTCGTGCCGGCTCGAAACGGCGACCTCTACCGCTGGTGCATGCGCCGGGGGCTCCGTGTCGTCCACGTGATGACGCTGATGTCCGTCGGGCTCTACAACGAGCCGGCCGGCGCGTACCTCCCCTCCGTGGGCTACTAGACGCGGATCGCCCCGAAGGGGTGACGTTCCGCTCGACCGCGTTCGTAGGATCGGTTGCCGTGAGCCAATCTGCACTCGACCCGTCCGTCGCCGTCGACGCGCCGCCCGCGTTCCACCTGCTCGCCAAGCCGACGGGCGCCGTCTGCAACCTCGACTGCTCCTACTGCTTCTTCCTGTCGAAGGAGATGCTGTATCCGGGCTCGCGGTTCCGGATGGCCGACGATCTGCTCGAGGCGTACGTGCGGCAGCTGATCGAGGCACACGCCCGGGTGCCGGAGGTGACGATCGCCTGGCAGGGCGGGGAGCCGACGTTGATGGGCGTCGAGTTCTTCCGCCGCTCGGTGGAGCTCGCGGAGCGGTACCTGAAGCCGGGTCAGCGGGCCGTCTACACGATCCAGACGAACGGGACGCTGCTCGACGAGGAGTGGGCCGGGTTCTTCGAGGAGCACGACGTCCTCGTCGGGATCTCGATCGACGGGCCGCGGGAGCTGCACGACGCCTACCGCGTGAACAAGGGCGGCAAGGGCTCGTTCGACCAGGTGATGCAGGGGCTCGCGCACCTGCAGGCGGCGGGGGTGGAGTGGAACGCACTGACGACGATCCACGCCGCGAACGCCGATCGCGGCCGCGAGGTCTACTGCTTCCTGCGCGACGGGTGCGGGGCGCGGTTCGTGCAGTTCATCCCGATCATCGAGCGGGTGGCCGAGGCCGCGGAGGACGGGACGGTGCCGTGGGCGTCCTGGCGCGACCGGCCTCTCTACGTGCAGGAAGGCGACGTCGTGACGGGCCGCTCGGTGACGGGCGAACAGTACGGGCGGTTCCTGGTCGACGTGTTCGAGGAATGGGTGCGCCGAGACGTCGGCGAGGTCTACGTGCAGATGTTCGACGTCGCGCTCGCGAACTGGGTCGGCGAGCCGCCGGGGCTGTGCGTGCACTCGGAGACGTGCGGGCTCGCGCTCGCGCTCGAGCACACGGGCGACCTCTACTCCTGCGACCACTTCGTCGAGCCGAAGTTCAAGCTCGGGAACATCAGGCAGACGCACATGCTCGAGCTCGTCGCCTCGCAACAGCAGCGGCAGTTCGGGCTCGACAAGCGCGACACGCTCCCTCGCTACTGCCTCGAGTGCGACGTCCGCTTCGCCTGCCACGGGGGCTGCCCCAAGGACCGTTTCATCTCGACGCCCGACGGCGAGCCGGGCCTGAACTACCTCTGCCCGGGGTTCAAGGACTTCTTCCACCACGTCGACGGGCCGATGCGATTCATGGCCGAGCAGCTCCGCCGCGGCGAGGCACCCTCCGAGATCGTGCGCGTCTACGCCGCCGAGGACGCCAAACGGGGCCGCAACGATCCCTGCACCTGCGGGTCGGGCCGCAAGTGGAAGCACTGCCACGGAGCCGAGGCCCCGAGCATCACCTTTTGAGGTGACGCCGCCTGTGCGGCCACCTAGGATCACGGCGTGAGCTCCTGGGCGCTCGCGACGATCGCAGGAGTCCTGCTCACGTACGCGGGCCTCTCGCGGGTGCTCGAACGGACGCCGGTCTCCGGCCCGATCTTCTTCCTGTCGGCGGGGCTGGTCGTGGGGAACGAGGGCCTCGGCTGGGTCGATCTCAGCCCGAGGAGCGAGCAGGTTCGCCTGCTGGCCGAGGCGACCTTGACGCTGGTGCTGTTCGCGGACGCGTCGCGCATCGACCTCTCTGCGCTGCGCCGTGAGTACACCGTGCCCGCGCGGCTCCTCGGGATCGGCCTGCCGCTCACGATCCTTGTCGGATGGGCGCTTGGGGAGGGCATGTTCGGGTCGGTCAGCGCCGCGGAGGTGCTCGTCCTCGCGGTGATCCTGGCCCCGACGGACGCCGCGCTGGGGCAGGCGGTCGTGACCGATCCGCGCCTTCCCTCCCGCATCCGGCAGGGGCTGAACGTGGAGTCGGGGCTGAACGACGGCATCTGCGTCCCGCTTCTCTTCATCGCGCTCGCGATCGCCGAGTCCGAGGCCGGAACCGCGAGCACCCACGGCGCGCTCGTCCTCGTGGCCGATGCGATCGGCTACGGAGTGCTGTTCGGGGCGATCGCAGGCGCCGTCGGCGCGCTGGTGACGAGGCTCGCGGTCCTGCACGGCCTGATGGATTCGGCCTGGGGCCAGGTCCTGCCGCTGGCCACGGCGGTGCTTGCCTACGGGCTCGCCGCGCCGCTCGGTGGGAGCGGATTCATCGCAGCATTCGTCGCCGGCTTCGTGTTCGGTGCTTTGCATCGTGACGCCGAGGGGGAGGCCACGTATCTCGTCGACGAGGTGGGCGGGCTGGCGAACGGTGTGACGTTCGTCATCTTCGGCGCGGCCGTCGTCGGGCCGGTGCTCGCGTTGCTCACGTGGAGGGAGGCGCTGTACGGCGTCCTCAGCCTCACCGTGGTGCGCATGGCGCCGGTGGCCGTTTCGCTGCTCGGCACGCACGCCAGGTGGCGGACGGTTGCGTTCGTCGGCTGGTTCGGTCCGCGCGGGCTCGCGTCGATCGTCTTCGCGATCCTCGTCCTCGAGGACGGTGGCCTTCCGCACGTCTCGGCGATCACGGTTGCCGTCGTCTTCACCGTCGTCCTCTCGGTGTACGCGCACGGCCTCTCGGCGAGGGTGCTGACCGATCGGTACGCCCGCTGGTACCGCGGCCACCCGCGCGATCGACTGCCGCAGATGGAGAGCGTCCACGCCGCGAGCCACCGCTGGCGGCGGCCGCAGGTCGCGCCGGGACGATCGAGCGCTTCCGGCTAGAACGTCAGCGACGCCGCGGCCATCTTGCACAGCTTGATCAGCGGCTCGACGAAGAAGAAGCTCCCGACGACGACGACGAGGCAGCCGAGGACGGCGGTCTGCAGGGACAGCTCGCGCGGGGGCTGGCCGCCGGCCGCGACGAGCCCGACCGGCGTCGGCGCCCGCATGTAGATCGCCCGCACGAGGCCGAAGTAGTAGTAGAGGCTGACCGCCGTCGCGACGAGGGCGACGATCACGAGCCACACCCAGCCGCGGTCGTACGCCGCCGAGAAGGAATAGAACTTGCCGACGAAGCCGCCCGTCAGCGGGAGTCCCGCGAAGCCGAGCATGCAGATCCAGAGCGACACCCCGAGGAACGGCCGCTCCCAGCCGAGGCCCGCGATGTTGTCGAACGTGACCGCTTCGCCGAGCTCCCGCTCCCGTGCGGCCACGACCGCGAACGACGCCACCGACATGGCGCAGTACGGGATCAGGTAGTAGAGGAGCGCCCGGCCGCCGAGCGAGTTGTCCGCGGCGATCGGGATCAGCATGAAGCCTGCCTGCGAGATCGACGAGTACGCGAGCATCCGCTTCACGTTGCGCTGCACGAGCGCGCCCAGGTTGCCGATCGCGAGCGACGCGACCGCGATCACGGCGATCGCGATCGACCACATCTCGCTCTTCTCCGGGAACGCGGTCGTGAGCAGGCGAAGCGTCAGGACGAGCGCGGTCGCCTTCGTCGCACCGGCCATGAAGCCGGTCAGGGGCGTGGGCGCGCCCTCGTAGACGTCCGGCGTCCACATGTGGAACGGAGCCGCCGAGGCCTTGAAGCCGAGGCCGGCAATGATCATCGCCAGGCCGGAGACGAGCAGAGCGTCGTGCTGGAGACCCTGCGCGGCCGTCGCCTGCGCGATCTGCGAGAAGCCGACCTGCCCGGTCGCGCCGTAGACGAGCGCCGAGCCGAAGAGCAGGAACGCCGACCCGAAGCCGCCGACGACGAGGTACTTCAGTCCCGCCTCGAGCCGGACCTCGAGCTCGCCGTCGATCGCGCAGAGGACGTAGAGGCAGATCGAGAACCACTCGAGGGCGAGGAAGAGCGTGATCAGGCTCGTCGCCGTGACCAGGAAGACCATGCCGCCCGCCGCCGCGGCCAGCAGCGCGTAGTACTCGGCCCGGTGCGCCCGGAGCCGCATGCGCCAGGAGACGCCAACGGTAACCAGGCCGGTGCCGAGGATGATCATCGCCGCCAGGGCGCCGAGCCGGTCGCGGACGATCGCGTTCGCGATCACCTCCTGCGGGTGCGGCGACTTGGCGTAGAGGAGCGCCGCCGCCACGAACGCGCCGACGAAGGCGCCGCCCGTGACCCAGGCGCAGAAGATGTTCCGAGACCGTCTCGACAGGAGCACCGCCGCGAGCAGGCAGGCAGCCGAGGCGCCGAGCATGACCAGCGACGGCGAGAGGGCGAACCAGTCGATGCTCGGGGTCTGGATGGTGGAGGCGAGTGTCATCGGAGCTGGGCGAGCCCTGAGGTCTGGGACGTCTGGCCGAAGGTGTGATCCGTGACCGCGGCCGGCCAGGCGGAGAGGAAGATCAGGCAGACGACGAGCGGGACGAGGAAGCCGAGCTCCGGCAGGCGGAGGTCGCGGGCGCTCTCGCTCGACCGCGCTCCCCTTCGACTGGTGGAGGACGGCCGAGATCAGCCGCAGCATGTACATCGCGGCGAGCACGATCGCAACCGCACCGACGACCGACCAGCCCCAGCCGCTCGTGAACACGCCGGTGAGGATCAGGAACTCGCCGGCGAATGCGCCCGAGCCCGGCACGGCGAGCGCGATCACCCCGATCGTCATCAGCACGGTTGCGAGCGCCGGCCGTCCGCGGGCCATGCCGCCGAGGCGGTCGAAGCGGCCGTGCCGGTGCGCAGCTCGACGAGCCCCGCGAGCATGAACATCGCCGCCGAGATCAGGCCGTGGTTGACCATCTGCAGCACGGCGCCGTTGAAGCCGGCGATGTTGGTCGCGAACAGGCCGAACGTGATCAGGCCCATCTGGGCGAGGCTCGAGTAGGCGACGACGCCGCGCACGTCCGGCGCCCGGAACGCGAGCAGCGATCCGTAGATCAGGCCGATCGCCGCCAGCACGAGGATCGGCGTCCGGAAGTCGTTCGTCGGCTGCGGGAAGTGGAGGATCGCGACGTACAGCAACCCGTAGGCGGCCGTCTTGGAGACGACGCCCGAGAGCACGCCCGCCACCTCGGCCGGTGCCTCGCGGTAGGTGTCCGGCAGCCAGCCGTGGAACGGGAACAGCGGGCGCCTTGACGACGAAAGCCGCGACGAAGCCGAGGAAGATCCAGTCGGAGTTGCTGAACGCGCTCGGTGCGAGCATGTCGAACGAGCCGTGCGAGATGCCGAGCACGATGATCGAGGCCAGCATCAGCAGCGAGCCGGCCATCGTGTAGATGAAGAACATCAGCGTCGCGCGCAGCCGGCCGGGCCCGCCCCAGACGCCGACGAGGACGTAGAGCGGGATCAGCATCGCCTCCCAGAAGACGTAGAACAGGAGGTAGTCCTGCGCCGCGAAGACGCCGACGACGCGCGCTCGTCAGGAGCAGCATCGAGGCGAAGTACGCCCGTGCGCGCTCGCGCCGCACCCACGTCGCGTATGCGATCGCCGCCGTCTGCGTGATCGCCGCCAGCCCGACGAGCCAGAGCCCGAAGCCGGCGAAGCCGACGTGGTAGGAGATCCCGAGCTCGCCGAACCAGGTCGTCGTGTCCTGGAGCTGGACGAACGGCTTGGCCGGGGCCGTAGTCGAATGCGCTCAGCGCGCCGCCCCAGAACGCGATCTCGATCAGGCTGACACAGAGCGCGACGAGGCCGGCGGCAAGGCGCGGCAGCGGCGCGAGCGCGATGAAGATCGCCCCGCCGAGCGGCAGGAGAATCAGCGTGTCGGTGATCCAGCCGTTGGCCATGGCTCAGCGCACCACGATGAAGACGAGGGCCAGGACGGCGAGGCTGGCGGCGAGCGGCGAGCGCGTAGGTGCGAACGAGGCCGGTCTGCAAGCGGCGAGTCTCCGAGCCGAGGCTGCGGACGCCCTCCGCGATGCCGGTCATCGAGCCGCCGACGAGCGGGCCCTCGACGAGGGCGTACAGCGTCTTCGCGAGCGCGACCGCGGGACGGTAGAAGACGGCGTCGTACAGCTCGTCGAACCAGAGCTTGTGCTCGAGGGCCGTAGACGCGGCCGGGGCCGGCCGGCGGCGCGCGACGTAGATCCACCAGGCGACGGCGATTCCGAGCAGGCCGAGAGCGACCGAGATCACGCTGGTCACCCAGTCCTGCGTCGTCGTCGGGTCGATGAGCGGCGGCACGACCGGGTCGAGCCAGTCCGAGACCAGGTGCCAGCCACCGGGAACCTGGAGCCAGCCGATGAACGCGGCGCCGATCGCGAGGACGCCGACGGGCAGGAGCATCACGAGCGGACCCTCACCGTGCTCGCGATCGCAGGTTCTTCTCCACGAACTCGGAGGGCTGGCCGCCGAAGACCCGGAAGATGAGCCTGAACGTGTACAGCCCGGTCAAGACCGTTCCGAACAGGTCGAGGGCGTACAGCACGTAGCCGAACCAGCCGCCGCGGGCGAGCTCGGACGCGATGATCGGATCCTTGGAGAAGAAGCCCGAGAAGGGCGGGATGCCGACGAGCGCGAGACCGCCGACCAGGAAGGCGACGTACGTCCTCGGCATCAGCTTGCCGAGGCCGCCCATCTTGCGGATGTCCTGCTCGTCGGCGAGCGCGTGGATGATCAGCCCGGCGGCGAGGAACAGGAGCGCCTTGAAGAAGGCGTGCGTCAGCAGATGGAACATGCCGCTCGCGTAGGCGCCGATCCCGACGGCGGCGAACATGTAGCCGATCTGCGACATGGTCGAGTAGGCGATCACGCGCTTGATGTCCGTCTGGACGAGCGCGACGAGCCCGGCGAAGACGAGCGTGACGGCGCCGAGCGCAGCGGCCGTGTCCTGCACCGAGCTCGCGAGCTCGAAGAGCGGCGAGGTGCGCGCGATCAGGTACACGCCGGCGGTCACCATCGTCGCCGCGTGGATCAGGGCGCTGACCGGCGTCGGGCCCTCCATCGCGTCCGGGAGCCACGTGTGCAGCGGCAACTGGGCGGACTTGGCGACAGCGCCGCCGAGCAGGCCGAGCGCGACCAGGATCAGCACCGTCTGCGACAGCCCCGGTGCGGCCGAGAACACGGCGCTGTAGTCGAGTGTCCCGGTCTGCTGCGATCAGCAGGAAGAGCGCGAGCGCGAAGGTCGCGTCGCCGATCGCGTTCATCACGAACGCCTTCTTGGCTGCCGCGACGGCGCTCGGCCGCTCGTGCCAGAAGCCGATCAGAAGGTAGGACGAGAGGCCGACGAGGCCCCAGCCCGCGAGCAGCAGGAGCAGATTGCCGCCCTCGACGAGCAGCAGCATCGAGAACACGAACATCGCCATGTAGGCGAAGTAGCGCCGCTCCTCGTTGTCTCCGTGCATGTAGCCGATCGAGTAGAGGACGATCAGCCCGCCGACGCCGGAGACGATCAGCATCATGAAGACGGAGAGCGGGTCGGCCAGGATCGACAGGCCGAAGTTCAGGTTGCCGGCCGAGAGCCACGTCCACGCGGTCGAGACGTGCGAGCGGTGGCTGGGCGACTCGCCGAGCATGGCCGCGAAGGCGACGAGGGCGGCGACGAACGAGAGCCCGACCGAGCCGGTCGCGATGATCCCGGCCGCGCGCCGCGAGAAGAGGTTGCCGCCGAGCGCGATCACCGCGACCGCCAGGAGCGGCAGGAAGAGGCAGATCCAGGAGGAGGTGACGACCGTCATCGGGCTAGCCGCGCAGGCTCGTCAGCTTGTCGACGTCCAGCGGCAGGTTCCGCCGCGCCATGGCCACGATCAGCCCGAGCCCGACGACGACCTCCGACGCGGCCACGGCCATCACGGACAGAGGCGAAGATCTGCCCCGAGCCGTTCCCGTGCAGGCGCGAGAACGCGATCAGCGCCAGGTTGCCGCCGTTCAGCATCAGCTCGAGCGAGAGCAGCACGATCAGCGGGCTGCGGCGGAGCAGCACGCCGAGCGCCCCGGTCGCGAACATGAACGCCGCGACGGCGATGTACCAGGTGACGGTAGGCCCCATCACTGCGCGGCCGGGATCTCCACCGGCGACTCGTCGACGTGGGGTGGTGGGAGCGTCGGCGCCTCGTCCGAGTCGGCCTGCAGGCGGCGCGCGTGCGCGCCCAGGACGACGCCGCCGACGGCCGCGATCAGCAGCACGACGGACGTGATCTCGAAGGCGAGCAGCTGGTCGGTGAGGAAGAGGCGCCCGATCTCCGCCGGGCTGCCGAAGCTGCCGCTGATCGACGCCGAGTGCGAGAGATCGTGGCCCGCCTGGAGTCCGATCGCGACGAGCACCTCGACGAGGATCGCCACGGCCGCCGCGACCGCCGCGACGCGGTTCAGGCTCGGTCCCCCGGCCCAGGGCGCGTCGGCGCGGCCGCCGAGATAGGCGATCACGAACAGGAACATCACCATCACCGCGCCGGCGTAGACGAGCACCTGTGCCGCGGCGACGAACTCGGCCGAGAGCAGCAGGTAGAGGACGGCCAGCGACGCGAGGTTCCCGATCAGCGCCAGCGCCGAGTAGAAGGGGTTCGAGAAGCTGATCACCGCGATGCCCGAGGCGACGCATGCCGCCGCGGCCGCGAACCAGACGATCCAGACGAGCACGTTGCCGGCACTCGAGGCGAGCACCAGCGTCACGAGTGCACCTTGTAGTAGGGGATCGGCGTGTCGAACTCCTCCGCGGACGCGACCGGGACCGTCTTGATCGGCTCGGCGAGCAGGATGTCCTTCGTGTAGATCAGGTCGTCGCGCGAGTACTCGGAGATCTCGAACTCGTTGCCGAGCGTGATCGCGTCGAACGGGCAGGCGAGCTCGCAGTAGCCGCAGAAGATGCAGCGGCTCATGTTGATCTCGTAGATGCGCGCGTAGCGCTCGCCGGCGGAGACTCGGTCGGTAGGCGTGTTCTCGGCCGCGACGACCCGGATGCAGTCGGCGGGGCAGGCGGCGGCACAGAGCGAGCAGCCGACGCACTTCTCGAGCCCGTTCTCGTGGCGGTGCAGCCGGTGCCGGCCGCGGAAGCGCGGGTAGACCGGCCGCACGTACTCGGGGTACTGCACCGTGATCGGCTTGTTGAAGAGCTGCCGGAACGTCACGGCGAAGCCCTTCAAGGTGGGGATGGGCTGCGGCGCAGTCATCTCAGCTCGTCCACGCGACGACGAGGGCGGTGATCACGGCGTTCAGGGTCGCGATCGGCAGCAGCACCTTCCAGCCGAAGCGCATCAGCTGGTCGTAGCGCAGGCGCGGCACGGTGGCGCGGATCCAGATGAAGATCCCGATCGCGATCGCGAGCTTGATGAGGAACCAGAGCGGCCCGAGCGGCGCCCACGGTCCTTCCCAGCCGCCGAAGTAGAGCGTGATCGCGAGCGCGGAGAGGGTGATCATGTTCACGTACTCCGCCATCTGGAACAGGCCCCAGCGCATGCCCGAGTACTCCGTGTGATAACCGGCCACGAGCTCGCTGTCGGCTTCCGGAAGGTCGAACGGGGCCCGGGCCGTCTCGGCGACCGCGGCGAGGAAGAAGACGAGGAAGCCGACGAACTGCGGAGCGACGTACCACATCGAGTCGATCTGCTTGTTCACGAGCTCCGACAGGTTGAGCGAGTGCCCGAGCAGGATCACGCCGAGCACGGAAAGCGACAGGGACACCTCGTAGGAGACGAGCTGCGCGCAGGTGCGCATCGAGCCGAGCAGCGAGTACTTCGAGTCGGACGCCCAGCCGCCGACGATGAACCCGTACACGCCGACCGAGCCGAGCGCGAAGAACAGGATCAGCCCGATCGGCACGTCGGCGACGACGCCGTTGATCTGGTAGCCGTCGACCGTCCAGCCCTCGCCGAAGGGGATGACGCTGAAGGCCAGGAGCGCCGCGAAGGCCGAGAAGGCCGGCGCGACGATGTACGGGATCACCTCGACCTTGCCCGGGAAGAACGCCTCCTTGCGGACGAGCTTGACCAGGTCGGCGATCGGCTGCAGCAAGCCGAACGGCCCGGCGCGGTTCGGGCCTAGGCGGAGCTGCATGCGCCCGAGCACTTTGCGTTCGACGAGGGTCGTGTACGCGAACGTGACGAGGACGAGGTTGATGATCACGATCGCCTCGATCAGCGCGATCCACCACACCTCGGTCGTCGAAGCGACGAGCCGGGTCACAGCCGCGTCACCTCGACGCCCTGCTCGAGCGGTTCGACGTGCTCGGCGGCGGCCCGCACGGCGCCCCGGACGAGCCGGCGGTTGACACGCGCGCGAAGCTCGACCGACGTGCCGTTCGAGCTGACGCGGACGACGTCGCCGTTCTCGATGCCGCGCACGGACGCGTCCTCGGCCGACAGCTCGACGACGGGCTCGGGGCGCTGGAAGGAGAGCTCGGGCACACGCTCGACGGCCGGGCCCGAGAACAGCGCGCGGTAGCGGGCGAGGCGCAGCGGGCCGCCGCCGGCAACCGCGGGAACCGCCTGTCTCGCGGCCGCCGGGGCCGAAGCCGGTGCCTCGGCAGGCGCCGCCTGCGGAAGCGGGGCCTGCTCGCCGACCTCGCCGAACGAGACGCCGCCGAACAGCGCCGGCGAGAGCTCGGTGAACACGCCCAGTGCGTCCGGCGCGAGCACGACGCCGAAGCGTGCGCCGAGCGTCGCGATCCACGCGAGCTCGTCCGGGCAGGGCGGGATGACCGCGCGCCGGAGGCGCTGGACACGGCCCTCGAGGTTGACCATCGTCCCGTCGCGCTCGAGGTAGCTCGTCGCCGGGAGGACGAGGTCGGCGATCGCTCGCAGCTCGTCCGCGAACATCCCGACGGCCACGACCGCGTCCGCCCTGGCAGCAAGCGCGGCGATGCGCGGCGACCGCGCCGCCTCGTCGCCGCACACGACGAGCAGCCCGATGCGCTCGAGCTTGTCCGTCTCGCCCGTTCCGGCCGCGGCCCACGCCTCCGCGACAGCACGGCCGTTCGGCGTCGCGGGCAGGTGGTAGACGCCGACGATCTTCTCCCCGAGCGCGTCGGCCAGTTCTGCTCCCGGTCCTGCGGCACCGCTCCAGATCAGCGCCACGCGGTCGAGGCCCTCGACCTCCGCGGCGATCTGCGGGACGACGTCCCCGTAGGCGCCGGGCGCCGTCGGAATCTGGCCCGTCGGGCCGACCGTGACGACCTTGGCGCCGTGCCGCCGGGCGGCGCGGATCCAGAGGTCGACGACCGGTGCGCGCTCGACGACGGGGTGGTCGCCGGCGACGACGATCGCCTGCGCGTCCCGGAGCGCCGACAGCGGCTGCCGATGCGCGTCGAGTGCCTGGCTCGTCTCCTCGGGCAGCACGACCGTGTGCGCGCCGAGCCCTTCGCGCACCAGCCTGGACAGCGCATACGCCACCTCGACGGTCTCGTCGCCCGAGAACGCGAGGACGACGCGGTTTCCGGCAGCCCTGGCCATCCGCTCGACCTCGTCGAGCGCCTCGTCCCACGACGCCTCCGCGAACCGGCGGCCGCCGGTTCGGCGCAGCGGCTCGGTCACGCGATCCTCCGCGCGCAGGGCCGGGAAGGCGAAGCGCCCCTTGTCGCAGAGCCAGCCCTCGTCGATCTCCGGATGGTTCCGCGACAGGATCCGCTTCACCTTGCCCTCGCGCGTCGTCGCGGCGATGTTGCAGCCGACGGGGCACAGGCCGCAGACCGACGGGACGTTCTGGATCTCCCACGGCCGTCCCTCGAAGCGGTAGGGCGTCGAGGTGAGCGCGCCGACGGGGCAGAGCTCGATCACGTTGCCGGAGAACGGCGCGCGGTAGGGCCGGTCTTCGAACGTCGCGATCACCGAGTGTGCGCCGCGGTTCCGCGCCACGAGCTGGCCGTCCTCGGACACCGACTCGGAGAAGCGCGTGCAGCGGTAGCAGAGGATGCAGCGCTCCCGGTCGAGTGCGATCGTCGGCGAGATCGGGATCGGCTTGTCGAGGGTGCGCTTCGCGAACGTCATCCGGGTCGAGCCGGGCCCGTAGCGGAAGGTCAGGTCCTGGAGCGGGCACTCGCCGCCCTTGTCGCAGACGGGGCAGTCGAGCGGGTGGTTGACGAGGATGAACTCGAGCGTCGCGTTCTGGCCCTCGGCTGCGATCTCCGACGTCGCCGCCGTCTTCACGACCATGCCCTCCGCGGCCGTGAGCGTGCAGGCCGCCTGCGGCTTCGGCGGCCCGGGCGCGACCTCGCACAGGCACATCCGGCAGGCGCCGACGGGCGGGCCGAGGCGTGGCTCGTAGCAGAAGACGGGGATCTCGATCCCGGCGATCGCGGCCGCCTCGACGAGCCCCGTCCCTTTCGGCACGGAGATCTCGACGTCGTCGATCGTCAGCGTGACCAGCTCGGGTGTGCTCACGCGGGCACCTCGGCGGCCGGCTCGTGCGCGTGCTGGTCGCTGGGCGCGACGATGCCCTCGATCGACGACGCGCCGGCGAAGGGGCAGGCGCCGCGCTCGACGTGTGCGCGGAACTCGTCCGGGAACTTCTTCATGTAGCTCGACACCGGGTAGACGGCGAAGTCGCCGAGCGCGCAGAGCGACTTGCCGAGGATCCGCGAGCCGACCGAGGCGAGCAGCTCCAGGTCGGCCTCGCTCGCGTCGCCGGCCTCGATCTTCTCGAGCAGCTGCACCTGCCAGCGCGTGCCCTCGCGGCAGGGCGTGCACTTGCCGCACGACTCGTGCATGTAGAACTTCGCCGCCCGCAGCGCGAGCTGCACCATGCAGCAGCGGTCGTCGACCACGATCAGCGAGGCGGAGCCGAAGAAGGAGCCGGCGGCGCCGATCGAGTCGTAGTCGAGCGCCGTGTCGATCTGGTCGGGCGTCAGGATCGGCACGGACGAGCCGCCGGGGATGATCCCCTTCAGCTCGCGGCCGTCCGGGATGCCGCCCGCGAAGTCGTAGATCAGCTCCCGCATCGTCGTGCCGAGCACGAGCTCGTAGTTCCCGGGCCTCTCGACGTTGCCGGAGATCGAGAACACCGCGGTGCCGGGCGACGTCTCGGGGCCGATCTTCGCCCACTCGGCCGCGCCCATCGCGATGATCGACGGGACGCTCGCGATCGTGCACACGTTGTTGATCTGCGTCGGCGCGCCGTACAGACCCTGCACGGGCGGGAACGGCGGCCGTGGGCGGGGCTGGCCGCGACGGCCTTCGAGCGAGTCGAGGAGCGCGGTCTCCTCGCCGCAGATGTAGGCGCCCGCCCCGCGGTGGACGACGATGTCCACGTCGCCGAACAGGCCGGCAGCGCGGGCCTCCTCGACGGCCGCGGCCAGGATCTCGTACTCCGTCAGGTACTCGCCGCGGATGTAGATGAAAACGTGGGTCGACTCGATCGCGTGCGCGGAGATCAGGCAGCCCTCGATCAGCCGGTGCGGCACCTGTGCCATCACCTGCCGGTCCTTGAACGCGCCCGGCTCGGACTCGTCCGCGTTGACCACGAGGTACTTCGGCTTCGAGCTCTTGCGGTCGATCAGCGACGCCTTGCGGCCCATCGGGAACCCGGCGCCGCCTCGGCCGCGCAGGTTCGACGTCATGAGCGCCTCGATCAGTTCCTCCGGCGTCATCGCGCGCGCCTTGGCGACGCCCGCGTAGCCGCCGATCGCCTGGTACTCGGCGAGCTTCGTCAGGTCGCGCTCGCCCGTGCCTTCGAGCAGGACCTCAAGCGCCGGCACGGAGCTCCTCCACGATCGCCGGCACGTCGTCCGGCCGGACCGGGTGGCGGTAGCGGTGGTCGACCGCGACGACCGGCGCGTAGCCGCAGCCGCCGAGGCACTCGACGACGCGAAACGTGATCTCGCCGTCCTCGGTCGTCTCGCCCGCGCGGATGCCGAGCTCGGACTCGAACGCCTCGACCACGTCCTGTGCCCGGGCGAGCGCGCACGAGAGGTTCGTGCAGACCTCGACCAGGTGCTTCCCGGTCGGGGCCAGGTGGTACATGTCGTAAAAGGACGCGACCGCCTGGCAGTACGCGGGCGTCAGCTCGAGCGCGTCCGCCACCTCGACGAACGCCTCCGGCGGCAGCCAGCCGTCGTGGCGCTCCTGCGCGATCCGGAGCGCGGGCAGCACCGCCGAGCGCGAATCGGGATAGCGCGCGGCGATCTCCCGCACCTCCTCCGCGAACGTGCTCACCGGTCGCACTCCCCCATCACCGTGTCGAGCGAGCCGACGGCGGCGATCATGTCCGCGATCAGCGAGTCGTGCATCAGCGTCGCCGTCGCCTGCAGCGCGATGAAGCTCGGGGCGCGGAAGCGCACGCGCCACGGCTTCGGGCCGCCGTCCGAGCAGAGGTAGCAGCCGAACTCGCCGCGAGGCGACTCGATCGGCAGGTAGACCTCGCCCTCGGGCACGCGGAAACCCTCGGTGACGAGCTTGAAGTGGTGGATCAGGGACTCCATCGACGTGTGCAGCTCCTCGCGCGGCGGCAGCACGACCTTGCGGTCGTCCGAGATCCACGCGCCGCCGGGCATGCCGTCGAGAGCCTGGTCGACGATGCGGGTCGACTCCCGCATCTCGTCCATGTGCACCTTGTACCGGTCCCAGACGTCCCCGTTCTGCTTCACGGGCACGTCGAAGTCGACCTGGTCGTACGCGAGGTACGGGGTTGTCTTCCGCAGGTCCCAGTCGACGCCGGAGCCACGCAGGACGGGCCCCGACTGGCCGAGCGCGATCGCGTCCGCGGCGGACAGGAGCCCGACGCCCTTCGTGCGCTTGAGCCAGATCTCGTTCTGGTCGAGCAGCTGCTCGTACTGGTCGACCGCGCCGGGCATGACCTCCACGAACTTGCGGCACTCGTCGAAGAAGCCCGGCGGGATGTCCTCGGCCAGGCCGCCGACCTGGAAGTACCGCGTGTGCATCCGCACGCCGCCGACCATCTCGAAGAGGTCGAGGACGCGGTCGCGCTCGCGGAACGTGTACCAGAACGGTGAGATCGCTCCCAGCTCGAGCGCCGAGGTGCCGAGCCAGACGAGGTGCGAATGCACCCGGTTCAGCTCGCAGAGCAGCATCCGCATCCAGACCGCCTTCGGCGGCACCTCGATGCCGAGCAGCTTCTCGATCGCCATCACGAAGGCGAGCTCGTTGGCCTGGAAGGACAGGTAGTCCATCCGCGGCGCGTACGGGATCGCCTTCCACCAGGTCTTCGACTCCATGGACTTCTCGAAGCCGGTGTGCAGGTAGCCGACGACGGCGCGCAGGCCGACGACGGTCTCGCCGTCGAGCTCGACCACGAGCCGGAGCACGCCGTGCGTGGACGGGTGGTTGGGCCCGAAGTTGACCTCCAGGATGTCGTCGTGCCGGCGGAGGTCGTCGGGGACGAGGAGCACCGACGGGATCGGCTGCGGGATGCGGGATCCCTCGTAGATCTTCGGCCGCTCGGGCGCGATCGCCATCCGCCTACTCCTCGCCCGAGAACCGCACCGGCTCGCCGCCGATCGGATAGTCCTTGCGGAGCGGGAAGCCCTCCCAGTCGTCGTCCATCAGGATCCGGGAGAGATTCGGGTGGCCGGCGAAGCGGATGCCCATCATGTCCCAGACCTCGCGCTCCTGCCAGTCGGCGGTCGGCCAGATCGGGACGACGGTCGGGACCGTCTCGCCGTCGTCGATCCACACCTGCACGCGCACGCGCGGCGCCTCCCGGGCGCCCGAGACGAGCGAGAGCAGGTGGTAGTTGAGGGCGAAGCGCTTCGGCTTCGGCGCCGGCCGTCGCTGGAGGCCCCAGGTGCCCGGCCGGTTCAGGTCGCGTCCGGCGGCACCGCCCCAGTAGCCGGCCACGGGCTCCGTGCCCCAGTCGAGGTAGTCGACCGAGGACACGTCCGAGAGGAAGTTGAAGCCGTGCTCGTCGCGGAGCGCCGTGCACGCTTCGACGAGCCGGGCCGGGTCGACGACGAGCGTCGTCTCCCCCAGCGCGACCTTCTCCTCCACCAGGCCCGGAACCCCGGCGTAGCTCACTCTGCCTGCCTCACTGGGCGACTCCGCGGATCTCGTACGCGGGCGGGACGCCGGCCATGACCTTCTCGTGCAGGCGGACGATCCCCTCCATCAGCGCCTCCGGCCGCGGCGGGCAGCCGGGCACGTGGATGTCGACGGGGACGATCTTGTCCACGCCCTGGAGGGTCGTGTAGTTGTTGAACATGCCGCCCGAGGACGCGCACGCGCCCATCGCGATCACCCACTTCGGCTCCAGCATCTGGTCGTAGATCTGCCGCAGCGGCGCCGCCATCTTGTGGACGACGCGGCCGGAGACGATCAGCAGATCGGCCTGGCGCGGCGAGGCGCGGAACGCCTCCATGCCGAAGCGCGCGATGTCGTAGCGCGAGGAGACGATCGACATCATCTCGATCGCGCAGCACGCGAGCCCGAACGTGTCGGGCCACATCGACTTCGTCTGCGACCAGGCGACCGCCTTCGCGAGCGTGGTCAGGCCGACTCGCTGCTCGAGCTCTGCGACCTCCTGTTCGAAAACGCCCGGCCCCTTGCCCTGCCAGAGCACGCGCTCGGAGCGGAGGCCGTGGTCGGCGAGGGACTTGTCGTCTACTGCCACTCGAGCGCTCCCTTCCGCCAGATGTAGACGTAGCCGAGCGCGAGGATCGCGATGAAGAACAGGAGCTCGACGAACCCGAACCACGCGAGCTCGTGGAGGATGATCGCGAGCGGATACAGGAAGACGATTTCGATGTCGAAGACGATGAAGAGCATCGCCGTCAGGTAGAAGCTGATCGTGAACCGCTGCTGCTTCGGCGGCCCGAGCGACACGCCGGACTCGAACGGTGTGCCGCGGGCACGGGTCCGGGCGCGCGGGCGTTGTGCGAAGACGAACGACATGACGATCATCGATGCCGGGATGGCTGCAGCGAGGAGCCCATAGATCAGGAACGGCAGCCAGTTGTCGAGCATCTCTGAAGCCTCTCCCCGCGTGTCGACGTGCGGAACCTAGCAGGACCCTACAGCGTGTAACGAAGGTGGCGAAAAACCCTGCAACGGTGCGTGAGGCGGCTGTTACAAGTGGCTCGTTCGACACCGGCGCGACCGCGAGGGCGGCTGGTACGATGGCTTCCGTGGAGATCGTCGAGCGCACAGACACGCTGATCGTGCTCACCGAGAGCGCGGCGGCCAAGATCAAGGGCCTGATCGCCGAGGAGCCCGAGGGCGAGGCGACCGTCCTTCGCGTCGCCGTCCAGGGCGGCGGCTGCTCCGGCTTCGAGTATGCGCTCGGCTTCGACCAGGGTGCGCAGGAGGGCGACTACGAGCTCGAGACGCACGGCGTGACCGTCGTCGTCGACCCGTTCAGCGCTCCCTACCTCCGCGGCGCCGAGATCGACTACCTGGAGACGATCCAGGAGTCGGGCTTCAAGATCTCGAACCCGAACGCCACCTCCGCCTGCGGCTGCGGCCACTCGTTCCAGGTGGCCGAGGGCGAGGCGCCGGAAGACGGCGCCGCCGGCTGCGGCTCGGGTTGCTCGCACTGACGCGCAAGCGCGTCAGTGGTGGCTGCTCGCACTAGCCTCTAGTAATCGTCCGCCGAGTGCTCTAGGCTGCCGCGGCAATGAACGCCGTGCGGGCCGTCTACAAGTACTGGGCTGCGCTCGTCTTCGTCGGTGTGCTCGTTCAGGTCGGCGCCGCCGGCTACGGGGCCTTCTATGTCTCGAACAAGCTCCAGGACAAGGGCGACCACATCGACCACAGCCAGTTCGACCATGCGTGGAACTTCCACGGCATCTTCGGGACGATCGTCGTCGGGGCGATGCTGATCCTGCTCGTCCTCGGCCTCGTCGCCCGTTTCGGAAAGCCCGCGATCTACCTTCCGCTCGCGCTCGCCGTCGCGGGCGTCGTGCAGATCTTCCTGGCGGGGCTCGGTACGTCCGTTCCGGGGCTCGGGTTCCTGCACCCGATCAACGCGCTCCTCATCTTCACGCTGTCCGGGCTGATCGCCCATCGCGCGTGGCGTCGAGCCACGCCGCCCGCCTGAGCGGGACCTCTCCGCGCCCGCGGCGCGTACTGCAGGCATGAACCGGCGAGAGTTCCTGGCCGGCGCCGCCTCGGCGCTCGTCCTGGCGCCGAGAGCTCGCGCTGCGCGGCCGCCGCGGCGCGTCGCCCTCGTCACGGCCGACCTCGAGTCGCGCCTCGTCGCCGTCGAGCTGCCCGGTGGCCGCGTGCTGCGGCACGTAGCGACGCTCCCCTTCCCGCGGAGCATCCAACGCGTCGGTGTGGTCGCCGTCGTCGCCCACTCGGACATCGGCGCGGTGACGCTCGTCGACGGCCGGACGCTCACGATCGCGCACGTCCTGCGGGAATTCACCGAGCCGAGGTACGCCGCCGGCCACCCGGACGGGCGGCACGCCTACGTGACCGATGCGGCACGCGGCGAGGTCGTCGCGCTCGACGTGCACACGGGCCGGGTCCTTGCCCGCGAGGCTGTCGGGCAGCGGGCCAGGCACGTGACCGTCGACCCGAGCGGGCGTACGCTGTGGGTTGCGCTCGGGAGCAAGGCCGCGGAGATCGCGGTCGTGGACATCGCAGACCGGGCGCGACCGAGGCTCGTCCGCCGGTTCCGGCCGCCGTTCCTCGCGCACGACGTCGGGTTCGCTCCGGACGGGCATCACGCCTGGGTCAGCGCGGGAGACAGCTTCCGACTCGCCGTCTACCGCGCGGACACCGGACGGCTGCTGGCGACACCCGACGGCGACTTCGCGCCACAGCACGTCACGTTCGCGGGCGATCACGTGTACGTGACGAGCGGGTGGGGCGGCACGCTGCGGGTCTACCGCGTCGACGGCCGCTGGCTCTCGCGCGCCGCCGTGCCGATCGGGTCGTACAACGTTCAAGCCGACCTGGGTTGGGTGGTCACGCCGGCGCTCGGGCACGGGTATCTGACGGTCGCCGACGAGCACGGTCGCGTCGTGCACTCCGAGCGGGTCGCGCGTTCGTCGCACGACGCCTGCCTCGTCGAGACCGGCTGAGCCCCCCTGCCGACCGGGGCCTCGGCGTAGCATCTGCCGGTGAGCCCGGACCGTCCGCTTCGCGTCGCCGTCGTCGGGTCAGGCCCGGCCGGCTTCTACGCCGCCGGGGCGCTGCTCGCCTCCGAGGACCCGCCGGTCGAGGTGGACATGATCGAGCGGCTGCCGACCCCGTGGGGCCTCGTCCGGCTCGGCGTGGCGCCCGACCACCCCAAGATCAAGGACGTCTCGCGCGCGTTCGAGAAGATCGCCGCGCGGCCCGGCTTCCGCTTTCTCGGCAACGTCGAGCTCGGCCGCGACCTGACCCCGGACGATCTGGCCCGGCTCTACGACGCCGTCGTCTACGCCGTCGGCGCGCAGACCGACCGCCACCTCGGCATTCCCGGCGAGGACCTGCCCGGATCCTGGCCGGCGACGGCTTTCGTCGCCTGGTACAACGGCCACCCGGACTTCCAGGAGCTCGAGTTCGACCTCTCCGGCGAGCGCGCCGTCGTGATCGGGAACGGCAACGTGGCGGTCGACGTCGCGCGCATGCTCGCCCTGACCGCCGAGGAGCTGGCTCCGACGGACACGACCGACGCGGCGATCGAGGCGATCGCCGGCTCGGGGATCCGGGAGATCGTCATGCTCGGCCGCCGCGGGCCGGTCCAGGGCGCGTTCACGACGCCGGAGCTGGTCGAGCTCGGCGAGCTCGCGGGTGCGGACGTCGTCGTCGATCCGGCCGAGCTCGAGCTCGACGTGGTGAGCGCCGCCGAGCTCGAGGCGGGAACGGCGATCCAGCGGCGGAACTTCGACGTGCTCCGGGAGTTCTCTACGCGCGTGCGCCACCGGCAAGCCGAAGACGCTGCACCTGCGTTTCCGCGTCTCCCCCGTCGCGATTCTCGGCGACGACCGGGTCGAGGCGATCGAGGTCGTGCGCAACGAGCTCGTCCCGGACGGACGCGGGAGCGTGCGCGCGGTGTCGACGGAGGAGCGCGAGGTGATCCCGTGCGGAATCGTGCTGCGTAGCGTCGGCTACCGCGGCGTCGCTCTGCCAGGCGTGCCGTTCGACGGCGACCGCGGCGACGATCCGGAACGAGCGCGGCCGCGTCCACGGCGACGACGGCGCCCCCGTCGCCGGCGCCTACTGCGCCGGCTGGATCAAGCGTGGCCCGTCAGGCGTGATCGGCACCAACAAGAAGGACGCGACCGAGACGATCGAGCTGCTGCTCGAGGACGCGCGTTCGGGCGCGCTGCCGCGGGCGCCGGAGGCGAGCGCCGAGGCCGTCGACGCCCTGCTGGCCGAGCGCGGCGCCGACGTGGTCACGTACGCGGGCTGGGAGCTGATCGACCTGGCCGAAACCGAGCGCGGGGCTCCCCTCGGCCGCCCGCGGGTCAAGCTCTGCCGCTGGGACGAGCTCCTGAAGGCCTCGCGCGGCCGGCCATGACCGTGATGCTCAGCCGCGGGTAGCCGCGGTCGCCTCGGCCAGCCGCCCTTCCACGAGCCTCGCCGCCTCGTCGCGGGCCCCGGAGTTCCCGGTGGCGGCGGCGATGAACTCGTCGCGCTCGATCACGAGCAGCCTGCTGTCGGTCACTGCGCGCACGGTCGCCATCCGCGGCGCATTGTGGAGGAGCGCGATCTCGCCGACGATGGCGCCCGGACGAACCCGGCCGATCTCGCGCCCGCCCTGCTCGGCGACGAGCTCGCCGGTCTCGAGCAGGTACGCGCGATCTCCCGGGTCGCCCTCGTGCAGGAGCGTCGTTCCCGCATCGAGCTCGACAGGCTCCAGCCGTGACGCGAGGCGGGCGACGGCGATCGGTGGCAGCCACTCGAAGAGCGGGTTCGCCCGGATCAGGCGGAGGTACTCGGGGCGGGGCTCGCGTGAGTGCTCCTTCCCGCGCATGAGTGCGCCCGCGCCGGCGGCCGCCAGCAGGCCCGCCCCTGCGGCGATCAACGCCGCCCTCGGGCCCGAGACCTCGATCACCGCCGCCGTCACCGCGGCGCCCGTGACGATCGCCAGGGCGCGGACGGCTTCGTGAACGGCGTAGACGGCGCCGAGCAGGTCGTCGCGCGCGGAGCGGCCGATCAGCGTGTACCCGGCGACGTCGGTCGCGGTGTTGCCGGCGCCCACGACCGCCAGCGAGACCGTTGCGACGGCGAGATAGGGGAGCCCGCCGAGGACGATCAACGGCAGCCCCCACAGGGCGAGGCCGCCGGCCATCGCGGGGATCATCCGCCGCCGCCCGACGAGGCCGGTCGCGGCCAGCCCTCCCGCGATCCCGCCCGCGCCGAGGACCGCCGTCAGCCAGCCGACGCCCGCGCTTCCGACGTCGAGGACGGCCAGGGGGACGACGACGATCAGCACCGTGAGCGCCCCGCGACCGAGGTTCTTCGCGGCGAACAGCTCGGCGACGAGCCGCAGCTCGGGGTCGGAGCGAACCGTCGTCATTCCGCGTTCGAGCGCGCGTAGCGCCTCTTCCATCAGACGAGGGCTCTCGACCGCATCCGGACGGGCGGTGACGTCCGTCGTGTTCGGCAGACGCGCCTCCGCGAGCGCCGCGCCGACGAAGCAGAGCGCAGAGGCGGCGAGCACTGCGGTCGCGCTCGACACGCTGAAGAGGATCGCCGCCAGCAGCGGCCCCGCGGTCTGCGCGACCGCCTGGACGACGCCGATGACGACCCCGGCGGCGGTCAGCTCGCCGGGCGCCTCGACGAGCAGGGGCAGCAGCCCCCGCCGCGGCGGGTTCGAGACGGCGGTTCCGACGGTCAGGGCGGCGGCGAGAGCGAAGAGCGCCTCACGGGGGGCACCCACTTCGCTCAGCGCCGCCGCCACGGCCGCGACGCCGGCCCGGCCGACGTCGGCGACGAGGGCCAGGCGCTCGCGTCGCATCGGGCCGCCGACCGTAACGAGGATCGGCGCGAGCACCGCCGTCGGCAGCAGCTGCACGGCGACGAGGAAGGCGACGCCTGTCGCTCCCGCCGAGCGGTACGCGAGCACACCGAAGGCGACCGCAGCGATCGCCTCGCCCGCGAACGAGCCGGCCCAGGCGGTCTGGATCCGCCTCAGGGGCGGACGCGAGTGCAGCGAGAGGAGCGCGCCGAGACGTCCCTGCGCAAGGGCGGGGCTGTCGGCCATCGCCGGGATTCAACACCGGTCGTCGGCAGCGGGACTGTCCGGCCGGTGACGTTCTGGTGTCGATCCGGTGACCGCTCGGGGACGAGACGGAGGCGGCTAGACTCGGTCCCGTGGCGCAGACGGAGTCACGCGAGCTCTGGGGCGGCGAGACCCGCAAGGCGGTTGCGAACTTCCCGGTCTCGGGCGAGCCGATCCCGGCGCCCGTCGTCCACTCGCTCGGGCGGATCAAGTCCGCCGCGGCGCGCGTGAACGCCGATCTCGGCCTGCTGGACGCCGACAAGGCCGCGCGCATCGCCGCGGCGGCCGACCGTGTCGCAGCCGGAGAGCTCGACGACCAGTTCCCGATCGACGTCTTCCAGACCGGCTCGGGCACGTCCTCGAACACGAACGCGAACGAGGTGATCGCCACGCTCGCCGGCGAGGACGTCCACCCGAACGACGACGTCAACCTGGGTCAGTCCTCGAACGACGTGTTCCCCTCGGCCGTCCACCTCGCGGCGCTCGGTGAAATCACGAGCGACCTGCTGCCCGCTCTCGACCGGCTCGCCGGCTCGCTCGAGGCGAAGGCGAAGGAGTTCGACGACGTCGTCAAGTCCGGCCGCACGCACCTGATGGATGCGGTGCCCGTGACGCTCGGGCAGGAGTTCGGCGGCTACGCGGCGCAGGCGCGCCAGGGCGCCGCGCGCCTGCGGGACGCGCTCCCGCGGCTCGGCCAGATCCCGCTCGGCGGCACCGCCACGGGCACCGGCCTGAACACGCACCCCGAGTTCGCCGAGCGCGTCCGCGCGCTGCTGCACGAGGAGACCGGGCTCGAGATCTCGCCGCCCGCCGACTTCTTCGAGGCGACCGCGGCTCGTGACGGGCTCGTCGAGGCGTCCGGCGCGCTGAAGGTCGTCGCCGTGTCGCTGACCAAGATCGCGAACGACCTGCGGCTGATGGGCTCCGGGCCTCGCGCCGGCCTGGCCGAGCTCCGCCTGCCGGAGCTCCAGAAAGGCAGCTCGATCATGCCCGGCAAGGTCAACCCGGTGATCCCGGAGGTCGTGACGCAGGTGGCAGCGCAGGTGATCGGCAACGACCAGGCGATCACGGTCGGCGGGCTGCAGGGCCACTTCGAGCTGAACGTCTTCGTCCCGCTCATGGCGCGGAACCTGCTCGACTCGATCAAGCTGCTCGCGAGCGCCGCCCGGCTGTTCGCCGAGAAGTGCGTCGACGGGATCGAGGCGAACCGCGAGCAGTGCGAGCGCTACGCCGAGCTGACCCTGTCCGCGGCAACAGCGCTCAATCCGTACATCGGCTACGACAAGGCGAGCGAGATCGTCAAGGAAGCCGCCGCGTCGGGCCGGTCGCTCCGAGAGGTCGCGCGCGAGGCAGGCGTCGAGGACGGCGTGCTCGACCAGGCGCTCGACTACCACGCCATGGCGAAGCCGCACGACTGAGCGGGAAGTGCCGGCTGGGTCTACGTCTCGCCGGGATCTCTGCTGGTGCGAGGATCGGCGCTTTCCTCCTGGAATACGGCAACTTGACACCGTCCGGGCGGGGAAGTAGAAACCTCCAAACGCGCGGCGTGGGTAGAGAGAGGCCGCTGAACGCGAAGGGGGAATGGATGAAACGTTTTGGAATCGGTCTTGTGCTGACGTTTGCGATTGTCGCGGCGGCGCTGGCCACGGCAGCGACGGCGTCCTCGAAGTCGTCGACCACCGTGCCGTACAACCAGCGGCCGTTCGGCCTCAAGTGCACGACGCCCGGGCAGAGCTATCTGTGCACGGACGTCGCGGACATGACGGTCGACCCGGATGCTCCGACCGGACAGGTGAACGTCGGCGGCGCCGGTTACCAGGGCGACGACAACGCCTACGTCGGCCACGACGAGCCTTCGCTGCTCTTCTATTCGAACGCTGCGGGCTCGGGCAACAACAACTACTGGAACGTGACCTTGCCCAAGCAGCCTCCGACGTTCCCGAGCCAGGCCGGTGCCGGCTCTCCCTCGTGGGACTTCCAGCTCCATCCCGCGTTCTGGTTCGGAATGGCGATGTGCGACAGCACCTCGTACCCGAACTACACGCAGACCTGCACGCCTGACTCCGACTCGAACATCAAGGACGGGACGAACCCGAGTGCGCCCGACTTCATGAGCCACCACGCGGGCGGCGCGTACATGGAGTTCCAGTTTACCCGCCGGGCTGGGTGCCCTGGGTAAACGCGATCAGCTGCGATCCGACCCAGTGGTGCGCGGCGATGGTGGTCTGGAGCTTCATCGAGCAGGCCAACCCGTTCCAGTTCAGCAACCCTGCCTGTGCAGCCATCACGGGAGCCGAGCCGGGCAACCTCCAGTTCCTCTCGCTCGGCACGAGCGGAGCGAACCTCAACGGTCCCGCGGACTTCTGGGATGCGACCCTCGGGACGTTCACGCCGCAGCACGGGAAGAACCTGTTCATGAACAGCGGTGACAAGCTGACGATCAAGATGAACGACACGTCGGCCGGCTTCAAGATCCAGATGAACGACCTGACGACCGGTCAGGTCGGCGCGGCACTCGCGAGCTCCACCAATGGGTTCGCGCACGCGCCGTACAACCCGGCAGCCGCCAGTTGCAGCCCGGTGCCCTACAGCTTCCATCCGATGTACTCGACCTCGAGCGAGCACACTCGCACGACCTGGGCGGCGCACAGCTACAACGTCGCCTACTCGGACGAGATCGGGCACTTCGACCTCTGCGACACGATCACCGGGCCCGGCGGCAACTGCACCGGCAACGAGGGCGGCTTCGACGGCGCGCCCGAGGCCGCCGACGCTGACGACACCGGCTGTTTCCCCGGCGGTTTCTCGTTCCTCGTGCCGATCACCGGCTGCATCGGTGGTAACTCGGGCTTCGACGGGGTGACATACACGGCGGCGGCCTGGCCGGGCACAGGACAGCCGGTGAACATGACGCCACAGCCGGTCAAGTTCAAGTCGCCGTACTTCGGGGCGAGCCCGATCACCGGTCAGTACCAGCGTGTGGGGTTCGAGACCGACTTGATCGCGATCGAGAACAGCGCTCCGCCTTACGGGGGTGCGCCGTTCACCTGCAGCACACAGAACGCAGGCCCGCAGTGCCAGAACCCGCCGTCGACGGATGACAGCACGCTGGCCAACATCCAGCAGGCCTTCTATCCGATCTACTCGACGGTGCTGTCGACCGGGTGGCTGGGCACGTGCGCGTGGGCGGAAGGCGGCGGCAACCAGAACCAGACGATCAACAACTTCGGCGGTACCTCGACGTCGGAGTACGGCCCGCCGCTCGGCTTCTACTACCCGCTGAACGGGCCTACGGCAGGCACGCGGTTCCGGTACGAGAACTACCGGAACATCATCGCGAACCCCTGTAAGAACTAGGCCCGGAAACGGGGCTGGTTGAGCGAACGGGGGAGGGGAAACCCTCCCCCGTTCAGTTCTTGATCCGGCAGGCGAACGCGCTCTTGCCTGCGCTGCACGCGATGTGCAGCGACGCGACGCGGTTCGGCAGTCTCACGACCGAGACGCGAAGCCCCGGGGCTGTGACGCTCGTCCGGGATGACACGCGGCAGGCGACGTCGATGCCGGTCTGCGTCTTGCAGAGCAGCGTCAACGCCGAGTAGCGCTTCGGCAGCAGGAGCTGGAGCTTGCGCGTGTTCGCGCCTGGCGGCCCCGTTGACGCCATGGTCTTGCAGGCGAACTGGGCCCTCGCCGTGGACGGGCAAGAGACCTGCACGGCGCTGCACGATGCGATCGGATGGGGATACGACCCCGGCGTTTGACACAGTGACGCAAGAGGGGGGACCCCCGGCAGGGTCAGCTCCGGGTCTGGCTGGGGGCCGCCGGGCGGCTTGGCCAGCGCTCCACCCGCGGTGACCGCTGCGGCGGCGACGAGAGCCAGCACGACGAATCGACGGCTCATGTGGGGAGGGTAGCGATCCGCGACCGGATCGGATTGCGGCTTTTCCAGGCGTTTACGAAGTCGCCGCGTGCTTCTGCTCGTCGGCCCGGTACGAGGACCGCACGAGCGGCCCCGCGAAGACCGACCCGAAGCCGAGCGCTTCGCCCTGCTCCGTGAGCCAGCGGAACTCGTCCGGATGCACCCAGCGGTCGATCGCCGCATGCCTCGAGGACGGCTGGAGGTACTGCCCGATCGTGACCACGTCGACGCCGTGCTCGCGCAGATCGCGCATCGTCTCGACCACCTCGTCGTTCGTCTCGCCGAGCCCGACGATGAGGCCCGACTTGGTCAGCACGGGGTAGTCCGCGACCTGCTTCGCGCGGCTGAGCAGCCAGAGCGCTCGGTCGTACGACGCCTTCGCGCCGCGCATGCTCGGATGCAGCCGGCGGACGGTCTCGATGTTGTGGTTGAAGACGTCGGGCTTCTCTGCGAGCACCGTCGCGAGCGCCTCCTCCTCACAGCCGAGGAAGTCGGGTGTGAGCACCTCGATCGAGGCTGCCGGCACCTTCGCGCGCAGCGCACGGATCGTCGCCGCGTAGTGGCCCGCGCCCCGGTCGGGCAGGTCGTCGCGGTCGACCGAGGTGACGACGACGTGCTCGAGGCTCATCTGCGCTGCCGTCTGTGCCAGGCGGAGCGGCTCGAGCGGGTCGGGCGGGCCGTCTGGCCGGCCCGAATGGACGTAGCAGTACCGGCAGGCGCGCGTGCAGGTGTCGCCGAGGATCTGGAAGGTCGCCGTCCCGCGTCCCCAGCACTCCGCGATGTTCGGGCAGCGTGCCTCCTCGCAGATCGTGTTCAGGCCGGCGCCGTGGATCAGCTTGCGCACGTCGTAGTAGCGCGAGTCGGCGCTCGGCGCGCGCACCTTCATCCACTCGGGACGCCGGGGCCGCTCGGCGACGGGCAGCGACTTCTCCACGGGGCTCAGTCGTACGTTCGGCTCGTCGGGAAGAAACTCCCGCGCGCGCTCGAGGTCGCTCTCCTCGACGAGAACCTCGGTCGGCCCGACCATGCCGGTGCTCAGGCCGAAGCCCTGGGCCATCGTCGAGCTGCGATACATGCAGTCGATCCCGTTGCTGCGCAGCAGGCCGCAGAGCTCCTCTGCCTCGAGCCCGTCGTGGACGACCGTGAGCGTGACCGGCGCCATGTCAGCTCCGACCGTAGCTGGAAACGGGCTCCTGCGGGCGGACATCTTCGACGCGCAGCTCCTCGAAGGCGAGGTCGAAGACGTCCTCCAGCGCAGCGGCCGCAGCCGGGCGGACATCGTCCACTGTCAGCGGCCGGCCGAGCTCTCGCGCCATGGTCGTGAAGGCAGCGTCTTCGAGGCCGCACGCGGTGATCCAGCTCGTGAACGGCGCTGGGTCGAGGTCCACGTTCAGCGCATAGCCGTGCGTCGTCACCCAGCGCGACACGTGGACGCCGATCGAGCAGATCTTGCGCGGCGGGCGCTCGAGCCAGACGCCGGTCAGGCCCTCGACGCGGGTCGCCTCGATCCCGAACGCGGCCAGCGTGCGGATCGTCGCCTCCTCCAGGTCGCGGCAGTAGCGCCGGAGGTCGCGGCCGTGGCGGTTCAGGTCGAGGATCGGATAGCAGACGAGCTGCCCGGGACCGTGGTACGTGGACTTGCCGCCACGGTCGGTCTCGACCACCTCGACGTCGACGTTCGCCGGCAGGTGCAGCTCCTCGTTGTCCGTCCGCCTCCCCGTCGTCACGACGGCCGGGTGCTCGAGGAGGACGACGGTGTCCGGGCGCGAGCCCGCGGTGACGTCGGCGGCGAGCGACCGCTGGAGCTCCCACGCCTCGCCGTAGGGCGTGCAGGCCGAGATTCAGGAGCTGCGCGGGCCGAGGCACGGGGTCAGGCTCGAGCGGTGCGCGCCCTAGCTCTGGTAGGCGGACTCGTCCCAGCTCTCGAGTCGGGCGCGCAGGTCGCGCAGGAAGCGGCCGGCGAGCGCGCCGTCGACGAGGCGGTGGTCGTACGTGAGCGTGACGTTCATGATCGGGCGGATCGCGAGCACGTCGTTGCCGAGCTCGTCCTGGACGACCCAGGCGCGTTTGACGACGGCGTATGTACCCAGGATCGCCGCCTGCGGCTGGCTGATCACGGGCGTCCCGTGGAACGTGCCGTAGCCGCCCGGGTTCGTGATCGTGAACGTGCCGCCCTGGACGTCGTCCGGCAGGAGCTTCTTCTCGCGGGCGCGCGACGCGATGTCGGCGATCCCCCGCGCGATTCCGAGCAGGTTGAGCGTCTCTGCGTTGCGCAGGACGGGGACGATGAGCCCCTTGCCGTCCGCGAGCTCGACCGCGAAGCCCATGTTGACGAAGTTGCGCGTGACGATCTGCTCGCCGCGGATCTCGCCGTTGATGTACGGGTAGTCGCGCAGCGTGTCGATCGTCGCGCGCGCGATGAAGGCGAGGTACGTCGGGTTGACGCCGTAGGCCGCCTGGTACTCGCGCTTCAGCTTCTCGCGGATCGTGACCACCTTGGACATGTCGATCTCGATCGCGCTCGTCACGTGCGCGGACGTGTCCAGCGAGCGGCGCATGTGCTCGGCGATGCCGCGGCGCATGGCCGTCATCGGCTCGAGGGTCTCGCCGGCGACGGCGTCCGCCTGCGCTGCGGGAGCCGCTGCAGGTGCCGGCGGCGAGGGCGCACGCTCGGGCGGTGCGGGTGCCTCTGCGGGTGCTGCCGGGGCCGGGGCGGCGGGAGCCGGCGCTGCGGGAGCCGGCGGGGGGCCGGACTCGATGAACGCGAGGATGTCCTTCTTCGTCACACGCCCGCCGGCGCCCGTGCCGGTGACCTGGCCGGGATCGACCCCGTGCTCGGACGCGATCCGCGCCACGACCGGTGACACGAACTTCCCGTTCCCAGACGCCGGCGCTGTGGCCGGGACCGGCACAGGTGCTGCTGCAGGCGCTGACGCGACGGGCTCGGGCTGCGATTCCGGCGGCGCGAAGTGCGGGAGGGCCGCGGGCGGCTCCGCCGGAGCCGCGGGCTCCGGCTCGTCGGCTGCGACAGGCGCTGCCTCTGGGCCGGCAGAGCCCTCCGGCGAGATGACGGCCAGCCTGGTTCCGACCTCGACCGTCTCGCCCTCCTGGACCAGGATCTCCTGCAGGACGCCGGCGCCCGGACTCGGCACCTCGGTGTCGACCTTGTCGGTCGAGATCTCGAGCAGCGGCTCGTCCTGGCCGATCGACTCGCCCGGCTGCTTGAGCCACTTGATGATCGTCCCCTCCGAGACGGACACGCCCATCTGAGGCATGACCACGTCGACCTGTGTCTGCGTCGCCATGTCGACCTAGTACTCCGCGAGCTCGCGCAACCCTCGCGCCACGTCGTCGACCTGCGGGATGAACGCCTTCTCGAGCGGCGGCGAGAACGGCACCGGAGAGTCGGGGGCGGTGAGCCGCTTGACCGGCCCGTCCAGGTCCTCGAATGCCTCCTCGGCGATCGTGGCCGCGATCTCGGCACCGAAGCCGCCCGTGTGCGTGTCCTCGTGGAGGACGAGCACCTTGGACGTCTTGCGGACGCTCTCGAGCACGGCCTCCTTGTCCCACGGCAGCACCGAGCGCAGGTCGATGATCTCGACCGAGATGCCGTCCTTCTCGAGCTCGTCCGCCGCTTCGGACGCGGTGTAGACCATCGCGCCCCAGGTGATCAGCGAGACGTCGTCGCCCTCGCGGTGGAGTCGTGCCTTCCCGATCGGCACGGTGTAGCGCTCCTCCGGGACCTCGCCCTTGATCCGACGGTACAGGTGCTTGTGCTCGAAGTAGAGAACCGGGTTCGGATCCTCGATCGCGCTGATCAGCAGGCCCTTTGCATCGGCCGGCGTGGCCGGGCAGACGCACTTGAGCCCGGGCACGTGCGCGAACGAGCTCTCCGGGTTCTGCGAATGGAACGGCCCGCCGGAGAACCCGCCGCCGGACGGCAGGCGCACGACGATCGGTACGGGTGTCCCGGCGCGATAGTGCTGCTTCGCGGCGACGGTGACGATCTGGTCCCAGGCACAGGAGACGAAGTCGGAGAACTGCATCTCGGCGACCGGGCGCATCCCCATCAGCGCCGCGCCCGTGCAGCCGCCGACGATCGCAGTCTCTGCGAGTGGCGCATCGATCACCCTCCAGGGCCCGAATTCCTCCTGGAAACCCACCGTGACCTTGAAGGCACCGCCGTAGACGCCGACGTCCTCGCCGATCACGAACACGCGCTTGTCGCGGCGCATTTCGGTGCGGAGGCCGTCGGAGATCGCCTGGAGATAGGTGAGTTCGGCCATGGCTAGTGGTGCGGCGCGTGGAGTTCGTCGGGGTCGGCGTAGACACCGTCGAGGAGCGTCGAGGGATCGGGGAGCGGCGACTCGTCGGCGCGCCGCATCGACTCGGTCAGCAGCTGCTTGACGCCGGCCGTGATCTCGTCCTCCTCGCCGTCCGTGAGCGAGGCGTTTTCGCGGAGCCAGTCGCGGAAGCGCTCGATCGGATCGCGTTTCGCCCACTCCTCGAACAGCTCGCGGGGCACGTAGAAGGCGTCGTCGTGCACTGCATGTCCCTCCATGCGCAGGGTCATGCACTCGAGCAGCGTCGGGCCGCCCCCGTCGCGCGCCTTCTCGATCGCGCGCTTGGCCTCGCGGTAGACCGCGAGGACGTCGGTGCCGTCGACGACGACACCCTCGAAGCCGTACGCCTGGGCGCGGTCGGCGAGGTGCTCGATCGCGTACTCGAGGTGCGTCGGGGTCGAGTAGGCCCACTGGTTGTTGTCGCAGACGAAGACGATCGGCAGGCGCCGGGTGCCGGCGAAGTTCATCGACTCGTGGCAGTCGCCCCGTGCCGACGCGCCCTCGCCGAACCAGCCGAGAGCGACCCGGCGTTCGTCCTGGATCCGGAAGGCGAGCGCGGCGCCGGTCGCGACCGGCAGCATCGCGGGCAGGTGGCTGACCATGGAGATCAGCCCGAGCCGCGCGTCGGCCAGGTGGACGTTGCCGTCGCGGCCCTTCGTCGGCCCGTCGGCCCGTCCCATGTAGTTGGCGAAGATCCGCCACGGCTCGACGCCGCGGACGATGTGGATGCCCATGTCGCGGTGGAGCGGGGTGCCGACGTCGTCGGGGCCCATCGCGGTGCCGATGGCGACGGCGGCCGCCTCGTTCCCGCGCCCGGTGTAGAAGGAGCCCGGGATCTTCCCCTGCTTGTAGAGCGTGTGCCCGCGCTCCTCGACGCCGCGGGTGATCAGCATGTTCCGGTACATGCCGAGGAGGTCTTCCCGGTCGAGGCCGGCTTCCTTGACCTCCGACAGCGAGCCGAGCGGCTCGGCTTCACGCGCGATCGCCATTCGCATTCCTTCCCCTGGTCGAGACGGCGGACACTCTATCGGCTGGCTTGGCCGTCACCTTCACTTCGACCGGCACGTTTCGAATGCGTTCGCGTAGAAGCGCAGGTACTGGTCCATCCGGCTCCGCCACCCGCTGTGGCCGCCGGGTTGGAGCCTGAACGTGACGTTCGCACCGTGCGTCCGCAGGTCGTTCGCGAGCGCCTCGTCGTTGAAGCGGAAGCCGTCCGTCCGGCCGACGTCGACGAGGACCGGGATCCGTCCGTAGGGGTTTCCGCGGTGCGCCGCGCCCATCACGTCGTGGCGGCCGAAGTCGGCGGGGTCGCCGAACGCGCCGGAGGCCGTCTGGCCGGCCGTCGGCCAGATCGCGGCCGAGTCGGCCTCGACGGCGCAGAAACGTCCCGAGTCGAGACGGGCGAGGTCGAGCGCCCCGAAGCCGCCCATGGACGGACCCCCGATCGCGATCCTGGTTGCGTCGGCCTTCGTTCGTGCGAGCGCCGCCCGGATCGCCTCGCGTGCGACGTAGGCCCCCCACGGAC
Organism: uncultured Actinomycetes bacterium; assembly: GCA_963765295.1. Classification (GTDB taxonomy): domain Bacteria; phylum Actinomycetota; class Thermoleophilia; order Gaiellales; family Gaiellaceae; genus PALSA-612. The sequence continues at coordinate 432,544 of CAVXVO010000006.1, forward strand.
CGTCGGCGCGGTCGTGCCAGTAGCTGTGGTCTCCGCCCGACGGGATCAGGAGCACCGGGGCCTTGCGGCCGAGATGGCGCAACTCGGTGAACATCGAATCGCCGAGGAACTGGTCGGCACCCGAGCTGCGTCCGTGCAGGAGCACGACGAGCGGCCGTCCCTTGCTCGATCCGGCGGGCACGACCAGCACCTGCGTCAGCGATCGCCGCATGAGGCGGCTGTGCAACGTGAACCGCACGATGTGCGCACCCTGTGTCGAGCCGTACGGGGCGGCGCCGCAGGCGGCGAGCAGGACCGCCGGGACGAGGGCGAGCCACCGCAGCCGCATCGAGGTGCAGGCTACAGTCGAGCCGTGGGCAAGGCCTCGGACTGGCTTCAGGAAGAGCGTCGCAAGATCCTCGGCGACTGGGCCGCAGTGTGTCTCGCCTGCGGCTACGCGCAGCGGTACTTCGACGAGTCGGAGGAGGAACTGCCGGCCGCCTGCCCGCAGTGCGGCGGTGAGTTGCGGTCGCATTGCCCGTCCTGCGGCGCGCGGTTCTCGTCGGTCTTCGCCGTGGACTGCGAGGCCTGCGGCGAGCCGATCCGGCCGGCCGAGCTCCGCGGCGTCCCGATCCGCAAGCAGCCGCGTCCCCGGTAGTCGTCCGGCCCCATCGCGGGGGACCGGTAACGCGATGCGCCCGTTTCGACAGTAGTAGGTATGAGTCGACAACCTGACCGCGAGACGGCCGAGGAACGCTTCCGCGTCGTGTTCTCGCATCTGGGCTCGGTCGCTGCGTATGCGAGAAGACGGGGCAGCGGAGATCCGGACGCGATCGCCGCCGAGGCGATGACGATCGCGTGGCGCCGGCTGGTCGACGTCCCGGTGGACGACTCGCTTCCTTGGCTCTATGCGACCGCTCGCAACCTGGTCCTGGCCGAGACGCGCAATTCGGCGCGCCCAACAGTCGGCCGCGAGGAGGCGGCGGCGGCGAAGGAGCCGTTCGAGCTCGATCGTCCCTTCCTCCCGACGTCCGGCTCACGGGACCCATGGTGGGGCGTCGGGCGCCCTACCGCCGGCCGGTGGTCGTGCTGGCCGTGGCGCTCGCGGTGACGGCGCTCGTCGCCTCCACCGCGCTTGCCGTCTCGAACTGGCTCGGCGGCGGCGTGGCCGTCAAGCCACCGGTGACGAGGAACGAATACCTCCGGGCGACGCATCAGCTGACCCTGCCTCCCGGCGTCACCTGGCCCGACTACCACCTGGCGCCGCCGAACACGTTGACCGGACGCGGAGGCGGAGGGGGCATGGCCGTTCTCATCTCGCAGAACGCCTGGGAGTGCTACTGGGTGCGTGCGATCAGGGCGGGAGACACGGCGGCGGAACGTCAGGCACGGTCCGAGCTCGGCGCGCTGCTCGACGACAACGTCCTCGTCGCTCCGAACGGAGCGCCCGAGAACTGGACGCCTCCGAATCCAACCAGCACGCCCTACGCGGTGTTCGCCGACGACGGAGGTCTCCAGTGGATCCGCTCCGCCTACGCAGAAGCGGCCGCAGGCCATGCGCAGAAGCTGATCGACAGCTGCCGGGCGAACGCCCCGAGCTGATCGCTAGTGCTTGATCTCCGAGAAGCGGATGATCGTCACCGTGTCCTCGAGGGACACGTCCCGGTTGTAGAGCTGGCCCAGGAAGCTCGCCATCTCGTCGGGGTGCTTCAGCATCGGGTTGTCGTGCTGGATCTCGTTCGGCGACAGCTCGCCGAGGGTCTTGACCTCGACCTTGTCGATCACGGCGTCGAAGACCTTGTCCCGCGGGCTGTAGCGCGCGCCGCACAGGACCTGCACGATCATGCCCTTCCGGTACTTGCCGGATTTGTCGCCGAGCCGGATCGTGGCCGTCTTTCGATGTTGCCGCAGCTGGTCAGCCACGATCGGTGAGTAGAAGTTCAGTGCGTACATCGCGTGCATGGCGGCCCGCCGGAAGGCAGCGCCATCATAGAGTCTCGCCGTCCAGCGCCGCGAGCGCCTCTTTCACCATCTGGCGCTCCCCGCCGTAGGCGAGCAGGCGCGGCGCCTCGTCGAGCGGCAGCCACTGCACGTCCGCGACCTCGTGCGCGTACTCGGCGCTGACCATGCCGAGGGTGCCGCTCTCGTAGCGCAGCAGGTAGAAGCTGACGACCTTGAAGATGCGCTCGCCCTGCCAGGTGTAGACGTAGCGGATGTCGCCGAGCTTGCGGACGAGCGAGCCGCGGGTGCCCGTCTCCTCCTCGACCTCGCGCACGGCCGTCGCCTCCGGCTTCTCGCCGTCGCCGATCCGTCCCTTCGGCAGCGCCCACAGCCCCTCGGGCTTGCCGCCGGGGCGGATCGCCGCGATCACCGGGCGGCCGTCGACGACGTGGACGAGGACGCCGCCCGCTGAGAACTCACGTTTCACGGCCACGCCGACGTTACCGCTTGTGACACGGTGCGATACACGCCAGTAGCGTTCTTGCGCAGCCCGCTCCAGAAGGGCTAGAATGGGCTGGCACTCTCGATGGTAGAGTGCCATCCACCGTCACAAAGTCGGAACACAGGAGGATTTGGATGGATCTGCAACCTTTGGGTGACCGCCTGATCGTCGAGGTCCTCGAGGAAGAGGAGACGACCATCGGCGGCATCGTGCTGCCGGACACCGCCAGGGAGAAGCCGCAGCGCGGCAAGGTCCTGGCCGTCGGCCCGGGCTCGCGCAACGACAAGGGCGAGCTCGTCCCGATGGACGTCGCCGAGGGCGACGAGATCATCTTCTCGAAGTACGGCGGCACCGAGATCAAGGTCGGGCTCGAGGATCTGTTGATCCTGCGCGAGTCCGACGTGCTCGCCAAGGTCGTCAAGGCCGCGAAGTCCAAGGGCAAGCGCGAGCTCGCCGGCGTCGAAGTCCTAGTCATTTCAGGAGGAAACGCATGGCTCACAAGGAGCTGAAGTTCAACGAGGATGCACGCCGGGCGCTCGAGCGCGGCGTCAACGTCCTCGCCGACGCGGTCAAGGTCACGCTTGGCCCGAAGGGTCGGTACGTCGTGCTGGACAAGAAGTTCGGCGCACCGACGATCACCAACGACGGCGTCACGATCGCACGTGAGATCGAGCTCGAGGACGTCTTCGAGAACCAGGGCGCGCAGCTCGTCCGCGAGGTCGCCACGGCCACGAACGACGTTGCCGGCGACGGCACGACGACGGCCACGGTGCTCGCGCAGGCGATCGTCCGCGAGGGTCTGAAGAACGTCGCGGCCGGCGCCAACCCGATGGGTCTCAAGCGCGGCATCGAGCAGGCCGTCGAGCTCATCGTCGAAGACCTCAAGAAGCAGTCGAAGGAGGTCAACGGCAAGGAGGACATCGCCCGTGTCGCCACGATCTCGGCGCGTGAGCGCGAGATCGGTGACGTCATCGCCGACGCGATCGAGAAGGTCGGCAAGGACGGCGTCGTCAACGTCGAGGAGGGCCAGACCTTCGGGCTCGAGCTCGAGTTCACCGAGGGCATGCAGTTCGACAAGGGCTACCTCTCGCCGTACATGATCACGGACGCCGAGCGCATGGAGGCCGTGCTCGACGACCCGTACATCCTCGTCGCGAACCAGAAGATCGGCGCGGTCAAGGACATCCTGCCGGTGCTCGAGCAGGTCATCCAGGCCGGCCGTCCGCTGCTGATCGTCGCCGAGGACGTCGAGGGCGAGTCGCTCGCCACGATCGTCGTCAACAAGCTGCGTGGCACGTTCACCGCCGTCGCCGTCAAGGCGCCGGGCTTCGGTGACCGCCGCAAGCGCATGCTCGAGGACATCGCGATCCTCTCCGGCGCCGAGGTGATCACCGAGGAGATGGGCCTCAAGCTCGAGAACACGAAGCTCTCGCAGCTCGGCCGCGCCCGCAAGGTCGTCGTCGACAAGGACTCGACCACGATCATCGACGGCGCCGGTGACTCGGACGCGATCAAGTCCCGCATCAAGCAGCTCAAGGGCGAGATCGAGAACACCGACTCCGACTTCGACCGCGAGAAGCTGCAGGAGCGGCTGGCCAAGCTGGCCGGCGGCGTCGCGGTGGTCAAGGTCGGCGCTGCCACCGAGACCGAGATGAAGGAGAAGAAGCACCGCGTCGAGGACGCGCTGCAGGCCACCCGCGCTGCCCTCGAGGAGGGCATCGTGCCGGGCGGCGGTGTCGCGCTGCTGAACGCGGCCGACTCGGTCAAGAAGGCCATCGACGCAATCGAGGGCGACGAGCGGACAGGTGCCGCGATCATCATCAAGGCGCTCGAGGAGCCGGTTCGCCAGCTCGCGTACAACGCGGGCCTCGAAGGCTCTGTCGTCGTCTCCCAGGTCCGCGGTGCCGCCAAGGGCCAGGGCCTGAACGTCGACTCGGGCGAGATCGAGGACCTGGTCAAGTCGGGCATCATCGACCCGACGATGGTCACGCGCTCGGCGCTGCAGAACGCCGCGTCGATCGCGAAGAACATCCTCACGACCGAGGCGATCGTCGCCGAGGCTCCTGAGAAGGCCGGCGCCGGCGCCGGTATGCCCGGCGGTATGCCGGACATGATGTAGGCAGCCGGCAAACGGTTGGCACTAGCGAAGGCGCGGGCCCAGCCCGCGCCTTCGTCTTTCTCGGGCTCGGCGAGCTAGGCTCGCCTCTCATTCGGCCGAGGAGGGATTCCATGAAGCGAGTTTTCGTGCTCTTGGCGGTCGTCGGCGTGGCCGTGTACGCAACCGCGGCCTGGTCTGCATCAGGGCCGACTCCGACGGAGAAGCAGCTGCTCCATGACGTCGCCACGCTCAAGTCGCAGGTGAAGAAGCTGCAGGCGCAGCAGAAGACGGCGACCACGGCCATCAACTCGGTTGGATCGCTGTCCGCGACGGCTGTCCTCTACACGGTGTGCAGCGACGAGCTCGCTGCGGATGCTCTCCAGGGGACCTGGCAAATCGCCGACCAGGCCTCGGCTGCGCTCCCGGCGGTGCCGAAGTTCGGACCCGCAGTCCCCGATCACCGCCACGCTGCAAGGGCAGGACGTCTGTGCCGCCGGCGGTGTCACGCGCTCGCCGGTGACCGCGGGCGCGGTGCCGACGGTGGCCGGCTACCAGGCGCTCCTCGCCGGCTTCCACTCGTCCAGCCTGAAGGCGCTCCTCGCGTTCGCGGCGGCGCACCGCTAGGTCGCGCCTCCGAAATCACGAAGGGCCGCGATGGGCGGCCCTTCGTGCGTCCTCAGTGGGGGGGAGGTGGGACACTGCCTGTATCGGCGCGCTACCGGTTCCTGCCACCCTCGATCGGGTGATCGGCGGCGGCCTAGCGGGCGAAGCCACCCCACGGAGCTAGATAGTTCCCGCCGAACGGGGCGAGCAGCGCCTTCGCGGCGTCGCTCGGGTCGCCGTACACGGTGAAGCGCGTCGGGTCCACGCACTCCAGGAACCGGCCGGCCCACTTCTCCATGAAGCCGTTGACGTGGGTGATCATCGCCTCCGAGTTCGCGTACTTCTCGAAGATGTGGACGGTGCCGTCGTCGCCCGAGATGTACCACTCGTAGTTGAGCGTCTCCGGCTCGCTGCTCGTACCCGCGACCATCTCCTCCATCAGGTCCTTGAAGGAGTCGAGCTGACCAGGCTTCACCGCCAGCTCGATCACCCAGGAGACGTGTTCCTTCACGGCTTCCTCCTTTGTCTTACCGGGAAGCGCTGATCCTAGTGCGCCGATTCTCCGCGGCGCGGCCCTCCTGCTCAGAAGGCGTAGCGCTCCTCTTGCCAGGGGTCGGCGTCGTTGTGGTAGCCGTAGCGCTCCCAGAAGCCGGGCTCGTCCGTCGAGCGGAGCTCGAGCCCGCGGAGCCACTTCGCGCTCTTCCAGAAGTAACGGCTCGGGACGACGAGGCGCAGGGGCCAGCCGTGGTCGGGCTCGAGCGGCTTGCCGTCGGCCTCCCACGCGATCATCGCCTCGTCGGCCTCGATCGCCTCGAGTGGCAGGTTGGCCGTGTAGCCCTGCTCGGCGTGGGCGACCACGAAGCGGGCCGTCGGCTTCGGCTGTGCGAGCTTCGCCAGCTCGCGCCAGTGGACGCCGGCGAAGCTCGTGTCGAAGCGGCTCCAGCGCGTCACGCAGTGGATGTCCGTCGTGAACTCGGTCCGGCTGAGGGCCTGGAGTTCGTCGAACGTGAGCCGGACAGGGTTCTCGACCTCGCCCGTGACCGTGAAGTCCCAGGTCGCGAGGTCGACGTGCGGGACCGAGCCGGCGTGGAGGACGGGCCACTTCTCGGTCAGGTACTGGCCGGGCGGGAGGCGCGCGGGATCGTAGCCCAGGTCGCGGACCTTCTTCTCGGCGCGGGATCGGAAGAGCGGCATGCCGCCTAGATTAATCGCACGCCGCCGCATTGCGAGGGCGACGCCCGAGGCGCTGGAGTATCGTCGGCGCGCGTGGCCCTGAAGATCCTGTTCTTCGTCCTCTGGATCCCGGCCAGCGTCGTGGCGGCGCTCGTCGTCTTCCGCCTCTCGCGCCAGGAGACGAAGGCGCTCTCGGTGGCGGTGCTCGCGGCCGGCGTCGCGCTCGCGGGGCTCGTCGTCTACCCGCGGACGATCAAGGACACCGCCGCCGCCGCGCATCGCTACGAGCGGCTCTGGAGCGCGAACAGGAATCGGCCCGGCGGCGCGTGGGACTGCCTCACGTTCAACTTCCATGCGTGCGTCCGCGAGAGCGTCTGGGCCGACCTGCGCCGGACGATCCCGAAGCACGACCGCTACTACGTCCAGACCGAGTACGGCCTCGTCCGCTTCTGGACGTTCACGTCCCTGCTCCCGCGGATCGCCGTCGAGCGGCCCCGCGACGCCGACTGGGTGATCTCCTATCGCGGTAAGCCGAACGCGCTCGGCGTCAGCTACTCGAAGCTGAAGACGATCCGCCACGTCTACACGAACGGCGCGTACTCGATCGTGGTCGGGAAGGTGGCGAGGTGATCCGCAGCCTGGCCGGGCTCCTGTTCGCGAACCTGGCCTTCCTCGTCGCGGGCGCCGGTCTCGTCCGGTTCCTCGGCTTTCGCGTCCGGGCGCACATCGGGGTTGCGTACATGGCCGGGGTCGCGTCGGTCGGCGTCATCTCGACGCTTCTGCTGATGGCCGGGCTGGCTCTGCGCGGCTGGCAGGCGCTCCTCCTCTGCGGGCTGATCGCCGCACTCGGGCTCGTCCGGCGCGAGCCGCCGCAGCCCGAGCCCAAGTCGCCGAAGACCGACTGGCGAATCGCCGGACCGGCGGCCGGGCTCCTCGGCGGCTACCTCGCCGTGCTCTTCGTCCAGTGCCTCTTCCAGGCGCTGAACTCCTGGGACGCGTGGGCGAAATGGACGATGAAGGCGCGCGCGATCGTGCTCCTCGGCGGCCTCGACACGTCCGTGTTCGCGAACCAGGCCTATCGGCCGCTCGTCCTCGACTACCCGATGCTGATCCCGGCGCTCGAGGCGATTGACTTCCGCTTCATGGGCCGCCTCGACAACCTCGTCATCCACGTCCAGTTCTGGTTGCTCCTGGTCGGCTTCCTCGTCGCCACGTTCGAGCTCCTGCGCGACCGCGTGCCGCAGACGCTGCTCTGGCCGTCGCTCCTCCTCGTCGGCACGGCGCCCGCGCTCGCGGACAACCTCACGTCGGCGTACGCGGATGCGCCCGTCGCGTTCTTCTTCTCGCTCGCCGCGATCGCTGCCTGGCGCTACGTCGTCGCCGGCGAGCGCCCGGCTGCGTGGCTGTTCGCGGTCATGGCCGGCGCGGCAGTGGCCACGAAGCCCGAGGGCAGTCCGTTCGTGTTCGGCCTGTTCGTCCTGGTCGCGATCTTCGCGCACGTGAAGCGGCGTCCGCTGCTGCCGGTCGGGATCGCGGCGATCTGGACGTTGATCGCGATCGTGCCCTGGCGGATCTGGGTCTCGCATCACGGCATCCGCTCGTCGACGCCGATCGGGAAGGCGATCGACCCCGGCTACCTGTGGGGGCGGCTCGACCGCGTCTGGCCGTCGGTGAGGTCGCTCGTCGAGAAGTCGTTCGCGGCCGACTGGCTGGCGATCCTGCCGCTCGTGCTCGTGGTCGGTGCCGTCGTCCTCGTCTGGCGTCGCTCTCACGCGGCGGCGCTGTTCGCCGGCGGGGCGCTCGCGATCGTCTTCCTGTCGCTGCTCTGGGGCTACTGGGTGAACCGACCGGGTCTCCACTACCTGCTCTCGTCCTCCGGAGACCGGACCGTGACGACGCTGGTCGTCGTCGCCGGCGTGTTCCTGCCGATCGTCGGCGCCGAGCTGCTGCGGTCCCGCAAGGGGTCGCCTCCCTAGACTGAACGGATGCACGTGGTGACGTCAGGAGTGGCTCGGCGGCCGCGCGCCTACGTACGCGTCAGCGGTCCGGATGCGGAGGACTATCTCCAGCGGATGGTCTCGAACGACGTGTCCGCGGAGGTCTGCGACGCGCTGCTTCTGACGCCGAAGGCGCGCGTGATCGCCCCGCTCCGCGTCTGGCGACGGGGGGACAGCGACTTCCTGCTGCTGACCGAGCCCGAGCTCGGAGAGACGGTTCGCGCGACGCTCGTCCGGGGCCGCTTCTCGGCGAAGTGCGAGATCGAGCTCGAAGATCACACCTCCGTGATCGTGTTCGGCGAGGCCGAGGGGATTCCGAGCCCCGACTACGGCGTGCCCGCGGTCGAGGTGCTCGACGAGCCGCTCGAGCCGACGGTCGGCGAGGACGAGCTCGAGGCGATGCGGATCGTCGCGGGGACGCCCCGGTTCGGCCGCGAGATCGACGACCGCGTCCTGCCGGCCGAGGCGGGGCTCGTCGAGCGTGCCGTCTCGTTCACGAAGGGCTGCTACCCGGGCCAGGAGCCGATCGCGCGACTCCACTACCGCGGCCACGCGAACCGCGGGTTGCGGGTGCTGGCGCTGGAAGGCGACGAGCTGCCCGAGTACGACGCCGAGGTCGTCTTCGAGGGCAAGCCGGTCGGCCGCGTGACGAGCGCCGCCCGCGACGACGATCGCATCGTGGCGCTCGCGTACGTGCGCGTCGAGGTGCCCGCGGAGGCCGTTCTCGACGTCGGGCCCGCGAAAGCTCGCTCGCTAGACTGAATCTCCCCGCGCCCGTAGCTCAGGGGATAGAGCGCTGCCCTGCGGAGGCAGAGGTCGCAAGTTCGAATCTTGCCGGGCGCATCGCTCAACCATGCG
>CAVXVO010000007.1:0-475958 GCA_963765295.1 uncultured Actinomycetes bacterium
GTTCTTGGAGGAACCAGCCCCGAAAACGTGGGCGCTCGCCAAGCGCCGGGCGGGTGGCTTCAGTAGTTCAGTCCCTCGCCTCGGAGGATCACGCGTAGCGTCTGGAAGAGGATGGCAAGGTCGTAGCGCAGCAGTCTGAGGCTGTTTTGGGTGCGGCAGACCTCGACGTAGGCGAGGTCGAGGCGGGCGTAGCCGACCGGGTCGGGAGCTCCTTTTGACACCTGGGCCGGGCCTGTCAGTCCGGCCCGGATCAGATTCCGGTAGCCGTTTCCCTCCGCTACCTGCTCTGCGACCATCGAAACGGGCCAGGGCCTGGGGCCGACCAGGCTCATCTCCCCACAGAGGACATTCACGAATTGGGGAAGCTCGTCCAGGTACCAGCGCTTGATTACCCGGCGTCCCGCCCAGGTCAGGTTGCTCGGATTGGCCTCCTCCAGCCGCGCGTGTCCGCGGCGGCGACGCATCTCGGCGAGCACATCCTCCCGCAGCACCCGGAACTTGAGCAGCTCGAACTCCCGCCCGCGCGAGATACGCCGCTCCCGGTACAGCCAGCTTCCCCTGTCGCGTACCACCAGCAGCATGTCGAGCGCCAACGCTGCGAAGACGACGACGAAGACCGGAGCAAGGAGGAGCATCAGGACTGCGGCGACGGTCTTGTCGGTCGCGCGCTTCAACGCCGGGTAGGGAACCGGCTGTCCATCCTGGTCACTCATCGGTCGGCCCTTCTCAGTCAGCAGACTCCACGGCTTCCGACCAATCGCGTTGCTTGCGGGTGACGAACACGTACTCGCGGCTCTCGTCGGTCAGCGGCTCCCGGTCGAAGCCGCCGTACAGCGCCTCCACCTCGAGTCCCGCCACGTCGACGAGTCCGAGCCACTCGTTCTTCGTCGCCCACCACAGCGAGCTCGTTCCGCCGTCGTCGAGCGTGATGTCGATGCGGTTGTCGCCGACGGCGTAGCTCAGCGAGTGCGGCACGGGCTCGTCCTGGTGCAAGCCGTCGAGGCGCGCAGCGATCCGGTGGTCGAAGGCGAACGCGTTCCAGGCGAATCGGCCGCCGAGCCTGAGCGCCTCGGCGACGCGTTCGAAGGTGCGCCGTCGGTCGGCCCAGGTCGGCAGGTGGAGCAGGGCCCGGAACGGGCAGTAGATGAGCCCTGCCGGCTCCTCGAGCGTGAGATCGCGCATGTCGCCCTCTCGCAGGTCGAGCTCGACACCCGCCTCCGCCGCATCGCGGCGCGCGTGTTCGAGCATCGCCGGCGAGGAGTCGATCCCCACGACCTTCCGGCCGGTCGCGCGCGCGACCGGGATCGCGACGCGTCCGTTCCCGACGGCGAGCTCGACGAGCGGCCCTTCGGCCCCGAGCGCGAGCCCGACGTAGAAGGGGACGTCCTCCGTCATGTGGGCGGCCCAGTCGTCGTACCGGTTCGCGAACGCCTCGTCCCAGCTCATCGGGCGATGCTACGCGTGATTGGGCAACGCTTCTGCCGGGTAGTTCGCGGCGGAGATGCGCGGAGTCAGACATTTCCTCCGCCAGTTCACGGCGATGTCGGTCAAGGAGCATCTCCGGTCGGAGATCGAGGACGCGGGCCGTCCGCCCGAGCTGACCGCGAACGAGGTCGAGCTGGTGCGCTTCATTCGTGACGCGCAGGTCGAATGGGACGCCTATCTGGCCAAGCGGCCGGGCTGAGCGACTAGCGCGGGCGCTGATCCCGGGTCATGAGCCGCTCGAAGGCGCTCTGCGGTCGCGTGCCACGTTTCGCGTCCTCCAGCGCCTCCGTGAGGTAGGTGCGGAGCTGCTCGGCGCCGTCGTGGTCGCGTCCCCTCGTCTGATCGGCGAGCGTCCCGACGAGGTCGAGCAACGCCGACAGCGAATCCTCGTCCCCGATGTTCGCGGCCGCGGCAGCCCCTGCCCACGCGTGATCGGCGGCAGGGCCGAGGGCTCCGCACGTGAGCGCCTCGCGGGCGTCCGCGAGCTCGCGCTCGGCATCCGGGCTTCGGGGCATACCGGAACCGTGCCACGATTGGCGGCGGCCCGCACGTGGTAGGGATTCGGCATGGAGAAGCGGATCTTCGCGGTCGGCGGCGGGAGGACGCCGGAATCGGTGCGAGCTCACCTGCTCTCGCTCGCCGGCAAGCCGCGGCCGAAGGTGCTGCTCGTGAACACGCCCGACCGGGAAGACGCCTCGGGCACGCTGCGCGGCTACGACCTGTTCACCGGGCGCGCCGACGTGAGCCGGGCCGAGTTCTTCCCCTGGCCGCGCGCGGACCTCCGCGAGCACGCGCTCGGCCACGACCTGATCGTGGTCGGCGGCGGGAACACGGCGAACGCGCTCGCGATCTGGCGCGTGCACGGATTCGACGCCGTCCTCCGGGAGGCGTACGAGCAGGGCATCGTGCTGGCGGGGTCGAGCGCCGGGATGATCTGTTGGTTCGAGGCCGGCGTGACGGATTCGTTCGGCCCCCAGCTCACGGGCATGCGAGACGGGCTCGGCCTCCTCTCCGGCAGCGCCTGCCCGCACTATGACGACGAGGAGTTACGCCGGCCGACGTACCGGCGGCTGATCGACGACGAGGGCTTCCCCGCCGGTTACGCCGCCGACGCGGGGGTCGGGCTCCTGTTCGTCGACGGCGACCTCGCCGAGGTCGTGACGGGCCGCGAGGGCGCGACCGGCTACCGCGTCGAGCCCGGCGTCGAGGTGGCGCTGCCGCCGACGACTGTGCTTCCATGACGCCGGGTGCCCTCCCCGGACGACGACCATCCCGTCTCCTGGCTCTTGATCCGCTTCGGCTGGAAGGTCCTGTCGGCGGACGGCGAGCAGATCGGCCGCGTCTGGCACGTGCGGGCCGACCGGGGCCGTGACATCTTCAACGGCCTCACGTACGTCGCCGGCCTCAGCCTGCCGCAATACGTGCCGTCCGAGGACATCGCCGAGATCAGGCGCGGCGTCGTGCAGTTGAAGCGCTCGCCCTAGACTTCGCGGCCGTGCCGCTCTACCTCGCCGAGGAGGACATCGACCGTTTGCTGACGCCCGAGCTCGCGCTCGAGGCTGTCGAGGGATCGTTTCGGCGGATGGCCGAGGCTCAGGTCGAGAACGTGCCCCGACGGCGACTCGGGCTCGATCAGGGGATGCTGGCGGTCATGTCCGCGGCCGACCTCGGTCTCGGCGTCGCCGGGATCAAGACCTACGCGGCCGGGCGCGGCGGCGCGAGCTTCGTGGTCGTCCTCTTCGACGCCGCGAGCGACGAGCTGCTCGCGGTCATCGAGGCCGACCGGCTCGGCCAGTACCGCACCGGGGCGGCCACGGGCGTGGCAGCCCGGTACCTGGCCAAAGAGGGCGCATCGTCGCTCGGCGTCTTCGGTGCGGGTCTTCAGGCGGAGATGCAGCTCCGCTGCGTGCGGGCCGCTCTACCGGCGATCGAGGACGTCGCCGTCTACTCGCGGAAGCCCGAGCGGCGTGAGGAGTTCGCACGGCGGCTCGGCGTCGAGGCGGTCGAGTCGAGCCAGGAGGCGGCCGAGAAGGACGTCGTCGTCACGATCACGACCTCGCGCGACCCCGTGTTGCGCGGCGAGTGGCTGCGAGCGGGTTCGCTCGTGTGCGCTGCGGGCGCGAACCGTCCGCAGGCCCGGGAGCTCGACAACGCCGTGCTCCAGAGAGCCGCCTTCGTCTGCTGCGACTCCGTGGAGGGTGCCCGCATCGAGTCGGGCGACCTGATCGAGCCGGTCGCCCAGGGCGTGCTCGACTGGCTCGAGGTGCACGAGCTCGCCGAAGTCGTGTCCGGGCAGGTCCAGGGCCGGCAGTCGGCCGACGACATCGTCGTCTTCAAGTCGAACGGAATCGCGGCGTGGGACCTGGCGATCGGCGCAGTCGCCGTCGAACGCGCCCGCGAGCTCGGCGTGGGACGCGAGCTCTAGCTCGAAGCCGGGCCGTCGAGCGCCTGCACCTGCTCGGCCACGATGTCGTCGCCGAACGCGTGGACGACCTCTGGCCGCTCGAGGACGCGCGCGAGCTCCCGATCGGTGCAATGGTTCTTCACGTACGGGTCGTCGAGGATCTCGCTCAGGCTACGGCCGCGCTTGTGCTCGCGGACGACGTAGACGCCGACGCGCTCCTCGGCGCTCTTGGTGGCGAAGAGGAACGAGAACGGATTTCGGAGGAGCGACTTGCGCGCCACGAGCCAATTGTATCCGTGGTCTATCCTTGTTCCATGAGGCAGTCCGACGCCTCGGCGCGGTACGCGGAGCGGGTGCTCGACAGCGTCGACGACGGTGGTGAGCCCGAACGCATCGTCCTCTGGATCGAGCGCAAGGAGGGCGGCGTCTGGGCCGTCGGCCGTGCGGTCAACCCGCAGCATCGCGAGAGCGACGAGCCGCGGGCCGACGACTACATCTTCGAGGGCTTCGAGCTCGACGACGCGCTCGACGCCGCGAACGGTGCGCTCGAGGACGACGTGAGCGTGCTGGAGCAGGAAGGCGACCCGGGACGCGTGGCGCCGTTCACTCGCAAGGAGATCGTCCCCCGACTCGAGCGCGAGTTCTTCCGCGAAGCCTGACCTCCGCGGGGAATCGGCTCAAAATCGGCACATCTGCGGCACACCTCCGGCCGTACTCTGTGAGCTCTTCCCCGGGAGGGTGGGGGTTAGGGATGGGACCAGAACTGTGTGCGACCGCGCCCGGCAAGCCCTGCTAGCCTCCGGCGCTCGATGCTGATCCGCCTCGGACACAGCCCGGACGCAGACGACGCATTCATGTTCTGGGCGCTCGCGGCGGGCCGTGTCGACACCCGCGACTTCGAGTTCCGGCACATCCTCCGCGACATCCAGACGCTCAACGAATGGGCGCTCGAGGGTCGCCTGGAGACGACCGCGATCTCTCTGCACACCTACCCCTACGTGCAGGACCGCTACGTCCTGCTCCCGCACGGGGCCAGCATGGGGTCGGGGTACGGGCCGATCGTGGTCGGGCGCGAGGCGATTCCGCTCGAACGGCTGTCGGAGATCGAGATCGCCGTGCCCGGGCGGATGACCACCGCCTACCTCGTCCTGCGCATGGCGATCGGCGACTTCCGCTACCGCGAGGTTCCGTTCGACCAGATCATGGACGAGGTGCGCTCCGGCGCCGTCGACGCCGGCCTCCTGATCCATGAGGGCCAGCTGACCTACGAGGCGGAGGGGTTCACCAAGATCCTCGACCTCGGCGAGTGGTGGATGCTGGAGACGGGGCTGCCGCTCCCGCTGGGCGCCAACGTCGCGCGCCGCGACCTCGGCGAGGAAACGTTGGCCGAGCTCTCGGACGTGCTCGCCGCCTCCATCCGCGCCGGTCTCGAGAACCGCAGCGAGGCGATGGCGTACGCGATGGAGTTCAGCCGCGGTCTCGAGCCTCACCTCGCCGACCGGTTCGTCGGCATGTACGTGAACGAGCTCACGCAGGACTACGGCGACGAGGGACGGCAGGCGGTCAAGGAGCTCTTGCGCCGAGCCGAGGCTCTGGGCGCCTTCCCGGAGCCGGTCCGGGTCGAATTCGTCTGAGTAGGCTTGCGGCGTGACTCGCGCCGTCATCCTGTCTGCCGTCCGCACGCCCGTCGGGCGGTACGGAGGTGCGCTGTCGGGCGTCCGGCCCGACGACCTGGCGGCGCTCGCGATCGCGGCTGCGGTCGAGCGCGCCGGTATCCCGGCGGGCGAGATCGAGGACGTCCATTTCGGCTGCGCGAACCAGGCCGGCGAGGACAACCGCAACGTTGCGCGCATGGCCGCGCTGCTCGCAGGCCTGCCGGAGTCGGTGGCGGGCGTGACCTTGAACCGGCTCTGCGCCTCGGGACTGGCGGCGGTCGTCTCCGCGTGCCACGCGGTGGCCGCGGGCGACGGCGACCTGTTCGTGGCGGGCGGGGTCGAGTCGATGAGCCGCGCGCCGCTCGCGATGGCGAAGCCGGCCGACGCGTTTCCTCGCGGCAATCAGGTCGCCTACGACACGACGCTCGGCTGGCGGTTCCCGAACCCGCGAATGGAGGAGATGTTCCCGCTCGAGTCGATGGGCGAGACGGGTGAGAACGTCGCCGAGCGCTGGCAGGTCTCGCGCGAGGACCAGGACGCCTTCGCGCTCGAGTCCCAGCGGCGCTGGGCGGCGGCGAGCGAGGCCGGCCGGTTCGACGACGAGCTGATCGCCGTCGGCGACGTCGTCCGCGACGAGCACCCGCGGCCGGACACGAGCGCCGAGCGGCTCGCGCAGCTCAGGCCGGCGTTCCGTCCCGGCGGCACCGTCACCGCGGGGAACGCGAGCGGGATCAACGACGGCGCAGCGGCGCTCGTCGTCGCGAGCGAGGAGCGCGCACGGGAGCTCGGCGTCGAGCCGCTCGGCTCGTTCGTCGCGTCCGCCGTCGCCGGAGTCGACCCGCGGGTCATGGGCATCGGCCCGGTTCCGGCAGTGCGGAAGCTCCTCGGCCGCGCCGGGATCGCCGCCTCCGATCTCGATCTCGTCGAGCTGAACGAGGCGTTCGCCTCGCAGAGCCTGGCGGTGGTCCGCGACCTCGGGCTCGACGCCGAACGGGTGAACGTGAACGGCGGCGCGATCGCAATCGGCCACCCGCTTGGCATGAGCGGCGCGCGGCTCGTCGTCACGCTGCTCCACGAGCTCCGTCGCCGCAACGGCCGCTACGGCCTCGCCACGCTGTGCGTCGGCGTCGGCCAGGGCCAGGCCGCCCTGTTCGAACGCTGAACTTCGACGGCCTCGCGGCCGATAGAGGGAGCGTGGACTTCCTGCGTGCTGCTTCGCCTGCGCCCGTTCGGCTGACGGTTCTCGTCGGGTGCTTCGTGGCGTCCCTCTGCGCGCTCCTGGCCACGGTCGGTGCGGACGCGGACTGGCTGGCCGCTCTCGGCCGGGACATCGCCCAGACCTGGTCGATCCCGAACGGCGTCCCGTTCGCGGCGGCGGCATCGGCAGGCTGGCACAACGTTCCCGTTCTGGGCGAGCTCGTGTTCCACTCGCTGCAAGCCTCCCTCGGGTCGCGCGGGCTCGTGGTCGCCCAGGTCGCCGCCGTCGTCGCCTGCCTCTGGTGCGTCTCGACGGACATGCGCCGCGCCGGTGTCGCCGACGCTCCCGCCGCCCTCGTCCTGATGCTGACCGCGTTCGCGGCCGCTCCGGCGCTCCTCGTCGTCCGCTCGCAGCTCTTCTCGCTCGCGCTCTTCCCACTGCTCGTGCTGCTGCTCCGGGAGGAGGCCCGGCGACCGTCGCGGCGCGTGTGGCTGCTCGTCCCGCTGGTCGCGCTCTGGTCGAACCTGCACGGGGGTGTCCTGCTCGGCGTCGCCGTCGCCGGCGCGTACCTCCTCTTTGCGCGCCTGCGTCGGGATCCGCTCGTGGTCGGCGGCGTGTTGGCCGGGATGGCGCTCGCGCTCTTCGCGACGCCGGCGCTCACGAAGACGGCCGACTACTACAGCGGCGTCGTGGGCAGCCAGGCGGCCTCGCGCGGCGAGGGGTTGTGGCAGCCGCTGTCGCTGCACGCGCCCTTCGACCTGGTCTTCCTCGTCGTCGCGATCCCGCTGCTCGTGCTCGCTCTGCGCTCGCGACCCGCGCTGTGGGAGGTCATCGTCGTCGCAGGTCTTGCGGTGGCGGCTGCGCGGGCGAGCCGGAACGAGGTGTGGCTGGTGCTCTTCATCGCGCTCCCGGCCGCGAAGGCGCTGGCGGGCTCGCGGACGTGGCGTCTGACCGCACCGCGCAACGCGGCCGGCGCCGTGGCGGGCCTGCTCGTCCTCGCCGCGATCGTCGGACTCGCCCGAACGCCGACGTCCGCCGGGGCGACGCCGCAGCTCCTGCGGGCCGCCGGCCGCGTTGCGCACGGAACGCCGATCCTGGCCGACGGCTTCGACGCGGAACAGCTCGCGCTCGCGGGCGACAGGATCCTGATCGGCAACCCGCTCGACGCGTTCTCGCCGCACGAGCAGCGCCTCTACCTCGACTGGCTCGCCGGGCGTCCCGACGGTGACGCCGAGCTGGCTCGCGCGCGCGTCGTGATGGTGACGCCGGGCACCGCCGCGGAGCGCCGGCTCGCGGCGCGGAAGGACTTCGTCGCGGCCGGGCACGACAAGCGGGCGGTGCTCTACGTTCGCGCCGCCGCCGTCACGGGAGAGCCCGTTCCGTCACAGGGAAGTTCCGAACGCGTCACGAAGTCCTCGCTCGCGTTTAGGTAGAGCTCTCGAGTCTCCAGTGCGTTCGCGTGTAGCGCCGGCGGAAGCCGAGGCGTCCGAAGTACTCGTACGGCGGCGTGTCCATCTCCGCGGACGGCGCCTCGATGTCGGTGTGAAACACCTGGGCGCCCCGGGCGAGTCCGTCGGCGACGATCGCCGTACAGAGCGCGGCGTCGGGTTCGTAGTCGCCGGTCATGACGCCCGGTACCGGACCGTCCATGCCGAGCCAGGCCATCCCGTCCAGGTTGATGAACATCGCGCGCGCCGCGACGATCTCGCCGGCCTCGCGGGCCACGTACTGATGCCAGCCGGGTCGATCGATCAGCATCTGGAGCCACGGGCCCGCATCGAGGCGGTAGACGCGTTGCAGGAACTCCGCCCATTCGTCGGCTGTGCCCGCGTGCACGCGCTCGATCAGGATCTCGCGATCTGCGGCCGGCGCAGGCGACGGGCTCGGCGGCCCGCCGTCACGCACGATCCGATCCTGCGCGTCGAACGGCTCGAGCCCGCGGTCTCGGAGCCACTGCTCGTATCCGATCGGCCGGCACTGCGGGAGAGACTGGACGAGGAACATGGAGATCCCCGCAACCGCGTCGATCCGTCGGCCGCGGCGCTCGTCCAACGGCAGCTGGCGGACCGACGCGGTGAGCTCGAACGCCTGCTGCGGAGTTTGCGCGAGCACGAGCGGCTGGGCCCGACGCTCACGGACCGGCGGGCGCTCGGGCTGCTGCTCGTGCTGACGAGCTTCGAGACCTTCGAGGAATTGCGCCGGCGAGCCGGACTTGCGGAGAAGGAGGTCGTGAGCACGCTGCAGGACGCCGCTCGGACGCTGCTTCTATAGCTCGGCGAACGTGATCGCCTGGGCGCCGTGCCAGAGGACGCGCTCGCCGATCGCGGGCAGATGCTCGATCCCCTCGACGACCGTGGCGAAGTGGTTGCCTGCAAGCTGCCCGGCCTTGCTCGCGAAGCACGTGTCGCCGTAGGGGAAAAGGATCTCCGTTTCGCTGGCGCCGCCGGGATAGATGAGCAGCTCGCCGGGGGCCGGGTAGCTCGTCGGGTCCTCGAAGCCGATGCCGAGGTCGAGGTCGCCGAACGGGATCCACGCCGACTGGCCGCTCCAGCGCGCCTGGATCAGCTTGGACTCGAGCGGGAGCAGCCCGCGAAACGCGGCCACGGTCGCCGGTGCGCCCTCTTCCTCCAGGCGCGCGACGAGCCGGAACTCGGCGACGGTGATCTCGAGCACGCTCAGAGCCTACGGGCGAAGGGCGCGGATGTGCAGGAAGAGCGGCAGCCGCTGCCAGCGGCGCTGGGTCGGCCTCGTGATCGCCGACTCGGGGACGTCGGGCTCGCGGAGCCGCTCGACGAGGAAGCCCGCGGCTTCGAGCGCGTCCACGTACCAGCCGATCGGCCTGTGCTGGCTCTCGAACGTCACCGCCAGCCCGTCGCGCTCCATC
The DNA here is from genome assembly GCA_963765295.1 of uncultured Actinomycetes bacterium. Classification (GTDB taxonomy): domain Bacteria; phylum Actinomycetota; class Thermoleophilia; order Gaiellales; family Gaiellaceae; genus PALSA-612. The sequence goes on from CAVXVO010000007.1 coordinate 9,627, forward strand.
TCGTCGCGGTAGCGGAACGGCGCCAGGTACGAGCCGCGGACCACGAACGGGCTGTCCGGCTCGTCACCCTCGAAGCGCCCGGCGGAGTTGAACGGATGGACGATGGCGAGGCAGAGGCGGCCGCCGGGCTCGAGCACCCTCGCCGCCTCGCGGAGAGCGCCGGACGCGTCCTCGATGTCCTGCAGGCACATGAACAGGGCGACGAGGTCGGCGCATCCGTCTTCGAAGGGAAGGTCTGCCGCGTCGCCGAGTTGCGTCTCGATCGATGGGTCGGCCGCTCGCGCCGCATCGACCATCGTCGGCGACCCGTCCAGAGCGACGACCGAGTGTCCGAGGCGCTTCAGGTCGCGGGACAGGCGGCCTTCACCGCAGCCGATGTCGAGCGTCCGGCGACCCGGCGGCGGCAGCAGCTCGAGGAACTGGTCGCGGTGGTAGAGCCAGTAGCTGTCGTGCTCCGGCGCCCTGAACCACGCGATCACGTCGGGCGCGCTCGCCTCCCAGGCCGACCGGAGGTCTCCGGGGTCGGAGACGACGGTGCGCTCCATGCGTCTCGGCATGCTCACTGCGTCTTCGCACCTGCCGCGATCCACGCGCCGAGCAGCTTCCGCTCGGCGTCCGTCATGTGCGTGGCGTTCCCGAGCGGCATGACGTGCGTGTCGACGGCGACCAGCCTGATCCGGCCCGCCTCCGCGTGGATCTGCGCCGCCGTGTCGAAGACGATGCCGAGCGGCGCGGTGTCGACGAGCGTCGGGTGCATCGAATGGCACGCGGCGCACCGAGCGGCGACGATCGGGCGGACCTGCGCGAACGTCACGGTCGTCGAGCCGGCGGCCGGCGCGGTCGACGCGGGCCGGATCCAGACCGCGATCGCCGCGATCCCGGCGGCCGCCCCCACCGGGATCCACCACAGCGTCCGGCCTGCATGGCGGTTGTTGAAGTAATGCCGGATCGCGGCGCCGATCACCATCAGGCACACGAGCACGGCCCACGCGTGGTCGTGCCCGTACGTGAACGGGAAGTGCGCCGCGAGCATCGTGAACAGCACGGGCAGCGTCAGGTAGTTGTTGTGCACCGAGCGCTGCTTGCCGCGCCGGTTTGCGTCCGGGTCGGGCTCGCGACCCTCCTCCTTCGCCCGGACGAGCTCCCAGTGCGCCGGGATGATCACGAAGAAGACGTTTGCGGCCATGATCGTGCCGAGCATCGCGCCGACCTGGAGGTACGCGGCGCGCGGCGCGAAGAGCTGCGATGAGCCCCAGGCCGCGAGCGTCGTCAGGCCGAGCATGCACACGGCCAGCGCGGCGTCGCTCCGCCGCCCGATCGTCCGGCAGAGCGCGTCGTAGACGACCCACGCGAGCGCGATCCCGCCGAGCGAGATCGCGACCGCCTCCCAGGTCGACAGGTCCGCGACGGACCGATCGATCAGGGCCGTGTCCGCCTGCAGGTAGTAGAGGACGACGAGCAGCACGAAGCCCGTCAGCCACGTCCAGTACGCCTCCCACTTGTACCAGTGCAGCGGCTTCGGGAGCTGCGGCGGCGCGACCCGGAACTTCTCGATCCGGTAGAAGCCGCCGCCGTGGATCTCCCACGACTCGCCGCCCACGCCGCGCTCCCGGTCGCGTTCTTCGCGCGGCTCGTGCAGGTGCTGGTCGAGCGCGACGAAGTAGAACGAGGTGCCGATCCAGACGATCGCCGCGGTCACGTGGAACCAGCGGAAGACGAGGTCGAGCCAGCCCGAGGCATAGGAGTCGAGCGCGACGATCATCCGCGCCGCCAGCGGTCTTCCGCGATCGCGACGAGCTCGGAGAGCGCCGTCTCGAGCTCCTCGTCGGTCGGGTTCGGGCAGGCGCTCACGCAGCACCTCGAGGATCTCCGACTTCGGACGCCGGTTCACGAAGACGACGAAGCGGAAGCCGTGTCGCTCCTCGTACTCGGCGTTCAGACGGGCCAGCTCGGCGAGCACGTCCGGGTCGTCGTCGGAGCCCTGCTCGGCCGCCGAGCGGGCGGAGAGGCCGGCGCGCTGGCCGATCGCCGGATGTGCCGCCAGGACCTCGACCTTCTCGTCGTGCGGCAATTCGTGCACGAGCGTTTCCGCGCGGACGAGTGGATCGGGCTCGGTCGCGAGGCGCTCGACGAAGCGCGTTCGTCCCTCGAACAGCTCCGCCAGCTCGTCGGCGCTCAGCTGCCGCGGTAGCTCGCGCACGAGTACGGGGAGACGAGCAGCGGGACGTGGTAGTGGCGATCGGCGTCGTCGAGGTCGATCTCCAGCTCGACGCGGCGGAAGAAGCGGGAGGGCGGGCGGACGAAGACGAGGCGGTAGGAGCCAGGTCCGAGGGACTGTCCCCCGGACAGGTCGGCGACGCGCCCGTCCGCGTCGGTCACGGCCGATCCGATCGCCTCGTCGCCGCGGTACAGCTCGACGCGCACGCCTGCCGCCGGCAGGCCGCGTTCGGTGTCGAGCACATGCGTCGAGATCGTCATCGGCTGGCGAATCTTCGCGCCTGCACCCGATGGAGGCGGGCGATCTCGGCCTCGTCGGCCCGGACGAGGTGCCCGTCGCGCACGACCTCCTCGCCGCCGACGTACAGCCGGTCGACGCGGTGTGGCGCCGAGAGGACGAAGCCGGCGACGAGATCGTCGGCACCGCCGAGCTCGAGGCCGTCCGTCCGCCAGACCGCGACGTCCGCCCGCTTGCCGGGCTCGAGCGAGCCGATGTCGTCGCGGCCGAGGACGCTGGCGCCGCCACGCGTGCCGAGCCGCAGGGCCTCGCGCGCCGTCATCGCCTCCGGGCCGCCCCGACCTCGCGCCGCGAGGAGCGCCTGCTTGACCTCGAAGCAGAGGTCGCTGCGCTCGTTCGACGCCGAGCCGTCGACGCCGAGCCCGACGCGCACTCCCGCGTCGAGAAGATCCCGCGTGCGCGCGACACCGGCGCCGAGCCGCAGGTTCGACGTCGGGCAGTGCGCGACGCCGACGCCCTCCCGGGCGAAGGTGGCCACGTCTGCGTCGGACAGGTGGACGCAGTGCGCGCACCAGACGTCGCCGGCCGTCCAGCCGAGCTGCCCAAGGTACTCGACCGGGGTGCAGCCGTACAGCTCGCGGCAGTAGTCCTCCTCCTCCGCCGTCTCGGCCAGGTGCGTGTGGAGCTGCAGCCCGAGCCGGCGGGCGAGCGCGGCCGACTCGACCATCAGCTCCTTCGTCACCGAGAACGGCGAGCACGGCGCGACCGCGAGGTGCAGGAGGTCGCCGTCGGCGAGCCCCGCCAGGCGCTCGGTGTCGGAGAGGACGTCGTCGATCTCCTCGACGAGCTCGTCGGGCGGGAGGCCGCCGTCGGACTCGCCGAGATCCATCGACCCTCGTGAGGCGACGAACCGCACGCCGAGCTCACGTGCCGCCTCGATCTCCGCCTCGACCAGGCCGGTGCGGCCGCGCGGGAAGACGTAGTGGTGGTCGAAGACGGTCGAGCAGCCGGACAGCGCCAGCTCGGCGAGGCCGGTCCGCGCAGCGGCGTACTCGGCCTCGGCGTCGATGCCGGCCCAGACCGGGTACAGCTCGCGCAGCCACGTGAACAGGTCCGCCTGCTGCGCGCGGGCGCGCGTGAGCGTCTGGTACAGGTGATGGTGCGTGTTGACGAGCCCGGGTGTGACGAGCGCGCCCGCGAGGTCGACCCGCTCCTCGGCGTCGGGCGGCGTGCCAGCGCCCACCGCCTCGACGAGCCCGTCCGCGAGGAGCACCCAGCCGCCGTCGTGCTCGCCGCCCGCGTCGTCCATCGTCGCCACGTACGCGTTCGCGAGCAGCACGCGTGCCATGCCGGCGACCGTATCATCGTCGGCCGTGCGGCTCGTCCCTGCGGACTCGATCGGCTTCGACGCGCTCGTCCGACTCTTCAACGAGGCGTACTCCGACTACGCCGTGCCGCTTCGCCTCGACCGGGCCGCGCTCGAGTTCACGATCGCGGTCTGCGACATCCATCTCGCCGCGTCCCGGGTGGCGCTCGACGACGGTGAGCCGGCTGCGTTCGCGTTCCTCGCGATTCGAGGCGACGAGGGCTGGGTCGGCGGCATGGGCACGGTTCCCGAACGGAGACGTCAGGGGCTCGGCGCCGCCGCGCTGTCGGCGGCGATCGACGAAGCACGCGGTCGTGACGTGACGAGCCTGCGACTCGAGGTGCTCGAGGACAACGCCGGCGCCCGTGCGCTCTACGAGAAGCTCGGCTTCCGGGTCGAGCGGAACCTCGTCGTCTGGGCGCTCGACGGATCCCCGGCGCCCGCGGACGGGACGAGCGTCACGCCCGAGGCGGACGCACACGCCTGGATCGCCGCCAACCGGCCGAGCCCGGAGCCCTGGCAGCGGGCCGACGAGACGCTCGAGCGCTGGCGTCCGCGCGGGCTCGAGCTCGAGGGCCTCGTCGTCGAGCGGGACGGCGAGACAGGCGGCGCGCTCGTCTACCGCCCCCGGCCGGAAGCCGAGGGCGGACCGCCCGGAGTGATCCAGATCGCTGCCCGCGATGCCGACGCGGCAGAGGCTCTGCTGGCCACGGTCGCGAGCGAGAACGGCGGCTTCAGGCTCCTGAATGCCCCCGCCGGAGAGCCTCCGTCGCTCGCCTGTGAGCGTCTCGGCGCACGCGCCGAGGTGCGCCAGCACGAGATGCGCCTCACCCTCTAGCCGCCGCGGCGTTCGGGTCGTATAGTCGGGCTTCCGTCGATCGCGACGGCGAGCGGAGTGTCGACAGGGGAGGAAATGATGAGGAAGCGCAAGGCCCTCTTCGTGGGGGTTGTCGCCTTGCTCGGCGTAGCCGCGCTCGGACTGGCGACGTCGGTGGCCGCCAGGCCGAAGGCGACCCCGTTCAAGGTGGCGTGGATCTATCCGGGTCCGCACAACGACGGCGGCTGGTCGCAGGCCCACGATGCCGGCAGGCTCTACGTCCAGAAGATGCTCGGCAACAAGGTGCAGACGACGTACAAGGAGAACATCTTCTCGAACGCCCAGGTCCCGCAGGTCGTCGCCGGACTCGTCCGCGACGGCTACAACATGATCTTCGCGACCTCGTTCGGGATGCTCGAGTTCGGCGTCAACGGGCAGCTCTGGAAGAAGTACCCGAAGGTCATCTTCGAGCAGGCGACCGGGTCGCTGGTCGAGAAGAACCAGGCCGAGTACTTCGGGTCGGCCGAGGACACGATTTACCTGTCCGGGATGGCGGCGGGCGCGGCCACGAAGAAGGGCGTGATCGGCTACGTCGTCCCGTTCGGGACCGGTGAGGTCGTCCGGCATACGAACGCGTTCACGCTGGGCGCCCAGGCGACGCACCCGGGCGCGAAGGTGAAGATCATCTGGACGAACGCGTGGTACTCGCCCCCGAAGGAGACGGCCGCGGCGGCCAACCTCGTCGCGTCCGGCGCCGACGTGCTCGGCCAGAACGTCGACAGCCCCGCGGCGGGCGTCTACGCCGAGAAGCACGGGATCCCGTGGGCGGGCTACGACTCGAACGCGAAGAAGTTCGCGCCGAAGCAGTGGCTGACTGCCTCCGTCTACAACTGGGGCCTCTACTACCTGCGGCGCGTGAAGGCCGCGATGAACGGCACCTGGAAGACCGGGTTCTACTACGGCTCGATCAACGACGGCTTCACGAAGCTGGCGCCGTACGGGCCGTCCGTGACGGCGAAGACGAAGGCGCTGATCGCCGCGAAGGAGAAGGCGATCGTGAACCACACGTTCAACGAGTTCTGCGGCCCGGTCTACGACCAGGCCGGCAAGCTCAAGATCCCCAAGGGCAAGTGCCTCGACCCAAGCACCAAAGCGGGGATCAACGCGCTCTACTCGATGCAGTGGCTCGTGAAGGGCGTGATCGGCACCGTCTCCCACGTCCAGCCGCCCGGCTAGCCGGGTGGGGGAGCAGGCCCCCAGCTCCGTCCCTACAGGCAGAGGCGCCGGTGATCCCGGCGCCTCTGCCGCTGTCGCGATGCGGGGGATCACGAAGCACTTCCCCGGCGTGCTCGCGAACGACGGGGTCGGCTTCGAAGCTGCCCCCGGCGAGGTCCACGCGCTGCTCGGGGAGAACGGCGCCGGCAAGAGCACGCTCTCGAACATCCTCACGGGTCTCTACCGGCCGGACGCCGGCGAGATCGAGCTGTACGGCGAGCCCGTGCACTTCCACAACCCGCGCGACGCGCTCGACGCCGGGATCTGCATGGTGCACCAGCACTTCCGGCTCGTGCCGCCGTTCACCGTCGCCGAGAACGTCGTCCTCGGGGACCACCGGCACGAGGGCAACCGGTTCCTCATCAACCAGCGCGCGATCGAACGGCGCGTCGTCGAGCTCGGCGAGCGCTACTCGCTCTCCGTCGACCCGCGCGCGCGGATCTGGCAGCTCTCGGTCGGCGAGCAGCAGCGCGTCGAGATCCTGAAGGCGCTGTACCGCGACGCGAAGATCCTGATCCTCGACGAGCCGACCGCCGTGCTGACGCCGCAGGAGGCGAACGGGTTGTTCGAGACGCTGCGCGCGATGGCAGCCGAGGGACGGACGGTGATCTTCATCTCGCACAAGCTGAACGAGGTGAAGGCCGTCTCGGACCGGGTCACGGTGCTCCGGGGCGGCCGCTCGATCGCGACCGTCGACACCGCCGGCGCGTCGCCGCGCGAGCTCGCGGCGCTCATGGTGGGCCGGCAGGTCGAGCTCGCGGCTCGGGCCGAGCGCGAGACGCCGCATGGCGTCGACGTCGCGCTCGAGGTCCTCGACCTGCAGGTGCGGGGCGACCGCGGAAGCGACGCCGTCAAAGGCGTCTCGCTGTCCGTGCGACACGGGGAGATCGTCGGCGTCGCCGGAGTAGCCGGCAACGGGCAGCGCGAGCTCGCCGAGGCGATCACGGGCATCCGCCCGCCGGCGTCGGGAGACGTGCTCGTGGAGGGGCGCAAGCTGCGCTCGAGCGACCCGCGCTCGGCGATCGCGGCCGGTGTCGCCCACGTCCCGGAGGACCGGCTCGGGACCGCCGTCGCCCCCAGCCGCAGCATCTCCGAGAACGCCGTGCTCAAGTCGTACCGGGGTGGGACCCACTCGTGGGGCCCGATCGTCCTCTGGCGCAGCGTGCACCAGCACGCGCGCGAGCTCATCCACCACTACTCGGTGGCTACGCCGGGACCGCACCTCAAGGCACGCGACCTCTCCGGTGGGAACCTCCAGAAGCTCGTGCTCGGCCGGGAATTCGCGGGCAAGCCGAAGGTGCTGATCGCCGCGTCGCCCACGCGCGGGCTCGACGTGGGCGCGATCGAGACCGTCCACGCCTACCTGCGCCAGGCTGCCCACGACGGCGTCGGCGTGCTGCTGATCAGCGAGGACCTCGACGAGATCCTCGCGCTCTCCGATCGCGTCGTCGTCATGTACGAGGGCGAGCTGACGGGCGAGTTCGATCCCGATCTGGCGACCGTCGAGGAGATCGGGCTGGCGATGGCAGGAGGCGAGCGTTAGTGGCGAGGGTCCGCGTCGAGCGCCGGCTGGAGCAGCCTCTGTGGCTGTCGGTCGCCGTGCCGTTCGCCTCGGTCGGCATCGCCTTCCTGGTCATGGCCGCCGTGCTCGCGGCGACCGGGCACGAGCCGATCACGACCTACCGGCGCATCTTCGACGCGGCCTTTCTCGGCAGCGCTGCCTGGACCGCGACCCTGCAGTCGGCGACGCCGCTCCTCTTCACGGGGCTCGCCGCGTCCGTCGCCTTCCGCATGCGGCTCTACAACATCGGCGCCGAAGGTCAGCTGTACATCGGCGCCATCTGCGGCGCCGGCGCCGCGATCTGGCTCGGCCCGCACCACGGCATCGTCTTCACGATCGTGTTCATGTGCGCCTGCTCGGCGGCCGGCGGTGCGCTCTGGGCGCTGATCGCGGGCGTGCTCAAGGCATTCGCACGGACGAGCGAGATCCTGACGACGCTGATGCTCAACTACGTCGCCGGACAGCTGCTCACGTACCTCATCTTCGACAGTGCCTCCCCCTGGCGCGACGTCTCGACGGAGCAGGCGCGCTCGTTCCCGCAGGCGGTCCCGCTCGCGGACGGCCAGTTCTGGCCTGCCTGGACACCGTTCGGCATCACCGTCCCGTTCGGCTTCCTGCTCGCGATCGGCGTCGCGACCGGGCTCGCGTTCCTGTTCCGCTCGACGCGGTTCGGCTTCGAGATGAACGTGATCGGCGACTCGCCGCAGGCGGCTCGCTACGCCGGGATGCGCACGCGCCGGAAGATCCTGGCCGTGATGGGCATCTCCGGCGCGGTCGCGGGGCTCGGCGGCGCCAGCCAGGTCGGGGATTTCTCGCACGTCCTGGACGCGAGCCCCCAGGGGCTCCAGGGCGCGAACTACGGCTACGCCGGCATCGTCGTCGCAGCGCTGGCCCGCTACAACCCGTTCGCCGTCTGCCTCGTCGGCGTGCTTCTCGGCGGCCTGCAGAACGCCGGACTGTTCCTGCAAGGGCCCGACTTCCCGTCCGGACTCGTCGGCGTGATGCAGGGGATCATCCTCTTCTGCACGCTCGGGGGCGAGCTCTTGATCCGCTACCGCGTCCGCTTCGGCGGCCCTCCGCGCGTCGCTGAGGAGACCCAGCCGGCCGCGTCCGGGCCAACGACATGATCAACAACTCGTTCCTCGTGATCGTGCTCGCGCAGGCGGTGCTCTACGGCACGCCGATCCTCTTCGCCGCGCTCGGCGAGCTGCTCGCGGAGCGCTCCGGGGTGATCAACCTCGGCGTCGAGGGGATGATGCTGGTCGGGGCCGTGATGGGGTTCTGGGCCTCGCAGCGCGCTCCCGGCCCGGCCGATGTCGCGCTCGTGCTCGCCGTGCTCACGGCTGCGCTCGCCGGGCTCGTGATGGCGGCGATCGTGGCGGTCCTCTGCGTGTCGCTGCGCGCGAGCCAGATCGTCACCGGCCTGGCGCTGACGATCTTCGCGGGCGGCCTCGGGTTGTCCGCGTACCTGGGCAACGACCTCGGTCTCGCCGACGTCCCGCCCAAGCACCAGTTCGGGCAGATCGACCTCTTCGGCGGCGCCGACCTACCCGTGATCGGCCCCGTGCTCTTCCACCAGTCCGCGCTCGTCTACGCGTCGATCGTGCTCACCGGCGTCATCGCGTTCTATCTCGCGCGGACGCGGTTCGGCCTGAACGTGCGCGCGGTCGGCGAGTCGCCCGACGCGGCGGACACGATGGGGATCAGCGTCACGCGCTACCGCTACGTGCACGTCCTAGTCGGCGGGGCGCTCGCGGGGGTCGCGGGCTCGTGCTACAGCCTCTCGATCACGGCGGGCTGGACGTCCGGCGACTCGCTGGTCGGCGGTGCGGGCTGGATCGCGGTCGCGCTCGTGATCTTCTCGTTCTGGCGCGCCGAGCTTTGCCTCGTCGGAGCCTGGCTGTTCGGCGGCCTCTCCGGCGGGCTGCCCGCGGCGATCCAGGCCCGCAACTACACCGTGATCCCCATGTTCTTCCGGACGCCGGAGTTCCTGAACGCGCTCCCCTACATCACGACGATCGTCGTCCTCGTCATCATCGCCACCGGCTGGGCCAAGCGGCGGGTCGGTGCGCCGGCGGCTCTCGGGGTGCCGTACGTGCGGGAGGAGCGATAACGTGACTCGATGGACGTCCTGACGCCGCGCTCGCTCGACGAGGCGCTCCAGCTGAAGGCCGAGCATCCCGGCTCCGTGCCGATCGCAGGCGGGACCGACCTGATGGTCGAGCTCAACTTCGACCGGCGCCGGCCAGACGTGATCCTGAACCTGGGCGAGGTGGCCGAGTTGCGCGGCTTCTCGCACGAGGACGGACTGCTCAGGCTCGGCGCCGGGCTGACCTATGCCGAGGCGATGGCGGAGCCGCTGCGCTCGCTGCTGCCGGCGCTCGCCGAGGCATCGCGGACCGTCGGCTCGCCGCAGATCCGCAACCGCGGGACCCTGGGCGGGAACCTCGGCACGGCTTCGCCTGCCGGCGACTCGCTGCCGCCGCTTCTCGTCGAGGACGCCGAGGTCGAGGTCGCGAATACCGGTGGGACACGCCGGATCGCGCTCGACCGGTTCCTGCTCGGGCCGAAACGGAACGCGCTCGCGTCGGAGGAGCTGATCGTCGCGGTGCTCGTCCGGCCGTCGGGCGCGCCGCAGACGTTCATGAAGGTCGGCCCGCGGAACGCGATGGTGATCGCCGTGTGCTCGCTGGCCGTGTCCGCCGACCGCGAGCGCGGCGAGCTTCGCGCCGCGTTCGGCTCGGCCGGCCCCGTGCCTGCGCTCGTGCGCGCGCCGCTCGCCGACGCCGAGGGATTCCCGGCACTCGTCGCCTCGGCCGCGAGCCCGATCGACGACGTCCGCGGTACGGCCGCCTACCGCCGCCATGCCCTGCGCGTCCTGACCGCGCGCGGCCTCGACCGGTGCCTCGCGGCATGAACGCTCTGTCGGTTTCCCCCGGGGCCTCCGGCCCCTTTGCCCCCGTTTTTGAGCGTAGCGCGGGAATTCGTCACGTGTCTGGAGACGCATGTGTGACGAAATCGGAGGCGTCGCGCATGAGGATCGAAGCTGACCGTCAACGGCGACCGGCGCGAGGCCGACGTCTGGCCCGGCGAGAGCCTGCTCTTCGCGCTCCGCGAGCGGCTCGGGCTGCCCGGGTCGAAGAACGCCTGCGAGCAGGGCGAGTGCGGCTCGTGCTCGGTCCTGCTCGACGGGCAGCTCGTCTGCTCCTGCCTCGTCCTCGCCGCGCAGGCGGACGGGCACGACGTCGTGACCGTCGAGGGGCTTGCGGGCGAGGAGGGCGAGCTCCATCCGGTGCAGGACGCCTTCGTCCAGGCGGGGGCCGTCCAGTGCGGCTTCTGCACGCCCGGGCTCGTCGTCGCCGCGGCCGACCTGCTCCGCCGAACACAGGGGCCTTCCGACGACGAGATCCGCGAGGCCCTCTCCGGCAATCTCTGCCGCTGCACGGGGTACCAGAAGATCCTCGAAGCCGTCAGGCTGGCGGCCGGCTCGTGAGCACCGCCGCGCCCCCGTCTGTGGCGCGCTGCCGGGCTTTGCCCGGGAGCGCTGCCGGCAAGTCCAGCCTCGAGCTCGGCCGGGTCGGCGAGAGCGTCGCGCGAGTCGATGGGATTCCGAAGACGACCGGCGAGTTCGCGTACTCGAGCGACCTGGTGGCGGCGGGAATGCTCTGGGGGCACACGCTCCGCAGCCCGCACGCGCACGCGCGAATCCGCGGGATCGACATCTCCGAGGCGGTGACGATGGCAGGGGTCCATGCGGTGCTCACGCACGAGGACGTCCCCGGGCGACAAGCACTACGGGCTCGAGTTCCCGGATCAGCCGGTGCTCGCGATCGACCGCGTCCGCTACTTCGGCGAGGCGGTCGCGTCGTCGCAGCCGAGCATCCCGAGCAGGCGCAGGCGCGCTGCAGCGGCGATCGTCGTCGACTACGAGCCGCTCGAGCCCGTGGTCGACCCCGAGCGCGCGACCGAGCAGGAGCCGCTCCACCGCGGCCGGCCGACCGCCGGGCACGGCTACCTCGACGATCCGCGTCCGAACGTGATCAGGTCGATGGCGTCCGCCACGGCGATCCCGAGACGACGGGCGACGTGAGCGTCGAGGGCGTCTACGAGGTCGGGACGCAGGACCAGGCGTTCCTCGGGCCGGAGTCGGGGCTCGCCGTGCCGGACGGGGAGGGCGGCGTCGACATCTACGTCGCCACGCAATGGCTCCACGTCGACCGCGACCAGGTCGCGCCCTGCCTCGGGCTCCAGCCGGAGCAGGTGCGCATCCACCTCGGCGGGGTCGGCGGCGCGTTCGGCGGCCGCGAGGACCTGTCGATGCAGATCCACGGCGCGCTGCTCGCGCTGCACACGTCCCGGCCGGTCAAGATCGTCTACAGCCGCGAGGAGTCGTTCACGGGCCACGTGCACCGCCACCCGGCGCGGATCTGGGCCGAGCACCGCGCGACGCTCGACGGGCGGCTCGTGAACGTCCGCATGCGGATCCTGCTCGACGGCGGGGCCTACGCCTCGAGCTCGACCGCGGTCGTCGCGAATGCCTGCGCGTTCGCCGTGCGGGCCGTACCGCGTGCGACAACGCGCTGATCGAGGGCTACCGTCGTCTACTCGAACAACCCGCCCTGCGGCGCGATGCGCGGCTTCGGCGCCGTGCAGACCTGCTTCGCCCACGAGGCGCAGATGGACAGGCTCGCCGCGGCGCTCGACATCGATCCCGGTCGAGCTGCGGCTCCTGAACGCGCTCGAGTCCGGCGACGTGCTGCCGACGGGCCAGGCGATCACCGGCGCGTTCCCGGTCGCGGAGGTCATTCGCTCGAGCGGCCGCGCTCGACCCGCCCGAGCCGGAGGAGCTCCCGCGCGACCCGATGCGGCTGCCCGGCGGTTCCGGCAACACCACGCACGGCCAGGGCGTCCGCCGCGGCATCGGCTTCGCGGTCGGCTTCAAGAACATCTGCTACTCGGAGGGGTTCGACGACTCCTGCGCCGCCCGTGTTCGGCTCTTCGGTCGTCGGCGGCGAGCCTCGGGCCGAGGTCGACTGCGCGGCGGCCGAGGTCGGGCAGGGCGTCGTCGAGCGATCGATGCTCCAGGTGGCGCGAACCGAGCTCGGCGTCGACGACGTCGTCGCTCGCGCCCGCGGATCGACGGTCGGAGTCGGCTCCGCAGGCTCTGCGTCCGCGTCGCGCATGACGTGGATGGCGGCCGGCGCCGTCCAGCTCGCGTGCCGGGCGCTGCGCTCGAGGAGCACCGGCGCACAGCGGCGGCGAGGTCGACGTCGAGCGCGTCTACCGGCATCTCGCGGACGCTGGCCGCTCGATCCCGGAGACGGGTCAGATCACCGGACGGGCCCGTCGCACGTCTCGCTTCGCCTGCGCGGCGCATGCGCGTCGTGGCGGAGGTCGACGTCGAGCTCGGCCTGACGCGGCTCGTCTGGATCGGGACGGCGCAGGACGTCGGCAAGGCGCTCAACCCGCAGGCCGTCCACGGCCAGATCGAGGGCGGCACGGCGCAGGGAATCGGGCTCGCGCTGATGGAGGAGATCCAGACCCGGGACGGCCTGATCACGAACGCGAGCTTCACCGACTACCTGATCCCGACCTTCCTCGACGTGCCGCCGCTCACAGCCGAGCTCGTCGAGGACCCGGCGACCCGGCGCGCCGTACGGGCTGAAGGGCGTCGGCGAGCCGCCCACGATCGTCTCGACGGCCGCCGTCGTCTCCGCGCTGCGCGCGGCGAGCGGGCGCGAGCTCACCCGGGTTCCCGTCCGGCCCGACGACATCGTCGGTCTGATGAGCCTCGCGCGCCGCATCGCCGTCGCTCGCGGCGACGAGCCCGCCGACCTCGTGTCGGGGCGGCCGTGTCCTGTCGGTGTTCACGCGCGAGTGGCTCGACGTCGACGTCGCCGTCGCCGACGGCTACGTCGCCGGGCTCGGCGAGCTACGACGGGCGGCGAGCGGCTCGACGCGTCGGGTCGGTACGTCGTGCCGGGCTTCATCGACGCGCACGTGCACATCGAGTCGTCGAAGCTGATCGTCGACGAGTTCGCGCGGCTCGTGCTGCCGCTCGGCACGACCGCGGTCGTCGCCGACCCGCACGAGATCGCGAACGTGCTCGGGACGGACGGCGTCCACTGGCTGCTCGACGTCTGCGACGGGACTGCCGCTCGACGTCTGGGTCATGGCCTCGTCGTGCGTGCCCGCGTCCGCGTTCGAGTCGCCGCGCCGCCCGCTGACGCTCGGCGACCTCGCAGGGCGCTGCTTCGCCGGCGGCACGTGCTCGGCGCTCGCCGAGATGATGAACTTCCCCGGCGTCATCGCCGGCGACGAGGCCGAGCTGGCGCAAGCTCGAGCTGCGCGGCGCCGAGCACGTCGACGGTCACGCCCCCGGCGTGCTCGGCAGGCGACCTGCAGGCGTACGCTGGCCGCCGGCATCCGCTCCGACCACGAGGCGTACACGCTCGAGGAGGGCCGGGAAGCGCCGCGGGCCGCATGTGGGTGCTGATCCGCGAGGCCTCGATCGCGCGCAACCTGCGCGCGCTCGCTGCCGCTCGTGGCGCGAGTTCGGGCCGCGAGCGCTGCGCGTTCTGCACCGACGACCGCGAGCCCGACTTCGTCGTCCGGGAGGGCCACGTCGAACCGATCGTGCCGCGACGCGGTCGCGCTCGGCGTCGTCTCCCGAGGACGCGCTGGTGATGGCCACGCTGCAACCCGGCCACGTGCCACGGCCTCGACCGACTCGGGCGCGATCGCGCCCGGCTACCGGCCGATCTGCTGCTGCTTCGCCGACCTCGAGCGGTTCGTCCCGGAGCTCGTGCTGAAGTCGGGGCGGCCACGTGGTCGAGTTCCCGCGCCCGGTCGTGCCCGACTGGGTGCAAGCGCAGACGGTGCACGTCGCGCCCGTCGGCTCGAACGACTTCCACGTTCCCTCGACCGGGCGGCCAGGCGCGCGTGATCGAGACTCGTCCCCGGCCAGCTCGTCACCGACGCGCTGCATCGAGGACCTGACGGTCGAGCACGGGTTCGCGGTCGCCGATCCCGGCGCGCGACCTCGCCAAGGTCGCCGTCGTCGAGCGCCACCACGGAACGGGCCGGATCGGGCTCGGCTTCGTCCGCGGGTTCGGCCTGCAGCGCGGGCGCGTTCGCGTCGACGGTCGCCCACGACGCGCACAACATCGTCGTGCGTCGGCGTCGACGACGACGACATCGCGCGGGCCGTCGCGCGGCTCGGCGAGCTCGGCGGCGGGCTCGTCGTCGTCGAGAGCCGCGGCGTGCGCGCCGAGCTGCCGCTGCCCGTCGCCGGGCTGCTGTCCGAGGCGCCGGCCGCCGAGGTCGTCGAGCAGTCACGCGAGTGCGTCGCGGGCGCTCGCCGAGCTCGGCTGCACGGTCGACTCGCCGTTCAGGCGCTTGCGTTCCTCGCGCTCTCGGTGATCCCGATCCTGAAGCTGACCGACCAGGGCCTGGTCGACGTGGACGAGTTCCGCCTCGTTCCGCTCGCCGCCGACTAGACCGTCGCCTAGCGGCGGAGCGTGAGCGCGGCGCCGGCTGCGAGCAGCAGGATGCCGAGCACGCGTGGCCAGTTGAGCGGAATGCTCTTCTGCCCGAGCAGCCCGTAGCGGTCGATCAGCGCCGCCATCGCGAGGTTGCCGGCGATCACGAGCGCGATCGTCGCCGCGACTCCGATCCGCGGCGGCCCGACGGTGATCGCGAGGATGATGAAGGCGCTCAACATGCCGCCGGTCCAGAGCCAGAGCGGCTGACGGGCGGCAGCTCCGATCCCGCTGAAGCTCCGACTCACGACCAGGAGCGCCGTGACGCCGATGACGGCCGAGATCATCGTCGAGAACGCGACGGCGCCGAAGATGCCGACGCGGTCGCCGAGCTTGCCCATGACGGCGGCCTGCACGGAGCCACCGAGCCCGGCGGCGAGAGACAGCGTGACCGCGAGGGCGCTCCCGGCGGACATCGGCCAACCATAAGCTTCCCTCGTGACGGAGCCCTCGGCACCCACGCCGCGCACGCCGGACGAGCTCGGCTTCGAGCGCATCGTCTACGAGAAGGCGCCGCCGCGGGCGACGATCACGCTCGACCGGCCGGAGCGGCTGAACGCGTTCGACTTCCGGATGCTGCGCGAGCTCGCCAGGGCCGCCGAGGACGCGTCCTGGGACGACGACATCCGCGTCGTCGTCGTGACCGGGGCCGGCCGGGCGTTCTGCGTCGGCGCCGACCTGAAGGAGTGGCAGGCGGACTACCTCGGCAACCCCTCCGCCTACTGGAAGTGGTTCGGCGCCTTCAAGGACATGCACGACAAGCTGCGCGAGATCGGCAAGCCGACACTCGCACGGATCAACGGGATCTGCGTCGGCGGCGGCAACGAGCTGCAGATGGCCTGCGACCTGGCGGTGATGGTCGACGACGCGTACATCCGCCACGTCGGGCTCGAGCACGGCTCGGTGCCGGCCGGCGGCGCGACGCAGTGGCTGCCGGTGATGGTCGGCGAGCGGCGCGCCCGCGAGATCGTGATGCTCTGCGAGGAGATCCCCGCCGCGAAGGCCGCCGAGTGGGGGCTCGTGAACCGCGTCGTCCCGGCCGCGGAGCTGGACGCGACCGTGGACGCCCTCGTCGAACAGCTCGCGGCCAAGCTCCCGCAGACGACGCGCTACGCGAAGCAGCAGCTCAACTTCTGGCGCGATCTCGCCTGGCACCAGACGGTCAACCATGCGCGCGACTGGCTCGCGCTGTCGATGCTCGGCGACGAGGCGCAGGGCGCGGTCAAGGGCTTCGTCGACCGGAAGCGCGATGGCTGAGGCCGACCGGCTCGTCCTCGTCGAGCGCGACCCCGGGCGCGGGATCGCGACCGTGGCGCTCAACCGGCCCGAGCGGCTGAACGCGCTCAGCGAGCCGCTGGTGGCCGAGCTGGTCGCGGCGCTGCGCGAGCTCGACGACGACGACGCTGTCCGCTGCATCGTCCTCACGGGCTCGGAGCAGGCATTCGCCGCCGGCGCCGACATCGGCGAGCTCGCGACCGCGACCGCGATGGACATGCTCGATGCGAGGCGTCGTGACCGCTGGGCAGAGCTCCGCGCCGTCCGGACGCCGGTCGTCGCCGCCGTCTCCGGCTACTGCCTCGGCGGCGGCTGCGAGCTTGCGATGTGCTGCGACCTGATCGTCGCCTCCGAGACGGCGCAGTTCGGGCAGCCTGAAACCGCCCTCGGCCTTCTCCCCGGCGCCGGCGGCACGCAGCGGCTGACGCACGCAGTCGGAAAGGCGCTGGCGATGGACGTGATCCTCTCCGGTCGCCGCCTGACCGCACAGGAGGCGCTCGCGGCCGGGCTGGCGGCGCGGGTCGTCCCGGCCGGGACCTGGCTCGAGGACGCGAAGGCGCTCGCGGCGGAGATCGCCGCCCGCGGCCCGGTCGCGAGCCGGCTCGCCAAGGAAGCCGTCAACCGCGCGCACGAGGGCCCGCTGACGTTCGGGCTCGACTACGAGCGGCGTCTCCTCTGCCTCGCGCTCGCTTCCGAGGACGCGAAGGAAGGCCTGAACGCGTTCCTCGAGAAGCGGCCGCCGGAGTTCAAGGGCCGCTGATCCTGCATCCCGTGACGGGGTAGGGGAGAATTGAGGACATGAGCGGAGAGAAGTCGTCGATGGTGGGCCGTGTGCTGGTCGCGACCGACCGGTCGGAAACGGCCGAGGTGGCGGTGCGGTTCGCGACCGAGATGGCGAACCGGTTCGGCGCCGACCTCGTGCTCGTGCAGGTCGTCGTCCCGCCGGCGACGACGAGCGTGGCCATGGTCGAGGACCTCGTCCGGCACGCGCGCGACCTCGCAGGCGACCGCGGCTTCGGCACGGTCGTCGTCGGGGACGACCCGGCGAAAGCGATCATCGACGCCGCCGAGACGGAGGACGTCGACGTGGTCGTGGTCGGCAACGTCGGCATGAGCGGTCGCAAGGAGTTCCTGCTCGGCAACGTGCCGAACCGTGTGTCGCACGGCACGCGGCGCACGGTCGTGATCGTCAACACCATGCAGCGGGTCGAGGAGCAGGCGCAGAAGAAGCGCCGGTTCTTCCGGTGAGCACCGTCCCGGTCGGCGACGACCGGCTACTCGGCCGGGCGGCCGAGATCGGCCGCGTCGTCGCGAAGTACGGCCTGCGCGAGCGCGGCGCGGCCGACGTGCCGATGCGCGAGCGCGCGCGGAACCTGAAGAACGCGCTCGAGGAGCTCGGCCCCACGTTCGCCAAGCTCGGGCAGATCCTCTCGACACGGCCCGACCTGCTCCCGCCTGAGTTCATCGACGAGCTCGCGACCCTGCAGGACAAGGTGACGCCCATGACCGAGGAGGACGTCGTCTCGGTGATGGAGGAGGAGCTGGGCGTGCCCTGGGAGGACGTGTTCGAGTCGATCGAGCCGGAACCGCTCGCCGCGGGCACGATCGGCCAGGTGCACGTCGCGACGCTCGAGAGCGGCCAGAAGGTGGTCGTGAAGGTGCAGCGGCGCGGCGCGCGCGTGGCGATCATGCGCGACCTCGGCCTGCTCGAGCTGTTCGCGAGCAAGGCCGAGAACCGCCCCGGCCTGCGGAAGCTCGTCGACATCCCGGCCGTGATCCGCCATCTCTCGGACTCGCTCTACCGCGAGCTCGACTTCCGCCGCGAGGCCGCGAACATCGGCCGGCTTCGCGAGGTGCTGCGGCCGTACTCGCAGCTCGCCGTTCCGGACGTGATCCCGCAGATCTCGACGTCACGTCTGCTCGTGCTCGACTTCATCGACGGCGTCAACGTCCGGGACTCGCCGGACGTGCCCGAGCGGCGCGGCGCCGCCCGGCAGCTGATCGAGTCGTACTACCGCCAGATCCTCATCGACGGCTTCTTCCACGCCGATCCGCACCCCGGCAACCTGCTCTGGTCGGACGGCAAGGTCTTCTTCCTCGACTGCGGGATGGTCGGCGAGCTGGACGCAAAGCTCCGCGAGCAGATGATGCTGCTCGTCACCGCCTTCTGGCAGGGCGACGACCAGTTCGTGGCGGAGATCGTGCTGTCACTATCCGGCGGGGACAGCTGGCCGGACATCGACATGCCCCAGTTCGAGCTCGAGATCTCGAACCTGTTCGCGGGCGTGCGCGGGCAGTCGCTGCAGGAGCTCGAGCTCGGGCCGCTGATGCAGTCGATCACGCAGATCGCGGCTCGCCACGACCTCCGGCTGCCGGCGGCGCTCGCGTTGACGGGCAAGGCGCTCGCGCAGATGCAGCTCGCGGCGACGACGCTCGACGCCGAGCTCGACCCTCTCTCGGTCGTCGGCCCGTTCGTCCTCAAGATGCTGGCCGAGCGGCTCCGCCACTCCGCCGACCCGACACGTGTCTTCTACGAGGGGCAGAAGGCGATGCTCCGCGTGCGGCGGTTCGTCCAGGCGGCCGAGCGGATGGCCGGCGCGCGTCCGGGCCGCCGGCTCGAGATCGACCTGCCGGCGATCTCCTCGCTCGAGACGACGATCCGCCGCTCCGTTCGCCGGCTCTGCCTCGCCGCCGGGGCATCGGCCTCGATCATCGCGGTCGGTTTCGCCGCGTCGACCACGTCCGCACCGGACTGGCTCGGGACGACGCTCGGAATCGCAGCGGCCGTGTTCAGCGGCCTGCTGATCGCGGACTTCATCTGGCCGCGCGGCGGACAGCGGTAGCGCGACGGCGCTAGCGAGAGCGCTTGAGGGCGCGCAGGACGCGGCGTTCGACCATGAACGCGAGGATCGCCATCACGAGGCCGAGGAACCACCGCTCGGTGCGGCGACCGATTCTGCTCATCGCTCCTCCTCCTCGAGCTCGACCGGCACGAGCGGAACGCGCAGCTCCCGGTCCTGGCGGACGACGGTCGCCGTGACCGTCTCGCCGATCCGCTCCGCCGTCATCAGCCGCTGGATGTCGTCGACGCCGAGCACCTCGACGCCGTCCAGGGCGACGACCATGTCCTCCGGCCGCAGGCCGGCGAGTGCGGCGGGGCTGCCGTCGACGACCTCGACCACCTCGACCGCACTCCGCCGACCGAGTCGCGTCGCGAGCCGGGGCGGCAGGGGTCTCGAACCGCCGGCGAGCCCGAGGTAGGCGCGCCGGACGCGGCCGTCGCTCATCAATGCCGCGACGATTCCGCGCGTCGTGGAGTTGATCGGGACGGCGAGGCCGAGCCCCACACCCGCGACCGCCGTGTTGATCCCGACGACGCGCCCGGCGCCGTCTGCGAGCGCACCGCCCGAGTTGCCGGGATTGAGCGCGGCGTCCGTCTGGATGACGCTCTCCACGACGCGGCCGCCCCTCGTGGGCAGCGACCGCCCGAGTGCCGAGACGACGCCGGCCGTCACCGAGCTCCCGAAGCCGTGCGGGTTGCCGATCGCGACGACGAGCTGACCGACGCGAAGCGTCTCGGCATCGCCGAGCTCCGCCGGCACGAGGTCGTCGTCGCTCGTCCGAAGCAGTGCGAGATCCGACAGGGGGTCCGTGCCGACGACCTCGATCTCGAGCTCCCGGCCGTCTGCAAACGACGCGACGCCCGTCTCGGCGCGTTCGACGACGTGCGCGGACGTGAGCAGAAACCCGTCCGGTGTGATCACGACGCCGCTGCCGCCTCCGTCGACCCGCCGCCCGCGGAATCGTCGTGACACCCGCAGGTTCGCGACGGACGGCGCCAGCCGCTCGGCGACCTCGATCACTGCCCGCGAATACGCGTCGAGCGGAGCTTCGTCCGCCGGCTCCGGGCCGCTCGAGATCAGCGTCAGGTGCGCCATGGCCGGCCACGCTACCAGCCGGCATGGGGGAAACAGCCAGTTTCCCCTATGAGGCCCCTTCCCCGCGTGATCGCGTCTCCTGCGGCCCGAGCTACGCCGCGGCGAAGCCACGGCTTTTGCGGCGGATCTCGGCTAGTCGCCGGTGTAGGCTCCGTGCATGCCCGAGGTCGAGGTTTCCCGCGACGGCGCCGTCTTGACGCTGACGCTCAATCGTCCCGACGCGCTGAACGCGTTCAACCGTGCGTTGCACGCTGCTCTCGCGGCCGGGCTGGATGAAGCGCGTGACGAGAGCGTGCGCGCGGTGGTCATCACCGGCGCCGGGCGCGGGTTCTGCGCGGGCCAGGACATCCGGGACTTCGGCGACCGGGCCATGTCCGTCGCAGACGCCTTGCGGGAGACGTACCACCCGAACGTGCTCGCGATCCGCGCGCTCGAGAAGCCGGTGATCGCCGCCGTCAACGGGCCGTGCGCCGGCGCGGGCATCTCCCTGGCCTGCGCGTGCGACCTGCGCATCGCCGCCGAGTCGGCCGCGTTCATTCCCGGCTTCGTCGGCATCGGCCTCGTCCCGGACGCGGGCGGCTCCTTCTTCATCGTCCGCCTCCTCGGCCAGGCGCGCGCGTTCGAGTGGATGACCTCGAACCGGAAGCTGAACGCGGCGGAGGCGCTCGACTGGGGGCTCGTCTCGGCGGTCGTCCCGGACGGGGAGCTGCCCGCCCGCGCGGCCGAGCTCGCCGCAGGCTACGCGGCCGCGCCGACGCAGGCGATCGCGATGACGAAGCGCCTGTTCGAGCACGCACCGCTCGCGACGCTCGAGGAGCAGCTCGAGCTGGAGGCCGAGCTCCAGTCGATCGCGACGAAGACCGAGGACTTCGCCGAAGGCGTGACCGCGTTCGGCGAGAAGCGCGCGCCACGCTTCAGCGGTCGTTGAACGTCGAGACGGTCGACTACCACACGGGCGGCGAGCCGTTCCGGATCGTCACGGGCGGCGTCGAGCCGCTCCAGGGACCCACCATCCTCGAACGGCGGCGTTTCGCGCTCGAGCACCTGGACGACGTGCGCAAGCTGCTCGTCCACGAGCCACGCGGCCACGCCGACATGTACGGCTGCTTCGTCACCGACCCCGAGGACGACGGCGCCGACCTCGGCGTCGTCTTCTTCCACAACGAGGGCTACTCGACGGCGTGTGGCCACGGCACGATCGCGCTCGTCACGTGGGCACTCGAGAGCGGCCGCCTGCCGGTCGTGGAGCCGGAGACGCGGGTCGTCGTGGACGTCCCTTCCGGGAGGCTGGAAACCTGGGCGCGGATCGAGGGCGGCGTCGTCCGCGCGGTTCGCTTCCGCAACGTGCCCGCGTTCGTGCACTCGGCGAACGTGAGCTTCGGGGGCGCCTTCTACGCCAGTGTCGAGGAGCGCGTCGAACCGTCCGAGCTGCCTCGGCTGATCGAGCTCGGCCGCCGCGTCAAGGCGGAGCTCGAGGCGGGACAGGAGTTCGTCCACCCGCTCGAGCCGGAGCTGCACGGCATCTACGGGGTGATCTTCTGGCAGCACGAGAGCGACGGGCCGCCCTTCACGCAGCGCAACGTCACCGTCTTCGCCGACGGGGAGGTCGACCGCTCGCCGTGCGGCAGCGGCACCTCCGCCCGGCTGGCGCTCCTCGCGGCGGAGGGGCGCATCGGACCCGGCGACGAGCTCCTCCACCGCAGCATCGTCGGGTCGGAGTTCCGCGCGCGGATCGTCGCCGGGACCTCGGTCGCGGGCATTCCGGCGGTCGTCACCGAGGTCGAGGGCTCGGCGCATCTCACGGGGCGGCACGAGTTCGTGCTCGAGCCGGACGACGAGCTCGGGCTCGGCTTCCTGCTCCGCTAGCGCTAGGCGTTCTTGGTGCGTGCGGCGACGATCGCCGCCAGGCTGTGCTCGAAGCCGGAGTCGTAGAAGTTCCCGATGCCGGCGAAGAAGATGACCGCGTCGACCTTCGCCCGGTTCATGACGACGACGTCGAGGTAGACAGCGATCTTCTGTGACCCTGACTTGAACGAGGCCAGGATGCGATAGGCGTTCGAGCGCTCCGCGAGCTTCGGGAAGGGGATTTCCTTGGAGGAGACGATGGTGACCTTGGTCGGGGCGGCGCCCTTGCGGAAGACCTCGGCGAGACAGGCCGGCAGCTTCGGCTGTACGACGCGGCTGTAGGCGGTTCGCCCCTGCGTTGCGCTCTCGAAGATCGACGCGCTGGATGAGATGAACGAGCCGCTCGCGAGTGTGAACTCCGGCGACTTCGCGTCGCCGTTCTCCGTCAGGTCGGACTGGTCGGGGTTGTAGTACGAGCAGCGAGGATTCCCGGTGTCGGGGCTGGCCGGCTTCGCCTTGAAGCCCAGCGACGCGGGGAGATCGGAGAGCCTGAGGTTCATCGCCTTGGCTTTCGCCTGGACCGCAGGGATGATGACCTTCTTCGGATCCTTCGCGGGCGCCGCGGCAGCCACGGCCGCGCCGAGGAGCGCGATGACGATGCAAACGGCGATCTTCATCGGCGGTGTTCTATCAGTCCGAGCACTTCGCCGGGCTCGGGCCAGCGACCCGCTCGCTGCTTGGAGAACACGGTCTCGCCGTCGACGACGACGTCGTACTGGGACCGCTCGCCTCTCACTGCCGTCGCGTCGAACCCGGCGCCGCGAAGCTCGGCCGCGAGACTCGCGGCTCGTGTGTCGTAACCGCTTCAGACAGGGCAGTAAAGGATCTCGACGGGCACGATCCAAGCCTATACAGTCGAGCGGTGGCCACCGCCGAGCGTCGATCGGTCGACCTCTCCTCCTATCCCGACCTCGTCGTCATCTACCTCGGCCAGCGCGTGAACCGGCCCCGAGGCTTCCGGACGATGCTCAGGTTCGGGCCGGCGATCTCGAGGGCGGTCGATGCCAAGCCCGACGGGCTGCTCCTGCACGAGTCGGTGATCTGGGGCCTGTTTCCGCCGCACTTCGGGATGCGCCAGTACTGGCGCGACTTCGACTCGCTGGAGCGTTGGGCGCGCTCGCTACCGCACCAGGAGTGGTGGAAGAAGTTCCTGAAGGACACGGGCGGCACGGGCTTCTGGCACGAGACGTACTTCATGAAAGGCGGCATGGAGGCCGTCTACGACGACCTGCCGAAGCTGCTCGGCCTGGCGGCGTTCGCGCCGGTCGAGCCTGCCCGCGGGCGCATGTTCGGGGCGCGCAGCAGAGCCGGACGCGAGGGCGCCGAGATCGCCGAGCCGGCGCTGACGGAGGACGAGCTGTACCGAAGTTAGCCATTGCCGACGCGGAGCCTGAGGACGCGCGCGAGCTCTTCCTCGAGTACGCGGCGGCGCTCGGAGTCGACCTCTGCTTCCAGGGCTTCGACCGCGAGCTCGCAGGGCTGCCGGGCGAGTACGCGCGGCCGGCGGGGCGGCTGCTCGTCGCGCGCGTGGGCGGCAGGTCGGTCGGGTGCGTCGCGATGCGGCCGCTCGGCGACGGCGTGTGCGAGATGAAGCGCCTCTACGTCCGGCCCGAGCAGCGCGGGCGGGCCGTCGGGCGTTCCCTCGCCGTCGCGGTGATCGCGGCGGCGCGGGAGGCGGGCTACGAGCGGATGCGGCTCGACACGCTGCCGCAGATGGTCGAGGCGCAGCCGCTCTACGAGTCGCTCGGTTTCCGCGAGATCGAGCCGTACTACGACAGCCCGGTGACGGGCACGCGGTTCCTCGAGCTCGACCTGAACGCGGCCGCCGCCAGTGGCTCGCGGTCGTAGCTCGACGCGTTGCCCATCACGACGGCGCCGAGCCGCTCGTCGGGGTAGATCCGCATCATGTTGAAGAAGGCGCCGCCCCCGCCCGTGTGCTCGAGGAAGCGGGGCGGATGCTTCGGCGCCGAGCGGTAGCGGAACCAGCCGAGCCCGACCTCGAGCTTGCGCCCGGTCGCGGCGATCGTCTGCATCGCCTCGACGCTCGCCGGCGAGAGGATCGTGCCGTCGCCGCCGCGGACGTGGAGGGCGAGGAAGCGCGCCGCGTCCTCGGCCGTCCCGATCAGCCCGCCGTACGGCGGCCCGTCGACGATGAACCGGTGGAACGAGACAAAGCGCCCGACGTTCGGGCCGACGATGCCCTTCGGCAGCATCAGCCGATAGAGCGGCGTCAGCGGACTGAAGCGCTGCTGGTAACCCGTCGCCGCCGCGGCCTCCAGCTCGGGCCGATAGACGAAGTCGGTCTGCGTCATCCCGAGCGGCTCGAGCAGGTTCCGGCGCACGAAGTCGATGTACGGCACTCCGCTCGCCGCCGCGATCACCTCGCCGAGCACGACGTAGCCGAGGTTCGAGTATCGCGCCGTCTCTCCCGGTGCGCCCTTGAGCCGACCGTGGCGCGCGAGCAGCCCGACCGTGAACTCGTGCGGGTCGGGCCTCGGGCTCGCCGCCGGGCGTACCCAGCGAACCGGGATCGGGTTGCCGAGGCCGGAACTGTGACTGAGGAGGTGGCGGATCGTCGGGCCGGCCGGAAATTCGGGCACGAACCCGGAGACCGGGTCGTCGAGGCCGAGGCTGCCGCGCTCGGCGAGCTGCATCACGGCCGTCGCGGTCACCATCTTGGTCATCGAGAACCAGAGGTAGACCGTGTCTGGACGCGCGGGTGTGCCCGCGGCCAGGTCGGAGACGCCCGCGGCCCCGCTCCAGACGACGCCGTCCTCGTCGACGAGCGCTCCGGAGAGACCAGGCACCTTGCGGCCGACCGTGCCCGCGAGCGCCTCGCCGAACGGGCTCGCGGCTGCGCTCATTCGGGCTCGTAGGGCACGACACGCTCGCCTTCACGCGCGTCGTTGCGAGCGACGACCGCCGTCGCGGGCTCCGTGTCGGAGAGGTTCCGCGGCTGGTGGGGGACGCCCGCCGGGATGAAGACGAAGTCGCCGGCCTCGGTCACGACCGTCTCCGTGAGGCCCGGCCCGTACCGCGTCTCCACGCGGCCCGAGAGCTGGTAGATCGCGGTCTCGTAGCCGTCGTGGTAGTGGGCGTCGGCGACACCGCCTGGAGGCACGACGATGTAGCTCATCGACAGGCCGGTCGAGCCGCAGACCTCCTCGGAGATGCCGATCGTGTAGCCGATCTGCTGGCGCTGTTGCTCCTCGCCGGCACGTACGACGACGATGCGATCCATGGGCGGCAGCCTAACCCGGGCTAGGCGGTCGGCCGGCGCGGGGCTCTCGGGCGGCAGCGTGAAGCCGCCGATCTGCTCGAGCTTCGCGATCCGGTCCTCGAGCGGCGGATGCGTGTCGAACATGCCGCCGAGGAGGCCGCGCGGGCCGACGGCCTTCCGCAGGGGGCCCTCGATGTAGAGGTGCGCTGTCGAGCGGCTCGTGTCCTTGATCTCGCGCGGGTCGTCCAGCAGCTTGCGCAGCGCGAGCGCAAGGCCTTCCGCGTCGCCGGAGATCTCGGCGCCGCCTGCGTCCGCGAGGTACTCGCGGCGGCGCGAGATCGCGAGCTGGATGCCGATCGCGGCGAGCGGCGCCAGGATCAGCCCGACGATCCCGACCACGAGGACGACCAGGTCGGCCGGGCTCGAGCTCCGCCGCCGGACACCGCCGAAGAACATGATCCGGAGCGCGATGTCGGAGACCATGGCGATCACGCCGACGAGGACCGCGACGAGCGTCATCAGGCGGACGTCCCGATGCTGCACGTGCGCGAGCTCGTGGCTGATCACGCCCTCGAGCTCCCGCTGGTCCATCAGCTGCAAGAGCCCGGTCGTGACGCAGACGTAGCAGTTCTTCGAGTTCCGGCCGGCCGCGAACGCGTTCGGCGCCGGGTCGTCGACGATGCGCACCTCGGGGGTCGCCGGCAGGCCGGCGGCGATGGAGAGGTTCTCGACGATCCGGTAGAGCTCGGGCTGCTCCGCCTTCGTGACCGGCTTGGCGCCGGTGACGGCGGACACGACGCCCTGGGACATGAACCAGGAGAAGAGCCCCCAGGCGATGCCGCCGATCACCACGAAGATCGCCGCCCCGGGGCCGTAGAGCGCGTAGAGCGCCGCCGCGACCGCGCCGATCAGGATCGTGAAGAACGCGAGCAGCTCCGCGGTCGCGATGTAGTTGTGCCGGATCTGCTCCCGCAGCGTCACGCGCGTTCCTCACCGGCGGCGGCTCCGGGCTGGCGGAGCCGGCCCCCGCCGCCGCCTGGCGCCGCTGGCGGCACGGTGCTCTCCGGCCCCGTACTGCCCGTACTGTGACCTCCGGCCCCGCACCGCCAGCGGCGCCTGAGGAACGCGCGATTGGCGCATGCGGACACGTTTAGGTGGTCGTCGAGACCTGCGGCGTTGCGCGCTCGGAGTCCTGCGCCGAGAAGAACTCGCGGGCGCGGAAGCCGAGCATCCCCGCGTAGAGCAGGGCCGGGAAGCTCTGGATCGCGGAGTTGTACGTCTGGACGACCGAGTTGTAGTAGCGGCGCGCGGCGGCGATCTTGTCCTCGGTGTCGGTGAGCTCCGTCTGCAGCTCCTGGAAGTTCTCCGTGGCGCGGAGCTGCGGGTAGTTCTCGGCGACGGCGAACAGCCTCCCCATCGCGCCTGTCAGCTGGTCGCTCGCGGCCGCAGTCGCGGCCGGGCCGCCGCCGCCCTGAACTGCCGCCCGCGCCTGCGTGATCTCGTCGAAGAGGCCGCGCTCGTGCGAGGCGTATCCCTTCACCGCTTCGACCAGGTTCGGGATCAGGTCGTTCCGCCGCTTGAGCTGGACGTCGATGTTCGACCAGCCCGCCTGGGTCTCGTTGCGCAGCCGCACCAGGTGGTTGAACGCGAGCGCGAGAAGCAGCAGCAGGACGACGACGACCACGATGACGACGATCAGCACGACCATGCCGCAACTATGCCGGTTGCCCCGGCGGACTGAGCGGGGAACCGCCTCCGGTCCGCTAGATGGTCTTGAACTGCTCGAACGGCTGGCGGCAGCTCTCGCAGTAGCGGATCGAGCGGCACGGGGTCGGGCCGAAGAGGTTGTCGAGCCGCGTCCTCGTCGAGTTGCAGTACGGGCAGCGGAAGCCCTTCTGCAGCTGGACGAGGGTCGGCGCGGTTGCCTCCCGCGGAGCCGGCGGCGCGAAGCCTGCGGAGCGGAGCTTCTCGCGGCCCGCGGGCGTGATCCGGTCCGTCGACCACGAGTCGTCGAGGATCACCTCGACGTCGGGCTCGGCACCGAGCTCGGCGACCTTCGCGGCCAGCCGGTCGCGCATCACCTCGAGGGCCGGGCAGCCGAGGAAGGTCGGCGTGAACTCCACGTGGACGCGATCGCCGTCGACCTGCACGTCGCGGACGACCCCGAGATCGACGAGCGACACGACCGGGATCTCCGGGTCTTCGACCTCCGCGAGCGCGGCCCAGACCTGCTCTGCCGTCACCACGTCGCGCCCGGCACCGACCGCCGCACCATCGTCATCTCGTCCCAGAGCGCGGCCCAGTCGTTCACATGGCTGCCCCGCGCAAGACCTTGCAACACAGTGTTGCTTGGAACGTCACGGCCGAAACGGACGGCCAGGGCGGGGCGAAGATCCTCGTCCAGCATGGCGACTGCGTACGGCCACAGCTCGTCGACCGCGTCGCAATAGCGGGGCTCGTCGCGGAGGCGATCGGCCCACATCTGCGCGTGGAGGCGGTGGTAGACCTCCTCACGGTCGATCTTCCCCGCCAGGCCGGCGACGGCCGGGTCGCCGGAGGACTTGAGCCGCCCGATCCGCAGCTCGTCGGCCGCCTCGTACAGGACGTGCCGCGCGATCGTCCGCGCCCAGTCCGGGACGAAACGAAGCTGGACGAGCGGTGCACAGCGGTACTCCTCCGGCGGCCGGTCGAGGGCGAGGGCGTCCGCGTCGCCTGCCAGCAGGCCGTAGAGCGCCCGGGCGTGGCCGATCTCGTTCTGGGCGATCGACGAGAAGGCGACGTCCTCCTCCAGCACAGGTGCGATGCCGGTCCACTCGGAGTTCCGCCAGCCGAGGACGAGCTCGTCGTCAGCGATCGACAGGAGTACGTCGTCGTCCCGAAGAGACGACGACTGGCTAACAGAGCCCGTCACGGGTTTCCGCCTCCGGCGGAACCCGCTCGCTCACGTGCCTCCTTGAGTTTCACCTTGAGGGAGTAGCCGTCCACCCGGTGGTAGTTCCGGCCGAGCTCGTCCGGAAAGTCGTCGATCTCGTGGATCGCGTCCCGCGGAACCACCCAGAGCGCAGCCGACTCGCCGCGGCGGCCGTACTGCTCGTGCGCGTACGCCTCCGCGAAGGACAGGTCGGGGGCGACGACCGAGCCGGCGTGCTCGAACGCCTGGCCCTTCCGCTCGCGGCGAAAGACCTCGTAGATCACGTCAGGCCGCGTCGGCGAGGATGGCGTGCCGCACCCAGGCCGTCTCCTCGCGCGAGACGCGCCGGAACTCGAGCCGCTCGGCGGTCATCGGGCCTTGGCCGGTGACGACCGAGCGCAGCTCGTCCCAGTCGGGCTCCGTGTACTCCCAGACGCCGTCGTCGCCGCGACGCAGCTTCGGGTCGGGCACCGTCAGGCCGAGCTCCCAGATCTGCGGCACGTAGCCGTCGAGAAACTGCTGGCGCGCCTCCTCGTTGCCCTGCGTCTTGATCCGCCACTGCACGACCGGGTCGTCCTCGGCCGGGGTCGGGTTGCCGTGGAACTGCATCAGCGGCCCCCACCAGCGGTCGAGCGCCTCCTGGACGAGCTCCCGCTGCTCGTCGGTGCCGAGCATCATCGTCAGGATCACGTCGCGGCCGTGGAGGATGTGGAACGACTCCTCCCAGCAGATCTTCTTCATGATCCGCGCGTACGGCGCGTACGAGCACTTGAGCAGCGCCTTCTGCGAGATGATCGCCGCCGCGTCGACGAGCCAGGCGATGACGCCGACGTCGCCCCAGGTGCGGGTCGGGTAGTGGAAGACGTTGTGGAACTTGCTCTTGCCGGAGATCAGGTCGGCGAGGCACTGCTCGCGCGGCTTGCCGAGGTCCTCGACGACGCGGTAGATCAGCTGTGCGTGGCCGACCTCGTCCTGCACCTTCGCGGTCAGGGCGAGCTTGCGCTGCAGGTTGGGCGCGCGGAGGATCCACTCGCGTTCGGGGAGCACGCCCATCAGCTCCGAGTTGGCGTGCATCTCGACGAACTTGATCAGCATCCGCCGGTACTCGTCCGGCATCCAGTCCTCGGTCTCGACGGCACCGCCGGACCGCACGTACTCGAGAAAGTCCTGCTCACGAGGCATTCAACACTCCCAACCAAACGATCGTTAGTGTTCGGAGCCTAGCATGTCGACCCGCCGAAACGAGCTCACGCGCCAGGCGGCGCGACTCTTCGCAGAGAAGGGCTATCACGGCACGTCGATCGGTGACCTGGCCGAGGCGATGGGTGTCCAGAAAGGCTCGGTCTACGCCCACATCGACTCGAAGCAGGACTTGCTCTACGAGACGCTGCGCGACGGCGCCGACGCGTTCCACGGTGCGCTCGACCTGATTCCGGAGACGCTGTCGGCCGTCGACAAGCTTCGCCTCGCGCTGCGCGCCCACCTCGGGATCGTCGCCGAGCAGCTCGACGTCGCGACCGTGTGGACGCAGGAGTGGCGCTACCTCGAGGGCGAGCGGCGCGACGAGTTCGTCGCGGCACGGCGGCGGTACGAGGAGCGGATTCGCGGCCTGTTCCAGGAGGGAGTCGAGCTGTCGGAGCTGCGTGCCGACCTGGACGTGTCCGCGGCGGCGCGCGTCTTCCTGTCCGCGGCCAACTGGGCGTACACGTGGCTCAAGCCCGGGCGCGACACCGACGCGATCGCGGATCGCTTCTTCGCGCTGCTCGTCGACGGCATGCGCGGCTACTCGACTCCCGCCTAGTAGTGCAAGTTTTCCCGGGCTGCAGGGTCATAACGAGGGAGGAGGGAGTGGCCCCTGCGGTCCTCCCTCCTCTCTCGCGAGCCGCGAGAATCCAGCTGTGCGCGAAACAGCAGAGGCGGTGATCGTCGGCGGCGGCGCGATGGGCGCCTCGATTGCCTGGCACCTGCGCGAGCTCGGGATCACGGACGTCGTGCTGCTCGAGCGTGACTCGCTCGCCTCCGGCTCGACGGCGAAGTCGGCCGGCGGCATCCGTGCGCAGTTCGCGGACGAGCTGAACGTCCGCATCGCGCTCCGTTCTCTCGACGAGTTCGAGCGGATGGAGGGCATCGACCTGCGCCAGCACGGCTACCTGTTCCTGCTCGACGCCGAGGCCGACGTCGCGCGCTTCCAGACGGCGCTCGCGCTGCAGCACTCGCTCGGCGTGCCCTCGCGCGAGCTGTCCGTCGCGGAGGCGCTCGAGGTCGTGCCGCAGCTCGATCCGGACGGGCTGATCGCGGCCACGTACTGCGACCTCGACGGCTACGCGACGCCGGAGGCGGTCGTGCAGTGGTACGCGCGCGGGATCGACGTCCGGCAAGGGTGCGCGGTCACCGGGATCGACGTCGACGGCGGCCGCGTGACCGGCGTGCGGACGGACAAGGGACGGATCGCGACCGGCACGGTCGTCTGCTGCGCGGGCGCATGGTCGGCGGAGGTCGGCGCGATGGCGGGGGTGGAGATCCCGGTCAGCGGCGAACCCCGCTGGATGTTCTTCACGCCCGAGGACGGCGGGCTGCCCGAGCGTCTGCCGCTGACGATCGACTTCACGACCGGCTTCTACTTCCACCGGGAAGGCCCCGGGCTCGTCTTCGGCGGGCGCGAGCAGACGCTCGAGGATCTGGCCGAGCCGGCGTCGAAGCGCCTGCCTGCGCTGCTCGAACTGCCGGTGCAGTCGTCCTGGTGGGGCTACTACGAGGTGTCTCCCGACCACAACGCGATCGTCGGCGAGGCGGAGGGGCCGTCGCGCTTCCTGTACGCGACCGGCTTCTCCGGTCACGGCTTCCAGCAGTCGCCCGCCGTCGGCGAGCACGTCGCCGAGCTCGTCGCCGGCCGCGAGCCGACGCTCGATCTCTCCGCCTTCGCGCTCGAGCGCTTCGCCCGCGGCGAGACCCGCCCGGAGGCCTTCGTCATCTGATGACCGTGCGCGCGACGCTGATCGTCAATCCGTACGCCAGCTCGGTGTCCGAGGAGCGGGTGCGCGAGGTCGAGCGGGAGCTCGGATCGGCGTACGAGCTCGAGACCATCCTCACCGAGCGGCGCGGGCACGCGGTCGAGCTCGCGCGGGCCGCGGAGGGCGACGTGATCTTCGCCTTCGGCGGCGACGGCGTCTTCAACGAGGTGCTGAACGGCGCCGACGGCACGCGGCCGCTCGGCTTCGTCCCGGGCGGGGGCACGAACGTGCTGCCGCGCGCCCTCGGGCTCCCGCGCGACCCCGTCCGGGCCGCCCGCGCGCTCGTCGATGCGCAGCCGCGCAGGATCTCGCTCGGGCGCGTCAACGGCAGGCGCTTCGCATTCGGGGCCGGGATCGGGCTCGACGCGGAGGCGGTCCGGCGGGTCGAGGCCATGGGACGGGCGGAGGACGGCCGGCGGCACGGCGACTTCGCGTTCTTCCGGGCAGTCGTCGGGACGGTCGTCGGGAGCGGCTGGCGACTCCCCGACGTGCTCGAGGTGAAGGGGGTCGGCCGCGCCGCGCTCGTCGTCGTCTCGAACGACGCGGTTTACACGTACGCCGGCGGCACGGCGCTCAGGTTCTCGCCCGAGGCGAGGTTCGAGCTCGGCCTCGACTACACGGCGCTCGCGAGCCCGGGTGCGCTGAGCATCGCGCGCGGCTTCGCGAACGCTGCCCGCGGGAGCGGGCTGGCGGACCTGCCGGGCGCGATGACCGGACACGACGTCGACCGGCTCGAGGTCGTGTGCGACCGGCCGCAACCGCTACAGACGGACGGCGAGGATCTCGGAGACGTCGAGGAGGCGGTTTTCGAATGCGAGCGCGACGCAGTCTCTGTGCTGGTCTAGCGGCGGCACTTGCCGGCTGCCTGGCGGCGGCCGGCTGCGGCGGCAGCGGCACACCCTCGACGTTCGCCTACGACCGCTCGGCACCGTTCCGGTTCGCGGACGCCGGCATCGTCAATCACGGCTACCCGATCAAGATCCACGACGTCTCGTTCGCGAGCGCGCGCAGCGGGCGCGTCCACGCATACCTGGTCGTCCCGCCGGGCAAGGGCCCGTTCCCGGCCGTGATCTGGGCGCACGGCTCGGGCGGGACGCGAAAGGATCTGATCCTGCCCGCGACCTGGCTCGCCGCCCGCGGCGCCGTGTCACTCGTCGTCGACGACCCGTTCGAGCGCGATCCGCAGCTCAACTTCGCCTCCGACGCGCGACAGCGCGCCGCGATCGTCCAGCAGGTGATCGACCTGCGCCGCAGCGTCGACCTGCTCCAGTCGCGGGAGGACGTGGACCGGAAGCGAATCGGGTTCATGGGCCTGAGCTTCGGGGCGATGCAAGGCGCGCTGCTTTCCGGCACGGAGCCGAGGATCGAGTCGTTCGACCTCCAGAGCGGGCGCGGCCGGACCTTCGGGCCGGGGATCGACGACCTGACCTGGATCCGCCGCTCGCACGCCGCCTTTCTCTTCCAGCTCGGCCTGCACGACAAGGTCGTCCCGCGCGCCGAGCTCGTGGCACTCGCGAAGGCCGCGCCCGAGCCCAAGGAGATCCGCTGGTACGACGCGGGCCATCCGCTGAACCTCCGCGCCAACCACGACCAGCTGCGCTGGCTCGCGCACGAGCTCGGCCTCGGCGGCCCGGTGGTGCGCGGCGCCGTCGCGGGGCCATAGACTCGGCGGCTGTGAGCCAGGCGCCTGCCGTCGAGCGCGACCTGCGCCGGGTGATCGGCGACGGCGAGTCGGTCCCGGACGGGGAGGTCGACGGTCTCGGCGACGGCGATCTCGTCGAGCTCTACCGCCAGCTCGTCCTCATGCGCACCTACGACGAGCGCTCCGTCGTCTACCACCGGCAGGGCCGGATCGGGACGTACGCGATCTTCTGGAACCACGAGGCGATGCAGGTCGGCGCAGTCGCGGCGCTCCAGGACGACGACTGGATCTTCCCGAGCTACCGCGAGTCGGCGGTCGGGCTGCTGCGCGGCATGCCGGCACACACGGTGCTGTCGTGGTGGCGCGGCCATCCGGCCGGCTGGTGGAACCCGGCCGACTACAACGTCGCCTCGATCTGCGTCCCGATCGGCACCCATGTGCCGCACGCCGCCGGGCTCGCGTGGGGGAAGAAGCTACGCGGCGAGACCACGTGCGCGATCGCCTTCTTCGGCGACGGCGCGACGTCGGAAGGGTCGTTCCACGAGGGCGCCAACTTCGCCGCCGTGATGAGAGCACCGGTCGTGCTCTTCTGCAACAACAACCAGTGGGCGATCTCGACGCCGCTGGCGCTGCAGACCGCGGCCGAGACGCTGTCGGCGAAAGCCGTCGGCTACGGCATGCCTGCGACGAGAGTGGACGGGGGCGACGTGCTGGCCGTCTTCGAGGCGACGCGGGAGGCCGTTGCCCGCGCCCGGGCGGGCGAGGGGCCGACGTTCGTCGAGGCCGTCACGTACCGGTCGGCGCCGCACGCGACCGCGGACGACCCGACCGTCTACATCGACCAGGAGCGTGTCGAGGAAGAACGCCGCCGCGAATGCGTCGGGCGCTTCGAGGGCTACCTGCGGCGCCGCGGCCTGCTGCCCGACGAGTTGCGCGACGGGATCCGCGACGAGGCGGCGCAGGTGATGCGCGACGCGATCGGGCGGGCGGAGGACGAGCCCGACCCCGACCCGGCGCTCCTCTTCGCGAACGCCTACGCGTCGCCGCCGCGCTCCTTCGACTCCGACCTGGCCGAGCTCCGGAGGATCCTGGCGGATGTCTGAGCTGACCCTCGTCGAGGCGATCAACGACTGCCTGCACCACGAGCTGCAGCGAGACCCGAACGTGCTCGTGATGGGCGAGGACGTGGGCATGGTCGGCGGGGTCTTCCGCGCCACGGCGGGCCTGCGAGAGACGTTCGGCGAGGACCGCTGCGTCGACACGCCGCTCGCGGAGGCGGGCATCCTCGGCACCGCCGTCGGGCTCTGCATGGCCGGCTGGCGGCCGGTCTGCGAGATGCAGTACGACGCGTTCAGCTACCCCTGCCTCGACCAGCTCATCAACCACGTCGGCCGCTACCGCTGGCGCTCGAACGGTGGCATGGAGTTTCCGATCACGATCCGCATGCCCTACGGCGGCGGCGTGCGCGCGCCCGAGCTGCACGACGACTCCCCGGAGGCGTACTACGTCCACACGCCGGGCGTGAAGGTGGCGATCCCGGCCACGCCCGCCGACGCCAAGGGCCTGCTGGCGGCGGCGATCCGCGATCCCGATCCGGTCGTCGTCTTCGAGCCGAAGCTCCACTACCGGACGATGCGTGGCGCCGTCCCCGACGGGGAGCACGTCGTGCCGCTCGGCCGGGCGCGCGTTGCGCGGGAGGGCTCCGACGTCACCCTCGTCGCGTACGGCGCGATGGTGCCGCTGGCCGAGCGGGCTGCGGCCGAGCTCGCCGGCGAGGCGAGCATCGAGGTGCTCGACCTGCGGACGCTGAAGCCGCTCGACGAGGACGCCCTGCTCGCGTCGGCCGCGAAGACCGGTCGTGTCGTCGTCGTCCAGGAGGCGCCCCGGACGTGTGGCTACGCAGCCGAGATCGCAGCCGTGCTGGCGGAGAAGGCGATCCTCGACCTGCACGGCCCGATCCTCCGCGTGACGGGCTACGACGTCCCCTACCCGTACTGGAAGCTCGAGGACGCGTACATGCCCTCTGTGGCGCGCGTCGCCGACGCGGTGCGGAAACTGCTGGCCTTCTAGCCGTGGCGCTGCACGAGATCCCGCTCGAGCGCGGCACGTTGCACGGGCACTTCTCCCGCGACCTCGCGCCGGTGCTGACGATCGACCCGGGCGACTCGATCGCGTTCTCGACGCTCGACGCGGGCTGGGGACTCGAGCCGCCCAGGGCGGACGGGACGAAGCGGCGCCGGTTCGAGCCGCTCGACGACGAGCTGGACACGGGGCACGCGCTCGTCGGCCCGGTCGAGGTGCGCGGCGCGCGGGCTGGTCAGACGCTTTCCGTCCGGGTCGACGATGTCCGGGTCGGGAGCTACGGTTTCACGATGGGCGGCGGGTTCTCGACCCCGCTCAACGACCGTCTCGGGCTCTCGGAGGGTGAGACGCGGCTGCTCGTCTACGAGCTCGATCCCGACGCGGGAGTCGGCCGGGACGGCGAGGGCCGCGAGCTCGACCTGCAGCCGTTCCTCGGCGTGATGGGGATGCCGCCGCCGGAGGACGGCCGGCACCCGACCGCGCCGCCACGGATCTGGGGCGGGAACATCGACTGCAAGGAGCTCGTCGCGGGGACGACGCTCTTCCTGCCGGTCCCGGTCGGCGGAGCGCTCTTCTCGGCCGGCGACTGCCACGCGCGGCAGGGTGACGGGGAGGTGTCGCAGCTCGCGATCGAGTGTCCGGCCGAGCGCGTCCGGCTCACGCTCGAGTTGCGCGACGAGCCGGCGCTCGCGAGCCCGGTCGCGCTGACGCCGGAGGCCTGGCTCGCCTTCGGCTTCGACGAGGATCTGGACGAGGCCGCCGCGCTCGCCGTCGACGGGATGCTGGAGTTGATGGGCCGCGAGCACGGGATCGATCGCCGCGAGGCGCTGGCGCTCGCGAGCGCCGTCGTCGACCTCCGAGTCACTCAGCTCGTGAACGGCGTCCGCGGTGTCCACGCCGTGCTCCCACACGACGCGATCCGCTTCACTTCCGGGCACTGATGGCGTACGAGTTTCGGCTTCCCGACCTCGGCGAGGGCCTCACGGAGGGCGAGGTGGCGCGCTGGCTCGTGGAGGTCGGCCAGGAGATCGCGGAGGACGATCCGCTCGTCGAGGTGCAGACGGACAAGGCGACCGTCGAGATCCCGTCGCCGGCGTCGGGCACCGTCTCGCGCATCCTCGTTCCCGAGGGCGAGGTCGTCGCCGTCGGGACGGTGCTCGTGGTGATCGGTGAAGACGACGGCTCCGACGTTCGCACCGCCCCGGAGGTGAAGAAGCTCGTGCTCGCCGAAGCACCTCCTCCGGCTGCCCGTCCTACGGGCACGCCCGTGCGCGCGACGCCGCTCGTCCGGCGGATCGCAAGCGAGCTCGACGTCGATCTAGCGACTGTGGCCGGCACCGGCCCCCAGGGCCGGGTGACCGAGGACGACGTGCGTGCGGCCGCCATGTCGGTCCCGGCCCTGTCAGGGGGACAGTCCCTGGAACGAGAGGCGCACGGAACCGTCAAGGAAGGCAGGCGTATCCCCTTGCGAGGCACGCGCCGCGTGATCGCCGAGCACATGGCGCGCGCCCACCGCGAGGTGCCGCCGGTCACGTGGGTCGAGGAGTGCGACTTCGGGAGCGTCGAGCTCGACCGGCTCGTCGCGACGCTGCTCAGGGCCTGCGCGCTCTCGCTGCGCGACTACCCGGAGCTCAACGCCCGCCTCGAAGGCGGCGAGATCGTCGAGCTCGAGCGGTACGACCTCGGCGTGGCCGTCCAGACGGAGCAGGGCCTCGTCGTGCCGGTCGTCCGCGGGTGCGACACGAGGCCGGTCGAGGAGCTCGACGCCGAAGTCCGGCGCCTGGCCGAGTCGGCGC
This sequence comes from uncultured Actinomycetes bacterium, assembly GCA_963765295.1. Lineage (GTDB taxonomy): Bacteria > Actinomycetota > Thermoleophilia > Gaiellales > Gaiellaceae > PALSA-612. The sequence continues at coordinate 46,422 of CAVXVO010000007.1, forward strand.
GCGCCGGCACCCTTGCACCCGCCGATCTGCGCGGATCGACGTTCACGGTCACGAGCGCCGGCAAGCTCGGCGGTCTCCTGCAAACCCCGATCGTCAACTACCCCGAGGTCGCGATCCTGAGCGTCGGCCGGATCGCGGAGCGGCCCGTCGTCCGCGACGGGCAGGTCGTGGCGCGGCCGACCGGGATGATCGCCATCACCTTCGACCACCGGGTCGTCGACGGAGCCCGCGCCGCCGCCTTCGGACTCGACGTCATCCGCCGCCTCGAAGAGGGATGAGACCCCGGCCGGTGGAGCCCGACCGGGGTCTCGGGGAGGGTGCGAGTCGAAGCGGCTAGTCGCCCGCGTGGAACTGGCCGCGAACCGCGCCGTTCGGGTACGTCGCCGCGTGTGGACCTTCGGATTGCCATACGCCGTCGCGCCTGGGTCGGTTTGCCCGCTCCATGAGCCGGTTTCCGTGCTGATCCGTCCGGGAGGTCGGTACTCTCTGGCCGTGGAGCGAGCTTCCATCGCCGCTTCGAGCGGAGTCATGGCGACGCGGGCGGTCCGGGCACTCCGGCATCCCGGTAACTGGGTTCAGCTCGCGAAGTTCTCTGTTGTCGGGCTTTCCGGCTACCTCGTGAACCTCGCCGTCTTCACCGCGCTCGTCGACGGGGCCGGGCTGCACTACCTCGCCGCCGGTGCGTGCTCGTTCGTCGTCGCCGCGGCCAACAACTACTACTGGAACCGCCACTGGACGTTCCGCCGCCAACGCGGCGACGTCTACGGCCAGGGGATCCGCTTCCTGGTCGTGTCACTCGTCGCGCTGGGGGCGAACCTCGGGATCCTCCACCTGCTGATCACGTCCGGGCTGGGCAAGATCCCGGCCCAGGCGATCGCGATCCTGCTCGTCATGCCGCTCAACTTCATCGGCAACAAGCTCTGGTCATTCAGGCGCTAGACGCCGCTGCTGCTGCAATCGAGCGGCGCCGAGCGGAGTAGGCTCTGGCGATGCGGCCGGCCAGACTCGCCGCCGTCCTCCTCGCCGCCCTGTGCCTCGCACCCGCGGCTGTCGCCGCGCCGCCCGCGACGACGCTGCCGCTCGTGCCGTCGATCAAGCCGGCTCTTCGCGCGAAGCCGACGCGCAGCGAGTCGGGCGTGGTCGCCCGTTTCCTCGCCGCGGGGAAGGTGCACGACTGGGTCGGCCGCTACCCGAAGGCCAGCCTCGTCACCGACGGGCACTTCGACGCGGCGACGCATGCGTGGACGGTCAACGTCTGGTCCGGGCCTGCGGGGGAGATCGCAACCGGCACGGTGGACGACCTGACGGGCAAGGTCGCGACGGCCTGGACGGGGCCGCAGGTGGCGTGGACGATGGCCCGGGGCCAGACGGGCGCCTTCGGCGGCAAGGAGATCAACTCACTCCCGGTCTGGCTCATCTTCTGTGCGGTCTTCTTGGTCGGTCTCGCCGACCTTCGCCGGCTCCTGTCGCTCCGGAACCTCGACCTGCTGGCGCTGCTGTCGTTCTCCGTCTCGTTGTGGTTCTTCAACGAGGGGCGGATCTTCACGAGCGTGCCGCTCGTCTACCCGGTGCTGGCGTACCTGATCGGACGCGGGATCTGGATCGCGACGCGCGACCGGCCCCCGTCGTCGTCGCCGCCCGTGTGGCCGATCTGGCTGCTCGCGGCTGCCACCGTGTTCATGGGCGGGTTCCGGATCGGGCTCAACCTCAGCGACTCGAACGTGATCGACGTCGGCTACTCGGGCGTGATCGGCGCGCAGCGGATCGTCAGCGGCGAGGCGCCGTGGGGCCACTTCCCGGCCGAGGTCGGGAAGCCGTGCTCGGACGCCGTGGACGGCACCTACCCGTACCGGCTCCAGCCGAACGGACGCTGCGAGGCGGCCGACGCCAACGGAGACACGTACGGGCCAGTCGCCTACGAGGCCTACCTTCCGGGGTACGCGGCGATCGGCTGGAAGGGGAAGGGCGACGACCTCGACGCCGCGCGCTTCACGTCGATCCTCTTCGACGTCCTGGCGATGGTCGGACTCGCCCTCGTCGGCCGGCGCTTCGGGGGGTGGCGGCTCGCGGCCACGCTCGCATTCGCCTGGGCCGCCTATCCGTTCACGCAGTACGTCTCGAGCTCGAACACGAACGACGCGATCCAGCCGGTGATGCTGATCTTCGGCTTCTGGCTCGCGACGTCGCCGCCTGCGCGTGGCATCTTCTCCGCGCTCGCAGGCTGGACGAAGTTCGGTGCGCTCCTGCTCGTTCCGCTCTGGGCCACGTATCCCGACGCTCGGCGGCCGAGGACCGTGCTCGCCTACGCTGCCGGCTTCCTCGTGGCCACTCTCGCCGTGTTCTCGATCCTGCTACTGGAGCCGAATCCGCTCCACGCAGCGCGGGTCTTCTGGGACCGGACGATCCCGGAGCAGATCGGGCGCGACTCGCCGTTTTCGCTCTGGGACTGGCGCCAGTACCACGCGGGCCTTCCCGACCTGCACGTGCTCCAGTACGCGCTCGGGGGCATCCTCGGCGTGGGCGCGCTCCTGGTCGCGTTCGTGCCGCGGCGGAAGTCGCCGCTCCGGCTCGCCGCGCTGAGCGCGACGCTGCTGCTCGGCTTCGAGGTCGTGCTCACGCACTGGTTCTACGCCTACATCGCCTGGTTCTTCCCGTTCTTCGTCTTCGCCGTCCTGTCGCCGGCCGCCGAGCGCGTGCCGGTGGAGGCGACCGAGCCCCATGGACGCACGGCCCGCGAGCTGGTTCCAGCAGGCTGACTGGGGCCGGGGCGGTGTCGCGGCGCTCGCGGCTGCGGCGGTCTTTGCCGTCGCCTGGACCGCCGTCCACTACGGCTTCTACGCGGACAACCACATCATCGACACGCCGGTCTACCAGCGCTACGGCGACGCGATCGCCGGCGGCCAGATTCCCTACCGCGACTTCACGATCGAGTACCCGCCGGCGGCGGTGCCTGTCTTCACGCTCCCTTCGCTGATCGTCTCGCGCGGAGCGTCGCAGAGTTCGTACGACGACGTCTTCGGTGCCCTGATGGCCGTCTGCGGGGCGGCGATGGTGGCACTGGTGGCGCTGACCCTCGTCCGCGACCGGGCGTCGACCCGGCGGCTGACCGCGGGCTCTGCGCTGGCGGCGCTCGCGCCGCTCGCGCTCGGCTCCGTTCTCCTGACGCGCTTCGACCTCTGGCCGGCCGCGCTCGTCGCAGCGGCGATCGCGGCACTTGCCTACGGTCGCGACCGGCTCGCGCTCGCGGCGCTCGGGCTCGGGATCGCGGCGAAGATCTACCCCGTCGTCCTGCTCCCGATCTTCATAGCGTTCGTCTGGAAGCGGCGCGGGAGACGTGAGGCGCTCTTCGCGCTGGGCGTTGGCGCCGGCGTCGTCGCCGTGTGCGTGCTGCCGTTCGTCGCCCTGAGCCCGCACGGGGTCTGGGAGAGCAGCCTGCGCCAGACGTCGCGCCCGCTGCAGATCGAGACGATCGGCTCCGGGATCCTGCTCGCGCTCCACCAGGTCGCCGGGCTCCATCTGACGATGGTCTCGAGCCACGGCTCGCAGAACCTGGCCGGCCGGCTGCCGGACGCGCTCGCGATCCTCGAGGGCGTGCTCGAGGCCGTCGCGGTCGTCGCGATCTGGATCTGGTTCGCGCGCGGGCCGGCCGAGCTCGGGCGTCTGTTCAGGGCGTCCGCGGCCGCGGTCTGCGCCTTCGTGATCTTCGGGAAGGTGCTCTCGCCGCAGTTCCTGATCTGGCTCGTGCCGCTCGTCGCCCTCGTCCGGGGGCGGCGCGGCCTGGCCGCGGGCTCGATGCTCGCCGCCTGCCTCGTGCTCACGCAGATCTGGTTCCCGTACCGCTACTGGCGCCTCGCACTCCACTTCGACGCCGTCGCCTCGTGGCTCGTCCTCGTCCGCGACCTCGGACTGCTAGCCCTCCTGGCGGTGCTCGTCTGGCCGGGCGCTGTCGCTGGAGAGTTGGCGCGGGCCAACCTTCCCCCGCGTCAACGTCTCTGAAGCCGCGCAGCGGCGAGGAGAACAGTCCCTGAACGCGAGGCGGACGGAAGCGTGACGTGATCCGCGCAGCGGTTCAGGCGACCGGCACGCGGAGCGCCTGACAGCTCGTCGCGCGGCCGTCCGCGTCGCACTCGACGACCGCGCCCTCGATCCTGACGTCCCCGGTCGCGGGCTGGAAGCGCACCGGCAGCCCCGTGCGCATCCGGCGGATCGCGAGCTCCGCCTGGACGCCGATCACGGAGTCGTGCGGCCCTGTCATGCCCGCGTCGGTGATCGCCGCGGTGCCGCCCGGCTGAACGCGTGCGTCGTTCGTCTGGATGTGCGTGTGCGTGCCGATCACCGCCGTCACTCGACCGTCGAGGATTCGCGAGACGGCGACCTTCTCGCTTGTCGCCTCCGCGTGGAAGTCGACGATCACGACCGCCGCCTCCCGCCGGGCCGCGTCGACCAGCTCGTCGAGGACCTCGAACGGCGTCACCGGCACGTCGAGGAAGAGCCAGCCCATCAGGTTCAGCACGGCCACGGGCGTCCCGTCCGCGGCGGCCGCGACCGCAAGCCCTCGCCCCGGCCGGCCCGAGCCGAGGTTGGCAGGCCTGATCACGCGCTCCGACGCGTCGAGGTAGGGAAGGATCTCGCTGCGGGCCCAGGTGTGGTTCCCGAGCGTGACGACGTCGGCGCCCGCGTCGAGCAACCGGTCTGCGAGCTTCGGCGTGATCCCGCGTCCGTCGGCGGCGTTCTCGCCGTTCACGACACAGAAGTCGATCCCGAGCTCCTCTCGCAGCCCGGGCAGCCGGTCGCGCACCGCCCCCGACCCGGCCGGCCCGAACACGTCGGCGACGAAGAGGATCTTCACGCGAGCCCGCCGACTACCGAACCGGCAGGCTCGGTGCCGGGTCGACTTCGATCGTCACGTGGTTGCCGGCGTCGTGGGTCACGCTCGCCAGTGTCTGCTTCTCGACGGTCGAGAGGTCGATGACGGAGCCGATCTTGGACAGGCCGGCCGAGACGGGCTCGCCGACGGTCAGCGACGGGTCGGTCCGCATCCTCGTCACGACGACGACCACCGAGGCGTCGTCCGTCGGGCTGGATCTCGAGCGTGTTGCCGTAGACCCTGCCGTTCAGGACGAAGCTGCCGATCGAGACGACGGTCCCGTCGACCGGCGAGTAGACGTCGGTGCCCTCTGCTGCTCCGACGTCCAGCGCACTCGTGCCCGACCCGGCGCCGCCGCCGAGCTCGTAGTAGGTCGGTCCCTGGCCGCCGCCGCCGAACAGCCAGTGCACCATTCCGGCCAGCACGCCTTCGTTCGCCTGCCGCCCGACCGGCTCGAGCGGCACCGAGGTGCCGTCGGTGGTGTGGTAGCCGAGCGCCGTCACCGCGCCCTGGGAGATCGGGAGCTGGAGGCGCAACGTGCCTTCCCTGGCCACGATCATCGTGGACGGGGGGCTGTTCGGATTCGCCCGGCTGCCCTTCGGCAACGATTCCTGGAACGGCGGCGCCGACGAGCTGAAGGCGGCCACGAGCAGGACGACGAAGATCCCGATCGCGACGAGGCCGAGGACGGCGACACGCCCGCCGCGTCTCGAGAGCCGGGCCTTTCGCCGTGGCACGCGCGCGTGTCGCGCGGTGTGGCGCGAGGAGACCATCGTCCGCACCGTAGCGCAGTCGCGCGTCGCGTTTCAAACGAAGTGGGCGGTTCCCGTCCGGCCAGCGGGCCGCGTACGATTGGCCCTCGATGCCGCCCGGCGCCAAGCTCCTGATCCCGCGCTGGATTCAGCTCGTGGGGCTACCGCTCGTCCTGCTCTTCATCTGGGTCGTCGCCGGCGCGGTCAAGCACGTCCTGTTCCTGTTCATCGTCGCGCTGCTGATCGCGCTCTTCTTCGATCCGATCGTCCGGGCCTTCAGCCATGCGAGGCTCCCGCGCGGCTTCGCCGTCGCCGTCGTCTACCTCGTGACCGTCCTCGTCGTCATCGCCGGGCTGGCCATCGCGGGAACCGTCGTCGTCACGCAGTCGAAACGCGCCGCGAACCGCTTCGACGACTATTTCACCAAGGTGCAGCCGAGGACGCACCTGACCGATGCAGACCGGGACGTCAACCGGCTCCAGCACTGGCTGAACACCCACGGTCTGAGCGGGATCCACGTCCAGCAGCGCGGGCACGACCTGGTCAAGAAGATCCGGGACAAGGACGTCGGCAAGTACACGCACAAGATCGTCACGTTCCTCGAGGGCGCGGCGATCTCGGTCGGCAAGCTCGTGTTCGACCTCGTCCTGATCGCGGTGATCTCCATCTACATGCTGCTGGGGATGCCGAAGTTAGCCAGGTCGATCGACAGCCGCTTTCCGCCGCAGCCGGACTCCCAGCCGCTGATCGAGCGGATGAGCCGAGCGGTCGTCGGCTACGTCAAGGGCCAACTCCTCGTCTCGCTGATCATCGGCACGAGCGTGGGAGTGGGCATGTGGGTGCTGGGCGTGACCGGGCTCGTGCCCGGGGCTGACCATTACGCCCTCCTGTTCGGGGCCTTTGCCGGGATCACCGAGCTGATCCCCTACCTCGGTCCGATCCTCGGTGCCGTCCCGCCGGTGCTCTACGCGCTCGTCGTCCACCCGCTGTCCGCGATCTGGGTAGTGATCCTGTGCCTGTTCATCCACCAGGTCGAGGGTCACGTCGTCGTCCCGAACGTGATGGGGAGCGCCCTGCGCCTGCATCCGCTGCTCGTCATCTTCGGCCTGCTCGCCGGCGGCGCGATCTACGGCTTCGTCGGCATCCTCGTGGCGCTTCCGCTGCTCGCCGCCTGCCGTGCGGCCTGGGAGTTCTTCGCGGAACGCGTGCAGCTCGAGCCGTGGCCCGCGAGCCTGGGGGGATCGATACCCGTGGAGGTCGAGATCGAACCGCCGCATCGGCAGGCCCAGATGCCGCTGGTGGCGGAGCCTCCGGAGGGGACAGACGGCGCGAATGGCCCCTTCGCAGAGCCCGAGAGCGAGGCTCCGAGGCCGCCCGACGCGCCGACGCAAGCGCTCTGATCAGGCCCGGGCCGCGTACTCTTCGACCGTGAGCACGTTCCCTGCGACCCGCCTCAGGCGCCTGCGCCGTACGGGTGCGCTGCGCGAGCTCGTCGGTGAGACGCGACTCGACATCGCCGACACGGTCATGCCGCTCTTCGTCGGAACCGAGGCGCTCCCGAACGAGGCGCTCCCCGCGATGAGCCGACACACGGTCGACGGCCTCGTGCGTGAGGTCGACGGCCTGGCGAGCGCCGGCGTGCCGGCGGTGCTGCTGTTCGGGATCCCCGACACGAAGGACGACGAAGGCTCGGGCGCCTGGGTGGACGACGGCATCGTCCAGCAGGCCCTGCGCGCGCTCCGCGAGCGGTTCCCCGAGCTCCTGCTCCTCACGGACGTGTGCCTCTGCGAGTACACCGCTCATGGCCACTGCGGCGTGCTGGCGGGCGGCGAGGTCGACAACGACGCGACGCTCGACCTGCTCGCACGCACGTCGATCAGCCACGTCGAGGCGGGAGCCGACGCCGTCTGCCCGAGCGACATGATGGATGGACGGGTCGGCGCGATCCGGCACGCGCTGGACGACGCCGGCTACGAGCAGACGCCGATCGTGGCCTACTCGGCCAAGTACGCGTCGGCGTTCTACGGGCCGTTCCGCGATGCGGCCGACTCCGCACCCGCGTTCGGCGACCGGCGCGGCTATCAGATGGATCCCGCCAACGTGCGTGAGGCCGTACGCGAATGCGAGCTCGACCTCGCCGAAGGAGCCGACGTGATCATGGTCAAGCCGGCGCTGCCCTATCTCGACGTGATCCGGGCCGTGCGCGAGCGCTTCCTCGTGCCCGTCGCCGCCTACAACGTCTCCGGCGAGTACGGGATGATCAAGGCCGCCGCCGCCCGCGGGTGGCTCGACGAGCGACAGGCCGCGCTCGAGTCGCTGACGGCGATCAAGCGCGCGGGCGCCGACATCGTCGTCACGTACTGGGCCAAAGACCTCGCCGCGTGGCTCTGACGACGCGTTCCGACCTCTGGCGGCGCGCGACCGCCCTGATCCCCGGCGGCGTCAACTCGCCCGTCCGCGCGATGCGGGCCGTGGGGCTCGACGAGCCGGTGTTCGTGCGTCGCGGCGACGGCGCGTGGATCGAGGACGTGAACGGGAACCGCTACATCGACTGGGTCATGTCCTGGGGGCCGCTGCTCTTCGGCCACGCCGATCCCGAGACGATCGAGGCCGTCACGCGCGCGGCGGCCGACGGCACGTCGTTCGGCGCGCCGACGGAGGCCGAGGTCGAGCTGGCGGCCGAGATCGTCGCCGCCGTGCCGTCCATGGAGATGGTGCGGCTCGTCTCCTCCGGCACCGAGGCGTCCATGTCGGCGATCCGCCTCGCTCGCGCCGCGACGCAGCGCGACCGGATCCTCAAGTTCGCCGGCTGCTACCACGGCCACGTCGATGCGCTGCTCGCGAGCGCCGGCTCCGGCGTCGCCACGCTCGGCATCCCCTCGACGCCGGGCGTTCCGCCGGCCGTCGCGGCCGACACGATCGTCTGCTCTTTCAACGACGTGGACGCGGCCGCGGAGGCCGTGGCCCGCTACGGCGAGGGGCTCGCGTGCGTCCTCGTCGAGCCCGTCGCCGGGAACATGGGCGTCGTTCCGCCGGAGCCCGGCTTCCTCGAGGTGCTGCGCGCGCTCTGCGACGCATCGGGCGCGCTGCTCGTCTTCGACGAGGTGATCACCGGCTTCCGCGTCGCGCGCGGCGGCGCGCAGGAGCTGTACGGCGTGCGGCCCGACCTCACGATCCTCGGCAAGATCGTCGGCGGTGGGCTCCCGCTCGCGGCGTTCGGGGGCCGCGCCGAGCTGATGGAGCGCCTGGCGCCCGTCGGCGACGTCTACCAGGCCGGCACTCTCTCCGGGAACCCGCTCGCGACCGCGGCCGGGCTTTCGGTCCTTCGCCGCCTCCGTGATCCGGCGGTGTACGAGGGCCTCGAGCAGCGAGGCGCGCGGCTCGAGGAGGGACTTGCGCCCTTCGGGCAGGTCCAGCGCGTCGGGGCGATGCTGACCCTGTTCCAGTCCGACGAGGCCGTCCGCGACTTCGACGGCGCGCAGGGCTGCGACACGGAGCGGTACGGCGCGCTGTTTCGGCATCTCCTCGCCCAGGGCGTCTACGTGGCGCCGTCGCAGTTCGAGGCCATGTTCGTCTCCCTCGCCCACGGTGACGAGGAGATCGACCGGACGATCGCCGCAGTGGCCGACTTCGCGTGAGCACGATCTGGGACACGATCGCCGACGAGGCCTCGCTCGAGAGCCCGCTCTGGTCGCAGGCGCTGCTGCCGCCGGCCGAGCGGCCGCTCGAGCCCGTGTTCTCCGTGCTCGGCGAGGAGCGATTCGGGCTCGGGCTCGAGACGATCTACGAGGGCTATCTCCTCCACTACGGCCGGCCGCGGCTGTTCTCGGCGACCGACCACGACAACGCCCTGCTCCTCGGCGACTACCTCTATGCGCACGGGCTCGTCCGGATCGCGTCGTTCCACGAGGTCGGTGCGGTCTCGGACCTGGCCGAGCTGATCTCCCTCTGCGCACAGGTGCGGGCCGGGCGGTTCGACGGCGACGGCGCCGCCTGGGCGGCGAGCGCGGCGCTGCTCGGCCAGGGTCGCCTCGACGCGGCCCGCGACGCGCTCCGGCTCGGCGGCGACGCCGCACCGCTGCTCGCGCTGGCGCGCGACGCCGCCGGCGCCGATGCCGTCGACCGCGCGCTCGCAGCGCACCACCTACGCGTCGGTTAAAGTCCCGGCCGTGATGGGCTCGCTCGCGCTCACGCTCGCCGACATCCAGACCGAGGGCCGCGACGTCGTCGTCGGGATGCTGATCGTCGGCCTCGTCATCGTCGGCGTGATCGTGCTCGGTGAGCTCGCCGGCTGGGTCGCGCACCGCCGCAAGTAGTCGAGCGGCTCGGCCTAGCTCAGATCCGGAACGTCTCCATGCGGGCGCGCGCATCCTCGACCGCTCGCGCGAGTGCAGGCTGCACGGGGCCGGGGTTGTAGTCGAGCTCCCGCGCGGCCTTCTCCCACGAGAAGTACATCGGCAGCCGCGCGAGCGTCACCTCCTCGGTGTTCGCGACACCTGCGCGCGCGAGCGCTTGGGCAGCGCGGTACGGAAGGCGAAGGCGCGGTCGCGGCCGGCCGGCGAGGTCGGCAATCGCGCCGAACAGCTCGCGGAGCGTCAGGTCGACGCCACCGAGCAGGTAGCGCTCCCCGGCCCGGCCGCGCTCGAGCGCGAGCAGGTGCCCGCGCGCGACGTCGCGAACGTCGACGACGTTCACGCCCGTGTCCACGTAGCCGCGGTAGCGGCCGGTCGCGACGCCCTCGATCATGCGCCCGGTCGGCGTGGGGAAGCGGTCGCCCTCGCCGACGGGCGTGGTCGGGTTGACGACGACCGCGTCGAGCCCGTCGCGTGCCGCCGCGAGCACGATCCGCTCCGCCTCGAGCTTCGTGCGCTTGTAGGGGACGGCCAGTTCGTAGTCGGGCGGCGAGTCCTCCTCCGTCGCCGGCCGGCCGGCCACGGGCCCGCAAGTCCCGCACGTCGAGGTGTGGACGAGCCGGCGCACGCCGAGCTCGCGGCAGAGCTCGACGACCACCCGCGTGCCCTGGACGTTCACCCGCTCGTGGTCCGCAGCCGGGGCGTCGTACGAGTACAGCGCCGCCAGATGGAACACGGCCTCGCACCCCGAGATCGCGCGTCGCAGCCGCTCGCGGTCGAGGAGGTCGATCCAATCGTCGCCGACCTCGTGCCCGGCCTCGCGCAGTTCGCCCGCGACGTGGCCGCCGATGAACCCGCTCGCCCCGGTGACGTAGATCCGCACCCGGTGCATCATGTCCGACGTGAAGACGCTCTACCTCATCCGCCATCTGAAATCGAGCTGGGACGAGCCGGGGTTGCCGGATCACGAGCGTTCACTCGCGCCGCGTGGCCGGCGCGCCGGCAAGAAGCTCGCCCGCCATCTCCGCAAGGAAGGCGCGGCGCCGGAGGTCGTTCTCTGCTCCCCGTCGATGCGGACGCGAGAGACGCTGGAGGCGATCCTTCCGGCGCTCGGGGACCCGGCAATCGAGTTCCGTGACGAGCTCTACGCCGCGGCGGAGGACGAGCTGCTCGAGGCTGTGCGAGGCGTTGTGCCCGACGTGGGCTCGGTCCTCGTGATCGCCCACAATCCCGGGCTCCAGGATCTCGCGCTCGCGCTCGCGGGAGGCCGTGACGAGGACGCGCGGGAGCGGCTGTCGGAGAAGTTCCCGACCGGCGCGTTCGCGACGCTCGTGTTCGCCGCGGCGACCTGGTCCAAGCTCGAGCCCGGCACCGGCGAGCTCGTCGGGTACGTCGTGCCGCGCGAGCTCGGCTGAGCGCCACACGCTCGATTCATAGACTGCGCGAGATGGCGGCCGCCTCCGATCTCCGCGAATGGATCAAGCTGCTCGAGCGCGAGGGCGAGCTCGTCCGCGTCTCCGCCGAGGTCGATCCCGACCTCGAGATCACCGAGATCGTCGACCGGACGGTCAAGGCCGGCGGGCCGGCGCTGCTCTTCGAGCATCCGAAGGGCTCCGGGCATCCGCTTCTGATCAACCAGTTCGGGACCGAGCGGCGCATGTGCCTCGCCTTCGACGCGAGGACGCTCGACGAGGTGGCCGAGCGGCTCCAGTCCGTGATCGAGATGCAGCCGCCGCAGGGGCTCGTCGAGAAGGTCAAGGGGCTCGCGAAGCTGAAGTCGATCGCCGACTCGATGCCGAAGTCGGTGCGCTCCGGCCCGGCTCAAGAGGTCGTGCTCGAGGGCGACGCCGTCGATCTCGACCTGCTGCCGATCCAGCGTTGCTGGCCCGGCGACCCGGCGCCGTTCATCACGCTCCCGGCCGTGATCACGAAGGACCCTCTCACCGGCGCCCGCAACGTCGGCATGTACCGGATGCAGAAGCGCGACCGGGCGTCGACGTTCATGCACTGGCAGGTGCACAAGGACGGGCGCATGGACTACCTGGCCTCGGACGGACGGCTCGAGGTCGCCGTCGCGATCGGGCTCGACCCCGTGACGGCCTACTCGGCCAGCGCGCCGCTACCGAAGCACATCGACGAGCTCATGCTCGCCGGCTTCCTCCGCGGCGAGCCGGTCGAGCTCGTCAAGGCGAAGACGGTCGACCTCGAGGTGCCCGCGAACGCCGAGATCGTCCTCGAGGGCTACGTGGACGCCGGCGACGAGGAGATCGAAGGGCCGTTCGGCGACCACACCGGCTACTACTCGCCGGCCGAGCCGTTCCCGGTCTTCCACCTGACGGCGATGACGATGCGCCGCGACGCGATCTACCCGTCGATCGTCGTCGGCAAGCCGCCGGCCGAGGACGCCTGGCTCGGCAAGGCGACCGAGCGGATCTTCCTGCCCGCGATCCGGATGAGCGTGCCGGAGATCGTCGACTACGACCTGCCGGTCGCGGGCGCGTTCCACGGCTGCGCCATCGTCTCGATCCGCAAGGCGTTCCCCGGCCACGCCCAGAAGGTCATGCACGCGATCTGGGGACTCGGCCTGCTCAGCCTGACCAAATCGGTCGTCGTCGTCGACGAGCACGTGGACGTCCACGACTACGACGACGTGTTCTTCCGCGTCTGCGCGAACGTCGACCCCAGGCGCGACGTGCTCCTCACGGAGGGCCCGCTCGACCAGCTCGACCACGCGCCGACGATCCCGTGCTACGGCGGAAAGCTCGGGATCGACGCGACGCACAAGAGCCCGGCAGAGGGCGCGCGCGAGTGGCCGGAGGAGATCTCGATGAGCGACGAGATCCGGACGAGGGTCGATGCACGCTGGGACGAATACGGCATCCCGCTGTGACGGCCGCACCGCCCGTCTATAGTCCCTCGTCGCGTCAAGTGATACGTCGTTGACACTGCCGGGTAGCGTCGGTTGAATCGACGCGGCAACGCGAGAGAGGGGCGAGTCGAGGGTGGATCCGGAGCAGGGCCAGCACAAGCCTGAAGTCCCCGGGCCGAGCGTTTGGCCGATCGGCGTCGCCGTCGGCATCGCATGTGTCCTCGTCGGCCTCGTGATCAGCTGGTGGATCGTCGCCATCGGCGGCGCGATCGCGATCGTCTTCGGCTTCCTCTGGATCCGCGGCACCTCCGGCGACGGCGCCGAGAAGGCTCCTCCCCCGCCGCCGCCGGCCGAGAAGGGGCCGCCGGGCGCGGCGCGCCGTACCGACGGTTCGCCCAAGGCGACCCGGTCGGGCTTCCTCGGCGGCGTCACGCTCGGCCTCGGCGCGCTGATCGGCGTGTTCGTCACCGTCCCGCCGATCTTCCTCGCGATCGTGCCGCCGTTCCTCAAGCAGTCGAAGAAGCCGGTCGACCTCGGGCCGCTCTCCCAGTTCCCCCTCAACCAGTGGAGGATCGTGTCGTTCAAGCTCGTCCCGAACGGGCAGGCGGTCTGGAACCGGACGGCGTACATCCGCTACAACGGCCCGCTCAAGGGGCAGCCGAGCTTCACGATCATCTCGAACCGCTGCGCGCACCTCGGCTGCCCGGTGCAGCCGCTCGGCCTCGTCCAGCAGCAGCTGGCCAAGACCTCGAAGACCGTCGGGCGCGAGGTCGTGACGACGACACCGGTGCTCGCCGTCTCCGGCTTCAGCTGCCCGTGCCACGGCGGCGCCTACGACACCGAGGGGAACCGAACGGCCGGCCCGCCGGTGCGCGCACTCGACCGCTACGAGTTCGCGATCGTCAACGGCCACCTGATCCTGGGCCGTAACTACAGCGTCTCGAAGGTCGACGGCACCGGGGCGCAGGCGAAGATCCACTACTACAACCTCACCGGTCCGGGCCAGCACGTCGACGGCTGGGAGCAGATCTTCTACCCGATCCAGCCTCCCCACTGATGGCGACGGCCGCTCCCACCAAGGGTCAGAAGGCCAAGGCGGTCGCGCTGTACCCGCTCGACTGGCTCGAGGAGCGCTCGGGCCTCGTCGGCGCGACCAAGTACTTCCTCTTCCGGAAGGTCCCGGGCGACATCAACTGGTTCCAGACGCTCGGCTCGGCCACCCTGACCGCCTTCCTCGTCCAGGCGATGACCGGCGTGATCCTCGCGATGTACTACAAGCCCGACCCGAACTCGGCCTACGAGTCGATCAAGCACATCACGAACGACGTCACCCTCGGGTGGCTCGTGCGTGGCATGCACCGCTGGGGCGCGAGCCTGTTCATCATCCTGATGTTCTTCCACATGGCCCGCGTGTTCCTGTTCGGTGCCTACAAGTACCCGCGCGAGCTGAACTGGATCATCGGCGTGCTGCTGCTCGTGCTCGGGATGCTCGAGGGCTTCACGGGCTACCTGCTCCCCTGGGACCAGACCGCGTACTGGGCGACGGTCGTCGGCATCAACCTGAACGGGACCGGGCCGATCGTCGGGCCGTTCCTCTCGTCCGTGTTACGCGGCGGCGCGGAGATCGGGCCGGACACGCTCGCGCGCTTCTACTCGATCCACATGCTGATCCTCCCGGGCGCGATCTTCGCGCTGATCGGGCTGCACCTCTACCTCGTGATCCGCCTCGGCGTCACGTCGCCGCCGTGGTCGAAGACGGCCGCCGGCGCACCGTGGCTCGAGGAGGAAGCGCCCGAGCAGGCCGCCCGCAAGGGACTCGTGAATCCCGAGCCGCGGAACGGAGGCGAGAAGTGAGCAGCTCGCTCGACGAACGGCGGCGGCTCTTCGCGAAGTACAAGGAGGACGTCAAGACGCGCGGGAAGTCGTTCTTCCCGAACGCGATGTTCCACGACACGGTGATGAGCCTGGTCGTGATCGTGATCATCATCGTGCTCGCGATCGTCTGGCACGAGACGGCCGACGGCACCAAGGCCGGCCTGCTCGGCAAGGAGTACGACGACAAGGCCGATCCAGGCACGTTCTCGTTCGTCCCGCGGCCCGACTGGTACTTCTACTTCCTCTTCTACCTGCTGCGGATCTTCAAGTGGCCCGACTCGGTCATCCTCGGCACGGTCGGCGTCCCGACGATCCTGCTCGTCCTGCTCCTCGCCGTGCCGTTCATCGACCGGCGGACGGAGCGCCGCCTCTCACGGCGCCCGGTGGCGGTCGTCGCGTCGATCCTCGTGGTGATCTCGATGGGCGTGCTGACGTGGAAGGGCGCGACTGCGACCGAGTCGCTGGCGAGCGAGAACGTCAAGAAGGTCCCGACCTGGATCAAGCAGAACAAGCTGCCGCCGAAGGCCGTCCCCGGCGCGGTCCTGTTCGCCAAGATCGGCTGTCTCAACTGCCACAGCTACCTCGGCACGGGCGGCGGCTACGCCGGTGCACCCGACCTGTCGGCCGAGGGTGCGAAGAACAAGGGCATCGCAGTTCCAGATCGACCACCTGACGTGCCCGTCGTGCGTGAACCCCGGCTCGCCGATGCCCCCGTTCAAGGCCCTCGGCCCCGCGCGGCTCCGCGCGCTCGCGATCTTCCTGGAGGCCTCGAAGGGCGGCAAGTAACGGCCCGGGAGTAGGCTCCCGGGATGCATGTGTTTCTCGGGATCACCGGGGCTTCGGGGGCGCCGTATGCCGCCAGGCTGCTGGAGGCGCTGACCGGAGCGGACTGCGAGGTGGGCGTGTGCGCGTCGGCCGCGGCGGTCGAGGTGCTCGCCACGGAGCTCTACGGAGACGCGCGGCTGTCGCGCGACGAGACGCTGGCCCGCTTCCTCGAGCACGCACGCGGCGGCCAGGTGACGTTGTACGACGAGCGCGACTGGCGCGCGCCGTACGCGAGCGGGTCGGCGAAGGTCGACGCCTACGTGATCTGCCCGTGCTCGATGGGGACGCTCGGCGCGCTCGCCTCGGGCGTCATGTCGAACCTGATCCAGCGCGCGGCCAGCGTCGCGCTCAAGGAGGGCCGCCGCCTCGTGGTCATGCCGCGCGAGACGCCGCTGTCGGACATCCACCTCGAGAACATGCTGCGACTCCGTCGTGCCGGCGCGACGATCCTGTTTCTCGCGCCCGGCTTCTACCACGGCGCCGAGACCGTCGACGACCTCGTCGACTTCGTCGTCGCGCGCTGTCTCGACCAGCTGGGCCTGGAGCATTCGCTGACGCGACGCTGGGGACAGCCGTGACCGTCGAGACCGGCAGGCTGGACGCACCGGAGGTCCGGACGATGTTCGACCGCATCGCGCCGGTCTACGACCTGATGAACCGCGTGATGACCGCCGGTCTCGACCAGCACTGGCGCCGGGAGACGGTGAAGGCGGTCGTGCGGCCGGGCGATCGCGTGCTCGACGGCTGCTGCGGCACCGGTGATCTCGCCGTGGCCGCCGTGAAGGCCGGCGCCGGTGAGGTCGTGGGGCTCGACTTCTCGCCCCGCATGCTGGAGCGCGCCCGCGCCAAGCAAGAGTCTGTTACCTGGATCGAAGGGGACCTGCTCGCGCTGCCGTTCCCGGACGCGAGCTTCGACGCCGCCACGGTCGGCTTCGGCGTCCGTAACGTCGCCGACCTTCCCGCCGCGCTCGTCGAGCTCCGGCGCGTCCTGCGACCCGACGGCCGGCTCGGCATTCTCGAGATCACGACGCCCACGGGGGCGCTGGCGCCGTTCTACCGGCTCTGGTTCGACCATGTCGTCCCGCTGCTCGGCAAGGCGCTGAAGGGCGGGGCCGCCTACACCTATCTGCCCGCGAGCGTCAGGCGCTTTCCCGGCCCGGAGGAGCTCGCCGGGCTGCTCCGCGCCGCCGGCTTCGGGGACGTCGCCTACCGGACCTTCGCGGGCGGCATCGTCGCGCTGCACACCGGGGTCGCGCAGTGACCGTGCTCGCCTCGATCCGCGAGGCGCCCGGGCTCGAGTCGTACCTCGACGAGCTCGAGGAGCGGCTGCAGGAGACGGTCGCGAGCCATCCCGGCGTTGCCGCAGCCGTCGGCTCGGATGCTCTGTCGGCCGGAGGCAAGCGCCTGCGGCCGATGCTCGTCTTCCTCTCCTCGCGCGCCGACTCGGAGCCGTCGCTGGCGGCGGGCGTCGCCGTCGAGCTGATCCACATGGCGACCCTCGTCCACGACGACCTGATCGACGGCGCCCACTTCCGCCGCGGTCGCGCCGCCGCCTGGGCCGCGTACGGCCCCGACGCCGCGCGCGCCGCAGGCGACTACCTGTTCGCCAGGGCGTTCTCCGAGCTCGCCGAGACCGGCGACGCGCGTGCGGTCGACGTGCTCGCCGACGCGACGCTCTGCCTCGCGCGCGGCGAGGCGCTGCAGCGGCGCCAGACCCACGATCCGGACACGACGGTCGAGAGCTACCTCGAGCGCTGCGAGCTGAAGACCGCGAAGCTGTTCGAGGCCGCGTGTCTCCTCGGCTCGGGCGGTCGCGACCCGGTACTCGGCCGCTTCGGGCTCGCGCTCGGCGTCGCCTTCCAGATCACGGACGACATCCTCGATTGCACGGGCGAGGGGCTCGAGACCGGCAAGATCGCCGGCGTCGACCTCCGCGAGGGCACGCCGACACTGCCGCTGCTCCTCGCGGCGCGTGAGGACGAGGTCGTCCGCAAGGCGCTCGCTGGCGGCCCGCTCGACGGCGCCCTCGTCCGCGTCGCGGACACCTCCGCGCTGTCCCGCTCGAGGGCGACCGCGCTCGACTACGCCTGCCGCGCGCGCGGCTGCCTCGACGGCCAGCTGCACCGCGACGAGCTCGAAGCTCTCGCCGACCTCGTGGTGCACCGGCACTCATGATCAGACTGGGCCGCATCAGCTACGTGAACATGGCGCCGGTCTTCTACCGGCTCGACGCCGAGGTGGAGGAGATCCAGGGCGTGCCGACCGACCTCAACCGCAGGTTGGTCGCGGGCGAGATCGACCTGGCGCCGATCTCGTCGATCGAGTACGCCCGCAACGCGGCGACGCTGCGCATCCTGCCGCGCCTCTGCGTCTCGTCGGAGGGCGCCGTCGACTCGATCCAGCTCGTCTCGCGCGTGCCGCTCGAGCGCGTGCGCACGGTCGCGGTCACGCCCGAGAGCGCCACGTCCGTCGTCCTGACGAAGGTGCTGCTCCCCGACGCCGACCACGTCCCGCTCGGGGAGGAGGCCGATGCCACGCTGTTGATCGGCGACGCGGCGCTCAAGAGCGCCTTCGAGGACCCGACGCCGCATTTCGACCTCGGCCGGCTCTGGCTCGAGCGGACTGGCCTGCCGATGGTGTTCGCCGTCTGGGCGGCCCCCGATCCACCTGCGCCGGGGACCGCCGAGCTCGAGGACGCGCTCGTCGAGTCGGTTCGCATCGCGCGCGCCGAGCCCGAGCAGCTCGCCTACGAGGCGAGCGAGCGCTACGGCTACCCGCCCGGTTTCCTCGCGCGCTACTTCGAGAAGCTCCGCTACCGCTTCGGCCCGCGCGAGCGCGCCGGGCTGTACACGTTCCTCGAGATGGCGCACGAGGTCGGCGAGCTCGATCGGATCCCGGAGCTCCGCTTCGTCCACGACCGGGTGCCGGTGTGAGCGAACGGCTCGCCCTGCTCGAGTCGCTGATGGAGCGTTTCCCGGGCGTGCCCCGGGAGGCCGTGCTCAAGGAGGACTTGCTGCGCACGGGCATCGCGTTCACGGAGGCGGCGCTGAGCGACAACCTCGACGGCGCGGTCAAGCCGAAGTCGTACTTCATCTTCTCCTTCGACCAGCAGCCGCTCGCGAACCTCGGCGAGGCCGCGACGCGTCGGCCCCCGGAGGAGATCGCGCTCACCGGCGGGCCGCACGGACTGCGCCGCACGATCGTCTCGGTGCGCGTCAACCCGGGTTCGCCCTACCGCGTCGGCCGCGACGCGGACGGAGAGCTTCGCCTCGCCGTCGACGACCGGCCGCTCGCCGACGTGATGCTCCCGCCGATGCCGGAGTACTACCGCCACACGCTCGCGAACGGGAAGACCGTGATGGAGACGGCGCCGACGATCCAGTGGGGCTACCTGATCTACCTCACGGTGCTGCGGCTCTGCCAGTACTTCGGCGCCAAGGAGGAGTGCCAGTTCTGCGACATCAACCACAACTGGCGCCAGCACAAGCAGGCCGGCCGCCCGTACACGGGCATCAAGCCCGTCGAGGACGTGCTCGAGGCGCTGACGCTGATCGACGAGTTCGACACCGCGAAGGCAAGCCACGCGTACACGCTCACCGGCGGCTCCGTCACGAGCAAGGTCGACGGGCTCGAGGAGGCCGACTTCTACGGCCGCTACGCGCAGGCGATCGAGGAGCGCTTCCCGGGACGCTGGATCGGCAAGGTGGTCGCCCAGGCGCTCCCGCGCGAGGCCGTGCAGCGCTACCGCGACTACGGCATCACGATCTACCACCCGAACTACGAGGTCTGGGACGAGCGGCTCTTCAAGATCATCTGCCCGGGCAAGGAGCGCTACGTCGGCCGGGCCGAGTGGCACCGGCGGATCCTCGAGGCGGCCGAGGTGTTCGGCCCCCGCTACGTGATCCCGAACTTCGTCGCCGGCGTCGAGATGGCGCGGCCGCACGGGTTCGAGAGCGTCGACGCCGCGATCGCGAGCACGGTCGAGGGGCTCGACTACTTCATGAGCCGGGGCATCACGCCGCGTTTCACGACCTGGTGCCCTGAGCCCTCGACGCCGCTCGGGCGCGACAACCCGGACGGTGCCCCGCTCGAGTACCACGTGCGCCTGCTCGAGGCCTACCGGGACACGCTCGAGCGGAACGGCCTGCGACCGCCCCCCGGCTACGGCACGCCGGGCGCGGGCAATGCAGTCTTCTCCGTCAGCTCGTTCATGGACGTGCTCGGCGCCGAAGCAGCGGCGGTGCCGGCGTGACGAGGATCGACGTGGCCGAGGCGGCGAGGCTCTGGAACGAGGCGGGCGACGACGAGCTGATCGAGCGCGCACAGGCCGTGCGGGCACGGTGGCACCGGCCGGATCACGCGACCTACATGGTGATGCGGATCGTGAACTACACGAACGTCTGCGTGGCCCAGTGCGATTACTGCGCCTTCTACGTGCTCCCGAACCAGGACGGCGGCTACGTCCTCTCCCGCGAGGACGTGTTCGCGAAGATCGACGAACTGGTCGAGGTGGGCGGCGATCTCGTCGGCTTCAACGGCGGCTTCAACCCGAAGCTGCCGCTCGACTACTACTGCGACCTCTTCCACTCCGTCCGCGAGCGCTACGGCGAGCGCGTCGAGTTCTACGCGCTGACCGTCGCCGAGTTCGTCTTCCTCGCCGATCGTGCGGGCCTGAGCTACGCCGACGCGGCCGTCCGGCTGCGCGACGCCGGCGTGCACTGGATCACCGGCGGCGGCAGCGAGATCCTCACCGAGGACTTTCGCAAGCGGCACGCCAAGTGGAAGTACACGGTGCGCGACTACTTCGACGCGCAGCGGGCGATCGTCGAGAGCGGGATGCGCACGACGGCGACGATGGTGATCGGCTTCGACGAGACGCTCGAGGAGCGGCTCGAGCACCTGCAGCGCACGCGCGACTTCCAGGACGCGTGCCTCGCGGACGGTCACGAGGGTCTGTTCTCGTTCCTCTGCTGGACGTACAAGCCGTACGGCACGGCGCTCGGAGGGCAGGAGGTCTCGGCGCACGAGTACCAGCGCTGGATCGCGCTCAGCCGGATCTTCCTCGACAACGTCAAGCACGTCCGCACGTCGGTGCTGACGCAGAACGAGGACGCCTTTCGTGCGCTCGACTTCGGCGCGGACGACTTCGACCTGCCGATCGAGGACGAGGTGACGCAGAAGGCGGGCGCGACCATCGATCTCGACCTCGAGCAACTGCTCGAGGTGCCGCGGAGGCTCGGCTACACGGTCGAGTACCGCCGCGCCGAGCGACCTAGCACGGGGGAAACAGCCGGTTTCCCCCGTGTGCCCCCTTCCCAAGTGCCAGAGAGAGCCGCAGCGGCCGACGCCGGCTGAGCCGACATCGGCGGCGGGCGCGTGTTCGGGTGCCTTACGCTGCCGTCGTGACGGATCGTATGCTCGGCACGATCGATGCGGTCGGCGACCTAGCCGGCCGGCTGGCGCGTCTCAGTTACGTCGAGAATGAGGCCACTCCGCACGACGAGCCTCCGTCGTGGACGCTCGCGGATGCCCTAGCCGACATCGAGCTTGAATGTCGGCGGCTGATCGACGACCAGTTGCGCGTCTCGTACGAGCATCGGCGACGACCGAACTCGGGTCGACACTCGTGGAAGTTCGGATCAGCCTGCAGCACATCGTCTACCACCTCTCAACGACGCCCTCGCTGCGCTACCTGATCGACAGCGCGCCTCCTCTGCACGAAGACGGATGACGACGCGGATCGCCGGAGTTGGCGACGCGGAGGCGATCGCGCGCATCTACAACGAGGGGATCGAGGATCGCGTCGGCACCTTCGAGACCGACCATCGGTCTGCCGGGGACGTCCTCGGTTGGATCGAGGCGGGCTATCCGCTCGTCGTGTCGGCGGGCGATTCCGGCCAGGTCCTGGCATGGGCATCGGCGCCGCCGTACCGCCCGCACCGGCCCGCCTACTCGGGCGTCGCCGACTTCTCGATCTACGTCGCGCGGACGGCGCGCGGGCGAGGTCTGGGACGCGTGACGCTCGCTGCGCTGGTCGCCGAGGCCGAGGGCCGCGGCTACTGGAAGCTCGTCAGCCGCATCTTTCCGGAGAACGAGGCGTCGCTCGCGCTCTGCCGCTCGCTCGGCTTCCGCGAGGTCGGCACGTACCGCCGCCACGCGAAGCTCGACGGCATGTGGCGCGACGTGGTCATCGTCGAGCTGCTGCTCGGCGAGGCGGCCGTCTAGAGCAGTTCGCTGTCGTACTTCCGGAAGACCGCGGCGAAGTCCTTGGGGTTTCCGTCGTGGAGCTCGTGGAGCAGGTCGGCGATCCGTCGCGGGATCACGAGCAGGTAGCGCGTCGCGCCGTCGTTCGCGTTCCAGTACGCGTGCGGCGTGCCGGCCGGGACGAACACCGCGTCGCCGGGTGCGGCCTCGAGCTCCTCGTCGCCGACGAGGAAGCCGAGCCGACCGTCGAGCACGTACCAGCACTCGTCGTCGGCGTGGTGGACGTGGAAGGGCGCGATCGGCCGCTCGCGGCTCGTGCCGCCCTCGTCCGTCCACTCGACCAGCACGAACGACGTCTCGTCCGACCCCGCGCTGCGCCCGCTGAGCGGCGAGATGAGCACGGCCGGAGCCTACAGCTCGCGCCAGTGCGAGCTGATCGCCGCGCCGATCAGGTCGATGACCAGCCAGCCGCCGATCGTGATCAGCGTCGTGAAGAGCAGAATCGCCTCCACCGCCGCCGGGTCGCCCTGGTTCACGAAGCCCAGGAACGCCTGAGCGAGCCCATGCAGGTTGAACATCGCCTCGGCGAAGAGGGTCGCCCCGATCAACCAGAACCAGTTCCGCGCGACCAGCTTCGCGTAGGCCACGTCCATGTGGCTGCGTGCGGCGCGCACTGCCGCCGCGCGCTCGGCTGTCGGCGTCTTCTCGGCGTCCCCGACACCGTCTGCGAGCCGCCGGACGACGACCGCATGTACCGCGGCCAGCAGGTAGCCGAGCACGATCGACGGCAGGATCAGGTGGTACGCCCACTGCACCGCCCCCGAGCAGTCGGTATTCGGATCAGAGGTCAACGGGCAGTACCCGGAGTTCGGGAAGAGCTCGGTCCGGTACCCGAACCAGTAGCTGAGCAGCAGCGCCACCCAGACCTGGATCAGGCCGAACATGAGGTAGACGAACGGTGTGCCGAAGAAACGAACCTGTCGCCATCGCGACCAGGCGAGGCCCAGGGGAACGCCGACGAGAACCGCGACGACCAGCGCGCCGCCCGCGACGGACAACGTGGGCGCCGCGAGGCTCTCCACCTCGCCCGCCAGGCTGCCGCCGTCGTAGATGCTCCGTCCGAGCGAGCCGTGCCCGATCAGCTGCCACAGGAAGGTTCCGAAGCCTTCGGCCTCGAAGCGGTGGAGCCGGGCGATCCGGTTCGGATCCCATTGGCTCGTGTCGACGCTCATCCCGATCAGGTGGAAGCACACGTAGCTGAGACAGGCGCAGAGAAACAGGAAGAGCGCGGTGATGCCGATCCGCTCTGCCGCGTAGCGACGGAACGTCATGTCCGCACGGTCACCGGCCGGGCAGCCGTCGTGCCCGATACCCTGGCTCGCGGGTCGTGTCGCCGAGGATCGTCCTCATCGCGCTGCTTGTGGCGGGTGCGTTCGCTGCGCCCGCGCGTGCGCAACCCGTCCAGCTGATTCCGGGCACGCCGAGCCTGACGTACGAGAAACAGGTGCAGTTCACGCTGCACGGGCTCGTCGGGATCAACGTCCTCGTCGCGCCGAAGCCGGGCGGGCTGTGGTCGCTGCAACCCGTGCTCTCGAACGAGGTCATCCCCGCCACCGAGAAGCTGACGGCGATCGAGCAGCGGCTCTCCGTGTCCGCGACGACCGCGGGCGTGAACGGCGACGTCGTCGCGGGCGGCGGCCGTCCGGACGGGTTCCTCGAACGGAACGGCGGGCTCGACCACGATCCGCGCACCGCCCGGACGAGCATCGGCGTCGACACCTCCGGTGTGCTCCATTTCGACCGGATCTCACTGTACGGCTACTGGCAGGGCGCCAAGACGCGCCACGCGTTCGCGGACCTGAACGAGCCACCCACTGCCGCGGGCACGACGCTCTATACGCCTGCCTGGGGGCCGGCTACGCCGGCCGCGGCGAACGGTGTCGCCGTCGTCCTGCGCCCCTTCCCCGCGGTTGCACCGAACACGGATCTCGTCGGCACGTCCGTGCAGGTCGTTCCCGGCGGAGCGGCCGCGATTCCGCCCGACGGCGCCGTGCTCGTCGCCCGCGGAGCGGCTGCTCCCGCGTTGCAGGCGGAGGCCCCCGTCGGCCAGGCCGTCCACGTGCGCTTCGCGTTGCTGCCGGACTGGCCTTCGGCGGGGGTGATGGCCGGACTCGGCGGCGGGCCGCTGCTCGTGCGGAACGGCAAGGTCGTGGTCAAGTCCGGCGAGTCGATCCCGATCGCCGACCTCGCGCTTCGCGAGCCGCGCACCGCGGTCGGTCAGCGGGCCGACGGGAGCATCGTCCTCGTCTCGGTCGACGGCGGCCTC
Source organism: uncultured Actinomycetes bacterium (assembly GCA_963765295.1). Taxonomy (GTDB): domain Bacteria; phylum Actinomycetota; class Thermoleophilia; order Gaiellales; family Gaiellaceae; genus PALSA-612. The sequence continues at coordinate 70,492 of CAVXVO010000007.1, forward strand.
CCCGGCTCGGGCCTGACGAATCTCGAGCTCGCGCAGACGCTCGCCCGGCTCGGCGTCGTCAACGGCGCTGCGCTCGCGGGCGGGCCGACGAGCGGCATGGCCTTCGACGGACATCTGCTCAGCGCCCCGGCCGGCGGCCGCGAGCAGCCGGTCGCCGACGCGCTGCTCGTCGAGTACGCCGGCGCCTACGCCTCGCTCCCGCCTCGCCGGCCGTGTCTCCGAACGGGGACGGCGTCGCCGAGACCGAGGCGTTCACGTACAAGGTCGTCCGGCCGTCCACGGTCACCGTCCAACTGCGCGGCCCCGACGGCGCGCTTCGCGTCGACACGAAGACACAGGCCGCGCCGGGGACGCTACCCGTTCCAGTGGAACGCACGCCGCGCGGACGGGACGCCGGAACAGGAGGGCACCTGGGCGTTCGTCGTCGGCGCCGTCGACGACCTGGGCCGCTCGTCCAGCATCGAGCGCGACTTCACGCTCGACCTGACGCTTCGCTCGCCGAAGACGATCGCCCCGGCGCTGACGGTGCCGCGACAGAAGGCCCGGCCCGTCGCGAGCTTCGCCCTGACACGGCGCGCGCGCGTGACGACCCGCGTCGAGACGACCTCCGGCGTCCTCGTCCGTGCGCTCGGCACCGACGCTCGCCGGTCCCGGCACGCTGACCGTCGCCTGGGACGGGAAGGCCGCGTCGGGTGCGAGCGTCTACTCCGGTCGCTACGTCGTGCGCGCGGTGGCCGCGAGCCCGATCGGCACGAGCCAGCTCAGCGCGCCGTTCACGGTTCGCCGGAAGTAGGCTAGACCCGGCTGTGGTCGTCGCATCCATCACCTCCTCGATCACCACGTTCATCGGCAACCACGGCGTCTACGCCGTCTTCCTGCTGATGGCGATCGATGCCGTCTTCCCCGCCGGGAGCGAGATCGTCATGGTCTATGCGGGAGCGCTCGCGTCCGGCGCGTTCCCCGGCCAGCACGTCGTCCTGTTCGGGACGGACGGTTCCGAGCGGTGCCGAGGCCTACCTCGTCATGGCACTCGCGGGCACGCTTGGCTACCTCGTCGGCGCGATCATCGGCTGGGAAATCGGCGTTCGCGGAGGTCGGCCGCTGCTCGAGCGCCGCGGAAAGTGGCTGCACCTCTCGCCGGAACGCCTCGACCGCGCCGAGCGCTGGTTCGACCGCTGGGAGGGCTGGGCAGTGTTCCTCGGCCGGCTGACGCCGATCGTCCGGTCGTTCATCTCGATCCCTGCCGGCGTCTTCCGTGCGCCCTTCGCCTCGTACACGCTCCTCACGCTCGCCGGCTCGGCGATCTGGTGTTTCGCGCTCGCAGGAGTCGGCTATGCGCTGGGGAAGAGCTATCACTCGTTCGACAACGGCTTCCGCTACGTCGGAATACGCGGTCGTCGCCCTCGTCGTCGTGCTCGTCGTCGTCCTCGCGCTGCAGGAAGCGCTCCTCTACCATTTCCAGCCGTGCCGAAGATTCCGCTCGTTGACGTCAAGGCGCAGTACGCAGGCGCTGATCCCCGAGCTCCAGCAGGCCTTCGCGGACGTGCTGGAGGACGGACGATTCGTGTTCGGCCCGAACGTGTCCGCGTTCGAGCAGGAGGCAGCCGACTACCTCCACGTTCCGGAGACGATCGGCGTCGCGAACGGCACCGACGCGCTCGTGCTCGGCATGGACGCGATGGGCATCGGCCCGGGCGACGAGGTGATCTGCCCGGCGTTCACGTTCTTCGCGACCGCCGAGGCGATCGCCCGCCGCGGCGCGGTGCCCGTCTTCGCCGAGGTCGACCCGCAGACGTTCAACCTCGACGTCGAGGACGTCGCCGCGCGGATCACGCCGCGGACGCGCGCGATCATGCCGGTGCACCTCTTCGGCCGGCCGGCGCCGCTCGACGAGCTCGCCTCGCTCGGGCCGCCGCTGATCGAGGACGCCGCGCAGGCCTTCGGCTCGCCGGACATCGCCGGCCACGGCGTCGTCTCGACCTTCAGCTTCTACCCGACGAAGAACCTGTTCGCGCTCGGCGACGGCGGCCTCGTCGCCGCCCGCGACCCGGAGCTCGGCGAGCGGATCCGCCTGCTCCGCTTCCACGGGTCGCGCGCGAAGAAGACGTTCGAGCTACATCGGCTACAACTCGCGTCTCGACGAGATCCAGGCGGCGGTGCTGCGGATCTTCCTGCGCCATCTCGACGAGTGGACGCTCCAGCGCCGCGAGGCGGCTGCGCGCTACCGCGAGCTCGGGCTCGGCGACCTCGTCGAGGTGCCCGAGGACGAGCCGGGGCACGTCTACCACCTGTTCGTCTGCCGTTCGCCGCAGCGCGACGCGATCTGCGCGGCGCTCGCCGAGCGGGGGATCGCGACCGGGACCTACTACGAGCCGCCGCTCCATCTGCAGCCCGCGCTCGCCTATCTCGACTACGGGCTCGACTCGCTGCCAGTGACCGAGCAGCTCGCGCGCGACAACTTCTCCGTGCCGATCTGGGCCGGCATCGACGCGGACACGCAGGAGCAGGTCGTCGACGCGGTGCGCGAGGCGCTGAAGGTGGAGGTCGGCCTGAACTTCCCGATCTCGAAGCATCGGCTGTGGCAGGTCGCGGTCGACGCGGGCCTGATCGCGGCCGCCTGGTACCTCGCCTTCCAGCTCCGCTTCGACAACGGCATCCCGATCTACTACGACACGCTGTTCGAGCGGTCGGTCGCGATCGTGATCGGGGTCCAGCTCGTCACGTTCGTCGCTTCGGCTTCTACAACCGATGGTGGCGCTACGTGTCCACGCGGGACATGTGGGCGGCCGGCACGCGGCGTGACGGTCGCGTGCGTGATCTCGAGCCTCGTCGTCTACTTCGCGAACCCCGTGCTCGCACGTGCGGCCTGCCGCGCTCGATCGCGATCATGGACTTCCTGCTCCTGCTCGCGTTCGTCGCCGGCTCGCGCATGCTCGCCCGCACGCTGATCGAGCGGCCGGCCGCGCGGGACATCGTCGCCCGCGGCAAGGAGGTCGTCGTCGTCGGCGCCGGCGACGCGGGCCACCTGATCGTCAGGGAGATGCTGCGCCAGCCGTCGCTCCGCTACACGCCGATCGGCATCGTCGACGACGACCCGAAGACGCGCAACCTGCGCGTGCACGGCGTGCGGGTGCTGGGCACGACCGACGACCTGCCGGGGATCCTCCACGACCAGCGGCCGGACGAGGTGCTGATCGCGATCCCGTCGGCACCGGGCAGCGTTCGCGCGAAGGTCGTCGAGATGGCACGCCGGGAGTCGATCCCCGTCAAGACGCTGCCGGGCCTCCACGAGCTGATCTCGGGCGACGTGAACCTCGCCGTGCAGATCCGGCCCGTCCAGGTGGAGGACGTGCTCGGCCGCGAGCCGGTGGACGTCGACCTCGAGTCGATCGCCTCCTACCTCAAGGACGAGACCGTGCTCGTCACCGGCGCCGGTGGCTCGATCGGCTCGGAGCTCTGCCGCCAGATCGCGCGCCTCGGCGCCGCCCGGCTCGTGCTGGTCGAGAACTCGGAGGGCGCGCTGTTCGAGATCGAGCGGGAGCTCGTCGGCGAGCGGAACTTCCAGGCCTGCGCCGCCGTCCTCGCCGACGTCGGCAACCGGCGCAAGCTGCGTGAGGTGTTCGAGCGCTACCGTCCGGCGGTCGTCTTCCATGCCGCGGCGTACAAGCACGTCGGCCTGCTCGAGGCGAACCCGATCGCGTCCGTGCGCAACAACTCGCTTGCAACCCGCACGGTCGCCGACGTCGCCGTCGAGTTCGAGACGAAGCGCTTCGTCCTGATCTCGACCGACAAGGCCGCGAATCCGAAGAACCTGATGGGCCAGTCGAAGGCGCTCTGCGAGTGGATCATCGAGTCCTACGGCCATCGCGTCGACGTCCCCACACGCTTCGTCGCCGTGCGGTTCGGCAACGTGCTCGGCTCGTCCGGCAGCGTGATTCCGATCTTCCGCCGCCAGATCGAGCGCGGTGGTCCGGTCACGGTCCGCCACCCCGAGATGACGCGCTACTTCATGACGATTCCGGAGGCGGTCTCGCTCGTCGTCCAGGCCGGCTCGATCGGGGGGCGCGGCGACATCTTCGTCCTCGACATGGGCGAGCCCGTGAAGATCCTCGACCTGGCGCGGAACATGATCGAGCTGTCCGGCCTCGAGCCCGACCGTGACGTCGCGATCGAGTTCACCGGCGCGCTACCCGGCGAGAAGCTGCACGAGGAGCTGTGGTCGACGGACGAGACGATCCACGCGACGAAGCACCCGAAGATCATGCGCTCGACACGGCTGCCGATCGACGCGGCCTGGCTCGAGGAGGAGCTGGCCGAGCTCCAGCGCCTCGTCGAAGACGGAGAGACGCTCGAGCTCGTGTCCAAGCTGGGCGCGATGGTCAAGGAGCCGCGGCGTGTGAGCGCGGCTGCTGCGCAGGAGTCGGCACAGACTCGCCACGAATGACGGCGGACCGCACTCGTAGCATGGCCGGGTGGACTCCGCGCGCGTTCTCGACGGCCTGAACCCCGAGCAGCGGCGGGCGGCCGAGCTCGTCCGCGGCCCGGTCTGCATCCTCGCGGGCGCCGGAACCGGCAAGACGACGACGATCACGCGGCGGATCGCGAACCAGGTCGCGACCGGTGCCTTCGCGCCGGGCGAGATCCTCGCCGTGACGTTCACCGACAAGGCGGCCGGCGAGATGCGAAGCCGCCTGGCCGCGCTCGGCGCCTCGGGCGTGCAGGCGCGCACCTTCCACTCCGCCGCGCTCGCACAGCTTCGCCATTTCGCGCCGGGGGCGGTCGGCCGCATCCTGCCCTCGAAGGCGCTGACCCTGCGGCGGATCGCCAACTCGCTGCCTGCTCCGTACAAGTTCCGGCCGGCCGGTGACCTTGCGACCGAGATCGAATGGGCCCGGAACCGCCGCATTGCTCCCGACCGCTACCGCGCCTCCCTCGACGGGCACGAGCCGCCGATCCCGAGCGACCTGATGGCGCGGGTCTACGAGCAGTACGAGGAGGTGAAACGCGCGCAGGGGCTCACCGACTTCGAGGATCTGCTCGAGCTCACGATCCGGCTCTACGACGAGCGCCCGGACGCAGCGGCGACGTTCCGAGAGCGGTACCTCGCGTTCACCGTCGACGAATACCAGGACGTGAACCTCCTCCAGGAGACGCTGCTCGAGCGCTGGCTCGGCGACCGCGACGAGCTGTGCGCGGTCGGGCGACGACAACCAGGCGATCTACGGCTTCACCGGCGCCAGCCCCGCCTACCTGCTCGCGCTGCCCGAGCGCTTCCCCGGCGCGGCCGTCGTCAGGCTGGAGCAGAACTACCGCTCGACGCCTCAGGTGCTCGCGCTCGCGAACCGGCTGGCACCCGCGCTCCGCACCGAGCTTCCGGCGGGGCCCGAGCCCGTCGTACGACCCGTCGTGTCGGTCGAGGTCGAGGCCGGCCTCGTGGTGGAGCGGATTCGCGCCGCGGCCTGCCCGCTCGAGGAGATCGCGATCCTCTGCCGCACGAACGCGCGCCTCGCCGACTTCGAGCAGGTGCTGCACGAGGCCGGCATCCCGTTCCAGGGTGCGGCGTTCCTGGGTCGCGAGGCCGCCCGTTTCCTGCTCCGCCGGCTCGACGACGGCGGCGCGTCCGGTTGCCGAGCAGGTGCGCGCGCAGGCGCTCGCGCAGGGCTGGCTCGAGACGCAGCCGGAAGGGCTCGGCGAGCGCGAGCAGATCCGACAGGACGACCTGACGCGGCTCGTCCGTCTGGCCGACTCGCTCGCTCCCGCCTCGGTCGCCGCGTTCAAGGCCGAGCTCGAGCAGCGCTTCGGCGCCGGCGGCGCGGAGCGCCGGGGCGTGCACCTGCTCACGTACCACGCCGCCAAGGGGCTCGAGTTCGAGCTCGTCTTCCTTCCGCGTCTCGAGGAGCGCGAGCTGCCGGCGAAGCAGGCAAAGACGGACGAGCAGATCGCGGAGGAGCGGCGTCTCCTCTACGTGGGTATCACGCGCGCGAAGCGCGAGCTGGTCGTGACCTGGGTCAAGAAGCCGAGCCGGTTCCTCGAGGAGCTCGGCGTCGGGGCCGGCCGTTCGGAGCCGCCGGAGGGGTTCGACGCGCTGAAGGCGTGGCGGCTCGCCCGGTCGCGCGAGGACGACGTGCCCGCCTACCTCGTCTTCCACAACTCGACGCTCGAGGAGATCGCGGCCCGCAAGCCGCGAAGCCTCGACGAGCTGGCCGCCGTGCCCGGTGTGGGGCCGGCGAAGCTCGAGCGGTACGGCGAGGGCGTGCTGGCGGCGCTGGCCGAGGTCTAGCCGACGGGGTCCCAGGCCGCGCCGAAGCCCTGCGTCAGCCGCTGCCGGTCTTTCCCGTCGCGGCCGACGATGTAGACGAAGCCGTCGTCGCCGTCCAGCGAGATCATGCCGTCCGTCCGGCGACCAGGCCGGGAAGGCGCCCGGGCCGAGCTTGACGAGCTTGCCGCCGGCGACGGGCACGACCCAGGACGTCGTGCCGGTGCTTCGCGTCCGAGCTGTAGAAGGCGATCACGTGTCGTCGGGCGACCAGGCGGCGCGCCGAGGTGCGCCATCGTCGCGAGCTTGCGCTTGTGCCCCCCGACCGGGTCCGTGAGCCAGAGCTGGCTGTTGGACGCGACGCACGCGATCGTCGCGCTCCTGTGTGCCCAGGCGGGCTGGCCGCCGGGGCCGACCGTCGTGATCCTCCGCGTGGCCGTGTCGAGGATCTCGGTCTGCGGCCCGTCCTCGAACACGACCCGTCGCGCGTCCGGCGCCCAGCTCGGGAAGAGGCCGTGGCCCGAGACGGCGCGCGGCTTCCAACCCGGCGCCCGCGCGAGGAAGATGCCCTTGTCGTCGTCGAACGCGAGCGTCTGATCCCTTCGGCGCGAAGGCCGGATGCGAAGGCGGCGAGAAGCTGCAGCCGGTACTCGTCAGCCGACGCTCGTTCTTGCCGTCGCTGCCGATCAGGTAGAGGTCGCCGCGGGTCTGGTCCTCGGGGCAGTTCGTTTGCTTGAAGTAGCGCGTGAACGCGATCAGCCGGCCGTCGCGCGACCAGGCGACGCCGCCGTCCGAGTACGGGCTGTGCGTTACCTGCCGCAAGCCCCGACCGTCGGCGCCGATCACCCAGATCGCCCTGGCGTTCGTGAACGCGATCTGATCGACCGTCGCCGTTGCACCGACGACCGTCCCGGCCACGATTCCGGCTGTCAGCAGTCGCCGCCGCCGCGACCAGGAGCGCCCGCACGGCAGGAGATCCTACTCCGTGGCGGACAGCAGCAAGTCGAGCAGCTCGGCAGGATCTCGCCGCATACGCGTGAAGCCCTGCTCGTCCTTCTTGCGCACGTCGATCGCCTTCGGATCGGCGAGCGCACGGAGTCTCCCCTCCCTGATCAGCTGCTCGTCGACCGCGCCGAGCCTGCCCCCGAACAGCGTGTAGACGGGGACGCCGAGCGAGACCGCCTCCCGGTTCATCGTGCCGCCGGCAGAGACGACGAGATCCGCGAGCGCGATCAGGCTCTGCGCATCGACGGCGTGCTCCGGGACGATCACAGACGGCAGACCGAGGCCCCGTACGAAGTCGCGCTGGCCCGCGACGCGGGGGAGCACCACGACGTGGACGTCGTCGCGGCTTCCGAGCGCGCGGAGCGTCTCCGGGAAGAGCGGGTTCGCGTGGCGATGGTAGAGCGACACGTCCGGAGGCGGGCGGAGCACGACGACGACCCGCTCGCGGTCGACTCCCAGCTCGTCCAGGACGGACTCGTCGGGCTCGAGGTCGGCGAGGTAGTAGTCCTCCTTCAGGCCGGGGTATTGCCGCAGCTTCCGTCCGCCGACGCCGTAGCGCGCGAGCCGCTCCGGCGGGATCGCGTCCGGCACGACGACCCGTGTCGCCGCGCGGCACCCGAGCTGATGCTGCAGCCAGGCGTACTCGTAGTCGAACGTCGTCGCGCTCGGGATCCCGAGCCGGCGGGCCGCGATCGTCAGATCGTGCGAGCCGTGCGCGAGTGCGACGTCGTAGCCGCGGCCGCGTGCGAAGCGGTGCAGCGCGGGGAGCCGCCCCGCCATCGCGCGTGCCTTGCCGAGCGTGGACGCGCCGCCGTGATGGCCGACGACGGTCGACTCGATCCCGTGCAGGGCGAGCAGCTCGAGCGTCTGGGCGTACTCCCGCGCCGTGAGGTCGACCTCGTCGCCGCGTTCACGCAGGATCCGGATCAGCGGGCGGAAGAAGAGCACGTGCGGCGAGTTCGTGACGTCGATCCAGACCCGCATCAGGCCCACCTTGCCGAGGCCACACGATCGTCACACTCGTGTCTCACACGCGGCACGATTTCGCAGGTACGCTCAAAACCGGGGGGCCAGGGCCGAAGGCCCCGGGGGAAGGTAAAAGGAGTCGCCTCGCGGCCGAGCACGGTCGCCACTGTAGAGCAGGTCGAGCTAATGAGTTGCGCGCGTGGGTATAAGTGTTTTCGATGGACACGCGGCAGCTCGCGGCATTCTGCGCGGTGGTCGAGCGGGAGAGCTTCTCGCAGGCAGCCGTGCGGCTCGGGGTGACGCAGCCTGCGGTCAGCCAGCAAGTGCGGGCGCTCGAGAAGCGGGTCGGGCAGCAGTTGCTCGACCGATCGGGTCGCCGCGTCGTCCCCACCGAAGCGGGCCTCCGGCTCTACCACGGCGCGCAGCGGCTGCTCGCGCTGGAGGAGCAGCTGCTCGAACAGGTCGCGGCCGAGGACGAAGGGGCCCTGCGCGGACGGCTCGAGATCGGCGCGTCCACCGGGCCGGGCGCGAACGTCGTCACGCTCCTGCTCTGCGAGTTCCAGCTGCGGAACCCGGAGCTCACGATCGGGCTCTCCGTTCACGACACGCAACGCATCGTCGAACTGGTCTCGCGCCGGGAGCTCGAGCTCGGGGTCGTCGGTGCGGCGCGGCGGCAGCGGGCGGTGTCGTTCGAGACGTTCTTCCGGGACGAGGTCGTGCTCGTCTGTCCTCCCGGCCATCGCTTCGCGGGCTCCACGATCACGCTCGACGAGCTCCGTGCAGAGCCGCTGATCGTCATGCAGGCCGGAGCCGGCGTTCGCGCAGTCATCGAAGAGGAGCTGCGCTCGGCCGGATTGAAGCTCCGCGACTTCGACGTGCATCTCGAGCTCGGCCTCCAGGAATCCGTGAAGAGCGCTGTCGTGGCGGGGTTCGGGGTCACCTTCATCTCGCGCTCGGCCGTCGAATCCGAACTCGCCGCGGGCGCGCTCGCCGTCGCGCGCGTCCAGGGGCTCGAGCCGTCGCGCGAGATCTCGCTCGTCCGCTCGGTCGGGCGCGCACCGAGCCGGGTCGCGGACGCCTTCCTCTCGTTTGCGCGAGAGCGATTGCCGTGATCGTGCGCTGGGGCCTCGACGCTCTCGGAGAGCTGCTCGTGCCGTACGCGCGGCCGCTGCTGATCTCGACCGGGCGCTGGCGCGACCTCGACGTGCCGGTCGACGAGCGCTTCCACGACGTGCAACCGCATGCCGAGCGGACTGGAGTCGACGGCGCGACGCAGCGAGCACAGGAGACTGACGCCGACGCGCTCGTCGCGCTGGGCGGCGGGAGCGCGATCGACACGGCCAAGGCCGTCTCGGCGGCGACCGGCCTGCCGCTCGTGGCGATCCCGACCACGTACGCGGGCGCCGAGTGGACGCCGTACTTCGGGATCCGCGACGCGGGCAAGGGTACGAAGGGCGGCGGGTCGGGCGCGAACACGATCGGCATCGTCTACGAACCCGTACTGACGCTCGGCCTCTCGCGCGACGAGTCGGGCGGGACGGCGATGAACGCTCTCGCGCACTGTGTCGAAGCGCTCTACGTCGCCGACTCGGCGGATGCGAGGCAGGGCGCTGCGCTGATCGACGAGTGGCTGCCGCGCGTGCTAGACGACGGCCAGGACGTCGAAGCGCGTGGGCCGCTGCTCGAGGGCGCCATGCACGCCGGCATCGCGCTTCGCGACCATGGGCTCTACCTCGGGCACGCGATGGCGCAGGCGCTCGGGGGCCGCTACGGCCTTCCGCACGGGGCGCTGAACGCGATCTGCCTGCCGGCTGCGATGCGGTTCAACGGGGCGAGCGAACCGCTCGGCGTCGAACGGGTCGAGGAGCTCGCGCGGCTCGCCGGGTTCAGTCGGCTCCGCGACCTCGGCGTGCCCGAGGGGGATCTTCCCGCGGTGGCCGAGGCGACCGTCGTTCGCGGCGGGGCGCAGGCGAACCCGCGACCGGCGAACGCGGCCCAGATCGAAGAGCTTCTGCGCTCGGTCTGGTAGCCGGAGCGCCGGCTCAGCCGCAACCGGGCTGGAAGAACCCCGCTGCAGCCCCCCAGATGCCCAGGATTGCTGCCCCGGCGACGATGACGAGGCCGAGCCGTCCCCAGAACGCGTCGCCCGTCCGGACGGCTCTCACGTCGAAGACGAGGGCTGCGGTCGCGAGAGCGAACAGGACCAGGGGCGTCAGGTCGAGCGCTGCCGACCCCTCGGGTGTGGGGCAGGCTCTTCCGTGCGGGCCGAGCAGCGAGGCGATCGCGAACCCGAATGCGGAGAGCGAGAGTGCGACTCCGATGCGTGCCCGCCAGCTACGCGGCCCCGACCGAAGTGGCACCGGGTCCATTCCGTCGTCATCGGCACGAGCGCCGCGCTCCCTGAGCCGCTTCCGAGGGAAACCGACGGCCGGGGTAGGTATCGTCACCGTGCCCGGCGAATAGCCTCCCGTGAAGAAGAACCGCGCCCTCATCGTCCCCGCCGTCGTGCTCGGACTCGTCCTGATCGCCATCGCGATCGTCTACTGGGTCGAGCCGGCGAGCTCTCTCCCCGGCTTCTTCCCCGGGCACGAGCACTCGTCCACGCACCACACGAAGCACGGAATCGCGGCCTTCCTGCTCGGGCTCGCCCTGCTCGCCTTCGCCTGGTTCCAGACCGGCGGAGAAAGGCCGAAGCCCGACGCTCCGTGATCCTCGCGTCGCTGATCTCGTACCCGCAGGCCATCATCCTGGGACTGCTCCAGGGTGTGGCGGAGCTGTTCCCGATCTCGAGCCTCGGCCAGTCCGTGATCCTGCCGAACCTGCTCGGCTGGAACATCCACCAGAACGACCCGTATTTCGTCAGCTTCCTCGTCGCCACGCACCTCGCGACCGCGCTCGTCCTGCTCGGGTTCTTCTGGGCGGACTGGGTGCGGATCGTCAAGGGGCTCGGACGCAGTCTCCGCGACCGTGAGATCGCGCCCGACGACACCGATGCCAAGCTCGCGTGGCTCCTGGTCGTCGGGACGATTCCCGCCGGCATTCTCGGCTTGACGCTCGACCACAAGCTGCGCAGCGTGTTCGCCTCGGCGACGTCGGCCTCGTTCTTCCTGATGTTGAACGGGGTGATGCTGTACGGAGCCGAGCTCCTGCGCCGGCGGGCGCCGGCGGCCGAGGTGGGCGACCCGGACGAGCGAATCGCGGAGCGCGTCGGCTGGAAGGAGGCAACCGGGGTCGGGGCTGCCCAGGCGATCGCGTTGATTCCGGGCTTCTCCCGTTCGGGCGCGTCGATGGGCGGCGGCCTGCTGACCGGCCTGTCGAACATCGACGCGGCCCGCTACGCCTTCCTGCTCGCCACGCCGATCATCGGCGCCGCTGCGATCCTCAAGCTTCCCGACCTGCTCGGCCACACAGGCGACGGCGTTCGCGGCCAGGCGCTCGTCGCGTCGCTCTGCTCGGCGGTGACCGCGTATCTCGCGGTCCGCTTCCTGATGCGCTTCTTCGAGACGAACCGGCTGACGCCGTTTGCGGTCTTCTGTCTGATCGAGGGCTTCGCCTGTTTCGTCTATTTCGTTTCGTAATCTCAGGGATTAGTGAATCCAGGTAACCTTCGGGGGTGACCGGCCCGGGACCATTCGACGTGCTCGTCGTCGGCAGCGGCGCTTCCGGGCTGGCAGCCGCACTCTCCGCCGAGCGGGAGGGTGCGAGCGTCGCGCTCGTGACCAAGGGGACGCTCCAGTCCTGCAACTCGGCCAAGGCGCAGGGCGGGATCCAGGCGGCGTTCGCCGACGACGACTCGCCCGAACAGCATGCCGAGGACGTCTGGCGCTCCTCGCACGAGACGGCCGACCGCCGCCTCGTCGAGGTACTGACGGGCGAGGCCCAGAGCGCGATCCACTGGCTCGAGGAGCTCGGCGTCGAGTTCACCCGCAGCAACGGGGGATACCGGCTCGCGCGGTGCGGGGGTGCCACGCGAACGCGGCTCCTGCAGGTCGGCGACAGGACCGGGCACGCGATCACCACGGCGCTGCGCGACGCGGTCGAGGCGTCGGGCGTCGAAGCGCTCCCGAAGTCGCCGCTGCAGGCGCTCGAGCCGCGGGCAGGCGGCTGGCGGGCGCGCTGCGGCGACCGGGAGCTCGAGACGGCCACGGTCGTTCTCGCGGCGGGCGGGCGCTGCTTCCGGGAGGCTGAGGAGCGAGGCGAGCTCTCGACCAACCACCCGGGCGCGACCGGCGAGGTGACCCGCATCGCGCTCGACCTGGGCGCCGAGTCGCGCGACCTCGACGCGTTGCAGTACCACCCGAACGGGGGCGCCTGGCCGGAGAACACGCAGGGCTATTCGATCCCCGAGACGACGCGCGCCTACGGCGCGGTGCTCGTCAACGCCGACGGCGAGGAGTTCACCGACTCGCTCGGGCCGCGCGACGCCGTCTCGCAGGCGATCTTCGACGAGGTGGAGAAAGGCAAGGGCGTGACGACACCGGACGGGCGGCCCGCGGTCTACCTCGACACGACACGGATCGCGCCGGCCGACGCCGAGGTCTCGCTCCCGTACATGCTCCGCCGCTACCGCGCCGCCGGCATCGACCCGCTCGCCGAGCCGATCCTGACCTACCCGGTGCTGCACTACCAGAACGGAGGGCTCGTGATCGACACCGACGGCCGGACGACGCTCGAGGGCCTCTACGCCTGCGGCGAGATCGCCGGGGGCACGCACGGCCGCAACCGGATGATGGGCAACAGCCTGCTCGAGTGCTGCGTCTTCGGCCGCCGGGCCGGGCGTGCCGCCGCGGAGGCGGCCCGCGCATGACGACGATCGTCGACACCGATCTCTACGGCGCCGTCGAGGACGCTGCTGCGTACCTCTACGTCTGGGCGCTCAGCGACATCCCGCAGGACCTCCGCGACGCGCTCGCGGACGCGGCCAGGAGAGAGACCTCCGTCCCCGGGCAGCGCGTCCTGAACACGATCCTGAAGAACGTCCAGGTCGCGGACTCGGAGAAGAACCTCGTCTGTCAGGACACGGGTATCGCGGTCTACACCTGCCGCGTCGGCGAGCGCTTTCCGCTTCACCCGGTGCGCATCTACGCGGCGCTGAAGGCCGGCACCGAGCGCGCGACGATCGAGCACCCGCTGCGCTCGAACGCAGTGCACACGCTCACCCGCGAGAACACCGGCCCGAACACGGGCTACCGGCTGCCGATCGTGCACTGGGAGTTCATCGCGGACTGGGACGGGCTCGACGTGAAGTGCGTGCCCAAGGGCTCGGGCTCCGAGAACATGAGCTTCCTGAAGATGTGCGTGCCCGCCGACGGCGTGAAGGGGATCAAGCAGTTCGTGCTCGAGTCGATCGTCGGCGCCGGCGGCAAGCCGTGCCCGCCCGGAATCGTGGGCGTCGGGATCGGCGGCTCGGCCGACTACGCCATGTACCTCGCCAAGGACGCGATCGCGAGGCCGATCGGCACGCGCAACGCGGACCCGCACGTGGCGAAGCTCGAGGAGGAGCTGTACGAGCTGCTGAACGAGACCGGCATCGGCCCCATGGGTCTCGGCGGCGACGTCACCGTCCTCAACTGCCACATCGAGCACGCCGACACGCACATGACGCTCAATCCCGTCGCCGTCAACTACCAGTGCTGGGCGGCCCGCCGCGCGTCGGCACACATCGGCCCGAACGGCGACGTCGACTACGACCGGGAAGCCTGACAATTGCGCGCTTCCGGTCACACTCGCGTTCAGGGACTGTCCCTGCGACATGGCCAGGGGGGACGTGCTGATGGCAGTCCATAGGCTGACCTTCCCGACGACCGAGGAGCAGATCCGCGAGCTGCGCGCGGGCGACGAGGTGACCGTCGACGGGCACATCATCGGCATCCGCGACCGGACGCAGATCCGCATCTTCGACCAGGGCGTGGAGCCGCCGATGGACCTCGGCGGCGCGTTCCTCCTCCACACGGCGCCCGGCGTGCGCAAGCTCGGCACCGATGCCGAGGGCCGAGGCCGCTACGAGAAGGTCTGCATCGGCACGACGACGTCGGCGCGGATGGTGCGGTTCACCGAGCCGCTCGGCGAGCGCTACGGCGTGCGCGCGATCTGCGGCAAGGGCGGCTTCCCGGACGAGGCGATCGAGCCGATGCGCCGCCTCGGCATGGTCTATTTCGCCATCGTCGGCGGCGCGGCGGCACTCGAGACCACCCAGATCGAGGAGATCGAGGAGGTCGCCTGGGAGGAGCTCATGCCCGAGTGCCTGTGGAAGTTCCGCGTCAAGGACTTCGGCCCGCTGACGGTCGGCATCGACGCGCACGGCAACTCGCTCTACCACGACGTCCAGACGGAGGCCAAGCGGCGACTGGAGGGGATCCTTGAACGGCTCTGACAGCTTCGACCTCGGGATCACCCGCGACGGCGGCCTCACGCACGTGCTCGACAAGGGGCTCGGCCCGCGCGCGTGGGAGGACGTGCTCGAGACGAGCGGGGAGTACATCGACATCGTCAAGCTCGGCTGGGGCACGGCCTGGGTCACGGGCAACCTGAGCCGCAAGCTCGAGGTGCTGCGCGGCAAGCCGGTCGTGATCGGCGGCACGTTCTTCGAGGTCGTCTACGCGCGGGACAAGCTCGACGAGTACAAGCGCTGGCTGACCGGCCTCGGCATCGGCCACGTCGAGATCTCGGACGGCACGGTCGAGATCCCGCGCGATCGCAAGCTGGAGCTGATCGCCGACTTCGCCCGCGACTTCACCGTGCTCTCCGAGGTCGGGTCGAAGGACTCCGAGGTCGTGTTCGCTCCCTACGAGTGGGTCGCGTGGATCACCGAGGAGCTCGCGGCGGGCGCCTGGAAGGTCATCACCGAGTCGCGCGAGAGCGGCACCGCCGGCATCTTCCGGCCCTCCGGCGAGATGCGCACCGGGCTCGTCGACGAGATCGCGCACTCGATCGACTTCCACGACCTGATCTGGGAAGCGCCGACGAAGAGCTCTCAGGCCTGGTTCATCAAGCACTTCGGGCCCGCGGTCAACCTCGGCAACATCCCGCCCGACGAGGTGATCCCGCTCGAGACGCTCCGCCTCGGCCTGCGCGGCGACACGCTGAAGGAGGTCTTGCTTGGCGACGCCGAGCCCGAGCCTGCTGCCTGACCTCGAGGCGATGTCCGCCGAGGACGTGATCCGCTGGGCGTCCGGCGAGTTCGGCGAGCGGCTCTGCCTGACGTGCTCGTGGCAGAAGCAGTCCTCCGTGCTCGTGCACATGGTCACCGAGCTCGGCCTCGGGATCGACGTGATCGAGCTCGACACGCACCTCTTCTTCCGCGAGAGCTACGAGACGCGCGACCGGCTCGTCGAGCGCTACGGCCTGAATCTGATCAGCCCGCAGATCCGCACGGTCGCCGAGCAGCACCGCGACGAAGGCCCGAACCTCTGGGAACGCGACCCCGACCGCTGTTGCCACATCCGCAAGGTCGAGCCGCTGCTCAAGGCGCTCGAGCCCTACGGTGCCTGGATCTCGGGCATTCGCCGCGACCAGTCCCCGAGCCGCGCGGAGACGCCGAAGATCGAGTGGTCGGAGAGCTACGGCGTCTTCAAGCTGCACCCGCTCGCCGACTGGGACGAGAAGCGCGTCTGGGCGTACATCGCGGTCAACGAGATTCCCTACAACCCGCTGCACGACGTCGGCTACAGATCGATCGGCTGCATCCCCTGCACCCGCCCGGTCGCCCCCGACGAGGAGGAGCGCGCCGGCCGCTGGGCCGGCTCGGACAAGCTCGAATGTGGCATCCACGTGGAAAGGACGCAATGACGGAGCACATCTACGCCCACGAACACCCCGAGTCGGAGCACCGCCGCGACGGCGGCTTCACGCTCTGGTTCACCGGCCTCTCGGGCGCCGGCAAGACGACGATCGCGCATCTCGTCGGCCCGGAGCTCGACCGGCGCGGGCACGTCGTCGAGTACCTGGACGGCGACACCGTGCGCACGCACCTGTCGAAGGGCCTCGGCTTCTCGAAGGAGGACCGCGACACGAACATCGAGCGCATCGGCTGGGTCGCCTCGCGTTTGACCAGGCAGGGCGGCGCGGTGATCGCGGCCGCGATCTCGCCCTACGAGGAAACGCGGCAGAAGGCGCGTGCCATGGTCTCGGAGTGGGGCGCCTTCGTGGAGGTCCACGTGGCCGCCTCGGTCGAAGAGTGTGCGCGGCGTGACGTGAAAGGCCTGTACGAGAAGGCGTTCAAGGGCGAGATCAAGGGCTTCACCGGCGTCGACGATCCCTACGAGTCGCCGGTTGCGCCCGAGCTCGTGCTCGACACCGAAGCGCACGATCCCGAGGAGAGCGCCCGTCTCGTCGTCGCCAAGCTCGAGGAGCTCGGACTCGTCCGCGCAGCCGTGAACGCATGAGCGCGGTAGCGACCGAGCACCTGATCAAGCCTCACGGGGGCTCGCTCGTCGATCGCACGGGCGAGCGGCCGGATGGCGTCGACGGGCTCGAGCAGGTCGCCGCTCACGTCCCGTGAGCTGTCCGACCTGGACATGCTCGCCTCGGGTGCGCTGTCGCCGCTCGAGGGATTCATGGGCCGCGAGGACTACGAGCGCGTGGTCGAGGAGATGCGGCTCGGCGGCGGCCTGCCGTGGGCGCTTCCCGTCTGCCTCGCAGTCGACGGCGCGCCGTCGGGCGACCGCGTCGCGCTCACGGACGAGGCCGGGCGGCCGGTCGCCGTGCTCGACGTCGAGGACGTGTTCGAATACGACAAGCAGCGCGAGGCCGAGCAGTGCTTCCGCACGACCGAGGACGCGCACCCCGGCGTCGCCCGTCTCTATGCGCAGAAGCCGCGCTACCTCGCGGGGCGCGTGACCGTCTTCGAGCGGGCCGAGCCCGCGTTCCCCGAGCTTGCCTTCGACCCGTTCGCGACGCGTGCGGCGTTCGCCGAGCGCGGTTGGCGCCGCGTGGTCGGCTTCCAGACGCGGAACCCGATCCACCGTGCGCACGAGTATCTGACCAAGGTCGCGCTCGAGACCGTCGACGGTTTGCTCATCCACCCGCTCGTCGGCGACACGAAGTCGGACGACGTGCCGGTCGCGACGCGCGTCGAGTGCTACCGCATCCTCGTCGACGGCTACTACCCCGCCGACCGCGTCCTCGTCGCCGCCTTCCCGGCCGCGATGCGCTACGCCGGGCCGCGCGAGGCGATCTGGCATGCGATCTGCCGCAAGAACTACGGCTGCTCGCACTTCATCGTCGGACGCGACCACGCGGGCGTCGGGTCGTACTACGGCTCCTACGACGCGCAGCTGATCTTCGACGACTTCGAGCCGCACGAGCTCGACATCGAGCCCATGTTCTTCGAGCACACGTTCTGGTGCAACACCTGCGGGGCGATGGCGTCGGCGAAGACGTGCCCGCACCCGGCGGAGGATCACGTCTTCCTGTCCGGGACGAAGGTTCGGGAGATGCTGGAGGCGGGCGAGCTGCCGCCGGTCGAGTTCTCGCGGCCGGAGGTGGCCGCAGCGCTGATCGAGGCGTACAGGCACTAACGCATGTGGTGGCAGTTCACGCTGGCCGGCCTGCTCGTCGGAGCGCTGGTCGGCATGACCGGGATGGGCGGCGGTTCGCTGATGACGCCCATCCTGGTCATCCTCTTCGGCGTGAACCCTGCCGTGGCGGTGGGCACGGACATCGCCCACGGGGCCATCTTCAAGACCGTCGGCGCGTTCCAGCACCGGAAGATGGGCAACGTGCGCGCGCAGCTCGCGGGCTGGATGCTGCTCGGCTCGGCGCCCATGTCGCTGGTCGGCGTCTGGCTCGCGAACTGGCTACAGGACACCTACGGCGACGGCGTCGAGTCGACGATGGGGCGTGTGCTGGGCGGCGCGCTCCTGTTCGGCTGCATCGGCCTGCTCGCGAAGAGCTTCATCCACGCGAAGCCGGAGAGTGACGACGAGGAGTTCACGTTCACGAATCGCGACCGCGCCGCCGCCGTCCTGATCGGCTTCTTCGGAGGCTTCGTCGTCGGGCTGACGTCGGTCGGGAGCGGCGTCTTCTTCGGCCTGACGCTGCTCGTCGTCTTCCCGCTGCGGGCGCACAAGGTCGTCGGGACGGACATCTTCCACGCTGCGGCGCTCCTCTACGTCGCCGGCTTCGGGCACTTCATCGCCGGCAACGTCGACATGCACATCGTCGGCTGGTTGCTGATCGGGTCGATCCCCGGCGTGCTGATCGGCGGACGCCTCTCGGTGGCGATCCCGGACACGCTGCTGCGGTTCGCGCTCGCGACCGTGCTCGGGCTGTCCGGGCTGAAGCTGATCGACGTCCCGGGCACGAGCATCGCCATCGTCGTGCTGCTCGGGGTGGGCATGACCGCGCTCCTCGTCTACATCGGCCGCCACAGCTGGGTGCGCTATTCGCGCCGGAACGGTCCGGTGGTCGTAGACGCGGGTGTCGGCTCCGAGCCTGCGTAACGGCTCTATCCATCTAGAATCGGCCGGCCTTGAACCGCCTGGCCGCGATCTTCGTCGTGCTCCTGATCGGCGGGACGGCGGCGGCGTTTGCCTACACCCAGGGGTTGAAGCAGACGAAGAGTCCGATCGTCGCGACGAAAGTCGTGAAGCCGTTCTCGCCGGTCTGCAACTGCCCGACGCGCGTCGTACGGATCGCGTTCGGGCTGCGAAAGCCCGACCACGTGTCGATCTCGATCCTCGACTCGGGCGGCCACGTGGTGCGGACGCTGTTCACGAGCCGGGCGGTCGAGAGCGGCTTCCACGGCTTCACCTGGGACGGCCGAACGGACGACGGTCGGCTGGCGAAGGACGGCGTCTACAAGGCGCGCGTCGACCTCGACGACGCCGACCGCACGATCACCTTGCCGAACAAGATCCCGCTCGACACCGTGCCGCCTCGGATCGTCGGTGCGTCGCCGCGGCTGAGCAAGGACGAGCTCACCGTCTTCTACCGGCTGAGCGAGCCGGCGCGCGGCCTGCTCTTCGTCGGTGGCCGGCGTGTGGTCAAGACGAACTCGCACAAGCTGCGCTGGAAGATGGAGGTTCCGCTCGCGTACTTGCGCAGCCAGGGGCTGAGCGGCAAGGTCGCCGTCGGCGCCCAGGATCTCGCCGGCAACGTCTCCAAGCTGCGAGTGCTGACGATCCGCGTCAAGGGGTCGAGCTGAGCACGCTCGCCCACGTCGGCGGGCCGCTCGGCTGCTTCGGCCTCGCGGTGCTGCTCGTCGCGTCCGGGCGGGCGCTCCGCCTCGCCGGCCTCGTCGCGGTCGGGTTGGGTGCGCTCTTCCTCGCCGCCTACCTGGCGCCGCACGGTCACCACGCCGCCTACGCCGGCGCGGCCGTGCTCGGCGTCGCCGCCGCGATCGCCGGCGCCGCGCTGCTCCGCCGCCGGCCGTGGGCGCTCGTGTTCGCCACGCTGCTCCTCGCGCCCGCCCGCGTGCCGGTCACCGTCGGCTCGACGGAGGCGAATCTGCTCATCCCGCTCTACGTCGTCGTTGCGGCCGCCGGTGTGCTCCTCGCCTGGGAGCTCGTGAAAGGTGAAGGGCGCTCGCGGGAGCTCGGCCCGGTCGCGCTCCCGCTCGCACTCTTCGTCGCCTGGAGCGGTCTTTCGCTCTCGTGGACGATCGACCTCAAGCAGGGCTCGGTGCAGCTCCTGTTCTTCTACCTCCCGTTCGGACTCCTCGCGCTCGTGCTCGCGCGTCTGCCCTGGCGTCCGCGGCTCGTTCCGTACCTCTACGCGGAGCTGGCCGCAATGGGCGTCCTGTTCGCGCTCGTCGGCCTCTACGAACGCGCTGCGCACCATGTCTTCTGGAACTCGAAGGTGATCGTCGGGAACGCGTACCAGTCGTTCTTCCGTGTCAACTCGCTGTTCTGGGACCCGTCGATCTACGGGCGCTTCCTCGTGATCGTGATCCTCGGCAGCGTGGTCGTCGTGCTGGCGTGCTCCGACCGGCGCGTGCAGCTCGCTGCCGTCGGTGTGACCGCGCTCGCCTGGGTCGGGCTGTTCTTCTCGTATTCGCAGTCGAGCTTCGCGGCGCTCCTCGTCGGGCTCCTCGTCGCCGCCGGCTTCGCCTTCTGGCCGAAACCCGCTGCCGCCGCAACCGTGGCCGCGATCCTCGTGCTCGGCCTCGTCGGTGGCCGGCCGGCCGCCTCGACTGCGTCGCCCGGCGCGCCGACCCTCGTCGCGGCGACCAACGCGGGCAGCCGTGCCAGTCTGGTCAAGGGCGGGATCCGGATCGCGCTCGACCACCCGCTCGGCGGCGTCGGGATCGGCGGCTTCACGAAGTCGTACGCGGCTCGCCACGCGCTTGTCGGTCTGTCGGCGAAGAAGGCGGCCTCGCACACGACGCCCGTCACCGTCGCCGCGGAGACCGGCATTCCGGGCTTCCTGCTCTTCGCGTGGCTCGCGATCGCCGGCTTCCTGCTCGCCTTCCGGCGGGCCTCGCTCGTCGGAGCCGGCGTGCCCGCGCTCGCCTTCGGGCTAACGTTGCTCGCGATCGCCGTGCACAGCCTGGGCTACAACGCGCTGTTCGAGGACCCGATGGGGTGGGGCGCGCTCGGCCTTGCCGCCTGCCTGGCGGGCGCGGTCCAGAGGCGGCAGGCGTGACGTCCGGCTGGAAGCGCGCGCTCGTCCTGGCGCCGCACACGGACGACGGGGAGTTCGGATGTGGCGGGACGATGGCGCGGCTCGTCGACCAGGGCGTCGACGTCCGCTACGTCGCGTTCTCGATCGCGACCAAGTCGCTGCCCGAGGGCTTCCCGCCGGACACGCTCGCCCGCGAGGTGCGTGAGGCGACGACGGAACTCGGCATCCCGGAGGCGAACCTGACCGTGCACGACTTCGAGGTCCGCACCTTCCCCGAGCACCGGCAGGACATCCTCGAGCTCCTGATCGCGCTGTGGGAGGAGTGGCACCCCGACGTCGTCTTCCAGCCGAGCCTCCACGACATCCACCAGGATCACCAGGCGATCGCCGCCGAGGGGCTCCGCGCATTCAAGCGGACGACGATCCTCGGCTACGAGATCCCGTGGAACAACTTCGACTTCGCCTACCAGGCGTACCTGGCGCTCGACCGCTCGCACATCGAGCGCAAGGTCGCCGCGCTCGCGAAGTACGCGTCGCAGCAGCACCGCCGCTACGCCGACCCCGAGTACGTGTGGAACGTCGCCCGCATCCACGGCGCGAACGTGAACCGCGAGTACGCCGAGTGCTTCCAGGTGTACCGGATCGTGACGTGAGCAGCAGCAGCAGCAGCGGCAGCGGCAGCGTCCGCCCGCCGGTGCCGCCGTTCACGGAGGAGAGCGCCCGGCAGAAGGTCCAGGCCGCCGAGGATGCCTGGAACAGCCGCGATCCCGAGCGGGTCGCGCTCGCCTACACCGTCGACTCCGAGTGGCGGAACCGGGACGAGTTCCTGTCGGGCCGCGACGCGATCGTCGAGTTCCTGACGCGAAAGTGGGAGCGTGAGCTCGACTACCGGCTCCGCAAGGAGCTGTGGTGCTTCCACGGCAACCGGATCTCGGTCCGCTTCGAGTACGAGTCTCGAGACGCGAGCGGGCAATGGTGGCGAAGCCACGGGAACGAGCACTGGGAGTTCGACGAGTCGGGCCTGATGCGCCGCCGCGACGCGAGCATCAACGACTACCGGATCGATCCCGAAGACCGGCGCATTCCGTAGGGCGTCGGGATTGCTCTGGCCGCACCGAGCCTGCACCATGTCGGGATGCAGGTGAAGCCGAGGGGTCGGGCTGCGTTCCAGATCACGAGCGTCGGGCCGTACGCGGGTGGGCAAGGCGCCGTGCGTCGGCGCCGGCGCTGGCCCTGGGTCGTGCTGGGGCTCGTGGTCGCGCTCGCGCTGGCGGCGCTCGGGGCCGGACGCTACGCGTGGCCGAGCGGGGCTCTCGCCGCCGACCCCGACGCGCTCGCGCGCCTCGCCAAGCCGACCCTCGGCAACGGCGTCCGCGTGTCGGTGCACACGACCGACGGGACGGCGGTCCCCGTCTCCGTGCGATCGGACGGAACCGTCTGGCCGCGGGAGCCGGTCGTGCCGGGGACGCGGCTCCTGGTCGAGGCGGACTTCCGCCGCCCGGGATGGGCAGGCTGGCTCGCCGGGCACACGCAACATACGAAGCTCGACGTGGTCGCGCCGGCGGCGGCGCTGGCGCAGACCTGGCTGCGCATCAAGGCCGGTGCACCCCTCGCGGTGCGCTTCGACCGGCCGGTGAGCGAGGTCGAGGTGACCGATGCCGCGTCGCACCGTATCCTGCACCTCCCGCACCCCGCCCGCAACGTCTCCCTCGGCCGCCGCGGCGATGCCGGAGCCGTCGGAGTGAGCGCTGTCGTCCGCTCGTGGGAGAAGCCTCCGCCGCCGGTCGACGTGACCTGGTTCCCGCTCGGCGGGCCGCCGCGAGTGCTGGTCTCGCCGCGCCAGGGCTCGAAGCTCGACCTCGACACGCCGCTTCGGCTGACGGTCTCGGAGCCGCTGAGCAAGCTGTTCCACTCCCACCTGCCCTGGCTGGCCCCGACGGCGACGGGAGGCTGGCAGAAGGTCGACGCGCACACGCTCGTCTACAGGCCCCGCGGCTACGGGTACGGGCTCGACACCGAGGTCAAGGTGAGGCTGCCGGCTTCGGTCACGCCCGTCGCGGGCGCGCAGAAGCCGACGCGACTCCTGACCTGGTCGACCCCGACCGGCTCACAGCTTCGCCTGCAGCAGATCCTCGCCCAGCTCGGCTACCTGCCGCTCGGCTGGCAGGCGGCCGGCGCGGACGTGGCTGCATCCCGCGACGCGCAGGTCGCGGCCGCCGTTACTCCGCCGAAGGGGACGTTCGGCTGGCGCTATTCGAACGTTCCGGACACGCTCGTCGGCCTGTGGCGGCCCGGGGAGGAGAACGTCGTCACCCGCGGCGCGGTCATGGCCTTCCAGAGCAGCCACGATCTGCTCGTCGACGGCTACGCCGGGCGTGACTTCTGGAAGGCGCTGATCGCCGACGCGATTGCCGGCAAGCGTGCGTCGAGCGCGGACTACGACTACGTGATCGTCCATCGCAGCGGGAGCCCGCAATCGCTCACGCTCTGGCGAAACGGCGCCACGATCCTGACGACGGTCGCGAACACCGGCATTCCCAAGGCGCCGACCGCGCTCGGCACCTTCCCCGTCTACGCGCGCTTCGTGACGACCACGATGAAGGGCACGAACCCCGACGGCTCGCACTACTCCGACCCCGGCGTGCCCTGGGTCAGCTACTTCAACGGCGGTGACGCCATCCACGGGTTCAACCGCGCCTCCTACGGGAGCGCTCAGAGTCTCGGCTGCGTCGAGCTGCCTCCGTCGGAGGCGGCGAAGGTGTTCCCGTACACGCCGATCGGAACGCTCGTCACCGTCACGTCCTAGCGACCACGCGGACGATGTGCGTGGTGCCGGGCAGGACGACGTCCGCGTCGCGCGTGCCGGCGACGACCACCTCGGCCGGGTGCGGCTCCGCCGGGCGGTCGGTCGGCATCCAACCTCGACCCGGCCGCGTCAGGATCAGCACGCCTTCGCGGCCGCCCATGAAAGCGAGGCGGCCCGGCTCGTCGAGCGTGCCGTCCCACAGCGCGATGCCGAGCCGGCCGAGCGCGCGTGCGGCTTCGCGCTGGTCCGGCACGACGAGCCCCAGTTCGCAGACGCCGAGCAGCTCCGTGCCGCCGAACGGCCCGGCGGCGGACGACTCGTCGGGGAGCTCGTGGTGGGCGATCAGCTCGACGATGTTGTCGCCCGGATCGAGCGCGTAGCACGCCTCGGCGTTCCAGCTCGCGAACGGGAAGGTCGTCCCTCCCGAGTCCTTGTCCGGCAGCAACTCGGCCCGGCTCGCGAGCCAGTCGCGGGCAAGGTCGAAGCGGTTCCGCGGGACGCGGAGGGCGAAGTGGTAGAAGGGCCGGCCGCTCTCCACGGCCTCGAACGAGAGCCTGGTCCGGCCCACCCGGTATCCGCGCGGCGCGACCGCCTCCAGCCCGAGGGCGTCGCCGTAGAAGCGCTCGAGAGCGCCGCTGGTCGACGCCGCCGTCTGCAGGCGAGCGTGCAAGATCTGCATCGACGGTTCTCTATCATCCCGAGCCGGGCCGACCTAACCGGACGAGGCTCGTAGGAGTCCAATCCAGCGACGGCGGTTCGGCGGCGACGAAGGTGGGGGCGGGTATGGCGCGGTTCGTGGTCAGGCGCATGCTCTGGGCGGTCTTCCTCGTCTTCGCTGCCACGATCGTCACCTACGCGATCTTCTTCCTGATGCCGAACGACCCGGCCTCGCTCTCGGCGGGGCGCGGGGCGAGCCCGGAGTCGGTCGCACGCATTCGCCACCTGCTCCATCTCGACGAGCCGGTCTGGAAGCAGTACGGGCGCTTCGTCTGGAACATGGTCGCGCACCAGTCGCTCGGCATCTCGTTCATCAATCGCCAGAGCGTCGACTCGCTGATCGAGACCGGCCTGCCCGTGACGGCGTCGCTCATCATCGGCGGCGCGATCCTCTACCTGAGCGTGTCGATCCCGATCGGGATCCTCTCCGCGCTCCGTCCGCGGTCGCTGCTCGACCGGATGTCGATGCTCTTCGTCCTGATCGGCATCTCGTGCCAGCCCATCTGGCTCGGGCTCATGCTCTCGTGGATCTTCGGCTTCAGGCTCGGCTGGACGCCGATCGCCGGGTACTGCAACGCGTTCCCCGGCCCGTACCAGGACTGTGGCGGCCTCGCGCAGTGGGCGTACCACCTGACGCTGCCCTGGATCACGTTCGCCGTCGGCTTCGCGGCGCTCTACGTGCGGCTGATCCGGTCGCAGATGATGGAGGCGCTCGGCGAGGACTACGTGCGCACGGCTCGCGCGAAGGGCGCGTCCGAGCGGCGAGTCGTTCTCGGGCACGCGGCGCGGAACAGCATGCTGCCCGTGGTCACGATCCTCGGCATGGACGCGGGTCTGGCGTTCGCCGGGGCGATCTTCGTCGAGTCGGTCTTCAACCTTCCCGGGGTGGGCAGGCAGCTCCTGATCGCGAACAACCAGTTCGACCTGCCGATGATCGCGGGCATCGTCGTCTTCGTCTCGCTGATCGTGATCACGCTGAACATGCTCGTGGACATCTCGTACGGGTTCCTCGACCCGCGCATCCGCATGACCGATCCCGTGCGCCTCGGCTAGGTCGGGCCTGGCCGAGCCCGGCTATTGCTCGTAGTTCTCGACGGTGTCGGTGCTGCGCGGCTGGGCCGCGTCCGGGTCCATCCCGTACTGCTCGAGCGCGCGGCGCTGGCGGAGCAGGTCCCAGCACTGGTCGAGGCTGAGCTTGACCTCCTCGAGCCGTTCGCGGTCGGCGGGGCTCGAGTTCCCCGACGACTCGGCATCCCAGAGCCGGTGCTCCTCGGCGACGAGCTCTTCGATCCTGGCGCGAACCTGTGCGTCGTCCATGCCGGGAGCCTAGCGAGCGACGGGTACGAGGCGACGGAGCCTGCGCAGCTCGGCCGGAAGGTAGAAGCCGAGCGGGATGAGCGCGAACGGGAAGACGAGCACGAGCAGGATCGCGACCACGAGCGGCACGTGGAGCGCGGAACCGACGACGTTCAACCCGACCGCGACCGCGGTCGCAGTAAGGACGCGCCGCCACTGGTACGGCACGTAGTAGACCTCCTGCGAGTAGACCACCATGCCGGCGAAGAGCGCCACGTACGCGGCGCAGGTCGCGATCGCAGCGCCCTCCATCCCGTACGGCGGGATCAGGAGGACGTTCAGCCCGATGTTGACCGCCGCCGCGAATCCGGCGATCACCCAGTTCCACTGCGTCTTGCGCGCCCGCCCGGAGCCGATCGCCATCACCGTGTAGGCGATGTAGGCGGCGCCGCCGAACGAGAGCAGGGCAACGGCCTCCGAGGCACGCTGGAAGCTCGGGTTGCGTGCCAGCAGGTGCACGATCCAGGGCGCGAGCAGGCCGAATCCGAGCGACACCCAGCAGCTCACGAACACGACGTACGTGAGTACGTACGAATAGGTGCGACGCGCCTCGCGGTCGTCCTCGATCGAGTACGCGAACGCCGGCCAGGCGGTGCGGAACGCGATCATCAGGAAGACGATCGCCGACGAGACGCGCACGGCCACGGAGTAGACGCCGACTTCGCCCTGGCCCTTGTAGAGCGCGATGAACAGCCGGTCGATGAAGTTGATCGCCCACAGCGCGAGCGCCGCCGGGACGAGCGGCATCCCGAACTTGTTCATCGCGCGGAAGAGCTTCCGGTCGAACTCGAGCCCGAGCTGGTAGCGGCGGTAGGCGAGCAGCACGAAGTAGACGCAGAGCGTCCCGATGAAGTTGCCGACCAGCACGCCGAGCGGGCCCTTGTGGAACGTGACGACGAGCAACACCGTCGCGCCGACCGTGATCACCACGTTCGCGAGGCTCGCGTTCACGTAGCCGACGGCGCGGTCCTCCGCCCGGAACACCGCCGTGAGCTGCGCGTAGTTCATCCCGGCCCACATCCCGATCGCAGCAGCCGCCACGAGCCCCGGCTCGTCCCCGATCCTGAGCAGGTGCGCGATCTGGCCCGCCAGCGCGAGCGCGAGAATCAGGCCAACGGTCGCGCTGGTCATCGTGAACCAGAAGCTGGTGCGCACGACGCGGATCCGTCCTGCGTCGTCGTGCGCGTCGAAGTAGAAGCGGAAGAACGCGCTCGTGATCCCGAGCTGGAGGAGGATCATCAGGACGGCGGAGGCCGCGACCAGCGTCTCGATCTTGCCGTAGTCGTCCGTGGACAGGTAGCTCGTGTACAGCGGCAGGAGCAGGACGGCGAGGATGCGGGACACGAGGCCGCCGAGGCCGTAGATCGCGGACTGCTTGCCGAGCTTGGTGATCTGGCCGAAGATCGGCAGCCCTCCCGGCTCGTGGACACCGTCCACCGACTTGAGCGAGGGCGACTCGCTCGAGACCTCCTGGTAGATCTCGATCAGCCGCTCGGCGTTCCGATCGCCGTCGTGTACGTGCTCCACGTAGGCGCGGCTCTCGGCGCCGATCCGCGCCCGTTCCGTAGGCGACTCGACGAGCGGCCGCAGCGCGTCGACGAGCGTCTCCTTGGTCGCGTGTACGAGCGGCATTTGCACGCCGAACGCGCTCTCCGTCCGGGCGACGGCGTCCGCGTGGAGCGACGTCACGACCGGCTTTCCGAGCGCCATCGCCTCGATCGCGAACAACCCGTACCAGCCTGCATTGAGCTGGTCGACGACGATGTCGGCCCGCTCGTAGCGTCGTCGCGCCTCGGTGTGGTGCAGGCCCTCGACGATCTCGAGGTCGACGTCGAGCTCGCGGCAGGCGGCGATCACGTGCTCCGTGCCCTTCCGGGCGCGGTTCGACGGCGCGTGCACGACGAGGGGACGCTCACGCCCGCTCGGATCCACCGGCCGGAACTCGCGCAGGTCGATCCCCGGCGGCACGACGTATGCATCGGGCACCCAGCGGATCGCGTCGTACGAGCCGACGATCTGCGCGTCGGCCGAGCCGCTGTACGAGAGCTCCTCGGGCGAGCGGCCGCGAATGTCGGATCCGAGGAAGTGCAGCACCGACTTCTTGCGGAACAGACGCAGGATCGGAAACTGGAACGACTTCGGAATCAGCGTCAGCCCGAAGTAGAAGTGGAAGACGTCGGTCTTCGGCAGGAGTTGCAGGAACGCCCTCCACTGCGCGAGCTGGCGCCTGATGAAGCCGCCCTCGCGGTCGAGCGACCAGTCCGCCTCTGGGTGCAGGCGGTAGCGCTCGAAGACGACGAGCTTCGCGTCGACGCCGTTCCGCCGCAGCGCCTCGACGTTCTGCCAGGGCACGCCCGCGGTGTTCACGGGGCAGTGCACGACGCGGAGGGCCTTCCCCTTGCGGCTCACGCGTCCCACTCGACCTGGTCGAAGTAGCGGAGCGCCCGGCGGCTCGGGCGGATCCTCGCGGCGAGGGCGGCGAGCTCGTCCGGGCCGATCTCGCCGAGCGCGTGCTTGACGCCGAGCCAGGGCAGGTTCAGGTCCTCTTGGTAGACGATCGTCGAGATCCTCGGGTTGATCTCGATCACATGCTCGCCGACGAGCTGGATGTTGAAGAAGTGGTCGAGGTCGAGCTCGGCCACGATCCGCGCGGCCACGTCCACCAGGGCCGGGTCGGCGACCGTCTCGAAGTACATCGCCAGCCCGGCGCGCATTGCCTCGCGCGTCTTCGGGTGGCCGAGCAGGATGCGCCCTCCGGACGCGATCCCGTCGATCGTGCGCTCCGTGCCGGTCGCGAGCTCCATGACCAGGAGCTCCGTGTCGTCGTCGGCGCCGAGCACGTCGAGGAGGTCTTCGAGCCGCATCGCCTCGGCCACGCCGGGCCGGTTCGTCAGGAGCTGCTCGCGGCGGTCGGCCGACGCGGAGAGGATCCGGAACCCGCGCGAGCCGGACGAGAACACGGGCTTCAGCGCCAGCTCCTCGGCCGGGTAGCCGAGCTCGTGGGCGGCGGCCGCCACCGCGTCGACACCGCGCACGCGCCGCCAGGCGGGGCCTCGCACGCCGATCGCGTCCAGCATCGCGTAGCTCTCGGCCTTGTCGTTCGCGCGCCGGACGGCCTCCGGCGAGGCGACGAGCACGGCCACGCCTTCGGCGGCGAAACGCTCCCTGGCCTCGGCGAGGCCGGGGAGGTCGAACGACGATTGCGGCAGGACCGCCGTTGCGCCCTCGCGGCGGGCAACGTCGAGGACGGCGTCGGCGAAGCCGGCGTCGGAGCCGCGCGGGACGACGTGGAACGCATCGCAGAGATGACGGCCGATGCTCCGCTCGGACATGTCGGTGCCGACGAGCCTGACGTCCCGCTCGCCGTTCTCCCGGAGGGCGCGGAGGAGCGCTGCCGTTCCGGGCGCCCCGGACGCCGTCACGACGACGGTGAGCGTCACTTGACGATCAGCGCGAGCTTGGGGCCGATCTCGATCGGCTCGCGCCCTCGCGCGGAGGCGAAGGTCGCGAACGCGTCGTTGGCGGTCACGTCGTCCGCCGCGAGCACGCCGCCGTCTCGCAAAGCCGCCCAGGCAGCCTCGAACTCGAAACGCATGCACGCCTCGGAGTGCTCGCTGTCGTGCATGAAGAAGTCGATCGTCCCGAGCTCGTCGAGGAGCGGCGGCAGCACGTCCTGGCTGCGCCCGAGGACGAGGTGCCAACGCTCGCGGAGACGGGCCGGCACCATCCAGCCGGGCTGCTCGCCCGCGGGGACGACGGCGCCGCCCTTCCCGTCCCAGAACGTGCCCGGAGCGTAGTCCTCGCCGGCGATCTCGGGCAGATCGATCGAGTGCAGCACGCCGCCGCCGTTCTCGGCCAGCGCGAGCAGGAGGAAGGCGGTGGAGACGCCGTTGCAGACGCCGGTCTCGACCGCGACGCTCGGGCGGAGCTTGCGGAGCACGGCGTAGAGGCGCAGGCCTTCGCCGTAACCGTCGCGGCCGGTGGCGCGGCCGGTGTTGTAGCGGTGGCCGCGCGTCTCGCCCTGCACCGTCTGCCAGAAGCGCGCCGCCTGCTCCTCGAGGTGGTCGACGAGGCCGCTTGCCTGGATCTCGCGCCCGGCGGCGGCGAGCCCGTCGGGATCGCCGAGGAAGCGTTCCGTCAGCTCGCGGTCCAGCCGCCGATCGAGCGGCTTCTCCGAGGTCAGCACGCGGCTCATCGTAGCCCCGTCCCTGGCGGCGAGTCGCTGACGCCGTTCTGTCAGCCGAGGTCGATGCGGTCGGCCTCGAGCTGCTCGAGCCGAAGGCCCCGCTCCGCGTCGAGCATCGCCAGCATCGTCTCGCGCATCGTCTCGCCCGGGTAGACCCAGATCTCGGGGTGGACGAGCAGCTGGAGCCACTCGAGCTCTCCGCGGGCGAGCGCCTCGTGGGGACAGCCCTGGCGCCAGCGCTGGTTCGAGTCGGAGCGGTAGTGCTCGGGGTCGAAGAAGCCGGCCTGCATCGCGTTGACGAGCCCGTCGACCGGCGCGGTCAGGTAGTCGGGGTCGGGGTTGTGCCAGGCGAGCACGGGGTCGAAGCGGCCGTCGTGCGCCGCGTCCGGGTAGACGGCGTGGAGCCCGACGCGGTGGCCGAGCCGCCGCAGCCGCTCGATCGCGGCGACGCCGGACGGCGACTCGAGGTTGTAGAACTCGCTGCGCGTCATCAGGAAGTAGGTCGCGGGCGCCTCGAGCTCTGCCTCCAGCTCGGCCAGCACGAGCGCCGCCTCGAGCGACAGGTCGACGTCGTGACGGAGGAGGAGGTCGCCCGCAGCAGGCGCCGCGTCGAAGAACGCGAACCGGTAGCCGCCCGCCCGCGCCGCCGCGATCAGCTCGCGATAGTGCTCGAGGTCGAAGGCGCAGCTCACGGACAGCTCCCATCGAGCCAGGTCCGAGGGACAGTCCCTCGGACCTGGCCGAGCACGACAGCGCACGCATCAAACCCCGCTCCGCGGCTGACCTCGCGGCTGCCAGGTGGCGCTTTCGGCCGCGTCCGAGGGACTGTCCCCAAGACGTGTCCGAACGCGCCGGGGTGGTCGAGGCCGAAGGCGCAGCTCATCGCCGGGCCAGGATCCACTGGAACTCGACGCTTCCTTCGGGCTCGACGAAGGTCACGACCTCGTCGCGCAGGATCGTCAGCCCGGCCGCCTCGACGAGGCGTGTGTTCTCGGCGGGCTCGAAGCCGGCGAAGAACGTCTCGGCGCCGAGCCATTCACCCGTCCAACCCGGGTTGTCGCTCGCGCCGAACGCGTTCAGCGTCAGGCCGCCGGGACGGAGCCAGCCCGCGATACGGACGAGGAGCTCGCCGAGCCGCTCGCGCGGGATGTGGTTGAGGACGTAGAACGAGCACTGGGCGTCGAACGAGGCCGTGGGAAGCTCCAGCTCGAGGAGGTCCGCGCGGACGAG
Source organism: uncultured Actinomycetes bacterium (assembly GCA_963765295.1). GTDB lineage: Bacteria > Actinomycetota > Thermoleophilia > Gaiellales > Gaiellaceae > PALSA-612. The sequence continues at coordinate 101,578 of CAVXVO010000007.1, forward strand.
CTCGATGCCCGGCACGTTCTCCCGCGCACGCCTGATCTGCTCGGCCGAGATGTCGACGCCGGTGACGTCGAAGCGCTCCGCGAAGAGCGCCGTCTCGGCTGACCCCGCCCCGCAGCCGAGCTCGAGCACGCGCGCTCCCGGCACGAGGCGGGCGGCGAGATCCTCCGCCCACTCCCGTCGCGGATCGCCGTCGACCTGCTCGCGCCAGCCGGCGAACCGGTCGGCGATCCGGTCGTAGCCGCGGGCGACGATCTCGACGCGCGGGTCGCTCATCCCCGCTCCCGGCGCCGGCCAAGCCAGCGCCTCCGCTCTTTGGTGAGCTCCGTCGAGCCTAGGCTCACGCTGACTCGACCTCCACGTCGACCAGGGCGGCGGCGGCGTCGGCCCGGGCCAGCGCCTGCTCGCGTGTGTCGCCGGTCGCGATCACGTAGCCCCGCCGGTCGCCGTCGACACGCGCCGGGCGGATCGTCTCGCCTGCGACGATGTACGAGTCGCCGCCGACGACACCCGGCTCCGCGAGCGCATGCTCGATCCCGTTCACCGAGCGCACGATCCCGACCGGGAGCGGACCGGGCTCGGCAGTAAGGAAGCGAATCGCGAGCGGTTGGCGTACGCGGGGTCGCAGGAGCTCGTCCGGCACGGGCTCGCCGAGCGCCTGCGTGAGCGCGATCTCGACGAGGTCGACGCCGAGCCCGAGCCGCGCCACCTCGTCCATCAGCCCGGCCGGCACGCGCGCCGCGATCTCGACGAGCCGCACGCCGTCGGCCGAGACGAGGAGCTGTGGGTACGCGACGGAGTCGACGAGCCCGACGGCCCGCACGGCCTCCGCCGCGATGCGCTCGGCCTCGGCCGCCGCGTCCCCGTCGAGCGCCGCCGGGTAGACGTGCGCGAGACAGACGCCGAAGCCGTCGCCGCCGGGCGCGCAGCCGGTCGGAGAGCGTGAGAACGGACACCTCGCCGCCGCGCGCGACCGCGAGGCAGTTGACCTCGGCGCCCTCGTGGAAGCGCTCGAGGATCGCATCGCCGCCCGTGGACTCCGGCAGCGCGGCCGCGAGCGCCGCCTCCAGCCCCTCCGCCGAGCGGAGCGAGCGTGAGCCCGCGCTGTCCGGCCGAGTCGGCCGGCTTGAGCACGGCCGGCAGGCCGATCTCTGCGCAGCGCCGCGACGAGCGTCGTCGAGCGTCCGCACTGCGGCGAAGCGAGGCTGCGGAACGCCGCGACTCCGCGAGCCGCACGCGCATCGCCACCTTGTTCGTCACGAGCCTTGCCGCCGTCGACGCCGATCCCGGGCAGGCCGAGCTCCTCGGCGATCCGCGCCGCGACCGGCACGGCCCGGTCGGACGCGACGGTGAGCACGCCGTCCGGGCGCGATCCGCCGCGCGGCTTCGACCGCTGCGGACACGTCGCGCGAAGTCGACGGTCTCCGCCACGTCCGCATCGCTCGAAGCCGGGCGCGCCGGAGTTGCGGTCGATCGCCGCGACGCGCAGCCCGAGCTCGCGCGCCCGCCGGAGGGCGCGCCGCTGATGCCGTCCGGCACCGACGAAGAGCACGGTCTTCATCCGGCTCGTCGATGCTACTTCCGCGGGGCGATCGCGTCCCGGATCAGGTCGAGCAGCGGCTCGACGTCGACCGGGAAGCCCGCGCTGGTCTGCAGCGCGATGCCGTCGACGATCAGCCCGAGGAAGCGGCCGATCGCCTCCGGCGACAGGTCGTCGCGGATCTCGCCGCTGCGCCTGAAGCTGCTCGCAGGTGCTCGCGGGCGCGTGCTCGTCCTCGTCGGGCGTCCGCGTTCTTCCAGCGCTCGCGGAGCTCGGGGTCGGTGCGGAGGTGGCGCGCGTGCTCGAGGTAGACGCCGAGCCAGTCGGGATTCTCCTCGGCGATCTCCCGCAGCAGCGCCTCGAAGCCGCGCTCCATCCAGATCTCGAGCGCCTCCGCCTGCTGCGCGGAGGCGAGCGCGAAGAAGAGCTCGTACTTGCTCGGGTAGTAGTTGAAGATCGCGCCGCGAGAGAGCCCGATCTCCTCCTCCAGCTTGGCGACCGTCGCGCCCTCGTAGCCGTAGCGCGAGAACGCACGTCGCGCGCCGTCGAGGATCTGCTGTCGCCGCGCCTCGAGGTGGGCTTCCGAGCGTTTCGGCACTGTCTGATTTTACAAAACCGTACGGACGTTTTATTATTATCCGGCCGTGTTGAGGAACCGGTACGACGCTCGCGCTGCTCGCCGCCGAGCTGGTCTCGATGACCGGCATCCAGATGACGTTCGTCGCGCTCCCGTGGTTCGTGCTCGTCACGACGGGGTCGGTCGACGAAGATGGCGTTCGTTCTCGCAGCCGAGATCGCGCCGATGGCGATCTTCGGGATCCCGAGCGGTAGCGTCGTCGCGCGTCTCGGCGGCCGCAAGACGATGCTCCTGTCCGATCTCCTGCGCGCGCCGCTGATGCTGCTCGTGCCCGTGCTGCACTGGACGGGCGCGCTCACGTTCCCGATGCTGCTCGTGCGTCGTGTTCGTGCTCGGCCTCTTCTCTGCGCCGTACTTCGCGGCCCAGCGGACGATCATTCCCGGAGGTCTACGGCTCGGACGAGCGCGTCGTGTCCAAGGTCTCGGCCGTCGTTCGGCGGAGCGGCACAGGTGACGCTGATCGTCGGTCCGGCGCTCGGCGGTGTCCTCGTCGCCGCGATCGGAGCGCCCGAGGTGCTGCTGATCGACGCGGCCACCTACGTCGTCGCGTTCGTCCTCGTCCTCGTCTTCGTGCGCGCCGGCAAGCCCGTGCGCGCAGGACGAGAGCTCGCGGGGCGTGCTCGCCGGCGTCCGGTTCCTTGCCCGCGACCGCGTGCTCGGGCCGATGACGTTGACCCTGATCGTGCTCGACGCCGCCGCCGGGGCGCTCTTCACGACCGCTTCCGGCGCTCGCCTACATCCGGTTCGGACAGGACCCGAAGATCGTCGGCTGGCTGTTCACGGCCTTCGGCGATCGGTGCGCTCGCGGGCAGCGTCCTGGCGATGAAGGCGGTCGACCGGTTCGCGCCCCTGCGGCTCGCGGCAGGCGCGATGGTGCTGGTCGTGCTGCCGCTCTGGGCGCTCGTCGCGACGCTGCCATGGGAGGCGGTCGGCGCGGTCCTGCTTGCCTGCGGGCTGTTCGTGCCGCTCGTCAACGCGCCGATCTTCGGCATCCTCTCGACCCGGCCGCCCGAGGCACTGCGCCCGAAGGTGATGACGGCCGTGATGACGGCGAGCGCGCTCGGCGGGCCTGCGGGTCGCCTCGTCGTCGGCCCGATGTTCGTCCACTGGGGAATCGCCGCCACGTACGCGGTCCTCGCAGGCGCGATCTCCCTCGGCGCGCTGCTCTTCGTGCTTGCGACGCTCCGGGCCGACATCCGGCCCGCGGGTCAGCTGCGGTGCACGATCTCGCAGTCTGAGGCGACCACGTCGATCTTGTCGCGCGTAGACGACGTCGCGGCCGTTCTTGCCGAAGGCGTTCGGCCCGCAGCTGATGCGGTCGCTCTGTCCGTCGACCGCGTAGATCGTGTCTCGCCCGCCCTGCCCGTACAGCCGGTCGTGGCCGGGCCCGCCGACGAGCGCGTCGCCGGACGGGCCGCCGAAGAGCACGTCGTCCCCCGGCCCGCCGTAGAGCGTGTCCTGCCGGAAGCCGCCCGTGAGCACGTCGTTCCCCGGGCCGCCGTCGAGGGTGTCGCCGACGTAGCCCGGATCGCTCGCGAACAGGCGATCGTTTCCACCCAGGCCGAGCAGGTCGTCGGCGAGCGGCGTGCCGTGGAGCGTGTCCGACCCGCCGTACCGCGGATCGGAGCAGTCGTTCGTCAGCCGTCTGCGTTGCGTTCCGTCCACGCGCATGGCGTAGACGCCTTCGCGGTCGCGGCACTCACCGCCGCTCGAGAACGCGAGCGACTTCCCGTCGGCCGAGAACTCGGCGCCGACTCCGAACGAGAGGATGCGCCGCTTCCCGGTCTTCAGGTCGAGCCGCACGAGCTCGTCCTGGAAAGGCCGCCCGTCGACGAGTGCGCCGATCTCGGTCGAGTCCATGTCCGCGGGAAGCGTCGGCTCGGCGTCGTAGAGGAGCGCCTTGCCGTCCGGGAACCAGCCGTTGTTGAGCAGGGCGGGCTTGGCCAGGGGGTAGCTGCGGATCGCACCGCCGAGTCGCGCCACGACGATGCTGCGCCCCTGGAGGAACGCGATCCGCGTGCCGTCCGGGGACCAGCTCGGCTCGAGGGCGCCGGCAGGCCCGGCGATACGCGCGTCGCTCCCGCCGCTCGGACTTGACGACGTGGATGAAGCCGCCGTCCGCAGTTGTCACGTAGGCGATGTCGCTGGCCGTTCGGCGCCCAGGCCGGCATCCCGGCAGGCCCGGGGGCGATCTTGACGAGCCCCTTGCCGTCCACGCCGATGACGTCGAGCGGACTGATCCTTGGCGACGAAGGCGAGCCGGGTGGAGTCTCGCGACCACGCGAAGTCGCCTGTCGTCTGGGCGAGGAGCTGCTCCCCGCTGCCGTCGACGTTCGCGACGGTCAGCCAGGTCGCGCCGCTCTTCTGCGTCGTGTAGGCGACGTGCTTCCAGTCGGGCGAACGGGCTCCGACCGGGATGCCCGGGAACGAACTGCTCCGAACCGCCGGTCGAGCTCACTGCCCCGACGATCGACCCGCCCTTCCGGTTCGTCGTGAAGACGATCTGCGTGCCGTGCGGCGACCACTGCGGGCAGCAGTCGCCGGGCGGCGGCGTGTAGTTCCCGGCCTCGACAGATCCAGCCAGTGCCGCCATTGCAACGAGCCCGACCAGGGCCGCCCGCCTCATCGCGTGATCCTATGCACGATCTCGCAGTCCTTCTCGACGACGTCGTGCTGGTCGGCGTAGACCGTGTCCCGACGGAAGTAGCCGTTCTTGCCGCACGTGATCCAGTCTCGCCGGCCGTCGACGGCGTAGATCGTGTCGCCACCGCCCCCGCCTTCGATGTGATCCTGCCCGGGGCCGCCGTTCAGGATGTCGGCCGAGGGGCCGCCGGTCAGCGTGTCGTTGCCGGGCCCACCGTAGAGCGTGTCCTGCCCGTAGCCGCCGACGAGCGTGTCGTTCCCAGACCCGCCGTAGAGGGTGTCACCGTCGACGACGTAGTACGTGTCGTCGGCGTAGAGCGTGTCGTTTCCGTCAAGCCCGAGCACGACCTGGGAGAAGCTGCCGTGCAGCACGTCCGGCCCCGGCGTTCCGACGACGCGGCAGCTGTTCGTGATGCGGTGGCGGTCCGTCCCTTCTGCGTTCGCGACGTAGATGCCGACGCGGTCGCGGCACTCGCCACCGGCGGCGTAGGCGAACCGTTTACCGTCGGGGGAGAAGACGACGTCGGGGATACCCCGGAGCATCGCCCGGCGTTTGCCGGACGCGGCGTCGATGGCGATCAGGCCGCGCTGGCCGACGACGTAGATCGTGCTGCCCTCGGCCGGCCAGGCGAGCGCGCCGTTCGTAAGCGCTCCGGGCACGGGGAACGCGATCTCCGGCTTGCCGAGGCGCATGACGACGACCGACACGGCCGAGGTGCCGTTGGTCAGATACGCAAGCTCCGTGCCGTCTGGAGACCAGACCGGGACGGCGGCCGAGGTTTCGGCCGTCGTCGGCAAGAACCCGCTGTCGCCGCTGCCGTTCGAGTTGACGACCTGGACGACTCCGGGATCGTTCGCGACGTAGGCGATCCGATGGCCCTTGGGTGCCCAGGCGGGGGCATATGCGCGTTGCGCGGCGATCGCCCGGATGTCGACGCTGTCCGAGTCGACCACGCCGAGTCTGGAGGCGGTCGCGAGGGCGAGCTGCGTCGAGTCCGGCGACCACGCGATCGAGGCCTGCTCGGTCGTGATCGGGTGGACGTCGGTTCCGTCGACGTTCGAGATCACGAGCCAATCGGCGCCGTAGACACGCGTCCTGTAGGCCACGTGCTTCCAGTCGGGCGAGCGGACGCCCACGGGGACGTCCGGGATCAGGCGTTCTCCGCTGCCGTTCGCGGCGACGGCGCCGACCGCCTGGCCCTGGCCGCGGTTGCCGGTGAAGACGATCTGCGTCCCGTTTGGCGACCACTGCGGGCAGCAGTCACCCGGCGGGGGGACGTAGCTCCCCGCGCTGCCGCGACCGGCGAAGACGGCGAGCGCCGAGAGCGCCGCCAGGCCGAGCGCGCCGACCGGCGTTGCCCGCCTCACCGCCTGATCCTGTGGACGACGCCGCAGTCCGGGTCGACCATGTCGTGCTGGTCCGCGTAGACCACGTCCGGATGGTGCTTGCCGTCGCCTGGCCTGCCGCAGTCGATCCAGTCCTCCTCGCCGTCGTCGGCGTGGATCACGTCGGCTCCCCGGCCGGCGTAGATGTGGTCGTGTCCGAGCCCGCCGTAGATCACGTCCCAACCCAGGCCTCCGTAGAGCGCGTCGTTGCCCGGGCCGCCCTCGAGCAGGTCGCCGCGAATGCTGCCCTCGAGCGTGTCGTTCCCGGGTCCGCCGACGAGCGTCGAGCCGTCGTAGGGGTGGCCGCCTCCCGCCCGCAGCGTGTCGTCGCCCGCCAGCCCGAAGACGATGTACGGCGGCGCCGAGTCGCAGCAGACCCATCCCGGGAAGAGATCGTCGTTGCCGGGTGTCCCGTAGTACCGGCAGTCGTTCGTCAGCCGTCTGCGGTCGCTTCCGTTCGACCGCATCATGTAGATACCGAGGGCATCGCGGCACTCGCCGCCCGATACGAGGGCGATCGAGTGGCCGTCTGGGGAGTAGGTCGCTCCCGCTCCGGCGAAGCCGAGGCTCCGCTTCCGGTCGCTCGCGAGATCGAGCGCGAGGAGCGGCGAGGCGGCCGGCACCGCCGCGAGCGGGTCGACGCCGTACGAGCCATCCGAGTACAGGAGCGTTCGGCCGTCCGGGGACCAGGCGTTCAGGCCAAAACCGGTGACGGCACGCAACCTCTCGACACCCCTGCCGAGCCGAGCCACGTCCAACTCTGCCCCGCGTTGGTCGAACGGCGCATACGCAATCGCGTCGCCGGTCGGCGACCAGAGCATCGACTCGAGCCAGGGAAGCTCGGTGGATGCCACGACCCTGTCCGACGACTCGTCGGCGGTCACGACGTGCACTTCGAGTCGGCCCCTGTTCTCGTTCGCATACGCGAAGCGCGTGCCGTCTCGCGACCACGCAGGCGGGGGCGACGTCTCCGGGACGGTGTAGGCGATCGCCCTCTCCGCTGCTCCGCTCGTGTCGACGACGTGGAGCGAGGCGTCGAATCGCGTCGTCCCCAGCTGCACGAGAAACCGGTTTCCGTCGGGAGACGGGATTCCCTGGACGTCAGGCGTGTACCAGGCGAGACCGCTCCCGTCGGGCCGGATCGTCCCGTACCGCAGATCGTTGCCAACCACATGCGAGATCAGGATCGTCCCGTCCTCGCGCCAGACGACGGGGGTGGCGTCCACGTGCAACGTGGTGGGCTGGAAGCCGTTCTCGTCCGCGATGACGAGTGAGCCGTTCACGTAGTAGGCGAGGCGCTTGGAGGTCGGCGAGAAGACGACTGCGGACGCGTGCGGCGCCGCCGCGAGCTTCGCGCCCGTCACCGCATCGATCAGACTGACCGAGCCCTGGAAGCCGGAGGTGTACGCGATGACCGCCCCGTCCGGCGACCACGTAGGCGACGAGTCTCCCGGCGGCGGGTTGTAGTTTCCCGTGGGCGTGGCCTGCGCCGCGCCGAGGAAGGCGGCCGACCCGGACGCGACGACGGCGAGGAGGACGGCGAGTCTCCTCATCGCGGCGAGCGTAGCGAGGCTTTGTGAGGGACGTATCAGGGCGCGGTTAGACTCGCCGCATGGCCCTCGAGGGCAAGCGGGTGCTGATCACGGGCGGGGCGGGCTTCATCGGCACGACGCTGGCGCGGCGGCTCGTCGACGCGAACGAGATCGTCGCGCTCGACAACCTCCACCGCGACGCGCTCTCGGGCACGCCGCTCGCCGAGCATCCGAACTTCTCCTTCCACGAGGCCGACGTGCTCGATCCCGGAGGCGCTGCCCGCGCTCGTCGCCGGCGCGAGCCACATCGTGCACGGCGCCGCCATCGCAGGCGTCGAGACGGTGATCGAGAGCCCCGTGCGGACGATGCGGGTGAACGTGATCGGCACCTACAACGTGCTCGAGGCGGCGGTCACGGTCGGCCGCCGGGCTCGAGCGCTTCGTCGACTTCTCGACCAGCGAGGTGTTCGGCACGCAGGCGATCAACGTCGAGGAGGGGCACGTCACGACGACCGGCTCGGTCGGCGAGGCCCGCTGGACGTACGCCGTCTCCAAGCTCGCGGGCGAGCACATGACGCACGCCTACCACGACGAGCTCGGGCTTCCGACCGTGACCGTGCGGCCGTTCAACGTCTACGGCCCGGGGCAGATCGGCGGCGGCGCGATCCGGGCGTTCATCGAGGCGGCGCTGGACGGCCGCGACCTGACGATCCACGGCGACGGCTCGCAGATCCGCGCGTGGTGCTACGTGGACGACATGGTCGACGCGCTGCTCGCGTGCCTCGAGCGGCCCGAGGCGGTCGGGCAGACCTTCAACGTCGGCAACGTGCGGTCGACCGTGACCATCCTCGACCTGGCCCAACGGATCAAGCGCCTCACGGCTTGTCCGGGGGAGATCGTCTTCCGGCCGATCCACTACGTCGACGTCGAGATCCGGATCCCGAACGTGAGCAAGGCCCGCGAGCTGCTCGACTTCGAGGCGGAGGTCGATCTCGACGAGGGCCTTGCGCGGACGATCGCGTGGTACCGAGAGAGACAGCCGGCGACGACGTAGTCCGGCTCGCGTGGCCGGACGTCGGCGCCGAGGAGGCTGCGGCCGTGGGCGAGGTGCTCGCGACCGGGCGGCTGACCATGGGCCCGAAGGTCGGCGAGCTCGAGGGCCTGCTCGCGGCCGCGTGCGAGGTCGAGCACGCCGTTGCCGTCTCGTCCGGGACGGCCGCGCTGCACCTGGCCGTGCTCGCGCTCGGCCTCGAGCCGGGCGACGAGGTGCTCGTCCCCGCCTACACCTTCCCGGCCACGGCCAACGTGGTCGCCCTCGCGGGACTGCAGCCCGTTCTCGTCGACGTCGACCCGGTGACGATGAACATCGATCCGAAACGCGTCGAGCTCGGGCGGCGCACGAAGGCGATCGTCGCCGTGCACCTGTTCGGCCGGCCTGCGCGCGTCGAGGAGCTGCCTGCAGCGACACTGATCGAGGACGCGGCCGGCGCGCTCGGGGCCCGTCGCCGGGGACGCGCCTGCGGCGGGCTCGGGCTGCTCGGCTGCCTCTCGTTCCACCCGCGCAAGATCGTGACGACCGGCGAGGGCGGAGCCGTCACGACCGACGACGCCGGGCTCGCGGACACGATCAGGCAGCTCCGCCACCACGGGTGGAAGCCCCCGCAGCTCGCCGACATGCCCGTGCCGGGCCTCAACTACCGGCTGTCCGACATCCTCTGCGCTGTCGGCATCCCGCAGATGCGGCGGCTCGAGGAGCTCCTCGCCGCCCGCGAGCGCATCGCGGCCGGCTACGCGGAGCGCCTGGCCGGCTTGCCCGTCGTGCTGCCGGCCGCGGACGAGGGCGACCGGCACGGCTTGCAGGCGTACGTGATCCAGGTCGACCGCCGCGACGACGTGCGGGCCGCGCTCCGCGCGCGAGGAATCGAGGCGCAGATCGGCACCTACGCGCTGCACCGGCTCTCCGCCTACGCCGGCCAGGGGCCGTTTCCGGGCGCCGACCACGCCTTCGAGCGCGCGCTCGCGCTCCCGCTCCACTCGCGGCTCGCAGAGTCGGATCTCGATCGTGTCGCCGACGCCTTGACGACAGTTGTGAGTGAGTGCTAACTTACTTGCCGTGATGGTGCAGACGACAGAACGCAAGACCGCCGGGGAGCGCCGCGAGGCGATCCTCGAGGCCGCGCTGACGGAGTTCTCACAACACGGCTACAGCGGCACGTCGACGGACGACATCGCGCGCGGCGCCGGGATCTCCCAGCCGTATCTCTTCCGCCTCTTCCGCACGAAGAAGGAACTGTTCATCGCGAGCGTCGAGCTGTGCTTCGCCCACACCTTCGCCCGCTTCGAAGCCGCGGGGGAAGGGCTCCAGGGCGAGGAGGCGCTGGAGGCCATGGGCAAGGCCTACAAGCAGATGATCGCGGAGGACCCGCGCCGGCTTCGCGCCCAGATGCAGGCCTACTCGGCCTGCGACGACCCCGCGGTCTGCGAGGTCGTGCGTCGGGGCTTCGGCCGGCTCGTCGAGCTCGTCGAGTCGAAGGGCGTGCCCGCAGCGCGCGTCGTCCAGTTCTTCGCCTTCGGGATGCTGATCAACGTGATGATGTCGATGGACCTCTACACCGCGGACGAAGCCTGGGCGCAGCGGCTCGTCGACGCGTGCATCAAGGATTGAGCGACTTTTTTTCGCCCATGTTGTGAGTAAGCAATCACTAGTAACAAGGAGGACGAGATGGTCGACCGAGTAGGAGCCAGGACCTTCTGGACATTCGTGATCACGTCGATCGCGCTCGTCATGGTCACGCTCGACAACCTGGTCGTAACGACCGCGATCCCGGTGATCCGCAAGGACCTGCACGCGTCGCTGCAGAGCCTCGAGTGGACGGTCAACGCCTACACCCTGACCTTCGCCGTGCTGCTCCTGACCGGCGCTGCACTCGGCGACCGCTTCGGGCGGCGCCGGCTGTTCGTGGTCGGGCTCGGGATCTTCACCGGCGCGTCGGCGTTCGCCGCGCTGGCGCCGTCGATCGAGCTGTTGAACGTCGCACGCGCCCTGCAGGGAGTCGGCGGCGCGATCGTCATGCCGCTGACACTGACGCTGTTGAGTGCCGCCGTGCCCGCCGAGAGGCGCGGGCTTGCGCTCGGCGCTTGGGGCGGCATCGGCGGCCTCGCCGTCGCGCTCGGCCCGCTCGTCGGCGGAGCGATCGTCCAGGGCATCTCCTGGCAGTGGATCTTCTGGCTGAACGTGCCGATCGGCATCGTGCTGATCCCGCTCGCCTGGCGGCGGCTCGACGAGAGCCGAGGCCCGAACGCGGCGCTCGACCTGCCCGGCGTCGTCCTCGCGAGCGCCGGCCTGCTCGGCATCGTCTGGGGGCTCGTCCGCGGGAACACCGTCGGCTGGGGAAGCCCGGAGATCGTCGGTGCGCTCCTCGGCGGCGCGGCTCTCGTGGCGCTGTTCGTCCTCTGGGAGCTGCGGGCCACGGCCCCGATGCTGCCGATGCGCTTCTTCCGGAACCGCACCTTCGCGCAGGCGAACCTCGCCTCGCTGCTGATGTTCTTCGGGATGTTCGGCTCGATCTTCCTCCTGGCGCAGTTCTTCCAGACCGTCCAGGGCTACTCGCCGTTCGGCGCCGGCCTGCGGATCCTCCCGTGGACGGCGATGCCGATCTTCATCGCGCCGATCGCAGGCGCGCTGTCGGATCGCATCCCCGGCCCGCGGATCATGGGTGTGGGGCTCGCGCTCCAGGCGATCGGTCTCGGCTGGATCGCCGCGGTCTCGACGCCGACGGTTCCCTACGCGCAGCTCGTAGGCCCGTTCGTGCTCTCCGGCATCGGCATGGCGCTCTTCTTCGCCCCGGTCGCGAACGTCGTGCTCGGGTCGGTGAGGTCGCGCGAAGAGGGGCAGGCGTCGGGCGCCAACAACGCGATTCGCGAGCTCGGCGGCGTCTTCGGTGTCGCTGTCCTGGCGTCGATCTTCTCGACCTACGGCGGCTACGGCACCGGGGCGAGCTTCGTCGCCGGCCTGACGCCGGCCGTCTGGGTCGGCGCAGCGGTCGTCGGCGTCGCCGCCGTCGCCGCGCTCACGATCCCGGTTCGCCGCCGCGCGGCCGCGGCCGAGGTAGTGCAGTTCGAGCCGGCGCTCGAGGAAGCGGCCTAGCAGTCATCCCACCCGGCTGGGAGGTCAGGTGCCTCCCAGCCGGCGTCCGGGACGAAGTGGCGCCAGCGCTCGTCCCACCAGCGGCGGCCGGCGCCGAGGTCGGCCGCGAGCCGTTCACCGTCGCGGCGCACGCCGTCGACCTCCGCCTGTGTGAAGCGGCCTTCGTGGACGCGCTCATCCAAGACCTCGGCGTCCTTCCACTGCCAGTCGCCGTCGGCCGGGATCCAGATGTCGAGCTCGAGGTCGAGCGTGTCGTAGCCGATTGCAGTGCGCTCGAACGGCTGCTGGAAGTTCACGTACCAACCGGCAAAGCGCCGGTCGGGCTCCTCCCAGAAGTGCCAGATCGCATGGGACTCGCCCGGCCGCTGCAGCATGAGCACGCCGTGCCCTTTCCAGCCCGAGCGGTCGTGCCAGGGGTGGCGTCCGCCCGGCCAGTCGCCGTCAAGAAAGCCGAACGGCGCCCCGGTCGGCAGGAACGAGACGAGGAGGTCCGGCCGGTCCTCGACGACCCGGACGACGGTGCCGAGCCAGGCCTTCCCGCGCCAGACCTCGCGCCTGACGATCCAGTCGCCCTCGCTCCACACGGGCGCGAACTTACCGCCGTCTCACCAAGCTTCTGTAAGTTCAGCGTTCAGGAATGGCACAAGCCGACCTCTCGCCGGTTGCCGAGCCGGGCATCGGCCCGGAGTTGTCGGTCGTCGTCACCCTCTACAACGAGGCGGGTTCGCTGGACGAGCTCTACCGCCGCACGGTGGCAACGCTCGAGCCGCTCGGGCGGCCGTTCGAGCTGATCTTCGTCGACGACGGCTCGACCGACGGCACCTTCGCCGAGCTCGAGCGGCTTCACGCCGGCGACCCGCGCGTGCGCGCGGTGCGGTTCAAGCGGAACTTCGGGCAGCACCCGGCTATGCACGCAGGCCTCGCGCGGGCGCGAGGCGAGATCGTCGTGACGATGGACGGTGACCTCCAGAACGCTCCCGAGGACATCCCCAAGCTCCTCGCCGCCGTCGACAGCGGCTACGACGTCGCGAGCGGACGCCGGACGGCCCGGCGCGACTCCTGGGGGCGGACGCTGCCCTCGCGCCTGATCAACGGCATGCTCCGCCGCTTCACCGGCGTGCAGATCTCCGACTTCGGCTGCGCCTTCAACGCCTACCGGCGGGAGGTGGTGACGCCGATGCTGGGCGCGATCGGGAAGCAGAAGTTCACGAAGGCGCTCGTCCTCTCCGGCGGCGCCACCGTCGTCGAGGTCGACGTCGACCATGTGGCCCGTGTCGGCGCCTCCCGCTACTCGCCGCTCCGCCTCACGCGGCTCGCGCTGCACGTCCTCGCCGGCTTCTGGCCGCAGCCGATCCAGGTGATCGGCATCTCCCTCGGCATCGTCTGTACGCTCGGCGCGACCGCGCTCGGCGCCTACGGGATCTACTACTGGATCGACCGCGCCAACTTCCCGGGCCCGCTGTTCGGGGGCGTCGCCGTCCTCATCGTCCTCGGCATCCAGGGGTTCATCCTCGCGCTGATCGGTGAATATCTGGGCAGAATCCAACGCGACGTGGAAGGACGACCTCTGTACACCATCGACAAGGAGTTCTGAGTGGCTCGACGCAAGCGCGTTCTCGTCACCGGCGGCGCCGGGTTCATCTCCTCGAACGTGATCCGACACCTGCTCGAGGCGACCGAGTACGACGTCGTCTCGCTCGACGCGCTCACGTACGCGGGCAACCTCGAGAACCTGGCCGACGTGATGTCGCACGAGCGGCTCGCTTTCGTCCACGGCGACATCCGCAACGCCGAGCTCGTCGCCGAGATCGTGGCCGAGGTGGACGTGATCGTGAACGCGGCCGCCGAGTCGCATGTCGAGAAGTCGATCCTCGAGGGCGCGTCCGAGTTCGTGACCACGAACGTCGAGGGGACGCAGGTGCTGCTCGACGCCGTTCGCGCCGCGCCGGTCGAGCGGTTCGTGCTCATCTCGTCGAGCGAGGTCTACGGAACGGCCGAGTCCGACCCGATGGACGAGGAGCATCCGCTCAACCCACGCAGCCCCTACGCCGCCACGAAGGCAGGGGCCGACCGGCTCGCCTACTCGTACTTCGTCACCTACGACCTCCCGGTCGTCATCCTGCGCCCGTTCAACAACTACGGGCCGCGCCAGCACTGGGAGAAGGTCGTGCCCCGCTTCGTGACGAGCGCGCTCGCCGACGAGCCGCTGACGATCCACGGCGACGGCCATGCGAGCCGCGACTGGTTGTACGTCGAGGACGACGCGGAGGCGATCGTGGCCGCGATCGAGGCGGACGTGCGACGCGGTCGCCGGCGAGGTGATCAACGTCGCGACCGGCGTCGACGTGTCCGTTTCGGACATCGCCGACCTCGTCCTGGACGCGCTCGGCAAGCCCGCGTCGCTCAAGTCCTACGTCGAGGAGCGACCCGGCCAGGTCGACCGCCACATCGGGTCGACCGAGAAGGCCGAGCGGCTGCTCGGCTGGCAGGCCCGCACCTCGTTCGCGGAGGGCCTCGAGCGCACCGTCGCGTGGTACCGCGAGAATGAGGCGTGGTGGAGGGGGGCTCGCCGAGAAGTGACAAGCGGTTACTCGTCCTAGGGGCGGGGCCCGCGCAGCTCGGGCTGCTCGAGGCGGCGCACGACCTCGGCCTGCACGTGATCGCCGTCGATCGCGATCCGCGTGCGCCCGGCTTTCGCTTCGCCGACCGGCGGGCGATCGTGTCCGTCGAGGACGAGCCGGCGATCGACCGCCTCGCCGGTGCGGAGCGCGTCGACGGCGTCGTCGCGCCGGGGATCGACTTCCCCGTCGCCATCGCCGCCCGCGTCGCCGCCAGGCTCGGTATCCCGCATCCGCTCGACCCGCCGACGGCGCAGGCGGCCACGTCGAAGCTCCGTCAGCGCGAGCGGCTCGTGGAGGCCGGCGTCCCGCACGCGCGGCACCGCGTCTGCTCCAGCCTGGCGGAGGCTTCGGCCGCCGCCGAGGAGCTCGGCTACCCGTGCGTCGTCAAGGCGCCTGACCTGCAGGGGCAGAAGGGTCTCGCGCTCGTCGCCGAGCCGGCCGGGCTCGAAGAGGCGTTCGACATCGCGCGAGGGCTCGCGCGCTCGAGCGTGGTCGTGGTCGAGGAGCTCGTCGACGGGCCGGAGGTGACCGTGAACGCGTTCTCCGTCGGCGGGCGCTTTCATCCGCTCGACGGTCACGGACCGCGTCGTCGCGGACGCGTCCGCGTTCGGCGTCGCCCTCGCGCACGTCTGGCCGAGCGATCTGGACGCCGCCGACGTGGAGGCCGTCGTGCGCGTGGCCGAGGCAGCCGCGGCGGCGGTCGGGGTACGCGATGGGCCGACGTACACGCAGGTGCTCGTCGGCCCGGACGGGCCTCGCGTCGGCGAGCTCGCCGCGCGCCTCGGCGGCGGCCACGACGCTGAGCTCTGCGACGCCGCGCTGGGCGTCGACCTGAACCGGCTCGCGATCGCGGCAGCGCTCGGGGAGCGCATCTACGAGGGCGGGCTCGTCCCCGACGAGCTCGAGGGAGGCGCGTGCGTGCGCTTCCTCGTGCCGGAGCCCGGCGTTCTGGAAGCGGTCGAGGGCCTCGACGCAGCGGCGCGATCGAGCGGAATCGTCTGGGTTCGGAGCTACCGCGAGCCCGGTCACGAGTTCGGGCCGTTCCGGCGCGGCGCCGACCGGGCCGGTGCCGTGCTCGCCGTCGGCGACTCGCGCAAGCAGGCGGTCGCGAGGGCCGACGCCGCGGCCAAGCGCATACGCTTTCTGACCAGCAATGCCGAAGCTCTCGTCTGACGTCTCGCCGCGACGCGAGACATTTCTCTCCTTCCAGCCGCCGGCGATCGGCGACGAGGAGGTCGAGGCCGTCACCGAGACGCTCCGCTCGGGCTGGCTGACGACCGGACCGCGCACGGCCGAGCTCGAACGGCGCTTTGCCGAGTACGTCGAGGCGAAGCACGCGCTCGCGGTCACGTCCGGAACGGCGGCGCTGCACCTCGCGCTCGTCGCGCTCGGCGTCGGCCCCGGCGACGAGGTGATCACGACGCCGATCACCTGGCCCGCGACGGCGAACGTGATCGTCCACACGCGGCGCGCGCCCGTGTCTTCGCCGACGTCCGCGAGAGCGACCTGAACATCGACCCGGACGAGGTCGCGCAGCTCATCGGGCCGCGGACGAAGGCGATCCTGCCCGTCCACCTCGCCGGCCAGCCCGCCGATCTCGACCCGCTCTGGGCGCTCGGCCTGCCGGTCGTCGAGGACGCCGCGCACGCCGTCGAGAGCGCCTACCGCGGCCGCAAGATCGGCGGCCTCTCGGCGGCCACGTGCTTCTCGCTCTACGCGACGAAGAACGTCGCCGCAGGCGAGGGCGGGGTGATCACGACGAACGACGACGCGGTCGCCGAACGCCGTCGACGACCACCGGATCATGCGCCGCGGCCACGGCTCGCTCTACGACATCGCCGTCCCGGGCTACAAGGCGAACCTCTCCGACGTGCTCGCCGCGATCGCGCTCTGCCAGCTCGACAAGCTCGAGCGGCACCGCGAGATCCGTCTGCGCCACTTCGCCGCGTACGACGCGGGAGTCGCCGATCTGGACGGCATCGAGCCGCTCCACCGCGACCCGCACGACACGCACGCGCTCCACCTCTACGTCGTGCGCATCGACGCCGAGCGCGCGGGCGCGACCCGTGACGAGTACCAGCGCGCGCTGGCGGACGAGCTGATCGGGACGAGCATCCATTTCCTGCCCGTCCACGAGCTGAGCGCGTACCGCGAGCGCTATCCCGGAGCAGCCGCCGCTGCCGGTCGCCGAGCGGGCGGGCCGCGAGGTGCTGTCGCTGCCGCTCTCGCGGCGCACTCGGACGCCGACGTCGAGGACGCGATCGCGGCGCTGCGGCGCGTCCACGCCCAGTTCACGGAACAGCTCACCGGGGCGTCGTGACCACCGATCCGACCGTCTCCCGCCTGCGCCGGATGCGCCGGTTCGAGTGGGCGCGGGCCCGCAGCCGGCCGGTGAAGGCCGCGGCCGGGATCGCCGTCACCGCGCTCTGCGCGGCCTACATCCTCTGGCAGATCGACGTCGGCAAGACGGTCGCACATCCTCCGCAGCGCGAGCTGGGGCTGGTTCCTCGGGGCGATCGCGATCATGGCGGCTCTCCGTCTGGCCGATGGCCTGGCGCTGGCAGCGGCTGCTCCTCGCGCGCGGGATCAGCGACCACCTCGGTTGGCTCGTCCGCACCTACTTCGTCTCCTACACCGCGGGTCAGGTGCTGCCGACGTCGATCGGCGGCGACGCGGCGCGGATCTACGAGACGTCGAAGCGCCATCCGGGGCAGGGCGCGCCGGTGACGGGCTCGGTGCTGCTCGAGCGCGCGCTCGGGGGCGTGGCGACACTGATCCTGGCGGCGATCGGGTTCTGCCTCGCGATCGGCCACTACGACATCGGCGGCTACCTCTGGGTCGAGCTGGCGTTCGTCGTCGCGGCCGTCGTCGCAGGCTTTGCGCTCTTCTCGCGCCGGGCGCGCGGGCCGCTCGCCCGCACGCGGCCGCTGCTGCGGAGGCTGAAGCTCGAGCGGCCGCTGCGCGCCGCCTACGAGGGCATCCACGGCTACCGCGACCACGGGCGGCTGATGATCGGCGTCATGACCCTCACGCTCGCCGTCCAGGCGGTGCGCGTGCTGGCGATCTGGATGACCGGCAAGGCCGTCGGCGTCGACCTCTCGCCGCGCCCGTACTACGTGATGGGGCCGCTGCTCTTCCTCGTCATGCTGGTGCCGTTCACGATCAACGGGCTGGCCGTGCGCGAGGCGTTCTTCGTCAGCTTCCTGACCCAGCTCGGCGTCAGCGCCGACCGTGCCTTCGCGACCGGCTTCCTCTTCTTCGTCGTGACGATCGCACTCGCGCTGCCCGGCGCAGCGATCCTCGCCTGGCAGAGCCTGCAGGCCGGCCAGCTCCTCGACCGTGCCAGATGGCTGAGCGCGAGAGCCTCGCGGTCGTCGTCGTCACGTACAACGCGCTGCCCTACCTCGAGCAGTGCCTCCAGAGCGTCGCGGGCTGGGAGATCGTCGTCGTCGACCACGGCTCGAAGGACGGGACCGTGGCGCTCGTCGAGGAGCACTTCCACGACGTCCGGCTCGTGCGGCAGGAGAACCTCGGGCTCGCCGCCGGCTGGAACCGCGGCATCCGCGAGACGTCGAGCCCGTACGTCCTGATCCTGAACGCCGACGCGTGGGCGGTCGGTGACGGCGTGCGGCGGCTGCTCGCGTTCGCCGAGAGCGAGCCGAGGGCCGCGCGTCGTCGGGCCGAAGCTCCTGAACACGGACGGCTCGCTGCAGCGCTCGGTGCGGGGGTTCCCGACACTCTGGCGGCTCGCGACCGAGTACTTCTTCCTGCGCAAGCTCGCACCGCGCTCGCAGGCGCTGAACGCCTTCTACGCCGGCGGCTTCGAGCACGACCGCGTGACCGAGGCCGAGTTCGTCATGGGCTCCGCCATGCTCGTCCGGCGCGAGGCGATCGAGCAGGTCGGGCCGCTCGACGAGGACTTCTTCCTGTTCTCCGAGGAGACCGACTGGTGCTACCGCTTCCACCGGGCGGGCTGGAAGGTGCTGTTCTACCCCGGCGCCGAGTTCGTCCACGTCGGCGGCGCCTCGCACGGCGGGCGGATGTACACGGAGAACCTGCGCGGCCATCTCCGGTTCCTGGCCAAGCACCGCGGCCCGGCCGAGGCCGAGCGCGCCAGGCGGCTGCTGCTCGTCGCGCTGCGCTGCGCGGCATGCTCTTTCCGGGCGAGCGCGGCCGGATGTACCGCGAGGCCGCGGGCTGGCTCGCCTCGGGCTCGGCGCAGTCGCTGCTCTCCGCACCGCGCGCGTGAGCCGCCGGTTCCACTTCGACCGGCTTCCGCGCGAGCTCGCGGCGCTGCCGGCGCTCGGCGCTCACGCGTGTGCTGCCGGACTACGGGCTTCGGGCTCTACCTGAAGCTGGCGGCGGCGACGCTGGTCGTGCTGCTGCCGGGTGCGCTGATCGCGCGTCTGACCGGCCGACCGAGCGTGTCCGCGACGGTGGTGTGGTCGCTGACGGGGATCTTCGGCGCCGGGGCGATCGTGTTCGCCGTCCACGGCTCGCTCGATCTCGCGCTCGGGCTCTACGCGGTGCTCGGAGCCGGAGCACTCGTCGCGCTGCTCTCGCGGAAGGTCGTCGTCGGGCGGCGCAGGCCGCTCGGCGTGATCCTGCTCGGAGTCGCTCGCGGGCGTCCTGATCTGGCAGGTCGCCGGAACGCTCGACGGCGACGCGCTCTTCCACCTCGCGCGTGTCCGCAAGCTGCTCGCCTTCTGGCGACCTGCACCTGCGGACGCTCGACGAGTTCAAGGACGGCGGGCTCCACCCCGGCTACGCGTTCCCGCTCTGGCACCTGCTTCCTCGCCTTCGTCGCGCGGCTGTCCGGGGTCGACGCGGGCCGGGTGCGTGCTGCACGAGGCGAGCATCCTCTGCCCGCTCGCGTTTGCGGTCGTGTACGAGTCCGGGCATCGCGGTCTTCCGGAGCCGTGGCGCGGCGTTCGCGACGCTGGCCGGGACGGTGGCGCTGTTCGCCCTCGCCGGAGGTCACGGCGGGCAGCTACGTCCACCTGGCGCTGCCGTCGACGACCGCGCGGCAACTGCTCGTGCCCGCGGTGGTCGCGCTCTTCTTCTGGTTCGTCCGGCGGCCCTCGCGCGCGGGTGCCGCGACGCTCTCCGCGGGCGGGCTCGCGCTCGCGCTCGTCCACCCGACCTACGCGTTGTACGTGCTCGTGCCGCTCGCGGGCTACGTCGCGGCGCGGTGGCTGCTCGCCCGCGTCGAGCTGAGGCAGGGGATTGCCGCGATCGCGGCGCTGTTCCTGCCCGCGCTCGCCGTCTCGCTCTGGCTGCTGCCGCTCGTCCGCGAGACGACGTCGCACAACCCCTCGGACGCCGAGCTGGCGCAGAACCTGAAGCACTACGGCGACCAGCTCGTCGTCTATTCGCTCCACAGCTACCGCGTCTCGGCGCAGCTGTTCGCGCGCACCGGCGCGGTCGCGGTGGCGGCGCTCGTCTGCGTGCCGCTCGCGTTGTGTGCGCGGCACCGTCGCTGGGCCGCGCTCGTGCTCGGAGGGACCGTGGTCGTGGCTGCGATCACGCTCGTGCCGCCGTTCTTCACCACCTTCGCGGACGTCGTCTCGCTCTCGCAGGCTCGGCGGGTCGTCGGCTTCGTCCCGTTCGCCTTCGCGTTCGCGGGCGGCGCCGCGGTGCTGTCGCGGTGGCTCGGGACCTGGGTGCTGCCGCTCGCGCTCGGCGCGGGGATCGGGCTCGACCTCGCCTGGCCCGGCGACTTCGCCAACGTGCCCGGGGACGGCGGGCCCGCGCTCGCCGCCTGGATCGCGGCCGTTGGCGGCACCGCGGCGCTGGTCGTCGGGACGCTCGTGTGGCGTCGGGACGGCGGCTACGAGCGGCCGGGTCGTCTGACCGCGCTCGCAGCCGTCGTGTTCGTGATCCCGGTCGCCGTGTCCGGCTTCTCGCACTGGAGTGCGCCGCCGGCCGTGCCGGGCCTGACGGGCGGCCTCGTGCGGGCGCTGCACCGGTACGTGCCCAGGGGCGCGGTGGTGTTCTCGGACGACTCGACCGCCTACCGGATCGCGGCCGCACTGCCCGTGTACGTCAACGCAGCGCCACCCGGGCACGTCGCGGACACGAAGGCGAACCGCCGGTTCGCACGCCGGACGGATGCGGACACGTTCCTCGTCACCGGTCGGCTCGCGATCCCGCGCCGCTACGGCGCGCAGTTCGTCGTGCTCGACCTGCACCGGCACGTGCCTCGCCTGGCGCTGTCGCGGCTCTACAGCGACGCGCGGTACGCGCTCTACCGCTTGCCGCGCAAGCAGAGCCGGTAGCGCAGCGACTCGATCCGCCGGCCGCCGCCGCGCTCGACGAGGCGCAGGCCGCGGATGAAGCTCGGCCGCCACTCGCTCCGGTCGACCTCGAACCCGGCCTCGCGCAGCATCGCCATCGAGCGTCGCCGCGTCGCGCAGGCCGATATGGGTCGGGTTCTGCGCCAGGATCAGGTCGCGGGCTTTGAGCCGCTCGATGGGGTGCCGCGGGTTCGGCGTGTACAGCGAAAGCGTCCCGCCGGGCCGGAGCACGCGTCTCGTCTCGTCCAGCATGGCGCGGAAGGTCTCGTCGTCGAGGTGCTCGACGAGATCGGCGGCGACGGCTTTGTCGAACGAGTGGTCCTCGAACGGCAGACGGACGACGTTCGCCAACTGGAAGGCGAGGTCGGGGAACAGCTCGCGTGCCTTGTCGAGTGCCAGCGGCTCGGCGTCGACGCCGACCGTCTCGCAGCCGAGGGTCGTGAGGTAGTGGGAGATGGCGCCGGCCGCGCACCCGAGGTCGAGCACGCGGTCACCCGGTTGGGGCTCGACGAGCGAGCGCACGGCCTCCAGCCGCAGCTCGGTCCACGCCGTCCGCTCGAGGTACGCGGACGCCATCGTGTCCATGAACTGCTCGTCGTACTCGGCCGGGGCCCGGCGGAACGCTGGCCGTCGCATCGGCCCAAGTCTGACGCAGACGGCGGTGCGGGAGCGGGTGCCTGGCATGACGACGGAGTAGGCTGCCGGGCTGTGAGTCTCCGAGACCGGGTTGGCCCGCTGGCCGAGCGGGACTTCCGGCTCCTCTTCTCGGCCACGATGGTCACGACCATTGGTGATCGCCTCGGCGCGATCGCGCTTGCCTTCGCCGTCCTCGGGTTGCACCACGGAGGAGTCGTCGACCTCGGCCTCGTGCTTGCTGCGCGAACGGGTGTCCAGGCGGGCGTCGTCCTCTTCGGCGGGGTGCTGTCGGACCGGCTGCCGCGAAACCTCGTCATCGTCGGTGCCTCGCTCGTCCAAGCGCTGGCCCAGGCGGCCACGGCCGCGCTCGTGCTCGCCGACACGTCGTCGATCGTCGCGATCGTGGCCGCGCAGGTGGTCTACGGCGCCGGCGACGGGCTCGTGGAGCCGGCCGAGCGCGGCCTGATCTTCCAGATAGTCAGCCCGGCGCGCCTGCAGGCCGCGAACGCCCTCAACGGGCTCTCCAGGAGCCTTGTCGGCGTGCTCGGCTACGCGCTCGGCGGCGCGATCGTCGTTGCCGGCAGCCCGGGCGTCGCGCTCGCGGTCGACTCGCTCTCCTTCGTCCTCTGCGCCGGTCTGATGGCGGCGATCCGCGTTCCGCCCCGGCAGCCAAAGGAGCACGGCCCGAGCTTCTTCGCCGACCTACGCGAAGGCTGGCAAGAGTTCACGTCTCGCACGTGGCTTTGGAGCTGCGTCCTCCTCTACGGCCTGGTCAACCTCGCCTACACCGGTGTCTGGCTCGTCATCGGTCCATCGATCGCGAAGACCGACCTGGGCGGGGCGGGTGCCTGGGCGGCGGTGCTCGTGGCCATGGGGATCGGCTCGATCGTCGGCGGCCTGATCGGCATCCGCTACCGGCCGGAGCGGCCGCTGCTCGCGTCCTGCATCGCGTCGCTCTCCGTCCTGCTGCAGCTGGCGGGGCTCGCGCTCCACGTTCCCACCGCCGCGCTCGCCGTCCTGGCGTTCACCGGCGGTCTCGGCCTGGCCGTCCACCTCACGCTCTGGGCGACCGTGTTTCAGCAGAACGTGCCCGAACGGGCTCAATCCCGCGTCGGCGCATACGACTTCCTCGGCTCGTTCGTGCTCGTCCCGGTCGGCACCGCGATCGCAGGCCCGATCGCTGCGGCGATCGGCGAGACGCAGGCCGTGTGGGCAGGCACGATCTTCACCGCGGCGTGTCTCCTGCCGCTCCTGTTCCTCCCGTCTGTGCGTGAGCTCCGCCGCGGCGGCCATTCGTCCGCGACGCCGGCCCGAGCGTGAGGATCGAGACCGAGCGGCTCGTCCTGCGCCCCGTGTGCGCCGACGATCTCGACGAGTACCGGAGCCTCGGCATTCGCCTGGATGCAGCCCGCCGCGAGGTCGAGTACGCGGTCGCGCACTGGGACGAGCACGGCTTCGGCCCCTGGGCGATCCACGAGCACGGCTCGGAACGGGTCGTCGGTGTGGTCGAGGTCCACTTCGCGGGCGACGGCATCGGCGGAATCGAGCCCGACGAAGTCGAGATCGGCTGGACCGTGGCGCCGGCGCGTCGTCGGCTCGGGATCGCGACCGAGGCTGCTCGCGCCGCCGCCGCCGACGCGTTCGCGCGCGTCGGTCCGCCGCACCTCGTCGCCTACATCCGGCCGGAGAACGCGGCCTCGCTCCGGATCGCCGCCACGCTCGGCATGCGCGACGACGGCGAGGGGACGACGAGGTCGGGAGATCGCATGCTCATCTTCCGCCTCCCGCGCCCGACTACCATCGAGCCCGCGTGAAGGTTCTCCTGGTGACGCTCTACTTTCCGCCGGCCGGCGGCGGCGGCGTCCAGCGCTCGCTCAAGCTCGCCACGCACCTGCCGGGGTACGGAATCGAGACGCACGTGCTGGCACCGGACGACCCGAAGTGGGTCCACCGCGACGACGAGCTCGTCACGCCGACGCAGGCGTGGGTCCATCGGGCGCAGTACGTCGGGCCGTCCGGCAAGCGCCCGGCCGACGAGCTCCACGGCACGGAGGGCTTCGAGCGCTTCGCGACCCAGGTGCGCCTGTTCGGGCGGCGCCTGCTCGTGCCCGACGAGAACGTGAGCTGGAACCTGACGGCGATCCCGGCCGCGACGCGGATCGTCAAGCGGGAGGAGATCGACGTGGTGATCACCACGTCGCCGCCGAACTCGATCCACCTCGTCGGCGCGGCGGTCAAGCGGATGACGGGCGTGCGCTGGGTGGCGGACCTGCGCGACTCGATCGTGGCGCACCCGCACCGGCGCACGGACACGCTGGCGGCGCGTACCAAGGAGAAGACCACCGAGGGGATCGCCCGGCTCGTTGCGCACTCGGCGGACGCGATCGTCGCCGCTGCGGACGCGATCGCCGACGAGGCGCGCTCGCTCGAGCCCGCCGGCCCCGTGACGACGATCCCGAACGGCTGCGACTTCGACGACTTCGCGGGGCTCGAATACCGGCGCGGCGAGCGGTTCACGATCACGCACGCGGGCAGCTTCTTCGGCCGCCGCGACCCGCGGCCGTTCCTGCAGGCGCTCGCAGACTCGAAGCTGGACGCGGTCGCCCGCTTCGTCGGCGATTTCCGGCCGGCCGACCGCGAGTGGGCCGAGGCGCTCGGGCTCGGCGACCGGCTGGAGCTGATCCCCTACGCGTCGCATCATCGAGCGCTCGAGCTGCAGCGCTCGTCGGACGCGCTCCTTCTGCTGATCCCGGAGGCGGGTGGCCGGGGCCGCGGGGTGCTCTCCGGCAAGGTCTTCGAGTACCTGGCCGCCGAGCGCCCGATCCTCGCCGTCGTGCCGCCGGACGGCGCCGCCGCCGACCTGATCCGCGAGGTCGGAACCGGTCTCGTCGCTGCCCCCGAGGACGTCGGGGCGATCCGCGAGGCGCTCACCGGGCTGCACGAGCGCTGGCAGGCCGGGTCGCTGAACGGGGCGCCGCTCCCGGAGGACGTGCGCCAGCGCCTCGACCGTCGCTCCCGCGTCCGCGAGTACGCCGACCTGCTCCTCAACCTCGGGACGAGCGCGTGAAGCTCCGGCCGGCCCGCTTCTTCTTCCTGGCGACCGTCTTCTGCGCCACGTTCGAGAAGCTGAACTGGAACCTGGCCGGCAGCATCGAGATCGCGGACATCCTCGCGATCGGCTTCATCGTCTCGTTCACGCTCAAGGAGGTCGCACGCCGAGACCGTCGGTTCGTGCGGACGGCGGCGATCGTCGCCTGCTTCCTGCTGCTCTTCCTGCTCGTCTACCTGGCCGGCTACTTCTCGCTCGAGTCGGGACAGGCGGTGCAGCAGTACTGGAAGGGGTTCATCAAGTTCGGGATCCACTTCCTGTTCCTGCTCCTCGGCGTGATCTACCTCTCGCGCCACTCGGCTCGCTTCTACCTGAGGACGATCGGCTGGTTCACCGTCGGCATGGTCTTCAACGCGATCTACGGCGTGCTGCAGCTCATGGCAGCGCGCTCGGGCACGAACCTCGACGCCCGTGTGATCAGCCCGCTCACGGGCGGGGCGAGCTCCATCAACGTCTACGGGATCTTCCAGCAGACCGGGTTCATCTACCGCCCGAACGCGCTCACGGGCGACCCGAACCACCTCGGGATCATGCTCATCCTGCCGCTGCTCATCCTGACGCCCCTCTACCTGCGGCTCGAGCGCGGCAATCCCTGGAAGCTCAGGCTCGGGCTGACGCTCGCGTTCCTGCTCGTCGTCGAGGTGCTGACGCTGTCGCGAAGCGGCATCGGCGGCCTGATCCTCGGCTTCGCGCTGCTCGCGATCCCCTACCGCCACCGCATCTTCTCGCGCCAGGTGCTGATCCCGGTCGCGGTCGTCGCCGTCGGCTTCGTGGCGCTGATCGCGACCAGCCCGGCGTACTTCCTCAAGGTGATCGGCTCGCGCTTCGAGACCGGCGGCGGCTCGACCTCGGCGCACTTCAGCGTCTACGACTTCATTCCGACGATCCTGCACTCGCACCCGGCCTTCGGCCTGGGGCTGAACAACTTCGCGGTCTTCTACCAGGAGGTCACCGGGCAGGCGAACTGGGGGCCGCACTCGTACTACGTCGCGCTGATCGTCGAGACGGGCCTCGTCGGGACGTTCGTGTTCGCGGGCTTCCTCATCTACCTGTTCGCGCGCACGGTGTTCGCGCGGCGTCTCGGCCGCCACCTGACCGCGGCGGGCGACCCGGCCGGCGCGCGCGTGACGCCGCTGGCCTGGGGCATGACGGCCGCGCTCGTCGGGACCCTGTTCGCGAACGTCTTCTACCTGACGATGTCCTTCTACTACTTCTACGTGTTCGTGGCTCTCCTGCTCGCCCTGCCGATCGTCTACGGGCAGCGGGCGGAGGCTCCGGCTCGTGCGCGCCCGGCCACGAGCCCGCAGCCGGCAACGGTTCCGGCCTAACCTCGGTCTAACAACGCTCGGGTTGACTACCCCGAGCGATACCATCGGGCGACGGCCGGGAGGAGGACTGGATGAGGGAGCTCGTAGTCGACGGGAGGCGGATCTCGGACGACGGTGACTGCTACGTCATCGCCGAGGTCGGCCACAACCACCAGGGATCGCTGATGAAGGCGATCGAGTTCCTCCACGCTCGCCAAGCAGTGCGGCGTCGACGCGGTCAAGCTGCAGAAGCGCGACAACCGGACGCTGTTCACACGGGCGATGTTCGACCAGCCGTACGACCACGAGAACAGCTTCGGCAGGACGTACGGCGAGCACCGCGAGGCGCTCGAGCTGTCCGACAAGGACTGGTTCGAGCTGATGCACCAGGCGCGCGAGGTCGGCATCACGCTGTTCGGCACCACGTTCGACCAGCCGAGCGCCGACTTCCTCGCCGAGCTCGGCGCGCCGGCCTTCAAGATCGCCTCGGCCGACCTCGTCAACACGCCGCTCCTCCGCCAGGTCGCCGCCTACGGCAAGCCGATCTTCCTCTCGACCGGCGGCGGGACGATGGAGGACGTCGAGCGCGCGGTCGACGCGATCCTCCCGATCAACGGTCAGCTCTGCCTGATGCAGTGCACGGCCGCCTACCCGGCCGAGGCCGAGGACCTCAACCTCCGCGTGATCGAGACGCTGCGCGACCGGTATCCGGAGCTCGTGATCGGGCTCTCCGACCACCAGGACGGCTACACGATGTCGCTGCTCGGCTACGCCCTCGGTGCGCGGGTGATCGAGAAGCACTTCACGATCAGCCACGGCTGGAAGGGCACGGATCATGCGTTCTCGCTGATGCCGGACGGCATGCGGCGGCTGATCCGAGACCTCCGCCGCGCTCCGCTCGCGATCGGGGACGGCGTCAAGCGGCCGCTGCCCTGCGAGGAGAGCGCAATCCGCAAGATGGGCAAGCAGCTCGTCGCCGCGCGCGACCTCCCCGCCGGTCACGTGCTCGCGCCGGGCGACCTCGACGCCAAGTCGCCGGCCGACGGCGGCCTCCCTCCCTACGAGCTCGAGCGCCTGCTCGGCCGACGCCTGCGCCGCGGGCTCGGGTTCGAGGAGGCCGTGACGCTCGAGGGACTCGAGCCCGTCGAGGAGCCTCTGGCGGCGCCCGGCAGCGCCGCAGAGCGTTGAGCGACCTCGACCCGCTGCTTCAAGCCGTCCGGCTCGCAGTCTTCGACTTCGACGGCGTCTTCACCGACAACTGCGTGTGGGTGGACGAGGGCGGCGGCGAGTCCGTGCGCTGCTGCCGGGCGGACGGCTTCGGGCTTGCGCGGCTGCGGAAGGTCGGTGTCGGTGCGGTCATCCTCACGTCCGAGACGGTTCCGGTCGCGGTGGCCCGGGCCCGGAAGCTCGAGATCGACTGCCGGCACGGGCTCGCCGACAAGCTCGCCGCGCTGCGCGAGGAGACCGAGCGCCGCGGTGTCCCGCTCGACCAGACGGCCTACGTCGGCAACGACGTGAACGACGCGGACTGCCTGCGCGCCGTCGGCCTGTCCGTCTGTCCCGCGGACGCGTGGCCCGAGGTGGCGAGCCTCGCGCTCTGGACGCTCGAGCGCCGCGGCGGCGAGGGCTGCGTGCGCGAGTTCTGCGACGCCGTCTGGAGCGCACGACAGTGAGCGACGAGCTCTTCGACCTCTCCGGCCGGGTCGCCGTCGTCACCGGCGGGCTCGGGCAGCTCGGGTCCGTCTACGTCGACGGGCTCACGCGGCGGGGCATGAAGGTCGCCGTGTTCGACGTCGCCGCCGACGATCCCGTCGACGTGACGAGCCGCGCCTCGCTCGAGGCGGCCACCGAGCGCGTGATCGCCGAGCTCGGCGTGCCGCACCTGCTCGTGAACAACGCCGCGCTCGACACGCCGCCGGACGCCCCGCCCGAGGAGGTCGGCCCGTTCGAGACCTACCCCGAGGCGTCGTTCGACCGGGTCATGGACGTGAACGTGAAAGGCACGCTGCTCTGCTGCCAGGTGGTCGGCGCGGCCATGGCCGCCGAAGGCAGGGGATCGATCGTGAACATCTCGTCGATCTACGGGATGCTCTCGCCGCAGCAGGACGTCTACGAGTTCCGGCGGCGCGGCGGCGAGAGCTTCACGAAGCCGGTCGCCTACTCGGTCTCGAAGTCGGCGATCCTGAACCTGACGCGCTACCTCGCGACCTACTGGGCGAAGGACGGCGTGCGCGTGAACACGCTGACGCTGGCGGGCGTGTTCGACGACCAGCCGCAGGAGTTCCTCGACGCGTACACGCCGCGCGTGCCGCTCGGGCGCATGGCCGACGCGCGCGAGGCGCTGGGCGCGGTCGTCTTCCTGGCCTCAGACGCCTCGTCGTACGTGACCGGCGCCAACCTGGTCGTCGACGGCGGCTGGTCGGCCTGGTGATCCCGGAGCAGGTTCCGAACCACGTCGACGGAGTGGACGTGCCGGCCGTGTCCGGCGAGTGGCTCGACAAGCACCGGCCGGCGGACGGGTCGCTCCTCTGCGGCGTGGCCAGGTCGAGCGCGGAGGACGTCAGCGCGGCAGTCGCCGCGGCTCGCTCGGCGCAGCCCGGGTGGGCGGCGCAGACGGTCGTCTCGCGCGGCGATCTGTGCCGCGAGCTCGCGCTGGCCCTTCGGGAGCGGCGAGAGGAGCTGTCCGAGGTCGTCGCCGCGGAGACGGGCAAGTCGCTCGAGCTCGCACGCGGCGAGACGGACGCGGCGGTCGAGATGGGCCTGTTCATGGCCGGCGAGGGACGCCGCTTCTACGGGCGGACGACGACGGCGTCGATGGACCACCGAACGGTCATGTCGATCCGGCAGCCGGTCGGCGTCGCCGGGCTCCTGATCTCGTTCAACACGCCGCTTCCGAACGTGGCCTGGAAGGTCTTCCCGGCGATCCTGTGC
Organism: uncultured Actinomycetes bacterium; assembly: GCA_963765295.1. Lineage (GTDB taxonomy): Bacteria > Actinomycetota > Thermoleophilia > Gaiellales > Gaiellaceae > PALSA-612. The sequence continues at coordinate 130,360 of CAVXVO010000007.1, forward strand.
GGCAACGCGTGCGTGCTCAAGCCGTCCGAGCACACGCCGGCCTCCGCGCATCTCCTTGCAACACTGTGTTGCAAGGTCGGGCTGCCGGACGGCGTGCTCAACGTCGTGCAGGGGCTCGGACCGGAGGCCGGCGCGGCGCTCGTCGAGCACGCCGACGTCGATCTCGTCTCGTTCACGGGCTCGGCGGAGACGGGCCGTCGGGTGAACGAGACGGCGGCGCGGCGACTCGCGAAGGTCTGTCTCGAGCTCGGCGGCAAGAACGCGCTCGTCGTCTGCGACGACGCCGACCTCGACGGCGCGGTGCGCTGGGCGCTCGCCTCCGCCTTCTCGAACGCCGGTCAGCGCTGCGCGTCCGCGAGCCGGATCGTCGTCTTCGACGCGGTGTACGAGGCGTTCCGGGACCGCTTCGTGGCGGAGGCCACGGACTACGACGCGGGACCCGTGATCAGCGAGGCAGCCGTCGAGAGGCTCGTCGCGGCCGGCGCGGAGCGGCTCGACCGGCCGGGCTACTGGGTGGCGCCGACGGTGCTCGAAGGTATCCCGCCCGATGCCGGGCAGTCCTGCGCCGAGCTGTTCGGGCCGGTCACGATCCTCTACCGCGTCGGCGGCTTCGACGAGGCGCTCGCGCTCGTCAACGACTCTCCGTACGGGCTGACGGCGGCGATCCACACGGCGAGCATCCACCGGGCGATGCGGTTCGCCGAGCAGGCGCAGGCGGGCGTCGTCGTCGTCAACGGCGGCACGCACGGCTCCGAGCCGCACATGGGCTTCGGCGGCGTCAAGCAGTCCGGCACCGGCTGGCGCGAGGCGGGTGTCGAGGCGCTCGACGTGTATTCGGACTGGAAGTACGTCAACCTGATCACCGACCCGGCGAAGACGTGACATGCCGAGCCTCGTAGCCCTCGTCCCCGCCCGGGCAGGCTCCGAGCGCGTCCCGGGCAAGAACGTGCGCCCTCTCGGCGGGCACCCGCTGCTCGCGTACTCGATCGCCGCCGCGCAGCAGTCCGGCGTCGCGGACAGGGTGGTCTGCTCGACCGACTCGGAGGAGATCGCCGCTATCGCACGCTGGTACGGCGCGGACGTTCCGTTCCTGCGGCCGGCGGAGTACGCGACCTCGACCTCGCCGGACATCGAGTGGCTGTCCCACACGCTCGTCGGGCTTCCCGGGCGCTACGAGCTCTTCGCGCTGGTCCGGCCGACGAGCCCGTTCCGCGGGCCTGCCGCGATCCGCCGGGCTCTCGACGAGCTCCTGGGCGCGCCGGCGGCCGACTCCATCCGCGCGATCGAGCCGGTGAAACAGCATCCCGGGAAGATGTGGGTGCTCGAGGGGGAGACCATGCGCCCGCTGCTCGACCAATCGCGCCTCGACGTGCCCTGGCACGACAGCCAGTTCCAGGCCTTGCCCGCCGTGTTCGTCCAGTCGAGCGCGCTCGAGATCGCCTGGACGCGGGTCGTCGACGGGGGAACGCTGGGAGGGAGCGTCCGGCTGCCCTTCTTCGCCGAGGGGCACGAGGGCCTGAGCATCGACCGCGAGGAGGACTGGGCGCGGGCGGAAGCGCTGTTGGCCGCCGGCGAGGCCGTGCTGCCGCGGATCGACGTCGAGCCGTGGCGCGGATGACCGGGCTCCGGCTCATCCCGCGGAGCGAGTTCGAGCGCGTCCGCATCGCCGAGGTGCCGCGCGACGAGCGGCTGACGCTGCTCGGGGACATGGCCCGCGCGAACGCGCTGACGGCGGTGAAGCGCGCCGGCTCGGGGCACCTCGGGTCCAGCTTCAGCGCGATGGACATCGTCGTCCACCTGTTCGAGGAGGAGCTGACGACGGCGCAGGTCGGCTTCGACCACCCCGACCGCGACATCTACTTCTCGTCCAAGGGCCACGACGTGCCCGGCCTCTACGCGGTGCTCCATTCGCTCGGTGTGATCCCGACCGAGCGGCTGCTGCGCCTCCGCCGGCTCGGCGGGCTCGACGGGCACCCCGACGTGGGCGTGCCCGGCATCGAGGCCAATTCGGGCTCGCTCGGCATGGGCATCTCGAAGGGCCGAGGCATGGCCTGGGCAAAGCGCTTCCTCGGCCGCGGCGGCCGCGTCGTCGTCATGGTCGGCGACGGCGAGCTCCAGGAGGGGCAGAACTGGGAGGCGCTCCAGGCCGGTGCCCACGAGGCGATGGGCAATCTGATCGTGATCGTCGACCGCAACGAGCTCCAGTCGGACAAGCCGACCGAGGAGATCCTCGCGCTCGGCAACCTCGAGGAGAAGGTGCGGCGCTTCGGCTGGTACGTCGACGTCTGCGACGGGCACGACCACGTCCAGCTGCGCGAGGCATTCGAGGACTTCCAGTCCGACCTCGACCACCCGAAGCTGCTCCTCGCGCAGACGATCAAGGGCAAGGGCGTGTCGTTCATGGAGCACCCGTTCGCGCTCGAGGAGGGCGGCGGCACCTATCGCTGGCACGCCGGCGCTCCCGACGACGAGGCGTTCGGGCGGGCGTTCTCGGAGCTGACCGGGCGGATCGGCGGACAGTTCGCCGCGCACGGGCTCGGCGAGCTCGTGCTGGAGCCCGTCCCGCCGCTCGACGACGACCCCGCGACAAGCCTGGAGGGCGAGCCGGCGAGCGGCGCCGGCGCTCGCAAGCCGAGGCTGAAGGAGGCGGCCGAGTACGTCGCGGAGGCATACGGCGAGGCGGTGCTGAATCTCGCCGGGCGTCATCCGGAGCTGGTCGTCCTCGACGCCGACCTCGCGTCGGACTGCCGCATCCGGGGCTTCGAGCTCGGGCATCCCGACCGTTTCATCGAGGTCGGCATCGCCGAGCAGGACATGGTCTCGATGGCCGCCGGCCTCGCCGGACAGGGCCTGCTCCCGGTCGTCAACTCGTTCGCGTCCTTCCTCGCCTCGCGTGCGAACGAACAGATCTACAACGCCGCCAGCGAGGGCGCGCGAATCGTCTACGCGCTCCACTACGCGGGGCTGATCCCGGCCGGGCCGGGCAAGTCGCACCAGAGCCTGCGGGACGTGTCCCTTCTGGCTGCGCTGCCGAATGTCACGATCGTGCAGCCGGCGAGTGGGGAGGAGACGCGAGCCGTCGTCGAGTGGGCCGTCGCGACGGCCACGGACAGCGTCGCGATCCGGCTCGCGATCGGCCCGTCGCCGCGGCGGATCGAGCTGCCGAACGGCTACGAGCTCGTCGTCGGGCGGGGAACCGTTCTGGCGCCCGGCGCCGATGCGGTCGCGCTCGCGTACGGGCCCGTCATGCTCCACGAGACGCTGACGGCGGCCGAGATCCTGCGGGCACGCGGAACGAGCCTGGCGGTCGTCGACATGCCCTGGCTGAACCGGTTCGACGGGGCCTGGCTCGAGGAGGCGATCGCGCCGTTCCAGCACCTGTTCGTGGTCGAGGACCATTCGCCGGTCGGGGCGCTCGGCGACGCGCTCCGCCGCGAGCTGCGGCGGCCCGTGACGGTCTTCGGCGTCGAGGGATGGCCCGCCTGCGGCACGCCGGCCGAGGCGCTTCGCTTCCACGGACTCGACGGCGCCTCGCTCGCCGACCGCATCGCCGCGGCGTGTCGTTGAAGGTCGCGGTCCTGACCACCTCGTACCCCCGGGACGCGGCCGACCCGGCCGGCGTGTTCATTCGCGACGCGGTCGACGACCTCCGTGCCCGCGGCGTCGAGATCGAGGTCGTGTCACCGGCCTCGTTCCGCCACTTCGGCATCGCGTACGGCGCCGGGATCACGGGCAACCTGCGCCGCTCGCCCGGAAAAGCCCTGCTCCTGCCGTTGTTCCTGACGGAGTACACCCGCGCGGCTCGGCGCGCTGCGGCCGGCGCCGACCTCGTCCACGCGCACTGGCTCCCGTCCGGGCTGCCCGCGCGTGCGACCGGTAAGCCCTACCTGCTGACGATGCACGGCACCGACGCCGAGCTCGCCCGGCGCGCGCCGGCGCTGCTCCGGCCGGTCGTGCGGGCGGCGCGGATGGTGCTCTGCGTCTCGGAGTCGCTGACGGACACGGCGCGGCGGCTCGGCGCGCGCGAGATACGCGTCGTGCCCGTCGGGATCGACGTCCCGGATGTGACCGTCGAGCCGGACGACCCGCCGCATGTGCTGTTCGTCGGCCGGCTGTCGGAGGAGAAGGGCGTGCTCGAGCTCGTCGAGGCGGCACGTGACCTGCCGCTCGTCGTCGTCGGTGACGGGCCGTTGCGCGACCGGGTTCCGGGCGCGCTCGGCTTCGTGCCGCCCGCCCGGCTCGGCGCCTACCTCGACCGCGCGGCCGTCGTCGTCTGCCCGTCGCGTCGCGAGGGCTACGGCGTCGTCTGCCGCCAGGCGATGGCGCACGGGCGGCCGGTCGTCGCGACGGCGGTCGGCGGCCTCGTGGAGGCGATCGTGGACGGCGAGTCCGGGCTGCTCGTCCCGCCCGGCGACGTCACTGCGCTGCGGGCTGCGATCGAGCGGCTGCTCGGCGACGCGGGGCTGCGGACTCGTCTCGGCGCGGCCGCCCGCGAGCGAGTCAGGGAGCGCTACTCGCGCGAGGTGGCCGCCGAGGGCACGCTCGCGGCGTACGAGACGGCGCTGACGCTCTAGCGAACGGTCCGCGAGAGCAACGGGACCGACGATCGCCAGCGGTCGCGCAGCACGGCGGCGTACCGCACCGAACGCCCGCGCGGTGCCCGGGAGTCCACGCAGGTCTGACCGCGGGTCGTGCAGACGAGCCTCGCTCCACGTGTGGTCGGCAGGAACGCCTGCGAGCCCGCACGCGCATAGACGAGCAGCACGCGCGCGCGCGAATCCGTCGGCCACCCGACGGTGATCCGGACACCGGCCCGCGTTCGGGCTGCGCGCACGGACGCGGGCGGCGCCGGTCGCGTCAGGTCGTCGAGCGCGTTCCGCATGAGCTGCTGCAGCGGTGGGCTCCCGTAACCCATCGTGTCGTCGAGGCCCCAGCTGAACCTGAGCGAGCCGGCGCTGAACACGCGCGCGCCCGAGGGAGCCGTGTAGCGGACTCCGTCGTAGCTCGGGGTCCCGGAGACATGGAAGAGATCCGTCAACGGCGGTGTCGCGCAGCCGGGCGTGATCAGGTCCCACTCGTAGCCGACGAGCCCCGCGAGGACGGTCGAGGCCGTGAAGCCGGTCCCGGCGAACCACCGGTCGCCGAGCGCCGCCGGGTTCGCGGTCAGATCCTTGATGCCGATGCTCTGATTCCCCGGCTCGACGAGTCCCTCGACTCCCAGCAGCCGACACTCGGGGCGCGGTGTCGCGAGCTGCCTGAACAGCATCGTCTTCAGCGCCGGGTCGGTCTCCGGGTCCGGCCCCGGGTTGCGGTACTCGACGATCGTCCGCCTGCCGTCCTCGTAGCGCATCTGCCAGAAGCCGATGTTGGCGCCGACGAAGGCCAGGTTCGTTCCGAGGTCGCGGGCGCGCTCGTAGGCGTCGCGGATTCCCTTTGTCCAGTACTCGTCGTGGCCCGCGACGATCGCCAGACGGTGGCGAAGCAGCTCGGCCGGACTGGAGTCGACGGCGACGTCGGTCGTGTACGAGACGTCGTAGCCCGTTCGTTCCAGGAAGCGGACGAGCGGGAACTCCGACACCTGCGGAAGGTTGGCGTTGTCCGTCGCCGGCCCGTCCGCCGTCTTCATCGACGCTTCGTCGAACGGCCGGTCGAACGAGACGTGGTTGTCGCCGACGCCGTTGAAGTTGAAATAGAGGCTCCGTCCGCCCCAGTCGTTGTAGGCCTGCCAGGTGTTGACCGGTGCCTGGACGAGGATGTTCGAGGGCTGTGTCGCCGGCGCGCGGACGATGAACGGCACCCAGCTCCCGTGCCCGGCGTCCGGGCCCTGCGTCAGCACGAGCTCGGCGAGGTAGTACCCGCTCGTCCAGGACGGGGCGACCGTGAACCGGTCGGTGACCGGCCAGCCGGCGTTCAGGTAGCCGGTGGAGGCGTCGAACGGCGGGGTCAGCTGGGTCGTCCCCGCCTCGTCGGTCGTACAGGTCGGCAGACAGGCGACGAGACGAGCGCCGCTGCCTCGGTACCAGCCGATCCGATAGATCTCGACGCGGTAGCTCGTGGCGGGGGCGGTCGAGACGTGGAGGTCGAGCTCGTTTCCCGGGAGGACGTCGATCTGGGAGGCGTAGCCCTCGATTGCGCCCTTCGCAGCCCGCGGCAGCCGCCAGTTCGGGGTGCCGGGGAGGGCGTTCTCACGCTGGATCGGGTTGGCCCGGACACGGGCGCGCGACGCCGACGCCGACGGATCGATCGCCAGGCCGAGCCCGAGACCGGAGACGACGAGAAGGCCGGCGGCGAGGCTCAGACGCGTTCGCGCCGCGCTCATCACGCGACCAAGTCTAGGCAGCCGGGCCGCGCGTCGGCGGCGAGTATCGTCCTCTCCGATGGGCGACAGGAGCGGGTCGAACGAGGACTACCGCCGCATCGAGGAGCTGCTCGAAGCGCGGGCAAGGGACTATCCCCGGCGAGTCGAGCCGACCTGGAGCGACCTGCTGGCCGCGATCGACGGGGTGGCGGACCGGCTGCGCGTCGCGGCCGGGCAGGCCTTGCGGGAGCGCGCAGGCGTCCCGTCCTGGTACGACAGCCCCGTCTTCGTCGTCGGCCATCGCAAGACCGGGACGACGCTGCTGCTCGACCTCCTCGACGGCCACCCGCAGCTCGTGGCGCTGCCCGGCGAGTCGAACCACTTCCTGACCTTCCTGCCCCGCTTCGGCGGGCTCCCGCCGGACGTCGTCGCCGCCGAAGCTCAGCGCTGGTGGATGCTCCGGCTGATCTCCCCTTCGGGGATTCCGCCCTTCTGGGCCCTCGGGCAGCCCTGGGAGCTCGCGGCGGACCCGTACGCGCTCTTCTCGCGGCATCTCGTCGATCTCGTCGCCGCCAACCCGGAGCGCGATGTCCTGGGGCTGGTCGCGGCGGCGCTTCACGCGGCCGGCGGAGGGGGCGGCGAGCCGCGTGGCTGGGTCGAGAAGACGCCGGGGCAGGAGCACGAGCTCGACGCGATCGTCGATCGCTACCCCGCCGCGCGGTTCGTCCACGTGGTGCGAGACCCGAGGAGCGTCGCCGCGGCGATCGCGCGGCTCGACCGCGCGACGGGGCAGCAGACGGACCTCGTCGAGGTCGGCCTGACCGTGCGCCGGTCGTTCGCCGCCGCCGAGCGGAACGTGGGCAGGCTCGGGGAGAGCAGGTACCTCGTCCTGCGCTACGAGGACCTGGTCGCCGACGCGCGGCAGACCATGCGCGGCGTCGGCGGCTTCCTCGGCGTCGACTGGGCCGACTCGCTGCTCACGCCGACCGTCGGAGGCCTGGCTGCGACGTCGAACTCCGCCTGGGACGTGCGCAAGGTCACCGGGAAGATCGAGGACACACGGCTCGACCTCTGGCGCAACGAGCTCGACGGGCGTTCGGCCGACCTGGTCGCCGGCGCCGTCGGCGGGATCGCCCGTCGCTTCGGTTACGACCTGCCGAGGCCACGGCATGCCGGGACGTTCGTCGACGTCGTCTCGCGGCGCGCACGCCTCGCGATCGGGTCACGGCGCCGGGCGCTTCAGTCACGGGTGCAGAAGAAGACCTTCTCCTCCCCTGCCAAGCCGTAGGCGCTGACCGTCCGGGCGCCGAGGAGGTCGAGCGCGCTCGACGGCCGGGCGGCGAAGCCGGCTTCCTCCAGGCGCCGGACGTAGTCGGCCTCGGCGTAGACGCGGCGGTGGGTCGGGTCACCGAACCGCCGCGCCCGCTCCTCGCCGGGCAAGGGCTCTCCCGGCGTTTCCTCGTCCGTGCGTTCCGCGCGCGCCGCGATCGGCACCTGGAGCACCGCCCAGCCGCCGGGTGCGAGCACCCGATGCAGCTCGCGCATCGCTGCGCGGTCGTCCGACACGTGCTCGAGGACGTGCGAGCAGATGATCGCATCGAAGGCTGCGTCGGGCCTCGGGATCGCGGTCAGGTCGCTGTGGAAGTCGACGCCGGGCATGCTCAGGTCGGTGGTCTCGTAGCTCTCCTGGCTGCGCGCGATTGCGCGGCGGAGCCGGGCCTCGGGCGCGACGTGGAGGACGCGCAACGGCCGGCGAAACAGCTCGGTGTCGCGGCGGAGGAAGAGGTACAGGAGCCGCTCGCGGTCGTTCGAGCGGCACCACGGGCACTCCGCCTCGCGCACGCCGCCGCCGACGATCCCGAGCTCTGTGTAGACGGGGAGATCGCGGCCGCGCGGCTCGAGCCTCCGGAAGCGAAGGTGGCAGAACGGACAGCGGTAGCGCAGCCCGAGGAAGGGCGCGACGTCGAGGCAGCGGCGGCCTAGGGCGCGCATCAGCGCCGGTAGAGGTGCCAGCCGTGGCTGTTTACGACGAGCTGCAATCCGATCGGCTGCGCCGGGATGCCCGGCGCGACGACCACCCACGCGGGCGTGGACAAGGCGCCTTGGACGAACTCCACGCGGCGGTCGAGGCGGCTGCCGAAGTAGGGATAGCTGACGTCCTCGCGGCGGATGGCGAGGGCGACCGTATCGCCCTTGTGAGCGTCCCGCTCGAGCGCTGCCACCACCTCCCGCTCGCCCGGATGCAGGAACTTGCCGACCACCTGCGCACGCGACAGGTTCCACACGGACGTCGGCGCCGAGCCGCCGAGCACGTTCACGCCGGACGGCTTCTCGTCGTAGTGCACGAGCACGAGCGCGAGTGCCGTGACCGCGATCGCGGTCACCGCCCAGGCGAGCGGACGGATCGGCAGCGTAAGGCCCCACACGGCCGCAGCGAGGGCGACGGCGAACACGATATACCGCCCGTCCCAGAGGCTGTAGAAGGTCGCGATCGCCTGCAGCACGAGCCAGACGACCGGTGCGAGGGCGAGCACGGCGGCCGCCCGGGGGAGCGTGTGCCGCTGCAGCCCGATCCAGACGAGCACGAGGCAGGCGAGCACGAGCACGATCCCCGCCGCGCCGTACCAGGACTGGAACGGGCTCGCCTGCGTCAGGTGCTTGTCGAGGCCGAGGAAGGCGAGGTTGTGCCGGCCGAGCGAGACCCAGAGCTTCTGGTAGGCGTGCAGGAGCCCGTGGTCGATCGCCCGGAACGCGAGCGGGAGCGCGGCGAGCGCGACGGCGGCGACGACCGCGACGACGCCGAAGCGGCGGCGTCCACGGAAGCCGAGCACGAGGATCGCGGCCGCTCCGATCAGGTACAGGAACCGGTCGCGGCCGATGGCGCCGGACGGGTCGACGGCGTCGACGCCGAGTCGCATGAGGTGCGCGACGACTCCGACGGGCGAGGACGTGTTCCCCTTCTGGACGACGACCGCGTGCTGCGCCTGGGCGAACCTCCCGCCCAGGCGGCCGGTCTCGGCGAGGTTGAACAGATACCAGTACGACCCGACCGCGATCCCGCAGGCGCCGACGAGGAGCAGAGCCGGCCAGCGTCGGCGCGGATAGAGCACGGCGCCGAGCAGGGCGAGCAGGGGCAGCCCGAGCAGCGCCGTGATCTTCGTCCCGATCGCGAGCCCGAGGGCGAGCGCTGCGAGTGCGAGCGAGACGCGCGTCCACGTGAACAGGAAGTAGGCGCTACACACGAGGAAGGCTCCGAAGACGAGGTCGTTGAGCGCGGTCGCCGACTGCAGGACGACCACCGGGAGCGTCGCGAACAGCAACGCGCCGAAGAGCGCCTGCCGCACGGACAGGCCGATGCGCCGCGAGATCCCGCCGATCGCGACCGTGCTGGCAACGAGCGCGGAGAGCTGGACGAAGCCGACGAACCGCTCGGTTCGCGCGAGGATCATCGTGAACGAGTCGGCGATCTCGGCATTCGGCGGGAAGCCGTTCAGTCGCGCGTCGTTCGCGCCCGGGATGTAGGCGATCGCGTGCTGCTGCTTCCAGAACGCTGCGCGCGCGAGGTGGTACCAGAGAGCGTCGTAGTCGTTCGGCGCCGTGCCGACGATCAGTGCCGTGACGTAGCCGAGCCCGCAGAGCACGGCGACGCCGAGGATCGCCACCAGCGGGTCGTGCACGGCTTCGCGGCAGGCGGAGAGCGCCGGCCGGAACGAGGGCGGCGACGGGCGGCCCCGGAGCACCCAGATGCCGCCGGACACCGCGGCGGCCACGGCCAGCGCGCCCGAGAGCCAGGTCGCCGTCAGGTCGTGTCCCGGCGACAGGAGGAGCTCGATCGACGACGACGAGCGAGAAGGCGACGAGGTAGAGCGCGAGCACGAAGTCGGTCGCGCCGCGGAGCGGCAGGCAGGACGTGATCAGGCCGGCCGCCAGCAGGAGCAGCGCCGATCCCAGGACGAGCGTTCCGAGGGCTCATCGCCTGGCGATTCTCTACGATGGGTCGCCGGGCTGATGACTCAGACGACCCCTGTCATGGGCGGTGAACAGACGAGCGGGGAGCGAGGGGGCGATCTCGAGCCCCGGGTCTGGCTGCTGCTCGTCGACCCGCTGCCGAACCGCATCTTCTTCGACTGCGGCATCGTCGACGCCCTCAGGCGGGCGCTCGACGACCGTCTCACGGCCGTGTGGCTCGTCGACAAGAAGCACGTCCGTCCGTGGGCCGACCGGGCCCGTGGCATGCCGATGCTGACGAAGGACGACCTCATGCCGGTCGAGGTACCGCTTCGGCGAGCGCGTCACGCGGAGGGTCGACATCGAGCTCGACAAGCGCATCGGGTTCTTCCCGCTCGCCGTCCGGCACAGCTTCCGCCACGGTTTCCACGAGGGCCGCTGGGTCTCCGGCCACCGCAACTTCCTGCTCGATCCCGACCGCATCGGGCCGCTGCCGCGGTGGCAGTTCCTCGAGGGGCCGATGGCGCGCTGGTACTTCTCGCCGACGCGCCGCCACGTGCCGTCGGCGCTGCTCCAGCGCATGCGGGCCGAGTGCAGCGGCCTGGTGGTGACCAACCTGCAGGCGCGGGCGTCGATGCCGCTCATGCTCGCTGCTCGCCGGCTCGGGATCCCCGTGATCGGCAACGTCGCGAGCTGGGATCACCAGGTCGGCAAGGGCGTCCTGTCGCCGGGGCTCGACCGCTACCTCGTCCAGAACGAGATCATGCGGAGCGATCTCGAGCGCTTCCACGGCATCGCCCCCGAGCGTGTCGTCGTCACCGGCTGGCCGCAGTCCGACGTCTACCACCGGCAGAGGCCCTTCGCCGAGTACGCGGCCCTCCTCGGCCCTCTCGGCCTCGATCCTGCCAAGCCGGTCGTCCTCTACGCGGGGAACACGCCGACGAACCAGCCGTACGAGGCGAACTACGTGAACAGGATCGTCGACTGGTGGGAGCAGACGCGGCGGCCCCGGGCGCTTCCAGCTCCTGTTCCGGCCGCATCCGCGGGACGATCAGGTCAAGGAGCGCTTCGCCGCCGCGCTCGACCGCCCGGGGGCGGCGGTGCAGGACGCGAGCTACACGGATCTCGGCGACCTCGCCACGCTGCTCCAGCACGTCGCCTGTGTGGTCGCGAACGGCGGGACGATCCTGCTCGACGGGGTGGCCAACGACCGGCCGTCGGTCTGCATCACCTTCGACGCGGGTGCGCCGCCCGGGGAGCGCTGGGCGGACCTCAATCTCGGCGGCGAGCACTACCGCGAGCTGATCGACTCGGACGCCCTCTACCGAGCGGACGACTTCGACGGGCTGTTCGCGGCGGTCGAGCGCGCGCTCGCGCATCCGGACGAGTACGGGGACGAGCGCAGGCGCGTCTCGCACGAGGTCATGGGCGAGGTGGACGGGCGGGCCGTCGAGCGGGTCGTCGACGCGATCGTCGACGGCCTCGGCGTCCACACCGCGAGATGACCGCGGGCGACGAGACCACACTCGTCCTCTACAGCAAGCTCGCCTTCTATCCGATCCACTGGCTGGCGCTCGAGCAGATCGTCGAGCGCTACCGCGTGCGGGCCGTCGTGCTCGCCGCTCCCGCGCCCGCGCTCCCCAGCGTGCACGAGGCTCACGGGACGGCAGAGCCGGACGGGCGGATCGAGGTGCGTCGCATGCCGGCCGGATCGAGGCGCGAGCGCGTGGTCTGGCTCGCGCGCGAGCTTCGAGACGTCGGTCCCGACGCGATCTGGGTGCAGGAGGAGCCGATCGACCCGTTCCTGCTCGAGATCCTCGCGCTGCATCGGCTCCGCCGGCGCCCGCGGATCGTGGCGTCGGTCTGCGAGAACATCTTCCCGCGGCCCTCGAGCGCGGTCGTCAGGCTCGCGCGGCGGTCGCTGTGGCCGCGGCTCGACGGCCTGCTCGCGGTCGCCGGCCCGTCGATCGACGGGATCCGTGCCGCCGGGATGCCGGCGACCGTCCCGGCCGTCTCCCTCGTCGCGGGCGGCCTCGAGCCGCCGCCGCTCGTCGATCGCCGACCGTTGCCGTTCGAGCGCGACGACTTCGTCGTCGGCTTCGCAGGCCGTATCGTCGAGGAGAAGGGCTGGCGGGTGCTCGTCGAGGCTCTCGGGACGCTGCCGGACGACGTCAAGCTCGCGGTTGCGGGGGACGGGCCCGATCTCGGCGCGCTGGTCGGGGCGCTCCCCGGACGCGTCCACTCCGCCGGATTGCTCCCGAAGGACGAGCTCTGGGGCTTCTATGCAGCGCTCGACTGCCTCGCCGTCCCCTCGCTGACGACGCCGCGCTGGAAGGAGCAGCTCGGAGGCACGCTCCTGGACGGACTGGCGAGCGGCGTACCGGTCGTCGCGTCCGCGAGCGGCGGCCTGCCGGACGCGATGGGCGACGCGGGCGTGCTCGTCCCGGAGGGCGACGCTGCCGCGCTCGCAGACGCGTTGCGCCGGCTCCGCGACGATCCAGCCCTGCGCGCCCGACTCGCCCGTGCCGGCCGCGAGCGCTTCCGCAGCGAGTTCGCGATCCCGGCGTACGCGGACAAGATCGCGCAGGCGCTCGCGCTGGCGGCGAGAGACGTTAGAGAAGCGTCAGCAGACCGTTTGCATCTCGGGACGGCGCACGGCCCCAGCCAGGTGATCGACTAGCATCGAACGCGTGAGCCTGGTCGGAGAAGACGGCCCTGGACCGCGTCCGCGGATCCGCTCGACGCCGAGGACGAGGGGCTCCTCGAGCTCTCCGGGCGCATCACCAGGATCCGCCCCGCGAGCAGGCTCCCGCACCTCGACTTCCACGAGCTCTGGCAGTACCGTGAGCTCGCGGCGACGTTTGCCTGGCGTGATTTCAAGGTCCGGTACAAGCAGTCGTTGATCGGGGTCGCGTGGGCGATCATCCAGCCCGTGATGACGATGATCGTCTTCACGTTCATCTTCGGCACGTTCGCCAAGGTGCCGTCCCAGGGCCTCCCGTATCCGGTCTTCTCGTACTCGGGCATCCTGCCCTGGACCTACTTCGCCTCGGCGCTCGGCGCCGCGAGCGGGAGTCTCGCGATGAACTCCTCGCTCGTGACCAAGATCTACTTCCCGCGCGTCCTGCTCCCGCTCGCTGCGATCACCGTTCCAGCGGTCGACTTCGTCGTCGCGTCGTCGGTGCTGTTCGGGCTGATGGCGTACTACAGCCTGTCGCTCGGCCCCCACGTGCTGCTCGCGCCCGTGTTCATGGTGCTCGCCGCCGCGACCGCGCTCGGCGTCGGCTTGACCTTCTCCGTGATCAACGTCCGCTATCGAGACGTGCCGTACGCGATCCCGTTCATCATCCAGATCTGGCTCTTCCTGTCGCCGGTGATCTACCCGATCAAGGCGCTCCACCAGCCGTGGGAACGGCTGATCCTGTCGCTCAACCCGATGAGCGGCGTCATCACGGGCTTCCGCTGGGCTTTGCTCGGGACCCCGCCGCCTTCGGCGCTGCTGATCACGCTCAGCGTGCTCTCGGCGTGCGGCTTCCTCGCGTTCGGCATCTTCTTCTTCCGGCGTTCCGAGCCCCGGTTCGCGGACACCATCTAGGAGGTGTGAGCGTGCGGCCGATCGTCATCGAGGTCGAGGGGCTCTCGAAGCGCTACCGGCTCGGGCAGTTGCAGGCGGGCTACGACACGCTCCGGGACACGATCGCGCACGGAGTGAACCGACGTCCTCAGTCGGGAGCACCGCCCGCCCGCCGAGGAGATCTGGGCGCTCGACGACGTCTCCTTCTCCGTCGAGCAGGGCGAGGTACTCGGCGTGATCGGGCCGAACGGCGCAGGCAAGTCGACGCTGCTCAAGATCCTGACCCGGATCACCACGCCGACGCGCGGCAACGCCGTCGATCCGCGGCCGCGTCGGCAGCCTGCTCGAGGTCGGCACCGGCTTCCACGGCGAGCTGACCGGGCGCGAGAACATCTACCTGAACGGGGCGATCCTCGGCATGACGCGGCGCGAGATCACGACGCAAGCTGCCCGACGATCATCGACTTCTCCGGTGTCGAGAAGTTCATCGACACACCCGTGAAGCGCTATTCGAGCGGTATGTACGTGCGCCTCGCGTTCTCGGTCGCCGCTCACCTCGAGCCCGAGATCCTGCTCGTCGACGAGGTGCTCGCGGTCGGCGACGCGGAGTTCCAGCGACGCTGCCTCGGGCGGATGGAGGAGCTCTCGAGCCACGGCCGCACCGTGCTGTTCGTCTCGCACCAGATGCAGGTGCTGGCGCGGCTCTGCGACCGCGCGATCCTGCTCCGCGAGGGGCGCGTCGTCCAGGACGGGCCGAGCGAACAGGTCGTCGCGCACTACCTGCAGGCACGAGGGCGGCGCCGGGCTCGCGGCGCGTCTGGCCTGACCTCGCCACGGCGCCCGGCGGCAAGCGCGTGCGCATCCGCGAGGTACGAGTCGTCGACGAGCGACGGACAGCTCGCGGACAGCGTCGACATCCGCCGTCCGGTCGGCATCGAGATCAGCTTCACGCGTGCTCCGCGACGACGTCGCGGTGTTCCCGCGGATCAAGGTGATCGACCGCGAGGGCAACAACGCGTTCACCACCGTCGACGCGAGCCCGGCCTGGATCGAGCGGCCGGCGGTCGGCGACTACGTCGCCACCGCCTGGATCCCGGGCAACCTGCTCAACGAAGGCCTGTACACCGTCGAGCCGGGGATCTCGAGCCTGGGCGCGATCGGCACGGACAAGCTCGTACACCAGGCGCGCGTCCCCGAGGCCGTCGCGTTCCACGTCCACGACCCGGGCGAGGGCGACACGTCGAAGGGCGGCTACGCGGGGCAGTTCCGCGGCGCCGTCCGGCCGCTGCTCGAGTGGACGACCGAGCGGCGCTGACCGGTCTCGCCTCGATGCCGCCGATCCTCCTGCACATCGGCTACCACAAGACCGGCAGCCGCTGGCTCCGCTTCCTGTTCTTCGGGAACCCGCAGACGGGCTTCGGCTGGGTCGACAAGGCGGGGCCCGACCATCCCGTCCGGCGGCTCGTCGGCGCGCGGCCGCTCGAGTTCGACGCGGAGCAGAGCCGCGCGGAGTTCGAGCCGCTGTTGCAGAAGCTCGTCGACGAGGGCCTGTCGCCGGTCGTGTCCTTCGAGCGCTTCTCCGGCAATCCGTTCTCGGGCGGCTACGACAGCAAGGAGATCGCGGACAGGCTCGTCCAGGTCTTCCCGGACGCGCGCGTGCTCGTGGTCGTCCGCGAGCAGCGCAGCATGATCCTCTCGACCTACAAGCAGTACGTGCGGGAGGGCGGCGCGCTGCCGGTGCGGAAGTTCATGCTGCCGCCGACGTCGAGGAGCATGCGTGTGCCGTGGTTCGACCTGCGCCACTTCGAGTACGACCACCTGCTCGCCTACTACCACCGGCTGTACGGGGCCGAGGCGGTGCTCGCACTGCCCTACGAGCAGTTCGTCGCCGACCCGGCGTCCTTCGTCGAGCAGATCGCGCGCTTCGCCGGTCGGCCGCTCGACGAGGAGACGCTCGCCAAGCTGCCGTTCGAGTCGAAGACGAATCCAGGCCCGCCTGCGACCGCGATCGCGGCGCGGCGCATGCTGAACGGGCTCGGCGTCCGCTCCGACCTCAATCCGGCGCCACCGCTTGCGTCTCCCGTCTTCTGGCGGCTCGGGAAGCGGATCGACCGCCTCAGCCTCGCGCCGCAAGGAGTCGTCGCGAAGGAGGAGGCGAAGCTGCGCCGAACGATCGAGGAGACCGTGGGCGAGCGATACGTGGAGAGCAACCGCCGCACCGCGGAGCTGATCGGCGTCGATCTCGGTTCCTACGGCTGGATGACCTGAGCTCGCGACTGCCCTCGTCAGGCCGCTCGCGCTGATCGCGCTCGGTTCGGTTCCTCGCTGACGCCAACGTCGGCGCTCCGCTACCCTCGGCTGGGAGTTTGGCCGATTTCCAGGCAGATTCTGAAGTCGCATCCCCGGGAGGTCAACGATGACGGCACTGTCCAACCACGTCCGTTCCAGGCGGTTCGTACGGCTCGGTCTGCCCCTTGTCGCGCTCGTCGTGGCCGCAGTCGCCCTGCTCGTCCCGGGCCTGGGCTCGGCCCGGACGGGCGGCTCTGGCGAGCCGACGATCTCCGGCTCGACCTCGGTCGGTGACACCCTGACCGGCTCTCCCGGTTCGTTTGCCCCCAACGCCGCCAGCTACAAGTACAACTGGCGACGCTGTCCGCCTGACGGCGGGAGCGGCGCGGGCAACTGCGAAGGCATCATCGACGGCCCGTCGCCCGAATACACGCTCCAACCTGGCGACGTCGGCTTCACGATTCGCCTGGAGGTCAAGGCGTTCGACGGCGGCGGCGGCAAGCTCGGCAACGCCACCTCGAACGCGACCTCCGTCGTCACCGGAACGGGCGTCGGCCCGACGAACACCGGGCTGCCGACGATCACCGGCACAGCGGCGGTCGGCCAGACGCTGACCGCGACCGAGGGCACCTGGGCGAGCAAGTTCCTGGCGAGCTTCGCGGACAGCTGGCTCCGCTGCGACACGAGCGGGAGCAACTGTCTCGCGGTCGGCGAGACGGCAACGACGCACGTCGTCGCTTCCGCCGACGCGGGCTCCACCCTGCGCTTCGGCGTGACGGCGACGAACCCGGCCGGGACGACCGTGGTGACGTCCGCGCAGACCGCCGTCGTCCCGGGCGGCGCGCCGACGCCGCCGCCTCCGCCGACGTCTCCTCCTCCCTCACCTTCGCCCAAGGCAGGCTGCCCGGCCACCCGCGGCACGGTGCAGGTGGCCGCCGTCGTCTTGCCGGCGCGGCTCGTGATCGACCGGCAAATCGCCCAGTCCACGCTGGCCCGAAGCTCGGGACAGACCGTCACCGTGCGCTACCACGTCGCCGACACCTGCGGCCGGTCGGTGCAAGGCGCGCTCGTTTATGCGACCGGCGTTCCGTTCGGCCAGCTGTCGACGCCGGCGGAGCAGCCGACGGGGGCGACCGGGTACGTGAGCCTCACGTTCCAGACGCTGGCCGCCTTCCCGCTCAGCCCGCACCAGGAAAGCGTCGCGATCTTCGTCCGCGCCCGAAAGCAGGGCGAGAACCTGCTGGCCGGGGTCTCGACGCGCCGGCTGTTCGCGATCCCCGTCAGCCGGTGATCGCGGGCGGGCTCGCGGCGTGAACATAGTCGGGATCGTCCTCCTCCACGACGAGGACGTCTACGCGGAGCGCGTGATCCGGAACGTCTCGGCGTTCTGCGACCGGATCCACGTCGCCGACCACGCATCGTCCGACCACACGTGGGAGATCGTCTCCGGGCTGGCGCGGGAGCTCGACAACGTCGACGCGGTGCGAATCTCCCACGCGGCCCGGTCGCACGATCTCGTCCTCCCCTACGTCGGGACCGACACCTGGGCCTCAGCCCGGACGGCGACGAGTTGTTCGACCCGGCCGGGCTGCGGCGGCTGCGCGCCGAGCTCGAGGCGGGGACCTACGACCGCTACTTCCGCCTTTTCCCGGGCATGCTCCACTGCGTCGCTCTCGACGAGCGGGCGATGACGGCGAGCGGCTACCTCTCCCCGCCTGCCCGCTCGGGGCCGAAGCTGTTCAACCTGGCCGCGCTCGAGAGCTGGGACCGTGTGTACCGCGAGCGGCTGCACGAGGGCGAGCCGGTCTTCAAGGCGGGCTGGGACTGGGAGTCGGTGCTCGTCCTCGGCGACCGGCACGGTTGGGAGGACAATCCGTTCCGGTGCCTCCACGCCTGCTTCCTGCCGCGCTCGAGCCGCGACCCTGAGGGCGGCGAACACGTGCGTCTGAACATCGGTGAGGCGAACACGCACCGACGGGACATCCGCGGCCGCGTCGCCCGCGTGCTGCGCGGCGGCGTGGCCCCGGTGGGCGAGTCGTGGAAGCTGGAGAAGTACAGGCGCGGGCCGCTCGTCACGAAGGACGCCACCCCGTTCCTGGCATGACCGTCTCTTTCGTGGTCGCGACCTACGAGTGGCCGGAGGCGCTCGAGGCGGTCCTCCGCGGGCTCGAAGCCCAGTCCGACCGCGACTTCGAGATCGTCGTCGCGGACGACGGCTCGAGGCCCGCGACAGCCGAGCTCGTTCGCGCCTGCTCGGCGCACTTGCCGCTTCTGCACGTGCGCCAGGAGGACGAGGGCTACCGCCTCGCCCGGGTACGGAACCTGGGGGCGCGCGCGGCCTCCGGCGACTACCTCGTGTTCCTCGACGGCGACGTCGTGCCCCGGCGCCACTTCGTCCGTGAGGTGCGCCGGAGCGCGATCGAGGGATGGTTCGTCGCCGGCAAGCGGCTCCAGCTCGACGCCGCGCTGACGGGTCGCGTCCTCACCGACCGGATCCCGATCCAGCGCTGGTCGCTCCCGCACTGGGCGCTGCACTACGAGCATGCGCGGCCGCTCGTCGCGCTGACCGGGCGCGACCGCCGCCGGCCGTGGCGCGCCGGGCTCCCCGAGTTCGCGCCGCACGCGGACGGGTACGGCTTCCTGCTCGGCGTGTCGCGGGCGGACTTCGAACGCGTGAACGGCTACGACACGCGCTTCGCCGGTTGGGGAGGAGAGGACGTGGACATGGCCGTCCGCCTCCGTCGTGCCGGACTCCGGTGCGGCTGGCCCGGCCCGCAGAGCACCTTGCTCCACCTCTGGCACGAGACGCGCAAGCCGGCCGAGCGCCCGAACGACCCGCTGCTCCGCGAGACGGAGGCAAGCGACCGCATCGATGCGGTCGAGGGCCTGCGCGAGCTCGAGGCCGCGTGATGGATGTCGAGCGCGAGCTCACCGTCGTCGTCAAGACGTTCCAGCGCCCGGAGGCGCTGCTCCGTCTCGTGGCGTCGATCCGGCGCTTCTACCCGAGGATCCCGATCCTCGTCGTCGACGACTCGGAAATGCCGCTCGAGCCGGTTCCCGAGGGCGTGAGCCGGTACTGGCACCTTCCCTTCGACTCCCTCGGCGTGTCCGCGGGTCGCAACTTCGGCCTCGCACAGGTCGAGACTGAGCACGTCCTCTTCTGCGACGACGACATGGTCTTCGAGCGAAGGACCGATCTCGCCAGGATGCTCGACACCGTGCTGACGACGCGGTTCGACGTCGTCTCGTGCATGTGGATGGATCACGATCCGTGGCGGTCGATTCGCCGCGGCTACCGCCGGTACGAGGGAACGCTCGAGGTCGCCGACGGCGTGCTCGTGCACCGGCTCGGCGCCACGAGGGGCACGGTCGACGGCCTCCCCGTCTTCGACATCGTCCACCAGTTCTTCGTCGCCTCCGTGGAGACGCTCGGCTCCGAGCCGTGGAACCCGCGACTGAGGGTCGCCGGCGAGCACGTCGACTTCTTCATGGCACTCGGGGAGCGGGGCCTGCTCTCCACGAGGCTCCCCGACGTCGTCGTCCACCACTTTCCCCAGCTACCTCCCGAGTACCTCCCGTTTCGTGCGAACACGGCGCCGGACGTCGCGCTCCTGCGCGAGACGAGGGGCTTCGAGCGCGAGGTGACTGTCGGCCGTCTGTTTCGCCCGACGGACAGGATCGTCCACCGGCTTCCGGGCACCGTTGCACACACGGGCCGTCGGACCGTGCGTGTCACGCGCCGTCTCGTGCGCGAGGGCCGCCTGCGAGCCTGATTCCGGCCTCGCTGGCACGACGACGCTAGGGTTTCGGTGTGCACCGCTCGAACGACGCCATCGTCACGCACGCCCCTCCGAGCCTGCAGACTCGGGCCCGGGAGTTTCACCGCAAGGGCGTGGCCACGACCTACAAGCTTCACGACCGCTACCTCTCGAACAGGCGGTCCCGGTCGCTGTTCGCGGGGAACCGCCCGTCGATCGACCAGACACAGCTCCGTGTCGTCCAGGAGCTCGACGATGTGGGCTACTCGCTCCTGACGGCCGAGGAGCTGTTCTCGGCGGAGACGTGGCAGGCGGTCCAGGACGAGGGCGCGGAGTTCATTCGGGCGACCGAGCAGGGGCTCGAGGGCGACGGCGAGCTGCGAAAGCGAGAAGGCAAGGACTTCCTCGTCCGCAAGTACGACGTCGGCGGTGTGGTGGGGCTCGACAACCCCTGGCTCTCGGCCTGTCTCTCCCGTCGGCTGCTCGACATCGCCAACCAGTACCTCCAGCTCTGGTCGAAGCTCGAGTACCTCGATCTGTGGTACTCGCTCCCGGTCGGCGAGAGCGCCGAGCGGAAGGCGTCTCAGATCTGGCACCGCGACTTCGACGACAGCCACCTGCTGAAGGTGTTCCTCTACCTGAGCGACGTCGACGTGCGGTCGGGGCCGTTCGAGTACGTCCCCGGCAGCCAGCCCGGAGGCCGGTACGGAGGCGTGCATCCGTGGCAGCCGATGGGGGTCGGCCGGATCTCCGACAAGGAGCTCGCGAAGCACGTGCAGACCGACGCCGTGCGCACGTTCACGGCGCCGAAAGGGACGCTCATCTTCTGCAACACGAGCGGGCTCCACCGAGGAGGGTTCGCCGAGGCCAACCCGCGCGTCCTCGCTGCCGTCACGTACTGCTCGCCGGCCTCGCTCCACTCGCTGACCAGGCGCAATTACTCGCTCGCGCCGGGCACCGACACGCAGTCGCTCGATCCGGTCGTCCGCTACGCGCTCGGCTGAGCGCCGGGTACCAGGCTCTCGATCAGCTCGCCGTACTCGGCACACATCGTGTCGCCGGACGGCGCCTGCGCGAGCACCTTCTCCCGCAGTTCGGTGTACCGCCCGCGCATCTCGGCGATCGCGCCGGCAACGTCGTCGCGGTACCCGATCCCGTAGCGGCTCGCCGTCTCCACGATCCCGCCGCCGTCCTCGTGGTACAGGACCGGGAGCCCGCACTGGGCGCCCTCGACATGGTGCATTCCGCCCGGCTCGAAGCGCGACGCCGTCAGGTAGACGTGGCAGCTGCGGAGCAGGCCGGCCAGGTCGGTGCCGGTGGTGGGCGCGAACGTCCGTGCCGCCTGCCACTCGCAGTACCTCGGCCAGCGCCCGATCACCCACAGCTCGACCCCGTTGAGCTCACCGCTCGCGATCAGCCGGTCGACCTCCTGGTAGACGTCGAAGCCCTTCATCGGGTTGTCCGACCAGTGATGGGTGACGAGCCGCATGGCCTCGCCCGGCTCGAAGGTCGCGCTGCCCGCCGGATGGAAGATCGCCGGGTCGGCTCCGTTGTGGATCACGGAATACGGGCGCGACAGGTCGAACCAGCGCTCCGCGTGGTAGTCGCGCAGCCACGCCGAGATGAAGACGGTGTGATCCGCGACCCGGTTCGCATCGGCCAGGAGGGCATCGATCTCGTTCGTGCCCTTGCGAAGGTCGCACTCGTTGATCCGGTGCAGGACGCGGGTTCCGGTACGAGCGCTTCCTGTGGCGCGCGATCTCACGTGCGCCGAAGCCGACGTTGCCGCCGACGCGCGGGTCGACGAGGACGACGCAGGCCGGCTCTCCGCGGAGATCGAAGCCCACGTCGTGGCCGCCGTCGGACAGGCGGCGGACCATCTGGGACAGCCACCAGTTTCCCCCGCCCCACGGCTCGTCGAGCGGGCGCATGTTGAAGGCGATCCGGGCCACAGGCTGCAGCCTAGACCCGGGCGCCCACTATCATCGCGCTCGTGCGCGCGACCCTCGTCCGGCTCGCCGAGCACGTCACGACGCTGCGGGGACGCATCGAGGCCGCCGGCGTCGAGCGGAGCTTCTTCATCTGCTCGACACCGCGCACCGGCTCGACCATGCTCGGCAATCTGCTCGCCGACACGGGCCTGGTCGGACGCGCGGGCGAGTACTTCGGCGAATTCTTCCGCCGGGACGTCGTTCCCGGCCTCAGCCGGAGCCGCTTCGACGACTACCTCGTCGACTGCACCCGCCACGCGCGCGGCACCGGCACGCTCGGGATCAAGCTCCACTGGGACCAGGTGGAGGTGTTCGTGTACCTGCTGCGCCTGCGGCGCGGGCTGGGCGGGCTCGACGACCGCGAGGTGATCGAGGCCGTGTTCCCGGCGCCGCGCTTCGTCTGGATGACGCGAGAGGACACGCTCGCGCAGGCCGTGTCCTGGTGGAAGGCGATCACGACCGGCAAGTGGACGGACGGCCGGCCTTTCACCGGCGAGCCGCGGTTCGACGCCGAGGGCATCGAAGGCCGCGTGCAGCGAATCGGAGAGCACAACACCGCCTGGCGTCACTGGTTCGAGGCGAACGAGACCGACCCGCTGCACCTCACGTACGAGCAGCTCGCCGACGATCCGACGGGGACCACGCGCAGGGTGCTCGAGCTCGTCGGGGTGGACGTGCCGGGCGACTTCGCGGTCACCCCGGCGACGGAGCGACAGGCGGATGCCGTGAACGAGGACTGGATCCGCCGCTATCGCGAGCTCGCCGGGCGCTCCGGCTCCCAGGCGGCCTCGACGACGTAGCCGTCGGGATCGCGGCACTTCACGCTCACGTACTCGGGCTCGTCCCACTGCTCCACGATCGGCACGCCGTCTGCAAGCAGCCGGTCTCGGAAGGCGCGGACCGCGTGGGGGCTCGGCATGTGCACGCCGAAGTGCAGGAACTCCGGCAGGTTGACCGGCTCGTCCGTCGGTCCGAGCGCGAGCGAGAAGCCGGCGTCGTCATAGAGCATCAGCACGCCTCCGTCGTAGCGCCGCGCAGGCCTGGCGCCGAAGCCGAAGTACGTCTCGTGGAAGCGGCGTGACCGCTCCTGGTCCGTGACGGCGAGCGCGAGATGTCTCATTCCGCAATTGTTAACCGACGCCCGCGACACTATTCCACCGTGGCGGCGACCACACCTATCCGGCTCGTCGGCTCACCGCTCCGCGGGCTCGCGATCGGCCTGCGGATGCAGATCGTGGGCTGCGCACTCGCGGCTGTTCGTGGCCGGGGACGGCAACGAGTGGGCGATCGCGGACGACGCCGCGGAGCTCACGCGGCTCGCACGGAGCCTCGGCATCCGCGTCGGCCCCGAACGCTGGATCGCCCGGGTCCGTAACCAGTCCGTCTTCCACACGAGCCAGTTCACGCTGATCGGCCTGCCGTTCGAGCGGAACGGCAACCGCCTCGGCGTCGCCTACCTCCACGGCCGCCCCGGAACGGCGGGCATGCCGGATTTCGACACCTGCTACGAGACGGTCTGCCGCCGCCACGAGGAGCTCGACCGCGTGCAGGTCTCGAATCGGGCGATGGAAGACCTCGTGCTCGGGACCGGGATCGCGCCCGAGAAGGTGTTCCGGATCCCGATCGGCGTCGACCCCGTGCGCTTCCACCTGCGCGACGCGGCCGCGCGCGCCGAGGCGAGGCGCGAGCTCGGGCTGCCCGGGACGGCCTTCGTCGTCGGCTCGTTCCAGAAGGACGGCGTCGGCTGGGGAGACGGGCTCGAGCCGAAGCTGATCAAGGGGCCGGACGTGCTCCTCGACGTCGCCGGCCGGCTCGCACGCGAGGTGCCGGAGCTGCACCTCCTGCTCACCGGCCCCGCCCGCGGGTACGTCGCGGCCGGGCTCGAGCGGCTCGGCGTCGGGCACACTCACGTGCTCCTGCCCGACCTCGACGCCGTCGCGCGTGCGTACCGCGCGATCGACCTCTGCCTCGTCACCTCGCGGGACGAGGGCGGCCCGAAGGCCGTGCTGGAGTCGATGGCGACCGGCGTGCCGCTCGTGACGACCCGCGTCGGCCAGGCGGCCGACCTCGTCCGCGACGGCGAGAACGGCTGGCTCTGCGACGTCGAGGACGCCGAGGGGCTCGCTGCCGCCGCGGCCGCTGTCGCTCGCGCCCCCGCCGCCGAGCTCGGGCGGGTCGCCGCGGCCGCGCGGGAGACGGCGGAGGCGTGCTCGTGGGACGCGCTCCGCCCGCGCTGGCACGACCTGTTCACGGGGTTCGTCGCGATGGAGGAGCCGTGAGACGGCTGACGCGGGCGGCGATCGGACTGTCCCGGCCGGCCCGCGACGAGATCGCCGTCTTCTACGGCCACCGGCGCCTGCCGGCCCCGGGCGACCCGGTCGAGGGCGGGATGGTCAAGTTCCAGCGCCTGCAGGCGGTCTTCCCGAACCGGACGCGCGACTTCAACCTCCTCTACCTCGGCTCGAGCTCGCTCCCGGCCGACGAGCAGGACGTGATCCGGCTCGCGGAGCGCCGCGGAGCGCCGCTCGTCGTCAACCAGAACGGGGTCGCCTATCCCGGCTGGGCCGGCGAGCGGACTGACGAGCTGAACGCGCGGCTCCGCCACGTTGTCCAGCGCGCCCGGCACGTCGTCTACCAGAGCGCGTTCTGCAAGCTCGCCGCCGACCGCTATCTGGGCGAGCCGCCTGGGAGCTGGGAGATCCTGCACAACGCCGTCGACACGACCGTCTTCACGCCGGCGCCCGAGCCGCCACGGGGAGGCGCCGTCCTCCTGCTCGCGGGCGACCAGACCGCCTCCTACCGGCTCGAGACGGCATTGCGCACGCTCGCGCTGCTGCCTGACGCGCGGCTGCTCGTGACCGGCACCGTCTTCGACAGCGGTCGGCAGCTCGCCGACGAGCTCGGCCTGTCGGAACGTGTCCTCTTCACCGGGCGATACGCCCAGAGGGAAGCGCCGTCCATCTACCGGCGCGCGCATCTGCTGCTGCATCCGAAGGTGAACGACCCCTGCCCCAATGTGGTGCTCGAGGCGCTCGCGTCGGGCCTGCCGGTCGTCCACTCGCAGAGCGGCGGCACCCCCGAGCTGGTCGGGGATGCGGGCATCGGGATCGGCTCGGACACGACCTGGGAGCTCGACGTCCCGCCCTCGCCCGAGTTGCTCGCCGCGGCGATCGAGCACGTCCTCGAACGGCTCGGCGAGTTGCGTGCGGAGGCTCGCGCCCGGGCCGAGCGCTTCGACTTCGCACCCTGGGTCGAGCGCCACCGCGAGCTGTTCGGAGAGCTGGTGGGCCTGTGAAGGTCAGTGTCGTCATGCCGGTCCGGGACGGTGAGCGCTTCGTGGCCGAGGCCGTCGAGAGCGTGCTCGGGCAGACGCTTGCCGAGCTGGAGCTGATCGTCGTCGACGACGGCTCCACGGACTCGACGCCGACGCTGCTCGCCGAACAGGCTCGCCGCGACGCGCGCGTCCGGGTGCTGACGCAGGCGCCGGGCGGTCTGACGGCTGCGCTCAACGCCGGCTGCGCGCTTGCGCGGGCGCCTGTGATCGCGCGGATGGACGCGGACGACGTCGCGCTCGCCGATCGCCTCGAACGCCAGCTCGCCTTTCTCGAGGCGCACCCGGACGTCGCCGTCCTGGGAGGCGGCATCGTGCTCGTCGACGAGGACGGACGCGAGTTCGACCGCGAACCGGGGCAGGTCGAGCCCGTCCTCTCCGAGCGGAACGCGCTCGTGCACGGCACGGTGGTCATGCGCACCGACGCCTTTCGCGCGCTCGGGGGCTACCGGCTCGACCAGTCCGAGGACTACGACCTATGGCTGCGCGTCGAAGAGCGGCACCGCGTCGCCGCGCTCGCCGAGCCGGTGATCCGCTACCGCTTCCATCCCGGGCAGTTCTCGGTGACGAAGCTCGAGCGGCAGGCGCTCGGCGCGCTCTGCGTGCGCGCCGCCGCGCGGGAGCGCCGGGCTGGCCGTCCGGATCCCCTCGCCGGCGTCGAGCGGCTCGACGCGGCCGTGGCGGAGCGGTTGGGCGTCTCGCGCGAGGAGATCGACCGCGACGTGGTCGTCGACGCGGTGCAGTGGTCGGCGACGCTCCGGCGAGTCGGGCGCGACGATGAGGCGGAAGCGCTGCTCGACACGGCCGCGGCGGTTCCCGGCGCACCGTCGCGCAGGTCGCTCGCGCGCCGGGCCAGGTTGCTGCTGCTCAAGCGCGCTGCCCGGCACGGCCGCGTACGGGAGTCGGCGCGCCAGCTCGTGGGCTGGGCGCGGCCGTGAAGATCCTGCAGGTCTCGACCGCCGACCGGGGCGGCGGCGCGGAGACCGTTGCGCTCTCGCTCCACCGCGCGCTGCGGGCGCGGGGGCACGATGCTCGGCTCGCCGTCGGCTATCGCCGGACGTCCGAGGAGGGCGTGCTCGAGATCGCCGGGGCCGGATCGCGGCGCGGGCGGGCGCTTACCCATCCAGGCGTCGTGCTCGACGCACTGCGCGGCCACGAGGACTTTCGTTTCCCTGCTTCTCGACGGCTGCTCGACCTCCCGCCGGGCCCGCCGGATGTCGTGCACGTCCACAACCTCCACGGCGGCTACTTCGACCTGCGCGCGCTTCCGGTACTCGGGCGACGTGCACGCCTCGTCGCGACGTTGCACGACGCCTGGCTCCTCACCGGGCACTGTGCGCACCCGCTCGACTCGGACGGCTGGCTGCGCGGCTGCGGCGACTGTCCGCATCTCGACACGTATCCGGCGCTCCGCCGGGACGGAACGGCGTTCAACCTGGCGCGGAAGCGCTCGATCTACGAGGGGTTGCAGCTCGCGGTCGTGACGCCGTCGCGCTGGCTGATGGACATGGTCGAGCGCTCGGTTCTCGCGCCGGCGGCGGTGCGGCGGAAGGTGATCCCGAACGGCGTCGACGTGGACGTGTTCCGGCCCGGCGACCGGGCGGAGTCGCGGCGGAAGCTCGGCGTCGACGGTGACGCGGCGCTGGTCGTCTTCGCCGCGCAGGGCGGGCGCGCGAACGAGTTCAAGGACTTCCCCACGTTGCGCGCGGCGCTCGGGCGACTGGGGGTGCCGGTCGTGGCGGTCGGCTCTCGGCGATCCCGCGCCGGGAGAGGAGCAGGTCGGGCGCGCGACGATCAGGTCCGGCGGCCAGGTGTCGCCGGCGGAGGTCGCGCGCTGGCTGCAGGCGGCCGACCTGTACGTCCATCCGTCCCGGGCGGACACGTTCCCGAGCGGCGTCCTCGAAGCGCTCGCGTGCGGGACGCCGGTCGTCGCGAGCCGCGTGGGCGGGATCCCGGAGCAGGTTCGCGACGAGACGGGGGTGCTCGTCGACCCGGGCGACCCGGCCGCGCTCGCGTCGGCGATCGAGTCGCTGCTCGCGGATCCGTCCCGGCGCGGGCAGATGAGCGCCGCCGCGGCCGAGGACGCGCGGACGAGGTTCTCGCTCGACCGCCAGGTCGACGCTTACGTCGCGCTGTACGGCGAACTCCTGGCCGCCGGAGCTCCGTCCGCCGGAGGCGAGGGTGTCGGCGAATCCCGTTCTTCGCCCCGGGTGGGAGGGGGTTAGGGATGGGAAATACCACGCCCGGCCGCTCGCAACTGTGACGATTCTGCGCCAATTCTCCGTGCTCGGCGCGAGGCGGAGCCCGCGCTGGAGCGGGCTAGGCTGCGCGGCGTGCTGACCGTCTTCTCGGTACCGAAGCCGTTCGTGGGCCGGATCGGCGAGATCCAGCGGCGTGCCCTCGCGAGCTGGGTCGCGCTCGCGCCTGACGTGCAGGTACTCGTCCTCGGCGACGAGGACGGTGCGGGCGACGCGGCCGGCGAGGCCGGCGCCGAGCATGTGCCCGACCTCGCGCGTACCGAGCGCGGGACGCCGCGCCTCGACGCGGCGTTTGCGGCTGCGGACGCGGTCGCACGCCATCCGCTGCGCTGCTTCGTGAACGCGGACATCGTGCTCTTCGACGATCTGCTCGCCGCCGCGCGCACCGTCGCCGGTCACGCGGAGCGCTTCCTGATCGTCGGCCAGAGCCTCGACATCGACGAGCCGCGCGACCGCGCGGACGCGCTCGCGCGCGGCAAGCGGCGCGGCGCGGCCGCCCTCGACTACTTCGTCTTCCCTGCCGGCCTCTACCCGGACGTGCCGCCCTTCGCGATCGGGCGGGCGTGCTTCGACAACTGGCTCGTCTGGCGCGCGCGGCAGGACGCGATCGTGGTCGACGCCACCTCGGACGTCGTCGCCGCGCACCAGCGACACGACTACGCGCACGTCGAGGGCGGCAAATCCGAGGCGTACTACGGCGAGGAGGCCGCGCACAACCTCGCGCTCGCCGGCGGGAAGAGCCGCCTGTACACGCTCCACGACGCGAGCCACGTGCTTCGGGGCGGACGGCTGCGCCGCAATCCGGGCGCCCCGCTTCGCTGGCGCGAGAACGTGCGCAAGGCGGCGTGGAAGCTGGGCGTCCGGTGATCCGCGTCACGTTCGTCTCGCCCGAGCCGACCCCGTACAGGTCGCCGCTCCTCGACCGCGTGGCCGACGGCGACGGGATCGACCTGACCGTCGTGTACGCGGCGCGCACCGTCGCCGGGCGCACCTGGACGGTGGAACCGCGGCACCGCGCGGTCTTCCTGGACGGCGTCACGCTGCCCGGCCTGCGCGACGTGTTCCGCCACGACTATCCCGTGACGCCCGGCATCTTCGGCGCGCTCGCCCGAACGGCGCCGGACTGCGTGGTCGTGTCCGGCTGGAGCACGTTCGCGTCCCAGGCGGCGGTCGCCTGGTGCCGTGTCCGGCACGTGCCCTACGTCCTGCTCGTCGAGAGCCACGACGCCGGGCCGAAGCCGGGCTGGCGGCGCCGGGTCAAGGAGACGGTGGTGCCGACGGTCGTGAGCGGCGCGGCGAGCGTGCTGGTCACCGGCTCGCTCGCACGCGACTCCGTCGTCTCCCTCGGTGCCGAGCCGGAGCGCGTGCGGATCTTCGCGAACACGATCGACGTCGAGCGCTTCGGCGACACGGCCGACCGGCTCGCCGCTCGCCGGGACGAGCTCCGCGCCGGGTTGGACCTGTGTCCGGGCGATGTGGCCGTCGTCACGGTGGCGCGGCTGGCAGCAGAGAAGGGCATCGACGTCCTCCTGCGCGCGGCGGCCGTCGCCCGGCTGCCGGTGATCGTGGTCGGCGACGGGCCCGAGCGCACGCATCTCGAGCAGCTCGCACGCGAGCTCGGCGTCCGTGCGACCTTCACCGGCGACCGGCCGATCGAGTCCGTCGTCGAGGCGTACGTGGCGGCGGACGTCTTCGCGCTCCTGTCCACTCACGAGCCCTGGGGTGTGGTCGTCAACGAGGCCGCCGCGTGCGGTCTCCCGCTCGTTCTCTCCGATCGTGTCGGCGCCGCACGCGACCTGCTCCGCGTCGGCGAGAACGGTGTGCTCGTCCCGGCCGGCGACGCCGAGGCGGCGGCCGACGCGTTTGCCTCGCTCGCCTCCGACTCCGGAATCCGCGAGACCATGGGAGCACGGTCGCGCGAGCTCGTGCAGGGGTTCGGCTACGGCCCGTCCGTCGACAACCTGCTCGCCGCCGTGCGCGAGGCGACGGCCAGCCGGTAGAGCTCCTCCTGCCGATCGGTCACGGCGTCCCAGGACGTACGCCGCGCCGCCTCGAGCCCTCCGGCCGCGAGCCGCGCGCTGAGCCCCGGGTCGGCGAGCACGCTGCGCACCGCGTCCAGGATCGCCGCCCGCTCGTCGGGGACGACGAGCGCCTCTCCGTCGCGCAAGAAGTCCGCGATGCCGCAGCGGTCCGTGACGACGACCGGCGTTCCCGCGGCCGCCGCCTCGGCCGCGACCATGCCGAAGCTCTCGCCCGCGGACGGGAGGACGAACACGTCTGCGAGCCGGTAGAGGGCGAGCGGCGGCCCCTCCGTCGGGCCGACGACGTGGACGCGGTCACCGCCGAGCCCGTCCGCGACACCGTGACGGTCGTCCGGCCCGACGAGCACGAGGTGCGCCTCGGGCAGTTCCTGCAGCGCGGCCACGAGGTGGTCGATCCCCTTCCCGGCGGCGATCCGGCCGACGTAGAGGATCACGGGCGAGCCGTCCGGGATGCCGAGCTCGGCGCGCTCGGCGGCCGGGACCTCGTACGGCGCGGGGAAACCGTTGCCGCGCACGTGGATCCGCTCGACCGGCACGACGCCGGCCGCGGCGACGTCGTCGCGCTCGGCGCCCGAGGCTGCCACCACTGCCGCCGCGCCCGAGGCGACGCCGCGGTAGAGCGTCGAGTCGAGCGCGCGCTTGAGCGCCACCTTCCGCAGCCGCGCCCGGAACATCCCAAGTGGCTCGAAGACGTACGGGACCCCGCGTAAACGCGCCCACGCGGCGGCCACCGTCGTCACGGGGTCGCGAAAGCCGAAGACGTGCACGACGTCCGGCCGCTCGGCGCGCTCGAGGGCGACCGGCAAGGTCGGCGTGATCCCCATCCAGCGATACCGAACCGGTGTCGCGAGATAGTGGACGCGCACACCATCCTGCTCGTCGACCCGCGAGTGCCAGGCGCCGGGGCCATCGAGCGACTGCAGGCTCGTGGTCAGCACCTCCACCGTGTGGCCTCGCTCGACGAGCCGGGAAGTCAGCTCCCGCGCGACGACAACCGGTCCGCCGAACGCGGTCGCCGGCCACCAGGCGGGCGCCGCGAACAGGATGCGCAAACCGGCGTCCACGACGGGAAGTTAGCCTTGGAGCCGTGTCCGCGCAGACCGAGAAGCCGCGTCTCCTCGTGCTCAACCAGTACTACTGGCCCGGCGTCGAGGCGACTGCGCAGCTGCTCACCGACCTCTGCGAGGCGCTTGCGGACGAGTACGAGATCCGCGTGCTGACCGGAATGCTGCACGGGCACGAGCTCCTGCCGCGCCGCGTCACGCGGAACGGGGTCGAGATCGTCCGCGTCCAGTCGACCGCCTTCGAGCGCTCCCGGCTCGGTCTGCGGGGCCTCAACTACGTCAGCTACCTGGGAAGCTCGCTCGTGACGGCCCTCGGCGGCCCGAGGCCCGATCTCGTCCTCTGCATGACCGACCCGCCGATGATCGGCGACGTCGGCCTCGCCGTCTCCAAACGCTTCGGTGTGCCGCTGCTCGTGATCAGCGAGGACGTGTTCCCCGAGATCGCGACAAAGCTGCGGCGGCTCGAGAACCCTGTCCTCGTGGGCGTTCTGCGCCAGCTCGTCCGCCTCTATCTCAAGCGTGCCGACCGGGTCGTGGCGATCGGCGAGACCATGCGGCAGCGCCTGGAGGCGAAGGGCGCGCCCGGCGAGCGTCTGCGCGTGATCCCGAACTGGATCGACACGGCCTCGATCACGCCCCAGAACCACGAGAACGACTGGAAGCGCGAGCTGAAGCTGGCAGGGAAGTTCGTCGTCATGCACTCGGGCAACGTCGGCCACGCGCAGGATCTGGACACGCTCGTTCGGGCGACGACGTTCCTTCGCGACCTCGACGACCTCGCGGTCGTGATCGTCGGCTTCGGAGCGCGCCACGCCGAGATCCAGTCGCTCGCCGTGCGGCTCGAGACGGACAAGGTCAGGTTCCTGCCCTACCAGCCGCGTGAGGTGCTGCCGCTCTCGCTCGCCGCCGGCAACCTCCACTTCGTCGGGCTCGCTCGGGGCCTCTCGGGTTACGTCGTGCCGAGCCGGCTGTACGGGATCCTCGCGGCCGGCCGGCCCGTGATCGTGTCCGCCGAAGCGGACAGCGAGACGGCGCAGGTCGTGTCCGGCGTCGGCTGCGGCGTCGTGCTCCCGCCCGGGCGGCCCGAGCTCGTCGCCCGCGTGATCCGCGACGCGTACGACGGCCGGCTCGACCTCGCGGACATGGGTCGTCGCGGCCGCGAGTACGTGACGGCAGAGGCGGACCGCGCCGTGGCCGTCGGCCGGTATCGCGTGGTGCTTCGCGAGCTCGTGGGGAGTACGTCGTGAAGCGGCTGTTCTGGGCCTCGGCCGCCGCGCTCGGCTGGACGCACATCGGCTACCCGCTCGCCGCCGCGGTCGCGGCCCGGCTCCGGCCGGATCCCGTCGACCGTGCCGACGTGACGCCGAGCGTCACCGTGATCGTGGCCGCCTGGAACGAGGAGACCGTGATCGCGAGGCGGCTCGAGAACCTGCTTGCGCTCGACTACCCGGCCGATCGCCTCGAGATCGTCGTCGCCTCGGACGCCTCCGACGACGGGACGGACGCGATCGTCGAGGAGTTCGCGGCCCGTGAGCCGCGCATCCGCCTGCTCCGCTGCCCGCGCGGGGGCAAGGTCGCGGCGCAGAACCTCGCGGTCGAGGCGTCCGGCGCCGAGATCGTCGCCTTCTCGGACGCCAACTGCACGTGGGCGCCGGACGCGCTGTCCCTGCTCGTGCGCTCCTTCGCCGACCCGGACGTCGCGTACGTCTGCGGGCGGCTCGTGTTACAGGAGGCGGACGGGACGAACGTCGAGGGCGCGTACTGGCGCCTGGAGACGCTGCTCCGGGAGCAGGAGGCGGCGACGGGTTCGATCACGGGCGGCAACGGCTCGATCTACGCGGTTCGCCGCTCCGACTACGTCGACGTCGACCCGCGCTTCGGCCACGACCTGTCCTTCCCGTACCTGATGGTCCAGCACGGCCGGCGCGCGGCCTACGAGCCGGATGCGCTCGCCTTCGAGAAGCCGTCGCGCGACATCGAGGACGAATATGCGCGCAAGGTGCGCATGTTCGAGCACTGCTGGGCGATCGTGGTCGAGGGAGACATGCTCCACGGGCTGCCTCCCGGCTACCTGGCGAAGATCGTCTCGCACCGGCATCTGCGCTACGGGAGCGGGATCGCCCACCTCGCGTTGCTCGGGTCGAGCCTCGCGCTCGCCCGCCGCGGCGGCATCTACCGCACGGCGCTAATCGGACAGCTCGCGTTCCTCGGCGTCGCCGCAGCGCGTCCCGGCCTGCCGCGCTACTACACGCTCGTCACCTGGGCGACCGTGAAGGCGCTCCGGAACTACGTCCGCGAGGGCGTGCCCGCGGTCTGGAGCAAGGCCGAGGGCACGCGATGACCTTGCAACACTGTGTTGCAAGGAAGGACAGGGCCGCTTGAACCGGGTCGCCGACGTCGCCGTCGCCGGGTTCGGGCTCCTCGTGACCGCACCGGTGCTCGGTATCGCGGCCGCCGCCGTCAAGCTCGCGGACGGCGGGCCTGTCCTCTACCGGCAGCAGCGCGTCGGCAAGGACGGTGCCGAGTTCGAGCTCCTGAAGCTGCGGACGATGGTCGTCGGCGCCGAGAGCCAGGGGGCAGGGGCGGCCGTCAACGAAGCCGATCCGCGTATCACTCGCCCCGGAACGCTCCTGCGGCGGCTCTCGATCGACGAGCTGCCACAGCTCTGGAACGTGATCCGCGGCGACATGAGCGTGATCGGGCCGCGGCCGACGCTCGCCTACCAGGTCGAGCGCTACACACCGCGCCAGCGCCGGCGACTCGAGGTCAAGCCCGGGCTGACCGGTTGGGCACAGGTGCACGGGCGCGCGCGGCTGCCGTGGGCGGAGCGCATCGAGCTCGACCTGTGGTACGTCGAGCACCGCTCGGCGCTCGTCGACCTGAAGATCCTCGCGCGCACGCCGCTCGCGCTCGTCAGCGGGACGTACAAGGGCGCGTCCGGCGGCTGGCGCGACGCCGCCTGAATCCTTAGACCGCACTCAGGCTTCTCTCAGTCGCGGCCGCCACGCTTGAGCCATGTGGACGTCACGGCAGGCATCGACGAAAGGAGACCGTGATGGAGGACCACGAGTACGGGCTGAAGGCGGCCGAGATTCTCTTCGACGCTGAGCTCGATCGGTTGATCGTCCGCTTCGAGGGTCTGCTGGAGGTGTGCAAGCTGCTCGACGAGCGCGGTGCGACCGAGGCCGAGCTGGACGAGCACCGCCGCGAGCTCGAGAAGGTCGGCCGGGATCTGGCAGCGCTGGTCGCGCGCAACGGCAACGGGAACGCGCGCGGCCTGGCCGCCTGATTCGCCGGGGTCGCGGGCGCGCGGGCTAGGCTCTCGCGCGTGACGGCGGTGCTCTTCACCTGCGCCGGGCAGCGGGTCGACATCGTGACCGAGTTCGCGCGCGCGGGGGCGACAACGATCGTCGCCGAAGTCGACCGGCTGGCGCCCGCGCTCTACCACGCCGACCACCACGCGCTCGTCCCGCGCGTCGACGACCCGGGTTACGTGCCGGCACTGGCCGGGATCGTCCGCGAGCACGACGTCCGGCTCGTCGTCCCGCTCACCGATCTCGACCACGTGAAGCTGAGCGAGGCGCGGGCGGAGCTCGAACCGGCGCTCGTCCTCCTGCCCACGGCCGAGATCTGCCGGCAGGTCGGCGACAAGTACCTCGCGCACGAGCTGTTCACGCGGCTCGGCATCCCGAGTCCGCCGAGCTG
This sequence comes from uncultured Actinomycetes bacterium, assembly GCA_963765295.1. Classification (GTDB taxonomy): domain Bacteria; phylum Actinomycetota; class Thermoleophilia; order Gaiellales; family Gaiellaceae; genus PALSA-612. The sequence goes on from CAVXVO010000007.1 coordinate 164,618, forward strand.
GCTGCCCGGCGACGTTCCGGAGGACGCCCGCTACCCGCTCCTCGTCAAGGTGCGTGAGGGCTTCGGCTCGCGGCACATCTACCGCGCGGCCGACGCTGCCGAGCTCGAGTTCTTCCTCCGCTACACGCCGGTGGAGTCGTTCGTGCAGCAGGCGTGCCTCGGCGAGGAGTTCTCGATCGACGTCTTCTGCGACACGGACAGCCGGTGTCTGAACGCGATTCCGCGGACGATGATCCAGTCCAAGGGCGGCGAGTCGATCAAGGGCATGACGATCAAGGACGCCGACCTGATCGAGCACGGCTGCCACGTCGCAGAGGCGATCGGGATCGTCGGCCCGGCGAACATCCAGTGCTTCCGCGAGCCGGACGGCAGCCTGCCGGTCACGGACGTGAACCCGCGCTTCGGCGGCGCGTTCCCGCTCCCACGCGCCGCCGGGAGCCGCTATCCGGAGCTCGCGCTCGCCCTCGCCCGCGGGGAGCATCCGGAGCCGTGCGTGGGCGAGTTCCACGAAGGCGTGTACATGACGCGCTTCTTCTCGCACCTCACGCTCGCCGAGGACGGCGGCGGCCCGCTCGTCCCGTTCGCCGAGGAGCTCCCGGACCGCGTCGCCGCAGATCGCGACGGCTAGCGGCGTTCCTCGATTGCGAGCGCGAGGCGCGGGCACATCGAGACCGCCTGGCGGGCTTCCCGCTCGAGCCCGTGCGGGATCGGCTCGTCGGAGATGATCGGGTAGCCCCATTCGTCGAGCTGGATCAGCTCGGGGAGCAGTTCGGCGCAGTGGCCGTGCGCATCGCAGAGGATCGGGTTGACGCGGAGGTGGTCGCTCATGCTCACCGCCAGTCTGACGTCTCCGACGCCGTGGGCAGGAGCGGCTCGCGGTGGTCGGCGCCGCAGCGGCCGCCGAGATGCAGGTCGATCTCGGGAGCGAACACGCGCAGGGCGCTGTCGACGAGCCGGAGCGCGCCGTCGGGGTGCGCGCACGCGCCGCGTCGCGCGATCTGTTCGGCGAGCCCGGGCAGGCGCTCGAGGGCGCGTCTCGCGTCGGGCGCGCAGGTTGCGATCGACTCGAGCGCGTCTGCGACGGCGGGGAGCCCGAAGACGCAGGGTCCGCACTGGCCGGCGCTCTCGCCCGCGAGGTAGCGGGCGATCCGGGCAGTCTCGGCGATCCCGCACGTGCCCCGGGGGAGGACGGCGAGCGTGCGGGCGCCGAGTGCCGCGCCGAGCGGCCGCAGCCCCGTGTCGGAGAGCGGCACGTCGAGATTCCGCTCGGCGTCGATCCAGGTGCCGAAGTAGCCGCCGACGAGCAGCGCGCGCGGCTGGGCGGTGAGGCCGCCGCAGCGCTCGACGATCCGGTCGAGCGGCGTTCCGAGCTCGACCTCGACCACGCCCGCTCGCGCGACGGCGCCGCGCATCGTGACGAGGGCCGTGCCGGGCTCGTCCCGCGTGCCGCGCTCCCGGAACCAGTCGCCGCCGTAGCGCGCGATCAGCCCGAGGCTCGCCAGCGTCTCGACGTTCTGGACGAGGGTCGGTCGGCCGCGCACACCCCGCTCGAACGGCCGTGGCGGCGTGAACGTCGGCTTCGCATCGCCGCCGTTCAGCCACTGGACGAGCGCGCTCTCTTCGCCGGCGACGAAGCGGTCCGGGACGGCCACGAGCTCGATTCGCTCGCTCTCGTCGGGCCGTTCCGCGAGTGCTGCGCTCAGCGAAGCGTGGGCGGCACGGGCTCCGCGGGACACGGCGAGGTGGGCCTCTCGGCCTTCCACCGCGGCGAGCGCGGCGAGGATCCCGTCGATCACGAGATGGGGGTTGTACGTCAGCAGCACCTCGTCCTTCGAGCTCGCAGGCTCGCCCTCGGTGCCGTTTGCGACCACGATCGGCGCCTTGCCGGCGGCGACCGTGCGGAGCTTCACCGCCGTCGGGAAGCCGGCGCCGCCGCGACCCGTGAGGCCGCTGCGCTCGACCTCGTGAAGCAGCGAGTCGCGCCTGCGGCCGAGCTGTGGTGACGGGCCGTAGCGGTCGAGATGGGCCTCGAACGACGAGTCCCGGGAGGAGCCACGCGGGAGCAGCCTGCGGGAGGAATCCATGGGCAGCGTGGGCACGTGATCGGTGCGGATGGCGGTAGCGCTCATGCGCCGACCTCCAGCGCTCTGCGCGGGACGAGGCTCTTCTCCGGCCTGTTCGCGTTACGCAGGCGCGAGACGACCGCAACGACGACGGAGCCGACGCAGGCGGCGGCGAGCGCTCGCAGCCACAGCGTCCCGGTGTCGGTACCCATGCCGAGCGAGTGGAAGAGGGCGAGCGGCCACGAGAGGTACGCGGCCCAGTGGACGCCGCGCCACACGCGCAGGCTGACGTGCGCGCGCAGGAGGCTGGTGACGATCAACGCCAGCGTCAGGTCGAGCGACAGGGCGCCGAGGCCGACCCAGAACGCGCTCTTCGCGGCTGCGAAGGGCACGACGACCGCGGCCACGTTCACGGCCGCGTAGGGATCGACGAGCGCGGTGACGATGTGGACGGAGAGGAAGACGACGGCGAGCAGCGAGATGCTGCGATGCAGGCTGACCGCGGCGAAGCTCGGCAGCCGCCGAGGGCGCCAGCGGGTCGTCGTCGCGATGCCGAGGACGAAGACCGCGGTGAGCAGCACGAGCGTCAGCACTCCGCTCGCCCGCATGAGGTACCAGGCGGCGCCCGACGTGGTGAAGTCGCTCACGGCGTCTCCTCCGGCCAGGCGCCGGTGTAGGACGACCGATCCGTCGAGGGCGACGAGCCGCGCGGGGAGTCCCATGCGCTCGAGCCAGGACGGCGCCTCGCGTCCGCGGACGATGGCGGCTGTCGAGGCGGTGTTCGCGTCCACGCAGCTCGCGGCCGCGACGCTGACGGTCCGCCAGACCTCGGTGGCGGCGAGGCCGGTGCGCGGATCGACGATGTGGTGGTGCTCCCTGCCGCCGGCACGCCAGCGGCGCACCGTCGTGCTCGAGGTGGCGAGACCGCCGCTCCTGACCGCGATCGTCTGGCCGGCCGCGTCGAGCGGGCTGCGGTGGTCGTCGGTGACGAGCACGGCCCAGCCGCCGTCGGGCGTGGAGCCCGCAACGGCGAGGTCGCCGCCGAGGTTGACGAGCACGCCCGCGTCGCCGGCCGCGAGCGAGGCGGCGCGCGCGGAGCGGTCGGCGGCGAGCGCCTTCGCGGTCGCGCCGAGGTCGATCTCCGCGCCGGCCGGCAGCTCGATCGTTCCGTGCGAGACGGAGATCGAGCGCCAGCCCGCGGCCGGAACAACCTGGAATCGCTCGCGCTCGTCGCGGGAGACGAGGACGGAGAAGTCACAGTCCCAGCCGAGGCCGGTCATGGCGCGCCCGACCGTGGGATCGACGTCGCCGTCCGTGATTCGCGCGGCGCGGAGCGCGACCTCGATCGCCTCGATCAGCAGCGGGCTCGCCGGGAACGGGTCGCCCGCAGAGCGGTTGAGCGCGCTCAGCTCGGAGTCGTCGCGAAACCTGCTGCAGGCGAGATCGATTGCCGCCAGCTCGGTTTCGACCGCGTCGACGGCCGCGTCGAGGGCGGCGGGGTCCGTGACGCTGACCTGGGCGGTCGTGCCGAGCGCGGTGAAGGTCCGGGTGGCGAGGGTCATGCCTACGAGCCTCCGGAAGCCGTCGACGCCGGCGCGCTCGTCGTCGTCACGGTCTGGGACGGCGCGCTGAGGGTCGAGGCGCTCGACGAGGACGAGGTGGATGGGGACGAGGAGGAGGAGCCCGAGCTCGACGAGGAGGGGGTCGTCGAGCTCGAGCCGGTGGAGGAAGTGCCCGAGCTCGACGAGGAAGGGGACGTCGAGCTCGAGCTGGGGGCGGACTCGGAAGCTGAGGCGGTTGTGGTGGAGACGGTCGCGACGGCGATCGTGCGGTTCTTCGTGGCCGTCTTCTTCGCGACCTGCGTGGTCTTCCCGGCGACCGTCGCGGTCGAGCGCGCCTTGGTCGTCGTCGGCGTCGCGGACTTGACGACGTTCGTCTTGCCGGTCGCGATCAGCGCGGTCAGCAGCGCCAGGCCTGCCGTCGCGGCCGCGGCCGTCCAGCGCGTGAGGCGCGTGAGGCGGCGCATGCCCGCGGCGCGGGCTCGTCTCTGTCGTGTGTGCAGCTCGTTCATGGGAACCATGGAACCAAGCGGGTCTGGCAGCACACTTGCAGGCTCATATGAGTCTCCTGTGAGCCGGTCGCGGCACGCGGCGGGCGTGCTGGCTACCCTGTTTCGGCCTCGGTATGCCCAGCCGTAGTGCACTCCTCGTCGCGACACTCGTTGCCGTTCTCGCCACGGCCGGGGCCGCCGTGCCTGCGCCGAAGCCCGGCTCGCTCGGCCAGATCCGGCAGGGGCTCGCCAGGGCGGTTGCCTCGGGACAGCTCGACCAGCCGACTGCCGACGGGTACGCGGCGATCGCCGCGAAGGCCGTGACGGAGCTGCCGGCGATCCCGCCGCTCCGCGCGCAGACCCTCGCCGCGATGCTCGCGGACATCGCCGGACAGGCCTCGTCCTACACGCCCCAGTACGCGCTGACGCTCTTCTCGATGCTCGAGTTCAACACGCAGGAGCTGGCCGTCCACCCGCTGCCGCCGTCGGGGACGGACAAGTACGGCGACGACGGGGTTCTGTACCGGTTCGTGGCCGGTCACGGCTACGAGTTCCACCCGCTGGGCGACTTCGGTGCCCTGAACACGCTGATCCTCGCCGGGAAGACCGACCAGGCGAAGGCGCTCGCGGACGCGCTCGTCGCCCGCGGCGTCCCGGTCGACGGGCGCCTGCTCTGGTCGTACCCGTTCCCGTTCGGTCACGGCACACCGCCCTGGCGCTCGGGGATGGCGCAGGCCGTTGCCGCGCAGGCGCTCGCCCGCACGGGCCAGGCCACGGCGGACCAGGGCCTGCTGGACGCCGCCGACCAGGCGTACGCGGCGATTCCCGGCCGCCTCGTCCGCGCGCTGCCGCAGGGGCCGTGGATCAAGCTCTACAGCTTCGACGCCGCGCCGGTCCTGAACGCTCAGCTCCAGAGCGTGATCTCGATCGGCGACTACGCGCAGATCTCCGGGAACACCGGCGCCGCGGGGCTCGCAGCGCAGCTCCAGGCGACGGCCGAAGCGCTCCTGCCGCGGTTCGACACGGGCTTCTGGTCGCTCTACTCGCTCGGCGGCGGCGAGGCACCGCTCTCGTACCACGACTACGTCGTCCAGCTGCTGCGCCGGCTCGCGGCGCGCACGGGAGACGCCACGTGGAGCGACGCCGCGACGAAGTTCCAGTCCTACGAGACCCAGGCGCCCGTGGTGAAGCCGAGCGTGGCGGCAACGGCCGGCGCGGCGGCGGCGCCGATCGTCATTTATCCCGACCCGCAGGACGGCTACCTCGACGCGGCCACGTTCACCTTCTGGCTGTCGAAGCTCTCGACGGTGACGCTGCGCGCCGGCGGGCGGACGCAGTCCGTCTCGCTCGGGCACGGCACGCAGTCGATCACGTGGTCGCCGGGCCTGCGGGCTCCGGGGACGTACTACCCGGCTCTGACCGCCGTCGACGCGGCCGGGAACAGCACGAAGATCTCGCTGCGCCAGGTCGTGATCAGGGCGCTCGCACCGCCGGTCGTCGACGCGCACCTGGCCGGGAAGCGGACGCTCGTCTGGAGCGCGACCGACGAGGGGACACCCTGGCTGCACTTCGTCGTCCGGCTCGACGACGGGACGAAGCGCCGCTACCGCGACCTCGGCCATCAGCCGCTCACCGGCAGGCTCGTGCTCGTCACCCCGCCGGGCACCTGGCAGGCGACGCTCGTCGCCGGCAACTCCGGCCGGCGCGCCGTGACCATCCCGCTCGGCTCCGTCACCGGCCTCTAGGTGGTGACCCGCAAGCGGCTGCTCATCCTCGTCGCTGCGGTGCTGCTCGCCCTCGCCGGCGCAGCCGCCGGCTACGTCCTCTACGTTCGCCACCAGGGAGCGGACGTGCGTGGCTCGTCGACGCAGGAGTTCGTTCCCACGCAGACGGCGCCGGCACCCCCGCCGCCGCCGACGAAGCAGCCTGCAGCGATCGACTGGCCCGTGTTCGGGCTCGACGCCGAGCGCCTGCACTTCCTCCCGAGCACGCTCCGCCCGCCGTTTCGGCAGCGCTGGTCCTTCCGGGCGCACTCTCTCGTCGAGTTCCCGCCCTCGATCGCCTACGGCCGCCTCTACGTCGCGAACAACACGGGCACGCTGTTCGCGATCCGTGCCGCGACCGGGCACCTCGACTGGCACTACGCCTCGGGCCGCTGCGTCGCCGCCTCACCCGCGCTCGCCGGCGGTGTGGTCTACGAGGCGTTCCTGAACCGGCCGCCCTGCAATTCGACCAGCTCGAACATCGACGGGCAGATCGTCGCCTTCGACGCGAACACGGGAAAGGTGCGCTGGCGGCGAACGATCGGGCCGAGCGAGTCGTCGCCGCTCGTCGCGAACGGCCTCGTCTACGTCGGGGACTGGCGCGGCAACGTGTACGGCTTCGACGCGCGGACGGGCAAGCAGCGCTGGAGCTTCCAGACGGGCGGCAAGGTCAAGGGCGGTGTCGCAGTCGACGGCCGGCGGCTCTACGTCGGCTCCTACGACGGCCACGTCTACGCCCTCGACGCGCTGACGGGGAGAGAGCTCTGGCGCGCCTCCGGTCAGCAGCGGCTCGGGGGAAGCGGGACGTTCTACTCGACGCCGGCCGCCGCCTACAGCCGGGTCTACGTCGGCTCGACGGACGGCAAGGTCTACTCGTTCGGAGCACGCACCGGCGATCTGCGCTGGTCGCACTCGACGGGCGGGTACGTCTACGGCTCGCCTGCGATCTGGAAGCTGCTCGTCCTGATCGGCTCCTACAGCGGCCGCTTCGCCGCCTTCGACGCGGCGACCGGCGACGTGCGCTGGCAGTTCCAGGCGAACGGGCCGATCTCGGGCTCGGCCACCGTCCTCGGCAACCTCGTCTACTTCTCCACCCTGAAGCAGCGCACGTACGCCCTCGACGCACGGACGGGCAAGCTCGTCTGGAGCTTCCCGGACGGGAAGTACTCGCCGGTCGTCTCGGACGGCCTCCGGGTCTATCTCGTCGGCTACGCACGGATCTATGCGATGGTCCCGCGGTGAGATATGCCGTTACCGGGGCGGCGGGCTTCATCGGCTCGCACCTGGCGGAAGCGCTCGTCGCGGCCGGCCACGACGTCGTCGGGATCGACTCGTTCAGCGACTCGTACGACCGCGAGCTGAAGGAGGAGAACGCGCTCGGGCTCGACGTCCTCCGGATCGACCTGGCCGAGGATGCGATCGACCTGGCCGGCTTCGACGGTGTGTTCCACCTCGCGGGCCAGCCCGGTGTGCGCAGCTTCGGCGACGTCTTCCCGCTCTACGTGCGCAACAACGTGCTCGCCTCGCAGCGGCTCTTCGAGGCGGCGGTCGAGAGCGGCGTCCGCGTCGTGTTCTCCTCCTCGTCGTCGGTCTACGGTGCCGCCGAGCGCTTCCCGACGCCCGAGGACACGGTGCCGGAGCCGATCTCGCCGTACGCGATCACGAAGCTCGCGGCCGAGCATCTCGCGCGCGCGTACGAGCGGAGCTTCGGCCTCGACCTCGTCGTCCTCCGCTACTTCAACGCCTTCGGCCCGCGCCAGCGCCCCGACATGGCCTTCACGCGCGTCGCGTTTGCGCTCGCCCAGGGCCGTCCGTTCGACCTGTACGGGGACGGAGCGCAGACGCGGGGCTGGACGTATGTCGGCGACGTGGTTGCCGCGACGGTGCTCGCGATGGAGCGCGGACACGGCCTCTACAACGTCGGCGGCGGCGTCGAGGCGTCGATGCGGGAGGCGATCGCGCTCTTCGAGCGCATCTCCGGCCGGCAGCTCGAGCTCCGGGAGGAGGAGCCGGTGCCGGGCGACCAGCGGCGGACGAGCGCCGATACGACGCGGATCCGGGACGAGCTCGGATGGTCGCCGCAGGTCTCGCTCGAGGACGGGTTGTCGGCTCAGTGGGAGTGGGCTTCGGCTAAAGTCGCCGCCCAATGAGCGCGAGCCTGCTCAAGCGAAGGGGAGGGGGGTTCGGGGGAACCGAGAGGTGCCCCCTTGCGAGGCATCCTGGCGTTGCCAGGGTGCCGCGGGAAAGACAGTGAGCGCGGCATCCACGGACAAGCCCGACCGCGCGCGCGATCCCGACGCCGAGCAGGAGGTCGACCTCGGACGCCTGTGGCGCGCGGTCATCGCGCGCTGGTGGCTGCTGCTGATCGGCTTCGTCGCCGGCGCGATCGTCGGCCTGCTCCTGTCGCTCGGGGGCGGCAAGCAGTGGAAGGCGACGGCGGAGGTCTATCTCGGCCAGCCGCTGTCGGCGAGCGGCGCCCAGATCTCCAGCCCGCCGACGAGCCTCGGCCTCGCGACCGCGTACATCAACCAGCTGGCGTCGCTCAAGCACGCGGCGCACGCGTCCGGCCTCACGGTCGCACAGCTCAACGGCGGGATCTCGGTGAAGCCGATCCTCGGCCTCACCGGCACGAAGATCGGCCAGCCGGCGCCGCTGATGCTGCTGTCCGTGACCGGGCCGAAGAAGGTCGGAGTGCAGATCGCCGCCGCGGATCTCGCCAGGCTGATCGTGAACGAGTTCCAGCCGTACCCGGCCCAGAAGATCAAGATCATCCAGGACCGTCTCGACCAGGAGCAGGCCCAGATCGTCGATGTCAACACGCGGCTGAGGGCGGCCGAGAACGCCCAGGCGGCGCTGGCCGGCTCGGCCGCGAACCAGGCGCTCGTGGCCAACTACGCCCAGATCATCTCCACGCTGTCCAACGAGCGGTTCGCCTCCCAGAGCGACATCACGTCGGCCCGGCAGTCGATCGCCGCAGGCGCTGGGCATCGAGTCGCCGAGGATCGTCTCCAACCCCGAGTCGGCGAGCCAGGGCGGGCCGAGCCGGCGCTCGGGCGTCGTGATCGGCGCGATCATCGGCCTCGTCCTCGGCTTGCTGGCGGCGATCTTCTGGGAGCCGGTCGCCGGACAGGTGCGCTCGCACCAAGCTTCGACGTAGTCTCCCCGGATGCTCGACGGCAAGCGCGTTGCCGTGGTGGTGCCGGCCTACAACGAGGCGGTCCTGCTGCCGCAGACGCTCGCGGGGATCCCCGACCTGGTCGACCGCATCATCGTCGTCGACGACGCCTCGACCGACGACACCGCCGCGACCGCGCGCGCCGCGGCCGAGGCCGACCCTCGCGTCGTCCTCGTCACGCACGAGCGCAACGGCGGCGTCGGTGCGGCGATCGTCTCCGGCTACAAGCGGGCCGTCGAGGAGCGGATCGACGTCACCTGCGTCATGGCCGCCGACAACCAGATGGATCCGGCCGAGCTCGAGTCGATCGCCGAGCCGGTCGCCCGCGGCGAGGTCGACTACGCCAAGGCGAACCGCCTCTTCACCGGCCAGGCGTGGGAGCTGATCCCGCACTCGCGCTACCTCGGCAACGCGGTGCTGTCGCTCCTGACGAAGATCGCGTCCGGCTACTGGCACGTCGCCGACTCGCAGGCCGGCTACACGGCGATCGCGCTGCCGATGCTCGAGTCGCTCGACCTCGACCGCGTCTATCCGCGCTACGGCTTCCCGAACGACCTGCTCGTGCACCTGAACGTGTGGAACGCCCGCGTGCGCGACGTGCAGTCACGGCCGATCTACAACGTCGGCGAGACCTCGGGCATCCGCCTCCACCACGTCGTGCCGCGCATCTCCTGGCTGCTGACGAAGGCGTTCTTCTGGCGGATGAAGGAGAAGTACGTGATCCGCGACTTCCACCCGCTCGTCTTCTTCTACGGGCTCGGGATGCTGCTCTTCTTCGCCGGCCTCGGCCTCGGGATCTCGGAGATCGTCCTGCGCATCCTCGGCAACGTGATCCCGACGGCGACGTCCGTACTGATCGCGCTGCTGCTGATCTTCGGCGTCCAGTTCACGCTCTTCGCGATGTGGTTCGACATGGAGTCGAACAAGGACCTGCGCTGAGACGGCGCATTTTGCAGGTTGTCTAGTGATCTTCGGGCGCCGGCCCCGAGCCGCTGACTAGGGGGCGGCCGCGGTCGTCTGTTCGAGAAGGGCGTCGGTCTCGGCGAGCGCGGGCCTGTAGCCCATCGACCGGAACAGCTCCTTCGCCTCACGGAGTGGCTGCTCGGCTTCCGGCCGGCCGAGCGCGTGTAAGCAGCGGCCCTGCCCGAGTAGGGCGTAGGCGCGCTCCGGCACATCTCCGAGTTTCGCCCAGCGCTCGGCCGCCTCTGCGTAGAGTCCGGCCGCCTCGGCGGGATTGCCCGCGGCTTCGGTGAGTGCGGCGCGAGTGGAGCAGAGGGCGTGTTCGGCGAGTGGCGTGCGCGGTTCGATGCCCTCTACCAGGCGTGCGGCGAGCTCGGTGTCGTCGAGGGCGAGCGCGCAGCGCACGAGTCCGGGCAGGCTCGCGGTGTAGGAGGAGTCGGCGCGGGTTCCCGCGACCTGCTCGAGCTCCCGGAGGAGCTCGAGCGCCCGTTCGCGTTCGCCCAGCGCGAGCAGCAGCTGTGCTGCGGCCGTGAACCCGATCGCGATCTGCTGCGGCTCGGCGGTCCCGCGGGACATCGCGGCGAGGCGCTCGGCGTCTTCAGCTGTTCGGCCTGGCTCGCCGCGCTCGGCGAGTAACAGCAGTTGTACCGAGCGCGCCCAGACGGACGGCGCAGCACCGATCGCCTCCGCCCGCGCTGCCAGCGGCTCCACCTCGGCCAGCGCCTCCTCCGAGCGCCCGCAGGCGGCGAGGAAGTTGAGGCTCAGGACGGCGATCGCGAGCGCGAACTCGGCGATCCCGCGCCGCTCGCAGAAGTCGAGTCCCTCGCGGCAGACGGAGAGCGCCGCCGGAGGTCCATCGTAGAGTCCTAGGGTCTCGCCGAGGTTGTTGTAGATGACGGCAGCGTCGCGGCCTCTGCCCCGCTCGATCGAGAGCGCAAGCGCACGGCGCATCTCGTCTAGACCCTGCCGTTCGCCGAGGATCGCACGAGCGAGACCGCCAAAACCGAGCGCGCGGGTTGGCTCCGGGAGGCGAAGCTCGGCGGCGAGCCGGAGCGCGTGCTCGGCTGCGGCGATCGCCTCCGGGAACGCGCTGTAGAGGATGGCGTGGACGCCTGCCAGCTCACCGTAGGCAGCGACGAGTTCGGGACCGGGCTGCTCTGCCTCGAGCAGTGAGATCGCCTCGGCGATCGTCTCCATGCGGCGCGCGTCGCCGAGGCTCGAGTGCACGATCAGGAGCTGGGTCAGCGCTCGTCCGGCCGCAACGCTCTCCCTACGCTCGCGGTAGAAGTCGATCGCCTCCTCGAGCGCGGCCCTCGCCTCCTGCTGTCTGCCCTGCTGCTGCGCCGCCTGCGCCCAGCGCTCGAGCAGTTGGGCGCGCTCCGGGTGGCCTGCGGGGGCGAGCTCGAGTGCCTTGGCGAGACTCGCCTCCGCGCTTGCCACGTCGAGCGCGAGCGCCCGTTCGCCGGCCAACGCGAGATACCGCCGCGCGGGTGCCGCGAGCTCGGCTGTCTGCTCGCGGTCGTCGGCAGCCGCGGCGAGCTCGAGCGCGGCCAGATAGTGATGGGCGAGCACCTCGGCCAGGTCCTCCACCCGCTCGCCGGCCTTGCGCTCGATCCAGGCGGCGGCGGCGCGGTGACGGCGGCTTCGTGACGCCCGCGGGATCTGGTTGTAGGCGACGTCGCGGACGAGTGCGTGCCAGAAGGCGTACTCCTTCTCGCCCTCCATCGAGCTGGTGCGCGCAGGGCGGACGAGCTCCTTGCGCGACAACTCGTGCAGGGCGAGCTCGACCTCGGCGAGGTCACGGCCGCCCATCTCTGCGACAGCGCCGGCCCAGAACAGCTTGCCGACCACCGAGGCGTCCTGGAGCAGGGCCTTCCGCTCGACCGCCAGCGTGTCGAGGCGGGCGGCGATCAGCGCCTGCACGCTGTCGGGGAAGGCCATCCCTCCATCGCGGTCCTCGAGGCCTCGGTCGGCGATCAGCCGCACGAACTCCTCCGCATAGAGCGGGTTGCCGCCCGAGCGCTCGAGAATCGCCTGCTCGACCTCGCCGGTGACGGTCTTCGCCATCAACGCCGAGACGAGCTGCCCGGTCTCGGCGTCGGAGAGCGGCGACAGGTTGATCCTCGTCTCGTTGCGCGTGCTCGACCCCCAGCCCGGGTGCTTCTCGTACAGCTCCGGGCGTGCGGTGCAGAGGAGGAGCAACGGCACCCCTTCCGCCCACTCGGCCAGATAGGCGACGAAGTCGAGCAGCGAAGGATCCGCCCAGTGCAGATCCTCCCACACGAGAACGAGTGGGCCGTCCGCGGCGATCGCCTCGACGAAGCGGCGCCAGGCGGTGAACGACTCCTCCCGAGAGGCGGGCTGGCCCGAGTCGATTCCGAGCAGAGGCAACAGGCGCGCCCGCAGCCAGGCGAGCTCCTCGACCTCGGGCAGCACCGCCTCCAGCTTCTGCGCTGCCACCTGGGGCGAGTCGGACTCGTAGACACCGGCGTGCGCCTTCACGATCTCGCCCAACGCCCAGAACGTGATCCCGTCCCCGTAGGGCAAGCACCGCCCCTGTCGCCAGCGGATGATCTCCGCGTGCTCGTCGATATAGCGAAACAGCTCTGCGCAGAGGCGGCTCTTCCCGACCCCAGGCTCGCCCACGAGCGTCACGAGCTGCGTCTGCGAGTCACGTACGCACCTGTCGAACAAGCCCTGCAGAAGGCTTCGCTCGACGTCCCGGCCGACGAACGGGCTCGTCTGCGCCCGGATCAGGTCCGAACCGAACCGCGACCGCGCCTCGACGGCCCGGTAGAGAGCCACCGGCTCGGTCTTCCCTTTCATCTCCGCCGGCTCGAGCTGCTCGTAGACGAACAGCCGCTCCGTCTGCCGATAGGTCTCCTCGGAGACGGCGACCCCATCCACCGGCCCCGCCGCCTGGATCCGCGCTGCCGTGTTCACGACGTCCCCGGCGACGATCCCTTCCCCTCGCTCCGGCCGCGCGTCGAGGGAAACGACCGCCTCACCCGTATTGACCCCGACCCGCACCTGCAAGCGCAGGTCCGGCGCAGTGTCGTTCAACTCGACAATCGCATCCAGAACGCGAAGACCCGCCCTGACGGCCCGCTCCGGATCGTCCTCGTGGGCAACAGGCGCGCCGAACACCGCCATCACCGCATCGCCGACGAACTTCTCGACCGTTCCTCCGAACCGTTCGATCTCGACCCGTAGCCGCTCGTGATACGGACGCAGGCGCGCGCGCACGTCCTCCGGATCAGCGCGCTCCGACGCCGCCGTGAACCCGACCAGATCGCAGAACAACACCGACACCACCTTCCGCTCCTCGCGCACCGGAGCGGCGGGCCGCTCGGTCAGCGACGCCGTGCAGAAAGGACAGAACGGAAACTCGCCCGGAAGCTCCTTGCCACAGGCAGGGCACGTCGCCACGCGCCGAGTCTAGGACAGGCGCTCGAGGGACACGACCGCGAGTCGGGCGAGACTTTGCGGCTGCTCGAGCCATGTGCAAGAGTCGGGTCGGTCGTTCGAAGGGGGAGAGGAGTGTCGGCACGATGGCTCGACTGATCCGTCGGGGTGGAGTTGCCCTGTTGCTGTGCGCGTTCGTCGTGGTCGTTCCGGGCGCCAGCGGCCGGCCGGCCACGCTGCCTCAGCAGACCGGCATCGTCGACCTGCTGAACGGCGCGAACCTGCGTATCCCCGGCGTGCCGGGACTCGACATCCAGTCCGGCGCGTCCGCCGGCGACGTGAACGGAGACGGCCTGAACGACATCATCCTGGGAGCGCCGGAAGCGGATGGAAACGGGCCGTTGTCCGGTTCCGTGTTCGTCGTCTACGGCCGACGGTCGCCGGGGACGGTCGATCTCAACGCGTTGGGCACCGGCGGCTTCCGTGTCAACGGCGCTGCCGCCGGCGACTTCTTCGGGGAGTCCGTCGCCTCGCTCGGGGACATGACCGGCGACGGCCTGGCGGAGGTTGCCGTCACCGCTCCGTTCGCGAGCCCGCAAGGCAGGACCGCGGCGGGCGCGGCGTACGTGATCTTCGGTGCCCCGTCTTCGGGCGGGTTTCCGTTGTCGCAGATCAGCGCCTACGGGTTCGAGATCGACGGCCCGATCGCACACGACCTCACGGGGCCGGTGGCCGGAGGTGACGTGAACGGCGACGGCCGCGCCGATGTGGTCGTCCGGGCCGGAATCAGCACCTACGTCGTGTTCGGGCGCCCTCGCGGCGCGAACGAAACGATCGATCTGGCGGGCCTCGGCAGCGCAGGTTTCCGGATCGACGGCGACACAGGCGCCGTCGCAACGGGTGACGTGAACGGTGACGGCCGCGCAGACGTGATCGTCGGCGATGCGACCGCTGCCAACGGGACCGACTCGGGCTCCGCCTATGTCGTCTACGGCAAGACTTCCACAGCGACCGTCTCCCTGGCTGCGCTCGGTGCGGGCGGATTCAGGATCGACGGCGCCGCCAAGGGCGACTACTTCGGCGATTCGGTCGCGGCGGTCGGCGACATGACCGGCGATGGACGCGCAGAGGTCGTCGTGGGCGCGCCGTTCGCGAGCCCGCACGGCAGGACCGCGGCCGGCTCGGTGTACGTGATCTTCGGCGCCGCGTCCTCGGGCGGGTTTCCGTTGTCGCAGATCGGCGCCTACGGGTTCGAGATCGACGGCGCCGTTGCCGGAGACTGGCTTGGCAACGCCGTGTCGGGTGTGGGTGACGTCAACGGCGACGGCCGGGCCGATCTGGTCGCGGGTGCACCCCACGCCGGCAACGGCAGAGCCCTGGCCGGAGCTGCCTACGTCGTCTACGGGCGCGCACGCAGCGACACCGCCGCGGTCGACCTCGCCTCACCCGGTCTCGCCGGCTTCCGGGCCGACGGCGCGACGCCCGGGGCCCAGGCCGGCACGTACGTCGGCGGCGGCGCCGACGTCAACGGGGACGCCCGTCCCGACGTGATCGTCGGAAGTCCGCATGCCAACGGGAACCCGGCTCCGGGCAACGGCTCGATCTCCGTCGTGTACGGGTTCGGAACGCCCGAGCTCGCCTACGTCTCGTCCGTCGTCGCGACGGTGGGGAAGCCGCTGTCGGCGGTCAAGCCCACCCGCCTTCGCCGCACCGGGGACGCGAGCTTCGCGATCTCGCCGACGCTGCCGTCGGGCCTCAGCCTGGACCCGAAGACCGGTGTGCTCTCGGGCACGCCGAAGGCGGCGCGGCCGAAGGCGAAGTACACCGTGACGATGACCGACCTGGCCGGGCAGGCGACGGCCACCCTGTCGATCGAAGCCAAGGCGCCCGCATCACCGCCGCCGCCACCGCCCCCGCCGCCACCTCCGCCCCCGCCGACGGCCAAGCCGAAACTGACAACGAGCGGACTGACCGTCGGCAAGGGGATCGCCGGCAAGGCATTCACCGTCTCGACCACCGTCAAGAACCGCAGGACCGGCCACACGATCAAGGGACAGGTCGCCTGCACCGGCAAGCTGAACGGGAAACCGCTCAGGGCCGCACGCCGCTCCAGCCGGACGAACGGCAAGACCAGTTGCACCTGGCAACTTCCCAAGTCAGCACACGGCGAACGCTTCACCGGCACGATCACCGCCACCTACAAGGGAGCCAGGATCAGCCGCTCCTTCTCGGTCAAGATCGCCTAACCGGGCTCGCTCGCGAGCCATTCCTCGAACGTCGGGCCGGCGAGAGTGGCCTCCGGGCCGGGAAGCTCGGTCGGCGGCCGTAAACGTGAGCCGGCTAGGCGGTTACGCGCGCGAGCGCGAGGTAGCCGAGCGCGCCGCGCTCGACGCCGACGAACAGGCGGTCGACCTGGAGCACCGCGCCGAGGACGGCGACGGCGGGGCGCTGGGCGCGGCTCGGGGCCGCCGGCCCCTGGGCTGTCAGGCGCGGCTCGTAGATCCGCCGGTGGTAGAAGCTCGAGACCGGGAAGCCCCAGGGCCGGAGCCGCTCGACGTCGAGCCCGGCGTCGGCGCACAGCTCCAGCAGAGCGGCGCGTGTGTACCGTCGGAAGTGCCCGGCCCACTCGTCGCTCGGGCCGAACCAGTCCGGGTTCGCCGGAACGGAGATCGCGATCGGGCCGCCCGGCCGGACGACTCGCGCCACCTCCCGCAGCCCCGCGAGGTCGTCCTCGACGTGCTCGAGCACCTCGCCGAGGACGGCTCCGTCGAACGACGCGTCCGCGAACGGCAGCGCTTCCGCCGCCGCGGCCAGCACCGGCCCCGTCGCTCGCGCGCGGAGAAGCTCCACCGCCTCCGGCGATGGATCGACGCTCGTCACCTCGAATCCGCGCGCCTCGAGCAGTTGCGAGAACGTGCCCTGGCCGGCGCCCACGTTCAAGAGCTCGCGGCCGGGACGACCGGAGAGGAGCAGCGCGAGCAGCAGCGACTCGCGTAAGCGGTGTCGCGGCCCGACGAAGTCGGGGTCGAAGGTCGCGTCTGTAGCCACGGCGTTAAATGACAGTAAATCTGGCCGTTCGCGAGCCGTTTCCCCACATGCCCTGGCTAGCATGACTCAGTGGCCACCTCGGTCGTCACCGGCGGCGCCGGCTTCCTCGGGTCGAACCTCTGCGACTACCTGCTCGCGAGGGGCGACCGGGTCGTGTGCGTCGACAACCTGGAGACGAGCTCGCTGCGGAACGTCGAGCACATCCGCTCCGACGACTTCGTGTTCGTCTACCACGACATGGTCGACCACCTCGAGGTCGACGAGCCGGTCGACACCGTGTACCACCTCGCCGCGCTCGCCAGCCCGATCGACTACCTCCGCGAGCCGCTGCACTCGCTGAAGGTCGGCTCGTACGGCACGCACCACGCGCTCGGGCTCGCGAAGCACAAGCGCGCCCGCTTCGTCCTCGCCTCGACCAGCGAGGTCTACGGCGACCCGCTCGTCCACCCGCAGCCGGAGAGCTACTGGGGCAACGTCAACCCGATCGGCCCGCGCGGGGTCTACGACGAGGCGAAGCGCTATGCCGAGGCGCTGACGATGGCCTACCACGGCCAGCAGGGCGTCGACACGGCGATCGTCCGCATCTTCAACACGTACGGCCCGCGCATGCGCCCGCACGACGGGCGCGCGATTCCGAACTTCGTCCGCCAGGCGCTCGCCGGCGAGCCGCTGACGATCTACGGCGACGGCTCGCAGACGCGGAGCTTCTGCTACGTGGACGACCTCATCCGAGGCCTGCACCTGCTCGCCCGTAGCGAGGAGCACCTCCCGGTCAACCTCGGCAACCCGGGCGAGTTCACGGTGCTCGAGCTGGCGCAGACGGTGCTGCGGGTGACGGATTCGTCGAGCGAGATCGTCCACGAGGCGCTGCCGGTCGACGACCCGAAGGTGCGCCAGCCCGACATCACGCGCGCGCAGCAGGTGCTCGGCTGGGAGCCGGAGGTGTCGCTCGAGGACGGGCTGCGCCGCCTGGTCGACTCGATCCAGGTCAGGGCCGGGATCCTTGGCGCGTAAGCTGGCCGTCGCGTGCGCGGCGGGTGTGGCGGCGCTGGCGGCGTTTGCGTCCACCCTGTCCGCGTCGACCGCGTCCACGCACATGCTCGTCGGGATCTACGACGAGGGCGTGACGCTCTACGGCAGCACCGCCTCCAGCTTCGCGACCTTCAGCTCGCTCCACGCGCAGGTGATCCGGCTCAACCTCCACTGGGGCGGCGGCGCGCTCGGCGTGGCCACGCGCAAGCCGTTCAACCCGACCGACCCGAACGACTCCGCGTACAACTGGGCTCCCTACGACCGCATCGTCCAGCTCGCGTCGACGTACCACCTGCAGGTGCTGTTCTCGATCATCGACACGCCGGGCTGGGCCAACGGCGGGGCGGGCAAGAACCATGCACCGAGGGACATGACCGCGCTGCGCAGCTTCGCCCTCGCCGCTGCCACGCGCTACAGCGGGACGTGGACGTCGACGAGCGGTGCCCACCTGCCCCTCGTGACGCTCTGGGGCGCGTGGAACGAGCCGAACAATCCCGTCTTCCTCACGCCCCAGTACAAGCGTGTCAAGGGGAAGTGGGTGATCCAGAGCGCGATCGACTACGCCAAGATCTGCGAGGCCGTCTACGCGGGCGTGCACGCCGCGCGGGTGAGCGGCGACAAGGTCGCGTGCGGGCTGACCGCTCCGCGTGGGAACAACAACCCGAACCAGGCCCGCGCGTCCGTATCGCCGCTCGTCTTCCTCAAGGCGGTCCACGCCGCGGGTCTCAAGTACTTCGACGCCTGGGCGCACCACCCGTACCCCCTCACACCGACCGAGACGCCGTCGACGAAGCTGAACGCGACGACCGCGATCACACTCGGCAACATCCAGCTGCTGATCGACCAGGTGACGCGGTACTACGGCAACAAGCCGATCTGGATCACCGAGTACGGCTGGCAGACGAATCCGCCGGACAAGTACCTCGGGGTCTCGATGTCGAAGCAGGCGAGCTACCTCAAACAGGCGTTCGCGATTGCACGCAACAACCCGCGCATCCAGCTCATGCTCTGGTTCCTGCTCAGGGACGAGCCGAACCTCTCCGGCTGGCAATCCGGCCTGGAGACGACGACCGGCCAGAAGAAGCCGTCGTTCTCGGCCTTCCAGCACCTGCCCCACTGAGCATGGGGGAAACGGCCGGTTTCCCCCATGAGCCCCCTTCCCTTTGTGGTCGCGGCTCGCGCGGCTCGAGCTACGCCCGGGCGAAGCCCGGACTTCGCGGACGCTGAAGCCGCGTGGCGTTTGTGAGCCGGTGACTGCCGAGTAGCGCGCCTGCCTCGTTCGCCAGGCAGCAGACGCTTACTTGGCCGCGAGGAGATCGCGGTACAGCCGGTCGACGTCGTCCAGGAGCCGCTCGACCGAGTAGCGCTCGTGCACCGAGGCGCGGCCTGCCTCGCCCATGCGGTGCCGGAGGGGCGGGTCGGCGGCGAGGTCGGCGAGGCGGGCCGCCATCGCGTCGACGTCGCCGGGCTCGACGAGGAAGCCGTCGACGCCGTCGCGCACGACGTCCGGCACGCCGCCGACGCGGGTCGCGACCACCGGCCGACCGCCGGCGAGCGCCTCGATCGCGCTGACCGGCGTACCCTCGTTCGCCGACGGCAGGATCAGCGCGTCGAAGGCGGCGTAGTAGCACGCGACCTCCTCCTGGTAGCCGAGGAAGAGGCTGTTGCGAACGATGCCGAGCTCGCGGGCGCGCCGCTCGACGGTGTCGCGGTCGGGGCCGTCCCCGACCATGCACAGGACCGCGTCGACGCCCCGCTCGCGCAGGCGGCGCACGGCGAGGAGCACGTCGTCCGTGCGCTTGACGCCGGTCATGCGCCCGATCCAGCCGACCACGAACCGGTCGGCCGGGATCCCGAGTGCCCGCCGCGTCTCGAGCCGTGCTCCGTCTCCGTTGCTCTCGCCGACGCGCTCGTCGAGCTCGATGCCGAGCCGGACGACCGTGAACTTGTCCAGCGGCGCGACCCCGAGCGCGACGAGGTCGTCGCGAACCTCGGGGCTGACGGCGATCAGGGCCGTCGTGCGCTGCGCAAGCCAGCGCTCGAGGAGGCGGAACGCGGTCGATCGCACCGGGTCGAAGTAGCCGCGGAGGACGTGGCCGTGGAACGTGTGCACGACGATCGGTGGCCCCGCGTCGCCGGCGAGCCGTGCGGCCAGCCGGCCGATCGTCCCCGCCTTGGCCGTGTGCGTGTGGAGGATGTCCGGGCGCAACTCGCGGATCAGGTCGGCGAGGTGGTGTACCGCGCGGAGGTCGCGGAGCGGCGAGATCTCGCGGTGCAGCTCCGGGATGGTCACGACCGGGACACCGAGCCGCTCGGCGACGCCGGCCATCGACTCCTCGCCGAGCGCGAGGCTGCCGGCGACGAGGGTGGTGTCGTAGCCGCGGTTCCGGAGCCCGGCCGACAGGTAGGCGACGTGCAGCGCCGGCCCGCCCATGTTCAGGCGCGCGATGACCCTCAGGACACGGACGCTCTCAGGCAAACAGCGCCTCGGCCGTCAGGCGCAGCCCGTCCTCGAAACCGACGCGCGGCTCCCAGCCGAGTGTCTCCCGGGCCGCGCTCACGTCTGCGAACGAGTCGCGGATGTCGCCCGGGCGGGGATCCTCGTGGCGTTTGTCGACCGGCTGCTCGAGCAGGCTGCCGATCGTGTCGACGAGCTGGTTGACGCTGTGCGGAGCCCCCGCGGCGATATTGAAGATGCGCCCGTTCGCGCCCGGGGCGTCCGCCGCGAGCAGGCCGGCGTCCACGACGTTCGCGACGTAGGTGAAGTCGCGCGCCTGGCCGCCGTCACCGAAGATCGTCACCGGCTGGCCGGCTGCGATCGCGGTGATGAAGAGCGGCACCGCGGCCGCGTACTGCGATTGCGGGTTCTGCCGGGGCCCGAAGACGTTGAAGAGTCGTAGCACGACGGTCTCGTACGCGTCGTAGACACGGCTGAACGACACGCAGTAGCGCTCGGCCGCGAGCTTGGCGACGCCGTAGGGAGAGATCGGGTCGACCGGTCCCGACTCGCGCGCGGGCAGTTCGGCCGAGCTGCCGTACACCGACGAGGACGACGCGAACACGACTCGCCGGACTCCCTCGTCCCGTGCGGCGAGCAGGACGTTGAGCGTGCCCTCGACGTTCACGGCGCTCGTGGTCAGCGGGTCCTGAACTGATCGCGGGACGGAGCCGAGCGCGCCGAGGTGGAAGACGACCTCGCTCCCGCGCACGGCGTTGTGGACGCGCTCGTAGCTCCGCAGCTCTCCCTCCACGATCTCGACGTCGAGGCCGACGAGGTTGCCGCGGTTGCCGGTCGCGAAGTTGTCGAGGACGCGCACCGAGTCCCCACGCTCGAGCAGGGCGCGGACGAGGTTCGAGCCGATGAACCCACCGCCCCCGGTGACGAGCACGCGGCGGCTCATGACGGCCTCTCCGCCACGACGTGGTAGTTGAGGAAGATCGAGCCGGGCTGGGTGGCGCGGAGCCCGGCGACCCGCTCGTCGAGCCCGGCGCCGGTCGTGTTCAGCGTCCAGACGAGCCCCCTGGCGACCGGGGTCAGGTGCACGCGGCGAAAGAGCATGTCGAGGTAGATACCAGTCATGGCGGCCAGGCAGGTGGCCGTACCGCCCGCAGGACTCACGTCGACCGACGCCCAGTTGCCGTTCCGAAGGAAGAGGAGCTCGAGACCGGTGTGCGTCCAGCGCCAGTGGTCCACGGGCGCGGGGTGGTAGACCTGCACGCCGTGCGTCGAGGCGAGGACGCGCCCGCCGGGCGCCGTCACGCGGTGCAGCTCGCTGATCGCCTGGTCGGGGTCGCCCGCGTGCTCGAGCACCTGGCTGCAGAGCACGACGTCGAAGGACGCGTCGTCGACGGGCAAGTCCTCGATCGGCCCGTGCAGGTCGGCGAACGGGTTGTCGACGTCGATGTCGACACCGACGTACTCACTCGCGTCGGCGGCGAAGTAGGGGTAGTACGGCTTCCGTCCGCAGCCGATGTCGAGGACGCGGAAGCGGCCGAAGTCCGCCGCCGCGCGTTGCGCCTCCGCCTGCAGCCACTCCGCCAGGTGGACGCGCGTCGCGTACGTGACCGAGCTCTTCTTCGGATGCCGGTGGAGCTCCCCGGGCCACTCCTCGAGCGAGGGTGGCCTAGTCTCGAGCACGGACGAGCTCCTTCCCGCCGGCTGCGACGACGCAGAAGCCGAGCGCGAGCCAGAGCAGGGCGTCCGACGGGATGCCGGCGACGAGGCCGAGTGCGCTCAGGACGCCCATCACGAGCACGAGCCAGACGAGCGAGACGAGCGCCGTGACCGCGACGGCCGGGGGAGCGCGGAGGGCGACGCGGGCCGCCATGACGAGGCCGGTCGCGAGCAGGCCGATGAACGTGAGCAGGCCGACGATTCCCAGATCGGACATGGCCTGGACGAACGCGTTCTGGACGCCCCAGGGGTGCTGCGGCGACGGGAAGGCGAGCGCTGGCGTCCCGGGGAACTCCCGGCGTGCGGCCGGCACATACGGCCCGTAGACGCGCTGCTCAGTACTCGCCTGCCAGCCCGCACCGCCGATCGGATTGTCCTCGAAGATCCGCCAGCCGATGTAGACGAGCATCGTCCGCTGGACATAGCTCTCGACGCCGTTCTGCCGCTTGGCCTGGCCGATCCCGACGAAGCGCAGGAACTGGTTGATCTCGCCGGCGCGCATGACGAAGACGCCGCCGAGCACGACCGCGGTGATGCCGACGATCGCCAGTGCGCGCCGCCGGTCGAGCCAGTGGCGGAGCCTTGCGGCGAGCAGCACCGCTGCGGCCGCGATCGCGAGCCCCGCCGCGTCGGCGGTCGACGCGGAGATGACGATTCCGACTACCCCGGAGACGCCGGCGACGGCGAGCAAGGCCAGGCGAGGACGCCAGACGGGCCGCAGCGCGATGCCGACCAGGCAGATCGCGAGCGCCGCGCCCGAGAGCGCAGCGAAGTCGTGGTGTCCGAGGAACGAGGGCTGCCGGCGGCCGGCGGCCCACGCCTCGAGGATGTCGGCGCCGAAGATCTGCGCGATCCCGGTCACGGTCGCGACGACGGACCACGCGATCAGCGAACCGACCACCCACTGCGCGTCCCGCCGCGTGCGCACGAGTAGCGGCACGGAGAGCGCGAGCAGGGCGTACTCGGCGAACTTGAGCGCCGTGACGGCGTGGGTCGAAGCCTCGTACCCCGACGCCCACAGCTTGGGGTACACGCTTCCGGCGAGGACGTCGGCGAGGAAGATCCCGCCCGCGATCCAGACCGGCCAGCCTGCGCGGAGCGGCGCGAAGCCGCGGCGCAGGCCGGCGACGAGCGCCGTGATCCCGACCGCGAGCAGGGCGAGGTCGGAGAGGACGAGATGCTCGCTTGCCGTGCCGGTGTGGATCGTGAACCCCGGCTGGTAGTCCACGTGCAGAAACAGGATCGGCAGCGCGGCGGCGAGCACGGCCGAGGCCGGGAGGGAGAGGTCTCGAGTCCGCCCGGCCGCCACGGCCCGTGCCTGGTGCGGTCGGACGGCCACCGGCGGCCACTATACTGGCCGCTTTGGCGCGCTTGCCGCTTGTCTGGCGCCGCTCTACTGCCGCGGCGGGCATCTATCTCTCGGTCGGATTCGGGTTCCTCGCGACCGTCCTGACGAAGCGTCAGCTGGACACGTTTCACTTCGGTCTGCTCTCGACGGTGATCGTTACGGCGGGCTTCTTCCAGACGCTGCTCGACTTCACCGCCGAGGAGGCGCTCGTCAAGTACGGCTTCGACTACACGGCGGCCGAGGACTGGGGCCGATTGCGTCGGCTCTTTCGCGCGGCGCTCGTCGTCAAGGTGGCCGGCGGCCTGCTCGCGATGCTCGTGCTGGCCGCGCTCGCGCCGTTCGCGGACAAGATCTTCAGCGGCCACGACCTCGAGGTTCCGTTCCTGATCGCCTCGCTGCTTCCGTTCCTGCAGAGCCCGGAGGGGGTGTCCAGCGCGGCGCTGATCCTGCACGGACGCTACGACGTGCGCGGCTGGTTGCTGGCGGCGTCGATGGCGCTGCGCCTCGCCGGCCTCGCGATCGGTGCGCACTACGGCGTCACGCAGGCGGTCGTGGGGCTCGTCGTCTCGCAGGCCGCGGCGACGATCGTCCTCGGCGTCGCCGGCATCGTCGCCTTCCGGCGCTTCCCGCACGCCGAGCACACGGAGCTCGGGCAGCACCGGCGCGGCATCCTCGGCTTCGTCGTCCAGTCGAGCCTGGCGACCGGCGTCGTCTCGCTGCGCGGCACGCTGTCGCCGATCCTGCTCGGCGTCGTCACCGACACGACCCAGCTCGGGTACTTCCGCATCGCGCAGTCGCCGCAGAACGGCTTCGCCTCGCTCTCGGCCCCGGTGCGGCTGATCCTGCTCACCGAGCAGACGCGCGACTGGTCGCGAGGTGCCTTCGACGCGGTCTTCGCGAGCCTGAAGCGGTACATGATCGGCGCGACGGTGCTGATGGCGGTCGTCGTGCCGCCGCTCTACGTGTTCATGCCCGACCTGATCCGGATCGTGTTCTACCCCGGCCAGAACGGCGCCGCCGAGGCGTCTGCGGTCGTGGGCGCGGCGCGGTTCATCCTCGTTGCCGGCGCGCTGCAGGTGATCTGGGGCTGGGCGAAGTCTCTGCCCGTGTCGATCGGGCGGCCCGGGCTGCGCGTGCTCGCGCACGGCATCGAGTCGATCGTCCTCATCCCGCTCGTGGTCGTGTTCGGGATCGCCTGGGGAGCGACCGGCGCCGGCGCCGCCGTGCTCGTGTCGACGGTCGTCTTCTGCGCGCTCTGGACGGTGCTGCTCATTCGCATCCGCCGGGCGCCGCGCGACGCCGTGCCCGTGGTGGCGCCGCCGACACCGGTCGAGATGAAAGCGTCAGGGCTCCTGTGAAGGTCCTGATCGTCTCCGGGATCTGGCCGCCCGATGTCGGCGGCCCGGCGAGCCACGCCCCCGAGGTGGCCGGGTTCCTGCTCGGCCGGGGCCACGAGGTCGAGGTCGTGACGACGGCCGACCGCGAGCCCGCGCCCGAGGCATACCCGGTGCACTGGGTTTCGCGCGCGAAGCCCATCGGGGTGCGGCACATCGCGGCCGCGTCGCGAATCCGTGCGCTGGCGGCTCGCAACGACGTCGTCTACTCGACGGGGATGCTCGGCCGCACGGCCGCCGGCTGCTCGCTCGCGCGCAAGCCGTTCGTCGCCAAGCTGACGCAGGACCCGGCGTTCGAGCGGGCGCTCCGCCGAGGCCAGTTCGAGGGCGACCCGGTCGAGTTCCAGTCGAGCGGCTCGGCACGTGCCCTGCGTGCCGCCCGCGACCGCGAGCTCCGCCACGCCGCGCACGTCGTCTGTCCGAGCGCGTTCCTTGCACGGATCGTCAGCGGCTGGGGCGTACCGGAGGAGAGGATCTCCGTGCTGCCGAATCCGATGCCGCCGCTGCCGGAGCTCCCCGAGCGCGTTCGCGGGGACAGGCCCCTGCTCGCGTTTGCCGGGCGGATGACGGCGCCGAAGGCGCTCGGCGTCGCGCTCGAGGCCGTCGCCGAGGTGCCGGAGGTCGACCTCGTGCTGGCCGGCGACGGCGACGAGCGGGCGGCGCTCGAGGCGCGGGCGCGCGACCTCGGGCTGGACGGACGCGTCCGCTTTCTCGGCTCGCTGCCGCGCGACGAGGTGCTGGCCCTCTTCCGCAGCGCGGATGCCGCGTTGCTCTCGTCGGCCTGGGAGAACTTCCCGCACACGCTCGTCGAGGCGCTCGCCGTCGGCACTCCGGCGATCGCGACGTCGGTGGGCGGCGTTCCCGAGATCGTCACGCACGGTGAGAACGGTCTCCTCGTCCCCCCGGGCGATCCGGGAGCGCTGGCGGCGGCAATCCGGCGGTTCCTCGCCGACGGCACCCTGCGCGCGCGTCTGACCGCGGCGGCCGCCCCGTCGGCGGAGCGGTTCTCGGCCGAGCGGATCTACGGGCGGCTCGAAGCGATCCTCCTGGGCGTCGCATGAACGCGTCGCAGCCGTTCGTCGTCCACCTGCCGAAGCTGCGAACCAGCCTGGTCGCAGTCCTGCAGGTCGCGCTGGCCGTCTGGGGCGTGTACCTGGTCGCCACCTGGCACTCGGCCTTCGACGGGATTCTCGGAATCGTGCTGCTGGCGATCTGCGGCCCGATCGCGGTGATCCTGATCGGCCTGCTGGTGAGGAACGAGCCGGTGCTCACGGTCACGGACGCCGGGATCGAGGCGCCCAAACTCGGCGTCGTCCGGTGGTTCGAGATCACGTCGTTGAAGGTCGACGATCGAGGCCTCGTCCTGACGACGCATCAGGCCGTGCTGCGACTCTCGCGTGCCCGCATGGACGTGAAGGCGATGGCGCTGCGGGGCGAGATCGCGGCGCGTTCGGGCGGAAGCTGGCTCTCGGGGCAGTGGTCAAGCCGCGAGTCCTGATCGTCGGGCGCAGCCGCTACCGGCTGCCGCTCGAGCCGAACCTGCAGCGGAAGTTCGACGCGCTGGCGGCGGAGCTCGACGTCCGCGTGCTCGCGAGCGCGCGCGAGGGCTCGCCGACGCGCGACGAGACGTTCCGCCTCGTCCCGCCGCGCGAGACACTCGACGGGCCTCGCTTCTGGGCCGAGCTGCCCTTCCGTGTCTGGCACGAGCTGGAGGCGTTCGAGCCCGACGCCGTGCTCGTCCAGAGCCCCTACGAGGCGATGGCCGTTCTCGTCGCACGGCGTGGACAACCGGTGATCCTGGAGATCCACGGCGACTGGCGGACGGCGACGCGCCTCTACGGCTCCGAGGCGCGGCAGGTGCTGGCGCCCGTCACCGACCGGCTCGCGCTCGAGGCGATCCGGCGCGTCGACGCGGTGCGGACGATCTCGAGCTACACGACCGCCCTCGTGCGCGCGGCCGGGGTCGAGCCGGCGGCGACGTTCCCGGCGTTCATGGACCTCGACGCCTTTCTCGGGCCGGTCGTGCCGCTGCCCGAGCAGCCGGCGCCGCTCTTCGTGGGCGTGCTCGAGCGCTACAAGGACATCGACGGGCTGGCGGACGCCTGGCGGCTCGCGGCGCCGCGCCTGCCGGGCGTGACGCTCCGGATCGTCGGCACGGGGAGCCGGGCCGAGGTCGTCGAGAGGCTCGTTCGAGACGTGCCCGGCGGCGTCGAGTGGACGCCGTCGGTGCCCAACGAGGAGATCGCCGGCCTGCTCGACAGCGCCACCGTGCTCGTCCTGCCGTCACGCTCCGAGGGGCTCGGCCGGATCGTCGTCGAGGCGCTCTGCCGCGGCCGGCCGGTCGTCGCGAGCCGGGTGGGCGGCATCACCGATCTCGTCCGGGACGGTGAGAACGGCCTGCTCGTCGAGTCGCGGAACCCGGCGGGGCTCGCGGACGCGCTCGTCCGCGTACTCACGGACCGTGAGCTGGCGGAGCGCCTCGCCGCGGCTGCGCGACCGAGCGTCGAGCCCTGGATCGCCACGCCGGAGGACTACGCGCGCCGGACGCGCGAGCTCGTGGAGCAGGTGCGCCGGTGAGCCGGCCGCGCATTCTCTTCGTCGGGCCGACTCGCTACGCGCTGCCGCTCTCGCCGGGTCTCGAGCGGAAGTGGACGGCGATCGAGCAGGAACTGGACGTCCACGTCCTTGCGCGCGGCACGGGCTCGGATCGGCGGTTCGAGCTGCACCAGGAGTTCTACGCGCGTGTGCCGTACCGCGTTCGCCGGGCGGTCCGCGATTTCCGGCCGCAGGCGATCGTCGCCGAGGACCCGCGCACGGCGGCACTCGTCATCGCCGGACGCACGGGCGTCCCCGTGATCGCCGAGGTCCACGGAAACTGGCGGCATTCGACACGGCTCTACGGATCCTCTGCCCGGCGCTTGCTGTCGCCGGTCGTCGATGCCGCCGACGAGTTCGGTGTCCGGCATGCCGACGCGGTGCGGGCGCTCTCCGGCTATACGGCGGAGCTGGTCGAGCACGCGCGCGGCCGCCCGCCGGACGCCGTTTTTCCGACCTACAGCGACCTCTCGGTCTTCACCGGGCGTCCCGTGCAGCCGCTGCCGCCCAGGCCGGCGGCGCTCTTCGTGGGCGTGCTCGAGCCCTACAAGAACGTCGAAGGGCTCGCCGAGGCCTGGAGGCGGGCGGCACCGAAGGTCGCCGGACGCGAAGCTCGTCGTCGTCGGCAAGGGCTCCCAGCGCGACGCGATCGAGAGTCGCGCGGACGAGTACCACGAGCAGCTCGCGCCCGAAGAGATCGCAGCGACGCTCGACGCATCGACCCTGCTGGTGCTCCCCTCCCGCTACGAGGGCCTCGGCCGCGTCGTGATCGAGGCGTTCGCGCGCGGCCGCGGGGTCGTCGCGACGCGCGCCGGCGGGATCCTCGATCTGGTCGAGGACGGCCGGGAGGGTCTGCTCGTCGAGCCCGAGCACACGCAGGGGCTCGCCGAAGCGCTCGTTCGCGTCCTCTCGGACAGCGCCCTGGCCGAGCGGCTCGGTACGGCAGCACACGAGCGTTTCCCCGAGTGGAACCAGACGCCGGAGCAGTTCGCCGCCCGCCTGCGGGCGCTCGTCGACACCGTCTTACACTAGGACTCGCATGCGCGCGGACGAGCTCAAGCAGGCGCTGAAGAACGGCGTCTACCGCTCGATCGGAGAGGCGGCGACGGGCGCCGGCGTCATCGACGGCGTCCACGACCGGACGCTCTGCGTGCTCATGTACCACAAGGTCAACGACACGGACGGCAACACGGTCACCGTCTCGACGGGCCAGTTCGACGAGCAGATGGCGCAGCTCGGCGAGCTCGACTACACCGTCGTCTCGCTCGACGACGTGATCGCGCACTACATCGAACGGCGGTCGCTTCCGCCCCGCGCGGTGCTGATCACGTTCGACGACGCCTACTTCGACAACCTCGAGAACGCCCTCCCGATCCTGCAGCGTTACGGCTATCCGGCCGTCCTCTTTGCGCCGATCGGCTACCTCGGGGCGGGGCGGCCGCTTCCGCACGACGAGCACCTCGCGACCCGCGGGATCGTCAACCGGACGCTCGATTGGAGCGAGCTCGCCGAGCTCGAGCGCGGGGGCGTCCGGGTCGAGTCGCACGGGATCGGCCACCGGCCGCTCGCCGACCTGGAGGTGGACGAGGCGGCGCGGGAGATCACGCTCTCGAAGCTTCGGCTCGAAGAGGCCCTCGGCCGCCCGGTGCGTGCGTTCGCCTACGTGAAGGGCTCGGAGGCGCACTACCGGCCCGTCCACCTGAGCCTGCTCAAGCAGGCGGGCTACGACGTCGCCTTCACGTCGATCTCGGGCGGGAACGGCTCGCGCACCGACCCGCTCCAGCTCCACCGCTACAACGTCGAGCCGTATCCGCCGCGCACGTTCGAGCTCGTGCTCTCCGGCGCCTGCGACCTGATCGCGCTCAAGGACACCGTCGCCGGCACGCACGCGCGGCGGCTGTTCAACGCGGCTCTCGGCACGTCCACGAAATGAGCTTCGAGCTCGCGACGTACGAGCCCGCCGACCGCGAGGCCTACCTCGGCCTGCTCGGCGAGGCGTGGGGCGACCGGACGATGACGGGTGACGAGTTCGACTGGTGGTTCGGCCGCAACCCCGCCGGGAGCCTGATGTCGGTCGCGCGCATGGGGGGTCGCGTCGTCGGCGTGGCAGCGCACTCGCTGGCGCGCATGGTGCTCGACGGGGAGGAGCGGGTCGCGACCTTCTCGGTGCACGCGACCACGCACGCGTCGGCGCGCGGGCAGGGGATCTTCGCGGAGCTCGAGCGCAAGCACGAGCGCGAGGCGGCGGAGCGCGGAGTCGCGGCCGTGCTCGCGTTCGCGAGCGCGCCGACGGCGCCGATCTTCCTCGGGCCGCTCGGCTGGACGGAGATCGGCCGGCTGCGCGTCTGGGTCAGGCCGATGCTGGCGCAGGCGGCCGCGCCGGCGGCGACGGAACGGTTCGCGGAGGCGGAGGATACGGCGGCGGGGTGGCCGAACCACGTCGTGCGTGACGCGGACTACCTCAACTGGCGCTTCGTCGACTCGCCGCGCGGTTACCGGGTCGTCCGCTCGGACACGGGGCACGCCGTCGTCGGGCGGACGCGCTACCGCGGTATCGAAACGGCCGTGCTCGTCGACCTCGTCGGCGGCTCGCGCGACCTCCTGCGCCGTGCGATCGCCCTCTCGAGAGCCCGCGCGATGATCGCGCTGCCCGGGCCGGACGAGCGCTCGACGTTCCTCTCGCTCGGGTTCGTCCCCGCGCCGCACACGCTGCACGTCATGGGCAAGCCGCTCGCAGGCACGCTGAACGCAGACGTGGCCGCCTGGCGGTTCACGCTCGGCGACACCGATTTCTTCTGAGGCCATGCGGAAGCTGATCTTCATCACGCAGCAGGTCGATCCGGGCCATCCGGCGCTCGCGGCGACCGTGCCGAAGATCCGCGCGCTCGCGGCCCGGGTGGACGAGGTCGTCGTGCTCGCCGACCGCACCGTCGCCGGCGCGCTTCCGGACAACTGCCGCTCGCTCTCGTTCGCGTCGCGGACGCGGGCGGGCCGCGGTGCGCGCTTCCAGGCGGCGCTCGCGCGGGAGCTCGCTCCCCGGCCCGTCGCCGTTCTCGCGCACATGTGCCCCATCTACGCCGTGCTGGCGGCGCCGCTCGTCCGGCCGCTCCGCGTCCCGCTCCTGCTCTGGTACACGCACTGGGCGCGGACGCGGACGCTGGAGGCCGCGGCGCGCGCGGCGACCGCGATCGTGACCGTCGACCGCCGCTCGTTCCCCATCGATTCCAGGAAGGTGGTGCCGATCGGGCACGGCATCGACCTGTCCGAGTTCCCGTGCGTCGACCGCTCGGACGGTTCGGGCGACTTCCGGCTCGTTGCCCTCGGCCGCTACTCGCGCGCGAAGGGGCTCGAGACGATCCTGCGCGGTGTGAAGCTCGCCCTCGACGGCGGTCTCGACGTTCGGCTCGAGGTCTTCGGTCCCGCGCTCAACGCGGCCGAGCGGGAGCACCGCGGCGAGCTCGAGCGGCTCGTCTCCGGGCTCGGGCTCGAGAAGCGCGTGCGGCTCGATCCGGCCGTCCGGCGCGCGGAGGTGCCCGACGTGTTGACGCGGGCGCGCGCGCTCGTGAACAACATGGTCGCGGGCGCGCCCGACAAGGTCGTCTACGAGGCCGCCGCGAGCTGCCTTCCCGTCGTCGTGTCGAACCCGGTCTTCGACGGCTTCACGGCCGGGCTTGCCGCTCCGCTGCTGTTCGAGCGCGACGACCCGGCCGGCCTCGCCGAGCGGATCGCCGAGCTGGCCGCGCTCTCGCCTCTCGGCCGCGCCGAGCTCGGAAAAGCCCTGCACGACCGCGTCGCGGAGGGCCACTCGGTCGAGCACTGGGCCGACAGCGTCCTCGAGGTGGCCGGGCGATGACCTTGCAACACAGTGTTGCGAGGAAGGACAGGGGCGTTCGTGTGCTGCACGTCCAGAAGGTGGCCGGGATCTCAGGCTCCGAGGCGCACCTGCTCTCGCTCCTGCCCCGGCTGCGCGAGCGCGGCTGGGACACGCGGCTCCTGATGCTGCACGAGAACGAGCCCGGCGCCTGGGACTTCGCCCGGGCGCTCCGGAACCAGGGCGTGCCGCTCGACGCCGTGCAGATCTCGCGTGACGTCGACGCGTCGGCGTTCCTCGGGCTCGTCCGCTATCTCGCCGACGAGCGACCGCAGATCCTCCACACGCACCTCGTCCACGCGGACGCCTACGGGCAGATCGCGGGCTCGATGGCGCGCGTGCCGATCCGGATGTCGACGAAGCACGGCTTCAACGAGTTCCGCGAGGGCCGTGCGTTCGCCCTCGCCGACCGCGCCGTCGCCAGCCTCGCGCACGTGCACATCGCCATCTCGCAGGGGCTCGCGCACTACCTGTCGGAGACAGAGGGCTTCGCCGAGGACAGCTTCGAGATCGTCCACTACGGGATCGCTCCCCGGGACGGGGCCGAGGCGTACACGGGGTCGGCACCGACGACTGCTGTGCGTCGGCCGGCTGATCCCGATCAAGGGTCACATCGTGCTCCTGCGTGCGTTCGCCGCGGCGCGGCGCGACGTGCCCGGGCTGCGACTCGACATCGCGGGCCGCGGGCCGCTCGAGCCTGCGCTGCGGGCGCTCGCCCGGGAGCTGGGCGTGGCGGATGCCGTGCGCTTCCTCGGGCACGTCGCGCCGATCCAGGGCGCGATCGAGGACTCGGCGATCATCGTCGTGCCCTCGATGGGCGAGGGCTTCGGGATGGTGGCGCTCGAGGCGATGGAGCGCTCGCGGCCGGTGATCGCGGCGGAGATCGGCGGCCTCGGCGAGCTGGTCGTCGACGGCGAGACCGGACTGCTCGTCGAGCCCGGTGTCGCCGAGCCGCTGGCGCGGGCGATCGCCGAGCTCGCGGGCAACCTCGATCGCGCCGCCGAGATGGGCCGCGCCGGTCGCGAACGGGCTCTGTCGGAGTTCCTCGAGTCGCGCTGCGTCGAGCGGACCGAGCAGCTCTACGAGCGGGCGCTCACGAAGACCGCGCGCTGAGTCGTGTGGGGCTCTCCTCTTCCTCCTGGTCGCCTGCCTGCTCGTCGCCGCGGAGCTTCTCGAGCCACCTAATGAGCCCCACGCAGGGATTCCAGGTACACCTCGACCGTTCGCTCGGCCATCTTCGCCACCGAGAACTCCGTGCGGGCGCGCTCCAAACCGGCGCGGCCCAGCTCCTCGGCCCGCCCGCGGTCGTCGAGCAGTGACGTGACGGCGGCGGCCAGCGCGGCCGCGTCGTCGACCGGCACGAGCAGGCCGGTCTCGCCGTCCGCCACGAGCTCCGGCGCCGAGCCCGCCCGCGCGGCCACGACCGGCTTCGCGGCCAGCATCGCCTCGAGCATCGCGAGCCCGAAGCCCTCCCAGCGCGCCGGGTGCACGACGACCGCCGCACGGCGGTAGAGCGCCGCCACGTCGCCGACCCGGCCGGGCAGCAGAAGCCGTTCCCGTACGCCGAGCGAGTCCGCGAGAGCTTCGAGCGATTCGCGATCCGGCCCCTCGCCGAGGACGAGCAGCGTCGCGTCCGGCAGCGACGTCAGCGCCCGCACCGCGGTCTCGAGCCCCTTCTGCGGCGCCAGCCGGCACACGGCGAGCAGCAGCGGGTCGCGAAGCTCGAGCGGCGGGTTCTCGGCCCAGGCGGCCGGCAGCTCGTCGAGACCGTAGTGGACGACCTCGACCTTGTCCGCCGGCAGTCCGACCTGCTCGACCGAGAACCGCCGCACCGCCTCGCTGATCGCGATCACCCGCGCCGCCCGTCGGGCCAGCGCCCGCTCGACGAACCGGAACGACCCCTGTCGGAACGGGTCGGGGTTGTGCTTCGTGGACACGATGCGCGTGCCGGGCGCGAAGCGCGCCGTAGACGTCGGCGTGCACGAGGTGCGTGTGCACGAGATCGGGCCGAAGCGAGCGGAGCATCCGCGCCAGCCGCACGGCGAGCACGGGATCGAGGTCGCGCGGCGCCGGCAGCCGTTCGAACGGCACGCCGAGCTCGGCGTAGAACGGCTCGAGCACGCCCGTCCGGGTCGTCCAGGCCCGACGAAGGACACGTCGACGCCGCGCGCCTGCAGCGCCGGCAGCAGAGTCAGCAGGTGCCGCTCGGACCCGCCGATCCCGCGGATCCGATGGACGTGCGACGACCTTCACGGCGCGCGTGCCCCCCGCAGGCGCGACCACAGGTGCAGGACGGCCACGCTCGCGACGAGCGCGAGCAGGAAGTCCCACGGGACGCGGTAGCGCGTGTCGCCCGCGAAGCCGATCGCGACCAGCGTCTGGTAGCCGAGCAGCAGCAGCACGAGCGCCGACACCCGGCGCGGCGCGAGGAACAGCCCCCAGAGCGCGAACAGGTAGAGCGGGATCTCGTACAGCGGCTGCACCCATGTCCGGGCACGGTCGAGGAAGCCGCCGGCCCCCGGGCCGGCCCTCTGTCTTCTGGACGCGCGGGTCCCAGAGCATTCGCACCGCCTGGCCTGCGAGCTTCGCCTTCTCGCCGGGATGGTCGACCATGAAGTGGAGTGCCTTCGAGCGGTAGAAGCTCTGCTGCGCGCACTCGTCCACGCGGATCAGCTTGTGGTGGACGGCGTAGATCGCGCCGGCGAGCTCGGGCGTCGGCGGCGCACCGGGGAGGTTCGGCACGTCGTCGATCCACTTCCCTGCCGCGAGCATCGCGTACGTGTTGGCGTTGTTCGCCTTCCAGAGCGCCTTCGTGTCGGTCGAGAGCGTGAAGCAGCCGACGGACACGTCGTTCCGCACCGCCCACGGCAGCGAGCGCGACCACGCACGCGCCGATGCAGAGCGCCGGCGCGAGCACGACTCGCCGCTGCCAGAGCACGAAGCCGGCGCAGACGAGCGGCAGGAACAGGAGCCGCGAGTTGCCGAGGATCCCGAGCGCGAGCACGACCCCGAGCGCGAGCGCCACCGCGCGGACGTGCCGGCTCGCCCGGTCGGCGGCGGCCAGCGTCAGGTAGACGATCGCGGCCGCGAGCACCTGGTCGACGATCTCGCGGTTGACGTGGACGTCGTGCCAGACCAGGTACGGGTTGAGCGTGGCGACGACGGCCGCGATCAGTCCCGCGCGCGGGGACAGGAAGCGCCGTCCGGTCTCGTAGACGATCAAGGCCGTCGCCGCCGCCACGGCGATCTGCCAGAGCCCGACCGCCGGCCAGTTGCGGCCGAAGATCCAGTAGACCGGGATCAGGAAGAACGAGTAGGCGGGCTGCGTCCACGCCGACGGCTGGCCGGGGATGAAGCCGTACGTGCCCGAGTGGATGAAGGTCAGCGCGAAGCTGTCCGACTTCTCGGTGTTGCTGGCGAGGATCGCGCCGCGCTCGTGGAGCAGGACGGCGAGGCGCGGCAGCACGCACGCCGCGAGCACGATCGCGTACGACTGGCGACGCGTCACGAGACGGCTGCCGCGGGCTCCACCGGTTGTGCGGACTCGACCCACGTCCGCTGCCAGAGCTCGAGCATCACGAGGCACCAGAGCCGGTGACCGTGGTCGGCCCGGCCCGAGACGTGCTCGTCGAGGAGTCGCTTCACGGCGGCCGGGCGGATCTGGCCACGCTGCCGCGCGCGCGAGTCGAGCAGGAGCTCCGCCGCGAGGGGTCGCAGCTCGTTTCGGAACCAGGCGGAGATCGGCACGCCGAAGCCCTGCTTGCCCCGCGTCGCCAGCTCCTGCGGCAGGTCGGCGGCGAACGCGCGTCGCAGGGCGGCCTTGCCGCGCCGGCCCGAGAGCTGGAGCCGCTCGGGCAGGGACGTTCCGACCTCGAGCACGCGCCGGTCGAGAAGCGGCGAGCGGAGCTCGAGCGAGTGCGCCATCGACGCGATGTCGGCCTTCAGGAGCAGGTCGCCGGGGAGGTAGGTGCGGATGTCGAGTCGCTGCAGGCCGGCGATCCCGGGACGGTCGGGGCTGCCGAGCAGCTCGGCGGCGGAGCGCGGGCTCGCCACGAACTCCGGCTCCCAGAGCTCGGCTCGGAGATCGGCCGGGAACACCTCCATCAAGCGTCCGTACCGCTCCGGCTGCCGGCGCTGCGACCGTCTCCAGCAGGCGCGCCGCGCGGGTCGCCGTCGAACGCGGCTCGCGCGATGCACGGCGGAGTCCCCTGGCCGCCGTCGCCGCACCGGGGCGCGGCAGCCGCCCGGCCAGACGGTGCGCGGCGTAGCGCTCGTAGCCGGCGAACGACTCGTCGCCGCCGTCGCCGGTCAGCGCCACCGTCACGTCACGCCGCGCCGCCTCGCAGATCAGGAACAGCGGCAGCGCCGCCTCGTCGCCGTGCGGCTCGTCGTACGCCGCGGCGAGGCGCGGCAGCGTCGCCTCCACGTCGGGCTCGAGCACGACCTCGCTGTGCTCCGTGCCGAATCGCTCGGCGATCGCCCGCGCGTAGCGCCGCTCGTCGTAGCGTGGGTCGTCGAAGCCGACGGTGAACGTCCGAACGGGTCTGCTCGACGCTCTGGCCATCGCGGCGACGACGATGCTCGAGTCGATCCCGCCGGAGAGCAGCGCGCCGAGCGGCACGTCGGCGACGAGCCGCCGCTCGACGGCCGCGGTCACCTCGTCGCGCACGAGGTCGATCCACTCCGCGTCGCTCCGCGGCTCGAGCTCGCCGAGCTCCGCATATGGCTCGACGCTCACACGGCCGCTCTCGGCGACGAGCACGTGGCCGGGCGGGAGCTTCTCGATTCCGACCAGGCCCGTGCCGCCGGGGACGTACTGCAGCGCGAGATACGCGTCGAGCTGAGCCGGGTCGGGCTCGGGGCGGACGCCGGGGAGCCGAAGCAGCGCCTTGACCTCGGACGCGAAGGCGAGCGAGCCGTCGGCGAGCCGGGTGTGGACGAGCGGCTTCTTCCCGATCCGGTCGCGGGCGAGCACGAGCCGCTCGCGGCTCGCGTCCCAGAGCGCGAGCGCGAACATTCCCTCCAGCCGGTCCACGAAGGCGACGCCGTGCTCCTCGTACAGGTGCGGGATCACGGGCGTGTCGCCGGTCCCGCGCACCTCGTGCGCACCGAGCCCGGCCCGCAGCTCGCGGAAGTTGTAGAGCTCGCCGTTGAAGACCGCGACGACGTCGCCGGCCTCGTTCGCGACCGGCTGGCTGCCGGTCTCGAGGTCGATCACGCGCAGACGGCGATTCCCGAGCGACGCAGCGGCCGAACGCGTCGACCGAGCCTTCGTCGGGGCCGCGGTGCACGAGCGCCGCGTTCATCCGGGAGACGAGCGACGGATCGGCGGCTCCGGTCGGTGCTAGAAGTCCACAGATGCCGCACATTCCGCAGAAACGGTACGCGGTCGTCTCCTGCCACGTCGAGCGTCCGCTCGACGACGAGTGCTGGTCGCGGTTCTCCGCGTTGCAGGCGAAGCGGCCCGGTGGGTTCCGGATCGCGGCGCTGATGCGACCGCCCGATGCCGGGGCTGGCGAGGACGAGCCGCGCTGGCTCGAACGGGCACGCGCAGCGGCCGAGCGGGGCCCTCTGGGGCACCACACGCACTTCGTCTCGCCGGAGCACGCGCGCCCCCCCGACGCCTCGCCCGGGCACGGCGAACGCGTCCGGCGCGAGGCCGAGTGGATCGCCGCCAAGGGCCTCGCGGCGACGCTCTTCTGCGCCGGCGGCTGGTACATGGACGCGGAGGTCGCCGAAGCGGTCGCCGAGGCCGGCTACGCCGACTGCAGCGCCACTGCTTTCCGGCCCGGTTACCTCGAAGACGACGCGCCGCGCATGTCTGCCGCAGCGCCGGTGCGCATCGCGCTTCCGAGCGGCGAGCGCCTGCTCGAGCTCCCTTCCACGCACTCGCTCGGAATGGCCTCGCGTGCGGTTCTCGGGCCGTCGCTCGGCCACGGCGTGATCCACGTCTACTTCCACGACACCGACCTGCTGTCGGCGCGCCGGCGCTCGGCTCTCGCCGCCACGCTCGGACTGCTCGGCAGGCGGTGCCGTCCGCTCGACCTCGACGAGCTCGCCGATGTCTCGGCCGACGTCGCCCCCGAGCTGCCCCTCGACGAGGTCCTGAAAGGCAGGAATGCGGCGTCCGGCCAGTAAGATCAATGTTTCGGTGGCTACAAGGCCTCTTTCCTCGGAGCGCCCGAACGACCGAGAGCAGCCGCCTCCCCTCGGCGACATCCGCCAGGCTCGGGCATCTCTCCTCGTCCGGTCGCCGCTGCGCCAGCTCGTCGTCCGCGTCGCCAGCCTGGTCGTGCTCATCGGCCTCGACCTGGTCGGCGTCGGGCTCGCGCTCTACGCGGCGCTCCTGCTCCGCGAGGTCTACTACGGCACCTCGCCGGTCTTCCCGGGCCTGCTCTGGGACCAGGAGACCGACTGGCTCCCCTTCCTGCTGCTGGTCGTCGTGCTCGTCTTCTGGCAAGCGGGCCTGTACAGCCGGCGCGAGCAGCGCCCCGGCTTCGGCCGGATCGTCTCGTCGCTCGTGATCGTGTCGCTGATCGTGCTCGCTTTCGGCCTCGGCACCGGACACCAGTTCTCGACCTTCGGACTGATTCCGACGACGCTCGTGATCAGCGCGATCCTGATCGGCCTGTTCCGCGCGAGCTACGACGTCGCCACGCGCGAGGTTCTGCACTCGCTCGGCGTGCGGCGGCGCGCCGTGATCGCCGGCGAGGGCGACCACCTCGTCCACCTCTACCGCACCCTCGGTCAGGCCCGCAGCGGCATCGACTACGAGTTCGTCGGCGCGATCGCGGCCTCGCCCGGCGAGATCAGCCTGCCGGTGCTAGGCCAGATCGACGACCTGCGCGGGATCCTGGCCGAGCACGACGTCGACGAGCTGATCGTGACCGACTCGGACTTCACGGACCGGCAACTCCTGGACGTCGTCGACCTCGCGCACCGGTCCGGCGTCAAGGTGCAGATCGCGCCGAAGACGACCGACCTGCTCGTCCAGCGCGCCGAGTTCGTGCCTGGCCAGGGCACGCCACTCTTCGAGCTGCGCCCGCCGGTGCTCGTCGGCGCCGACTGGATGGTCAAGCGCGGGTTCGACCTCCTCGTCTCGGGCGCGCGTGATCGTGATCGGGCTGCCGCTCTGGCTCGCGATCGCGGCCGCGATCAAGCTCACCTCCCGCGGACCCGTGTTCTACGCCGACCGCCGGAACGGCCTCGGCGAGCAGGAGTTCGGGATGCTCAAGTTCCGGACGATGTACGTCGACGCCGCCGAGCGCCAGCCGGAGCTCGAGTCGAAGAACGAGGCGGGCGGGGCGCTGTTCAAGATCCGCGACGACCCGCGCGTGACCTCGGTCGGCCGCCTCCTGCGCCGCTACTCGCTGGACGAGATCCCGAACACGGTCAACGTGCTGCGCGGCGAGATGAGCCTCGTCGGCCCGCGCCCGCTGCCGGTGCGCGACTACGACCTGCTCGAGGAGTGGCACCGCAAGCGCTACCTCGTGCTGCCGGGGATGACCGGCCTGTGGCAGATCTCGGGCCGCTCGAACCTCTCGTTCGACGACCTCGTCCGCTACGACTTCTACTACCTGGACAACTGGTCGATCTGGCTCGACATCTCGATCCTCGCGAAGACGATCCCGGCCGTTCTCGCTCAACGCGGCGCGTACTGACCACCTTCGGCGGCTGCGGCCACGCCGTCAGGATTCTGTAAGCGACGCGGGTGCGCGCAGGGGCCTGCGCCATACTGAATCGGTGAGCAGGCGCGCTCCGAAGATCCTCGCCGTCGCCTCGGCCGTCGACCTCGACTTCCGCTACGGCTGCACGCCGGCCTGGTGGCAACTGTGGAAAGGCATGCACGAGGCCGGCTGCGACCTGATCGTCACGCCGTACCGCGGCCGGGCTGTCGAGGCACCCTGGTGGCGGACCGAGCCCAACCCGTGCTACCGCGAGGGAGAGACCTTCGCGAAGGCGCGTGACCTCGTCGCCCACCTGAAGCGCGACACGCATCTGCGGCGCCGGGAGGACAGCCCGCCCGACACGAAGCCCGACCGGCTCGTCCGCGAGCTGATCTGGCGCTGGGTGACGCCGCGCTGGCAAAAGCACCTCGAGCGGATCCTCGAGCGCGAGCGCGACGTCGACGCGGTCGTCGTCTTCACCGTGCCGATGAGCCACTTCCGCGGGATTCCGGAGGCGCTGCGACGCCGCTTCTCCGTGCCCGTCGTGTTCTACGACGGCGACGTGCCGATGAGCCTGCCCGAGTTCGGCGGCATGGACACGGGCTTCAACTACTACCACGGCGCCGATCCGGGGGAGTACGACCTCGTCGTCTCGAACTCGGAGGGCGGGATCGACCGGCTCCGCGAGCTCGGCGCCCGCCGGGCCGAGGCCGTGTTCTGGGGCGCCGACCCGGAGCTCTTCCAGCCGCTCCCGGTCGACAAGCAGATGGACGTCTTCTTCTACGGGTACGGGGACAAGTTCCGCCGCGACTGGATGGAGGCGATGGTCGGCGATCCGAGCCGGCGGCTCCCGCACGTCGACTTCGCGCTCGGCGGGCGTGACTTCCGCGGCGACACGGGCGCGGCGCGGGAGATCGGCGACGTGCCGTTCAACGTCTTCGGGCGGGCGATCTCGGAGGCGCGGATCAACCTCAACGTCACGCGCAGCGCCCACGCGAGCGTGCCGGCCTCGTCCACGGCGCGTCCGTTCGAGCTGGCGATGGCCGGCGCGACCATCGTCTCCAACCCCTACGAGGGGATCGAGCGCTGGTTCGAGCCGGGACGGGAGCTGGTGGTCGTGTCGAGCGCCGACGAGGCGGTCGAGGCCTATCGCGGGCTTCTCGACGATCCCGCGCGCACGGAGGAGCTTGGCCGCGCCGCGCGCGAGCGCGCGCTCGACGAGCACACCTACGTCCACCGCGCACGGCGGCTGCTCGAGGTGATCGGCCTCCGCGCGCCCGCGATGGTGCCGGCCAGTGGCTGAGGCGCTGCAGGACGCTCCGCGCGGCGTCGATCCCCGCCTGGCGGCGCTCCGCCGCGTCGCGATCGTGCCGGGGTACAACGAGGAGGGGTCGATCGGCGACGTCATCGACGAGATCCGCGCTGCCGATCCGGAGATCGAGATCGTCGTGATCGACGACGGCTCTCGCGACCGGACCGCGGAGGCGGCGGCCGCGAAAGGCGCGCGGGTGCTCAGGCTTCCGTTCAACCTGGGAATCGGCGGCGCCGTGCAGACGGGCTACCGGTACGCCTACGAACAGGGCTTCGACCTCGCGCTGCGCGTCGACGGCGACGGTCAGCATGATGCGACCCAGTTCGTCGTTCTCGCCGGCCCGGTCCTCTCCGGTCACGCCGACATCGCCGTCGGCTCGCGCTTCATCGGCCGCAAGGGCTACCGCTCGTCCGTTTCGCGGCGCTTCGCGATCCGCATCCTCTCCTGGACGGTGACGGTGCTCGTCGGCGGACGCGTCACCGACCCCACGTCCGGCTTCCAGGTGACGAACCGGCGCGCGATCGCCCTGTTCGCGAACGACTACCCGCACGACTATCCGGAGGTCGAGGCGACTGTGCTGGCCGCGAAAGCCGGCCTGCGCCGCGCCGAGGTCCCGGTGGAGATGCGCGAGCGGTCGGCCGGCCGCTCGTCGATCGGAGCCCTGCGGTCGGTCTACTACATGGTGAAGGTGATGCTGGCCGTGTTCGTCGCCGTGTTCCGGCGAGCGCCCGAGGTGCCGGAGTGATCTTCGCCGCAGGCGTGACGCCGCTCTCCGTCGCGATCGCGGGCGCTGTCGCCTCCGTGCTGCTGGTGCTCGTCGTGCTCGAGTTGATCCGCAAGCGCCGTCTGCGCGAGCGCTACGCACTCCTCTGGCTGGCGACCGGCGTCGTCCTGCTCGTCCTCTCGCTGTGGCGGAGCGGCCTGAACACGATCGCCGGCTGGCTCGGCGTCACGGGCTACCCGCCGGCGGTGCTGTTCGCGGTCGCGACGCTGTTCATCCTGCTCGTGCTGCTCGACTACTCGACCGTGATCTCGAAGCTGGCCGACCAGAACACGATCCTGGCGCAGCGCCTCGCGCTGCTCGAGGAACGCATGAAAGACCGCGCCTAGCCGGGCTCAGGACGACCGAGCCCGACCACCGCCCGATGCGATCTGCCCGGCGATCCCGCGGCGGATCGTGTCGGCCACGCGGCGGCGCTCCTCGTCGCCGCCGGCGGGCGGCTGCCACGGTGGCTCGCCCCAGACGCACCCCGGCTGCACCGTGTCGCCCTCGTACCGCGGGACGACGTGGAGATGGAAGTGGTGGACGTCCTGCCCGGCTGCGCGTCCGTTGTTGGAGCGCAGGTTGACTCCGGTGGCGCCGAGCTCTGCGCGCACGACGGCGGCGAGCAGGTGCGCCACGGACATGGCCGCGGCGGCCTCGTCCGGCTCGATGTCCCAGATGTCCCGCCTGTGTGCGCGCGGGACGATCAGCGCGTGACCCCAGGTCGCGGGCGGCTCGCACAGGAAGGCGACGACCCGGTCGTCGGCGAGTACCCGCTCCTGGTCGATCCGGCCTGCGACGATCTCGCAGAAGACGCAGGGAGCGCCGATCAGGGCACCCTCACCGTCACGGGGTTGCTGACGAGGAAGACGTCGCCCTTCGTCGGGTCGTCGAGCCAGTTCGTGGCGACTCCGATGCGGTACGTGAACGTTCCCCTGCCCGGACGGTCGGTGGCGGCCGTCGCACGCGTCGTCCCGACGGGCGAGCCGGCGAAGAAGCAGTTCGTCACCCCGCTCGTGGACTGGCAGAGGACGTCGTTCGCCCTGGGGGTTCGCTCCACCCGGTAGAAGACGCGCGTCGAGCCCTCCGCGGCGTCGTTCCAGCGCAGGACGACCAGCCTGCCCCTGACGGTCGCCTGCAGCCCGATGCCCGCGTCGACGGGAACGGCGATCTCGTGGAAGATCAGCGCCCGGTCGCCCGTGCTCGTGCGTTGCAGCGAGGCCGCGGCCACGAGCGGGACGAGGCCGAAGAGGACGGCTGCGACGATCAGGGTCCGCCTGCCGGGGATCCGCGGCGCGGGCGCGGGGAAGCGCTCCGCGATCCTCGGCCCGAATCGCGGCACGAGCACGGGCAGGCAGGCGACCATCAGGACGAGCGGCGGGACGGCCGGGAGCAGGAGCCTGAAGAAGGAGCCGCTGTCCACCGACGCCACGGAGTCCGAGCCCTTGATCACGAAGTAGAGCCAGAACCAGACCGACAGGGCGACGGCGAGCCGCCACGACCGGCGCGCGACCGCGATCGCGCCCGCGAAGGGCAGGAACTGGAGCACCCGCAGGCTGAAGAACACCTCGGCGAGCCCGTCCAGGTTGTTCTGCAGATGCGACCAGTCGATGTTCGCGTACTTGTGGTACGGCGTGAACACCGAGGCCGTCGGGCCTAGCGCCAGGCGCTGCTCCGCGGCCGCGTTGCCGAACGCCGGCAGCGTCCCGTAGCCGCGGTACTTCCAGAGCGTGAGCGTGACGAGGGCTGGGAGCAGCGCGAGCGCGAAGGTGCCGAGCTCGCGCCAGCGCTTCCCGATCAGGAACAGCACGACCGGGGTCGCGAGGAAGATCAGATTCGACGCCTTCGTCAGCACGGCGAGCCCGGTCACGAGCCCGGCCGCGAGTGCCAGCTCCAGGCGTCGAGCCTGGTACGCGCGGACGATCAGCGCGGCGGCGGCGAGCAGGCAGACGACGCTCGGGAAGTCCCCCATCATCGTCAGCCCGAGCGGGTGCGGCAGGAACTGGTCGACGTACTTCGAGTGGTACTCCTGCTTGAACAGCGGAATCGCCACGTACGGCCCGATCACCCAGAGCGCGGCGGCGACGTAGCCGATCATCCGCCCCGCGATCCGCGACCCGATGTCGTAGACGCAGAACAGCGCGATCGGCCCGAGGACGAGCGCCTGCAGCAGGATCGCCACCGGCAGCGCGGACACGTAGCCGGGCCCGACGACGAGGGCGAATGGGGCGAAGACGAGCGCCCAGGCCGGCGAGATCAGCGTCTTCACGATGACGCCGTGTCCGGCCAGCCAGCCGGTCGTGTAGTACCAGATCTGGTCGCCGCCCTGGTAGAAGACGAAGCCGTTGTGATGGACGCGCGAGGCGAAGACGATCTCGGCGATCCACTCGACGACGAGCAGCGGCACGAGCACGCTCCAGGGCTGCGCGCCTCGCCGCCACCCGGCGGACCGCGTTCAGCGACGACTCAGCTCTCAACCGGCTCGAGCGACTCGTGCTGCAGGCGCGACTGCCGGTACCACCGGACCGTTCTCTCGAGCCCCTCGCGGAGCGGCGTCTCGGCGCGGAACCCGAACAGCTCGGCGGCGCGCGAGGCGTCGAGCGACCGCCGGGGCTGGCCGTTCGGCATCGACGTGTCCCAGCGGATCTCGCCCGGCGAAGCCGGTCACGTCGGCGACCGCTTCCGCCAGCTCGCGGATCGACGTCTCGACCCCCGTGCCGAGGTTGACGGGCTCGGGCGCGTCGTAGAGCTCGGCCGCGCGCAGGAGCCCGTCGGCACAGTCCTCGACGTAGAGGAACTCGCGCGTCGGCGTGCCGTCGCCCCAGAGCACGACCTCGTCCTCCGCCTCGACCATCTTGCGGACGAGCGCCGGGATCACGTGCGACGTGTCGAGGTCGAAGTTGTCGCGCGGCCCGTACAGGTTCGCCGGGAGCAGGAAGATCGAGTTCAGCCCGTACTGCTCGCGGTACGCCTGTGCGCCGACGAGCACCGACTTCTTGGCGACGCCGTAGGGCGCGTTCGTCGCCTCGGGATAGCCGTTCCAGAGGTCTTCCTCGCGGAACGGAACCGGCGTGTCCCTCGGGTAGGCGCACACGGTGCCGACGACGACGAGCTTGGAGACCCCGTACAGGCGAGACTGCTCGAGCACGTTCGCGCCCATGAGCAGGTTCGCGTACCAGTAGCGGCCGGGATTGGCACGGTTGGCGCCGATGCCGCCGACCTCCGCCGCGAGGTGGAAGACGAGCTCGGGCTCGGCCTCCAGGAAGAGGCGCGCCGTGTCGTCCTGGCGGGTCAGGTCGACGTCCGCACGGCGCGGCACGACCACGTGCTCGCCGTCCGCGACGAGCCGCTCGACGAGGTGCGACCCGAGGAACCCGCCGCCGCCTGTCACCAGGATGTTCATGCCGTCGGGAGCGTACTCGCGACGGGCGCCGACCAATCGACGCGGCCGGCCCAGCTCTCGCGGTTCTCCGCGTACCAGGCGATCGTGCGGGCGACGCCTTCCTCCCAGCTCACGCGCGGCTGCCAGCCCGTCTCGCGCTGGAGCTTCTCGTAGCCGACGCGGAGCGCGATCACCTCGCTGGCGCCGGGCCGGTAGCGCGCGGGTGTGCTGACCAGCTCGCGGCCGGCCGGCCAGTGGCCCTGCTCCTCGCCCACGCGGATGATCAGCTCGGCCCAGTCGCGCATGGAGATGTTCTCGCCCTGTCCGTAGACGTAGACGTCGCCGGGGATCCCGTGGGCGGCGACGGTGAGATGCCCGCGTACGCCGTCGGAGCAGAAGCAGAAGTCGCGCATGGGCTCGAGCTGGCCGAGCTCGATCTGGGGCC
This sequence comes from uncultured Actinomycetes bacterium, assembly GCA_963765295.1. Classification (GTDB taxonomy): domain Bacteria; phylum Actinomycetota; class Thermoleophilia; order Gaiellales; family Gaiellaceae; genus PALSA-612. Next base: position 209,065 of record CAVXVO010000007.1, read on the forward strand.
GGACGAGCGCCTGCGTGATGATCGTGCCGGTGACGAAGCGCGGGTTCTGCCGCGGCCCGTAGTTGTTGAACATCCGCGTGACGACGCCGGGAAGGCCGAACGCGTCGTGGTAGTTCATCGTCAGGAAATCGGCGGCGACCTTCGATGTCGCGTAGATCGACTTGGGATTGAGCGGCGAGCGCTCGTGGAAGACAACGCCGCCCTCGGTGTCGAAGTCGTGATGGTGGGAGACCGTCTCGCGGACGTTGCCGTATTCCTCGGAGGTGCCGGCGGTGTCGAACTTCTCGAGCTCGAGGCCGTGGTCGACGATCGACTGCAGCAGGTTGAGCGTGCCGACGACGTTGGTGATCGTCGTCTCGTACGGGCGGTGCCAGGACTCGCCCACGTGCGCCTGCGCGCCGAGGTGGAAGACGTAGGGCCGGTCGGGCGCGGCGACGAGGTCCTTGACGAGGTAGTCGATCGACGTGCGGTCGGTCAGGTCGGCGAACTTGACCGTCAGCCGGTCGCGCAGGTGCCCGATGTTGTTGAGGGCTCCGCTCGACGTGGCGCGGACGAAGGCGAGGACGCGGGCGTCCAGATGGACGAGCGCCTCGGTGAGGTGCGAGCCCATGAACCCGTCCGCGCCGGTGACGAGGACCGTCCGGCCGCCGTAGGCGTCGCCGAAGTCGCGTCGGAGTTCGGCGACGGCCTCGTCAGTCCAGAAAGAGTCGGGGGATTGGCCCGCCATTAGGCGCCGAAGACTAGCCCCTGGGTGTTCGGAAATCGGTTCGTGTCCTTAAAGGTTGACTCACGAGTGTGAGACTCGCCTGCCCCGGTTGTCTCGTTGTGAGGGGTCGAGCGGGCGCATGAGACGCAGCGAGACGCGTCTTTGCTCCGGTTGCGTTCCCCAGGTCGGGCGTTCCCCGCGCACCTGGAAGCCGCGCGCCCGATAGAAGGGCAGCCCCTTTGCGTTCTCGGGCTCCACGCTGACCCATTGCTCGCGTGCGCCGTGCGCACGCTGCTGGTCTGTGATTGCGTGGAGCAGCAGGCTGCCGATTCCTTCACGGCGCCTGGTCGGGTCGAGGTAGAGGACGAAGATCTCGCCCGCGTGTGGCTCGATCATGCCGCCGCCTCCTGCACCGACCACCGTGCCGTCGTCAACCGCAACGATCCAGCCGTCCCAACCCGGCGGTGAAGGAGTGATCTCGGCCACGATCCGCTCGGGCGTGTAGTAGTCGGCGATGACCGACTCGATCTGCTCGGGTTCGTAGATGCCCTGGTAGGTGTCCCGCCAGCCTTCATCGCAGACCCGAGCGATTCCCTCGGCGTCGTCGGGTTCGGCGAGGCGGACGACGATGCGGTCCATCGGGTCCATCATCGCCCACGAGACCGGCAGGCTGTGCGCCGCGCGGACCGAGTGGTAGCGGGCGGTGTGTGCCAAACCTCTAGCCTCAGGGCGTGCGCGGCTGGGGGCGGCTCTACCGGACGAGCGTCGGGCTCGGCGCGCGCTACGTCGTGCGCCACGGCTACCTGCGCGAGGCGGTCGTCCGCATCGTCGTCCCGCTCGACCCGAGCCGGTACCTCGAGCTGCCGGAGACGATGCGCGAGCTCGCGGCACGACCGGGGGAGCGCATCATCGACCTCGCGAGTCCGAAGCTCCTGGCCGTCGCTCTGGCACGCGCGGGCGCAGAGGTTGTCTCGATCGACCAGCTCGAGTCCGAGATCGAGTGCTGGCGCACGCTGGCGTCGGGTGAGCCGCGGCTCCGGCTCGAGGTCGGGGACGGGCGTGCGCTCCGGTTCGAGGACGCGAGCTTCGACGGCGCCTACAGCGTCTCGGTGCTCGAGCACATCCCGGAGCCCGGGGACGAGGAGGCGCTCCGTGAGCTCGCACGGGTGACCAAGCCGGGCCGGCTCGTCGTCCTCACGCTCCCGTATGCGGGCGAGTACCGCGAGGACTGGCGTGACGCGCCGGTGTACGCCGACCAGGGCGAGGCGTCGGAACGGCACTTCTTCCAGCGCTGGTACGACGAGGCGCGCGTGGAGCGGCTCGCGGCGGCGGCGCCCGCGCTCGAGCTCGTCTCGTCCTGCGTGAGCAGGCTGCAGCCGAACCTGAACGCGCTCTACACGCGCACGTTTCCGCTGCTCGTCCCGCTCGGCCCGTTCTTCGGCCTGCTCGCGCGGCGGCGCGAAGGCCCCGGCGGCGACGTCGTCCGGCTCACGTTCAGGAAGCGCGCGGCGGCTGGTACCGTCCGGCCGTGAGGCTCCGGATCGCGCTGGTCGCCCTGTGCGCCGCCGCCGTTGTCGTCCCGGCGACCGGGATCGCGGCGCACGATGCCTCGCGTGGCCGGTTCGTCGTCTGGTACGCGAAGCCGCGCAACGCCGACGAGCGTTTCCTCGTCCACCTCGTCAAGGCGAGCCAGCTCGGCCAGACGATGGCGGCCCTGAGCAAGGAGCTGGTCATCCCCAGGAACGTCACGATCGCCGTCGAGGGCGGCAAGGCCGGGCCGCACTACAACCCGGCCACGCACGTGATCGTGCTCAACCATCCGTTCCTCGAGCTGGGCTTCAACGTCTTCACGGCCGAGTACCCGAAGATCACGGGCTTCGAGCTGGGCAAGGCGCTCGCGTCGCTCGAGTACTTCGTGCTCTTCCACGAGATCGGACACGCGCTCGTCGACCTCTGGAACATCCCCGTGCTCGGGCGGGAGGAGGACGCGGTCGACGGGTTCTCGACGATCTTCATGACCTCGTTCGTTCCGGACGGCGGCCAGATCGCGCTCTGGGGCGCCGACTTCTTCGACTACCTCGGCCGGCACGAGGGGAAGTTCGGACGCAACGACTTCGCCGACGAGCACTCGCTCGACCCGCAACGCGCGTACTCGATCGCCTGCTGGGTCTACGGCTCGAATCCGAAGAAGTACGCCGGGCTCACCGACGTGATCCCCCACGAGCGGCTCGTCCGCTGTCCGGCCGAGTACCGCAGCCTGCGCAAGGCCTGGTTCCACTTCCTGCGGCCGCACGTCTCCGGCTAAGCACGCTCGTAGACTGGCCGCATGGAACGGCAATCGCTTGCCGTGCTCGAGTATCCGCTGATCGTCGAGCGGCTTGCCGAGGCGACCGTGACGCCGCAGGGCACGGCGCTCGCGCACGACCTCGTGCCCTCGCCGCACGCCGGCGAAGTCGCTGCGCGTCAGGCGCGGACGGCCGAAGCCGTCGAGCTGCTCGAGACCGGCGTCGCGCCGTCGCTCCACGGCGTCGCCGATGTGCGGGCGGAGGCGGAGCGCGCCGAGCGCGGCGGGTCGCTCACCTCGGCCGAGTTGCGCGCCGTGGCCGACACGGTCGCGGGCTCGCTCGCGGCGCGCGGGACGGTGCTCGACCAGCGCGAGGCGGCGCCGCTCCTGGCCGCGGTGCTGGACGCGGTCGATCCGGCGCTGGCGGCCGTCGCGGGCGAGGTCGACCGCCGCGTCGAGGAGGACGGCTCCGGCCTCCGGGACACGGCCTCGCCGCTCCTGCGCCGCCTGCGAACCGAGCTGCGGGCGGGGCGGCAGCGCATCGCCGACGAGCTGGCGCGGCTCGCCCGCTCGCCCGACCTCCGCGACCATCTCCAGGAGACGTTCGTGACCGACCGCGGCGGCCGGCCGGTGCTGGCCGTGAAGGCGAACGCGCGCTCGCAGGTCCGCGGGATCGTCCACGACGCCTCCAGCTCGGGCCAGACGCTCTTCGTCGAGCCGCTCGCGGTCGTCGAGATCGGGAACCGCCTCGCCGAGGTCGACGAGCGCCGAGCGCGAGGAGTGCGAGCGCATCCTCGCTGAGCTGTCCGCGCTCGTCGGCGCTCGGGCCGCCGAGCTCGAGGCGCTCGTCGAGGCGACCGCCGCGCTCGACCTCACGCTCGCCTGCGCGCTCGTCTCGCGGCGCTGGCGCGGCGTCGCGGTCGAGGTCGCGGACGAGGTGCGGCTCCTCGGCGCGCGCCATCCGCTGCTCGCCCGGACGAGGCTGCCGTGCCGATCGACCTCGACCTCGGCGACCTGCGGGCACTCGTCGTCAGCGGCCCGAACACCGGCGGCAAGACGGTGGCGCTGAAGACGCTCGGGCTGGCAGCGGCTGCTCCACCAGGCGGGGCTGCGGCCGCCTGCCGCGCCGGCCGTGCTGCCCGTCTTCGACGCCGTGCTCGCCGACATCGGCGACCAGCAGTCGATCCAGATGAGCCTGTCGACGTTCTCGGGCCACCTCGGCAACATCGTGCGGATCCTCGGCGCGGCCGGCGAGCGCTCGCTCGTGCTGCTCGACGAGCTGGCGGCCGGAACCGACCCGGTCGAGGGCGCGGCGCTCGCGCAGGCGCTGCTCGCGCGGCTGTCCGAGCAGGCGCGGCTCACGCTCGTCACGACGCACTACGCCGAGCTGAAGGAATGGGCGAGCACGACCGAGGGGGCAGCCAACGCCGCCACGGCCTATGACGTCGAGACCGACACGCCGCTCTACAGCATCGCGCTCGGCCGGCCGGGCACGTCGCACGCGCTGCGCGTCGCCGAGCGGCTCGGGCTCGACCCGGAGCTCGTCGCAGACGCCCGCGAGCGCGTCGTCCCGGCCCTGCTGCGGGCCGAGGAGCTGCTCGCCGAGGCCGAGCGGGCCGAGCGTGCCGCCGGCGAGGAGCGCGTCGCCTCCGTGCGCGCGCGCGCCGACGCGGAGCGGCTGGTGGAACAGGCCGAGGAGCGCGCAGGCGGCGCTCGAGGCCGAGATCGAGCGCGTGCGGGCGTCCGTCGACGCCGAACGGGCCTCGGCCCGCGCGGGTGCAGAGGAGGAGCTCCATGAGGCGCGGGCGGCCCTCGAGGCGCTTCGCGCGGAGATCCGGATCGCGCGCCAGCAGGAGCGCACGCGCAGGCGGGCGCAGCCGACCGCCGCTCGTGCGGCCGAGCGGCGCCGCGACCGCCGTCTCGGGGCCGCGGTCGAGGAGGCGGGCCGGGTCGAAGATTCGCTCCGCGCACTCGACGAGCCGCTGCCGGTGCTCGCGCCGCTTGCGCCGGGCGACCCGGTCGAGGCGCGCGAGCTCGGCGTCCACGGTGTGATTGCGGCGATCGAGGGCGACGAGGCCGAGGTGCTGGTCAGCGGCGGCATGCGCGTTCGGCTCCCGCTGGCCTCACTGCGCCCGGCGGCGGCCCCGGTCGTCTCCGACGAGCTGCAGGTGAAGGTGGTCGCGAGCGCGCGCGGCGACGCCTCGGATCAGCTCGACGTCCGTGGAATGCGGGCCGACGAAGCGCGGGAGGCCGTGCGCTCGTTCGTCGACGACGCCGCGCTCGCTGGTCTCCACGAAGTCTCGGTCGTCCACGGCCGAGGCACCGGGGCGCTCCGGTCGGCGGTGCGCGCCGAGCTCGACGGCCACCCCCTCGTGGAGCGGCACGAGTCGGGCTCGGCCGACGGTGCGACGGTTGCCTCGCTGGCCTGATCCGCGCTAGGGCAATACTGGACGCGGAAGCGTCCAACCTGGGGGAAAACACCATGAGATCTGCGCTCGCCATCGCCGCCGCGTCGGCACTCATCGCCGTCGCCGTGCTCGCCTCAACGAGGATCTGGTCGACACCGGCGTCGTCCGCCGCGACCTCGAAGCAGGCCAACTTCCTGCTGCTGCCGCCCGCGGCGCCCGCAGGTCAGATGGTGCTCTACGGCCACGTGAAGAAGCTGACCCCGAAGGGCGGCCACTACGAGCTCGGGTTCGACCCGGCCTGGTTCACGAGCGGCCTCACCGCGAGTCGCGCCCACAAGGAGGACACGGGCTCGAGCGAGGTACCGAACGACAACTACACCGTCGAGGAGGGACACCGCCTGCTCTGGTACATCCTCCCCGCGAGCGCCCGCATCACCGTGCTCACGAACCAGGGGACGAAGGGAATCTCGGCGACGCCGATCTCCGCCGCCGAGCTGTCACGGATCGTGAACGGCGGCCAGCACCGCAAGCTCTTCGAGCCGCTCGACTCCGGCATCTGGATCCGCGTCCGCATCGACACGATCAAGGAGCTCGACCAGCAGTACAAGCCCTAGCGCGTCGCCGTGATCTCGACCGCGTACAGGTCGTACGGAAGGCGGTCGAGCACGGCCTGACGCGGGTCGGGCACGGTGAAGAAGCGCTCGAGCGCCAGCTCGTCTAGCCACGCGAGCTCGGGGTGCAGCTCGACCATGCGCCGGATCGCCGTCCGGTCGCCGCCGAGGACGACCGCCTCGAGGCGGTCGCGGTGGGGCTCGAGCACGCGCGCCGTGACCTCGCCGGCCTCGTCCAGGAGCGCCCGGGCCTGCTCCTCGCGGCGTCTCCGGAAGCGGTTCGCGGACGAGCCGCCCGCACGGTGCCGGCCGTGGACGAGCCGCTGGCCGACCTTGGACGCGACCAGCCGCTCGCCGTCGAAGACTCCGACCGCGTAGCCGCCGAGCCGCACGAGCACCGCGCCGGCGACGTGGTCCTCGGCCATCGCGTCCAGCAGCGGTCCCACGCGGACCACGTCGTATTCGCCCTCGTGCGCGAGCCCGAACGGCGGCCTGACGACGAGCGTCTCGTCCGGGGTCTCGAAGCGCGCCGAACCGGAGGCGTAGATCGAGCGGCCGGGTGTCCCCTCCAGGGGCGCGAGCCGCTTGGCCGCATTCGCCCGCCCGACATATCGGCTCATGTGCCCGCGGCGAGGCGCCGGTAGACGTCCTCGTGCGCCCGCGCGGTCGTTCCCCAGCTGTACTGCCGTGCACGCGCCAGGCCACGCTCGACGTACGGACCCGGATCCGCGAGCACGGCCTCGATCGCGCGGGCCATGTCCTCGGAAGACAAGGGATCGAACAGCTCGGCCGCATTCCCGCACACCTCCGGGAGCGAGGTCGCGTTCGACGCTGCGACGGGACAACCACACGCCATCGCCTCGAGCGGCGGCAGGCCGAAGCCCTCGTAGAGACTCGGGAAGACAAGCGCCGACGCCGTCCGGTAGAGCGAGACGAGCTCGTCGAAGGACACGCGTCCGCGACTCTCGACCCCGTCCGGGAGCGCCGTCGCATGACCCGTTCCGGTGAGGACGAGCCTGAGCTCGGGCCGCTGCCTCCGCGCGCGCGCGAACGCCTCGTACAGCCGGGCGTGGTTCTTGTGCGGCCACGGGTTCGCCGGGTAGAGCAGGAAGGGCTCGCGCGGTTCGTCGCCGGGCGTCAGGCGCTCGTGGTCGACGCCGAGGGGAATCGCGACGACGCGCGCCGGGTCGATCCCGTACCGGAGGAGGAGCGTCTCGCGCGCGTGCTCCGAGATGGCGATCACGATTCGGCTCGACGTGACCGCCTGCTTGTAGAGGACGCGCCGGTAGGCGAGCTCGGCCCTCGAGAAGAACTGCGGGTAGAGCTCGTGCTGCAGGTCGTGGACGGTCACCGCCGCCGCCGGCCGGTCGCCCGGCGGCGGGAGGGTCACGGTGAGCGGGAAGTGGATCGCGTCGAGCGTGTCGAACCGCATCGCTCGACGAAGCCGACCCGGAGCGGCCCAGGCGCGTGACATGGCGGCGATGCGCCCCGCCGTGGTGACGCTCGCCCGGTATTCGGCGACGACCCGTGTCGGCAGGCCGTCCGCGGCGTCCGGCGCAATCGAGGGCACGAACGCCTCGTACTCGAGCTCGCCCGTTCGAGCCAGCGAGCGCGTCAGCTCCCGCGCGTACGTCTCCGACCCGCCGACGACGCCCGGCACCAGCGTCAGGAGGCTGATCCCGACCCTCACGCCGCGAGCCTACGTGTGGTGGCCGCGAATCGTGTGCCAGGCCTGCCAGGTGATCCGCAGGATCACGAGCGTGATCACGAGGCCGATGATCGGATCCGCGAGCTCCCAGCCGATCGCCGCGGCACCCGCCGCCAGCAGGACGGCGAGGCTGACATAGCCGTCCGCGCGGGCGTGGTCGCCGTCGGCGACGAGCGCCGGGCTGTCGAGCTTCCTGCCGGCCCCCGTCCGGATCCGCGCGGCCAGCTCGTTCCCGGCGAAGCCGATCAAGCCCGCGGCAGCGAGCCACCACAGGTGCGTGAGCGTCTGCGGGTGGATGAAGCGGAGGATCGTCTGGGCCAGCGCGACGCAGGCGCTGACGAAGATCGCGAGCACGACCGCGAGACCGGCGAGTCGCTCCGCCCGCGCGCTGCGCATCAGGAACGCGACGCCGAGCGGGATCGCGGTCGACGCGTCGCCGAAATTGTGGATCAGGTCGGCGAGGAGGGAGACGCTCGACGTGATCGCGTAGATCAGCGTCTGGAGCGTCGCCGTGACGGCCAGGACGGCGAGGCTGATCGCGACCGCGCGCAGGCCCGCGTGCGAGCGGACGGTCGCCGGGTCGACGAGCCCGTGCGAGTGGCCGTGCCCGCCGTGAACGTGGAGGTGGCGATGCTTCGGCACGGCAGGCCCGCGTACTACGCGGGACGCCTGGTGAAACGGCGGATTCCGGCCGCCAGCGCCAGGAGCGGCACTGCTGCCAGGCTGAGCAGGTTCGTCGCGACGCACGTTCGACAGGCGTTGCAGCAGGCCGTTGCCATCGGAGCGTGCTCGGCGTACTTCCCGGCAACCTGAGTCAGCCTGCCAGTGGCGATCTGCTTCACACGCGGAGCGTAGCGGCCTTACGACACTCCGAACTGAGGCATTACCGCCATCCGGCTCCGCTTACGATGACGTAACAGGCCCCGGCTATGATTCGACCGTGGCCGGCGAGTCCGAGAAAACCCCTGCTTCTGCAGGGGTTTTGTCATCCGAAGACGTTGACGTGGACGCGCTCTTCGCGCGCCTTCAGGACGAGGTGCGACGGGGCGGCGGCGGCGGCGCGGACGGCGGCCGCGACGGTAGCGCCCGGCTCGCCTGGCGCAACCAGGCCGAACGGCTCTGGTCCGTCTCTGCCGAGCGGCCGATCAGGCGCCGATCTGGCGTGCGGGGCCTGGTGGCCTACGGCGTCAAGAAGGCGCTGCGGCCGTTCCTGCGCTGGTACGTCGAGCCGCTCGCGGCCGAGCAGCGCGGCTACAACGACGCGCTGCTGAAGCTCGTTGACGACCTCTCCGAACGGGCCGATCGCTCCGCGGCCGGCGAGGAGGCCGCACGGCGGTCGCTCGCGGAGCTCGAGGAGCGCCTCGCTCGCGTGGAGCGCCGGCCCCGGGTGGACGGCGCGCCTACTCCGGCCCAGACCGTCGCCGCGCAACCTGCCGCCGCCGTCTTCCCGGACTACTTCGCGTACGAGGCGCGGATGCGCGGCTCGACCGACTCGGTCCGCGAGCGTCAGCGCGTGTACGTCGACGACCTCTCGGGCGAAGGACCGGTGCTCGATGTCGGCTGCGGCCGCGGCGAGCTGCTCGCTCTGCTTCGGGAGGCAGGCATCGAGGCCCGGGGCGTCGACGCCGACGCCGACATGGTCGCCTACGCCCGCGGCGAGGGGCTCGACGTCGAGCAGACGGACGCGGTCGCGTACCTGGAAACGCTGGAGGACGGCTCGCTCGGCAGCATCTTCGCCGGGCAGGTCGTCGAGCACCTGCCGCCCGCGACGCTCGTCCGGCTCCTCGAGCTGGCCGCGCGGAAGCTCCGCCCCGGCGGCATGTTCGTCGCCGAGACGATCAACCCCCTCTCGCCGCTCGCTCTCAGGAGCTACTTCGCCGACCTGACACACGCGCAGCCGCTCGTTCCCGAGACGCTTGCCCTGCTCGCGCGCCAGGCAGGCTTCCGCGAGGTCGACACGCGCTTCCTGAACGAGCCCGCCGAGCGCCTCACGATCCCGGACGACCCGGTCATCGCCGCCAACGTCCGCAAGCTGAACGAGATCCTCTTCGCTCCGCTCGACTACGCGATCCTGGCTCGAACATGAGAATCGCGGTCTGCCGGCCGCAGGTCGCGTTCTCGCGCGGCGGTGCCGAGATCTTCACGGACGAGCTCGTGCGCCAGCTCTGCGCCCGCGGCCACGAGGCCGAGATCGTGTCGGTGCCGTTCAAGTGGTACCCGGGGCAGCGCGTCCTCACGCAGGCGTTCCTCTGGCGCCTGCTCGACCTGACCGAGGCGGACGGTGCCCCGATCGACATGGTCGTCGCGACGAAGTTCCCGTCCTACTGCGTCCGGCATCCGAACAAGGTCGTGTGGCTCCTGCACCAGTTCCGCCAGGCGTACGAGCTCGACCGCACCGAGCTCGGCCAGTTCTCCGAGTCGGCCGAGGACCGCGCGCTCAGGCGGCGCATCCAGCGGCTCGACGAGACTGCGCTCGGCGAGGCGCGGAAGCTGTTCGCGACCTCCGGCAACGTGGCGGAGCGGCTCCGGCGCTCGACCGGGCTCGAGGCCGAGGTGCTCCCGCACCCGCCGCAGGAGCTCGCCTACCGCACGGAGGCATACGAACCGTTCGTGCTCTCCGTCAACCGGCTCGACCGGGCGAAGCGCATCGACCTGCTGATCGAGGCGGCGGCCCGGCAGGGCGTGGACGTCGTGATCGTCGGCGACGGGCCCGACCGCGGACGGCTCGAGTCGCTCGCGAACGGCCGCGCGCGGTTCACGGGGCGAATCTCGGAGCAGGAGCTGGCCGACCTCTATGCCCGCTGCCGCGCCGTCTTCTACGCGCCGGTCGACGAGGACTTCGGCATGGTGCCGTTCGAGGCGTTCCTGTCCGAGAAGCCCGTCCTGACGACGACGGACGCGGGCGGGCCGCTCGACGTCGTGCACGAGCGCGAGACCGGCCGTGTGGTCGAGCCCACCGTCGATGCGGTCGCCGGCGCGCTCGCGATCGGCGAGGACGAGGCGCGCGCGTGGGGTAGGGCCGGCAAGGCGCTCGCCGAGCGGGTCACCTGGGACCGCGCGATCGACAGGCTGCTCGCGTGAGCTCGCTCACGTTCCAAAGGCGGCCGGGGACGTGAGGGTCGCGTACTACTCGCCGATGCCTCCCTCGCGGTCGGGCGTCGCCGACTACAGCGCGCTGCTCCTGCCCGAACTCGGCAAGCGGATCGACGTGGCCGTGGCGCGACCCGGGCGGTTCCGCCGCGCACCCGCCGCCGACGTCTCGCTCTACCACATCGGCAACGACCCGGAGGCACACGGCTGGATCGCCCGGGCGCTCGCCGCGCGGCCCGGCGTCGTCGTCCTGCACGAGTTCGTGCTCCACCACCTCGTCGCCGGGCTGACGCTCGCTCGCGGCGACGCACGGGGCTACCTCGACGCGATGGAGCGCGGTCACGGACTGGCCGGACGCCTGCTCGCCTACGGGGTGATCGACAACCGCATCCCGCCGCTCTGGGAGACGCGCCCCGAGGCATTCCCGCTCGCCGGCGACGTGCTGGCGGACGCGACGGGACTGATCGTGCACTCCGCGTTCGTCGAGGAGCGGGCGCGGACCGCGGGCTTCGGCGGCCCGGTCTGGCGGATCCCGCACCCCGCCTGGCCGCTACCCGACACCGTGGCGGCGCAGGTCGAGGGCAGCCCGCTGATCGGCTGCTTCGGCCACCTGAACGAGAGCAAGCGCATTTCCCAGCTCCTGGCCGCGTTCGGGCGCCTTCGCGCGGCGAGACCGGAGGCTCGACTGCTGCTCGTCGGCGCGCTCGCATCCCGTCTGACCGGGCTCGCGATCCCTGAGGGCGTGATCCGCGAGGACTACGTCGGGGAGGAGCGTCTCTGGTCGCTGATGGCGGCCTGCGACGCGATCGTCTCGCTGCGCTCGCCGACGATGGGCGAGACGTCCGGCTCGGCGATCCGGGCACTCTCGCTCGGCAAGCCGCTCGTCGTCTCCGACGTCGGCTGGTTCGCCGAGCTCCCGGGCGGAGTGGCGCTCCGCGTGCCCGTGGACGAGCACGAGATCGACGCCCTCGCAGCTGCCCTCGAGCTGCTCGCCGGAGATCCCGCGGCGCGCGCGGCCATGGGCGCTGCCGCACGCGAGCTGGTCGAGCGCGACCACGCCCTGCCGCACGTCGCCGACCTCTACGTCTCGGCGCTCGAGCAGGCGGCGGGCGGCGAGGCAGTGCGCGACGCCACGCTGCGCGAGGTCGCCGAGGCTGCCGCCGCTGTCGGGATCGACGCCGACGGCGAGGCGGCCGGCGAGCTCGCGATGCGGCTGGACGAGGTCGAGCTTGGCGGTTGAGACAGCCGTTCCCGCGCGCGCCGTCGACCGCGCCTCGTCGCTCGCGCGCGCGATTCCGGTCTGGGCCTGGCTCACCGGGATCGTCGTGCTCTCGACCTGCATCCGCTACGCGTTCACACGCCAGATCGTCGCGCCGTGGATCATGGTCGACGAGCTCATCTACTCGGAGCTCGCGAAGAGCTTCGCCGCGTCGGGGCACTTCCTCGTCCGCGACCACGCGACCGGCGCGTACGGCTACGTCTATCCGATCCTGATCGCGCCTGCGTGGGCCGTCTTCAGGGCGGTGCCCGACGCCTACGCGGCCGCGAAGGGGATCAACTCGCTGGTGATGTCGCTCGCCGCGATCCCCACCTACTTCATCGCGCGGCGGGTGCTCGGAACCTGGCTCTCCCTGGCCGCGGCCGCGTTTGCCGTGGCGGTGCCGTCGATGGTCTACACCGGCACGCTGATGACCGAGAACGCGTTCTATCCCGTGTTCCTGGCGGCCGTCCTCACCCTCGTCGTCTGGCTCGACCGCCCGACGCCTGCGAACACGGCGATCCTCGCCGGCCTCTGTCTGTTCGCCTTTCTGACCCGCGCGCAGGCGATCGCTCTCGGCCCGGCGATCCTGACCGCGCCGCTCCTGCTCGTCGGGCGCGAGGCGTTCCGGCGGTACCGCCTCATGTACCTGCTGGCCGTCGGCGGCGCGATTCTCGTCGTGGCCGAGCAGGTCGCGCGCGGCCGGTCGGTGTTCGGGATCCTCGGCGCTTACCAGGTGGCGGGGTCGTCGCACTACTCGGTCGGCGAGGTGACCCGGTGGTTCCTCTACCACGTGTCCGAGCTCGACCTGTCGCTCGGCGTGCTGCCCTTCGCGGCGCTGCTCGTGCTCGCGCTCGGTCTCCGCGCGCTGCCGCGGCCGGAGAAGGTGCTGATCTCCGCGACGGTGGCGGTCAGCTTCTGGCTCGTGCTCGAGGTGGCGACGTTTGCATCCGAGCAGTCGTTCCGGGTCGAGGAGCGGAACATGTTCTACGTCGCGCCGCTGTTTCTGATCGCGCTGCTCGTCTGGATCGACCGCGGACTGCCGCGCGGCACGGTCTGGGCGACTGCGGGGATCATCGTCGCGGCGGCGCTCCCCGGCGCGTTGCCGTACTCGAGCCTGATCGGGCTGAACGCCCTTTCGGACACGATCGCGCTGATCCCGCTCGGCTGGCTCGTCGAGCAGGGGCTCGGCCTCGACGACGTCGGCCTCGTCGTCGTCTTCGTCTGCGCGGGCGCCGGCCTCCTGTTCCTGTTGATCCCGCGTCGCTATGCCCTCGTGCTCCCCCTGCTCGTGCTCGTCTACTTCGCCGTCTCGCAGGCCTCGATCCAGGCGAAGCACCACCAGCAGTCGCTCGAGTCCCTGTACGGCGGCATCTCGGCGCCTCCGCTCCACCGCGACTGGATCGACCGCACGGTCGGCTCGAACGCCCACGTCGCGGCCGTGTGGACGGGGAACACGGACAAGTTCACGATCTGGGAGAACGAGATCTTCAACCGCAGCGTCGGCACCGTCTACGCGACCGGTCCGCCGCTGCCCGGCGACCTGTCGGAGACGCCGGTGACGATCAGCCGCTGTCTCCGGCGTCATCGTCGGCCCGGGCGGCCATGCGATTCGCGCCCGCTACGCGCTCGCCGACACCTCGCTCCTGCTCGAGGGGAAGGTGATCGCGCAGGACGTGAACAAGCGGATGGTGCTCTACCGCGTGAACGGGCCCCTGCGCCAGGTCTCGCGCACGACCGGCGTCTACGGCGATACGTGGTCGGGCAAGAACGCGACATACACGCGCTTCGACTGCAAGGGCGGAAGCGTGCTCGTCCAGCTGCAGAGCGACCCGAACCTGTTCACGCAGCCAAACACCGTGCTCGCCACGAGCGGCTTCGGCTCGAGCAAGCAGGTGCTCGAGGAGATCACCGTGCCCGTGAGCGGGACCGCGAACGCGCGCATTCCGCTCTTTCCCGGGGCCGACGATCGCTGCAGGGTGAAGTTCACGGTCGCGAACCTCGCCGTCCCGGCGGTCGTCCTCGGCCCGCCGAACACGGACACGCGCGCGCTCGGCGTGCACTTCAACCGCTTCACGTACCGGCCCCCGGCGTGAGGATCGTCTTCGACGTCTCGCCGCTCTCGCATCCACGCGCGGGTATCGGCCGCTACCTCCGCGGCTCGCTGGCGGGACTCGTGGACGCGGCCGGCGGCGAGCACGAGATCGTCCCGTTCGCGCCGACGAGCCCGCAGGGCAAGAAGGCGATTCCGGAAGCGCTGGACGGGATCGGGGTCGAGCCGCGGCTGCGCCTTCTCCCCTTCGCGCACGCGTGGCGGCAGGCCTGGAGCCGGGCCGGCTGGCCGCCCGCGGAGCGCTTCCTGGGGGCGTTCGACGTGCTCCACTACTCGGATTGGATGTTCCCGCCCCAGCGTGCGGGTCTGCGCGCGACCACCGTGCACGACCTCGTGCCCACGCGCTTCCCCGAATGGGTCCAGGGGCGTACGCACTCGATGCACACGGCCAAGTACCGCGACGCGCGCCGCTGCGACGTCGTGTTCGCGAACTCGGACTTCACCGCACGCGACGTCGTCGAGCTGCTGGGCGTCGACGCCGGTCGCGTGCGGGTGGCGTACCCCGGTGTCGACTCGGTCTTCCGGCCGGACGGCGAGCAGGCCGACCTCGGCGGCCCCTACGTCCTGAGCGTCGCCACGCTCGAGCCGAGGAAGAACCTCGGCGTCCTCGTGTCGGCGTTCAAGCTGCTCGGGCGCGACGATCTGCGGCTCGCGCTCGTCGGCGCGGCCGGCTGGGGCGAGCAGCCGACTCTCGACCACCCTCGGATCGTGCGGCTCGGCTACGTCGACGACGAGGAGCTCGCGCGCCTCTACCGCGGCGCCGCCGTCTTCGTCTATCCGTCGCGGTTCGAGGGCTTCGGGATCCCGATCGTCGAGGCGATGGCGAGCGGAGTCCCGGTCGTCGCGTCGTCGCACGAGTCGATGGACGAGGCCGCCGGCGACGCGGCCGTGCGGGCCGATCCCGAGGACGCGCGGGCTTTCGCCGCCGCGATCGAGGCCGCGCTCGCCGACCCCGCGCCGCTCGTCGAGCGTGGCCTCGTCCACGCGGCGCGATTCTCGTGGCTCGACGCCGGCAAGGCGTTCCTCGCCGGCTACGCCGGAGCGGCGTAATGAGGGTCGGCCTCGACGTCTCGCCGCTCGACCAGACCGCAGCGGGCACGGCGCGCTACCTGCAGAGCCTCGACGGCATGGAAGGGATCGAGCTCGTCCCGCTCGCCCACCACGGCAGCGGCCGTGCGCAGACCGTCTATCGGGACGCCGTCTGGTACCCGCTCGTCCTCCCCAGGCTGGCGCGGAAGGAGCGCCTCGACGTGCTCCATTGCCCGACCTTCCGCGGCCCGCTTGCCCGGCCCGCGTGCCCCCTCGTCGTTACCGTTCACGACCTTGCCGTCCTGCGCCACCCGGAGACCTTCAACCAGTGGACGCGGCAGTACAGCCGCCTGTGTGTGTCCCGGGTGGTGCGGGCGGCAAGGCTCGTGATCGCGGTCTCCGAGCACACGAAGCGCGAGCTCGTCGAGGTGCTCGCGACGCCCGAGGAGAGGATCCGCGTCGTGCCGAACGGCGTCGCCACGCTCTTCACGCCCGAGGGGCCCGCGGAGCCCGGCGACTACGTCCTCGCCGTCGGGACGCTCGAGCCGCGCAAGAACCTCGAACGGCTGGCCGAGGCCACCCGCCGGCTCGGCGTCGAGCTGCGCATCGCGGGTGCGACCGGCTGGGGCGACGTCCGGCCCGCAGGCGACGGCGTTCGCCTGCTCGGCCGCGTTTCCGACGACGAGCTCGCGCGTCTCTACCGTGGTGCCCGCTGCCTCGCCTATCCGTCGCTCGAGGAGGGCTTCGGGATTCCGATCGTCGAGGCGATGGCGAGCGGCACGCCCGTCGTCACCTCGCGCGGCGGCGCGACCGAGGAGGTGGCCGGCGGCGCTGCCGTGCTCGTCGACCCGCTCGACCCGGCCTCGATCGCAGCCGGGATCGAGCAGGCGGCCGGACGGCGCGACGAGCTCGTCCAGGCGGGCTTCGCCCGCGCCCGTGCCTTCGACTGGGCCGAGACGGCGCGCCGCACGGCGGAGGTCTACCGGGAGGCGGCGGCGTGACCGCCCCGCTCGTCGTCATCGACGCGGACGTGCTCGGACGGCAGCGGACGGGCGACGAGACGTACGTCGAGAACCTGCTCGCCCGGCTGCCCGCTCTCGCCGGTGACGAGCTCCGCCTCGCCGCGCTGACTCGCCGTCCCGAGCTCGTCCCGGCCGGGATCGAGGCGGTGCACGTGCCCGCGCGCATGCAGGAGGCGCGGATGCTCTGGGCCGTGCCGCGCGCGCTCCGCCGGCTCGGCGCCGCGCTCGCGCACTTCCAGCACGCGCTCCCGATCTCGTGCCCGTGCCCGGCGATCGTGACCGTCCACGACCTCTCGTTCGAGCGCGACCCGTCCGTGATGAGCGTGCGCCACCGGGCGATCTTCCGGGTCGTCGTGCCCTATGCGGTACGCCGCGCGGCCCGGGTGCTGGCGGTCTCTGAGCGGACGAAGGACGACCTCGTCGACCTGTACGGTCTCGATCCCGATCGGGTCGTCGTGACGCCGCACGGTGTCGACCCGTCGTTCAGCCCCGGGGAGCACGGGGCCGACCCGTACCTTCTGTTCGTCGGCGCGGTGCAGCGCCGGAAGAACCCGCTGGCCGCCGCCGAGGCGGCCTCCGAGCTCGGGATGAGGCTCGTCGTCGTCGGCCCGAGCCGCGACGCGACGCTCGTCCACGCCCTCGAGCGGCACGGAGCCGACGTCCGCGGCTACGTCTCGAAGGACGAGCTCGTCGACCTGTACCGGGGTGCCGCTGCGCTCGTGCTGCCGTCGCGGTACGAGGGCTTCGGGCTGCCGGTGATCGAGGCGATGGCGAGCGGGACGCCGGTCGTGGCGACGCCGGACGCGGCACTGCGGGAGATCGCGGGCGACGCGGCGGTCTTCGCGGAGCCGGCCGATCTCGCCGCGGGCATCCGGCGCGCGCTCGCCGATCGCGACCGGCTCGTCGAGGCCGGCCTGCAGCGAGCGGCGCGATTCTCGTGGGAGGAGACGGCGCGACAGACGCTCGCCGTCTATCGCGAGGTGCTGGGGCTCGCATGAAGGTCTCGGCGATCGTCGTCTCGCACGGCCATCGCGAGGAGCTCGCCCGCTCCCTGCCGGCTCTCTTGCCGCAGGTGGACGAGGCGGTCGTGATCGCCAACCTCCCGGGGAGCGCGCCCGCCGACCCGCTCGGTGCGCGTGTGATCGAGCAGCCGAGACCGCTCAGCTTCGCTGCGAACGTGAACGCGGGCGCCGCGGCGACGACCGGCGAGCTCGTGCTCGTGGCGAACCCGGACACGGTCGCCGAGCCGGACGCCGTCGCAGCGTTGCGCGACTTCGCAGCCGCCCACCCGCGCTGCGGCGCCGCCGGCCCGCAGATGCTCGACCCGGACGGCGCCTGGCAGCCGTCACGCCGGCGCTTCCCCACGGTCGGCGGCACGCTTGTCCGCCGGACGCCGCTGCGCCGGGCGTTCCCGCCGCTCGAGCGCCAGCGCGATCACTACCTGCTCGACGAGCGCCCGACCGAGCCGGTCGAGGCGGACTGGATGCTCGGCGGGTTCCTGCTCATCCGGCGGGTGGCGTTCGAGGGGTGGGCGGCTTCGACGAGGGCTTCCGCATGTACGGCGAGGAGATCGACTTCTGCTACCGCCTCGCCGAGGCGGGCTGGGAGCGCTGGTACGTGCCGGCCGCCGTCGTCCGGCATCGCTGGGACGCGCTCACCGATCACCGGTTTCTGACGCGGCGGACGCTCTGGCACTGGAGCGGGATGATCCGTTTCGTCCGCAAGCACCCGGAGACGTTGCGCGGTCGCCGATGAATCGTCACGACTTCGCCACGAATTGGCACGGGCACGTCACTGACACGGCACCACTTGCCCGGTATCGTCATCAACGAGGGCGGAGGGACGACGCCCCACCCAATAAGGGCGGGGGACCCGGCCGCCAACCACAGCGGCCATGACCGGGACCGGCAAGTACGACGCCGCCGCCGAGGGGTGGAGCGACGAGCAGTACGCCGACTCCGCGGCGTATCTGCGGCATCGCGCCGAGCTGATCCTCGCGCTCGGGCCGGCGCTGGAGCCGGGCGACACCGTGCTCGACCTCGCCTGCGGCGACGCCGGCCTCGCCGGGCCGCTCCTCGACGCCGGGCTCCGGTACGTCGGCGTCGACCTCTCCGGGCCGATGGTGGATGCGGCGCGGCGGCGTGTGGGTGAGCGCGCCGAGATCCTCGACGGCGATCTGAACGACGTCGTCCCACCGGCGCCGGTCCAGGCGACGACCTGCTTCCGCGCGATCTACTACGCGCGCGACCGGCGGGCGTTCTTCCGGCATGTCGCGTCGTACACGGAGAAGAAGCTCGTGTTCGACCTGAATCCGCGCCAGTACCGCGTCGACGAGGTGTGCGCCGACCTCGCCGCCGCCGGCCTGACGAAGGTCGAGCTGCGGCCGTTCTTCAGCCCGCAGCGAGTCTCGCTCGCCCGGCCGCTCGCAGCCGCGCTCCGCGCGGCGGAGCGGTCGGGCCCGCTCGCCCGGCTTGCGCTGCGCTTCCGGTTCAGCTACATGGTGGCGGCGTCACGCTCTGCGCCACCGGCCTGAGCGAGAAGCTGTAGCCGACCTGGCCGCCGAGCAGGCGCTGGTCGGAGCCGCCGAACGTCAGCGGCGCGTAGGTGGGCGCGATCCGCACCTCGACGCGGAACGGCGGCGGCGGCGACGGGAGGACGAACCGTCGCGCCGAGCCGATGCGGAGCGTCCAGCGCGCGACGTCCGTCACGTGCCCGATGTGCGGCTGCTTGTCGGCGCCCTCGACGAGCGTGCCGATCGTGACCCGCACTCCCGCCGGCGGGACGGGCGCCCCGCAGGCGTTGACGCGCGAGACGTCGACGACCGCGTAGCCCGGCCTGCCGCCGGGCGTGGAGAAGCGGTTGTACGCGCTGTCCGCCACCGGACACGGCGCCAGGCTGCACCCCGTCTGACCGTCGTCGAACACGCCGGTCTGGTTGTACGCGTACCGCAGAGGCTTGTTCACCTGGTAGAGGAACCAGCGGTTGCCCTTTGCGGGATTCGGCCGCATGAGGATCTTCCCGTCGAGTTCGATCCCCGGCTCCGTCAGCACGTATTCGACCCCGCCCGGCGGCACCGGGTAGAGCCGGCCGTCGGCATGCGTGTTCGGCGTCTGCGTCGGCCCGGGGCCAGGCGCCGAGCCGTCCACCGACCATACGTACCGGAGCGAACGGTTCCAGAACTCGGTCAGCCAGATCCCGAGGTCCGTGCCCGAGTTGAGGTTCTGGCCGAGGTAGAGCGTCGGCTTGCCGTGCGTGAGCCTGTCGAGCCAGGTGAGCGGGCGCGGATAGTTGACGAGGATCCCGCTCGACTCGTTGTTCGAGTAGTTCGCCGCGGAGATCTGCCCGGCCAGGCACCACGCGAGGACGAGCAGCGACGCCACTGCGACGACGGCGTTCGCTGCCCGCCGTCTTCCGCGCAGGAGTCGAGGCGCGACGAGCAGCGCGACGGTGAGCACGAGCGCGACGATCAGCGTCCGCTCGATGCCTCCGTGCGCGAACGACAGGTTGCGGTTCGCCATCTGCACGATCGCCACGCCGGGCGAGTCGCTCGCCGGAACGGTCGTCAGCTGGTACGGCGTCGCCACGATCAGATAGGCCACGAACCCGACCGCGGCCGCCAGCGGCACCCAGCGAACGCGCGGGCGGTCGATCCAGAGCGCGGTCCCGACGAAGAGGAGTGGGACGAGGTAGATCAGGTTCCGCTCCTCGACGCGCGTGAACGCAACCGTGGACAGATACGCCGTCTTGACCGCGGTGTAGACACCGAAGCCGACCGCGGCCGCGACGAACAGGCTCGTGAAGGCGCGTCGCTCGGGTGTCCGCTCGTCACCCTTCGAGGTCGCGAGCGTGGCGATGGCGGCGACGACGGGCAGCAGGCCGAGCCCGATCGTCAGCGCCCCGACCGCCTGCAGGCCGTAGTCGAGCATGCGCCCCTGGTAGTGGCCGGTCGCGATCGCCCAGCTCTGCGAGAACTTGCCGACGAGCCCGCTGAAGACGATCACGGCTCCGCAGCCGAGCACGATGGCCCCGACCCAGTCCCAGGCGGTGAACTGCGAGCGCCAGCGCCGCGCCGCCTCGCTCGACAGCGCGTACAGCCCGGCCGCGAGGACGAGCACGACGGGTAAGACGCCGAGCTCGCCGCGGATGAATCCGCCTACGAGGCAGAGCACGATCGCCGCCGCGATCCAGAGCTTCGTGCGTCGTACGAGCGCCGTCGCCATCACGAGGAAGGCGAGCGCCGCGTACGGGTAGCTGAGCGGCTCCTCGAGGATCATCGGCGCATAGACGAGCGCGGGCACGGCAGCGGTGCCGACCGCCGCGAACAACGAGGCGCGCGGCGACGCGACCGTCCGCGCCAGGAAGTAGGTCGGAATCAGCGTGAGCGTCATGGTCACGACGCCGATGTACTTCACGACTGCGTACGCGAGCGTCGTCGACGTGATCGCCCAGGCGGGCGCGATCAGCCACGTGTAGAGCGTCTGCCAGAAGTACGGGTCGCCGCGCCGGGCGCCGTGGCCGGTCGCCTCGACTGCGCGGGAGATCTGCGACAGCTCGAGCTCGTCGGTGAACAGCCACGGCGACGTGTGCCGGGCTGCCTCCCAGGAGTACAGCGCGAGCAGTGCGACGAAGGCCGTGGCGAGCGGAATCGCCCCGTAGACCCGGTCGAACCAGGTCCGCGGGGGCTGCTCCATCGCCTCGGCGCCGGCGGCGCCGTCAGTCACTCGACGCCGGCCCCCATGACCGCGAGCGGGTCGAGGTCGACCTCGCGCCGGACGAAGCGGCAGGAGACGTCGGCCCGGTCGCAGCCTGCGACGACCGCGTCGAGCCGCTCGCGCGCGGCGTGCGGGATCGTGACGAGGACGACGTCGGCGTGCGCCTCCGAGAGCACCCGGTCGATCTCGTCGAGCCCGCCGAGCACGGGGACGCCCTGCATCCGGCGGCGCCGCAGGCGCGGGTCGTCGTCGACGAAGCCGACGACCCGCTCGCCCGGGGTCTCGCGCAACTCGCGGAGCAGGCTGCGGCCGCTGCGGCCCGCGCCGACGATGAGCGTCCGGCGCCGCTCGTCCCCGTCCCTCAGCGTCCGCATCGCATGGAAGAGTGCCCGTTCGCCGAAGCGCGAGGCGCCGATCAGTCCGATGCAGAAGAGCGCGTCGACGACGTAGATGCTGGCCGGGAAGTCGCCGAACGGCCCGAAGCTGATCCAGATGATCCCGACCGCGATCGGCCCCGAGATGACGACCGCCGCCGTGATCGCCGCTGCCTCGCGCCCGCCCGCAAAGCGCCAGACACCGCTGTAGAGCCCGAAGGCGATGAAGGCGATGTACCGGCACGCGAGGATCACCGGCAGCGAGACAAGGAAGATGTGCTTCTGGTTCGTCGTCCCGTCGCCGGTCGTGAACAGGAGGTAGGCGACGCCGAACGCGACGCTGATCAGCACGAAGTCGACCAGCACCTCCACGAGCCGGCGTGGGTTGAGGAGGATCTTGCGCAGCCGCACTGTCCCGTCCGTCGCATCCGCTTCTTCGCGGTCGAGGTCGGTCAGGAAGCCGGCGAACTGAACGAGCAGGACGAAGCTGACGAGGACGCCGACGAGCGTGATCCGCGGGTTCCCGATCGCCGAGTACGCGAGGCTCGAGGCGCCCAGCCCGGCCGCGACCGCAGTCAGCAGGATGACGGTGCTCTTCTCGCCGAGGCCGCCGCGGACGAGTCGGTGCGACGTGTGGTCCTGGCCGCCCTGGGCGATCGACCTCCCCTCGACGACGCGGACCGTGGTGACGAGCGCGGTGTCGAGGATCGGCACGGCAAGGACGAGCAGCGGCAGGAGCAGCGTCGCGACGGTCGACTCGGCCACCTTCCAGCTCGTCGCCAGGCCGAGCGCGGCGAGCACGAACCCGAGCACCTGGCTGCCCGAGTCGCCCATGAACACCGCCGCGGGCTTGTGCGGGCGGAAGTTGAAGGGCAGGAAGCCGAGCGCCGCGCACCCGATCGAGAGCGAGAGCACGAGTAGCAGGCTCTCCTTGTGCAGGTAGACGGCGTCGATCGCGAAGAATGTCGCGGCGACGACGGCGAGCGAGCCGGCGAGCCCGTCCATGTTGTCGAGCAGGTTGAACGCGTTTGTCATCCCGACGAGCCAGAGCCCGCCGAGGAGGGCTGCGAGGACGCCGTTGGAGACGATCTCGACGCGCAGGCCGGCAGCGAGGGCGACTGCCGCGGCGCCGACCTGCGCGGCCAGCTTGACGAGCGCGCGCTGCGAGCGGAGGTCGTCGAGCAGGCCCGCCGCGAAGACGATTGCGGCGCCGCCGAGGATGCCGAAGAGCTCGGAGCTGCCGCCCACGGCCCGCGCCGCGACGGCCAGCAGCACGGCGACGGCGAACCCGGCGAAGATGCCGACGCCGCCGAGCGTCGGCGTCGCGCGTACGTGCCAGCGGTCGCCGCTCGGCGTCGCGACGAAGCGTGCCGCGACCGGCGAGCGCAGCAGCCCCCAGATCGTGAGCGCGGCGACCGGCAAAGCGACAACACAGATGATCGCGCTCACCGCGCTGCCTCCTCCTCGGTCGACAGCGGCACGAGCATGAACGCTACTGATGCCCTGTTAGGTGAATGTTTAGGAGCGTCGCACCGGAAGCGTACGCTCGCGCGCGGCCGGCTCAGCGCCCGGGGACCGTCAGTGACACGACCTCGGCCGGCGGTGGCGCGATCGACTGCGCGCCGCAGCCGGCGGACGGCTCCGCGCACGGGCCGGCGTAGAAGTTCACGTACGCGATCAGCGTCAGGTGTTGCCGCGCGCGCATGCGCGCGAACGGGAGCGTCAGGGCGTAGGAGCCGTCGGCGCGCGTGCGGGCGGCGCCGAGGTTGCGTGTGTCACTCAGGTCGGCCCTCGTTGCGAGCGCGAAGCGGATCGTGACGCCGCGCCGTGGCGTGCCCGCCGAGACGACCCGGCCACGAAGGGCGAGTCGGCTCGTCCGCATCAGGTACGCGGCGCGCAAGCCGAGCCGCTGCGGGATGCCGACCACGCTCCGGGTCTCGAACCTGGTCTGGCCGGTAGTGACGAACGCGCGCCACGTGGCCTCACCCGAAACGGCCGGGTTGGTGAGCACGCCCTCCAGATCGAGCTCGACGTCCACCGTGTGCGCGGGTGGGCAGAAGGTGAGCCGGTTGGTGCCGTCCACCGGATCGACGAAGACGGTCAGCAGGCCGGCCGTCCACACGGCGGCATGCCGGCCGCTTGAGCAGCCGTCCGCCGCGAACGACGCCGGATCGGCCGCGAGCAAGCTCGCCGAGACAGGTTCCGGGGCGCGCACGATCGCCGAGCCCACAACCGCGCCCGGCGGAGCCGAGAGGTCGAGCCGATAGCCGGCCGGGACGTCTTCCGTCACGACGCCGGCGGCCGTGTTCAGCGAGAGATCGATGTCCGTCTCGGCTGTCGCGCCGGGCGCCGTGTCGTATGCGAGGACGAACAGCTCGGCCGGAGGCGTCGCCGAACGGCCGCCCGCGGCAAGGGCGAGCACCAGCGCCGTCAGGAGCACGAGCGACCGCATCGCTCCAGGGTCGCGGTCGCGCGGCCGCTTGTCTAGACGCGCTTTCGGACGCGCCTCCTACACTCATGGCGTGAGCGTCTACCTGGATCTGGTCACGTACCGAGAGCTCTTCGGGAGCCTGTTCCGGCGTGACTTCCGCGCTCGCTACAAGGGCTCGGTCCTCGGGGTCGCGTGGTCGCTCGCCAATCCGCTGATCCTCATGGGCGTCTACCTGCTGCTGTTCTCGGTGCTCTTGCAGGTCGTCAACTCGATCGACCACTACCCGCTGTACCTGCTGTCGGGGCTCGCTATCTGGGTGTTCTTCGCGACGTCGCTGCAGCAGGCGTCGCGCGCGATGGTCGACTACTCGGAGCTGATCCGCAAGGTGCGCTTCCCCCGCCAGCTCGTCGCGTTCTCGACCGTCGCGACACAGCTCGTCGCCTTCGGAGCCATGCTCGTCGTGCTGTTCGTGATCGACCTGATCGTGCTCCCGCGCGTGCGCGGCGTCATGTGGACGGCGATCCCGCTCGCCGTGCTGATCGTCGGCCTCGTCGCCGGTCTCGCCCTCGCGATCGCGTCCGCGAACGTCATCTTCCGTGACATCGAGCACCTGATCTCCGCCGCGCTGCTGCCCTGGTTCTTCCTCACGCCGGTGCTGTGGACGTTCGACCAGTTCAACGGGCACCCGACGCTGCAGGAGATCCTGCGCTGGGGGAACCCGATCACGCCGCCGATCGAGGCGATTCGCGCGCCGCTCTACGCGGGCACGCTGCCGCACTGGACCGACGTGCTGTACACGATCGGCGTCACGGCTGCCGCGCTCGCCTTCGGCGCCTGGGTCTTCAGCCGGGTCGACGACCGCATCGCGGTCGAGCTCTAAACGGGGGAAACAGCCGGTTTCCCCCGTTTGCCCCCTTCCCTGAGCTCGTGGGCCGGCCGCGGGGGCCGAAGCCGGCCAAGCCGGCATCGGGCGGCGGTTGAAGAACAGACGCCCGCGAGCACCGACCAAGCGACCGGCGACCGGCTTCACGTTCGTGGCCGGGCGGCAAGCGCATCGTCTACCGTCAAGGCGGTGAGTGCGATCGAGGTCGAGGAGCTGCGGCGGGTCTATCGCTCGCGGACGAGTACCTTCAAGCGCGGCACGAAGGAGGTCGAGGCGCTGCGCGGCGTCAGCTTCTCGGTCGAGCCCGGCGAGCTCTTCGGGCTGCTCGGCCCGAACGGTGCCGGGAAGACGACGACGATCAAGATCCTGACGACGCTGCTCTTGCCGACCTCGGGCTCGGCCCGGGTGCTCGGGCTCGACCCCGCCACGCAGCACCGGGAGCTGCGTGGCCGGATCGGCTACGTGTTCGGCGGCGACCGTGGTCTCTACGATCGCCTCTCGGGCCTCGACAACCTCAAGTTCTTCGCGGACGTGTACAAGGTCCCGATCCGCGACAAGAATCGCCGGATCGACGAGCTGCTCGAACTCGTCGGGCTGAAGGGCAGAGAGCGGGAGCGGGTCGAGACGTACTCGCGCGGGATGCGGCAGCGCCTCCACGTCGCCCGCGGCATCCTCCACGATCCGGAGGTCATCTTCTTCGACGAGCCGACGATCGGCCTCGACCCGGTCGGCGCCCGCGAGCTACGCGAGATGGTGGCGGGTCTCCAGGCGGCCGGCAAGACCATCCTGCTCACGACGCATTACATGTTCGAGGCGGACGAGCTCTGCCAGCGCGTCGCCGTGATCACGGGCGGCGCGATCGTCGCGCAAGGAGCGCCGTCGGCGCTGAAGGCCGCGCTCGTCGACCGCACGGTGATCGAGATCGAGACATACGGCGTCCTCGACGGCAAGCTCGACGAGTTGCGTGCGCTGCCGGGGGTGGCGTCGGTCTCGGTCGAGACACGCGACCAGGCGCAGGTGATCATCGTCCAGGCGGCCACGGGAGCGTCGCTCGTCCAGCCGCTGCTCGGGCTGCTCGAAGACACGAAGGTCGGCAGGGTCGTGTCGCGGGAGCCGACGCTCGAGGACGCCTACGTCGAGCTGGTCAGAGAGGCATGATCCGCGTCTTCGCCACCGGGGTGCGGCTGCAGCTGCTCCAGCTGATGCGCTCCGGCTTCGACATCTCGGCCATGCTCGTCTGGCCGGTCGTCCTCGCGTCGATCGCCTTCTACCTGCTCGACGCGAAGGAGAGCCCGCAGCTCCTGTTCTCGGCCGCGCTCGGGACCGCGGTGATGATGATGTGGGCGCAGGTCGTCGTCGGCGCGGGCGGCGCGCTCGACAACCAGCGGGTATTCGGCACGCTCGAACTGCTCGTTGCCGCCCCGGTGCCTCTCGCCGCCACGATCGGCCCGATCATGATCGCGTCCGGCGCGTTCGGGGTCTACGGCCTCGTGGTCACGATCGTCTGGGGCCGGCTGCTGTTCGGCATCCCGGTCACGATCGACGACCCGCTCGCGTTCGCCGTCGCCCTGCCGGCGTGCGTGATCGCGATCGGGCTGCTCGGGCTGATCACCGCGGCGACCTTCGTCCTCTACCGGTCGGCGTTCGCACTCGGGATCGCGATGCAGTACCCGGTCTGGATCGTGACGGGCCTGCTCTTCCCGCTCTCGCTGCTGCCCGCCTGGATCGGGCCGATCTCGTGGATCCTGGCGCCGACCTGGGGCTTCCGCGCGCTCAAGGAGGCGGCATTCGGCGGGTCACCATGGTCCTCGATCGGGATGTGTGCGGCCGTCAGCGTCGCCTATCTGGCGATCTCGCTCGTCTGTCTCGCCTACTTCGAGCGGCTCGCGCGCAGCCGCGCCAGCCTCCGCCTCGCATGAACGACCTCCGAGTCTTCTTCTCCTGCGGCCTGACGAGCTTCCGCGCCCTCTTCGGATGGGTCAATCCCTACGTGTTCATCCCGATCCTCGTCGTCTATCCGGTCGCCCAGATCATCTTCTTCGCCTACCTCGGCCGCTCGGCGGGCGTCGCTTCGGACTCGTTCTTCCTGATCGGAAACACGTTCTGCGCGGCATCCGTCGCGGCCATGTTCGGCATGGGGCAGGCGATCGGCGGCGAGCGGAGGTTCCAGACGCTGCCCGTTCTGCTCGCCTCACCCGCCAACAGACTCGTGTTGTACGCCGGCCGGGCCGTCCCCACCGTCCTGACGGGCTTCATGGTCGCGATCGTCTCGTTCGTCGCCGGCGCGGCGATCCTCGGTGTGCACGTCGGCGAGACCGAGGCGGTGGCGTTGACGCTCGCGCTGCTCGCGAGCTGCTTCACCTGCGCCGGACTCGGCCTCTGCATCGGCTCGCTCGGCCTCCGTGGGCGATCGGTGGGTCTCTTTGCCGACGTGATCGCCGGCGGACTGCTGATCGTCTCGGGAGCGAACGTGCCGCTGGGCCGCCTGCCGGAAGTCGTGCAAAGCGCATCCTCGTTCGTGCCGCTCACGCACGGGATCGAGGCCGCGCGCTCGGTCGCATCCGGCGCGGATCTGAGCTCGATCACAGGCTTGCTCGGAAAAGAAGTCGCCATCGGCGCCGTCTATCTGACCGTCGGTCTCGTGCTCGTGGTGCTCTTCGAGCGCGAAGGCCGGCGGACAGGCGCCCTGGACCGCTTCTAGCCCGGCACCGCTTCCGACCTTGCAACACAGTGTTACAAAGCGTGCCGTGGGTGGTCGGAGAGATATTCGATGATCGCCTCGGGCGGCCTGTTTCTGAGGGCAACGTCCAGCAGTACGTCTCCGATTCCAGGCAGCTCGCGACCCGCCCGGAGCTCACGAACGAGCAGACGGACTCGTTGGTAGCTCGGTTGCGCGAGTCCGAGTTGGCCTGCGATCGTTCCGAGCCTTCGGTGGATCTCTGCGATCGGTTGCTCTCCATCGTCGAGCCGTGTGACGGCTGCGATCAGCCGGGTGTCCAGCCGAGGAGCCGATGAGGTCATTCGGCGAAGGGTGCCCGAGAACGTGCGCCGTCTCGGCCCGGCTCGAGACTTTGCAGCACCGTGTTGCAAGGTGGTTCAGCGGTTGGGGCGGACGACGACGCGGCCGTCGTAGATCCACGGCTCGTCGAGTGGTGCTGCGAAGGCGGGCAGGCCTTCGACGTTCGCGAGCCGCTCCACCTCGACCCCTCGCAGGACCGACGGGCAGAGCAGCCGCTCCCGGAAGCCGGGATCGCGCCCCTCGTGATCGCTCCACGGCTCGAGCGTGCGTCGCAGGTGACGCGGCGCCTCGATCGACGGCGCGACGACCGCGTAGCCCTCCGCGTGGGCGGCCAGGGCGAACTCAGCCGAGCCGGGGGCGAGCTCCCAGCCCTCCGGCACGTGCACGTCGGCGACGTCCTCGAGGCGCTCCGCCTCGACCCGCGGGCGCACCTCGAGCTCCTCCTCGGGGCCGGCGGGGCCGAGCTCGCCGAACCAGGCGCGGTGCTCGGCCACGAGGTCGAGCGCGAAGCGGTAGGAGGCCGGCGGGATCGGCGCTCGGACGGGAATGCGAAGCGTCACGCGCTCCTCGGGCGCGACGTGGTGCGGGAGCGGCGTGCGGATGCCGTCCCAGACGATCGGGTTGCCGAGCCCGTCGAGCCAGTGGTACGAACACGACACGTCTTCACGCCACGTCGCCGTGCCGGCGTTCTCGATCTCCACGCGCGCGCCGCCGAGAGCTCCGGCCCGCGGCTCGTCGAGCATCCAGGTCAACCAGCGCGCGACGAGCGGCCCGGGCACCGCACTAGTCTAGGCCGGTGTCCGCGCCGGATCCGCTCCTCGTCCGCGCCTGCCGCCGCGAGCCGGTCGAGCGCACGCCGGTGTGGTTCATGCGGCAGGCAGGACGGTCGCTTCCGGAGTACCGCGCACTGCGCGAGCGCCACTCGTTCTTCGAGGTCGCCGAGACGCCCGATCTCTGCGCGGAGGTGACGCTCCAGCCCGTGCGCCGCCACGACGTGGACGCGGCGGTCATGTTCGCGGACATCATGACCCCGGTCGTCGCGATGGGGGTCGAGCTCGAGCTCGTCGAGGGAGTCGGGCCGGTGATCGCGCACCCGGTCCGGACGGCCGCCGACGTCGAGCGGCTGCGCGTGCCCGAGCCCGAGGAGGCGTTCGCGCCCGTGCTCGAAGCGGTGCGCATCGTGCGCGCGGAGCTGCCGCCCGAGAAGGCCGTGATCGGCTTCTGCGGCGGGCCGTTCACGGCTGCCGGCTACCTCGTCGAGGGCAGGCCGAGCCGGGACTTCGTCGCCGTCAAGACGCTGATGTACCGCGAGCCCGCGGTCTGGCACGCGCTGATGGAGCGGCTCGCCGACGCGTTCACGGGCTACGTCCAGGCCAAGGTGCGGGCCGGCGCCGGCGTCGTCCAGCTCTTCGACTCCTGGGTCGGCGTGCTCTCGCCGGCCGACTACGACGAGCACGTCGCGCCGTATTCCGCGCGCATCCTGGCGGCGCTCGACGTCCCCGACGATCCACTTCGGCACCGGCACCGCCGCCCTGCTCGGGCAGATGGCCGCGGCGGGCGGCGACGTGATCGGCGTCGACTGGCGCGTCGAGCTCGACCGCGCCTGGATGGAGATCGGCGACGGCTGCGGGATCCAGGGGAACCTCGATCCCGCCGCGTTGCTCGGGCCGTGGGAGCGCACCGAGGCGGCCGCGCTCGACGTGCTGCGGCGAGCCGGCGGCCGCCCGGGCCACGTCTTCAACCTCGGCCACGGCGTGCTGCCGGAGACCGATCCGGACGTGCTCGCGCGCCTCGTTGCGCTGGTCCGCGAGCACGCACCCGGCCGCTCTTGAAGCTTCCGCCCGAGGAGGTCGACGCCGTCTTCGCGGGCGGTTCCGTGACCGCCGTCGAGCCGCTCGGAGATGCGACCCCCGCGGCGACGGCAGGCGTCTGGCGCGTCCGCACCGCAAACGACAGTGCGATCCTGAAGCTCGTCCGCCACGATCCGGGCGGGCACGAGCGCTGGCCGTCGTCGGAACTGGAGTCCGACCCGTACTACTGGCGGCGCGAGCCGCTCGCCTACGGCTCGGGCCTGCTCGCTTCGCTCCACGAAGGGCTGCGCGCGCCGCTGTGCCGACTCTGCGCGGAGCGAGCGGACGGGAGCGTGGCACTGTGGCTCGAGGACGCCGGCGCGCACCCGCGGTGGACGCTCGAGCGGCTGCACCGGATTGCGGCCGACCTCGGCCGGATGCAGGGACGGATGGCCGCCGAGCCGCCGCGCGAGCCGTGGCTGAGCCGGGGCTGGTTCCGCGCCTACCTCGATCTCCGCGCGCGCTGGGTCGAGCCCTACCGCGAGGGGCCGTTCGCAGCCGAGGTCCAGCGCATCTGGGCGCGGCGCGACGCGATTCTCGACCGGATCGATGCGGCGCCGCAGACGTTCTGCCACTTCGACTTCTACCCCTCCAACATCTTCGGCGAGGACGAGTCGGTCGCGATCGACTGGGCGTACTGCGGCCTGGGTGCGCTCGGCCTGGACGCAGGCAACCTCGTTCCCGACACGATCTTCGACGGGTTCGTCCCGGTCGAGCAAGCCCCGGAGCTGCGCGATGCCGTCTGGGACGGCTACGTCGCCGGGCTCGCCGAGAGCGGCGCCGCGATCGACGCTGACGAGCTGCGCTACCTGTTCCTCGCTGCGACCGCGCTCAAGTTCGCCTGGATCCCCGGCACTGCCTTCGCCCGGGGCCGCGAGGACGCACTCGGCGGGCACTGGCTGGCCGCGTTTCCGCTGCTCGTGTCGTGGGCGGAGGAGTCGCTCGAGCTCGAGCCGTCGGCGTAGAACGCCTGCGCGAGCAGGTGGCCGCGCTACTCTCGGCCCGATGAGCGAGACGGCCACGGTTCAGGGCGCGATCGACGTCGACCACGTCAGCCGCCGCTTCCGGGTCTACCCGCAGCCGGTCCGGACGCTCAAGGAGATGCTGATCGCGCGCGGCCGGGCCAGGGGGCGCGACGTCGAGGCGCTGACGGACGTGTCCTTCGCGGTCGAGCCGGGCGAGGCGGTCGGGCTCGTCGGCCGCAACGGCTCCGGGAAGACGACGCTGCTCAAGATCGTCGCCGGGATCATCAAGCCGTCCGACGGCCGCGTCGCCGTCGGCGGGCGGATCGGCAGCCTGCTCGAGCTCGGCGCCGGCTTCCACCCGGAGTTCACCGGCCGCGAGAACGTGTACCTGAACGGCTCCATCCTCGGCCTGAAGCGCGAGGTGATCCGCCGGCACATGGCCGAGATCGAGGCGTTCTCCGAGCTCGAGCGGTTCATGGAGCTGCCCGTCCGCACCTATTCGTCGGGCATGGTCATGCGTCTCGGCTTCGCCGTCGCCGCGCACCTCGAGGTCGACGTGCTCCTCCTCGACGAGGTGTTCGCGGTCGGGGACGAGGAGTTTCAGCGCAAGTGCTTCGGCAAGATCCACGAGTTCAAGCAGCGCGGCGGGACGATCGTCTTCGTCTCCCACGACGCGGCGGCGGTCGAGCGGCTGTGCAGCCGGGCGGTGCTGCTGCGCGAGGGCCGGCTCGTCTTCGACGGGCCCGTGCACGAGGCGATCACGCGCTACCACGCCATGCTCGCGGACGAGCGCGATCCGGAGGAGCGCGGCGCAGGCCTCTCCGAGTACGGCAGCGGCGAGGTGCGGATCGCCGAGGCGACGCTGCTCGGCGCCGACGGGGACGTGCGAAACCAGTTCTCGCCCGGCGAGACGCTCGCGGTCGTGCTCCGCATCGTCTCGGCGCGGCCGGTCGCTGCGCCGCGGCTCTCGTACGAGCTCCACGACGCGGCCGGCCTGCAGCTCGGCGGGCGGCGTCCAGGACACCGCCGAGCTCGGCTGGGGCGACGATCGGACCGAGCACACGCTGCGGCTCGAGATCGACGGATTGCCGCTCGCCGACGGCCGCTTCCGCTTCCGCTTCGAGCTCGCCGACGCGTCCGGGGCGCACCTCTACCACTGGCTCGACGACGCCGCGCGCTTCGTCGTCTATCCGACGAACGGCGAGGCGGGTCTCGTGAGTTTCGACGCGCACTGGTCGCTAGACGCGCCTGCTTGAATGGACGTGGAATGAGTTCGAGGACCTGCCCCGACTGGCCCGACCTGATGGAGCTCGCGCCGGAGCTCCAGTTCAAGCACTTCACGGTCCGCGAGCTCGGGCTCTCGTCCGACGTGCTGGTCGAGATCGGCGACGTGCCGCAGGACGAGGTGAACGTCTGCGCGGATCCCGACAGGCACGTGTTCTACGCGCCTCACACCGAACCGAAGGTCGTCGAGGCGCTCCGCGGCTCGCACTGGTTCGACCTGGACGAGTGGCGCACGTCCGGCCCGGGCGGGGCGCAGGCGTACTAGTCGCACGGGGGAAACGGCCGGTTTCCCCCGTGCGCCCCCTTCCCCTGTGGTCGCGTTTCCTGCCGGCATGAGCTCCGCCGCGGCGAAGCCACGGCTCCGCGGAGGATCGAGTCGCATGGACTCGGACGCCTACGCGGCTGCTTGCTCAGTCCGAGGACGACGGTTGATCGCCCCGCAGCCACGCGCCTTCGCCCGACCGGAGGTTCCCTCTCCAGCCAGGCGACCGCTCGTCCTTCACGGCTATTTCACCGCCAGGCATACAGACGACACGTGACAGCGGCGAACCGCCGATCACCTGCCATGCCTCATATCGGTCGCGCTTCTGCCAGCGGGCTCGTGCGAGGTGCCCGCCGCGTCGACGAATGAACACGAGCCGAGCTCGGCGTACAGCCCGGGCTCCGCCCTGTCGCCGAACTCGAAGACGACATGGACGACGCCGTCTCGAACACGCAGTTCGCGCACGGTCCGGCCAACGAGAAATTCGCACGCGCTCATGCCGCTGACCGTGGCGCCGTGCCGGCACCCCAGGCCAGCACGGCCATGCCGTCCCACCACCAGTCCTGGTCGCCGCCGGCACCTGCGACCTGCTCGAGGAGGCGGGCGCGCGGCTGCGCGGCGAGGTAGTCGTGCACGGCCTTGTGCACTTCTTCCCAGTCGCTGTCGTCGATGATCAGCAGCGCCTCGGCGGCGAGGAACGGCTCGACGAGCCTGAGCGCCTCGAGTTGCGGCTCGTAGTCGTGGCAGGCGTCGTAGTAGAAGACGCCGACCCTCCGGCCGTCGAGCGTCCCGCCGCGCAGCACCTCGAGCGCGTCGCCCTCGAACACCGTCGGGTGGACGTGGAAGCGCTCCAGGTTGGCCTCGAACGCGCCGCGGTTCGCCGCCGGCAGCGACCGGCCCGCGACCGTCATCGGCCCGAACCGGAAGTTGTCGATCGCGACGAGGTCGATGCCCGGGTTGCCGCGTGCTGCGGCGATCAGGCTCGCGCCCATGTACGTCCCCGCCTCGACGTAGCTCTCGCCCGGCCCGAGGCAGGAAGCGGCCAGGTTGATCAGCGCCAGCGTGTTCTCCGTCGCCAGGTTGGGCATGCCGTCGACGAGGTCGTCGAAGCGCTGCCCGCGGGGATGCTCGGAGCGCGGGTAGTCGTCGAAGAGCCCGGGAAGCTCGGTTGCAAAGCGTTTCGTGTCCATCGTTCCGCCGCATTCTCGCCGGTAGGGTCCGAGCATGAGGCGGATCGTGACGCTCTCGGGCGGCGTCGGCGGGGCGCGGTTCCTGCGTGGGCTCGTACGGGCAACCGATCCGGCCGGCGTGACCGTGGTCGGCAACGTCGGCGACGACGTCGAGGTGCTCGGCGTTCACGTCTCTCCCGACCTCGACAGCATCCTCTACGCGCTCGCCGGGATCGCCGACGAGGAGCGTGGCTGGGGCCGGGCGGACGAGACCTGGGTTGCGTTCGAGGAGGCGAAGCGGCTCGGCGGCGACGGCTGGTTCATGCTCGGCGACCGCGATCTCGGGCTCCATCTCGTGCGGACGCAGGCACTCGCCGCCGGCGAGCCGCTCTCGGCGGTGACGGCGCAACTTGCGAAGGCGCTGGGCATCGAGGCGACGCTGCTCCCCGCCACCGACGACCGTCTGCGAACCTGGGTCGACACGGCGGCCGGCTCGTTCCCGTTCCAGGAATGGTTCGTCGGCCGCCGCCACCGCGATCTGGTCGACCGCGTGCGCTTCGAGGGCGAGGAGGCGGCGGTGCCCGCACCGGGCGTGGTCGAGGCGATCGAGGACGCCGAGCTGATCGTCATCTGTCCCAGCAACCCGTTCATCAGCATCTGGCCGATCCTCGCCGTCGACGAGGTCCGCGCGGCGCTCGAGCGGCGGCGCGTGCCGTCGATCGCCGTCAGCCCGCTCGTCGGCGGCCGCGCGATCAAGGGGC
The DNA here is from genome assembly GCA_963765295.1 of uncultured Actinomycetes bacterium. Classification (GTDB taxonomy): domain Bacteria; phylum Actinomycetota; class Thermoleophilia; order Gaiellales; family Gaiellaceae; genus PALSA-612. The sequence goes on from CAVXVO010000007.1 coordinate 243,004, forward strand.
CGGCCGACCGCATGCTCGAGCACCTCGCCGGCGGCACCGATCCCGGCCGGGTCGCCACCTGCTATCCGGACGTCGTCGACGTGCTCGTCTTCGACGAGGTCGACGCGGACGGGGCCGCGGCAGTCGAGCGTCAGGGCGTGCGCCCGGTCGTGGCGAAGACGTTGATGACGGACGAAGCCGCGGCGCTCGCCCTCGCCCGGACCGTGCTCGCCAGTGCCTGAGCTGCGGATCTTCCCGGTCGAAGGGCTGCCCGAGATCGCCGACGGTGACGATCTCGGCGAGCTGATCGCGGCTCGGGTCGAGCTCGAGCCGGGGGACGTCGTGGTCGTCTCGCAGAAGGCGGTGTCCAAGGCCGAGGGCCGCGTCGTGCACCTCGACGGTGTCGAGCCATCGGCACGGGCGCGCGAGCTCGCAGCGGATCACGATCCGCGCCAGCTCGAGGTGATCCTCCGCGAGTCGGTGCGGGTCGTGCGCACGCGCGCGCCGCTCGTGATCGCCGAGACGCAGCACGGATTCGTCTGCGCGTCGGCGGGCGTCGATGCCTCGAACGCGCCGGGGCCGGACATGCTCGTCCTGCTCCCGCTCGACCCGGACGCGTCGGCGGCGGCGATCCGGCGCACGCTGCGCGAGCGGACCGGCCACGATGCCGGAGTGATCGTCAGCGACTCGTTCGGCCGACCCTGGCGGAACGGCATCGTCGACGTCGCGATCGGCGTCGCCGGCCTGCGCCCGCTCGAGGACTGGCGCGGACGCTGCGACGCGAACGGCTACGAGCTGCGCTCCACCGTTGTCGCGGTCGCCGACGAGATCGCGGCCGCTGCCGAGCTCGTCCGCGGCAAGACCGCGGGTGCCCCGGCCGCCGTCGTGCGCGGCCTCGACGTGATGGGCGAAGGTTCCGGCCGGGAGCTCGTCATGCCGCCCGAGCGCGATATGTTCCGGTGATGGAGCCGCCGGTCGTCAACCTGGCAGACGTCGAGCCGCGTAAGGTCGAGGTCGGTCACCTGCGCGCGGACTGGACGTTCCTGGCCTCGGTGCTCGGTTGCGTCGACATCGGCGTCCGAAGGATCCAGGTGCAGCCGGGCTGGTTCTCGACTCCGCTTCACGTGCACGCCCACGACGAGGAGACGTTCTACGTGCTGGCCGGATCGGGGTTGTCGCTGCAGGACGACAAGGCGTACGCGACCCGCGTCGGCGACTGTCTCGTCCACCCCGAGGCCGGAGCTGCGCACACGCTGCGCGCAGGCGACGAGGGCCTGGACGTGCTCGCGCTGGGGGTCTCGCGCGAGCGGAGCTCCGGGGCGAGGCTGCCGCGCGTCGGCATGACCTGGTCGGCCCGCGCCTGGTTCGAGACGGGCGCCGGCAAGTCGCCGTTCGAGCGCGAGGCAGAGCTCGGCCCGCCCGAGGTCCCGGATCCGAGCGACCGTCCCGCCTCGATCGTCAACGTCGACGAGACCGACACGTCGGTCTCCGAGCGTGAGAATCACAGAGGCACGTGGCGTCGCCTCGGCAAGTCTGCAGGCGCCCGTCGCACCGGGCTCAACCACATCGCGCTCGAGCCGGGCCAGATGGCCGCGCCGCCGCACTGCCACGCGTCCGAGGAGGAGCTCTTCGTCGTGCTCGACGGTTCGGGCACGCTGCTGCTCGGCGACGACGAGCATCCCGTCGGCCCACTCGACGTGGTCGTGCGTCCGGCCGGTACCGGCGTCGCGCATGCCTTCACCGCCGGCGAGAACGGCCTCACCTTTCTCGCCTACGGGCCCAACGTGCCCGACGAGATCGTCTACTACCCGCGCTCGAACAAGATCTACTTCTGCGGCGTCGGCGTCATGACCCGCGTCGAGAAGCTGGACTACTGGGACGGCGAGGACTAGCGGGGGAAACCATGTTTCCCCCGCTTACCCCCTTCTTCTCCGTGGCGCGTCGCTGGCCTCGGTAGGCCTCCGGCCGAGTGAATCGGCCTGCGGCGCAGAAGCGGCGCGGCAAGAGACTGTAAAAGACGAAGTCGGGATCCCTCGTTTGGGTGCAGCCCTGATCTAGAGCGCGTTTCCGAGCTGCCGATAGCAGGTGTGTGAGCGCACGCAGGGCAGTGAAGACTGCCGTCTACCCCGTTCCCGACGGTGGCTTCCGTTCGGGGGTCTCGCCGCCTGCCGTCGAGTCGTACCGGCGCCTGGCGGAGATCTTCCACGACGTGCTCTCCGAGCAGGACATCGACACTCTGCTCGACCGCGTCGCCGACACCCTGGCCGAGATCGTCCCCTACGACGCGCTCCACATCTACGAGGCCGACAACGCGAGGCGCGAGCTCGTCCCCCGCCTGGCGCGTACCGAGTGGTCCGAGGAGGTCCTGCGCACACGACCCGGCTTCGGCGAGGGGATCACCGGCTGGGCGGTCGCGAACCGGCGGCCCGTGCTGACCAACCAGGCGCACCTCGACCCGCGCGTCGTGATCGTCCCCGGCACGCCCGTCGACCCGGAGGCGCTCATCTCCGTTCCCCTGGTCGCGCGCGGTGTCATCAAGGGCGCGCTCAACATCTACCGGATCGGGGAGCACGCGACGTTCGACGAAGAGGAGTTCGAGCTGGCCAAGAGGTTCGGAGACGCGGCTGCGCTGGCGCTCGACAACGTGCAGGTGCGTGCGGCGCTCGAGCACCAGGCGCAGACCGACTCGCTGACGGGGCTCTACAACCACCGCTTCTTCCACGAGCGTCTGCGGGCCGAGCTGACCCGGGCCACCCGCGCGCACGACTCGGTCGGCCTGCTCATGTTCGACATCGACGACTTCAAGCGCGTCAACGACATCTGCGGGCACGCCGTCGGCGACCAGATCCTGGTTGCGATCGCGGGCGCGCTCACCTCGCTCACCCGCGCGAGCGACACCGCCTGCCGGATCGGCGGCGAGGAGTTCGCCGTGATCATGCCCTCCTGCGGCGCCGGCGACGCGCTCGGGCTCGCCCGGCGGCTGACGGAGCGGCTCCAGCAGCAGCCGATCGACGCCGCCGGCGAGGTGACGTTCTCGATCGGCGTCGCCGAGGGGCCCAACCACGCGACCAATCCGCGCCAGCTCGTCGCCTGCGCCGAGACCGCGATGATGACCGCCAAGGCGCGCGGCAAGAATCGGATCGTCGTCTTCAGCGAAGGCGTCGGCGAGCGGCCGGACGCGGACGAGCCCGGTCGTGACGCACGTTCGATCGCGCATCTGAAGATGCTGCAGTCCGTGGCCGCCCGGCTCAACCGCTTCAACTCCGTCCGGGAGATCGGCGAGGCGATCGTCGCGGAGCTGCGGGGTCTCGTCGACTACCACAGCTGCCGCGTCTATCTCGCCGAGGGCGAGATGCTGGTTCCGATCGCCGTCCGCGGCGACGTGGAGGCCGAACAGGAGACGCTGATGGAGCTCTGCGTCCCGATCGGGTTCGGGATCACGGGACAGGTCGCGCAGACCGGGCGGTCGCTCCTGCTCGCGAACTCGCTCGACTGCGAGTTCGGCGAGCTCGTGCCGGATACCGAGCCGGTCGACGAGTCGATCGTCGCCGTCCCTCTCCGCCACGGGTCGAAGGTCAACGGCGTCGTCTTCCTGTCCGAGCTCGGCGTCGGCCGCTTCGACGAGAACGACGTGCGTCTGCTCGAGGTGCTGGCAGGCTACGCGGCGGTCGCGCTGGAGAACGCGCGGCTCTACGAGAGCCTGCGCCGCGAAGCCGAGCATGCGAAGGCGTGGCTCGAGTTTGCGGACGAGGTCTCGGCGGCCGGATCGGTGGAGGCCATGGTCGAGACGGTCGTCGTGACGGTCGCCCGCCTGCTCGAGGCCGACCAGTGCTCGCTCTGGCTCGAGGACCGGGCGGCCGGCGGCTTCGTGTGCGCCGCGTCGCACGCCTACCTCGAGGAGGAGACCGGAGCGCAGATCGCGGCCGTTCGGATCACCGAGGAAGCGGCCGAGCAGTTCATCCGCAGTCGCAAGACGCCGTTCCTGATGACCGCGCAGGAGCTCCACGACTGGTTCTTCTCGGACATCGAGGTCTCGGCGCTCAAGCCCGTTGCCACCGCGCCGCTCCCCGCCGGCCACGGCGTCAAGGGCTGGCTCACCGTTCGCGCACCGGCGGCAGGGCTCGAGCACTTCACCGACGACCGCCTGCGCTTGCTCGACGGCCTTTCCTACCGGGCATCGATGGGGATCCAGAAGGCGCTCCTCTACGGAGAGCAGCAGGAGAACGCCCACGTCGCGAATGCGCTCCTCGACTTCGGTCGCTCGGTCGGCCGCGCCGACCGGCTCGAAGAGGTCTACGAGCGCATCGTCGAGCAGACGGCGCTGATCCTGAAGGTTCCCGAGGCGACGCTCTGGCTTCAGGACACGGAGACCGGCGACACGGTCGTGGAGGCGATGTGCGGCCTTTCGGACGCGCACCGGGAGAAGGCGATGAACACGCGCTACGACGCAGCGACTGCGAGCCGTTACATCGACGCGGGCGAACCCTTCGTCTTCGTGCCGGACCAGAACCCGGGCGTCGAGAACATTCACGATCAGGCCGACGGATTCGTCTTCGGCATCGCCCCGTTCCGGTTCGACGGCGGGCGCATGGGGTTCCTGATCGTCGGCGCGTCCTCGGTCGACGAGCTCGGCGACCTGAAGCTGAAGATGCTCGCCGGCGTCGCCGACCAGGCAAAGCTCGCCATCGCCGGCGCTCGCTAGCACGGGTGAACCATGGTTCCCCCGTGTGCCCCTCCTTAGGGTGCCGAGGACGGCCTTAGCGGCCGACGCCGGCACGGCCGGCATCGGCGTGGTTCGTCGAGTGGCGGCGGCCGGAGTTCGACGCATTGAAGAAGCGCCTTGGCGTCGAGGGCGCCGCGCGCCGCCGTTCGGAATACTCCGGCGCGTGCTCGCCCTCGAAGTCGTCGACGGGGACATCACGGCGCTCGACGTCGACGCGATCGCGAACGCGGCCAACGACGGTCTCTGGATGGGCGCGGGCGTGGCAGGCGCGATCAAACGGGCGGGAGGCGAGGAGATCGAGCGCGAGGCGATCGCGAAGGGTCCGATTCCGGTCGGGTCGGCGGTCGCGACCGGCGCAGGGCGTCTCCGCGCGAGGTATGTGATCCACGGCGCCGTCATGGGCCGGGACCTGCGGACGAACGCCGATCTGATCGAGCGGACGACGCGGAGCTGTCTCGAGGTAGCCGACGGGCTCGGCTGCGAGTCGCTCGCGCTGCCCGCGTTCGGCACCGGCGTCGGCGGCTTTTCCCTCGACGAATGCGCGCGGATCATGGTCGGCGCGGCGCGCGCGTACGAGCCGAAAACGCTGCGGCGGCTTGTCTTCGCCGTCTGCGGCGTCGACGCAGCCGCCTCGTTCGCCGCGGCGCTGAACTGCGAGGCGGCGCCGGACTGAAGTCTGGCGCCGCCCTCGTCGCTCGCGAACTCGCGGGCTCTAGACGTGGAAGGTGGTCGAGGCCGACGCGTACCCCGCGGCGGAAACCGTCGCGGAGTAGGAGCCGGACCGGAGCAGTAGGGTCACGCTTCCGCCGCTGCCTGTCCTGAGGTGCCGTCCGGCGACGGTGACGGTGGCTCCGATGACGGGATCGCCCGCGTCGCGGACGGACACGGTGACCTTCGCGCCCGACTTCGTCCGTGCGACGGCCGCATGCACCGCGAACTGGGCGAGCAGGTGCGTGTGCCAGAAGCCGCTGCCGTCGTCCGCGAAGAGGTCGAGCGGACCGGCCGAGCCCTCGCACTGGACGAAGGTGAGCCCGGTGCTCGACGGGGGCTTCAGCTTCTGCACCGGCTCGAAGGCCCCCGCGGCGCGGTTCGTGCGGGTGACGAACAGGCCGTCGCTCGCGTCTCCCCAGGCGAGCCAGAGCCGCCCGTCGGGTCCTGCACACACTGTCGCGCTCGAGAACGGCCCGCGGGCGATCGTCTTCGAGCCGCCGCCGTAGCGGTAGAGGTGCACCGCCTTCAAGTCGGCGTACGCGACGAAGACTCCAGCCGCACCCAGTCGTCCGCTCAGGCCGTCGCTCCACTCCTTCGCCAGCGGCGTCAGGAGGACGCGTGTGCCCAGGCTGGGGAGGATCTGCTGGACGTAGACGCCGCCTTGCCCTGCGTTCGTCTCGCCGGCGAGCGCGACCGCGCCGGTCGACGCGTCAGTCGCGAGATAGGACTGGGTCATGCCGCCCTCGTAGCCGTTCTGCGGGATCGAGCCCGGCGGCACGCCCTCGCCTGCGTTGCCACGCCACGCAGTCACCGGTTGGCCCTGCTTCGTCAGAGCCGCGCCGATGATGCCCGCCGACTCTGCGATGGCCCCGCCCCACCCGAGGCCCGACTGCTGAGCCCAGCCGCCTCCGTGCTCCGGGGCCGTGAAGGTGTTGATCCCACCCGTGCCGGGGGCGAACAGCCGCAGCGTCTTGTCCGGCATGGCGAGCAGCGCGAGCCCACCGTTCCCGTTCCAGCCGGTGGCGACGGTCGACGTGCCGATCGTCTTGCCCGCGGACGAGAGTCGTGTCTCCGAGATCGTCGTGGGGCCGTTGCCGCGGTTCCAGATCACGTGGAGGACCCCGTCGGCGGTGCGGGCGAGCCCGAGCTGGACGCCGGGCTGGGCCGGGCCGCTGGTCCGCGACCAGGCCGGCGCCGTTCTGCCGGCTGCGCCGGCGGCGCCGGCGATTCCGGCCGCCAGGGCGACGGCGGCGATTGCGATGTGCAGTCGGTTCGGGCGATGCATGAGAAGGCTCCTTTCGTCAGGTCTTGCCGAGGGTCGACCAGGGCGAGCGTTCGGCCTGCAGGATCCGCTCGAAGGGAATCTGCGCCTGCTCGGCCGCCTTGCGAACAGTCGACTCGGAGCCGTGGAAGAGGCAGAGAACGACCTCGTCCGTCCGCATCAGCAGCGAGCCGAGATAGCGAACGCTCTCGCCCGTGCGCTCGAGTTGGGCGGCGGCGGCCGCCGCCCGTTCGTCCAGCTCTCGCAGGTCGGAGGCCGCCACTCCCGGCCAGAAGCACTCGGCCAGGTACTCGTTCCCGCTCGTCTCGGTCATGGCGACCGACGCTAGACCGGCTCCCTCGCCGTCGAAAGAGTGGAATCCCTATGGATCGAGGCGGCCCCCACCGGTCTCTGGCACCCTGTGTGTCGTGGCGGGGACCGTGCTGGTCGGGCGGAACGCCGAGCTCGAACGCGTCGAGGCGTTCCTCGCCTCAGCGCGCGAGGACTTCCACGCGCTGGCCGTGACGGGGCCGGCCGGCATCGGCAAGACCGCCGTGTGGCAGGAGGGAACCCGGCGTGCTGCCGAGAGCGGCTTCCTCGTGCTGACGGCCCGCCCGACGGGCGGCGAGGTGAAGCTGGCGTTCGCTGCAGTGGCCGATCTGCTCGGCCCTGCCGGGCCGGAGACGCTCGGCGCGCTCCCGGCGCCCCAACGTCGCGCACTCGAGAGCGCACTCTTGCGGGCGGACGTCGGCGACTCGCCACTCGACAGCCGCGCCGTTGCGACGGGGTTGCTGTCGCTCCTGCGCGAGCTCGCATCGGCGGGGCCGATCGTCGTGGCGGTCGACGACGCGCAGTTCGTCGACGCGGCCTCGGCGTCGGCGCTCGCTTTCGCGGTCCGGCGTCTGGAAGGGCTTGCCCGTCGGCGTGCTCGTCTCCGTGCGCGTCGAGGACGAACGCCCCGAGTCCTTCGAACAGTCCGTTCCAGGCGACCGGCTGAGCGAGCTGGAGATCGGTGGGCTCGGCGTCGCCGCCCTGCACGCCGTGCTCAAGCAACAGCTCGGCAGGGTATTCCCACGGCCCGTGCTCGTCAGGATCGCGGCCGCGAGTGACGGCAATCCCTTCTACGCCCTCGAGATCGCGCGGGAGCTCGAACGCGCGGGCGTCCCTTCCGCCGGAGCGCCGCTGCCGGTCCCGAAGGAGGTGCGGTCGCTGACCCGGGCACGGCTGCAGCGGCTGCCCGCTGCCACGCGGGAGGCGCTCCTCGCCGCCGCGAGCCTCTCCCGGCCGGACGTCACGATCGTCGATGCGCAGGCTCTCGCCCCGGCAGAGGAGGTCGGGCTCGTGACCGTGGGCGGCGACGGTCGCGTCCGTTTCAGCCATCCGCTCGTGGCATCGGCGGTCTACGAGTCGTCGCCGGCCGCACGGAGGCAGCAGGTGCACCGCGCACTCGCCGACCAGGTCACCGACCCCGAGGAGCGCGCGAGACACCTCGCGCTCGCGGCGACCGGTCCCGACGAGGAGACCGCCCAGGCTCTCGACCGTGCGGCCGAGCTGGTGGGGAGCCGCGGCGCCGTCGCGATCGCGGCCGAGCTGAAAGGGCTCGCCGTGCGACTGACGCCGCCTGCCGACGGCGATGCGCTCACGCGCCGCCGCCGGGAGCTCGCGGAGCGCCTGTACTTCGCCGGCGACGCAGCGGGCGCGCGGCGCGAGCTGGAGCCGCTTGCCGCCGCGCTTCCGGCCGGAGAGCGTCGCGCGGAAGTCCTGCTCGATCTCGGCAGCGTCGTGTGGTCGCTCGGAGAGAACGACGACGGGCTGGCCCTGCTCGAGCAGGGCCTGGCCGAGGCCGAGTCGCGGTCGCTCCGGGCGCGGATCCACTCGCGGATCTCGCTGATGGCCGAGGACTGCGACCTGGGGGTCGAGCACGGCGAGGCGGCGCTCGCGCTCCTCGACGAGCAGTCGGATCGGCTTCTCTACTCGTTCGCTCTGCACAACGTCGCACGCTGGAAGCTGTACGCGGGCCGGGGTGCCGATCACGAGGCGATCGAGCGGGGCATTCGCCTGCAGCGTCAGGCTGCAGCCTGGGAGGTGAGCGCGGTCCCCGCCTACTGGGCGCGCGACTTCGACGACTTCGAGACGGCACGCCGGCGGTTCGGGGAGCTGCTCGTAGCCTTCCGGGAGCAAGGCGACGAGGCGCGCCGGTGCGTGGCGCTCGCGCACCTCGCGGTGATCGAGGCGATGACGGGGCACCTGGGGCGCGCGCGGGAGCTCGCCTCCGAGTCGCGCGACCTCGCCGAGCAGACCGAGCAGGAAACCTGGATCAACATCGCGCTCTGGGCCCAGGGGTATGTCGCAGCGCAGGCAGGAGACGCCGACGCGGCGCGGGCTGCAGCGAGCCAGGTGCTCAGCCGCCTCGAGCGGAATCCGGATGCGATCGTCGAGCGGATGGCGCGCGACGTGCTCGGAATCACCGCCTTCGCCGGCGCGGACTTCGAGGAGGCCGATCGGCAGCTCGCTCGTGCCGACGCGATCGACGCGTCGCTGCATGTGCGCGAGCCTGCTGCAGAGCGCTTCCAGGCGGACCACGCCGAGGCCGTCATCGCTCTGGACGACCTCGACCGCGCCGAAGGCCTGGTCGCGACGCTCGAGGCGCGCCAGGAGCGGATCCCGCGTCCGTGGCTCGGTGCGGTCTCGGCTCGGTGCCGGGCGCTGCTGCTGGCCGCGCGCGGCGATCTCGACGGTGCGCTGGAGGCTGCCCGCCAGGCGCTCGACCGCCACGCGGGGCTGGAGATGCCGGTCGAGCGGGCCCGTACCTTGCTCGTACTGGGGCGGGTGCTGCGCAGGCGCAAGCAGCGCCGGGAAGCCCGAACGGCCTTCGAGGAGGCGCTCGCCGCCTTCGAACAGGTGGGTGCGTCGTCGTGGGTGGCACGCGCGCGGGGCGAGCTCGCGCGCGTCCCCGTGCGCCGCGCGCCTGCCGAGCTGACCCCGACGGAAGAGCGGATCGCTGGCCTGGCCGCGACCGGCCTCACGAACCGGGTGATCGCCGAGCAGATCTTCGTCAGCCCGAAGACGGTGGAGTCGAACCTCGCACGCGTCTACCGGAAGCTCGCGATCCGCTCGCGCGCCGAGCTCGGACGCGCGATGGCAGAGCGGGAGCGGGCGGCCGAGACATGAGGAACACCCGCTCCCGCGGCTTGCCGTCAGGCGTGCTCGGCGACCCAGCGCATCGGGTCGCCCGCCCCGAGGTCGTCGATGCCTGCGTCGACGAGCGCGCCGCAGACGAGCGTTCGCCGGTGCGCAGCGAAGGTGAGGACGTGCGCGATCATCCCGCCGTACGTGAAGACCTCGGGCGGGTCGCAGATCGCGTCGACGAACGTCTCGTCGAGCCGGCCCTCGTCCACGATCTCGCGTACCTGGGTGAGGAAGGCCGGGCCGACCTCGGCCAGCCGCGCGCGCATGTGCTGGACGGTCTCCCCTTTCTCGACGCCGAAGTCATACGGCCGGTCGTGCGTGGCGGCGTCCCACATCGCGAGCTGGCCGACGAGGCGGGAGAGCAGCGAGCGGAGCGTGGGGTCGCAGTCGATGCCCTCGACCGAGATCTCGACGGGAGCGTCGAGCACGTCGTCCGGGAGCGTCTCGGCCCGGGTGAGCATCTCGCTGACGAGCCAGATGTGATGTTCGACCATGCGCGTGAGCAGATCCATGCCGGTCACCTTTCTCTGAGCGGGGAGGCGGAGCGTCCCCGGTGGGTGGAAGTGCACCTCGCTGGGCGCGTCGAGCCGGAAGCCGGTGGGCCGGCGCCGCCAGCGTGACGGCGCCTCGCCGTAGGCGCGGGTGAAGGCCCGGGTGAACGCCTCGTGCGACGAGTAGCCGGCCTCGACCGCGACACGTAGCACGTCGTCGTCCGTCGTGATCAGCCGATAGGCCGCGCGCTCGAGCAGCACGCGGCGCCTCAGCGCCGCGGGGGGCTCGCCGGCGGCGGCCGACACGAGGCGGTCGACGTGGAAGCGGGACAGGTGCAGACGCGACGCCAGCTCCTCCCCGGACGCGTCGTGGTCGTCCAGCGACTCCGCGAGGACGTCCACGAAGCGGGCGAAGGTGTCGGTTGCCGCGCTCATGGCCGTGATGCTGCCTTCCCGCTCGCCGCGCCCGCTTGATCGCGCTTGCGCAGTTTCGCTACGAGTCGAGCGCGCGCAGCTTCGGCACCACGTCGGCGCAGAACTGCTCGAGGAAGCGCCGCTGGTCCTCGCCCGGGCGCGTGGAAGACCAGGTGGTCGAAGCCGAGGTCGACGTACCAGCCGATCTTCTCGACGACCTCGTCGGGGTCGTTCGAGACGATGAAGCGCGTGTGCGCGCGGTCGGCGTGCTGCGTCGGCGAGCCGCTCCATCTCGATCGGATCCTCGACGCCGCTCTTCTCCTCGGGCGTCAGCGCGAGCGCGGCCCACCAGCGGCAGGCGTCGTAGCGCGAACTGCGACGTCGTGGTCGTAGGAGACCTTGATCTCGATGAACTTGCGGCAGCGCCGCGGCGTCGCGGCCGGCCTGCGTCGGCGCCCTCGGCGAGGTTCGCGAGCAGCTCCTCGTAGAGCTCCTGCTTCTTGCCGCTCGTGGCGATGAAGCCGTCGCCGACGCGTCCGGCGAGCTTGGCGGCGAGCGGCCCGGAGGCGGCGACGTAGATCGGCACCGGCTCGTCGGGCCGGTCGTAGATCGTCGCCCGGTCGGTCCGGTAGTAGTCGCCCTCGAACGTCGACGCGCTCGTCGCGTCCACAGCCGCCGGATCAGCTCGATCGCCTCGGCCAGGCGCAGCCGGCGCTCCTTCGCGCCCGGCCACTCGCGCGCCGGTCGCCGGCGTCTCGTTCAGCGACTCGCCGGTGCCGACGCCGAGGAACACGCGGCCCGGGGTTGAGGCAGCCGAGCGTTCCGAACGCCTGCGCGACGATCGCCGGCTGGTAGCGCATCGTCGGCGTCAGCACGCTCGTCCCGAGCATCGCGCGCTCGCGTGCGCTCGCCGAGCGGCGCCGAGCCAGACGAGCGCGTTCGGGCTGTGCCCGCCGTGGTGGCGCCAGGGCTGGAAGTGGTCGGAGACCGCGATCGAGTCGAGCCCGAGCTCCTCCGCGAGCACCGAGTAGTCGAGCAGCTCGCGCGGGCCGAACTGCTCCGCCGACGCCTTGTAGCCCAGCACGAGGCTCATCTCGGTCCTTTCCGCAGCTCGCCCAGGTCGGCGGGCGTGTCGATGTCGAAGGCGAGGCCGGGCACGTCGAGGATCCGCGCCGCGAGCCCAGCCTCCGCGGTCGCGAGTGCGTGGACGGCGGCGCTCTGCGGCTCGCCGAAGTGGGTCATGACCGCGCCGGCCGGGCGCATCGAGACGGCGTTCGTGCCGCCGTCGAGCGCGCGTGCGATCGCCATCCCGCGGTCGGGCGTCGCCGTGACGAGCGCACGCACGTCCTCGGCCGTGACCCGCGGCAAGTCGGCGGAGACGACGGCGGCGATCGGCTCCGTGACCACCTCGCGCATCGCCGCGGCGAGCGCGTCATTCCAGGCCAGACCGCCGTCGTCGAAGTGCGCGACGCCGTTCGGCGACAGCGACTCCGAAGAGACGACCGTGATCGGCCCGACCTCCGCCTCCTTGACGGCCGCGAGGACGCCCTGCAGGAGCTCCAGCATCAGTGCCGCGCGCTCGTCCGCGCTGAGCACCGCCGCCAGGCGGCTCTTCGCGTCGTCGAGGCGCTTGAGCGGGACGAGCACGTGCGCGTCGGCGGCCACTGCGGCAGCCTATCCCCGGGACGTATCCTCACCGCGTGCTTCCCTCGCACGAAGCTCTCGCGCTCGTCGAGGCCGATGCGGCCGACCTGCTCGCGCCCGCGCAGGCGCTGCGCGCGCAGGGGAAGGGCGATCTCGTCACCTACTCGCCGAAGGTCTTCATCCCGCTGACGAAGCTCTGCCGCGACGTCTGTCACTACTGCACGTTCGCGGCCCCGCCGAAGCGCGGCGAGCGCGCGTACCTGACAGCCGACGAGGTGCTCGGGATCGCGCGCGCGGGCGCCGAGGCCGGCTGCAAGGAAGCGCTGTTCACGCTCGGCGACAAGCCCGAGCGCCGCTACCGGGCTGCGCGCGAGGAGCTGGCGGCGCTCGGCTGCGAGACGACGATCGAGTACCTCGTGCGCATGTGCCGGCTCGTGCTCGACGAGACCGGGCTGCTCCCGCACGCGAATCCCGGCGTGATGAGCCGGGACGAGCTGCGCGCGCTCCGCGAGGTCACGGCGTCGCAGGGGATCATGCTCGAGACCGCCTCCGACCGGCTCTCCGAGCGCGGTGGCCCGCACTTCGGTTCGCCCGACAAGGTGCCCGCCGTCCGGCTCGAGACGCTGCGCCTCGCCGGCGAGGAGCGGATTCCCTTCACGAGCGGGATCCTGATCGGGATCGGCGAGACCCGGCGCGAGCGGATCGAGGCGCTGCTCGCGATCCGCGAGCTGCACGAGCAGCACGGGCACGTCCAGGAGGTGATCGTCCAGAACTTCCGCGCCAAGCCGGGCACGCCGATGGCCGAGCGGGACGAGCCCTCGCTCGACGAACTGCTCTGGACGGCGGCCGCGGCGCGGCTCGTGCTCGGCCCGGCCATGAACGTCCAGTGTCCGCCCAACCTCAGCTACGACGACTTTCCGCGGCTCCTCGAGGCCGGCATCAACGACTGGGGCGGTGTCTCGCCCGTGACGATCGACCACGTCAACCCCGAGGCGCCCTGGCCGGAGCTCGAGCGGCTCTCGGCGGCGACGCGCGCGGCCGGGCTCGAGCTTGCGCCGCGCCTGCCGGTCTACCCCGAGTACCTCGACTCCGAATGGCTCGACCCGGGCGTGCTCCCGGCAGTCCTGCGCGCCTCCGACTCGCTCGGTCTCGCCCGTGAGGACGGCTGGAGCCCCGGCGAAGAGGGCCGCGCGCCGTTCGTGCCCCGCGACGCGCTACCGATCGACACGTCCGACGAGCTCGGCGAGGAGGAGATCGTCCGCCTCTTCCGTGCGCGCGGCGAGGAGCGACAGCGTGTCTTCGCCGCCGCCGACCGCCTTCGCCGCGAGGTGAACGGCGACGTCGTCAGCTACGTCGTGACGCGGAACATCCAGTACACGAACGTCTGCTACTTCAAGTGCGGGTTCTGCGCGTTCTCGAAGGGCAAGCTGGCCGAGAACCTGCGCGGCCCCGCGTACCTCGTCCCGCACGAGGAGATCGTGCGCCGCGTCCGGGAGGCGTGGGAGCGCGGCGCGACCGAGGTCTGCCTCCAGGGAGGCATCCATCCGTCCTTCGACGGCGACTACTACGAATCGGTCGTCCGCGTGATCAAGGAAGCGGTGCCCGGAGATCCACGTCCACGCGTTCTCGGCGCTCGAGATCTGGCAGGGAGCGGCGACGCTCGGGCTCCCGTTGCAGGACTACCTGGAACGGTTACGCGACGCCGGTCTCGCCTCGCTCCCCGGGACGGCCGCCGAGATCCTCGACGACGAGGTACGCGCCGTGATCTGCCCGGACAAGGTGACGACCGACCAGTGGCTCGAGGTCCACGACACCGCCCACCGGGTCGGCCTGCGCTCGAACAACACGATCATGTACGGGCATGTCGAGCGGCCGGTCAGCTGGGCCCGGCACCTCGTGCGCGTGCGCGAGCAGCAGCAGCGGACGGGTGGCTTCACGGAGTTCGTGCCGCTTCCGTTCGTGCACATGGAGGCGCCGATGTACCTCAAGGGCCGGGCGCGGCAGGGGCCGACCTTCGGCGAGATGCTGCTCATGCACTCGGTCGGCCGGCTCGCGCTCCACCCGTGGATCGAGAACGTGCAGATCTCGTGGGTCAAGGCCGGGCCGGACGGCGTCTCGGCCGCGCTGCGGGCGGGCGTGAACGACGTCGGCGGCACGCTGATGAACGAGTCGATCTCCCGCGCGGCCGGCGCCGGCTACGGCCAGGAGATGCCGCCCGAGCGGATGGAGGCGATGATCCGCGCCGCCGGCCGCGTGCCGCGCCAGCGGACGACGCTCTACGGCACGGCCGACCCGGAGCGCGTCGCGGCCTCGTTCGCCGCGCCTCCGCTCGCCGAGCCGCTCAATCCGCCGGTCGACACGAACGGGCTGCGCAAGCCGGTCAGGCTCGTCCGTCCAGGTCTCGCAGTGGCTTAGTGCCGCATCAGGCGGTGTCCGCCGGCTTCTGGAACGCGATCACGCGGCGCGCTGGCTTTCCGCTCCGGCCGCGGCAAGGCCGCGACCTCCGCTCCTCGGCCGGCTCCGTCGAGCCTACGCCGGCTGCGTCCTCAGTCGCGCCCGTACTTGCCAATACGAACGCTCCCTGCGTCCTTGCAGCGCTTGGTGCTCGCGCCCCGGAAGCTCGCCAACACAACCTGGAGCGGCACTGATGTTCCAGCCCGACCTGGAGGCGATGCCCGTCGAGGAGCGGCGCGCTCTCCAGGATCGGCGGCTGGCCGGTCTCGTCGCGCGCCTCCAGGCGACGCCGTCCGACTACTGGCGCGAGAAGCTGCGCGGCGTCGAGGCTCGCGGGATCGACCAGCTCGGCGCGCTGCCATTCACGGTCAAGAGCGAGCTCCGCGACGCCTACCCGTTCGGAACGCTCGCAGTGCCGCTCGAGGACACGGTCCGCGTCCACGCCTCGTCGGGGACGCGCGGCAAGCCGCTCGTCGTCGCCTACACCGCCGCGGACATCGAGCTGTTCGCCGACGTGAACGCGCGGTCGCTCGCCTGCGCCGGCGCCCGGCCGAGCGACGTCCTGCACGTCGCGTACGGCTACGGCCTGTTCACGGGCGGACTCGGCTTGCACTACGGCGGCGAACGGCTCGGCGCCACGGTGGTCCCCGCCTCGGGCGGCAACGCCGGTCTGCAGGTCGAGCTGATGGCCGACCTCGGAGCCAACGGGCTCGCGTGCACGCCGTCGTTCGCGCTGCTGCTCGCGGAACGCGCCGCTGCGGACGGCCTGCTCGACCGCATCCCGCTCCGCTACGGGATCTTCGGCGCCGAGCCGTGGTCGGAGGCGCTGCGCGAGAAGCTGGAACGTGCCTGGGGAATCGACGCCTGCGACCTCTACGGCCTCTCGGAGGTGATCGGCCCGGGTGTCGCGGCCGAGTGCCGCGAGGGCAAGGGCGCGTTGCACGTCTTCGACGACCACTTCTTCGCCGAGATCGTCGATCCGGATACGGGCGTGCCGGCTCCGCCGGGTGAGCGTGGCGAGCTCGTGCTGACCACGCTGACGAAGGAAGCGCTTCCCGTGCTTCGCTACCGCACCGGCGACGTGACCGCGTTCGTCGACGAGCCGTGCCCCTGCGGGCGGACGCACCGGCGGATCGCGCGCTTCTCCGGCCGGGTCGACGACATGCTCGTCGTTCGCGGCATCAACGTCTTCCCGAGCGAGATCGAGGCGGTCGTCCTGGACGACCAAGCGCTCAACGGCCAGTACGCGATCGTGATCGACCGCCGGCAGGCGCTCCCCGAGCTCGAGGTGCACGTCGAGGCGGACGGGCCGGTGGAGGGTCTGGAGGAGCGGTTGGAGGAGCGTCTCCGTCTTCGCGTCCGGGTCGTCCCGTGCGCGCCCGGCTCCCTGCCGCGAACGGAGACGGGTAAGGCCAAGCACCTGTTCGAGCGTGTCGACGAGACCGAGCCGTGGTGAATCCCGGCCACTGCCCCATCGCCCATCTCGCCACGATTGGCGCCGACGGCCGGCCGCACGTCGTTCCGATCTGCTTCGCGCTCGACGGCGACACGCTCTACACGGCCGTCGACGAGAAGCCGAAGTCCACCCGCGCGCTTCGCCGCCTCGCCAACATCGAGGCGAACCCGGGGGTCGAGATCGTGATCGACCACTACGAGGACGACTGGTCGCGCCTGTGGTGGGTCAGGCTCTCCGGCCGGGCTCGCGTCGTCGACCAGGACGCCCGCGGGCTCGAGCTCCTCTGCGCGAAGTACCCCCAGTACCGCGCCGATCCGCCGGCCGGCCCCTTCGTCGTCGTCGCCGTCGAGTCGCGGACGTCCTGGCAGGCATCGAAATGAGCGAGAATCCGGGCTCACCCGAGGAAAGGGAGTAAGCGAATGGCGATTCTGATGGTGCTCGAGCTGCACGGGGCGACGACTGCCGACTACGACAAGCTGAACCAGACGATGGGGGTCGACCCGGACCACCTGCCCGACGGGCTGCTCTCGCACGCCGTCGGCCCCTTCGAGGACGGGGTGCTCGTCGTCGACACGTGGGAGTCGCAGGAGGCGCTCGACCGGTTCTTCGAGGAGCGGATCGGGCCCGGAATGCAGGAGGCGGGCGTCGACGCGAGGCCCGAGCCCCGGATCTTCCCCGTCCACAAGGCCATCCCGCAGGGAGGCGGCAGCGACCCGGGCGTGATCATCGTCATCGAGAGCCCGGGCTTCCACGCTGACGCGTACGACGACCTGACGGGAGGCATGGACGCGCATGCGGGCGACGGTTCGAACCATCCGGCCGTCTCCCACACCGCCGCGGTCACGGACGACGGGATGATCTTCGTGGACATCTGGCCGTCGACGGAGGCATTCGAGCAGTTCGCCGCGAGTCAGCTCGCGGACGCCGGCGACGAGCTGGGCCCGCTCGAGCCGCGCGTCGTCCCGGTCCACAACCACATGGTCGCGAGCTAGCTCAGCGCGTCCTGGTCGAGCGCGTTGGCGGGCGTGCGGTGCTCGAGGAGCACCGCACGCAACGCCTGCACGCAGAGCATCCCCATCGCCTCGCGCGTCTCGAGGGTCGCCGAGCCGAGATGGGGCGTGAGCACGACGTTCTCGAGCATGAGCAGCTCGGCGGTCACCTCCGGCTCGCGCTCGAAGACGTCGAGTGCTGCACCGGCGATGCGGCCTGCGGCGAGCGCGCGGGCGAGTGCGGCCTCGTCGACGATCGGCCCGCGACTCGTGTTGACGAGCACGGCGCTCGGCCTCATCAGCCCGAGCGCGCGCTCGTCGATCAGGTGGCGGGTCTCGGCGGAGAGCGGGAGGTGCAGGCTGATCACGTCCGCCTCGGCGAGCAGCTCGTCGAGGCGGAGGCCGCCCGTGCGGCTCGTGTGGACGACGCGCATGCCGTGCGCTCCCGCGAGCCGTTCCACCGCCTGGCCGATCCGGCCGTGACCGACGAGGCCGAGCGTGAGTCCGCCGAGCCCGCGGCCGAGCATCATGTTCGGCGCCCAGATCCAGTCCTCGCGGCGCCGGACGAGCCGATCGCCTTCCGCCACGCGCCGGACGAGCGCGAGCATCAGCGCGATCGTCAGCTCGGCGGTCGCCTCCGTGAGCACGTCGGGGGTGTTCGAGACGACGACGCCGCGACGGGTGCACGCGGGGACGTCGACGTTGTCGAACCCGACCGCGAAGTTGGCGACGACCCGCAACTGCGGGCCGGCCGCATCGAGCAGTTCGTCGTCGATGCGGTCGGTCAGCATCGTCATCAACCCGTCGCGCCCGGCCGCGCGGGCGAGCAGTTCTTCGCGCGTCGGCGGCCACTCGGAGTCGTGGACGTCGAGCTCGAACGACCGCTCGAGCTCGGCCCGCACCCCAGGCGGGAACCGCCTCGTCGCGAACACCCCTGGCTTAGCTGCGGTGTCAGACACCGAAAACTGTCCGCATGAGACGACTAGCGCTCGAGCACGTCGGCGTCCGGCGCGTGGGCCGGGTCGTCGGCGGGCAGCACGTCGTTCGCCCAGTCGCGCGTCTTCCAGGCCGGGACGGGCGTCGGGCACTCGGCCTTCGGCACGAAGCGGGAGCGCTCGACGAGGCGGTAGTGGTGGATGTAGCGCGGGCAGTTCGGGAACACCTCCGTCGCCTCGACGCGCCAGAGGAACTGCGCCTCCGGGTACTCCGCGAGCAGCGGGTCGACGTCCGAGTGCGAGGCGACCCCGTTCAGCCGCAGCCGCTTGCGCTGCTCGAAGTCGAGGAACAGGAGGCCGACGTGCGAGTTGACGAGAGCGTTCCCGGCCGTGAGGTACATCCCGTTTCCGTCGTAGTTCGGGAACGCGACCGTCCGCTCGTCGAGCACGCGCACGAAGCCGGGCTCGCCGCCCTTGTACGAGCACTGCGGCCTCCCCTCCGCGTCGGCCGTGGCGATGAAGAGCATGTCGCAGCCTTCGATGAAGGCGCGGTCGTCCGCGTCGATCGTGGGACGGGACAGGAACCGCTCCTCGAGCCGGTCGGCGAGCCGCCGGCTGTCGTAGCGATCCTGGTAGCCGCGGCTGCCCTCGTGGTAGATACTCACGCCACGATTATGCGGAACGGACGCGTCCTGCTCGTGCGCCTGCGCGCTCGGCGCAGTGGTCGCCGCGACCGCGGCCGCCGCTCCCGCGCGCACGAGCTGCACCCCCGGGCAATCGAACGTCGACGGGCACAGCGCCGTGACCTTCTGCGGGCCGGCGAAGGCGACGGTCAGGGTCGCCGGCAAGACCTATTCCTTCAAGGGCGGCGCGTGCACGAAGACCGGCAAGTACGTGAACGTGAACATCGGGACGGTCGTGTACGGAGCCGCGAAGCAGAAGCAATCGTACTTCGCCGTCCTCGTCGGAAACTACCCGGGAGCGAACCCCGGAACGCCCGCAGCCCCGAAGGACGGCGCCTACGGCGGTGGGCTCGTCGTCGTCCGCTGCCAGGGCAAGGCCTGGGACCTGAACGGCTTCGACAAGGACGTGAAGGTGACGCTGAAGAAGAACCGGACGACGGGGACCTTCACCGGCTCGACGCACTTCACGCCGCGCATCAAGGTCACGGGCTCCTTCAGCTGCTGAGCCTGACCGGGCCGCGCGGCCTGCGTGGCAAGATGGCCGTGCTCTGAAACGGCCGCTGCTGATCGTCCTCTCCGCCTGCATCGGCCTCCTGCTCGCGGCTGTGTCGTCGGCGGGCGCACGCGCCCGGGCCACCGCGTGCACGCCGGGACACACGAAGGTCGAGGGCAAGAAGGCCGAGCGCTTCTGCGGCCCGGCGACCGCGGCGCTCCACATGGGGAAGTTCTGGGTGCGCCTCAGCGGCGGCTCCTGCGCCGGGACGTCGAAGTTCTTCACCGTCAACGTCGGGACCGCCGTCGTCGCGCCGAATCAGAAGATCCCGTACTTCGGCCTCACGGTCGGCCAGTTCCCGAACGCGCCGAAGACACGCAAGCCCGCCGGGTCGGACGGTGTCTATCACCTCGGCGTCGTCGTCATCCGCTGGCACGGCGGAGCCTGGGACATCTCCGGCTACGTCAGGATCAAGCTCTGGGGCGACCGCACGGGAGGGAGCTTCGCGGGGCGGACGAGCGCGTACCCGCACGAGAGCATCTCCGGCACGTTCAAGTGCTGATGCCCGACCGGTCGACGAGCAGGTGCTGCTCGGCGACCGCCTCGAAGCCGATCCGCTCGAGGATCGGCCGCGACATGCTGCCGGCGCCCACGATCAAGGCCGGCGTCCCGCGCCGCACAGCCTCGTCCCACCTGGCCCGCACGAGTGCCCGGAACGCGCCGCGCCCGCGGTAGTCGGGAAGCGTGACGGCTCCGGACAGGAAGCCGGCGAACGGCAGGAAGAGCATGTCGCCCGACGCGACTGGCTCGCCGTCGGCGTAGACGAGGAAGAGGGCGGCGTTGCCGGTGCGCTGCCGCTCCTCCCACTTGCTCGCGAGCGTCGAGCGGGCCTCGGCGAGCTGCGCGTCCGTGAAGTCCGCCGTCGTCCAGGCCAGCTCACGTGCGACCACGAAGTCGTCGAGCCGCTCGACGCGCCGCACGTCGACGCCCTCGACCGCCGGCGGCGTCGTCCTGGAGACCATGGACGCGATCACCGGCTCGTCGCCGTAGGGCACCGCCCCGAGCGCGAGCAGCCGGTCCTGGAGGTCGCCCGGCCTCGCGGACGTGCCGACCCACCAGGTGAACTCGTCGCGGCCGCGCTCCCGGAACATCCCTCGCAGGACGGCCACGCGCTCGTCGACGCTCCCGGCGTCGAAGCGCAGCCGGTGCACCCCGCCCGCGGGCGGAAACGAGAAGCCGGTCTGGTCGAGGAGCACGCAGTCGGGTAGCTCGACCCGCTCGATGCTCGCCGACGCCGGGAGGTGGACCTCGATGTCCTCCGCGAGCTCCGTGCGGAGCGTCAAGCCGCGCAGTACTCGTCCGCGATGCTCAGGACATCGTCGAGGACGGCCAGGCCCTCGTCGAGCTCCTCGCGGGTGATCGTCAGCGGCGGCGCGACCACGACCACGTTCCAGTGCACGAACAGGTAGAGGCCGCGTTCCATCGCCGCCTTCGCAATCCGCGCCACGGGTGCCGCCGCCTCGCCGCCGGCGTTGAACGGCACGAGCGGCTCGCGTGTCTCGCGGTCGCGGACGAGCTCGAGGCCCCAGAAGAGCCCGAGCCCGCGCACGTCGCCGATCGACGGGTGGCGCTCCTGTAGCTTCGGCAGCTCTTCGCGCAGGACGTCGCCCATCGCGGCCGAGTTCTCGACGATGCCCTCCTCCTTGAACGCCTCGATCGACGCGACGGCGGCCGCGCAAGCGAGCGGATGGCCGGAGTAGGTGAGCCCACCGCCGAAGAACTTGTCCTTGATCGCCTCGTACACGTGCCGGCGCACGGTGAGCGCGCCGAGCGGCACGTAGCCGGAGTTGATCCCCTTGGCCGTCGTGATCATGTCGGGCACGACGTCCCAGTTCTCGCAGGCGAACCAGCGTCCGGTGCGGCCCCAGCCCGCCATCACCTCGTCGCAGATCAGCAGGATCCCGTGCTTGTCGCAGGTCTCGCGGATCGACTGCAGGTAGCCGTCGGGCGGGACGATCAGCCCGTTCGTGCCCGTGACCGTCTCGAGGATGACGGCGGCGACGGTGTGCGCGCCCTCGTACTGGAGGACCTCTTCGAGGTGTGGCCCGCCCGAGCAGACGGGGCACGGGTCGGGATGCCCCGCGGGGCAGCGGTACGTGTACGGGTCGAACATCCGCACGACGCCGGGGATGCCCGGCTCGGCGACCCAGCGCCGCGGGTCGCCGGTGAGCGTGACCGCGCCTGCCGTGGCCCCGTGGTAGGAGCGGTAGCGCGCGATCACCTTGTGGCGCCCGGTCACCCAGCGGGCGAGCTTGACGGCGTTCTCGTTCGCCTCGGCGCCGCCGTTCGTGAAGAACGTGCGCTCGAGGTCGCCCGGCATCACCTCGGCGATCAGCCGCGCCGCCTCCGAGCGCTTGTCGTTCGCCATCGGCGGCCCGATCGTGCAGAGCGTGTCCGCCTGCTCCTTGATCGCTGCGACGACCTTCGGGTGCTGATGGCCGATCGAGACGTTGACGAGCTGCGACGCGAAGTCGAGGTAGCGCTTGCCCTCGTAGTCCCAGAAATACCGCCCCTCGGCGCCGGCGACCGCGAGCGGCGAGAGGGCCGACTGCACCGACCAGGAATGGATCAGGTAGTCACGGTCGTCGGCGACGACCTTCGCGCCCTCCGCGCTGCGGTTCTCGGCGATCGCCATCAGCTCATAGTAATCGCGCTAGGCTGCCTCTGAACCCCGAGGAGGCGAGATGACCGACGTCGCGACCGCGCCCAGGCAGGGCGATATGCAGGAGCTTTCGAGGATCAGCCACTGGATCGACGGCCGCACCGTCGCGGGCGTCTCCGGCCGATCCGGACAGGTCTACAACCCGGCGACGGGAGCGGTTGCAGCCGAGGTCGACTTCGCGTCGGTCGACGAGGTCGACGCCGCCGTCGCCTCCGCCGCAGCCGCGTTCCCCGCCTGGCGCGCGATGTCCATCTCGCGGCGCGCCGAGCTCTTCTTCCGGGTTCGCCAGGTTCTCGACGAGCACCGAGACGACATCGCGCGGATCCTGACGCGCGAGCACGGCAAGGTGCACTCGGATGCCCTCGGCGAGGTCGCCCGCGGCCTCGAGGTGATCGAGTACGCGTGCGGGATCCCGACGCTGATCAAGGGCGAGTTCTCCGAGCAGGCGTCGACAGGGATCGACGTCTACTCGATCCGACAACCGCTCGGCGTCGTCGCGGGCATCACACCGTTCAACTTCCCCGCCATGGTGCCCATGTGGATGTGGGGCCCCGCGCTCGCGTGTGGGAACACCTTCGTGCTCAAGCCGTCCGAGAAGGACCCGTCCGCGTCGCTCTATGTCGCAGATCTCCTGAAGGAGGCCGGCATCCCGGACGGCGTCTTCAACGTCGTCCAGGGCGACAAGGTCGCGGTCGACGCGCTGCTCGAACATCCCGGCGTGTCGGCGGTCAGCTTCGTCGGCTCGACGCCGATCGCGCAGTACGTCTACGAGACGGGCACCAAGGCAGGCAAGCGCGTACAGGCGCTCGCGGGAGCGAAGAACCACATGATCGTGCTGCCCGACGCCGACGTCGACATGGCCGCTGACGCCGCGGTCTCGGCGGGTTACGGCTCCGCCGGCGAGCGCTGCATGGCCGTTTCGGTCGTGGTCGCCGTCGCCGAGGTCGCCGATCCGCTCGTCGCGGCGATCAAGGAGCGCGCCGAGAAGATCACCGTCGGCGACGGAGCGAGCCCCGACTCCGAGATGGGACCGCTGATCACCGGCCAGCATCGCGACAAGGTGGCGTCCTACCTCGATTCCGGCAGCGAGCAGGGCGCAAAGGTCGTCCTCGACGGCCGCGGGAACGCACCCGAGGGCGACGGCTTCTTCCTCGGCGTCTCGCTGCTCGACGAGGTCACGCCCGACATGGACTGCTATCGCGACGAGATCTTCGGCCCCGTCCTGTCCGTTGTCCGCGTCGACACCTATGACGAGGCGGTGCGGCTCGTGAACGAGAACCCGTGGGGGAACGGGACGGCGATCTTCACGCGGGACGGCGGTGTCGCCCGTCAGTTCCAGTTCGACGCGCAGGCCGGGATGGTCGGCATCAACGTTCCGATCCCGGTGCCCGTCGCCTGGTTCTCGTTCGGCGGCTGGAAGGCGTCGCTCTTCGGAGACACGCACGCTTACGGGCCCGAGAGCGTGAACTTCTACACGCGGGGCAAGGTCGTCACGAGCCGCTGGCCCGATCCGGCGACGAGCAAGGTCAACCTGGGCTTCCCGCAAACACGCTGACGCCTCGCGCCACCGGCGCGGCCACGGCTCGAACGGCCGCGCATCAGCCCATAGCCCTACCCTGGGAGGGGAAGAGAACCGCCCGCCACCCGCGGTGAGCGTACCGCTCGATCACGCACGTGTCTGTGTCCGAAACGTGACGAAAGTGGAGCTTTCCGTCCACAGCCGACCCGAGCGGACACGCCGGGAGACGTCTCCCGTGGTCGCGGCGGCGGCTAGTCGCCCAGCGCGGCGATGTAGGCCTTGAAGGCCACCTGGCGGCGGCGGCACTGTGCCAGTTCGTCGTTCAGCCGGGCGAGCTCCTCGGCATGGGCGGCGAGCGGGTCCTCCTCGTCGAGGTCGATCAGGTCGTCGCGCTCGATGTAGTCGGGACCATCCTCCGCGGCGAAGGGGAGCGGATTGAGCTCCGCCTTCACGATCTCGGCGTCTTCCGGGGACATGTGCTCGAAGGCCGCGGCGTCGATCTTGGGCCCGTCCACGTCGCCGATCGCGATCGCGATCTGGTCCTCGATCGCCTTCTCACGCTGGAGCTCGAAGTCGAGCGCCTCGTGCGCCTGGCGGCGGCGTGTGCCCCGTGCGATCGCCTCCCGGTCCACGCGACAAAGATAATCGTCCGGTGGCAAGCGCGGGCCTACCCGGGGGAAACCGGCGTTTTCCCACGCGCGGGTCTCCGAGGGTCGTGCTCGTGAGCGCGTCGGCGGCCCAGGCGTCGGTTTCGTTCGTCAACTTCGGCCTGCCCTCGATCGGCCCCGACCTGCGTCACCACTACGGGCTCACCCTTCCCGAGCTCGGCGCCGTCCTCACCGCTGCCCTGCTCGGGTCCGGACTGGCGCTGATCGGCGCCGGCGTCGCCGTCGACCGGTTCGGGGCCCGGGTCTCGACGCTGTCCGGGACCGCGCTCGCCGCCGCGGGCCTCGCTGCCGCCGCTGCGGCGGGCTCGAAAGGCGTGTTGTTCGTCGCCCTGGCCGTGTCGGGCATCGGCTCGTCGGTGGTCCCGATCGCCGGGGCGGGCGCGCTCTTCCGCGCCTATCCGGCGACAAAGCGCGCCTGGGCGCTCGGCGTCCGGCAGACGGCCGTGCCGCTGGGAGGCACGATCGCCGCGCTTGCGATGCCCGGGCTCGTGCGCCTAGGGGGCGTCGAGCTCGCGTTCGCGGTCGCCGCCGGAGCCGTCGCCGTCACGGGGACGGTGTTCGGGCTGATCCCCGAGGAAGGCTCCGGCCCGGTCCGCGTCCGTGTCGAGCGACCCTTCCGCAGCATCCTGCGGGCACCGGGGATGGGCCGCCTCCTCCTCGTCGGTGCGCTCTACATCGTCGTGCTGCAGGCGATCCTCTCCTACATGGTGCCCTCGGCGCGGGCGGCAGGGCTGTCGGCGTTCTGGGCCGGGTTCACGTTCTTCGCCGTCAACGTGACGGCGATGGTGGCGAGGCTCGTCTGGGGCAAGGTCGCCGACCGGCAGGGCGGCTCGCGGCGCGTGCGGACGCTCGTGGAGACTGGCGTCATCGCGTCGATCGGCGGGCTCGTCTTCGCCCTCGCGCTGCATTCCGGGGCGGCGCTCGTCCTTCCTGCTGCGGTCCTGTTCGGCTTCGGCGCGCTCGGCTGGAACGCGCTCCTCTACGTGATCGCCGGCGAGCGGACTCCGGCCGACCTCGCCGCCCGCTCGGTCGCCGTTGCGGCAACCGTCGTCTTCCTGATCTCCGCGGCCTGCACGCCGTTGCTCGGAGCGCTCGCGGACGACGCGGGCTGGGACGTCTTCTGGGTCACCGCCGCCGGTCTGTCCGCTCTCGGCGCTCTCGCAGCTGCAGGCCTACGTCGCTCCCGCACCGTGCCCGCCTGACAATCGGCTGCCGGAACGATCCGCCGCGGAGTCGGGGCTTCGCCGCGACGCAGCTCGAACCGCCGGAAACGCGCGACGAAGAAGAAGGGGGCACACGGGGGAAACATGGTTGCCCCCGTGGTGAGATTGCATATTGTATGGTCGGCGCCGTGGCGAGGATCGTCGAGGAACCCGCTCCGCTGGTGCGAAATGCGAGCGCCGCGGCCACGGAGCTGATCCGGGAGGCGATCGTCGACGGGCGCCTGCCGCCCGGGCAGCGGCTCAAGGAGGAGGAGCTCGCCCGCGAGCTCGGCATCAGCCGCACGCCCGTCCGCGAGGCGCTGCTGATCCTGCAGACGGAGGGTCTCGTCGACGCCGCGCCCAACCGCGGGGCCGTCGTCCGCAGCCACGACGCGGACGACCTCGAGGACCTGTACCAGCTTCGCGCGCTGCTGGAGGGCTACGCCGTTCGTCGGGCCGCCGCCAACATCTCGGAGGCCACCGTCGCCGATTTGCGCGCGAGTTGCGACCGGTTCGAGAGCCTGATCGAAGGCGACGTACAGGAGCTCGTCAAGGAGAACCTGCTCTTTCACAACGTGATCCTCGACGCGGCGCGCAGCAGGCGCGTCGCCGAGCTGATCCGCAAGGTGATCGAGTTGCCGCTCGTCTACCGCTCCTACATCTGGTACTCGGTCGACCAGCGACGGATCTCGGCGCACTACCACCGGCAGATCACCAAGGCGCTCGAGGCCAGGGACGGCGAGCGCGCCGAGCTGGTGATGAAGGAGCACGTCTTCGAGGCGCGCGACGTCCTCGTCGCACAGGTCCGCGAGCTCGAGGGCCCGCGATGACCGAGGCGGCAGCCGACCCGGCCGCGGGCGAGCGGGACACGAGCGGCCCCGGCCCGCTGGCGGGTGTCCGGGTCGTCGAGCTCGGCATGCTGCTCGCAGGTCCGTTCACCGGGCGCCTGCTCGGCGACATGGGCGCCGAGGTGATCAAGGTCGAGCCGCCGGGCCAGCCCGGACCCGCTCCGCGAGTGGGGCAAGGCCCGCTACAAGGGCCGCTCGCTCTGGTGGCCGGTGCAGTCGCGCAACAAGAAGTGCGTGACCCTCAACCTCCGCTCCGAACGCGGCCAGAAGCTGCTCCTCGACCTCGTCGAGCACTGCGACGTCCTGACGGAGAACTTCCGCCCGGGGACGCTCGAGCGCTGGAATCTCGCGCCCGAGCAGCTGTGGGAGTCCAATCCGGGGCTCGTGATCGCGCGCATCTCCGGCTACGGGCAGACCGGGCCGTACGCGCCGCGGGCCGGCTTCGCCTCCGTCTCCGAGGCGATGGGCGGCGTCCGCTACATCAACGGCTTCCCAGGCGAGCCGCCGCCGCGCATGCACATCTCCCTCGGCGACTCGCTCGCCGGGATGTACGCCACGCAGGGGATCCTGGCCGCGCTCTACAAGCGCGACGCGCTCGGCTTCGGCAAGGGCCAGGTGATCGACGTGTCGCTCCTCGAGGCGAGCTTCTCGCTGCTCGAGAGCACCGTGCCCGAGTACGACCGGCTCGGCATCGTCCGCGGCCCCGGCGGCACCGGGCTCAAGGGCGTGGCGCCCTCGAACATCTTCAAGTCCTCCGACGACAAGTGGATCGTGATCGCGGCGAACGCCGACGGCGTCTTCCGGCGGCTCTGCGAGGCGATGGGCCGGCCCGAACTCGCCGACGACGCGCGCTTCTCGACCCACCTCGCCCGCGGCGACCACCAGGAGGAGATCGAGGCGATCGTGGCCGAGTGGGCGGGTGGCCGCGACGCGGCCGAGATCGACCGTGTGCTCAACGAGGCGGGCGTGATCTGCGGGCCGATCTACACGATCGCCGACATCTTCGAGGACGAGCACTACCGGGCTCGCGACATGCTGCTCGAGCACCGCGATCCGGAGTTCGGCCCCTACCTCGGGCCCGGCCTCGTCCCCAAGTTCTCCGGGACGCCGTCCGAGCTGCGCTGGTCGGCGACCTGGGAAGAAGGAAGTCACAACGCGGACGTCTACTGCGGCCTGCTCGGCCTGTCCCGGACGGACCTGGCCGACCTGAAGGCCGGCGGCGTGATCTAACAGCGAAGGGAAGGAACGAATGGCCTACAGGCTCGGAGTCGACGTCGGGGGAACGTTCACCGACCTCTTGCTCGTCCACGACGAGAGCGGGTCGATGCACCGCGTGAAGACCCCCTCGACCCCGGCGGACCCGTCCGAGGGCGTGCTCGTCGGCGTGAAGCGAATTGCGGAGACGGCCGACACCGACGTGGCCGACATCCGCAACATCCTTCACGGCACGACGGTGGCGACGAACGCGGTGCTGGAGTCGAAGGGCGCGCGCGTCGGGCTCTTGACCACGGTCGGGTTCAAGCAGATCCTGCACCTGGCGCGCTCGCAGACGCCGGGGCCGCTCGCGGGCTGGATCATCATGATCAAGCCCGATCCGCCGGCCTCGCTCGCGGACACGCGCGAGATCGTCGAGCGCATGGACGCGCGCGGCAACACGGTGACGCCGGTCGACGACGGCCAGGCCGAGGCCGCGATCCGCGACCTCGTCGAGTCGGGCGTCGAGACGCTGACGATCGCGTTCATCAACTCCTACATCTCGGCGCGGCACGAGGAGGAGGTCGCTGCGATCGTCGAGCGCCTCTACCCGGGCTTCCCGGTCACCGTCTCCTCGCACGTGCTGCCCGAGTTCCGCGAGTACGAGCGTGCGCTGACGGCCTGCATGAACTCGTACGTGCGCCCGCGGGTCGCCGACTACGTCGGGAAGCTCTCGGCTGACCTCAAGTCGATCGGCGCGACCGCGGAGGTCAACATCCTCCGCTCCGACGCGGGTCTGATGACGACCCGCGAGGCCGCCCGGAATCCGATCTACGGCGTGCTCTCCGGCCCGTCCGGCGGCGTCGCGGGCGCGCTCTACGTCGCGCGGCAGGCGGGGTACGAGAACGTGCTGACCTTCGACATGGGCGGCACGTCGACCGACGTCTCGCTCGCGCTCGGCGGCCAGCCTTCGATCGGGCGCGAGACGTCGATCTCGCACTTCCGGCTCCGCGTCCCGTCCGTCGACGTGCACACGGTCGGCGCGGGCGGCGGCTCGATCGCGCACGTTCCCGAGCTGACGAAGGCGCTCCGCGTCGGCCCGCAGTCCGCCGGCGCCGAGCCCGGCCCCGCCGCGTACGGCAAGGGAGGCACCGAGCCGACCGTGACGGACGCGAACGTCGTCGTCGGCCACCTGCCGCCGCGGCTCCTCGGCGGCGAGATGCAGCTCGACGTCGACGCGGCGCGCACGGCGGTGCAGACCGTCGCCGACGCGATGGGGCTCGAGTCGGCGGAGGACGCGGCCGAGGGCATCCTCGCGATCGTCAACGAGAACATGGCGGGCGCGCTCCGCGTCGTCTCTGTCCAGCGCGGCCACGACCCGCGCGACTTCGCGCTCGTCGCCTACGGCGGCGCCGGGCCGATGCACGCAAACGCGGTCGCGAAGATCATGGGCTCGTTCCCGGTGATCGTCCCGCCGGCGCCCGGCCTGCTCTGCGCGCTCGGCGACATCGTGGCCGATTTCCGCGACGAGTTCGCGCGTACGTACATCCGCGTGCTCGACGACGCCGATCCGGCCGACGTGGCCGAGATCCTCGACGGCCTCGGGGCCCGGGCTCAGACCTGGCTCGAGGACGAGGGAATCGACCTGGACGCCCGCAGCGTGTCCTACTCGGCCGACATGCGCTACCACGGGCAGGGCTACGAGATCCCGGTCTCGCTCGACCCGGCGGAGGTGCGGTCGGCGGGCCTCGCGGACCTCGACGAGCGGTTCAACCAGCTCCACGAGCAGCTCTACGGCTTCCGGATGCACGAGACCCGCGCCGAGATCGTCAACCTGCGCGCAGTCGGCTTCGGCGCAGCGCCGAAGCCGGAGCTGCCGCACGGCGAGCTCTCGTCGGACGGCGCCTCGGGCGCAGTCGTCGACACGCACGAGATCGTGTTCGCCGGCGAGCGCCACGCGACCGAGATCTACGACCGCTCGAAGCTACAGCCCGGGCGCCCGCTTCACCGGGCCGGCGATCGTGACCGAGTTCGACTCGACGACGGTCGTGCTCCCCGGCTTCCAGGCCGAGGTCGACCGCCACTTCAACATCCTGATCACGCCCAGCCAGCCCGACACCAGCGAGTAGGAGAGACCGAGATGGCAACCACAGCCGACAAGCCGCGGATCGCGCAGATCCCGACCGACGTCGAGGTCGATCCGGTCACCCTCGACATCATCGAGGGCGCGCTCAAGAGCGCCCGCTTCGAGATGGACGCCGTGCTCTTCCGCTCGGCGATGAGCCCCGTGATCCGGGAGCAGCACGACGAGTTCCCGATGATCACCGACCCGAACGGGCGCATGGTCGTCGGCCAGTTCGGCGCCTACATCAACGAGATGATGGCGAGCTGGGACGGAGGGATCTACCCGGGCGACGTGATCCTCACGTCCGACCCGTTCAAGTGCTCGGCCTCGATCTCGCACACGAACGACTGGCTCGTGCTCGTGCCGATCTTCTACGAGGACGAGCTCGTCGGCTGGTCGAGCCAGTTCGGCCACCAGATGGACTGCGGCGGCCCGCTGCCCGGCTCGCTGCCGACCGGCGCGCGCACGATCTTCGAGGAGGGCCTGATCATCCCGCCGCTCAAGATCATCGAGCGCGGCGAGCACGCGCGAGGACGTCCTCAAGCTGATCTTCAACAACGTGCGCCTGCCCGGAGATGAACCGGGCCGACCTGTTCGCGATCGTGGCCGGCTGCCGCGCGGGCGAGAAGCGCGTCCAGCGAGCTCTGCGAACGCTTCGGCAAGGACACGTACCTGGCCGCCTGCCAGGCGCTGCTCGACCGCACGTACGAGGCGATGCGGACGCTGATCCAGCTCGCGATCCCCGAGGAGCCGCAGTCGTTCGAGGACTACGTCGACGACGACGGGCTCGGCAACGGGCCGTTCAAGATGAAGCTGACGATCTGGCGGGAGGGCGACCACGCCTTCTTCGACTGGACGGGAACCGACCCGCAGGCGCTCGGGCCGGTGAACTTCTACCTCTCCGAGGGCATGTTCAAGATGTTCATCGGGGTCTACCTGATCATGGTCAACGACCCCCAGATCCTCTTCAACGACGGCTTCTACCCGCTGCTGCACATCGTGATGCCGGAGGGGTGCCTGCTGCGGCCGCGCTTCCCGTCCGCGCTCGGCTGCCGCACGCACGCGCTGGCGCGGCTCTTCGACGTGCTCGGCGGCGCGCTGTGCAAGAACGCGCCCGAGCTGAACACGGCCTCCGGGTACGGGACGAGCCCGTACATGCTCTACTCGGGCTGGGACTCGAAGGGCGAGTTCTTCTACTCGATGGAGATCCTCTACGGCGGCATCCCGGGCCGGCCGATCGGCGACGGGATGGACGGCCACTCGCTGGTGGCCGCTGTTCGAGAACATCCCGACCGAGTACCTCGAGGCCTACTACCCGATGCGGATCGACGGCTACACGACGGTCGACCGACTCGGGCGGCGCCGGCTTCCACCGCGGCGGCAACGGCGTCGAGAAGCGCTACGTCTACCTCGAGCCGGGCGAGGTCTCGATCCACGACGACCGCTGGCTGACGCGGCCCTGGGGCGTGCTCGGCGGCTGGCCGGGCGCGCGCTCGTCGAAGCTGCTCCAGCGCGCCGACGGGACGGAGCAGGTGCTGCCGTCCAAGTGCGACCGGGTCGAGGTGCGAGCCCGGCGACATGCTCGTCTACCGCACGGCGGGCGGCGGCGGCTGGAAGGACCGGCTCGACCGGCCCGTCGAGGCCGTCGAGCGCGACGTCGCGTTCGGGCTCGTCTCGCCCGAGTTCGCGAAGGAGGGCTACGGCGTCGTCGTCGGCGACGCCGCAGGCGACGGAGGCCGAGCGCGCGCGCCAGCGGGAGGAGCGCGGCGAGGCGCTCGCGTTCGACTTCGGCCCGCCGCTCGACGAAGCTGCTCGCGAACTGCGAGGCGGAGACGGGCCTCGCGCCGCCGAAGCCGGCGACGCCGCTGCGCTGGTCGCCGCTCCAGCCGGGCGAGGAGGCGCTCGCGCTCGTGCGCGAGGCGGACGGACTGCCGGAGCCGCCAAGGCGTGAAGGCAGCGCTGGGAGCGGCGATCGGGCTCTTGAGCCTGGTCGCTGCCCTCGGCGCCCAGAGTCGCACAAGCGCGGTGCCGCGCGGGTTCGACCCGGAGTCCGTTGCTACGGCGAGCGCGAACGACGTGTGGATCCTGGGCGGGTACCCGTGCGGCTCGGGCTCGGGATGGTGCAACGCGATCGTGCGAACGGTCGACGGCGGCCGGCGCTGGCTGCGCGCCCCGTCGCCGTCGCCTGGCGTCGGGTCAGGCTCGCCGCAGTCTCCTCGGGTGCGACCGGCGGCGGCCGGCCTATGCGGTGACCGGGCGCGGTCTGCAGATCTCCTCCGCCTCCGCGGGGTGGCGATCGGTGGCCCTTTCGTTCCAACCTGTTTCCGTCGCGGCGCTCGGGCGGAACGTTTGGGTTCTCGGGTCGGCAGGGTCGACCGAGACGCTAGCGCGCTCGCACGACGCAGGCAGGAGCTTCGGGACCGGTCCCGGCCCGTGCGTCCCAGGCCTCGGCGGCGTGCTGGAGCCGGCGTCCCGGGACGTCGTGTGGGCCGTCTGTCCCACCGGGATGCTGGCCGGGGCATCGAGGTCGACCGACGGCGGGACTCGCTTCGAGCCGGTGAGCATTCCGCGGTGTTGTGCCAACGCGGTGGCGCTCGCGGCGCCATCGGCTCAAGTTGTCGTGGTCGCGCCCAACGCTGCGGGTCGTCCGGCGCTGCTCCGAACCACGGACGGCGGCCGCACGTGGTCGTCTGCGGCCGTTCCTGTCGGCTCCAGGACGGATATTTCGCTTGACTTCGCCGATGCGAAGGTCGGTTTTGCCCTCGTCGACCTGTCGATCCGCCACGTTCTTTGGCGGACGACCGACGCCGGTGCAAGCTGGTCGGCCGTGCCGGTGAGGTAGCGTCGGATCGTGCGCTTCGAGGGCTTCGGCGAGCGGGCGGGCTTCGGCCAGAAGCCCGCGCTCGTCGTGGTCGACGTCAACCGCGGGTTCACCGACCCGGCCTCGCCGCTCGTCTGCGACCTCGACGAGTGCGTCGCCGCGATCGCGCGGCTGCTCGAGGCGTTCCGGGGCGCCGGGCTGCCGGTCGTGTTCACGACGGTTTGCTACGACGACTTCGGCAAGCAGGCGGCTGCGGTGTTCATCGAGAAGGTGCCGGCCCTGATCGTGCTCGAGCCGGGCTCGCCGTGGGTCGAGATCGACCCGCGCATCGCGCCGGCCGACGGCGAGCCGGTGCTCTCGAAGTACTTCGCCTCGGCGTTCTTCGGCACGACGCTCGCCTCGCTGCTCGGTTCGGCCGGGTGCGACACGGTCGTCGTTACGGGTGCGTCGACCTCCGGCTGCGTACGCGCCACCGCCCTCGACGCGCTCCAGCACGGCTATCGCGTCGTCGTCCCCCGCGAGGCGGTCGGCGACCGGAATCCGGCCGCCCACGAGGCGAACCTCTACGACCTGGACACGAAGTACGCAGACGTCGCCTCTCTCGACGAGGTGCTCGCGTACGTCGACGAGCTGGCTGCGGTGTCGCAGTGATCGTCCGCGATCTCGGCGACGCGTGGCAGATCGTGCTTCCAGACTGATCACGCCGACCTCTCGGGCGCCTTCGCCCGGGCCTGGGCGGAGCGAGGCCCGCGTCACGACTCGCTGATCGATCGCGGCCGAGCGGCACGACGACGGCTGGGCCGTCTGGGAGCAGGCGCCGCAGGTCGACGAGTCGGGCGAAGCCGGTCAACTTCCTCGAAGTCGACGTCCCGGCCCACCTCGCCTTCTACCGCGCGGGCATCGCCGCGATCACGGAACAGGACGCGTATGCAGGCCTGCTCGTCTCGATGCACGGCGCCGGGATCTACCGGCAGCGCTACGGCCTCGATCCCGGGCTCGGCCTCTCCCGCGCGGCGGAGGTGCAGGATCACGTCGACGCGTTCGTCGCGGAGCAGGAGGCGAAGTTCGCCGGCGACCTCGGCGACCGGGCCGACTACGACCTCCTTCAGGCCCTCGACCGCCTCTCGCTCTACTTCTGCCTGCGCGACGTCGCGGGCGGCGAGGCGGCCGAGCTGCAGGGCTACCGCTTCGAGCCGCTCGGCCCGTGGCACGTCCAGCTCGACCCGTTCCCGTTCGTGGACAGCCCGGCGCGGTTCGAGCTCCTGCGCTACGTGCTCCCGAAGCGCGCATGGACGCCCGACGAGTTCCGCGCCGAGCTGCGCGGGGCGAGGCCCGACCGCACCGAGATCACGATCAGTCGTCGAGGATCGCGGCGGCTCGGACGGGCGATCCGTAGGCCGGGACGAGCCTGAGCGGCAGCCCGACGAACAGGAAGCGCTGCCCGACGACGTCCTTGAGGTTGTTCAGGTTCTCGTAGTGCGTGACACGCCGCTCGCCGCACGCCTTGTGCGTCGGGTACTCGTCCGTCAGGTAGACGAGGTCGGGTGAGATCGTCTCGACGCCGAAGATCTTCACGCCGCGGTCAGCCATCCAGTGCACCGCCTCGGCCGAGATCCCGCAGAAGCCGTCGAGGAACGCGGGCGTGCCGGCCGTCCGGTTGTAGTGGTCGGAGCAGAGGAGCAGGATGTCGCCTTCGCGGAGCTCCTGGCCCGAGTCGATCGACGGCCTGCTCGAGCCTCGGCCGCCGTCACGTCGTGGCCGCGCTCGTACTGCCGGATGTCGACGCAGATCGCGGTGCCGCAGAACGTGTCGAGCGGCATGTCCGAGATCGTCTCGCCCGTCCTGTCGTAGTGGCCGAAGGCGTCGACGTGGGTCGCGGCGTGGTTCGAGGTGATGATCACCTCGGCGTTGAACGACGGCCGGCCCTCGGGCGCGTCGGCGTGGACGATGTGCCGCATGATCTGCGTCGGCGCGAAGAACGGGTGCAGCTGCGACTCGCGGGACAGAGGCTGGGACAGGTCGACAACGCGCATGACGCCTACTCCTTTCCGGCCATCTCTCGACAGACCTGGACGATGCGGGGGACGAGGGCGGAGACGATCCGCTCGCCGGTCTCCGCGCTGGCGCGGGTTGCGTCGCCGACGACGCCGGACTCGGTGATGTCGCGGAGCATGTCCATCGGCACGACCACTTTCGGGCCGGCGTGGCGCATGCCGTACTGGCCGAACGACGTCCACTGGAACCCGGCGGCCTTGACGGCGGCGCCCCGGTCCCAGGCGTCGCACGTGGCGCGGTCCATCTCGACCCGCTGGCCAAGCGCGATTGCGAGGGACGTCTCGGCCTCCTCGGCATGGATCATCGGCCCCTCGATCTCGCCGAGCGCGTCGGCGGCGAGGTCCCACCACTGGACGAGGAAGACGCGGCGGCCGGTCGTCTCGAAGTAGTGGTTGACGGCCACGGTCAGCGCGGCGATGTTGCCTCCGTGGCCGTTGACGGCGACGAGGTTCTCGAAGCCGTGCTGGACGAGCGAGTCGCACACCTCGCGGAAGACCTGGAAGAACGTCGTCGTCGAGAGCCGGATCGCGCCCGGGAACTGCATGTGGTACCAGGACAGCGTCATGTTCAGCGTCGGCGCGACGAGGATCGAGACGCCCTCCCGCTCGCCGAGCTCGGCGGCGCGAACCGACAGCGAGCGGGCGAT
Organism: uncultured Actinomycetes bacterium; assembly: GCA_963765295.1. Classification (GTDB taxonomy): domain Bacteria; phylum Actinomycetota; class Thermoleophilia; order Gaiellales; family Gaiellaceae; genus PALSA-612. Next base: position 278,226 of record CAVXVO010000007.1, read on the forward strand.
GAAGCAGTCGGTGTCGAGCGGCATGTGCGGGCCGTGCTGCTCGGTCGTCCCGATCGGGACCAGCACCGCGTCGACGCCGGCCCCGATCCGCTGGTCGACCTCGGGCCATGTCATGCGCTCGATGAGATGCTCGGTCACGCCGCCAGAGTTTGACGTGTCCAATGTCAGACTTCAAACTCGGGGCGCGAGGCGCCCGAGGAACCCGCGAAGACTGGACTGAAGGAGGCTTCCGTGGAAGGGATGATCGAGGTCAACGGCGTCAACCTGTGGCACCGGATCACGGGAGAGGGGGAGCCGGTGATCCAGATTCACGGCGCGGGCTTCGGCCACTTCAACCTCGACCCGGCGACGCCCGTGCTCTCGCAGCACTTCCAGGTGGTCGATTTCGACATGCGCGGCTACGGCGCATCGGACAAGCCCCTGCAGCACTACGACATGGAGGTCTGGGCCGACGACATCGCGGCGCTCCAGGACGTGCTCGGGCATCTCCGAGTCGCACATCCACGGCACGTCGATGGGCGGCATGATCGCGATCACCTTCGCCGGCAAGTACCCGGAGCGCACGACGTCCGTCGTGATCAACTGCGCCGCTGCGAAGCTCGGCCGGGCGGGGCGCCTGATCTTCAAGAACTGGATCGACATCGCCGAGCTCGACCCCGACGGGCCTGGAAGCCGCATCCTCGCCGAGTTGATCTCCTGGCAGGCCGTGTCGAAGGCGTGGCTCGAGTCGGAGGCGGGCCAGGGAATCGTCGACCACTGCCAGCAGATCCTCCGCGACTCGAACCGGATCGAGGTCTTCACGGCGGCCTGTCAGGCCATGTGCGACATGGACATCACGCCCTGGCTCGGCAAGATCAGCTCGCCCGCGCTCGTGCTGGGCGGCGACGAGGACATCATGACCCCGTGGGACCAGGGCCCCGAAGGCGTCGGCCAGGAGGGCATCTTCCAGGGGATCGCGGGCGCGGAGAAGCACGTGATCCGCGGCGGCGGCCACTCGACGATCTTCGACTCGACGGACGAGCACAACCGGGTCGTCCTCGACTTCTTCCAGCGGAACAGCCGGGCTGCACGGGGCGCCGAGCAGACAGCGGCGCCGGCCTAGATGCCTGCAGTCGAAGAGTTCGGCGTCGAGCCGATCCCGGCTGCGCTGCAGACGGTCGGCTGGCGCGATCTGTTCGCGATCAACTTCACGTTCTTCCTCAACCCGGTCATGTACCTGCTCGGCGCCTTTGCGGTCGTCGAAGGGCATCTGCCGCTGCCGTGGGCGATGGCGGCGATGCTCGTGGGGCAGGCGATCGCGTACGCCGCGCTCGTGATCGTCGCCGAGCCCGGCGTCGACCACGGCCTTCCCGGCCAGGTGACGATGCGGGCGACGCTCGGTTTCTGGGGCTCGCGCCTGCTCAGCTCGCCGTACCGCGTCGTGGCCGCGACGTACTGGTTCGCTGCCCAGGCGCTCACCGGCGCGCTCGGGATCCAGGCGCTCGTCGAGGCGATGACCGGCACGCACCTCCGCCTCGTCCCGATCGCGCTCTGCCTGGCCGTCTTCCACGCGGTGCTCGCCGTGCTCGGCTTCGACGTGATGCGCTGGGTGCTGCGGGTCGTGCTGCCGGTGTCGCTCGCGTTCACGGCGATCCTCGTCGGCCTCTTCCTGTCCACGGACGACCCGCGCTTTGCGGTCGGCCGCGTGCTCGACTCGCCCGACCAGCACCTGAACTGGGTCGGCTTCGCGACGTACGTGACCGTGATCTGCGGGGCATCTCTGACGCTGGTCGGGAACATCGCCGACGTCTGTCGCTACACGCCGACGCGTCGCGAGATGCGGGTCGGGCTGATCGCCTCGGCGCTGACCGCCACCGCGGTGACGACGTTCGTCGGCGGTTACGCGGCCGCGGCGACCGGCGCGGTGAACCCGTTCGTCGCCGTGGCCGACCTGACCTCGAGCAGCGTGCTCCTCGTGGTGCTGATGCTGGCGATCGCGGTGCAGGGAATCGCCGCGAACATCACCAACGTCTACACGGCCGGGCTCTCGCTCGTGAACTCGGCACCCGTGCTCGGGCGCGTGCGCGCGACCGTCTTGGTCGCGATTGCCGCGGTGACGCTCTCGGCGTTCCCCGACTTCGTCGACCACGCGCAGCGGTGGATCACGCACCTCGGCAACGTCGCCGCGCCGCTCACGGGTGTCGTCCTCGCCGACTACCTCGTCCGCCGGCGCGGGCAGATCGACGTCGGCGCACTGTACGACCCGGACGGCCGCTACCGGTTCCTGAGCGGCGTCAACGTCGAGGCCGTCCTCGCCGTCGCCGGAGCGGTCGCCGTGTACTACGCGGTGCCCGACGCCTGGGTCAAGGTCGCGTTCGGCCTCGCGGCGGGCGCGGGCCTCTACCTGCTGTTCGTCGCGGCCGGGCGCGCGATCGTACGGCCTTCCACGGCCGCGGCGTCGCCGGCGCGCCGATGAGTGCCGGCCGCATCCTCGCGCGTTGCGACGAGCTCGCGGGCTTCAGCGAGGAGGAGGGATTGATCACCCGGTGGTACGGGTCGCAGTCGCTCGTCCGGGCGGCGGACGCCGTCGCCGGCTGGATGGAGGAGGCGGGCCTGACCGTAAGGCGCGACGCGGTCGGCAACGTGATCGGGAGGACCGGAGACGGCGAGGCCACGTTCGTGCTTGCCTCCCACATCGACACGGTCCGCGACGCCGGCCGCTACGACGGTCCGCTCGGGGTGATTCTCGCCATCGAGGCCGCCGGGCGAGCCGGCGACCTGCCGTTCGCGCTCGAGGTGGTGGCGTTCGCGGACGAGGAAGGCGGGCGGTTTCCGCTCACGTATCTCGGGAGCCGCGGCTGGGCAGGGCTGCTGTCGCCGGCTGACGGCGCAGTCACCGACTCGGACGGCACGCCGCTCGCCGAGGCGGTCGAGGCGATGGGCGGCGCCCCGTCGACGCTCGGCGAGCGCTCGGCCGCGGCCGACCTGCTCGGCTACCTCGAGGTGCACATCGAGCAGGGCCCGGTGCTGCAGGACGAGGATCTGCCCGTCGGCGTCGTGACCGCGATCGCGGCGCAGAGTCGCGGCGAAGCCGTCTTCACAGGCATGGCCGGGCATGCGGGCAACACACCCATGCGCCTGCGCCGCGACGCGCTCGCCGGGGCTGCCGAGCTCGTCCTCGAGGTCGAGCGGCTTGCGCGGTCGACCGACGGGCTGACCGCGACGGTCGGGCGGATCCACAACGAGCCCAACGTCGGAAACGTGATCGCCGGCCGCACGCGGCTCGGCTACGACGTTCGCCACCAGGACGACGGCGTTCGCGACCGCTCGCGCGACGAGCTCGAGGCGGCGGCGCGTGCGATCGCCGAGCGGCGCGGACTCGGGCTCGACTGGCGCCGCCGCGACGACCTCCCGGCCGTGCCGATGTCCCCGCACCTCCGGGAGCGGCTCGCGCGCGCGTGCGGGCAGGCGGGGGTGCGTGCGCTCGAGCTCGGCAGCGGCGCCGGCCATGACGCCGTGACGGCGTCGCGGCTGACGCCCGAGGTCGCCATGCTCTTCGTGCGCTGCAAGGACGGGATCAGCCACAATCCCGCCGAGTCCGTCCGCGAGGACGACGTGGGCGTGGCGCTCGACGTCGTCACGCGCTTCCTGCGTCTCGGCGATCCGATTCGGCCGTGAGCGCGAAAGGCGTGTAGTGGGTCCGACACGGCGCCGGTACCTCCTCCTCGGCGCGAGCTGTGTCCTCGTCGCGGGCGGCATCGCCGCCGCGATCATCGCTGTCTTCCCCGGCTCGTCCGAGGCGGCGCCGACGAAGGCCGAGTACCTGGCCCAGGTGGCGGCCATCTGCCGGGTCTACGGCCCGAGGCTCGACAGGGTGCCGCCCCCGAGCGACATCGCCGTCCCGGGCGAGATCGTGACCTCCGTCGAGAAGGCGCTGCCGATTCTCCAGGCCGAGCGGAGGGCCGTGCGGGCGCTGCGTAGCCCAGCTGAGCTGGAAGCACAGCTCCGGCGCTGGCATGCGCTCGACGACCGGTCGCTCGCGGAGCTCGAGAACGCCCTGCGAGCTGCTCGCGAGCCGGATCTCAGCACCATGGGCGTCGCGTATGTCCGCTATCTGCTGGACGGCCGGCGAGCCGAGAAAGTGGGCCGGACGATCGGATTCCCGCGACCGCCCTGCTAGGTGCCGGTCGAATGTCAGACATCATTTGACTCCCGGGGTGAACCGCTGTATACAACTCCCATTCCACGGTCGGGCGTCATCCATCCTTGCGGCGGTTTGCGGCATCCCGGTGCCGCTGTCGGTGGATGTGAGGAGCCAGCGTGGACACACGAGATCCTCGGGAGGGCGGCGAGGGGAAAGGAGTTCGGCAGATGAGTTTCGAGGAGTACGATCCCCTCGAGATCGCAAAGGATCTCCAGGCCAACTCGGATCTTGGCCGGAGCGACTTCAGCGAGCCGAGGGCGGACGAGCCGAGCGGAGGGATGAGTCGTCGTGACCTGCTCGTCAGGGGCGGCGTGGGCGCGGCGGCAGTCGCGGGCGCCGGCATGCTCGGCGGCGCCGCCGCGGCGGCGACGGACCGTCCGGCCAAGAAGGGTGCCTTCACCGGCACGCTGAACGTGATCTCCCTCGGCGTGGAGTGGCCGACGCCGGAGGTTGCGCAGAAGGCGAAGAAGGACCTCGGCTTCGGCTTCAACCTGACGGTGACCGACCCGGTCACGATGGTCCAGAAGGCGATCACGGCGCCACAGACCTTCGACATCTTCGGGGGTTACAACTACCAGGACATCCAGATGTGGTCGTCGCATCATCTGATGCCCTTCGACACCCACAAGCTCAAGGCGTGGCCCCAGCTCTACAAGCTGTTCGCCTGGGGCAAGGTGCACCCCGGCTCGTCGGGCCTGACCTACGGTGATGGCGACGCGCCGTTCCGCGCCCTCTTCCTGAAGCAGGGAACAAGCGGCCTGCCGCTGACGAAGGAAGGACCGAAGTCCAACAAGGACATCGTCCAGTGGGTCACCAACGAGGCCACCAACAAGACGAGCGGCCCGATGCCGCGGTACATCGTCGGTCCCCCGGCGCACTTCAACGCGGACTCGATCGGCTACAACGCCGACGTCGTCAAGAAGCAGCCGGGTCAGGTCGGGTGGCAGGAGCTCCTGAACAAGTCGTACAAGGGCCGCGTTGCCCTGCTCAAGGACCCGGGCATCGTCATGCAGGACATCGGCAACGCTCTCAAGGCCCTGGGCATCTTCAAGCCCAAGGACATGGGCAACATGACGCAGGCCGAGATCGACAAGGTCGTCAAGATCGCGACCACCTACAAGAAGGCCGGGCAGTTCCGTGCCTACTGGGCGAACTTCAACGAGTCCGTCAGCCTGATGGCGTCGAAGGCGGTCGTGATCGAGTCGATGTGGTCACCGGCCGTCGCACTGCTCGTCGCGCAGGGCATCAACGTGAAGTACGCGGCTCCGCCCACGGGCTTCCGTGGCTGGTGCAGCGCCCAGAGCATCGCGTCGCACGTCGCGAGCGATCCGGCCAAGCTGCAGGCCTGCTACGACTACATCAACTGGATGTACGACGGCTGGCTCGGCGCCACGATCATGCGCCAGGGCTACTACATCGGCAACGGCGGGACCCTGCGGAACTGGATCGCCACCAAGGGCGCGTCGAATCCCGCCGGCGGGATCCCCTTCAAGACCGACGAGTACGACTTCTGGTACAACGGCGCGACCGCGGCTCGCAACCTGCCCGGGATCACCGGCCACGTCGGCGACATCAAGAAGGGGACGAAGCGCGACGGAGGGGCGTTCTCCCAGCGCATCGGCCACTACTCGTCGTGGAACAGCTACTTCACGCAGGCCGCGTACCAGATCAAGCGGTGGAACGACTTCCTCAGCGCCTAAGGACTGGATGACTGAGGGGGTCGCAGACGCGAGTACGGAGGGGGCGGCACCGACCGCCCCCTCCGTGCCTTCGGGCACGGGCCTCGACCTGATCGGGCTCACGAAGGTCTTCACCGGCGGCACCGTCGCCGTCGACGACGTGAACCTCCACGTCGACCACGGGGAATACGTCGTCCTCCTCGGCCCGTCGGGCTGCGGGAAGACGACGACCCTGCGCATGATCGGCGGGCACGAATATCCGTCGGAGGGAGACATCGTCCTCGACGGGCAGTCGCTCGTCGACCTTCCGCCGCACAAGCGGGCCACGACCACGGTCTTCCAACACTTCGCCCTCTTCCCGCACCGTTCCGCGCTCGACAACGTCGCGTTCGGGCTGAAGATGGAGGGCATGCGCAAGGACGAGCGCCGGAAGCGCGCCATGGAGGCGCTCGAGATGGTCGGGCTCTCGGATCTCGCCAACCGGAAGCCGGGCGCCTTGTCTGGCGGTCAGCAGCAGCGGGTCGCGCTCGCGCGCGTGCTCGTGACGAAGCCGAAGGCACTCCTGCTCGACGAGCCGCTCGGTGACCTCGACCGCCTGCTCCAGCTCCGCATGCGCGTCGAACTCCGCAACCTGCAGCGTCAGCTCGGGCTGATGTTCATCCACGTGACGCACAACCAGGAAGAGGCGCTGTCGATGGCCGACCGGATCGTGGTCATGAACGACGCTCGCATCCAGCAGATCGCGGATCCGCTCACGATCGCCACCAGGCCGGCGACCGAGCTCGTGGCGCGGTTCATGGGTGACAACAACATCATCCGCGGCAAGGTCACCGAGGCCCAGAACGGACGCATCGTCGTCGAGGACGACCACCACGTCCGTGTCAGCGCTCGGATCGACGGAGCAGGCGCGCCGGCGGTGGGCGAGCCGGCGCTCGTGGCCATCCGTGCCGCCGCCGTCGACGTCGGTGAAAGCGCGGGTGACGTCTCGACGGGCAACACCGCAGAATGCGAGATCGTCTTCGTCGAGTTCCTGGGCGATCTCGTCAAGCTGCATCTGACCGCCGGTGGCGAGCGCATGCTGGCGAAGGTTCCCGGCGAGCGCTATCCCGACTTCCGGGGCAAGGAGGGCGAGAAGATCCGGATCTCCTGGAAGGAGGAGGATGTCCAGCTCCTCCAGGCCTGAGCCGCCGCAGCCGCCGCACCTCGACCTCGAAGAGATCGAGGAGGACGAGCGCGAGGTCGAGCACGAGCACGAGCGGGCGCTCGGGACGGCGCGGGCGGCGCGCAAGGAACATGGACGCGGCTGGGTCACGTTCGCGTGGGCGCTCCCGGGCTTCGTCTGGCTTGCCTTCTTCCTGATCGCTCCGCTCGTCTTCATCGTGCTGATGAGCTTCTGGACGCCGGACACGGCGAAGGGCTTCGTCAAGGTGTGGACGACCACGAACTACAGCGCGCTGCTCCATCCGTTCAACCTGAGCAACGCCTACTGGAAGGACATGTGGCGGTCGTTCCAGATCTCGATCATCGCCGTCGTTGCGTGCCTCGTGTTCGGCTTCCCCGTCGCCTACTTCCTGGCGATGAAGGTGCAGAAGCTCCAGTACCAGATCGGGCTCTTCATCCTCGCGCTCGCGCCCTTCTGGACGAGCTTCACCACGCGTTCGGTCGCGTGGGCGTACCCGCTCATGGGCAGCCACGGGGCGCTGAACTACTTCCTGACCTACCTCGGCGTCTCCAGCCTCGACCATCCGCTGATCGACACGGAGTTCACGCAGCTCTCGGTACAGCTCGCGATGATCCAGCTCTACATCCTGTTCATGGTCACGCCGATCTTCTTCCTGCTCTCGCAGGTCGACCGGCACGCGATCGAGGCCGCGCGCGACCTCGGCGGCAACTGGCTCAGCACCTTCCGGGAGGTGATCCTCCCCCAGACGATGCCGGGCATCGTGATCGGCTCGATCTTCATCTTCGTGCTGACGATGGGCGAGTACGGCACTGTCCAGGTGATCAGCCAGGGCGCGGTCACCACGGTCGGGGTGTACATACAGAATCAGATCGTCGGCACCCAGTACCCGCAGGGGGCAGCGTCGGCGGTGCTGCTCGTGTTCATCCTGATCCTGGGCGTGTTCGCCATCACCCGTTTCGCCAATCTTCGGGAGGAGCTGTGACGGCAGTCGCTCCCGCCGTGACGGAACGGCCGCAGGATCGCGTCATCCGTCGGCAGCACAAGCCCCCTCGTGACTGGGCCAAGTGGGGTCTCGGCGTCTACTTCGCCATCTTTCTCGTCTTCCTCTACGCGCCGATGATCCTGATGGCGATCCTGTCGTTCCAGGGGTACTACGGCGGCGTCACCTTCCCGTTCAAGGGGCCGGTGAGCCTGGACTGGTGGCGCACGATCTTCGAGAGTCGCGTCGGCAACATCTACACGAACGCAGATGCGATCCGGACCGCCGGTGAGGGCTCGCTCGAGATCAGCCTCGCGGCCGGCGCGGTCGTCGCGTTCCTGGCCTTCTCGCTCTCGATGGCCTTCCGTCGCCGCTTCCGGGGCGACAGCATCGCCTTCTACGTGATCATGCTGGCGCTGATGGCGCCCGGCTTCCTGCTCGGCCTCGGCACGCAGATCTTCTGGAAGGCGATCAACGAGCAGACGTCGCTCTGGCACACCGCGCTCGGGACGAACACGGTCTGGGGGATCCCCTTCGGCTTCCTGGTCATGGTCGCCATCTGGAACCGGTACGACGACCATATCGACGAGGCTGCGCGCGACCTCGGCGCGAACGCGTCGAGAACGTTTGCGGAGGTGACGCTGCCCCTTGTCTGGACGGGCATCTTCGGCGCGTTCCTCTTCGGGTTCACACTGACCTGGAACGATTACGACAGGACCGTGCTGAACGTGATCGGAGACCCGACGCTCCCGCTCGAGATCGTCGGCCTCATTCAGAACTCCGCGCTGCGGCCGGACCTCTACGCGCTCGGGACGGCGACGACGCTCGTCACGCTTGCGCTGCTCGTCTTCCTCCTGGTGGTCATCTGGGTGCGGACGAAGTTCCGCTCGACCCCCGTGCACCGCGTCGAGGAAGAGTTCGGGCTCGGCGGCGGGATCGACGCCGAGGCCGCCGAGCACGTCGCGCAGTCGTAGCCGAAACCGAGCCGGGACGTTCGGCCGTACTGTGACCGGGATGCGGCTCGTCCGGATCGCTGTGCTCGTGCCCCTGCTCTGCGGGGCTGCCGCCGCACAGGCGTTCGTCGGGGGCCAGCCGGTGCGGAGCGCGGAGGTCGACGTCTCGAAGTTGCCCGGCCCGCAGACGAACGCGACGATCACCGTCGACCCGACGAATCCCGACGTCCTCCTCGCGGGGTCGAACAGCCTGCTCGAGGGGACGCAGCGGATCTACAGCTCGACCGACGGCGGCGTGAACTGGGCGAGCTCGATCACGGTGCGACCCGCCGCCGACATCGCCAGCGCCTGCCCTTCCGACCCCGGCGTGGCGATCGACCTGACCGGCCGCCAGTACTACTCGTACGACGTGGCGACGCCGTGCAACGCGCAGGGCTCCTCCCGCATCTACGTGCTGATGCGCGCGGGTGCGCAGGCGGTGTGGTCGGCACCCGTCCTGGTCGCGCGACTCGGCGGCGCGCGGTTCGACGACAAGCCGGCGATCGCGGTTGACGACTCGCCTGCGAGCCCGCACACGAATCGGGTCTACGTCGTCTGGTCCCGTATCGCGCGCAACACGAACTCGAGCGTCGTGCTCAGCCACTCGGACGACGGCGGCAGGACCTGGTCGCCTCCGGTCACGGTGAGCGCGAAGGCAGAGCCCGACGTCATCTACGCGTCGGTGGCCGTCGCGCGCAACGGCACGGTGTACGTGGCCTGGACGGACGATACGAACTACAGCGTGCGGGTCGTGCGCTCGACGGACGGCGGCCGTCATTTCGGGCTGCAGCACGTGGCCGCGGCGTTCGCGACGATTCCGATTCCCCATTGCGGCATCGGCATCGTCGTGGCCGCGGAGCCGCGTTCCTGCATCCAGGCCGATCCGACTGTTCTTGTCGACACGTCCGGCGGGCGTTACACCGGCCGCGTCTATGTCACCTACACGGGGACGAATTTCACCGGGGACGAGGGAGCGGCGCTGTCCACGTTCGACAGCCGCCTGCGGCCCGTCGCGGGGTACCCGGTGACGACCGAGCATCGCCTGGTCGCCCCGACGCCGGCGCCCACGCGCTCGGACGAGTTCTGGGTCCAGGGTGCGGTCGACCGCTCGACCGGCGCGCTCTGGATGTGCTTCTACGACACGTCCGGCGACCCGAAGGCGAAGAAGGCCAGGTACACCTGCACGGTCTCCCGCGACGGGGGACGGAGCTGGTCGCGCACCGTGCACGCGGCCTCGGTCTTCTCGAACGAGACACAGAAGGGCGCCGTCTACGAGTACGGCTTCTACCAGGGGGTCGCGGCCTCGCACGGCATCGCGCACCCGATCTGGACCGACACGCGCAGGCTGCCGACGCTCAACGAGGAGATCTACACGGTGCGCCTGGCCGGGGCGGCCATGCCCGCCCCGGCCAAGCGCTAGTCGCTCACCGCGGGAAGCGGTTCTTGAAGTCGTCCGCGATCTCGTCGAACGTCAGCCAGCGGACGCCGTCGTGCGAGTTGATGTGCTCGATGATCCGCTCGTGCATGAGCAGTACCTGCGGGTGCCCGCTCACGTCCGGGTGGATCGTGAGCGTGAAGACGGCGTAGTCCATCTCCCGGTAGACCCAGTCGAACTGGTCCATCCAGATCTGCTCGAGGTCGCGCGGGTTGACGAAGCCGTGGCTGTTCGGCGCCGCCTTGATGAACATCATCGGCGGGAGGTCGTCGATGTACCAGCTCGCCGGGATCTCGATCAGATCGGTCTCCTGGCCGCGCTGCAGCGGCACCATCCACTCGTCGGCCGCCTTCGAGTAGTCGATCTTCGTCCACGTGTCGCCGACGCGCACGTAGTACGGCGTGAAGTCGTTGTGCATCAGGCTGTGGTCGTACTTGATGCCGTGCTTGAGCAGGAGCTCGTTGGACACCGCCGAGAACTCCCACCACGGCGCGACGTAGCCGGTCGGCCGGCGGCCTGCGACCTTCTGGATCAGCTCGATGCACCTGAGCATCACCGCCTCTTCCTGCTCCGGCGTCATCGAGATCGGGTTCTCGTGCGAGTAGCCGTGCATCCCGATCTCGTGACCCGCGTCGACGACCATCTTCGTCTGCTCGGGGAACGTCTCGATCGAGTGGCCGGGAATGAACCACGTCGTCCGCAGCCCGTAGCGGTCGAAGAGCTTCAGCAGGCGCGGCGTGCCGACCTCGCCGGCGAACAGGCCCCGTGAGATGTCGTCGGGGGAGTTCTCGCCGCCGTAGGACCCGAGCCAGCCTGCCACCGCGTCGACGTCGACGCCGTACGCGCAGAGGATCTCCTTCGCCATTTGTGACCTCCGATTCGCTGGTACAACGGAGCCTAGATGTGTGGCTTGTGCGGTGTGTTGATGAGCGAGCACTGGGCCGAGGAGAGCGGGGGCAGGCGCGCCCGCGGCTTCCGGGTCGTGCTGCTGAACCGCGTGCTCTCGCACTACGGCCTGTCCCTCTCCGACTGGGCCGGAAGCGTCTACACGCTCCGTGACGCGAAGGGACGCTCGGCCGTCGTCACCGACATCGGCTCGCTCTGGAGCGAGGCCGAGAAGCTCGCGGGCCGCCCGCTCGACCCGCTCGAGCCCGCCCTCCTCGAGGCCATCGCCGTATGACCTTGCAACACTGTGTTGCAAGGAGAGACGGGGCCGGGACTTGAGTTCGAAGACGCCCGTCACGCTCGTCACCGGCTTCCTCGGCTCGGGGAAGACGACGCTCATCGCGCGGCTCCTTGCCCATCCGGACATGGGCGAGACGGCCGTGATCGTCAACGAGCTCGGCGAGGTCGGGATCGACCACCATCTGCTCCGCCGCGTCGACGAGCGCACGGTGCTGCTCGACTCCGGCTGCGTCTGCTGCACGCTGCGCGGCGACCTCGCGGACGAGCTCCGCGACCTCGACAGCCGGCGGGCACGGGGCGAGATCCCCGACTTCCGGCGGGTCGTCGTCGAGACGACCGGTCTCGCCGACCCGGCGCCGATCGCCTACACGCTCGCGGCCGAGCCGGTCGTCCGCCACCACTTCGTGCTGGGCGGGATCGTGGCGACGGTCGACGCCGTCAACGGCCTGGTCGAGCCGGAGTCGACGAAGCAGGCCGCGATCGCCGACGTGCTCGTCGTGACGAAGGCGGACGTGGCCGACCCGGCCGCGGTCGAGGCCGAGCTCTGCCGGCTGAATCCGGCCGCCGAGATCGTCGAGGCGAGCTTCGGCGAGATCGACCCCGCGCGGCTGCTCGATCTGCCGTCGCGCGACCCGCGTGAGCTCCGCATCGAGGAGAACGGCCACGCGGGCGACATCAGGCCTTTCTGCCTGCTCCTCGACGAGCCGCTCGACTGGACCGCGTTCGGGATCTGGCTGACGATGCTCCTCCAGGCGCGCGGCGCCGATCTCCTGCGCGTGAAGGGCCTCCTCAACGTCGGCGGCAACGGGGTCCCAAGCGAAGGGCCGCTCCTGCTGAACGGCGTCCAGCACGTCGTCCACCCCCCGGAGCACCTGGACGCGTGGCCGGACGACGACCACCGCTCGCGCCTCGTCTTCATCGGTCGCGGCCTCGACCGCGCGGCGGTCGAACGGTCGCTGCTCGCCTTCGACGCCGCGACGAAATAGGGTCCCCGCCGTGCTTCTGACGCGCCGCGAGCTCCTCGAGCGAGCCGGTTTCGCCGCTGCGGCGGGGCCACTCGCCGCCGCCGCTCCGCGCCGCCTCGAGGCGAAGCCCACGATCCGGCCGCTCCGGGTCGTCACGCTCGGCATCGAGTGGCCGCCGAGCGTCCTGAAGCAGGCGCAGCTCGACCTCGGCTTCCCGATCAAGCTCCAGGTGCTGAACTCGAGCGACCAGGTGCAGGCCGTGCTCGCGAAGCCCGACAGCTTCGACGTCTTCGGCGGCTACGGCTACCAGGCGTCACGCGTGTGGTTCGCCGGGCACCTGCAGGCGGTCGACACGCACCGGATCGCCGCCTGGCCAGCGCTGTACCGGCTGTTCGCCTGGGGGAAGCTCTCGCCTGGATCCCGTTGCCCGTTCGGCCTCGGCGACGCGCCCTTCCGCTCGCTCTTCCTGCGCCGGGGAACGCACGGTCTGCCGCGCTCGAGCGGCGATCCGACGCGAACCGACGAGATCGTCCAGTGGATCGACGAGCGGACCGGCCGCCCGTACGGCGGCGCGCCGATGCCCCGGTACGTCGTCGGCGTCCCCGCCCACTTCGCCGCGGAATCCCTCGGCTACCTGCCCGAGGTGATCCCGAAGGCGCCCGGCCACGTTTCGTGGGCCGAGCTCCTGAACGTCCGCTGGAAGGGCCGGGTCGCGGTCCAGGACGATCCCGCCGCCGCGCTCGTCGACCTCGGACGGGCTGTGCAGTCGCTCGGGATCATGCGCTTCGGCAACGTGGCCGCAATGACGATCGCCGAGGTCGACCTGCTGACCCGGGTGCTGAGCACGTACCGCAAGCAGGGACAGTTCCAGGGCTTCTGGTCGACGTTCAACGACTCGGTCAACCTCGTCGCCTCGAAGGACGTCGCGATCACGCCGCTCTGGCCCTCCGCGGCGGCGCGCATCGCCGCCGAGGGCGTCCGGGTCTCCTACGCCGTGCCGCCCGAGGGCTACCGCGGGTCCTGCAGCGCCATCGGGATCGCGGCGCACGTCACCTCGAAGCTGCGACTCGACAGGTGCTACGCCTACCTGAACTGGCTCTACCAGGGCTTCTTCGGCGCGACGATGATGCGGCAGGGCTACTACGTGGCCAACGGCGCCGGGCTCGAGGCGTGGATCCGGACCTTCGGTGCATCGCTGCCGTCGAGCCCGTTCAGCGGCGCCGAGTACCGCTACTGGTACGAGGGCCGGCCGGCCGCATGGCCGCTCCCCGACGTGAAGGGGAAGTCCGGCGCGATCAAGCAGGGCACGCGCCGGGAAGGCGGCTCGCTCACGATGCGCATGTGCCATACGACCGCATGGAGCTCCTACTTCCACGCGGCGGGCTACCAGGCGAAGCGCTTCCAAGATTTCTTGGGTTCATGATGCGCGCATGAAGGTCGGCATCGTCGTCCCCTTCTCGTGGTCCTACATCGGCGGCGTGAGCGAGCACGCCGAGGCGCAGGCCGAGGCGCTCGAACGGATCGGCTTCGAGACGCGGCTGATCATGGGGGACGACCCGCCGGGCACGTTCTGGCGGTTCCTGCACCCCGACGCGGGCCGCCTCGACCGGCGCCCCTCGCGCGTGATCGCGATCGGGACGACCGTGACGGTGCCCGCCAACAACTCGCGAACGCACATCGTGCTCAGCCAGCGCGCCGAGATTCGGCTCGCACGTCTCCTCCGGCGCGAGAAGTTCGACCTGCTCCACGTCCACGAGCCGATGACGCCGGCACTGTGCGTCGCCGCGCTCGCGCACGCTCGCTCCCCGGTTGTCGGCACCTGGCACGCGACCGGCGAGCTCGGCTGGATGAAAGCCGGCATGCCGGCGTGGGGGATGCTGATGAAGCGGATCGATTACCGGATCGCCGTCTCGGAGGTCGCGCGGGCCTCCGCGGCTCGCTACCTACCCGGGCCGTTCGAGATCATCCCGAACGGCATCATGCTCCCCCCGCACGCCGACCCGGGCGACCGCGAGAACATCGTGGTCTACATCGGCCGCCACGACCCGCGCAAGGGACTCGAGGTGCTCCTCCGGGCCTGGCCCGAGGTCAGGCGACGGACGGGGGCGACGCTGCGCGTGATCGGCGCCGACCCCCGGGCCGTGCGGCTCCTGATGTCGCGTCAGCGCCTGTCCGACGAGGGCGTCGAGCTGCTCGGCGTCATGGTCGGCGACCCGCTGACGAAGGAGCTCGCGCAGGCGAAGCTCCTGTGCGCGCCCTCGCTGGGCGGCGAGTCGTTCGGCATGGTGCTCGCGAGGGCGTTCGGGTGCGCGACGCCCGTCGTCGCCTCGGACATCCCCGGCTACGACCAGGTGATGGCTCCGGAGGTCGGGCTCACCGTGCCGCCCGGGGACGCCGTCCGGCTCGGACAGGCGCTGATCGAGCTGCTCGAGGACGAGCCGCGCCGTCAGCGGCTCGGCGAGGGTGCGCGGGAACGTGCGCTCGAACGCTACGGCTGGGCCAAGCTGGCCGGGCGGCTGGCGGAGATCTACGAGTCCGTGGTCGCCCGGGCCGCCTGACGAGCGCGATAGAATCGGGGTCGCAGGGCGTTCGTCTTGCCTGATCCTTCCACGGAAACCTCCTGAACCCCGGCACATGATCAAGGTCCTGACGGTCTTCGGCACGCGCCCGGAGGCGATCAAGCTCGCCCCCGTGATCAAGGAGCTCGAGCAGCGCTCCGACGAGTTCGTCTCGCGGATCTGCGTCACCGGCCAGCACCGGGAGATGCTCGACCAGATGCTCGAGCTGTTCGACATCGAGCCCGATCACGACCTGAACGTCATGCAGCATGCCCAGTCGCTGAACCACGTGACGGTCGCCGTCATCGACGGCCTGCGGCCGATCCTCGAGGCGGAGCGCCCCGACTGGGTGCTCGTCCAGGGCGATACGACGACGACGATGGCCGGCGGGTTGGCGGCCTTCCAGCAGGGGTGGAAGGTCGGCCACGTCGAGGCGGGACTGCGCACGTTCAACAAGCACGACCCGTGGCCGGAGGAGATGAACCGCCGCGTCGCCGGCGTGCTCGCCGACGTCCACTTCGCGCCGACGCCGTCGAGCGCGCAGAACCTTTATCGGGAGGGCGTCTCCAAGGATCGCGTCTACGTGACGGGGAACACCGTCATCGACGCGCTCCAGACCGTGGCCGGCATGCCCTTCGAGCCCGACCGCACGACGCTCGCCCAGCTCGGCCTGAACGGGAAGCGCCTGATCGTGGCGACGATGCATCGCCGCGAGATGAGCCCGGAGGCGCTCGAGGACGTTTGCTCGGGCCTCCGCGCGGTCGCCGAAGGGCATCCGGAGGTGCAGATCGTCATCCCCGTCCACCGGAACCCGAAGGTGCGCGAGCCCGTGCACGATCTGCTCGGAGGCGCGGCCAACATCAGCCTGCTCGACCCGCTCGACTACCAGCCGATGATCTGGCTTCTGCGGCGCAGCCACTTCGTGATCACCGACTCCGGAGGTCTCCAGGAGGAGGTGACCGCGCTCGGCAAGCCGGTGATCGTCATCCGTGGGACGACCGAGCGCCCCGAGAGCGTCGAGGCCGGGAATGCCGTCCTCGTCGGCACGGACGGCGCCGCGATCGAGAGCTGGGCGACGTCGCTGCTCGGCGACGAAAAGACGTACCAGGCGATGGCGCGCTCCACGAACCCGTACGGCGACGGCCACGCCGCGAAGAAGATCGTCGACGTGCTGGCCTCCCGATCAGGCGCCCCCGGCCAGGCTGCCGGCTCGGGCGGCGGTCCGGGCGGGCCCTCGCGCATCGATCCCGAGGTCGTCCGCTGGGGGGCCGACGGGCTCGCGCGCTGGATCTCGTCCGGTGCCTGCCAGAGCTCGAGCGGCGCATTCGCTGCCTGGGTGGAGCTCGCGAGCGGCGAGAAGGCCTACGATTACGCCGAGATCACCGGCTACGCGCTGACGCATCTCGCCGCGCGGCCCGAGCTGGCGGACGACGAGGTCACCGTCGGCCGTCATGCGGCCGACTGGCTCGTCGGCCGCGTGCAGCAGCGCCGTCTCGCGGCGCGCGACGGCTGGGACAGCGGCGCCGTCTACCTCTTCGACCTGGGCATGATCGCCACCGGCCTGCAGACGTTCGGCCGGCGCTTCGACGAGGAGCGCTACGTCGCGACCGGCCTCGAGCTCGTCGACCTGCTCGACCGGGAGCTGGCTGCGGATCTGGGCCCGGTCTCGGCCTACGGCCCGCGCTCGGAGCGGACCAACTGGTCGACGCGGGGCGTCGTCCACCTGGCCAAGCTCGTGCAGTGCTTCCTGCTCGCGGAACGGAACGAGTCTGCCGCGCGCCTGATCGACGCCGCTCGCGCGGTGCAGGGGCCGGACGGCCACATGCCGACCGACCCGGAGAGCGACGTCACCATGCTCCATCCGCACATGTACGGCGCCGAGGGCCTGTGGATGTGGGGCACCGCCACCGGAGACCAGGACGCGATCGACCGCGCCCGCGCCGCCGTCCAGTGGGTGTGGACGCATCAGCTGCAGACCGGTGGTCTCCCGCGCGCGTTCGGCCGGCCGGAGCCGATCGAGCAGCTCGACGTGACGTCGCAGGCCGTCCGCATGGCGTTGCTGCTCGGCGTTCGCACCCCCGGCGTCGACCGCGCGATCGAGCGGCTGCTCGAGCTCGCCCGTGAGCGCGACGGCAAGCTCGCGATGCCGTACCAGCCGGGCTCGCCGGACGTCCACCTCAACACCTGGGTGACGATGTTCGCCTCGCAGGCCGTGGAGCTCGCGGTCCCCGGCGCGGAGCCGCTGCGCTGGGACCAGCTCGTCTAGGCTCTCCCTGTGCTCCCGATCATCATCTTCGCGGCCGTCGCGGTTCCGCTGGTCGTGCTCGCGTTCCTTGCCAGCCGCCGGCGAGCGGCCGCCGGCGAGCACGAGACGACCGGGGACGCGGCCGTCGACGAGGCTACGCAGGAGGAGTACGAAGACGAGTTCGAGAAGGCCGAGGAGTACCAGGAGCAGTGGCGCAAGGAGCAGCACGAGCAGCACCCGGACGACAAGCTCTACTAGTAGCGCTTCCTAGCCGGGCCCCTCGTCCGGGAGCAGGGCCGAACGCTCGGCTTCACCGGCCAACCGCCGATCCGCCGTGACCAGCGTGGCGTCGTAGCCGATGGCGAGGGCGAGGTAGGCGGCGTCGTAGGCGCTGATGCCTCGCGCCACCGCCAGCGCGTGAGCCTGAGGCTGCCAGCGTGCGAGCCGGGTGGATCTCGAGCGGAAGGTCGAGCACGTCGTCGAGTCTGGACACGGCCTCGTCGCGGATCGATCTCGCCGGCACGCACGTAGCCCGTGAGGGCGTTTGCAACCTCGAGGAAGACGAGGTCCGGAGCTACCGCCGTCACCTCGGCACGCAGGACGGTCGCGACCCATGCGACCGCGGCATCCTCTGCGCGAACAACCGCACGCACGAGCGCACTGGCATCAAGGACGGCTGTAGCGGGAATCGCGTGCCTCCCGGATCAGATCCTCCGGTTTCGGCGCGCCGGGAGACAGAGAGATGCGCTTGTGCCCTTCCCGGATGCTCTGCATGACCTCTTCCGGCGTGCGCTTGGACAACTCGCGTTCGAGGATCGTCAGGATCTCCGCGTTCATCGACCGACCTTCGCGCGAGGCGCGCTCGCGAAGCCGCTCCAGGAGCTCGGGCGGGATGTCGCGGACGTGGAACGCGGCCATCGAGCCGATGATATCAGTGCGATATCAGTACGAGCGCGGCATGCCGAGCACGTGCTGGCCGACGTAGGCGAGCACGAGGTTGTTCGAGACGGGCGCGATCGAGTAGAGGCGCGTCTCGCGGAACTTGCGCTCGACGTCGTACTCCTCGGCGAAGCCGAAGCCGCCGTGCGTGTCGAGGCAGGCGTTCGCGGCCGCCCACGACGCCTCCGAGCGCGAGCAGCTTGGCCATGTTCGCCTCGGCTCCGCAGGGCAGGCCCTGCTCGTACAGCCAGGCGGCCTTGTAGCGCATCAGGTCGGCCGCCTCGATCGCCGCGTAGGCCCGCGCGATCGGGAACTGGACGCCCTGGTTCGCGCCGATCGGGCGCCCGAAGACGACCCGCTCGGACGCGTACGCGGTGGCCTTGTCGATGAACCAGCGCCCGTCGCCGATGCACTCGGCCGCGATCAGGATCCGCTCGGCGTTCATGCCGTCGAGGATGTAGCGGAAGCCCTTGCCCTCCTCGCCGACGAGCGCGTCGGCGGGCACCTCGACGCCGTCGATGAAGATCTCGGTCGTCGCGTGGTTCATCAGCGTGCGTGATCGGGCCGGATCGTCATCGTCCCGGCCGCGAGCGCCTGCTTCATGTCGACGATGAAGGTCGACAGCCCCTCGGTGCGCTTCTCGACCTCGTCGGCCGGCGTCGTGCGCGCGAGCAGGAGCATCAGGTCGGAGTAGAGCGCGCGCGACGTCCAGATCTTCTGGCCGCGGACGCGGTAGCCGCCGTCGACGCGCTCGGCGAACGTCTGGATCGAGGTCGTGTCCGAGCCGACGGTCGGCTCGGTGACGCCGAACGCCTGCAGGCGCAGCTCGCCCGACGCGATCCGCGGCAGGAAGCGCTGCTTCTGCTCGTCGGAGCCGTGCCGCAGGATCGTGCCCATCGTGTACATCTGCGCGTGGCAGGCGCCCGAGTTGCCGCCCGACGCGTTGATCTCCTCGAGGATCGACGCTCGCGGCGGTGATGCCGAGCCCGGCGCCGCCGTACTCCTCCGGGATCAGCGCCGCGAGCCAGCCGTGCTCGGTCAGCGCGCGCGACGAACTCCTCCGGGTAGCGGTCGGGCTCGAGCCCGCGCCAGTACTCGCCCGGGAAGCCCTCGCAGAGCTGCGCGGACCGCGGCGCGGATCTCGTCCAGCTCGGGCGGGATCGCGAAGTCCACCGCGGCCAGTCCCCTACGGCCCTGTCACGGTGTCTGACACCGCCTGTGGACGCTGGGAACGGATTGCGCAGCTTCTGTCACAGGGACTGTCCCTCCGACATGGCTCGACTCGACGCGGCATGTCAGGACGTCCGTTCGAGGAGGCGGCGGGCGATGATCAGCTGCTGAATCTCGTTCGAGCCCTCGCCGATCAGGAGCAGCGGTGCGTCGCGGTAGTAGCGCTCCGGACGGAGCTCGAGCGAGTAGCCGTAGCCGCCGTGGATGCGCATGCAGTCGAGCGCGTTCTCCTGGGCCGACTCGGTCGCAAAGTACTTCGCCATCCCCGCCTCGAGGTCGGCCCGCTCGCCGCGCGCCTTCGCCTGCGCGGCCTGGACGACGAGCAGGCGGGACGCCTCGGCCCGGGTGGCCATCTTCGCCAGCATCATCTGCACCGCCTGATGAGAGCCGATCGGCTTGCCGAAGGCCTCGCGCTCCTTGGCGTAGCGCAGCGCGTCGTCGAGCGCCGCGCGCGCGAGCCCAGCTCCGCGCGCGGCCACGTTCACGCGCCCCACCTCGATGCCGCTCATGAAGTACTTGAAGCCCTGCCCGACCCCTGCCTCGCCGCCGAGCACACTCGTCGCCGGGACGCGGAAGCCGTCGAAGAGGAGCTCGGTCGACTCGACGCCCTTGTAGCCGAGCTTCTTCAGGGCCGGCATCGGGATCTGGAGCCCCGGCGGCTCGGTCTCGGGCTCCTTCTCGACGAGGAACCCGGTGATGCCCTCGTGCGCGGGCACCGCGTCGGTGTCGGTCTTCGCGAGCAGCATGACGAGCCCCGAGCGCCAGCCGTTCGTCACCCACATCTTCTGGCCGGTGAGGACGAAGTCGTCGCCGTCGCGGACGGCCGTGGTGCGGATCGCCTGCACGTCCGAGCCGGCGTGCGGCTCCGTCATCGAGAACGCGGCGCGAACCTCGCCCGTCGCGAGGCGCGGCAGCCACGCCTGCCGCTGCTCTTCCGTGCCGTGGTTCCTGAGCATCCAGGAGGCGATGAAGCTCCCGTTCATGATCCCAGGCAGCGTCACCCAGCCACGCGAGAGCTCGATCAGGATCAGCGCGTACGTGTCGAGGCCGAGCCCGAGCCCGCCGTACTCCTCCGGGATCGTCGTCCCGAACAGGCCGAGCGCCTTCATCGTCTCGACGAGCGCGTCCGGGAACTCGTCGCGGTGGTCGAGATCGGACGCGACCGGGATCACGTCCCGGTCGACGAACTCGCGGACGGTGGCGACGATCTCCTGCTGCTCTGCGGAGAGCTCCGCCACGCTCACGCGGCGACCGGCTCCTTCACTGCCGTCAGCGGGGCGAGGGCGGCCCTCAGGTCGTCCCGGCGCTCGAAGTCGAGGATCGCGCTCTCGAGCGCCTCGGCGGTATCCGCGTCCAGCGCGAGCAGGGCGTTGAGCCGGAACTTCTCGCGCACCTCGGTCTCGGACATCGGGTTCTCCGGGCCGCCCTTCTGGTACGGGAAGTCGCGCTCGAGCGTCGTGCCGTCGGCGAGCGTCACGCGGACGCCGCCCGGGAACGCCTGCGGGTAGGTCGGGTAGTCCGGCGTCTCGTACCTGACCTTGCCGGCCACGGCGAGGACAGCCGGGTCGGCGATCGCCTCGTCCGAGAAGTCCGAGACGGAGACGTGGCCGCGCACGAGCATCGAGGCGACCGAGTACTGGAGCGAGAACTTGCCCTCGTAGTCCGAGCGGGGCAGCTGCTTCTTGTCGGCGGGCTCGAGGACGAGCGAGACGCCCGCTTCGGGCACGGTCACGAGTACGTCGGCGATCTCCTCCGGCGCGAGCGTGCGGCCGGCGAGCGCGTCGGCCGTCGCGCCGAGCGAGCCGTGCATGAAGTGGCAGACCGGGAACGGCTTGTACGCGATCCGAGGGGTCTCCCACCGCGAGCCGAGGTCCGCGAGCTGCGACTCGATGTCGATCTCGCCGCGTTCCGCGCCCAGAAAGGCGTGGTAGAGGCCGAACTTGCCTTCGACGACCGACGGCGGCCCCTCGGCGCCGAGAGCGGCGAGCCGCACCGCCAGGATCCCGCCGTGCGCAGCCCAGGCGGGATGGATCGGCTTGGTCGCCGTTCCGTCCTCGAGGTAGGCGAAGAGGCCGGAGGCCATCGAGCCGGCGATGCCGAGCGCGCTGGCCGTCGTCGGCGTGTCGGCGCCGGTCAGTCGCGCCGTCGCGCAGGTCGCGCCGAAGATCCCGCAGATCGCCGTCGGATGGAACCCGCGCGCGTGGAACCTGCCGGAGGCGGCAGCGCCGAGCCGCGTGATCGCCTCGTTCCCCGCCACGATCGCGGTCAGCACCTCGCCGCCCGACAGGCCGTTCGCTTCGCCGACGGCGAGCGCCGCCGGGCAGGTGACGGTCGAGACGTGGCTGACGGAGTCGGAATGGGTGTCGTCGAAGTCGAGGCCGTGGCAGAGCATGGCGTTCGCGAACGCCGCGTTCGGGGCCGGCAGCCGCGCGTCGCAGCCCGATCACGGTCGCGTGCGGCTCGCCGCCGAGCTCGGCCATCGCCTGCCGGCCCTCGCCGGCGACGCCGGTCGCGTGCGCCGCGAGGCCGCAGCCCAGCGTGTCGAGGAGGTGGAGCTTGGCGTGGCGGGCGACGTCCTCCGGCACGTCGTCGAGCGTCAGCGTCGTCGCGAACTCGGCCAGCCTCTCGGCAGCGGTCATGTCACTCCACCGTCCATTCGTCGTCGGTACCGGGGAACGTGTTCTGCACCTCGGGTGCGTCGCGCTTGTAGACCATGAACGTCCGCAGGAACTCGATCACGACCTCGCGCCGCTGGTTGATCCCGCGGGAGCGCATCGAGACGATGCCGACGCTCGGGTTCGACTGCGACTCGCGCAGCTCGAGGATCTCGCTCTCGGCGTAGAGCGTGTCGCCGACGAAGACCGGCTTCGGCAGCTTGATGTCCGTCCAGGCGAGGTTGGCGGCGGCGTTCTCGCTCGTGTCCGGAACGGTCAGGCCGGTGACGAGCGCGAGCGTGAAGGCGCTGTTGACGAGCGGCTGCCCGAAGCGCGTCCGTTCGGTGAACGGCACGTCGAAGTGCATCGGGTTCGTGTTCATCGTCAGGCAGGTGAACCAGATGTTGTCCGTGTCGGTGATCGTGCGCCCGAAGCGGCTGCGGAAGACGTCGCCGACCGTGAAGTCCTCGTAGTAGCGGCCACGCCATTCCTTGGGCGCCGTCATCGGCCGCGCCTCGCGGAGCACGCGCCGGGCACGCTCGACGACGGGCTTGTCGACCATCGTCCCGTTGATCGCGAGGACGCCCTCGCTCTGGCCCTCGAAGGCGTCGACCACGCTCCGGGCCCACGCGATCTCGCCCTCGCTCGGCGCGAAGACGGCGTTGATCGTCTCGAGCTGCGCGGGGTGGATACAGGCCTTGCCGCGGAAGCCGAGCGCGCGGGCGAGGCGGCACTGCACCTCGAGCCCGGCCGTGTCTTCGAAGTCGAGGTGCACGACGTCGATCGGCGCCGCGGAGCCCGGCCGCGGCCGAGTCGAACGTGACCTTGGAGCGCGCGTAGAGGATCTCCTGCCCGTCCGGGCGGGTCTCGAGGCCCACCTCCGCGCCGAGGTCGACGGAGCCGAGGATCAACGCGGCGACGCGCGGCTTCGAGGCGATCTCGAACGCCTGGCGGAGGCCGAGCGCGGTCTCGACGATCGCGACCACCGGCGGCCCCTCCGGGCCGAGCGCGTCGACGGACTCCGGGCTCGCCTTCGGCAGCACGATCCCGTCCAGCGGCACCGTGGCAGCCAGGGCCAGGTCGTCTTCGAACCAGGCCGTTCCGGCCGCGTTGACGCGCACGAACCGCGCCGGCCCCGACGCCGCGACGAGCGCGGCCGCCGTCACCTTGCGGGCCTGCTCCTTGTCGGTTGGCGCTACGGCGTCCTCGAGATCGCAGACGACGCCGTCGGCGGCCGAGCCGAATGCCTTCTCGAGCTTGCGCGCGTCGCTGCCCGGCGCAAAGAGGAGTGAGCGCAGATGCGGAAGCTCCATCGACTCCAGCGGTTATGTCAGACATTCGCCAGGGTGTCAAACCGTGGAGCCGAGCCGGGGCACGGCGTGCTTGACAGGCTCCCGAAAGTCAGACATAAACGCAGGGGACGTCCCCGGCAAGGAGGTCGATCGAGTTGAAGGCAGTGCGGTTCCACGAGTTCGGTGGTCTCGACGTGCTCCGGGTCGAGGAGGTCGACGACCCGCGTCCCGGGCCGGGCGAGGTGCTCGTCCGCATCCGGGCGAGCGCGCTCAACCATCTCGACGTCGACGTTCGCGACGGCACCTCCCGGTTCCCGGTCACCCTGCCGCACACGCTCGGGGTCGAGCTGGCGGGCGACGTCGAGGAGGTCGGCGACGACGTCGAGGGCTGGTCGCCCGGCGACCGCGTCAACCCGTACATCATGGACCCGTGCGGCGACTGCCGGTACTGCCGCACCGGCCGCGAGTCCCTCTGCCTGACGCCGGGCTTCATCAGCTTCTCGACCGGCGGCGGCTACGCGGAGAAGGTCGTCGTCAGGGCGCGGAACCTGATCCGGATACCGGACGGCGTGTCGTACGAGCAGGCGGCGGCGCTCCAGGTCGCGTTCGGCACCGCCTGGCACATGCTGTTCACGCGCGGAAACCTGCGCACCGGGGAGACGGTGATGATCAATTCCGTCGGCAGCGGCATCGGCTCGGCGGCCGTGCAGCTCGCGCACTTCGGCGGCGCCTTCGTGATCGGCAACGCGTCGAGCGACGAGAAGCTCGAGCGGGCGCGGGACCTCGGCATGGACGCCGGCATCAATCACGCGACCGAGGACGTCGTCGCCCGCGTGATGGAGCTCACCGACGAGCGCGGAGTCGACCTCGTCTACGAGCACGTCGGCGGCGAGCTGTTCCAGAAGGGGCTCGACTCGCTGGCGAAGGACGGGCGCCTCGTGATCTGCGGCGCCCACTCCGGCGAGGTCGTCCCGTTCGACATCATCCCGTTCTTCCGGGCGCAGAAGAGCGTGATCGGCTCCTTCGTCTACACGCGCGAGGAGGTCGCGAAGTGCCTCGAGCTCGCCGGGCGCGGGCTGATCACGCCGCTCGTCCATCAGACCTTCGCGCTCGACGACGCCCGCGAGGCCATGGCCACGATGGAGCGGCGCGAGCACTTCGGCAAGCTCGTCCTCGTTCCTTAGAGCCCAGTAAAGGAGGCGCATGAAACGTGTGGGAGTCGATGTCGGCGGCACCTTCACCGATCTGATCTACGTCGACGACGAGGCCGGCGTCATCCGCGTCCACAAGCTGCCGACGACGCCCGGCGACCCCTCGCAGGGAACCGTCCAGGGGATCGAGGAGGTGGCGCGCCTGGCCGGCGAGAGCCCGTCGGCGCTCGACGCCGTCTTCCACGGGACGACGATCGCGACCAACATCGTGATCGAGCACAACGGCGCGACGGTCGGGATGATCACGACCGAGGGCTACCGCGACATCCTCCACATCGCGCGCCACAAGAAGCCGCTCAACTTCTCGAACTACCAGGATCTGCCGTGGCAGCGCTACCCGGTCGTCCGGCGCCGCTACCGGCTGACCGTGCCGGAGCGGATGACGAAGGACGGCTCCGTGCTCGTCCCGCTCGACGAGGAGAAGGCGCGCGAGCAGGTGCGCAAGCTCAAGGAGGCCGGGGTCGACGCGGTCGCGGTCTGCTTCCTGTTCTCGTTCGTGAACGACGCCCACGAGCGGCGGGTGGCCGAGATCGTGCGCGAGGAGTTCCCGGAGGCGTTCCTGTCCGTCTCGTCGGAGGTCCTGCCGCAGTACCGCGAGTACGAGCGCTTCTCGACGGTCTGCCTGAACGCGTACATCGGACCGAAGGTCGCGACCTACGTCAGCCGGCTCAAGGACGAGCTCGCGCCGCCTCGGCGTGCGGACGGGCGTCCACCTGATGACCTCCGCGTCGGGTGTCGCGACCGCCGAGGCCGCGGTCTCGCGGCCGGTGAACCTGCTCATGTCCGGCCCGGTCGCCGGCGTCGTCGGCGGCATCTGGGCGGGCAAGCACGCGGGCTTCGACAACGTGATCACGCTCGACGTCGGCGGCACGTCGGCCGACATCGGCCTCGCGCAGGAGGGCCGCCTGCGGATGAAGCACCTGCTCGACACGAAGGTCGGGCCGTACCAGGCGATGATCCCGATGGTCGACGTCGACACGATCGGGGCCGGCGGCGGCTCGATCGCCTACGTCGACCAGGGCGGCATCTTCCGCGTCGGCCCGCGCTCGGCCGGTGCCGTGCCCGGGCCCGCGGCCTACGACCGCGGCGGCACGGAGGCGACGGCGACCGACGCGCTCGTCAACCTCGGCTGGCTCTCGCCGGAGGCGTTCCTCGGCGGCGGCATGGCGCTCGACGCGGGGCTCGCCCGCACGGCGTTCGAGAACGGGCCTGCCCAGGCGCTCGGGATGACCGTCGAGGAGGCGTCGATGGGCGCCGTCCAGATCCTCACGCACTCGATGGTGCAGTCGATCGAGGAGAACTCCGTCCGGAAGGGCTACGACCCGCGCGACTTCGCGCTCGTCGCCGAGGGTGGCGCCGGCCCGCTGTTCGCGGCGCAGATCGCGCTCGAGGTCGGAACGCCGGTCGTCGTCGTCCCGACCTACCCGGGCATCGCGGCCGCGATGGGACTGCTCGCGACCGACATGGTCTACGAGTACGTGGCGACGACGCACCAGCGGCTGTCGCGGCTCGACGCGGCGGCGTTGCAGGAGCGCTTCGGCGAGCTCGAGGAGCTGGCGGTGACCCAGCTCGCCGAGGACGGGATCGACGCGGAGCACGTCCTCGTCCAGCGCATCGCCGAGTGCCGCTACCTCGGCCAGGGCTACGAGCTTCGCGTCGACGCGCCGGCCGGTCTCGTCGACGACGCGTGGGCCGCGAGGGTCCGCGCGGACTTCCACGACATCCACGAGCGCGAGTACTCCCGCCGCTTCGAGGAGTCGGACATCGAGATCCCGAACATCCGCGTCCGCGGCATCGGCCTGACGCCGCCGCTGCGCACGCCCGAGATCGAGCACGGCGACGACTCGCCGGACGAGGCGCTCCGCCACGAGGGCGCCGCGTGGTTCCGCGTCGGCGGTGTGCTGCAGGAGGTGCCGACGCGCTACTACGAGCGGGCGGCGCTGAAGGCGGGGAACCGTCTCGTCGGCCCGGCGATCGTCACGCAGTACGACTCGACGACGGTGATCCCGCCCGGGCTCGCCGCCCACGTCGACCGCTTCGGGAACATCGTGATCGCGATCGCCGCGTCGGCGCAGGCACGCGGTCGCGGAGTCCGCCCGGCCGTCGAGCGGAGGGGGCGCATGAGCGTCACGGAGTACGAGGTCGGCCGCCAGCCCGGGCCGCCGACGCGCCCGCGCGTCGAGGTCGACCCGATCACGCTGCGCGTGCTCGGCGGCGCGTTCCACGCGATCGCGAAGGAGATGGCGGGCGTCCTGTTCCGGATGAGCTACTCGTCGATCATCCGCGAGTCCGAGGACCTCGGCGCCGGCATCTTCGACGCCGAGGGTCGCGAGCTCTGCGAGTCCGACTCGACGCCGATGCACATCGGCTCGCTGCCCTGGTACATCCGCGGCTTCCTGCACCGCCTCGGCGACGAGATCGAGGACGGCGACGTGATCGTCCACAACCACCCGTACCTCGGCGCCTCGCACTCGCCGGACGTCGCCGTCGCGGTGCCGATCTTCCGCGGACGGCGAGCTGCTCGGCTTCGCCGCCGTGACCGCGCACGTGCTCGACGTCGGCGGCTCGTTCCCGGGCATCAACGCCGACGCCTTCGACGTCTTCGCCGAGGCCAAGCTCTACAACGGCCTGCGCTGGTACCGCCGCGGCGAGCTGAACGTCGACGTCGACCGGATGATCTTCGACAACGTCCGCACGGAGACGATGAACCGCGGCGACATGAACGCGATGCTCGCCGCCTGCCAGCTCGGCCGCGACCGCTTCCTGCGGCTGGTCGAGCGCTACGGCGCCGAGGTCGTGATGAGCGCCGCGTACGACTGGATGGACTACTCGGAGCGGATGCTGCGCGCCGAGATCGCGCAAGATCCCGGACGGCACCTACGGGCCGGTCGTCGGCTGGCTCGACGACGACGCCCGGAACCGTGACGTCCGGCTCCGGGTCGAGACGAGGGTGATCGTCGAGGGCGACGAGGTCACGATCGACCTGACCGGCTCGCACCCCGAGGTGCCGACCGGCTACAACGTGCCCGTTCGAGGGATCGCTGCTCGTCTCGTGCTACTACGCGATCCGCACGATCCTGCTCGACGAGACGACCTTCCCCGAGCACGTGCCGCAGAACGACGGCGTCTTCCGGCCGGTGAAGGTGATCGCGCCCAAGGGGACGATCTTCAACCCGACCTTCCCGCGCGCCTGCTTCTCGCGCTTCTGCCAGACGCAGCGCGTCGTCGACAACACGATCCTCGCGCTCGCCGAGGCACTGCCGGACAAGGTGACGGCGGGCAACTCGGCCGGTATCCACTTCTGCGCCTACGCGGGCTTCGACGAGTCGATCGGCGAGTACTGGCTCTACCTCGAGGTGAACGAGGGCTCCTACGGCGGCCGCTACGGCAAGGACGCGATGGACTCGGTCGACAACCTGATGGCGAACACGCGCAACAACCCGATCGAGGAGCTCGACCAGCGCTTCCCGATGCGCTGCGACCAGTACGAGCTCCGGCCCGAGCCGGCGGCGCCGGGCAAGTGGCGCGGCGGGATCGGGATCATCCGCCGGAACCGCTTCCTCGTCGACGGCACCTACTCGTGCGAGGGCGACCGGCAGACCGACCCGCCGAAGGGCATCTTCGGCGGCTGGGACGGGCTCGTCGCCTCGTGCCGCAAGAACCCCGACACGGCCCGCGAGCAGTACCTGCCGGCCAAGGTGACCGGCATCCCGTTCGCAGGCCGGAGAGTTCATCGAGTTCCGCGAGCCGAACGCGGCCGGCTACGGCGATCCGCTCGAACGCGATCCGGCCGCAGGTGCGCGAGGACGTGCTCGACGACTTCACGACGATCGAGCTCGCCCGCGACGCCTACGGGGTCGTCTTCGCCGACGAGCGGACGCTCGAGATCGACGCGGCGGCGACCGAGGCGAAGCGTGCCGAGCTGCGCGCGCGCCGGCGACGGCCGCTCGCTCACCGAGTACTTCCGCGACGGGCTGATGCCCGTACAACGCGCCCGTGTCGATCGCCGGCAACGCGGAGTTCGGGATTCGAGCCTGCGTGAGCGCGCCGCCGCTCCGGCCCGTCGAGCGTGCTTCGGACGCGATGGCGCGTCCGGCGCGTCCGCAAGGCGTACGAGCAGGTGGCGGATCAGCTCCGCGACCTGATCGTCACCGGGCAGCTCGTGCGCGGGGAGCGGCTGCCGAACGAGACGGTGCTGGCGCGGGAGTTCGGCGTCAGCCGCGCGACCGTTCGCGAGGCGCTCAGGCTGCTCACGGCACAGAGCCTCGATGCGGACGGCGAAGGGCGCGGGCGGCGGCACGTACGTCACGATGCCGAGCGTCGACCACGTCTCCGAGTTCCTCAACTCGGCGCTCAACCTGCTCGCGGCGGCCGAGCACGTGTCGCTCGACGAGCTGCTCGAGGCGCGCGAGGCGCTCGAGGTGCCGGCGGCACGGATGGCGGCGCAGCGCCGCTCGGAGGACGGCGCTCGAGCAGCTGCACGGCGACGATCCCGCCCGACCCGGCCGAGCTCGCCCCGACGGAGCAGTTCGTCTACAACACCGACTTCCACACGTCGGTGATCGCCGCGTCCGGGAACGCGTTCCTGATGATGGCCGCGCAGCCGCTGTTCACGATCCTGCAGACCAACCTCGCCCGCTCGTCGCTCGGCGCCCGCTTCCACCGCGGGATCAACGATCAGCACCGGGCGATCGTGGCCGCGATCGCAAGCCCGTGACCCGAGGCGCGCCGAGCGGGAGATGCGCTCCCACCTCGAGTTCCTGCGCCCGCACTACGAGCGCACGTGGCGCTACGCGATGCGCGCCGCCGAGCAGGCATGAAGCTCGGCCTCCAGGGGTCGGGTCAGCTCGTCGAAGGAGCTCCCGACCCCGGCTTCTTCCGGGCGGTGGCCGAGCTGGCCGAGGCGTCGGGGTACGACTCGCTCTGGGCCGGCGACCACGTCTCGTTCCACAATCCGATCCTCGACGTCACCGTCGCGCTGACGTGCTTCGCGGCGGCGACCGAGCGGATCGCGATCGGCGCGGGCAGTCGTCCTTCTCCCGCTCCGGCACCCGAGCCTCGTGGCACGGAGTTCGCATCGCTCGACTACCTCTCGCGGCGGCCGCGTCGTCCTCGGCGTGGGCGTCGGCGGCGAGGGCGGTAAGGACTTCGAGGCCGTCGGGATCGACCCGCGCGAGCGCGGCGCACGGACGGACGAGGCGATGCTCGCGCTCCGCGCGCTCTTCGCGGGCCCGGAGGCCTCCTTCGCGGGCCGGTTCTTCGCCTTCGAAGGCGTCACGGTCGAGCCCGCGCCCGCCCGGGCAGACGGGCCGCCGCTCTGGGTCGGTGGGCGATCAGCGGCCGCGAGGCGGCCGTGCGGGCCGGCTCGGCGACGGCTGGATGCCGATCTGGGTCTCGGCCGAGCGCTTCGCCGCCGGCCTCGCCGACGTCCGGCGCCATGCCGAGGCGGCGGGTCGCGACGCCGACGCGATCGAGGCAGCGGTCGTCTGCCCGGCGCTCGTCGGCGACGACGCGTGCCCCCGACTCGCCGCGCACCTCGAGCGGCGCTACGGCATGGCCGTCGAGTCGCATCTCGTCGACCGCTACTGCATCGCCGGCCCGCCGGAGCAGTGCGCGGCGCGTATGCACGAGTACGCCGAGGCGGGCGCGGAGCACGTGATCCTCAACATCGGCTGTGCTGCGGGCGAGGAGCTGCTCGCCCAGGCTGCGCAGCTCGCGTCCCTGCTCACCGTGGAGGTGTCGTGATGGCCCGTGTGCTCGTGATCGTCCCCTTCCCGCTCGGCGAGTCCGGCATGGCCAACCGAGCCGCGCAGCTCGGAAAGGTCGAGCTCGGCCCGGGC
Organism: uncultured Actinomycetes bacterium; assembly: GCA_963765295.1. Lineage (GTDB taxonomy): Bacteria > Actinomycetota > Thermoleophilia > Gaiellales > Gaiellaceae > PALSA-612. The sequence goes on from CAVXVO010000007.1 coordinate 308,796, forward strand.
ATCGAGTTCGACTTCCGCGGCGTCCGCGCCGGCCCCGCGCTCCTCGACAGCGGCCACGACACCGGCCTGGCGGAGATCGCGCTCGCCGAGGTCGGTATCCGGGCCCAGGAGGAGGGCTACGACGCCGTCTGCATCGACACGATGAGCGACTCCGGCGTCGGCGTCCTGCGCTCCTTCCTGGACATCCCGGTGATCGGCCCGGGCCGCGCCTCCTATCTGACGGCCCTGATGCTCGGGGACACCTTCTCGGTGCTGACGCAGTGGGACGGCTGGATCCCGATCTACAAGAAGGGTGTGCGGGAGCTCGGCCTCGAGAGCCACCTCGCCTCGATCCGGTCGATCAACATGCTCCCCGACGTCGACAACCTGCTCGGCGGCAAGGAGGACGTCGTCTTCCCGATGCTGCGCGAGGCCGGCATGGCGTGCATCGAGGAGGACGGCGCGCAGGTGATCTGCATGGGCTCGACGACGATGCACCAGGCGGTGCCGTACCTGCAGGCCGAGCTGCCGGTGCCGGTCGTCAACCCCGGCCCGCTCAGCTACAAGCTCGCCGAGCTCGTCCTCGGCCTCGGGCTGACGCAGTCGAAGAAGGCGTATCCGTTCCCGAACGTCCCGAAGCCGGAGATGCTGACGGCGATGATGGAGGCGGCGGAGGCGAGCGAGCGGGCGGTGGCGGAGGCTTGAGCCGGCTCCCGCTCGAGGACGTCCGCGTCGTCGCGGTCGAGCAGTTCGGCGCCGGGCCGTGGGCGACGCTGCAGCTCGCCGACCTCGGCGCGGAGGTGATCAAGATCGAGGATCCGCGCGCGGGCGGTGACGTCGGCCGCTACGTGCCGCCGTTCCAGGAGGGCGAGGACTCGCTCTTCTTCGAGACGTTCAACCGCGAACAAGAAGTCGGTCTCGCTCGACCTCCGGCACCCCGAGGCGCGGCCGGTGCTCGAGGATCTCGTCCGCGCCTCGGACGCGGTGTACTCGAACCTCCGCGGCGACCAGCCGGCGCAGGCTCGGGCTCACCTACGAGCAGCTGAAGGACGTGAACCCGCGGATCGTCTGCTGCTCGCTGTCCGGCTTCGGCATGACCGGCCCGCGCGCCGCCGAGGGCGGCTACGACTACATGATGCAGGGGCTCGCCGGCTGGCAGATCCTGACCGGCGAGCCCGGACGGCCCGCCGACGAAGAGCGGCCTCTCGCTCGTCGACCTCTCCGGCGGCTACGCGTCGACGATCGCGCTCCTTGCCGGCCTCTGGCGCGCTCGGCGCGACGGCGTCGGCTGCGACTGCGACGTGTCGCTCTTCGAGACGGCGCTGCACGAGCTGATGTACATCGGCACCTGGGCGGCGACGCACGGCTACGTGCCGCCGCGGCGGCCGAACTCGGCGCACGCCTCGATCGTCCCGTTCCAGAACTTCCGCGCTGCCGACGGCTGGATCGTCGTCGCGGCGGCCAAGCAGTCGTTCTGGGAGCGGCTCTGCGCTGCGATCGGACGGCCGGAGCTCGCCCGCGGATCCGCGCTTCGCGACGATGGCCGCGCGCGACGAGCACCGGGACGAGCTCGTGCCCGTGCTCGAGCGGCGTTTCGCGACGCAGAACGGTGCAAGAATGGCTCGACGTGCTCGTGGCGGCGGGGATTCCGGCGGCGAAGGTGAACACCGTCGCTCGAGGCGCTCGCCGAGCCGCAGACCGAGGCGCGCGGGCGACGTCGTCGAGCACGAGCATCCGACGCTCGGCACCGTGCGGACGATCCGGACCGCGCTCCGGCTCGAGGCCGACGGCGAGTCGCTCGAACGCCCGCCGGCGCGCGGCCCGTTCCGCGGCGAGCACACGGACGGGGTGCTCGCGGAGCTGTGCGGCTACCCGCCCGAGCGGCTGGGTGCGCTACGCGCGGCGGGCGTCTTCGGCGAGGTGGAGGTGCCGGCGGCGTGAGCGAGCGCGACCTCGTCGGCTACGGCGCCACGCCGCCCGACCCGCAGTGGCCCGGCGGCGCGCGGCTCGCGCTCAACTTCGTCCTCAACTACGAGGAGGGCGGCGAGAACACGCCGCTCGAGGGCGACCCGGCCTCGGAGTCGTTCCTGCACGAGGTCGTCGGCGCGCCGGCGACGGTCGGGCGGCGGAACCTGAACACCGAGTCGATGTTCGAGTACGGCAGCCGTGCCGGGTTCTGGCGCGTGCACCGGATCTTCGACAAGCACGGTCTCCCGATGACCGTCTACGCCGTCGGCCAGGCGCTCGAGCGCAATCCCGGCGGCGGCCCGCGCGATGATCGCGTCGGGCTGGGAGGTGGCGAGCCACGGCTGGCGCTGGATCGACTACATGGAGATGTCCGAGGACGAGGAGCGCGAGCACATGAAGCGCGCGATCGCGGCGATCGAGGGCGTCACCGGCGAGCGCCCCGTCGGCTGGTACACGGGCCGGATCTCCGACAACACGCGCCGCCTCGTCGTCGAGGAGGGCGGCTTCCTCTACGACTCGGACTCCTACGCGGACGAGCTGCCCTACTGGGTCGAGGTCGCCGGGCAGCAGCACCTCGTGATCCCGTACACGCTCGACGCCAACGACTTCAAGTTCCTGCTCGTGAACGGCTTCGTCACGGGCGACCAGTTCTACGCGTACCTCGTCGACGCGTTCGACCAGCTCCGCGAGGAGGGCGGGAGGATGCTCTCGGTCGGCCTGCACTGCCGCGTCGTCGGCCGCCCCGGCCGCGCGAAGGCACTCGACGCGTTCCTCGGCTACGTGCGCCAGCACGACGACGTCTGGGTGACGACCCGCGCCGAGATCGCCCGCCACTGGCGCGAGCACCACCCGCCGCCGGCAGATTCCTGACCGGTTCGGGCACGGGCCCCCTTGCTTTTACGCGGAATGTCGGAAGAATCCCGTCACGATTCGAACCGCGTCGGCAGGGCACTCGAGCAGGTCGGCGTGGCCGATGTCCGGGAATTCGTGCGTCGTGATGTGCGGGTTCATCGCCGCCATCCGCCGGGCGCCGAGGCCGGACGGGGCGAGTTCGGGCGGGCAGAGGATGTCGTACGTCCCATTCGTCATCAGGAGCGGCCGCTCGATCCTCGGCACGAGCTCCGTCAGGTCCATCTTCTCCATCGCGATACAGGCCTGGCGCACGGTGTAGGGGTCGTTCCAGCCGATCACCGTGCGGACGAGCTCGAAGGTGTCCTTGCCCTCGTCGCTCTCGAGGAACTTCGCTCCGACGGCCTGTGTCGTGACGTGGTCGGAGAAGTCGTCCCACGGCATCGTCTCGGCCATCCGCCGCCACACGCGGAACAGCGTGCGCCGGTAGACGTCGGGCTTGGCAAAGGCGACGTCGGCGCATGCGGCGATCGTGCGCTCCGGATACAGCGCGGTGAACGCGATCGCGATCATGCCGCCCATCGAGGTGCCGTGGACGAGGACGCGCTCCGTGCCGATCGCGTCGAGGAGCGCCGCGCCGTCCCGGGCCCAGCCCTCGATCGTGAACTCCTCGTGCGGATGGTCGGAGGCGCCGTAGCCCCGAGCGTCGAAGGCGAGGAGACGGAAGCCGGCCTCGCGGAAGCCGTCGTTGACGGCGCCGAAGTTGTGCCGCCCGAACAGTCCGCCACCGAACTGGATCACGACCGGTCCGTCCTCGGGCCCGGTCAGCTCGTAGTAGACCCGCAGCCCGTCGTCGATCTGCACATACGGCATCTCAGCCCTCCCTCGCGTGCTTGACGCGCGGAAGTCTGACTTATAGGACTGTGGCCGTGCGCGGAAGCGGTGCTAGTCCCACGAACGGCCGACGCGATCCCAGGCGACGTCGCTCGGGAGCCACTCGGTGTTGATCGTCGACAAGAGGCGCGTCACCTTCGCGGCGCCGCACTTGGGGCACGCCGGCGTAGGCTTGTCCGAGGTCGACAGATACTCCTCGAAGCGCTCCTCGCAGGAGTCGCAGCGGTACTCGTAGATCGGCACTTTGAACGAGTTTAGCCCCAGTCCCGAAGCACCGTCCGTCGACTTCCTCCGCGCGGCGGCGGCGCGGCAGGGCGTGACGGTCACGGACGAGGACCTGGCGGGGGTACTCGGGTTCCTCGAGGTCGTGCTGCCGAGGCTGGCCGAGCTGGAGCAGCGTGTGCCGCCGGAGACCCAGCCATGAGGCTCTGTTCGCCCTTCGACGATTGTGCCGGCGAGGGATGCGCATGAGCGTCGTCGAGGTCGCCGGGCGGATCGCTGCAGGCGAGCTCACGCCGCGCGAGGCCGTCGCGTCGTACCTCGACCGGATCGAGCAGCTCGACGGGCCGGTGAACTCGTACATCTCCGTTCGTGCCGAGGAGGCACTCGCAGAGGCGGACGTAGCGCCGAGCGGGCCGCTTCACGGCGTGCCGTTGGCTGTGAAGGACGTGATCGACGTGGCGGGCGCGCCGACGACGGCCGGCTCGAAGGTCCTGGTCGGCAACGTGGCCGCGCGCGACGCGGTGTGTGTCGAGCGACTCCGCCGCGCGGGCGCGATCGTCCTCGGGAAGCTGAACACGCACGAGTTCGCCTTCGGCGCCTCGACGACGAGCCCGCAGTTCGGGCCTGCGCACAACCCGTGGGCGCTCGACAGGATCTGCGGCGGCTCGAGCGGCGGGAGCGGGGCGGCCGCGGCGGCCGACCTCGCCGCGGGCACGCTCGGCACCGACACGGCGGGCTCGATCCGCATTCCCGCGTGCTACTGCGGCGTCACCGGCCTGCGTCCGACGACGGGCCTCGTGCCGACGGCAGGTGTCGTCCCGGTGTCGTGGTCGCTCGACACCGTCGGCCCGATCTCCCGGTCGGCGGAGGACTGTGCACTGCTCCTGTCCGTGCTCAGCGGCGAGCCGATCGAGCTCGCCGAGAGCGTGCGCGACCTCCGGATCGGGGTCGTCGACGAGCTCTTCCGGCGCGCCGACCCGGCGGTGGCGGCACAGGCGCACGCGGCGGTCGACGAACTCCGCAGCCTCGGCGCCTCGGTCGAGTCGGTCGAGGTGCCGCTGCTCGACGAGTCGGGCACGATCGGCCAGCTGCTGATGCTCCCCGAGGCCGCCGAGGTGCACCTGCCCTGGCTGCGCACGCGGCTTGCGGACTACGGAGACGACGTGCGGGCGCGGCTGCTGGCTGGCCTCCTGATGCCCGGTACCGCGCACGTGACCGGGTTGCGCGCCCGGCGCTGGTTCTGCGACGAGCTGCGGAACGTGTTCGAGCGGGTCGATCTGCTCGTGCATCCCGAGATGCCGGTCGTGCCGCCGCGGATCGACGACCTCACCGTCGAGCTCGGCGGTGAGCGGATGCCCTACCGGCTGGCGCTGATCCCGTTCAACTCGCCCTGGAGCCTCGCGGGCGTCCCGGCCGCGAGCGTCCCGGCCGGCTTCGTCGACGGCCTTCCGCTCGGCCTCGCCATCGTCGGCCGGCCGCGCGACGAGCAGACGGTCCTCAGGGCCGCCCACGTGTACCAGTGCGCCACCGACTGGCACGAGCGGCGCCCTCCGCAGGTCGAAAACCGGGCACCGACCTCCTCCGTATGAGGAAGATCGTGACTCGAGCCGCTATCGTTGGCGCATCGTGACGCGCATGCGCCTTGCGCTCCTGTTCCTCGCGGCACTCGTTGCCGCCTCGATCTGGGCGAGCGCGGGCAGCTCGTCGACGCCGATCCAGCGCGTCGTGCTGGTCGTGATCAACGGCAAGGGCAAGGTGACGAGCACGCCGAAGGGGATCTCCTGTCCGCCCACGTGTCGCGGGGGCTTCGCGAAGGACAGCCTCGTCCACCTGCACGCCCGACCGGCGGCCGGATGGCGCATGGTGAGCTTCGCAGGCTGGTGCAAGAGCAAGAAGTCGGCGTGTGCGTTCAACCTCACGACCGACCACGAGTGCTCGTCGAAGGTCTGCGCGGTGGGCGCCTTCGGCGTGCAGGTGTTCTTCGTCAGACAGACGTAGCGCGCGGCTAGAGCCGGCCGAGGAAGGGAGAGCTGGCGCGGACTCCCGCGTCACCACGCGTCGGACCTCCCTCGAACGAGTGATCTTCGGACCAGCGCGGAGGATTCCGGTGTCGTCGCGCGTCTTTTCGGGTATCCGCCCACATGCGAAAGCGAGGTCTCTCGAACATGCAACGCGGCGATCAACGTCTTCTCCACGATCTCGGCCTGTTCGGTCGAATCGCCGAGTACCGCGCCCCGGCGCGGGAGCGGCTCCAGGCGGAGGTCGGCGCGGCGACGCTGCGCTGGCTCCTTCCCGAGGCCGGCTCGCGGGTCGGCGACACGGCGTCGACCAACGGGTCACAGCAGGTCGCCTGAAGCCGATGTCCCGCGACGGGCCACCACGGCGCGACGTGGTTCCTCTCCCCGAGCGGCCTCGTCCCGACGAAGAGCCCCGCGAGGGGCCGCCGGCTGTCGTCCTCGAGCTTCCGCTCTGGCGAAGCCGCGTCGGCGAGCCGCCGAAAAGCGACGGCGGCCCGCCTCCTCGGCTTGTCGTCTAGCTAGTCGCGGTCGATGACGATGCCGGTCGGCGTCAGCGCATACCAGCCGGCGCCGAAGTTCTTCGAGCCCTCACCGGTCGTCTGGCCCGGCTTCTTGTCCTCCAGGAACGTGTACAGCGGGTGCTTCTTGTACGTGACCTGGAGCTTGCCGTCCTTGCGCTTCGTCGTTCCGAGCAGCGACGCCTTGATGCCCGGGCCGGCGATCGGCTTGCCGCTCGTCAGGAGCGGAGGCCAGAAGGTCGCGCACTGGCCGTAGCAGGCGCTCGTGGTGCCCTTGTCGGCCCGGAACATGTACAGCGTGTGGCCCTTCGAGTTCGCGACCACCTTTCCGATCGCCGTCTTCTGCACCTTGAGCGTCGTCCCGCCGGCCGTCGCGGCGACGGCGGCGATGAGGCCACAGCATGCGAGCAACATCGTCGTCCTGAATAGACGCATCTCTCAACCCCCTTGAGGTTCTACGACTTGGCACGAGGACTACGGGCGCTCGCAGGTCGCGGTTTTTTTACGCAGGTGTTGCCTCGCTCTCAGACAGGTCTTAGCCGGCCCTGCTCGAATGCGCTTGCGGGCCGGACCACGCCCGCTCAACCGAAGGAAAGGGAACCCAACGATGCAGTACAAGATTCGGCGGCTCCTCGCGATCGGCGCGGTTCTCGCGATCGTCGCGAGCGGCGGCGCCGCGTTCGCAACGGGCGTTTCGCAGGCGGGAGCGAAGAGCAAGGGCGGCGGAACACTCGTCGGCGCAGTCTCGAGCTACCTCGGTATCACCGCGAAACAGCTCGGCGTCGAGCTCGCCACGGGCAAGTCGCTCGCCCAGATCGCGACGGCACACGGCAAGACCGTCAGCGGACTCGAGCAGACGATCGAGAGCGCCGTGAAGGCCCGGCTCGACCAGGCCGTCACTGCGGGCGCGATCACGGCGCAGCAGGAGCAGAAGGTGCTCGCCGGCCTGCACTCGCGGCTGGACATCCTCGTCGGACGGGCGCATCCTCTCGCCGCGCTCCGCAAGGGCCTGAAGCTCAGCGGGCTCGTCCACGTCGCCACCGCCTACCTGGGTGTGACGGCGCAGCAGCTCCGGACGGAGCTCGCGGCCGGCAAGACCCTGGCCCAGGTCGCCACGGAGCACGGCAAGACCGCCGCCGGGCTCGAACAGGCGATCACCGCGGCCGTGAAGACGCGGCTCGACAAGACCGTCGCGACCGGCAAGCTCAAGGCAGCGACCGAGCAGCAGATCCTGACCCGGCTCGGCAAGCGCCTGGACGCGCTCGTCAACCACAGCTTCACGCACTGACGAAGCCCGCGGCCGGGCCTGTTCCGGCCGATCCCGAGGAAGAGGCGGTCCGACCGGGCCGCCTCTTCGTTCATCGGTTTCTCTCAGCCGCGCCCGCGCCCGCGGCGGTCAGGTCGGCAGGCGACGGTCGCCGAGCCACCCCGCACGGGGGCGCGGTCGACCGTTCAGCCGACGACGAAGAGGCAGAGCGTGGAGAGAAGCGCGAGCGCATGACGGCTCCGCCGCGCTGCTCGAGAAATCACGTGACCGTTCACTGACTCGAGTGTAGGGCCGAAAGGCATGACGACCGCAGAGAGGTATGGCGGGCCGTTACGACTCCGCCGTTTGCGGCTCGGGCGTGGCGCCGACGCGTGCGTTCGTCGATCGCTGCAGCCTATTTCGTCGGGCGGTGGCCGTCACCACAGGCCGACGCACATGGAGCGCAGCCGGACTAGGCGCCGCCGTCCGCCGGCGCCTTCACCTGTTCGGCGCTGTCCGGGTCGACCTCGTGCTTGACGATCTTGTCGGCCTTCGGCAGCGACTTCTCGAAGATGTCGGCCGCCCACCTGGCGTCGAACAGCCCCACGATCGCGGAGCTGCCGGCTGGGAGGTCGTCCTCGATCTCGGCCTTGATCTCCTGCTTCTCGCCATGGGACCGGAGTCCGGTCACCCCGGCGCCGATGCCGGCCCCGACGAGCCCCGAGACGAGAAACGCGGGCGGGAAGAGCGCTCCTACGAGGAGGCCGCCGACCGCACCGATCTTCGTTGCGTCGCCCTTGGCGTGGGCGTCGTCCTTGATGTCGATCTTCCCGTCCGTCCCGCGGCTGACGAGCACGAGCGCATTGAATGCGATCACCTTTTGCTCGGCCATCCGCTTGATGCCGTCCCAGTCGGCCTGGGCCGTGTCCGGGTCAGCGTAGGTCACGATGTAAAGATCGACAGGCGTGTCGCTGCCGGATGTCATGGGTCTCCTCACTTTCGGGCCAGGCGCGACCAATTCGCGTGGCTGGGTGTCGAGTGTCGCCCCTTCCGAGCTGTGTTGCAAGGTGGTCACAGGGAGCTTGCCGTCTGTCCCTGCCCGACCAGGGTGTAGGAGCGGTCCCCGATCGAGAGCGAGGCGGATTCGGCGCCGTGGGCTGCGAGCCACTCCTGGACGGCGTCGATGACGCTGTTGATCGCGTGCTCCGACTCGACCTCAGCGTGAACGCTGACGCTGTCGGGGTTTCCTTCCAGCCAGATCGAAGCCGGCTCGATGATGCCCGCGAGTCGAGTCGCGAGACTGCGAATCTCGACCGGGTCCAGCTCTGCCAATCCGATGTTGATCACCATCGTCCGTCCTCCCAGCAACGCGAAGCTTCATCGCCAACCAAGGGCGCTGCGGTCGGCCGAGAAACGCTCCGACAACCCGACCGCTCGTCTCGACCCGGCGGACGGTCGTCAGATCTTTCCAACATCCCGAAACACGATGAGAGGAAGTCACGAATGCGTACGCAAGCCAGAAACAGGGCGAGGCGCTTCACCGTGCCCGACGGAAACGGCAGGCTCCGCGTCGTCGACGCAGACGCGTCTCGTGACACTCTTCGCTGTCCTCGGCGGCGCGCTGGCCGCCTGGGTCGCCGCCGTCCTCGTCCGCCGTCGCCGGGTGCAGTTCGAGCGAGAGCAACGGCATCGACCCTGATCGGGTCTGGAGCGTGGGCGTGAGTCAGGTTCGCGTGAGGATGAGCGCTGCCGTGAGCGCCCAGGCGCCGATGGTGAGCAGGATCTGCCGGTCGGTGAGCAGGATCTCTTCCGGCTGTTCGCCCAGTCCGTGGCGGTGGACGAGCACGAGGTAGCGGCCGATGGCTACGCCGACGAAGGGGATCGTGATCGCCAGCTCTGCGGAGTGGCGCCCGCTGAGGGCGTAGGCGCTGTAGGCGCCGACCGTGGCCAGGGCGACCAGGGCGAGCAGTCGGTCGAGCGTGTCGGTGGTGTAGTGGGCGAGCACCGCCCGGCGGGCGCCGCTGCTCGAGCCGTCGAGCTTCAGCTCGCCGCGGCGTTTGGCAAGTGCGAGGAAGAGGGCGAGCAACGCCGTGCACGCGAGTAGCCAGGGCGAGATCTTCACGTCGACCGCTTTGGCGCCTGCGGCGCTGCGGATCGCAAACAGGGTGGAGATCGTCAGAACATCGATCAGGAGCAGCTGCTTGAGGCGAAACGAGTAGGCGAGCTGCACGAGGAGGAATCCAGCCAGGAACACGAGCGAGTCGACGCCGAGTGTGGCTGCGGCGATGAGGGCGCCGGCGGCGAGGCAGCCGGAGAGGACGAGCGCGGCGCGGGTCGACAGCTGGCCGCTGGCCACCGGCCGGTGGCGTTTCGTCGGGTGCAGCCGGTCGCGGTCGGCGTCGTGGACGTCGTTGACGAGGTAGGCGGCGCTCGAGGCGGCGCTGTAGGCGGCGAAGGCCAGCAGTGCCTCGCCCCACCGCGTCGGGTCGCCCAGCTTGGCTGCGAAGAGCAGGCCGGCGAAGAGCAGCACGTTCTTCGTCCACTGCCGCACGCGCAGCGCCCGGGCAAGCACACGAAACGACACGGCCTGGCGGCGCGGAAGCGTGGCCTGAGCGGTGCCGCTGATCACCGGAACACCACGGGAGCGGGTATCCATGCGAGCCGGCGGCGGCGAGCGGCGAGCGTGCCGTTCACGGACAGGTCGATCTGAAAGCGTGCGTCCACCACCTTCGGTGAGTCATCGACCCGTTGTCGCCCACGGTTGAGCCCCGAGCGAGTGGTAGCCGTCGCCGGTAGGCCTTGTTCAGCCCGCTTGCAGCGGGGCAAGAGCCGGAGCCCGACGACGAACGTCGGCCCGTCCGAGAGCCGCTCCGCCGACGACGAGCGCGAACGTCGCGATCACGGCCACGGCCCACCAGCTTGCACCGCTGGCAGCGGCCGGCGCTCCGATGATGACGAACGGCAGCAGCCACAGCGCGCCGTATCGAGGCCTGAGGATCGCCAGCGGAACGATGAACAACGCGTAGTAGTGCAGCCACGCAACGGGAGAACAGAGAACGCTGGCGGCAATCGCGACGACGAACGCGTCGTCGTCGCGCCGTCGGCGCCCGAGCAGGACGATGGCTCCGACGAGCAGGGCGCCGACCGCCAGGGACAGACCGCGAGCCACATCTGGGCCTACTCCGACCTTGAGCGCGACTGCGAGCGGCGTGTAGCCGCGTCGCTCCACGATCTGCGAGAACATCCTCAGCAGCGGCACGTACTCGGTCAGGCCGGCGAAACCGATCATGGCCCAGGTCACGACCGTGATCACAACGGCCACGACGATGGCCTGCAGGCCACAGGCAACACGTCGCGTGGCGAGCAGCCAGACCAGCAGCGGCCACAGGAAGAGCTTCAGCGCGATCAACGCCCCGGTGACCAGGGCCGCCACCACGCGCCGGTCGCGAAACCGCCAGAGGACCGCGACACCGAGCGCGAGCAGCAGGGTCAGGTTCGCCGTCTGCAACCCCGACAGGACGGGCGGCCACAGGAAGATCGCCGCGTAGCAGCGCCAGTCGCGAACGCCAAGGACGAAGAGGGCGAGCAACGCGCTCACCACGAGCAGCAGCGTGAACAGCACGCCGGCGACGGCGACGGGAAGCAGCGCGAACGGTGCGATCAGCAACGCTGCGAACGGCGGATACACGAACGCGATCCCGGTCGCCAGCGCGGCGTGCGTCACGGGCGGAAACGGCGACACCCCTTCGAAGACATGTCTCGCCGCCGGGTAGAACGCCTGCTCGAAGTCATATGCAGGGACGCCCTGGAAGGCGAACCACGCCAGGTAGAAGACGGCGAGAATCGGCCCCACGACGGCGACATCCCGCCCGACCGCGCGGAGCACGTCGAGTCGGCGCACGAGCCATTCGTTCTCGAATTGCCCTGGAAGGCTGCGCCCGGCAAGGGTCGAGGCCAACGCTCCGGAAGACGCGCGCACGGACGACCATCCACGAAGCTGCCCTTCCGGCGATGGCAACCGTCGGCGCACGGGTCTCGTCTTCATCGCCATAGTGGTCGCAGGCCCGCTCGCTGGGCCGCGTTCCAGCTATCGGCACTACGCTTCACAGCCTTGAGATCGGTGGCCCATACGGCGTCGTTCCGACGTTCGCGCGACCCGGGCTCGCTCGATCACCCGACCGGCGGCCCGGCCCGACGCACTCCTTCCGAACGGCTGCCTTGACCGCGCCGAGTGAGACCCAGCGGGTTCTGATCACCGGCGGTTCCGGCTTCCTGGGCATCAACCTCGTCCGGTACCTGCTTCCGCTCGGCTACCGGATCGTCTCCTATGACCTCGCCCCTTTCGCATACCCGGAAGCGGCGGCGATCGAGCCGGTCCAGGGCGACATCCGCGACCGCGGAGCGCTGCGCGACGCGATGAGCGGTGTCGACGTCGTCGTCCACGCGGCGGCGGCGCTGCCGCTGTACACGCCGGAGGCGATCTGGACGACCGACGTCGAGGGGACGGAGAACGTCCTCCAGGTCGCCCGGGAAGCCGGCGTCGAGCGCGTGGTCGCGATCTCCTCGACCGCCGTCTACGGCGTCCCCGACCACCATCCGCTGTACGAGAGCGACGAACTGGTCGGCGTCGGCCCCTACGGAGTCGCGAAGGTCGAAGCGGAGCGGCGCTGTCAGGCCTACCGCGACCTCGGGCTGTGCGTGCCGATCATCAGGCCGAAGTCGTTCGTCGGCCCGGAACGCCTGGGCGTGTTCGCGCTCTTCTACGACTGGGCCAAAGACGGCCACAACTTCCCGCTCCTCGGCAAGGGCACGAACCGCTACCAGCTCCTCGACGTCGAGGACCTCTGCCAGGCCGTTCACCTCTCAATGACGAAGCCGCCGGAGATCGCGAACGACACCTTCAACATCGGCGCCGCCGAATTCACGACCATGCGCGAGGACTACCAGGCGGTACTCGACCGAGCCGGATTCGGCAAGCACATCGTCCCCCTCCCCGCCGCACCGGCGATCGCCGTCCTCAAGCTGCTCGAGAAGCTCAACCTGTCGCCGCTCTACGCCTGGGTCTACGAAACCGCCGCCAAGGACTCCTTCGTCTCGATCGAAAAAGCCCAGACCACACTCGGCTTCGAGCCCGCCTACTCCAACAAGCAAGCACTGATCCGAAATTACGACTGGTACCTCGACCACCAGGACGAATTCCAGGGAGCCTCGGGGGTCACGCACCGCGTTCCGTGGAAGCAGGGCATCCTCACGCTCGCGAAGCACCTCTTCTGACCGGCACGCGGCCCCGGCGGCCTGCCGCTCGAGCAGGCATGATCCTGACTGTGGATCCGGCGGCGAGGTAGCGGTCTGGCGCGGCGGGCAGCCGCGTGTTCCGGCGCAGTGTGTCGAGGCCCGTACTGCGAGGCCCGGGCGGCTGCGCGCACACCGCTACGACTCGGAGGTCCACGAATGAATCGTCAGAACCTCTTCTCCGACTCCTGGGACGGAGAGAACGAAGAAGCCAGAGCCAGGCGTCGAATCTTCTGGCGGCCGGACGACGCCAGGATGGGAGCAACGCTGTACGAACTGGCTCCCGACGCGCCCGAGCTGCCGATGCACATGCACTTCGGAGCCGAAGAGATCTTCTTCGTCCTGGGCGGTCGTCCCGTCTTTCGGAACCAGGACGGCGCAGAGCAGCTGGCTCCGGGCGACTTCGTCTCCTGCCCCGAGGGACGTGCCGGAGCCCACACGTTCAGTAACCCCACCGAAGAACCCGCTCAGATCCTCGCGATCAGCGCCGGCGGCTTCCCGGACGTCGTCGCCTATCCCGAACAGGGATATGCATGGGTGGCGACTCGAGATCCCGATCCCGAGCTCCTCGCGAGAGGCGGCGACCCCGGCATCATCGCTCGCTTCGAGATCCCGATCGAGTAATCGCTCAGCCGCATCGACCGTCGCCTGAACTGAAGGGGCCGCGCGAGCGGCCTCTTCACGTACCCGACTTGACCGCCTCGGCGTTGTTCGGGCAGACCTTCCGGTGCTCGGCGAGAAGAGCCGGGCCACGGTGCTTCTCCGTGACCGCGACCCAGCCGCAGTCCTCGCAGGCGATCTCCCGCTCGGCCGCCTTCACGGCCCGTCGCGTGCGCGCTGCCTCGCCCGCCGGGCAATCGTGCTCCTCGAACTCGCGAACCGCCCAGCGCAGCGAGGGTCGCTCCCAACGTCGACCGCAAACACCGCACGACGCAACGCCGGGGTTGTCGAGTGCCGCCTCGGCGTCCTCCCGACGTTTCGCGCTGCCCCAGGCCACCCCGCCGACTCTAGCGCCCGCGCGAGAGGTCGCCGTTCAGGGCTCGACCGTCGCACGGCGGAACGCGTCGACGGCGGTGTCGAGGGTCGGGTAGAAATGTCGAGGGTCGATGGTCTTGGTGAGTTCGTAGCGCTCGATCTTCCGCCGTACCGGGTCTTTCATCTCGGCGAAGACGAGCGAGATGCCGCTCGCGTTGAGCGCTTCGTCGAGCGACTCGAGCATGTCGGCCGCCGTCGTGTCGACGTCCGTGATCGGCTCGGCGGCGACGATGATCCACCTGGGTCGGGGATCGGAGGCGGCTAGCCGTCTGATCTGTTCGCGGAAGGTCCTGGCGTTCGCAAAGATCAGCGGCGCGTCGAAGCGGAAGACGACCAGGCCCGGCAGCTGTTCGGCTCCCGGGTAGCTGCGGAGGTCGTGGTAGCCGGGCAGACCATCGACGCGTCCGAGCACGGTCTGGTACGGCCACCACGTGCGACGGAACACGCTCGCCACCGACAGGGCGACCGCGATCGCGATTCCTGCCAGCACACCGAGCAGGGCGACGCCGAGGAAGGCAGCGATGGAGAGGGCGAACTCCTCGCGACGTTGCTGCCAGAGCCGGCGCGTCCCGGCGACGTCGGCGAGCGAGAGCGCGGCGGCGATGACGATGGCGGCCAGGGTTGGCTGCGGGAGGTTCCTCATCAACCCCGGAACGAAGAGGAGCATGCAGACGATCGCGAGCGCTCCGACCAGTCCGGTCACCTGCGTCTTGGCGCCGGACTGCTCTGCGACGGCTGTGCGAGAGCCGCTGGTGCTGACCGGAAAGCCCTGGAAGAACCCGGCAGCGATGTTGGCGGCGCCGATTCCGATCATCTCCTGGCTGCCGTCGATCTCCTGGCCGGTGCGGTCGGCGAAGGCGGAGGCTGTCGAGATCGTGTCCGCGAGCGCGACGAGTGCGATACCGAGCGCTCCGGCGATCAGCAGTGGGACGTCGGACAGCGCGATGTCGGGGATCGTGAGTGGTGGGAATCCCTCGGGCAGGGTTCCGACGAGCGACACGCCGTGCTGCGCGAGATCGAAGACGCTCGTGGCGACGATCGAGGCGACGACCGCGATCAGGATGGCCGGGATCTTCGGCAGGAACCGTTCGAGCACGAGAATCACGGCGAGCCCGAAGAAGCCGATCGCGACCGCGGCGCCCACTGTCTTGCCGTCGGCAACCCCATTGACGAACGCCTTCGCCTCGGCGCGAAGACCGTCGGCGTCAGTCGAGAACCCGAACAGCTTCGGTAGCTGTCCGACGAGAATCGTGACGGCCAGGCCGTTCATGTAGCCGATCATGGTCGGCTTCGAGAGCAGGTCGGCGACGAATCCGAGCCTGACGACTCCTCCGAGCGCCATGAAGCCGCCCACGAGCAGGGCCAGCATCGACGCCAGTGCGACCGCACGGTTCGGATCCCCGCCTGACGCAAGGAGGGGGAGGATCGTGGCCGCGATCATCGGCCCGAGCGACGAGTCGGGACCGAGCACGAGGATCCTCGACGGCCCGAAGACCGCGTAGCCGACCAGACAGAGGACCGACGTGTAGAGGCCTGTGATCACCGGCAGTCCGGCCAGTTCGGCGTACGCCATGCCTTGCGGGACGAGCAGCGTCGTCAGCACCAGGCCGGCGACCACATCCCGGGAGAGCCAGCCCATTCGGTACGTCGCGACCGTTCGCACACCGGGAAGTGCCGACCATCCCCTGCGGGCGCTGCTACTCATCGGGGCATGCTGCCAGTCCAGAGCCGCTGATCGAGCGGCGCGATGGGGTTAGGGTTCGAGCATCTCGAGCCGGCGCTTTACGGTCTCCGGGATTCGGATCTCATCTGACGGAGGGAGCAGGTACCAGATTGGCTGGGGAAGCGAAGGGCAGTCAGCGGCTCGCCATCCTGCTGGCGATGGCGATGTTCGTGCTCGTCGTCGACACGTCGCTGATGAACGTCTCGATCTCGGCGGTGGTTCGTGATCTCGACACCACCGCCAGCGGTGTCCAGTCGGCGATCGCGCTCGAGGCTCTGGTATCCGCTGCGTTCATCCTGATCGGCAGCAAGGTCGGTGACCTGATCGGCCGCAAGCGAGCGTACGTGCTGGGTCTGCTCGGCTACGCGGCCGGCGCTCTTGCGATGGCGTTTGCGCAGAGCCTGACCGCGATCATCATCTTCTGGGCGATCGTGGGTGGGCTCGGTGCGTCGCTCCTGCTGCCCGCCATGCAGTCCCTCATCCACGGGAACTTCGAAGGCGCCGCGCGGAAGAAGGCGTATGCGCTGGTCGGGGCTGCGGCCGCGATCGCCGCCGCCGTCGGGCCGCTGCTCGGAGGTTTCGTCACCACCTACCTGTCGTGGCGAGTCGGGTTTCTGCTCGAGGTCGCCATCATCGCGGTCGTGCTGGCCAACATCAAACTCGTCCACGATGTCCCGTACACGGGGCCCCGGCACATCGACATCGTCGGGGCGATCCTCTCGGTCGTGGGCATGGGCGGCATCGTCCTCGGCATCCTGGTGTGGCAGGAAGGCGGCGAGGCCGTTGGCGCGCTGCTGGTGGTCGGTGCGGTTGCGATGGGCTCGCTGGTCTGGTGGCTGGTGCGGCGCAAGCGTGGTGGGAAGCCGACGCTGCTCGACCCGGATCTCTTCAAGTCCAAGGTCTTCAGGTTCGGGATCTCCGGGCAGATGCTTCAGCAGATCGCCTTGGGCGGGACGATGATCGTGTTGCCGCTCTACCTGCAAATGGTGCTGGAGTACAACGCGATGCAGGCCGGGCTGTCCATCGCCCCGCTCTCGCTCAGCATGTTCGGAGTGGCGCTCCTCGCGGCGAAGAAGGCGGGAACACGTCGCCCGAGCAGCATCATCCGGGCGGGATTCGCGCTGTTGACGATCGGACTGGTGGTGCTGATCCCGATCGTGCCCCGGGCTACCTCCGGCTGGTATCTCGTCATCCCGCTGGTGGTCGCGGGATCGGGGCTCGGTCTGCTGGTGTCGCAGCTCAACAACTACACGCTCTCCCCGATCTCGGAGGAGCGAGTGAGCGAGGCCGCCGGGGTGAACTCGGCAGCAGGCTCGTTCGGGCTGTCGTTCGGGTTGGCGTTCGCCGGCGCGATCATGCTGGCGACGCTGTCACTCGCTTTCACCAACAAGGCAGAGGCAAGCACCGTGCTCGCCCCTGCCCAGCAGGAGCAGGTCGCGGACGCGCTGGAGGACGATGCCGAGTTGATGAGCAACACGCAGCTGAAGCAGCAGCTCGCCGGCCAACCCCAGGCAGTTCAGGACGAGATCATCCGCATCAACACGGACGCGAGGCACATCGCCCTTCAGGTGGCGCTGCTGATCCCGATCCTCGCCGGCCTCGCCGGGTTGTTCAACTCGTTCCGCATGATGCGCCTGCCGGATCCCACGCCGTCGGAAGCCGCCGAAGGCATGGTCCTGGGCTGACCCCAGGCCAACCCGGGAGATGCGCTACGTGGTACCCCCCCGGCGATCTGCTTCGATCTGTGCCTCGACCGCTCGGTGGACGTTTCCGTGGACGCGGTCTTCGCCGATGCGTTCCAGGACACCGTCCTTCCTGAGCACGCTCGCGACGGCGGGCTTGACGCGGGCGAGGCGCAGCTGGATGCCGGCGCTCTCGGCGAAGTCGAGCAGTCTCCGTGAGCTTGGCCGCGCCCTGAGAGTCGATGAAGTCGACGCCCTCCAGGTCGAGCACGACGGTCCGAAGGGGCGGGTCGGCGCCCAGCGCGAGCTCGCGGATGCGCTCCTCGAGCGCCTCGGCGGTGGCGAAGAACAGTCCGCCGTCCAGTCGCACCACGACGTAGCCGGGGATCGTCTCGCTCGTCGGGGTTCTCGCGGACGTCGCGGAACACCTGTGTTCCCGGCTCGCGGCCGAGGAGCGGCATCCCCGGGGAGGTGGCGACGTAGACGAGCCAGACGAGCGAGAGGGCGATGCCGATGACGACGCCGGCCAGCACGCCGGCCGAGAGCACGGCGATGATCGCCGCGGCCGCGACCCAGAAGTCGAAGCGCTTGACGCGGTAGAGGCGGCGCAACTCGGGGATGTCGATCATCCCGAAGACGACCGCGTCGATGATGATCGCGCCCAGGACCGCCTTCGGCAGCTTGGGAGAAGAGCGGGCGCGAGCGCGATCAAGGTCAGGATCACGAGCCCGCCGGTCACGAGGGACGCGACCGGCGTGCGGGCGCCGGCCGATTCGTTGAGCGAGCTCGCGGACAGGCTCGTCGAGACCGGCATCCCGCGGAAGACGCCGGACGCCATGTTGGCCATGCCCTGAGCGACCGACTCCTGGTTGACGTCGATGCGGTAGCGGTGCCGGACCGCGAACGCGCGCGCGTCGCCGGCGGTCTGCGAGAAGCCGATCAGGAGCAACCCCGTCGCGGCCGCGAGGATGGTGGAGTAGTGCTGCTCGAAGACGTCGACGCCCGGGAAGCGCCGGCGCAGGCAGCCCGCGCGGAACGGGGCCGACGAGCGCGACACCGTGCGCGCCGAGGTCGAAGAGGTACGTCGCGAGGAGCCCCCCGACGACGAGCACGAGCGCGCCCGGCACGCGGGGGGCCAGGAAGCGCAGGCCGAGGATGACCCCCAGCGCCACCAGCGCCCACGAGCACGCGTCGTCCAGTTCACGTCGCCGAGCGAACGGATCCAGGACGCGAGCTCTCGCCCACGCGGTGTCACCGGACGTCGACGTTCCGGTCAGCTTCGGCAGCTCACCGATGACGACGTCCACCGCGGCGCCGGCCAGGAAGCCCGTGACCACGGCACGGGAGAGGAAGCGAGCGATCCAGCCGAGGCGAAGCACGGCCAGCAGCGAGGAAGAACGCGCCCGTCACGAGGGTGATCGCCGCCACGAGCTCGGCGGCCTGTGCGCCACCGGCGCCCGTGAAGAGCACGGCGCCGCCCGCGACGGCGGCCAGCGACGAGCTCGGCCCCGTCGAGATGTGCCGCGACGTGCAGAACAGCGCGTAGACGATCGCGCCCGCTGCTGCCGCGTAGAGGCCGTTCTGGACGGGCACGCCGGCGATACCGGCGTAGCCGAGATCCTTCGGCACGATCATCGCCGCGACCGCGATCCCGGCAAGTACGTCGCCGCGGAGCACGCTGCGGTCGTACCGCGGCAGCCAGTCCACGATCGGCACGAGGCGACCCACGCTGCGGGGCCGAGCGTGATCGACGCTCCCCACCGCTGCCCATCCTCCCAGAGTTCGAGGTGGCACGTTGAACCGCCAAGGGCGTGCGGATAGTCGGCATTGACAGGAGCGGCCGGCTGCGAAAGGGTGGCGGTGGACATTCTCTTCCCGACAGGGCCAGTGGGCGGCAGCAGAGGAGATCGAGCCATGCGGCGCCAGGATGGGCACGGTGAAGACGCGAGAGCGATGAGCGCCAAGCGGTTCCGTTGGGCGGCCGCGATGGCAGCTCTGCTTGCTTCGCTGGTCGTTCTGGCCGGTTGCGGGAGTGGGGGGAGCACCAAGACTGTCACCGTCACGGTTTCCACCCCGACGACGTCATCGTCGAACCAGACCCCGACCGGGCCGGCCGTGGCGGAGATGCAGCGCGTGATGACGCGGCTCGGCTATTACTCCGGTCCGATCGACGGCATCTACGGGCCTGCGACGATCGCGGGCGTCGAGGCGATGCAGACGGCGCTGGGCGTGACCTCGGACGGCATCTACGGCCCTGAGACGCACGCAGCGCTCAAGGGCAAGGGGAGATACGTCGTCGTCGAGATCCAGACCGCGCTCGCGGAGTACGGGTACTACACCGGCGCGATCGACGGTGCGTACGGTGCGGCGACGACCGAGGCGGTGAAGAAGCTGCAGACGGATCTGGGAGTGACGGCGGACGGCCGCTTCGGGCCGGAGACCGCGAAGGCGTTCAACGAGGCAGTCGCCAGCGGCAAGCTGAAGCCGGTCTAGGTCGAGATGACGAGACTGCCGAGCGCGCTGGTGCTGGCCGCGCTGGTCGTCGCCCTTGCCGCGTGCGGTGGTGGCTCCGGTGAGGCGATCGGCACGCTCACCGGAGTCACGGCCACCCGCGCGACGCCCACCACGACGCCCGCGGGCACGACGGAGACGGTGCCGACCGTCTCGACGAGCCCCGAGACGACGACTCCGTCCCCGCCGGCGACCGCGAACGCGCCGGCCAACCCGATCGTGCCACCCAAACCGCTCACGGTCACCACCACGGTGCCGCAGCCTCCGACGACCGTGACGCAGCCGCCTCACACGGTGACGACGCCTGCACCTCCGCCGTCCACGGTGACCGTTCCGACGACGGTGGCCTCGACGGTTTCCAAGACGGTGACGGTGACTGTGGCCCCGCCGCCGACCACGGCCGCCACGACGTCGACCACGACAGGAGCCTCACCGACGACGGCGACGACCGAGACGTCGGGCGGCGTCAGTCCGGGAGCCGCCGCGGTGGCCGGCGCCGCCGCGGCGTCGCAGACCGAGGAGAGCGACAGCACCGACTGGGGCTGGGTTGCGTTCGCGATTCTCGCCTTCGGCGTCCTCGTCGGCGGGCTCGTCTGGTGGTGGCGAAGCAAACACAGCGACAAGGACAGGAGCGCGTCAGCCTAGTCGGTCGGCTGCAACAGCAATCGTGGCGAGTCGACCGAGCGCGATCTTCTGCGCGAGCGATCGCCCGTTCCTGCCGATACGTCTTGCGATGGCCTCCCCACCCACGTCGGCTCGACGTGCCGGCCGGGCCGCGCGCACGGGTGTGATCGGCACGATCGTCGCTGCCGTCGCGTTCTTCGACGGCATCGTTGTCGGCCTGCCGATCGCGTTGCTCGCCGCCTCGCTCAAACCGCTGGCCGTGTTCCTCGTGGCGACGATCGCCGTCATCTTCCTCGCCATCACCTGCTGTCGCTGGGTTGACAGCCGATGGGACGAGTGGTTCTCGAGCCACACGAGTCGGATCGAGTCGAGACTGAAGAGGATGCGGGCGAGCCGTGTGATGAGCCATCCCGTTGCCTGGATCCAGCGAGGCCCGGACCGCTGGTACGCGCTCGCATCGGCGCTGGCCAACCCGGTCCTCGTCGTCGCCCTCGCCCGGTCGATCGGCGGCAAGCCGGTTGGTGAGCGCCGGATCGTCCTTGGCTCGGTCGCCTATGCGATCCCCTACGTCGGCCTGTGGG
The DNA here is from genome assembly GCA_963765295.1 of uncultured Actinomycetes bacterium. Lineage (GTDB taxonomy): Bacteria > Actinomycetota > Thermoleophilia > Gaiellales > Gaiellaceae > PALSA-612. The sequence continues at coordinate 329,938 of CAVXVO010000007.1, forward strand.
CGCTTGTCGGCCTCGCGCTTGCCGACGCCATCAGCGCCGCATAGATTCGGACGCACGGCACCTGCACAGCTCGGCGCGATCGTCGGCGATTCGCGCTCCAGGTGCTTGCCGGCCGCAGACTTGCGTCGGAACCGCGTACTGCCGAATGAACGGATCGGCAGTAAGCTCCTGCGATGCTCGGCGTGAAGGCGCACGCAAGAGCCGTGAATCGGCGCACGAGGTCGATCGCGCGGCTAAACCTGGAGCTGGCAAAGCTCGAGGCGAAGCAGAAGGCAACGGCGCTGGGGATCGCAGGCGGTCTCGGGCTCGTCGCCGTGGTGCTCGTCTTCTACGCGATCGGCTTCAGCTTCGCTGCAGCAGCGGCGGGACTCAGTGAAAGCCTGCCCCTGTGGGCGTCGCTGCTGATCGTCGCGGGGATGATCGTTCTCGTCGCGGCGGTCCTCGCGCTTCTGGCAAGGCGCTTCGCGCGTAAGGCTTCGCCTCCCAAGCCGGAACAGGCGATCGAGGAGGCGGAGCGCACGATCGAGATGCTGGACAGCCATGTCTGAGCGCACCGCCGAGGAGATTCGCAGAGAGATCGCCGACGAGCGACGACGCCTCGACGATGACCTGGACACGCTGCAGGCCGAGCTGCGCTCATTCGTGCCGTACGTGATCGGTGTAGTTGTCGCGGTCGCGCTCCTCACGGGAGGCAAGGGCGTAAGAACCGGCGTCAGGCTGATCTGGAAGATCCTCTAGCCCGAGCGCACTTACCCATGTCCGAGCGCACCGCTGAGGAGATCCGCAAAGAGATCGCCGTCGAGCGACAGGGCCTCCACGAGGATGTCGACGCGCTGAAGGCCGAGTTGCGCTCGCGTCTGCCGTACCTGATCGCCGGAGTCGCCGCGCTCGCCCTCTTCGCGGTCGGGCTCTTCACCGGCATCCGGAGGATCCGGAAGCTCCTTTAGTCCAGGCGCGAACAACGATCGCGATCGCCGTCGTCTAACCGGTCATGCGCCACCGGCGCCAAGGTCAAGACCTGGATCGCCGACGGATGGCAGTCATTGGCGTGTTCTATCCCGGTGGAGGTTTGACGGGCTAGGTGATGGGGTGTTCGGAACTGCCGCAAAGTGACCGCATCGTCTCGCGGGACATCTGGGCATGATTGGCGGCGAGGTGTCGTCGGAGGCGACCCAGCCGTGCGAGCGCTGCGGGGCGACCGTCCCGGTCGTGCAGCCTTACATCGCTTGGTGTGACCAGTGCGGCTGGAACATCAATGCGCCCGAGCGACCACTTCCGGCCGGGCGGTTCGAGCGGCTGTACGAGCAGGCGGGTCGGCACGCCGGCGAGCGCATGGAGCGCGAGCTGACCGAGGCCGACGCGCTCGAACCACACTTGACGTTGAGCAAGGCACTCGCTTACGTGATCGCGGCCGGCGTGCATCTGCTCACGCTTGTGCTGCTCGTGGGCGGCGTCGTTCTGATCGCACTGTTTCGGGCAAATATCTTCGGCATGGCTACCGGGGTGTTGATGATCGCGGTCGCGCTCGTCGTCAGGCCACGCTTCGGGAAAGCGCCAGACGAGAACCTGGTCGCGCGCACGGAGGCGCGGTCTTTGTTCCGGTTGATCGACCGAGTCGCCGAGGCAGCTGGGACGAAGACCGTGGACATGCTCGTCGTCGACGAGGAGTACAACGCCGCTTGGGGGATCGTCGGCGTGCGCCGCACACGTGTGCTCGAGCTCGGTCTGCCGCTGCTCTCGGCGCTAGAACCCCAGGAGCGAGTCGCTCTGGTCGCGCACGAACTGGCGCACGCTCGCAACGGTGACGCTTCGCGCGGCCTGTTCATCGGCTCGTCCATCCGAGGACTCGCACAGTGGTACTTCCTCCTCGCGCCACACCAGGCCAGGAACCCCTACGACCAGCCGTTCGGTGCTCCGCTCCGACTCGCCGGCGACCTTGTCCGGGTTGCGGGCGAGCAGGTCGTGAGCGGGGCGGCCGAGTGGCTTCGTGTCCGAACGTTGCCGAGAGCGGTGATAAGGTCGCCCCGTCTCGTTTCAGACCGCGGTGCGTCCGCCGTCGACGTGGATGATCGCGCCGTTGATGTAGCCGGCCGCCGGGGTCGCGAGGAACGTGATGACGTCGGACAGCTCGTGCACGTCAGCGACCCGGCGGAGCGGAATTTGCTTGGCAAACTCCTGGGCCATCGCCAACCTCGGCTCCAGCGTCGGGGTCAACGTCGGACCGGGAGCGACCGCGTTGACCCGGACGTTCTGCGGCCCGTATTCGGCGGCCCACGCCTTGGTGAGCAGCTCGATCGCCGCGCGCGAGGCGCCGTAGGCAGCCAAGCCCGGCTGGCCGTAGCTCGCGACCATCGTTGAGACGTTGATGACCGATCCGCCGCCGCGGGCGGCGATCTTCGGGGCGAGTGCGGCGACGAGGAAGAACGGCGCCTTGACGTTGATCTGGAACAGACCGTCGAACGCCGCCTCGTCGGTGTCGGCCGTCGCTCCCATGGCGGCAACGCCGGCGAGGTTGACCAGGACATCAATCTCGCCTGCCGCGTCGGCGACGCGCCCCACCTCGGACAGCTCCGAGAAATCCGCGGCGATGAACTGCGCGTCGTGTCCACCCGCCCGGATCTCCTCTACGGTGCTCGCGCCGCGGGTCTCATCGCGGCCGGTGAGTGATCACCGACGCGCCCTTCTCGGCCATCGACAGTGCGGTGGCGATACCCATCCCGGAGGTTCCACCGGTGATCAAAGCCCGCTTGTCTTTCAGATCCATCGTTGACGTCCCTTCAATAGTTGGAGCGGACAATCCACTCTCGAGGGGCCGACTGTAGCAGAACTGGCTTACGCAATCCAGGATGAGCTGATCTGGCGGAACGCGCTCCGGGACGGCTTCCCGTAGGTCGTCGGTCCGAGGGCTCAGCGGTCGAGCGAAGTGCTCGTGGTGCTGCTGAGGCTGGCAATGAGCATGAGCATCGCGTCGAGCGCGGCCGCAAGCGGTTCGGAGTCGCGCTGGACCTGAGCGAGCAGGAGGCCGCCCTCAAGCGCGGCAAGCAGTGGCCAGCGCGAGCTGGCGCGGATCGGCCTCCGGCGCGAGTCGGCCAAGCGCGTGCATCCGCAGAAGACCGGCCATGATGCTGGCCTCCCAGCGTTTGAAGGACGCCGCAACCACTGCCCTGGCTTCGGGCTCCGTCTCGGCGAGCTCGGAACCGAGCGAGCCGATCGGACAACCGCCGCGCCCGCCCGTGTTGCGGGTGTGATCGACCACGAAATCGCGCCACTCCCGTAGGCCATCGAGGCTGCTGAGGTCGAACCGCTCCTGCGTGCCGATGGCCCTGTCGGCCTGGCGCTCGATGACTGCGCGAACCAGCGCCGGCTTGTCCTCGAAGTAGTGGTAGAGCTGCGAGCTGCTCACGTGTGCACCATCGCGCACTTCCTCGAGCGTCGCGTGGGCAACGCCCTGCTGAAAGATCAGCTCTGCCGCGGCGTCGACGATCCGCGCGCGCGTCGCGGCGCCCTTGCGCGTCAACCTCGGCCTACCGGAACTCCCTGAGGGCATGCGGAAAAGTATACCGGGAAAAATGGCTTTGACATGCCATAAGATCTATGGCACAGTGGATCGAGTATTCCAGTAAAGCAAGCCCTCAGGCTGCCACTGCCGGGAAAGCAAGAAGCCGTTGTGCTGGGCCAGGCCGAGCGGGGCCTAGCTGTCGTGTCCACCCCGCGGTCCGACCGCGCCGTTCAGTCAGCCCTGGCTGGACCTACAGAAGGATGAGGAGGAAATTCTGATGAGCACACTCCCAGGAAAGACTGTGTTGATCACGGGCGCCAACGTCGGGATCGGCAAGGACGTGGCCCGGCAACTGGCATTACGTCCTGAGTTCGCCCGCATCTACCTGGCGTGCCGGAACCACGACCGGGCGACAGCGGCGAAGGCCGACCTCGAAGCGGAGACCGGCCGGAAGATCTTCGACATCGTTCTCATGGACGTTGCCGATCCGGGCTCGGTCCGCGCCGGCCTGGCGGGCGTTGACGGATCGCTCGACGCGGTGGTCATGAACGCTGGTGGAATGGGCGGCAAGACGCCCATGGCGTTGACCGCTGACGGGACCACGTACATGTTCGCGCAGAACGTTCTTGGCCACGTTGTCCTCCTCGAGGAGCTCCTGGCCGAGTACCGACTTAGCGAGGTGGCGGTCTTCGCCGGAAGTGAAGCAGCGAGGGGAATCCCGAAGATGGGGTTCAAGCGGCCGTCATTCGTCTCAAACTCCGCCGACGAGCTCGCCACTGTCATCGACGGCAGCTGTTTCGCCGACCGCAAACCTGACGTCAATTTGGCTTACGGGCAGGCCAAGTTGATCGGCATTCTGTGGATGGCCCACCTGGCCCGCCAACATCCCGACCGCCGATTCATCACCGTGAGCCCCGGCAACACGACGGGCACGCAGGCACCCAACGACCTCAAATTGCCGCTGCGTCTAGCAGCCAAATACGTCATGCCCCTCCTGGGTATCGCCCACAAACTTGACGTGGGCGCGAAGCGACTGGTCGACGGCGTCACCGACCCGACGCTGGCTAGCGGCGTGTTCTACGCCAGCGCGGCCAAAACGCTCAAGGGTCCTTTGGTCGACCAAACGGACATCTTTCCCGATCTGGCTGACCCGTCGTTTCAGGACAACGCCAACGAAGCCATCCACCGCTTCATCCCAAAGACAGTCGCGTAACCCCTCACCAACGGGTTTCCAAACGTTCGTTGCGAACCCGACGTTTGAGGACGCGCCGGCCAGCGTTTCCGGTGCCGCACAAGGGCTGAGCAAGCGGTCGGAAGCTCGCGGGTGAGCCTTCGATCGTGGCGAGATCAGACAGCCAACACCAGTTTGTCGAGCGGGCTGGTGTTGGCTGGTGCAGCGCCAGGATCGAGTTGTTGTTGAGTCGCGACCGGCAGCTTCGAGCGACGACGTCCGGGAATGTCACAGCCCAGGCCACCTGCCCACCTATCCCGGTAGAGGTTTGACGCCGCCGGGCAGCCGTCGTATACAACACGCAATCGGCTGAAAGGGGATCGAGCATGTCCGTGCTGATCAAGGGCGGCCGGATCGTCACCGCCGCGGACGACTACGTCGGCGACGTCTACGTCGAGAACGGGACGGTGTCGCTGATCGGCGAGTCGCTGGACGTCGCGGCCGACAAGGTGATCGACGCGGCCGGAAAGTACGTGCTCCCCGGGGCGATCGACCCGCACACGCACCTGGAGATGTTCTTCGGCGGCACCACGACCTGCGACGACTTCACCTCCGGCACGGTGTCGGCCGCGTTCGGCGGCACGACGACTGCCTCGTCGACTTCTGCATGCAGGCGCCGGGCACGTCGTTCGCCCAGGCGCTCGAGAACTACTTCGAGAAGATCGACCGCTGCAAGCCGGTGATCGACGTCGGCTTCCACATCGGCGTCACCGACCTGCGCGAGGGCGGCTCGCTCGAGGAGCTCGCGACGCTGCCGGACCAGGGCATCACGTCGTACAAGCTGTTCATGGCCTACAAGGGCGCCGTCATGGTCGACGACGAGACGCTCTTCAAGACGATGCAGACCGCGGCGCGACACGGGCGCGCTCGTGATGGTGCACGCGGAGAACGGCGACGCGATCGACATCATCGTCAAGGAGGCCGTCGCCGCAGGGCACACCGAGCCGATCTGGCACGCGCGCACGCGGCCGCCCGAGACCGAGGGCGAGGCGACGAACCGCGCGGTCCAGCTCGCACGCGTCGCCGGCGCGCCGCTCTACGTCGTCCACGTCTCGTGCAAGGAGTCGATCGAGCCGATCGCGATCGCCCGCGAGAAGGGCTGGAACGTGTGGGGCGAGACCTGCACCCAGTACCTGTTCATCGACGACTCGGCGCTCGACCAGCCCGGCTTCGAGGGCGGCGAAGTACATCTACACGCCGCCGCCGCGGCCGAAGGAGAACCAGGAGCACCTCTGGCACGCGCTCGGCACGGCGACGTCCTCTCCGTCGTCTCCACCGACCACTGCCCGTTCAACTGGCCGGAGCAGAAGGGGATCAACGGCGAGGAGTTCCAGAAGGTGCCGAACGGCGGCCCGGGGATCGAGAACCGGCTGCACATGCTCTACGACGTTCGGCGTGCGCACCGGGCCGCATGCTCGCTGAACCGCTTCGTCGAGCTGACCTCGACGAACGTCGCGAAGCTCTTCGGGCTCTACCCGCGCAAGGGCACGATCGCGCCGGGCTCGGACGCCGACATCGTCGTCTGGGATCCCGAGAAGAAGCTGACCATCTCGGCGAAGACGCACCACTCGAACGTCAACTACAACCTGTTCGAGGGGACCGAGGTGACCGGCGCCCCGGAGGTCGTGCTCGTGCGCGGCCAGGTGATCGTCGAGAACGACGAGCTGGTGGCGCAGCCGGGCGCCGGCCAGTTCGTGAAGCGCGCGCAGGTCGGCGAGGAGCTGTACCGCCGGCCGGAAGGTGCTCGGCGTGAGCGACGACGAGGCGAAACGAGGTCTACGAGAAGGCGGGGCTCGGCCAGGCGGTCACGCTGGGCTCGCGCCCGGCCGTGCTCGTCGTCGACTTCTCGTGCGGCTTCACCGACCCTTCGTGCGCGCTCGGCTCGGACATGACTGCCGGAGGTCGAGGCGACGAGGCGGCTGCTCGACGCGGCGCGGGAGAAGGGCCTGCCGGTCGTGTTCACGACGATCGGCTTCGAGCCCTCCGGCAAGGACGGCGGGCTCTGGCTGCAGAAGGCGCCCGGCGCTCGCGCGACCTCGAGCTCGGCGGCCGCTGGGTCGACATCGACCCGCGGCTCGAGCCGGCGCGACGACGAGACGATCGTGCTCAAGAAGGGCGCGTCGGCGTTCTTCGGGACGAACCTCGCCTCGATCCTCGTCTCGCAGGGCGTCGACACCGTGATCCTCTGCGGCGCGACGACGAGCGGGTGCGTGCGGGCGACTGCGGTCGACCTGCTCCAGTACGGCTGGCCGACGCTCGTCCCGCGCGAGTGCGTGGGCGACCGCGCGCAGGCGCCGCACGACGCGAATCTGTTCGACATCCAGGCGAAGTACGCGGACGTCGTGCCGCTCGAGGAGGCGCTGGCCTACGTCGAGAGCGTGCCCGGGCGCGTGGGCGCGGGCGTTTGACCCATCGCGTCGCCGTCCTGGCGGGCGACGGCGTCGGCCCGGAGGTGGTCGCGGAGGCCCGCAAGGCCGTCGACGCGCTCGGCCTCGCGCTCGACGTGGACCGAGCTGCCGTGGGGCTCGGCGTTCTACCACGAGCACGGGCGGATGATGCCGGCGGACTGGCCCGAGCAGCTCTCCGGCTTCGACGCGGTGCTGCTCGGCGCGATCGGCGATCCGTCCGTCCCGGACCACGTCTCGCTCTGGGGGTCGATCCTCGAGCTGCGGCAGCGGCTCGACCTGTGGGCGAACCTGCGGCCGTGCCGGCTGCTCGCCGGGGATCCCGGGGCCGCTCGCCGGTCGCGGGCCCGGACGACGTCGACATGCTCTTCGTCCGCGAGAACACCGAGGGCGAGTACGCGGGCGTCGGCGGTCGCGCGCACCAGCGGGCTCCCCGGCGAGGTCGGGATCGAGTCGTCGCGTGTTCACGCGGGCCGGCTGCGAGCGGGTGCGTCCGGCTCGCGTTCGAGCGCGCGGCGCAGCGGCGCGGGCTCCTGACCAGCGCGACGAAGTCGAACGCGTCGCGGTTCGGCTACGTGCTCTGGGACGAGGTCGCCGCGGAGGTCGCCGCGCGAGTTCCCGGACGTCCGCTACGAGCGCGTGCTCGTCGACGCGCTCGCGGCGCGGATGGTGCGCTCGCCCGACTCGCTCGACGTCGTCGTCGCCTCGAACCTGTTCGCGCGACATCCTCACCGACCTCGGCGCCGCGATCCAGGGCGGGATGGGCATGGCCGCGACGGCGAACATCGCGCCCGGATCGAACGCGATCGGCATCTTCGAGCCCGTCCACGGCTCGGCGCCGGACATCGCCGGCCAGGGCATCGCCAATCCGGCCGGCGCGATCTGGAGCGCCGTGCTGATGCTCGAGCACCTCGGCGAGGCGGACGCAGCCGCGCAGCGCTCCTGCGCGCGCTCGAGGACGTCTGCCGCGACGGCCCGCGCACGCGCGACGTGGGCGGCACGCGCGACGACGCGCGAGGTCGGCGACGCCGTCGTCGCCGCGGTCGCGGGCTAGGCTCGGAGACATGCCTCGCGCGCTCGTCCTCGGCGGGACCGGGTCGATCGGTCGCGCCACCGCCCGACGGCTGCTCGCGTCAGGCTGGGACGTCGATCTGACCGGCCGCGATCCGGCCAACATGCCCTTCGGGCTCGGGGCGGCCGGAGCACGGTTCGTCCGCGGCGACCGCGACGACCCGGCGCACCTCGCGTCCGCCGTTGGCGACGGTGTCGATCTCCTGGTGGACAACGTCTGTTACACGGCGGAGCATGCGCGACTGCTCTTGCCGCTGCTCGATCGCGCCGGCTCGATCGTGATGCTCTCGAGCAAGGCGGTGTACGTCGACGACGCGGGGAACCACTCGAACTCCGATGTCGGGCCGCGCTTCGACGGCCCGGTCCGTGAGACGCAGCCCACGATGGCGCCGGGCGACATGGACTACGACTCACGCGAGGGCTACGGCGCCAACAAGATCGCGGCCGAGCACGTGCTCCTCGACGCCGGCCGTCCGGTGACGGTGATCCGGCCATCGAAGGTTCACGGACCGGGTGCGCAGCGGGCACGCGAGTGGATCTTCGTCAAGCGCGCGCTCGATCGCCGGCCGGCGATCGTGCTCGCGCACGGGGTGAGGGCGTCGACCACCCGACGGCGGCTGCCAACATCGCCGCACTGATCGAGATCGTCGCCGCCGAGCCGGGGCAGCGCATCCTGAACTGCGCGGATCCCGACGCGCCGAACGCTCTCGAGATCTCGCGGACGATCGCACGCCAGCTCGGTCACGAGTGGGAGGAGGTGCTGCTCGACGGTGGGCCGGACGGGAGCGTAGGGCGGCACTGCTGGGATCCGCCACACCCGATCGTGCTCGACATGACCGCGGCTGCCGAGCTCGGCTACACGCCGGCGGGCGACTACGCCACGACGGTCGCCGACGAGGTCGCGTGGCTCGTCGCCGAGCGGCCGCCCCTCGACGAAGGGTTCTTCGACGGGTTCTTCGACTACGCGGCCGAAGACCGCTACCTCGACTCGATCGGCCTGCCGACCACGAGTGCCTCACGGAGCGCGGGCTCGACCGAGTCGTAGGCCGCGTCCGGCTGGACGCCGAGCGCGTCGAGCGCCTTCGAGAAGAAGCAGCGCGCGGCCGCGGCGGCGACGACGCTGACGATGTCGGCGTCGGAGAGACCGAACGCTCGCAGCCGCTCGATGTCCGACCCGGTCACGCTCGTCGCGTCCTCGGCGACCTTCTCGGCCAGGTCCATGACGGCCACGTCCACCGGCTCGATGCCCGCCGAGCGGTGGTCGACCGCAAGTTCGCGGACGCGCTCCGGCTCGAAGAAGTCCCGCGCCAGCACGCTGCCGTGGGCGAGCATGCAGTAGCTCGAGCGGAGCCGCCGCGCCGCGGCGAGCGTCGCGAGCTCGTAGCGCCGGAGGTCCATCGACTCCTTGATCGCACCGTTCAGTTGCTGCCAGGCTGCATAGATCTCAGGCCGCGTCGCGAACGCCGCGCCGTGGTTGGGCACGTCGTCGGTCTCGCGGATCAGCTCGATGAACGCCATGTCGCTCCTTCCGTCGTCGCGGCCGAGCCTACCGTCAGCGCGTCGCGCTGATCAGCGCGCTGCCGGCGACGATCAGGAGCCCGGCGATCACCGTCCGGCGGCCGATCAGCTCGCTGCGGCCGACGATGATCGCCGCGAAGACGACGCCCCAGATCGACTGGGTCGCGTTCAGCGGCGCGACCACCGTCACGCGCCCGTGCGCGAAGCCCTCGACGAGGAAGGCGTAGGTCACGCCGAGCGTCAGCCCGGCCCACAGGAAGGGGCGGAACGATGTCGAGAAGCGCTCCCGAAGCTCGCGCCGACGAGCGACGAGGAGAAACGCCAGCAGGGCGAGGCACGCGCCGAACAGCGTCACGGCGGTTGCGAGCAGCGGCGGTGGATGCCTGTGGGTCGAGGCGGTGCGGACGAGGTTGTCGCGTACGCCGAACATCAGCGCACAGAGGAGCGCCGCCGCCATGCCGAGCGCCTGGAACTCCTTCGGCCGTGCCTTCTCCGCCACGAGGAAGACGCCGCCGGCGACGACGACGATCGTCCCCACGACGAGGCCCGACCTGGACGGGCTCCCCGAGGAATGCGATCGCGATCAGCGCCGACACGAGCGGCGCGACACCGATCAGGATCGCCGCCCGCGACGGGCCTGCGAGCCGGATCGAATGGATGAAGAGGATCTGCGACGCGCCGGGAACGAAGAGGCCGATCAGCAGGAACGGCCACAGCTCGTCCGGGTGGACGTGGCCGAGATCGCCGTGCGCCGCCGCGACGGCGAGTGAGATGACGAACGCGACGGGCGCGACGACGATCGCTCCCACCTCCGGGTCTCCGCCGCGCACGAGCGCCGAGCGGACGGCGACGGCCAGCAGCCCGAAACCGATACCCGCGAGGACGCCGAAGAGGACTGCCAACACGTACTACAGTCTCACGGTGCCCGGACCGCCCGCCGCGTGAACGTTCGGCTCGCGGTCGCGGGCGGGTGCGCGGCCGGGCTCGCCTCCGGCTGGAACGTCGGGAACGTCGGCGCCGTCGCGCCAGCAGCTCGCGACGAGCTACGGCGTCGGTCTCGCCACCGTCGGGCTGTTCACGACCGCGCTCTTCCTCACGCACCTGCTGTTCCAGGTGCCGGCCGGGCGGGCGAGCGACCGCTACGGCGAGCGGCGCGTCGCCCTCGTCGGGCTCGTGATCATCGTCTGCTTCAACGCGCTGGCGCTGATCGGGCCCTATCCGGCGCTCGCGATCGCGGCGCGGACGCTCGTCGGCGTCGGGACCGGGCTCGCCTTCGTCTCCGGGAGCGCGTACGTGCGGGTGCAGGGCGGCTCGCCGTTCGCGCAGGGCCTGTTCGGCGGCGTCGCGCTGGGCGGCGGCGGGCTCGCGCTCGCGATCGTGCCGCCCGTCGAGGACGCGATCGGCTGGCGGGCGCCCTGGGTGACCGCGATCGCCGTCGGCGTCGCCGGCCTCGTCGTGCTCGCGGCCGGGCCCGCGGACGTGGCGCGCTCGCGAACCGCCCGGCCGGCGACGCACGACCGGCCGGTGTGATCCGCGACCGGTCGCTCTACCGGCTCGCAGTCGCTCTACGCCGCGTCGCTCGGGCTCAGCATCGTCGTCGGCAACTGGGTCGTGACGCTGCTGCACCGCCACGGCGGACTCTCGAAGAGCACGGCCGGGCTCGTCGGCGCGCTGACGCTCGTGCTCGGCGTCGCCACCCGGCCGCTCGGCGGCTGGATCCTCCACGAGCGCCCGCGCTGGATGCGCACCGCCGTCGCCGCGGAGCCTCGTCGCCGGAGCTCTCGGCACCGTCGCGCTCGCCGTCTCGAAGCCGGTGGGGCTCGCCGTCCTCGGCGCGGCGTTGATCGGCCTCGCCGCGGGCATTCCGTTCGCGCCCTCGTTCACCGGCGCGGCGCTCACGCGGCCGGATGCCCCGGCCGCCGCGGTCGGCTTCGTCAACGGCGCCGCCGCGTTCGTGACCCTCGTCGGGACGCCGCTCGTCGGGCTCGACGTTCTCGATCCCGGGCGACGGCAGGCTCGGGTTCGCCGTTCTCGCCGGCTGCTGGATCGCGGCTCTGCTCCTGCTGCCGACCGCGGCCCAGCTCGGGGTTCGACCCGCTACTGCAGCGAGCGGATCGCCTTCAGGATGATCTCGGCGGCGAGCGCGGCGTCCGCCGGGCTCGCGTCCTCGAGCGGCGAGTGGCTGATCCCGTCCTTGCAGGGGACGAAGACCATCGCGCTCGGGACCCGCTCTGCGACGCACATCGTGTCGTGCGCGGCGCCGGAGGGCATGAGCATGAAGGGCTCGCCCGCTCTCCTGCGCCGCGGTCTCGAGTGCCGAGACGATGCTCGCGTCCATCGGGGTCGCGGCCAGCGTCTGACGCTGCGCGGAACTCGGCCGTCATCCCGCGTCGCGCCGCGGCCTCGCTCGCGAAGGCGGCGATGTCGCGCGCGACGCCGCGGAACGCGTCCTCGTCGACGCCGCGGATGTCGACCGAGAAGCGCACCCGCGCCGGGACGACGTTGATCAGCCCCGGCTCGAACTCGATCTCGCCGACGGTGCCGACCGTGCCCTTGCCGGCCGCGCGCGCGAGCCGTTCGAGCTCGAGGATGCACTCGGCGGCGACGACGCCCGGGTCGAGCCGGAAGTCCATCGGCGTCGCCCCTGCGTGGTCGGCGCGCCCGTCGACCGATGATGTCCGCGTGGACGTAGCCGGCGATCGCGGTGACGACGCCGATCCGGTTGCCCGTGTCCTGCAGGACGCGGGCCTGCTCGATGTGCATCTCGATCCAGCCCGTCAGGTCGTCGAGGACGTGGATCGACTCGCGCCAGCGTTCGGGCTCGTAGCCGGCGCCGCGCGGCGTGCTCCCAGAAGCGGCCGTCCGTCGTCGATCGGCACGAAAGCGTCTCGCGCAGCTCCTCCTCGGTGACCCGCTGGAGCCATGATCCGGCTCCCGAGCAGCATCTGGCCGAAGCCCGAGCCCTCCTCCTCCAGGAAGGAGATCGAGCTGGAGCGGCAGGTCGAGGCCCGAGCTCGGCGTTCAGCCGGCAGACCTCGAGCGCCGTGACGACGCCCATCGTGCCGTCGTACTTGCCGCCGTTCCGGTTCGAGTCGCAGTGCGAGCCGATGCCGAACACCTTCTCGCCGCGCGGGCCGGTTGCGCGCGACGAGCGTGCCGACCGGGTCCTCGGAGACGTCGAAGCCGAGCTCGCGCGAGCGCGGCGCGTGAAGTAGTCGAGCGTCGCCCGGTAGACGGGCGTGTAGGCGTAGCGGCGGATCGCCTCGTCGGAAAGCGTGTAGGCGGCGGCCGGCGAGCGTCTCGATGTCGTGCTCGATCCGCGCCGCGCTCCGCTCCCGATCGACTCCGGTCCATCCGGGGACTCTACAACGGTCTCTCAGTAGAGTCGGCCGGATGGCGGCGGAGAGCTGGCGGCACCGGAAGACGCTGATCCTCGGCCGGACCGACATGATCGGCCTCCTCACCCCCGGCCGAGTACGTCGACTGCGTCGAGCACGCCTTCCGCATGCACGGTCTCGGCCGCGTCTACATGGAGCCCAAGGGCCACATCGTCCTCGACCGCTACCAGGGCGAGTGGGAGGTGATGCCGTCCTGGATCGAGGAGCCCGAGGCGGCCGCGTGCAAGTGGGTCTCGATCCGCGAGGACAACTCGAAGTACGAGCTGCCCGCCGTCTTCTCGATCCTCGTCTACACGCATCCCGAGACCGGCTTCCCGCTCGCGATCTGCGACGGCTCGCACCACACGCTGATGCGCACGGGCGCGTCGGCCGCCGTGTCGGCGAAGTGGCTCGCGCGCAAGGACTCGAAGGTGCTCGCGATCCTCGGCTCGGGCAGCGTCGGCAAGGGGACGCTCGCGACCTGCGACGCGGTCTTCGGCTGGGACGAGGTGCGGATCTGGAGCCGGACGCAGGAGTCGCTCGACCGCTTCGTCGCCGCCGAGCAGCCGTCCTACCCGCACCTCGAGCTGCAGACGACGACGGACGTCGAGCAGGCCGTGCGCGGCGCCGACGTGATCGTCACCGGGACGCACGCGCGCCGCTACCTCGTCGACGACGACTGGGTCTCGCCGGGGACGCACATCGCCGCGCTCGGCGCCGACCTCGCCGGCGAGCAGGAGCTCGACCCGCAGCACGCTCGCAGCGCGCCCGCGTCTTCGTCGACGACATCCGCCAGTGCCGCGAGGACGGCGAGATCAACGTGCCGCTGCGCGGAAGGTGTGATCACCGAGGACGACCTCGCCGGCGAGATCGGCAAGGTGATCTGCGGCGAGCTCGAGGGGCGCCAGTCCGACGACCAGATCACGGTGTTCGACTCGACCGGGCATCGCGCTCCAGGACTCGGCCACGGTGCCGCTCGAGTACGAGCGCGCCGTCGCGGCCGGCGTCGGCATCGAGAAGAAGATGATCTCGACCTGAGGCGACGGTCTACGCGCGGCCGACGGTCAGCGTGCAGACCGACGAGTCCGACGGCAGATGCGTTTCGTCGCCGCCCCAGTGAGCCTGCACGTGCCACACGCCGGGAATCGTCGGGGCGAAGCCGTCCGAGTAGCCGCCGGAGCCGTCGGTCGACTGCGTGTGTGTGACCGCCGATCCTGAGGCCGGCGTGTAGACGATCGAGATCGATGCGCCCGCGATCGCCGGCGAGAGCGTGCCGCTGTCGGTAACGCCGGTCTGGGTGAGGGAGCAGGAGAGCGAGAGCGTGGACGGCTGGCGCGGCGGTGGCGGTGGTGGCGGGGTGGCGGTGGCGGAGGTGGCGGAGGCGGAGGCGGCGGCGGCTTCGGCGGCGGGGGTGGGGGCGGCGGCGACGGCGGAGGCGGGGAAGACGGGGGCGGGGGAGAAGCCGGCGGAGGAGAAGGTGGGGGCGGCGAGGCCGGGGGCGGTGATGGGGACGGCGGCGGGGTCGGCGAAGACGAAGGCGGCGCGGGAGGCGAGGACGGGGGCGGCGGGGAAGCGCCGGAGCGCCCGCCCGAGTGTCCCTTGCCGCTTCCGGACGAGTGAGTCGTCGTCCCCGGTGCCTTCGGTGGGGTGCTCGGATGCGTTGACGTCGACCCGGTTGTGGTGACGGCGCTCACCGGGCTCGCCGGCGTACGGCGGGTGGAGCCAGAGGTCTTGCTCGCGCCCTGGTTCCCCTGCTTCTTGGCGCCGTGGCCCGAGTGGCGGGGTGCCCGGTGTCCGGCGGCCCGCTGCGTGCCGGACGGCGCCGCAGGAATCGGCGTGGGCGGAGGAGCGGCGGGCTCGACGACGCGCCGGGTCGGCCCGCTCCCCGCGAACAGGTACGCAGCCCCGATGCCCGCGAGTGCGAGCGCCGCCGCTACTGCGACCGCGGCGACGAGCCGCTTCCGCGAGCGCGGGTCGGGAGGCCGGTCCCAGAAGCCGATCCCGGCGAGCGCGAGCTCGATCCGGTCGCGCAGCTCCGCAGTCGGCGCGGCCGGGATGAACTCCCGGTAGCGCCGCTGAACCTCCTGCAGGTCGTGGAATTCGGACTGGCAGACCTCGCACGCCTCGAGATGAGCGGCTGTCTCCTCGAGCTTGGCCCCCGTGAGCTCGCCGTCGAGGTGAGCCGACAGCAGCGGCAGTACGAGGCTGCACACGGACGGGAGGGTTCGTCGAACCTCTGTGAGCCCGAGCTGCAGGCGCAGGCGCTTGCGGGCGGCGGCGATCGCCTGCGCGGTCTCGGCCTCGCTCTGGTCGAGCAGGGAGGCGATCTCGGCGTAGCGCAGTCGCTCCAGCTCGAGGAGTGCGAGCGCGAGCCGCTGCGCGGGCGGCAGGCTGACGCTCACGAGGCGCAGGTCCTCCTGCTGACGGCGTGTCATCGCACCTCGCTCGGAGTCGTCCCAGACCCATGTCTCGTCCTCGCTCGCACGCTTGCGCGTCGGTCCGCGACGGCCGGCCGCGTCGGCGTCCTCGAGGAACAGGTTCTTCGCCGACACGATCAGGTACGTGGAGAGGTCGAGTCCCTCTCGCTCGATCTCCTCGAGGGCCGAGAGTGCTCGGAGGAACACCTCCGCGGCGAATTCGACGGCCCGGTCGCGGCTGCCCGTCAGCCGGTACCCGAGTGCAAACAGTCGAGGGGAGTCGCGTGCGTAGAGCTCGTCCGCGGCAGTTCGGTCGCGCTTCGCCAACCGCCGCACAAGGCGTGCGTCCGACGAGGTAGGGGTCGTCGTCCGGCGCTCCGGCATTCCCTTGGCGCCTTCATCGGCACGGCAGGGGCAGTTCTTGAGCCTCAGAGTCGGTCAGGAGTCCCGCTACCATGGCCGGGCAGTCCAGTCGCGGCGGCAGGCCGCTCATCCACCAGGGGGGATTCACTTGAAGAAGGCGCTGCTCGCGTTGGTCCTTGCTGCTGTCCTCGCGTCGTCCGCGACGGCGGCGGTCTCGACCAGCCCGAGCGCCTACAAGGCACACGTCAACGCAATGTGCGTGAAGGGCATCGCCGCGATCAACGCGATTCCCAAGCCGACGACGGCGAAAGGGCTCGTGCCGTACTTCCAGAAGGCGGCCAAGCTCTCCGACCAGCTGCTCGTGCAGATTACGGCCGTGAAGCCGCCGTCGAGCCTGGCGAAGCCCGTCGCGGCCGCGATCAAGGCCCAGAGCGCGTTCGAGGCTGCTCTCCACAGCCTGATCGCGAAGCTGAAGACGAGCTCCAACCCGAAGCAGACGGTCATCAATGCCGAGCCGAAGCTCAACACCGTCAACGCCAAGGCGAACATCGCCTGGCGCACTGCCGGGCTCGTGAAGTGCGGCAGCTGATCTCGTAGGCGAGAATGGGGAAGCGCCGTCGGCGGGCTCGCCCTCGCCGACGGCGCGACTCCGTTAGACCGACGTCCTGCGGGCCCGCGCGAGGAGCACGCGTCCCAGAAACACCACTGCCGCCAGCCCGACCAGCTGGCCGCCGAGGACGATGCGGTTCACGTCCGGCGCGGGTTTCCAGGTGACGCCCTCGTCGGTGATCACCCAGGCGCCGACCGGCCTGGCCGTGAGGCCGAATCCGCCGCCGCCTCCCTCGCCCTCGTCGCTCCGGCCGCTGCCCCCTCCGCTGCCGCCGCGCACCGCCGCGGCCGGGATCACCGTGACCCCGTCGCGCTCGTAGGGATCGCCGTAGACGCGCCGCGCGGTCATCGCGTCGCGCGCTTCCGCGATCAACTCCTGCACGTCCATACGTGCCTCCTTTCGATCGCCTGAAAGGGTCGCATCCGGCGGCAGGCGGGGCATCGGGGAACTTCCGGACCGCGCGAGCGAGCGAAGCCGGGACGGCGATCCTGGACGGCGAGGGTTCCTCGACGGATCGCCGTCCCCGCACGTGTTCTTCGGAGCGAGCGCCCGTTCGGATTGCGCTACGCGCCACGCCACTCGGGCGGGCGCTTCTCGAGGAAGGCGCTCATGCCCTCCTGCGCGTCGCCCGCCTCGGCGTTCGTGGTCATGACGCGCCGGGTCAGCTCGTACGCGCCGTGCTCGTCCAGGTCGACCTGGCGGTAGAACGCCTCCTTGCCGATCCCGACCGTCAGCGGGCTCGAGCGGGCGATCTTCTCGACGAGCACGGCGACGGCCGCATCCAGCTCGGCGGCCGGGACGACCAGGTTGACGAGCCCCCAGTCGGCGGCCGTGTGCGCGTCGATCGGGTCGCCCGTGAGCAGGAGCTGCAGCGCGCGCTTGCGCCCGACCGCGCGCGAGATCGGCACCATCGGCGTCGAGCAGAAGAGCCCGATCTTGACGCCCGGCGTCGCGAACCTCGCCTCCTCGGCGGCGACGACGAGATCGCACGACGCGACGAGCTGGCAGCCCGCCGCGGTCGCCGTCGCGTGCACCTTCGCGATCACGGGCTGCGGGACGCGGTGGATCGTCTCCATCATCACGGTGCAGACGTCGAACAGCCGCTCGTAGAAGGCGGCGTCGCGGCCGACCATCTCGCCCAGGTCGTGACCGGCAGAGAAGGCGGGGCCTGCGCCCGCGACCACGATCGCGCGCACGTCCCGCTCGCCGCCGACCAGGTCGAGCGCGGCGATCAGCTCCTCCATCAGCTCGAGCGAGAGCGCGTTCCGCTTCTCCGGCCGGTTGAGCGTGATCGTCGCCGCCGGGCCTTCCCGCGTCACGAGCAGGTTCCGGAAAGCGGTGTCGCTTGCCGTCAGCGCCACGATCGCCCTAGGGTAACGCCATCGAAGCGCCGGTGCACCTGTCGCCGCTGACGCCGCTCGCTTTCCTGGAGCGAACGGCCGCCGTGTTCCCGGACGCGGTCGGAGTCGTCGACGGCGATCGCCGGCTGACGTGGGCAGAGCTGCGCGAGCGGTCGCGCCGGCTGGCCGTCGCGCTGCAGGAGGCCGGGATCGAGAAGGGCGAGCGGGTCGCCTACCTCGCGCTGAACACGCCGGAGCTGCTCGAGGCCCACTTCGGCGTGCCGGCCGCGGGCGCTGTGCTCGTCGCCGTCAACACGCGGCTGCTCGCGGACGAGGTCGGGTACATCCTCGACCACTCGGGGCGCGCGTCTGCTCGTGGTCGATCCCTCGCTTGCGGAGCTCGTCGAGGGTGCGTCGGTCGAGCGGACGCTCGTGATCGGCGAGGAGTACGAGGCGTTCCTCGCCGGCGCCGGTGACGGCGAGCCGGAGGACCGCCTCGAGACGGAGGACGACACGATCTCGATCAACTACACGAGCGGCACGACCGGCCGGCCGAAGGGCGTCATGTACACGCACCGTGGCGCGTACATGAACGCGCTCGCGGAGGCGCACCACGCGCGGCTCGACTCGCGATCGGTCTTCCTCTGGACGCTGCCGATGTTCCACTGCAACGGCTGGTGCTTCACGTGGGCCGTCACCGCCGTCGGCGCCAGGCACGTCTGCCTGCGCAGGGTCGATCCGCCGCTCGTCTGGCAATTGATCGCCGACGAGGGCGTCACGCACCTGAACGGCGCGCCCACCGTGCTCGTGATGCTCGGCGCCGACCCGGCCGCGCACGTGCTGGAGCGGCCGGTGCAGGTGACGACCGCGGGTGCGCCGCCGCCGCCGGCCGTGATCTCGCGGACGGAGGCGCTCGGCTTCCGGATCAACCACGTCTACGGCCTGACCGAGACCTACGGGCCGATCACGGTCTGCGAGTGGCACGCCGAGTGGGACGAGGCGGGCGACGAGGAGCGGGCGCGCCTGCGGGCCCGGCAGGGCGTCGGGCTCGTCACGTCCGACGCGGTGCGAGTGGTCGACGCGGAGATGAACGACGTGCCCGCCGACGGCGAGACGATGGGCGAGGTCGTGATGCGCGGCAACAACGTGATGAAGGGCTACTTCGCGCGACGAGGCGGCGACGGCCGAGGCGTTCCGCGGCGGCTGGTTCCACTCCGGGCGACCTCGCCGTCATGCACCCGGACGGCTACATCGAGGTGCGCGACCGCGCCAAGGACATCATCATCTCGGGCGGCGAGAACATCTCGACGATCGAGGTCGAGCGCGCGCTCGTCCGCCATCCGGACGTGCTCGAGGCGGCGGTCGTCGCGATCCCGGACGAGAAGTGGGGCGAGCGGCCGAAGGGCTACGTGACGCTGCGGCCGGGGGCGACGCTGACGGCCGAGGAGCTGATCGCGTTCTCGCGCGAGACGCTGCCCGGGTTCAAGGCGCCGAGCGAGATCGAGTTCGGCGAGCTGCCGAAGACGTCGACCGGCAAGGTGAAGAAGTTCGAGCTGCGCGCCCGTGCCCGCGCACGCCCGGACACGTGAGCGCGCTCTCGTACGCGCACGGCGCGAGCGACGTGCCGCTGCTCGGCGACACGATCGGCGAGCGGCTGCGGGCGACGGTCGAGCGGTTCGGCGACCGCGAGGCGCTCGTCGTCCGTCACCAGGGCTATCGCGCGACGTACCGCGAGCTGTGGGAGGAGTCGGGGCGGGCCGCGCGGGGCCTGCTCGCGCGCGGGGTCGAGAGGGGCGACCGCGTCGGCATCTGGGCGCCGAACCGCGCCGAGTGGGTCGTCAGCCAGTACGCGACGGCGCGCGTCGGCGCCGATCCTCGTCAACGTCAACCCGGCCTACAAGCGCAGCGAGCTCGAGTACGCGCTGACGCGCTCCGGGATCGGTCTCCTGCTGCTCGCGCGCGGCTTCCGCGACGCGGACTACGTCGGCGATGCTCGACGACGTGCGCGCCCGCTGCCCGGCGCTCGAGGAGGCGCTCGTGCTCGACGACGGCTGGGACGCGCTGCTCGCCGACGGCGACGACGTGCCCGAGACGGTGCTGTGCCACGCGCGAAGCCGCGCTCCAGTTCGACGACCCGATCAACATCCAGTACACGTCCGGGACGACCGGGTTCCCGAAGGGCGCGACGCTCTCGCACCACAACATCCTCAACAACGGCCACTTCATCGCCGGGACGCTGCGCTACACCGAGGACGACCGCGTCTGCGTGCCGGTGCCCTTCTATCACTGCTTCGGCATGGTGCATCGGCAACCTCGCCTGCATGACGCGCGGCGCCTGCGTCGTCGTCCCCGGCGAGTCGTTCGATCCGCTCGCCGTGCTCGAGGCCGTCGAGGCCGAGCGCTGCACGTCGCTCTACGGCGTGCCGACGATGTTCGTCGCCGAGCTCGAGCACCCGCGCTTCGCGCGACTTCGACCTGTCCAGCCTGCGCACCGGCGTGATGGCCGGCTCGCCGTGCCCGATCGAGACGATGAAGAGCGTGCGCACGCTGATGCACATGGAGGAGGTGACGATCTGCTACGGCATGACCGAGACGTCGCCGGTCTCGACGCAGAGCTCCGTCGACGATCCGGTCGACAAGCGCGTCACGACCGTCGGCCGGGTGCACCCGCACCTCGAGATCAAGGTCGTCGACCCCGCGACCGGGCGCATCGTGCCGCGCGGGACGCCGGGCGAGCAGTGCACGCGCGGCTACAGCGTCATGCTCGGCTACTGGGACGACGACGAGGCGACGCGCGCAGGCGATCGATCCGGCCGGCTGGATGCACACCGGCGACCTGGCGGTGATGGACGACGAGGGCTACGTGAGCATCGTCGGCCGCATCAAGGACGTGATCATCCGCGGCGGCGAGAACATCTACCCGCGCGAGGTCGAGGAGTTCCTGCTGACGCTTCCGGACGTGACCGAGGCGTACGTGATCGGCGTGCCGAGCGCGCGCTACGGCGAGGAGGTCATGGCCTGGGTCCGGCTCCGCGAGGGCGCGACGGCCGGCGAGGACGAGCTCGCAGCGGCGTGCCGCGGCGCCGATCGCGACGTTCAAGATCCCGCGCTACTGGAAGTTCGTGGACGCGTTCCCGATGACGGTGACCGGGAAGATCCAGAAGTACAGGATGCGCGAGACGGCGATCGAGGAGCTCGGGCTGGCCGAAGCGGCCGCGATCGAGACCGCCTAGCTCTTCTCCCAGACCGAGATGTGCTTCCGGCTCTCGCTCGTGAACGGCTCGCGGTTCCAGTCGCGCGAAGCGCTCGCGCAGCGTCATGCCGGCGAGCTGCGCCATCAGGTCGAGCTCCGACGGCCAGACGTAGCGGAACGGCATCGAGATGAGCTCCCAGTGTCCGTCGACGAGCCCGAAGTGATGCGACGTGAGCCCCTGGTTCGACGACGTCGTACTCGTCGATGCCCCAGTGCGTCTCGCTCGCATGGAAGACCCGCATCGTCTCGCCCGGCGGCAGCCGCTGGAGATCCGGGATGCCGAGCTCGATCACGAAGCAGCCGCCCGGCTCGAGGTGCGCGGCGACGTTTCGGAAGCAGGCGACCTGCGCCTCCTGCGTCGTGAGGTTCCCGATCGTGTTGAAGACGAGGTACGCGACCGGGAACGTGCCGTCGACCCTGGTCGTCGCGAAGTCGCCGATCGTCACGTCGATCTCGTCCGCGCCGGGCTTGGCGCGGAGCCTCGCGACCATCTCCTCGGACAGGTCGATCCCGCTCACGCGTACGCCGCGCCGCGCGAGCGGCAGCGCGATGCGGCCCGTCCCGATGCCGAGCTCGAGCGCCGCCCCATCGCCGGCGAGCTCGGCGAGGAAGTCGACGACCGGGTCGACGGCGCCAGGGGCGAAGATCTCGGCGTCGTCGTCGTACCGCGCCGCAACCTGCTCGCCGAAGTAGTTCTCGGGCACGGCTAGACCGCCCTCGGCACGAGCGGCTCGCCCGCGAGCAGGCGCTCGAGGCCGCCCATGCCCCAGTGGGACTCGCCCTCCGGCGTCAGGAGCGAGGGGACACCGCGGACGCCCGCCGCCTCGGCCTCGCGCGCGGATCGTCCGCGATGCTGCGTCGATCCGCTCGGGCGAGTAGGCGGCGGCGATCGCGCCGTCGGGGTCGAGGCCGACCCGATCAGCCGCACGGCGGATCTCGGCATCGGTTGCGATGTCCTCGCCCTCGCAGAAGAACGCCTCGTAGAGCGCGTGCTTGAACGGCCGCAGCCGCCCCTCGTCGCCGGCCCAGAGGCAGGCGGCGAGAATGAGCGTCGAGCGGGGCTGATAGCGCGGCAGGTGGATCTCGACGCCGAGCGCCAGCGCGCGGCGGTAGACGTGCTGCGTCCAGTCGACGCGCAGATGGTCGCCGCGCGGCTCGAGCAGCGCCTTCGGCGCCGGCCGCAGCTCGAACGGCAGCCAGTCGACCGTCGACCTCGCCGGCGTCCTCCGCGGCCTCGACCGTGCGCGACTCCATGTACGAGTACGGGCAGACGATGTCGTAGTAGAAGCGAATCTTCCGCATCTCGATGTCAGACTTTAGACTCCGGGCGCCGATGCGGGTAGCGGTAGCCCAGATCGAGCCGAAGCTGGCCGAGAAGGAGCGGAATCTCGACCTCTGTCTCGGCACGCCTCGAGGAGGCGGTCGCTGCGGGCGCCGAGCTGCTCGTCCTGCCCGAGTGCGCGATCCCCGGCTACGTGTACGAGAGCGCCGACGAGGCGCTGCCGTATCGCCGAGGAGATCCCCGGGCCGTCCACGGCCGTCCTCGAGGACGCGTGCCGCCGTCTCGACGCGCACGTCGTCTGCGGCCTGCTCGAGCGCGACGGCGACGTCGATCCACAACGCGGCCGTGCTCGTCGGCCCGGACGGGCTCGTCGGCTCCTATCGCAAGAGCCACCTGCCGTTCCTCGGCGTCGACCGCTTCGTGCGCGCCGGGCGACGAGCTGCCGGTCTTCGACACGCCGATCGGCCGGATCGGACTCGAGATCTGCTACGACCTGCGCTTCCCGGAGGTGACCCGGTCGCTCGCGCTCGCGGGCGCGGAGATCGTCTGCCTGCCGACGAACTGGCCGCTCGCGGCGGCGGCCAACGCCGAGCTGCTCACGACTGCGCGCGCGTTCGAGAACCGCATCTATCTGCTCGTCGCGAACCGCGTGGGCAAGGAGCGGACGGCCGAGTTCTGCGGCCGCAGCCAGATCGTCGACCCGACCGGCACCGCCTGGCGGAGACCGACGCGACGAGCGAGGCGCTGCTCGTCGCCGACGTCGACCTCGAGCGGGCGCGCGACAAGTCGATCGTCCCCGCCCCCGGGGAGTACGAGATGCACCTGTTCGGCCACCGCCGACCCGATCTCTACGGCGCTCTCGTCGAGGAGACCCAGCAGCGTCACGACCTAGAAGGAGGTTCGAGTGAGCATGACCGTCAAGGATCACGAGCTCGTCCCGGAGGCGATCATCGACAAGGACGGGCTGAAGGTCTCGAAGAGCCCCTGGGGCGCCGGACGACGAGATCGGACGGCTGAACTGGATCACGCCCGAGACGAACCGCGCGATCCTCGAGCATCTGAGCGGCGGCCACGTCTTCGACCTCAACGTCGAGTACTTCATCGGCATGCCGTCCTGGGTCGCGGCCGGCGATCCGCCCTACGGGATCTGGATGACGCACACGCCCGCAGGGCTCGATCAACGACAACCTCTCCGGCGTCGGCGCGGCACGTGCACGAGAAGTACTCGTACTGCGGCGACTCGATCCACCTGTACACGCACTGCGGCACGCACGTCGACACGCTCAACCACCTCGGTCACCACGGCATGTTCTGGAACGGCTGGACGGCGGACAAGGATCTCGGCAGCCGGATCTGGAACAAGGGCGGGCTCGACAAGTACCCGCCGATCATCGCGCGCGGCGTGCTGCTCGACGTCGCCGGGATGCACGGCGTCGACGAGCTCGACGCGCGGCTACGCGGATCACGCCGCAAGGATCTCCAGGACACGGTCGCGAAGCAGGGCGTCGAGCTCCGCAAGAAGGACGTCGTGCTCGTCCGGACCGGGCGGATGCGGGCCTGGCCCGACTTCGACGGCTACCTCGCAGAAGCCGCCGGGGATCACGCTTCCGTCGGCGAAGTGGCTGTGCGAGGAGGCCGGCGCGATGTGCATCGCCGGCGACACGATCGGCCTCGAGGTGCTGCCGTGGGACGAGCCGGACGCGTTCCTGCCCGTCCACGCGTACATGTTCTCGACCGCCGGCGCGCAGATCATCGAGGTCGTCAACATGGAGGAGATCGCGGCCGAGAAGCAGTACGAGTTCGCCTTCCTCGGCTTCCCGATGAAGCTCCGCGGCGCGACCGGGGCACCGATGCCCTCGTACGCCGTGCCGCTCAGGGACTAGACAGCGCTGGACATGGCCGAGGGACTGTCCCTCGGCCATGTCCGTTTCGAGTTGCCTAGCCGACCCTGAACAGCTTGCGCGTGTTCGTGATCGTGCAGTTCAGCTGGTCGCCCAGGGCGACAGTGACCTGAAGGCTGGTGCCGTAGACGGCCGAGCCGTCTGAGCACGCGATCCGAGCCTGGTAGTTGCTCATGTTCGCATTGATTCCGGCCGTTTCCGACACGGTGTGCGTGCCCGGGAGGACCGTGATCGCACCGGTCGTGCCCCCGTCACCGACGTTGGCGGCATAGGTGATGTTGTCGATCCGCAGGTTGAACTTCGCCGGATCGAGCGAGCTGCTGATCAGGTGCTTCGTCACCGTGATCGTGGGATTGCTCGTTCCCGCAACGCCGAACGAGAACAGATGGAAGACTCCGCCGTTATTCGAGTTCGTGAAGTTCTCCGCGAAGAAGGCCGAGTTCCAGAACGACAGGTCCAGGACGTTCGCGGGGCCAACGTGGTTGGCCGCCGTCGCCGGGGGAACGTTCGTCTCGAAGGCCCGGTTGACGCAGGCGGCGCACACCGGCGTGACGTTGATCCAGTAGGTCGTGCCCGCGTTGAGTACGACCGAGACCGCGACGGAGTCGGTGTATTCCGTGAAGCCGAAGGCGCTGCGGCCGGTCGGAGTCTGGGTCACGGCGCCCGAACCGGATGCGACGAGGGTGCCGCCGTTCCCTTCGCTGACGCCGGTCCGGATCTCCCAGGTGGCGCTGGTCGGGATCAGGCCCGAGAGCGTGTTGATGAACAGGCCGCTGACATGCCAGGGCACGTTGGGCGTTACAGGCGAGTACTGGCTGGAGCCGGTGGTGACGATCGCGTCGCTCTCGTTGGCCAACCCGTTCGCGTTCGCGTCGTTGGGGTCGAAGTCCCCGCTGTAATACAGGCAGGGACTACACGCCGCCGGCGGCGCGAAGCTTTGCGTCGGGCTGTTCGAGCTGTGGCCGCCGAGCGCACGCGCGGTCGCGGCCGGCCCCTGCGACGCTCCGGCGGATCCGCTACCAAGTGCTACCGCGAGCGTCGCGCACGCCGCGAGCAAGCCGAGCACAACAAGTCTTGTCTTCATTCCTGCCCCCTCTGAGTCGCCGTCCGATGAGTCTTCGAACTCGAGGCTACAACACCTGCAGGTTCGTGCCAATTGTTTGCTCGAACACGTCGAGTGGAAGCAGCGCGGACACGATCGGGTACGGCACGTCCACGACCTCGGAGATCCGGAGGTCGACACAGGCCGAGCAGAGCGCGTACGCGGCCGGCCGCTCGAAGCCGTACCGGCGCTCCAGGTGGCCGATCATCTCGAGGAGCGCAGCGCGGGCGGCGGCGTTCAGGTCCATGCCCGTGTCGACGGGGATGCCGACCGTGGCGAACGACCGCTCGACGCGGCGGCCCCCGGGCGTCTCGTAGGCCGGGAACCCGGGCGCCGGCACGTCGTGCACGGCGAAGCGCACGGTCACGGAGCCGGCCACCTCGATCGCCGTCCCGCACACCTCGCCGTCGCCCTGCGCGAAGTGCAGGTCGCCGACCGAGAAGAGCGCTCCCGGAACGTCCACCGGCAGCCAGAGCTTCGAGCCGGCGACGAGATGGCGGATGTCCATGTTCCCACCGGTCTCGCGCGGCGGGATCGTGCGCGCGCCCTCGGCCGCCTCGGGCGGCAGCGGCCCCCTCGGGCATCGAGTCGGCCACCGGCTGGCCGCGCTCTCGCAGCGCCTCCTCGCGTGCCAGGTAGCCGGCGAGGCGCTCCGGTGACGGCGCGACGCCGACGACGCCGGCGAACATGTCCTGCGGCACCGCCACGCCGGGCAGCTCCTCCGAGCGCGCGACCCCGTCCGCGATCTCCCACTTGACGAGGTACGGCTCGGGGAACAGGTCGGCGAGGAAGCCGAAGCCGGGGATGACCGCGGTCGTTCCGAAGTCGTCCGGCTCGTAGGCGACGAACTCGACCTCGAGCGTAGTGCCGGGCTCGGCGCCCTCGACGAAGACCGGCCCGGTGAGCGGATGTGCGAGGCCGAGATCGAGACGCCCGGCGTCCGCGTGCGTGCTCGCGCGCGTGAGCTGGCCGCCGATGCCGTCGGTGCAGTCGAGCGTGATCTCGTCGCCCGGCGCGACCGTCGCCGCCGGCCGGCAGCGCGGGATGCCAGCGGTTGTGCACGCTCGTCCTGGGGACGATCACAGGAGCTCGCCCACCCGCTCGGCGGCGCCGCTCGCCGCCGCGATCTCGTCCTCCGACCACTGCCGTTTGCGGCCGAGCTGGTGCAGCGAGACGATCGCAACGACGCGTCCGTCGTGGACGACGGGGGTCACGATCTGCGCCCGCAAGCCGCCGTAGAGCTCGAGCATCGCGCGGAAGTGCGGCTCGTCGGAGGACGCGAGGCAGTCGTCCTGGACGACCTGGCGGCCTTGCCCGACCTCGAGCACGACCGGCTGACGGGCCATGTCCGGCGTGGCCACGCCCGTGATGGGGGGCGTCCCGTCGGCGAGCGCCTCGTGGGTCACCGGGAAGACGTCGCCGGGCACGTCCTCTCGCAGCGTCACCCGGCTGGCGCCGGTCGCCGCCAGGAGCTGCTCGAGGATCGCGTCGATCTCGGTCATCCGACTCCGTGTGGATTATCGATGCGATGGCGAAGGCACGGATGGACGCGTTCAGCGACGGCGTGTTCGCGATCGCGATCACGCTGCTCGTGATCAACCTGCTCGCGATCCACGACCGGCTCGCCCACCACTGGCCGGACTACGCGGCGTTCGCGTTCAGCTTCCTGACGATCGGCGTGATGTGGGTCAACCACCACCATCTGATGAACCAGCTCGCCCGCGCCGACCGCGTCCTGCTCTTCCTCAACCTGCTGCTCCTGATGGGGATCGTGTTCATCCCCTTTCCCACGGCCCTGATCGGCGAGCACATCCGCGACAGCGGCGCCAAATCGGCCGCGATCGCCTACGGCTGCACGGGGATCTACCTGTCGATCTTCTTCAGTGCGTTCTGGCACTACGGCCGGTTGCACGTCCTGCGCTCCGACGCCGACCCGAAGGAGGTGAGTGGGATCTCGCGGAGCTATCTGCCCGGCATGCCGCTCTACCTGGCGGCGACGCTGGTCGCGTTCGCGAGCCCGGTCGCGAGCGTGTGCTGCTTTGCGGGCATCGCCGTCTTCTACGCGATCTCGAACACGTTCTTCGGCAAGGAGCCGGTCGACCGGTGACCCGGGTCGCGTTCCACGGGCTCGGGACGATGGGCCTGCCGATGGCGCGGAATCTGGTCGCGGCGGGGCACGAGGTGATCGGCCACGACCTCGACCCGGCGCGGGTAGACGCGCTCGCCGGTGCCGAGCCCGGAGAGCCCGCCGAGGTGGCGATCGCGTCCCTGCCCTCGCCGGAGGCGGTCGAGGCGGTCGCGCGCGGACTGCCCGGAACGGGCGTCACGACGTTCGTGGACATGTCCACCGGCCCGCCCACGCTCGCGCGCCGGTTCGCGGAGGAGCTGGGCGGCGCCGGCATCGACGCGCTCGACGCGCCCGTCAGCGGCGGGCCGATCGGCGCCGAGGCGGGGACGCTCAGCATCTTCGTGGGCGGCTCGGAGGCTGCGTTCGCGCGGGTCGAGCCGCTTCTGGGGGCACTCGGGTCGGTCGTCGTCCTCGTCGGCGGGCCGGGCTCGGGCCAGGTGGTCAAGCTCTGCAACAACCTGATGGCCGGCGTGAACATGGTCGGGATCGCCGAGGCGTGCGCGGTCGCGGAGCGCGCGGGGATCGACGCGTCGACGTTCTACGAGCTCGTGACCCACTCGACCGGCGACTCCCGCGTCCTGCGGACGCGCTTCCCGCTGCCCGGCGCCGATCCCTCGCACCCCGCGAACCGGGGCTTCGAGCCGATGTTCATGGTCGACCTGATCGTCAAGGACCTGGAGCTCTCCTGCCGGCTCGCCGGAGAGCACGGCGTCGACCCCGGTGTCGCCCGCGCGGCGCTCGACGCCTACCGCGACGCACAGGAGCGGGGGCTCGGCCGGCTCGACTACTCGGCCGTGTTTCGCGCCAGGGCGTCCGGCTCGTAGCGGTAGAACGGCAGCCGGATCGGATCGAGCGGCGTCGCACCGAGGATGAGGTCGGCCGCCTTCTCCGCGACCATCATCACCGGCGCGTAGATGTTCCCGTTCGTGACGTAGGGCAGCACCGACGCGTCGACGACGCGCAGGCCGTCGACGCCGTGGACGCGCATCGTCTGCGGCGTCGACGACTGACCGCTCGTCCGTCCCCATGCGGCACGTGCACGACGGGTGCAGCGCGGTCTCGGCGTCGCGGGCAACCCAGTCCAGGATCTCCTCGTCGCTGCGCACGGCGTCCCCCGGTGACAGCTCGCCGTCGTTGAAGGCGTCGAACGCGGCCTGGCCGAGGATCGCGCGGGAAGCGTGGATCGCCTCGACCCATTCGCGGCGGTCCTGGTCGGTCGAGAGGTAGTTGAAGCGGAGCGCCGGGTGGCGCGTCGGGTCGGTCGAGACGATCTTCACCGAGCCGCGCGCGTCGGAGTACATCGGGCCGACGTGCAGCTGGTAGCCGTGCCCCTGCGGTGCCGTGCCGTCGTAGCGGACCGCGATCGGCAGGAAGTGGAACATCAGGTTGGGGTAGGCGACCTCGTCGTTCGAGCGCGCGAAGCCTCCCGCCTCGAAGTGGTTCGTCGCTCCCGGCCCGTTCTTGAGCAGGAGCCAGCGGAGCCCGACGAGCGGCCGGTTGCGCCACCTGTACGCGGGCGCGAGCGAGACGGGCTGCTTCGACGCGTACTGGACGTAGACCTCGAGGTGATCCTGGAGGTTCTCGCCGACGCCGGGCAGGTCGTGGACGACCGGCACGCCGAGCGCCTCGAGCTCGGCCGCGTTGCCGACCCCGGAGAGCTGAAGGAGCTGCGGCGAGTTGATCGCGCCCCCGCAGAGGATCACCTCGCCGGCCCGGATCACGTCCCCGGCCCGCGACCTCGACGCCGACCGCCCGCGTCCCCTCGAACACGATCCGCGTCACGAAGCGGCGGCACTGCACCTCCAGGTTGGGCCTGTTCCTCACGGGGCGGAGGTAGGCGACGGCGGCGCTCACGCGGCGGCCGGAGCGGATCGTCCGGTCGAAGGTCGCGAACCCCTCCTGCCGCGCGCCGTTCACGTCGTTCGTCAGCGCGTAGCCGGCCTGCTGCACGGCATCGAGGAAGGCGCCGAAGAGCGGGTTCGCCGCCTCGCCGCGCTCGAGCACGATCGGGCCGTCGCCGCCGCGCCACTCGTCGGCGCCTGCCGCGCAGGTCTCCATTCGCTTGAAGTACGGCAGGCAGTGCGCGTAGTCCCAGCGCTCCATGCCGGGGTCGGCCGCCCAGCGCTCGTAGTCGAGCGGGTTCCCGCGCTGGAAGATCATCCCGTTGATCGAGCTCGACCCTCCGAGCACCTTGCCGCGCGCGTGGTAGATCCGGCGGTCGTGCATGAACGGCTCGGGCTCGGACTCGTACTTCCAGTCGTAGAACCGGTTGCCGATCGGGAACGAGAGCGCGGCCGGCATGTGGATGTAGAGGTCCCACGCGTAGTCCGGCCGGCCGGCCTCGAGCACGAGCACGCGCGTCGACGGGTCCTCGCTCAGCCGGTTCGCGAGCGCGCACCCGGCCGAACCGCCCCCGACGATGACGTAGTCCCAGGTCACGACACGACGACGGTCTGCAGCTCGGTGAACGTCTCCATCGCAGCGGTCCCGCCGACACGGCCGATGCCGCTCGCCGTGCCCGACCGGCCGCCGAAGGGAAGGTGGCTCTCCCAGTAGTTCGACGACTCGTTCACGTTCACCCAGCCCGTGTGCACGCGGTCGGCGAACTCGAGGCCACGGCGGATGTCGCCCGTGAAGATCGCGGCCAGGAGGCCGTACGGCGAGGCGTTCGCGAGCTCGATCGCCTCGTCCAGCGAGCCGATCTCGACGACCGGCGCGACGGGGCCGAAGGTCTCGTCCGTTGCGACGAGCGCGCCCGGCGGCACGTCGGCGAGGATCGTCGGCTGCCAGTAGAGGCCGGTCGGGAAGCCCTCCGCCCGCGAGCCGCCCGAGACGAGCGAGGCGCCGCGCTCGAGCGCGTCGGCGACGTGCTCGTCCATCTTCTCGGCGGTCGGCTCGTTGTTCAGCGGCCCCATCGTCGTGTCGTCGGCGAACGGGTCGCCGAGCACGACGCGCTCGACGACGAGCCGGGCGAGCTTCTGCACGAACTCGTCGCGGACGTCGCGGTGGACGAGCAGCCGCTCGCCGGCGGTACAGCTCTGGCCGGCGCAGAGGAAGCACGCGGTGATGGTCGCCTCGGCGGCCGCGTCGAGGTCGGCGTCCTCCATGACGACGACCGGTCCGTTGCCGCCGAGCTCGAGGACGAGCGCCTTGCCGGCGCCGGCCTCGGCCACCTTGCGGCCGGTCTCGGTCGAGCCGATGAACCCGATCCCGTGCGTGCCCGGGTTGCGCGCGATCTCGTCGCCGACGACGCGCCCCGGGCCGGTGACGAGGTTGAACACGCCCGGCGGCAGGTCGGCCTCGACGATGCACTCGGCCAGCGCGATGCCGGCGATCGACGTCGACGCGGCCGGCGTCCAGACGACGGCGTTGCCGGAAGCGAGAGCGGGCGCGATCAGCTCCGCAGGCATCGTGTACGGCCAGTTCCAGGGCGTGATCACGCCGATCACGCCGCGCGGCCGGCGGACGAGCATGACCCGCTTGCCGGGCGAGAACGAGTTCGGCAGCCGTCCTTCGAGGCGCTTCCCGTCCTCGGCCGCCATGCGCCAGTAGACGAGGAGCTCCTCGACCTCGTCGTAGGCCTCGGCCCTGAGCGGCTTGCCCTGGTCGAGCGTCAGCGTCCGCGCGAGCTCGTCCCGGCGCCGCTCGATCGCGTCGCCGACCGCGTGCATCTTCTCGGCCCGCTCGAACGCCGTCAGCCGGGCCCACCCGTCGGCGGCGCGGCCCGCCGCCTCGATCGCGCGCTGCGCGTCGTCGCGGTCGCCCTCGGCGACCTCACCGATCGTTTCGCCGGTGGCCGGGCTGTCGGCGGTGAACGTCCGGCCGGAGGCCGCCTCGACCCAGGCTCCGTCCACGAACATCTGCCGGGTCGTGCTCAGTCGCCCAGCTCCGTGCGGCGGCGGTCGACGTACGCCTTCAGCTCGGCGCGCAGCTCGCCGTCCATCGCCGGCTCCTCGTACTCCTCGAGCGTCCGCTTGTAGATGTCCGTCGCGCGGGCGGCCGCGTCCTTGCCGCCGTCCCGCTGCCAACGCTCGTAGTTGGCCGTCGACGAGAGCAGCGGCCGGTAGAAGCACTCGCGGAAGCGTTCGAGCGTGTGCACGGCGCCGAGGAAGTGCCCGCCGGCGCCGACCTCCTCGTGCGCCGAGAACGCGAGCGTCTCCTCGGTCACCTCGAGCGGCGTGAACTCGGTCTCCAGCATCCGCAGGATCTCGACGTCGACGATGAACTTCTCGAAGCAGGAGACGAGGCCCGACTCGAGCCAGCCGGCCGCGTGCATCACGTAGTTCGTCCCGGCGAGCATCGTCGGCAGCATCGTCATCATCGCCTCGTAGGCCGCCTGCGCGTCGACCGCCTGGCTCGATGTCAGCCCGCCGCCCGAGCGCCACGGGAGCCCGAAGTGCCGCGCCATCTGGCCCGTGCAGAGGAGGCCGATGCGCCGACTCGGGCGTTCCGAAGCTCGGCGAGCCCGACTGCATGTCCGTGTTGGACAGGAAGGAGCCGAAGACGACGGGGCAGCCGGGCCGGATCAGCTGGACGAGCGCGATCCCGGCGAGCGCCTCGGCCAGCTGCTGCGCGAGCGCCGAGGCCACGCTCACGGGGGACATGGCTCCCATGAGCAGGAACGGCGTCACGATCGTCGGCTGGTTCGCGCGCGCGTACTCGAGCAGCGCCGCCAGCATGCGGTCGTCGTAGCGGAGCGGCGAGTTGACGTTGATCAGCGAGATGACGCAGGGCGTCTTCTCGATCGACTCGCGGCCGAAAACCATCTCCGCCATCGCGATCGTGTCCGCGGCGTTCGGGCCAGACGTGACCGAGCCCATGAACGGCTTGTCCGAGAGGGTCAGGAGGTTGAAGACCATGTCCAGGTGGCGCGAGTCGAGCGCCACGTCGTTCGGCTCGCAGATCGTCCCGCCGACCGAGTCGAGCTGCGGGAAGCTCTGAGCCAGGCGGGCCAGGTTCTGGAAGTCGGCCAGTGTGGCGTCGCGCCGCTCGAGACCGTCCCGGATGAACGGGCAGCCGTAGACCGGCGAGAAGACCATGTGGTCGCCGCCGATGTGGACGCTGTGCTCGGGGTTACGCGCCTGCAGGTCGAACTCGCGCGGCGCCTTGGCGACCTGCTCGAGGACGAAGTCGGGATCGAGAATCACCTTCTTGTCCTCGACGGTCATGCCCGCCTTGCGGAAGGCGTCGAGCGCGTCGTCGTGGAGGAACTCGATGCCGAGCTCGGAGACGATGCGGCGCCAGCCCTTGTCCAGCGTGGCCACCGCCTCCTCGGACAGGATGTCGTAGCGGGGCATCTTGTTGATCAGCACGTCGCCTCCTCCGTTTCGAGCAGCCGTTCGAGCGCGGCCTCCAGACCCGAGTCGCCGACCTCGCGCACCTCGAGCGGCAGGCCGAGGATCCCGGCGGCGCGCTCGGCCTTTGCCTGCAGTTCCGGGGTCGGCCGCTGTGCCAGCCAGGCGACTCGTGTGTAGTGGCGGAAGTAGTCGTCGCGGAGCTCCGGGTGGCGGTCGAGCCCGAGCGGGCGCACGACGGCGCGGTCGAACGCGCGGACGAGGAAGTCGGTGAGGAAGAAGACGCCCGGCTCGTGGCGCGCGCCGTAGACCTCGTAGCAGTCGGCGCCCTCGAAGCGGTGGAAGCCGTCCAGGTCGGCGCCGCACTGGGCGTAGGCGACCACCACGTCGTCGCCGGCCGCCGCGTCCTCGACGGCGGCGCGGATTCGCTCCGGCCGGTTGTGGAGCTCGGGCGGCACCGGCCGCACGTCCGGGTCCCAGCCGCGCCGCTTCGCGATCGGGCCGATCTGGAGCGCGAGCGCCCCGCAGGCGACCACCGTGCGGCTCATGTCGGAAACGCCAGCTGGTCGATGAACAGGTCGTTGAAGTCGCTGCGGCCGGACAGCTCGACGTAGACCACCTCGTCGAGCACCGCACGGGCGGCGGCGCGTTCGGTGACGGACAGCGCAGCGATCTTCGCTCCCTCGCCCGCCACGTTCCCCGCCGAGACGATCCGCGGCAGCGCCAGCTTCGGGACGAGCCCGATACGGACGGCGCTCGCCGCCGAGAGGTAGGAGCCGAACGAGCCGCCCAGCAGCACCTGCGCGATCTCCGACGGGTCGATGTCGAGCTCGCGGCAGAGGATCGTCCAGCCGGTCGCGATCGACGCCTTCGCGAACTGCAGCTCGCGCACGTCGCGCTGCGACAGGAAGACCTCGCCGTGGAGGTAGAAGACGTTCTCCTCGCCGATCTTGCCCATCCGCTCGCCGAGCGGTCCCTCGGCGGGCACGAACTTGCCGCTCGCGTCGAGGATGCCGGCGCCGACGAGCTCCGCGACCGCGTCGACGAGCCCGGAGCCACAGATGCCGACCGGCACGACGTCGCCAATCACCGTCAGCTCGACCTCGCCGTCCCGGATCTTCACGCCCTCGATCGCGCCGTCGGCCGCGCGCATGCCGCACTTGATCTGCGCCGCCTCGAACGCTGGCCCGGCCGGCGCCGCGGTCGCGAGCGCCTTCGCCGAGGAGCCGAGCACGATCTCGGAGTTGGTGCCGACGTCGATGAACAGGCGTAGGCGCTTGTCGAGCGTCAGCCCGGTCGCGAGCACGCCGGCGACGATGTCCGGGCCGACGTAGGCGCCGAGCGCGGGGAAGAGGACGGCCGGCGCGCGCGGGTGCACTGTGAGGCCGAAGTCCGCGGCGGTCGCGGCGGGCATCGTCTGCGCCACGATCGTGAACGGGGCCATCGACAGAGGCTCGGGGTCGATGCCGAGCGCGATCTGGATCATCGTCATGTTCCCGACGACGACGACCTCGTAGACCTCGTGCGGCTCGACGGCGGCCTCGGCCAGGACCTCGGCGGTCAGCTCGGCGAGCGTCTCGTGCGCGTGCGTGCGCAGGACGTCGAGCTTCGCGGGATCCATCATCACGGTGGAGATCCGCGTGATCACGTCGGCGCCGAAGGGCTGCTGCTTGTTCAGCATCGAGCGCACGGCTGCGGGCTGTCCGGTCTCCAGGTCGAGCAGGTTCGCGACGACGGTCGTCGTGCCGAGGTCGAAGGCGAGCGCGAACCGGCGTGCGGTCGTATCTCCCGGCTCGACGTCGATCAGGACGTCGTCGCAGAGCACGGCCGTGACCTTCCAGTCCGACTCGCGCAGCGTCCCTCCGAGGCCGGTCAGGACTGCGAGCGGGACGCGCAGCTCGACGTCGTCCATCGCCGCCAGCACACGTTCGAGGTCGGGCGTCTGGTCATCGAGCGTCGGCTCGGTCAGCTCGAGGTAGCGCTTCTGCACCGCCGGGCGGAGGATCACGTGACGCCCGACGCCGGCGAGCGCTGCCTTCGGCCGCGTCTGCAACAGCGGCACCTCGACGACGACATCGGCGCGAGCCTCGGCGCGGCAGGCGAGCCGCCAGCCCGCCTTCAGCTCCTCGGTCGAGAACGCACGCGGGTCGACCGAGGAGATCGGCACCGAACCGGAGGCGACGCGCACCTTGCACTTCTTGCACGTGCCGTGCCCGCCACAGGTGGAGTCGATCGCGACGCCGTTCCAGCTCCCCGCGTCGAAGAGCGTCGTCCCGGCCGGGACCCGCGTCTCCTTCACCTGGCCGTCGGCTTGCTCGAACGTGAGCCGGACGCGGTCGGGATGCAGCTCGATGACCGGCTCGGCCGTGCTCACGTCGCGGCCGCCTCCGCTGCTGCCAGCTTGGCGCGGTAGCTCGCGATCCAGCGGGTGCCCCACTCGTCGCGACCGAGCAGGAAGTCGGTCGCGCGCACGGCCTCGACGGTCTGCTCGTTGCGGGCGTCCATGATCGCGCTCGTCAGGCCGTGACTCTGCGCGACCGCGAGGAAGGCGGCGCCGAGCGTGTGCCGTCCCGGCAGCCCGAACGACGTGTTCGAGGCGCCGCAGGTCATGTTGACGCCGAGGTCGTCGCGGATCAGCCGCACCGTCTCGAGGAAGAGCGTCACCGCGCGCGGCTCGGCGCCGACCGGCATTGCCAGCGGGTCGATGACGACGTCCTCGGGCGGGATGCCGTGGTCGCCGGCCGCCGAGACGATCTTCCGCGCCACCTCGAGGCGCCGTCCGGGCTCCATCGGGATCTCGTCGTCGTTCGCGAGGCCGATCACGGCTGCCCCGTGCCGTGCGACGATGGGCAGGATCGCGTCGAGCCGCTCGTCCTCGCCGGTCACCGAGTTGACGAGCGCCTTGCCCTCGTAGGCGGAGAGGCCCGCGTCGAGCGCTTCGATGATCGACGAGTCGATGCAGATCGGCAGGTCGGTCAGCTCCTGGGCGAGCGCGACCGCCTCGCGCATCAGGCCCACCTCGTCCGCGAGCGGGTCGCCCACGTTCACGTCCAGGGCATCGGCGCCGCCCGCGACCTGCTCGGCGACGTCGATCTCGAGCTGGGACAGGTCGCCGGCCTGGAGCTGGGCCTGGAACGCCTTGCGGCCGGTCGGGTTGATCCGCTCGCCGATCACGCAGAACGGCTGCTCGGGCCCGATCACGAGCTCCCGCGACCGCGAACTGATGACGGTCTTCACGCCGTGACGGCCGCCCGCCGGCGCGCGATCAGGTCCTTGGCCAGGCGCACCGCGGTGGAGGCGTCGGCGGCGTAGCCGTCGGCCCCGACCGCGTCGGCGTACTCCTGCGTCACCGGCGCGCCGCCGACCATCACGATCACGTCGTCGCGGATCCCCGCCTTCTCGAGCGCGTTGATGTTCGCCTTGAACATCGGCATCGTCGTGGTCAGGAAGGCCGAGAAGCCGACGATCTCCGGCTTGTGCTCCTGTACCTGCGCGACGAAGGTCTCGGGCGCGACATTGACGCCGAGGTCGTAGACGGTGAAGCCGGCGCCCTCGAGCATGATGTTGACGAGGTTCTTGCCGATGTCGTGGACGTCGCCCTTGACCGTTCCCATGACGAACGTGCCGATCTGGGCCGCGCCCGTCTCCGCCAGGAGCGGCCGCAGGATGTCGAGAGCGCCCTGCATCGCGCGGGCGGCGATCAGCATCTCGGGGACGAAGAAGTCGCCGCGCTCGAATCGGGCGCCGACCTCCTCGAGGGACGGGATCAGGCCCTCGTACAGCATCTTCTCCGGCTCGAGGCCGTCCGCGAGCCCCTGGTTGACCAGGTCGCGCACCTCGGGTGCGTTGCCGACCAGTGTGTTGTCGTACAGCCCCTGGAGGATCTCCTCGTGCGTCATGCCGCTCCTCGTGCGTCGTTTACGTGGCCGAGCCGCGCCGCCAGCGCGCGTGCCTCCTCGACGAGGAGCGGCGCGAGCCCGGTGATGCGGTCGGAGGTCAGGCGGGCCGTCGGCCCGGAGATCGAGAGCGCGGCGATCGCGGTGCCGTCCAAGGCGAGCACCGGCGCCGCCATCGCCGTCAGGCCGACCTCGAGCTCGTCGATGCTCGTCGCGTAGCCGCGTGCGCGGACGCGCTCGATCTCGGGCGTGAGCTCCTGCGCGCCGCCGAAGGCGAGGAAGCACTTGCCGTTGGCGGCGAGCTCGAAGGGGACTCGCCGGCCGACCCAGTCGGTGACGCCGACGAAATGGGCCGTGTCCTCCTGGGCGAGGTGCTCGACGCCGCCCGGGCCGGGGACGGCGAGGTTGATCGTCTCGCCGGAGGCGTCCGCGAGCCGGTGCAGGCTCGGCCCGGCCAGCTCGACCAGGCTCTCGGCGCCGTCGCGCGACGCGAAGCGGAGCAGCACGGGGCCGGGACGGAAACGCCCGCGGTCGCCGAGCCGCTGGACGAGCCCCTGCCGCTCGAGCGCGCCGACGAGGCGCGACGTCGTGCTCCGCGGCAGACCCGAGCGTTCTGCGAGCTCGTTCACGCCGAGCGGCTGCGACGACTCGACGACACGCACGAGCAGCTGCGCCGCCCGGTCGATCGCCTGTGTGCCGCTCTCGGTCGCCATCGGCCCATATTGTGGAACATCAGTTCCACGCGCGTCAAGCTCGGATCCTGCGAGGAGCGCTCGGACGTACTTTTCCGCACACCGAGACGGGCGGTCTCGGATGCGTCGAGCACCGTCGGCGGGCAGGTTTGAGACATGAGAGCGCTCCCTCGTGACCGTCCGGATCACGCAGACCTCGTGGGAACCGTCGTGCAGCCGCTCTCCATCGATGCGTTGTGTGTGCGCTGGCGGGCGGCGCTGGACGCCGAACAGGAAGCGCTTCGGGCGGCAGCCGGCGCGCTTCCGGCGCACGAGCTAGCGCGACGCAGAGCGCTCCTGGGTGCCGAGCGGGCCGACGCGCTGCGTCTGTTGAAGTCCCTTGCCCGGGACGAGGGTGTCAGCGGCCGGTTCCTGCACCTGACGCCTCACGGCGACGAGAAGCGCCTGCTCGGTCTCCCGCCGGGCGTGAGCGCCTGTGTGTTCAACATCGAGGGGATTCTGGTCGCAAGCGTGGTCCTCCACCTCGACGCGTGGACGAAGGCTTTCGACGAGTTCGGGTTGAGACGGACCGAGCGCACCGGCGGCCCGTTTCCTCCCTTCGACCCCCGCACCGACTACATCGACCACATCCACGGGAAGCCGCGTCTGGAAGGGGCTCGTTCGTTCCTCGTCAGCCGGGGGATCAAGCTCCCGGAAGGCGACCCCGCCGACCCGCCCGGCACCGAAACCGTCTACGGGATCGCCAACCACAAGAACGAGCTGCTCCGGCGCCGACTCGACGAGCTGGGAGTAAGCGCGTACGAGGGCTCGTGGCAGTACCTGGAGACGGCGCTCGAGACCGGCGTGCACACCGCGGTCGTCTCGGCGAGCGCCAACACGCGCACGATCCTCGAACGGGCGGGCCTTGCCGCCGTGATCGAGGGATGCGTCGACGGGAACACCATCGTCGCCGAGCACCTGCGCGAAAGTCCCGCGCCCGACCGGCTCCTCGCCGCGTGCCGGCGGATCGGCGCCGAGCCTGGCGACACGGCCGTCTTCGAGACGAGTCCGGCCGGAATCGCAGCGGCGCAGGCCGGGCACTTCGCCTTCGTCGTCGGCGTGGACCAGACCGGTGGCGCAAGTGATCTCCGCCGCTGCGGCGCGAACCTCGTCGTGCGCGATCTCGCGGAATTGCTCGAACGACGTCTCGCGGCGTAGCGGCGTCGATCACGTCAGCAGCCGATGACGAGCCCGAGGCTGACGGCGCAAAACGCTCGCCCCGACGATCACGCCGGCTCGGTCGGCAGCGACTCCGCGAGCAGCGTCGACACGTCGACGACCCGTAGCTCCTTGCCGCTCGCGCGGACGCCGTCGTCCAGCATCACCGTGCAGAACGGGCAGGCGACGGCGAGCGTTTCGGCGCCGGTCTCCGCGGCCTCGCGGACGCGCTCCTCGTTGATTCCGCTGCCGCGCTCCTCCATCCACATGTGCGCGCCGCCGGCGCCGCAGCAGAACGTCTGCTTGCCGCTGCGGCTCATCTCGACCGGCGTGCCGACGGCGGCGACGAGCTCGCGCGGCGCCGAGCGCACGTCGTTGTGGCGGGCCAGGTAGCAGGAGTCGTGGTACGTGATCGAGCCCGCGTCCCCCGCCGGCGCGAGGCGGCCCTCGCGGACGAGATCGGCGAGCAGCTCCGTGTGGTGGACGACCTCGTAGCGGCCGCCGAAGTCCGGGTACTCGTTCGCGAGCGTGTTGAAGCAGTGCGGGCAGCTGGCGACGATCTTGGTCACGCCGGCCTCGTCCAGCGTGGCCACGTTCTGCTCGGCGAACGCCTGGAAGACGTACTCGTTCCCCATCCGCCGGGCCGGGTCGCCCGTGCACGACTCGCGCGGGCCGAGGATGGCGAAGTCGACGCCGGCCGCCTGGAGGAGCTTCGCCGTCGACTCGGCTGCGAGCCGCGCCCGCTCGTCGAAGGAGGCCGCGCAGCCGACCCAGTAGAGCACCTCCGGAGCGGGATCTCCGGGCTCGAGCACGCGCACGCCGAGCTCCTCGGCCCAGGCGGCCCGCTCGGTCTGCGGCTTGCCCCACGGATTCGACGAGCGCTCGACGTCGCGCAGCATCGGCTCCGCCTCGGCCGGGAAGCTCGAGTCGACCATGACCAGGTGCCGGCGCAGGTCGACGATGTGGTCGACGTGCTCGATCGACACCGGGCAGGCCTCGACGCAGGCGCCGCAGGTGACGCAGTCCCAGATCGACTCGACCGGCACGCCGTTGCCCGCGATCGGCGCGTCGTTCTGCGCGAAGACCTGGTCGCGGATGCCCATGATCAGGAGCTTCGGCGACAGGATCTTGCCGGTCGCGTAGGCCGGGCACGCGTCCTGGCAGCGGCCGCACTCGGTGCACGAGAACCCGTCCAGCACCTGCTTCCAGGTCAGGTCGGCGACGGTGCCGGCACCGAAGCGCATCTCCTCGTCGGGCACGTCGAAGCGCAGCGGCTCGAGCCGTCCGCGCGCGCGCGTCCGGCCGAACCAGACGTTGACCGCCGCAACGGCGATGTGCAGGTGCTTCGAGTACGGCAGGTAGGCGAGGAAGCCGAGGACGAAGAGAAGGTGGGCCCAGACGAAGCCGCGCTCCGACGATTCGCCGGTCCTGAACGCGTGCGAGAGCCCGTTCGAGAGGAACGACCAGTGCGCCGGCCACTCGTTCTGCCCCGCCGCGATCCTGGCCGCGTGCCAGCCGAGCAGGGTCAGCACGACCCCCGCGATCAGCGCCAGGATCAGGTCGGCCTCGCCCAGGTGCGAGCCTTCGAAGCGCGCCGGCCGGACGAGCTTCCGGTTCACGAGGGCCGCCACGACGCCGAGCAGCACGAGGATCACGAACACGTCGACGAGGGCCATGAACCAGCCCTGCCGGCCGAGCCACGGGAGCGTCTCGTCCTGGTCGACGGCGCTGATCAGCGCCATCACGATCGTCGGGAAGAGGATGATGAAGCCCCAGAAGATGAACGCGTGCACGAGGC
Source organism: uncultured Actinomycetes bacterium (assembly GCA_963765295.1). Taxonomy (GTDB): domain Bacteria; phylum Actinomycetota; class Thermoleophilia; order Gaiellales; family Gaiellaceae; genus PALSA-612. The sequence goes on from CAVXVO010000007.1 coordinate 370,312, forward strand.
CGGGCACGAGACGGTGCGAGCAGCTTCCGCTGGCCGAGCACGAGCACCGCCTCGTTGCGTGCGCGGCGCGGCACGTCACCCGAGCGCGTGACCGGTCGGGCACCGCGAACGAGCCCGGTGAGAAAGAGTGCGCGGCGGACGAACAGGCCGCCCGCGACAGCGAGCAGCGCCGCCAGCCCGAGCGCGCCCGCCAGGGTGTCTATGCCCCTCGCGCCTTTCTCAGCTCCGCCGAGATGGCGGGCACGATCTCGTGCAGGTCGCCGATGACGGCGTAGTCCGCGCTCGCGAGGATCGGCGCCTCCGGGTCGGCGTTGATCGCGAGGATCTTCTTCGCCCCCTTGCAGCCCGCGATGTGCTGCGTGGCGCCGCTGATGCCGCAGGCGACGTAGAGGTCGGGGGAGATCTTCGTCCCGGTCTGGCCGACCTGGTTCGTGTGGGGGCGCCAGCCGGCGCTCGTGACGACGCGCGAGCAGCCGACAGCTCCGCCGAGCAGGTCGGCGAGCTCCTCGATGATCGCGAAGCCCTCCGCCGAGCCGACGCCGCGGCCGCCGCTGACGACCACCTTCGCCTCGGCGAGCGAGACGCCGCCCGTCGCAGCCTCGACCCTGCCGACCACCTGCGGCGCGGTCGCGGCGTCCGCGACGAGCGTCTCGACGGGTGCCCGCGCCTGGGCGGCCGCGTGCACGTGCGGCGCGACCGTGAGGATCAGCGGCGAGCCGTGCAACCGTGCCTCCTCGAGCAGGCTGCCGCCCCAGCGCAGGCGTGTGACGACGTCTCCCTCGATCCGGGTCACGTTCGCGGCGAACGGCTGGTCGAGCCGCGCCGCGACGTGGGCGAGCACCTCGTTCCCGTGCTCCGAGCCCGCGGCGACGATCGCATCGGCACCGTCGGCCGCCGCGGCGATCGCCTCGGCCCAGGCCGCGGGCGCGTACGGCCCTTCGACGGAGACGGCCCGGACGTCGCCGAGCCCGCGCGCGAACGCAGAGCGCCTGCAGCGACAGCTCGTCGCCGGGCTCCACGAGGACGAGCACGCTCATGCGACGCCGATCTGCTGCATCATCTCGACCACCTTCGGCGCCGCCTCGGGGCCGGTGCCGAGGATCTCCGCCTGCTTGCCCTGGCCGGGCGGGACGACGAGGCGCAGCTTCTCGAGCTTCGGCTCCGGCCGCGTGGGCGTGCGCGTCTCGATCGGCTTTCGGCCCGCCCGCAGCTTGGCCGGAACGGAGGGGTAGCGCGGGAGGTTGAGCCCCTCGAGCACGGTGACGACCGCCGGCAGAGGCACGTCGTAGACGTCGCGCCCGCCCGCCGCTTCCTGCTCGCAGCGGACACGGCCGTTCTCGACGGTCAGGCCCTTGAGGCCCGTCACGACCGGCAGCCCGAGCGCGCACGCGACCCGGATCCCGACCTGGTAGCCGCCGGCGTCGGCCGACTCGTTGCCGAGCACGATCAGGTCGAAGGGCTCCGCGGCACGCACCGTCTCGACGATCGCCGCCGCGGTCGCCTGCGCGTCCCACTCCTGCTCGTCGGTGACGAGGTGGATCGCGCGGTCGGCGCCGATCGCGAGACACTCGCGGAGCTGCTCCTCCGCCTCCGGCGGCCCGAGCGTGAGCACGACCGACTCGCCGCCCTGCGCCTCGACGATCCGCACCGCCTCCTCGACGCCGCACTCCTCGTGCGGGCTGATCGTGAAGCCGAGGTGCAGCGTCCGGATCGCCTGCTCGTCGTCCGTGAGCACGATCTTCCCGCCCGTGATCGGAACGCGCTTCACGCAAACGAGAATCTTCATGACCGGATCCGCGTGTTCTCGGGATCGAAGACCGGCGCCGAGCCGACGATGTCGACGGTCACGGGATACCGCTCGCCCAGGTACTCGACGAGCAGTGACTCGCCCTCGTTCGCGTGCTCGGGCGGGAGGTAGGACATGAGGATGTGCTTGCCGATCGACGGGCCGGCCCCGGCGCTCGTCACGTGGGAGCGCCGCCCCTTCGCGTCGGTGATCGGCGCGCCGTCGCGGGTCAGGACCGGCTCGCGGCCGAGCATGTACCGCTTCACGCCGGAGCTCGACGTGTGGTCGTCGACCGTCAGCGTGCAGAGCGTCGCGGCGGGCTCGGCCTCGCGCTGCGCGACGTGCGCCTCCTTGCCGACGAAGTCTTGCTCCTTCACGCTGCCCCAGGCCATGCCGGCCTCGACCACGTCGTAGTCGTCGTCGAGCTCGAAGCCGAACGCGCGGTAGCACTTCTCCAGCCGGCCGGTCGTCCCGTAGACCCCGATCCCGGCCGGGACGATCCCGTGCGGGGCGCCGGCCTCGGCGACCAGGTCCCAGAGGCGCGCGCCCTGCTCGATCGGGACGTAGAGCTCCCAGCCGAGGTCGCCCACGTAGGAGATGCGCGACGCGAGCACGCGCAGCGGCCCGGCCTCGATCGTCTTGCAGGTCGCGAAAGGGAAGCCCTCGTGCGAGATGTCGTCGCGCGTCAGGCCCGCGAGGATGTCGCGTGCGCGTGGGCCCCAGAGGCCGAGCGTGCACCACGCCGAGGTGAGGTCGGTGACCTGCGCCGAGCCGTCCCCGGGCAAGTGGTCGCGGAACCACTTCATGTCCGCCATCCCGTGCGCGCCGCCCGTGACGACCCGGAACTGCTCGTCGTCGAGTCGCATGATCGTGAGGTCAGACCTGAAGCCGCCCGACTGCGAGAGCACGGGCGTGTAGACGACGCGGCCGAGCGCGACGTCCATCTGCCGCATCGCGACCCGTTGCACCGAGGCGAGCGCGCCCGGCCCGGTGACGTCGAACACCACGAACGCGGTCAGATCGAACATCGCCGCGCGGTCGCGCATGGCCAGGTGCTCCGCATTGATGATCGGCGACCACCAGCGCGAGTCCCACTCGGCCTCGCGGCGGTTGACGCGGTCGCCGTACTCCTCGAGCAGCGGCTCGTTCGACTCGTACCAGTGCGGCCGCTCCCAGCCCGCGGTCTCGAAGAAGACGGCGCCGAGCGCGCGCTCGCGCTCGTAGAAGGGCGACAGGCGCACGTTTCGGTTCGACTCCCACTGCTCCGACGGGTGGACGATCCCGTACGTCTTGTTGAACCCCTCCGCGGCGCGCGCCTTGACGTGGGTCGCGGTCTTCTGGTGCTCGTAGAAGCGCGCGATGTCCGACGACTGGAGGTCGATCTCTGGCTCGCCGTGCACCATCCACTCGGCGACGGACTTGCCGACGCCGGGGCCTTCCTTCACCCAGACGGCCGCGGCCGACCAGAGGCCCTTGACCTCGGGCGTCTCGCCGAGGAGCGGCAGCCCGTCGGGAGTCAGCGAGAGGATCCCGTTCACCGCGTACTTCACGCCGACGGTCTCGTCGCCGACGATCTCGGGCATCAGCTCGAGCGCCTGCTCCATCTGCAGCGTGAAGTCGGCCTGCGTGAACGGGAACTCGGTCGGCGACAGCGCCGCCTCCTCGACGGAGGGAATCTCGTCCGGGTCGTGGAGGATCGGGCGGTGGGCGTACGAGCCGATCTCGAGCCCCGTTCCGTCCTGCCGCTCGTACATGTTCGTGTCCATGTCGCGGACGATCGGGAACTCGATCATCCCGGTCGCGCCCTCGAACCTCGGCACGGGGCCGACGTCGATCATCTGGTGCACGGCCGGCGTGAGCGGGATCGACGCCCCCGCCATCCGGGCGAGTCGCGGGCTCCAGCAGCCGCAGCAGATCACCACGTACTCGGCCTCGACGTCGCCGCGGGTCGTCCGCACGCGGCGCACGCAGCCGCTCTCGACGTCGATCCCGAGCACCTCGGTGTTCGCGGTCACCGTCAGCGCACCCAGCTCCTGCGCTCGCTCGCGCATGAGCGTGCCCGCGCGCAGCGAGTCGACGACGCCGACGGTCGGCGAGTAGAAGCCGCCGAGGATCACCGTCTCGTCCAGGAAGGGGACGAGCTGCTTCACCTCGGCCGGCGACACGATCGACACGGGCTCGACGCCCCACGACATCGCGGACGTGACGCGCCGGTGCAGCTCCTGGATGCGCTCCTCCGTCCGCGCGACCTCGAGGCCGCCGCTCTGCGTGAAGACGCCGAGCTCCTCGTACTGGCGCACGCTCTCGAGCGTCAGCTGCGTCATCTCCTTGGAGTGGTCGACCGGGTAGATGAAGTTCGACGCGTGGCCGGTCGAGCCGCCGGGGTTCGGGAGCGGGCCCTTGTCGAGGAGCACGAGGTCGCGCCAGCCGAGGCTCGCGAGCCAGTAGGCGAGGCTGTTGCCGACGATGCCGGCGCCGATCACGACCGCGCGCGCCGTCGAGGGCAGGGAACCGGCGGTCTCGGGCTGGTCTGGCAACGGCGTCCTTTCGCTCTCCGTCAGGGTCGAGGGTCGAGAGCGTATCGCGCTTGTCATCGCGGCTACCCCGGGGTACGGTGCCCCTCTGACCAGGTGCTTCGCATGACGGCGGCCGCGGTGACCGCCGGCGCGCCCGGGCCCGGCTCGAGCCAGACCGACGAGCACCGCCCGGTCCCGCTGATTCGCGCCGACGGCGTGTGGAAGGTCTTCGGCCCGAACGCGGAGCGGATCATCGGCAGCACGGACGCCGACCTCCCCAGGGGCGAGCTGCGCGAGAAGACGGGCTGCGTGGCGGCCGTCCGGGACGTGTCGCTCCATGTCTGGCCCGGCGAGGTGTTCGTCGTCATGGGCCTGTCCGGCTCGGGGAAGTCGACGCTCGTCCGCACGCTGATCCGGCTGATCGAGCCGACCGCGGGTGCGATCGAGATCACGGGCCGCGACGTGATGGCCGCCTCGTCGGCCGAGCTCCGCGAGCTCCGCCGCCACGACGTGTCGATGGTCTTCCAGCACTTCGGCCTGCTCGCGCACCGGCGCGTGATCGACAACGTCGCGTTCGGGCTCGAGGTGCAGGGCGTCCCGAAGGCGAAACGGCTCGAGCGGGCGGCCGAGATGCTTCGCCTCGTCGGGCTCGAGGACGCGGCCAACCAGTTCCCGGACCAGCTCTCGGGCGGCATGCAGCAGCGCGTCGGCGTCGCGCGTGCCTTCGCCGTCGACCCGAAGGTCATGCTGTACGACGAGCCGTTCAGCGCGCTCGACCCGCTGATCCGGCGCGACATGCAGGACGAGGTCTGCCGGCTCCAGGAGGAGACCGGCAAGACGATGATCTTCATCACGCACGACCTGCCCGAGGCGCTCCGGCTCGGCGACCGGATCGCGATCATGCGCGACGGCCGCTTCGTCCAGGTCGGAACGCCGGAGGAGGTCGTCGGCTCGCCGGCGGACGAGTACGTCACCAACTTCGTGCGAGACATCCCGCGCAGCCACGTCCTGACGCTGCGCTGGATCATGCGTGCGCCGACGCCCGGGGAGGAGGACGGTCCCAGGCTCGACGTCGGCACGACGGTGCGTGACGCCGTGCCCGTGATCGCGGGCAACGAGCGGCCGGTCTGCGCCGTCGAGGGCGACAGGGTGGTCGGCGTCGTCGACAAGGATGCCGTCCTGCAGGCCATCGCCGGGGAGCAGGCGTAGCAGGTGCTCCTCCCAGCAATGCATGTCGGCTTCTTGCCCGCGATCACGCGGCGCGCTGCCGCGTCCTCAGTCGTGCCCGTATTTGCCAATACGACCGCTCCCTGCATCCTTGCATCGCTTGGTGCTCGCGAACCAGAAACTCGACGGCATCACCGGAAGGAGCACTGATGGCCGTCGCAGCCGAACGGGTCTCGCGCGTCGCGGTTCCCGCCGCCCGCCCCTGGTGGCGGAACCGTTTCGTCGCGGCGGGCCTGGTCGTCGTCGGGCTGGTGATCGCCTACGAGGCCTGGCCGGGCGGCTATCCGTGGCCGGCGGCGCTCGAGTGGAAGTCGCTGCCGTCCGAGCTCAACAACTTCCAGAGCTGGCTCTCCGACCAGCAGAGCGCGGCGAATCCGAGCGTGATCTTCACGATCCTGAACGGGATCTCGACCGGCCTCGGCGACTACGTCTCGGCGCTGTCGTCGCTGTTCCACGACCTGACCTGGGTCGGCACGCTCGCTCTCGGCGTGCTCGTCTCGCTCCGCTTCGGAGGCGTCCGCGCCGCGCTGTGGGTGCTCGCAGCGTTCCTGTCCTTCGCCGTCATGGGGCTCTGGGAGCCGGCGGTGCAGACGTTCTCCCTCGTCTTCGCCGCCGTCACCCTGTCGCTCGCGGTCGGCATCCCGCTCGGGATCGTCGCCGGCCGCTCGGACCGGTTTCTCCGCTCGATCACGCCGCTGCTCGACGCGATGCAGATCGTCCCGGCGTTCGCCTACCTGATGCCGATCGTGATCCTGTTCTCGGTCGGCCCGGGGGCGGCGGTCATAACGACGATGATCTACTCGGTTCCCGTGGCGATCCGGATCACTGCGCTCGGGATCCGCGGCGTGCCGGGAAACACGGTCGAGGCCGCAGCCGCGATGGGCTCGACCCGCCGGCAGATGCTGACGAAGGTGCAGCTCCCGCTCGCCCGCAAGATGCTGCTCCTGTCCGTCAACCAGACGATCCTGTTCGCGCTGTCGATGGTCGTGATCGCGAGCCTGATCAACACGGATCCCGGGCTCGGCGGTCTGGTCACGGGCGGCCTGAACACGAACCCGGCGGTCGCGATCCTCGCCGGCGCCGCGATCGTGATCATGGCGATCTCGATCGACCGTTCGACCGAGGCGATGGCGGAGCGGACCGACCCGGTGCGGGCACACGTCACCGACGCGAAGCGGCGACGCCTGCGGCTCGAGACCGCCGCGACCGCCCTCGCGATCGGCCTCTCGGTCGGGATCGCCTACGCGCTCGACGCCGGCTCTGCGTACGTCAACGTCGGCAACGCGCCCGCCTGGATCGAGTCGAAGATCCAGAGCGTGCTCAACTACATCGAAGACCCGTCGACCTTCATCTTCACCGTCACGAGCTGGATCGGGAACCACCTGGTCGAGTACGGCTGCAGCCGCTGCTGAACTTCTTCACCCAGACGCCGACGCCGCTCATGCTCGCGGGCCTGACGCTGATCGCATTCCTGATCTCGGGCCTGCGGCCGGCGGTGACGACCTTCGCGATGCTCTGCGTGATCGGCGTCGTCGGCGAGTGGGACAACGGGATGAACACGGCCTCGCAGGTCGTCGTCGCGCTCGTCCTGACGATGCTCGTCGCCTTCCCGATCGGCGTCTGGGTGGCCGAGAGCAAGCGGGCGGAGAAGGCGCGTTCGGCCGGTGCTCGACGTCCTGCAGACGCTGCCGCAGCTCGTCTACCTGATCCCGTTCGTCTACCTGTTCCCGGTCTCGTCGTGCCGGGGATCATCGCTGCCGTGCTCTACGCGGCCCCGGTCGTGATCCGGCTCGTGTCGGCCGGCGTCCGGACGTGCCGTCGAACACGGTCGAGGCGGCCAGTCGTTCGGGGCGACGCGCGGACAGGTGCTGATGAAGGTGAAGATCCCGCTCGCGCGCGACGCGATCATGCTCGGCGTGAACCAGGGCATCATCATGGTGCTGGCCGTCGTCGTCATCGGCGGCCTCGTCGGATCGGGCGGGCTCGGCTACGAGGTCGCGTACGGATTGCAGCAGGGCCAGTTCGGGCCGGGCGTCGTGGCGTCGATCGCCATCCTCGCGCTCGGCATCGCGCTCGACCGCGTCACCCGGGGGAACAGGCAGGCGCGTTTGGAGGGAAGTCGTTGACGGAAACAACGGAGGAGGGCTGTATGTCGAAGGAGATGTCGCGGCGGAGCCGGTTGCTCCTGCCGCTGCTCGCGCTGGCGCTGGCGGCGATTGCGTTCGCGGGCGTCAGCAGCGCGACGGCCGGCGGCAAGTCGTGCGGCACCGTCACGCTGAACGAGCAGGCGTGGTCGGGCTCGACGGCCAACACGTACGTCGCCAAGTACGTGCTCGAGCACAACCTCGGCTGCAAGGTGAACATCACGCAGATCGCCGAGGTGCCCGTGTACCAGGCAATGGCGGACGGCAAGACCGACGCCGTGCTCGAGGACTGGGGTCACGTCACCCAGCAGAAGCAGTACGTGCGAAGCAGAAGACGGTCGTCGCCGAAGGTCCGAACGGCGTCATCGGCGTGATCGGCTGGTACATCCCCGACTACCTGATGAAGCAGTACCCGCAGTTCAAGACCTGGAAGGGGCTGAAGGGCAAGGAGACGATCTTCAAGAGCCCCGAGTCCGGCTCGCAGGGGATGTTCCTCGGCGGCGATCCCTCGTACCAGCAGAAGGACCGCACGCTGATCAAGGCGCTCGGGCTCAACCTCAAGTTCGTCAGCGTCGGCGCCGAGGCGGCACAGGTCGCCCGCTGGACGCAGCTCTACAAGCAGCACAAGCCGGTGCTCTTCTACTGGTACGACCCGCAGTACCTGAACGCGACCTACAAGCTCGACCAGGTGCAAGCTCCCGCCGCGCTTCGCGGGCTGCCAGGACGACGAGTCGAAGGGCGGCGACCCGAAGAAGTACGCGTGCGCGTACCCGACCTACGTCCTGCAGAAGTTCTTCAGCAAGAAGTTCGCGACGAGCGGCTCGCCCGCGGTGAAGTTCCTGAAGAAGTGGAAGTGGACGAACGCCGACCAGAACGTGGTCGCGGGCCTGATCGCCGGGCAAGCACATGGCACCCGACAAGGCGGCCGAGAAGTGGGTGAAGGCCAACCAGGCAAGACGGTCAAGGCCTGGACGTCCTGAGCCTAGACTGGCCGTCAGGGCGTCGGGGCTGTCGGCTCCGGCGCCCCTGTACCCAGGCGCGGTGCGCGATCGCGGCCACGTGCTCGGGCGTCGAGCCGCAGCAGCCGCCGACGATCCGCGCGCCCTGCTCGACGTAGCGCGCGGACGTGGGCCGCGAGCGTGGTCGGGCCGGCCTCGTAGACGATCTCGTCGCCGACGATCTTCGGCACGCCCGCGTTCGGCTTGACCCAGACCGGCACGTCGCCGGCGAGGTCGAGCAGCTCGGCGGCGACGACGTCCGCATCCGCGAGCGACTTGCCGCAGTTGGCGCCGATCGCTGCGACGCCGAGCGGGAGGATCGCCTCGGCCACGTGCGTCGGCGAGAGCCCCATCATCGTGCGCGTGCCCTGGTCGAAGCTGAACGAGACGACGAGCGGCAGGTCGCTCGCGCGGCGCACGCCTTCGACGGCGGCGAGCGCCTCGTCGAGCGCGAAGAACGTCTCGAGCACGAGCAGGTCGACGCCGCCGTCTGCGAGGGCTCCTGCCTGCGCCTCGTAGTTCTCGATGCACTCGGCGCGGGTGAGCGGCCCGAGCGGCTCGAACAGGTGGCCGGTCGGGCCGAGCGAGCCGGCGACGAGCGACGCGGTCGCCGGCGGCCTCGCGCGCGAGCTCGACGGCGCGCACGTTCACGTCGTCGGACGCGTCCGACGAGCGGCGTGTGCTGGAGGCGAAGCGGCGTCGCACCGAAGGTGTCCGTGAGGATCAGGTCGGAGCCGGCCTCGACGAACGCCCGGTGCACCTCGACGACGCGCTCCGGCGACTGGAACAGCCACTCCTCGGGCGCGGTGCCGATCTCGAGCCCGAGCGCCTGGTAGTTCGTGCCCGTGGCGCCGTCGGCCACCAGGACCCGGCGCTCTTCGAGGAGGTCGGCGAAGCGGCTCACGGCGCCGAGAAGAGCGGCTCGCCGAGCCGTTCGAGGTCGACGTCGACGCCGAGGCCGGGCCGGTCGGCGGCGGCCGACCCCGCCCTCGGAGCGCGGCTCGTAGCCCGGCGACGTGCTCGTTCGTCCAGTCGTTCATGAACGAGACGGTGAACAGCGCGTCCGGCCGGCGTGCTCGCCGGCGAGGTGCGCGACGGCCGCGTGACGATGTCGCCGCCCCACGTGTCCTCGATCGTCAGGCGCAGCCCGAGCGCCTCCGCGAGGTCGCGCATCAGCTTCGCCTTCGTCAGCCCGCCGACCTTGCGAGATCTTCAGGTTGATCGCCTCCATCGCCTTCGCCTCGTAGGCGCGCAGCAGCGACTGGACGTCCGTGATCGCACTCGTCGAGCACCATCGGCAGCGTCGTGCGCTGGCGGACGATCAGGCACTCCTCGAGCGTCGGGCACGGCTGCTCGAAGAACGACCGCGGTCGAGCCCGTCGAGCGCGCGGGCGACGACGACCGCGTCCTGCAGCCGCCAGCCGCCGTTCGCGTCGCGACGATCACGATGTCCTCGTCGCCCGGTCGCCTCGACGACGCTGCGCGCGCGCGCGGCGTCCTCGTAGCGGGTCGGCGCCGAGCTTCAGCTGGAAGCGGTGGATGCCCTCCGACGCGGCGCGCGCGCGACGTACGTCGGCCATCTCCTCCGCCGGCCCGAGCGGCACCGCGACGTAGAGCGGGAAGTCTCCTGCCGCCGGCCGCCGAGCAGCGTCGCACACCGGCAGGCCGGCGGCCTTGCCGAGCACGTCCCAGCAGGCGACGTCGATCGCGCTCTTCGCGTAGCCGTGGCCGCAGCAGCGCGCGTCCATCGCCTCGTTGACGGCGGCGAGGTTGCGCGGGTCGAGCGCCGACGACGCGCCGGCGCGAGCTCGCGCAGCGCCGCCCGCGCGCCCTCGCCGTGCGCCGGCAGGTACGCCGGCCCGAGCGGGCAGACCTCGCCGAAGCCCTCGATGCCGTCGTCGGTCGTGACGCGCACGACGGTGCTCGGCAGCACGTCGATCACGCGCCCGCCGGACATCACGTAGCTCGCCGTGCACGTAGGTCAGGTCGTAGCCGTAGACGTCGACCCCGTCGATCTTCATGCGAGCACCCGCTCGATCAGCGCGGCGTCGATCGCGGGCACGATCTCGTCCGCTGCCTCCAGCCGGTGCGGGTCGAGCGTCCCGAGCACGGCCAGACAGCGGTAGCCGGCGGCCTTCGCCGATGCGACGCCGGCCTCCGTGTCCTCGAATGCGACCGCCTCGCCGGGGCCGACCGTGCCGACCCCGAGCAGCTCGAGCGCGCGGAGGTAGCCCTCCGGATGCGGCTTGCCGTCGACGACGTCGTCCGAGGTCACGATCGCGGCGATCGAGTCCGTCAGGCCGGACGCTGCGAGCACGGGCTCGACCTCGGCCCGCGCGGCGCCCGTGACGACGGCGACCGGCACCCGCGACGCGGCGAGGCGCACCGCGGCGCGGACGCTCTCCGGCACCGTCGAGCCGTCGGAGACGGCGGCGCGATACCGGCTGACGCGCTCGGCGATCACCTGGTCGACGTCCGGATGGTCGGCCCCGAGCCAGGTGCGGACGACCTCGGGGTCGGACAGCCCCGCTAGCCGGTCGAAGTACTCCTGCGCCGACATCGGCTTGCCGTGCTCGGCGAAGAGCTCGACGAAGATCTCGCACAGGATCGGCTCGTCGTGCGAGAGCGTGCCGTTGAAGTCGAAGGCGACGGCTCGAACCACGCGGGCGAGTCTAGGTCAACGAGACGAGGGCCACGCCTGCGGCGACGAGCACGGCGCCGGCCAGCCGAACCGGGCCGACGCGCTCGGAAAGCACCCTGCCCGCGAGCAGCGCGGCGATGACGACACTCGTCTCGCGGACGGCGGCGACGGAAGCGGCCGACGCGCGCGCGAGCGCGGCGAGGACGAGCGCGTAGGCGCGTGAAGGTCGCGATGCCGGCGGCGACGGTGGCGGGCGCGAGCTCGACTCGAAGCGCGCTCCGCCCTTCATCCGCCACATCGCCGTCGCGTAGGCGACCGCCGGCACCACCAGGGTCAGCTCGAGGTAGGGGATCGGGCCTGCGTGCGTGATCCCGTGCTTGTCGACCAGCGTGTAGGCGGCGATCAGGTCGCGATCGCGAGCCCGAACGCGAACCCGCCCGCGTCACCGCTGCGGAAGCCGCGTACGAGCAGGATCCCGGCGCCGACGAGCAGCACCCCGCAGGCCTGGCCCCACGAGCTCGACTTGCCGAGGACGACGACGCCGATCAGCAGGACGAGCACCGGCGCCGCTCCGCGCGCGAGCGGGTAGACGACGGAGAGCGGCGCCCGGCGGTACGCGGCGGCGAGCAGGACGAAGTAGACGAGCTGCAGGCAGCTCGACACGACCACGAACGGCCAGACGCCGCCGTGGACGTCCCACGTCAGCGCGGCGACGGGTGCGAAGACGACGACCGCGACGACGAGCGCGACGGCGGTCGCCGCCTGCGGGTCGCGGGCGCGCGCGAGCAGCAGGTTCCAGAGCGCATGCACGAAGGCCGCCGCCAGTGCGAGGAAGAAGGCGGAGGCGGCCACGGCGACAGGGTAGGCTCGCCGGCGGAATGTCGAGGCCGCTCGTGATCGCGCACCGCGGCGCGTCGTGGGACCTGCCGGAGAACACGCTGCCCGCGTTCGAGCGCGCGATCGAGCTCGGCGCCGACTACGTCGAGTTCGACGTGCACGCGGATCGCGACGGGAGGCTCGTCGTGACGCACGACCCGCCGCGCCGGCCGGGCCGACCTGCCGACGCTGGAGGAGGTGCTCGACCTCTGCCGCGGCCGGATCGGGACGATGGTCGAGCTGAAGACGCCCGGCCGCTACCGCCGCCACGACCTCGTCCGGCGCACGCTCGCCCTGCTCGACGACGACGCCGTCGTCGTCTGCTTCCAGCGGCCTGCCGCTCGAGGAGGTGCGCCGGCTGCGCCCGGGGATGCGCACCGATCCAGCACGTCGGCTTCGGCGTCTCGATCCGCGGCGCGGCCGGCGCCTGGGCGGCGGGCTTCCGGGACGACCGCGTCACGCGCGCGCGGGCTCGCCGCGGCGCGCCGGCTCGGGCTCGAGACGACCGTCTACACCGTGAACGACGAGGCGCGGATGCTCGAGCTCGCCACGCTCGGCGTCACCGGGATCTTCACAGATCGTCCGGATCTGGCTCTGCGGACATTCCGTCGGCCGGGCCCGGCTCCTCCGGAATCGGCTCCGACTCGACGCCCTCCAGGCTGAGCAGCCGCGTGTCGCCCGGCGGCACGTGGGCGACGACCTTCGACCCGACCGGCAGGGCGCCGGCATGCGTCGTCGACACGTCCGCGATCAGGTCGGCGGCCGGCCCGACGACCTTCAGGCGCGTCACCGGGCCGAGGAACGTGTGCGAGAGGACGTCGCCGGCCAGGTCGTTGTCGCCCGGCGAGCGGCCGTCGAGCGCCTCGACCTTGAGCGACTCCGGCCGGACGAGCACGAGCACCCGCTCGCCCCTGGCCGCGGCCGCGCGCCGAGTCGATCGTCAGCCGCGTGCCGCCGTGGTCGACGCCGCCCGCGTCGTCGAGCACCGTGCCCTCGAGCCGGTTCATCGTGCCGATGAACTCGGCGACGAACGGCGTCTCCGGAGCGCCGTACATCTCACTCGGCGGCCCGACCTGCTCGATCTTCCCGCCGTACATGACCGCGACCCGGTCGGAGATCGAGAGCGCCTCCTCCTGGTCGTGCGTGACGTAGATCGTCGTGATGCCGAGCTCGAGCTGGATGCGGCGGATCTCCTCGCGGAGCTGGACGCGCACCTTGGCGTCGAGCGCGGACAGCGGCTCGTCGAGGAGCAGCACGCTCGGCTCGATCGCGAGCGAGCGGGCGAGCGCGACGCGCTGCTGCATGCCGCCCGAGAGCTGGTGCGGGTAGCGCTCGGCGGCCTGGCCGAGCCCGACGAGCTCGAGCAGCTCGGCCGACGCGCTTCCGCCGCTCGGCGCGCGGCTGCTTGCGGATGCGGAGCCCGTACTCGACGTTCCTCTCCGCGGTCATGTTCGGGAACAGGCTGTAGGCCTGGAAGACCATGCCCATGTTGCGCCGGTTGGGCGGGCACGTTGGAGACGTCCTTGCCGTCGACCACGACCCGGCCCGGACGTCGGGCGATCGAAGCCGGCGACGAGCCGGAGCGCCGTCGTCTTGCCGCAGCCCGCTCGGCCCGAGCAGCGAGACGAACTCGCGCCGTGTCCAGCGAGAGGTCGATGCCCTTCAGCGCCTCGAAGTCGCCGAACGAGCTTCCGCAGCTGTTGGAGCTCGACGTGCGGCATCAGTGCGCCACCTCCGCGCGCGAAGCGGCCGCTGGTCGCGCGCTTGCGCCCGATGAGCAGGATCGAGAGCATCGCCAGCCACGTGATCCCGAAGCTCAGCAGCGTGAGCGCCGACGCCGGGTAGCCCTTCGTCTCGTTGATGTACTGGATGTAGGTCGGGAACGTGTTGAACGGCGACAGGCTCGCGATCGTGAACTCGCCCATGACGATCGCGAGCGTGAGGAAGGCGGCGCTGAGGCAGGCGACCCGGATGTTCGGAAGGATGACGCGAACGAGGGTGATGCGCCAGCTCGCGCCGAGGTTGAGCGACGCCTCCGTCAGCGTGTGCACGTCGATCGCGCGGAAGCCGGCCTCGAGCGAGAAGAACACGTACGGGAAGGCGAGGATGACGTACGCCGCCGGGAGGAACCAGTGCGGGTTGCCGAGGAACCAGAAGGGCGGCGTGCAGCGTGTCCTTGTAGAACTTGAGCAGCCCGACGACGAGGATGATCGGCGGCACGACGAAGGGCACGAGCGCCATGAAGGCGATCACCGGCCGCAGCTTCGGCAGCCGCAGGTGGACCCAGTAGATCGTCGGCACGAACAGGATCAGGCTGACCACGATCGTCTCGCAGCGCGAGGATGATCGAGAGCTTGAACGTCGACCAGAACTGGGGGTCGTGGATGATCGTGCTGTAGTTCTCGAGGCTGCAGCAGTTGCCGGTCTGGTTGCTCTTCAGCGAGAACAGGAACGTGGCGATCACGGGATGAAGAAGTACGCCCATCCCGAGCAGGATCCAGATCCAGGCCGACCACGGGAAGCGCCTCATCGCACCCACCTCGACGTGCGCCGCTGGAGCGGCACGTAGACGAGCATCATCACGAGCGAGGATCACGAACATCCCGAACGCGAGCGCCTGACCTTCGTGCGGATTGGAGAGCACGTTCCCGGTCAGGTCGTTGCCGATCACGATCGGGACGAGCGGCAGGCCGCTGCCACTCGTCAGCGCGTAGGCCGTGGCGTAGGCGGCGAACGCGTTGCCGAACAGCAGGATGAACGCGCCGAGGATCGACGGGAACAGCACCGGTCCGCCGACGTGGCGCCAGTACTGAAACGAGCTCGCGCCGAGGTTCGACGAGGCTTCACGCCACTCCCGCCGGAGACCGTCGATCGCCGGTGAGATGACGAGCAGCATCAGCGGGATCTGGAAGTAGAGGTAGACGACTGCGACGCCGAAGGAGCTGAACAGCGTGAACGTCGAGCTCGATCCCGGGGGCGTCCACCCGTAGAGGTTGAACCCGAGCTGGTCGTGCAGGAACTTCGTGACGACCCCGATCGTCCCGATCGTGGCGATGAAGGCGAACGCGAGCGGGATGCCGCCGAAGTTCGCAGCGACGCCCGAAAAGGTCGTGAACATCGGGCGGATGAACCGCGGAATGCGATCGCGGATCGCCGCGTAGGCGAGCAGGAAGCCGAAGAGCGCACCCCAGAACGCCGTCTCGAGGCTCAGCTGGATGCTCGTCGCGAACGAGTGGCGCAGGGCGGGCGTGTGGATGATGGCCGACACGTTCGAGAGCGTCCAGCCGCCGCTCGAGTTCTTGAACGCGCCGATCATCACCTGCGCCGACGGCAGGAACAGGAACATGAGCGTGTAGACGAAGAACGGGACGACGACGAGCCAGGCGAGCGGAAGACGCCTCCGGCCGGACACGCTGTCCGGCCGGAGCTCGTCTGCGCTGGTTGCGACCGAGGTCGCCAGGGCTATCTACCTAGCCGACCTTCGCCGACCACTGCGCGTTGATCAACGCCTTCGCCTTCGCCTGCTGCCCGAGGCTCGCGAACTTCACCTTCGCGTATGCGGCCGGGGCGGGAAGCGCCTTCAGGAGCGACGCGGGGATCACCTTGCGCTTGGCGAGGTCCTGGAACCGCGCCGGGTGCGTGAAGCCCTTCAGCCAGATCAGCTGGCCCTGGTCGGAATAGATGAACTCCTGCCAGAGGCGCGCTGCCCACGGATGCGGCGGGGCAGAGTTGATCGCCTGGCAGTAGTACCCGCCGTAGATGCCGTCGGCGGGGACGCCCACGCTCCACTTCGCCGACGGGAACTCGGCGATGTAGGCCAGGTTCAGGTAGTCCCAGTCGATCACGATCGGCGTCTGGCCCGACTGCACGGTCTGGGGCGTGCCCTGGACCGGGATGAAGTTGCCGACCGACTTCAGCTTGGCGAAGTAGTCGATTCCCGGCTGGACGTTGCTGAGCGAGCCGCCGTTCGCGAGTGCCGCCGCGAAGACGCCGGCGATTGCCGATCCCGACGTCAGCGGGCTGCCGTTGAGCGCGACCTTGTTCTTGTACTCGGGCTTGAGCAGGTCGGCGAACGTCTTCGGAATGTTCGAGACGAGGTTCCGGTTGGCGCCGATCGAGATCGCGCCCCAGTAGTCGCCTGCCCAGAAGCCGCGGCCGTCCTTCATCGCCCGCGGGATCGTCCCCCACGTCGAGACGTAGTACTTGCCGAGGCTGCCGTCGTTCGAGCCCTGGACGGCGAACACCGCGCTGACGTCGACGCAGTCGGGCGCGCGAGGGTCGCCCTTGAGCGACTTGATCGCCTGGAGCTCCTGGGCCGAGCTGCCGTCCGGGTTGGTGTCGTCGTAGGAGATGCCGTACTTCTTCTGGAACGTCTTCAGCATCTCGCCGTAGTTCGCCCAGTCGGGCGGCAGCGCGATCAGGTTGACGTGGCCCTCCTTCTTGGCCTGGGCGACCAGTTCCTTCGTCGAGAAGCCGCGACCCTTCGTGGGCGGGCTGGCGACGCTGCGCAGACGAGCCGCCAGCGCTGCTCCCGGACCAGCCATCACGGTCAGACCCGCTGCTGCCGCTGCGCTTCGCTTGAGCATCTGGGAACGGCTGACATCCGTTTCCCAGAGCTTGCGCCAGAACTCGACTTCTTGGTGCTCGTAGTCCTCCACATGCCCTCCTTGGCCGGCGAAATGTGAACGAGACGAGTTTACGACCGGTCCGGTGGGAATTCAACGAGGACACCGCTTCGTCACCGGTCCGTAGCCGCACATGACCCGATCCGCGTGCTCGTTATGCTCGGTCGATGCCGGGTGCGTTCGAGGCTGAAGGGGAGTGGCTGAAGTGCGCGCTGCACGCGCACACGACCAACTCGGACGGCGAGCTGGCACCGAGCCTGCTCGTGCGGCACTACGAGTGGGCCGGCTTCGACGTGCTCGCGATCACGGACCACTGGGTGCGCACCGTCGCCGACTCGACCGAACGCCTGCTCGTCATCCCCGGGACGGAGCTGAACGCGCAGGCCGGCAGCCCCGAGGACGACGCGCACGTGCTCGCGATCGGCATCGACGCCGACCCCGAGAAGCCGACCGGCGGGTTCGCACAGCTCGAGGAGGTCGTCGCCTGGATCGCGGCGAACGGTGGCGTCCCGTACCTCGCGCACACGCTACTGGAGCGGTCTGCGGACGGATCAGTTCGAGGCGTGCGAGGGCCTCGTCGGGATCGAGGTCTACAACGCCGGCTGCGAGCTCGAGGTCGGCCGCGGCGACGCCGGCTTGCAGTGGGACGAGGCGCTCGAGCGGGGCCGCCTGCTCTACGGGATCGCGTCCGACGACTCGCACCATCCCGGCTACGACAGCGGCCACGCCTGGGTGTGGGCGCGCTGTGCCGAGCGGACGCAGGCGGCGGTCCTGGACTCGCTGCGCAGCGGCTGCTTCTACAGCTCGGCCGGCCCCGAGATCCATTCGCTCGAGCTCGACGAGCGGGCCGTCACCGTGCGCTGTAGTCCCGTCACGAGCGCGACCCTCGTCGCCGGGCCGCGCCGCGGATCGCGCGCGAACGCCGGGCGGCTCGGGTATCCACACGGAGCCGAGGTGCTCGAGCGCGACCCGGGCGGCGCGCTCACCGCGGTCCGGCTCGAGCGCCCCCGGGGCGCCGCCTACGGCCGGCTCGAGCTGACAGACGCATCGGGAAGGAAGGCGTGGACGAACCCGCTGTGGCCGTAGCGCGGCGCGCGCGCTCTCTCGCCGAGCTCGGCGAGCGGCGCTTCGACCTGCTCGTGATCGGCGGCGGCGTCATCGGCGCCGGCATCGCCGAGGCGGCCAGTGCCCACGGGCTCGCGGTCGCGCTCGTCGACAAGGGCGACTTCGGCGGGGCCACCTCGACCGCGTCGTCCAAGCTGATCCACGGCGGTCTGCGCTACCTGAGCCTCGGCGACGTACGGCTCGTCCGCGAAGCCCACCAGGAGCGGCGCCTCTTGATGCGCGTCGTCGCGCCGCACCTCGTGCGCCGCCAGCCGTTCCTGTTTCCGCTCTACGAGCACGGCCCCTACCGGCCGTGGTTCGTCCAGACGGGGATCCTGGTCTACTCGACGCTCGCACGGGCCCGCCTGAACGGCCCCGTCGCCGTCGACCGCGCCTTCCGGCTCGTCCCCCGGCTGCGGGGCGAGGACCTGCGCTCGTGCGCGCTCTACGCGGACGCGGTCACGAACGACGGGCGACTCACGCTCGCCAACGTGCGCGCGGCCGCGGACGCGGGTGCGACCGTCCTCAACTACGCCGAGGTCGTCGCGCTGCGCGGGCGAGAGGGCGCCGACGTCGTCGCGGACGGCGAGACCGTGCGCGTCTTCGCGCGGGCGGTGGTGAACGCGAGCGGCCCGTGGGTCGACCATGTCCGCCGTCTCGAGGACGCGAACGCCGAGCCGTCGGTGCGATTGAGCAAGGGCGTCCACGTGCTCGTCGAGGGCGGCCGGGACTGGGTCGCGGCGCTCACGATCCCGCACGACAAGGTTCGGGTCAGCTTCGCCGTGCCGTGGGAGGGCATGCTCCTGCTGGGCACGACCGACACGCTCCACGAGGATCCCGGCGAGGTCGGCGTCACCGCCGGGGACGTCGAACAGGTGCTCGCCGAGGCCTCCGTGGCCGTCGAGGGATTGCGACCTGACGACGTGCGGGCGACGTTCGCGGGCCTCCGCGTGCTGCCGGTCGGCAGCGGCGAGACCGCGACGGCGCGGCGCGAGACCGTCTACTCGCGGGGCAGCGGCGGCATGGTCAGCATCGCGGGCGGCAAGCTCACGACCTACCGCCGGATCGCCCTCGACGCGCTCGAGCGCCTGCGCGGCGACCTCGGGCTCCGTCAGCTCGATCGCCGTCCGCGGCCGCTGCCGGGCGCGGCCGGGCTGAACCACGTGTCGTTCCCGGACGGCCTTCCGCCCGAGACCCGCAGGCACCTCCTCGAGCTGTACGGCTCACTCGCGATCGACGTGCTCGCGCCCGCCGCCGAGAATCCGTCCCTGCTCGAACCGCTCGTGCCGGGACGCCCCGATCTCGCCGCGCAGGCGCTCTACGCGCGCGAGCACGAATGGGCGGTGACCGACGAGGACGTGTTGCGGCGGCGGACGACGGCCTGGCTCGCCGGGCCGGTCGAGACTGCGATCCCCGTGGAACGAGAAAGGAGCGTGCGATGAGCGAAAGCGACGAGATCCGCGAGGCGCTCGAGAAGATCTTCTCGGCCGACTCGAGCGTGTACCAGCAGCGGGGCTTCCAGCGGCGCGTCGGCTTCGGCGAGCGGCCTGCGCAGATTCACATCGACCTCGCCAACGCCTGGACCCGTCCGGGAAACCCGTTCACCTGCGAGGGAATGGACACGATCATCCCCGGCGTCCAGCGACTGCTCGCGGCCGGCCGCGCGAAGGGGATCCCGGTCGTCTACACGACCACCGCGTACGCAGTCACCGAGGGCCCGGCGTCGGACATGGGCCTGTGGCACCGCAAGATCCCGGTCGAGGTGCTGAAGCTCGGGACCGACGCGGTCGCGATCGACGAGCGAATCGCGCCCGAGCCAGGCGAGCACGTGATCGTCAAGAAGCACGCGAGCGCGTTCTTCGGCACGAACCTCGCCAGCATGCTCCACGCCGCGGGCGTCGACACGGTCATCGTCACCGGCGTGACCATGGCCGGCTGCGTCCGGCACACGGTCGAGGACGCGATCGGCTACGGCTTCCGCCCGATCGTCGTGCGCGAATGCGTCGGCGACCGGGTCGCGGGCGTCGTCGAATGGAACCTGTTCGACATCGACGCGAAGTTCGGCGACGTCGAGCCGCTCGAGACGGTGCTCGAGTACCTCGACGGGATCGAGCCCTTCAGCGCCGAAACGACTGGAGCAGCGGCCGAAAGCGGTCGGGACTGAGCGGGGCGAGGTCGATGCTGGGCGGCTCGCCGGCGTAGAGCTCCGCCACGAGCCGGCCCGTGATCGGCGCGAGCGAGAGTCCCTTGCGGGCGTGCCCCGTCGCGAGGACGAGCGGCTCGACGCCTGTCGGCCGCCCGATCACCGGCAGTCCGTCCGGCGTGCAGGGCCGCAGGCCTGCCCACACCTCGAGCTCGGTTCGGTCGTCGTCGATCGCGAGCACGCGCGCGGCCGCGCGACGGATCGCCTCGACGCGCGTCCGGCTGATCGAGGTGTCGAGACCGGCGAGCTCGAGCGTCCCCGAGAGCCGCAGCCTGCCCGGCAGCGGCGTGGCGATCACGTGTGCCTCGTCGAGCGAGATCGGGATCTTCGGGTCGGCCGCGGTCGGGTCCAGGTCGAGGTGGTAGCCCTTGCCGCCTTCCTGCGGGAGGCAGACGCCGAGCTGCGCTGCAAGCGGCGACGTCCACGCGCCGGCCGCGAGCACGACCGTCCGCGCCTGCAGCGTGCCGTTGCGGGTGTCGAGCGCGATGCCGCCGTTCGCGCGCCGCAGCGAGCGCACCTCGACGTCCGTCTCGATCGCCGCGCCGGCCTCCTTCGCGGCGCGGCCCGCCGCGTAGACGAACGAGAGCGGGTCGCAATGAGCTTCGTCGGGGAAGTAGACGCCGCCCGCAACGCGCTCGCCGACCGCCGGCTCGAGCGTCCGCGTCTCCTCGCGGTCGAGGACCTGGGAGGGGAGGCCGGTCGCGTTGGCGTGGGCACGAGCCTGCGCGAACGCGGCTTCCGTCTCGTACACGTTCAGGATGCCCCGGCGCTCGAAGCCCGTGTTCAGCCCCTCATGCGCGAGCCCGGCGTGCAGCTCGAGGCCGGCCAGGGAGAGCTCGCGGATGATGCGCATCCCCTCCGCGGCCCGCGACGCCGTCGAGGCCTTCACGAACCGCGCGAGCCAGGACGCCACCGAGGGCCGAGGCCGCAGGAAGAACGGGCTGTCCGGGGACATCATCCAGCGCAGGCCGTTCCGGAGCGAGGCGGGGTTCGCGATCGGTGCCGAATGGCTCGGGCAGAGGAGCCCGGCGTTCCCGGACGAGGCTCCCGACGCGAGCTCCTCGCCCCGCTCGAGCAGCGTCACGTCGGCGCCGCGCCGGGCCAGCTCGAGCGCACAGCAGACCCCGATCGCGCCGCCGCCGACGACCACGATCTCGTGCTCCACCCACAGAGGATGGCACAGCAGGCGGGCCGCTCAGCTCGACGCGGAGCAGACGGCCGGAAAGCCGATCCCTTTCCCGGCCGTCGACGTCTGTCTCGCCAGCTTCAGGAAGTCGAGCCAGGCGACCGCCGTCCCGGCGATGTCGGGGGTTTCGGCCGCGTGGAGCGTACGCTCGAGCGAGGCGGTCACGCGATCCTTGAGGGCGAGCCAGTGCCGGATCCTCGCCGCCAGCTCGGGTGGCGGCTCCAGCGCACGAACCTGCGTCGTCTCTGCCCTGAGGAGCGGCAGCACCCGCTTGATCGGCGTCACGACCTCGCCCGGGATGGAGACGTCGCTGGGCGGGGAGATGCGGTCGAGCCTGGGGCCGAACACGGCGCAGATCTTCGCGACCTGCGCGAAGTACTCGGCCTTCGTCGGCGCCGCCTTCGAGCTGCCGCTGAACGCCAGCACGATTCCCGCGGCCAGGCCGCCCGCGACGACGATCGCTCCGACCAGGGCCAGGGGGCGGAAGCGGCCAGTCACCACGGCAACGCCGGCTCGCCGGCGGTCCAGCCGCCGTCGACCGGGAGCACGACGCCGGTGATCGCGCTCGCCAGCGGGCTCGCCAGGAAGACGATCGCGGCTGCGATCTCGTCGGCCTGCAGCAGCCGCCCGAGCGGGATCCGTCCCGTCGCCGCCCGGGTGAACGTCTCGTTCTCGAAGAAGGCCTCCGTCATCGGCGTGACCGTGAAGCCGGGAGCGACCGCGTTCACGCGCACGCCGTGCTCGGCCCAGTCGATTGCGAGCGAGCGGGTCAGCGCGGCCACGGCGCCCTTGCTCGCCGTGTAGGCCGCCTGCTGCGGCAGCGAGACGAGTGCGGCCTGCGAGGCGACGTTGACGACCGCGCCCCGGCTCGACCGCAGCAGCCCCGCGAATGCCTGGCACGCGTTCAGCGTGCCGAGCACGTTGACCTCGAAGTTCCGGCGGAAGTCGTCGGCCGTGAGCTCGTCGACCGGCCGGTTCTCCGTCAGGACTCCGGCCGCGTTGACGAGCACGTCGAGCCGCTCGAGCGACGCCGCCAGCCGGTCGAGGGCCGCACGGTCCGTGACGTCGACGGGCGAAACGGCGTCGCGGTCGACGACGTGCACGGCGGCGCCGCTCGCCTCGAGCAGCCGCCGGCAGGCGTCTCCGATCCCGGACGCGCCGCCGGTGACGACGGCCACGCTCCCTGCCAGCTTCAGTGCTCCGTCAGCCGTGGTGGGAGCCACCTTGCGATCATGCCGCAACGTGAGCACCGTCGCTCTCTTCTGGCATCCGGCCTGAGCGAGCTGTGCGGCGGCCAGGGAGTTCCTTGGCGAGCACGGCGTCGAGTTCGAGTCGCTGAACGCCCGCGACGGCGGCGACGGCGAGCGCCGGTGGGAGGAGGCGGGCAGGCCGATCGTCCCGTCCCTCGTGGTCGACGGGCGCCCGACGCCGATCCTGCACGTCTCGCAAGTCGCCGAGGCGCTCGGGCTGCCGTCGCCGCCCGCGAGCTCGCCCGGGCGCGACGGTGTCGAAGCGGCGGCGACCCTCGATGCCTGGCTCGGGCATCTGCGCACCACGCCGTGGTCCGCGTTGCTCGAGCCGACTCCGGCGCGCGGACGCAGCCTCCGCGAGCTGACCGTGAACGTCTTCCACCCGTTCGAGCTGCTGCCGGGGGCGTGGACGAGCGGCGAGTTCGACTGGCGCCCGGAGGACGACGCCGGCCGCGAAACCGCGTTGACCACGCACGACGGGCTGCTCGCCTTCGCCGACGCGGCCGTCGCAGGCTGGCGCCGCTTCCTCGACGGGCACGACCTCGACGAGGCCGACCCGTCCGTCACCACGTCGCGAGGCATCGTGCCGTTCTCGGCGCTCGTCTCCTTCCAGCGCTGGCACGCCGCCTACCACTACCGGCAGCTCCTCGCCGTGCTCGGAGCGCCGGACGACCTCGGTCTGCTCGCACTCGACGACCTCGACCTCCCGAGCGACGTCTTCTAGCGGACGAAGGTGAAGAGCTTCACGGCCGGGTCGAGCGGCTGGGCGTCGCCGACGAGCCGGTGGACGCCGACGCCGAAGGCGTCGGGCTCCGCGAGGAAGAACTCCTCCTCGAAGCCGTGCTCCGCGAACCAGCGGCGGATCGCCGGCCGCAAGTCGGGCTCCGAGGGGCCGCGCGTCCAGACGATCGAGCCGCTCTCCGTGCACAGCATCGGGAGGTGCACGATCGTGCGCTCGATGTCCGCGTCCGTGATGTTCCCGAAGACCCCGCAGGCGAGGACGATCCCCGCCGGCACCGCGCCTTCGTAGGCGCTCAGCAGAGCCGCGTCGCCGGACACGACCTCGACGTTCGGGAGCGCCGGGATCGCCTCGACGTTGCGCGGGTCGAGCTCGACGAGCCGTGCGCGGACGTCGTCGCGCCGTGGATGTGCCGCGACGACGGGCAGGAGGTCGCGTCCCTGGCCCGCGCACATGCTCACGATCCGGATCGGGCCGGGCGGGCTTCGGTCGAGGAGCTCTCGGATTCGCTCCTGCACGCAGGCAAGCCGCCGCTCGAGCCTGCCGCCCGGCTCGTACGCCTCGTGCCAGCTCAGCCAGTCCGTGGCGCTCTCGCCCATCGGCTGATCGTACGAGTCATATGCTTCGCCCGTGGCGTTGCAACCCGACCGCACCGTCGCCGAGCTCCGCGAGCTCCAGGGGCTCACCGGTGACGAGAACGGCGCCCAGCGCGTGGCCTGGACGGACACGTGGGAGCGCGCGCGCGAGTGGCTCCGCGGCAAGCTCGCCGGAGCTCCCCGTCGAAGAGGAGATCGACCAAGCGGGCAACCAGTGGTTCACGCTCCCGGGCGCGTCGGAGCGCGCGCTGCTCCTCGGCGGGCACATCGACTCCGTCCCGAACGGCGGCTGGCTCGACGGCTGCCTGAATGTGATGGCCGGAGTCGAGGTCCTGCGCCGGCTGGCCGCCGAGGGCGAGCCGGCGGTCACCGTGCGGCTCGTCAACTGGGCCGACGAGGAGGGCGCCCGCTTCGGTCGCAGCCTGTTCGGCTCGAGTGCCGCCTGCGGCTCGATGCACGACCAGGACGAGCTGCGGCAGCTCGCGGACAGGGACGGCGTCCTGCTGCCGCACGCGCTCGCCGAGCACGGAGTCGACCTCGACCACGCGGCGGACGCGCGCAGCCAGCTCGAGAACGCCGCCGCCTACCTCGAGCTGCACATCGAGCAGGGCCCGGTGCTGGAGGCGCTCGGCCTGCCGCTCGGGGCCGTGCTCGGGACGTTCGGCGTCGAGCGGCACCGCATCACCTGGACGGGCCAGGCCGCACACGCCGGCTCGACGCCGATGGACCGCCGCCGCGACGCGCTTGCCGGTGCGGCGAAGCTGGCGCTCGAGATCCGGGACATCGCCGCGCGCATCGGGGACGGGGCTGTCTGCACCTCGGGCGGGGTCGTCTGCCGCCCCGGCATCGTCACCTCCGTCGTCGAGACGGCGGAGCAGCTCCTCGACCAGCGACACCTCGACGCCGCGAAGCTCGCGAGCCTGCTGGCCGAGGCGAAGACGGCGGCCGACCGCTTCGCCGGCGAGGAGAGCATCGACGTCGAATGGGAGCGGATCTGGTCGATCGAGCCGATCCTCTTCGACCGGGAGCTCGTCGACATGTGCGACGCGTCGATCGAGGACGTGGCCGGGGCATCGCACCGGCTGCCGAGCGGACCGCTGCACGACGCCGCCGAGGTCGCCCGTGCCGGCATCCCGACCGTGATGATGTTCGTGCAGAGCCTGCGCGGGCTGTCGCACACGAAGCTCGAGGACACGCTGGCGGAGCACCTGGAGCTCTCGGTGGAGGCGTTCGACCGCCTCACGACCGAGGCGATCGCCTGGGTCGCCACCCGTTAGGCGTCCCCCGAACGCGGTTCAGGTTCGCCGCAACCTGCCGATGAGTGGCTGATGGAGCCTTGTTGCGCGGCAGGAAACCCGTGCTGAAAGACGAAGTTTGCTGCCATCCGAAAGGATTGGATATCCTTGCTGTGCCTGTCAGTCAACGCGGTCAGGGAAGCCGCCGAAACGAGGGGGTCTCGTGAATAAGGTCAGGATCTTCGTGGCGTTTGCGGCCGCCGCGTGCGTAGGAGTCTTCGTCGGCGTCCCCTCCGCGTCAGCGGATACAGGGCCCGGCGGAATCGTGAGGGCGTGCGTCCGCACGCACGCTGGCACCGCCTCGGTGATGGGCGCGGTCCGGATCATCGATGGACCAGGGCTTGTGTTCCAGGTTCAGCCGCCCCCCTGCAACAGCTTCGAGACCGAGCTCGACTGGCCGAGCGCACCCGGCGGCCCGGTGGGCGCGACGGGTCCGACCGGTCCAGTGGGACCGACCGGAGCGCGTGGCCCCACGGGTCGAGGCACTACGGGACCGACAGGAGCTAAGGGTGCAACAGGCTCGCGCGGTCCGACCGGCGGACGCGGTCCGACCGGAGCAGGAGTAACCGGTGCGACCGGCGCCAAGGGTGCGACCGGCGCCAAGGGTGCGACCGGCGCCAAGGGCACAACGGGCGCGACCGGCGCCAAGGGTACGACCGGCGCTAAGGGTGCGACCGGTGCCAAGGGCGCAACCGGCGCACGTGGTCCGACGGGCGCGAGAGGCCCGACGGGCGTGGGTACGACCGGCGCCAAGGGCGCAACCGGCGCACGTGGTCCGACCGGCTCGAGAGGCCCGACGGGCGCGGGTACGACCGGCCCGACAGGTCCGCCAGGCCCGCCCGGCGCGAGTGGCTTCCCGGGCAGCGTCATCGTCGCCGGCACGCCGGTGTCGACAGCGCCGGGTCCGGCAGCCGGTCAGAAGGCGACCGCGACGGCATCGTGTCCGGAGGGTTCGTCCTTGCTCGGTGGCGGCGGCCGCGTGACGGTGAACGGCCCCTCGCAGTTGCCGCTCGTGGCGATGTACGAGTCGTATCCGAGTAGCGCCAACACGTGGACCGCGAGCGGCGTCGTCGCTGCTCGCCTCGGTGGCGGCGCGACGATGGTCGTCCAGGCCTACGTCGTCTGTACCAACACCGACTAGCGCGACTCGAAAGCGAACGTCAAAGCGGGAGGCCCTCGGGCCTCCCGCTTTCGTTCTGGCTCAGCCGGTGCCGAGCCGCTCGGCCGCGGCCTCGAGGTTGACCCGGCCGGCGCCGTTCGTGGCCATGTAGCCGCGAGTCCGTTCGGGGCGCCACAGCGGCAGGCCCGTCTCGACGAGGATCGCGTCGGGATGCTCGGCGAGGAGCCTCTCCGCCAGCGCGCGAGCCCAGTCGTACCGGTGCGCGTCACGGAGCACCACCACGAGTCGCCCGGCGTCGTCTCTGTCGGGGCCGAGCAGTTCTGCGAGCGAGTGCTCGGCGGGCCCGGCGGCGATGTTCGGCTCCGGCAGGAGCTCGACGACTCGCGCCGGGCCCTCGAGGCGCACGTCGCCCTCGACCCGGAGCGCCCGGCGTGCAGCGTCGAGCCCGACGTTGGCCGTGACGTCGACCGTTCGCGGCCGCGACGCCCACTGCGCGACGTGCGAGATCCGCGAGCACGCCTCGGCGAGCCGCGTCTCCGCAAGGCGCCCCGATTGCACCGCGTCGACGATCGCACCGCAGACGCTCTCGACCGCGTCGTCGCCGAGATCGTGGCCGAGGCAGAGGGCGTCCGCACCCGCCTCGAGGGCGCGGACGGCGCCCTCCTCGACGCCCACGGAGTCCGCGAGGCCGCGCATCTCGAGCGCGTCCGTGATCACGAGCCCCTCGAAGCCGAGCTCGCCGCGCAGGACGTCGGTGAGCAGCGTCCTGCTGATCGTCGCCGGCACGTCGTCGAAGCCGACGACCACGATGTGCGCGCTCATGATCGCCTTGACGCCGGCATCGATCGCGGCCCGAAACGGCCGCAGCGCGGCAGCGAGGTCGCCCTCGGCCCGCGGCAGCTCGACGTGCGAGTCCTGCGCCGTGTCGCCGTGTCCGGGAAAGTGCTTCGCGCACGCCGCCACGTGGCAGCGCTGCAAGCCCTGCACGAACGCGAAGACGTGCCGCGCGACGAGCTCGGGGTCGGCGCCGAACGAGCGGATGCCGATCACGGGGTTCTCGGGATTCGAGTTCACGTCGGCGCAGGGAGCGAGGTCGAGGTTCACGCCTGCCCGGGCGCAGAGCGAGCCGATCGCCGCCGCGACCTCCGCCGTCAGAGCCACGTCGTCGACGACGCCGAGTGCCCGGTTGCCGGGATACGAGCTGCCGGCCGAGACCTCGAGCCGAGTGACGTCTCCGCCCTCCTCGTCCGTCGACACGAGCACGGACGGGTGCTCTGCCCGCAGCGACGCGGTCAGCGCCGCGACCTGCTCGACGTCGCGGACGTTCCAGCCGAACAGGCACACGCCGCCGAGCCCCTCCGCGAGCCGGCGGCGCACCCAGTCGGGCGCCTCGTAGCCGGGGAACCCCGGCCAGATGCACTGAAGCGCCGCCCGGCGGAGGTCGGTGCTCAACCCTTGACCGCGCCGGCCGTCAGCCCGAACGCGATCTTCCGCTGGACGAGCAGGAAGAAGATGATCACGGGGATCGCCGTCACCGTCGAGGCCGCCATCAGCGCTCCCCAGTCGGTGTGGCGCGCCGACCCGCTGAAGTACGACAGCCAGATCGTCAGCGTCTGCTTGGACTGGTCCTGGAGGAGCACGTTGGCGAAGATGTACTCGTTCCACGTCGTGATGAACGCGAAGACGGACGTGGCCACGAGCCCGGGTGCGACCAGGGGCAAGAGGATCCTCACGAACGCGCCGAGCCGGCTCGACCCGTCGACCATCGCCGCCTCCTCGAGCTCCTTCGGGATCCCGGCGAGGAAGCCGCGCAGCGTCCAGACGCAGAACGGCAGCACGAACGTCATGTACGTGATCGTCAGCCCGATCAGGACGTTGGCGTTCTGGGTCAGGTGGTAGTTCCGGAGCACGACGTAGAGCGGGATGATCAGCCCCACCTGCGGGATCATCTGGATCCCGATGATCAGTACGACGAACACCTCGCGGCCGGTGAAGCGGAACTTGGCCAGAGCGACGGCGGCCAGGAAGGCGAGCACCATGGAGAGCGCCACCGTGATGCTGACGACGATCAGGCTGGTGACGACGGAGTTCCAGAAGTACGGGTGATCGGCTCCCGCGATCGCCTCGCGGAAGTGCGAGAGCGTCGCCCGGAGCGGTATCCAGGTCGGCGACGTGCTGATGATGTCGCTGTCCTCTTTGAACGCCGTCGTCACCATCCAGTAGACCGGGAAGACCATGATCACGAGCACGATCAGGCCGACGACGTTCCAGCCGGTCTGGCCGGCCCGCTGCCGCGCCGTCCTGCGCGGCGCCGTGTCCCGCCGTGCCGCGTGCGCGCTCATCGCGCGTCCCCGTAGCGCACCATCCTGCGCACGTAGAAGAAGCTCATGACGGCGACCATCAGCAGCATCAGGATGGAGATCGCCGCGCCGCGGCCGAAGTCGCTCTTGGCGTACCCCTCCTCGTAGAGATAGACCGCCATCAGGTAGTTCGAGGGGACCTGCTTGGCCTGCCCGATCAGGAGGAAGGGCTGCGTGAAGACTCCGAAGTCCCAGATGATCGAGAGGCTGGTCAGGATCAGGAAGATCGGCTTGAGGACCGGGAAGGTGACGTCGCGGAAGATGCGCCACGGCCCCGCACCGTCGATCTCGGCCGCCTCGACGAGCTCGTTCGGCACCTGCGCCAGCCCCGCGAAGACCGTGATCGTGACGAAGGGGATCGCACCCCAGACGATCAGCGACGTGACCATGCCGAGCTGCGAGGTGGTCGACGCATACCAGTCGTGCTGTCCCAGCCCGAGCGCGGAGTTGAGGATCCCGTTCTCGAAGTTCGTCATCCAGTACCACAGCTGGACGGCGACGACGGCCGGCATCGACCAGACGAGGATGAGGCCGACCGTCAGCAGGATCCGCAGCCAGGAGCTGACGCGCACGAGCAGGAGTGCGATCAGCGTCCCGAACAGCATCGTCAGGCCGACGTTCACGATCGTGAACACGACCGTCCGCTGCAACGTGTGCCAGAAGACCGGGTCGTGGAGGACGGAGCCGAAGTTCGCGAGCCCGATGTAGTGCCCCGAGTGCTGGATCAGCTCGGGCAGGCCGTACTGCTCGAGCGAGATGCGGACGAGGTTGTAGAGCGGGTAGCCGAGGATCGCGCCGACCGTGATCAGCACCGGCAGGATCAGCCAGGTACGGGCGTGGAGCCGCGCAGGATGCGGCCCCGACGCGAAGATCGCCGCCGAGCCGGGCCTGGGCCCGACTCGGCGGCGATCGGTGACTCGGCCGGGATTGAGGTCACGTCCCAGCCTGATTCTCGCTTACGACTGGTTCAGCGTGGAGGCGATGTTGTCGCTCGCGAACGTGGCGGCCTGCTTGACCGAGTACTTGTTCGTCAGGATCTCGGACAGCATCGTGCGCAGGACGTTGCCGGTCTCGACGTCGACCCAGTGCTTCGCGGTCGGGACGAACCAGCTCCGCGCTGCAGCCCGCTCGTTGATCTTCGTCGCGTTGAACAGGCTGGTCGTGTTCGGGATGTTGCCCTTCGCCTCGAGCGACTTCTCGGAGGAGTTGCTCGTGAAGTCGCGGATCCAGTCCTCGCCGAGCGCCTTGTCGGCCCCGACCGGGACCGCCAGGTCCGAGCCGCCGAGGAAGCCCGGGCATGACCTGGCCCTTGGTGTGGCTCGGCATCACGAACTGGCCCGCGACGCTCGTGTACGGCTTGACGCAGCAGGTGAACCAGGTCGGCCCGATCATCGACGCCGCGTTGCCCTGCGCGAACACGTCGTACGGGTTGGGCTGCGTCTCGATCGTCGTCTTGCTGCCGTGCGAGGCGGCGTTGAAGAAGTTCTTGAACGCGGTCAGGCCGGCGACGGACTTCGGCGAGTTGAGTGCGCCTTTCCACTTGCCGCTGATGCGCGTGGCGATGTTCCCGCCGTAGTCGAAGACGAAGCCCATGGCCACGTACCAGTCCTCACCGGCGATGTAGACCGGCGAGAAGCCCTGCTTGCCGAACTTCGCGTTCAGCTTCTTGGCGTCGGCGGTGTACTGCGCCAGCGTCGTCGGCACCTTGATGCCAGCCTTCTTGAACAGGTCGGTGCGGTAGGTGACGACGCGCGAGCCCGCGTAGTACGGCACGCCGTAGACGTGGCCGTTGTAGCGGCCCGATGCCGCGAGTCCGGCCAGCCACGTGGCCGAGTTCGCGAAGGACGACTTGTCGGCGGTCAGGTCCTGGAAGGCCCCGGCAGCCATGTACTTCGTCATCTCGGTGTTCCCCATCTCGATGACGTCGGGCGTGTTGCCGCCCGCGAGCGTCGCGTCGAACTTCTGCAGATGGGTCGGCCAACCCTGGTACTGCACGTTGACGCCGACGCCCGGATGGGCGTTCTGGAATTGCGAGTTGGCGGCCGCGACGACGTCCGGCCACCCAGATTGCGCGTCGACCTGCAGCCAGACCGTGATGCTCTTGGCCTTGGTCGCGCCGGAAACGCCGCTCGCGGCGATCGCAAAAACGAGCGCGGCGAGAGCGACGAAGCCGACGGCGATGAACTTCCGCCTCTTCATTGACGAGCCCTCCATGCTCTGGCCGGCCTCGAGCTGTGCGCCCGTCCGGGGCGTCGTCTCGGCTCGGCGGATTGGTTAGTACCAGTCGCCATCCAGTCGGGAAGGCTCGCACACTTGTCCGTGTATGTCAAGACCACTTTTTCGGCGTGTGTCCACGAACTCGTTCTGCAAACGAGGATGGCCCGCGTTGATGGTACTGACCAGATCAGCCCGCGAGGCCGTCGTCGTACAGAGCAATCGGCAGACCGGCGCGACGAGGCGTCGGCCGGACGCTCAGCTCCGTGACGAGCCGGTAGCGGTCGCCGCGGTAGATCGAGCTGACGAACTCGACGATCTCGCCGCTCTCCGAGCGGGTGACGCGCTCGAACAGGAACGCGGGCGAGTGCAGCGGCACGCCGAGAGCAGCCGACTCGTCCTCGTTCGTCACCGTCGGTTCGATCGTCTGGGCGCCGCCGACGATCTCGATCCCGTAGCGGCCGCGAAGGAGCTCGTAGAAGGAGCCGTTCTCGAGGTCGTCCCGGGACAGGCCCGGGATCGAGCGACTCGCGGACGTGGAGCGTCTCGATCGCCATCGACTCGCGGTCTGCGAGCCGGAGGCGCTTGGCGACGACGACGGGCTCGGAGGGCGAGACGTGGAGGACGCGGCCGAGCCGGGCGCCTGCCTGGACGACGCTGAGCTCGAGGGTGCGGCTCCCGGGCGTCATTCCGCGAGCGCGGATGTCGTCGGTAAAGGAGCTCATCGTCAGCTCCTGGGCGATCTTCGGCTCGCTGACGAAGGTGCCCGAGCCGCGGCGGCGGACGAGGCGCCCTTCTCTCGCAAGCTCGTCGAGAGCTGCCCGGATCGTCAGCCGGGAGACGCCGAGATCCTGGCTGAGCTGGCGCTCCGAAGGGATCGCGTCGCCGACGTCGAGCTGCTCGATCAGGTCGCGGACGCTCTCGCGCGTCTCGGCCTGCTTCGTCACGCCGGCACCGCGGTCTCTTCCGGCTCGGCGTGCCGGGGGCCGCCGGCAACTGCCGGCTCGGGCTCGACCAGGTTGGCGCCCGTGGCGGGGTCGAAGAAGTGGAAACGAGCGGGATCGACGGCGAGGCGCAGCGTCTCGTTCACGTGCGCCCGCGTGCGCGGATCGACCCGCGCCGTGAACAGCGCGTCCTCGAGCGCGAGCAAGGTCGCCTCTTCCTCGCTCGCCTCGAGCGTCTCGGCCGTGATCCGCGGTGCGTCGACATGGAAGAAGACGTGTGCGTCGGAGCCGAGCTCCTCCAGCACCTCGACGTTCGCCTCGATGCGAGGCAGCTCCGGTGGCGCGAACGCGTCGTCCTCGAAGCTCTCGGGGCGGATGCCCAGGACGATGCGGTCGCTCGTGCCGGGCAGAGGGCGCCTGCCGGCGGCCAGTGGCACGCGGAACCGGCCGAAGACGACGTCGTCGCCCTCGGTGGTCGCCTCGACGAGGTTCATCGCCGGCGAGCCGATGAACGCCGCCACGAAGAGGTCCCGCGGCTTTTCGTACAGCTTCTGCGGCTCGTCGGCCTGAAGGATCCGCCCGTCGCGCATGACCGCGACGCGCTGCCCGAGCGTCATTGCCTCGATCTGGTCGTGCGTGACGTAGACGGTGGTGATCCCGAGGCGGTTGTGGAGCTGCTGCAGCGACGCCCGCATGCCGACGCGGAGCTTCGCGTCGAGGTTCGAGAGCGGCTCGTCCATCAGGAAGGCTTGCGGTTCGCGGGCGATTGCGCGGCCCATCGCGACGCGCTGGCGCTGGCCGCCCGAGAGCTGCGCCGGCTTCCGCTCCAGCAGGTCCGTGAGGCCGAGCAACTTCGCGACCTCGTCGACCCGGCGGGCGATCTGGTCCTTCGGCGTCCGCCTGACCTTGAGGCCGTATGCGAGGTTCTGGCGGACGCTCATGTGCGGGTAGAGCGCGTAGCTCTGGAATACCATCGCGATGTCGCGATGCCGTGGCGCGAGGTCGGTGACGTCGGCCCCGCCGATCGAGATCACGCCGTCTGTGACCTCCTCGAGCCCTGCGATCATGCGCAGGAGCGTGGTCTTTCCGCAGCCGGACGGTCCGACCAGAACGAGGAACTCGCCGTCCTCGATGTCGAGCGAGACGTCGTCTACCGCCGCCACGCCGCCGGCGAACAGCTTGGTGACGTTCTCGAGACGGATGCCGGCCATGGACGCCGATGGTACAACGCATCATGGGCGGATGACAAGACCAAAGTGGTCAGTTTGGTGAAATGGTATTGACCACTTCGCCTCGGGAGCGTAGACTCACGGCACGATGGGGCTCGACGACCTGATCACAGAGGCCCGGAGCGCCGAGACGCGGGACCTCGACCTCCGCACCACGCGGGAACTCGTCGGGCTGATGAACCAGCAGGACGCGATGGTTCCTGCCGCCGTCGCCTCGTCGGCCGGGAACATCGCCGCCGTTATCGACACGGTGGTCGACCGCCTGCAGGCGGGCGGCCGCCTCCTCTACGTCGGCGCCGGCTCTTCCGGCCGGCTCGCGGCGGTCGACGCCTCGGAGTGCGAGGCGACGTTCTCCGCCGCTCCCGGGCAGGTGGTCGCCCTCCTCGCCGGCGCCGGCGCTCCCTCAACGCTCGAGCAGGAGGCAGCGGAGGACGACGCGGACGCCGGCAGGCGCGACCTCCACTCCGTCGGCGTAGGCGCCACGGACGCGGTGATCGGGATCAGCGCGAGCGGCCGGACGCCGTATGTGGTCGGGGCGATGGAGGCTGCGCGCGCCGCCGGCGCCGCGACAGCCTGCCTCGTCTGCACGCCGGATTCCGAGCTCGCCGCGCTCGCGGACCAGTCGATCGTCGTGGTCGTCGGGCCGGAGCTCCTCGCAGGCTCGACGCGTCTCAAGGCCGGCACGGCGCAGAAGCTCGTCCTGAACGCGATCTCGACGATCGCGATGGTCCGCCTCGGCAAGACGTTCGACAACCTGATGGTCGACGTCGTCGCCACGAACGAGAAGCTGCGCGCTCGCGTCCGGCGGATCGTGATGACCGCGACCGGCGCTCCGCCCGACGAGGCGGACGAGGCGCTCGCAGCGGCGGACGGAAGTGCGAAGGTCGCGATCGTGACGCTCCTCGCGGGCATCGACGTCGAGGCGGCGCGTTCGCGCCTGGCAGCGGCGGGCGGCAACATCCGGCAGGCCCTCTCCCCGTGAAGCTCGGTGTCGAAGCCGCGGTCGTCGGCGGCAGCCTGGTTCCGGGCGACGTCGAGATCGTCGACGGCCGGATCGGCCGTGTCGGCGTCCCCACGCCGAACGGCCGCGGCCGGATCGCCGTGCCCGGGTTCATCGACCTGCAGGTGAACGGATTCGGCGGCGTCGACTTCCTCGAGGCGGACGCGGCGGGCTACCGCCGGGCGGGCGAGGCGCTGCTCGAGACCGGGGTGACCGGCTATCTGCCGACCCTGATCACGACGCCCGAGGACGAGCTCGTCGCCGCGATGCGAGAGATCCCGATCGTCGCCGAGGGCCCGCGGATCCTCGGCATCCACCTCGAGGGGCCGTTCCTGTCCCCGATCCGGCTCGGAACGCACCCGGCCTCGGCACGCCGCGATCCGGAGCCGAAGCTGCTCGAGCGGCTGCTCGCCGCCGGGCCGGTGCGGATCATGACGATCGCGCCCGAGCTTCCCGGCGCCGGGGCCTTGATCGACGCGTTGCACAGCCGCGGCGTGACCGTCTCCTGCGGCCACTCCGACGCCACCGCTGAGCAGGCGAACGCCGCCTTCGACCGCGGCGTCCACACCGTCACGCACCTCTTCAACGCCATGCGGCCGTTCGAGCACCGTGACCCGGGCATCGCCGGAGCCGCCCTCGCCCGCGACGACGTGATCGTCCAGATCATCAACGACGGCGTTCATCTCGCACCCGACACTGTCGGCCTCGTCTGGCACGCGGCCGCGGGACGCGTTGCCCTCGTCACCGACGCGACTGCGGGCGCGGGCGTGTCCGACGGGGCCTACAGCCTCGGCAGCCTCGAGGTGGTCGTCCGTGACGGGGCCGTCCGCGGCCCGAACGGCGTGCTGGCCGGGAGCGTCCTGACGATGATCGACGCGGTCCGCAACCTGCACGCGCTCGGCGTCGGTCTCGCCGAGGCGATCGGCGCTGCCACCTCGGTGCCGGCCTCCGTGCTCGGTCTGCCGACGCTCGGCCGGCTCGACCGCGACCTGCCGGCCGACCTCGTCGTGGTCAGCGACAACCTCGAGATCGAGGGCGTCTTCGTCGGCGGGGAGGCGCGTGTCGTCGCTTGAGGCCCGCGAGGCCGGGAGCGTGCCGGCCGGCGAGCTCGGAGCACAGTTCCTCGCGGAGATCCGCGAGCAGCCGCGCGCGCTCGAGGGGTTGCTCGCGAACGAGAAGGACCTGGCGCGCATCGCCGCCGTCGCGCGGGAGCGGGGAACGAGCCTCGTGCGCATGGTCGGACACGGTTCGTCCGACAACGCCGCCTCGTACGGCGTCTACGCGTTCGGCCTCTTGCCGGGGTTGACCGCGCTCCGCGACTCGATCTCGCTGAGCGTCTACTACGGGACCGAGATCGACATGTCCGGATCGCTCGTGATCGGGCTCTCCCAGTCGGGGCAGACGCCGGACGTCGTCGAGTACGTCTCGCGTGCCCGGCGGGCCGGCGCATTCACCGTCGCGATCACGAACGACCCGCACTCCGACCTCGCCGACGCGGCCGAGGCGCTGCTGCCGTTGGCAGCGGGCGTAGAGCGTGCCGTGGCGGCGACGAAGACCTACGTCAACACGCTCGCGTCGCTCTTCCTGCTCGCCGGGCACATGGCCGGCGAGGGCAAGCGCTGCGCGGAGGAGCTAAAGGCCACGATCGCCTCCCTCGACTCGGCCATCCCCGACCTCGAGCAGCGCATCCTTTCGGTGGCGCTCCCGTTCGCGTTCGTCGGGCGCATGTTCGTGATCGGCCGCGGTGTCGAGCTCTCGACCGCCCGCGAGATCGCGCTCAAGCTGCTCGAGACGTGCCGCGATCGCGGCCGAGCCGTTGACTGCGACCGACCTCGCGCACGGCCCGGTCGCCGCGCTCGACCCGTTCTTCCCGGTGTGGGCGATCGCCTCCCACGACCAGACGCTTCCCGCCGTGCTCGAGGCGGCCGCGCGGGTACACGAAACCGGCGCCACGCTGGTCGCGAGCGGCGCTGCCGCCGGCCAGGTCGCGGACGCCGACTACGTGCTCGCGGTCCCGACGCCGCCGACGCCGCTCATGTCGCCGCTCCTGTCGGTTGTCCCGGGCCAGCTCTTCGCGTGGGCGCTCGCACGCGCCAAGCGCCTCGACCCGGACCGCCCCAGCGGCCTCAGCAAGGTCACCTTCGCTCGGTAGCACGGGTGAACCCATGGTTCCCCCGTGAGCCCCTCCTTCTCAGCCGCGCATCCGGGCATCATGTGGTCGAGCCGGGCAGAGCCCGCCTCGACCGCGATCCCCTCGTTCCCATCGAGCTGAAACCCCGTGCCCAAGCGTCTGAGTAGAGCGTTCATCACGGGCGGCGCCCTGCTGGCGCTCCTGGCCGCCGCTGCGACCACCGCGAGCGGCTCCTCGCCGCAGCGCGTCCTCTTCGACGACTTTTGGTACGCGAACACCGCCCAGGCCGCCGCGCACGGATGGATCGTGCGGACGAAGGCCGGGTTGGCCCGGAGTGCCGGGTGCGAACTGGAGCTCCAACACGGTCTCGTTCGCCGGCGGCAAGCTGCACATGGTCTCCCCGACTGACGGCACGTACGCCGGCACGAGGCAGACGCAGGTCTGCCAGCAACGCAAGTTCCGCGAGGGCACGTACGGGTCGCGCGTTCGCTTCTACGACGCGCCGCTCACCGGCCCCGCCGTCGACCAGCCGGTCGAGAGCTTCTACACGATCAGCCCGCTGAAGAAGCCGCTCGACCCGAACTACAGCGAGATCGACTTCGAGTACCTGCCGCGCGGCGGCTGGGGCCTTCCCCAGAGCGTCGGCTACGCGGCCTGGGAGACCTACAGTCCCGAGCCGCACTGGATCGCCGTCAGCTCGGCGCATCGCGAGAACAGGAGCCTGAACGGCTGGCACACCCTCGTCCTGCAGGTCGCCCACGGCACGATGACGTTCTACGTCGACGGTCGGCAGGTGGCGCAGCTCGGCGGCCGCTACTACCCCGAGGTGCCGATGTCGATCAACTACAACCTCTGGTTCATCCCGGCCGGCCTGGCGAAGACGCACGCACTGCGCTCGTATGCGGAAGACGTGGACTGGGTCTACCACGCGGCCGGCGCCGTGCTCTCGCCTGCGCAGGTAACCGCCGCCGTGACCGCGATGAGGAGCCACGACGTGTCCTTCCGCGACACCGTGCCTGCGTCCGGGCTCGCGTCGCCCTGCAACCTCTGACGGGGAGGTTGCGCGGGCGCCCGCCGTGTGAGATGAATCCGCACGATGACTGAGCCCACCGGGACCCCGAAGGCGCTGAGGAGCATCCCGCTCCTGCGCTGGTCGGGCCTCGGCGGCATCCTCTACGTCGTCCTGTTCGTGGTCGGCACGGTCCTGGCCCAGCACGGGCAGCCCGACTCGGACGCGCCGCCGGCGACGGTGATCAAGTACTTCTCCTCCGGGAGCCACCGCGACCGGATCGCGCTCGGCTGGTTCCTCGTCGTGCTCGGCGTCTTCTTCCTCCTCTGGTTCCTGGCGGCCCTGCGCCAGGCCGTGCGGCGCCTCGCGGGCGACGGCGTACTGGCCATGGTCGCGACGGTCGGCGGCGCCGTCTACGCCGCGCTCACCCTCGCCGCGTTCAGCGTCGACGCCGGCGTCAAGACGATGAGCGACGACACCTACAAGCACACGGTCTACCCGGAGCTGATCCACGCTGCGAACGACACCTGGTGGGTCCTCCACTCCGCCGGCGGTGCCGGTGCAGGCGCGATGATGGTGGCCGCGTCGCTCGCGCTGCTCGCGTCGCCGCGGGCTCCGAGCTGGCTGGCCTGGCTGGGTGTGATCGCGGGGATCTCGGCCCTCGTGTCGGTCTTCTTCATCCCCTGGTTCGTGATCGCCGTCTGGCTCGTCGTCGCGAGCGTGCTCGTCCTGCGTGCGCACGTGGAGGACGACCCGACCTTCTGAGCTCGCCTGCAGGGACTATCCTCGGCACCTCGTGTTGAGCTTCGGCGTCACCGTGCTGCCCGATCCGCCCGCGTCCCGCCTCGTCGAGCTGCTTCAGCTCGCCGAGCAGAACGGGTTCGAGTACGGCTGGACGTACGACTCGCACATCCTCTGGCAGGAGCCGTATCCGCTCCTGACGATGTCGGCGCTCGCGACGTCGAAGATCCACCTCGGCCTGAACGTGACCAACCCGGGCACGCGCGAGCCGACCGTCACCGCGAGTGCCTTCGCGACGCTGCAGGACCTCTCGGGGGGCAGGATGATCATGGGCATCGGCCGCGGGGACTCGGCGCGCCGGACGATCGGTCTCCAGCCGGTGAAGGTGGCGGAGTTCGAGCAGTCCGTGACGGCGATCCGCGCCCTCATGCGCGGCGAGCAGGTGCACTGGAACGACACCGACATCGAGCTCTCGTGGATGGGCGGGCTGCCGGAGCCGCTCTCGCCCGTGCCCGTCTACGTCGCCGGCTACGGGCCGAAGGTGCTCGCGATCGCGGGTCGATGCGCGGACGGCGTGATCATCCAGCTCGCCGATCCGGAGATCGTCGAGTGGATCGTCGGCCAGGTGCGCGCCGCGGCCGAGGAAGCCGGGCGCGACCCGGCCGAGGTGAAGGTGATGGCCTGCGCGCCGGCGCACGTGTCCGGGGACGTCGCGGCCGCCTGCGAGCAGGTCCGCTGGTTCCCGGCGATGGTGTCGAACCACGTGTTCGACCTGCTCTCCAAGTACGACAAGTCCGCGCTGCCCCCGTCGCTCACCGACTACGTCGAGCGGATGAAGCGCGAGTCGTACGACTACTCGGAGCACAGCCGCGTCGGCGCGACCCACGGCGCGCAGGTGACCGACGAGACGTGTGAGCGCTTCTGCGTGCTGGGCACCGCCGAGCAGCACGTCGAGAAGCTGCAGCGGCTCGAGGCGGCCGGCGTCGACCAGTGGAACATCTACCTCATGACCTCCGGTCAGGAGGAGACGCTGGCCGTCTACGGCCAGGAGATCATCCCCCGATTCCGCGCCGCGGCCGCCTAGCGATCGTCCTGCTCGCTGCCACGCTGGCCGCAGCGACGGCCGGCGGCGCCGCCTTGCAACACAGTGTTACAAGGCAGGCAGCGGTGACGGGCTGGCTCACGTTCGGCGGCGCGGGCGGCCGGGCGGGCACGACCACCGCGTCCGTCGGTGCGCTGCGCACGTCCTGGTTTGCCCCGCTGCCGGGGACCGTGACGACGCAGCCGCTCGTCGCGCGCAACGTGCCGCGAAACGGCGACCTGACGGTCTACGTGGGGACGGCGTCCGGCTTCCTCTACGCGCTGGCCGCGAACGGCTACGTTCGCTGGCGGGTCGACCTCGGACGCCTGACGAACGACGCGTGCCCGCAGATCCCGGACGGCTTCGGCGTGACGGGAACGCCCGTGATCGACCCGTCCACGCGGACGCTGTACGTCGCCGACGCGTTCGGTCGCCTGCACGCGCTCGACCTCGCGACCGGCGCCGAGCGGCCCGGCTGGCCCGTCCTGCTCTACGGCGATCCGCGGCGTGAGCTCGTCTGGGGTGCGCTCCTGCTCGCCGACGGCTCGGTGTACGCGGGCACGGGGGCCTACTGCGACCAGCCGATGGAAGGCCACCTGGTCAGGGTCGCGCTCGGCACGCCGCAAGGTGTCGAACTGGACGGTCGTGCCGTCTTCGCTCGGCGGCGGGGGCGGGATCTGGGGCTGGGGCGGCCCCGCCTACAGCGCGTCGCGGGACTCGATCTACGTCGTCACCGGGAACGCGTTCGAAGGCGGGTCGAACAAGGGCGCGAGCTTCAGCGAGGAGGCCGGGTACGGGGAGCACATCGTCGAGCT
The DNA here is from genome assembly GCA_963765295.1 of uncultured Actinomycetes bacterium. Lineage (GTDB taxonomy): Bacteria > Actinomycetota > Thermoleophilia > Gaiellales > Gaiellaceae > PALSA-612. The sequence continues at coordinate 410,142 of CAVXVO010000007.1, forward strand.
GTCGCCGGGCCTGGACGTCCGCTCAGCCGACGCGCCCGGCCTCTCCGGCTTCACGGACCTCGACTTCGTCGGCTCGCCTGTCGTCGCGGACACGCCCGACTGCGGCGAGGTCGTGGCGGCCCAGGCGAAGAACGGCATGCTCTTCGGGTGGGACGCGGGCTCTCTCGACAGTGGCCCCGCCTGGACCGTGAAGCTCCAGAAGGCCGATCCCGGCGCGCCGCTCCTGACGCAGCCGACCTGGTCGCCGACCTACCGCTCCTTCTTCGTCGCGGCGGCGTCGAAGCTCGTCCGCATCGCGCTCGGCTCCGACTGCAAGCCGAAGGTGGCGTGGCAGACGACGCTCGGCGACGCGACGCTCTACCCGTCGCCGACCGTGGCCGGGACCACGGTCTGGATTGGCCTGCCCGTCAAGGATCTCTCCGGCGTGGCCGAGGCGCTGCTCGGCGTCGACGCACGCACGGGCCGGGTGCTCGTCCGGCGTCCGATCGGCGGTGTCTCGTTCGCCCCGCCGTCGGCGCTGGCCGGGATGCTGTTCGTGGCCACGATGCACGGCTTCGGGCCGGTGCGGTTCCCGGTCGGTCACGGCCGCCCCGTCTCGGCCCTACCCGAGTACACGAGCCGCCTCGACACGAAGCACGTCTGGCAAAGCCGTGAGGACGGCGTCTACTCGACGGACGACGGCGGCAAGCACTGGCGGCGGATCTACCCCGCGTACGCGGTGCGCGTCGACCGGCTCTCGGCCGCGTCGGGAGTGATCAGCGTCGGCGCGACGGCGCCTCCGTGCGGCTGCGCGACGCAGCGCCTGTGGACGGTGACGGGCGGCCGCAGCTGGCGCATCGCGAGAGGCATCGGCGGCGACTTCGAGGGCAGCGGCACGGCGCTGTACTGGTGGGCGGGCGGGTCGCTCTATCTCGCCGGGCCGAGCTTCCAGACGTCGAAGCGCCTCGCGACCTCGGACGGGCAGATCGTCGACGCCGCAGGGGTCCCGGGCGGTGTCGTGGCGCTCGTCGACCGGCGCTCGAAGGCGCCGCAGGTGATCGTCGCGCAGGGCTCGGACACCCACCTCGTCACCCTCCCGTCCGTGCCGAGCGGCGCCGTCGTCCGCTCGATCGCAGCGGCCGGCCAGACGGTCGTCGTCACGGGCCGGGACGAGTCGTCGCCCGGCACCGACGCCGACCCGACGCTCACCTGGCGCTCGCACGACGCCGGCCAGACGTGGACGCTCGGGTCGTAGAATCGCGCACGTGGCGACCGAGACGAGCGAGCCGGCCCGCGTGGCCGCGGAGTCCGGGCCGGCCGTCGACATCGGCCTCGTCTCGATCCGCAAGTCCTACGGGGACGTCGTCGCCGTGGACGGCATCGACCTCGAGGTGCTCCGCGGCGAGTTCTTCACCATGCTCGGGCCGTCCGGGTCGGGCAAGACGACGACGCTGCGGCTGATCGCGGGATTCGAGCGGCCGGACGCGGGGCGGATCATGCTCGCCGGCGAGGACGTGGCGGGCCGGCCTCCCTACGATCGCGACGTCAACACCGTGTTCCAGGACTACGCGCTCTTCCCGCACATGACCGTCGGCGAGAACGTCGAGTACGGGCTGAGGGTGAAAGGCGTTTCCCGCAAGCGGCGGACCGAGCAGATGCGGCACGTGCTCGAGGTCGTTCGTCTCGACGGTCTCGAGGGCCGCAAGCCGTCGCAGCTCTCCGGCGGGCAACGGCAGCGCGTCGCGCTCGCGCGCGCGATCGTCAACAACCCTCGCGTCTTGCTCCTCGACGAGCCGCTCGGCGCCCTCGACCTGAAGCTGCGCGAGCAGATGCAGACCGAGCTGAAGGCGATCCAGCGCGACATCGGGATCACGTTCGTCTACGTGACGCACGACCAGGAGGAGGCGTTGACGATGAGCGACCGGATCGCCGTCTTCTCCGCCGGGCGGATCGAGCAGATCGGCACGCCGGTCGAGGTTTACGAGCACCCGGCGAGCGAGTTCGTGGCCGGCTTCGTCGGCGTCTCGAACCTGCTCGAGCGCGGCGGCCGGCGCTTCACCGTGCGGCCGGAGAAGATCCGCATCCTCGCGGACGGCGAGTCCGCGCCGTCCGGGAACGAGACCGAGTCCGGGGCCGTGACCGCCGTCGTCTACGTCGGCTCCGTGACGCGAACGATCGTCGACCTCGACCAGGGCGGGACGCTGACCGTCGTCACCCAGAACGTCGACGCCTTCGCGGGGCGCCCGGCCGAGGAGCAGGGGCGGCGCGTGGTCCTCGCATGGCGCCCGGAGAACACGTTTACCATCGACGCTTCGAACAAGGAGGTAACGGAATGAAGTGGCTCTCCAGGCGGCGGGCGATCGGCGGGGTCGCAGCCGCCGGTCTCATCGCCGTACTCGTCGTGCCGGCGACGAGCATCGGCTCGGCAAGCAAGTCGCCTTCGCCGCCGTCGAAGATCGGCAAGGGCGAAGGGGCATTGAACGTGATCGAGTGGCCGGCCTACACCGACCCCAGCTTCGCGAAGCCGTTCGAGCAGGCGACAGGCTGCAAGATCCATCGCAAGGACGCCGGCTCGTCGAACCAGATGGTGGCGCTGATGCGCGCCGGCGGCGGTGGCGGCGGCGGCCAGTACGACCTCGTCTCCGCGTCGGGCGACGCCAGCCTGAGGCTCGTCTACGGACACGACGTCGTGCCGGTCAACATCAACCTGATCCCCGGCTGGAAGAGCTTCTTCCCCTACTTCAAGTCGCCGGCCCACAACACGGTGAACGGCGTCCACTACGGCGTCTCGCTGCAGTGGGGGCCGAACACGCTGATCTACAACTCGAAGAAGGTGAAGGCTCCGACGAGTTGGAGCGTCGTGTACGGCAAGAAGTACGCGGGCAAGATCAGCATCCCGAACAACCCGATCCAGATCGCCGACGCGGCGCTGTACCTGATGAAGACCACGCCGTCGCTCGGGATCCGCGACCCGTACGAGCTGACGAAGGCGCAGTTCAACGCGGCGGTGGCGCTGCTCAAGCAGCAGAAGCCGCTCGTCAAGCGCTACTGGAACTACGCGTCCGACCAGATCCAGGACTTCAAGAACCAGGACGTGACCGTCGGCTCGACGTGGCCGTACCAGACGCTCACCTTGCAGGCGGCGGGCCTGCCCGTGAAGGACACGATCCCGAAGGAGGGGACGACGGGCTGGGCGGACACGTGGATGGTGGCCGCCAAGGCCCCGCACCCGAACTGCGCCTACGAGTGGATGCGGTACGTGACGACGCCGAAGGTCGAGGCGAAGCAGGCGATCGTCTTCGGCGAGACGCCGGTCACGCCGCTCGCGTGCCCGTACATGAACAAGCTGCAGGCGGGCTCGTGCGCGCAGTACCACCTGAACGCGCCGGCGGCCTACCTGAAGTCGATCCACTTCTGGAAGGTCCCGATCGCGACCTGCGGCTGGGGCGGGCGGAAGGACTGCGTGGACTTCACGGCCTGGCAGCAGGCCTGGACGCAGATCACCGGCTAGCCGGACGTTGGCTTCGGAGGCTGCACGGGAGGCGGGCCCCTCGCGGGGGGCCCGCCTCCGCGTCTCGGCGGCGTTCTGGCGGCGCCCCTGGCTGAAGGGCTCGGGGCTGATCGTGCCGCCCGTCGGCGCGTACGGGCTCGTCTACCTCGGCTCGCTCGTCGTCCTGCTCCTGGCCGGCTTCTGGACCGTCGACGCATTCACGAGCGAGACGGTCCACACCTGGAACCTCGACAACTTCCGGACGATCTTCTCGACCAGCGACCCGACGTACTGGCGCATCATCGGCCGCACCGTCGCGATCGCGGCAGCCGTCACGGTCGCCGACGCCGTGCTCGCCTTCCCGCTCGCGTACTTCATGGCCCGGATCGCGACGCCGCGGCAGCGGCAGCTGCTCTTCGTCGCCGTGCTGCTCCCGCTCTGGTCGAGCTACCTCGTCCGCATCTACTCCTGGCGGACGATCCTGTCGTCGCACGGCGCGCTCAACTGGGCGCTCGGCGGTACGGGGTTCCCCACCGGAAGCATCTCGATCGGGACCGTGGGGGCGATGTGGCTCGTGTTCACCTACATCTGGCTGCCGTTCATGGTGCTGCCGGTGTTCGCGGCGATCGAGCGCATTCCGGACAACTACCTGGAGGCCTCGGGCGACCTCGGCGCGCGCGGGGCGCGGACGTTCCGGAGCGTGATGCTGCCGCTGACGATGCCGGGCGTCGTCGCCGGGTCGATCTTCACGTTCTCGCTCACGCTCGGCGACTTCATCACGCCGCTGCTGATCGGCGGCGGGCCGGGGACGTCGATGATCGGCAGCACGGTCGAGGCGAACGTGGGGCTGAACCTCCCGCTCGCCGCCGCGCTGACCGCGGTGCCGGTCGCGATCATGGCCCTCTACCTGTGGGCCGCCAAGCGCGTCGGCGCGTTCGAGGCGCTCTAGGACGTGGAGACGCGCGCGACTCGCATCGGGCTCGGCGTGTGGACGGTGCTCGTCGTCTGCTTCCTCTGGCTCCCGCTCGTCGTGATCGCGGTCTACGCGTTCAACAGCTCGCCGATCCAGAGCTGGCCGATCTCGAGCTGGACGCTGCACTGGTTCCGCGTCGCGTGGGACAACCCCGACGTGCGCAGCGCCTTCTGGCTCTCCGTCGAGGTCGGGCTGATCGCAACCGCGGTCGCCGTCGTGCTCGGCTCGATGGCCGCGTTCGGCGTGCACCGCTTTCGCTTCTTCGGGCGGGATTCGGTCTCGCTGCTCCTGCTGCTCCCGATCGCGCTCCCGGGCATCATCACGGGCCTCGCGCTGCAGCAGTTCTTCACGTTCGCGAACCAGCAGGCGTCGTGGCTGCCGGGGCTGCCGTTCTCGATGCTGACGATCGTGATCGGCCACGCGACCTTCTGCGTGATCATCGTCTACAACAACGTCCTCGCCCGCCTGCGCCGTACGAGCGGCTCGCTGGTCGAGGCGTCGATGGACCTCGGCGCCGACGGGTGGCAGACGTTCCGCTACATCACCTGGCCGGTGCTGTCGACGGCGCTCGTCGGCGGCGCGCTGCTCGCGTTCGCGCTCTCCTTCGACGAGGTGATCGTGACGACGTTCACGGCCGGCGCGCAGGCGACGCTCCCGATCTTCATCCTCAACAACATCAACCGCGGCACGCAACTGCCGGTGATCAACGTCGTCGCGTTCGTGGTGATCGTGCTGACGGTGATCCCGGTGTGGGCGTCGGTCCGGCTGACGCACGCGTCCGGCCTTTCTCGGCGAAACTAGATCGACGCGAACGGGAGGAACGACATGTCGACCACGGTGACGAGCTACAAGAACTTCGTCGGCGGCGAGTGGGTGGACGCCGCCAGCGGCGAGACGATGGAGGTGCTCAACCCGGCGACCGGCGAGGTGATCGCCGAGGTGCCGCGCGGCGGGGCAGAGGACGTCGACCGTGCGGTCGCCGCGGCCGCGAAGGCGCTTCCGGACTGGCTCGACAAGACGCCGAAGGACCGCATGGAGCTCCTGCTCAAGCTCGCGGACGTGATCGAGGAGAACGCCGACGAGCTGGCCCGGCTCGAGTCGCTGAACGTGGGCAAGCCGATGTGGATCTCGCGCGACGAGCCCCCGTTCATGGCCGACAACCTGCGCTTCTTCGCGGGCGCGGCGCGGAACCTCGAGGGGAAGGCATCGACCGAGTACGTCGAGGGCTACACGTCCTTCCTACGGCGCGAGCCGCTCGGCATCGTCGCCGGGATCACGCCCTGGAACTACCCGCTGATGATGGTCGTCTGGAAGCTCGGCCCGGCGCTCGCGGCCGGCAACGTGCAGATCCTGAAGCCGGCCGAGCAGACGCCGCTGACGACGCTGCGCTTCGTGGAGCTGGCGCAGGAGATCCTGCCGCCGGGCGTCGTGAACGTGATCACCGGCGACGGCGTGCCGGTCGGCGACGGGCTCGTGCGGCATCCCGACATCGCCCTCGTCTCGCTGACCGGCGACGTCGAGACCGGCAAGACGATCGCGCGCAACGCGGCGGACACGCTCAAGCGCGTCCACCTCGAGCTCGGCGGCAAGGCGCCGATGGTCGTCTTCGACGACGCCGATCCCGAGGCGGTCGCGGGCGCGATCAAGGTCGGCGGCTACTTCAACTCGGGCCAGGACTGCACCGCATCGTCGCGCATCCTGGTCTCGGAGCGGATCTACGACGACGTCATGTCGCAGACGGTCGACGCGGTCTCGTCGCTGAAGGTGGGCGACCCGTCCGAGGGAGACGACGTCGAGATGGGCCCGGTGATCTCGGCCGCGCAGCAGGAGCGCGTGCTCGGCTTCCTCGAACGCGCCGTCGAGGCCAAGGCCACGGTGGTCACGGGCGGCGGCTCGGTCGGCGAGCGCGGCTTCTTCGTCGCGCCGACCATCGTCGCCGACGTGACCCAGGACGCGGAGATCGTGCAACGCGAGGTGTTCGGCCCGGTCGTGACCGTGCAGCGCTTCTCGTCGGACGAGGAGGCGCTCGAGCTCGCCAACGACGTCCGCTACGGGCTCGCGGCATCCGTGTTCTCGAAGGACGTCGGCCGTGCGCTCGGTGCCGCCCGCAAGCTCGCGTTCGGCACGGTCTGGATCAACGAGCACCTGTTCCCGCTCACCCCCGAGATGCCCCACGGCGGCATCAAGGAGTCGGGTTACGGCAAGGACATGTCGATCTACTCGATGGAGGAGTACACGCGCGTCAAGCACGTGGTCGCGAAGCTCTAGACGCCGTCTACGACTCCAGGGCGGCCGGGGGTGCGCTCCGAGATCGCGTGCGGGGACCCGTACTCGGCGAGCAGGTCGAGGAACGGCATCGAGTCGAACGACTCGGGGCCGACCACGCCCGTGCCCTTCCAGTCACCGCGCGCGAGCAGCTCCATCGCGACCACCGGGTTGACCGCGGTCTGCCAGACGACCGCCTGCGAGCCGTACTCGCGCATCGACCACTCGTTGTCGACCACGTGGTAGATATAGGTCGCCCGCGGGGCGCCGTCCTTGCCGGTCCCGGTGACGAACGTGCCGGCGCAGGTCTTGCCCGTCATCCGCTCGCCGAGGCCACCCGGATCCGGCAGGCAGGCCGCGACGACGTCCCTCGGCGCCACCTCCACGCCGCCGGCGCGAATCTTCTCCTTCGAGGCGAGGCCGAGCTCGCGGAGCCACTTGAGGACGGCGACGAACTCGAGGCTCAGCCCGTACTTGAACGTGACGCGGCGGCAGTCGATCTCGCGCGGGATCAGCACGACCTCCTCGTGCTCGACGTTGACGCACTCCATGGCGCCGATTCCCTCGGGGAACTCGAACATCTCCGGCTCGGACAGCGGTTCGGTCGTGAACCAGCCGCGCTCCTTCTCCCAGACGAGCGCCGGGTTCAGGCACTCCTCGATCGTCGTCCAGATCGAGAAGGTGGGCGCGAACTCGTACCCCTCGACGACGAGATCGGAGCCGTCGCGTACCGACACCTCGTCGAGTTCGGAGAACAGATGGTCGGCGGCGTACCGAGCGGCCACGTCGGAGAAGCCCGGCTCGACGCCCATCCCGACGATCGCGAGGCGACCCGCCTGCTGCCACTCCTCCGCGCGCTCGAACTGCCGGTCGGCGAGCTTGACGCCGCACTCCTCGTACGGGTTGTCCGGATGCGGCTCGGACAGCGTCGTCGCCATGTCGAGGTAGATCGCACCCGCCTGGAAGCAGGCGTCGAAGACGGGGACGACGAAGCGAGGGTCGACCGCGTTCAGCACGGCGTCGGCGCGAAGCGCGCGGATCAGGGCGGCGAGCGAGGCGGTGTCGGTCGCGTCGATGCGGGCGGCGTCGAAGCGGTCAGGCTCTCCGAGCGACTCGACCGATGCCGACGCGCGGCCCACGTCGAGGTCGCCGAGGATGATCCGGTCGAAGAAGTCGCGCCTCTGCGCAATCCGCGCAAACGCCGTCCCGACGCCGCCTGAGCCGATCACGAGGATGTTCATGGCCTGCCCGCCGTCACACTGACATTGACGCAATGCGCCCGAATGTGGTAGGAGTGCCTCGCATTGCGCGCCACTCGGCCCGGACATTACAGCAAAGCGCAGGCTGCGTCACGGGGCCCGGTCGGGCAGGGGCGCCGGCTCGACGACGTCGACTCGGCGCTGATCGAGGCGTTGCAGCTGAACGGGCGCGACTCGTTTCGGCGGATCGCCGGCGAGGTCGGCGTCTCCGAGGCGACGATCCGCGCGCGCTACCAACGGCTGTGTGACGACGGCATCGTCCAGGTCACGGCGGTGACGAATCCGCTCGGCCTCGGGTACGACGCCATGGCGATGGTCGGCGTCAGGACGTCCGGCCCACCCGAGGACGCGGCCGAGCTCATCGACCAGGTCGAGGAGGCCAGCTACGTCGTGGTCGCGGCCGGGCAGTTCGACCTGCTGGTCGAGCTCGTCTGCGTCGACCGGCGCCACCTGCTGGACGTCACGAACAGGATCCGGGCCCTGGACGGCGTCGCCTCGACCGAGACGTTCGTCTACCTCGAGCTTCGCAAGCAGCTCTACGACTGGGGCATCAGGAAGACACCCAACGAGCCTCCCGCCGTGGCGGGGGCGGGAAAGGGAGGCTGATGGCAACCGCAGAGGTCACGGTTCCTCGGGCCGGTGTCGTCGAGGCCGACAAAGGTCTCAAGGCAGGCGCGCTCGGGTTCGTCTCGAGCGTCGTCATCGGCGTTGCGTCGACGGCACCGGCGTACAGCCTGGCGGCGACGCTGGGCCTGGTCACGGCGACCGTCGGCATCGGCGTTCATGCGCCGATCGTGATGGTGGTCGCCTTCATACCGATGCTGTTCGTCGCGCTCGGCTTCAAGTACCTGAATCAGGCCGACCCCGACTGCGGGACGACCTTCACCTGGTGCGCTCGCGCGTTCGGACCGATCACCGGCTGGCTCGGCGGCTGGGGCTTGGTCGTCGCCGACGTGCTCGTGATGGCGAGCCTCTCGCAGATCGCCGGCTCGTACACCTTCCTCCTCTTCGGCGCGGACAGCGCTGCCAACAGCACCCTCTGGGTGGGGATCGCGGGCGTCGTCTGGATCCTGCTCATGGGCTTCATCTGCTACGTCGGCATCGAGGCGTCGGCTCGAACGCAGTACTTCCTGCTCGCCGCGGAGATCCTGATCCTCGGCGTCTTCTCGATCGTGGCGCTGACCAAGGTCTGGACCGGCCATCCGGCCGGCAGCATTCATCCATCGTGGAGCTGGCTCGACCCGACCGGGATCTCGTCGTTCGGCGCACTGAGCAGCGCGCTCCTGATCGCGATCTTCATCTACTGGGGCTGGGACACGGCCGTCTCGGTGAACGAGGAGACCGAGGACGCGACACAGACGCCCGGTAAGGCCGCGGTGGTGAGCACCTTCCTGCTGCTCGGGATCTACGTCATCGTCACGTTCGCCGCGCAGGCGTTCCACGGGATCGGCTTCCTGAACGCCAACTCGGACGACATCCTCGGCGCGCTCGGGAAAGACGTGCTCGGGACGCCGTGGGACAAGCTGCTGATCATCGCCGTGCTCACCTCGGCGTCGGCCTCGACGCAGACCACGATCCTGCCGACCACGCGGGCGACGCTCGCGATGGCGAGCCACGGAGCGCTGCCGAAGACCTTCGCGAAGATCCATCCGCGCCACCTGACACCGAGCGTCTCGACCGTCTGGATGTGCGGAGTCTCGATCGCGGTCTTCCTCGTGCTCAACTCCATCTCGCAGAACATCCTCTTCGACTCGGTCACCGCGACCGGATTCGGCATCGCCTTCTACTACGGGCTCACCGGTCTCGCCTGCACCTGGTACTTCCGGCGGGAGCTCACGAAGAGCGTGCGCAACTTCGTCTACGTTGGCCTGCTGCCGCTCGTGGGCGGGATCATGCTCCTCGCCATCCTCGGCGACAGCTTCTACGAAGCCTGGAGCCCGTCGAGCTCGAACACGGGCTCGTCGTGGATCGGCCTCTCACCGCCGGTCGCGATGGCGCTGCTCTCCCTGTTGATCGGGGTCGCTGTCATGATCGGGCAGCGGATCGTCTCTCCGGAGCCGTTCTTCCGCTGGAAGACGCAGGTCGCCGATCCGGCTGTCCTGCAGCCGGCAAAGGAGGTGGCTCATGGCTAGGACGCTCGTCCTCGGGTACGACGGATCGGACGGCTCCCGCGCCGCGCTCGAAAAGGCGGTCGAGGTCGCCCAGCTGGAGAGTGCGAGGATCGTCGTCGTGTTCGCGTACGAGATCCCGGCCGCGTACGGCGGGGAGACGGGCGACTACCGCCGGGCGGTGCGCGAGCTCGCCGAGCAGAAGACGTCGGAGGCGGTCGAGCGGATCACGGCAGCCGGCGTCGAATGCGAGGTCGAGCTCGTGCCCGAGCGGCCGGCGCACGGTCTCGTCGACGTCGCCGAGCGGGTCGGGGCGAGCATGATCGTCATCGGCACGAACGGAGAGCATCCGATCAAGGGCGTCGTGCTCGGCTCGGTTCCGCACAAGCTGCTCCACATCTCGCCCGTCCCGGTTCTGGTCGTCCCCGAGCCGGAATGACCACCGGCACGTCGATGTCAGCCGCGGAGCTCCAGCGCGCCGCGCGCGACCACCTGTGGCTGCACTTCACGCGGATGGCGAGCTACGCGAGCGCCGACCTGCCGGTGATCGTCCGCGGCGACGGCTGCTACCTCGAGGACACGACCGGGCACCGCTATCTCGACGCGCTCGCCGGGCTCTTCTCGGTCAACATCGGCTACGGCTTCGGCCGGGAGATCGGCGAGGCGGCGCTCGAGCAGATGACCGAGCTGCCGTTCTACACGACCTGGTCGTACGCGCATCCGCGGGCCGTCGAGCTCGCCGCCGAGCTCGCGTCGCTCGCGCCCGGTGACCTGAACCGCTCGTTCTTCGTCTCCGGCGGCTCCGAGGCGGTCGATTCGGCCTGGAAGCTCGCGCGCCAGTACTACCAGGCCCGCGAGGGCCACTCGGGGAAACGGGGCCGCCGCTACAAGGCGATCGCGCGGCGGCTGGCCTACCACGGGACGACCATGGGCGCGCTGTCCCTGAACGGTGTCCCGCCGATCCGCGAGCCGTTCGAGCCGCTCGTCCCGGAGGTGCGGCACGTCCGCAACACGAACCGCTACCACCGCCCGGCCGGGGAGACGGAGGAGCAGTTCACGGCCTTCCTCCTCGACGAGCTCGAGCACACGGTCCAGGCGATGGGGCCCGAGACGATCTGCCTCGTCCACATGGAGCCCGTGCAGTCGACCGGCGGCTGCCTCACGCCTCCGGCCGGCTACTTCCAGGGCGTGCGCGAGATCTGCGACCGCTACGACATCCTGCTGTCGGCCGACGAGGTGATCTGCGCCTTCGGCCGGCTCGGTCACTGGTTCGGCTCGGAGCGGTACGACATCCGGCCCGACCTCATGACGTGCGCGAAGGGACTCTCGTCGTCGTACGCGTCGATCGGCGCCGTGATCGCGACCGATCGCGTCTTCGAGCCGTTTCTCGCCCACTCGTCGATGTTCTCGCACGGGATCACGTTCGGCGGCCATCCCGTCATGTGCGCGATCGCGCTCAAGAACATCGAGATCATGAAGCGCGAGCGGATCGTGGAAGGCGTGCTCGAGCACGAGGACGCGTTCCGGACGACGCTCGAGCAGCTCCTCGAGCTGCCGATCGTCGGCGACGTGCGGGGCGCGGGCTTCTTCTACTCGCTCGAGCTCGTCAAGGACAAGGAGACGCGCGCCACCTTCGACGCCGACGAGTGCGAGTGGCTGCTCCGAGGCTTCCTGTCGCACGCGCTGCTCGAGCACGGCCTCATCTGCCGTGCCGACGACCGCGGCGACCCGGTCATCCAGCTCTCGCCCCCGCTCGTCGCCAGGCAGCCCGAGTTCGACGAGATCGTCCGCATCCTCGGCGACGTGCTCACCGAGGCGTGGGACAAGCTGCACCGTCGGTAGCGCCGGGCGACCGGCCCGCCTGGTGGCTCGAGGATGCTCCGCCCGACCCGGCGGCCTCACCGCTCGAGGGCGAGCACGCGGCGGACGTCGCGATCGTCGGCGGCGGGTACACCGGCCTCTGGACGGCGCTGGCGCTGAAGGAGCGCGAGCCGTCGCTGGACGTGGCGGTGCTCGAGGCCGAGTTCTGCGGCTTCGGGCCGAGCGGGCGGAACGGCGGTTTCGTCGAGAGCTTCTGGCCGGCGCTCGAACGACTCCGCGAGAGCGTGGGCGCCGAGGGCGCGCTCGCCGTCGCCCGTGCGTCGACAGGCGTCTTCGCGGCCGTGCGCGCGCTCGGCGGCGACGACGTGCGGCTGCGGGAGGCGGGCATGCTCATGGTCTCGACGGCCCCGCCGCAGGACGCCGCCGTCGACCGCGCCGTCGAGGCGGCGGCCGGGCTCGGCGCGCCGGCGGAGGCAGTACCGCTGTCGGCCGACGAGGTGGCCGCGCGCTGCACGTCGCCGCGCTTCCGCCGCGGCGTCCTGTTCCGCTCGGCGGGGACGGTGCAGCCCGCCGCGCTCGTGCGAGCGCTGCGGCGCGCGGCACTCGCACGCGGCGTGCGGATCTACGAGGGCACGCGGGCGACGCGGATCGCCGACGGGCTCGTCGAAACCGCTCGCGGCCACGTGCGTGCGCGCGAGGTCGTCGTCGCCACCAACGCCTGGATGACCGGCTGGCGGCCGTCGGGGCGGCGGCTGACGAACTTCGGCAGCTTCGTCGTCCTGACAGAGCCCGTGCCGGACGTGCTGGTCGAGATCGGTTGGACCGGGGGCGAGGCGATCGTCGACGGGCGCATGTTCCTCCACTACTTCCGGACGACGGCGGACGGCCGCGTGCTCATGGGCTCCGGCTCGGGGCCGATCGGCTTTGGCGGCCGCGTCGACCGGCGCTTCACGCACGACGCGCCGACCGTCGCGCGGGCGGAGCAAGGGCTGCGCGCGCTGCTGCCGGGGCTCGGCGCCGCTCGGATCGAGCGGGCCTGGGGCGGGCCGATCGACGTCTCCGCCGACCACCTGCCCTTCTTCGGGACGGTGCCGGGAACGCGCATCCACTACGGCGTCGGCTACTCGGGGAACGGCGTCGGCCCGAGCTGGCTCGGCGGGCAGATCCTCGCCTCGCTGGCCCTCGGCACGGACGACGAATGGTCGCGCTCGCCGCTTGCGACGCGGCAGGTCCCGTCGTTTCCGCCCGAGCCGATCCGCCGGCTCGGAGGCGGGCTCGTCCGCTGGGGGATCCTCGCCGTCGAGGAGGCCGAGGAGTCGAACCGCCGCCCGCCGCCGGGTGCGCGTGCCGTCGCGTCCCTTCCGCGCCGCCTCGGCCTGCGCGTCGGGACGCGTTAGCCGTCGAGCTCGATCTCGGAGCGCTTGAGGCCGACGACGTAGGGGAGGATGCGCGCGGTCATCGCCGTGTTGTAGGTCGTCCGCTCGAGCCACGTCGCCGGCCCGGCCGCCGGCACGGGCTGGGCCACGCCGGCCATGTCCACGTAGTAGAGATGCTCCTCGCCGAGCCCCTCGAGCTCCTCGTCGATCGGCGTCGCGAGCTCGACGAAGGGGGATCCGGCGAGCGTGTGCACGGGCTCGGTCATCAGCACGTACTCGTCGATGGGGACCGAGTTCTTCAGCATCCTGTGGACGAGGATCACGTCGACGCCTGCGAGCGTCGTCCCGCCCCGCCTCGGCGTGAGCACGACCTCGCCGTAGTGCGCGACGACCTTGACGTTGAGCCGGCCGGTCTGGTGGCACGCGTCGCAGCGACAGACGCTGAGCGACTCCATCTTCCCCTGCTCGGTGTGGAACGCCGCGTGCATCGCGGTGGTCAGCCCCGCGAGCGACCGGGTGACCTCCCCGGCCGTCGGCTCGGTCGCGTAGAGGAAGGCGGCGTCGCCCTCCAACCCGGACAGCTCGAGATCGGGCGCCGCGTCGATGACCGCGTCCAGCAGGCGAAGCGTGTTCTCCTGCGCGTGCGCGAGGCTCATCCGGTGCAGGTTCATGAAGCGCGTGTACCCGCCGATGTCGGCGATCAAGAGCAGCGCGTTGACGGTCTCGGACGACACGGGCCGATGCTACTTCGCCCGCTCCCTCGAGTCAGTTCGGCAGGAGCTCAGCGGCTGGCCGGGACTTCTGTCGCGGCTGCCTTTGCGCGGCGTTGCGAGGGGCGGAGCACGAAGCGGCTCTCCGTTCCGTTCAGGAGCCGGCGCACGTTGGCGCGGTGCAGCACGAGCACGCCGACGAAGGCGGCGCCGCCGAAGGCGATCACCGGCCAGCCGTAGCCGAGCCCGTACGCGAGCGGGGCGAGCGCCGCAGCGGCGAGAATCGACGCGAGCGAGGCGTAGCGCGTGGCGAGGAAGATCACGATCCACAGCGCAGCGCCGACCAGGCCGAGGACGGGCGCGACACCCAGGAAGGCGCCGCCCGCGGTAGCCACCATCTTCCCGCCCTTGGCGAACTTCAGGTAGACGGGCCGCGCGTGCCCGGCCATCGCCGCGGCGCCGGTGAGCACGCCCGCCAGTTCGCCCGAGACGTGCGTCGCCACCACCACCGGCACGAACGCCTTCAGCACGTCGAGCAGCATGACCGGCAGCCCGTAGCGCCAGCCGTACGTCCGCCAGACGTTCGTCGCCCCGAGGTTGTGGCTGCCGACCGTGCGGATGTCGACGCCCTTCGTGAAGCGCACGATCCAGTAGCCGAACGTGATGCTGCCGGCCAGGTAGCCGATGACCATGAAGAGCGCGATCGACATCGCGCGACTCGCTTACTCCCCCGCTGCCACGGCTACGCCCGGATCCCGTAGCTCGCGATCCAGCCGTTCACGACGCCCCAGTCGAGGTTGCGGAAGAACGCCTCGATGTAGGACGCACGGTCGGTCTGGTAGTCGAGGAAGTAGGCATGTTCGTAGACGTCGAGCGCGACGAGCGGTGTCGCGTTCCAGATCGGGAAAGTGTTCTGCGCGTCGCCGATGTAGTTGACGAGACGGCCCTCGTCCCAGTCGTATGCCGCCCAGGCCCAGCCGCGACCGGCCATGCCTGTTGCCTTGAGGTCGGCCCTCCAGGCGTCGAACGAGCCGAAGCCCTGCTCGATCAGGCCGGCGATCGCTCCCGTCGCCTCGCCGCCGTCGCCGCCGAGGTGCTCGAAGTAGATCTCGTGGTTCTTGACCCCGCCGACGGCGAAGCTCAGGTCGACCTTCAACGCCCGCAGCTCCGAGTAGACCTGGTTCGCGGTCGCGAGGTCGACCTCGGCGAGCTTGCCCAGGATCTCGTTCCGCTTGTTCACGTAGCCCTGGTAGAGCTTGTAGTGCGCCTCGACCGACTGGCGGGAAATGCCGTCCAGCTCGTAGAGGCTCGGCTTCAGCTCGCGCGGGGCGATCTCTTCGGCGTTGAAGGCAAGCGTCGCCATTCGGGTCCTTTCCAGGTCGGAGTCGAAAGCGGTGGGAGCATAACCGCCGCGGAGGGCGGTTCCGAGCGGGCCGGGACGCGCGGAAGGGCCCGCCGGGAGCGAGCCCTTCCGCCTGCGTGCGCTTGAAGCGTGCGTTACTGGATGAGGACGTTGTTGCCTGCGCCGCCGTCCAGGGTGTCGTTCCCCGGGCCGCCGTTCAGCACGTCGTCGCCGGCACCGCCGTTCAGGACGTCGTCGCCGGAGCCGCCGATCAGGACGTCGGCTCCGTCGCCGCCGTTCACGACCAGCTTGATCGCGTTCGCCGCGAGCGTGGACGCGTCGACGACGTCGTCGCCGCCAAGGGTGTCGACCGTGAGCGTGTCGCTCGCGGGCTCCGCATGGCTGACGTCCACCCGGGTGGCGAGACCGGTGATGCTCGCCGAGCCGCTCGAGCCGGACACGGTCGCCCGGTCGTTGCCGCCCGTGCCGTTCACGATCACCTGGTCGGCCGCTCCGTCGCCTGCTCCCTGCGCGCCGAGATCGACGCCGACGCGGGAGACGCCGGTTCCGGTCAGGTCGTTGACGGTCACCACGTCGGCTCCGCCGAGGGCGTTGAAGTCGACCGTCTCGACGCCGGACGTGTCCATCGTGATGTTGGCGACGTCGCGGTGGAAGCGCAGCCGGCCGCTGTTTGCGGACAGGTCGACCTTCTCGGCGGCGTTCGCGCCGTTGAAGAGCATCGTGTCGAGCCCGTCCTGGCCCTCGATCGTGTCGCTCCCGTCGCCGGGATTCCAGACGAACGTGTCGTCGCCCGCACCCAGGAACGCGACGTCGTTGCCGCGGCCTCCGAAGACGGTGTCGTTGCCGTCGCCGCCGTCGAACCGCTCGGCGCCGAGGCCGCCGGTCAGCGTGTCGTTGCCCGGCCCGCCCTCGATCGTCGTCGGAATCCTGTCCGTGAAGGTGCCGTTGCTCTCGTCGATTCGCACCGAGTCGTCGCCCGCCTGTGCGTCGACGAAGATGCTGGTGACGTTGGCGAGGTCGAACTGGAGAGCGCCGCCGACGGCCGTCGGGATGCCGGCGACCTGGAGGATGCCGGGGCTTCCCGACTTCAGTCGAAGCACGATGTCGTCGTTCCCTTTGCCGCCGTGGATCGTCAGCGTGCCGTTCGGCGCGGCGACGAAGGCGTCACTGCCTCGGGCGGCGTTCACACCCAGCAGGCCGGCGACGACGGCGGCGACCGCGAGGGCCGCGGCCGCCACGAAGCGCCGGCGGATAGGACGCGACCTGGCGCGTCGGAGGACGTTGTTCATGGTCCACACTCCTTTCGAGTGAGCGCAGGGGCTCAGCAAACCGTGGGTTGAGCGGGCGATCACGCGGACGGAGGTCGTGCCTGCACACCGCGGCGACCCGCTGTCTGTTCGAAGCCCCGAGGGGCGACGTTGGAGCGATGTACGACGGACCCGCCCGGCCGGTTTGCCGGTCACCGTGCAAACGGGCGCCGCGCTCGTGGCCCCAATCCGCCGCGGCCGCACGGCCGTAAGACGGGTGATGGCCACGGACTTTGCCCTGGATCGCCCCTTTCGCTTGCCGACAGCGACGAAAGCGGCGACCATCCCCAGCGTGAGCACGCTCAGCCCGACGGACGAGGAGTTGCTCGAGCGCGTCGGCCAGCGCGACGCGGACGCGTTCGAAACGCTCTACCGGCGCTACTCGCGTTCCGTCCTCGGGCTCGCGCTGCGCCGCCTGGGCGACCGCGGTCGCGCCGAGGACGCGCTCCAGGAGACGTTCACGGCGATCTGGCGCGCCGCGAAGACCTACCGGCCCGAGCGGGGTCCGGCGGCGCCGTGGCTCTTCGCCGTCGCGCGCAACAGCATCGCCGACCGCGGCCGCGCGCGCCGAGAGCCGCCGGCAGAAGCACCCGACGAGCCCTCGACGGAGGCGAGCCCGGACGAGCAGGTCGAGCAGAGCTGGGTCTCCTGGCGCGTCCACAGCGCGATCGAGACGTTGCCGGACAACGAGCGCCGGCTGATCGAGCTCGCCTACTGGAGCGGCCTGTCGCAGAGCGAGATCGCCGGGCTCGAAGGAATCCCACTGGGTACTGTGAAGACACGTACGCGAAGCGCGCTCGCCCGTCTGGCGGACGTGCTCGAAGAGGAGCTGAAGTGACCAACGAACCAGATTTCCGCGACCTCGTCGACGACGAGGTCGCTCCCGGGGAGCTCGAGCGGCTCGAGCGAGTCCACGAGTTGATCGTCGCGGCCGGACCGCCGCCCGAGCTCTCACCGGCCTATGAGCACGCGCCGAAGATCGAAGAGGCGAAGGTCTACGAGTTCAAGCCGCGCCGGCCCGCAGCCGTGTTCGCGATCGCGGCCGCGGTCGCCGCGGCGGTCTTCGCGATCGGCTATGCCGTCGGCGGCCGCAACTCGGCGTTCGAGGCCGCCGGCGTCGTCCCGATGCACGGGCTCGGCGCTCAGGCCGCCGCAACGGCCGACATCAGGGTCGGCAAACACGACTCCGGCGGCAACTACCCGCTCGAGATGAGCGTCAAGGGGCTTCCCGCGCTGCCGAAGGGCGGCTGGTACGAGCTGCTCCTCTCGAGGAAGGGCCACCCGACGCTGCCGTGCGGCGACTTCGCGATGGACGGTAAGCCGACGACGTTCAGGCTGTCGGTGCCGTACGACCTGACCGAGCTGCGCAAGGCGCACACGTTCGACGGCTGGGTCGTGGTCAGGCACGCGCCGGGCGTACGCTCGACGCCTGTCGTGATGTCGACCTGACGAGACCTGCCGAAGAGACCTACGGAGCGACGCGGTCGTTGGCCACGAAGGCCGCGTGTGTGACCGGCATCTGCTCGGCGAAGAGCGTCTCGACAGCGTCTGCGTAGCGGCGGATCTCGCGCTGCGCCGTCTCGTGCGCGCGGAGGGCGACGAAGTTCATCAGCGCTCTCGCGTTGACCGTCCAGTAGAACTCGGTGTAGGCCCCGACCGGCATGACCGCCCGGGCCAGCTCGCGCGCGACCCCCGCCTCGACGAGCCGCTCGTAGGTCGCGAACGCGTGGTCGTAGACCGCCTGCAGCTCCTCGCGCGTCTGCTCGGCGAGCTCCGGCGCGACGGGCTCGAACGAATAGGCGCCGGGCTTGCCCACCTGGGTGCGGACGTCTTCGGGCTCGGGCACGTAGAAGTCGTCCGTCGCCCGGGCGTAGCGCATGCTGAACTCGTTGAAGGAGCCGACACGGTGCCGGAACCACTCGCGGGCGACGAAGATCGGGGCCCGGATGTGGAACCGGAACGAGTTGTGCTCGAACGGCGTGCCGTGACGGTCGCGCATCAGGAACCGGATCAACCCTTCGTCGGACTCGTCCATCTCGGTCTTGCGACGACCGAACGAGACGCGCGCCGAGTTGACTACGGACAGGTCGTTCGCCATGGCGTCGTCGAGCCGCACGAAGCCGTGGTCGAGCACCTGGATGGCGTTGTCGGGCGTCACCTCGGTCACGATGGCCACGCTACGGAATGTAGCGAGGTGGGAGGTCGGAGCTTCACGCGACGGCGATCAACGCTCGCGAGCCCAGGTCATGTCGATCTGGCGCTGGTGAACGGCGTAGCCTGCTCGCTGGAACGCGTTGGCCATCGGGACGTTGGCGAGATCGGTGCTCGCACGGATGCGCGGGGCGTTGGTCGCGGCGAGGATGCGGGTGCCTTCGGCGAGGAGGTCGTCGATGTAGCCTCGTCCCCGGTGCCGGGGCAGGACGCCGATGTAGGCGATGATCGGGTTGTAGTCGTTGCGCGCCGGGATGACGAACCCGACGGGTTCCCCGTCCGAGAGCGTCGCAACACGCCACCAGTCGCGTGGGCTCGGATAGCTCATGAACTCGCCGTCGTACTGTTCGGCCGCTGCTTGCCGGGCCGAGCCTCGGCTGAGAGCTTCCAGGCTGTGGGCATCGAGTGTCCCGTCGAGGACTAGGGTCATCAGCTCGACGAGCTCGGCGCGGTCGGTGACCGGTCTGAACGCGAGCCGGCCGCTGGGAGCGGGAACCCGCGTCCCGGATCGCCACTCCAGCCGGAGGCGTTCGACGAGCAGTCGCGCACCCACCTGTTCGAGCGCCGCCACTCGGTCCTCGACGATCTGGCGATCCCTGTCGTTGTCGCGCCAGTCCGGCGGGACGAAGCGGCTGTAGACGGGCGGCCGAACGTCAGAGGAGACGACGTCGGCGATGGCGGTCTCGAGCAGCCACACGCCGATGTCGATACGACTCGGATCGTCGCCGTCGTCGTCGATGTCGAAGACGTCCAGCACGAGCGGCTCGCTGTCCTTCTCGCGGCCCCACCATGCGGCCCGAGCGACAAGACGGTCGCCGTGCAAAGCGACCCACATCCACTCCGGCCGGCGACGACCCGCCGCGAGATCTTCTTCCAGTTCGCCGTCGAGGACATAGGACAGGCGGCAGAAGAGATCGAGCTCGCCCTGCCCGGTGAGTGCGCGCATTGTCAGATCGTTTCGGTCCACCTCTTCGCTCTCCGCAGCCAGCCCAGGACCCGCAACGCTAGCGTCGCCTCGTCGACCCCGGCGCCTTTCCACCAAACTGCAGCGAGCATGAGCCTCTACGCGGGAACGTCGGGCTTCTCCTACCCCTCGTGGAAGCCCGACTTCTACCCCGCCGGGACGAAGACGAACGAGTTCCTGCGCAGCTACGCGGAGCGGCTCCCGAGCGTCGAGCTGAACGCGACCTTCTATCGGCTCCCGTCCGAGGACCAGCTCCGCTCGTGGGCGGCGCAGACGCCCGACGGCTTCCGCTTTGCGGTCAAGATGAGCCGGCAGATCACGCACTTCGGCCGGCTGGACGGGGTCGCGACGTTCTGCGAGCGCGTGCAGGCACTGGGCGACCGGCTCGCGCCGATCCTCGTGCAACTCCCGCCGAGCCGGCCTCGCGACGACGGGCTCCTGCGGCTCTTCCTCGACTCGCTCGATCCGTCGCTCCTGTACGCGTTCGAGTTCCGGCACGAGAGCTGGGCCGGAGTCGACCTCGAGGGCCACGCGCTCGTCGATTCGCTCGAAGGGGATGCCTCGTTCCGCTACCTGCGCCTAAGGCAGCCACCGTATGTCGAGGCCGGGCTCCACGCGTGGGCGGCGCGGCTCCGGCCCGTCCTCGCCGACGGGATCGACGTCTACGCCTACTTCAAGCACGAGGACGAGCCAACCGCGCCGCACTACGCGGCGCGGTTGCTCGCGCTCGTTGGCTAGCTCAGCCCGGCCCCAGCGGCGGGACGACCCCGAGCTGCTGGAGGAAGCCGAGGACGTCCTAGTCCGACCACTTCTCGACCAGCTTGCCGCCGGCGATCCGGTGGGTGGCGGTGGCCGCCATCCGCAGGTTGTTCCTCGTCGCGGGGATGCCGGGCAGGTCACCTTCGTGCTTGCCGTAGGCGGCGAGCCTCGTCACGACCTTGTCGCCTTCTGCGACCTGGCCCTCGATCTCGTGCCTTCCCCGGAGGTCGCCGGCGATGAACCTCCTGCGCTCGCGGCTGATCGACCGGGACGACCAGTTGCTCATCGAGATCGGAGGCGTCTTCCCCCTTCCCTCGCGGTTGCCTTCCGAGCGGTCCGGGTTGCGCGAGTATGCGGGTCGAGGCGTCGTCGTCGGCATCCGGCCCGAGGACATGGAGGACGCCACCCTCGTGCCGGGGCTCAACGGCCGGCCGACGCTGGACGTGCGCATGACCCTCGCCGAGTTGATGGGAGCGGAGGTGATGGCGTACTTCCCGGTCGCGGGCCACCGGCAGCCCGCCGTCCACGGAGTGCCCACCCCGCCCGAGGAGAACGAGTCCGACGCCGCCCTGCGGGTGGCCGGCAGCTCGGCTGCCGCGGGCGAGCTGACGCTGACGGCCCGGCTGAGCCCGCGGTCGCCGGCAGCCACCGGCCGCTCGCTCCGCATCGTGGTCGACACCGCACGGCTGCACTTCTTCGATCCGGACAGCGAAGCGTCCATCTGGTAGCGCCGCCCTGTTCCGGCCGGGCTCTGCGAAACTCCGTGGCCCATGCCGGACGAGCGCGAGCGTTTCCTGATCCGCTACGCCGCGGGCTTCGCGCCGTTCGTGGTCGCGCGGGCCGAGGGCGCGTGGGTGGAGACGACGGACGGGCGGCGCGTGCTCGACTTCACGTCGGGACAGATCTGCTCGACGATCGGGCACGGCCATCCGCGGATCGCCGACGCGATCCGGCGCTCGCTCGACGAGGTCGTCCACCTGAACTCCTGGATGCTCTCCGAGCCGGTGCTGGCGCTGGCCGAGCGGCTGGCCGGCCTCGTGCCCGCGCCGCTCGAGCGGTCGATCCTGCTCAACACCGGCTCTGAGGCGAACGAGGTCGCGCTCAAGCTCGCGAAGCTGCACACGGGGCGGTTCGAGGTCGTCGGGCTGACGCGGAGCTTCCACGGGCTGCTCACCGGCATCGCCTCGGTGAACTTCTCCATGGCCCACGCGGGTTACGGGCCGCTGTTGCCGGGCTCGTTCGCGCTGCCGGCGCCGTACGCGTACCGCTGCCCGATCCGTCACTGCGACGGCGAGTGCGACTGCACCTGTCTCGACGCGGGCTTCGAGCTCGTCGACCAGCAGTCGGTCGGCTCGCTCGCCGCGGCGATCGCCGAGCCGGTGCTGTCGACGGGCGGCATCATCGTGCCGCCGGACGGCTATCTGGCGCGGCTCCAGGAGCACTGCGCGCGGCGGGGGATGCTGCTCGTGCTCGACGAGGCGCAGACCTGTCTCGGGCGCCTGGGGACGATGTTCGCCTTCGAGCGCGACGGCATCGTGCCCGACCTGCTCTCGCTCTCGAAGACGCTCGGCGGAGGCCTCCCTCTGGCTGCGACCGTCACATCGGCTGCGATCGCCGACGACTGCGAGCGCAAGGGGTTCCTCCACGTCACGTCGCACGTGTCCGACCCGCTGCCGGCCGCCGCGGGCCTGGCGGTGCTCGACGTGATCGAGGAGGAGGGCCTGGTCGAGCGCGCCGCGACGGCCGGCGAGTACCTGCTCGCACGGCTCCGCGACCTGCAGGGCCGGCACGAGCAGATCGGCGACGTCCGCGGGCGGGGGCTCCTCGTCGGGCTCGAGCTCGTCACCGACCGCGAGTCGAAGGCCCCTGCCGACGAGCTCGGCCGCGCGGTCACGGACGAGTGCCTCGATCGCGGTCTGTCCATGAACATCGTCCGGTCGGGGAAGATCGCGAACTGCTTCCGCCTCGCGCCGCCGCTGACGGTGACCGAGGACGAGATCGACCTCGCCGTCGAGATCCTGGACACGTCGCTCAGGGCCGTGCTGTCGGGCAGCGCCGGACTCGCCTCGGCGCCGAGCTGATGCTCGAGCTCGACGCCGAGACGCGTTCGAGCGCGCCGCCCGAGCGGCTCTGAGCCGTGGACGAGCTTGCCCGGCTGACCTCGGAGCTCGTCGCGATCGACTCGGTGAACCCGTCGCTCGTCGCGGGCGGAGCGGGCGAGACCGAGATCGCACGGTTCGTCGCGGCCTGGCTCGAGCAGGCGGGCCTGGATGTCGAGGTGCTCGAGCCCACCCCCGGCCGGCCGAGCGTGGTCGCCGTCGCACACGGCTCGGGCGGCGGCCGCTCGCTGCTCCTGAACGCACATCTGGACACGGTCGGGACGGCGGGAATGGAGGCGCCGTTCTCGGGCCGCGTCGATGGCGGACGGCTGTACGGCCGCGGCGCGCTGGACATGAAGGGCAGCCTGGCCGCGATCATGCTCGCCGGTCGAGAGGCGGCGGGGCTCAGTCTGCGCGGAGACGTGCTCGTGCCGGCGGTCGCGGACGAGGAAGCCGGGAGCGTGGGGACAGAAGCTGTACTCGCCCGCTACCGGGCCGACGCCGCGATCGTGGCGGAGCCGACGTGGCTCGAGCTGGCAATCGCCCATCGTGGCTTCGTCGGCTTCGAGGTCACCGTCGGCGGGCGTGCCGCCCACGGGTCGCGGCCGGAGCGCGGTATCGACGCGATCGTCCGGATGGGCCGTGTCCTCACGGGGCTCGAAGAGCTCGACCGGAAGCTGCAGTCGGCGCCGGCGCATCCGCTCCTCGGCACGGGCTCCGCTCACGCGTCGGTGATCGAGGGAGGACAGGAGCTGTCCAGCTATCCCGAGCGGTGCGTCCTGCTCGCCGAGCGGCGAACTCTTCCCGGTGAGAGCGAAGGAGACGTCGAGCGGGAACTCGCGGAGATCCTCGCGGAGGCGGGCCGCGGCGATCCCGACTTTCGCGCCGACGTGCGCGTCCCGTTCGCCCGCGACGCCTACGAGCTCGGACCCGGCGATCCGTTCGTCGAGCTCGTCCGCAGTCATGCCGGCCAGCCGAAA
Organism: uncultured Actinomycetes bacterium; assembly: GCA_963765295.1. Lineage (GTDB taxonomy): Bacteria > Actinomycetota > Thermoleophilia > Gaiellales > Gaiellaceae > PALSA-612. The sequence goes on from CAVXVO010000007.1 coordinate 433,806, forward strand.
GTCGTGGGCATGCCGTTCTGGGCCGATTCCGGGCTGATCGCGGCCGCGGGGATACCCACGGTCCTGTTCGGCCCCGGCGGCGAGGGGCTCCATGAAGCCGAGGAGTGGGTCGACCTCGCCGACCTCGAGCGCTGCCTCGACCTCTACCTCGCCGTCGCGCACGAGATCTGCGGATAGAGGCTCGACGTGAGACGACCGATCGTCCTGCTGCTCTGCCTCTCGGTGCTCGCGATGGTCGGCGCGGGGTGCGGCGGATCCTCCGAACGACAGCCGTCGAGCCCGGATGCGGTGCGGGCGTCCGTGGACGCGGTGGGATCCGTGCTGCGGGCACTGGAGCTGATCGACACGCAGCCGTGCTGCGCGCCCGGCCAGGTGGAGTCCTCGAGGAAGCTCTACCTCACGTCGGTACAGGGCCTGAACACGGCGCTCGGCCCGATCGTCGGGCTGATCAGCGGGCTCCGGCTGCCGGCCGCGGTGCATTCCGCCCAGCAGCAGCTCGAGTCCGCGACATTGCAGCTGGTCGCGGAGACGCAGAGAGCCGTCGACACGATCCAGAACGCGAAGCCCGCGGACTTCCCGGCGCTCGCGAGCAAGCTCGACTTCACGAAGAACAGTGTGGTCGAGCAGGTGCAAGCGGCCCTCGACGAGCTCAGGGCGAAGGGGTACGACCTGGGGACGCTGGGCATCTAGCTCGCGACGAGGACGAGCCTGGTGTCGCGCGAGAGGGGCGTGCCGTCGAAGTCGCCGTGGCACACGACCTGCTCGAAGCCGGCGTCGCGCACGAGGCCGATCAGCTCCGTCGCCGTGTAGACGCGCATCTCGTAGTGGGCGCGGGTCCGCTTGCCGGACGCCTCGACCAGCTCGTGCCGGACGAATGTCGTCCCGCGCCCGTAGTCGATCGTCCGCTCCTCGATCAGCAGCGACCCGTCCGGGAGTTCGTGCCAGTGCCGCGGAACGTAGATCGCCATCAGCCGGTCGCGGTGCATCGTCTCGATCACGAGTGTCCCGCCCGGCCGCAGGACGCGCCGGAACTCCGTCAGCGCCTTCCGGTCGCCCTCCTCACCCCAGTAGCCGAGCGACGAGAACAGGTTGGCCACACAGTCGAAGCTCGCGTCCGCGAACGGCAGCTCGCGGTAGTCGGCGTGGATCCACCGCGGCCACTCCGCGTCCCCGCCGCGACGCCCCGCCTCGGCGAGGAGGACCTCCGACCGGTCGGCGCCGATGACGTGAAGGCCGAGGCGCGCGAACTCGATCGAGTGGCGGCCGTAGCCGCAGGGACAGTCGAGGAGGTCGGCACCCGGCTCGAGCTCGACGAGGCGCACGAGCCCTTCGGCCTCGCGTGGGGCCTGCTCCGGGTCGGCGAGGTGCACATACGTCTGAAGGTACAGCTCGTCGAAGATCTTGTCCCAGTCGGAGGCCTCCATAGACTCAACCTGGGCCGACGTTAGCGGCGGTGGATCGTCGCTGCACCGATCGCCTGCGTCGAAGACGGCACCGGCCGTGCGGGCGGCTTCGAGTTGACGAGGAAGGCCGCGACGAGCAGGACGGCGAGGCCGACTGCCGTCTCGCCCGCGAGGCTCCCGCGTGCGCGGCGCTCCACCTCGGGGCGGCCGAGGCGGGGCTCGACCACGAAATGGTGGATGCCGCCCCAGACGAGGACGAGGCCGACGAGCGAGAGCTTGACGATCAGGACGTGCCCGTAGCCGGTCGTCCACAGATCGTGAAGTGACGGCAGCCTCAGGATGCTGAGGTAGATGCCGGCCGCTACGAGAAGGCCGATCAGGAGCGGCGCGAGCCGCGCGAACCCGACGAACGCGGTCCGGCGAAGCGCAGGCGCGATGAAGAAGACGACGAGCAGCATCACGAGGCCTCCCGCCCAGAGAGACGCGGTGGAGAGATGGACCCAGTCGGCGAGTTCCGACCACTTCGACGCCGGTGGGTCGACCGCCGAGTGTCCCGAGAGCGAGAGCCCGGACGCAAGCGCCAGCGAGAGCCCGAGCGCGGGCCAGAGGAAGCGGCGCGGCCGGTCGGTCAGCCAGGCGAGGAACACGAGCGCGGTCACGACGGCGAACCCGAGCGTCATCACGACGAACGCGGTCCCGAAGCGCGTCCCGTCCGCGAACGGCGTCAGGTCGCCGTAGAGGAACCTGCTGAAGGGAAGCTGCAGGGCGTCGTCGGCCCGGATCAGGAACGCGAGGATCCCGACCTGGATCGCGCCGACCACTCCGGCCAGGGCCAGGCAGTAGAAGACGCGCTCGAACGCGTGCGGCACCGTCCGCGGGACCACGGTCAGGCGAAAGGCCAGGCCGCCGATCAGCAGCGCCAGGCAGACGAAGTAGAGCCAGCGCAGGACGTTCTCGGTCGTCGTCGGCCCCGACGAGCCGTAGGCGTCCGTCGGCGGCGGGGCGGCGACGCGGACCCCGAACGTGAAGACGCCGGAGACGACGTGCCCGTCCCCGGAGAGCGCTTGCCAGCGGACGGTGTAGGCGCCGGTCGGGAGTGGGGCGACGCTCGCGACGATCGCGTGGCCGCCGCTCTCGGCGTGGACGCCGCGTGAGAAGTCGCGGCCGCGGGTGTCGTACACGCGGATGCCGTTCGGGAACACCTTCACGGACTGGTCGAAGTCGATCTCGACCTGCCTCGGAGCCCGTTCGAGGCGCTGGCGTGACGCCGGTTTCGAGTCGCGGATCGAGGCGTGGGCGAAGGCGACGGCCGGCACTGCGAGCGCCGCCAGCACGACGCCGAGGAAGACGAGCCGTCTCATCGGTGCGGGTTCCCGGCTTCGGGCGACAGGTGGCCGAAGATCGGCGCGGTGTCGCGGTCCGCATACAGAACCGTCGAGATCGAGACGAGCAGGACCGCGAAGCAGAGCCCGGCGGCAATCGAGCGCGGCCGCAGCGCGAGGGCGACCGGGATCAAGGCGCCGCAGATCGCGATCCAGCCGATCAGGTGGTGCCCGAACGCGGCCCGCGAGTAGAGCCAGCCGTTCTGCTCGTGCACGAGGATCGCGATCCCGCCGACGAACAGGGAGATCCCGAGCGTCAGGTTCCAGAGCGGGCTCCGGAGCTTGCCCGCCGCGAGGCCGAGTTGCGCCCCGCCGGCGAGCATCATCGTCTCGGCCCAGGAACCGTGCGCGACCATGTGGATGGTCGAGTTGGTGAAGAACACCATCACGGGGAACATGAGCAGGCCCATCGCGAACAGGACGCCGGGGAACAGGTAGCGCCGCCAGGGCCGCCGATCCCATACCTCCGGGCCGACGGCCGCGCGGGCCGCGAAGCAGAGCGCGAGGATCAGGAAGCCGGTCGCGAACCACCAGTGCACGTGCTCGGAGGGCGGCATGAGCGAGCCGCCGATCATCGACCGCGCTCCCGCTCGGCCTGCTCGAGGTCCTCGACCACACCCGGCGCGACGAGCCAGTGGAACGCGAGGCCGACGAGGACGACGTAGAGCGGCGGCTCCGACAGGAGCCACCAGACGCCCTGCCCGTACGGGTGCAGCAGCGTGATCCGGTACGGCTGCAGCAGCGCCCAGACGACGCCGCCGAGCGCGCAGAGCGGCCCCAGCGAGACCACGAACAGTGCTCGCCGAGAGCTCCGTACTGCGCTTCGTGCCAGGTCAGTCGAGATTTGCACGCACACCTCCTCTCCCCCAGAGGACGACGGCAAAGCCCGCGCTGGGCGGAAACGTGAGGCGCGGGCTAGGCGGCGGTGGGAGGCGGCCGGCTGTCGAGGACGAAGCCGAAGAGCCGGCGGGGTGGAGCGGCGAAGACGACCCGCGGGAAGACCGCAGGCGCGGGGCGGCGAGCGCGGGTGAGACGGTGCGCCCTGCGGGCGACGTCCTCGGCGTAGCGCTCGTAGTCGGCGAGCCAGCGCTGGACGGCGCTCCAGAGCACTGCCATCAGCACGGCGATCACCGCGAAGACGGGCAGGGCGGACGAGTGGATCCACGGGAAGAAGAGCGCCCAGCGCCCCTGGGCGGTGTGCTCCACGTCCACGTGGACGAGGTGTGCGATCGCGGTCAGGGCGAAGAACGCGACCGGCAGAGGCGGCGAGAGCGTCACGCGGACGCGCGGCACGTCACGCCTGACTGAGCCGAGGACGCCGTTCGCGGTCCGCTCGGTCGCACGGGCGCGTGCCAGCCGCCAGACGAGCCGCGCGGCGAGCAGTGCGATCCCGACCTTCACGACCGCGAGCAGCGCCGGGTAGTACGCGGCGTGGCTGTAGCTCGGCGAGCGCACGTGCCGGCCGAGGTCGATCCGGTGCGTCAAGCTCGCGCCGACAAGCTCGGCCACGACGGCCAGCAGGCCGAAGGCGAGGGCCGAAAGAAGGCGCTGATGCCGGCGCGCCCGCTCCATGTGCGGATCATATGCGTCGCTCGGGGTCAGGCCAAGCTTCGCAGCGCCAAGGACAGCGGCACGAAGGTCACTGTCCCGGTCGCGGCGTAGAAGACCCCTGCAGGGGTGAGCTGCGTTCCGACCAGTCCCCTGACGGTGACGAGGCGTGCATCGTGACCGTCGGCGAGGCGCAGCAGGTGCACCGAGGATCCGACCCTGTACACGGCGAGGCCTCCTGCGACGTCCTCGACGTTTGCTCTCCGCGGCAGCGTCCGGGTCCGGCCTGCGCCGGCGGACGAGTAGATCTGCACCGTCCGCCCGCGCTGGACGACGACGGAGCCGCCCGCGATCCAACCGTGGGTGACGCCCGTGACCCCGGTGACCCTCCAGACGAGCTTGCCGCCCGTGTCGTAGACCGCGAGTACGTTCTTCGGCTCGATCACGGCGACGCGCCATTTGCCCGCATCGAGGAACGTGCGGAAATCGACCGGCCGCAGGACGGTCTTCGCCTTGCCGCCGACCGCGCGGCGGACCTCGACGGCGTAGTCGCCGTCCGGAAGTAGGTTGCCGTTCGCGTCCGTGCAGTCGGACTCGCACACCGAGTAGTCCGCGATCGCAACCACGGTCGAGTCGCCGGCGAGCTCGTAGTACGTCTCGCCCTCGGTGCCGTCGCAGATCCCGAGCCCCTTGCCCTTCGTGACCGGCAGCGAGGCCGTGAACACGTCGTCGCAGTAGACGTGGTTCCCGGCGCTGTAGTCCCACCAGATCGCCGTCGAGCCCGCGAGCGCGAGGTCGGAGAAGCTGTAGTCGCTGCTGCAGGGGTCCTGCAAGTGGACGGTCGCCCCGGTCTGCGGCGTCCAGACGATGCCGGCTGCGCCGGCCGCGCAGCTTCCCTCCTCGCCCGAGTGGATGGCGACCCTGCCGCCCGCGGCGGAGATGGATTGGATCGGGCCCTTGACGGCGAGGGAGTGTCCGCTTCCCGCCCGGCCCGTACCGGCTAGAGCGACGACGACGAGCCCGACGAGCGCGAGCGCCGCCGCCCTCATGGTCAGCCGATCAGCGTCAGCTCGTACCCGGCGCGCGCGTCGCCGTTGAACCCGAACAGCAGCACGCGCTGCCACTGGCCGAGCGCGAGGTGCCCGTCCGTGAACGGGATCTGCTCCGTCCGCGCCCCGAGCAGGCCGAGGATCATCCGCTCGCGGCTGTCGGCGGGGAGAGGCACGAGGCGGGCGAGCATCTCCTCGAAGTCGCAGAAGAAACCCGACTCGCGTTCGGTGACGCGGATCAGCGAGGTCGAGGCGAGGGGCGTCACGTAGGCGAGCCCGGCGCCGAGGTCGGCCTTGCGCACGTCGCGCGAAACCTCGTTTGTGATGTCGAAGACGGCGAGGGTCGGCAGTGCTGCGGCGACTGAGCTCGGAATCTCGACAGACGTCACGCGTAGACCTCCCGGGGTAGACGGAAATGTACGTCCTCGCGAGCAACCGTGATCTCCTCGACGTTCTCGTAGCCGCGGCCGGCGAGCGTGCCGAGCACGGACTGGACGAGCCCCTCGGGCGTCGACGCGCCGGCGGTCAGCCCTACGATCCGGTGTCCGTTCAGGAGTCCGGCGTCGAGCGGGCTCTCGCCGTCGATCAGCGTCGCCTCGGCGCCGCGCGCCTGCGCGACCTCGACGAGCCGGTTCGCGTTCGAGCTCGTCGGCGAGCCGATCACGAGCAAGAGCGTCGCACCGCGGCTGACGATCTCCTTGACGGCGTCCTGGCGGTTCTGGGTCGCGTAGCAGATGTCCTCGGCGCCCGGCCGCTTGAGGCCGCCGAAGCGCTCACCGAGAACGTCGACGGTCGCGGCCACGTCGTCGAGCGACAGCGTCGTCTGGGTGATCACGGCCAGCGGCTGCCCGTTGGTGTCGAGCTCGGCGGCGTCCTCGGGCGACTCGACGACGACGATCTGGTCCGGCCGCTCCCCCTTCGTCCCGATCACCTCGACGTGGTTCGCGTGGCCGATCAGCGCCACGAGATGACCGGAGTCGGCGTAGCGGCGGGCCTCGGCATGCACCTTCGAGACGAGCGGGCAGACGGCGTCGACGACGCGCAATCCCTTCTTCTCGCACTTCTCGCGCACCGCCGGCGCAACGCCGTGGGCCGAGAGCACGCAGATCTCGCCCGGCGGGATCTCGTCCTCGTGGTCGACGAATACCGCGCCGAGCTCCTCGAGACGGCGGACGACGTTGTCGTTGTGGACGATCTCGTGGCGGACGTAGACGGGCGGACCGTTGCTCTCGAGCAGCCGCTCGACGATCTCGATCGCCCGGTCGACGCCGGCGCAGAACGAGCGCGGCGCGGCGAGCAGCACGAGCTTTCCGCCGCCGTTGAGGCCAACAGGTCCGTTCGTGCTCATGCGGACACCCCCTCGAGGCGCCCGAGCGCGTGGCGGACGTCCGCGAGCGCGCGGCCCGTCCGGCGCGGCGTCGCCAGTGCGCGCACGAGCCCGAGCGGCCGCAGGCGGCCTTCCGCGTCGAGCACGCCGGCGAGCGGCCCGAGCGTCCGGTCGGGCGTGTCGGAGACGGCGCGCAGGCAGCCGGCGAGCCGGCCTGCCCGGGCGAGGGCCCCGGATTCCATGTCGGCGGCGTCGGCGCCGGTGCGTTCGTGCAGGCTGCGCCGCTCGCCCGGGTCGTCGACGACGGCGTCGACGGCGACGATCGTCGCCGTCCGCGCGCCCGGCACCCCGAGCGGAGCGCCCTCCCAGAGCACCGTGCCGTCGGCGTCGACGACGCGCGTCGCATCGAGCACCTCGCCGCACGCGATCCCGTCGTGGAGGCCCCCGGCGAGGCCGAACGAGACGACCTGCTCGTCGGGCAGGTGCCTGGCACCGATCCCGACGAGGACGGTCCGGGCGCCGAGCTTGCGCGCCGCGCGCTCCTCGGTCTTCGTGGCGCAGGCCAGGGTCATCCCGTGAAGGTCCAAGCCATGCTCCGCACGGTCTCCTTGATGCTCGACGTGGCCGCGAACGCGGCGGCGGGCTCGAAGCCGCAGTGGATGGCGCAGTGCTCGCACCGCGGGTCGTTGCCGGGCCCGTACATCTCCCATTCGATCCCTTCCATCAGCGCCTCGTAGGAGGGGAAGATGCCGTCGGTGAGCAGGTAGCACGGGCCTTTCCAGCCGTACGGGTTGCGCGTGATCGAGCCCCACGGCGCGCACGGGAGCTCCTTGTCGCCGGTGAGGAAGTCCTGGTAGAGCGGGCTGGCCAGCCAGCGGTAGTTGTGCTCCTTGGCGGCCGCACGGATCTGGCGGAACTTCACCCGGTGCTCGTCGCGCGTCATCGTCAGCGCAGGATCGATCTGCGAGTACTGGTAGCCGGGCGCGATCAACAGGCCGTCGATACCCACCTCGTTGGTCATGTATCCCATCATCTCGATGACGTCGTCAACCGACGTCTCCTTGAAGATCGTCGTATTCGTCGAAACCCTGAATCCCGCTTTACGGGCCTGCTTGATCGCGTCGACGGCGACGTCCCAGAGGCCCGGGTAGTCGCAGATGTAGTCGTGGATCTCGCGCATGCCGTCGAGGTGGACGACGAACGTGAGGCGCGGGTCGGGCTTGAAGACGTCGAGGAACTCGACGAGCCGCAGCGCGTTCGTGCACAGCTCGACCGTCTTCTTCATCTCCAGGAAGCCGGCGACGACGTCCTCGATCCCCTTGAAGATCAGGGGCTCGCCGCCGCAGACCGAGACGACCGGCGCCGGGCACTGGACGGCGGAGTCGATGCACTCGTCCACCGTCAGCCGCGCCTTGTTCGACTCGTACTCGCGGATCTTCCCGCAGCCGATGCAGGCGATGTTGCACGCGAGCGTCGGCTCGAGCATCAGGACGAGCGGGTACAGCTCCCCTTTCTTCTTCTGGGAAGCGACGTAGCGGCCGATATCGAAGGTCGAGCGCAAGGGAAATTTCATGTGTTGAGCCTCTCTCTCAGTCGTCCAAGGGCGATGAGCGGGAAGTGAAGACGGTAAAGGTGGTAGCGGATCATGAAGTCGGTCGGGAACCCGGTGCCGGTGAAGTGTTCCTCGTGCCAGTCTCCGTTGTCGAGCTGTGTTGCGCAGAGGAACTCCGCCGCGCGCCGGGTGGAAGCTCTCTCTGTCTCGCCTGCTGCGACGTAGGCTATTACGCCCCACGCCGTTTGTGAAGGTGTGAGGACACCACGGCCGCGCCACTCGCGCTCGTGGTAGGAACGGATGTCCTCCCCGAAGCCGCCGCTCTCGTCCTGGACGGAGTCGAGCCAGGCAACGGCGCGGCGGAAGGCCGGGTGGTCGGCGGCGAGCCCGCACGCCTCGAGCGCCGGCAGCACCGCGGCCGTGCCGTAGACGTGGTTGACGCCCCAGCGTCCCCACCAGGAGCCGTCGTCCTGCTGCTCGCGGAGGAGGTAGTCGAGCCCGCGCCTCGTGGCGTCGGCGTACGCCGCGTGCGGCGCGAGCGCCTCGACTGCGTGGCCGGCGACGTCCTCGCTCGGCGGGTCGATGGCCGCTCCGAAGTCGAAGAACGGGATCCGGTAGATCCACTCGCTCGTGTTGTCGACGTCGAACGCGCCCCAGCCGCCGTTCGACGACTGCATGCCCTCCATCCAGGCCAGGCCGCGGGCGTGGGCGTCCTCGCCCATGCCGAGCTCGCGGAGCGCGAGGCAGATCACGGCGACGTCGTCCACGTCCGGATAGAGGTCGTTGGCGAACTCGAAGGCCCAGCCGCCGCCGGGCTCGACGTCGGGCACGCGCACCGACCAGTCGCCGCGGCCCTGGATCTCCTCGCCGAGCAGCCACTCGCCTGCCTTGACGAGCTGCGGGTGGTCGGCCGGGACGCCGCAGGCACGGAGACCGAGGAGGGCGAGCGCCGTGTCCCACGTGGGTGACTGGCATGCCTCGGGCCGCAGGCGGTCACCTTCGTCGACCAGGAAGCCGCCCCAGCCTTCGACCGCGGCGCGAAGCTGCTCGTCCTCGAAGCCGTGCCCGAGCGACGCGAGCATCAGGATCGACCACACCCAGGGTGGCTGGATCCCACCCCAGCCTCCGTCGGCTTCCTGGCGCTCGCGCACCCAACGCTCGGCCTCCGCGATCGCGCGGCGGCGGAGCGGCCCGGGACGGGGCGCGGGCCTCGTTTGGCCGGGGCGGGCGCCGATCTCCGTCAGGTCGACGGTCGCGGGGCGTGTGGCGCGAAGAGCCATGACGACGGAGAGCGGTACGACGGTCTGCCGTGCCCAGCAGGCGAGGTTGTAGATCGAGAACGGGGACCACGGCGGCAGGAGGACGATCTCCGGCGGCACCGGCGAGACGCTCTGCCACGGCCACTGGCCGAGCAGGGCGAGGAAGCACTTCGTGAAGACGCGCGCCCTCGGGATGCCGCCGCGCCGCCGGATGTAGTCGCGGGTCGCGTCGCCCGCGTCGACGCCGGCCATCTTCAGCGCGACATACGACTCGATCGTCGTCGACAGGTCCGCCGGCCCCTCGAACCAGTTCGACCAGGTGCCGTCGTCGCGCCGGCGGGCGAGCAGCTCGTTCGCCAGCTTCCTGTCCGTTGCCGCGTCGCGCAGGCCCATGAAGTGGAGCCAGAACAGGTGCTCCGCGATCATCGTCGCGTTCGACTCCAGCTCGCCGACCCAGAAGCCGCTCGGGTGCTGGAGCTCGAGCAGGCGCTGCGTACCCGCGTCGATCGCCCGATCGAGCGCCGTCAGTTCCTGCACGACGGTCATTCGTGCCCCGCCCGCATGCCAACGATCCTACGCGCCGCCGCAACCCCGCTGCGAACTGCACCCTCCATCGTCGCCGGCCAGCCCGTATCCGTCCATGCCCCTGCGCGCACGACGTTCGGCCGGTCCGTTGCCGGTCCGCGGCGCTCCTTGCCCGTCCCGGGCCGCAGCGCGACGGTCGCGTAGGGCTCGCGGCTGACGCGCGACCACAGGAGCTCGGCGCCGCCGAGCCGCCCCGTGAGCTCGGCCGCCATCAGCTCGACGAGACCCTTGCCGCGGATGTCGAGCAGGTCGGGGACACCGCTCGCCACGACCGTCAGGTACTGGCCCCGCTCGGGGGGTGGCCGGTCAGCGCGCCGCGGTCGAAGACCCAGTGCGCGGGCGAGCCCAGCAGCGCGGCGAGCGGCGAGCGCAGGAGCGGCCGGTCGAAGAGCAGGTGCACGGACACGATCGGCGAGGGCTCGAGCGCCGGCTCGGGCTCGTCGAGCAGGCGTGCCGACTCGGCCGGCGGCAGTGCGACGACGATCGCGTCCGCGTCGAGCTCGTCGAGCCTCTCGACCCGCTCGCCGGTGCGGACCGTCGCTCCCGCCGCCTCGAGCGCGCGTCCGGCAGCGTCGCCGTGCATGGCCCCGAGCGGTCGGGCGGGCAGGATCACGTCCGCGGCGGCCGCCTTGCCGAGGAGCGCCGTCCGCACCGTGAAGACGCCCATCGCCGCGCTCGCCTCGTCCGTGCAGAGGTTGAGCGCCGGGCGGACGAACACGTCCCAGAAGCGGTCGATCTGCGCGTCCGAGGCGCCGAGCCGCCGCAGGAGCGTCCCGAACGGCTCGCCGTCGTCCCCCTCGCGCACGCCTGAGCGCGAGCAGCGTGCGCACGACGCCGAGCCGCTCGCGCGCCGGCAGATGGCTGTAGCGGAGGATCGAGACCGGCGAGCGGCTGATCACGGCCACGCTCGCGTCCTCGCCGATCACGGGCAGCGACAGGCGTTGCCGCCGGTAGGAGCCTCCCTCGCCGATCCGGTCGAGGAAGCGGAGGTACTCCGCGAAGCAGCCGAGCGCGATGTGCTGACCGTTGTCGGGCGGCGGTGGCGGATCGCCCTCGCGCTCCGGCAGCGTCTGGACGGCGCCACCGAGCGTCGGCCGCGCCTCGAGCAGCGTCACCTCGTGGCCGCTGTCCGCGAGCTCGAGAGCCGCGGCGAGCCCGGCGAGGCCGCCGCCGACGACGGCGACCCTCACGGCGAGCCCGCTGGCCGTCGCCCGCCCTGGCCCCGCGGCCGCGCACGAATCGTCACGTTCCGGTCACACACGCGCGACAGTTTCGCGGCTACGCTCTCAGCAGGGGGTCGGGCGCGTCAGCGCCCCGGGGGAGACGAATCGTGTGGGGCCCGGCCGAACAAAGGCTTGTCACCTGAGGACGAGGCCGGAGCCGACGATGCGGAGCTTCGTCAGCCCCGAGAGGCGCGGGAGGTCGGCGAAGACGTCGAACCCGGCCGCCTCGATCCGCTCCAGCGTCGCCTCGTAGAGGTTCGCGAACGCGGCCACACACGCGGCGCTGCGCCGGTCGAGATAGGGGAGCAGGGTCCGTCCCTCCTGGAGGTATGACCGCGCGCGGGCGGCCTGGTAGGCCATCAGCGCCTGCCAGGCGGATGAGCAGCGGCCGGCGGCGATGTCGCCTTCGGACACGCCGAACGAGGCCAGCTCGTCCTGGGGGATGTAGACCCGGCCGAGGCTCCAGTCCTCGTCGACGTCGCGCATGATGTTGATCAGCTGCAGGGCGATGCCCATCGCCTCCGCGCGCTGCGGCTGGTCGGCGCCGTACACCGCGATGCACGCGACACCGACCGCGCCCGCGACGCGGCGGCAGTAGCCGGCGAGCTCGTCGAAGTCGGCGTAACGGGCCTGCTCCGTGTCCTGCAGGCCGCCCGCGACGAGCGCGTGCAACGCGTCGGCGCGGATCGGGTAGCGCCGGCGGGCGTCCGCGAGTGCGACGAACATCGCCGAGTCGCCGGGCTCGGTGTCGAGCGACGCGCCGAGCGCCTCGAGCCGGGCGCGCTTCTCGACCACGGACAGGCCGGGGTCGTCGGCGACGTCGTCGACCTCCCGGGCGAAGGCGTAGATGGCGGCGATCGCGCGCCGCTTCGCCTTCGGCAGGAGGCGGATGCCGTAGGAGAAGTTGCGCGCCCGCGCCCTGGTCAGCCGCTCGACCTCGGCGTACGCGTGCTCGACCGCGACCGTCATCGGACGAGCGCCGCCACCGCGGCCCGCGCGAGCCGCGCCCGGGAGGGGCGAGGCCGCTGCGTGAAGATGTCCCAGTCCGCGTTCTCGAGTGCCTCGAGTGCGGCCAGACCTCCGCTTGCGAACAGGCCCACGCCCCGCCCGACGCGCGCGCCGATCGCCTCGCGAAGCCGCTCCCCTGCCGCGAGCAGCCCGCGCGCCCGCTCGGCCTCGAACCGGAGCAGCCGCGTGAGCGGCTCGTTCGGCCGGTCGAGCTCGGTCGCGCCGAAGCGGCGGCGTTCCTCGGCGGGCAGGTAGATCCGTCCGAGCGCCAGGTCACGCGGGACGTCCTGGAGGAAGTTGACGAGCTGGAGCCCGGTGCAGACGTCGTCCGACCACGCGACGAGCCGCGCGTCGTCCGAGCGGCCGACCACGCCGAGGACGAGCCGGCCGACGGGGTCGGCGGAGAGCGTGCAGTAGGCCTTGAGGTCGGCCCAGGTCTCGTACTCCGACACGCGCTGATCCTGGCGGTTGCACTCGATCAGCCGCCAGAACGGCTCGCGCGGGAGCGAGCAGGCCCGGATCGTCGGCTGGAGCTCGCGCATCACCGGCCAGTCGGGCTCGCCGTCGTAGCAGCGGTCGAGCTGCCGCTCGAGCTCGTCGAGCGCCTCGAGACGGTCGCCCTCCCAGTCGTCGCCGAGCAGGTCGACGAGCCGCGCGAAGCCGTAGATCGCGCGCAGATGGGGCCGGTACTCCCGCGGGAAGATGAGCGAGGCGATCGGGAAGTTCTCGGTCCGCCCGTGGGCTGCGACCTCGGCGACGTCCATCGGCATGCCACGATTATCGCTGCCGATGCGAGCAATGGTCCTCGACCGGCCACGGGCGCCTCTCCGCGAGGCGGAGCTTCCCGACCCCGAGCCTGCCCCCGGAGAGGTGCTGCTGCGCGTGGCCGCCTGCGGTGTCTGCCGCACCGATCTCCACGTCCTCGACGGCGAGCTGACGCAACCGAAGCTGCCGCTCGTCCTCGGGCACCAGGTCGTCGGGACCGTCCTCGCCGGCGGCGGGCGCTTCTCCGTGGGCGAGCGCGTCGGCATCCCCTGGCTCGGGTGGACCTGCGGCGAGTGCCGCTACTGCCTGAGCGGCCGCGAGAATCTGTGCGACCGCGCGCGCTTCACCGGGTACCAGCTCGACGGCGGGTACGCCGAGTTGGCCGTCGCGGACGAGCGCTACTGCGTGCCGATCCCGGACGGGTACTCCGACGAGGAGGCGGCGCCGCTCCTCTGTGCGGGGCTGATCGGCTACCGGGCGCTGAGGCTGGCCGGTGACGCGGAGCGGCTCGGGCTGTACGGGTTCGGAGCCTCGGCGCACATCGTCTGCCAGATCGCGCGCCACCAGGGCCGCCGCGTGTTCGCGTTCACGCGCGCGGGCGACGACGCGGCCAGGTCGCTCGCGCTCGAGCTCGGGGCCGAGTGGGCGGGCGACTCGGCCGGTCCCGCGCCCGAGGAGCTCGACGCGGCGATCCTCTTCGCGCCGGCCGGCGAGCTCGTCCCGGCGGCGCTCCGCGCCTCGGCCAAGGGCGCCGTCGTCGTCTGCGCCGGGATCCACATGAGCGACATCCCGTCCTTCCCGTACGAGCTTCTCTGGGGCGAGCGTTCGGTCCGCTCGGTCGCGAACCTGACCCGTCGCGACGGCGAGGAGTTCATGGCGCTCGCGCCACAGGTGCCGGTGCGCACCGAGGTCGAGGTCTCTCCGCTCGCGGACGCGAACGACGTCCTCGCGAGGCTGCGGCGGGGCGACGTTCGCGGCGCGGCCGTGCTCGCCGTCGCTCCGAGCCGCTAGCGAATCGTGAACGGCTTGCTGACGAGGAGCGTGGTCCGGTCCGGGTTCATCGTCGCCTTCATCAGCGCCGCGAACACGTAGCGACCGGGCACGAGCCTGCCGCGGAACTTGAAGCTGCGGCTCGAGTTCGCCTTGACGGGGCCGCCGACCTGCGCGATTCCCGTGGAGGAGCCGCCGGCGACGAGCGCGGAGCGGAGCGACGTCTCGCCGAGAGTGCTCGGGCTCGCCGGGAAGATCCCGGTCTGCGCCGTCGCCTCCTCACCGGTCGCCACCGTCGACCAGAACGTCCGCTGCGCCGCGGGCTTGGTCGTCACGTTGAACCGTCCCCTGGCGCCGATCACGCTCGTCGTGTGGCGCCACGTGTGCGGCTTCGCGCAGGTGCGGGCCGCGGCGATGGCGCGCTTCACGGTGTCGTAGGCGGGCCGCTTGCTGCCGTCGACCCGCAGGAGGCCGCTCTGGAACCCGAGCAGGAGCGGCTCGTCGATCAGGTGGAAGAGGTCGAGCGTCGTGACCGTCGAGTCGCACTTGACGAGGCCGATCAGGTCGGCGTAGTAGCGCGCCTGCGTCGCCTCGTCGACGAGAGGCACGTTCTCCCTGCCCGTGTACAGCTTCGCGTCCACCTTCGAGCCGTCGATCCTCACCTGCGTTCCGCTCTCGTCGATCCGAAAGGTGACGTACGCGCCTGGCCTGGCGGGATCGCCGGCCTCCTGGAAGACCGGCTGGGCCGTGCCGTGGAACGCGTCCCACCAGGCCTGCTTGAGCCGGTCGAGGTCGCCGGCCCCCGCCTGCGGCCACTGGTACGCGCGCGTCAGCGGCTGCGTGTTGATGTTCGCGTACGCGTGGAAGTCGACGACGTCGGCGATCGGCGTCGTTCGCCCGCTCTTGCGATAGGCGGCACCGAAAGCGGCGATGAAGCGGACCGGCGAGACCGACTCCGCGCCCGGCGCCGAGGCCCATGTCGTTGCCGCGCGGCGAGATCGCGAGCCCGTCCACCTTGATCCCGGGGTCGATCGCCTTGAGCGTGTCGTACGACGCCGCCAGGATCTGCTCGTAGATCCCGGCCGAGACGATCGCGCCGTCGGCCCCGTGCTGGGGCTGGAAGAAGCGCTTGACGTTCGGCTCGTTCCCGATCACGTACTCCCGCACCTGCGGGTAGCGGAGCGCGACCTCCCGCACGTAGTTCGCGAACGCCGCCACCCTCGCAGGCGTGTTCGTCGAGAACGCGAACGCGTGGATCGGCTGGATCGCAAGCACGATCCGGGTGCCGGCCGCGGCGGCCGCGGGCATCATCCGGTCGACGAACGGCTCCTCGAGGATCTTCGTCGGCGTGTTCTCGTCCCAGAACACGATCGCGCGGTTCTCGCCCATGCCGAGGTCGTTCATCTCGCCGAAGAGGAAGGCGCCGCCGTCGTCCGAGTACTTCATCGCGTCGTCCGTGATCCCGAAGCTGATCGAGGTCGCCGCACGGGTGCCGCTGCCCGCTCCGGCCGCGCCGAAGACGCCCGCGAGCAGGCAGAAGACGAGCGGGACGATCAGGAGGCGGCCGCGGCTCAGGCCAGGGAGGTTAGCCGCGTGGGTTCGGGAGTGGTGTGAGGAGGGGCTCGACCTGGGCCCGGAGGTGCTCGAAGTCGGGCGGGAGCGACAGGCGCTCGCCGAGCTGCTCGAACGGCTCGTCGGTCGCGAAGCCGGGGCCGATCGTGGCGATCTCGAACAGGACGCCGCTCGGCTCGCGGAAGTAGATCGACTTGAAGTAGAAGCGGTCGATGATCGGCGTCGGCCGGGCTCCCGCGCGTGCGACCCGCTGCTGCCACGCCTCGTGGTCACCGAGCAGCGACGACCACGCGACGTGGTGCACGGTGCCCGCGCCGCCGACGCCCGGCTCGGCCGGCGCCTCGTCGTAGCGGTACCAGGAGCCGCGCCGGTCGCCTCTGACCTCGTAGCGGCCCTCTTGCGGCTCGAAGCCGAGGGTCTCCTCGAGGAGCGGCCGGCTTCGGCCCGGGTCGGCCGTGTAGGCGCGCACGCCGTCGAAGCCCTGGAGCGCGAGCCCGGCCGGGATGTCCGGGTGGTTCGCGACGAGCGGCTCGTCCGGCGTCTCGACGACCGCGAGCTCGAGATCGAGCCCCTCGGGGTCGGAGAAGAGCAGGCTCCCGTTGTCTCTCGCCGTCGTCACTCCGGCATTGCCGAGTCGCTCTCCCCAGAAGTCGAGCGCGTCCGTCGAGCCGACCCGCCAGACGACGCGGTGCACCATCCCCGCCCCGGCCCGGCCGCGCCGCGCGTGCGGGTACTCGAAGAAGGTGATGTCGGCACCGGCGCTGCCGCCCTCGTCGGCATAGAACAGGTGGTAGACGGTCGGGTCGTCCTGGTTGACCGTCTTCTTCACGAGGCGAAGGCCGAGCAGCCGCGCGTAGAAGTCGACGTTCCCCGGCGCGTCGCCGGTGATCCCGGTGATGTGGTGGATTCCCTCCAGCTTCACGGGCCGAACGCTACCGGCATGCCCACGAGTAAGGGCCGCCTCCGGGCAGAAAGGAGGCGGCCCTTTGGCAGGCGAGGGACGCGCTAGCGAAGAACCGGCACCGAGACGAGGCGGCGCGACGAGACTCCGGCGAGGACGCTGTCGCCCGGCTTGCTCGCGCGGACGAAGAGCGTCAGGAGCTGCTGTGACTTGCTGACTGGGTAGCCCGCCCGCATGTGGAACGTCACCGTCGCCCAGCCGGTCGCGTCGGTGGTCGAAAGCGGCGGGGTATCGGTCTGGTTGTAGGGCACGCCGGTCGCGTAGACGACGGCTCCCTGCACGGCCTGGTTGCACGTGTCCGAGACGTGGTAGCGGACGACGAGCTGCGTCGAGCTCCGGCGCAGGATGGTCGGCGTCGAATTCATGTTGTCGACCACGAGCCGGGCGGGAGCGTTGACCTGCGACACCGAGACGACCTTCAACCCGATCGGGCACCCGTTGGCAGTTGACGAAACGGCCGCGGTCGGGACGGTCGTCGCCGACGTCGCGCCGAACGGGTTCTTCGCCCGCACGCGGACGCGGAGCGCATGACCGGCGTCGGCCGACGTGAGCAGGTACGTCGCGTTCGTCCCGCCCGAGATGTTCCCGCAGCCGCCGCCGACCTGGTCGCAGCGGAGCCACTGGAACGTGAACGTGATCGGCTGCGACCCGGTCCAGCTGCCGGGGTTGGCCGTCAGGGTCTGGCCGAGCTGGGGCGTGCCCGAGATCGTGGGCGGCACGGTGTTCGCCGGTGCCTGCGGCGCGGCGACGACCGCGGTCGGGGAGGACGCCGCCGTGGCGCTCCCTGCCGAGTTCGACGCGGTGACGACGACGCGCACCGTGTGGCCGACGTCGGCCGATCCGAGCGTGTAGTCGCGGTGCGTGGCGCCGCCGATGTTCGAGCAGCTACCGCCGCCGGCGTTGCAGCGCTGCCAGCGGTAGGCGAAGCCGATGGGCGTGGAGCCGCTCCAGGTGCCGGGCTCTGCGTGGAGCTGCTGGCCCTTCTGCACCGTGCCGGAGACGGTCGGCGGCGACGTGTTCGACGGCGGCGTCGCCGCGCGAGACGCACCGGCGCCCGCAGCCAGGCCGAGGACGAGGACGAGCGCGAGCGTTCCTGCGGCGCCGAGCGAGGCTCCGAGGAGCGTCGAGCGGCGTTTCGTGGTCGAGGACATGGATGACCTCCTTGTTCGGGAGATGCCTCTCTGCGTGTTCAGACGCGGCGAGCGCGCAATCCGGTCGCGCTCGCTGCCTGCCTTTACCTCCGTCTCGCGAAGCTTTTGCCTGAGGCTTGCTTCTTTACCCGGAGGACTTGAAAATCAGGCCGCTCAGCGGTAAGAATCCCACCGACCCAAGGGATCCGTGCTTGGACGGCCACGGAAAGGGCGGGGAGTGAGCAAGTCAGCGAAGCTGGCAGGCGTGCTGATCGGCATCGCAGCCGCGTGCGCGCTGCTCGCCTACTACATCGCCGCCTACCTCGTCGCCGTCCCGACCAACGTCCAGGCGGCGGGGCAGGCTCCGCAGGCCCGGGTGACGCTCCAGACCGTCGCGTCGCTCGGGACGCCGCCCCACCCGGACTGGGTCTCGTACCTCGTCAAGAAGCCCGGCGGCGCGTGGGTGCACTCGACCGTGCTCGACCGTCCCGGCGAACTCGCTCGTCACCGTGACCGTCTACCAGTACGACACCGCGACCGGGCTCCGCAATCCGTACTGGGGCGGGCCGCGCGGGCTGGTCGGGGAGATGACGCTCGACGGGAAGCCGATTCCCACGCTCGACCCCGACCTCGCGTCGCACACGTTCGCCGTGCCCGAGCTCGGCGTCAGCGTGCCGCTCGCGGGCGTCGCCGACGACGCGAAGGACCAGTGCAGCGTCGCTCCGTGCACGCTCGCCGAGGCGCACCGTACGATCACGTTCACGTTCCGCACCGGCAAGGCCGGCACCTACCGCTGGCAGTGCTTCGTCCCTTGCGCGGCCGGGTTCATCCTCGGGTTCGGCGGGCCGATGCAGAGCCTCGGCTACATGGACGGGCTACTGCACGTCGTATGACGACGGGCGCGTCCGCATCCCCGTCCCGGCCGCACATGCGGGCCGTGCTCCTCATCTGGCTCGTGGCGAGCGTCGTCGCGGTGCCGCTCGTCATCTGGGTCCTCGGGCCGCACCTGCCACCCGGTGACATGACCGCCGAGGCGTCGGACCAGACGAGCGCCAACATCGTGCTCACCGCCGTCAGCGCCCCGATCGTGCTCGGGATCGTCGTCTACTTCGCCTACGCGCTGGCCAGGTTCCGCGCGCGCGGCGCGACGATCGAAGACGGCGCGCCGATCAAGGGTCACGCGCAGACGCAGATGCTGTGGATCGTCCTCACATCCGTCCTCGTGATCGCGCTGGCGATCTGGGGCAGCCTCGTGCTCGTCGTCAGCGCGCACGGCGCCGGCGGCGGGCAGGGCCCGAGCCCGGTCGACCCGCCGAGCGGCGCGAAGCTCCAGGTGCAGGTGATCGGCCAGCAGTGGGCCTGGACGTATCGCTTCCCGGCCGCGAACGGCGTCGAGACCAACGTGCTCGAGCTGCCCGCCGACACGCTGGTCGAGTTCCACGTCACGTCGCTCGACGTCACGCACTCCTTCTGGGCCTACGAGCTCGGTGTGAAGGCCGATGCGGTGCCGGGCGCCGACAACGTCGCCTTCGTCCACACGCGCGGCCCGGGCAGCTTCTCGATCCGGTGCTCCGAGCTCTGCGGCCTCTGGCACACGCACATGGTCCAGACCGGGCACGTCGTGTCCCGCTCGGTCTTCCAGAGCTGGCTCGCGAGCCGAGCTGAAGAGCGAGGCGCTGAACCTGAAGTACCTGCCGCCCTACGCGCCCTTCTACTTCCCCGAGCCACAGCGGAGAGCCGGCTAGTGCGCCGCCTGATCGGCTTCAACCTGCTGGCCGCGATCGTGCTCGGCATCCTCGGCTTCTTCCTCGGCGCCTGGGTCGGCCGCGAGATCGCGGACGGCAAGGACTACCTGATCGGCACGGACCAGAACGACGTCGCCGTGTTCATGGGCTTCTTCTTCGGGACGATCGGCTGGCTCGCGGGCCTCGGCTTCTTCAACTACCCGCTGCGGCGCCTCGCCGGCCGGCCGGCCAGCTACCCGGTCGCCCGGGCGTCGGGAGCCGGCCGCTACTTCGGTCTGAGCACGGACCACAAGGTGATCGGCATCCAGTACTTCTTCGGCGTCGGCGCGTTCTTCCTGATCGGCGGGATCAACGCGATGCTGATCCGGGTCGAGCTGCTGACGCCGAACGAGAAGGCGTTTCCGTCCGGCCAGTACCTGTCCCTGGTCGGCCTGCACGGGACGATGATGATCATGATGACGTCGGCCTTCATCCTGGGGCCGTTCGGGAACTACTTCGTGCCGCTGATGATCGGCTCGAGGAGGATGGCGTTTCCGAGGATCGAGGCGCTGACGTTCTGGCTGACGCCGCTCGCCGGCCTCGTCCTGATGTCCGCGATCGCCTGGAACGGCTTCCCGACCGGGTGGACGGGCTACGCCCCGCTGGCCGACGAGGCCCGGTCCGGGATGGACGCGTACGTCTGGGCCTTCATGCTGATCGGCATCTCGATGTGCCTGAACGGGCTCAACCTGATGGCGACGATCCTGACGATGCGCGCGCCGGGACTCACGTGGACCCGCCTGCCGATCTTCGTCTGGGGCGTGCTGTCGACGTCGATCCTGATGGTGCTCGCCTCGCCGGTGCTGTTCGCGACGCTCCTGTTCGTGCTCATGGACCGGGCCGCGAACACGTCCTACTACTTAGCGAGCCAGGGCGGCAGCCCCTATCTGTACGAGAACCTGTTCTGGTTCTTCGGGCACCCGGAGGTCTACATCCTCGCCCTGCCCGGCTTCGGGATCGTGCTCGAGATCCTGCCCGTCTTCGCGCGCAAGCCGCTGTGGGGGTACCGCCTGGCCGTCGCGGGCATGCTCGGCGTCGCCTTCCTGAGCTTCTTCGTCTGGCAGCACCACCTGTTCGTCAGCGGCATCAACTCGAGCCTGCGGCCCTTCTACATGCTGACGACGGAGCTGATCTCGATCCCGACGGGCTTCATCTTCCTGAACGCGATGGGGACGATCTGGCTCGCGCGCATGCGCTACACGGTGCCGATGCTGTTCTCGCTCGCGTTCTTCTTCAACTTCCTGATCGGCGGCCTGTCCGGGGTCTTCCTCTCCGACGTCCCGAGCGACGTGACGACGCACGGCTCGTTCTTCACGATGGCGCACTTCCACTACACGATCATGGGCGGCCTCGTCTTCGCCTTCTTCGCCGCCACCTACTACTGGCTGCCGAAGATGACCGGCGTCGAGCTGAACGAGACGCTCGCCAAGATCCACTTCTGGACGACGTTCGTGTTCTTCAACCTGACCTTCTTCCCGCTGTTCGCGGCCGGCTTCCTCGACATGGTGCGCCGCGGCTCGGTCTACCCGTCGAACCTCGAGACGCTGAACCAGTTCGTGTCCGCCTCGGCCTTCTGCCTCGGCGCCTCGATGCTGGTCTTCCTCGCCAACCTGATCTACTCGCTCGTCTTCGCGCGCGTTCCCGCCGAGCAGAACCCGTGGCAGTCGCGCGGCCTCGAGTGGCAGGTCCCGACACCGGTGCCGCTCGACAACTTCGACGTGATCCCGGAGATCACCGGCGATCCCTACGACTACGGCGTCCCCGGCGCGGCCCCCGTGGCGCGATTCGGGCCGGCGTCGGCGCCTGCGAGGGCGCGCTGACGTGAGCGCGCAACCGCACGCCGCCCCGGTCCCGGCCGAGCCGCCCGAGCTCCAGGCTCGGCTCGTCTCGATCGGCTCCTACCTGTTCTCGGCTGCGACGACCTTCTTCTTCGTCGCCTTCCTGTTCGCGTTCTTCTACCTCCGGGCGCTGAACTCGCACGGGCTCTGGGGCGGACCGAAGCCGGGGCACCACGTCCCCGTTCCGACCGGCTCCGGCGTCGCGATCCTCGTCTGCGTCCTCGTCAGCGTCGCGCTCGTCTGGGTTGCGCGCCGCGAGCTGGAGGGCGGAAAGAAGTCCTGGTGGGCGATCGCCGGGGCGGCCTTCGTGCTCGGGCTCGCCGCCGTCGCGATCCAGTGCTGGCAGTACACCGATCTCGGGTTCGGAACCGAGGACGGCGGGTTCGCGAGCGTCTATCTCGGTTGGACGGCCTTCTTCGCCGTCTTCGCCCTCGGCGCGATGCTCTGGCTGGAGACGATCCTGGCGACGGCACGGCGTGCGGGGACGCGACCGGTGGCCGACCTCGCCGGCCTCGCCGTGTTCTGGACGACTCTCGGCGTCGTCGAGATCGCCGCGTTCATCCTGCTCTTCGGGGTGAAGTGAGTGGACGTCGACGCCGGAACGGTGATGACGCTGGTGATCCCGCTCGCCTTCCTCTTCGTCGTGCTCGGCTGGTGGGCGATCGTGGTGCAGCGGGCGCGGCGCCGCTGACGGCGTGAGCTGGCTCCCCGACCCGAGCCTGCTCTCGGCCCTTCTCCTCGTCGGCGTCTTCCTCTATGCGCTCGGGCTGCGCCGGCGGCTCGCGACCGGGCGCAGGCGCCCGGAGCTGCTGCGTCGAACCGCCCTGCTCGCGGTCGCGCTCGTATTGCTCGCGGTCGCGCTCAGCCCGGCCTTCGACCGCTACGCCGACGAGTCGCTGGCGATGCACATGCTCCAGCACGTCGTCGTGATGGCGATCGTCCCGCCGCTCGTCGTCCTGGCGGCGCCCTGGCTCACGGTCTGGCGCGCATTTCCGCTCGACGCGCGCCGCTCGCTGGCCCGCGCAGTGCTTCGGTTGCCGGCCGGCGTTCGCCGCGGCCTGCGCGGGCTGGTCTCCCCGGTCGTGGCCTTCTCCCTGATCACGGTCGACCTGGCTCTCTGGCACGTGCCCGCGCTCTACGACCTGACGCTCCGGAACGTCGCCGTGCACGACCTCGAGCATGCGTCGTTCCTCGTCTTCGGGATCCTGTTCTGGATCCCGATCCTCGACTCGCCGCCGCTCCACGCGCGGCTCGGCTACCTGCAGCGTGCGCTCTACGCGGGGGCCGGCGTCGTCACCGGCTGGCTGCTCGCGCTCGTCCTCGCCTTTGCCTCGGCGCCGCTGTACCCGGCCTACGCGGCTCTGCCACGCCGACTCGGCGGTCTCTCGGCCCTCGCGGACCAGCAACTGGCCGCGGGCGTGATGCTCGGGATCGGCTCGATCCCGCTCACGATCGCCTTCATCGTCTTCCTCTACCGCTGGCTCGACGAGGAGCGGCCCGCGGTCACCCGCCGCACCGCGCTGACGACGTCGGCCGAGCGATAGGGATAGAGGAAGAGCGCGCGCTCGTAGCCCGACGGGTCGATCACGTACGCGGCCTCGGTGTGATCGACCGTATGCACGGTGATGCCCGCGAGCGTCTTCGTGTGCACCTGGACGCCGATCGCGTACCGCTCCCACACCTTCGACAGCGCTGCGTAGCTCCCGAGCGCCCAGCGCCACTCGGGCGGAAGGTGCCAGTGGACGGCGTCGCGCCGGAGGTCCGACCGGGACTGGTTCCAGGGATTGACGCTGACGGCCACGATCGCCGGGCGGCTCGCGCCTGGCAGCGCGCGGGGCACCTCGCTCAGGATCTTCGCCTCGAGCGGGCAGAGGTTCCGGCAGACGGGGTCGATGAAGGCGATCACCACCGGCCGGCCGCGGAGCGAGCGCATGCTGATCGGCCGCCCGGCTCCGTCTCGGAGCGCGAAGTCCGGTGCGCGGCGCGAGCCGGCCGGGAAGGTCGTCCCCGGATCGGCTCCGGGGCCGAGCGTCGTCTTCTTCGCGCCGCCCGAGCCCTGCGCGATCGCGACGCCGATCCCGACGCCGACACCCACGGCAACCGCAGCCGCGACGAGCGCGACCTTCAGCCAGGAGACCCGCTTGGATGACGGCTCGACGCCCACGTGCCGAGCACGGAGCCTAGCCGCCACGGGGATGCTCGGCTGCGGCCTTACGCCGCCCGGAGCTGCTCGGCAGCCTGCTCTCCGTGCGCGATGCCCGGCTGAAGCTCGAGCCGGCGCAGAGCCGGGTCGAAGCGGCCGCCCGCCGTGAGGTAGCCGAGGCGGGCGGCGGCCGCGACGCCGGCGATGACGACTGCTGCTGAGATTGCGTTGAGGGCGATGAGTGCGGTCATGGCTGTTTGTCTCCTCGTGTCCTCGTGGTTTCCAGATCTGCCCTGAAGGAAACCGCGCCGGCCTCGGAAGCACCTGAACCTGAGGTGAGGAAACGCTGTG
Organism: uncultured Actinomycetes bacterium; assembly: GCA_963765295.1. Lineage (GTDB taxonomy): Bacteria > Actinomycetota > Thermoleophilia > Gaiellales > Gaiellaceae > PALSA-612. The sequence goes on from CAVXVO010000007.1 coordinate 457,676, forward strand.
TGTGCGACTGCTCACCCGAACGGGTGAAGCCGACGGCCCGAACAGCTAAAGAGCGACGAATCGTCGGCCGATCGAAGTTGTTCGGTGCACTTCGCACAAACGCGGCCCTCGTTTGCTCTGCCCTGCGCCATCGCACTCGCTGCGATCGCCGTGGCGCTGCTCGTCTCGGCTTCCGGCCGTGCGGCGACGCGGGTCGAGCCGCGACAGGTGCAGATCACCGAACGCGACTTCAGCATCTCGGCGAGGACGAAGACCCTGAGCCGTGGCACGGTGACCCTCCGTGTTCGTAACAACGGACCGGACTCACACGAGCTGATCGTGAGCCGTGCCGACGGCAAACGGCTGCCTCTCCGGCTCGACGGTCTGACGGTGGACGAGGAGACGCTGCAGCGGCGGATCGTGGGCGGGCTCGAGCCGGGTGCGCCCGGCAGCGTGCGAACGCTCCGAGTTCACCTCACGCCCGGCCGCTACGTCCTCTTCTGCAACATGGCCGGCCACTACCTCGGCGGCATGCACGCGACGCTGGTGGTGAGGTAGCGATGCGGAGACAGCGCGCCTTCAGGCCGTTCGCGTCGGGCGGACGGCGGATGGTGGTCGCGATCCTCCTCACGTTCGCCCTCTACTCCGCCGTGAGCGTCGGCCTGTCGATCTGGACGACCTCGGGTTCGCGGAACAAGGCGGCGGTCGTCCAGGTGGCGGCGCGGCAGCGGACGCTGGCCGAGCGGTACCTCAGCGACGTGCTCCTCGCGCGCGAGGGCCTGACGGTCGATCCGGCGATCACCGCCGGCCTCCTCGCCCGCAGCGCGAACGCTCTGCTCGACGGCGGGACTGCGCCTCCGGTGCCGGGAGACGACGACGCTGTGACGCTGACCTCTGCCAACGACCGGGTGGTGCGCGCCCAGCTCGAGCAGGAGCAGCGGCTCGTCAGCGACCTGACGCGCACCGGCGCCGCGGTTCTCGCCGGCACGTCGATCGCCTCGGTCCCGCTGACGGCCCACGAGCACCTCTCGTCCCCCGACCCGGTCGACCGGCTCCGCATCCTGACCGCGATGACGTCGAACGTCTCCCTCGACGCGGCGCGCACGATCGCGAGCGGCACCGATCGCAACATCACCAACCTGATCGTCCTCCAGGTCGGCCTCGGGATCCTCGGCCTGCTCACGTCGTTCCTGCTCGCCTGGGCGCTGATCTCGGCGACGCGAAGGCAGACGGCCCACTTCCGGAGCCTCGTCACCTCGTCGACGGACCTCGTGCTCGTCCTCGGCGACGGCGGCTGCCGCTACGCGAGCCAGTCCGTGACGTCGATGCTCGGCCGGCCCGACGGCGAACTGCTCGGCGAGGGCCTGCTGGCCTTCGTGCACCCGGACGACATCCCGACGCTGCGCGCGATCTACGCCGAGGGCGACCCGCCGAGCGAGATGGTGCTCCGCATGACGAATCGCTTCGGCGAGGTGCGCTCGCTCGAGGCGCACATCACCGACCTCCGCCAGGACCGCCGCATCAAGGGCGTGGTGCTCAACGCCCGCGACATCACGGAGCGCGTGCTGCTCGAGGAGGAGCTGACGCGGCAGGCGTTCCACGACGGGCTCACGAACCTCCCGAACCGGGCGCTCTTCCGCGACCGGCTCGACCAGTCGCTCGCGCGCGGGGCGCGCTCGGCGGCGACGGTCTGCGTGCTCCTCATCGACCTCGACGGCTTCAAGCAGGTCAACGACACGCTCGGCCACGACGCCGGCGATCACCTGCTCCAGGTGGTCGGGCAGCGCTTCGACGAGACGAGCCGGCCGGGCGACACGCTGGCGCGCCTGGGCGGGGACGAGTTCGCGCTCCTGCTCGAGGACGCGGACGAGCGCGTCGGGATCGGCGTCGCGCAGCGCCTGATCGAACGGCTCGCGGACCCCATCGACGTCGCCGGCCACCAGCTGACGCTCGGGGCGAGCATCGGCATCGTCTCGCACACGGGCCCGGGGTCGAGCGACGACCTGATCCGGAACGCGGACGTGGCCATGTACGCGGCGAAGGAGGCGGGCCGTGGCCGCTTCGAGCTCTACCGGGACGGGATGGCGAGGGCGCTCGGCGAGTTGCTCGGCCTCGAGCACGAGCTCCGGCTCGGCCTCAAGCGCGGCCAGTTCCGGGTTCACTACCAGCCGCTGATCGACCTCGAGGAGAACACGATCATCGGCGTCGAGGCGCTCGTGCGCTGGCACTCCCCGACTCGCGGCATCGTCTCCCCGTCGCGCTTCATCCCCGTCGCCGAGACGACCGGCCTGATCATCCCGCTCGGCGAGTTCGTGCTTTCCGAGGCCTGCCGGCAGACCGCCGAGTGGGCGAGCGCCGGGTTGCTGCCGGTGCCGTTCACGACCTGGGTCAACATCTCCGGCAAGCAGCTCTCGACCGGCGACGTGAGCGGCCTCGTCAAGCGGACGCTCCTGGCCGCGGATGTGCCGCCGGAGCGTCTCGGGCTCGAGGTGACCGAGACTGCGATCGTGGTCGGCGGGCTCGCCGGCGAGCGGGCGCGCCGAGAGCTGCAGGAGCTGCACGACCTCGGCGTCCGGATCGCAATCGACGACTTCGGCACCGGCTTCTCGTCGCTCGCCCATCTCCGCAGCTTCCCGATCGACGTGATCAAGGTCGACCGCTCCTTCATCCAGGGCATCGGCCAGAGTTCAAAGGACGCGGCGATCACGGCCAACCTGGCCAGCCTCGCCCACGCACTCGGCCTGGTGGCGACGGCCGAGGGCATCGAGTCGCAGAGCCAGCTCGACACCGTGCGCGAGCTCGGCTGCGACCACGCTCAGGGCTTCCTGTTTGCCAAGGCGGTCCCGCCGGAGCAGGTCAGTGCCCTGCTCGCGACACGCGGCTGGCTCGCCGATCCCGGCGCGCTGGAAGACACCGCCTGAGTCGGGCACCCGCCCGGTGGCGTTACGATCCGGGCGTGGAGCGGGCGGTGCACGACCGGGGCGGGGTGCCGACGAACGAGCCGATCGACCGCACCGAGCACGAGCTTGCGGACTGGGAGCTCCTCACCGACGCGCTCGTCGGCGCGCTCGGCCGCGCCGGTGTGATGAACGTCGACGAGCTGCGGCGCGGGATCGAGAGCATGCCGCCGGACGAGTACGAGCACGCCAGCTACTACGAGCGCTGGCTCTTCTCGGCCGAGGTGAACCTGGCCGAGAAAGGCATCCTCGCTCCCGGGGAGCTGGAGGCGAGGCTGTGAAATTCGGGCCGGGGGAGCGGGTCCGGGTCGCTGCGCGCGACCACCGCGGCCACTGCCGGACGCCCGTGTACCTGCGGGGGAAGACCGGCACCGTCGCCTGCGTCCACGGCTCGTTCACGAACCCGGAGACGCGAGCCTACGGCGCGGACGGGCTTCCGAAGCAGCCGCTGTACGGCGTCGTCTTCGCGCAGCGCGACCTCTGGTCGGCGTATGCGGGGTCCGAGCGGGACGAGCTCGTCGTCGACGTCTACGAACACTGGCTCGAGGAGGCCTGATGGCCCACGACCACCCGCACGACCACGACCATCCGCACGAGCCGATCGGCCACGACGGCGAGCCGCCCGCGGCCGCGCGCGTGCGCGCGCTCGAGGAGCTGCTCGTCGAGAAGGGCGTGATCACACGCGAGGCGGTGCGACAGGGCGTCGACTGGCTCGTGTCGCGGTCCCCCGCCGACGGGGCAAGGCTCGTCGCGCGCGCCTGGGTCGATCCGGCGTTCAAGAAGCGCCTGCTCGCCGACGCCCGGGCAGCCGCGGACGAGCTCGGGCTCGAGGCCGGGCCGTCACCGAAGGTCGTGGCCGTCGAGAACACGGACGAGGTGCACAACATGGTCGTCTGCACGCTCTGCTCGTGCTACCCGCGCGCGCTGCTCGGGCCGCCGCCCGCCTGGTACAAGAGCCTCCCCTACCGATCGCGCGCCGTCTCCGAGCCCCGCGCGGTCCTGGCCGAGTTCGGCGTCGAGCTCGACCCCGGCGTGGAGCTGCGCGTGCTCGACTCGACCGCGGACGTGCGCTACCTCGTCGTCCCGCAGCGGCCGGAGGGCTCGGCGGCGCTGGGCGAGAACGAGCTGGCGGCGCTCGTCACGAGAGACAGCATGATCGGCGTCGCGCAGCCGCGGGAGGTGCCGGCGACACCGGCCTGAGTGGGGCCCGACCTGCGCCGAGTGGGGACGCGGCGCCGCTGTAGATTCTGCTGGATGGGGGAGGAAAGCCGCGTCGAGGTGGGTCGCGTCGGCGCGGGCGAAGCACCGGCGCCGAGTGCCAAACCAGTCGCGCCGCTGCCGCCCGGGCCGTGGCGCCTGACCTGGGGCCGCTTCCGTCGCGACCGCCTGTCCCTTGCCGCCGCCAGCCTCTTCGCGACGATCGTGGTCGTCTCGTTCGCGGGCGGACCGATCTCGAGCGCCATCCTCGGGCACAGCGGCACCGACCTCTTCCCGTACTCCGTCAGCGAACTCTTCAAGCCGGCCGGGCCCTGGACGCGCGTCGCGAACGTGAACGAGGCGCAGAGCGACGACGAAGGCAACATCGCCCCGCCGCCCAAGTCGGCCGGAACGACGCTGCTCGTTCTCGGAGCGGACGGGCCGCTCGGACGCGATGAGCTGATCCGGCTCTTCGACGGCGGCAAGACCTCGCTCGAGATCGCGCTCGGCGGTGTGTTCTTCGCCCTGCTGATCGGCGTGCCGCTCGGCTGCCTGGGCGGCTACTTCGGCGGCTGGACCGACGCGGGCGTCGCCCGCCTGACCGAGATCGTCATGGCCTTTCCGCTGATCCTCTTCCTCGTCCTCGCGAGCGTCCGGCTGAGCGACTCGCTGACGCCGATCGGTTTCGGATCGGTCTTACCCAAAGGCGTGTTCGCCGTCGCGCTCCTGATCGGCGTCTTCACGTCCTTCTATCCGACGCGGCTCGTGCGGGTCCAGCTCCTGACCCTGCGCGACGCCGAGTTCGTCCAGGCCGAGCACATGATCGGCGTGTCGAATCAGCGGATCCTCCGCCGCCATCTGCTCCCCCATCTCGTTCCCACGCTGCTCGTCTGGTCGGCGATCGCGGTCGCGACCAACATCCTGCTCGAGATCGGGATCAGCTTCGTCGGCGTCGGCGTGCAGGCCTCGACGGCAACCTGGGGCTCGCTGCTCTCGACGACCTGGGGGACGATCTATGCGCCGCGTGCGTACGACGGCCGGATCTTCACGCCCTGGCAGACGCTGTTCCCGACGATCGCGATCCTGCTCACGGTCCTGTCGCTGAACCAGATCTCCGAGGGCCTGCGCCGCGCGATGGAGCCGTGGCGCTCGTGAGAATCGCGTCCGTCCTCGTTCGCCGCGTCGGCGCCGCCGTCTTCACGCTGCTCACGATGATCACGCTCACGTTCGTCCTCTTCTGGGCGATCCCGAGCGAACCGGCCTCGTTCGTCTACCCCTACGCGCAGCACCTCTCGGACGCGCAGATCAAGACGGCCGACCACCTGCTCGGCCTCGACCGGCCGAAGCTCGAGCAGTTCGGCGACTACCTCTGGCACGTCGTCCGCCTCGACTTCGGAGGCCAGTGGACAGGGGCGCAGGTTACGGCCGACCAGAAGATCGTCGAGCAGCCGATCAGACCCGAGCTCTTCAGCGCGCTCGGGGTGACGATGTCGATCGTCCTCGGCGGAGCGATCCTCGTGCTGCTGCTCGCGATCCCGCTCGGCGCGATCGCCGGCCGCTACCAGGGGACGTGGATCGACCGGACGATCTCGCTCGTCGCGCTGATCGCCATCTGCACGCACCCGATGGTCGTCGGCCTGATCCTGCGAACCGTGTTCGGGAACCGGCTCCACTGGGTGCCGCCGACCGACTACTGCACCATCTTCCCGAGCAAGGATGCGCTCTGCAGCGGTCCCGACCAGTGGGCCTCGCACCTCGTCCTCCCGTGGATCACGTTCGCGCTGCTCTTTCTCGCGCTCTACGTCCGCATGGTCCGCTCGAGCGTGATCGACACGCTCCACGAGGACTTCGTCCGCACGGCGCGGGCGAAGGGCGTCCGCGAGGCACGTGTCTTGCGCCGTCACGTCGTGCCGTTCGCGAGCCTGCGCGTGCTGACGATGGTCGGGATGGAGGTCGGGACGGCGATCGGCGTCTGTGTCTACATCGAGGCGGCGTTCGGCTTCGTCGGGCTCGGGCGCATGGCGATCAACAACTTCATCGGCAGTGCGGCGCTCGACCTGCCGCAGATCCTCGCCGTCGTGACCACGATCACGCTCATCGTCGTGATCGGGAACCTGATCGTCGACACGCTGTACGCGGTCCTCGACCCGCGCGTCGACGCGTCGTTCCGGATCCGCCAAACGAAGACGGCCGCGGGCGGCGTGATCTAGGCGGGTGCGGCGAGCACGCGCTCGAGGAACGCAGCCGCCTTCGGGTACGCGTCGAGCCGGTTCGAAAGCCTCTTCAGGCCGTGGCCCTCGTCGTCGTAGACGTTGAGCTCGCACGGGATCCCGCGCTCGGTCAGCGAGCGGTGGATCTGCCGCGCCTCGCCGACGGGCACACGCGGGTCGTTCGCGCCGTGGATGATGAAGAGCGGCGCCCTGATCTCGTCGACGTGCGTCAGCGGCGAGACCTCGAGCAGGAAATCGCGGTCGTGCTCGAGCGAGCCGTACTCGCGCTCCCTGACCGCGCGGCGCCAGGCGGCCGTGTGCTCGAGGAAGGTCACCAGGCTGGAGACCCCGACGATCTCGATGCCCGCCGCCCAGCGGTCGGGCTGGAAGGCGAGCCCGGCCAGCACCATGTAGCCGCCGTACGAGCCGCCGTAGAGCACGGCCCGGGACTCGTCGACCCACTCGACCGTGCCGAGCCAGTCGTGGAGCGATGCCAGGTCGCGGACGGAGTCGAGCCGCTTGCGGACGTCGTCGAGGTGCTCGTAGCGCTTGCCGTATCCCGTCGAGCCGCGCACGTTCGGGGCCGCGACTGCGTACCCGTTCGTGACGAAGTACTGCGCGAGCGGACTGAAGATCGGGCGGAGCTGCGACTCCGGCCCGCCGTGGATCATGATCACGACCGGGAACGGCCCCGGCCCCGACGGCCGGTAGAGGAAGACCGGCACCGACTCGCCGTCGAACGAGTCGAAGCGGTGCAGCTCCGGCTCGACCAGCTCGCTCGCCGGGACGCCGCTCGGGCTCTCGGTCAGCCGCTCGCTCTCGCCCGTGGCCGTGTCGGAGACCCAGACGTCGCCCGGGACGAGCGGCGAGGAGAACTGGTACGCGAGCCGGCGCCCGTCTCGCGAGAAGACGTAGCCGGCGGCGACGCCGCGGCCGGGCAGCCGCACCTCGCGGCGGAGCGCGAGCGTCTCCGGGTCGCGAAGCTCGAGCCGCGTGTACCCGTCGTCGTTCCGGTCGACGAGCAGCGTCTGCCCGCTCTCGTCGATCGCGCAGCGGAGATCCCAGCGCTCCTCGAGCACGTAGCTCCAGCGGCGCGCGGCGAGCTCGTAGCGCGCGATGCCGGTCGTGTCGCGGCCGACGCTGCTCGCGAACAGGAACGCCTCCCCCGAAGCGAGCCACGCGGGCGGTCCGACCTCGGAGTCGTCGTCGTGCGGCACGGCGCAGAACCAGTCGCCGCTCGCCGAGTCGACGAGGTAGAGGTCGTTGTCGCCGCTCCGCTCGGTCGCCTTCAGGACGGCGAGCGTCGCGCCGTCGGGCGAGAAGCCGGCGACCTCGCACCAGCCTCCGTCGGCGAAGACGACGCGCTCCTCGCCGGAGTCGAGCTCGCGGACGACCACGTCCCAGTCGACGCCGTTGCGCCGGTTCGTCGAGTATGCGAGCAGGCTCCCGTCGCGGCTCGCGCACGGCGTGCGATGGAAGAACGCGGGGTCGACGACGAGGGGCTCGAGTGCCGCACCCGGCCGGGCGTCGAGGATATGGAGCTGTCCGAGCTCGTTCCCGGCGTCGTCCATCTGCACGAGCACGCGCTCGCTCTCCGGCAGAAAGAACCCCGCGACGGGCTCGGGCAGGTCCGTGAGCTGGACGAGCTCGCCGCCCGCGAGCGCCTGCAGGTAGAGCTGCGCCGTGCCGCCGAGGTCGGAGGAGACGAGCGCAACCGAGCCGTCCGGCGAGAGATCAGCCGGCGCGGCGGTCCGCATTTCGAGCAGGTCGTGGAGATCCGGCACGGCCGCTCAGCCTAGCTAGCCCGGCGGGTCGGCTCAGGAGCCGCCGCGGCCGGTCAGGCGGCCGAGAAAGCCGCCCGCCTTCTCGGGAACCGAAAGCGCTCCGACGAGATCCCGGAGGATCGATTCGACATCGCGCTCGACGGTGTCCGCAATGCGCTGCTCCGCCTCGACGACGGCACCCATCTCGTGCTGCGCCGCCTCTCGCACGACTGCGCGCCCGAGCCGGCCGGCGGCGTCCCTGATCGCCTTCTCCGCGTCGGCGCGTGCGTGCCGCGCGGCGGCGATCGCCGGCTCGTGTCCGCCCGGGGCGAGCCGGGCTCTGAGCCGGACGACGCCGCCCATTCGCAAGAGCAGCAGCGTGACGAGCGCCCAGACGCCGGCGACGACGAGCGCCGCGCCCCACGACGCCATGACGTGCGAGAGGCCGAGCACCGCGGCCCAGCTGACCGCGGCGAACGCGAGCAGCGCGGCGGCTGCGGCGGCTCCGGCAGCCGCCGTGTCGACGACTGCCTCTCTGACCTCGGGCGCCCGCTCGGCGGCGGCAAGCTCGAGGTCGCTTCGGATCAGGATGGTGAGCTGATGAGCGACTTCGCCCAGGAGTTCGTCCGCGGACGGCTCGGACGCGGCGCTGTCGGGCGGCTGGCTCGCCATTCGGGAGATCAAACCAGCGGCGGCGGGGACGGACATCATCCTCTTTGCATGATGACCGCCTCCCGGGACAGGGCGCAGCATGCGTGGCGATGCGCTCCCGTGAGTTCGCCGCGATCCCGCTCGTCGTCGCGCTGCTCGGATTCGTCGGCCTGCTCCTGCTCGCCGTCTACACCGGCCCCTGGGCCTGGATCCTCCTCGTCGCGTTCACGCTGGTCGCCGCGGGCTTCCTGTTCTGGTGGTACTCGAAGCGCCACCCGCACCCCTCGGCCGACGACGCGCCCGTGGCCGTGCACGTCGACGACGGGATCTTCAGGGTCCTCGTGGTCGCAGACGAAGGCTGCTCTGCGGATGGGCTCCGAGGCGAGCTCGCGACCCGCTCGGCGGGGCGTCAGACGCGTGCGCTCGTGATCGCGCCTTCGCTTTCGTCACGCCTCGACCGCCTCACGGGGGACGAGCAGGCGTACCAGGCCGCCCAGGACCACCTGAACACGACGCTCGAGTCGCTGCATCGCATCGGCGTCGAGGCCGAAGGGCGCGTCGGCCCGCACGACCCGATCCAGGCCGCGGACGACGGGCTGCGCGAGTTTCCGGCCGACCTCGTCCTGTTCGCGACCGGCCCGGCGGACAGCGCCAACCGGCTGGAGAAGGATCTCGTCCAGCTCGCGAGCGGCCGCTACGACATCCCCGTTGCGCAGATCGGCCCCGACCGGGCGGGGTAGGTGAGCGGCTGGATCGACGCCGAGCTGGCGCTGACGGCTCTCGCGGCGATGCTCTCGCCGACGACGCTCTCGTTCTCGGTGCTCGCCCTGGTCGCCGGCACCCGGCCGTTACGGACAGGCACGTTCTTCTACCTCGGTGCGTTCGTCGTCACGCTCGCGATCGGCGTCGCAGCGGCCTTCGTCCTCGGGGGCCACGCGGCGTCCCACACGTCGACGCCGAAGACCTGGGTCGCCGTGTTCGACGTGGTCGCCGGCGCGCTCCTGCTCGCCTGGGTCGCGCACGTCCTGCGCCGGCCGATGAACCCGGCCAAGAAGGAGAGCATGACCAGGCAGATGACGAAGGTCGCGTCGTCGCCCGTCGTGGCAGTCATCGGAGCCGGCGCCGTGCTCGCGAACCCGGGCGCCTTCATCCCGATTGCGCTCAAGGAGATCTCGGAGACAAATCCGAGCGCCCCCGAGTACGTCGTGCAGTGGGTGTTCTTCTCGGTCGTGTCGCTGCTGCCGCTCCTGCTCGCTCTCGTCATGCTCGTCGTCGCGCGCGACCGCGCGACGGCGCTCCTCCAGCGAGTCCGCGACTGGCTCCTCGACCACGCGCGGACGGTTGCGGCCGTCATCGTCGTCCTGCTCGCCCTGGCGTTGATCCGGAACGGGATCGCCGGCCTGATCGGCTGAGCCCTGTGGTCAGCGGAGCCCGCGAGTCTGCTTCGCGAGCACGAGCGAGGTGATCAGGGCGTTCGTCGGAGCCTCGACGCCGACCTTCTCGCCCTCGCGCGGGACGGAGCCGTTGATCCACTCGACCTCGGTCGGTCGGCCGGCGAGCAGGTCGAGCAGGAGCGACGGGCGCGCGCCCGGGATCGCCAGGCCGTAGTCGCGGACGTAGGCGGCACAGTCGGCGATCTCGAGGTCGACACCGCACGCGCGCCCGACGTCCAGCGCCTCCTGTGCGCAGCGGCTCGCGATCGCCCACGCGTGCGGGCTCTCGACCACCTCGCCGATGGTGAGCTCGAGCAGCCCGCAGACACCGGCGTAGCAGGCGTTGCAGATCAGCTTCTCCCAGAGCAGACGGCTCACGTCGTCGTACGTCTTCACGGTGAACCCGGCCGCGCGCCAGACGTCCGCGATCCGCTCGCACCTGGCCCCGGCCGGCCCCGTGCGCTCGCCGAGGCGGACGAGCTCCATGCCGTGGTGGTGAGCGTGACCGGGCTCGACGAGCGAGGCGCCGAAGCCGCCGGCGACGCCCACCACGAGCTGCCGCTCGTCGACGACCTCGGCGACCGCGTCGGCTGCGCCGAGACCGTTCTGAATCGTGAGCACCGTCGTCTGCGGGCCGATCAGCGGCTCGGCCGAGCCGGCCGCGACCCTCGCGTCCATGGCCTTGGTCGCGATCACGACGAGCTCGACGACGCCGACGTCCGCCGGTCGAGTCGTCGCCGCCATCTGCACGACGCGCTCGCCGCTCGCCCCGCTGACCCGGAGCCCCCGCTGCCGGATCGCCTCGACGTGCTCCCCGTTCACGTCGACCGCCGTCACGTCGTTCCCGGCCGCGCCGAGCAAGCCCGCGTAGACGGAGCCCATCGCGCCCGTCCCGACGACTGCGATCCTCATCCGCGGAGCATCGCACGCCGCCCGGCACGAGTCCTGACCATTCGGGTCGGTGACAACTCTCAGGCGGCGCTGCGCGCGGACGAGAGGTGGTAGACGTGGACCTGCCAGGGCTGGAAGCGGTCGGTGAAGGAGCCGTTCTCGACCTTGAGCACGCGGTGCTCGGTGTAGACCGTTGCGCCCGTGATCGTCCCGGGCAGGCCGCTGATCGTGACCTGCCTGGTTCCGGAGCCGTCGTGGGCGGCGATCAGCCAGCGGGCGCCCGTCCGTGTGGCGCGGCGGATCGCTTCCGTTGCCGGGTCGTCGGTCGCGACGGCCCGTGTCGAACCCGGATTCGTGAGCGCGGGGGCGAGCGGGCTGCGAGCGCTGATCTCCCCGATCAGGCTGGAGAGCGTGCTGTTCCAGAACGTCCAGTTCCAGCCGGTGGTCTTGTCGGCGAGGTCCCAGCAGTGAGGGTTGTCGCCGCCGAAGAAGGACAGCCCGCGGGCGCCGTTGACGATCGCGTCGTAGATCATGTACCGCTCCTGCCGGCGGGTGGGCAGGACGTAGTCGCCGGCGCGGTCATAGCTGCCGCTGGAGCAGATCTGGAGCGTCGCCCAGACCGAGTGGTCAGGAGTGATCGAGGCGAGCATCTTCGTCCAGGTCCCGACCTGATGGAGATCCGGATTCGCGGCGGTGGCCGTGACCGGGTAGACGTCGACTCCGTGCGTGTCGGTGACGCCGCTGTACGGGGAAAGGTGCTGCGCCGTTCCGCGGGGCGCCTGGATCGTCACCCAGGGGTGGTTCGGATCGAGCGACGGCTCCCCCGCGCACCAGTTCGGGTCGCCGCGCGATGTCACGCGACAGTACGCGAACCGGAGCCGCGCTGGTGGCGGCCCGCCCCAGCCCGGCTCGTCGGCGCCCTTCCACATCCCGATGCCGCCCGCGGACGGATCGGACGTCAGCGCCCCGACGACCTTCCCCAGCATGATGTCGGCGCGTGAGCCCGGCACCGCAGTGCTGAGGTTGCTCAGGCTGATCCACGTGCGCACGCCTCTCGTCAGCGCCGCCTGATCCCAGGCCTTCGTCTGGGCGATCGCATCCGACGTCCACGGAACCGAGAACGGCCCCACCCTGAACAGGGTCACACCCGCCCGGACGACCTCGTCGAGGGCGTCACCGCCGGCCGGTGTCGTGGCGCCGAGCGGCGGCGGGTTCGAGAGCGCGATCGGGAAGCTGGGCTGCCCGTCCAGGAGAAACGTGCCGCTCAGGTCGTACCCGAGCACGACCGGCATCGACGACGACCGCGCCTGCGTCTGCCCGACCAGCACACCGGCCGCGACGAGACCCAGCGCGAACACCAGCCCCGAGCGTGCGGCAAACCGTCCCCGTCCCAGCATTCCCGCCAAGCCTCCTACACGTAGGAGAGCGTGGATCGCCCTCTACCTGGTCAGACGACGGCCGTGTAAGCGGACGTGCCGGAATCGATGAAGCAACTGTTGGCGGCGGGTTACGCCGGCGTTCGCCGTTCGGGCTCTCTCTACGCTCCGCCGGCCACAAGGACGCCTCGCGAGGCTAGTCACAGCCGAGTCGTCGCGTTACGATCTGCACATGTTTCGACGCGTGCTGCTGCCGGGGATCCTCGCTGTCGCGCTCGGCGCCGTGGTGCTGACCGGCGTCGCCGCCGGCGGCCGGGCCGACGACGCCCCCTTTGCCGGAAACTGGCAGACGACGCGTGGGCCGCTTCTGCTCCGCAGCGACTCCACCTTCGTCGACTGGGGTGAGTACGGCGAGAACCCGATCGGCCGCGTTTGCGGTGTGCATGTGTCCCCGACGGACGACCCCACGGCGATCGAGCTCAGTGGGCTCTGGTACGAGGGCGGACCGGTCTACACGCCCACGAGCGACATCGAGTGCGGCACCGTCCACGGGTCGCCCTGGGGCCGGTTCTACTTCAAGCTCAGCAGCGACGGGAAATCGTTCACCGGCGCCTACGAGACGGCCGGCGACGGGCTTCCGCTCGGAAACACATCGCGCTGGCCGGCCTGGAACGGTACGAAGGCGGGCTCGACGGGCGGAACGGGTGGAAAGACCGTTTCCAAGCTCGCGACCGCGACCAAGCCTTTCGGCACTCCGGTGACGGGCCCGGTCGCGCTCGGCGCGGTGGTCGACGTTCCCTCGCCGTCCTTGCCGGCCTCGACGAGTGAAGTCGACCTGAACGCAGAGTTCAGTGACGCCGACGTGGCGCAACTGGCGGCCGCCCTGAAGATGGCGCTGGCAGCGGCCAACCGGCGTCGGTTGCTGGACGCTCTCAGCTACTACTGCCTCGTCTTCATCCCGAACGGAAGCAGTTACCAGCTCGGCCTGAACGATTTCGCCGCGGTGCCCGGCGCCTGCGACAAGTTCGCGGCGTCGTTCTTGAAGAAGAAGGGCTACAGGCCGCGGCGACCTGCAGCGGCCAGCGGCGGCTGCGCCGTCGCGTTCGTGCCGTTCTGGAAGGCCGGCACGCGCGTGACCGTCCAGCAGCACAACTCGGCGGTGGCGGCAGCGCGCAGCGAGGCGCAGGCGAGTTGCACGAGCACGCGAGCCGGCCGGCTGGCGCTGAAAGTCACGGCCCGCGGCACGACGACGCTCGACCAGGTGCTCGGAAAGAGCGTGCAGGCGGGCATCGGCGCGAGCAGCGCAGCCGGAGGCACCACGCAGCTGTCGGTGACCTGGGCACCTCCGCACAGACGAACGACGCCACCCGCGCCGTCGGGCAAGGCGAAAGCCGGCCACTACACCGGGCAGACCGGCGACAGCAAGAGCATCTCGTTCGACGTCACCGCCGACCGCGCGAGCGTCACCAACCTGCGCGTCGCCGGCAGGGTCACCTGCGCCGACTCCACGCAATGGTCGTGGACGTTCAGCTCCGGCGGCAACAACCCGATCAGCTCGTCGCTCGGCTTCTCGCACAGCTACACGGGCTCGCTCAAGATCGCCGGCAACACGGTCACGAACATCAACGTCAGCTACGCGCTCACGGGCACGCTCACCGCGAGCGGCACAGCCGGCGGCAGGTTCCAGGTCAAGCACATCACCTGGGACCAGTCCGCCAAGCACTACGACTGCACCGGCACTCCGGTCGCCTGGACTGCCAAGCTGGGCGGCTGACCGCTCCGGCGCGATGGCGGGCGAGGAGAGCGCCACGGCTGCATGGTCGGCACCGGGCCAGGGGGAGCGGCTTTGGTTTCCCGGCACCCTGGCGACGATCAGGGTGCCCGGCGAGGCAGCCGGCGGCCGGTTCGCCTTGATCGAATTCCTCTTTCCGCACCACGCCTCACCGCCCCTTCACACCCATCCGCAGGACGAGAGCTACGTCGTGCTCGAGGGCCGCCTCACGGTCCAGGCTGGTGACCAGCGCTACGAGCTCGAAGCAGGCGCTGCCGCCGTCGTCCCGATCGGAGTGCCGCACACGTTCCGGGTCGACAGCGATACAGCCCGTGTGCTCGTGCTCAGCACGCCGGCGGGGCTGGAGCGCTTGGTTCGCGACGGATCGGTGCCGGCGAGCGAGCCCACGCTTCCGCCGACGGACGCGCCGCGCCCTTCGCCGGAGGAGCTCGACCGAATCTTCCGCACCCACGGCCAGGTCAACGTGGGGCCTGCGCTCGGCCCAGACGATTGAGCCCGCTCAGGCGACTTCTCGCAGCTTTCCCGTTTCGACCTCGTAGACGAAGCCGTGCACTGCGTTCGCCGTCAGCTGCGACTCGCGGACTCGGCGGACGCTCTCACGCACGCTTTCGTCGAGGTCGGAGAAGGCATGGAACGCGAGGTCCGTCCCCAACTGCTCCTGGAGTGCCTCGTCCGAGAACGTGAGCATGCCGCAGTCCGAGTGCGCGATGACGAAGACCTCCTCGGTACCGAGCAAGTTGTGAGAGATGATCAGCGATCTCAAAGCGTCGTCGGTGACGAGGCCTCCCGCGTTTCGGATCACGTGCGCGTCGCCTTCGTCGAGGTCGAGGAACTTGGCCGGGTCGAGTCGCGCGTCCATGCACGTAACGACCGTGAAGCGCCGGCTGGGCGGCATCGGCAGGTGGCCCTTCTCGAAGGTTGCGGCGTACTCCTCGTTCGCGGACAAGAGCTCGCTCTTTCGACTCATCTCTCGGCCTCCTGACTCGACTTCAGAATATGAAGCGTCGAGACTACAGATCCTGAAGTAGACGAAGCCACACGGAGGCTACGAGCCTAGTACCGGCGAGTCCAGACCTCCTCCGGTCAGTCCTTTCGCTGCTGCCGGAACCCGTACTTCGCAACGATCCAGGTGCCGAGGAACGCGAACACCGTGACGAAGACCGCAATCGGAATGGTCGCGCTGCTCCCGTCGTTGCTGCTGAACCTTGCGTCTGGCCCCCAGACCGCAGTGACGAAAACGGCTACCCACATGGCCGTTATCGCAAGCGACGCCCACAGCTCGGGAGTGAGCTGTAGCGACCGTCGGGACCGCTCGTGGACGACCGGAGAAGGCTCGTGCGACATCGTCGACATCTTCTACACCCCCTTCCGAAGCCCGACTGTCACGTAGAGGTGTCTCAAAGTCATCAGGGCAGGCCCGGATCGGGCTCCGTGAAGTTCCGCACCCTTGGCCCCAAGCAACCACGAGCAGGAAGCGACGTCCAGTGCATCGAGGAGGTCGAGCCGGTCGCAGTCTTCCCCTCAAAGCAAAACCCCGCCAGAAGGCGGGGTCTTGCAGCGATTCCGTGGAGCCCGCGTCGGCCGACGGCTGGCGACCACGCATCCAAAGCTGCGTTACTGCGAGGGCTTCGCGGGTGAGTACTCGTGGGGCTGGCTCCCTCACGCATGGTGCGTGAACGACGAGGACGCCTGCTCGCCGCTGAAGAAGGCGGTTGAGTCTTGCTGGTCTCCGTAGGCTTTCCCCGGCGATGACCGAGACGAGCCGGGAACCGACATACGTCCGTGTCTACGCCGACTCGGAAGGGGAGTCGCACTTCGAAGACGTGTACCTGCCGAGTGAGGAGCACTCCTCGCCGACCGGCACCACCGAGGCCCGAGCAGCACCCCTTGCGACGAACGAACTCGTGTTCAGGACGGTACTAGTGGAAGCCTCGGACACGATCCCGCACAACGCCCCGAAGCGACTCCTGATCGTCCAGCTCAACGGCACTATCGAGGTCGAAGTCTCCGACGGTGAGATACGCCACTTCGGGCCAGGAAGCGCCGTCCTCGTCGAGGACACCACCGGCAAAGGCCATCTGACCCGAAACGTCTCCCAAGCCGTGCGTACCACTCTCGTCGCCGAACTGACCGATTAGTAGTCGGCCGCGAGGGGTTGGCGGAATCAAACCCGGCTCCTCACCGGCACGCGAGTACGCGCACCTGGATTCCCGGTGGCCCGACGAGGCCGAGGAGTAGCGCCTTAGAGCGAGCGACACGGTTCGCGCTCAGGTGCGGGCCTGACTGAAGCTGGGCGAGCGGCCGGCGGACTACAAGGAGGGCTTGAAGAACCGATTGGCGAAACGCCCGAGGTGGAGGACGACCACGGTCGGTACGCTCGTTCGCGTGCGGATTCGAGCCGAGACAGAACGCGACTGGCAGGGTATTGCTGCAGTCACCGAAGCGGCGTTCGGCAAGCCACGAGCGGCGCGGATGATCGAGATGATTCGTGCCTCAGACGGGTTCATTCCCGAGCTGTCGTTGGTCGCCGAGGACGACCGACTGATCGTCGGCCACATCCTCATGAGCTACGTCGAGTTGGAGGGGGTGAGCACACGGCTTCTCGAAATCGGGCCGGTCAGCGTGCTTCCGGAGCGACAGCGAAGTGGAATCGGGTCAAGACTTGTCCGGGAGTCTTTGAGGCTTGCCGATGACCGGAACGAACCGCTTGTCCTCGTCCTCGGCCATCCGACCTACTACCCCCGCTTCGGGTTTCGTCGCGCATCGGAGTTCGGGATCACACCTCCTGACCCGGAGATACCGGATGCGGCCTTCATGATGATGCCCCTGCAAGCTTACGATCCGACCCTGCAAGGACGCGTCGTGTTTCCGCCTGCATATGCGACCGACTAGGGCACGGCTCGCACTCGGCGAGCGCCTGGACTGAGGCGTGCAAGTGTGTCGCGATGGTGGTAGATCACGACTCCGTCCCAAGCTGTGATGTCCACCCCGAGAGCCTCAGATTGCCGAGGATGGTGTCTGGATAGGCCTTAGAGCTATACCGCCGTTAGAACGCGAGCATCACGCGTCCAGGGAGGCGCTACGAGGGCGGGGCGTCGGATTACTGCCAGATCGGGTTGAGTTCAGCGCGGCGGCGGCGTCCTCGCGAAGTTCGGCCAGCCAGGCATCGGCCTGAGTACGCGTCAGCTTTCCGTCTGCGACCAGTTCGCGGACCGCTTCGGTCGGCCTGAGGCGCTCCTCGACGACATCGAGTGTCTCCCACAAGCCGATGCGCGCAACCACCGAGATGTTGCTGAGACCTGCGCGCTCGAACAAGGTGGCGAGGTTGCGCCCGACGCGAGGATTGTGCGTTTCGCGCTCGACCCGGTCGGCGACGGCGGCAGACGCTCGTTGATCAGAGGACGAGATGAAGGTCAGTCCCCAGTCGGGCTCCCAGGCAGCAACGCGACCGCCAGGGCGTCGGCGACGACGAACTCGACGTTGCTCGGCGCGCTCGACGCTCGGCGGCGCGCCTCTTCGACAAGCGCGCTGCTGAGATCCACACCCACAACACGCCCTCCAGGCCCAACGACTTCCGCAATCGCCTGGACTTCCTCGCCGTTGCCGCTGCCGACATCGAGTACGGCGTCGCCACTGTCGAGCCCGAGCGCATCTCGGACGAGCAAGCGGTTTTCGACGATTGTCCAGATTGCTTGAGCCCGATCCAGATTCGCCGAGTAGTCCGCGGGCGAGCGTGAGGCGTCCACATTCGAGAAGCCCCCCGGATCGAACTCGGACACCACACCGGCAACCATAACCAGCGCTCCGGGGCGGAATCGTCTGCGGCGCGAGTGTTCGCAGACGCCTCCAGGCGTCGCCAGCAGATGAGGCAGCAGGCGAGGGCGAAGAGGGGCTCTCTGCTGGCGCGTGTTGCACGGTATGTTGCCCCCTGGCTCACAGCACGTGAGTTGTGACGTGCCCCGAAGCCTTTGGTTTGCAGGGACTTCGTAGAAGCCGACGCGCGGATTCGAACCGCGGACCCCTTCATTACGAGT
>CAVXVO010000008.1:0-316289 GCA_963765295.1 uncultured Actinomycetes bacterium
GGCTCACCCCGACCTGGCCGGGCCGGACCTGGCTGCCCCTGACCTCGCCCGGGCCGGACCTGGCTCACCCGCCGGGAGCGTTATCGCGCTGGTGGAGGGGCGGGCCGAGACGCCGGCCGCCGCCCGGATCCCGGCCCGGCGGGCAGGTAACTCTTCGATCACTTAACGTAATCGGGAGGCTTCGTTCGGCAAGCCTGTGTGCTCATGCGCTTAGCTCACGCCGCCGATCGGGCCCCGGGTCCACGCCAGCCCCGGAACAGCAACCGCATCTGGGTTGTCACCTGCGTCGTCACCGTCCTCGTGACGGTCTTCGTTGCGGTGAAGTTGACCGGAAGCAGCTGCGCGGCGCGGCCGCGCGCGGACGGGTCCGCTGCTGCCGCGGACGCGGGCGGGGCCGCCGCCGCGGGTGGCGGGGGCGGCCCGGCCGGCCGGCGCGGGCCGGGATTCACCAGGCCGGCCCGACGGCGGCTCCCTCCGCGCTGACCAGGTCCGCGGTGGAGGGCCATGCCGCCTTCTACGATCCGGGCCGCGCCGCGGGCAGCTGCGGGCTGGGCCCGTTCCCGGCCCGGGGGTGGTACGCCAGCCTGCCGCCGAGCAGCTACGCGCTCCGGCCGGGCCTGCGGCAGCTACCTGGACGTCTACGGGCCCGCCGGGCCGGTGCGGGCCGAAGTCGTTGACGTGTGCACGGACTGCGCGGCGGGGACGGTCAACCTGAGCCGGGCGGCCTTCGCGCGGATCGCTGACCCGCGCCGGGGCACGGTCGTGGTGAGTTACCGGCCGGCCATCGACCCGCCGCTCCCGGGGCCGCTGATGCTGCGGATCGCCGCGGCGCGGCGCGGCAGGCTGGCCGTGCAGGTCATCAACCACGGCAACCGGCTGTCGTCGGTCGCGGCCAGCCGGCCGGGCGGCGGCTGGCTGCGCCTGGCCCCGGACGCCGACGGCTACTGGACCGGGCCGCTGCGCCCGGGACCGGGCCGGGCCACGCCCGGGCGGGGCAGGCGGGCCGCATCAGCGTCCGGATCACCGACGTCGCGGGCCATCAGGTGGTGCTCACCGGCATATCGCTGCGCCGCACCCTGGTGCGCGCCACCGCGTGGATGTACCGGACCCCGCACCGGGCCGCTGCCCGGCCCACCCGCAGCGCCCGGCCCGGTTGCGCCTGCCACGAGCACCGCCGGGACGCCCGCGAACGCGGGCAGCTGCTGACCGGGACGCCAGGAGGCCCGGCCGGCCTGGGATCCGGTGAGTGGGCAGGCATAACCTGTCCACAGCCGCGCCGGCCGGCCAGGCCGCGCCGTCCCGACCGCGGAGGGCCCATGGCCGCCATGACAGCCGAGGAAACCTGGGACTTCCTGATGGCCGGGACCCGGACTGCTCAGGTGGCCACGGTGCGGGCCGACGGGCGTCCGCACGTCAAGCCGGTGTGGTTCGAGCTGTCCGGCAAGCCGGGCGACTTTGAGGTGCTCTTCACCACCGCCGCGGGCACCGTGGCCGGCCGGAACCTGGCCCGGGACGGCCGGGTGATGATCTGCGTGGACGACCCGGTCCCGCCGTTCTCGTTCGTGCTCATCGAGGGCACCGCCGTCATCAGCGAGGATCCGGCGGAGCTGCTGGCCGTGGCAACCAGGCTGGGTGCCCGGTATTGGCGCCGGCCGCGCGGCGGAGTATGGCGCCCGCAACGCCGTCCCCGGCGAGCTCGCGAGCCGATCACGGTGCGCGAGCAAGTGTTTTATGCTTGCGAGTTTTTCAGGTTGCCCCGATGATTTAAGCCGACAGCAAAGCCACACGACAGTGTCGGCAGTCAAGCTTGACAAGAATTAGCTTGGCATTTCTCCTTAACGCAACCGAGTCAGAAACCGCGTCGAAGCGCTGTAAGGCGCTCTAAGCCTCTCATACCCCACTCACGACCTAGGCCTCTTTCCAGAGCTATGACCGCCTCAGAACGGCTCCTGTGAGCTTACAGAGGGTTCCCACGTAGCTACGCGGACGCGACTATCTTGGAGACCTGCATGATTGTAGAATTGTGCCCCGCACCGGTGTCTTGTGCGTTCTGATCGGAGTGTGTTTGACTCTCTGTCGAATCACTGATGGACAGGTTCACCACCATGGATTGTGGTCGGTGTCGAGCGGGTTGATGTAGAGGTCGAGACGTTCTGGTGAGGCGAGTTCTTCGAGCACTGTGTCGATGTCGATGAGAGCTTGGGCTGGTGGTTGAAAGGCGATTGCGTCTCCGACGACTTCGAACTCGAACTTGTGCTTTGGCTTGGCTCCTGAACGGGTGACTTGGAGGATGACGCTGGTGAGGTCGGTGATGTCTGTCTTTCTTGCAGAAGGCGTTGAGCGCGGGCCAGAAGGTGGCGGTGCCGGATTGCGGGATCCAGTCGCGCTCGATCACGAGTCCGTAAGAGGGAAGGGTCAGTAGCTCCCGTCTTTGGTCGATCACACTCCGTGTGGCTGGGATGTGGGCGTTGGTGAGTTCGACCGCGAGCCCGAACCCGTAGGGGAGCGGCCCCAGCGTTCGCGACTCGCCTTTGTAGGTCGTCCAGCGACGGTCAGCAATCGGATCGTTTGGGAGACCGTCTTCGATCCCTCGTTGGCTGATGAAGCTGCGATAGACCGGCGCTCCCGTTGTCACCCCCGGACGTTCGTCTGGATAAGGAGCACCCCGGATGTAGAGCTGCTCGTAGAAAGGGACTTTTCGAACGATCTCATTCCAATCGGTGGTGAACTGGATCAGTTTGGTTCGCTTCTGCCCCTGGAAGCTGATCCGGTACCAGTCATCGATCCAATTCCGCTTCAACAGCGTCTCTAACGCCTCATCTGAACAGTCCCAGCCTGCATGGCGAACGTAGAGGCTGTCCTCAAACCCGAAATGTTCCACACTAGAACCACAGAGAGGAGAGGCAGGGGAGAGCTATCTACTTGGTCAGCTGCTCCTTCCAGCGAAGCAACAGCCTCCAGCTCTGGTTCAACGGGTCCTTCATCAATGCTCTCGTTCTGAAAGACACTCTCATCACAGACAGCTCGTGGACGGTAGACACCATTGAGGAGTCTCCGTCGAGGCTGCTGAGTATCGGCTGGGTTGATCGCGGGTAGGTAGATCAGTCCTCTCCGCAGTCCTTCTTGGTCGAGGAAGGCTCGTCCCTTGTCTGTGACCGTGATCAGCTTGCCCCGACCGTTCGGGTTCCGAGTCTTGTCGATCAGCTCTGCCTTCTTGAGTTGAAGAAGCGTGTTCTCTGCTGTGCGGTCAGTACAGCCGCTGGCCGTGATTCGCTCGCTTGCCTCCTTGACCAGCAATGGAGATCCCGCGTCCTCTGCCTCAGCCAGCATCAGCAAGACCTCTCGACCGGTCAACCTGCACGTATGAGCGCTTCGAACGAGACCGCTTTGGTCTTGACCCGGCGCGTTTTGGCTTCGTCTGCTTCCGTGCGTTCGTAATCGTTGTGTCGAGGTACCCATAAGGGTTGCTGCCACCCGCATCCAGCCTCTCTGCGTGCTTCAACGGCAGCCACTCGTCAAACAGTGCTCGGATCTCGTCATTGGAGCAGTGCGCGTCCTCGATCAGCGCACAGACGAGAGCGAACTCGATCCCATGCCGTGTCTCGCCTCGCTCGTAGATCTCCTCGACCGGAGGGGGATCGACCAGGTACCACCTAAACCGACTCGCGACCTCTTGCACATCGGCTCTATGGCCCTCGAACGAAACCACGACGAGTGACCGGCCCCGACCAACCTCACTCTGCACCTTTCGGCCCGCCGAACTTGGTGCCGAGACCTGGTTGGACGGGATCGTGTCGAACCACGACTTCACCTCCTCGGTGGAGAAACGATCCCAAGTGCTCACCTCGGACAGAAATTGCGCCTCCACTCCCGTCCGCTCATGAACAGTCCCTGCCAGACGGGCCACACGGCTCCGGTTCCAACAACCCTTGTCAACATCCGGGATCCGCTCGCGGGCATACATGTTCAGGCTCCGGTTCCAATCCTCCAACACATCAATATGAATCAATTCCGTCAGCTTCCAAAAGAACCAGTAGCCATGGCCTGACGCCATCACAAGACTCACTGGCAGACCCGCGTCCCGAAACACGTCCAAGCTCTGCAATGCGTCTGGGCTATCTACATCAAGCCACAACAGGTTTCCAACCGACACCACATCCTCCCTCTTAGCGCCCTCACGTAAGCGCGGTAACAGCCCGGCATACCGATACTTCCCGCCGACCACATCACTCAACACGGTTCCCGGCAAGAATGCCCCGACACTACTCCGCGCCACCCGAAGCTCATACAGACCCAACTCACGCATACCATCAGACATAAATGCAAGCCCTCGCCGGTGTTGATCCACTGAGACACCAGTAGCACTAACGATTGGCGATTCATCGACACCGGTCATTACCGCAATTCTAGCAGGCGTACTTGGATCTATCCGTGGAATGGATGTTCCAAAGCTGACCAGCTAGATCCAGGAGCGTGTGCTACACTACCTGGGACAACGTAAACCGAGACCACGGTCGCTACCAAGGAGGTACGAACACGGGTTAGAAAACAAAAGGAGAATCACATGTTGATAGCAACGGTTGAAGATCCAGGAAGACCAGGAGAGCAGCGACAAGCCACCCGGCCCGACGCAAGCAGTTTCGAGTGGGAGCTGTCGGGACAAGCACACTGCGACCACGCCCAGTTAGGCGAAGTCAATGATGCGGTGCAAGACATTCGAGAGGCAAGTGAGGCTCTGCTCTTTGCGCGTGGGCTCGTAAAGAACGCGAACGAACGAACGACGGCGCTCCAAACACTTGTAGACAGGCACGGATCCATCGACCGTGCCGCACGCAATCAGAACATGCCGCGAGATCTATTCCGCGAGGAGTGCCGTGCCTTTGGCGTCCGAGCTCGACGCCGATCCGAGCTGCTCTCGAAGGGTCACAAGGTAGGCAAGAAAGCAAAGGGAAGGTTCGGCGAGTTTCGGCGTTTCCAAATGTCAGAGGCGGTGCTAGACACCACCGCTGCTGTGACAGACACAGATTCGGATGCCGATGACATCGCTACCGAGAGGGCGATAAACCCCGACTCAACCGCCGTCCTCGATCCACCGATGCCCGATCAGGAAGCGAACGGGACGATGATGGACACCGCCAGCATCAGCCCGTACCTGACGACAACGAAGCCGCAGCCTAAACCAGCTTGGCCGAGCGACAGACTCCTCTACGCGGGAGACAGGAAGGCGAATCGCCCGCTTGCCCGTGCTTCGGCTAAGACGAGACTCCCGGTCGTGAAGACTTGTCAGCGTGGTCACACTTACTCGACTGAAGGCGCTCCGGTATGGCTCGGCGGTCGATGTCCAACATGTCGAACTGTGGGGAAGGCCGAGTGGGAGCGGCGTCGGCTCCGGATCAGCGCAGGCGGATTGAGGTGGAGCTACGGGGCGCCTAGTCTTGAAGTGAGGCGAAGAGTCGATGAACTCCTCATGGAGTTCTTGGAAAAGCAGCGTAGAGAGTATGAGAAATTCACCGAACAGCTGGAAGCCGAGGTCGAGATGCGTTTGGTCGGGGCATCCGCGTGACCGACTCTGGTCTTGGTGGCTCGCCTACGGCTGCGAGCGCAGCACCTGGGCGCTCGCTCAGCCCCTCAGGCGAACCGGTCGTGACGCTTGCGCTGCCGCCTGAACTCATCGATGCCATTGCGACTCGGATGAGCGGGATTGTGTCTGCACCGGAAGCGGAGCCTGGTAGGTCGCCTTGGATGACTGTCGTTGAGGCAGCTCGCCGAGCAGGATACGAATGCCCCAATGGTCGGGCACCAGCAACGATCTACAGCCTCGCGAAGCAGATCGGTCGGCAAGGTCGGAAATAAGTGGCTCGTCCACGTCGATGACTTCGACCAAGCGATCCGCGACGGACGAGCCTGATGGTCAAGAAGCTTCGACAGCGGCCAGTGGCAGGTCAGATGCTGGGAGAACGGTCGGCAACGCAAACGCAGCTTTCCCACCAAGAAGCTCGCCGAGGAGTACCAACTCAGCGTCAAGAACCGCGAAGCACGCCGCCGCAACGGCCTGCCTGAGGTGCGCGACCCGATCACCTACCGCGAACTGGAGAAGAAGTTCCGACTCCAGCACGAGACCCAAAGCGACAAGTGGCACCGGGACATGACCGCCTACTCCCTGGCCAAGTTCGGAGACACGCTTCTCCGCGACCTCCGCGCCGACGAGATCCAGGCATGGCTATCAGGCCTCACAGTTGGCAACACCACGAAGGGACACATCCTCAAAACGATGCGACAGATCCTCGAACGCGGAGTGGACTGGGGCGACCTGACAACCAACCCTGCACGGAAGCGCCTCGTCAAGGCACCGAAGGCGACACCCACGGACGTCAATCCGTTCCAGTCATGGGTGGAAGTGAAGAAGGTCGCCGCCAAGGCCGGTGACTACGCAGCCTTGATCATCTTCGCCTGCGCAACGGGCCTGCGCCCGGAAGAGTGGATCGGCCTCACCTGGTCAGACATCGACTTCACCAACCGCACATGCCGCATCAACAAAGTCGTCAGGAACGGCCAACTAAGAACAAGCGCAGGCAAGACCGACGCAGCCTTCCGCACCATCCGACTCCAGCAACAAGCAATCGCCGCCCTCAAGGCTCTCCCCCGCCCCATCCAGTCAGACGCGCTGATCTTCCCCGCCACCAGAGGCGGCTACATCAACCTCGACAACTGGCGCACACGAGTCTGGAAGGAAGCACTCACCGCAGCCAAGGTCGAGTATCGCCCCCTTTACCAAATGAGACACACTTGCGCCACCCTCGCGCTGGCGGCAGGAGCCGACATCTACTGGGTCAGCAAACAGCTAGGTCACACGAACATCCAAACGACACTCAGGCACTACGCCCGATTCCTTGCCTCCGTTGACGAGCGAAACCTCAAGCTCCTCGACGAGTACGCCGCATAGCGGAACCGCTTCAGCCTCCGACCACATCGGCACATCCCCACTGCCACCGTCGCTGAGGCCGAGTCCCGAGGGTCTTACCGCTCAACAGACGGCTTCTCTGACGCCGTAGGAGCCACTCTGGAGCCATCGTTGACAGAGGTCAGGAGAACTCTGGGGTCGGGTGACAAACGACTGTCCAGTGGCGCTCTCGCGGGCCAGCGCTGTGTCAGATCTGTGTCATGACGAGAGTGAGAGAAGCAGCTCCCAGAACCAAAAAGGCCCCGTTTCCAGGGCCTTTACCCTATGGAGCCGAGGGGGTTCGAACCCCTGACCTTCTGGCTGCCAGCCAGACGCTCTCCCAGCTGAGCTACGGCCCCGTGCTGGAGACAGTCTAGCCCGCGGCTTCGGCGGCGACCTCGATCGACGGCACGTCGCCCCACAGCTCTTCGAGGCGGTAGTACCGGCGCGTCTCGGGCGTGAAGACGTGGAGGACGACGTCGAGGTAGTCCGCGACGATCCAGGACGACTCCCGCTCACCCTCGACAGCGCGTGGGAGCACGCGCCCCTCCTTCTTCAGCCGGGCGTGCACCTCGTCGTGGATCGCCTTCGTCTGCCGCGAGTTCTGGCCCGTGCAGATCACGAAGTAGTCCGTATAGGTGCAGACCGGCCGCATGTCGAGGATGACGACGTCCTGCGCCAGCTTCTCCTGGGCGAGGCCGGCGATGCGGCGGGCGTGATCGAGTGACGTCAGGTCGGATTCGTCTCCAGCAGCCGGAACGAGCCCAGTCTAGCGGCGCTACCCGCCGCTCCGGTAGAGCCCGAGCCGCTCGATCGCTGCGGCGACGGTGGTCGGGACGAGCCCCTCGATCGGCTCGCCGCGGGCAACCCGCCCGCGGACGTCGCTCGAGGACATGTCCAGCGGCTCGATTTCGAAGAATTCGACGCGTTCGGGACGCTCGAGCGCCTGGAGCACGGGCTCGAGGCTCGCGCGGGGAAATCCGGGTCTCGTCGCGACGCCCAGGCGCGCCAGCTCGAGGACGGCGTCCGGCTCCTTCCAGCTCGGGAACTCGGCGAACTGGTCGGCGCCGACGAGGAAGACGGGGTCGTCGAAGCCCCCGTCGCGGAGCGTGTCGATCGTGCGCGCGTGCCGGTCGAGCTCGACCTCCTCGCCCGGGAACGCGACCCGGGCGAGCTCGAGCCGGACGGCCGCGTCGGTCGCCACCCGTTTGTGCCCGGGCTCGGCGACGACGAGCACGACGACCCGGTCGAAGACGAAGTGCGCCCGCGCGTCGCGGAGCAGCGCGACGTGACCGTCGTGCGGCGGGTCGAAGACGCTCCCGAACAGCCCGGTCAGTGGTACTCGAACTCCTCGTCGCCGATCGCGACCTCGTCGCCCTCGCGCGCGCCGGCGGCCTTCAGCGCGGCGGCCAACTCGTCCTCGTCCGGCGGCCTGCCGACGACGCGGTAGCCGCGGTCGGTGCGCAGGATCCGGAACGAGGCGCGGCGCGGCTTCGGCCGGTAGACGAGGAAGTCGGGCACAGCCCCCTCGTCGACGACCGGCTCGGCGGGCGCCGGGATCAGGGAGAAGAGCGAGCGCCGGAAGAGCTCCACGCCCTCGCCCGTGGCGCACGAGAGCGGGAAGACGGCGAGGATGCGCTCGTCGTCGACGCCGAGCACCGGATCGGGCGCGATGTCGATCTTGTTCAGCACGACGATCTGCGGCAGCTCGTCGAGGCCGCCGCCGTAGGCAGCGAGCTCGCCGTCGACCGCGTGGAACTGCTCCGCGCAGTCACCCGCTGCCGCGTCGATCACGTGCACGAGCACGCGCGCCCGCTCCAGGTGCGCCAGGAACTCGTGGCCGAGCCCGATCCCCTCCGCGGCGCCTTCGATCAGGCCCGGCACGTCGGCGACGACGAGCTGCCGTCCGTCGGGCGCGTCGACCGTGCCGAGGATGGGCGCAAGCGTCGTGAACGGGTAGTCGGCGACCTTCGGCTTCGCGTTCGAGATCCGGCGCAGAAGCGACGACTTGCCGGCGTTCGGCTGGCCGACGAGTGCGGCGTCGGCGAGCAGCTTGAGGTGAAGCTCGACGTCGGCCTCGTCGCCGGGCATCCCGACCTCGGCGAAGCGAGGGGTCTGGCGCGTCGGCGTCGCGAATTGCTTGTTGCCCCGGCCGGCGGCGCCGCCTCTCGCGACGACGACCCGGGCGCCCGGCCGGGCAAGATCGGCGATCAATTCGCCCGCGTCGTCGCGAACCTCCGTCCCGACCGGAACGAGCAGCTCGACGTCCCCTCCCGCTGCGCCGTGACGGCCGGTGCCGCCGCCGTGGCCGCCCTTTCCGGCGGCGATCCACCGCCGCGTGCGGAACGCGGACAGGTCGCGGAGATCCGGGTCGGCGACGAGCACGACCGAGCCGCCAGGCCCGCCGTCTCCCCCGTCCGGGCCGCCCCTGGGGACGTGTTTCTCGCGGCGAAAGCTGAGCGCTCCGTCGCCGCCGCGGCCGGCGACGACATGGATGCGGGCACGGTCGTTGAACATGCTTCACAGTGTGTCAGCGATGCCGCCGGTGACCGACGAAGCGATCGAGTCGCTGCGCCGCTCCGAGTTCACCGTCACCCGCGACTGGGTGTACCTCGACCACGCCACCTTCGGCCCGCTCCCGGCGAGCCATGTCCGGGCGGCGACGGAGGCGCTCGAACGCACCGCCCGCGACGGCTCGCTCGGACTCGACGGCACCGAGCTCCTCGAGGCCGTGCGGACCGAAGCGGCGACCATGCTGCACTGCTCACCGCGGAACGTCTGCCTGACCGGGAGCACGAGCGCGGGCCTCGGCCTGCTCGCCGAGGGGCTCGACTGGCGGGACGGCGACGAGGTCGTCGTGCACCTGCACGAGTTCGAGGGGTGCCTGGCACCGTTCCTCAACCTCGCCGGCCGGGGCGTCCTCGTCAGGATCGCCCCCGGGCCGGACGAGGTCGAGGACCTGCTCGGCGACCGGACACGAGCAGTCTGCCTCAGCGTCGTCGACCGGGTGACCGGGGCGCGGGCGCCGGTCGAGGCGATCGCCGCAGCCTGCCGGGCGCGGGGGATCTGGCTCGCGCTCGACGCGGCGCAGGCGATGGGCGTGCTCGCGCTCGACGCTCCGGCGCTCGGCGCCGACATCCTCTCCGCGCACGGCTACAAGTTCCTGCTCTCGGGCTTCGGCCTTGCCTCGACGTACTGCTCCGACCGGGCGATCGCCGAATTGCGAGTCCCACGGGCCGGCTGGAAGAACGCGCGTGTGCGCCGGGACGGGACCGGACTCTCGATCGCGTTCGACGACACCGCCGCCCGGTTCGAGCCGACCATGAGCTCGCTCGCCGTCCTCGCGGGCATGCGCGAGTCGCTGCGGCTCCTGAACGGTGTCGACGAGTTCGAGCGCGAGCGGCGTGCGCTCGCCGCCGCGGAAGCGATCGCGACACACCTTCGCTCTTTCGGCTACGAGCTGCCCGGGTCCGCCCGCATCGAGTCGCGGTCGGCGATCGTCTCTGCACGCCATCCGTCCGTCGAGGCCGACGAGTTCGTTCGAAGCCTTCGAGCCGCGAACGTCGTGACCGCGGCCGTCGACGGCAGCCTTCGCCTCTCGACTCACTTCTACACGTCGGCTGCGGACCTCTCGGCGCTCTTCGCCGCGCTTCCCGCCGCCTAGCTACCGGGGGATCGCGACCGGGACGCCGTCGACGACGAGCTCCGGCTCCGAGAAGACACAGTCGACGTGGATCGCCGCGGCGTTGTCGCCGCCGTACGGGCCGAGATTGCTGCCGATCGCCACGTGGGCGGTACCGGCGGCCTTCTCGTCGAACATGACGTGGCCGCGCGGGCGAAGGGCCGGGTTGAGCCCGATGCCGAGCTCGGCGATCACATCCGCGCCTTCGCCCGCCTCGTCGACCAGGCGCCGGAGCGCGGCACCCGCCTCGCCGCCGTCGATCGAGACGGCCCGCCCGCCCTCGAAGCGCAGCACGACAGGCTCGGCCAGCAGCTCCTCCCGCGGCCCCCACGGAATGGTCAGATCGACGACGAGCGCACCGTCCGCGCCGTCGGCGTGCGGCGCGATGCAGATCTCCCCGCCGGGAAAGTTGGCAACGCCGCCGGGCTCGAGCGGCAGTGCGTCGGTCACCCACGGACGACCGGCGACCCGGAGCGTGAGATCGGTGCCCGCGGCACCGAGGATCCGCAGCTCGCGGGCATCCTCGACGGCGGACAGAAGCTCCCGCGCCTGCGGCGCGACGTCCGGAAACGGCTCCGACAGCTCGCCGCGCAGCGTCGGGTGGTCGATGTCGGACGAGCTCAGAGCGCGCCCGCCGTGTACGAGCAGCGCGTCGAGCAGCGCGCGCCGCGCCGACTGCTCCTCGACGTACGAGTACCGGAGGAGCCCGATCGACACGTCTGCCCACGCCGCGCTGTCCAGCAGCTCGGGCGTGGGCTCGAGCAGTGGGCGTTGCGCCGGGAAGCGGGCGACCCGTACCTCGGCGCCGGCGGCGCGACCTGCCTCGGCGAGCTCCTCGCCCTCCGCGGCAAACGGCTCGTCGACGACGACCCGCAGCCGCTCTCCAGGCCGCACGCCTGCAGCCGCGAGGTAGTTCAGGCACCAGCCGGACACGCGCCTGTGATCATAGGACGCCGTGAACGCGCAACCCTCACGCGTCGAGCAACTCGCCGAACTGCTCGTCGGGCGTTCGCTCGGCGTCGAGGCGGGCTGGCAGGTCATGGTCACAGCGACACCGCTTGCGCGGCCGCTCGTCGAGGAGCTCGTCCGTGCGATCGCACGGCGCGGCGCCTACCCGCTCGTTCGGCTCTCGTTCACGGATCTCGAGCTCGTGCCGCTCGAGACCGTCTGGGCGGAGGAGGCGCCGGAGGAGCTGCTGGCCGTGCCCGCGCCGAGCGACGTGCGCACGCGAAAGGAGATCGACGCACGCGTGATCCTGTTCTCGGCGGAGAACGTGTACGCCGGTTCCGATCTCCCGGCCGCACGGCGCATGGCGCTCCGCGCCGGGGCGCGCGCCGCGATCGATCCCGCCGCCGAGATGCGAAAGCCGTGGGTCTCGTGTCCGTTCCCGACCCAGGCGCTCGCGCAGGAGGCGGGACTCAGCCTGCGGGCGTACGAGGACGTCCTGTACGCGGCCTGCCTCCGCGACTGGGACGCGGAGGGCGAGCGGATGCGCCGCTACGCGGCGCGCTTCGACGACGCCGAGCTCGTGCGCATCGTCGGCCCCGAAACCGATCTCACCCTCTCGCTCGCCGGTCGCCGCGGCGAGATCGACGACGGGCACAGGAACATGCCCGGCGGGGAGTTCTTCTACTCGCCGGTCGAGGATTCAGCCGAGGGCGTGATCACCTTCGGCGAGTACGCGGCCACGTACCTCGGCCGGCGGTACGAAGGGATCAGGCTCCGGTTCGAGGGTGGCCGCATCGTCGACGCCTCGGCGCGCGCGGGTGAGGACAACCTCCTCGCCGTCCTCGACACCGACGACGGCGCGCGCAGGCTCGGCGAACTCGGCATCGGCTGCAACCAGGGCATTCCGCGACACGTACAGCACATGTGGTGGGACGAGAAGATCGCCGGGACCGTCCACCTCGCGCTCGGCCAGAGCTTTCCATCCATCGGCGGGCTGAACGAGAGCGCGATCCACTGGGACATCGTCAAGGACGTCTCGCAGGGCCGTATCGAACTGGACGGGACGACCGTCCAGGAGCACGGCGAGTGGCTGATCTGAGTTAGCTCGCGGCTTCGGCTTCGCCGACTTCGACGAAGCGGCGCTCGCCGCTCTGCCGGAAGGCGACCGTGCCCGGGCGGGTCGCGAAGATCGTGTGGTCGCGACCGAGACCGGTGCCGGGGCCGGGGCGGAACCGGGTTCCGCGCTGGCGGACGATGATCATCCCGGCCTTGACCTCCTGGCCGGAGAAGATCTTCACGCCCAGCATCTTCGGCTTCGAGTCGCGGCCGTTCCGCGACGACCCGAGTCCCTTCTTGTGCGCCATTACTCCGCTCCCTCGCTGTCGGCCTTCGGCTCCTCGGCAGGAGCCTTCGGCTTGCGCGGCTGCCGCAGGCTTCGGCTTCGCTGCGGGCTTCGGCTTCGCTGCGGGCCTCGGCTTGGCGGTTGCCGCCTCGGCCGTCGCGGACTTCGCGGCGGCGGGCTTCGGCTTCGCAGCAACGGCCGGCTTCTCGGCCGAGGCCTTCTCGGCGGCAGGCTTCGCGGCCGCCTTCGCCGCTCCGATCGCGGTGATCTCGATCTGCGTCAGCTTCGCCCGGTGGCCGGTGTGCCGCCGGTACCCGGTGCGCTTCTTGTACTTGCCGATCCGGATCTTCTCGCCGAGCGTCCCGCCGAGCACCTTCGCAGTCACCTGCGTCCCTGTCGGCGAGAAATCGGCCTTGCCGTCGCCCCCGACGAAGAGCACTGCCGGGTGGAACGTCTTGCCGTCATCGTGCGCGAGCCGGTCCACGACGAGGCGTTGCCCCTCCTGGACGCGGTACTGCTTCCCGCCGAGTGAGATGATCGCGTAGGTCATGTCCCGAGCCTCTTAAGCGTGCAAATGCGGGCACGTCTTGCCCGCCGCGCCAGTGTAGCTCATTGTTCCGGGCCCGACTCGGGGGCAGCCGCAGGCGCTTTGCGGCGCCGCCTACCGCCGCGGGAGCCGCGGCGCGTCTTCTTCTTCTTCGGCTCGCCGTCGGCGGGCGCGTCGGTGTCCGGCACGGCTTCGGGCTCCTCGGCGTCCGGCTCACCGGTGCCGTCCGCCGCCGCTTCCGGCGCCGGTTCGCCCGAACCGGTACGCCGGCGCGAGCGTGAGCGGCGTTTGCGTGCGGGCTGATCGCCGTTCTCGGAGAGGTCGTCGCCGCCCAGAGACGGGTCGGGAAGGTGAATCCGCGGCCCTTCGGAGAACGGCTCCTCGACTTCGACCTCTGCCGCGTCCTGCTCCGGGCCGGCGCCGTTTTCGGAGCCGGCGGCAGCCGCAGCGGGCTTGCGCCGACGCCGCCCACCACGCGACCCGCGGCGGGTGCGCTTGCGGGGCGCCGCGCCGGCGGCTCCCTCCTCGGCAGCGACCCCCTCGACAGCGTCCTCCTCAACCGCGTCCTCCTCGACCGCGTCCTCCTCGGCGTCGTCCGCCTCTGCCTCCGGCTCGGCCTCGACCGGCTCGGACACGTCGACCGCGTCCTCCGGCTCGGTCGATGCGGCTGCCGGCTCCGCGCCCTTGCGCGCGGCGGCCCGGGTCGGCTTCTCGGCGAGGCCTTCCGCCGTGATCGGCTCCATCCCCGGCGCCTGCTTGACCGGCGCACCGTCGACGAGGCTCGCGTAGATCGTCCCGTCGAGGACGCGCTCGACCCGTACCTTGACCTTCTTGCCGACGAGCCGGGCTGCATCGCCGACGCAGACCTCGTAACCGTCGAGCTTGCCGGCCGCTGCGCCCGAGTCGTGCAGGGCGATCTCGCCGAGCTTGACGTCGATCTCCTGCCCGTCCTTGTACTGCGACTGCGGCTGGAGCTTCTCGAGCGTGCCCTTGTCGAGGACGGCGAAGTGGTCGAGCGGCACGCCTTCCTTGCCCTCGGGCAGGAAGACGCGCTTCGTCGCGGCCTCGATCTCCTTCAGCCGCTCGGCGCCCGGGCCGATCAGCATCGCAGCGACGTGGGCGTTCAGCTCGACCTTGAACGCCTTCGTCCGCGGGCTCTGTGCCGCAAGGGCACGTAGCTTCCGCTCGGCGTCCACGGCCTGCGACGCCTCGGAGACGACGATCCCGTCACCTGCGCAGGTCGGGCAGCGCTTGGTCAGGATCTCCCGCGGCCCGTCGGTGACGTTCTGGCGCGTCATCTCAACGAGGCCGAGCGGCGAGATCTCGACCACGTACGTCTTCGTCCGGTCGCGCTCGAGCTCCTGCTTCAGCTCCTCCTCCACCTGCTCCCGGTTCTTCGGGTTCGCCATGTCGATGAAGTCGATGACGATGATCCCGCCGATGTCGCGGAGCCGGAGCTGGCGGACGACCTCCTTGACGGCCTCGAGGTTGTTCTTGGTGATCGTGTCCTCGAGCCGCGCGCCCGAGGTCTTCGAGCGGGAGCCGACGAAGCGGCCGGTGTTGACGTCGATGACGGTGAACGCCTCGGCGTAGTCGAAGATGAGATAGCCGCCGGACGGCAGGTCGACGCGGCGGTTGAGCGTCGAGCGGATCTCGGCGTCGACGCCGGAGGCCTCGAACAGCGGCTCCTTCTCCCGGTAGCGCACGACCCGATCTGCCATGTGCGGAGAGGTCTTCTTCAGGTAGCCGACGATGCGCTTGTACGTGAGGTCGTCGTCGACGAGCGCCTTCTCGAAGTCTCCGGTGAACAGGTCGCGGATGACCCGCAGAGGAAGCTCGGCCTCGTTGTAGATCAGGGCCGGCGCCGTCGACTTCTTGGCGCGCGCCTGGATCTCCTTCCAGATCTTCTCGAGGAAGCGGATGTCGCGCTCGACGTCCTCCTCGGAGGCGCCCTCGGCGGCCGTGCGGACGATCACGCCGCCCTTCGGAAGCTCGATCCGCTTGAGGATGTCGCGCAGACGTGCGCGCTCGTCGTCGTCGAGCCGACGCGAGACGCCGATGCCCTCGCCCTGCGGGACGTAGACGACGAAGCGCCCGGGCAGCGAGATCTCGGTCGTGAGCCGCGCGCCCTTCGTCTTCATCGGGTCCTTGACCGCCTGGACGAGGATCTCCTCACCGCGGCTGATCAGATCCTGGATGCGGCGACCGTGGCGGCGGCCCTCGAGCTCGGGACCGACGATCTCGTCGACGTAGAGGAACCCGTTCTTCTCCAGGCCGATCTCGACGAACGCCGCCTCCATGCCCGGCAGGACGTTGTCGACGACGCCCTTGTAGACGTTGCCCGCAATCGAACGGCGGCCGGGGCGCTCGAGGTACACCTCGGCGACGCGGTCGTCCTCGAGGACGGCGACACGCTGCTCGCTCACGTTCACGGAGACGAGCAGCTCGCGCTTCGCCGCCGGAAGCGGCTTGCGCGCCTGCTGGCGGCGACGCGGCTCGGTGCGGCGCGCGCGCGGCTTCGATGTCCTCGCCGGCCTGTCCGGCCTGTCCGGCTTGTCCTGCTTCTCCGGCTTGTCCGCCTTCGCGGACGGCCTGCGGCGACCGGCTGCGGCCGGCTCGGACTCGGACTCGGCGGTTTCGCCGGTCGAGGCGGCGACGGTGCGTTTACGTCCCTTGCCGCCGCGGTTTCCGCGGCGACGGCGACGACGGGCCGCCTGGGTGCTCCCGGCGGCGGTGTCGGGCTCTGCTACAGCAGCAGGCCCGTCGGCGTCCTTCTGCTCGATGTCCCCTTGC
This sequence comes from uncultured Actinomycetes bacterium, assembly GCA_963765295.1. Taxonomy (GTDB): domain Bacteria; phylum Actinomycetota; class Thermoleophilia; order Gaiellales; family Gaiellaceae; genus PALSA-612. Next base: position 16,253 of record CAVXVO010000008.1, read on the forward strand.
TTGGGGGTCGTTTCGACACTGGCCGGCTCAGATCTCTGAGCACGGCGTCGGAACCAAGGCAATGGCAACTGAATTCTCCTTCGTGGGAAGCGCGCGCGCGGCCATGGGCCGAAACCAGGAGGGTTGATACGCGCAGCGCGTTCCGATCAGACAACAATGGATAAACCTCGCCGTCAGCGTAGCAGTGCGGGTCGGCGAGCCGGTCCCGGCGACCCGGCGGCTCAGGCCGCGGTTGCGGGCTTCAGCTTCGCGCGGCGCGCGCCCAGGGCGCGGAGACGCTGGTTGAGTCGGGCCCACGCCCATGGCTCGACCTCGCGGTAGCGCGTGACCGACTGGTTCCGCGTCGACTCGAGGTACTCGAACCAGGCGTCGGCCTCCTCGATCTCGAGGAGCTCCTCCGCTTCCTGGATCGACCGGGCGAGAGCGTTGTCGTGATCGTCCACGGCCGCGATAGTCGGACCCGGGTCGGACGGCGGTGTACCCTCGATCGCGCAGTGGCGGACGATCGGTACGACCGGGGATGGGAGCGCCTGCGCGAACTGGCCGGCGAGCAGGGCGAGCGGGCGATCGAGGGCGTTCGCGACGTCTCCCCCGATCTGGCGCGCTACGTGGTCGAGTTCGGCTACGGCGACGTCTACCGCAGGCAGGGGCTGGACGACCGGACGCGGCAGCTGGCGGCGATCTCGGCACTGACCGCGCTCGGCGGGGCGGAGCCACAGCTCGAGTACCACATCGGCATCGCCCTGAACGTCGGTGTCGAGCCGGCCGAGATCGTCGAGACGATCATCCACCTTGCACCCTTCCTCGGGTTTGCCCGAACCCTCAACGCCGCGCGCTCGGCGAAGCGGGTCTTCGCGGCCCGCGGGATCTCGCCGCCGGGCCGGACCGAATAGCTACGCAGCGGCGAGGCCCGCGGCCGACTCGCGCAGCTCGCGGGCCGGGGCGAGAAGCTGCTGCACCGCTTCCTGCGGCAGCGGACGGTGGAAGTAGAACCCCTGCGCCAGCTCGCAGCCCATGTGCCGCAGGGCCAGCGCCTGCTCCGCGGTCTCGACACCCTCGGCGACGGTGACCATGCGCAGGCTCTGGCAGAGCTGCACGATCGTCCGCAATACCTCTTCGTCCGACTCCGATCCGCCGAGCCGCTCGACGAACGAACGGTCGATCTTGATCGCGTCGGCCGGGAAGCGGTGAAGGTAGGAGAGCGACGAGTAGCCGGTTCCGAAGTCGTCGATCGCGAGGCCCACGCCGAGACCCTTGAGGCGTGCGAGCAGCTCGACGTTCTCCTCGGTGTGGCCCATCAGCACACTCTCCGTCATCTCGAGCACGAGACGTGCCGGCTCCAGCCTGCTCTCAGCAAGCGCGTCCTGGACGTCGTCGATCAGCGAGGCGTCCTCGAGGTGCCGTCCGGAGATGTTGACGCTCACCGTGAGGTGCTCGTGCCCCGGGAACGCCCGGCGCCATTCTGCGAGCTTTCGGCAGGCTTCATTGAGGCCGAATCGTCCGATCGGACGGATGAGTCCCGACTGCTCGGCAAGGGGGATGAACTCGCCCGGCGGGACGAAGCCGCGACGTGGATGCTTCCAGCGGGCGAGCGCCTCGAAACCCTGGATCTCGCCCGTCGTGAGCGAGATGGTCGGCTGGTAGTGGAGCTCGAGCTCGTGCGACGCGAGAGCGTGACGCAACTCGGCTTCGAGCTGGATCCGCTCGACGAGCGCGACGTGCAGGCGCGGGTGGTAGCGCTCGAAGCCCCCGGCGCCGTTCGCCTTGGCGCGATACATGGCCAGGTCGGCATTCCGGAGCAGGTGGTCGGCGTCGTCGATGTCCTGGTCGGTTGCGGCGATCCCGATCGAAGCTGCGACCTCGATCTCGCGGCCTTCGAGCCTGAACGGCTCTCCGAGCGCCGTCGCGATTCGATCCGCGACCACGGACCCGTCCCGCTCGGAGCTCTTGTCGGCGACCAGCACGGCGAACTCGTCCCCGCCGAGCCGAGCGACGGTGTCGACCGGGCGGACGCACGCCTGCAAGCGCTCCGCGACCTGGATCAGCAGCTTGTCCCCCGTCGCGTGACCGAGGCTGTCGTTCACCTCCTTGAAGCCGTCGAGGTCCAGGAAGAGAATCGTCAGCTTCGCCGGCCGGCCGTCGGTCTGCCGGAGCTCCTTGTCGACGCGGTCGCGGAACAGCGCGCGGTTCGCGAGCGCCGTCAACGAGTCGTGCGAGGCTTCGTGGACGAGCCGATCCTCGAGCTGCTTCCGCTCGCTGACGTCCCGGGTGTTCAGGACGATGCCGCCGACCGCGGGATCGTCCAACAGGTTCGTCATCGTCATCTCCGCGTGGCAGAGGCGACCCTCGGCATGCCGCACCTCGATGTCGAGGACGCGCACGCTCGACGCCGCGGGCCGGAGCGCTTCCAGCGAGTGCAGGAATCGCTCGGCGCTCGACTCTTCCATCACCGTCGTGATCGGGCTGCCGACCACATCCTCGGTGGCGTGGCCGAAGACGCGTTGCATCGACTCGCTCTGGTACCGAACGATCCCGTCGGGATCGACGACGGTCACGACGTCTGACGAGTGGAGCACGAGCGCCTCGAACCGCTGCTGACTGACGCGGAGATCGCGGAGCCGCTGCTCGAGCCGGCTGGTCAGCGACGAGTTCTCGAGCAGGATGAACACCTGTCGGAGCACGAGGGCGGTGATCAGCGCCGTCCGCAGCCAGGACAGGAACGGGTCGCTCGCATCCAACCGCGCCTGCGCGATCGAGGTGGTCACGAGCGCCGCCGCGACGGCCACGTAGGGCAGGAGCATGCCGCCCGGGCGACGTTCGTCGGCTCCGGCCGACTCGGCGGCGTACGGCCGACCGGCGGCGACGATCAGGATGACGAAACCGACGATCCAACCGGCGTCGGCGAGCGTCCCGGTGGCGTACGTGCCCGCTGCGGTGAGATACGCGAAGACGCTGTCCGAGAATGCCATCGCGACGAATGCCGTCCCGATCAGCAGGGGAAGCACGAGGGAGTCGCGATGGCGCTGTCGAAGCAGGACCACGTAGAGCACGATCGTGACGACGAGGACGTCGCCCACCGGATACGCGAGGCTGATGGCGTGCTCGAGCGGTCCTCCTCCGGCTGCGAAGACGGTCCTGAGGACGAGGACCCAGCTCGTCATGAGAGCCGCGAGCGCGATGATGACACCGTCGACGAGCGCGCGGATGCGCCCTGCCGCGCTCCAGCCGCCGCGGGGGAACATGAGCATCCCGGCGACGGCGAACGGGACGGCGGCCAGGAATCCGACATCGGCGGCGGATGGGAACGGCACCTCCGTGCGCTGGATCAACTCGTACCACGACCAGATGACCTGTCCCGATCCCCAGCAGAACGCGGAGAGACCTACGAGCGTCCAGACCAGGCGCAGCCTCCCAGCCGTCTTGATTGCGGCGACCCAGCAGGCGCGAGCTGCCACCAGCGCGGCCACCGCGGTCCCGATGTCGGAGACGTAGAGAGCGGTCGTGGGGCCGCCGATCCCGAGCCCGATCACGAGCAGCCAGCCGCCCGCGAGAGTGACCGCAGCGGCCGCGATCGGTTCTCTCCGGACGGAGCGTTTGAGCGCGCTCCAGGTCATCGAAAGCTGATATCGGCTGCAGGAAAGATCGGCGGAGCCGCCGCATGACCCGTTCGAGTGACGGGCATGACCGGTCTGGGCTTTCCGATCCCGGAGCCGGTGGAAACCGCGCTCAGCGAGGGAAAACGGCGCGGTCGCCCGGAACCCGGGTGACCGGAGCTCTGCTCTCGAAGTAGCGCCGTGCCGCCTCGCCGACCGCCCGCGTGCCGCCGTAGGCGATGCCGCCCTTGACGGCCCAGCCCGCGAGCGGGACGATGCCGAGCAGCGAGCGGGCGACGGCCCTGAGCCCGAAGCCTGAGCCGATCACGCCGAGCACCTCGGGGATGCGCTCGCGGTCGAGCTCGAAGCCGTACGCGTCGGCGATTCGCATCAGCAGCCGGATCTGGTTCACGGTCAGGACCGGCATGTCCGCGCCGGGGACGAAGACGGAGACGCCGATGATGGCGTTCTGGCGCGAGAACTTCGCGATCAGACGATCGACGACCGCGTTCCGCAGCACCGGCAGCCGCGCGGCGAGCGGGGTCGCGGCCTCGCCGAGGGCGTGGGCGATCGCCCGGGCGATGTCCTCGATCGGAAACCCGGCGCCGGGTGGCACGCGTACCACGTGCTCGGCCAGCGCGTACGGCGGATCGCGCAGATCCGCTCCCTGCGGCCCGGCGAGTACCGCCACGATCGGCATGCCCGCGTTGTTCGCCCGCTTGAGTAGCGCCAGATCCGCGTCCTGCGCCGGCCGGGCCAGCACGTACACGACGAGCGCCGCCTCGTCGAGCGCGTCCTCCTCGCGCACGGAGCTCGCGACACCGCCGCGCGCGAGCTCCCGGCGGAGCGCTGCCGCGAGCTCGCGGACCCCGCCGACGACGAGCGGCCTGTCCTCGTCTGCGCTCTTCCGCAGCTCGCGCACGAGGCCGAGCACCTCCGAGGGCGCGATCGGGAGCTTCGACGGGCTCACGCGCGCCGCTGACGGCCGCGGGCGTGTATCCCCTGCAACAGGCCGATCATGGCCATGCTCGCGATCAGCGACGAGCCGCCGACGCTCACAAAGGGCAGCGTGATCCCCGTCACCGGCGCCAGGCCGATCGTCATGCCCACGTTGACGAAGATCTGGAAGACGAACGCGAACACGATCCCGGCGGCGACGATGGCCGAGAAGCCGTCGCGCGCGACCGTGACGATCTTCAGCCCCCGCCAGACGACGAGCAGGTACAGGAGCAGGAGGCCGGAGACGCCGAGGAAGCCGCGCTGCTCGGAGAAGGCGGCGAACGCGAAGTCAGTCTGCGATTCGGGCAGGTAGTTCAGGTTCGTCTGCGTCGACTGTGTCGTCCCGCGGCCGCCGACCCCGCCCGAGCCGACCGCGATCATCGACTGGTTCACGTTGTACGTGTCGCCGCTGGGATCGCTGCTCGGGTGCATGAACCCGGTCAGGCGGTTCGCCTGGTACTTGTGCAGGAGCTGGATACCGGCCGAGGGGAGCAGCCAGAGCACGGCCACGGCGAGGAAGATCGCGACGGCGCCGAACACGGCCGAGGTGCGACCAGCGCGTGCCGCCGATGAACAGGCACGCCGCGAGCGCCGCGCACGTACACGAGCGCGCTGCCGAGGTCGGGCTGGGCGAAGACGAGCAGGATCGGCGGGATCGCGAGCGCGACCGCGGTCAGCGGCGTCCGCAGCTCGTCGATGCCGGTTCAGGCGGTCGGCGAGGAACGCGGCCAGGAACAGGACGAGCAGGAGCTTCCCGAACTCGGAGGGCTGGAAGCGGAAGAAGGAGACGTCGATCCAGCGCCGCGAGTGCCGCGAGACGCTGCCGGCGAGGAGCACGATCGCGAGCACGCCGAGCAACAGCGACGTACACGCCGCGCATCGAGCGGCGATACCACTCCGGGTCGATTGCGATCATCGCGACCATCGCGACGAGCCCGACTGCGACGAACACGAACTGGCGCGTGAGGTAGTAGTTCGGATCGCCCGGGATCACGTGGCTGGTGATGCCGCCGATCGCCCACAGGCCGTAGGCGACGAGCGCGGCCGAGGCCAGGAGCAGCGTCCAGTCGAGCCGGGCGATCAGCGGGGTGTCGTCGCGCCTGGCCGACCGAGGACGGGCGCCGCCGCCTGCGTCTCGCCGTTGCCGCAGTGCCGATGTACTGCACCATCAGTCGGACACCGCTCCGGTCTTCGGGGCCGGGCACCTTGAAGAACTTCGCCAGCACCTGGGCAGCCGCCGGGAGCAGCCGCCGTGCCGCCGTGGCCGCCGTTCTCGATCACCGCGCAGACGACGATCGTCGGATGATCGGTACGGACCCCAGCCGCACCACAGCGACTGGTTGAGCACCTGCGGCCGCTGGCCGGGGAGGGTGACGACCTTCTCGGCCGTCCCCGTCTTGCCGGCGACGGGGATCGCGAAGTGCGCGAAGGTCGACGACGACGTGCCGTTCGGGTCGTGCGTCGCCTGGAAGAGGCCGTCCCGGATCACCTGGAGATAGGACGGGTCGACCCCGGTCGACGTCGGCAAAGGCGGCGCCAGCGGCTGCAGCACGGTCGCCGGGCCTTTGCCGCCGGAGCTCGGGGCCTCTACGTCCTGGACGATGTACGGCGTCACGAGCTTGCCGCCGTTCGCGATCAGCGCGTAGAAGCGCGCGAGCTGGATCGGCGTGACCGCGACGTCCTTCTGCCCGATCGCGAGCTGGATCGAGTCGCCCGGCTTCCACGTCGAGTCGATCTGCCAGTTCGTGGGGTCGGTCTTGCGCGTGAACGTCTGCTTCCGCCACTTGATCGTGGGGACGAGCCCGCTTGCCTCGGGGCCGATGTCGATCCCCGTGGGCTTGCCGAACCCGACCTTGTCCGCCCAGGCCTGGAGCGGCTGGCCCTGGTTGGCGGGCAGGTTGAAGAAGTCGTCGCCGAGCCGGTAGAAGTACGTGTCGCAGGACTCCATCAGCGCGGTCGGCATGTTGATGTAGTTGTTGACGAACGGGTTCCAGTTCTTGAACACCTGCAACGCCCCGCCGAACGGGTTCGGCGGCGAGTAGGTCGGCGAGCAGAGGAGCGTGTCGTACGGACTGACCACGCGCTGCTCAAGCGCCGCCAGCGCCGTCACCGGCTTCCAGGTCGACCCCGGCGGATAGGTGACGTCGATGGCGCGGTTGAGGAGCGGGTAGTTGGCCGCCTCCGCCGCCTTCTGGTTCAGCAGCGGCTTCAGCCCGTTCGCGGTCGGATAGACCCAGACTCGCGGCCGGTACGTCGGGTTCGACGCGAGCGCCAGGATCGCCCCGGTGTTCGGATCGAGCGCGACGATCGCACCGCCGTCCGCGGCCCAGCCGTCCTTCGTCCCGCGCGCGAGCCTGATCCCGTAGTCGAGTGCGCTTTCCGCAGTGCGCTGGAGCTGGCTGTCGATCGTGAGCCGGATGGCGTTGCCGGGCTGCGGCGCCCGCGTCTGGCGGAGCTGGCTCGTCGGACGGCCGCTCGAGTCGACGTTGACCTGGGCGGTTCCCGGCACGCCGTGGAGGTACTGGTCGAACGCGGACTCGATCCCCGCCTGGCCGATGCGGTCGTCGAGCTGGTACTTCTGGATCCCGGCGACCTTGATCTTGCGTAGCGCCTTGTACTCGCCGCCGTCGATACGCCCGACGTAGCCGAGCGTCTGCGCCAGCAGGCCCTCCGAGTTGTAGTAGCGCAGATAGGTCGGCTTGATCTCGACACCGTTGAACTGCGCCGAGTGCTCGTAGATGTAGGCGGCCTGGTCGGAGCTGATACCGACCTGGAGCGTCACCGGCGTCGTCGCGATCGGCCCGTCGTTCCTGTGCGCCGAGATTTGTGCCCTGATCGCCCGCGGCTTCGTCTCCAGCACCTTGGCGAGCTGCCAGAGCTCGCCGTTCAGTGCCTTGCCCTTGGGCAGGTCGGCGGGCCAGACGAGGACGGCGTTCGAGACCGTGTTGACCACGAGCCGGCGCCCGTGACTGTCGAGGATCGGCCCCCGCGGGGCCTCGAGGGCGATCTGGCGGACCTGGTTGTCCTGGGCCTGGCTGCGGTACTTCGTCGCAGCCAGCACCTGCAGGGACCAGAGCCGCAGGAAGAGCACACCGAAGACGACGAGCGCGACGGCGCCCATGATCGCGACCCGGAGCGCCATCCTCGGCGTCAGCAGGTACGGCTGCGAGACGCGCGGGTCGGGAGGAAGGAAGCGCCGGCTGCCGCGGCCTCCGGGGCGCTGTCCGTCGCTAGCCAAGGGCGGGCGCTCCTTCCCCTCGCGCCACCCTCACCCTGGGCGGCAGCAGGCGCCGCGCGACCGCGTAGACGGGCAGGGTCAGGAGCAGGTTGAGGGCGATGCTCTGGAAGAGCGAGTCGAGGAGCACCAGCCTGGCGGGTGCAGGCTCGCCGAGGACGAAGCGGAGCGCGAGGCCGCCGAGTGCGTAGAGGAAGGTGACGACCGCGACCGAGAGGAACGGCGCGTGCGTGCGGTCGCGCCCCGTCGTCTCGCCGTAGCGACCGACCCAGTAGCCGAGAAGGGTCAGAAGCAGGGAGCTGAGCCCGAGCGTCTCGAGCGTGGCCGTATCGACGATGAGGCCGGCGAAGAACCCCGCGCAGGCGCCCGCGATAGAGCCGCGGAGCAGGGAGATCGCGACGACGGTCACGAGGAGGATGTCGGGTTCGCCGCCAAGGATGCGGACGTCCGAGAACACGGAGACCTCGAGGATCCCCGCCACGAACACGAGCACGGCGACCTTGGCCGCGTCGATCATTTCGCGCTCGCCTTCTTGAGGAGCACGATCATCGACCGCAGGCCGCTGAAGTCGACGCGCGGCTTGACCTCGATCTGCTTGTAGGGGTCGATGTCCGTCTGGTTGACGCTCGAGACCGTCCCGACCGGGATGCCGAGCGGGAAGATCGACGTCAGGTTCCCCTGCTTCCAGCCGGCCGTGACGAGCGAATCCCCCTGCGCGACCGAGGCCGACTTCGGCACCTGGTCGAGGATGATCGAGCTGCCGGGGTCGTTGTGGCGGAGGATCCCTGCGGCGCCCGTCTTCGGATCGACGACCGAGACGAAGCTCGTCTCGTCGGTAATCAGCTTCACCTGCGCGCTGCTCGCAAAGACCCGCGTCACGACGCCGGCAAGGAAGCCGCTCGGCGACACGACCGGGTCGTTCACGGCGACGCCGTCGCCTCGGCCGACCGCGACGACGACGCGCTGGTCGAACTGGCCGGGCGCCTGCGAGATGATGCTCGTCGGCAGGTTGCGGTAGTCCTGCGGGTAGCTCCGCCCGCCGACGTAATGCAGCATCAAGCGGAGGTCGCGGTTCTCGCGCAGCAGCGTCTGGAGTTGGAACAGCTCCGCCTGGTACTTCGCGTTCTCGGCCCTCAGCCTGCGGTTCTCCGACCGGGCGCTCGACAGGCCGCCGATCCACCCCGCCGCGTCCCGGAACGGCTGGGCGACGCGGTTTGCGGCGACCTCGAACGGCCGCAGCACGGATGCGCCCGCGCTCTGGACGCCGTGCAGGCTGCCGTTCGACGACTCGCGGAAATAGACGGTCAGGAGCGCGAGCGAGACGAGAACGAGGACGGCCACGACCACCCGCCGGCGGAGCACGCTGGCGGAACGTGGCGACATCTGGGAGGAAGCGACGGGGCGCCCGCGCGCGCCGGCGAGCGTCGCGACCCGCACTGATCGGTTGCGAGGCACGGGCCCTCTAGTGTAGGCAAGCCCGCGGAGCGTCGTCTCGGTCCGCCGACGAGCCGGCGGGTCCATGCTCCCATCCCCACCCTGGGTGGGGAGAAGACCACCCGCCACCCGCGGTGAGCGTACCCGCGAAATCGTGTCGCGAGTGTGCCGCGCGTGTCACAAAAGTGTGACTTCTTCTCAACAGCCGGCCGGAACGGTCAGCCGCGGTAGTTGTTGCGGAAGCGCCCGCGCCCGCGGACCTTCTGCGAGCGGTGGATCACCTCGAACTCCTCCAGGCTGCGGCCGGAGCCGACGGCGACGCACGTGAGCGGCGACTCGGCGACGTGCACGGGCATGTGCGTCTCCTGGCGCAGCCGCTCGTCGAGGCCGCCGAGCAAGGAGCCTCCTCCGGCGAGCATCAGGCCGCGGTCCATGATGTCCGCGGCGAGCTCGGGCGGAGTCTTGTCGAGCGTCTGCTTGATCGCGTCGATGATCTGGCCGAGCGGCTCGTCGAGCGCGTGCCTGACCTCGTCGGAGGACAGGATCACGGTCTTCGGCAGGCCGGTGAGCAGGTCGCGGCCGCGGACCTCGGCCTGGATCTCCTCACGCAGCGGGTGCGCGGAGCCGATCTCGAGCTTGATCTCCTCGGCCGTCTGCTGGCCGATCAGCAGCTTGTACTCCTTCTTGACGTGGTTGATGATCGCGTCGTCCATCTCGTCACCGCCGACGCGGAGGCTCTGGGAGACGACGATGCCGCCGAGCGAGATGACAGCCACCTCGCTGGTGCCGCCGCCGATGTCGACGATCATGTTTCCGGCCGGCTCGGCGATCGGCAGGCCGGCACCGATTGCAGCCGCCATCGGTTCCTCGATCAGGTATGCCTGGCGCGCCCCGGCGCTCAGCGTCGCCTCCTCGACCGCGCGTCGCTCGACCCCTGTCACGCCCGAGGGCACGCACACGACGACCCGTGGGTGCGCGAACCGGTGCTGGTGGACCTTCTGGATGAAATGGCGGAGCATCTGCTCCGTGACGTCGAAGTCGGCGATCACGCCGTCCTTCAGCGGGCGGATCGCGGAGATCGAGCCCGGAGTCCGGCCGAGCATGCGCTTTGCCTCGACGCCGACGGCGTGCACCTCACCCGTCCTCGTGTCGATCGCGACCACCGACGGCTCGGACAGAACGATGCCGCGGCCGCGGACGTAGACGAGCGTGTTGGCAGTCCCGAGGTCCACGGCCATATCGCGGCTGCCAAAGCCCGTGAGCGTGTCGAAGAGGGGCATGACCGGGCTCCGAGTCTAGCGGCGTGAGCCGCGACGCCTGCCGCGAGCCCTCAGCCGAAGCCGTATCCGCCCGGAGAGCGCTCGGCCAGAATCCGGACGAGGAGCGCGGCAGGTAGGCCGACGACGTTCAGGTAGTCGCCGTCGATGCTGTCCACGAGCGACGCGCCGAGTCCCTGGATCGCGTACGCCCCGGCACGTCCCTCCCACTCCCCGGCCGCGACGTAGCGCTCGATCTCGGCGGACGCGAGCGGGCGGAACGAGACCTCCGTGACGACGCGGTGCAGTTCCTCCCACCCGGGACCGCGCAGGCACAGGCCCGAGACGACCTCGTGCGTACGGCCGGACAGCTCTGCGAGCATCGCCTCCGCGTCGGCCGGGCTCGCGGCCTTCCCGAAACGACGGCCGAGGACGAAGACGTCCGTGTCGACGCCGAGCACGAGCCGCCCGCCGCCGTCGACCGACCGCGCCTTCCCCACCGCGTGCTCGACGGGATCGTCGCCCTTCTCCTCGTAGTCGGGTGCGACGACGACGAACGGGATGCGAAGCTGCTCGAGGATCGCCCGCCGCTGCGGCGAGGTCGACGCGAGGACTAGGAGCGCTTTCGGGCCTTCCAGATCTCCTCCGACGGCCAGCGGTGGGCCCAGGCGCGCGTCACCCACTCGAACCGTGTCTCCGGCCCTTCGGCCGGAGCCTGGATCTCGATCAGGTCCTGGACCTCGAGACCGTTCGCCCGGAAGAGCCGGATCCACTCGCCGTAGCCGATGTGGAAGTCGATCCCGTCGTCATCCGGCCACTCGAAGCGGTGCATCCCGAAGTAGTCGCGCACGAGCTGCTGCTCGTCCCCGTTCGGCGGGTCGTCGGTGAGGATCGCGAGCGTGCCGTTGACGAGGAAGATCAGTTCGCCGCCCGGCCGCAGGAGCCGCGCTGCTTCGGGGAGCCACAGGTAGGGGTCGCACCAAATCGAGGCGCCATACTCGGAGAACGCGATGTCGAAGCTCGCGTCCGGGAGCGGCACGTCCTCGGCCGACGCCTGAATCAACGGGAACTCGGGCCCGTACTCGGCCATGAACCTGCGGGCGTTCGCGAGCTGCGCGTCCGTGATGTCGATGCCGACCGGGCGCGCGCCCATCCGGGCGAGCCACGCCGACCAGTAGGCGGTGCCGCAGCCGAGCTCGATCACGTCCTTGCCGGCCACGTCAGGAAGCACCTGCAGCTCCGATTCGGGAACGCCCCAGATTCCCCAGTCCGGCTCGCGTTCCCCGGACCAGTTGCGACGGCCGCCCTCCTCGTAGCCCGGCGCCTCGAGCTCCCAGGCGGCCTTGTTCTGCGCCGCGTGCGCGCTCAGCTCCACTTGCGTGCCTTCCAGATCTCTTCCATCGGCCAGCGCCGCGCCCAGGCCGTCTCCTCCGGCGTCCGGTACGTCGACTCGGCTCCTTCCGGTGGCTGGACCTCGATCAGGTCCTCGACCGTGAAGCCGTTGCGGCGGAAGAGCCGGATCCACTCGCCGTAGGGGAGCTGGAAGAGGACGCTGCCGTCGGTGTCGTCGAAACGGTGGATGCCGAAGTAGTCGAGCACGAGTCGCTCCTCGATCTCGTCCTTCTCGTTGACGCAGATCCAGCCGAACGGCGTGAAGTGGGAGAAGGCGAGCAGGCCACCGGGCCGCAGCACCCGTGCGACCTCGGGGACGACGAGCAGCGGGTCGGCGAAGGTCAGCGCGCCGTGGTCGCAGAAGACGACGTCGAAGCTCGCGTCCGGCAGCGGGATCGACTCGGCCGCAGCGTGGACGAGCGGGAACTCGACGCCGGCCGCCGCCATCCGCTCGCGCGCGTGCTCGAGCTGGCGCTCCGAGTTGTCGAGCCCGACCATCCGCGCGCCCTGCTCGGCGAGGAGCATTGCCCACTGCGCGGCGCCGCAGCCGAGCTCGAGCACGTCCTTCCCGGCCACGTCGCCGAGCACTTGCAGCTCCGATTCGGGGACCTGCCAGGTGCCCCAGCGCGGCTCGGAGCGGCCGATGAACTCCCTGTTGCGCTCCTGGTAGGAGTCGGACTGCCGGTCCCAGAACGCGCGGTTCAGCTCAGACGACGAGCTCATCGTCTGCGAACCAGAGCGCGATCTCCCGCGCGGCCGACTCGGGCGAGTCGGATCCGTGGATCAGGTTGTCGGGCATCGCCAGCGCGAGGTCGCCGCGGATCGTGCCCGGTGCCGAGTCGCGCGGGTTCGTCGCGCCCATCGTCGTCCGCACGACGCCGATCGCTCCCTCGCCCTCGACGACGAGCGCCAGCGTCGGCGCCGACGTGATGAACTCGACGAGCTCGCCGAAGAACGGCTTCTCGCGATGCTCGGCGTAGTGCTCCTCGGCGAGCGCGCGGTCGACGACGAGGAGCTTCGCCGCGCGCAGCACGAGCCCGCGGCGCTCCAGCCGCCCGACGATCTCGCCGGCGAGTCCGCGTCCGACCGCGTCCGGCTTCACGAGCACGAGTGTCCGCTCCGCTGCCACGGGACGCAGCCTACTGTGCGGGTGGCTTGCGAGGAGCGCGGCGCCGACGGGCCGGCGGCCGCGGCGGGGGCTCCGAGAGCGACGCACCTTCGAACGTCGCGGCCAGGTCGAGCGGCGGGCGGCGAGTGACGGGCGTCTCGCAGTGCGGGCACACCTGCCAGAGCGACTCGAGCGGCGCCTTGCACGACACGCACGCCTCCTTCAGACGCGTCGTGCACACCGGGCAGACGAGGAAGGACGGCTCCACCGCAGCGCGGCAGACGGGACACTCGCCGCTGCCGGCAGCGAGCCGCTCCTCGATCGCGCGCATCTCCAGCTCTCGCTCGCGCACCTCCTCCAGGTACTCGGGCGGCCGGAAGAGCATGTAGACCAGCGCGCCGAAGAACGGCGGCACGAGCCCGACGAACGTCGCGAGCGCGACGAGCCACGGGCTCTTGATCCGGCGACGCGCGTCCTTGAACGTCCAGAAGCCGATCGCGAGCCAGAAGACGACGCCGGCCGCGATCAGCCCCGCGCGCGTCAGGGACCAGGTGCGAGTGGCGAAGAAATCCGCGAGGAGGGGGTCGACGAACGGCACGGCTACAACAGCAGTTTGCCGATTACGTACCCAGCCGTAAACGCCAAGCCGACGAATGCCGCCAGAGCGACGGCGACGAACACGAAGACACTCAGGCGCGGACCGTGCTGGGCCACGGGGTCACGCGCCTTCCGCTGCGACCGGCGGGCGGTTCTCCAGCATCCACTCGACCGCGTGGTCGACCAGCGCCCGCTGCGAGACGAGAAGCGACTCTGCCTGCCCCACCCGTGCCCGACGAGTCCCGCTCTCGCGCTCGAAGCTCTCGCCGATCTGCGGGAAGTCCGACGAGTCGAGTTCGACGTCCTCGAACTCCACCCAGCGGCGCTCGCCGTCCACCAGGAGCGGCGCGCCGTTGCGTCCCGGCCGGGCCCGTCCGGACCGGTACTCGGCGAGGTGCAGCGACGTGTTCGGCTCGTGGCCGACGCCGAGCAGCAGGACGTCGCCGTCGAGCTCGTAGACGCGCGCGAGCGGCGAGCGCTCGGACAGGCTGTCGGCGAGCGCGTGCCCGCTCACGATCCGCTCCGCCTGGTGACCGCGCGCAGAGAACGAGACCTGTGGGTGCTCGCTCCGGAGCACGCCGGGGCCGCGCCGGAAGCACTCGGCGACGGCACCCATGCCGCGGGTCGGTGTCAGATCGCGATCGAAGAGCGGCATCGACTCCCGGATCGTGTCCCACCATTCGCGAGGGACGGGCGGGCTCTGCCACGCGGCAGGATCGGACAGGTCGCCCGAGTGGGCGGGCATGACGAGCGTGCCCTCGTCTCCCGCCGCCCGCTGGAGCGCGAGAACGACCGCGACCGCTCCGCCGCACACCCAGCCGATGGAGCTGAGGGACGAGTGGGCGAGCACGACACTTCCCTCGACGACGCCCAGCGCCGACAGCTCGGCGGCCATGGAGTCGACCGTTGCAAGCGACGGCGAGCGGGCGACGGCTTCGGCCTCGGTCACCGACGGGCCCCGGTGGGGGCGCGCTGCGCGAGATCCGCGAGCAGGTAGAGGGAGCCGGTCACGAGGACCGGCTCGCCGAGCTCGTGCGCGCGCAGGATCGCCTCGAGCGGGTCGTCGACGGCCTCGACGACGTCGAAATGGGCTTCGGCGCGGATCGCCAGTTCGGCCGCGGGGAGAGCGCGCTCGTTTGCCGAGCTGGTCGCGACGAGCAGGGGTGCCAGCCGCGCGAGCTCTGCCAGCAGGGCATCGATGTCCTTGTCGGAGAGGATCGAGGCGACGATCGAGCCGATCGCGGGCAACGACGGTGCGATGTGCCGCACCGCCTCGGGCGTGTGGGCGCCGTCCCAGATCTCGTCGCCGCGGACGTCGAGCCGCCCGGGGAGATGCACCTCGGCTGGCTCGACCGGCCGGCCGAGGAAGGCCGAGGCCGCGACGCCCGCGAGCGCGCGGTTGCCGCCCGTCTCGACGACGACGCGGGCCGCACCGTTCAGGCGGGCGAGCGGCTCCCACTCCGGCTCGCCGAGGAGGACAGTGGAGCCGGGCTGGACGACCGCGAGCTTCTCTGCGGCGATCGCCTCGCGTGTCGAGCCGAGCACCTCGGTGTGCTCGAGCGCGACGTTCGTCAGCACCTGCACCGGCGAGCGAAGGACGTTCGTGGCGTCGTGTCGCCCGCCGAGGCCGGCCTCGATCGCCGCCGCCTCGACACCCGCGTCGGCAAACTCGGCCAGGGCGGCTGCCGTCAGGACTTCGAACTGCGTTGCCCCGAGCGCCATGGCAGGCGCCTGAACGCGAGCGAGCGCCCGCTCGATGTCGGGCTCCTCGCCGCCGACGCGAATCCGCTCCGACCAGCCGTTCACGTGCGGGCTCGTATACGCGGCTGCTCCGACGCCCTCGCGCAGCAACGTCTCCTCGATCGTCCGCGTCGTCGTCGACTTGCCGTTCGTCCCGACGACGTGGATCGACGGAAAGTCGAGCTGCGGGTCGCCGAGCTCGGCGAGGAGCGCCCGCATCCGCTCCAGCCCGAACCCGTCGGCGGGCCACGGGCTCAGCGACTCGAGCCAGTCAACCGCCCCGGACACTCACCCACCCAGCGCATCGAGCTCACGCCGGTAGCGCTCGAGCTTCTCGCGCTCGGCCTCGACGACCTCGGCCGGCGCGTTGGCCGTGAAGCGCTCGTTGGAGAGCATGCCTTCGGCGCGCTCGATCTCCTTGCGCAGCCGCGCCCGCTCGACCTCCACGTCGCCGTTCGCCTTCTGCCGCTCGGGCTTGACGACCGCGTCGAAGATCCGCGCCGAGTCGGCATGTGTGAGCTCGACACGAACACCGCTCCGCCGGAAGATCGCCGCCGCTTCACGCGCCTTATCGACCACCGCCTCGGCGTTCGCGTCGCGCTCCGCCGCCTCCGGCCACGGCGAAACGATCAGACGCGTCTCGTGGAACTGCGACCAGATCTCCTCGGTGACATGCGGCATGACCGGGTGCAGAAGGGCGAGCAATTGCTCGAGCGCAGCCAGGGCCGTCGCCTGCGCGTCGGCATCTCCGCCGTAGAGACGCGGCTTGATCGCCTCCGCGTACCAGTCGCAGAAGTCGTCGAAGGTGACGTGGTAGAGCGCGTCGACGCCTGCGGCGAACTCGAAGCGCGGGATCGCGCCACCGAGCTGATCGCGCACCTCGTCGAGCCGCGACAGAATCCAGTGCTCCTCGGCCGCCTGGGGCCGCACCGCCGGCTGGACGCCCTCGGCCTGCGACAGCATCAGCCGCGCCACGTTCCAGAGCTTGTTCGCGAGCTTTCGGCCTTCCTCGATCGCGCCCGCGGAGAAGCGCACGTCCTGAGAGGACGACATCTTCAAGAGGCCGTAGCGCGTCGCGTCGGCGCCGTGCTTTTCCACGAGATCGGTCGGGTCGATGCCGGTGCCGAGGCTCTTCGACATCCGGCGCCCGTCGGGCGCGAGGATCATCGAGTGGTAGTTGACGGCCGAGAACGGGATGTCGCCCATCAGCTCGAGGCCGGCCCAGATCATCCGTGAGACCCAGAGGAAGTTGATGTCGCGGCCCGTCGAGCAGACATCCCCGGGGTAGAAGCGCTCGAGATCTGGCGTCCGCTCGGGCCAGCCGAGCGTCGCGAACGGCCACAACGCGGACGAGAACCACGTGTCGAGCACGTCCTCGTCCTGGGCGAGCTCGCCGCTCCCGCACTCGGCGCAGGCGGACGGGGGCGTCTCGGCGACCGTCGCGTGTCCGTCGGGGCAGTACCAGACCGGGATGCGGTGGCCCCACCAGAGCTGCCGCGAGATGCACCAGGGGCGGATGTTCTCGAGGTAGGAGAGCATCACCTTCGTCTGCTGCTCCGGCTTCGAGCGCACGCGGCCGCTGCGCAGCGCCGCGATCGCCGGCGCGGCGAGCTCCTCCATCTCCACCCACCACTGCAGGAGCACGAGCGGCTCGATCCGGTCGCGCGAGCGGTTGCAGTGGCCGACCGAGTGACGGTACGCCTCCCGCTGCTCGAGCAACCCCTGACGCTCGAGCTCGGCGACGATCTTCGCGTCGGCCTGCTCCTGGGTGAGGCCCGCGTACTCCGGCCCCGCCTCGGCGTTCATGCGCCCGTCCAGGCCGACCACCATCGGCTCCGGCAGCGAGTGGTCCCGGCCGATCTCCCAGTCGAGCGTGTCGTGCCCCGGCGTGATCTTGAGGGCGCCCGAGCCGAAGTCGAGCTCGACGCGCTCGTCCGCGATGATCGGAACGCGACGCTCGACGATCGGCACGACCGCCTCCTTGCCGACGAGGTCGCGGTAGCGCTCGTCCCGGGGGTTCACCGCCACGGCCACGTCGGCGAGGATCGTGGCCGGTCGCACGGTCGCGATCGTGATGTGCCCCGAGCCGTCGGCGAGCGGGTAGCGGACGAAGAAGAGCGTGTCGTCGACGTCGAGATGGTCGACCTCGAGATCGGACACGGTGCTCGCGCAGCCGGTGCACCAGTTCACGATCCGGTTCGCGCGGTAGATCGTCCCCTTGTTCCACAGGTGGACGAAGAAGTGCATCACGGCGCGCGTGTAGGCCTCGTCCATCGTGAACCGGATCCGCCGGAAGTCGAGCGAAGCTCCGAGCGAGCGGAGCTGGCCGACGATGTGACCGCCGTACTGGTCGATGAACTCCCAGCAGCGCTGCTCGAATCCGTCTCGCCCCAGCTCGCGGTAGTCGATCCCCTCGGCGGCCAGCCGCCGCACCATCACGTTCTGCAGCGCGATCGACGCGTGGTCGTAGCCCGGCTGCCAGAGCGCGTTGAAGCCGCGCATGCGGTGCCAGCGGATCAGCACGTCCTGGCACGAGGCATTCAGGGCGTGGCCCATGTGCAGCTCGCCGGTGACGTTCGGCGGCGGCAGACAGATCGTGAACGGCTCGCGTGGATCCGCAGCCTCGGCGTTGTAGAGACCTTCCGCCTCCCAGGTCTCCTGCCAGCGGGATTCGACGCCGTGCGGACGGTAGAGCGGGTCCATCGGGCCATTCTACGAGCCGACACGTGCAGCCTCCCGGTGTTTGTCGGATCCCAGATCTGGATATCTCGGATCCGAGATGCTACAAATAGACGATATGATGGCTCCAGCGACGCAATCGTGGATCCCAAACGAGAACGAGGCCGAGCATGAGGACGTCGTGTTGACGACCGCCGAGCTCGCCGAGTGCACGTGCCCGGATCCGTGCGAGTGCGATCACGACAACTGACGAGGCGAAGGAGACTTCCATGGGTTCGAACGGCCGCGTGACACCGCACGGCGACCGCTGGCACGGCATCGAGCGCCCCTACTCGACCGACGAGGTCGAGCGGCTGCGCGGCTCGGTCGTCGTCGAGCACACGCTGGCACGGCTCGGCGCCGAGCGCCTGTGGACGCTTCTCCAGACAGAGCCGTTCGTGCCCAGTCTCGGAGCCCTCTCGGGGAACCAGGCCGTGCAGATGGTCAAGGCCGGGCTGAAGGCGATCTACGTCTCCGGCTGGCAGGTGGCTGCCGACGCCAACGTCTCCGGCCACACCTATCCCGACCAGAGCCTCTATCCGGCCAACTCGGCGCCGGCGCTCGTCCGCCGCATCAACAACGCGCTACTCCGCGCCGACCAGATCCACTGGGCCGAGGGCGACCGCGACCGGTACTGGCTGGCGCCGGTCGTCGCCGACGCGGAGGCGGGCTTCGGCGGCGCGCTGAACGCGTTCGAGCTGATGAAGTCGATGATCGAGGCCGGGGCCGCGGGCGTCCATTTCGAGGACCAGCTCGCCTCGGAGAAGAAGTGCGGTCACCTCGGCGGCAAGGTGCTCGTCCCGACGAGCCAGTTCCTTCGAACGCTCGCCGCGGCCCGCCTGGCGGCCGACGTCCTCGACGTGCCCACGCTCGTCGTCGCCCGCACCGACGCGCACTCCGCGACGCTCCTGACGAGCGACGTCGACGAGCGAGACCGGCCGTTCTGCACGGGCGAGCGCACGCCCGAGGGCTTCTTCCGCATCGACGCCGGTCTCGAGCCGGCGATCGCCCGCTCGCTCGCGTACGCGCCGTACGCCGACCTGCTCTGGTTCGAGACCTCGACGCCCGACCTCGGCGAGGCGCGCGAGTTCGCGCAGGCGATCCACGAGCGCTTCCCGGGCAAGCTGATGGCGTACAACTGCTCGCCGTCCTTCAACTGGAAGCGGCACCTCGACGACGCGCAGATCGCGGGTTTCCAGCAGGAGCTCGGCGCGCTCGGCTATCGCTACCAGTTCGTCACGCTCGCCGGCTTCCACGCGCTGAACGCGGCCATGTTCGAACTGGCGCGCGGGTATGCGGACGAGGGCATGGCCGCCTACGTGCGGCTGCAGGAGCACGAGTTCGCGATGGAGGAGGACGGCTACTCGGCGAGCCGGCACCAGCGCGAGGTCGGCGCCGGCTACTTCGACGCGGTCGTCGAGACGATCTCGGGCGGTGAGTCCTCGACGCTCGCGCTCAAGGGATCGACCGAGGAAGAGCAGTTCGGAGCGAAGGAGGCGGCATGACGATTGCTGTGGAGCTGACGAGAGCGGTCGACGGTCCGGGGGTGCTCGCGGCGCTCGCGGCCGGCGGCGTCGACGGCGAGCTCACGGAGAGTGGCTGCGGCGTGATCCTCGACACCGACGACGGTGGCGAGGTCGCGCGCCTGATCGACGGATGGGCGAGCGATCACGGGCTGCCGTTCATGCCCGTGCAGGTCGACTCGTCGAGCTACGCGCTCGTTCCACCTGCCGGATAGCCCTCGTAGACTGGGCACCGTGGTGCCGCCGTCGCTGTCCACGAAGGCCGACGAGATCGCTCTCGTCCTCGAGGACGAGATCGTCTCGGGTGCGATCGAGGCCGGCGTCGTTCTCCGGCAGGAGCAGCTCTCGGAGCGCTTCGGCGTCAGCCGCACGCCGATCCGCGAGGCGCTGCGCAGGCTGGCCGCGCTCGGGCTCGTCTCCTTCGTCCCCAATCGCGGCGTCCGCGTGCGGACGCTCTCGCGCGACGAGCTACGGGAGGCGTTCCTCGTTCGCGCGGAGCTCGAGAGCCTCGCCACCGAGCTGGCGACGCCGCGGATGACCGCCGACGACCTGCGGCGGCTCGACGAGGCGGAGCATCGCTTCGGCGTACTCACGCTCGAGCTGCGCGCCAAGGCACGCAGCGGCGTCGAGGACAACGCGCTCGCGATCGAGTGGATGACGGCGAACTACGCGTTCCACGACGTGATCTACGCGGCCGCCGGCTCGCCGTACGTCGAGCGCATGGCGAAGGGAGCCCGCCGGACGTTCATCGGGCAGATCACCTGGGTCGCGCGCGCCGAGCTCGACGAGCTGTATGCGCGAAACGACGACCAGCACCAGGCGATCCGCGCGGCGATCGGCGCCGGCTCGGCGACGGGCGCCCGAGTCCTCGCGAAGGAGCACGTGCTCCACTCGTGGCGGCTGCTGGAGGCGATCCTCGAATACGTGCGCGACCGCCACCTGCCTGAGATCCGCTCGGCGTAGCGGCGGCGGGTCAGGCGCTTTCTTCTGCGATCTCGTCGTCGAACTCGCCGGCGACCGTGCCGCCCATCGTGACGAGCGTCGGCTTCTGACCCTTGGAGATCGTCTCCTTCGTGATCACGCACTTGGAGACGTCCCGGCGCGACGGCAGTTCGAACATCACGTCGAGGAGCGCGCCCTCGATGATCGAGCGCAGGCCGCGGGCGCCGGTCTCGCGCTCGAGGGCGCGCTGGGCGATCTCCCACAGCCCGTCCTCGGTGAAGACGAGCTCGATCGAGTCGTACGCGAAGAAGCGGTGGTACTGCTTGACGAGCGCGTTCTTCGGCTCGGTGAGGATCTTGACCAGGTCCTCACGCTGCAGCTGGTGGACGTGCGACACGACCGGCAGGCGGCCGATGAACTCGGGGATCAGCCCGTAGGAGAGCAGGTCCTCGGGCATGACCTCGCCGAGCAGCTCGGCGCTCTCGACGGAGTGCTTCGAATGGATCTTGGCGCCGAAGCCGACGGCGTTCTTGCCGATGCGGCGCGCGATGATCTTCTCGAGGCCGGCGAACGCGCCGCCGCAGATGAAGAGGATGTTGGTCGTGTCGATCGAGAGGAACTCCTGGTGCGGGTGCTTGCGCCCGCCCTGCGGCGGCACCGAGGCAACCGTCCCCTCGAGAATCTTGAGCAGCGCCTGCTGGACACCCTCGCCCGACACGTCGCGCGTGATCGAGGGGTTGTCCGCCTTGCGCGCGATCTTGTCGACCTCGTCGATGTAGATGATCCCGGTCTCCGCCTTCTTGATGTCGAAGTCGGCGGCCTGGATCAGCTTGAGCAGGATGTTCTCGACGTCCTCGCCGACGTAGCCGGCCTCGGTGAGCGCGGTCGCGTCGGCGATCGCGAACGGGACGTTGAGGATGCGGGCCAGCGTCTGCGCGAGGTGGGTCTTGCCGCAACCGGTCGGGCCGAGCAGCAGGATGTTCGACTTCTGCAGCTCGACGTCGTCGTCCGTCTGCCCCATCTGGACACGCTTGTAGTGGTTGTAGACGGCGACGGCGAGGGTGCGCTTCGCCTCCTCCTGGCTGACGACGTACTCGTTGAGGTGCTCGTAGATCTCCGTCGGCTTCGGCAGCGTGTCGAGATCGAGGTGCGAGGGAGCGGTCAGCTCCTCGTCGATGATCTCGTTACAGAGATCGATGCATTCGTCGCAGATGTAGACGCCGGGGCCGGCGATGAGCTTCTTGACCTGCCGCTGGCTCTTCCCGCAGAAGGAGCACAGCAGCTGGTCGTTGGAGTCGCTTGCGCGCGCCATCGTCTGTTATCTCCCCAGCCCCACTGTCAACTTGTACCTCGTATTGGCCTCGGTTGCTAGCACTCGATCTAGCGATGCTCGATTACGGTGTCGATGATCCCGTAGTCCTTGGCCTCGTGGGACGTCATGAAGTAGTCGCGTTCCATGTCCCTGGCGACCTTGTCCAGCTCCTGTCCGGTGTGCTTGGCCATGATCTCTTCCATCTTGCGCTTGAGGGCGATCGTCTCCCGAGCGTGGATCTCGATGTCGGTGGCCTGCCCCTGGAAGCCGCCCCACACCTGGTGGATCAGGATCTTTGCGTTCGGCAGCGCCATCCGCTTTCCTTTCGCGCCGCCGGCAAGAAGGAGTGCGCCCATGCTCATCGCGATGCCGACGCAGATGGTCTGCACGTCCGGCTTGATGAACTGCATCGTGTCGTAGATGGCCAGGCCCGAGTAGACCGAGCCGCCGGGCGAGTTGATGTAGATCGAGATGTCCTTGTCCGGGTCCTCCGACTCGAGATGGAGGAGCTGGGCGACGAGCAGGTTCGCGATCTGGTCGTCCACCGGCGTGCCGAGGAAGATGATCCGCTCGTTGAGCAGGCGCGAGTAGATGTCGAACGCGCGCTCGCCGCGCGAGGTCTGCTCGATCACCATCGGGATGAGCGGGCTCATCTGCGGCGCCGGAGCCGGGCGGCTGTACTCCCACCCGAAGCGGGCGTTGTCCTGAGTCATGCTGTTTTCTCCTCCTGGCCTGGTGTCCACAACTTCGTAGCGCCCTCGGGCTTCTCCTGCCCGGGGGTCCAGAGCTTCTCACGCGCGGCCGCGAGGTCGGCCGGGATGCGCGTCACCTCGGAGACGATCCGGTCGAGCGCCTGGCGCAGCCGGATGTCCTCGCGAAACTGCTCGGCGCGCCCGTCGGCGAGGAACTCCGTGACCAGCGCGTCGACGTCCTCGGCACCCTCGACGGTCGCCTGCTCGCGGACGAACTGCGCGAGCTCCTCGTCGGAGACCTCGATCGCGAGCTTGTCGGCGGCGGCCTCGAGCGCGAGCTCGCGGGCCAGCGACCGCTCGGCCTCGGCGGTGACGCGCTCCTGCACCTGCTCGGGCGTCTGCCCGGACACGGCCAGATACGCCTCGACGGAGACGCCGCGCCGCTCGAGCGACTGGACGAGGTTGCCGAGCAGCGCGTTCGCGCGCGCCTGCACGAGCCCCTCGGCGGGCGTGATGTGAGACGCGTCGACGAGCGCGTCGACGGCCGCAGCGCGGAACTCGGTCTCGACCTCCTCGTCGAGCTGCTCGCGGAGGCGCGACTCGATGTCGGCCCGGAGCGCGGCGAGCGTCTCGAACTCACTGGCCGTCTTCGCAAGCTCGTCGTCGAGCGGGGGCAGCACCTTCTCCTTGACCTCGTGGACGGTCGCGTCCACTGCCTGCGTCTCGCCCTCGTCGCCGACCTCGAAACGGATCTCCTTCGTCTCGCCGGCGGACATCCCGACGAGGCCCTGCTCGAGCTCCTCGACGAGGCGTCCGGCGCCGAGCTCGACGACCACGTCGCGTCGGGAGTCGCCGGACTCGCTGACCAGGTCGACCACGACGACGTCGCCTTCGGCAGCCGGCCGGCCCTCGACCGGCGCGAGCTCGGCGACGGCGTTCCGGAGCAGCTCGAGCTCGCGGTCGACGAGCTCGGCGGGCACCTCGGCGGTGTGGACCGGCACCTCGAGCGTCGTCCAGTCGGCGATCTCGACCTTCGGCTGCACGTCGACGGTGGCCGTGAAGCTGAACGCGGCCTCGGGCGAGTCCGGCAGGTCGTAGGTGTACTCGGGGTTCGAGGCGGGCCGGATGCGCGAGCCGGCCACGGCCGCGCGGTACCAGCCGCCGATGTGGCTCTCGACAGCTTCCGAGTAGAGGCGGTCCTTGCCGACGCGCGCGACGAGCACCGGCAGCGGCACCTTGCCCTTCCGGAAGCCGGGAATCTTCAGAGACGCGGCCAGATCGGACGCGGCGTGCTCGACGGCGTGCTGCACGTCCGTGCTCGGCACGTCGACGCTCAGGCGCACCTTGTCAGCCGACAGCTCTTCGACCCTCGTCTCCACCTGGCCATTCAAGCAGACCGGTTCTGCCCGGCCGCCGGGGGAGGCGGGGACGGATCGTCACACAATCGGCACGATCACGCCCCGCCTGCGCGCGCATTCGACCCCTACGATCCGAGCGCGTGGCGGGTGGAGGGGTCCCCCTCCCAAGGGTGGGGGGACGGTTTGGACTCGTCCGTTTCCGGCCTGTCCGATCAACTGGCGGAGTTCCGACCGCTCAGACGGCTTCGACCGAGCGGACGGGCCGAGCGATCATCGTGGCCAGCATCGTCGCCACATGAACACGCGCGACGCCCTCGGTGAACGCCTCGCCCTGGCAGACGGTCAGCGTGCGCCCGGCACGGACGACGTGGCCCTCCGCGACGAGGCTGGCGCCGCTGGCCGGAGCCAGCAGGTTCACCTTGAACTCGACGGTCAGCACCTCCATGTCGGCGGGCATCAGCGTCAACGCCGCGTAGCCGCACGCACTGTCGAGCGCCGAGACGACGACGCCCGCGTGCAGGAAGCCATGCTGTTGCGACAGGCGCGGCTCGATCGCGAGCGCGATGGTGACATGGCCGACGGAGACGTCGGCAAGCTCTGCGCCGAGGGTGGCCATCGCTCCTTGACGGGCGAAGCTGGCTTGGACACGCCTGACGACGTCAGCGTCGGGCTCGCCAGGCGACGAACTCATAGCTGTGCATTATCCGCGGTCGCGCTCGGACGGCTGCTGGGTTCTGCCCTCCAGGGCCGTGTTACTCGCTGCCGCCGTGCCGGGACGAGTAGTAGAGCGCGAGCGTCGCATGGACTTGCGCCTTGACGTGCGACGACAGCCACCGGCTCTCGAGCAGTCGCTCAGCCTCGCTCGCGGGTGTACGGAACCGGCTAGTCCGGGCCCGACGCGAGCACTCTCCGAGAGGCCCCCGGTTCGGGGGCCTCTCTTCTAGGATCGGTCCGTGACCAGGTGGACCGAGCTCGACGCGTACGAGGGCCCCTGGGTCGACGTCTTCGTGCTCATGTGGGAGGCCTACACGGCAGGGACGATCCCGGTCGGAGCCGTGATCACGGACGAGTCGGGCCGGATCGTCGCCCGCGGGCGCAACCGGATGTTCGGCTCGGCGGAGGGCGCCGAGCTCGGCGAGTCCCGGCTCGCGCACGCGGAGGTCAACGCGCTGCTCGGGCTCCCGTCCGATCGAACCTACGAGGCGTGGACGCTGTGGACGGCGCTCGAGCCATGCCACCTCTGCCTGTCGGCGGCGTTCACCGCCCGGATCGGGCGGCTCAGCTACGCGTGCAGCGACGCATACGGCGGCGCGGCGGGCAAGCTCGTCCCGAGCCGCGACCACGAGGCGCACCCGGTGCGGATCGACGGCCCGCTCGACGGCGTGCCCGGCGTCCTGCCGGAGCTCCTGCTGATCGCGCACTGTCTCTGGCGCCGGCCCGAGGGCGACGTCGTCCGCTTCTACACCGAGCGGTGGCCCGGCCTCGTCGATGCCGCGCGCGGCCTGCCGGCCCCGGACGCAGGCGCGAGCCTCACCGAGGTCTACGCGGCAGTGCGGGCGAGAGGACTCGAACCTCCAAGGAGCGTCAGCCCCACCGGGACCTAAACCCGGCGCGTCTACCAGTTCCGCCACACCCGCTCGCGGGCTCAGGCTACTCCTCCCACCCGGGAAGCTCGTACGCCTGGCCGGGGGTGCCGCCCATCACGAGCAGTGTCGTCGGCGACGCGGCTGACTCGAACTGCCGGACGACGCCCGGCTCGCAGTGGAGGAAGGATCCTGTCGGCAGCGCGACCTCCTCGCCGTCCACCGTCGCCTTCACCGTGCCCGCGTGGACGAAGTAGAGCTCCTGCTGGCCCGACTCCAGCTCTGTGTGCTCGGGGATCAGGACCTCGCCGGCGTCCTTCGTGACGGCGTTGACGCCGAAGCCGGTGATGCCGAAGTGGTGGCGGACCGACTTCCAGGTCGCCGGCCAGTCGTCCTTGACGGGCGGGATCTCGTCGACGTTTGCCACCTGCCAGCCGTTCGCGCTCGCGGCCATCTCGGTGCTCCTTCCGGGGCGGGTTGGGTAGGCCAGGAGTGTTCTGCGCCTAGTGTTCGTTGTCAATCGCCCGTGACGGTGATCTCCCCGAGCGAGGATCGTGCCCGGCGCCTGACCCTCGCCGCGACGGTGCTCGGCTCGGCGCTCGCCTTCGTCGATGCGAGCGTTGTCGTCGTCGCGTTGCCGACGATCCAGGACGACCTCCACTTCAGCCTCGCGGGCGAGCAGTGGGTCTTCCTGGCCTACTCGCTCGCGCTCGCGGCGCTCTACCTGCCGGCGGGCGCGGTGGGCGACCGGGGCGGCCGCCGCGAGACATTCGTCGCGGGCATCGTCGGTTTCGCGCTGGCGTCCGTGCTCGCCGGTCTCGCCCCGACCGGCGGCGTGCTGATCGCGGCGCGGGCACTCCAGGGCGTGGGGGCCGCCTTCATGACGACGAACAGCCTCGCGCTCCTGCGGGAGACCTACGGCGACGACGCGGGCCGGGCGGTGGGGCTCTGGACCGCGTTCACGAGCGTGGCCACGCTCGGTGGGCCGCCACTCGGCGGCGTGCTCGTCGAGTGGGTCTCGTGGCGCTGGATCTTCTTCATCAACCTGCCGCTCGCCGCCGCGGCGATCGTGCTCGCGAATCGAGGGCGCTGCGGCAAGCTCGCCGAGCATCGCATCGGACGGCTCGACGTGCCCGGCTCGGCGCTCGCCGCGCTCGGGTTCGGCATGCTCACCTACGGGATGGTCGAGGGTGCCGCGAGCGGATTCGGGGCTGTGTGGTGGTCGTTCGCCGTCGCGGTCGGCGCGCTCGTCGCGTTCGTGATCGTCGAGCGCCGGGTGGCCGAGCCGCTGCTCCCGTTCGCGCTCTTTCGGCGGCGGAACTTCGCGTTCGCGAACCTCGAGACCTTGCTCGTCTACGGGGCACTCGCCGGGTTCTTCTTCTTCTTCACGATCTACCTGCAATTCCTGGGGTTCTCGCCCGCCGAGGCGGGTCTCGCGAACGTGCCCGCGAGCATCGTGATGATCGTGCTCTCACCGCGGTTCGGCCGACTCGCGGACGAGCGCGGGCCGCGACTGCTGCTGACCACCGGGCCCATCCTGGTCGCAGCGGGGCTCGTCCTGTTCTCGTTCATGCGCAGCGAGTCCGACTTCTTCAGCCTCGGTATTCCGGGGCTGCTGGTCTTCGCCCTCGGCCTCTCGATGGTCGTCGCGCCGATCACCTCGACGGCGCTGTCGTCGGCACCCGAGCGGTTCTCGGGAATCGCCTCCGGCCTCAACCAGACGTTCGCCCGACTCGGGAACCTGCTCACGGTCGCGGTGCTCGGGCTCGTCGTCCTCCTCGTCTTCCACTCGAGCGGCGGCAGCGGTGTTCCGCTCGAACGCGGTCAGCATGGCGAGGTGCTCCGTGCCGCCTCGATGGACGGGTTCCGCGTGGCCATGCTCGTCTCGGCGGGGCTGGCGCTCGCGGGGTCGTTCGTGGCGGCGATCGGCATCTCCGACTCGGACTCGCGCCGGTCGTGCGAGCAGACCGAGGTCGTGCAGCCGAGCCCGGCGCGATGACGGTCCCGCGCTCCGATCACGTCGGCAGCCTGCTGCGCCCGCCGGAGCTCCTCGCGGCGCGCGAGCGGCGGCTACGGGACGAGACCGGCGACGACGAGCTGCGCGCCGCCGAGGACGCGGCGGTCGACGAGGTGCTGCGCCGGCAGGCCGAGTGCGGGCTCGACGTCGTCACCGACGGCGAACTGCGACGCCTCTCGTTCCAGAGCCAGATGGTCGAGGCGGTCGACGGTTTCGGCGAGTGGGACCTCGACGCTTTCCTCTGGGGCGACTGGAAGAGCGACGTCGTCGGCGACCTCCGTCTCGAACGGCCGCCGCTCGCCGTCGGGTCGAAGCTCTCCCGCCGCCGCTTCCTCTCCGCCGACGAGTTCGCCTACGCGCGCGGACGCACGGATCGCCTGCTCAAGGTGACGCTGCCGAGCCCCGGCCTGTTCTCGCAGTTCTGGGACCCGGAGCGCTCGACCGCCGCCTACCCGACGCTCGAGGAGTTCCTCTGGGACGTGGCCGAGATCCTGCACGAGGAGGTGGAGGAGCTCGCACGGCTCGGGGCGACCTACCTCCAGCTCGACGCGCCGCACTACCCGCTGCTCCTCGACGAGCGTTGGCGTTCGTTCTACGAGACGCGCGGCTCGGTCGACACCTGGCTCGAGCTCGACAACCACGTCATCGCCGCCGCTCCGGCGGGGGTCACATTCGGCTTTCACCTGTGCCGCGGCAACCAGGGCAGCCGCTGGCTCGTCGAGGGAAGCTACGACGCGCTGGCCGGGCAAATCTTCGCCCGGATCGACGCGGACCGGCTGCTGCTCGAGTACGACGACGAGCGCTCCGGCGGCTTCGAGCCGCTGCGGGAGGTCCCGGAGGACAAGGTCGTCGTGCTCGGGCTCGTCACGACGAAGACGCCGCGCCGCGAGACCCCCGACGAGCTGGCGCGGCGCATCGAGGAAGCAGCCCGGTTCGTGCCCCTCGAGCGGCTCGCGCTCTCGCCGCAGTGCGGCTTCGGCACGTCCGTCGTCGGCAACGCACTCGGCCAGGACGACCAGTGGGCGAAGCTGCGCACGATCGCCGAAACCGCGGAAAAGGTGTGGGGAACGGGCTGAGCCCGCCCCCCACGCTGTCTCTACTTCAGGTGGTTCGCCTTCAGGAAGGCCGAGGCGACCGCCTGGGGCGACTTCTTGTCGATCGCGACCGCCTTGTTCATCGCGATCATCGCCGGAGTGGTCAGCTTGGACGAGACCGCGTCGACGGTCGAGCGGAACTTCGAGCCGAGCGTCGTCGCGAGCTTGCCGTTCACGATCGGCGCCACGTTCTGGAAGCCGAAGATGAACTTCGTGTCCGTGAGCACCGTGTACTTCGTTCCCGCCAGCGGCGGATCGGTCGAGAACACGTCGCCGATCTTGCACTTGCCGGAGTCGATCGCCTGGTAGACCGAGATCCCGGCCAGTGGCACGAACTTCACGCTGGTGATGCCATACGCCTTCTTCAGCCCGACGAGTCCGGCGTAGCGGGTCTGGAACTCGGGCATCGCGCAGACCGACAGGCCGGACACCTTCTTCATGTCGCTGACCGTCTTCAGGCCGTACTTCTTGGCCGTCGTCGTCAGCGTGCCCATGGCGTCCGTGTCCGAGAAGGGCGTCTGGGCGAAGAGGGTGTAGCCCCGCTTCTTCTGCGCCTTGAGCGCCGCCGCGTACGTCGCCGCGGCCGACTTGAACACCGTGTCGTTGTGGAACGTGACGCTCAACATCGTCCCCGTGTACTCCGGATAGAAGTTGATCTGCCCGCTCGTCAGTGCCTTGTCGATGATCTCCGTCGAGCCGATGTTGCTGTGGTAGGAGACCTTGTAGCCCTTGGCCTGGAGCGCCTGCTTGTACAACTCGCCGAGGATGTACTCCTCGGTGAAGTTCTTCGATCCGATCGACACCGTCGGCTGAGCGGCGGCGGCTTTCAGCGTGCCGGCGGCAAGTGCTCCTAAGACGAGTGCGACTCCGAACGAGATGCAGAAGGCGGCCTTGACGGCACGCCTGGTCCGCTTCCTGATCACTGCCACTCCCTTCCTCGGGGCCCCGGCTGGGCCCTGGTCCGGCGAACCCTACTTGTCGAGCACCGGCTGGGAACTCGCCCGGTTGGCCGTGAACAGCGTCCGTGGGCGCAGACCGCGTGGGCTGACCGCGTACTGGACTGCGCCCAGGCCGAAGTCGGCGAGGAGGGCGAGTGCGATCACGCAGTAAGCGGCGCCGAGAACGCCCTCGAAGCGGTAGCTCGCCTGGTTGACGATGATGTCGCCGAGGCCGCCACCGCCTGCGATTGCCGCGATGGTCGCGGTCGAGACCACGTACACCGCGGCTGTCCGCATACCGCCGAAGAGCAGCGGCAGCGAGAGCGGCAACTCGACCCTGAACAGCACGTCCCGCTCGCGCATGCCCATGCCTCTCGCCGCCTGGACGACCTCGCGGTCGACCTCGTCGACGGCCACGTAGGCGTTGGTCAGCATCGGCGGCACGGCCAGGATGACGAGCGCGACCATCACGTTCGTGAAGGAGATGCCGAGCACGGAGATGCCGATCGCGACCACGGCCAGGCTCGGCAGTGCGCGGCCGATGTTCGAGATGTTGATGGCGAGGAACGACCCGCGGTGGTAGTGCCCGAGGATCACGCCGATCGGAATCGCGATCACGATCGCCAGGCCGAGCGCGGCCGCGGAGAGCTCGATCTGCTCGACCGCCTTGTGCCAGATCAGCCAGCCGTTGTCGCCGATGAACTGGAAGCCGTCGAGGAACGTGCCCGGCCCGACGCTGTCGAACAGGATCATGCGGCCCTCGCCCTCGTCCACGGGGTGAGAAACCGTTGCGCCAGCACGAGCCCGCCGTCGAGCACGAGCGCGAGCAGCACGGCGAGGACGCCGGCCGCGATGATCTCCGTCTTGAAGTAGTCGCGAAGCGCGATGAAGATCGGGTGGCCGAGGCCCTCCGGGATCACGAATGCGGCGATGGTGGCCAGGCTGACGATGGTCACGACGGCGATGCGCAGGCCGGCGATGATCGCCGGCATCGCGAGCGGCAACTCGACCCGCCACAGGATCTCGTGGCCGCGCAGGCCCATCCCGCGCGCCGCCTCGATCACGTCGTCGGGAACGGCGCGAAAGCCGGCGAGGTCGTTCCGGAACAGGATCAGAAGCGTGTAGCCGACGAGCGCGATCTCGACCGTCGTCTCGGTCAACCCCGTGATCGGGACGAGCAACTGGAAGAGCGCGATGCTCGGGATCGTGTAGACGAGCGCGCCGAACAGGCTGAACGGGTGCTCCACGAAGCGGAAGCGACGCGCGACGATCGCACCGGCGAGCGCGATCACGAAGCCGATCGAGACTGCGATGGCGGTCAGCTTGATGTGCTCGACGAGCGCCGGCTCGAGCGTGCCGCGCCAGTTGTCGCGCACCCAGTCGGTGCAGAACAGGTCGTTGTTCGTGACGCACTTGCTGGCGCCCCCGAAGTTCGGGATCACCGGCCCGCCGCCGCTCACGATCTGTCCTCCGCGGCGAGCAGCCGGCTGACGTGGCCGACGGAGAGCACGCCCGCGACCTCGCCGTCGTCGTCGACGACGACGAGCCGCTCGCTGCCCTCGGTGAGCATCAGCGAGAGCGCGTCGCGGAGCGTCGTCTGCAGGCTCGTGCGCGGGCCGTCGAGCGGCAGGCCGTTCGGGGAGTCGAGCTCGATCTCGGACAGCCGCCGCAGCGCGAGCCGCTTGAGGCCGCGATCGGCGCCGACGAAGCGGGCGACGAAGTCGTCGGCGGGCCGGGCCAGGATCGCGTCGGGCGTGTCGTACTGGGCGAGCACGCCGCCTTCGCGCAGGATCGCGATCTTGTCGCCGAGCTTGATCGCCTCGTCGATGTCGTGCGTGACGAAGATGACCGTCTTCCGCTCGACCTCGTGGAGGCGCAGGAACTCGTTCTGGAGCCGGTCCCGCGTGATCGGATCGAGCGCGCCGAAGGGCTCGTCCATGAGCATCACCTTCGGGTCGGCGGCGAGCGCCCGGGCTAGGCCGACGCGCTGGCGCTGGCCGCCCGAGAGCTGCGCGGGATAGCGCTCGCCGTCTCCCTGCTCCAGTCCGACGAGCTCGAGCAGTTCGGCCACCCGGTCACGGACCCGCTGCTTCGGCCAGCCGAGGAGACGCGGAACGACCGCCACGTTGTCCCCGACGGTCATGTGCGGAAAGAGGCCGATCTGCTGGATGACGTAGCCGATCCCGCGCCGCAACTCGACGACGTCGAGCTTGCGGATGCTCTGGCCGTCGATCGTGATGTCGCCCTCATCGAAGTCGATCAGCCGGTTGACGAGCTTCATCGCGGTCGTCTTCCCCGCGCCCGACGGGCCGACGAGGACGCAGATCTCGCCGGCCGGGACGACGAGCGACAGGTTCCGGACGGCGGCGCTGTCCCTGCCCGGGTAGCGCTTCGTGACGTCGGTGAAGACGATCTCGGCGGCCGAGAGACTCATGGCGAGCTGCGATGATCCTACGGAAGCGGGCACGCGTGCAGGATCCGGCGGCCCGTCCCTAGACTTCGCGCCCGATGGTGAGCGCCGCCGCCCTCGAGAACGCCGAGCTCAAGGACCGGATCGCCTGCGAGCTCCAGATCGCGCGCGAGCGGACGTTGCGGCTACTCGAGCCGCTCTCGGACGACGAGCTCGTACGGCAGTACTCGCCCCTGATGTCGCCGCTCGTGTGGGACCTGGCGCACATCGGGCACTTCGAGGAGCTCTGGCTGCTCCGCCGCCTGGCGGGCGCCGCGCCGATCTACCCGACGAGCGACGACGTCTACGACGCGTTCGAGCATCCGCGCGAGGAGCGCCCGTCGCTCGCGCTGCTCGACCCTGCGACCGGCCGGGCGTATCTGGCGGAGGTGCGCGCACGCGTACTCAACGTCCTCCAGGGGATCGAGCTCGACGTGTCCGATCCGCTCCTCCGTGGCGGCTTCGTCTTCGGCCTCGTCGCCCAGCACGAGCAGCAGCACGTCGAGACGATGCTGCAGACGCTCCAACTCTCAGGCCTCGTCCACGAGGGCGGCGGACCGGCACGGGTTGGGCCGGCGCGGCTCGGGCCGGGCGAGGACGTGCCCGTCGCGGGCGGTCGGTGCGCGCTCGGCGGAGACCACCCGTGGGCCTACGACAACGAGCGGCCCGTCCACGAGGTCGAGCTGCCGGCGTTCCGGATCGGCTCGACGCCGGTGACGAACGGCGAGTACGCCGCGTTTCTGGCCGACGGGGGTTGGCACGAGCCGCCCCTCGGCTGGGAGCGCGACGGCGACCTGTGGCTCGTGCGCAGGTTCGGGCGGCTCGAGCCGATCGCGGCGGACGAGCCCGTCCAGCACGTCTCGTGGAACGAGGCGGATGCCTTCGCCCGCTGGGCCGGGCGGCGGCTGCCGACCGAGGCCGAATGGGAGCACGCAGCCTCGCTCGGCCTGCTCGGGAGTGTCGGCGAGGTCTGGGAGTGGACCGCGTCCGACTTTTCCGCCTACCCCGGCTTCGAGGCGTTCCCGTACCGCGAGTACTCCGAGGTGTTCTTCGGGCCCGAGTACAAGGTGCTGCGCGGCTCGTCGTGGGCGACGCACCCGACGGTCGCGCGGCCGAGCTTCCGGAACTGGGACCTCCCCATCCGCCGGCAGATCTTCGCCGGGTTCCGCCTCGCCCGAAACTGACACGTCCGAGGGACAGTCCCTCGGACGTGTCCTGATGCGCCCCCGCGTCGGGGGTATGCAAGGGCGAATGCCCATCGGCCGAGCGTCGGGACATGCCTCGAAGAGCCCGACCGGGGCACGTCTTCAGGGGGCCGTCGTGTCGAGTGCTTCGGACTCGGCGCGCAGGTAGCGGTCGAACCAGCCGCGGGCGAGGTCGGCGACGCGTTCGAGGGCGCCGCGCTCCTCGAAGAGGTGCGTGGCACCGCCGACGACCTCGAGCTCGACGGTGGCCTGCGTCATCGCCTCGCGCGCCTGCCGGTTGAGGCCGAGCACGAGCTCGTCCCGCTCGCCGACGACGAGGAGCGTCGGCGCCCGCACGCCGGCGAGGGCCGACCCTGCCAGGTCCGGGCGCCCGCCCCGGGACACGACCGCGCGCACGGCCGCCGGCCGGCGGGCCGCGGCCACGAGCGCCGCTCCCGCGCCCGTGGACGCCCCGAACAGACCGAGCGGCAGACCGCGGGTGCGCTCGTCGTCGCCCACCCAGGCGGCTGCGTCGAGCAGCCGTCCGGCCAGCAGCTCGACGTCGAAGCGGAGTTCCCGCGTGCGCACGTCGCGCCGCTCCTCCTCCTGCGTCAGGAGGTCGACGAGCAGCGTCGCGAGCCCGGCATCCGCGAGCACACCCGCGACGTAGCGGTTCCGCGGGCTGAGCCGGCTCGACCCCGATCCGTGCGCGAACAGGACGAGCCCGCGGGCACCGTCAGGGACCACGAGGCTGCCGGCCGCGCCGCCCGCGTCGACCTGCACCTCTCGCGGCAGCGTCAGGAGCCGGCGCACCTCGTCGTCCGACACCTCACCGAAGTCCTCGTACCAGAGGCCGACCGCGTGGAACGGATCCGGGGCGATCACGGAGACGACCTCGTCCGCATCACCGGCGAGCTCTTCGAGAGCATGCGCCGGCGCAGTCGGCACGGCGACCACGAGCCGCCGGGGGCCACGGCTGCGCACGGCCTGCGCCGCCGCCCGCATCGTCGCGCCCGGTGGCCAGGCCGTCGTCGACGAGCACGACCGTCCGGCCGCCGAGCTCGGGCAGCGGCCGATCGCCCCGATAGGCCCGCTCGCGCCGCTCGAGCTCTGCGCCCTCCCGCTCCGTCACGCGCTCGATCACGTCGTCGCCGAGCCGCAGCTGCCGCACGAGCTGCTCGTTGAGCACCCGCGTGCCGCCGCTTGCGATCGCCCCCATCGCCAGCTCGGGCTGGCCCGGGTAGCCGAGCTTGCGGACGAGAAAGACGTCGAGCGGCGCTCCGAGCGCCCGCGCGACCTCCCGGGCCACGGGCACGCCGCCGCGCGGCAGGCCGAGAACGACGACGTCCGTGCGGCCCGCGTAGCCCGACAATCGCTCGGCGAGCAGCCGGCCTGCCTCGGCCCGGTTTCGGAAACGTCCGCCGCTCCTCATCGGCCCGAATCATGTATTGAACAGGGCGTGGAGCGAGACGACTGGAATCGGCGCTGGCGCGAGCGAGGCTTCCACTGCGAGGACGACCCGAGCGATCTCCTCGAGACCGAGCTGGCCGGTCTCGCGCCGGGCCGGGCGCTCGACCTCGGCTGTGGCGCCGGCCGCGCCTCGATCTGGCTCGCGAGCCGCGGCTGGCGCGTCACCGGCGTCGACTTCTCCGACGCCGCGCTCGACCTCGCGCGCGCGAGCGGAGCCGAGGTCGACTGGGTGCTCGCCGATCTGAACGCGTACGAGCCCGAACGCGGCGCGTTCGACCTCGTGCTCGTCCTCTACGTGCACCTGCCCATCGTCGAACGGCAGGCGCTCCTTGCCCGCGCGGCCGCAGCGCTCGCCCCGGGCGGAACGCTCCTCGTCGTCGGCCACGACCTGACGAATCTCGGCACCGGCGCGCCCGGCCCCTCGAACCCGGACGTGCTCTACACGCCGGAGACGATCGCGGCCGAGCTCCCGGGACTCGACGTCGAGAAGGCCGAGCGCGTCGGCGAGGAGGCGATCGACACGGTGGTCGTCGCCCGGAAACGGTGAGGGCCCCGAGTCGGGGCCCTCACGAGACTGCGCGGGCTCCCGCCGCTAGCTCGTTTTCGAGAACTCGTCGCCGTGGACGATCAGGGCGTAGAGGACGATGATCCACATCGCGACCATGATCAGCGCCCAGAACTCGTTCGCGCTCGCGAACATCAGCTGCGCGAGGATCCCGATGCCGGCGAGGACGATCCCGATCACGCGACCGATCTCCTGCCTCATCAGGATCGCATACCCCGCGAAGATCCCGAGGCCGCCGATGATCAGGATCACGACGCCCCAGAAACGGATATTCGCGAACAGGCCGTAATCGGTGTAGACGTGCGCCTTCGACAACGCAGCGATCCCGTCGATGACGTGGAAGATCCCGACGACGAAGAAGAGAAACCCGCCGAAGGTGACCCAGCCCGACGCCGTCGCAGCGCTGAAGGTCTCCTGCGCCTTCTGCTCGTAGTTCGAACTCGACATTTCCGCCCGCTCCTTGTGTCGATGTAGACGGACCCCTTTCTACATGGCACACCGGACGCCTCACGACCGACCCGGAGCACTATCCTCAGCGGCATGGCCACGACGATCACGATCTGCGATGTCGCGCCGCGCGACGGGCTCCAGAACGACCCGATGATCCTCGCGCCGACCGTGCGCGCGGAGCTCGTCGACCGGCTGGCGGCGGCCGGGGTGCCGCGCATCGAGGCGGTCAGCTTCGTCAACCCGGCGCGCGTGCCGCAGATGGCGGGCGCCGAGGAGGTGGTCGCCGCGATCGAGCGCGTGCCGGGTGTCGTCTACGCCGGGCTCGCGCTCAACGACAAGGGCTACGACCGCCTGCGGGAGACCGGGCTCGACGAGGTGCATTTCGCGTTCGCCGCCAGCGAGGAGTTCAACCAGCGCAACCAGGGAACCACGGTCGAGGACTCGACGGAGTCGGCCGAGCGGATCGTCGGCCGCGCCCACGAGGACGGGATCCGCGCGACGGTGACCATCGGCACCGCGTTCGGCTGCCCGTTCGAAGGAGCGATCGACCCGGAGCGTGTCCTCGAGATCGCCGCCCGCCTGGTGCGTGCAGGCGCGGACGAGATCGTCTTCGCCGACACGGTCGGCGTCGGTGTCCCCAGGCAGGTCAGGCACCTCGTCACCGCGGGGGTCGAGCTCGGCACACCGGTCGGCGTCCACCTCCACAACACGCGCTCGACCGGCTTCGCCAACGCCTACGAGGCGATCGCGTCCGGCGCGACCGTCCTCGACGCGTCGGTCGGCGGCATCGGCGGCTGCCCCTTCGCGCCGAGAGCGACCGGGAACATCTCCACCGAGGACCTCGTCTACCTGCTCCACGGCGAGGGCATCGAGACTGGCATCGACCTCGACGCGCTGATCGGTGTCGCGCAGTGGCTCGAGGGCGTGCTCGGCCGGCCGCTCGAAGGGCAGGTCTACCGGGCCGGAACCTTCGCGCCCGTCGCCGGCTGAACGCGGGGGAAACAGCCGGTTTCCCCCGTGAGCCCCCTTCCCCTCCGCAGCGCATGGACGGCGGACTGAGCTACGCCGCGGCGAAGCCACGGCTCCGCGGCGGATCGCATCGACCGGCAGAGCCCGGAAGATTCCCAGCCGTCTCGAGAGCTAGAGTCGACCGATGCTGACGCAGGACGCGCGGCTCCAGCGGCGGCTCGAGCATCGGCGCCGGTCACGGAGGCGGCGGCTCGGCGTGGTCACGCTGCTCGCCGTCGCGCTCGGGCTCGGGCTCTTCCTCGGGCTCCGCGGCGGCGGAAAGGCGGCCTCGGCGCCCGAACCGCGCCCAGCCACATCTCGGACGACCGCGGACGGCCATGTGAATGCGCCTGTTCTCGCGACCGTACCGGCGCCGATCAGCCGGCTCGCCCTCCCCGCGACCCTGCCGTCGCGGATGCTGGCCGTGCCGATCCTGATGTACCACCGGATCGACAGGCTCCGCCCGAGCCTGCCGGCGATCACGCGCTCGCTCACGGTCGCCCCGTCCGACTTCGCCGCACAGATGCGCTGGCTCCGCGCGCACGGCTTCCATGCGATCACGCAGCAGCAACTCTTCGCGGCGCTGGAGCAGCGCAAGCGCCTGCCCGCGAAGCCGGTCGTGATCACGTTCGACGACGGCTACCGCGACGTGCTCGCGAACGCCGCGCCGGTGCTCGCACGCCTCGGCATGCCCGCGACCGCGTACGTGATCACGGGACGGATCTCGGGCTCCGACGTCAGCTTCCTCAGCTGGGCGCAGCTGAAGGCGCTGGAGAAGGACGGGGTCGAGATCGGCTCGCACACGGTCAGCCACGCCGAGCTTCCGAGACTCACCGACCCGGCGGCGCTGCAGGAGCTGATCCAGTCGCGGCTCGCGCTCGAGCGACACCTCGGCCACCCGGTGCAGTGGTTCGCCTACCCGGCCGGCCGGTTCGACGAGCGGACGGAGACACTCGTCAAGCAGGCGGGATACGTCCTCGCGGTGACGACGCGGCCCGGTTCGGCGCAGAGCGCGGCGACGCCGTTCGCACTGCACCGGTACGAGGTGCTCGACACGACCGGCGTTCGCGGTCTCGCCTCGATGCTCGGGAGCTAGGGCTCTCTCCGGCCGGTGCGCCTGGCCCGGCGTGACTCCTATCGAACTCTCAGCCGGCGCCAAGACCGCCCCCAGGCCGGGAGCGCACGCTTGGAGTGCGTTCGATCCGGACGCGCCAACGAGACGAAAGGAGTCCACCGATGGACACCAAACGAAGGACGATTCCGCGGAGCCTGGTCGTCGGAGCGGTCGTCGTCGGCGTCGCCCTCGGGAGCTACGGCATCGCGAGCGCGGCAAGCGGGTCGGGCTCGACCACGAGCACGGCACCGTCGATCATCGCCCCGTCGACAACCGCGGCGCCGTCGCAAGCGCCCGCGCCGCCGCCGGGAGCAACCGCCCAGAACCCGTGGGGCGCCCAGCGAAGCGACGAGACGCTGCTCACGGGTGAAACCGCCGCCAAGGTGACGCAACTCGCGGCCGCCAAGGTCGGCAGCGGCGCGACCGTCGTCCGCGTCGAGACGGACGCCGACGGCCATGCGGCCTACGAGGCGCACATGGTCAAAGCAGACGGGACGCCCGTCACCGTCTATGTCGACAAGTCGTTCACCGTCGTCGGCGTCGAGACGCGCTGAGCGGCGCGGCACGCGGACGGCAGGGCCCCGCGCGACGGGGCTCTGCCGTCCCGGCTCAGACCGGGATCGTCAGGCTCTCGATGTCGCTCGGGTAGTCCGTGAGCACGTCGATCCCGTCCTCCGTGACCACGACCGTGTCCGAGTGGCGGAAGCCGCCGAGAACGCTCGCGTAGACGCCCGGCTCGATCGTGAACACCATCCCCGGCTCGATCGCCGTGTGGTCGCCGATGTCCAGGAACGGCGCCTCGTGGTTGCGCAGGCCGATCCCGTGGCCCGTGTGCTGGCGCCAGTTCCCGAGCAGGCCGTTGGCCTCGAAGTAGGCGAGCACGGCAGCGTCGACGACCGCGCAGGTCACGCCCCGCCGCAGCGTCTTGAACGCCACCTGCTGCGCCGCGAGCATGTGGCCGAACAGGCGCCGCATCTCGTCCGTCGGCTCGCCGACGACCAGCGCCCGCTCGAGCTCGGCGTTGTAGCCCCAGATCGGCGCGCTCGTCTCGGTCACGAGCACGTCGCCGGCGCGGAACTCGATGTTGTGCGCGACGGCGTGCGCCCACGAGCTGCGCGTCCCGATCTGACCGCGGTAGCCGGCCGAGACGCCGTCCGACGACGCCAGCTGGCCGGCATACGAGGGCCCGAGCGCCTTCAGCATGGCGAGGGTCGCCTCGTGCCCCGAGTGGAGCGCGGCCTCCGCCTCGGTCGCGCCCGGACGCGACGCGTCCTGCAGGAGCCGGTGTGCGTGGGCGCACCAGCGCGCGCTCTCCCGGATCAGCGCGACCTCGGCCTCGCTCTTGCGGACCATCAGGCTCTCGACGAACGGTGCGACGACCTCGACGCGGCTCTCGGTGACCTCGCTCAGCGGCGGCCCCTCGTAGCCGAGGATGCCCGGGTAGCCGTCCTGGTCGGCGCCGATCGCGCCGCGGATCCCCATCTCGGCGAGCAATCCGCGGAGGATCAGCATCGGATGCTCGAGGCCCGGGTACTCGGGATAGGACTCGATGCGCTCGAAGGCCGTCTCGGCACGGACGCGCTCGACCTCGAAATCGGGGACGAAGACCGTCATCTCGCCCGCCGCGTCGATCGCGAGGGCGACCGGCCGCTCGGTCGCGAGGAACCAGAAGTTCGCGAAGTAGCGGATGTAGTGCTCGTCGAAGAGCACGCAGCCCGAGAGCCCGCGCTCGCGCAGGTGCTCCAGCAGGCGGCCGCGACGCGCTTCGAGCTCGGCCGCCGGGATGCTGATGGTGGTCATCGGCGGCCTACCCTAGCGATGCCGTCGCGGTCTACACGGCCTCGGCGTGGACCAGCTCGAGTGCGCGCTCGGGCTGGGGCCGCAGGATCACCGTCTCGCTCGGTGCGTGCGTGAGGATCCAGAGCAGGTCCTTGGGCGTGAAGCCCGGCTCGCGCCCGGGCGGCGCCGGCACGACGACGCGATCGAAGGACTCCGCGCACCAGAGGCGCTGCAGGGCGTGGATCGGCGTTCTGCCGCTCTCGATCCGGGCGTCGACGGGGACACCCGCCTTCAGCGCCGCGTTCTCGACGGCCTCGAGGAGCGGCATCGCCATCTCGACCTGCTGGTGCATCGGTGCGTCGAGCGCGAACTCGAACCCGGTGACGACGAGGTAGGCGGGAACCAGGGTGGCGTCCTCGGCCCGCGCGATGCGAATGGCCGCGGCGAGGACGTCGGGATCGAGCCGGCCGCGCGTGAACGGGACGAGCACCCGTTTGGCGCCCGGACGGGCCGACGGGCGTCTGCGGAACGGATTCACTCCGATACCCCCTCTCGCAGCGCGCGGTCCGTGACCACGCGGATGTCGATACCGGGCAGCTCCCGCACCATCCGCGAGAGCAGCGAGCCGCGCAGGATCTCGACGCGGCGGCGCTCGTCGGGCGTGCCGACGATGATGTAGGTCGAGCCGCGGTCGTACGCGAAACGGCGCACCGCCTCGACCAGGTCGTCGCCCTCCACCTCGAGGAAGTGCACGCCGAGCATCGAGGAGAGACGCCGGAGAGCGGCCAGTTGCGTCGCCTCCTCCTCCGTCGGCTCCTGCCCAGGCTTGCGCACCCAGACCGCGTCGATCTCGGCGCCGAGCCGCTGCGCGGAGCGCCAGGCCCGGCGGATGATGCGCTGCGACTTCGGCTGCGGCTCGACGAGCGCCAGCACCCGCTCGGCCACGGCCTGCTGGCTGAGCGGGTCGAGCAGCGCGGGCCGGCGCCTCGCCTCGACGTCCTCGGCGAGCTCGCGCAGCGCCAGCTCCCGGAGCGCGCCGAGATTGTCCAGCTTGAAGAAGTTCTGCAGCGCCACCTCGGCACGCTCCTGCTTGTAGACCTTGCCGGCCCGCATGCGGTCCTGGAGCGATTCGGGGCTGAGATCGACGAGCACGATCTCGTCGGCCTCGTCGAGGATCCGGTCGGGAAAGGTCTCGCGGACGCGGACGCCGGTGAGCTCGAAGATCGAGTCGTTCAGGCTCTCGAGGTGCTGGATGTTCACCGTCGAGATCACGTCGATGCCGGCCGCGATGACGTCCTCGATGTCCTCGAAGCGCTTCTCGTGCCGCGATCCGGGCGCGTTCGTGTGCGCCAGCTCGTCGATCAGGGCGAGCTCCGGGGCGCGACGGATCACTGCCTCGACGTCCATCTCCTCGAGGTCGAGCCCGCCGTGCGCGGCCTCGAGGCGAGGCACCGTCTCCAGCCCCTCGGCGAGCGCCGCCGTCTCGGGCCGGTCGTGCGGCTCGAGGTACCCGATCACGACGTCACGGCCTTCCGCCTGCGCCTGCCGCCCTTCCTGCAGCATCCGGTAGGTCTTCCCGACTCCGGGAGCCATCCCGAGCAGGATCCGATAGCGGCCACGCATTCTCCTGCCACCCTAGTAGGGCAACCCCTTGCCGGTGCCCAGGCCTACCAGGGCCTCGGCGAGGGCATCGGGAAGGCGGTCGGCACGGTCCGGTCGGTAGAGCGGGCTCGTCGTTCCGTCCGACAGCAGCGCCCGCACGAGCAGCACGCCGCGGGGCGAGGCGGGCTGCGACAGATCGCCGAGCCTGTGCTCGAGCTGCCGCAGGAGAAACAGGTTCTGCCGCGCCGCCGGGCGGTTCAGCGGCGACCAGACGCGGCGGGCACCCGGCTCGGCGTCGCGGATCAAGTCGTGCACCCAGCCCGCGAGGTTCCGGCGCACGCGCTCGGAGGCGAGCTCGCCGGCACGCCACTCGGCGAGCGCCGACGACACCCGCCCTCGCGAGTCGGCGAGCAGCAGCCGGTCGGCGAGGCGCCGGCAGCGCCACAGGTCGAACCGGACGTAGCCGATGTGGCCCCCGGCCATGATCGCCAGCACCCCGCCGCTCACGATCGCCGACGCGGCGGGAATGGATCCGCCCGCCCAGAGGGCGAGCGGGACGAGGCAAGGGAGCGGGGCGAAGAGCGTGGCACGAAGCGGTTGGGGCGGGCGG
Organism: uncultured Actinomycetes bacterium; assembly: GCA_963765295.1. Classification (GTDB taxonomy): domain Bacteria; phylum Actinomycetota; class Thermoleophilia; order Gaiellales; family Gaiellaceae; genus PALSA-612. The sequence continues at coordinate 58,015 of CAVXVO010000008.1, forward strand.
AAGACGGGAGCGGGTGAAGCGGCGTCGCGGTGCGGGACGTTTGCTGCCAGCTTCCGCAGGTCTGTGGACATTCCGACCTCGCTAGGCGCCGAACACGTTGTGCACGAGCAGGTCGATCAGCTTGATCCCGACGAAGGGCAGGATCACGCCGCCGAGCCCGTAGATGAGCAGGTTGCGGCGGAGCAGAGCGGTGGCGCCGATCGCGCGGTACTTGACGCCGCGCAGGGCGAGCGGGATCAGCGCAGGGATGATCAGCGCGTTGAAGATGACGGCCGAGAGGATCGCGCTCTTCGGGGTGCCGAGGTGCATGATGTTGAGCGCGTCCAGGGGCCCGCGCTCGCCGGGGTGCGCCGCATAGGTGAAGGCGAACATCGCCGGCAGGATCGCGAAGTACTTGGCGACGTCGTTCGCGATCGAGAACGTGGTCAGCGCGCCGCGCGTGATCAGCTGCTGCTTCGCCACCTCGACGATCTCGATCAGCTTCGTCGGGTTCGAGTCGAGGTCGACCATGTTGCCCGCCTCCTTGGCGGCGGACGTACCGGTGTTCATGGCCACGCCGACGTCGGCCTGGGCGAGCGCGGGCGCGTCGTTCGTCCCGTCGCCGGTCATCGCCACCATGCGGCCCTTGCCCTGCTCGTCCTTGATCAGCGCGAGCTTGTTCTCGGGCGTCGCCTCGGCGAGGAAGTCGTCGACGCCCGCCTCTTCCGCGATCACGGCCGCAGTGACGCGGTTGTCGCCGGTGATCATCACGGTGCGAATGCCCATCTTGCGCAGCTCGTCGAAGCGCTCGTTCATGCCGCCCTTGACGATGTCCTTGAGGTGGATGACGCCGAGGATCCAGTTGTCCTGGGCGACCACGAGCGGCGTGCCGCCGGAGCGGGCGATCTTGTCGACCTCTTCGTCGAGTCGGGCGGGGGGGCGACCGCCCTGCTCCTCGACGAAACGCTTGACGGCGTCGGCGGCGCCCTTGCGCAGCTGGCGGCCGTCGAAGTCGACGCCGCTCATGCGCGTCGTCGCCGAGAACGGGATGAAGGTCGCCTCGTGGGGCGAGAGCTCGCGGCCGCGAAGCCCGTACTTCTCCTTGGCGAGGACGACGATCGAGCGGCCTTCCGGCGTCTCGTCGGCGAGCGACGCGAGCTGAGCCACCTCGGCGAGCTCGACGTCGCCGACGCCGTCGACCGGCACGAACTCGGACGCCTGACGGTTGCCGAGCGTGATCGTGCCGGTCTTGTCGAGCAGGAGCACGTCGACGTCGCCGGCGGCCTCGACGGCGCGCCCGGACATCGCGAGGACGTTCCGCTGTACGAGCCTGTCCATTCCGGCGATGCCGATCGCGGACAGGAGCGCGCCGATCGTGGTCGGGATCAGCGCGACGAGCAGCGCGATCAGGACGGTCTGCGACTGCGGCGAGCCGGCATAGATCGCGTACGGCTGCAGCGTCACGACCGCGGCCAGGAACGTGATCGTCAGGCCCGCGAGCAGGATGTTGAGCGCGATCTCGTTCGGCGTCTTCCGCCGCTCGGCGCCCTCGACGAGCGCGATCATCCGGTCCAGGAACGACTTGCCGGGCTCCTGCGTGACCTCGATCACGAGCTGGTCCGAGAGCAGGCGCGTCCCGCCCGTGACCGCCGAGCGGTCGCCGCCGGCCTCGCGGATCACCGGCGCCGACTCGCCGGTGATCGCCGACTCGTCCACGGAGCCGACGCCCTCGATGATCTCGCCGTCAGCCGGGATGACCTCGCCGGCAACGACGACGACGATGTCGCCCTTCTGGAGCTCCGGCGCCGGCACGTCCTCGATCCCGCCGCTCTCGGTGCGCCGCTTCGCGACGGTGGTGGTGCGCGTCGCCCGCAGGGCGTTCGCCTGCGCCTTGCCGCGGCCCTCCGCGATCGCCTCGGCGAAGTTGGCGAACAGCACCGTCAACCAGAGCCAGACCGCGATCGCGGCGACGAACCAGAGCTGGAACGTCGTTCCCCGCGCGATGTCGAGGAAGAAGGATGATGGTCGTGATCACGCTGCCGATCTCGACGATGAACATCACCGGGTTCTTCACCTGGCTCCGCGGGTCGAGCTTCGGGAACGAGTCCCTGATCGCCTGCTTGACGATCTCGGGCTCGAAGATGTTCGTGTCCTTGCGTGCCATTGACTATTTCCCCTGGGCCTTGTCGAGGGCGAGGTTGAGCTTCAGGACGTTGACGCCGGGCTCACCGAAGAAGCCGAGCGAGCGGCCGTCGGTGTTGTCGGAGATGAGCTTCTTCACCTGATCCACGGTCATGTGCCGGACGGCGGCGACCCGGTTGGTCTGCAGCTGCGCGTAGGCCGGCGAGATGTCGGGGTCGATCCCGGAGCCGGACGTGGTCACGGCGTCGACCGGAATGTCGTGGATCGTCAGACCCGGGTTGTAGGGCCGCTCGAGCTTCAGGATCGCCCGGGCGTACCCCTGGATCTGCTTCAGCAGGTCCGGGTTCGTCGGGCCGAGGTTGTCGAACGTGGTCGCTCCCGCGTTGTATGCCGGCGAGGTCGCGGACGGCCGCTCGTGGAAGTAGTAGGGCTTGGTGAACCCCTGCGCGGCGAGCTCGGAGCCGACGATCTTCCCGTTCTTCTTGATCAGGCTTGCGTTCGCCTGGTGGTTGAAGGCGAGCTGCGAGAACCCGGTCATCAGGGCCGGGAAGGCGAAGCCGAACACGGCGGTGATGACGACGATCGCGATCACCGAGCTGACGACGTTGCGGACGACCTTGTCCATCAGTGCATCAGCCCTTCGACGATCGGCCCGAGCGTCAGCGCGGGCAGGATCATGAGGCCGGCGGTGAGCGCGATCACGCCGACGAGCAGGACGACGAACGTGGCGCCGTCGGTGCGGAACGTGCCGGCCGAAGCGGGCACGATCTTCTTCTTGGCGAGCGAGCCGGCGAGCGCCAGCGCGGCGAGCATCGGCACGAATCGCCCGAGGTAGAGCGCGACGGTGCCGAACTCGGCGGAGAAGTTGGTCAGCCCGTAGCCGGCGAAGGCGCTGCCGTTGTTGTTCGACTGCGAGTCGTAGGCGTACAGCGTCTCCGTGAAGCCGTGGACGCCGGAGTTGTAGATCGACGCCAGCCCGGCCTTCGTCACGATCGCGACCGCTGCCATGGTCAGCACCATCGTGGGGACGAAGAGCGCGCCGAGCGCGGCGTATTTGATCTCTCTCGCCTCGATCTTCTTGCCCAGCCACTCAGGCGTTCGGCCCACCATCAGCCCGGCCACGAAGATGGCGATGACGATGTAGAAGAACATCCCGTACAGGCCGGAGCCGACTCCGCCGAAGATCACCTCGCCGAGGAAGATGTTGATCAGAGGTACCGCTCCGCCCGCCGGTGTGAACGCGTCATGGCCGCCGTCGACCGAGCCGTTCGAGGCGTCGGTGGTGGCGGTTGCCCAGAGCGCGGTGTTGGCGATGCCGAACCGGACCTCCTTGTCCTGCATGTTCCCGCCCGACTGGCCAGAGCTGTTGGCGAGGTTCACGCCCGACGAGCGCAGCACAGCCGAGCCGTGCTGCTCGGCCGGGTACGCGACTGCGACGCCGATCGCGAACACGGCGACCATGGCGGCGAGCACCATCGTCGCGTGCCGGCGGGCCAGCACCATCTTCCCGAACATGAAGACGCACGCGGCCGGGATGAGCAGGATCGAGATCAGCTCGAGGAAGTTCGTGATCCCGTTCGGGTTCTCGAACGGCACGGCCGAGTTCGAGTTGTAGTAGCCGCCGCCGTTCGTGCCGAGCTGCTTGATCGCGATCATCAGCGCGACCGGCCCTCGGGCGATCAGCTGCGTCGCGCCTTCGAGCGTGTGCGCCGTCGCGGTGCCGTCGAACGTCTGCGGCACGCCCTGTGAGACGAGGATCACGGCCAGGATCAGCGACAGCGGCAGCAGGACGTACGTGAGCGTCCGGTAGAGGTCGACCCAGAAGTTGCCGAGCTCGCTCGATGTTCGCCGCGCGATGCCGCGGACGACCGCGACGAGGACCGCGATCCCGACCGCCGCCGACACGTACTGCTGGACGGCCAGGGCCGCCATCTGCGTCAGGTACGACATCGTGTACTCGCCGCCGTAGTACTGCCAGTTGGTGTTCGTGACGAAGCTGGCCGTCGTGTTCAGCGCCAGATGCGCCGGAACGCCCTTGACGTTGGTCGGGTTCAGGAACAGGTGACCCTGCAGGCGCTGGAACGCGTACACGACACCCGAGAAGAGGATGCTGAAGACGACGACCGTGAAGCCGTAGCTCTTCCAGTCCTGCTCCTTGCGCGGGTCGGTGCGGACGAGCCGGTAGAAGAGCGCCTCGATCGCGCGCAGGAAGCGCGGGGCGCCGAGCGTGCTGTAGACGCGCGCCATGTACATGCCGAGCGGATAGGCGAGCGCGATCAGGACGATCGTGTAGACGACGATCTGTGCCGGGCCCTGGAATCCCATCTAGAGCTTCTCTCCCCGGAAGAGCGCGTACACCAGGTAGACGAGGATGAGCAGCGAGATCGCCAGCCCGAATGCGTCGCCGGCCGTCATCAGACCTTGTCCAGGATGTAGAGGAGGGCAAAGACGACCGCGAAGCACGCGAGTGCGATCGCGATGGCGGCCAGGTCGTACATCAGCGAACCTCCAGCGCCTCGAGGATGTGCCCGATCGTCGCCGGGAGCTCGTCGATGCGGTCCCGGTCGTAGAGAGGGCTTCCGCCGTCCGTCAGCAGGTTGTGCACGAGCCTCAGGCCGTGTGGCGAGGCGGGCCGTTTGAGATCGGCGACGCGTGTCGCGAGCGTCCGGATCTCCGGCATGTAGAGCCAGAGGCCCCGCCGGTTCAAGGGAGACGCGCCGGGAAGCCGCTTGGGGTCGAGGCTGCGGACGACACCCTCCAGCGAGCGTGCCAGCGATTTCCGCTTCCGCGTCGAGACGACCTCCGTGTACCTCGCTGTCCTCACGCCGCCAAGCTACGAGCGACCGTCTGAACGCCGCCTGTAGGTTCAGGCGTGCGGTCTACGGAAGTTCTGAAGACGCTAGGAGCGGCTTGCCGGGTCGACGAGGCGATAGCCGACGCCCGGCTCGGTGAGCAGATAGCGCGGCCGCGACGGGTCTGGCTCGAGCTTCCGCCTGAGCTGCGACACGTTGACGTGCAGGACGTTCTTCGACTCCGCGTAGCCCGGCCCCCAGACCTCCTGGAGGATCATCCGGTGCGTGAGCAGCTTCCCCTGGTTGCGAGCCAGGAAGCGCAGCAGCTCGAACTCGTGCGGGGTCAGGTGCACGGCCGTGCCCGCCATCCGCACCTCGCGACGCTCGAGATCGACCTCGAGCTCGCCGACGCTGATGACCGGCTCGCCCGGCGGTCCCGCGCGCCGCAACGCAGCCCGGAGCCTCGCCAGCAGCTCGTCGATCCCGACCGGCTTCGTCACGTAGTCGTCGGCGCCGGCGTCGAGCGCGGCCACCTTCTCCGTCTCGTCTCCGACAGCCGAGAGGACGATCACCGGCGACGAGCTCCACGTCCGCAGCTCGCGGCACACGTCCGTCCCGGAGCCGTCCGGCAGCACGAGGTCGAGGATGATCGCCTCCGGCGGGCGCATCGCCGCCGCGACCAGCGCGCTCTCGGCCGTGTCGGCCGTCTCGACCTCGTAGCCCGCGGCTTTCAGGCTCGTCCGCAGGGCACGGAGGATCTGCTGCTCGTCGTCGACGACGAGGATTCGCTGCCCGGTCACGGATCCGCCTTCGCGAGCGGGAGCTCGAGCGTGAACGTCGCACCCTGGCCGTCCCTGGACTCGACCCACACCCGGCCGCCGCTCGCCTCGGCGAACCCGCGAGCGATCGCGAGCCCGAGCCCGGCGCCGCGAACCGTGCCCGCGGCGCGACCACGGTGGAACGGCTCGAAGATCCGCTCCACCTCGTCGCTCTCGATGCCCGGCCCGTAGTCGATCACCCGCACGAGGCCGTGCGTTCCGTGCGAGGAGATCAGCACCCGGACGGGCTCGTCCGCCGGCGAGTACTTGAGCGCGTTCTCGATCAGGTTGACGAGCGCGCGCTCGACCTGCCGCGCGTCGACGCTCGCGATCGGCGAGTGGTCAGGAAGGGAGACCTCGACTCGATCGGCCCTCCGCCCCATCTCTCCGAGTGCCTGCCCGACGAGGTCGTCGATCGCCCACGGTGCCGGCTCGGCGTGCGCCGCGCCGGCCTGCAGCCGCGACAGGTCGAGCAGGTTTCCGACCAGGCCGTCGAGCCGCTCCGCCTCGGCGAGGATCGTCCCGAGCAGCTCGGTCCGGTCACCCGACTCGAGGTCGAGGTCGCTCCGGGCGAGCGCCGAGGCCGCTGTGAGGATCGCCATCAACGGAGTGCGCAGGTCGTGGCTGACAGCGCGCAGCACGGCCGTCTTCAGCGCGTCGCTGCGCCGGAGCGTCTCGGCCTCGACGGCCTCCTGCGCGAGCCGCTCGCGGTCGACCGCGACGCCGACGAGCGACCCGAGCGCGGGGAGCAGCCGGCGCCGCGCCGCCGCGGTGCCCGCATGCTGGCCCTCCAGCGCGATCGATCCGACACGCCTCGTGCCGGCGACCAGGGGGTAGTCGCCCTCCCCCTGCCGCGGAGCGTCGCCGAGGTCGATCCGCGCCCGGTCGGCCTGAAGCGCCCGCGCGACCTCGGGCGCGAGCTGCTCCAGCTGCGCGTCGAGGCTCCCGTGCGCGAGCAGCGACGACGCGATCTCGGCCAGCAGCGCGGACTCCGTCGCGCGCCGGCGCAGACCCGCGGCGAGCTCGCTCACGACCACCGCCGTCACGAGGAAGACAAGGAGCGCGAACCAGTTCCGCGAGTCGGCGAGCGTGAGCGTGTAGAGCGGCGGGAGGAAGAAGAAGTTGAAGGCCAGCATGCTCTCGACCGACACCGCGATCGAGTAGGGGAGCCCCCAGAAGACGGCGACCGGGAGCACGGCGAAGAGGTAGAGCACCGCCAGGCTGAGCACCGGCACGTGCGGCTTCAAGAGCTCGATCACGCCCGTCACCGCGAACACCAGCACGACACCGGCGGTGACACCGGTCAGGCGCCTCCGCAGGTGTCCGGGTCGAGTCATCGCTCCGCCTATCCCGGCTGCGGGAACGGCCGGCGTGGCGCGCACCGGGACGGCGTCGTCGCCCTGGAGCTCGCGGCGCCAGCCGGTGAGCACCGCATGGACGTGAGCGGCGCCGACGATGGGCTCGGCGGGGGCAGACAGCTCGACCGGGTGCATGATGAACGGCCGGGTCTGCGGCCCTCCCAGCCCACCGTGGAACGAGATCAGCTCCTCGAAGGCGCAGCCTTCGTCGAGGTCGGGGTCGTAGAAGCTGCCGACCATGATGTCCGCGACGTGTGGGAAGCCGTCGGTGCGGAGGAGGTGAGCCGGTGCGGTCGGCGCGAAGTCGGCGAGCGGATCCTCACCCTCGACCCGCCCGTCCGTGAGATAGCGCATTCCGTGCCCCCCAAGCGCGACCGCACCGTGCTCGGCGGAGCGGACGAGCAGCCACCCGACGTGCGCATGCTCGCGGAGCGCCGGGACCAACCGGGGGTGCCGCTCGTCGATCTCCTCCAGCGTGAGCCGGCGCTTCTCCTCCATGAGATAGACGAGCCCGAGGTTGCCGGAGCCCAGCACGACCACCTGGCGCCCGGAGACGCCCTTCTCCTCCGCCGCGTGATGCTTCGCCGTCTTGCCGGTGGCCTCGGACAGCGCGAGCGAGGCCTTGGAATTCTGCTCGTCCCCGCCGGCGATGTCCTGGACGTTCCCTCCTTCGAGCGAGCGCTCGACGAGGTCGGCGAGCGAGTAGCCGTTCCGCTGCAGGAACGTCGCTCCCTGGGTCTGGCCGTGGTCGGAGAGCACGACGATCCGATAGGGCCGTGCCGCATAGCGGCGGGCATTCTCGATCCGCCCGAACTGCTGGTCGAGCTTGCGGAGCGCTTCCATCGTGTCCGCCCGCTCCAGGCCCGAATGGTGAGCGACCTCGTCGTAGCTCGAGAACGTGGCGTACACGGCCGGTCGGCCGCGCATCATGTCGGAGAGCACGCCGTAGACGATCAGGTCGCGCACGACGACGCACATCGCCGCCCGCAGCAAGGGATAGATGCCGCCCCGATGGCCGCGTGGCCGCACGTTGCGCCGGATCGCGCGCAGCGCCGCCGTCCACTCGAGGACGATCTCCCAGGCGAAGAGCACGAGCGTCCGCGTGACGTTGAACCCGTTCGCGAAGAACGCCCGGTAGCCCGGGTTGGCGTGCTTCTCGGCGCTGATCCGGCTGGACGTCAGGATCGTCTCGTCCGCCTCTCCCGAGAACAGGTTGGCGCGGCTCGAGCCTCCGTTGACCAGGAGCCCGATGCCGGTCGCGTGCTCGCGCTCGATCTCTGCGCAGTCGGCGACGCCGGAGCAGGCGATGACGCGGCCCGTCGGCTTGTCCACCCAACGGAAGGCAGGGATGTCGTCGTTGGACCCGAGCAGGATCCCCGCCTGGCTCGCACCGGTCTGCGAGGAGAGATCGGGCTCCCATTCGACCAGCCGGTGCGAGCCGGACGTGAGCCACGACGCCAGGGTGGGCGCGCTTCCGTCGCGCATGGCGTGCCTGAGCACCGGCAGCGCGAGGCCGTCGATCTCGAGGAAGATGATCCCCGGGATGTCCGATCTGGCCCCTCCCTGCCGCTTCGCGATCCGCTGGACGACGCGCAGCGAGTACGTGTCGTCGTCGTTCGTTCCGAACGCGACGTCGAGCACGACGCCGACCGCGGCCGCCACGAGCGCGGTCACGAGCGCCCAGCCGAAGCTGTCGACCGTGATCGAATCCGGGCTGATCGAGGAAGCGAGCTCGAGCAGCGCGGCGTCGACGACGAGCACGACGAAGAAGCCGAGCAGCGCCATGAACGGGATGCGCAGGGCGGCGATGATCGGCGGCACGATCGCATTCAGGACGGCGATGAGGAGGGACGCGACGACGGCTCCCCCGAAGCCGTGGACCGCGATCCCGGGCACGAGATGCGCCGCCACGAGCAAGGACGCGGCGGCAACCAGCCACGAGAGCAGGAGCCGGAAAGGACGGAAACGGGGCCGCTGCGGCTTCCAGGCCGGGCGCTCGCCGTGCGGCGCTGTGTCCGACATCGCGATCCCGACGGTAACAAGCGGCCGGGACCGAGCATGATCCGAACCGGATGAGCGACGCTCGCCGCCTCTCGTATCTCGGGCACTCGACGACGCTGATCGAGCTCGACGGCGTGCGGCTCCTCACCGATCCGCTGCTCCGCCGCCGGGTCCTGCACCTGTGGCGCGCGTCGCCGGCCCCCGGGCACGGCGAGCCCGACGCCGTACTCATCTCGCACGGCCATCAGGATCACCTCGACCTGCCGTCGCTCGACCGACTGCCGCGCGACACGCCGGTCGTCTGCCCGCGCGGCCTCGGGCGCGTCGTCGAAGGGCGCGGCTTCCGCGACGTGCGCGAGGTCGACGAGGGCGACGAGATCGCCTTCGGCTCGGTGACGGTTCGCGCCACCCACGCCGACCATCCCGCGCGCTCCCTGCCTGGGCGCTCGGACGCGACGCTCGGGTACGCCGTGCTCGGCTCGGCACGCGTCTTCTTCGCCGGCGACACCGGCCTCTTCGACGGCATGGACGGCCTCGTCGACGACCTCGACCTGGCGCTGCTACCGATCTGGGGCTGGGGCCCGACGATCGGCCCGGGCCACCTCGACCCTCGCGGCGCGGCGGAGGCGCTGACCCTCCTCCGGCCGCGGCTCGCCGTGCCGATCCACTGGGGCACGCTGCGGCCCTTCTACCGCACGGGGCGCGCCGGATTCCTCCGCGAGCCGGCCGACGCGTTCGTCGCGTCCGCGCGCGAGCTCGCACCGGACGTCGAGATACGCATCCTCGCGCCGGGCGAGTCGCTGGACTTCTGACCCGCTGCACGGGTCATCGTCGAGCGAGCGCGTGGCAGAGTGCCTTGCCGTGGCGACGATGACCGACCTCGACGAGCTCGCGCTCGCGATGCCGCAGGCGACGAAGGAGGTCTCCGACGACGGTCGCCCCTCCTACCTCGTCCACGGCAAGACGTTCTGCTTCCATCGCGGCCGCCGGCCCGACGCGATCGACCCGGCGACGGGCGAGCGCATGGAAGACGTGCTGATGTTCCGCGTCGCCGACCTCGACGTGAAGGAGCTCCTGCTCAGCGACGACCGCGGCGTGTTCTTCACGACGCCCCACTTCGACGGCTACGCGGCCGTGCTCGTGCGCATCCCCGACCTGGCCCGCCTCGACCGCGACGAGTTGCGCGACACAGTGGTCGAGGCGTGGCTGAGCCGCGCGCAGAAGCGCATCGCGAAGGCCTGGCTCGCCGAGCACGGCGCCGGCGACGACTGAGCTAGGGGCCGGTCGCGGCGCCCGGCACGGCGGGCCCGTCGATGCGGAGCCTCTGTGCCAGCCAGGAGAGCTGGTCACGGTAGGCGCGGTCGTTCAGTGCGTGGCCCGCGTCGTACCAGCGGATCCGCGTCCCCGGCGGGGTCGCATGCCAGAACGTGAGGAGTGCCTTCCGCGGGACGATCTCGTCGCTCCGCCCGTCCTCCAGGAACAGCGTCGAGCGTCGCGCGCTGTGGAGGTAGCGCAGTGGGTCGATGCTGCCGAGATAGCGCCGAATGGCCGGCCGCTGCTCTGGCCGGGCGAGCGCCGTGTAGGCCGAGACCGGCGCGACGCCGCCCGACATCAGCACGATCGCCCGGAGGCGCGGCTCGACCCCCGCCAGGATCCCGCCCGTGTGCGAGCCGGAGCTCCAGCCGACGAAGCCGATCCGGGACGGGTCGACATCGGGGCGCTTGGCCAGCAGGTCGACGGCACGCCTGACCGCCACCACGTCCCGCGCCTGGATCTGCGCCTGCCAGCGCAGGAACGGGACTCCCTTCAGCCCGCTCGGCTCGGGGACGACCGTCGAGGGCGCGGTGATCACGAGCGCGATCGCGCCCCGCGCAGCGAGCCACGTCGAGGGAACGACCAGCTCCTTCCGGTCCCCGCCCGCACCGTGCAGGTAGACGACCGCGGCCAGCCGCCCACGCGCGCCGGGCGGGCGGACGAGGAACGCGGCGATCCGGTCCCGCCCGGACGTGTAGGACACGTCCTCGACCGCGATCGGATAGCCGTGGTTCACGCGCCCCCGGTCGACGAAGCCGAGCGGCTTCGCCGAGTCGTAGCCGAACGGCGCCGGCGCGGCGGCCCGCACGTGCTGGGACGCACCTCCGCAGCCGGCGAGAGCCGCGATCAGCGCTACGAGCCCGAGGGCCAGCCCATCCGATTTCGACACCGGCAAAGTCAGATTGAAGGTAACTGTATCCGAGGCGTCTCCGTCACGATTCCCGGGACGTAGAAGGAGCCGGCCCGGCCCGGAGGACCGCGCTCGGCTTCGAGGCGAGCGCGTCTCTAGGTGACCCTGGCGGAGAACGCGCGGCCGACCTTCGCGCCCTTGTAGCTCTCGGAGATCGAGCCCGTGAGCGGCTTCCCGCGCGACGAGGACGGCAAGCTCCACGTGCAGCTGGCTCGACCGCTCGACGACGTCGACTGCTGGGAAGCAGCGAGGGGTTTCCCCGCCAGCGGAGCGGAGCACACCAGCGATCCCTGCGCGCTCCTTCCGGCGCTCTTGGCCGTGAACGAGACGGTAAAGGACTTGCCGGCCACGGCCTTGCCGACCGAGAACCCGCTCACGGTCAGCGTCGCGCCCGAGACGGTGATCTTCCTCGTCGCCGCCGCGGTCGCGCCCGCCTTCGCGGCACGACACGAATTCCGCCCTCGCCGCTCCTGAACTGAGCCCGAGGATCGCACAAGCCGGGCCCTGTCAGTACACTTTCTGTACTTGATGTGAGTTTACGACCGGGAGTGTGAACTGATCTTGGCCAATCTGCTGCTCGTTCCGCTGGAAGACACCGTCGTCCTTCCGAACATGAACATCACGCTTGCCGCCGATGTCGGCGACGAAGAGCGGGTGCTGCTCGTGCCGAAGCACGAGAGCGCCTATGCGAAGGTCGGGACCGTCGCCGAGGTTGCAGAGCGTGTCCGCCTGCCGGGCGGCGCGCAGGCCATCGCGCTCATCGGCCTTCACCGCGGGATCGTCGGCGCCGCCATCACAGACACCGAGGGTCGCCTCCGTGTCGAGGTCGAGGAGCGTCCGGACGAGACGCCGCCGGCCGTCAAGACGCGGGAACTCGAGGTCGAGTATCGCGCGCTCGTCGAGGAGATCCTCGAGCTGCGAGGCGCCGACGAGCGCGTGTCGGCCTTCGTCCGCGCCGTCCGCGAGCCCGGGGCGCTTGCCGACACCGCCGGTTATGCGCCGGATCTGACCTTCGAGCAGAAGGTCGAGCTGCTCGAGAGCGTCGACGTGGTCGAGCGGCTCGCGCTCGCCGTCGGCTACCAGCGTGACCGACTCGCCGAGCTGCAGGTGCGCCGGCGGATCCGCGACGACGTCGAGTCCGGTGCGCAGAAGCAGCAGCGCGACTACTTCCTGCGCAAGCAGATGGACTCGATCCGCAAGGAGCTCGGCGAGGACGAGGGCTCGGTCGTCGACGAGTACCGCCAGAAGATCACCGATGCCGAAGTGCCCGACGAGGTGCGCGACCAGGCAGAGCGCGAGCTCGGACGCCTCGAGCGCATGGGCGACGCGACCGGCGAGTCATCGATGATCCGCACCTATCTCGACTGGCTGCTGGCCGTTCCCTGGGGCAAGCGTTCCGAGGAGCGTCTCGATCCGATCAACGCCCGCGAGGTGCTGGATGCCGACCACGCCGGCCTCGACGACGTCAAGGAACGGATCGTCGAATACCTGGCCGTCAGGAAGCTACGACTGGAGCGTGGTATCGCCGAGGACAGGCGCTCGGGGGCGATCCTGACGCTGATCGGGCCGCCCGGAACCGGCAAGACGTCGATCGGCGAGTCGATCGCCCACGCGCTCAACCGCGAGTTCGTGCGCATGTCGCTCGGCGGCGTCCGTGACGAGGCCGAGATCCGCGGCCACCGGCGCACCTACATCGGTGCGCTGCCGGGCCGTCTCGTCCGCGCGCTCCGGGATGCCGGGACGATGAACCCGGTGATCATGCTCGACGAGGTCGACAAGGTCGGGGCAGACTGGCGCGGCGACCCGTCCGCGGCGCTGCTCGAGGTGCTCGACCCGGCACAGAACCACTCCTTCCGCGACCACTACCTCGACGTCGAGCTCGACCTGTCCGAGGTCGTCTTCATCGCCACCGCCAACATCGCCGACACCATCCCCGGACCCCTCCTCGACCGAATGGAGGTAATCCGCTTCGACGGCTACACCGTCGACGAGAAGGTCGCGATCGCCCGCGACTACCTGTGGCCGCGACAACGCGAACGGAACGGCCTACTCGCCGACGAAGTCGACGTCAAGGACGATGTCCTGGAGCTGGTAGTCACCGACTACACCCGCGAAGCGGGCGTGCGCCAACTCGAACGCGAGCTCGGCAAGCTACTCCGCAAGACGGCGACCAGGATCGCCGCAGGACAGTCGTCGGCACCGGTCACCGTCGACGAAGACGCGGTACGTGACGCGCTCGGCCGCCAGCGCTTCTACCGCGAGACAGCCGAACGCACTGCCGTCCCCGGCGTCGCAACCGGCCTGGCGGTCACAGGAACCGGCGGCGACGTCCTCTTCGTCGAGGCGACCACGATGACCGGCAGCGAGCCGCTCGTTCTCACCGGCCAACTCGGCGACGTGATGAAGGAATCGGCACGCATCGCGCTCTCCTGGGTGCGGGCGCACGCCGGTGAGATTGGCATCGGCGAGGACAGCTTCGACGGCCGCTCCTTTCACCTCCACGTCCCGGCCGGAGCGATCCCCAAGGACGGGCCGAGCGCCGGTATCACGATGACCACCGCGCTCGCCTCCCTCCTCACCGGCCGGCCGGTGAAACACACTGTCGGCATGACCGGCGAGGTCACCCTGCAAGGCCGCGTGCTCCCGATCGGCGGCCTGAAGCAGAAGGTCCTCGCTGCCCACGCCGCCGGCATCACGGATGTCATCATCCCGGAGCGAAACCGCGCCGACCTCGACGACGTCCCCGAAGACGTACGCGCCGAGATCGCCTTCCACCCGGTGATGTCGGTCGGCGAGGTCCTCGACCTCGCCCTCGAGCCCGCCGCGGTGACTGAGACGGCCGGGCTCGCAGCCTAAGCGCGCCATGCGCTGCCGCAGCTGCCAGCCACTACCCGAGGAGGTCCGCCGCGGGGCCGACCTCCTCGGCCGCCGCTACGCACTCGCGATCGTCTACGCCTCCCACTCCGGCGCCACACGCTTCAACGAGTTCAAACAGGTACTCGGCCCCGTCCCACCAACAACGCTCTCCGCCCGCCTCGACGAACTCGAGGAGGCAGGCGTCCTCGAACGTCGCGTCATCGACTCACGCCCACCCCGAACCGAATACACCCTCACCGCAAAGGGCCGCCAGCTCTCCGCCTTGCTGGACGCGCTCGCAGCACTCGGGCGACGCTGATGCTCGAACTTCAGCGGATGACGCTCGGTCTTCGCGAACTGACCTCGGATGGTCAGTTCCAGTGAACGGCTTCGGGGCTGCTCGGGCGGGCCTCGGCGATGCTCGTCGGAGCAGGGTCGGGCAGAACACGAGCACTTCGCGGATGGGCATAGAGTCGTAGCGTGCTGGTCACGAACCTGGTGTCGGCAGGCATCGAGACACGTCTGATCGATTTACGTCTGGTGCGTCTGGAGCCTGGCGAGCAAGCAGTCTTCGATGACCCCGGAGAGGTGTGTGCCGTCGTGCTCGCCGGGATTGTCGACGCATCGGTCTCCGGGACCTCGTTGGGATCGATCGGTGGCCGGGCCGATGTCTTCGATGGGACGGGTGATGCCGTCTACGTGCCGCCCCGGCAAGCGTTGACCTTGGCGGCTGCCTCAGCGGCGCTGATTGCCGTGGCGGCGGCACCGCTGGAGGGCCGAGCGCCTGGGGTGGCAAGGCTGATTCGGTCTGGCGAGCAGCGAGTCGCCGAAGCCGGTGCGGGGAACTGGTCTCGAACGATCAGGACCGTGCTCGGACCGAACGACGACGCAGGCCGGCTGATCGTCGGCGAGACGATCAACCCCTACGGGAACTGGTCGTCGTACCCGCCGCACAAACACGACCGACAGGCGCCGCCGGAAGAGGTCGCGCTCGAGGAGGTCTACTTCTACCGCCTCAGGCCGCCGGGAGGCTTCGCCGTGCAGATCGTCTATGACGACGGAGAAGAGACGGCGCGCATCGTTCGCGACGGCGACGTCATCGCGATTCCGTCGGGGTACCACCCGGTGGTCGCCGCCCCCGGCTACGAGCTGTACTACCTCTGGGTGATGGCCGGCGACGGCCGCCAACTCGCGCCCTACTTCGACCCCCAACACGCCTGGGTGCAAGACCAGACCGGTGACTGACCTGTTCGCGCTCGACGGCCGTGTCGCGATCGTCACTGGCGGCACAGGCGCGCTCGGCTCGACAATGGCGGGCGCGCTCGCCGAGGCCGGTGCCGCAGTCGGCATCCTCGCCCGCGACAAGAAGCGTGTCGAAACCACGGTCGCGGACATCGCCACCGCCGGGGGAACAGCGTTCCCGCTGCCGGCGGACGTTCTCGACCGCCGGCAGCTCGAGCGAGCCCGAGATCTCACCGTCTCCAGGTACGGCCACCTCGACGTGCTCGTGAATGCGGCAGGCGGCAACCTCCCGCAAGCGACCGTCGACCCGGACGGAACCTTCTTCGATCTGCCAGACGACGCGCTCGATGCCGTCCTCAAACTGAACGTCTCAGGCACGCTGCGCGCCTGCCAGGTCTTCGGCCCAGCCCTCGCTCCCCGAACTGCGGAAGACACTGGTCGGAGCATCGTGAACGTCTCCTCGATGGCGGCGGGGCGAGCGCTCAGCCGCGTCGCCGGCTACGGCGCCGCCAAGGCGGCTGTCGAGAACTTCACCCGCTGGCTCGCCGTCGACTGCGCACGACGCTACGGCGACCGGCTACGAGTGAACGCGATCGCGCCTGGCTTTCTCGTCAGCGCCCAGAACCGAGCCCTCATCCTCCAGCCGGACGGACAGCCGACCGAACGTGGCCGCGCAGTCATCGATCACACACCAGCCGGCCGCCTCGGAGAGCCCTCCGACCTGGTGAGCACCCTGCTCTGGCTCTGCAGCCCAGCCTCCCGCTACGTCACCGGCGTCGTCGTCCCAGTCGACGGCGGCTTTAGCGCCTGGAGCGGCATCTGAACCCGCGCACCCATCACGACCGCGACTACACTGCCAAACATCAATGTAGAGGCGACTCTCAACGCGCTCGACTCGCGCTGGCGCGAATTTGGCCCTTTGGGTCGTCCCCTGTGTCGAGGTCGAGCGCCCGGCTCAGGTCTCGAGGGTCACGAGGGCTGCAGTGGTGATGGCGTCGGGATCGACGTTGCACTCCGAGTAGACGGACTGCTGGCTGCCGCTGAGCGGCGAGCGGCCCGGTCTCGCCGGCCACCGAGCCATTCAATGCTTGGCGCGGTCGGCCCATTTCGCGTGGTGGGCTCGGGCCCAGTCTTCGCGCACGGTGCCGAACGTGATGCCGCGGAGAGCGTGGCGGGTGGTTGGGTGGATGAGCGAGAGGTAGAGGTGCCCGGCGACGATCACGAGCGAGACGTACATGAGCGTGTCGTGGAGGAACACCGTCCCGCCGAGCCGGAACCTGGTGTCGCGTTCGCCGTACCAGAGCAACAGCCCGGAGATGAAGAAGAGTGTGGCGAAGGCGGCGGTGAGGATGGCGTTGATCTTCTGGCCGGCGTTGAAGCGCCCTTGCGGCGCATGGGTGTCGCCGGTCAGGAAGCAGCGGTCGTCGCGGTCGAAGAGATCGATTTCGCGGATCGTCTCCGCGACTGCCCTGCGGTTGCCGAGCAGGGAAATGAGGAGGATCGCACCGGCCCAGGAGACGCCTGTCCAGAAGTGGATGTCCTTGATCAGCGGACGCCGTGCGACAGCGGTCGAGAGGGAGGGCAGATAGAGGACGAGGCCGGATCCGAGCAGGACGAAGAACGCAGTCGCGTGCACCCAGTGGAGCAGTCTTTCGGTAAGCGTGAACCGCTTGACGTAGCGCGGGCGGGCCGCGATTGCCGCGCTAGCCATAACCGTTCGAGCGTCCGACCCAGGCGTCGTTGTCGTAGCCGCGCTGTTCCCAGTAGCCCGAGCCGGGCCGGGCGACGAGCTCGATCCGGTCGACCCATTTGACGTTCTTGTAGCCGTACATCTCGGGGATGACGACCCGGACGGGGGCGCCGTGCTCCTGCGGCAAGGGCTTGCCGTCCATCTCGTAGGCGAGCATCACGTCGCGGAGCTTCACCTGGCGCAGGTCGAGGTAGTCGTCGTAGGGGTTCTCGGCGGAGATGAAGTGGAGCGCGCCTGCGTGTGGCAGCGGCCGGGCCTGGGCGAGGAGGTCGTGGAAGCGGACGCCACCCCAGTGGACGTTGTCGACGACCCAGCCGGTGACGCAGTGGAAGGTCGACACCTGCGTGGCTTTCGGGAGTGAGAGGAGCTGACGGTGGGTGAGCTCGACCGGGTGCCGGACGAGCCCGTCGATGCGGAGCCGCCAGCTGGCGGGGTCGAAGGTCGGCATCGAGTCGGCGACCGTGTAGATGCGCCAGCCGCTGGAGGGAATCAGACGGGTGAGGCCCGTCGCGTCCGAGAGCGGGTTCGTCACCTGGCTGGTCGACACGCGAGATTGCCTTGCCGTAGAAGAGTGTGGCGACGCCGGCACCGACGACGCCGATGAACCCGGCCCGGCCGAGTCGCCGCGCGCCGACGTTCTCGCGCGGCGACTCTGATGGCTGTTGGCGATCGGGCATGGGTGTCGCCCCTACATGTGGGCCATGCCGGCGAACAGCTTGCCGCGCAGGTCGCCCGGGTGGCCCTTGGTGTCGACGAAGACCCAGTAGGAGCCGGGCTTTGTCTCGAGGTGTTCGAGCGTCATGGCCGACGCCTTCGTGCAGCCCTTCTTCGCGTACGTCTTGCCGAGCGATACGAGCATGACACCCTTCTGCCCGGCATGGATCGACGCGCCGGTGATCCCTTTGGTCGTCAGGTCGAACGTCCAGCAGATCTGTCCCGACTTCGACTTCACCTGCAGGTTGACGATGCCGTGCTCGCCCATCCCGGCGAGCCGAGCCCCCAGCACCGGGTGCATGGTGGCCGGAAGTGCCGACGCCGCAAAGGCAAGCGCGGCACCAACGGTCACAACCATCCCCAGAGCCACTCGTCTGAACTGCATTGTCTTCCTCCTGGTCGACTGGCAGCGACCGTAGACACGGAGGGCCGCGGGCACCATTACGAAACGCTGAATCCCGACGCAGCCGAGGCAGTTCGTAAGCAAGCTTTAAGGACTTGAGCGGTGTGCCCCCGCACAATGAGGTGATGGGAACCGTGCTCGTCGTCGACGACGAGCCGATCGTTCGCGACGTCGTCGTCCGCTACCTGGAGCAGGAGGGCTACCGGACCTTGCAGGCGGGCGACGGCGAGACGGCCCGCAGCATGCTCGAGCAGGAGACCCCGAGCCTTGTGGTGCTCGATCTGATGCTGCCGGGAACGGACGGGATCGAACTCTGCCGGTGGATTCGGGCGCACTCCGAGTTGCCGGTGATCATGGTCACCGCACTCGGCGAGGAGAGCGACCGGCTGACCGGACTCGAGGTCGGCGCCGACGACTACCTGACAAAGCCGTTTTCGCCGCGTGAGCTGGTCGCGCGGGTCAAGGCGGTCCTGCGCCGGGTCTCGCCAACGGACGGTAGGGCGGAGCGGATCGAGGTCGGCGACCTGGTGATCGACTCCGCGAGACGCGAAGCAAGAAGGCGGGCGCTGACGCTCAAGCTGACCACGATCGAGTTCGACCTCCTCTGGTTCCTTGCCGCCCACCCGAACCGCGTCTTCACCCGCCACGAGCTGATGGACAAGGTGTGGGGCTACACGTCGGCGCTCGACACCGGCACGGTCACCGTCCATATCCGGCGGCTACGCGCCAAGATCGAGGACGACCCCTCACGCCCTCGCCATCTCGAAACGGTGTGGGGCACCGGCTACAGGTTCACGCCGTGATCACCGCCGCACTGGTCCTCGTCGCCGCCACGATCGCCGTCGGGATCGCTGCCGCATTCGGGCTGCGGCTGCTGCCGACCGTCCGGCTCCAGCTTGCCGGGCTCGCACTGCTCGCCGTCGTCCTGCCGCTCGGAGCCGTGCTCGCTTCCGGCTGGGTGATGTTCCACATGCACGACGACGCCAAGATCCTGGCCGTCACCTCCGCCGCCGCCCTCTCCGCCGTCGTCGGCGCGCTCCTGCTCGCCCGTTGGATCCTCGGCCCGCTCGAACGGCTCCGCGCGACCTCGGCGGAGCTGGCGGCAGGCGATCTCGCCGCCCGCGCACCCGAACGAGGCCCCCGCGAGCTCGCGCAAATGGGCGGGTCGTTCAACGCGATGGCGGAATCGATCGAGCGGCTGTTCGAAGCCAGGCGCGAGCTCGTCGCCTGGGCGAGCCACGACCTACGTACCCCGCTCGCCTCGATGCAGGCGATGCTGGAAGCGATCGACGACGGCCTCGCCGAACCCGACGAATACCTGCCCGCCCTGCACGAGCAGGTTCGAGCGCTCTCGACGCTCGTCGACGACCTCTTCGAACTCGCGCGCATCGACGCCGGCATCCTCACCCTCCAGCTTCGAGAAGCATCCCTCGACAACCTCGTCGAGTCCTGCGTCCGCGGCCTCGAGGCCGAAGCACGCGCGAAGGGCATCCGGCTGGAAACCCGACTCCTTCAACCGCTTGCCACTCGTCCGCTGCGCGCCGGAAAAGGTCGAGCGCGTCCTCTACAACCTCCTCACGAACGCGCTCGGGCACACGCCATCCGACGGATCGATCGCGGTCGTGGTCAGTTCCCGAGCGCCCGACGTGACCGTGGCGGTCGAGGACACGGGTGAGGGGCTCAGTACCGAAGCCGGCGAGCGCATGTTCGAGCGCTTCTGGCGAGGAGAGTCCTCCCGTACCACGCCGGGGTCGGGTCTCGGGCTCGCCATCGCACGCAGCCTCGTCGAAGCTCAAGGCGGCCGCATCTGGGCCGAGAACCGCGTCGAGGGCGGCGCCCGCGTCGCCTTCACCCTGCCCACAGCCACCCCCTGGCCTCGAGGAGGATGACCGCCCGGCTCGTGACAGCTGCGCTGCCCTAACTACTGGAATCCGTGCGGCTCTGATTGGCCGGTCGCGAGCTGGATAAAGAACGGCGTTCTCGGCCGGCCGGTCGAATACGGACGCGCATTTAAGAAACTGTTCATCTCAAAACTTGGTTCAAAAGAGGACGTCGGCGCCCCAGAACTCCTATCATCCTGCCGCTAGTTGGTCGAGCGGACGAGCCTAGACATGGAGATCAGGTATGCCGAAAGTGTCGAAAGAGAGCGCTTCACAGGTTCAGCACGTCGAGGGGATCATCGACGACCGCTCCGAAGAACTCGGTGGTTACACGGCAGGTTTCAGCACGTTCCTGGGTGACATGGATCCGGCACCTTTGTTCACGGGGCTTCCCGACGATCGCTGCCAGTGCCCCCACTGGGGCTACGTGCTCAAGGGCAAGATCACCTTCCGTTTCGCCGACCGCGAGGAGACGTACGAAGCCGGCGATGCCTACTACGCGCCGCCGGGTCACACGCCGGTGATGTTCGACGGCTGCGAGCTCGTCGAGTTCAGCCCGACCGAGGAACTGGGCAAGACGATGGACGTGATCATGCGGAACATGCAGGCCGCGGGCGAATCGGCATAGCTTCAGCCATGGCCGCTACCAGCATCACTGCTGATGTGCTCGCCGAGAACCTGGAAGCGCAGGAGGCCTGGAACGGTGTTCTGTTCGAGCGGTTCGTCAGGTTCCGTCACCTGATCGTGGACGCGCTCGGGCAACACGGGAACGAGGCGTTCAAGATCTGCCCGGCTCCTGAGGGTGGCCGGGTGCTCGACATCGGCTGCGGGTTCGGCGATACCTCGCAGCAGCTCGCGGCTCTCGTCGGGCCAGCGGGTTCGGTGCTCGGCGTCGACATTGCGCCCCGGTTCGTCGAGGCGGCTCGGTCGGAGGCGGCGCTCGCAGGGATCGAGAATGTTCGCTTCGAGGTGCACGACGTGCAGGCGGCCCGGTTCGACGAGACGTTCGACTATGCGTTCTCGCGGTTCGGGACGATGTTCTTCGACAACCCGGTGCCGGCGCTGCGCAACGTTCGCGAGGCGATGGCGCCCGGCGGGCGGCTCTGCATCGTCGTCTGGCGGCGGAGGATCGACAACCCATGGGTGTACGAGGCCGAGAAGGCCGTCAAGCCGTTGCTCGACGAGCCCGAGGAGACCGACGAGCCGCGCTGTGGGCCAGGCCCGTTCTCGATGGCCGACGCCGACACCACATCTGGCCAACTGAAGAGCGCCGGCTTCGACGAGATCGCGTTGCGGCGGTTCGACAGCCCGCTCCGCTTCGGTCGCTCACTCGACGAGGCAGTCGAGATGAACATGGCGCTCGGGCCGGCCGCCGAGGCGATTCGGCTCGCCGGCGACCAGGCGGACCAGATGCGACCCCACCTCGAAAATCTGCTCCGACGCGCGCTGAAGCCGTTCGTCACAGCAGACGGCGTCGTCGCGCAGTCCTCCACGTGGATCGTCACCGCCCGGGCTCAGACGACCTAGCGACCCGGTACGGAACTCGACCGACAAAGCCCGGACGCGCACAGCTCCCACCGGGTTAACGGACACGCCGTCCACTCACACTTTCGCTGGAGACCGGGGCGGACCACAGGGGACGGTTGAGCCGTTTGGATGCGCTCGGCCGGGCCGAAGCCCCGAGCCTCGCTGCTTGCTCCTTTGGCCGGGCGACGTCGAGCTCGAGTGAGCTTGTGCGCTAGTCGGGCCAGATCTCGCGTGCGACCTCGACCAACCTGCTTGTCGCCCTTGGGAACGAAGCGAAGCGGCTCGAACGTGCCGGAGCGGGCGTCGTCGTACTCAAGGAAGAAGCGATCGACCCCGAGCCCGTCGAACAGGGCTTCGGCCACGAAGTCGTATCCGCCCGAATAGCAACTTGAATTCGCGTGCTAGCGGCGCGCGAGCCGGCGGCCGCTCTTGTTTTCGGGCGGGGTGTAGTTGAGTTCGTAGTGGTGGTAGAGAGCGGACTCGTCGGACTGGGAGAGCTCGCCGCCCTGTAGCGCGATGTTGGGCGCAGCTTTGACCTGGTGTGCGGTCACCGGTATCTGGAGATTGTCGGGGCCGATTGTGATCCCGGTCAATGGGACGAACGTGAGGTGGCGTCTCAGAAAGCCTTCTTTCACGGTCCCGAACTGCGGCTCATCAGTCTCGATGTCGAAGTAGACCTCCTCGAGCTTTCCGATCCGCTCACCGTTGCTGTCGACCAGCTCTCGGCCGCGCCACTCGCCGATGTCGTAAAGAGCGACTTCCGCGTCGCTCGCAGCCACCACTGCGTCGCTCGGCGCCACAACGTCGCTCGGCGGCGGCGTGATTGTCTGTTCTTCGGTCTCGATCATGTCGGGAGTGTCAGTCTTCATTGCGGCTCCATTCCTTACGGTTGCGAGTGAGATCCGAGGCGGTTCTTGCTTGATCACAGACCGGTCGCGATCGGCCCCCGCCTGGCGAGTGTGTACGAGTGTTCGCCTAGCCAGAGCTCGGCGGAGGCGACAGCAGCCCCGTCAAGCCACCGCTCGACCGCATCCAGGACGCGCAGGATCGTTCGGTCCGATCCTCGCTCGATGTCCAGATCGACCTCATGCCGATCATCCGCGAGCGTGACCCGATCACCGCCGAAGACGCTCGCGAGACGTAGCGCCAGCGCGCTCGCACTCCCACGGTCGGGAACCATGATCCGCATCTCCATCTCCAACCCCCTTAACCCACTCAGCCGCCGACCAAACAAACCCGGTGTCGGCCGAAGCCGCCGCGACCCAGTTGCTACGGGAGGTAAACCTGCACGGGACCGATTCTTGCGACGCCACCACAGGCAGTCTGCGAACACTTCGTTATCGTCCGCACGAGCAGCGTAGCGCGGATTTGACGTGGCCAAGAGGCGTAGTCAACGGTTCGCGAGCCATCAGCGGCTCGCAGGTCGTTTGATGGGTGGCAATGATGGTGTCGCAGTTCGATAAGCCGTCGCATAGCTAAGGAGGGGCGACCATGCCGCAGATCGAGGCGGACGGGCTCAAGATCAACTACGACGTGCAGGGGGAAGGCGAGCCGCTCCTGCTGATCCCTTACACATCCGCAGACCACGCCTGCTACGCGTTCCAGTTGCCGGCGTACACCGAGCACTTCAGCTGTATCGCGATTGACCTTCCCGGCTCGGGCGAGAGCGACAAGCCGGCCGGGCCGTACTCGACCGACGGGTACGCCGATCAGGTTGCCGCCTTCCTTGGTGCGATCGGGGTCGAGCGGGCGCACGTGGCGGGCGTATCACTCGGCGCAGCGGTCGGCATCCACTTGGCCGCTCGCTATCCGGGCCGTGTGCGCTCGCTTTCGTTGCACAGCTGCTGGAACAAGAGCGATGAGTACCTGAAGATCGTCGTTGAGCAGTGGCGCACGCTCGCATCGTCGCTGCCGAGTGTCGCCGACGTAGTGATCCAAGGCATCTTCCCCTGGTGCTTCACGCCTGAGATGTACACCGAACGGCCGGCGTTCGTCGACACGCTTGCGGACTTCGTGCGCAGCCGCCCCGCCCAGCCCGTGGACGCCTTCCTGGCCCAGACCGACGCGGCCATCACCCACGACGCGAGCGCCGTACTCGGCGAGATCGACACGCCGACCCTGATCACCTTCGGAGCCCACGACGTCGTCTGCTCTACACGCTTCGCAGAGCCGCTCAACACCGGGATCGCCGGAAGCGAACTGACGGTCTTCGACCATCTCTCGCACGCCGGACTGCACGAGGACCCCGAAACATTCAACCGCACGACACTCGACTTCCTGCTACGCCAACGCGCCTAACAGCGACGCGATCCCGTGTCCCGACGCTGGTCAGGCGGCGAGCGACCGTCGCGCCGTCGACGACTCGAACCGCGTCAGGTACACGGGCGCCGGCGAGCGCAGGTAGTCCACCACCGCCCGCGCGTCCTTCTCGCAGGGGATGAGCGTCTTCCAGGTCTCGAGATGCTCGGGTCGGTGGAAGTCGCCGCTCGCGACGAACGGAAGCCGTTCCGCCGCGACCCAGCCGAACGAGTCGTGCCGGTTGAAGAGCTCGAAGCGATCGACCGAACCGGCGAGCTCGCGCCACTCCTCGGCGAAACGAGCCGTCCCACGGTCTGACCGGACAGCTTCAGCGAGCGGATAGGGATGGGCAGCGACCAGCCCGGCTCCGGCGGCCCGTGCCTCGGCGAGTGCCGCCTCGATTCCGGCGTCGACGCCGACGAACGTCTCCAGCCCGACCGCGACCGCGTGCGCCGCCAGCCGCGGATCCTCGTGGCAGTAGGTGAGCTCGAGCCCCGGCACGAGCAGCAGGTCGTAGAGCCAGCGCGCCCGGGCGCCCTCGAGCCGGATCGCATCCAGGTACGAGCCGTGGCTTCCGGCATGAACGTGGCTGGGGCTGCCCTCGAGCCAGGGATCGACGCTGCGCACGCAGTGGTCGGTGACGCACAACACGTCGAACCCGTGCCGGCCATAGAGATCGACGAGCTCCCTCAGCGCCAGCTCGCCGTCGCTGAACGTGGTGTGCGCGTGCAACTCGCACAAGAGACCAGCACGTCCATACGCCATCGCAACTCAGTTTGCCCAGCCGTCCGCCAAATCCTGGCCACAAACTGGTGAGCGACCGGGATCGATCCGGCACGACGACGCCGAGCGCTCAGCTCACGATCGGCTCGTCCTCCGGGATCGGAGCCGGTGGTGCCAACTCTCCGATGAGCTCCTGGACCCGCCGGTCGATCTCGTCCCTGATCCGTCTGACCTCCTCGAGGTCGGCGCCGACTGGATCGCCGACCCGCCAGTCCTCGTGACGGCTCCCGGCCGGTTCAAGTCCGGGCATCGCGTCATGCTCCTAGACGCTGCGGGCGCTGCGGCTGGCCGAGGGTATTTCGCGGAGAGGGCCAGCACCCCCGCGCCGTAATGTCGTTCGTCCAGCCGGGCAGGGTCTGCTCGTGTGGTGGGTCGCGATTCGCGCTAGAAAACGACAATCGACCGGCGACGCCGACCTTGACGTCGACCGATCGGTGGACGCCGATTCGCATGAGAGCGGTTTAGGGTCAAACTGTGAATGCCTGGCGGCCGCGGGATCACCGCCGGGGACGAAATCGGGGCCGGTCGCACCCAGCCGAGTTTGTGTGCCTGATTGCTGTCGGCCTGGCCGGCATGTGTTTGGCGGTGACGGCCGGGGCGGCGCCCACGCCCTCGCCGCAGGGCGCCGCACGTCCGGAAGCCCGCCTCTCGGTGGTGCGCAGAGGCTTCCCTGCCGTCAACTCGCCCTGCGACCGTTCGAACTCAGGGCCGCTGAGCTACGGCTGGCCGGTGAAGCCGTTTCGGCGGCAGCATCCGATCCGCGGCTACTTCGGCGACCCGCGCACGATCGGGTTCGAGCAGCTCGGCACCGACGGGCCTCGGAGCCCCGGCTCGTTCACGTTCCACAACGGCGTCGATATCTACGCCCCGGACGGCACCGCCGTCTATCCCGTCGTCTCTGGACTGGCTCACATCAAGAGCGGAGACGAGGTGAGCGTCACGATCGGTGACGGCCGCACGTTCCAGTACTTCCACATCGCGCCGGTTGTCACTCCGGGTGAATCCGTGAGCGCATACCGAACGGTGCTCGGCTATGTGAGGGCTCCGTGGCAGCACGTGCATCTGACCGAGATCGACGACTTCCGCGCCCACAATCCGCTCGACCCGGGCCATCTCGAGCCCTACCTCGACCACACGGTGCCGATCATCAAGCAGCTCTCCTTTACCGCTTCCGACGATCGGAGCCTCGACCCGCGACATCTTCACGGCTCCGTTTCGATGGTCGCCGACGCCTCCGACACAACTGCGCTGCCCGTCCCGGGCCATTGGCTCGGCTTCCCCGTCACACCCGCCTTCGTCGCCTTCCGGCTCCTCTCTTCTCGCGGCGTCGTAATCAAGAGCCGGGTCGCGGCGGACTTTCGCTTTCGGGAGCCCTTGAACCGCGACTTCTGGAGTCTGTATGCCGAGGGCACCTACCAGAACTTCCCCGACTTCGTCGATCGTTTCTACTGGCACCTCCCGGGCCGCTACCTGTTCAACTTGACGGCGACGCCGCTCGACACCCGACGACTCCGGAACGGCAGCTACCAAGTCACCGTTGTCGCAGCGGACGCGTGCGGCAACAAGAGCACGGCGACCGAAAGAATCATCATCGACAACACCAAGATCGCACGTACCGTCTCCAGACAGAGGCGGACGAAACAGACCTAAAGAAGGCGTCATCAGCGAAATGCGCCACCCCCGTGTCACCGGTCGTTGGGGAGCCCGGTCGATCGCCAGGCGATATATCACGACAACGGCGCGATATTCGCTCGACACGGCCGGCGAGGCTTGGAGCTGCTGCGAAGTGGTGGACGGCGCGGGTCCCGCGTCGCGTAATTGCTCGCATCCTCGTTACACGAGTCTACGACCACGCAAGTAGACTCGCCCACGCTTGCGCATGGGGTCTCTCCCCGGCACCGACTTCGCTCACGCGGCGGAGGCGCCGATCGACTACATGCGGCGCACACGCGACTGGTACCTGGCGCTCGGCTACGACAACCCGTATCAGTGGGCTCACTTCCGCGATGTCCCGTTTCAACCGTTAAGGAAGCCTCTGAGCCAATCGCGCGTCACGCTGATCACCACCGCCGCGCCCTACCAAGCGGACAAGGGCGACCAAGGCCCAGGCGCGCCCTACAACGCGCAGGCGAAGTTCTTCTCCGTGTACCCCGGCGACACCGCCACCGATCACGACCTCCGCATCGCGCATGTCGCGATCGACCGAAAGCACACCAGCATGGACGACAGCGGCACCTGGTTCCCGCTGCCGGCCCTCCGAGACGTCGCCTCATCCGGGCGAGTACAGCTCGCTCGCCGCTTCCACGGCGCACCCACCAACCGCAGCCAGCGGCAGACAATCAACATCGACGCCGCCGAGATGCTCGCGCGCTGCTTAGAAGACGATGTGGACGCCGCCGTCCTCGTACCCAACTGCCCCGTGTGCCACCAGAGCGTCAGCCTGATCGCGCGCCACCTCGAAGCCAACGGCATCTCCACCCTCGTCATGGGCTGCGCGAAGGACATCGTCGAGCACTGCGGCGTTCCCAGGTTCCTCTTCAGCGACTTCCCCCTAGGAAACAGCGCCGGCCGGCCGAAACGACCCCGCATCGCAGACCTTGGCACTCGAGCTCGCCCTGCGCCTACTCGAGACTGCCTCCAAGCCGCGCACCACCCTTCAATCACCGGTGCAATGGAGCGACAGCACTGCATGGAAGCTCGATAACTGCAACGCCGAACAGCTAAGCCCGCAACAGCTCAAGTCCCTGCGCGCAGAAACCGACCGAGCAAGAGAAACAGCACGCGCGATACGCGAGGCAGTCTGACCACGTAACCCGGCACCACGAGCGCGCAACCGTCCCGAGAGTGACCGCGCATCGAATGGTGGATACTCGCTCGATGGCACGGTTCGTGCTCGTGCACGGAGGCTGGCACGGCGGCTGGTGTTTCCGCTGGCTTGCCGAGGAACTCGAGGATCGCGGTCATGAGGTCGCGACTCCCGACCTGCCCTGCGAGGAGGTCGGGCTAACGCCGCTCGACTATGCCCGTGAGGTCGGGCCGCAGCCGGACGCGATCGTCGTCGGCCATTCGCTCGGCGGATTCACGATCCGACACATCGAGGCCCGCGCTCGCGTCTATCTCGCGGCGCTTCCTCCACTCGAGCGCGCGGAGATCGACGAGTGCTTCGCCGAGGGTTTCGGCGGAGCAGTGCGCGACACCCGCGACCGCTCCTACTGGCCGGATGCGAACACGGCTGCGGCGCGAATGTATCCCGACTGTTCGCGCACGCAGTCCGACTGGGCCTTCGCGCAGCTCCGCCGCCAGGCGCGACTTGAACCGATACCCGCACCGTTCGGCCGTGGCGACGTCGTCATTGCGACCCTGCGGGATGCCGCGGTCGACCCTGACTGGCAGATTCGCACGGCCCGCACCTACGGCGCGCGTGTGATCGAGCTCGACTCCGGCCATTCGCCGTTCCTCACCCAGCCAGACGAGCTCGCAGACATACTCAGCTCGCTCGCCTGAGCTTCAGCGTGCCAAGGCGTTGTGAGCGAGGATGGGTGTGTGAAGAAGATCGGGTTCTTGTCTTTCGGTCACTGGTCGGCGTCGCCGTCGTCGCAGGTGCGTTCCGCCTCGGATTCGCTGATCCAGTCGCTCGAACTGGCCGTCGCCGCCGAGGAGCTGGGCGCCGACGGGGCGTACTTCCGAGTGCACCACTTCGCACGGCAACTCGGGTCGCCGTTCCCCCTGCTCGCAGCGATCGGCGCGCGGACGTCGAGGATCGAGATCGGCACCGCCGTCATCGACATGCGCTACGAGAACCCGCTCTACATGGTCGAGGACGCCGGAGCGGCCGACCTCCTCGCCGGCGGTCGGCTGCAGCTCGGCATCAGCCGTGGGTCACCGGAACAGGTGATCGACGGCTGGCGCTACTTCGGCTACCAGCCGGCCGAGGGCGAAACCGACGCCGACATGGCCCGCCGCCACACCACCGTCTTCCTCGAGATCCTCGCAGGAGAGGGATTCGCCCAACCGAACCCGCGGCCGATGTTCCCCAACCCGCCGGGCCTTCTCACCGTCGAGCCGTACTCGCCGGGGTTGCGCGATCGGATCTGGTGGGGCGCCGGATCGGCCACGACCGCCGCCTGGGCGGCCACGCTCGGCATGAACCTGATGAGCTCGACCCTGGTCGACGACGACGCGAGCGGTGACCCGTTCCACGTCGCCCAGGCCAGGCACATCAACGCCTTCCGCGCGGCGTGGAAAGAAGCCGGGCATGAGCGCGAGCCGCGCGTCTCCGTCAGCCGTAGCATCTTCGCGCTCGTCAGCGATCTCGACCGCAGGTACTTCGGTCAGGGCACCGAAGACGGCGACCACGTCGGCTACATCGACGCGACCACACGGGCGATCTTCGGCCGCACATACGCCGCCGAACCCGACGTGCTCATCGGCCAACTCGCCGCGGACGAGGCGATTGCCGCCGCCGACACGCTGCTACTCACCGTGCCGAACCAGCTCGGCGTCGACTACAACACCCACGCCATCGAAAGCATCCTCAAGTACGTCGCCCCCCAACTCGGCTGGCGCTGAATCGCTCTGACAAAGGGACTGGTTCGAGCGAAAGCAAGCAGGGCAGGAGGCGAGCGTGCTCCGGTCTGCCCACCGACATCCGGATGCGAGCACCGTAGGCTAATGCGTCCTCGACTCTGAGTCCGGACACGAGGCAGATGACATCCTCCCGTGCCCGACCTCCCCAGCCTCGAACTTGGCCAGGGAAGACGATCGACCTCCCGCGTTACCGGTGTGCGTCCCTGTGTGAACGGTGCGCAGATGCCCTGTAGCTAGGCGCGAGACCGGCCTGCTCCTGCCCGGCCCCAGTCACGCAGCGAGTATCGGTTGGGTCTCGGTGGCGAGGCGTTGGAGCAGTGTCACGGCATGCTCCGGCCCTGGCAGTAGGGACATCTCATGGCGTATCTGCTCAGCATTTGACCGGTAGGTGGGGCTGCCAAGCACTGCGCGCACCGAGTCATGAATGGTCTTCGGTGTTCGTTGCCGGTACTGGATCACCTCGGCAACGCCGAGCGCTGCGCAGCGTCGCGCGTTGACTGGTTGGTCGGCGTCGATTGGAATCGCGACCATCGGCAGGCCGCAACTGAGTGCGGCTGTCACTGTGCTGAAACCGGCATGGGTGATCACGAGATCGCAGTGAGGCAGCAGCAGGCTTTGCGGGACATAGCGCTCGATGTGAACATTTTCGGTTTGCGGGCCGAACTCGGCGGGATCCCGATCGCGGCCGATCGTCAGGACGACGTTTATCGGTTCGTCGCGCAGTCCATCCAGGATCGCCTCGAACAGACCTGGCGTCCGGGTGTTGAACACGGTGCCCAACGTCGCGTAGACAGTGGGCTGGTCGGGCAGATCTTCGACCCACGTCGGCAGCCCCTCGCCTCCAGACTGGCTGAACGGAACCGGGCGGAGCAGATGAGCGGTTGGTGCGAGCGGCAGAGCTGGATCGTGGAACCCTGGCGGCTCAAACGCGAGATGAAGGTAGCGAAAAAGCATCGAAACATCCGAGTCAGGATCAAGGCCGTACTCGGCGCGCAATCGAGCCATCTGTTCGCCGACCAGACGCCGCTCGGAGTAGGTGGACAGCATCGTGTTGCTTCGCACCGAGGCATGCGGGATCCCGAGCACTTCAGCCGCGACGCAGCCACCAAACTCTGCGACCTCACGTACGATCACATCCGGGCGCCAGTCCTCCGCAATCGCAAGCAGGTCGGGGACCATCAGCTCCGCATACAGACCCGCAAACAACTCGCGAATCCGAAACAGGGTGCGGGCGGGACCGTCCAGCGGAAGAGCCTCGAGCTCGGCCTGCAGACGCGCGTACTGCTCATCCGAAACGTCACGTTGCCGGTCAAACCCCGCTGAAACCGCCCGAAAGCCGCTCCCCTCGACACTCGCGTGAGCGCTAGGCGCCGTGGCAACCAAGACGTCATGGCCGGCGGATTCCAACGCCCGCGCCACCGGCACCAGAGGATGGAAATGCCCGGCCCCCGGAAGCGACGTGAACAAGAACCGCATCAACCGTTCCTATCAAACGAACCGCGACCAGGCTGTCGCACTTCCCGCATTCCGCGACAGGACTGGTTCGAGCGAAAAGCACGCTGGAGGGAGGGCCGCGGGGACCCTCCCTCCGTGGTTCAGGACATCAGCCGACTGAGAGAGCGTTGAAGGCGGGCTCCCCGAAGTAGTTCGAGTAGATGTAGTTGTGCACTTTCGACGACACGAGGAAATTGTCGTTGACGATCGCGTACGGAACCCATGGCGCGTACTTGTTCATGATCGTGTAGTCGAGCTTTTGGTACGCCCGCCCAAGCCATCGCCTGCTCGCGCGTCGCTCCGTGGGGGCCGTCGCGCGTGAGCCCGAATCCCTCTCGGATCGCCTGCGCCGGAAGCCGGTCTATCCCCGCTAGCTGGTCGCCGAGCGCTCTTGCATCCTCACCCGCGTGCAGGAGGAACAGGTCAGGAACCGGCTGCGCGAAGACGAAAGCGAAGGAATCGATACGACGCCGCAACCGCCGGTCGAGCGAGCGCATACCCCGCACCCAGCCGTGCCGCAACGCGTGCTCCCTCGGCCTGACGAGGACGTGGAGGCTCGTCAGGCACTCGACGAGGGGCGAGTACTCGAACGCGATGCAGTCGGCCGGTCGGGGCGAGGTGAGCCGAAACCGAATCATGTCGGATCCGACGCGATACGTCGCGGAATGTTGGCCCGCGGGCGTGGCCCGTCAATCGCATGTGCGAGCGCCGGCACGATCACGAATCCGCCTCCGACCCCGAAAGACCCGTGAGCAACCCGGTCGCGGCGCCCGGGACTGCGACGCGTGACCAATGTGGAGTCTGCGTATCGCCGGCTTCGCCGCCGGCCGAGTGATGCGCTTCCCCAGACCGCCAGCCTCTCGTTCACCGTCGCTTCGAACGACTTCGAACTCGCGATCGCCGTCGGCGTCTTCGGCGCCACCTCCGGACAAGCACTTGCCGGCGTCGTCGGGCTGCTGATCGAGGTGCCGGTCCTCATCGCGCTCGTCTACGTCGCGCGCTCTGTCAGCCTCGGCGTTCTGGCAAGCGCCGCCCTCGTCGCACGCGGTGAGCCGCTCGCTGACCCGATCATCGGCGTGATCATCACCCTCATCATCCTGCGCATCACCTGGCAGTCCTGGCGAACCGTCTCCACGACCGACCTCGGCGAGATGATCGAGCCGCAGGAGCACTAGCTCGCAGAGGCGTCGTCCATCTCGGCGCAGCCTCGACGGTGTCCGCGGTCACCGTCTACAGCGTCCAGGACGCCGACGTCGTCAACTTGCCGCAGTCCGACTAGGCTAGGCGCATTGCCTGCCGCACGGCCTTGTCGGTGAGATTTCAAACGCTGGCCGACTCACGGCGGAGGCGCTGAGGCGTGACACTGTGTTGGTGGAGGCGGAGACGCGGTATGCGAGAAGCGGCGAGGTCAGCATCGCCCACCAGGTTGTGGCGGCGGCGGGATGGATCGGGCGGGGTTGTTGATGTCTTCGGTTCGTGAGCGAGTCAAGCGTTTCTGCGAGCGGTTCGGGCTCGAGGTTCCGATCCTGCTCGCGCCCATGGCTGGAGTTCCGGCACCGGCTCTCTCGATCGCAGTGATGAACAGCGGCGGTCTGGGTGCCTGCGGGGCGTTGCTGATGTTTCCGGACGAGATCACTGCCTGGGCAGATCAGGTGAGGTCGAACGGGAATGGCCAGTACCAGCTCAACCTGTGGATCCCCGATCCGCCGGCCGTGCGCGACGCAGAGCACGAAGCCCGCCTCAAGACTTTCCTGAGCGGTTGGGGACCCGCTCCGCCGGAAGACGCCGCCGACGCGGCATTGCCCGACTTCGATGCCCAGTGCGAAGTACTGCTGAGCGCCGATCCGCCAATCGTTTCATCGGTCATGGGGCTCTACCCAGCAACGTTCGTCGACAGGCTGAAAGACGCTGGTATCGCGTGGTATGCCACGGTTTCGACCGTCGCCGAGGCGAAGGCAGCAGAGGCGGCCGGGGCCGACGTGATCGTGGCGCAAGGCATGGAGGCAGGAGGACACCGGGGCTGCTTCGAGGCCTCACAGGCTGAACGTCGCCTCATTGGATCGTTCGCGCTGATTCCCGCCGTGGCCGACGCAGTCGAACTGCCGGTCGTGGCCACCGGCGGGATCGCGGACGCGCGCGGAGTGGTCGCAGCGCTGATGCTCGGCGCCAGTGCCGTCCAGATCGGATCGGCATTCCTGCGCTCCCCCGAGGCGGGCATCCACCCCGCCTGGGCAGAAGCACTCGCCCGGGTAGCACCCGAGGACACGCTCATCACCCGCGCGTTCAGCGGGCGCGCCGGCCGAAGCGTCGCCACCGACTATGCCTGCGCCGCGGCCAGCCGACACGGCGCCGCCTCCCGCTCCCTACCCAATCCAGCGCGCCCTCACGGCAGCGATGCGCACCGAGGCGTTGAGGACCGGTGACGCCGAGCGGATGCAAGCGTGGGCAGGACAATCATCCAGGCTCGGCAGAACCGAGCCAGCCCACCGACTCACAGCACGCATCTGGACCGAGGCACTCACCATGCTCGAGCAAGACCGCTAACAACAAGAGCAAGAGCGTCCGCCGAGGTCCACCCTAAGTCGACGAGGCCCTTCGCGGCCACCTCCAGATCCTCCGCCGTTCGGTTGACTGCCGCTTCGCTAGCTGCGTGCGGCGGCCAGGTGTTGTGTGTGCTGTGCGGTCGGGGCGGCTGCGGGTGTGGCGATTGCGATCGCGCCTGACCGTATCTTGATCTTGAGCCGTTTTGTCTTTGTGCGGGCGCCGCCGTCGAGTTCGTAGAGCACCTTGCGGCTGAGTTTGATTTTGACGGTGCGCCCTCTGGTCGTGTGGACAAAGGGGGAGGCGTCCGGTGATCCGGCGACGGTGCGGGCGAGCGTGCGGACCCACTCGACCGGTCCGTCGGCGCTGACTACGCCCAGTTCGAGTAGTCCGTCGTCGGGCCGCGCCCGCTCGAAGATCTCGATGCCGGCGAAGAGTCGCCCGACATTGGCGAGCAGTATGCAGCTCGCCGAGCCGTGATACCAGTCGGCGGCGTCGACTTTGATGCGCACGTCAAACGACGGGGCGCGCAGGTTTCGTGTTCCCGTCCAGATGTAGGCGATCCGTCCGAGCGTGTCTTTGAGCATGCCGTCGGCGGCGTCGATCATTCGCGCGTCGAATCCGACGCCGGCCATCACGGCGAAGCACTCGCCGTTCACTGTGCCGACGTCGATTCTTCGGCGTATGCCGGAGAGCCCGACCTCGACGGCTGCGGGGATCTCTCGCGGGATGCCGAGGTTGGAGGCCAACAGGTTCGCGGTGCCGGCCGGAACGATCGCGAGGGTGGCGTCCGTGCCGGCGAGGGTGTCAACGCAGCGCTGTGCAAGCCCGTCTCCGCCCCAGGCGAAGATCACCTGTGCGCCACGTGCGAGGGCACGGCGCACCTGTTTGGGTGCTTGCCGGCTTTTCGAA
Organism: uncultured Actinomycetes bacterium; assembly: GCA_963765295.1. GTDB lineage: Bacteria > Actinomycetota > Thermoleophilia > Gaiellales > Gaiellaceae > PALSA-612. Next base: position 92,316 of record CAVXVO010000008.1, read on the forward strand.
ACCTCGTACCAGAGCGGGTCATTGATGCCCTCACGTGCGAGCACGCGTCGTAGCTCGGGCAGGCCACCCCCTGTGCTCTTGCCCGTATGCGCGACGACCGCGACGATGCTCATGCCGCCGCCCGGGCGGCCCGTCGGCGGTCCCGCCGTGCGGCGACCACGCCGGTGACCTGAGCGGCGAAGAGCGCGATCAGGAGCGCCCCGAGTCCCATCGCGACCCCACCGACGACGTCGAGCGGATGGTGCATGCCCCGATACATCCTCGAGATGCCTACTGCAATCGGTAGCGCGACCGCGAGCGCCCAGACAACGCTCCGCAGCCATGGATTCCTGTAACGCGAGGCCAGAAGCAGCGCCAGGCCGCCGTACACGGCGACTGATGCAGCCACATGCCCCGAAGGGAAGCTCGCATCGACGGGCAGATGCTCCAATCGATGGACGGCCGGTCGGTGGCGGTGAACGAGCAAAGTCGCGACCCGATAGCTCGATACCTCCACAAGGATCGCAGCCAGCACGAAGGCTGCGACCCGCCACTGGCGCCGCAGCGCGAACCAGACGACCGCGACCGCGACGACGGCAGGTATTACGAAACCGCTACCGATCTCCGAGCCAACACTCGAAGCCTGCGTCAGCTCGGACGTTCGGTGAGCGGCGAGCCACGTGTTGACATGTTCGTCGGCACGCGCGATCGCGCCAATCGAGAGGATCCCGTCCACAAGCAGGAAGCCAAGACCGACAGTCGCCGCGGCAACGACCACGAAACCGCAGAACATGAGCCCCGCGAAGACCGGCACCGGGTGATGACCTGTGAGGCTGCGCGTCCCGAGTCGCCGGGCGAGGGTCCCCCGGCGAGGATTGAGCACGGACGGCGCATCGTGGAGGTGTGCGGAAGGTCGCGCGTGGCGAGCCGCGTGGGGAGTCGCGCGGATGGTGTCTGCAGCGGCGAAACTCGTCGGCATTCAGGCGGGTTACCCATTCAAAGCAGCGGGTAACCAACCCGCGTCATTCCTCTCCTCGCCCTCGCGCTCGCGTCAATCACGGTAGGAGGCTGCGTCCTTCTTCTCGGCCTGCTCCTGCCGCAGCACGTGCACCCGCGGTCGACCATCGCCGCAGCCCGCGATCTCGGCCACGCTGCCAATGGGCACCCAACAGTTCGGCGAGCACTGCGTTCCCGACTCGATCCTGCGACCGCCACCGGCCTCATGCTCTGCGCCGCCCTCGCCTTCATCCTGGCGAGCGGAATCGTGGTCGGCACCCTCGCACTGCTCGTCCGAGAAAACAGCGGCCTCCTGAGCATCGACCGAAGCGCCGCCGCCTGGAGCCACGATCACACAAGCCGCCTCGTAACCAGCAGCCTCAACGTGATCACCGACCTCGGCGTGACCTGGACCGTGGTCGCACTTGCCCTCATCCTGGGCACGATCGAATACCTGCGCACCAAAAACCCCTGGGTCGCGCCATTCCTGATCGTGCTGCTCGCCGGAGAAGGCCTACTAACCCTGGCAGTCAAAGACATTGTCGATCGCGTCCGGCCAACACTCAACCCCGCCGCGCACACGCTCGGACCATCGTTCCCGAGCGGACACTCGGCAACAGCCGCAGCCTTCTACGCAGGCGCCGCATTCCTGCTCGGCCGGCACATGCGACAAACGGGCCGCGCCCTGATGGCGGCATTCGCAGCCGCGATCGCGGTCGCAGTCGCAGCCAGCCGCGTACTCCTCGACGTCCACTGGCTCTCAGACGTACTCGCCGGCCTTGCCCTCGGCTGGTCATGGTTCCTCGTCTGCACGATCGCCTTCGGCGGCACCCTGCTCCGCTACGGCGCAACCGCCAAAGCCATGCGCCAGGCAACAAGGAAAGGAAAAGCTCAGCCTCAGCGAGGCGCGACTGCATCTGTCGCGGATCGTCGCTGAGAGGTGGCGTCCGTGGGGAATCTTCTCGGTGCCACTACACCCGATCTACGGGGACCGGCGGTTCGAGCTCGCGTAATCGGGCTATAGATCGATGGTCTTGAAGTCGTGCGTCTTCCGCTAACGACGAGAGGGGTTTGACGTGAGTGTGCATGTCGAGCGATCGCGTGGCCTCGGATCCGGGTCGGCGGACGTGGGGCAGGCGTCAGGCAGCCGCGCGTTTGAATGGCTCGCCAGAGGCGGCTTCGTCGCCCGTGGAGCGGTGTACGGGATTATTGGCATCCTGGCTCTGAAGCTTGCCGTTGGTGTTGGCGGCAAGGCGACCGACCAAAAGGGCGCGCTGGAAACGCTGACACAGCAGCCGTTCGGGAAGGTGCTACTGATCCTGGTAGCGGTTGGCCTGGCCGGATACGCACTATGGCGATTCGTCCGGGCTGCACTTGGACGCGGCGTCGAGGCCACGAACGACAGCGGTTTCGATCGCATGGCAGCGTTGGCGAGCGGAGTCGCCTATGCCGGACTGTGTGCGATCGCCATCTCGATTCTGGTCGGCTCCGCACAAGCCGGGTCCGGCTCCAGTACGAACCGGAAAGCAGCCGGCGGCGTGCTCGGATGGCCCGCCGGCCAATGGCTTGTCGGGCTGGCCGGAGCGATCATGATCGGAGTTGCCCTCTATCAGGGCTATCGAGGCGTGACGGAAGACTTCCTAAAGGATTCAAAGACAGAGGAGATGAGCGTCCCAGTCCGTCAGTGGGTAACGCGAATCGGTGTCGTCGGTCACCTCGCCAGAATGATCGTCTTCGGGCTGGTTGGTGTGTTTCTGATCAAAGCTGCGGTTCAGTACAACCCCAGCGCTGCTATCGGGTTGGACGGAGCCCTGCGGAAACTCGCCGCTCAAACGTACGGGTCAGTTTTACTCGGCCTCGTCGCTGCCGGCCTAATCGCCTTCGCGCTCTACTCACTCAGCGACGCCCGCTACCGCAGAATCTGATGGCGCCTCGACCAGTTCCACCAACTCGGGTTCGACGAAGAATGAGCCTGCACACTCGCGGAGTCTGACCCGGTGGCCAGGTCGAGTTCGTCCCCGGGAGCCTTACGGTCGAGCAGCGACGTGGACTAACGCAACGCCAAGACGAAGCCAAGCCATAGGCGCTTGACTGGGCCAGTGTTGCTCCTATGTCAAGGTCGGGCTTGCTTTGAGGGTGTTGAAGACGACGCGGATGAGGAGTCGTTTGAGGCAGCGGATCGCCTCGCGGCGGCTTTTCCCTTCGGCTCGTTTGCGGTCGAGGTAGAGGCGTGCTGGTTCGTGGTAGCGGGCTTGGGTGATCGCGATCCGGTAGAGCGCGGCGTTGAGTTGGCGGTTGCCGCTGCGGTCGAGGCGGTGGCGCTGCGTGCGGCCTGAGCTTGCTTGTACCGGGGCGACACCGCTGTGGCGGGCGAGCTGAGCGTCGCTCTTGAATCGGTCGATCGGGCCGACCTCGGCGAGTAGCTTCGCGGCGGTGACCGCGGCGCAGCCGGGAAGCTCGAGCAGGCCAGGTGCGGTCTCGGTCACCCGCTGCTCGAGCTCCGTGTCGAGTTCGGCGATCGAGCGGTTGAGCGATCGGCAGTCGGAGACGAGCTCACGCGCGAGCCGCACCTGTAGCTCGGGTTCGCGGCGGCCCAGCCAACGGCTGACACGCTCCAGGTGTGAGGCGCGGCCGAGCATTCGGAGCGGTACCGCGTAGGTCGGGTCGAGCTGGAAGAGGTGCCAGCGGAGCCGCTGCTGGGTTCGGCGGCGCTGGTCGACGAGATCGTCGCGATGGTCGACTAGCAGCTTGATCTCGCGGTAGCGCTGCTCGTCGGGCCGTGGCCGGCTCAGGCCCGGCTCCCGCAACGCGGCTCTTGCGATCGCGAGCGCGTCGATCGGGTCCGACTTCCCGCGCGTTCTCCCCGCCCGCCGCTCAGGGACCGTCAGCCTCGGCGGCACCCGCACCAGATCCTCGCCGACACCGAGCAACTGCCGTTCGAGCCAGCGGGTGAGCTGGCGGCAATCCTCGACCGCCCACAACCGCTCCTCGTCGAGCGCTGATGCCCACCCGAGAAGCTCCTCGCTTCCGACCTGGATCATCGTCTCCGCCAGCGGCCTACCAGCCTCGTCGACGGCAACAGCGGTCACCGTCTGCTTGTGAACGTCCAGTCCAATCACGATCATCTACATCGCCTCCACACACGCCAATAAGGGGGCGACCGGCGAGCGGACAGACCTCAATCGAGGCAGCAGCCACGCTCCTATCAGGTCACGCTCGACGGTCTCGGACGGCGGCGGCGACACAACGCTGGCAGGTCAGCCCAACGACCGGCGACATCCGGAATAGAGTCAGCCGCCGCCGTCCGAGTCTGCGACAGCAATCGGACACCGCCACCCGCCAAGAGTGACATTGAGTTCAGGAATGATCCCTGACGGTGAGAGAGGGGAGTTCGCGGCGCGTGGACGGACTCAAATATGCAGGGTAGGCCGGTAGGTGAGCTCTTGGATGTTGCCGTCGAGCGTTCGACTCTCGATCAGCTCGAGGTCGAAGTCGGCTGCACCTTGGAAGATTGCATCCGATCCGTTCTGACCGGTGATCACAGGGAAGAGGGTCACCTGGACGCGGTCGACCAGGCCGGCGGCCATCAACGCCCGATTCATCGACAGGCTCCCGTGGGAGCGCAGCGGCACACCGGATTCCTCCTTGAGCCGGGCCACGACATCGACCGCATTACCGCTCACCACGGTCGCGTCCGCCCAGTCGAGCGGTTCTTTCAGCGTGGTCGACACGATGATCGCCGGCAGGTTCACCATCCGGGTGACCCAGGGGTCCCTCACCTCGGACTCCTCGGTACTCGAGGCCAGCATCTGTGCGAATAGCCGATAGGTGTTGGCCCCGAAAACCATCCGCTGCTCCTCGTCGTACACGGCGAGGCGGTGGTCGAGCAGTTCAGGGCCTTGCTTGCCCCAGTAGCCGCCCCAATCGCCGCCGCTGGCGGAGCCGAAGCCATCGAGGCTGGAAAAAACGTCGAAGGTGTAGGTAGCGGTCATCGTGCTCTCCTCAGGTGGATTGATCGGTCGTGGGTACCGACTGGAACCCACGACAAGACTCATCGCGGATCGAGCGGACGCTGAAGTCTTAGTCGGGATCGACTTGGCTCAGTGCCGAGCCGCAGTCCGGCTCCGCGACGGAGTTCGAGGCGATCTGGCGAGCCGCGCTCAGGCAGTCACACGGCCCGTCATCAGTAACGGCGCTCGGCTGGCCCGCGTTCAGGTCCCGTCGCCATCTGGGGGCGCAAAGGCAACCTCGTCCCCGAGCGTACTCAGTCCATCAGCGAGCAGCGGAGGAAGCCTGACGCCGTTCGCTAGGCGGTGAACTCGTCGAGCCGCGCCACCTCGTCGCGGGTGAGCTCGAGCTCTGCTGCTGCGACGTTTTCCTCGAGGTGCTCCAGGGAGCCTGTGCCCGGGATCGGCAGAATCACTGGACTGCGTGCGAGCAGCCAGGCGAGCGCCACCTGCCCCGGTGTCGCGTCGTGCGCGGCTGCGATCTCCGCGACCATCCCCCCCGGCTCGGCCAGCCCGCCGGCGGCCAGCGGATACCACGGGATGAAGCCGATCCCCTCCTGCTCGCAATAGTCGAGCACATCCTCTGACTGCCGGTTCGTGAGGTTATAGAGGTTCTGCACCGTGGCCACCTCGAACACGTTCTGGGCCGCCTTGATCTCCCCGACGGTGACCTCGGACAGGCCGAGGTGACGGACCTTGCCTTCGTCCTGGAGCTCCTTCATCAGCCCGAGCTGCTCCTCACGGGCGACCTTGGGGTCGATGCGGTGCAGCTGCCACACGTCGATGGTCTCGACACCGAGCCGCCGCAAGCTCATCAGGCAGCACTGGCGCAGATACTCCGGCCGCCCCACCTCCGCCCAAATGTTCGGGCCGTGGCGCGTGAAGCCGCCCTTCGTCGCGACATGGATGCCGTTGAACGGGTGCAGGGCCTCGTGGATCAGGTTCTCGGAGTCCTCCGGTCCATACGAGTCGGCAGTGTCGATCAAATCGACACCAAGCTCGGGCAGCCGCCTGAGCACCGCGATCGCAGCATCGTGGTCTCTCGGCGGACCCCAGATCCCCTCACCAGTGATCCGCATCGCCCCAAAGCCAAGACGAGTGACCTCAAGATCACCGCCAATCTTGAAAGTGCCGGAAGAAGTCATCGCACAAGATCCTTTCTCGTCAGGCCGAAGCCGAGGAGCAACGACCAGCAAACCAAACAAACACTGCCCTTTGTCTTCCTCCTTTGACCGACGATCGAGCGAACTTGCCTATGGGGGCTCTGACCCAACATTCCCTCACAAAGCGACCTCGACCAGACGCGCATACCCAGGGCTAAAGCCAGTACCACGGTCGACCTCCCGTGTAGGAGGCGGGCCGTTTCGACGAACCTGCGACACGGCGAGGCCCCAAGAGCCTCATCGCAGATCGACTGCTGAAAGGTTCTGGCTTCATTACAAGCTTTCCGCGCGATGGCCCCGGGTGGAGTCGAACCACCGCACGCAGATTCGAAGTCTGCCGCTCTATCCACTGAGCTACGGGGCCCCGCCGCAGTGTAGGCGGGGAACCGGGAGCCCGGCCGGCCCCTCGCAGGCCGGGCTCCTCGTGGCGACGAACTAGGCCGAGGCCGGGCGAGCCAGCACGCGGACGACAGCGCCGTCCCGCGAGAGGACGAGGGCCTTGCCCCCGACCGCGAGCTTGCCGCGAACGTGGGCGCCCGTGCCGATCGTGAACGTGATGCTCTTGCCGTCGGCGCGCTTGATCGTGAGCGCCGTGCTCGAGGATGCCGTCACCTGGCCGCGATCGAGCGTGGCCGTGTGGGTCGAGCCGTCGGCCCGCACGAAGCTCGCCTGCAGGTGGACGATCGGCGACTTCGACGCGGCCGGGAGCATCGGCGGCGCGAGCATCCGGCCCGGCGCGGCGATCCGGAACGCGGCTCCGTTCCGCGAGAACACGAGCACCGGCCGGCCCGCCGTGATCGTCCCGCGGACGATCGTGCTGCTCGACACCGACACGGTGACGGTCTTCCCGTCGGCGCGCTGCAGGCTCAGCGAGGTCGCGGACGACGTGCTCACGCGCCCGCGGTCGACGGTGAACGCGTCAGTGGTGCCGTCGGCGCGGATCAGGCTCACGTCGGCATGGACGCCGGCGCGGACGAGCCGCTTCGCAACGTGGCGCTTCGCGACCTTGCCGTGTGCCGCGTCGGCCACGGCAACCGCACCCCCCGCGACGACCAGCGCCGCCGCGGCGACGGCGACAACGCCGAATCCTCGTTTCCATCCAGTTCTCACAGCTCAGACTCCTTCCGTGGATTGCACGAACTGAGGATCAGCTTGCGGCGCGGGCGTAAGGGCCGAGCAGCCCGTCCGTAAACCACCCGCAAAATCCTTGAGACGAGGGGTGGCCGACGGGATTCGAACCCGCGACCACCGGGACCACAACCCGGGGCTCTACCAACTGAGCTACGGCCACCTCGCTCCGGCCAGCATACCGGGCGGCGGAGGCGACCCCTACCGGTTGAGCGGTGCGATCACCTGGCGATAGGCGGCAAGCGACTTCGGCTTCTTCGCCAGATCGAAGGTCGAGCCCGGCAGCCCGCTGTAATACGAGATCAGAACCGTCCGGCTGTGCGTCTTCACGAACGCGGACATGTGCGCGACGAACCCCGGATCGTCGATGCCCCACGGCGCCCACTCGGGAAACGCGTACGGCTTGGCCGGATGCGCCTGGTACAGCGCCTCGGCGTCCGTCCAGTCGGGCTTGAAGCCGATGTCGTAGAGATCGTCGCCGACGACGTCGACGTAGCTGTCACCGGGGTAGTAGGCCGCGGCCGAGTTGCCGGCGACGTCGGGGCTCCCCACGCCTTGCGGGTTCCAGATCACCTGGACGTTCGGGTTCGCGAGCAGCGTGCCGTGGACCGGAGGCTGCCCGAGCTTCTTCAGGACGGACGCGACGTTCGGACCTCCGTGGGCGATCAGGTACGTGCGTGCGAACGCGGCCCGGAACATCGCCGTCGTGTGGTTCGAGTCGCGCGCCGTTCCATTCGTGTTGTAGGCGCTGTACGAGTTCCAGTGCCCGTTCATCTCGGCGAAGGGGCGGAAGAAGATCCGGTCGCCGAACGCATGCAAGGCGTGGTTGACCGCGACGAGGTACGCGTCGCCGCCGCCGGTCGCGATCTGCTTCGGCGTGATCTCGCCACCGTGCTGAAGACCGGTCGAGAGACCGAGCATCGGCACCGTCCCCATCGTCGGCAACAGCGCGGCGAACGGCGAGCCGTACGTCGCGCCCTGGCCCCAGCCGACGATGCGGAGCCGCGTGTCCGATACCTGGCCGGTCTGCTGCTGGAAACGCGCCGGATCGCCAAGGACGCCGAGCAGCACCCGCGACTTCGAGGCCGTCGCCGCGAGTGCGAGCGCGCCGGCAGCGGCGATCGCGACGACGAGCACGGCGATGCGGCTCGGCCTCATGGGCCGGAGGCTAGCGAACGGCCGTCTAGACCGGCGGCTCGGGGTCGTACTGGATGTAGCGGCGCACCTCGCGCGCCCGTTCCTCCGAGTGGAGCCGCCTCACGAGGTGGAGCGCCATGTCGATCCCGGCCGAGACGCCGGCCGCGGTGATCACGTCGCCGTCGTCGACGAAGCGCGCTTCGCGGTCGACGCGGATGCCCGTCCCGAGCTCCGCGAGACGGTCGAGGGATCCCCAGTAGGTGGTCGCCGGCCGTCCGTCGAGGAGGCCCGCGTCGGCATAGACGAGCGAGCCCGTGCAGACGCTCGTCATCAGCGTGTCGGCCGCGGCGAGCGACCGCACCCGCTCCCGTACGCGCTCGTCGCCGAGCTGCTGCCGCGCTCCCAGGCCGCCGGGCCAGAGGACGACGTCCGGTTCGGGCGCGTCGTCCCACGTGTAGTCGGCAAGGACGCGCAATCCCTTCGCGCACGTGATCGGAGTTGCGGCGTCGGCGACCGTGTAGACCTCGACGCCGTCCTCCGGCCACTGCTTCGCCCAGGCCGCGAGGACCTCCCACGGCCCGGCCCAGTCGAGCTCCTCCGCGTTCTCGAACAGGACGATCGCGATCCGCACCGGCGGAGCCTAGCGGCCGGCTCGTAGGACCGATTCGCCGCCGTGCGCGTAGCTCAGGTCAGCTTGTGAAGCCGAGGTTCCCGCTTGTGTGCTTGCTCGGGCTCGTGGTCGTCGGGCTCATGCTCGGAACGGCCCGAAGCAGCGCACGGCCGACGACGAGGCCCAGCGCTGACGAGTGGTGGCTGCCGATCGTCGATGCGACGGGCCTGACGCCGCCCGGCCCGGGGCGACCCGTGTTCATCGTCGATCGCGGGCTCGATTTCGGCCATCCGGATTTCGCGGCCAGGCCGGACACGATCGCGCTCAATCCGCAGACGTTCCTGCACGAGGACGACGACGGCTTCCACGCCACGGCACTGGCGTCGATCGTCGGTGCCGGGGAACGGCCCGGCGGCCTCGTCGGCATCTATCCACGGGCGCGGATCTACTCCTGGGACGCGAGCCCGGACGGCCTGCTCGACACGGTCTACGTCCTCTCCGGCACGGCAGCGGCCGCCCGCCTGTGTCCGGGTGTCGTGCTGCTCAGCTTCGGTCTGTCCGTTCCGCAGTTCGTGCACGCGATCGAGAACCTCCAGGAGGGCATCGACCGCGTCGTCGACCGTGGTTGCCGCGTGGGTCTGGACGATGCGGCCGAGCCTGCAGGCCTCGCAGGTGGCGGAGCTCCTGCGCCGTTCGGCGCGGCCGCTCGGCTCGCCCGTGCCGAACGACGACACGGGCGACGGGATGCTCGACGTCGCCGCGGCGCTCCGGGCTCCGGCGCCGCTGCCCGATCAGCTCGAGCCGAACGACGACATCGTCTACGCCCTCCCCCTCGGCACCCCCAACCACGGCTCGTGGCCGCTGACGACCCCGCGACGGGCCGAGGCCGCGATCACGGCGAGCGTGACGGCGATCAAGGACCCGATCGACGTCTACCGCACCTGGGTCCCGGCACGGGCCACGGTGACCGCGGCGCTCGCCCGGCTGCGGGGCTCGCGCTCAGGCTCTGGAGCGACGCGGCACTGACCGTCGACGAGACCGGGTCGTCAGCGCTACCTCTACCTCGAGGTGGCGCTGACGACCCGCGTGCGCGGCGCCGTCTACTACACGCTCCGCGTCTCGGCCCGATGACGCCTCGATGCGCCTGGGAGGATTCGAACCTCCGACCCACGGCTTAGAAGGCCGTCGCTCTTCCGCTGAGCTACAGGCGCCCGTTCGTTCGCCAAGGGTACAAGGGGCACCCGGCAGGTACGGTGCAGGCATGAGCGAAGCGACCCTGCAGACGAACCACGGGCCGATCCGGATCGAGCTGTTCCCCGACGACGCGCCGAAGACCGTCGGGAACTTCGAGGACCTGGCCCGCAAAGGCTTCTACGACGGGCTGACGTTCCACCGCGTGATCGACGGCTTCATGATCCAGGGCGGCTGCCCGCGCGGCGACGGCACCGGGGGGCCCGGCTATACGTTCGAGGACGAGGCGAACGACCAGCACGTCGCCCGCGGCGCGCTCGCGATGGCGAACGCGGGGCCGAACACGAACGGCAGCCAGTTCTTCATCGTCACGGCCGACGCGTGTCCCTGGCTCGACGGCAAGCACACGGTCTTCGGTCGCGTCTTCGAGGGGATGGACACGGTCGATGCGATCTCGCAGCTGCCGAAGGACTCGCGCGACCGGCCGGACGAGCCGGTCGTGATCGAACGCGTCGAGCTCGTCGACTAGCCCGGCCGGCTAACCCTGATCGCGAACGTCGAGCCAGTCGGCGACGATGCGCGCGAGCGCGGGGCCGCCGTCGGCGATGACGTCGTGCCCTGCTCCGGGAAGCGGAACCGCGTCGGCGCTGCGGACCGCCTGTACGAGCCGCTCCGCGCCTGCTGCGTTCCCCGCCGCCCGGTCGGCGGGCTCGGTCGCGTAGACGAGCAGGGTCGGAATTCCGGCCGTGTCGATCGCCGGCCAGGCCAGGCTGCTGCGCTCCCGCGCGAGCGCGCGGTACACGCTGCCGCGTACCTCCGGCGTCGGACCGCGGAGCGAACCGTCCGGCTCCTCCACCAGCCCCGCGAGGACGGCCTCCTCGTACTCGGGCGTGATCCGCGTCGCGTCCTCGCGGAGCTCCTCGAGGAAGGCGTCCCGCGACGGCCAGCGCCACCGCACCCGGCTCACGCGCTCGACCCAGGCCTCGAGCGGCAGATCGGGGTCGACTCCAGGCTGGTCGGGGTAGTCGAGATGGCCGCTGTCGAGCAGGACGAGCGCGCTGACCCGCTCCGGATCGGCGGCCGCGAGGTGACAGGCGACGAGTCCGCCCCACGAGTGGCCCATCACCGCCGTCCGGGCAAGGCCGAGCCCGTCGAGGACACCGCGAACGAGCTGCAGGTACGGCTCGAGCTCGTACTCCTCGGGCGCGAGCGGGGGGCTGGAGCCGAAGCCCGGCGCGTCGACACCGACGACACGGCGGCGGAGCAGCGGCGCGATCTCCGACACGTAGCGGCCGCTCGTGCCGATCCCGAGCGCGTGCAGGAAGACGAGCGGCGGTGCGCTCGGGTCGCCCAGCTCGTGCGTCGCGATCGTCACGGCCCGATCGTACGCGCCGGGCTAGGCGGGCAGGACCGCCGCGGCCGGCACCGGGGGCAGGGTGAGGCTGGCCCGGTCGAGGAGCCAGAACGACGCCTCGATCGACGGGCCGATCAACAGCGCGAACGCGACGGTGCCGACACCGATCGTCCCCCCGAGAGCGAAACCGACCGCGAGTGCACAGACCTCGAGCGCGGCGCGGACGACCGAGATTCGCCGGCCGAGCCGCTCCGACCCGACGACCATCAGCGAGTCCCGCGGTCCGGCGCCGAGCGCGGCCGTCAGGTAGAGCCCCGAGCCAAACCCGGTCAGCGCCACGCCGGCCGCGAGCAGGCCGATCCGCACGCCGAGCGCGTCGTGCGCGAGCCCCTGCACGGCGCCGATCGAGGTCAGGCCGACGACGAAGCCGCCCACGAGCAGCGCGTTGGCGAGCGTCCCGATCCCGATCTGTGCGCCGAGCAGCCACGCGACGGTCACGACGACGACGCTGACGACGATGTTCGCCGCGCCGAACGAGATCGGCGTGTGCCGCGAGAGTCCCTGGTGGAGCGTGTCCCACGGAGAGAGACCGAGCCGCGACTCGAGGAAGGCGACGATCCCGAGCGCGAACAGGAACAGGCCGCCGACGAGGACGGCGAGCCGCAGGGCGAGGCTGCCCCGGATCCGTGGCGGCGCGCGCATTGGCCTAATCTACGGGCCGATGCGACGCCTTCTCGCACTCGTGCTCCTCGCCGGGCTCGCGTGCGCCGCCCTGATCGCCCCGGCGGGCCAGAGCCGGAGCGATCCTGTCCCGCTCCGCTACATCGCGCTCGGGGACTCGTTCTCCTCCGGCGAGGGCGTTCCCCCCTTCCGACCCGGCACCGACAAGTACTTCCCCGTCCGCGACACCTGCCATCGCTCGTTCCGCAGCTATCCGGCGTTGATCGCGGGCCGCCGGAGCTCGCCGGGGACGTGGGGTTTCTGGGCCTGCAGCGGCGCGCTCACGGTCGACATGTCCCGGACGAACCACGAGAACCCGGGTGAGATCGCCCAGCTCGACCGGATCTCCCCGCCCGGGACGTCGGATCCGCGCGTAAATCTCGTGACCCTGACGATCGGCGGCAACGACGCGCAGTTCGGGAGCGTAGCGACGGCTTGCATCTTCTCGGGCATCGTTCCTGGGCTCGGCACCTGCCAGGGTGACTGGCGCGCACGGGTCAAGAACGCGATCGCCCGGCTGCGGTCGACGCTGCCGCCGATCTACCGCGCCGTCCACGAGCGAGCGCCGAACGCACGCATCCTCGTTCTCGGCTATCCGAACCCGTTCCCGGCCTCGGCGCCGCAGTTCTCCCAGTGCCGCCTGTGGCTCCAGCCGGAGGACCTGCGCTTTCTCCACGACGAGGCGAACGCGCTGGACGCGTCCGTCCGCGCGGCCACCGTGGCGGCCGCGAGCGCGAAGGTGACCTATCTGGCCCCGTCCGGCTTCGCCGGGCACGACGCCTGCTCGGCCAGCCCCTGGTTCGTCGGGCTGGACATCGTTCCTACGGAGTTCGGCTACAGCTTCCACCCGAACGTCCTCGGCCAGCGGCGCCTGGCCAGGATCGCGCTCGCCGCGATCTGACGCTCGCGAACACCTGTCTCCCTCGTCCGGTTTGAACCTGCCGTACGGAGGGCATTCCGACGACGTTCGGTCGGCAACGGGAATCGAGTGGATGGCAGCAGCGCGGTCCGCGCTGGCCTGTCGGTGGCGTCCACCCAACCCATTCCGGATGTTCGCCAGAGTGCAACCCCCGCCTCGCCCCTGTACGCCGACGATCGCAACGTCCGTCAAAGCGCACGAAGGAGACGAAGATGCGAAGAAGCTCGGTTCGCTTGATCGGCGCCGCGTCGGTTGTTGCTGCCCTCGTCGGGGCGGCAGCGGCGACCGGCACGCTCGCAGGCTCGAAGGGGGCAGCGGCGATCACCCCGCCGCCGTCGTCCAACTGCCAGCTCGGGAACGGCATCAAGCACGTCATCGAGATCACCTTCGACAACACGCATTTCAACCGCGACGACCCGAACGTCCTGTCCGACCTCGAGCAGATGCCCGCGCTCAAGGACTTCATCACGAGCAACGGGACGCTCCTCTCGAACAACTACACGCCGCTCATCGCCCACACGGCCGACGACAGCCTGACGAACTACACCGGCCTCTACGGCGACCGGCACGGCCAGGGGCTCACCAATACGTACGAGACGTACGTCAACGGCGCTGTGACATCGGCGCAGGCCAAGTCGTCGTTCGCGTACTGGACGGGCACGTTCGGGCTCGACGCGTTCCCGAACATGCCGTACTCGCCGCAGGTCCCGGCCGCCGGCTCGCCGCCGAAGACACCGCCCGCTCCCTGGGTTCCGTTCACGCGCACCGGGTGCGACGTCGGTGACGTCTCGACCGCGAACATGGTGCTCGAGAACACGACTCCGGACCTGGCCAACATCTTCGGGCAGAACTCGCCCGAGGTGGCGCAGCTCAACGCCGACACCGACTCCTTCAAGGACCAGGAGACCAACGACTACGTCGGCGTGGGCGTCCACTGCGCTCAGAGCGACTCGTTCTGCTCGACGGCCATGGGCAAGCGGGGCAATCAGAACACCGTGTCCAGCACGGCGGTAACGGACTCGCTTCCGGACGAGCCGGGCGGCTACACCGGCTTCCAGGCCGTCTTCGGCCACCGGTACCTGACTCCCCAGCTCGCCCAGGCGGCGAACTCCGGCCAGAACCACGTGGTCAACGGCCACAGCTACCCGGTGGTGGACGGGTCTGGCAACCTCACCGATCTGAACGGCAACACGATGAAGGGCAACTTCAAGGTCCCGGCGCCCGTCAACGCGTTCACGCCGGGGTTCCCGGGCTTCGGGCCGATCAGCGCGGCCCAGACCCTCGCCTACGTCGCGGACATGCAGGAGGTCGGCGTACCGATCACGTACGGCTACATCTCGGACGCGCACGAGAAGAAGACCATCCTCGGCGTCGCACCGAGCGGCTGCACGAACCCGAGCACGAGCGGCAGCGCGGCCGAGGGGCCGGGCGACCCGTGCTACGAAGCGAACCTCCAGGCCTACAACGCGGCGTTCGCCACGTTCTTCCAGCGGCTCGCGGACGACGGGATCGACAAGAGCAACACGCTGTTCGTGATCACGGCCGACGAGGGCGACCACTTCGCAGGCGCCAACGCGACCCGCGCCGTCCAGCCCACCTGCGGAGCCGCGCCCGTGAGCTGGCAGAGCAACAGCACCTGCGACTACTCCGGTGGGAACAAGATCGGCGAGATGCAGGTCAGCATCCACGGCCTGCTGGCGAACCAGCTGAACGACACGACGCCGTTCTACAACGAGCCCCAGGGCGACTCGATCTTCATCACGGGGAACCCGGGGCCGACCGACTCGACCACGCGCAAGCTCGAGCGTGACTTCGCCAACGCGACGGTGAACGACGTCTACGACGGGAACGTCCAGGAGAACCTGACGCAGTACGAGGCGGATCCCGCCGCCGAGCAGCTCCTCCACTTCGTCAACGCCGACGCGAACCGGACGCCGTCGTTCACCATCTTCCCGAAGGGGGACTACTTCCTCGTCGGCGGGACGACCGACGGAGGCGCGAGTACGTCCTGCGCATCAGGAGTGAGCCAGGCGAATGCCTGGCAGAAGTGCACGAGCATCAACAACGGCTTCGCCTGGGATCACGGGTACTACGCACCCGAGATCGACAACACGTACCTCGGCCTCGTCGGCCCCGGCGTGGCGAACAAGGGCGTCGACGGCTTCTCACCGGCGCAGGGCCCGAGCTCGGACGGCACGGCCAACTCCAGCCCGAAGCTCGTGACGTCGATCGGCAACCCCGGAACCTGGGCCGACCACACGGACACTCGTCCGACGATCATGGCCCTCACCGGTCTCAAGGACGACTACATCGACGACGGCCGCGTCCTGACCGAGGATCTGACGATCAGCCCCGGCCAGACGGGCGACAAGAGGTTCCAGCCGCTGGCCGTCTGCTACAAGCAGCTCAACTCCAGCGTCGGACAGTTCGGCACGGACGTGCTCGCGCCGACACGGCAGCGCTCAAGACCGGCTCGAGCGGCGACGACACGACGTACAAGAACGCCCTCTCGCAGATCAAGAGCCTCGGCACCGATCGTGACGCCCTCGCGACCACGATCAAGAACGACCTCTTCAACGCCGAGTTCAACGACACTCCGATCCCGAAGGGCAACTCCGAGTTCGCCCACTGCACCAACACGCTCCGCTCTGCGGACAGGCTCGTCCCGTAACGAGCTTCAGCAGGCTCGCGGCTTCCCCTCGGCCTCCGCGCCGGGGGGAAGCCGCCAAGCGCGGTCTCAGGCCAGGCGGATGCGCGGGTCGAGAAATGCGTAGGCGATGTCGACGACGAGGTTGAAGACGATCACCGCCATCGTCGAGAAGACCACGATCCCCATGATCACCGGCAGGTCGAGCTGGTTGTACGACGTGATCAGCTGTTGGCCGAGCCCGTGCAGGTTGAAGATCGACTCGGTGAAGATCGCGCCGCCGAGCGCGAGGCCGATGTCCATGCCCAGGATCGTGACCACGGGCAGCATCGAGTTCCGCAGGATGTGGTGGACGAGCACGCGCCTTTCCGGGCTGCCCTTGGCGCGCGCGGTTCGAACGAAGTCCTCGTTGAGCGTCTCCATCACGTTCGCCCGGATCAGCCGGACGTAGAGCGCCGCGTAGAGGACCATGAACGTGCACCAGGGCAGGAGCATGTGATACGCCCACTCCACGGGGCCGCCGCAGTCGGAGCCGGTTCCGGCGCCGAAGAAGTTGCAGTAGCCCGAGATCGGCGTGACGCCGAGCTTGTAGCCGAAGACGAAGGAGAGGATCAGGCCGATCCACACCGGATGGGCGGAGATCCCGATCAGCACGAACGTCATCGAGGCCCGGTCGAGGAAGGACCGCGGGCGCAGGGCGGAGAGGACGCCGATCGGGATCGACAGCGCGAGCCAGAAGACCGCCGCACCGAAGACGAGCGAGGCGGTGACGGGCGCGCCCTGGCCGATGAAGTAGTTGACGCTGACGCGATTCGCGAACGAGGTGCCGAGCGACTGGTGACCGACGAGGTTCCAGAGGAAGTGGAGGTACTGCTGCCACACCGGCTCGTCCAGGTGCAGAAGGTGCCGGACACGATCGACGTCGTGCTGCGTGCACGCCCGGCCGCAGGCGAGCTGCGCCGGGTCGCCGGGGACGAGGAAGAAGATGACGTACGTGATGACGGTCGCGGCGAGCAGCAGGAAGATCGCCCAGAAGACCCGCCGGACGAGGAATGCCGCCATCAGCCGATCGCCGTGCTGCGGCCGTTCCGGAAGTGGGCGACGGGCGACGAGAACCGGCGGTCGGTCGGTCGTCCCTGGAACGCGAACAGGTTGTGCCGCACGGGCGCGCTCGCCCGCCGCCCGTCGACGGTGAACGACACCGACGCGACGCCGTCGCGTGCGACGCCGTAGGCGATCGGCCCTTCGCCGCCGCCGGCGCGGTCGGGGTCGACGACCGCAAAGGTGAGCGGGACTGTCTGGGTGAGCGGATCGCCGCAGGACTCCGCGAGCCGTTCGACGACGACGCAGAGCCGGCCCGTGCTCGTAGGGACGAGGTAGACGCGCCGGCCCGTCGCCAGGGCGCCGAGCAGCCTGGACTGTCCGAGCAGCCGGGTCCCGGCGGCCGCGCCGCGACGCTCGTCCCTGTGGAGCATCGCCGCCGTGGCCGGGTCGAGCACGTCGCGTGCCGCACGCGGATGGTCGGCCGAGAAGACACCGCCGAGCGGTCCGGACACCGCGGCCGCCGCCAGGCCGCCCGCCGCGACGGCGAGGGCGACCGCGAGGGCCAGCGAGCGGCGCCGGCGGCGGCCGCGGTCACCGGAGACGAGGCTGACCGGCTCCACACGGTCGAGAGGGGCGAGCACGCGCCGCGCAAGCGCGTCCTGGCGTTCGATCGTCATGGTCAGACCTCCTCCTCGAGCCGGAACAGCAGTCCTTCCGCCCCCGCAGCGGCGAGCAGCTTGCGCCGCGCGCGCGAGAGCTGCTGGCGCACCGCGTCGGGCGTCCGCCCGGTCATCTCCGCGAGCTCGGGCGCGTCGAACCCGTGCAGGTAGCGGAGGACGAGCAGCGCGCGCTCGTCGGGGCGCACCGAGCGCTCGAGGAGCTCACGCACGCCGAGCACGTCCGGCTCCTCCTCGAGGCTCCAGCCGAAGCCGCGCTCGAGCCGGGCGAGCGCGCGGTGGAAGCGGCGGCGGCGGCGCAGCGCGGCGAGCGCCCGGTGGCGCGCGATCCCGTAGAGCCACGCCTCGGGGCTTCGCACCTCGTCGAGCCGGTCGCGCGCCTTGAGCGCGTCGTGGAACGTGTCCTGAAGCAGATCCTCGGCGAGCGTGCGGTCGCCGACCATCTGCGCGAGGTAGCGGCCGATGCGCCGCTCGAGCACCTCGAAGAGCTCGCCGACTCGTTCCGCCGCCGGGTCACCCGACTGCGCGGGCGCGTCGGGCAGCGGCAGCGCGAGCCGGCCGAGCCGCTCGCGCACGCGCACCGAGTCCGCACCCACAGTCACATTGACGTAGATGCCGCTCGGCAGTTGGGTGTGACGCCCGGGCTCTGCCGGGTTCGCGCTAGAACGTGCGCCAGCCGCGCAGGCTCAGGAAGAACCCGTGGCCGTCGCGGTTGCGGCACGTGAGGCCGCTCGTCGCCTCCTTGCAGCTGAGACCGGGTGCGCTCCACGTCTTGCCGTAGTGGAGGTAGACGGTGTGCCCTGGGTCGCCGAACGGGCCGGCGTCGCCCACACAGGGGAGGAGCTGGACGCGCCCCGTCACCGACAGATCGACCCGGTTGCCGACGTAGTCGAGGTGCTTGCACGCGGAGCCGCTCTTCGGGATCGGCGGCTTCAGCGTGGGCAGGACACCGCACTCGACCGAGGCCGACGGCGTGCCCCCGGTTCCCCACCGGCAGACGATCTTCCCGGACGGCGTCTTGAAGAAGCCGGAGCCGTTCGTGGTGGCCGACGAGCCGGCGGCGCCTGCCGCGAGAACCGCTAGCACGACGGCGGTCAGGACGCACACGCCGCGCACCGCCAGAGCCTATCGTCTCCCGCGATGCCGCCAATGCCGCCGGAGGCCGAGGTGCTCGGACGGCTCGTCGCGTGGGGCGAGGCGCGCCCCGAGATTCGTGCGATGGTCCTGACGAGCACGCGCGCGCGGGCAGACGGGCCGGTCGACGCGCTCTCCGACTACGACGTGATCCTCTTCGTCAGCGACACCGATGCCTTCACCGGGAACGACGAGTGGCAGTCGGACTACGGCGTCCGCTTCGGCTGGTGGGGCGACGAGGCCGAGCTCTACGGGCTGACGATCCACTTTCGCGGCGTCGTCTACGAGGACGGCGTGAAGATCGACTGGAGCATCTGGCCCGAGGCGCTCCTCGAACTGGTCGCCGAGCAGCCGGCATTGCCCGACCGGCTGGACGTCGGCTACCGGGTGCTGCTCGACAGGGACAGGCGGACCGACGGATGGCGACCGCCGACGTATCGCGCACACATTCCCACCAGGCCGACGAACGCGGAGTTCGACGCGCTCGTGGCCGAGTTCTGGTGGACGACGACCTACGTCTCGAAGGCGCTCTGGCGCGGCGAGATCGTCTTCGCGAAGTGGGTGCTCGACAACGACGCGAAGATCGGCGCGCTCCGGCGGCTCCTCGAATGGCGCATCGAGCTCGGCCATGACTGGTCGCTGAAGCCCGGTGCGTACGGCCGCGGGCTCGAACGCCTGCTGCCCCCGGATCTCTGGTCGCAGCTCGCGGCCACGTACGTCGGAACGGACGTCGAGGAGAACTGGGACGCGCTCTTCCACACGATGGAGCTCTTCCGTCGGGTCGCGATCGAGGTCGGTGACGCCCTCGGCTACCGCTACCCGCAGGAAGCAGACGACGTCGCCGTCGCGCACGCGAACGCGGTCCGCACCGGGCCCGGGTGAGCCTCGGCCGCCGCTCTTGACTCATAGATCGTGACGATATATCGTTACGATCTATGGAGACCACGGTGGCGACCTGGGCCGTGCTCGGTCTGATCGAGCTCAAGCCGCGCAGCGGCTACGACATCAAGAGCTTCGTCGACCGCGCGATTCGGCACTTCTGGGCGGCGAGCCCCGGCCAGATCTATCCCGAGCTGAAACGGCTCGAACGCGCGGGCTGGATCGCCGGCGACGACGCTCCCCGCGGCGGACGGCAGCGCCGCGTGTACCGCATCACCCCGGTCGGGACCGCCGCGCTCACGGGCTGGCTGGCCGGAAGCGACACGCGTATCGAACTGCGCGACGAGTCGCTCCTGCGGCTCTTCTTCTCGGATACCGTCCCGCGCGAGCACGGCCTCGGCCTCCTGGCCGCGCGGCGCGAGGGCTACCGGCAGATGCTCGAACACCTGCGGAGCCTCGACGACGGCAGCGGTGTCCCCGACCCACCGTTCGTCGACCTCGTCTACCGGTGGGGGCTCGACCACTGCCAGTGGGGAATCGACTGGTGCGACGCCCAGGAGCAGCGATTGCGCCTGGAGGAGGCCGCATGAACGAGCTCGAGCTCCCCGAGCCCACCTGGCGCCTGCTCCTCGGGCGCGGCCTGCCGAACCTGGCTCTCGAGGGTGTCCTCCCCGTGCTCCTCTTCTACGCCGTCTGGCGCGAGGCCGGGCTCGGCCCGGCGGTCGTCGCGTCGACTGTGGCCGCCGGCCTGGTCGTGCTCTTGCAGCTGCGGCGCGGCCTGGACGTCGCACTCGCCGCCGTCACCTGTCTCTTCATCGTCATCCAGGCAATCGTCGGCCTCGCGGCGCACAGCGCCACCGTCTACCTCGCGCAACCGGTCGTGCTGAGCGGCCTCTGGGGGATCGCCTACATCGGCTCGGTGGCGATCGGCAAGCCGCTGATCGGCGCTTTCGCGCGGGCCTGGTACCCGTTCCCGCCCGAGTTCCGCGCGAGTGCGGTCTACCGGCGCGAGTTCGGCATGCAGAGCATCGTCTGGGGCGTCTACTGCCTCGCCCGGTGCGGCCTGCGGCTCTGGGTCCTGCTCGCCGCCGGCGTCGGCGGCCTGCTCGTGGTCTCGACCGTGACCAGCACCCCCATCGTCGTCGCCCTCGCCGTCTGGGGCGTCTGGCACGCGCGGCGGGTGTTCAGCGCCGCGGTGTCGGACGATGTGTGGGACACCCAGGCGGTCGAGCGCCCGGAGACGACGAAGCAGGCGGCGGGAGTCGGACAGGCCGGAGCGTTGATGCCAGAATGAGGCCGGTCGCATGCGTGTCTACATCGGCGCTGCCCTGTTCGTCATCCTGGTCGTCAGCGGTGCGTGGCTGGTTCTCGTACTCACCTTCGGCCATTCGCTGAGCAGTGGCTCGGACGCGTACACGAGATCGGCCGCGTGCGTCCGCCACGATCGCGCACTCGCGAACGACCCGGCGGAGGCAGCCCGCTTCCGGAGCCCGGGGCTTCGGCCGCTCGGGATTCGGTGGAAGCAGGTTCGGTCGGTCGCACTGTTCGCCGACTCGCTGTCGCCGGATTCCGTGGACAAGGCAGACGCCGCGATCATCTCCAGCCTGACCGGCAAGGGCATCCCCCACGCAGAGATCGCCAACCGATTGCAGCACGAGGACAACCTCAGCCTCTACTACGTCACCGGAACTCCCTCGGAGGCGGCGCAACGAGCGATTGGCCGATGCGTCTACCTCATCCACTACAACCGAATCGCCTCCGCGCTCGGGCTGTACATCTCCCCGCATGCACGGCGCCCCTTTCTCCCCGGCGCACACAGAGACGGCTAGCGCGAGTAGAGGAGCGAAAGCGAGCTCGATCCACACGCCGGGAACGGCAGGCGGGCCGCGGCCCAACGCGCTGCCCGCCGCCTCAAGCGCCGGATTTAGGGGTGAGCTACGCCGCGTTCTTCGGTGGGCGGCCGCGCCGCGCTTGCTTTCTGCCCTTTTGGCCGAGCTCTTCGGCCTCGTGGTCGGTGACGTCGAGCACGTAGACGCCCTTGCGTGCGTCCGTGAAACGGATCGTGACCGTCGCGCCCTTGCCCTCGGCGATCTGGGCGCCTGAGAGATCGCTCAGGAAAACCGTCTTGCGAGCCATCGAAGATCCTTTCGAGTCGGGTGACTGCCTACCATCAACCCGACGGCAAGCAGGAGTCTAGATCCACGGTCGGAGGAGGCTCCGGACAACAGGACCGGGTTGGAAGAGCGTCGCTCCGACCTCGAAGGGTGGAGTCCAGCTCATCAGTACGGTTCGACCCTGTGAAGCCTGCGATGTTGGCCACGGCGGGGTTGGCGTATCTCGCCGTTCTTCTCGCGGTCGATCACTTCGCCAGCTTCCACGAGCAACTGCTGCTCGGCGTCCTGACCTGGGCGGTGCTGGTCGCCGCGTTGCCGCTGTTCGAACTCGAGCGCCGTGTGCAGGCGTTGGCTGTTGTCGTTGCCGCCACGTGCGGGGAGGTCACGGGCACGATCGTCTGGGGCGTCTACTCCTACCGGCTCCACAACTTGCCCCTGTTCATCCCGCCGGCCCACGGGCTCGTCTTCCTGACCGGAGTCGCGTTGAGCCGCACGGCGCTCGCCCGCCGCCACCCGACCTTGCTCGTTGGAGGTGCAGCCTCGATCGCCATCACGTGGGCGTTGGCCGGGCTGACCGTCTTGCCGCGCAAGGACGTCGCGGGTGCTGCCGGCGTGCTGTTGCTCGTGGCCTTCCTCTGGCGCTCCCGGTCCCGTGCCGTCTACGCAAGCGTCTTCCTCGTCGTGGCCGCCCTCGAGCTGTATGGCACGTCGATCGGCACTTGGCGGTGGGCGAAGGAACTGCCCGGGCTCGGTATCCCGGACGGCAACCCGCCGAGCGGCGTCGCGTCCGGATACGTGTGGTTCGACGTCATGGCACTCCTCCTGGCGCCACGCCTACTCGCACTCGCCCGACCAGGCAGAACCCGCTCGGTCACCGACAGGAGGACCGACCCCGCACAGACGTCAGAGGAACAGTCCGCTGCCGTAGCTGAATAGGTCGGAGATCCGCGACGCCTCGAACGAGCGGCGTAGTGGCCGCAACGAGTCTGCGGGGAACAGGCGACGAGGGGCAGAGTGAGCCCGCCGATGGGAAGTAGTGCTTCCCAACACGTCTGCACCGCGCGGCCTGCCCGCCGGGCTGAGCGAATGCCCTCCGCCGCACTGATGGAGACTGGGGCCGGATCCGGCCTGATGGGGCTGTTTTCCGAGGCTGGCGACGATTCGGGCATGAGTCGCATTGGCTCAGAGAGAGTCAGGAAAGGTCACCGAGAAGCGCAGAAGTGCGATCAGCGTGCGATCACGAGGCGGCTCAGAGTTGGATCGGGCGGGTGCTCCCGGTCGCGTCGCCAGCAGCACGAATCTCGGCGAGGCCACCTCTGGGACTCCCAGCACCGCACAACCTTTAGGGGATCCAGGACCGCTAACGCCTCACGCGCCGCAGCGTCGACACGGCCCGGGCAGTCGTTCTCGTCACTGCTCTGCTATGCGATCAAGAAACGCTGGAGGAGCCACCACGTCAGTTCCCCGGACGCGAGCATGACGACGGTCACCCACAGTGCGGGCAGGCTCCCCGACAGTTGCTTGCCACCGTCTTGTCCCATTTCGAGTGGCAGGAAGGCTCTTGATCGGAGATGAGACCGAAGTGAGACTCACCGTGGAGCTCCGGCAATCGGCGGTCAGCGGGCTGCCCTTGGCGGCTGGGGTCGGAAGCGATGCGACGTCTTTAGCTACTGATGCGTCGCCGCGGAGCCCCAACGACTGCGCCGCTTACTCGTCGATCGGTGACGCGCGACCTAGTGGTGCTGCTTGCCTGATCGCGTGATCCTCACGCGGAGGCGGGTCTATGTCGATCGCTTCTCCGTGCTCGTCTGCCCGCTCTGAGGCCTGCAAACCAGCCGTACACGAACCCGGCTGCGCCGATCCCGACGAAGATGACGAGTCCGAGCCTCGAGATCCCGTACCGCTGACCGAGCCAGCCGGCCCAGATCCAGCCAGCGAGTGCTAGTCCGACGGCCGGGAGGAGCAGCCAGCGGTCTTCACGCGGCGCGACGAGGCCGAGAATGCAGCCGGGAATTGCTCCGGCGAGCGCGAGTGCCAGAAAGATGATGCACGCATACGCCGCATCGAAGAACAAGGTCACCGCTCGATTATCGACCCCGTCAAGCGGCAGCGCTGGCCTCTCAGGCTGTTTTCATGATGCCCGAGCTAGCTTGCTCGCGATGCAGCCCGTTTCCCGAGCCGGGCCAGCTCGCCTCGAGCAGCGTCGACGGCGGCTTCGGCATCGCCTCCGGAGAAGAAGGATCGCTGTCGTCGTCCTGATTGTCTTGCTCGCGCCCGTGCTCTATTCGTACGTCGCGACGATGACGCGGCCGTCGAGTCTGCCGCTCTCGGTGCGAACGGTCGAGTGGATTCGAGCGAACCACGGCGCGTGGCTCGTCGACACGGTCGAGCACTACTGGTACTCGTGGAACGCTCCGGCGCCGGGCGGTCAGGCACTGAAGAAGCTGCCGAACGTCGGGATTGTTGTGCACGGGTCGAGGCCGAACCGCATCGCTGTTGCCCCGTACCGGCCGAGACAGATTTCGCCACTGCTGCATCCGGCGCTACCGCTTGAGGGCGTGTGGCAGGCGACCGGACAGCTCGTGAGAGGTGCCCCGCCCGTCCTCGTCACGACCTTCCGCCCGGATGTGAGCTACCCGCGCGTGGTCGCCTACGTCGCCTGGATCGATCACACGAGAACGCAACTCGCCCTCTACCCGGGCCGCTACGAACCGCCGGGAGCGTCTCCGCGCGGCCCGATGGAAGTGCCTCCTGGTCAGCGCTCGAAGCTGCTCGCGACCTTCAACAGCGGCTTCACGTACGGGGACGGCCATGGAGGGTTCGCGGTCGACGGTCAAACGGTGAAGCCCCTTCGGGCGGGTGAGGGAACGGTCGTCGCCTACCGCGACGGCCGTGTCGATGTGATCACGTGGCGCGGCGGATCGAGTCTCCCTCCCTGGCTCGTTCTCGCCCGCCAGAACCTGCCGTTGATCGTCGACCGAGGGCGGCCCAGCCCGGAGCTCACCGATCCGCACGCGTTCTGGGGGTACACGCTCGGGAACGCCGTCCGCGTCTGGCGATCGGGAATCGGCGTCGACCGGCATGGCAACCTGATCTACGCGGCGGCGGACCTACAGACTGCAGGCACGCTCGCCCAGTTGTTCGTTCGCGCCGGGGCTGTCCGTGCCATGGAGTTGGACATCAACCCCGAGTGGCCGAGCTTTATCACCTACATCTCCGCCGGTGGGCAGGACGCGGTCAAGCTCGTGCCCAACTCTCAGCAGTCGATCCACAGGTATCTCGTTCCCGACGACCGCGACTTCTTCGCCGTGTACCGGCGCGCGAAGTCGGTCACGACAGTTCCGTTCCGATGATCGTTTCAGCCGTCCGGGTGAGGCGGGCGACGTCGACGCGAGATGTGCCGGTGCTCGGGGTCGTTGTCGGCGCGCTGCGCGTCAAGCAATGGACGAAGAACCTTCTGCTCTTCGCGGGGCTGCTGTTCGCCGCGAAGATCGGCGATGGGGGCCGGTGGATGGATGCATGGCTCGCGTTTGCCGCGTATTGCGCGGCTTCGAGCGCCGCCTACCTCCTCAACGACGTACGTGACGCCGACCTCGACCGGTTGCACCCGAGGAAGCGGCTCCGGCCCGTTGCGAGCGGCCAGCTGAGCGCAAGGAGGGCGGTGGCGATGGCGGCCGTCCTCGGTACCGTCGCGCTGAGCGGGGCTGCCGTCCTCGGGGCGGCCGCAGTCCTGTTCGTCGCAGGATTCATGGCGCTTCAACTCGTGTACTCATTCGGGCTGAAGGTGGTCGTGGGCCTCGACGTGCTGGCGATTGCCGCGCTGTTCTCGATCCGCGCCGCCGCAGGCGCCGAGGCTGTTCGGGTGCGAGTTTCTCCCTGGCTGCTCGCGTGCACGGCGCTCCTGGCGCTCTTCCTCGCGCTCGCCAAACGCCGGGGAGAGCTCGACCGACGCGGTGCCGGTCGTCGGCGCGTGCTCGCTCACTACTCGCTTGCCGCGCTCGACCGTCTGCTGGTGCTGGTCGCCTTGGCAACGATCGCCTGCTACAGCGCCTACGCAGTGACAGCGCGGCACTCGCTCGAGATGGCGATCACGATCCCGTTCGTGGCGGCCGCGATCGCCCGCTACTTCGTCCTCATCCATCGCCACGGCCTCGGCGAGCAGCCGGAGGAGATTCTGGTCAGCGATCTGCCGATCTTGGTCGCCGTCGGCTCGTGGGTGGTCACGGCTGGGCTCGTGCTGACGCTTACGTGACTCGGGTCAGAGTCGCCGCTTGCGTGATCATGTCCGCCGCTGTGCTCTCTGCAACGGGCGTGGCGGCGACGCCGATCCTCGTAGGGCCCTTGGGGGCCGGCGCCGGCCGGGTGTGGCTTCTTTTACCGCGCTCGCACGCTCGCAGCATCGTGATCTTCCTCCATGGCTGGAAGGTGGCGCCACCGAGCGCGACCTACCCATGGGTCGGCCAGTTTCGGCCGTGGCTCGATCATCTCGTCGCCGACGGCAATGCGGTTGTCTTCCCGGCGTATCAGAGTGGTGGCGACGCCCAAGGGCCGGTGCGGGTTGCATCGCTCCGCCGTGGACTCGAGACGGCGCTCCGCCGGCTCCCGCGATGCCACTTGGCCGTCGTCGTCGCCGGCTACTCCTACGGTGCAAGCCTCGCGTTCTATTACGCGGCCAATGCGCGCCAGTGGCGCCTGCCGCAACCAGCCGCCGTTGACGCCGTCTTCCCTGCCGGGCTGATCCCGGGCGCGCAGCTGCCCGCACTTCCTCCGCACGTCCGTGTGCTCGTCCAGGTTGGGGACGAGGATTCTGTTGCCGGCCGGTCAGGAGCGGACGCCTTTCTCGGCTGGCTCGCGAATCGTCCAGGGAGGAGACAGCGTCTCGAGGTCGTGCACTCGACAGCAGGCTTCGCCGCCGTTCACTCCGCCCCGAAGCTCGCATCCGTTCCCGCCCGACGCGCCTTTTGGGCGCCGCTGGACAGACTGATCGCGGCCGTTCGAGGCCGACCCGGAACGGCGGCCCCCTCGGTGTGCCGAGGCGGCGGATGAGCCTCGCTGCGAATCGTCTCGGTCCGTTGCGGCCAACGATTCTGCATCCGCAGGTGATGCTCCCCAGCGGCCTGACCTGAGGTGGGCTCGCTTGCAGGGACACCGAGGGTCGGCGAGAACGTGTGGGGAATGGCAGAGCGGGCCGTTGCGCGTCTGGACCGATCGCCTGTGTCGTGGAAGCGAGGCGAACTGCACCGCGATGGTCGGGCCAGTCGGCCTGCGCGTCCTCGTCGATCACCTCGCTCGCGGCGGGCTCCGCTTGCCGGCGTGCTCCTCTTGCTAGCCATAGCAGTCGCGATATCGGTTGGTTCCGGCTCGACCGTCCCCATCCTGGCTGCCTTCTTGCTCGTACTGTCCATACTGATTGTCGGGTCCCGGCGGCTTCCGGCCACCGCGGTTTCCGGCCGGGCGGTTCGATTGCCCACCGTTTGGCGTCTCGTCCTCGCCAGCTCCGTCGTGACCGTGGTCGGAGGGCTGTCAGCGGTCGTGGTCTCGCTGCTATTGAACGGTCTCGGCGTCGGCGGCTCGGGTGCGATGCTTCTCGAGGTCCTGATCGCTGTCTGCGTGCTGGTTCCATGCTTCTCGGTGGGGACGCTGTGTGGCCGGTGGTGGGCATTCAGCGGCAGCCTCCCGATGCTCTGTCTCGTCGTGGTCGGCTCGTCGCAGCTAGCGCTACTCGCGTGCGCCGCAACCTCATGCTCCTTGCAGCTCGGCAGCTTCCACCGGATGACCCGCGCACCGCGTCGGCGCTGACGTCGCCGGATACGCCGACTGTGAGCGGGCGGCTCTTAGTCGTCTCTCACACGCTCTTCACCGTGGTCTCACCGGAGAGCTGTTATCTGGGACCGTGAAGCCGACCTCTCCTTCCGGACCACGCCCTGATTCGGGCTCGGGGTCGCGGGTGAAAGCCGGCCGAGCGGCGGCGAGGGCGGCGAAGCTGACCGGAGCATTGGCTGCCGCCGGCGTCTTCGGAGCGCTGGCCCTCGTCGCCAGGGCGAGTCACGGCGCAAGCGCCGCGCACGGGAATGCCGCGCCCGCTCCTCTCTCTGCGCCGCGATCATTCGTGCAAGCACTCGACGTTGGCCTGTCGCCCGGTGACATCGGCCCCGCGTCGGGGCCGCCGCAAGCGCAGTCAGGCGGGTCCTAGTGCTGCACTCGGCGAGCAACTCGGTCGACTGGTACATGGCCCGAGCCTCGGGCGTCGTCGCTTACCTGCTCATGTCGACGGTGGTCTTCATCGGCATCGGGCTCGCGGGCAAAGCGCGCATCCGCTGGCCACGGTTCGCGGTCGTCGACGTCCACCGCTTCGGGGGGATGCTGGTGGCTGTCTTCATCGGCCTCCACGTCGCGACCCTCGCGCTCGACGCTTATCTGCCCTTCTCGTTGACCCAGCTCGTCGTTCCGTTCGCGTCTCACTACCGCCCGCTGCCGACTGCCCTCGGGATCGTCGCGATGGAACTGCTGGTCGCCGTGGGAATCACGAACGCGTTCCGAAGGCGGCTGCCGCACCGGTTCTGGCGGCGCGCCCATTACGCGACCTTTGTCGTCTGGGGAGCGGCGACGGTTCACGGGCTGACCGCCGGCACCGATCGAGGAACAGTTTGGCTGAGCACGCTTTACGTCGTCAGCATCGCCGCCGTTCTAACCGCTCTTGCGCTTCGCGTCAGCCGCCGTCTACAGGCCGTTGGCCCGGCTCGGCTCGCGCTGCCGTCGATCGCGGCGGCGCTGCTGACGACACTCGCACTCGGCGCGATCGTGCATCGGCCTGCCCTCCATCCGCCTCGTGCATTCAGCGGCGCCCTTGCGGCCCGCATCTCGGATCGGTCGGGGCAGGCTCTGGGCCTGACTTCCGTGTCGGGGACGGCAGCCCGCGCGAGTCGACGAGTGGCTTTCCGCATCGACGTGCTCGGAAGCGGACAGCAGGTGGCTGCGACCGAGCTTCAGCTTCGCTACGCAGGTGGGAACACGGCGACGTGTAGCGGAACCGTCTCGCAGCTCGACACCTCCGGCTTCGCGGGGACCTGCCGCTTCGGCGACGGCTCCACCCAGCCTGTCTCGGCCAGCTGGCAGGTTCACGGACGGGCCGTCGCAGGCCGCCTGCTCGTCGGGCTCGTGTCCTGACCAGCTGCGTCAGGTCCGCGGCCCCGTCAGTGGAGCTGAGGCACGAACGTCGCTCCGAGGCCTGCCACGACCAGCGCTCCGGTCAACGCGCGTGCGACCGCGAGGCTTCGCCGACGCGCGACTGCCGACGGATAGGGCAAGAGGGCGATGGCGCCGCCGACACCGAATGCGATGCCTGCGAGGAGCTCGACCGCGTGGAAGGTCAGCCCGGCGGCAACGGCAGAGCCCAACGGTATGCCCCGAGCGTGCAGCGCGACGACGACTGCCGCGCTCGTGACCCCGAGATTGCCGGGCAGCAGCGGCAACGATGTCGCAACGATCACGACTGCGCTCATGACCAGGCCGGCCTCGACCGGATCACGGATTCCGAGTGACGCGGCGATGGCCATCGCCGCGAGCACTCGACCCGCAGTCGCAGCGGCCGACCAGGCAAGGAGCCGGAGAGCCTGTCTGGGCGATGCGATCAGCGAGCGGAACACGTCGAGCAACCGCACGATCCGGTTCCCTCGGACGCGTCGGAGAGCGACGACGACCAGGCCCGCCGCGCAGACCCCGAGGCCGGCGAGAATCGCCAACCACCGGAGCGAGACCGCGCCGAACGGTGCCGCCGCACCGACGACGGCCCCCTGCACGAGGATGTCCGCGGCAGTGACCGCCCCAAGTGCGCCGGCCGTCGTCAGGATGCGCCCGTCGCGTTCCCGAGGGAACGCGCTCGAGAACAGAGCCACCCGAGCTGCTTCACCCACCCGCGCCGGCATGACCGTGTTCGCGAGCGAGCCGATCCCGTAGCGCGCGCACGCATCCGCGCGACCGATTCGGCCGCCGCAGGCGAGGAGTGTCGAGCGCCACGCTCCCGCCGATGCGACCAGCGAGGCGACGAAGCACCCCGCCGCAACCCACAGCCACCGGCGATCCGCTTCCGCCAGACCGGACATCCCGTTCGAGAACGTTCGCCCCAGGTCTCCGCTGACGGCCAGGAGAACGAATGCGACGGTCACGGCTGCCGCCGCCGCGGAGACCGCCGCGACGCCATGTCGCGCGTTTCCGGGCATGTGGACACCCCGCACGAGGACAGCGTGCCCGGTGAAGATTGGATTCGGGTTAGAGCTCCGTGAAGCCCCGGCCCGGGCGCGTTCTGCGCCGGCGCGCGACTCTAGCTCGCGATCCGCTTGGCGCCGTAGTAGTTCGCCGCCGACCAGGGCTCGGAGAGCGGCGTGATCTTGACGACGTCCCCGGGTTGCGGCGCCTGGATGTAATCGCCGTTGCCGATGTAGATGCCCACGTGGTCGAGGTTCGCAAAGAACACGAGATCACCCGGCTCGAGCTGGTCGATCGACACGTAAGACCCGTAGTTCCATTGCGCGGCTGCGAAGTGTGGGAGGGAGATCCCTATCTGCGCGTAGACGTAGGTGACGAGCCCGGAGCAGTCGAACGCGTTCGGGCCTGCTGCGCCGAAGACGTAGGGGAAGCCGAGGTACTGCTCGGCGATCGCGACGACCCTGGCGCCGACCTGGGACGGTGGGACGACTGACACCGGAGGGAGTCCGCTCGCGCCCGGAGCCTCGATCGTCGCGCCGACGACCACCGTACGGAGCGCCTGCTCCTCCTGGGCGCGCTGCTGGGCGAGCCGGGCCGCCGCGGCCGCCGCGAGCTCGGCCTGCCGGACGGCCTCCTCGTGCCTGAGCTCCGCGATCTGGCTCTGGACGGCGGATAGGAGCCGGTGTTGCTCGGCCAGGCCCTGGACGATGCGCGCCTTCTCGGCGGCGCGCTCCGCCACCAGCTTCTCCTGCGCGACGCGCATGCGCTGGAGGCTGTCGCGCACGTGCACGACCTTCGCCTTGAAGCGTACGACCGTGACGAGCAACTGGGTGGTCTGCTCCGAGATCTGCTTCTGGGTGTCGAGCGCACTCATCGCGTCGCTCAGCGACCGCGCCCCGAGCAGGATCTCGATTGTCGAGTCGCCCGTCTCGGTCGCGTAGACGGCGCGAAGCCCGACCCCAAGCCGGTGTATCGCGACCCGGACGTTGTGGCGGGCAACGACGAGTTCGCGCTCGTTCTCGCCCAGCGAGGCGCGGATCCGGCCGAGCCTGTAGGTCGCGCCGTTGTATGCCTCGCTCGCCTTGTCGAGCCGGTGGCCGAGCGTGTCGATCTGCGCGACGATGCGGCGCGCCTCGGACTGCTTGTCGCCGACCGGGTCGCCAAGGGCGGGCGCGACGGCGGCGAGCGTCGCCAGTGTCAGTCCGAGAAGGAGCGCAGCACGGAGCAGAACACCCTGATTCGCGTGTCGCGCCGACACCCCTCCTGCGCCCATCTTCACGATGTCTTCATCCGTCGTCGTCTTCATTGCTTCGTGGTGATTCGAACGTGCCTTGCTCTCGTGGGCGGGCTGGTGATGCTCGCGACCGCGGCGGCCGCAATCACGCGTCCGAGGCCCGCGTACGAGCCGCCCAGGATCGACAGCGCCTGGCGCGGAACCGGGACGCTCGTCGACGGCCGGCCTCCGGTGCTCGTCACGACCTTCCATCCGGATCCCGCTGACCCGGGCACGGTCGCGTACGTGGCCTGGATCGATCGCACGCGAACGGTCATCGGCCTGTACCCGGGGCTTCGACAGCCTCCGTCAGCCTCGCCGCGCGGCCCGGCCGAGGTTCCCTACCGGGAGCGGTGGAGGCTGCTCGCGACGTTCAACGGCGGCTTCAAGTTCGACTCGAGCGGCAGCTGGAACGGCTTCGCGGTCAACGGGCACACGTATGTCTGGCTCAAGCCCGGCCTCGGCACGCTGGTCGGCTACCGCGACGGGCGCGTGGACGTCGTCCGCTGGCGCGGCTCGCCGACGGCGCCGGCGAACGTCGCCTTCGCGCGCCAGAACCTCCCGCTCCTCGTCGACCACGGTCGCCCGGCCAGCGGCCTCGGGGACATCGTGGCGTGGGGAAGGACGCTGGGAGGCGGCACGAGCGCATGGCGAACGGCCGTCGGCGTCGACTCGCACGGCAACCTGCTGTACGCGGCGGCCGGGAGCCAGACGCCTGCGGGGCTGTCGGCGATCATGATCCGCGCCGGCGCCATCCGAGCGATCGAGCTCGACATCAACCCCGAGTGGCCGACGTTCGACGTCTACGCACACCGCGGCGGCGTGCGGCCGTCGATGTTCGTTCCGAACGTCCAGCAGAGTGCGAGGCGTTACCTGCGCCCTGACAACCGCGACTTCTTCGTCGTCTACCGCCGTGTCGTCGGCATGCCGGTAAGCGTCCCGTTTCGCTGAGGGTCGTCGTCACCGCTCCGTCGCACGATGTCGCCGCGTACGGCTCCCCGGCGGCTGCTAACCGGTGTTCTGATTCGACGTTGCGAGTGCCGAGTTGAGCGCTCGGCGTGTCGCGGCGTCCACCTCGCCGGTCGGCGTCAGTCCCGCGGCCGTCTGAAGCTGCTCCGTAGCAGTCTGCGTGGCGGTCCCGAAGTTTCCGTCGGCGGTCAGCGGCGTCTGGGTCGGCGAGGTCAGCTTCAACCACTGGTTCAGCTGGTTCTGCCAGCTGACGACGGTTGGACCGGTGTCTCCGAGCTTGAGCGTGGTTCCCGAAGGCGAGGTCGTCGATGCGGGCTTCGTGCCGGTCAGCGCTCGCCGGAGGGCGAGTCGCGTGCTTGCCCCGACGATGCCGTCCGGTGTGAGTCCCTGTGCGGTCTGCAGCTGCTCGGTCGCGATCTGGGTCGACGCGCCGAAGCTTCCGTCCGCCGTCAGTAGCGTCTGGGTCGGCGCGGTGACCTTCAGCCATTGGTTGAGCGAGTTCTGCCAGGCGGCCACGTCCGCCCCGGTCGAACCGAGCGAGAGCACCCGGCCGCTCGTCGAGATTCCTGCCGGCCCGACGAGGTTGCGCGTCGACCTCAGCAGCGAGCTCCGATCCGCCACGAATCTGGACGCCGGGAAAGAGGCGCCCAGTCCGCGTGCTTGCAGGGCAGCATCCGCCGACGTCCGCACGCCGTCCCAGATCAGGTCGCTCGTGAGCAGATCGTCGACCTGTCCCGAGATGACGGCATTCCACGAGGTGTCGTTCTGAGCGGTAAGCGCCTGGGACAGAGAGTCACGGAGTCCCTGAAGCCCGCGGAGCCGGAGGTCGAGTGCGGCAAGCGCCTGCGCCTGGTCCGAACTCAGGGTCGCTGGTGCCTGTAGCGCCTGTAGCCGCGTGACCTGATCGGCCGCCTGCTGCACGAGCGCGTCGAGCTTCGCGATCACGGTCTTCCTGCCGGCTGCGGTCTGGCTGCCACTCAGGTCGGCTGCGAGGGCGGCCCCGGTTTGCTGCGAGCTGGACGCGATCGGCGTGATCTGCTCCAGGTAGTTGCTGTTGTTGCCGTCTCCGCCTCCTGACCCCGTCGTGAGGACTGCGATCAGGATCACGAGGAGGATGAGCGCTGCCACGATCACCGCCGCTATTCGGCGGCGGACGACTACGTGCGACGGCGTCGACCGAGGGCGCCGGTGGGCAAGGCGCGGATCGGGTCCAGTCTCCCGGGGTTCATCCTGTCGGTCGTCCCCCGCCGGCTCAGGGTGTTCGGGGAAGAACTCGAACTCGAATTCGTCGTCCACGCTGCGCGCTCGGTCTCGGCTACCAAGCCTACCCTCTCGGCTCGTCACGGGAAGCTGCGACGAGCAGGATCATCGGGAGCACGCCTGAGAGCCCGGTGAGAGTCGTGGAGCTCGGGCCGCGGCAACTTGCCCGCGAGGTCGAACGACACGCACTGCGCGTGTGCCACGTCCGTGCCTTCCTAGCGGGTCAGCCCGGCCGCAGCGAGTGCGCGGTCGATCACGGCACGGGCCACGATCGGCGCGGCGCCCGAGTCGTAGTGCGTTCCGTCGGGCCTCGCGAGCTGCCCACCGGGCAAGCGGTCGTTGCAGGGACTGGCGTTCGTGTGGCACACGAGCGATTCAATGCTGATCGAGCGTACGGCACCTGTTTTGTGAGAAGCGAGGAAGGCGTTCCAGACGTCCTGAGCCCCCGTCGCATGCAGCAATCGGTAGACGAAGGGTCCGCAGGCCGACGGAGCGCAACGGGTGGAGATCCCGAGCCCAGAGCGTTCGATCTGGACGGCGACGACAATGGCGCCCCTGCGCGCGAGCGCAGCGGTCCGCTCTGCAAAAGCACGTCGCTGAAGCGCCCAGTAGACGGGTGATCCGAACAGGACCGGACGCCCGCGGGCGTCGACGCGGTCCGCGAGCTCGTACCGGCTCCACCAGATGACGAGCGCCGGCCTGTACCGGGCGATCGCCGTGTCTTGCCGTGCAGGGACGTCCGTCGAGCAGAGGCTGCCTGGTCCCCAGGGCTTGCCTCGTGAGTCGACGAGCGCTACTCCGGTCGCCGGGCAGCTGCCGCGAGTGGCTGAGATGACGACGTAACCGTGCCTCGAAGCGGCGGAAGCGAGCGCCGGAGCCAGTCGCTGCGGAACGGAGTCGCCGACGAGGACGATCGTCTTCGTCGTGCGCCCGAGCGCCGCCCCGGCGAACGGTACGACCGCCGTCTGGTCGGCGAAGAACAACGCAGCCAGCGTCATCCCCAACACGACGACCATGCGGCGGGGGACGAGGAACGACGCAACGCGGCCGTAGCGGACCGGCGACTCGACGAACCGGTAGGAGGCCGCCGCCAGCACGATCGTGGCGACTGTCAGAACGCAGATACGCAGGGGAGCACCGAGGCCCGTCAGATCCCACCAGCCTCCTGGCTGCGTCCAGACCCAGAGAGGCCAGTGCCAGAGGTAGATGCCATACGAAAGACGCCCGAGATACGCCACCGGCCCGGCGGCAAGCGCCCGCGTCGCCACGCTTCTCGACGCCGAGACGGCCGCGATCAAAGCCGCTGTTCCCGCGGTAACCACCAGAGCGCCGCCGTGGGCGTACGCGGCGGTCGGGCCACCCGGCCCACCGAGCGTTGCCATCCCCCAAGCGAGCCCCGCCGACCCGAGCAGGATCAGGGGCCAGTGCATGCGGGTGATTGCGGCCCGAACGTGCGGCGAGGTGATGATCACGGCTAGCACCGCGCCGGCCAGCGGTTCGAAGATACGGCTGTCCGTGCCCATGTAGGCACGATCGTGGCCGCCGGCCCAAAGGCTGCTCAGCCGCCACGCCGAGAGCGCCAGGCCGGCTCCCGCCAGCAGTCCGACCACGACGAGACGGTGCCGCGGACGGGAGAAGACGACCCCGACGAGCGCGAGCACGACCGGCCAGACGAGATAGAACTGCTCCTCGACACCAAGCGACCACATGTGCTCGAGCGGGCTGACGACTCCGTCGCTCGCGAAGTAGGTGCTGGTGGAGATGAAGTGCCAGTTGGCGAAGTAGAACAGCGCCGACGCGATATCGCCTCGCACACGATCGCGCAACACGGATGGTGCGAACACCGCTCCCCAAACCAGCACGAGGGTCAAGACCGGCAAGAGAGCCGGCACGAGCCGGCGAACCCGCCGTGTCCAGAACTCGCCCAGCCGAACGCGGTCGCGCTGGAACTGAGACAACAGGAGTGAAGTGATCAGGAAGCCGCTCAGCACGAAGAACACATCCACGCCCAGGAAGCCGGCGCGCGCGCCGGGCACGCGGTAGTGGAAGGCTAGGACGGCGCCGACCGCGACGAGCCGCAGCCCGTCCAGGGAATCGTTCCGGCGGCCGTCCCTCATGCACCTGCACGACACCCAATCGCGATGAGAGGTGAATGAGGCAACCCCGGCACGAGCCGGCCTGGTGGATCTGATCAGCCGACGTGCCAGAGTCCGGGCTACCCGTCGCCGGACTTCCGGGTCGGACGCGACCCCAAGAGCGCCGACGCGGCCCCGTCGCGATCAATCGAGCCGCCAGGCACGCCACACCCGGGCGAGAACGCAAGCGGTAAGAGCTAGAGGGCCTGCCGTGGTGGCGGGCCCTCTAGACACAGGCTCAGTGCGTGATGTGTCAGACCTGCCGGTCGGTGTGGCTCAACCTTTGCCGACTTTGATGATCGGGCAGTTCAGGACGACGTTGCCGGGACGCTCGGTCAGACCGCTTGTCTTCTCGAGCTTGTTGATCTGGTTGTCGCTGGTGATCAGCACAGGCTTCGATCCGGGCTTCCACGTCAGGATCGTTTCCGTCCACAGGGGTGAGTAGCTTGGGTCGC
This sequence comes from uncultured Actinomycetes bacterium, assembly GCA_963765295.1. Lineage (GTDB taxonomy): Bacteria > Actinomycetota > Thermoleophilia > Gaiellales > Gaiellaceae > PALSA-612. The sequence goes on from CAVXVO010000008.1 coordinate 128,312, forward strand.
CGGGTTGGGCGCCGAACACTGCGAGTTGGCCGGAGGCGGCGCGGCCCTGTACGAGATAGATCTCCGGCAGGCCTTTGACCTTGCCGATGCTGGCCGAGTAGTTGATGTGCATCGACCTCGCCTGCGCCTTTGACGAGATGTCGGTGCTGAGATAGGTGTCCTTGTGTCCGTCGTAGTAGCCCTGCCACGACGTCACTGCAGTCGTGCCTGCCGACCCCATGATCGGCTCGCCACCAGCGGCGTACGCGGTGACCGCGAACGCCACGGCGGCAACTGCGGCGACGCTCGCGACAACAAGCTTCTTCGACACGTCGAAACCTCCCTCGAAACGGAACCGGATAGTGGTGTCTTCTGCCACACGCCCAGATCGGATTGCGGAGGACAGCTCCTCGCGCCCGAGCTAGGCACCCAGCGCCCTCCTTCGGCGCGTGGGTAGCGGCCCGGATCGCTATCGGAGCTTGCCACCGGAAACCGCTCGGCACCGGCTCCCCGTGCTCCCTTCCCAGAAGGACAACCCGGAGGAGGTTCCGGATGAGAACTCACCCAAAGTGGGGCGTACTCGCGCTGACCCTGACCGCACTCGCTGGGGCAGGCGTAGCAGTTGCGGCCACTCGCAGCGCGGTGACGGTCAAGACCGCGAAGAACACGGCGCTGAACACGACCATCATCGTCAACACGTCAGGACGGACGCTCTACCACCTGACGACCGAGAAGGGCAAGAAGGTCGTGTGCACGGGTCAGTGCGCGACGATCTGGCCGCCGCTCACCGTCCCCAAGGGAACAAAGCCCATCGCCGGCCCGGGGATCACGAAGAGCAAGCTGGGCACAGTCAAGCGCCCCGACGGCCGTATCCAGGTCACCTACGCGGCATGACCCTGTATCGCTACTCCGCCGACAGAAAAGCCGGCCATACGAACGGCGAGGGCATCCAGAACATCTGGTACGCGATCAGCCCCTCGGGCGCGCTGGTCAAGAAGACGAGCAGCTCCGGCGGCGGTTACGGCGGTGGCTACGGCGGCCGCTAGCAGCTCGGGTCGATCAGCCGGCGGATGCTGCTTGCGTGGGTGAGGCCTGCGAGCACGGTCGGCGCTGCCTGCGGGGGTGGCGCGAGCGGTGCAGCGCCCGAGGTGGCGGAGCCGTTGTTTGACGGCTCCGCATTGCCCTTGGTCGCGATCGCCGTCAGTGATTTGCCCCGAATCAGGCCCGCGTACGGTCGAAGCGGGCCGGGCTAGCTCGCCCCCGGGGTGGAGGCGGGGCGACCGTTGACGCGAGAGTTGATGCCCTGTACCTGCCACTGAGGCGGTTAGGTGAGCGTAAGCACGAGCACGGCTGTGAGTGCCCATGCGCCGATCGCGAGCAGAATCGGCGAGTCGGTGAGCAGGATTTCTTCTGGTTCTTCGCCCAGGCCGTGACGATGGATGAGCAGGAGGTAGCGTCCGATGGCGGCAACGACAAAAGGGATGGTGATTGCCATCTCGGCGGAGTGGCGTGCGCCGAGGGCGTAGGCGCTGTAGGCGCCAATGGTGGCGAGGGCGACAAGAGTGAGCAGCCAGTCGAGGCCCGGGATGCTGTATTGGGCGAGCACGGATCGGCGCGCACCAGCGTTCGGGCCTCCGATCCCGAGCTCGCCGCGGCGTTTGGCGAGCGCGAGGAAGAGGGCGAGTAGCGCCGTACAGGCGAGCAGCCAGGGCGAGATGCGCACCTCGACGGCTTCGGCGCCGGCGGCGCTGCGGATCGTGAACAACGCCGCAATCGTCAGCACATCAATGAGCACGAGCTGTTTGAGGCGGAACGAGTAGGCGAGTTGTAGGAGGAGGAATCCGGCCAGAAAGATCAATGAACCGACGCCGAGTACGGCCGCTGCGGTGAGGGCGCCGGCGGTGAGGATGGCGGCGAGGACAAGCGCGGTGCGGGTCGAGAACTGGCCGCTCGCCACTGGCCGGCGCTGTTTCGTCGGGTGTAGCCGGTCGCGCTCGATGTCGTGGACGTCGTTGACGAGGTAGGCAGCGCTGGAAGCGGCGCAGTAGGCCGCGAACGCGAGCAACGCTTCGCCCCATCGGGCTGCGGCGCCGAGCTTGGCTGCAAACATCAGCCCCGCGAAGAGCAGCAGGTTCTTCGTCCATTGCCGCACCCGCAACGCCCGCGCCAGGACGTGTAGCGTGGCGGCGCGGTGGGGCGGGCGCAGCTCGTCGGGGCCGGCGGTCTTGATCAGCTGGTTGGCACTCTGTTGGCTGTTCGCACGAGTCGGCGGTAGACGGCGAGGAAGTCGCGGCTGTCGGGGTAGAGGTAGCGGTTGTCGGGTTGCATCTCGTTGGGGACGAGTTTGGTTGGTTGCAGGCCGCGCTGGTGGGCGTAGGTGATCAGGGTCGGCCACTCCGGATTGATGTCGAGTTCGATCGCCCGTGCTGCGCCGGCGTGGATCAGTATCGCGGCGAGTGTGCCCGCGGTTTGGTCGCCGGCAGCTGCGTAGATCAGGTTGCCGTGGCGGTCGACGCCGACCCCGGTTCGCCAGACGTAGGTGGCGCCACCGAGGGTGGTGCCCCATCGCCAACCCTGCCACACGTGCGGTGTCGGGCGACCCCGGTTGACGATCAACGGCAGGTTCTGACGCGCGAACATCACCGAGCGCGGTGGTGTCGCTCCGCCATGCCAGTTAACGATGTCGACGCGACCGTCGCTGTAACCGACCAAGGTGCCAAGCCCACGCTCAAGCGGGGTATAGGCGCGTCCGTTGATCGCAAAACCGCCCGCGCCGGCGTTCGCCTTGAAGCCGCCGTTGAAGGAGGCGAGTAGCCGCCAGCGCTGACCCCAGGGAACCTCGGACGGCGCGCGCGGAGAACTCGCCGGAGGCTGGAAGATCCCAGGGTAGAGCGCCAACTGCGTCCGCAGATGGTCAAACCAGGCGACATACGCAACTACGCCAGGCGAGCCAGGATCGGGTCGGAACGTTGTGACCAGAACGGGCGGGCCGCCCCACACCAATGGGCCCGTGGAACGCCAGACACCCTCACCAGGCAGCGCTGGCTTGACCACAGGCGCAAGCTGGGCCGGCCCGTACCGCAACTGCAATGTCGACGGACCCAAAGCCGGAGATGGGGCCGCCCGGGCAGGTATCCAACTGCCGCTGACCGTAGGACCAATCCAGGCCGCCACGCCGGCCATGGTGAGCAACACCAATTTCGAGACCCTCACCCGCACCTCGCCCCTTTCGAGAAGGAACTCCACGACAGCAGATATTCCTGAGCAGCACATGAGACGCGGCCGACGCAGGTCGGGCGAGTGAGCCCCCCGGCCACCTGGCCGCGCCCTTTGCGGGTAGGTTCCGCTTCGTGAGGTCGGTGACTGCTCTGGTGGCGACCGCGGTCTTGCTGGGGTGGTCGCATCGAACGCCTTACCAGCGAGAATGGACGCCGTCCCGTGCGGTCTTGCGGCGCCTGCCGGCTCGGTGGTCGCTCCGGCTCCCCCAGCGCCCGTCGTCAGTTATCCGGTCCAGCCGGTGGGCGTGGTGACCAGCACGACCGCGACGCTGAACGGTCTCGTCGATGCGGGCGGCGACGGTGCGATGGTCGCTTTCGAGTACGGGCCCTCCTCAGGCTATGGGGCGTGCACCTCGGCCCAGCTCCTTTCGTCCGGAGGGGCTCAGTCGGTGGCCGCACAGGTCGGGGGTCTTGCTCCTGGCACCACGTATCACTTCCGGCTCGACGCGACGAGCCCAGCAGGAACGACGCTCGGCCCGGACGAGATCTTCGCTACGGCTGCCTCGAAGCCGCCTGCCAAGCCGATGCGGGCCGCGCGTGGTGTCACGGTGGGCGGTGTTCTCGTCGGCGGCTTGACACGCCAGCAGGCCGCTCGCGCAGTCGAGGCCGCTTTCGCGGCACCGTTGCAGTTCCGCCTCAGAGCGAGACGCTGGAAGGCAACTCGGGTGCAACTCGGAGCGCGGGCCGACATTGAGGACGCCGTCAAGCGGGCGCTGACGGTGTCGGCCACGACGCGTGTCCCCCTGCATGTCTCGATCAACGGCGCCCGCGTCGACGCCTATGTCTCCTATCTGGCCAGAACCTTCGACAAGAGGGCACGGACGGCAGAGATTCGACTCATCGGCCGCCACGCCGTCATAACAACGGCAACGACCGGCTCGACCGTCCAGGGGCAGGCGATGAAGACCTCGATCAGATACGCCTTGACGGTCCCCTCGCCTCAAAGCTTGCCGCTACTCGTCGCCAACGTCGCACCACCGAAGACCGGCAAGAAAGTGGTCGTCATCCGACTCGGCGAGCAGAGCCTGACCGCCTACCTCGATAGTAAAGCGGTGTTGACGACGCCGGTCACAACCGGCCGTCCGGCGCTACCTACCCCCATCGGTTCGTACTTCATCCATTTCCGCTCGAGCCCGTACACATTCATCTCGCCCTGGCCGCAAGGGAGCCCCTACTACTATCCGCCGACGCCGGTCACCTGGGCGATGTACTTCTACGACGGCGACTTCCTTCACGATGATCCCGGCCAACCGAACGGGACCTACGGGAAAGGCTCAAACTACGGCGGCTACGCGAGCCACGGCTGCGTTCATGTCCCGCACGACACTATGCGCTTCCTCTACGACTGGCTCCCCATCGGCGCAACGGTCATCGTCGCCAACTCGTAGCCAACACCTGACAACCGGACGCGACTCACTCCGGCTCGTCACTGGCGTGTGGAGTTGCGTTCCACAGTTCAAAGCAAGGTCAACCCCACCTTGCTACCTAGTCTGGATTCTGAGGGCCTCGGCTCGTTGGATTTGACCTTGCAACTGGATTTGCCCCCAACGTCGCTCACTTGAAGGGAACAAGCGGCGACGTGTGTTGCTGACGCCGGAAGACCGCGAAGAAGTCTCGGTCGTCTGGCACCAGGTAGCGGCTCGCGGACTGCTGGTCGTTGGGGACGAGCTTGATGGGGTCGTGGATGCCTGCGCGGCCGTAGGTGATGAAGCTCGGCCATTCGGGGTTGATGTCGAGCTGCATCGCGCGCACAGCTCCTGCGCGGATCAGAATCGCGGCGAGCGTGTTCACCGTCTGCAGGTCCGCGGCGGCATAGATCAGGTTGCCTCTCCGATCGACTCCGACGCCGGAGCGCCAGACGCGGACGGCGCTCCCGAGCGTGTTTCCCCAATTCTTCCCCTGATTGAGCAGCGGGCTCGGGTGACCGCCGACCACGATCAGAGGCAAATTTTGGCGAGCGAGCACGATGCTCCGTTCTGGCGTCGCGCCTCCTTGCCAGTTGACAACGTCGACCTTACCGTCACGATAGGCGACGACCGTTCCCTCCCCGTCTCTGAGCGGGGTAGCCGTCCGACCATCCACCGAAAAGCCGCCCTGGCCGTCGCTATAGGTAAAGCCGCTATTGAAGGTCGCGAGCAGACGCGAGCGCTGCCGGACCGGGACTTCCATCGGGCCGCGAGGGGTGGCGTTCGGCGGCTCGTAGCGGCCCGGGTACAGGGCGAGCTGAGTCCGTGCGTGGTCGATCCAGGCGACGTACGCGACGATGCGCGGGTAGTCGGCCTCGGAGCGGAACGTCGTCACAAGCACCGGTGGGTCACTTGTAGCCTGCACAGTCGCTGGCCGCCAGACTCCTTCACCCGCCAGCGCAGGGAAGATCACAGGCCGTATAGGCGTGGGCCGCCGGGAGGCTAATGCGGCCCCCGATCCTGACGATGCCGCCACGCCGACCGACGGCAGCCGCCTCAACGTCGGACCGCCCGGCGCCGGCGTATGCCAGGTGTACCAATAGCGCTCGACCGTGTTCACGAGCCAGGCGCCATGGTTCGCTCTCAACCACTCCACACTCCGGATCGACATCGGCAGACTCGACGGCTTCAACATCGTCGTCACGTACGAGTACGTCGCCGGAGCGAGCAAACAGACGAAGACAGTCAGGGCGATCCGCCGTCGCCGCCGGCGGCGAAGCTTCCGCCGGCGACGCTCGGCTCGATCGGCGGCCGAACGCCTTCTGTCGGTCGCGCGCAGCCTCTGTTCAGATGGATGATCGAGGGAGGTCAGGATCTAGTGCCAGTAGCCGTCGGCCCGAAACCCCACGATCAGACCAGCGTTACATGAAGTCCAGGTGAGCGTCCCCGGACTGATCACTGCGCAAAAGCGCAAGCCCAGACCCCGCGCCCACGGCCCCGAGCGGTCTCAGGCGGTTTCGAGCGGACGAGGTCAGGAGCAGTCGACTTGAGAGGAATGCTGCTCGGCGCCCGATTCGACGCAACCATGCGGGACGCTCCCAGCAGCGGTCGAACCTGCGCACGGGGTTCAGGCGGCGTGCACCGGTCATTGCACCAGTCGTGAGAGTTGAGACTCGCGCGGCGAGCGGATGCGGTCGCCCGAGGTGTTCGACGGCCGTGCGGGAGGTCGCCTAGTTCGCGGCTGGGATGGCCACGTCGGCCTCCAGGGTGCCGGGTCCGACTGCATTTGCCGCTGCGTGGGTGATGGTATGGGCCGCCTGCTGAGAGGTTAGGCGGTCGGTGTTGAGGAGCAGGTCATAGTGGGTGGGGCGTTCCCGACTGACACCGTAGAAGCGTTTGAGATAGACGGCGCGACCCTTGTCGGACTCCTTGATCGCACGCGCGGCGTCACGAGTCTCGACGCCTTTCGTTTCGGCGAAGCGACGTGCGCGTGTCTCGGGCGAGGCTGTTATGAGCACCCTGAGGATTCCGTCCCCGCCCTCCAGAGCGAACGACGCGGCGTGCGCCACGATCACGACCTTCCCCTGCCCGGCCGTCTCGCGGATCGAGTCGCGAATGAGCGCACGAAGGGCCTTCGTCGGTTCGCCGCCCGAGTCGTAGACCTCGAGCCGGCGTCCTGCTTTGCGTTCTTCCGCCAGAGCCAAAGCCTCAGGCCACATCTGATTCTTCTCCGCCGCCGTGAAGACGATCTCGTCGTCCACGTAGCGGAACCCGAGGCCTTCGGCAACGAGGCGACCGACCTCCTCGCCGCCAGCACACTCAGTACGCGAGATACAAATGACTGACGACGCCATGACAACACCCATGCTAGCCCTGGGCACGTGCTCAGCTCTGGTCACTCGGACAACGTCTTCCCATCGCCGCGAGTGGTCGACGTTCAACGTGCCGAACCCCTTTCGCTTGGTGTGCCTAGCCGATGATTCGGCGTGCTCCGTAGTAGGCGGCTTGCGACTAGGGGTCGCTAAGCGAGGTGATCTTGACGACGTCGCCGGTCTGTGGGCTTGGATGTAGTTGTGGTTTCCGGTGTAGATCCCGATGTGGTCGAGGTTGGAGAAGAAGACGAGGTCGCCGGGTTGGAGTTGGTCCTACGACACGTAGATGCCGTAGTTCCACTGGGCGGCCGCGAAGTGCGGTAGTGAGACCCCGACCTGTGCGAACACGTACATGACCGAGCCGGGGCAGTCGAAGGTGCTTGGCCCCGCCGTGCCCGGGGTACGGCTTAGTTGGCATGCCCCGGCTTACCGGGGGGCCACGCGCTGGCTCAGGCGAACTGAGGCACGAACACGGTTCCCAAGCCGGCTGCCAGCAGCGCACCGCCGACGAGGCCCATGATGCCCAAGCTCCAGCGGCGCACGACTAGGGACCGGTAGGGCGCCAGCGTGAGGGCGCCTGCGATCCCGAACACGATTCCGGCCACAAGCTCAGCCGCATGAAAGACGAGGCCCGCCGCCACCGCGGAGGCAACGGGAATCCCTTGAGCGTGCAGCGCCAGCACAATCGCGCCGCTCGTAACCCCGACGTTGCCGGGGGTTAACGGCAACGCGGTGGCGACGATCACGACAGCGCACATCAAGACGCCTGCCTCAACAGGATGTGGAATGCCCAGTGAGGCTGCGATCGCAATCGCAGCTAGAAGGCGAGTACCGGTTGCCGCGCCCAACCAGGCAAACAGCCACGCCGCCAGGCCGGGCGAGTCAGCCAGCGTTCGGAACACCTCCAGCAGCGGGGCGACCCTACCGGTCCGGAAACGCCTTGCGGTCACAACCGCGAGACCCCCCGCACAGGCCACCAGCCCGCCAAGAACAGCCAACAACCAGACGGGCACCGGCCCGACGATAGCCGCCGCGCCGACGACACCCGACTGGGTCAGAGTGTCTGCAACAGTGACCGCGCCCAAGGCACCTACGGTCACCAATGTGCGTCCGCTCCGTTCGCGCCCGAACGCCTTCGAGAATAATCCGACCCGCACCGCCTCACCAAGCCGGGCCGGAAGAAACGTGTTCGCCAGCGAGCCAACGCCATAACGCGCGCACGCGTCGACGTGACCGAGCCGCCCACCACAGCAAGCGAGCGTCAAGCGCCAGCCGCCAGCCGTCGCCACCAGCGAGGCAAGGAAGCCCGCCACGGCTGCCACCAACCACCGCCGGTCGGCCCCAGCCATACCCGCCATCCCCCTCGACAGGCTGTGTCCAAAACCGCCCCCGACGGCCAGGGCAGCGACAGCAGCCACGCCCCCCACCGCCGCCGCCGACAACGCCACCGCGCGAAACCGTGAACCCGCCAGTACCCGACTGTCAAACACTGACACAAAGCATGCACCGCCAAGATTGGACCTGGGTTAGAGCAACGGCAAGATTCCACCGACACCGTCTTTCGCTTCGGCGACGGCGGGCATACTCCGCCGGCGGCGTCAGCCTGGTCACAGCCGCTGGACGCCCTCGCCGTTACATTCACAAAGTCGCACGAACCTTGGTGCCGAAGCTGAAGCTGGCTCCGCCTGTCAATCTCGGAGACTGCGATCGGGAGGTAGGCGGCCTGGTCTTCGGAATTACTCCCCTGCGACGTCGCGGCGTAAGAAGATCAGGTATGCGGCTATGAGCGACGGCAGCGCGTAGAGCGCGCAGAGCCACGCTGCTCTGATGATCGGGGCCTATTCGGTTGGTACTCGCAGGAAGCCCTGCCACGCCTGGAACTGTCGCGCGCCGCGCTCGACCTCGGGCCTGGTTAACGTGCCTTTCTGGTGACTGTGCGTTTCGCGACCGGTTCGGCTGTGCTCGTGCTCGCCATTGCGGCCGGGACTGCTGTCGCGTCGGGACGAGCCACGGTGGATCCGGGCAGGCAGCCGCAGACGACTGCGCTCCCATCGTCGAGCACGCCGCGTTTTCGTGCGCGAATGCAGGCGCTGTGGCGCGGGATCGTGGACGATTCCGCGCCCGCAGCCCTGCCTGCCTTCTTCCCGGAGACGGCCTACGCCCAGGTCAAGCAGCTTCCGAACGCCGGCGCGGACTACCGCGACCGCCTGCTCTCGAACTTCCGTGCTGATCTTCTCGCCGCACACCGGCTGGTGTTCGACGGCCCCGGCCGGCCGGCGCTCGCCACCGTCCTGGTGCCCCACGAGTGGGCCTGGATTACGCCCGGGTACTGCGCCAATAAAGTCGGTTACTGGCACGCTCCGGGCGCTCGGCTCGTGTATCGCCGTGCCGGTCGCACGTTCTCGCTGGGGATCTTCTCGCTCATCTCCTGGCGTGGGGAGTGGTATGTCGTGCACCTATCCGTCTGGGACAAGCCCGGCACCGTCGACGATCCGTCGGCCGGCGTCGGTCACGTCGGTCCGGCGGGCGGCTGCTGAGTGTCGCGCCTGCTCGGGGCGTGCGCGCTCGTGGTGATACTCGGTTGGGTCCTGTCCGCGGACACACCGGCCGCGAGCAGGTCGCCCCGGGCACAGTTCCCGGTCGGGCTGACCGTGGTCACATGGACCGACCGGACGCGGACGATCCGGCTACCGAATGGTCGGCTCGAGCCCCGGCGGCTGCTTACGTACATCCGGTATCCCGCCCTCGGAACAGCTTCAAGGACCGACCTGCTGCGCGCGCCTGCTGCGCGCGGCGCGGCGCCTTTTCCGCTTGTCGTGTTCGGACATGGATTCGCAGTGACCCCGGCGATCTATGCGACGCTGCTGCGGGGCTGGGCGGCCGCAGGCTACGTCGTTGCAGCGCCGGTGTTCCCGCTCGGAAACGCGAACGCTCCCGGCGGGCCTGACGAGGCGGACATCGTCAACCAGCCCGGGGACTTGAGCTTCGTTGTCTCCCACCTGCTGGCCGCGAGCGCGTCGCCGAGCAGCCTCCTGAGCGGCATGGTCGACCCGTCGCGGATTGCCGTTGCCGGGCACTCGGACGGCGGCGAGACGGCGCTCGCCACCGCTTACGACCGCGGCTACCGAGATCCGCGCGTGCGCGCCGCGATCATTCTTTCGGGAGCCACGATCCCGGGGTCCGATCGGCTCGGGTTCCCCGCAGACGGCCTGCCGCTGCTCGCGACGCAGGGATCCGCAGACACGCTCAACCGCCCCAAGGACACAAGGGCGTTCTTCGACCTCGCCCCGCGGCCGAAGTTCCTGCTCACGCTGCTCGGCGCGGCGCATCTGCCGCCGTACACCTACGAACAGCCGCAGCTCTCGATCGTCGAGCGGGTCACGATCGCCTTTCTCGACCACTACTTCAAGAGCAGCCCGCTCGGCCCGCTCCACGGGGCCGGGAATGTCCCCGGTCTCAGCACGCTCACGGCCGACCGCTGAGCGGCCGCGTCGGCTCCGCGCCAACGTGCGGCTGAGCCCCCGCCGGCCAGCTTCGACGGACGGCTGGCGGCGCACGTATCAACCCGTGCCGGCAGACGCTGGCTGATCACGGCGGCGCCGGGGCGGCGGCTACGAGTACGGCCGCCGACGTCCCTTCGCCGATCACAGCCGCCGACGGCATCGACCGCGAAGACCGGACAACCGGTGCAGAGCGCGGGGAATCGACTGCGACGAGCCAGAGGGCGCCGGCTGCTGTCGCGTCCACGCTAAAACCGCGACAGCGGCCGAGAGCGCCCAGACCGAGAACACCGTTGCCCAGATCGTGCGCATCAGTCTCCCGGCTCGACCCTCGGCGGCGCCGCAGGCGCAGGCCCGACAACCTGGCTGACCGTCGGCGGTGACTGCTGCACCGCAGCCGCAGTCCGCGTCAAGCCGGCGATCGCCGCGGCCATCGTCACGACCGTGGCCGCGAGCACCGCCGCCAAGGCGAACAACTCATGCCGACTAGGCAACGATCCGCTCCGATCACTCTTGGCTGCTCCGTTTGAGCCTGCCGCGCTCGAGGGTGTTCCGATGACGCTGGCCATGCTTGCGAGGCTAGTCGGAGGCGTTCCGACAAGCATCCGTGGCAACCCTGCGGAACTGCCGCGAGCCCTGTTGGCGGATAGTTCGGCGCCGCCGTTGCTAGTCGATCGGGCGGAGTCGTAGTCCGTTGCCGCGGACGGTTTCGATCCAGGCCGGGTTGCCGAGCTTGCGGCGCAGCGCGACGACGTGGACGTCGATCGTCTTTCTGCTGCCGCTCCAGCTCGTTTGCCATACCTCGGCGAGGATCTGCTTGCGGGAGACGAGGTTGCCGGGTTGGCGGGCGAGGAGGGCCAGTAGATCGAACTCCTTCGGCGTAAGAAGAATCTCGTGCCCCCCGAGTAGCACGCGACGTGCGCGCAGGTCGATCTCCAACGATCCTGCACGAAGGGGATGCGGCGCCTCCGGGGTGGTTCGCCGCGTGATCGCTCGCAGGCGGGCGATCAGCTCCCGGAAGCTGAAGGGTTTGGTGATGTAGTCGTCGGCGCCGAGTTCGAGCCCGGCGATCCGGTCGGTCTCGCGCGCCCGGGCGGTGAGCATGATGACTGGGACGCGGGAGCGTGCACGCAGCCGGCGGAAGACGTCGTGACCGTCCATGTCGGGAAGTCCCAGATCGAGGAGTACGAGATCGGCATCGGCAGCATCCAGGGCAGCCTGCCCAGTTGCGACCCGCGAGACCTCGTATCCCTCCCGCCGAAGCCCTTCCGCGAGCGGAGCGGCGGTCGAGTCGTCGTCTTCGACGATCAGGATGCGCACCGCCCCCATTTCTAGGCAGCGTCCTCGAGCGCTGCTCTGTCCGCGTACACGAACGGGTGGTAGTAGACGTCGAGCGCGTTCTCGCTCTTGGCGGCCAGCCTGAGGGCATGACCGTTCCTGTCGGTGACGACGACGGTCAGTCGCCCGTCGGCCCGCCTCCATCTGAGCGACACCTCGACTCCGTCACCGTCGATCCGTCGTGCCAGCTCTTTAGGGCGTCCGCCTCGCATTCGACTCCTTTCCGATTCGTGTCAACGAGCGTAGGAGACGAACGGCAAGGGCCGGGACAGGCCGCGGCCAAGCTTCGAGCGCAGCCGGTAAATCACTCGACCTTGGCCGAAACATCGCCCTGATGGCCGAGTCTTAGCCCGGCCGCCGCTCGTGCCGCCCTACGGTGCGTGCTCCGCGTCCCGACGACAGCGAGGTGGAAGCGAGTGTCTCGTCTGCACGCAGTGTTCCTCTCCCTCTGTGCGGCTGCCGCCCTCATGGCAGGGACGGCCGCCCTGGCTCACACGCTGCACCTCGGTGCCACGTCGAAGAAGGCATCGACCCGGCTGCTCGTCCGGCGCAACCAGGAACTCGACCGGTTCGAAGCGTCGCTTCGGAGCGCGCTCAGCCGTAAGCCGCCTCCACTGCCGCCGGTACCCGCCGTCAAAGCACCCGTCGTCGTGAAGGCGCCGCCGATCTCTCTGCCGGCTCCGCCTCCTTCCCCCGCTCAGGTCGTAGCCCCTCCGGCACCAAGTCCTCCGCCCGCACCTCTGCCGGCACCGGCTCCCGCGCCGGCCCTGGTTGCCGCCAAGACGCCGCGCGTGATCTACAAACGCCCGCCCCCGATCATCATCCACATTCACAAACACGGCAGCGAGGAACAGGACTTGCAGCAACCCGAAGGGGATGGTGGCGATGTCGGCGGGGACTAGCCACACAGCCCGGCTCTACGCACTGATCGTGTCGGGCCTGCTCTTCTTCGTCGTCTGGGCCGTCGTGGCCGCGCACCCGTGGCAACGCGCCGCAGCCGACCCGCGACTCGTCGCCCTGACACGCCGAGAGCAAAGGCTCCGCTTCGACGCAACCCGCGTCCGGAAGATCGTCACACGACGTTACGCCGACTACCGGATCCAGCTCACCCGTCGCCGCATCCAGATCGCCGCCGCCCACCGACGGCAGGCGCAACTGAACGCGGCCGCGAAACGGCGAGAGGCGCAACTCGCAGCTGCCGCTGCCCTACTGGTCGCACAACAACAAGCTGCTGCAGCCTCGACACAAACCGTCTATCCCACTCCACCGGCGACGGCGGCACCCGCCGCCGCAGCTCCCTCGGCCCTGGCTCAGACTCCGAGTCCGCCTCCCGCGGCAGCACCGCCCGTCCGGGTGGTCACGCTGCCCCCGCTCGTCGTCACCCGGACCTCTTGAACGAGAACCTCCCGACCGCCACGCCTCGCGACGCTCGCGCTACCACCCCCGCTGATAGCAACTCGTCGGCTGGTCGGTGGCGTGAGACCTCGGCTCGTAACACGCGTGTGCGGGCTGCGCATACGACCTCGGTTGGGTCGGTAGGCGCAGTCCGCGCTCGCTGGGAGACTTAGACGTCGCGCTTCTCGCGCGTGTCCTTCTTGCCTTTTTCCTTCCGGTCATCCTTCTTCGTCTTCTTCGGCATCGAGAGTTCCTCCTTTCGCCTTGTGCTTGTGGGCGCTTCTGTTGTCTTCAGTTCTACGGGGTGTCATCCCAAGTCCGGGCCAGGCCGACGCAAAGAAACGGAACAGACAGGTCAAGCCTCTGCACGTCGCCGCTGCCCAGGAGACACTCGGAGGGAACCCCTATCAGGGGTCAGGTGGAAGAACAGACCGGGTCGGGTCGTCGTGGTAGGTGCGGATGCCGGGTCGGTGTCTTCCACGATGCCGGGAGCGTGGCGCCGGCTGAGTATGGGCGGGAGGTTTGATGACTCAGCGTTCGCTTGCTCTTGCCGCGCTGCTCGCTGTGTTGGGCGGCGGGCTGCTTCATCTCGTGGGCATGCCGGAGGCGGGGAACGCGCTGTGGGCGGTGCTGGTCGGGGTGATGCTTGTCCCGCTTGGTTGGTCCGTATTGCGTTCGCTTATGCGTGGGGACGTGGGCGTGGACGCGATCGCGTTGATCTCGATTGCGGGCGCGTTGGCTCTGAGGGAGTTTTTTGCAGGCGCCATGATCGCGTTGATGCTGGCGGGCGGGAACGCGCTTGAGGAGGTGGCCGGCAAGCGGGCGAGGCGGGCGTTGACCAAGCTCGTGGAGCGTGCGCCGCGGACAGCGCACCGCCGCCGTGGAGACACGGTCGAGGAAGTGCCCGTCGAGGAGGTCTCTGTCGGCGACGTCATCGTCGTGCGGGCTGGTGAGGTCATCCCGGCGGACGGCATTGTCGTCGGCCAGGACGCGGTCTTGGACGAGTCGGCGCTGACTGGTGAGCCTCTGCCCGCGACCTACGGCCGGGGCGAGCCGATTCGTAGCGGCACGGCCAACGCCGGCGACGTCTTCGAGTTGCGCGTCGTCCGTCCCGCCGGCGACAGCGCCTATGCCGCGCTTGTCCGGCTTGTGCGTGAGGCGGAGACGCAGCAGGCGCCGTTCGTGCGCCTCGCTGACCGGTATGCGCTCCTTTTCCTGCCGGTGACGGCGGCCGTCGCCGCGCTCGCTTGGGCTCTGTCGGGTGACCCCGTCCGTGCGCTCTCGGTCTTCGTCGTTGCCACGCCGTGCCCGCTGATTTTGGCAGCGCCGATCGCGCTCCTGTCAGGGGTTTCGCGCGCAGCACGCGCAGGCGTGATCGTGAAAGGGGCCGGCGTCGTCGAGAAACTCGGCCGCGTGCGCACCGCACTGCTCGACAAGACGGGCACCTTGACGCTGGGAACGGCCGAGATCGAGCGCGTCGTTTGCCTCGACGGCGTCGGACGCGATGAGCTGCTGCGCCTGGCAGCGTCGCTCGACCAGCTCTCGGCACACGCGTTGGCGGAAGCCCTGGTGCGCGGCGCCGAGAAGCGCGGCCAGGTGCTGAGCTTTCCAGAACGTGTTGAGGAGCGGCCGGGGAAAGGGATCGAGGGCCTCGTCGATGGCCGTCGCGTCGCGGTCGGGAGTGCCGGCTGGCTGAGCGACCGCGGCTATGACTCGACAGCAATGAGTCTGCTCGCGCTCGACGACGGGGACCTGGGCGGCCGCTCACGAGTGCTGGTCGGCGTCGACGGCCGCCTCGCCGGCGCCGTTGTTCTCGCCGACCGGCCGCGAGAGGACGCAAGCGAACTCGCGTCCGCACTGCGGCGGGCGGGCATCCGGCACGTGGCGATGGTGACCGGCGACCGGGAAGCCGTCGCCACTGAGATCGGCGGACGCCTCGGGATCGACCGTGTCTACGCCGAGCACTCGCCCGAGCAGAAACTCGAGGTCGTTCGTGCGATACAAGCGAACCCCGAACTCGCCCCGGTGATGATGGTCGGAGACGGCATCAACGACGCGCCCGCACTCGCGCTCGCCGATGTCGGAATCGCAATGGGTGTCGCCGGGGCGACGATCGCCTCCGAGACCGCCGACGCAGTGATCGTCGTCGACCGCGTCGACCGCGTCGCCGACGCCGTCGCCATCGGCCGGCGCTCGCTCCACATCGCCGTCCAGAGCGTCATCGCCGGCCTCGCCCTCAGCCTCATCGCCATGGTCTTCGCGGCCTTCGGCTTCATACCGCCCGCCTTCGGCGCCCTCCTACAAGAAGCAATCGACGTCGCCGTGATCCTGAACGCTCTCCGCGCGCTCCGCGAAGGCAGCAACCCCACCACCCAAACCCTCTCCCAAAGGAAAGCCCCTCTCTTCCCCGACACCTCCCACGCCCACTGAACGCACCCTCCCCCAGAGAGCATGCACTCCATGCACTCCTCGAACGATTGGGTGCGAGCGCAGCCGCGGGCGCAGGAGGGCAAGAGGAGACGGCTGGCTCGGTCTGGTCGAGGGTGAACAGGCGCTTGAGGCCGGCGGCGGTACGAGTGAGGACACCACCGGCGATGTCGCTGCTCGTCGGATCGTCAGGTCGCGCGATCGGGGTTGACCGCAACGAGCCGCTTCTCGGTGAGGCGATCCGCCGCTCTCGTCACTTGGCGGCTGGCGTCAAGCGACGGCTGCACACTGCTGCGGGGGTCGCGGCCGAACTTCCAGCAAACCGAGCCCGGCTTTCCCACCGCGTCGGTGGCCACAACGATCGGTCTAGGAAACCCGCAGCCGTCAGGCCGCGAGCTGCGGTCCGCTAGGCAGCCATCATCGCGCGCGAAGGTCGGCGAGAGTAACAAATTGGTAGCCACGCACCCGGACGTCGTGGATGATCGTCTTCAGTGCATTCGCGTCAAGAGTCGATCCGTCTGCGGGGTTGGCCCCGACGTGCATGAGGACGATCTCACCCGGGCTCAATCCAGCCAGAGCATGCGAAACGACGCTGTGCACGCTCTGCCCTCCGGAGGTTCCCTCCCAACCAAGTGTGTCAACCGTCCAACCGACCGCCGTGTACCCGGCCCGATTGACCAGGCGCAGGGTGTTCGCATTGCTGGATCCGTACGGGAAGCGAAACAGCCGGCCTAGCGGTCGACCGACGACGCGTTCGATCGTCTGTTGCGCCTTGACGACCTCGTTCGCGACCTTGGCGGGCGAGAGCTTCAGCAGGTCCGAGTGATCGTAGGTGTGGTTGCCGACCGGGTAGCGGACGGCGATCAACCGCGCCCAGGATGGGAACAGTTCGGCGAAGCGGCCGGTCATGAAGAACGTGGCCGGCGCGCCCGTCTGCCGGAGCGTGTCGAGGATCTTCGGTACTCCACCGGCACCGGCGCCCGCGTCGAACGTGAGCGCGACTACATGTTTCTGGGTGTGGAGACGGACGAAGACCTCCCCGGTGAGCACGCGAGCTGGTGCAGGTACGGATGACTTCAGTGCGGGAGTCGGCGGCGCGGGCTGGGGTGGCGCCGCGATTGTCGCCGGGGCGGCCGCCGCCGCCGGGGTCGTGTCCGACTTCGCAGAGGAGGTAGGGCGCACCAAGTGCGTGCCACCGCACGCCGTTGTGAGCGCGGCTGCCGCCAGCGGTATTGCTGCCAATGCCCAGCTTCGTCGCTTCACATCGCTCGTCCCTGGCGGAAGTAGGCGCCGACGGCCTTGACGAGGCCGCGAGCGAGAGCGAGTTGCCCTGCTTGGCTGGTCGCGATCCTCGCCTCGAGTGGGTTGCTCAGGAAGAGCGGCTCGACGATGGCGGCCGGCATCTGGCTCGGGTAGCGAAACCAGGGCCTGCGCGCAGGCCCGAGCTCGAGCCAGTGGCCGTATGCCGCGCCCTGCGTGGTGAACGCCGGCGCCCCAGTCCCGTGATCGTCGAGAACGCCGCGGTCGGGCACCGTCCACCCTGCCACCCGCAGGCTGGTGACCACCATATGCTGGATGAGGGTCGCGAACACGCGATTGCGCTCACCGAAGAGGCGGTCACGACAGTAGATCGTCTCCGCCCCCGCCACCGAGCGGTCCCCGAACGCGTCCATGTGGATCCCGACCAGCACGCTCGCCCGCGCAGTGTTCGCGCACAGGTTGCGGGCGGCGAGGTCTCGGTGCACGCCGGGCGCTGTCAGGAGATTGCCGCGCCTGTCTGCCTTTCCGAGTCGGGCAACGGTTGAATCGCGCACTCGGGACATGACGACGCGGAAACCCGCCTGGCGGAGCAGGGCGAGGGCGCGCAGACCGACGGTGAGCGACACGTTCTTCTCGGCGACCGTTCGATCCGAGATGGTCACGAGCGCTCCCGGGTCGATACCGCCATGTCCCGGATCGAGAAAGACCTCGTGCCCGTTCCACCGCCCGACCGGCGGATAGGCAACGCACGCGCCCGGCTGGAAGCGGATCGGCCCGCCACGGCCAACCAACCACGAGACAGGCCTACGCGTCGCGTCGCTCGATGCAGGCGCCTGCGACCTGGCTGCCATCCCGATCAGGGCGACGGCCAGCACGGGCGTCACCGCGACTACTTCAGGTCGAGCCCTCATCCCGAGCCCCTCTAGAACAAAACGTCGATCGGACCCAGAGCCGACCGGTCGCCTCGCGACCGCTGGACTGGGTGGCTGGCGAATGGGGTGGGCAGGGTGCCGCCATGGATCCTGCCAGCGCCGGCGGCCACCTGTTCGATCGGCCAGACGACTTCGATGTCAAGGGTTCCACGCTTGAAGGAGTGGTTCACGATCGTGAACGGAGACCCTGCGGGCTGGAGGTCGTGCGTGTGGATGAAGGCGTGGAGTTCTCTGAGTGCGTCGTGGACGAACTGGGCCGCTCGGCGTTGGCTGGTATGTGCTCGGATGGCGAGAATCGGCTGACCGCTGTAACTGGTGCGTGGGTGGGCGCGGCGTGAGGAGGGCGTACGGGGTGCGCTCGTACGGCCGTCGGCGGGCTGTGAGCGGATCCTGGGGAAAGTCGAGGCTGGAGGAGGCACGGGTTCTTTCCTTTCCGTCAGGCCGCGAGTAAGCTTGATGGGGCTGTCTGGGTACCCGGTTGTGACGGGTCGATGAGCTCGAGGCAGCGGTTGATGGCGCCGCGGACTGACTGCATGCCGAGGCTGAGGTCGACGAGACCGTCGAAGCCGTAGAAACAACGGGCCGCGAGCAGGTAAAGAGTGAGCAGCGTGCCGGCGCGGTAACTGCCGGCCGATGCTGCGGCGATGACGACGACGATCGGCCCCAGCTTGGCGAGCGCACCCGAGATGTGCACGTTGGATGCCTGGATCCAGCCGAGGTGGACTTCCGCGCGCAGTAGCCGCTCGGCCACAGTGGAGAAGCGGGTTCGCCCTGCCAGGTCTCCCGTTCGGCCGAGTTCTTGTGTGAGCGTGCCTGTCAGTTCCTCGAGTTGTTCCTGGCGCTGCTGGCCGGCGCTCGCGGCCGGTTCCTGCATACGCCGGGTTGCGAGCCAGGTCGCTACCAGCAGCGGCACGACCACGGGGATCGCCCAAGGTTCCATCAGGCCGAGCACGATCAGCGCCGTTCCGAGTTCGACGATCAGCATCGAGCCGGTGTCCAGGGCGTAGACCGTGACCCGCTCGAACGTCTCCACGTCGGAGATGAATCGAGAAGGCAGTCCTTCGCTGTCCGCGCGGTCGCTTGCTGGCCGGCGCATCACGCTGTCGTACATCCGCAGACGCAGATTCCGATACAACCGTCCGCTATTGCGCGCATAGAGGCCGTCGGAGCCGATGTAGGCGGCAGCCTCAAGGACGATCGCGCCCGCGAGCAGGCCGGCCCAGAGAGCGTCTTCGGGCTTGACCCCGTGCCGTTCGACTAGGTCGTTGATCAGGTAGCCGAGCGTGATCGGCGGCACCAACCCGGCCAGCGAGCCGAGCACGCTCAACCCGACCATCGCCGCCAACCCCGCCCGCAGCGGACGCAACAGCGACAGCACACGCCGCCACGGAATCGACTCGGGCGATCCAGACATCCAGACTCCTCCGGCTCAGACGGAACTGCCGAGCGGCCGTACGACTGACGGCGGGCTGCGTCTACCGACCGCGAGAAGCGAGCAGGCAGACGCAGCCCGCATCGCTCGAGCGGCTTAGATCTCGCGCTTCTCCTTCTTGACGCCCTTCTCCTTGCGCTCTTCCTTCTTCGGAAGCGGCTTCTTCGCCACGGAAAATCCCTCCCTTCCTACACTCACGGGCCCATCAATCACGCCCACCAAAAACCCAGGCGCGCAAGGCCCTCTGCGACTCCACGATGACCGCCCACGGGCTTCCCGCCATCCGGGTAGCTCCCGACCGACGCTGCCCGAAACTACCGATACGTTGCTCCGGGGTCCGCTTACCGTCGCGAGCGCCGGCTGGCATGCTCGGCTCGGAGCACGTGTGCGGGCTGCGCATACGACCTCAGTTGGGTCGGTAGGCGCAGCCCGCGCTCGCTGGGAGACTTAGACGTCGCGCTTCTCGCGCGTGTCCTTCTTGCCTTTTTCCTTCCGGTCGTCCTTCTTCGTCTTCTTCGGCATCGAGAGTTCCTCCTTTCGCCTTGTGCTTGTGGGCGCTCGTGTCGTCTGCATTTCTACGGTGTGCCATCCCAAGCCCGGGCCAGGCCAACGCAAAGAAACGGACCAGAAGCGTCAAGCCCCCCTGGCCCAGGTCGGGTCGGCCGGGGTGAGAGCGCGGGTGGCCCCCTTTCTGGCAGAAGCCTGTTGAGCGCGGCTTCGAGTTGGTTGACTGGCCAGTCGGGCGGGTGGTAGCTCGTTTGGCGTGGAGCTCGTTTTGGGCTGCGTAGTTCGCCGCAGGGGGCTCGGTGTACTGCCGGATGCCAGTTTGTTGTCCGTCGGGGAGTGTGGGTTGGAGCGAGTGCGTCGAGTCGCGAGACGTGAGGAGGAGTTGGCTGATTTCCTGCCACGCAGGCTTCATGCGCTTCGGTTCGGTGCGTTGTGCTTGAGGTCTGCGGATTGCCGTTGCTCGAACCGCCGATCGGTGTGGGGTGGTCGTGGTTTGCTCGTAGCGCTCGTGGCGGTCGTGGCCGTGTTCGGGGCTGTTGAAGGAGTTGCGAGTGGCTCAGGAGATGGTGCTGGTGGTCTGCCGGCCGTCGTTCGGAGTTGGTCGCCGGCGCGGAACTCGCGTTGTGATCGTCCGCAGAGGAGCGTGCTTTCGTATCACTATCCGGTGAAGCCGTTCGATCGTCAGCATCCGATTCGGGGCAACTTCGGCGATCCGAGGACGTTGACGTCGGAGGGTTTCGGGGATACGGGCGCTGCTGACCCCGGGTCGTTCACGTTCCACAACGGCGTCGACATCTCGGCCGCAACTGGTACGCCGGTGTATCCCGTCGTATCAGGAATCGTCCGACTCCTTTCCGGGGACGCCGTCTCCGTCCGGACGGCCGACGGAAGGGCGTTCCAGTATTTCCACATCGCTCCCAGAGTCGCGTCGGGCAGCTATGTGACGGCGTACCGGACCGTGCTTGGCACGATCCGTCCGAGGTTCCAGCACGTCCACATGGCCGAAATCGACGCGTTCCGAGTCCACAACCCCGCCGATCCCGGACACCTCGAGCCGTATCACGACCACACGCTGCCAAGCGTCGTCGAACTCCTCTTCACGGACGAGCACGGGTCCCGACTCGACCCATCGAGTCTCCATGGCCGCGTCCTCGTCGCCGCAGACGCAATCGACACCCCTCCGGTGCCGGTACCGGGCATTTGGCAAGGCCACCCGGTCGCACCGGCCGTGATCTCCTGGCGGATCGTCTCCAGGGGGGTCACACTCAAGCCGCAGACGATCGTCGCTGACTTCCGCAAGACCGAGCCGCCAAACCGGGACTTTTGGCGGGTCTACGCCAGCGGGACATACCAGAACTTCCCCGTGTTCGCCAACACCTACTTCTTACAGCGGCCAGGTCGATACCTATTCAACCTGACCGGCAGACAGGCACTTGACACCCGCCGATACTCAAACGGGCGCGTCGGCATCACCGTCGACGTCGCCGATGTCTGCGGCAACAGCTCTTCAATCAGCCAGGCTGTCCAGATCGCCAACTAGACGTCGGGCTCATGTACCGGCAGTGACCGGCAGAGGTTCGTCGAGTTGGATGAGCCCGAAGCGGACGAGCACGAGCGGGAGGCGCGTGAGCGGGTGCATCTCACGGCTGTGCGGCCAGGTGCCGACGTATCGGGTCACACGCGCATGCGGGTTCAAGCGGGTGATCAGCCGGTAGAGGCGTCCTGATTCGCCGTTCTGGTCGATCACGATTCGATCGCGGAGGCTCCACCACATGTGCAGCGGAACCCCAGAGAAGGCGATCCGACGCGCAAACGTTATCGGGCTCCGACCCGCGTACCTGAGCGGAACCTGGCTGGGCGTTCCGCCGATCTCGATCCGGGCCAGCCGCTGCAGGTTTGTCCCGCCACGGATGAGCGGGAACGCGGCGTATCGCGCGGCCATGTCGGTGGCCGAGTCGAGCGCGGCCGCTCCAGCCAGGATGTTCGGGTGCAAAGCGACCAGCAACAGCGTCTCTTGACCGCCCATGCTTGATCCGATCGCATAGACCCGTGACCGGTCGATCCGCAGCCACGGAAGCGATCGCCCGACGATGTCGGGCATGCGGGCGAGGTCGTCGATCTGGCCACGCCAGCCCCACGAGTACAGCTCCAACCGACGCCCCTGACCGTCGGGACAGACGACTGCGAATGGGCCAAATGCGGGCAGGCCACCCCAAAAGCGCAACTGAAGACGGGCTGGGATGCCCCGGCCGTGCGGGGAGATCACGAGCGGTATCGGCGGGTCATGCCTGGCGTCGTACCAGCGCGGCACGACCACGTACGCCGTCCTTCTCGCCCCGTCGTTCGCTGTGTATCGGATCGTGAGCCTTCGGACGAGTCCGGTGTGATCACCCATCAGATCGCGGTACCTGACCCGGAACGGGATAAGAGCACGCAAAGCCGCGGCAGGATGCGCCGGCGTCGACAACGAGGGCGGCTCGCCCACTCGGACGCCCACGCCCGCGGAGTGCCGAGACGGGACGACACCGAGGTAGACGCCGACCGCGACCAGCGTCACGAACACGAACACGAACGCGACAAGCGGCCACAGCCTCCGCCGCACCGAGCCGAGCAGCATCCGAGACAGACGCAACTCGAACCATGAACGACCATGCAAATCCAACGCCTCCTCGGCTCTGCCGGGAAAGAGCATCACGTCTCCGATCCGACACCAAATCGGGGAAATGGCCAACCTGCATGTGGCGAAATACTCAGCAGGCAACCGCGAGCCTGCTGGTGGATAGTTCGGTGCCGCCGTTGCTAGTTGATCGGGTGGAGTCGTAGTCCGTTGCCGCG
The DNA here is from genome assembly GCA_963765295.1 of uncultured Actinomycetes bacterium. Lineage (GTDB taxonomy): Bacteria > Actinomycetota > Thermoleophilia > Gaiellales > Gaiellaceae > PALSA-612. Next base: position 150,973 of record CAVXVO010000008.1, read on the forward strand.
GACGGTTTCGATCCAGGCTGGGTTGCCGAGCTTGCGGCGTAGCGTGACGATGTGGACGTCGATCGTCTTTCTGTCGCCGATCCAGCTTGTGTGCCATACCTCGGCGAGGATCTGCTTGCGGGAGACGAGGTTGCCGGGTTGGCGGGGACGGCAGCACCGTCCGTCCGGGTGGTCACGCTGCCCCCGCTGGTCGTCACCCGGACCTCTTGAACGAGAACCCCCCACCGTCACGTCTCGTAACCGCGGCGGCCAGCAGCCGGCGAACGCCGGCGGGATCTTTGCGCCGGGCTTACCCGAGCTTAGGGCGCATCGACCTACCGTGAACCAAATGACGAACAACCATGATTCGATTCCGGAGGGCGCCAGGCGCTTGCTCTGGGATTGCGCGACAATCGGCCACGTAATCGCCGAGCGGCCGACCGCACCGGAGCGGCTCTCGGCCGCCGTCGGAGACAAAGCCGTTCTCGCAGCTGCACTCACCGCAACAGGCGTTACCGACGCGCGCTCCAGCGCCTCCGACGTCGCCTGAGACGCGGTCGTCCGCCACCCCCTCGAGGGACGAAGCAAGCCGAACGGCGAGTCTGCAGGGGCCGGATTCGCCGGATACGTCGAGCATGCGCACCTATGGCAGCCGCGACACCGCCGACAGCCGGCGAAGTCCGGTGTTCTCCGCTTTCGTTTCAGGCGCAGGAGCCGGATCCGGCAGTTGGCCGCAGAACCAGGAGGTAGGCAACGCGTTGTCCAAGGCTGCCGCAACCGAATCCGGCGCTCTGAGCATAAGCAGTCATCGCCAGCTTCAACCGAGAAGACGCGTTCTGTTCTCAGCCGCGCCGCGGGATTCGTTTTGGGCGCGACGCACGCTCGGGCGCTGGAAGTGATCTCGATCGGTCAATCGAAAAGACGCACGAGGAGACCGCGGGGCAGGCGTCTACGGCTTCTTACGGGGCGCCGTGCTGTGGTTCGGGATGCGCGAGTCGGTGCCCAGCCGGAAGCGTCCGCCGCAGACCGGGCAGATGCCGGTCTCCCTGGCGGCGCTGTCTCGACTAGTGCTCGACGGCGTGGGAGGGCTGCCGGTTCCGGTGCAGCTGCCTTCAGGGACGCTCACGTCGTGAGGCTATCGGCCGGCCTGTCCTTCAGCGGGTCAATGGAGGTGCAGCTATTGCAGCCAGGCGTCGGTGATCGTGACGAGTGTGAGGTGCCTACTGGTGAAGGTGGGTGCGTACCAGATCGTCCATGTTGGGGTGGTGCGGTGGGTGAAGCCGGCGAGTAGCCCGCCGCCTTTGCAGACGTATGTGATCGGTTTTCCGTTGACTTCGCCGGTCGCGGCCGACGCGGCGCTGGTGCAGTGTTTGCCGCGATCGTGATGATTGCCCATGGCCACGCCGACTCCGGGATCGTCCGTTTGTAGCTTTGCCAGCGCGGTAGCCGTCTGGTGAGCCGGAGGAGCAGGACTCGGTTGCTCCAGGGCGCGTCCGGGCAGGCGACCACCCTGCTTGTTGGGGTTGCGGAGAAGCAGGGGTCGCGGATGTAGTTGGTGTGCAGGCATCGCCAGGTGTAGGGCCGGCTTTCGACGTCGGACAGTGTCCAGCAGGAGCCGTGCACGTTCGCGCGGACGACGAGGCCGGGCGCGAGCTTTCCATTCTCGAAGGAGGTGTATGTGTGCAGCACGGTCGGACTTCCGGCCGCCGGGGATAGCGGTGCCCAGACCACGGTGGCCAGGGCCAGCGCGCCGACGGTCGCCCCGAGTGTTCGCCGCCAGCTCATCCGGTGCTCTCGCCGTGACCTGACTCGCCCCGAACTGCTGCGGCCTCTAGGCATTGGGCGCGCGCAACTCTGCGCCGGTGCCCCGCTGGGGAGGCACGGTGTCGGTCTTCTTGCGGACAAGCCGGGCGCCAACCAGACCGGCAAGGACGATGACCACGGCGATTGCCAGCCCGGCGAGCACGATCCCGAACGGGTCGAGCGAGTGGTGCAGAACGTGCAGGTGAACCGCCGCGACCACGATGAATCGTGTCGAGACTAGACGGCGAGTCTAAGAGCGACGTAAGCGCTGCTCACCAAGCCCGGTCGCAAACCCGGCCTCACCAAACACCACGCCCACCCGCTCTTCTGGATCGCACTCGACTGGGGCACCTACCGCACACTCACCGAACACGCACACCTCAACCCAAACCGATACGAAACCTGGCTCCGCAACTACTACCAGGCAACCCTCCTCCCCAACCGAACCACCTGAGCGGACCACGCTAAAGTCAACGCAGACGTGATCCAACACCGGCGGTACTCGTCCAGCCGGAGCGGACCTCACTCGCACTTGACCACTTCCTCGACGCCGGCGCACAAGCGTCCGAAGGTCGCGGCTCCGGGTTGGCCCCGGCTTCATGAGCTGGTCGTGCTTGACGGGTCAGAACAGTTGCTCCGTGAGGCACGTAGTTATCGGATTAGCAGATGCTGGAGGAGCCACCAGGCCAGTTCGCCGGATGCGAGCAGGATGGCGATCGCCCACAGCACCGGCACGCTCCCCGCCACTCGCTCTCTGCTTTCCCGCTCCATCCTGAGTGGCATGGAAGGCTGATGATCCGAGATGAGTCCGGCATGAACGGCCGGTCCTTCGTCGTGTCGGTGAGACTGACCAGGTCGAATGATCCTCTTCGTGGTCATCGTGATTCTTTTGACCTGGCGGCTGCTGGCCTCGTCGCGCTGGCCGCGGCTCGATCCGGTTCGGCGGCGTGCGCAGGCGCTGTGGGAGCTGGCGCGCATCTACGTTCGTTCGGCGCCGGGAACGTACCTGTACCTGTTCGTGCTGTTGATCACGTCCTGGGTGCTGCAGACGTCGAGCCGCGGCATCGCCGAGCGGCTGGTGCTCGAGCGGAGCACGAACCTGCACCATCTCGCCACCGACCCCGTGCGGGTGCTGGTCGCGAGCGCGTTCTGGGTCGCCGCCGCCTGGCAGGTGCTTCCCTGGGCTGTGCTGTTCACGCTGGTGCTCGCACCGGCGGAGCGCTGGCTGGGCACCTTGCGGTGGGCGATCGTGTTCGCGGCCGGGCACATCGGCGCGACCCTGCTGACCGCCGCCGGGTTGTGGGTGGCAATCCAGCTCAATGCCGTCGACGAGTCGGTCTCACGTTCTGCCGACGTCGGTGTCAGCTACGGGTTTCTCGCAGTGGCGGCGGTACTGGTCTACCGGCTGCCGCGACGGTTTCGGCTCGCATATGTGGCGCTGCTCGGCGGGTACCTCGTGATCGCACTGTTCGCGCGAGGAACGTTCACCGACGCGGGACACCTGGTCGCGGTTCTGATCGGCTTGGCCTGCTGTCCGCTCGCCCTCGGACGATTCAGACGGAAACCAGAAGCCTTGCGAGCCGCGCCGGCAGACCTGCCGCAGGAACCCGCTGGATGACAGCGCCGCACAGCTGAGACCAACGCTCAACGCAGTGGGCCACGATGGCGGCGAGCCCGGCCGCGGATACGCTCAGCGGCACGAGGCAGAGCTGCTCGCCCTGGTAAGGGCGGACTGCCTCGTTCTAGGCTGGTGTCGGGCTCTGCGGTGGCGTCGGCCGGTCGAGTCTTTCGCGCAGGCGGTCGTACTCGTCAGGGTCGAACTCGCCAAGCGCGAGCCGTTCGTCAAGGATCTCACGCCCAGAGCGACCCGACCCGCCACCTGTCCGCGGCTGGTCTCTTCGCGCGAAGCTGACGACAGCCCAGGCCACCCCGACCACGAACACGATGAACAGGATCGTCCAGAGCACCATGAGTCCCCAGTCCGAACCACTCATGTGATCGTTGTAGATGGACGCCATCCTGGCTCGGCGTCCCGGAAGTCGCATCGGCCCCCGCCCTTATCGGCTGTGCGGGTTTTCCGCGTCGGCTACGAGCTCGGCCGCGGCCCTCCGGGTGGCAGCTCTGTGAGCTAGTGCTCGTGCGGCTCGATCATCTCGCCCGGCTCGGTCGTGGAGACGGTGCGCCACGACTGCCAGGTAATGCGGAGGATGACAAGGATGATGACCAGGCCGATGATCGGGTCGGCGAGTGAAGCGCCAAGCGCGACGAGGGCGGCGCTTGCCAGAACGCCGAGGCTGACGAAGCCGTCGACACGGGCGTGGTTGCCGTCGGCGATCAGGGCGGGGCTGTTGAGCCGGTGTCCGGCCCGGGTCCGAATCTGAGCGGCGATTTCATTTCCGAGGAAGCCGATGACACCGGCCGCCGCTAGCCACCAGAGGTGAGTGAGCGTGTGTGGGTGGATGAAGCCAGGAAACGCCCAGAGCGTGCAGATTCCGTTCTACTTCCCGGACTGCTCGTACGTTACTGCTGGCCGTACTCGGGGGTCTTCGCTATCAGTGAGACCAGCTTCTTTGTCCAGTCTTACGTCGCGGACAACGATCAAACGGCATGGCCACTATCCACTTCGCTCAGCGCGGTGGAGAAGCAGCGAAAGCCTGAGGCTTGGCTAGCCCAACTGCCACGGCCTCGTGTGACGGTTGAGGCTGGCGTTGCACGTCTCTGGTTCGGAAACCCCGACCACCGGGTGGCTGAACTCGACCTGCTCGATCTTTCTTAGATTCGGCCCCGCTGGGGTGAGACGCGGCAGGCGGGATTGGTTGCCGTCAACTCCGCAAGTGTGCCCGTCCAGGAGGTCGCGATCGTGCGATGCTTCGTCACGATGCGGACATCGGAGACGCTGGTTGCTCGGAGTTCGGAGTTGCTCGATCGTTACGCGGAGTTGGTGGTGCGGGTCGGGGTCAATCTCGAGCCGGGTGGCGAGGTGGTCATCGAGGCGATGCCCGAACATGCACAGCTCGTGCGAGCGCTCGTGAGAGCGGCGTATCGCGCGGGCGCGAGCCGGGCGGACGTGAATTACGAGGACCTAGATGTGTTACGCAGCCAGATTGAGTTGGCGCCTGAGGAGTCGGTTGGGACGGCGCCGCAATGGATGTTCGACCGACTGGCCGACACGGGACGACAGAGGCGAGCGCTCGTCTGGGTGATTGGCTGGCCGCCGGACATGTTCGAGGGCATCGACCCTGTTCGGGTCTCGAAGACGTTTCCGATCCTGGAAGCGCTTCGGCCGGCGTCGAGGAAACTGGTGGACGAGCGTGCTCGCGCGTGGGTCGTTGTTTCCTATCCAACTCCTGCTTGGGCCGAGCAGGTCTACGGGCGTCCGGACGTCGAGCGACTCTGGCGGGCGATCGCCCATGTCTGCCGCTTGGACGAGCCGGACCCGGTGGCCGCCTGGCGCCAGCACGTTGCAGATCTCGAAGCTCGCAGCGCGGTCTTGAACGAGCGGCGCTTCGACTCTCTCCGGTTCCGCGGGCCGGGAACCGACCTCGTCGTCGGTCTCCTGCCACAGTCGCGGTGGGCAAGCGCCGAAGCGGAGACGGCCTGGGGTCTGCGTTTCGTGCCGAACCTGCCGACCGAGGAAGTGTTCACGACACCTGACCGGCGGCGCACCGAGGGGATGGTGAGCACAACGCGTCCTGTCTGTCTTGTCAACGGCACGATCGTGCGCGACCTCACGCTCCGCTTCAAGAACGGCGAGATCACCGAAATAGCTGCCGCTCAGGGCGAAGCGGACATACGCGCTGAGGTGGACGTCAAGCCGGGCGCACGCTATCTGGGCGAAGTAGCCCTGGTCGACAGCCGCTCAAGGGTCGGTGAACTCGAGACGCTGTTCTTCAACGGTCTCCTCGACGAGAACGCTGTCTGCCACATCGCCTACGGCAGCGCCTACCTCGACGCAGTCGAAGGCGTCACACCGGGTCTGACGGACGAGGAGCTTCTAGCGATGGGCATCAACCGCGCGCGCTGCCACACCGACCTGATGATCGGGAGCGACGAGGTCGAGGTCGACGGCATCGAAGCAGGCGGAGCGCTCATCCCGCTCTTGAGAGGAAGCGAGTGGCAGCTCGCCTAGATTTTTTGGGGCGCGGCATCGATGGTCGCTGTGCGACCGGCGCCGAGGACGTTGGCAGTCATACGGCTGCTGCGTGGCGTTTCTGGAGTTCAGCCTGCTCGGGGGTGACGTCGACGTCAAGGCCGGAGTGTGCTTCCCAGGGCTCCCGTTTCGGAGTGCGACGACTCCGTCGCGCCGCCGCAGCTTCGTCGGTTGGGCGCTTTCTGCGCCCGCGCTTTTGACCGCTCTCGGCGCAGTCGGGATTGGAAGCACGACTACTCTCCTGCGACGTCGCGGCGTAGGAAGATCAGGTAGGCGGCGACGAGCGACGGCAGCGCGTAGAGCGCGCAGCAGCCATGCTGCTCGGATGATCGGCGCCCAGTCGGTCGGTACTCGTAGGAAACCCTGCCATGCCTGGAACTGGGTTGTCAGCAGGTACGGCTTCGACGCCGTCGAGTCCGGGGAGGATCCCGATCAGCTGCATCAGCAGCGCGAACATCAGCGTCCCGACGACCGACGCTGCGCTGTTGCGCGTCAGCGCCGAGAGGAGGAGGCCGAAGCAGGCGATCGCCGACGATCGGCATGCAGGTAGACGGCGAAGCTGGCAGCGACGAGCCCGAGCGCCCGGGGCGCGGAGACTCGCGTCCCGGACAGCGTGACGAGCGGGTGGAAGCCCGACTTGATGCTGCCGGCGACGACGGCGATCGACTCCCATCGCGAGGATGGCGCGACGAGGCGCGTAGGTCAGCGCCGTCAGCAGCCTTGCCCGGCGAAGATCTGGCCGCGGTCGAGCGAGCGTGTGAAGATCGTCTTCAGCGTCCCGTTGTGGTGCTCGGAGGCGATGATGTCGCCGGCGACGAGCGCGGTGATCAGCGGGAACAGCCAGATCGAGCCGAACAGGAGCAGAACGAGCGGGATCGGCGAGACCCGACTCGCGGACGTAGCGGCCGAACGCGACGTCGTTCGGCTGCCCCTTCTGGAGCGAGAGCGCGACGACGAAGATCAGCGGCACCGCGATCGCGGCTCCGAGGCCGAGGTAGGTTCGCTTCTGGGACAGCAAGCTTGCGCAGCTCCCAGCGATAGACGACAGCGCGCCGGTCATCAGGCCACCCGCTCTATGGGTCCGGGCTCGAGTGCGGCGGCCGCCTCATCGCTCTCGGTCAGTGCGAGGAAGAGCCTGCTCGAGCGAGGCCGAGTCCGGCGACGAGCGCACGGATCCCGACCCCTGCCTGTCCGAGCGCGATCGAAAGCGCGCGCCACCGAGTCCGGGTCGGCGGCGAATATCAACGAGCCCTCGTGCTCGACGAGATCCCGGACTCCCCGTTCGGCCGCGGCTACTCGCAGCGCTCGTTCGCGATCGGTGACCTCGAGCCGGTAGCTGCCGATGGCGCTCGCGAGCAGTTCGTCGGAGGGTGCTCTCGCGGATGATCTTGCCGCGCTGAGATGATCGCCACCCGGTTGCACAGCTCCTCGACCTCGCTCATCAGGTGGCTCGAGAGCACGACGGTCATGCCCTCGCCGGCGAGGCGGCGCACGAGTGCGCGCATGTCGCGCATTCCGGCCGGGTCGAGGCCGGTCGCCGGCTCGTCGAGGAGGAGCAGCCTGGGCTTGCGAAGCAGCGACGCGGCGATCCCGAGTCGCTGGCGCATGCCGTGCGAGTAGCCGCCGACCCTGTCCTTCGCGCGGTCGCGGAGCTCGACGACGTCCAGCACCTCGTCGATCTCGCCCGTGTCGCGCCGAGGCGGTCGTAGGCCGCGAGCAGCTCGAGGTTCTTGCGGCCGCTCAGGTACGGGTAGAAGCGCGGGCCCTCGACGAAGCCGGCGACGCCGTCGAGCGCTCGAGCGCCGTCGATCAGCGGGTCGCGGCCGAACAGTCGCACCGCGCCCGGCGCTCGGCCGGATCAGACCGAGCATCATCCGGAGCGTCGTCGTCTTGCCGGCGCCGTTCGGGCCGAGGTAAGCCGTAGACGTCGCCAGCATCGACGGTCAGATCGACATCGTCGACGGCGACGATCTCGCCGTATCGCTTGACCAGGCCGCGTGCCTCGACGGGAGGTGCGTCTGTCACCCTAGGCCGAGCGCCGCGGCCTCGACGTCGGCCGGCTTCGCCGAAGCAGCGACCAAGAACGAGACACCGGATCGGTCGAAGGCGACTCCAGTGCCGAGCGAGGCTTGGAGCTCGTGCGCCTTCGTCCCGTTGAGCGATACGGTCGGGAGATTGTCGAGGGAGGTCTTGTTCGACATTGTGCCGGCGGAAGACTCGCGCTCGACGACGACAACCGCTCCGAGGCCGTGCCCGTAGACGAGCAGCGCAGCTGGTTTGTCCTTCGACCCGACGACTTGCACGTGCTCACGCGGAAGGCCGTTCAGTGTGTCGGGGGCGACGAGAGCAAACGGCAGCGCGGCACTGACATCGGCGACACCTTCCACCGGCTTCGCGTTCGGCGACCCCGACCCGCTCGGTGAGCTCAACTGCCCGAGATCAGTCACCTTCGCCGTCGCGGGCGGCGAGATCGTGACGTCCGAGGCAGAGACTGCGCCGTAGGAGATATCCGTTACCGCGAACTCCAGCGTCGGGGTGCTGTCACCCCGGGCATAGACAGCAAGTCGGAGCGGGACGCCCTGGACGGCATCCCAGGCGACCTCGGCTGCGCCGAGCAGCCCGCCGCCGTCCTTCGGCTCGAGGCGGACCGTATAGACCGGCTGTCCTGCCAGCGTGCCCGGCACCGCGCCCGAGATCGTCGCGTGGTCGCCCAGGTGCGCGAGCGCCGAGTCGATGTCGGCGAGCGTCGGCGGTGTGTGAGCACCGGCGGTGCTGTCGGCGGCCGACCCGTGCCTCGGCACCTGGATGCGGTAGACGGTGTTCGCGTGAACGTCGTAAACGGTCAGCGTCGGCCCGTTCAACATGATCTCCGTGTCGCCCGCGTCCGCCTGTAACTCGATCCGCACGCGCCCGTCACTCGTCGCCCAGAGCCGCCCAGAGGCGCCCGAGATCAGCGGGCCCAACCCGACGTTCCCGGGCAGCACGTCCGACGAGATCAGGTGGTTTGTAAACGTGACACGGGCGGTGACGCCCTGAACCGGTTGCGCGGCCAAGGCCTGCTGAATGGCCTCGTCGAGCGGGGCAGCCGGCGGCGGTGAGCCTCCTCCTCCGAGAGCCGTCACCGCGCCCATACCGACACCCACGATCGTGGCGACGGCGACCGTGAGCAAGCCCAGAAGACGAGAGGTTGAGGCGCTACGCAGGAAACTCATCAGGATTTCTCCTCACACTTGTAGCCTCCGAACCTGAGGAGGAGATGAGACGACCATCGAGCCCTGAGTGACCCAGTCGGCAGCACCGACCAATGCGCACCGAAACGACAGGAGCCGATCCACACTTCCGCGGCCTGCCTTCGTAGAAGTCCATCGCCCAGGTGACCGGCTGACCCGCTTGTGTAGTGGCGCTCTAGAGCGGACGGAATCGAGTGTTCACCGATAGATGACTCGATATGTGTCCACTCGGAAGCCTCCTAGCGACTTGAACTCGGCCGGGGCGTTTCGAGCTTGCTTGTCATCGTAGGACTTCTTCCGGGTGACGATGTACTTCGCGTTGTGTAGCCGCGCGAATGCGACCGTCCAACGTGTGCGCATCCTCCGCCCCTCAACCCAGCATTCTGCGCTCGGGCCGAACGAACCAGCATCGACTCGACCGAGAAGCGCAAGTGCTCACTCGCTCCAAGACTCTGGGACACGGCCTGGCCCAGAACCATCCTTCGACCGGTCGACAAGGCGGATGAACGACCTCAGCCGATCAGCCGATGACAGCGAGCGGCTGCCAACCTCCCTTAAACCGCGTCCAGCCACATCCGGCCAAATCGACGGTGTTCCACTGACCAAGCCCGGATTGAATCCGGACTCGCACTGACAAGGAAGCCGCCTGGGTACCGGTGAACCAGCTGTATCCGGCAGCCAGAACCTCGACGCTGGGGACGGCCCGGTCTGTCGTGCGGCTAGGGTTGGCAGTCGAGGTGCCGCACGAGCCATGCCCCGCCTGTGCGACAGGGCGAAGCAACCAGGGGTCGCGAACTGTGCAGGCAATCGCGTTGCCGAAGCGCTCGGCAACCGCGACCTGTTCAGGTCAGGTTCAGCACACTGTGGGGAGGGTTCCCCGCCGAGGGCTCAGGCGGGGTTCTCGCACACGCGAATGACAGTCGACTTTGTGCCACCCACGAGGAGTGGCAGGCGGCGGCCCCCGAAAAGGAACCCTTCTGGGCGCTGGCGACTGCTGGCGGGCGCTGTCGTGGTGGCCTGCTGCGTGGGGTTGACGCTGTACCTGTTGAGCCTCGAAAGCCCGGATCGAGCCACGAAGACGGTTCCGACCGGAACACGCCCTGGCAGTGCGGCCCCTGCCCATCCGCATCCGGCCGGCGCCCGGCGCGTGCGGCTTGCGTCGGCTGGGTCGGGTGCTCTTCCTGCCGGAGTGCAGGATGCGGCCGCCGCCGAAGCAGGACGTGGAAGGGTTGTGCTGGCTGGGGGGTTGACGGCGTCTGATGTATCGACGGATGTGATCACGCTGGTTGGTCAAGCTGGCGCTCGGGTGGTGGGGCGGCTTCCGTTCGCGGTGCATGACTCCGCGGCTGTGCGTCTCGGTGGGGCTGTCTATCTGTTTGGTGGTGGTGATGCGACGGGTCAGCGTGCGGAGATCGTGCGGATTGACCCGCGGACGGGTGCGGCGCGGGTGGTGGGGCGTTTGCCGGCGCCGAGTTCGGATCAGGCGGCTGCCGCGATTGGGGGGACGGCGTATGTGGTGGGCGGTTTCACGGGGTCGCGGTGGTTGGACACGATCGTGGCCTGGCGGCCGCGTACCGGCTCGCGGGTGGTGGCGCATCTGCCCTTCGCGGTTCGTTACGCGGCGGTGACTGCCGCCGGTGGGCGCCTCGTGATCGCGGGCGGGTCGCTCGAGAGCGGTGAGGCCAGCAGGGCGGTGCTCGAGTTCGTTCCGGCCTCGGGCCGGGTTGTCCGTGTCGGGGTTCTGCCGGCAGCGACGACACATGCGGCCGCGGCTGCGCTTGGCTCAACCGTGTACGTGGTCGGGGGGCGCGGCAGCACTCTGGGAACGCCGACCTCGCGCATTGTCGCCGTGACGTCGACCGGACACGTTGTCGCCGCCGGCAGGCTGCCGCAGCCGTTGAGCGATCTCGTTGGGGTCGCAGCAGCCCGACGGATCCTGATCGCCGGCGGCCGGAGCCGGTCGGGCACGGTCTCAAGTTTCACGTGGATGCGACCCGTCACCGTCCCTGTTTCGGCGAAACCGGGACGCGCGGCCGTGCCGCGGCAGGTCAAGTCGGCGAACGTGTATGCGGCGGATGGGCCGGGGATGCTTCGTGGGGCTGCCCGGCGGGCGCGGGCGTTAATCTATGTGCCGAACTCGGGTAGCAACACGGTCGATGTGATCGACCCGCGCACGTACCGGATTGTCGAGCACTTCTCGGTCGGCGGTCTGCCGCAGCACGTCGTGCCCGCTTACGACCTGAAGACCCTGTACGTCACCAACGACACCGGTAACAGCCTGACCACGATCGACCCCCGCACGGGCAAACCGGGCAGGACGATCCCGGTCGCCGACCCGTACAACATGTACTTCACCCCGGATGGCCGTTACGCGATCGTCGTCGCTGAGCGGCTGGCCCGGCTTGATTTTCGCGACGCGCACAGCTTCCGACTGCAGCACTCGCTGCAGGTGCCATGCCGAGGGGTTGATCACATGGACTTCTCGGCCGACGGCTCCTACCTGATCGCAAGCTGCGAGTTCTCCAGCCAGCTGATCAAGGTCGCGGTGGGGAGCCAGCGGGTTGTCGGCACGCTTCAGTTGCCGACGGGCGCGTCGCCTCAAGACGTGAAGCTCGCCCCGGACGGCAAGGTGTTCTATGTCGCCGACAAGGCGGTTGGCGGCGTGTGGGAGATCGACGGGCTTCATCTCCGCCGGCTCGGCTTCCTGCACACCGGCTTCGGCGCTCATGGCCTCTACCCGAGTCGTGATGCCCGCTTCCTGTACGTCACCAACCGCGCCGCCGGCTCGATCTCGGTCGTCAGCTTCCACACCCGCGAGGTGGTCGCGCTTTGGCGCATCCCCGGCGGCGGAAGCCCCGACATGGGCGGCGTCTCCAGCAACGGCAAGGTGCTCTGGCTCTCCGGCCGCTACAACAACCAGGTCTACGCGATCAACACCACCAACGGACACCTCCTCGCCCGAATCAACGTCGGTGTTGGTCCGCATGGCCTCTGTGTCTGGCCCCAGCCCGGCCGCTACTCACTCGGCCACACTGGCATCCTCCGCTAGCCCGATGATGAGCGGTCTCTGGTCGACCCGCCGCTGCCGGGTCTGGCTCGTGGTTGCCTCGCTCTTGGCTGCACTCGCGGCGCTGCTCGCGGTCGCCTGGCTGACGAGCCCGGCCGGAACCGAGCTGCCGGCTCGGGTTCAGTCGCGATTGCGTGGCACGGCCGGCCGGCCGGTGCCGCTCAGTGCAGTCCCCCTGGTTCTTCGTGAGGCCGTCGTTGCGACCGAGGACGAGCGCTTCTACCAACACCAGGGGATCGACCTGATCGGGGTGATCAGGGCGCTCCCCTACGACCTCGTCCACCTCTCGCTTGGACAGGGTGCGAGCACGATCACCGAACAGGTCGCCAAGATCCTCTACCTGCAAGGGAACGATCACAACCCCTGGCGCAAACTCGAAGACGCAACCGTGGCACTCAAACTCGAGCAGCGCTACAGCAAAGAACAGATCCTCGCCGCCTACCTGAACAGCGCCTACTTCGGCGAGCATGCCTACGGACATCTGGGCAGCAAGCGAACGCTACTTCGCCACCGTGCCACGACGACTCACACTCGCCCAAGCCACCCTGCTCGCCGGGCTGATCCAAGCCCCCACCGCCTACGACCCCTTCGTCGACCCTGCCGCGGCGCGCACCCGGCAAATCGACGTGCTGCGCTCAATGGTGCGAAACGGCTTCTTGACCGGCAGCGAGGCGAGCACTGTCCTCGACAGGCCCCTTCCACTTCGCCACGGACGACCACTCCCCGCCGTTTCGAGGGTCGATCTCGCTCCCGGCCCTGCCTTCACCTGGTGGCAACTCGCGCTCGGAGCAGTCATCGTGCTTGGCGGCCTCACTACCCTGCTCGTGCTGCGCACCCCCCAGTTCAGCTCCATCCACGGCCTGCTTGCCGCCAAGCTTGCCTCGATCGTCCTCGTCATCCTCGGAGCAGCCGTCGTCATCCGCTCCTTCCGAAACGCCTGACGCCAGCCCACGAGTGTCCGCCCGCGATCCTGTCCCGCCACGAGAAGACGGCCGGCCGTGTCGGACGGGGTTCTCAAACTCTTGCCTAGGTGACGAGCGCGCCGCGTTCCTGTGGCCCTTAACGCTTTGCTCGAGCACCATGCCGACGCCGCGGACGTACAGCTTGTGGTCGAGTACGCCGGGCTCGAGCGGCGTCCATTCTTTCGTCAGCAGTGCGTGCTGGGACGAAGAGGTAGCGAACTTTGGTCTGGGCGGCGAGGCTGAAAACCAGGAAGTGATCTTCCGCTTGGCCTTTGTCACGCCGTCGAGATGCTCCGGGCGATCCCGGCCGCACGGTTCTGCGTGTGCCGAACGCCGGGCACGGGGTCATGCCCGCGGAGACCGTTCTGGCGTTCCTAGAGGAACAAGCCGCCGGCGCCACGTAGCGCCGAGATCTCCTGTCGCCACGTGGTCCGGAATGGTGAGCTACGGTCGCCGGGCCTGGGCGTAAAGGCGATCGAGCGGGGTTTGTGCCGGCGTTACGGTGCGCAGTTGCCGACGCGTGTGCCAAACCGACCCGGTCAGAGCGGCGAATGCACCTTTACCAACCAACGGGAGGGTTCTATGTTCAGGAAGATGATGGCGCTGACGCTGGTCGTCTGTGCGGCTGTGGGTGCGTATGCCGCGCTGGCCGGCGCGACCAGCACTCGTAACGACCGTTTCCGGGCCTCGCTCAACCGTGGCGCGGAGGTGCCGAAGCCGAAGAGCGTGTCCGTGTTGGCGAGTGGGACGTTTACGGCGACGCTGTCGGGTTCGAAGCTCTCCTGGAAGCTGACCTTTAAGCGTCTTACCGGTAACGCGACGGCTGCGCATATCCATCTCGGCAAGAAGGGGAAGGCGGGCGCGGTGATCGTGCCGCTATGCGGCCCGTGCAAGTCTGGCGTGACTGGTACGGCCGTGGTCTCGAAGTCGATCGTGAACGAGATGAAGGCGGGAGACGCGTACGTGAACGTGCACACGATCAAGAACCCGGCAGGAGAGATTCGCGGCCAGATCCACGGCTGAGTTTCGCTTCGGGTCCGGCCGGCCTCGTTGGCGGCCGGACCCTCTGGGTGCCTCGCGCCGTTTGCTCGACCTAGCCGGATCGTAGTCCTGGGTGTCGTCGTCGCCCGGCCCGAAGACCCTCACCAGCTCAGCACGCCCCTGGAAATGATGAGTTTTGGTGAGTGCTCCTAGGCATAGGACCAGAAACCAGGCTTACCTAGCACGGTCGTAAGCCGCTCAACCGTCCCCCCGAAGCTCACCTCGCTCCGGTCACCAAAAAGTCAACTCACGACAGAGATAAGATCGTCGCGGGCCGGTAGCTCAAGCGGTAGAGCTCCCCGCTCTTTACGGGGAAGATGGGGATCGAAACCTCCCCGGCCCACCATTCTCAAGGCTCCGCCTCAGCGTTATGTGGGGGCAGTGCTTTGTTGCGCGCGGGAAACGCAAGGACAAACGATAGTCGTGGTGCCCAAAGCAGCGCAGGCGTCGATGGGCTACTTTTGGCTCAACCAAGCTGTTTGCGGAGCGCCATGGGGCTCCGCGTGGTGCCCCTAGGCCGGCAAGGCCAGTGTTCATGCCAGATCGAGCGTGGGTGGGGTCGCCACCGGGGGGCTCGGGCTCGGGCACGTCCCACTCGCCGCGCTCACGGACGTCGACGAGGAAGCGCTCGATCTCGTCCACGACCGAGCGCCAATCACCCAACATTGGAAAGTGCGGCCCACCGGGAAGCTCGACGAACTGGGCGCCCGGGATCTGCTCTGCCATCCAGCGTGCTCCTTCGATCGGCAGTCCGTCCTCGCGCCGGTGGAGTACCAGGGTAGGTCTGGTCGAGATTCCATGTGTATCGACACACGCCGCAGATCCGCTGTTTCGGCCAGCAGCGATCCGCCTCGTAACGATTCGCAGCCAGACCCGTTGCACCAATTTCAGTCACATCACGCCCGGGGCTATCAACGGGCGCCACCGCTTGTGCTGCCGGTGCAGGCGTTGAGGCCCAGGCTCTGTCCGATCCGGCCAGACTCGGCGCGGTCAGGCTCTGCCGCCTGGGGGAGCGTAACGGACATGTTGCCCCCGAGGAGTATGGTCACTTTGACCGTGCCAGAGGACTTGGCCAGCTTGTGCATCTTGGACGCTTGTCGTTCGTAGGCGGCCATGAACTACTGGCTCATGGAGACTCGAGCCACGGTCTCTCCAGTGGGATTCCTAGCCCGAGGGACGAGCCTCCATCGAACCGATTTGCAGGGTTTCTCGGGCCGCGGGTACGTGGGGAGTACGACTCGAACTGGACGGTCGACGGGCATCCAGCGTTCCGTTTGCGTCGAGGCCGAGCTCTCACGTCCTCTGGCGCTGGGGCCACTTGGGGGCCACACGACTCCCCGAGATGAGCCGAGATAGGAACACCCTGCGATCCCGTCGAAGCCGTCTGTCTGTGCGGGATCTTCTCGGGTCGTCTCGGCCTGTCTGGACGCCTGAGGGAACTTAAAATCAGGTGTCCCCTCTGGGGGCATGAGGGTTCGACTCCCTCCCCCGGCATTGAGTTCAAGCCAAATCTGGCGGCTGAGGGACCTAGAGTCACCGCTGATCGAGGACAAGCCGCTCGCTTTGCCGCTGCGCCTGCGGCGGCGGTCGACGTAGAGCCGGGCTGTGTCTCGCGCGTAACGCCCAGATCAGGTTTAGGATGCCCGCCCTCTTCCTACCCCGCCAAAGGAGACAGAGAGAGATGTTTCGCATCCCCCTATTCGCTCTAGCCACAGTCGTCGCGGCCGCCAGTGCCCTCACGATTCTTGGCTCGTCGGCTGCGCACACGACCGCGGCGAGCTTCTCAATCACCCACTACGACCTGCCGTTGTTCGTGAAGCAGAACGGGCCGAAAGGCACGCGTTCGGTCTCCTGGCAAGGGAACCCCACCTTCCCGGTCACCCTTCATGAGCGGGGCATCTGTCCGGAGAGTGTCAATTGTGGTCCGCGCGGCGCCGACGGCTTCGGCACGCCGACGTACACGCTGACCTTCCCAACGCGGGCGAACCCGCTCGTAACCAAGTCGTTCTACTTCTGCAGCGGCAGCCTGACGTCGAACTACGTGATCGGCGTCGAGGGCTGGCTCACCGACGCCCACGGCCACCGAACACCAACAGTCCGCAACTTCTGGGTCTGCAAGACCCACTAGACCCGAGCCAGCGACCGGAGCAGCGCCGTCCTGCAAGGCGGGTTTACTCCTGCGTCCTCGTGGAAACCGATCGCTCCACGCTCCGTGCCGAACTCAACCGGGCGAGGCGAACCCCTCTTCCGACAGGTGGAAAGGAGATCCATGCATCTGTTCAGAAGGCTTGGCCGCGGCGGACGGCTGGTCTTGGCGCTCGCTGTCGGCGGGGCTGTGTTCGGGATCGCCACGGCTGTGCAGGCGTCGATCCCGGACGCGAGCGGTGTGATCCACGGCTGTTACAACACCAGCCTCGCGCACGGCAACCCGACCGGCGTGGTGCGAGTGATCGACACTGCCAAGCCCAACGGGAACTGTGCGTCCTGGGAAGCGTCGCTGAGCTGGAACCAGCGCGGTGTCACCGGGCCGACCGGCGTCACGGGGGCGACCGGGCCGACGGGGCCGGCCCGGGCCAACTGGCCCGAGGGGATCGACGGGCCCGAAGGGATCGACGGGGCCCAAGGGATCAACAGGGCCGAAGGGATCGACGGGTCCGGCGGGCACACAAATCGGCTCGTCTCAGAAGATCGTGCTACTGAATGACGACGCCGCCGGCAACGCTGCAGGCTGGGATCCTGACGGGAACACTGCGACTTTCAGCGTCACCGACGCCAGCGTCGCCGTCGGCAGTGTGATCGTGACGAGCGTGTGGGACTCGGTCTCGACCGGGAACAGCCAATGCGTGAACACGGGCTTCAGCGCGACCCACAACATCCCGATTGCGTGCGGCTTCAAACCTGCGGATGGGTCGAAACTCACCTACCTGATCATCAACCCTTAAGAGTCCGGGGCAGCCAGGTCGTGCGCGGGCGGTTCGGTGACGAGCCGCCCGCTCGGTGTCCAGCCTGGCCGCCCGCTTGACTCCCCGGCCGGATGGAACCGGCCGGATGGAAGCCGAGCAATCAACCGTCCGTGCCGGGCTCGTCGACGAGCCCGCCATCGTGTTCGACGTTCAACATGTTCGCGCCGGCTGCGCGTTACGTCACCGCACACCCGATCCGCGTCCCGCTGCGTCACAGCGGCGCCGCCCGCCAGTCGAACCAGGCCGCACCGGCCTTGAACGCAACAGGTGATGTGCCTCGCGCGATTTGGGCAGGCTGGCTCATGGCTGCTTGCGCGAGATCACGGTCTTGACCTTGTCGCCGGGAAGCTTCTTCCACAGCACCGCTTCCCGGGGCGTGATCACGCCGAGATACGTGCCGGGGATGAACACGCCCGAGTTCGAGGCGGTCAAGCCGCAGATGACCGCGATCACGCCCTGGGACGTGATCACATCGCACATCACGTGGCTGCCCGCGACCACCAGCGCCGTCCCCGTCTTCACAGTCAGCGTACGCGGCCTGCCCGCGGCAGCCGGAAACGACGAGATGCTCACCTTCGGCTCGGCCTCACGGAGCACCAGCACCGGCCCAGACGCCGCCGCCTTCAGGAGCAATGCCGCTTGATCGGCGACCGCGACTCCGAAACTCCCTACCGACGGCTTCTGCGCGCTCCCCAATCCGCAAACGATCGTGCGTGGCAAAGCCGACGAAACAGCACACCGAATCCGAGTACCGCTGACCGCCACCAGGTCACCAGCATGGAGTCGAACCAGCACCGCCCGCCCGGCACCCACTCGCGCGGCCGCAGGCATCACAAACACAGTCGCAACAACCCCCGCCGCCAAAACACACAGCACGAGACCCCAGGCCTGAGCCCGCATCGTGCCCCTCATCGCCTGCGTCCTCATCTGTGTGACCCTAGCCGCTACCTGCCGTGCGATCCAGGTCGCTGATCCTCTCTCGGGTCTGAGCCGCCAGGTGCGTGGTCGGTCTCTGTTGTGAGAGAGTCGTCTATGGCCAGGGCGTCTACAGGGAGGGAGAAGGATGAGAAGGCTGATTGTGATCGCGGTCGTCGTCTTGGCGCTTTCGGGTGCCGGGGTGGCGGGTGCGATCGTGGACGGCAACGTCACCTCGATCAAGCCGGGGCAGTGGGCGCGGCTGGGGTCGACGAGCGTCTACTGCGAGGCGTATATCGAGGGTGGTACGCATCAACCCGGTTTCGACTGTGGTGACTGGGCGGGGAACTTCCACGTCGGCGGTAGTTACAGCGCCGTGATCGATGAACAAGGGGTCGAGGTCGATCGCTGGGACGCGACTGGTCGTCACGTCCGCCATATCGTCACCTACCTCAACCCATGAGCGGCCCGGTCAGGAAGTTGTCGGTGATCGCGGCCGTGCTTGTTGCCCTGGTCGCAGCCGCAGGTGCGGGGGCGCTTGTTCGCGCCACGATTTTCACGATCTCCTACCACCAGTTCGCGCGGCTGTCTGGCACGAAGGTCTTCTGCGTGAACGCGGTCGATCACAAGCAGCGTGCTTTCGTCTGCTCCGACCTGCTGCCTCGCGGTGTGCCGCGCACATACAACGTCGTTGTCGGTCAACCGGGGATCGAGGTCGGCCGCTGGTCGGCGAACGGGAATGGGGCGAGCACGATCCGCAAGTTCGATAACCCGTGACCGAACCGTCATGCCGAAGGAAGGACGAAACGTGAGGAAAACGACGATCAAGAGGTTGACGCTTGTCTGTGCTGCTCTCTCGGCGCTTGCGCTCGCCGGGGGTGTCGGAGCGGCCATCCGCTCCACGATCTTCACGATCAAACCTTCCCACTACGCCCGGCTGGCGGGAACGGACGTGTACTGCCTCAACCAGGACAGCAACGTCAAAGGTCTCGCCAGGTTCTACTGTGGCCGCCGCACGAACGCAGCCACCAACGACGGCTGGGCCTACAGCAACGCCCTGGAGGTCTACGTTCACGGGATCAACGCCCTCGTCTGCCCTCGGACCGGCACGTGCTACTCGCCCTCAGACCACTCCTTCCCGAAGGCCAAAGTCCAAAAGCCTGGCCATTGAGACGGCAAACAGAGTCGAGGGCTCAGCAACGAACATGCCCTTGTTCCTGCTTCAGCCCTATCCAGCTGGCGCTTCTCAAGAAGGCAAGACGGCCCCGGCATCGATGAATTCCGGTGGACCAGAGCAGAACGGCAGCAGTCCGAGGCAGGCTGCGGCGCGGGGCACGACCGTCGCCGGTGCGGCGGGGTCGTGCTCGTCGTGCAGGTTGTTCTGCATCGAGTGACGTCGTGAACCTGCTCTGGGCGGGACTGATCGTCGTGGGCATTGCGGCCATCGCGATCGCGACGATGCTGCTCGTTCGCCACCGTGCTCCGGCGGGAAGCTACTTCGAGGACGGTGACCGCGCGGCCGGGGTCTTCGGTGTCCTCGCGACCGGCTTCGCTGTGCTGCTCGGGTTTGTCGTCTTCCTCGCGTTTGAGAGCCACGACACCTCCCGCAGCGGCGCCGAGACGGAGGCGCAGATCGTCGCGGAGCAGTTCGAGACGGGGCAGTTCTTCCCCGTCGCGGTACAGGCCCGCCTCTCGGCCCGAAAGCAGCGGCCCCGACTACGACTGCCACCAGCACTCTTCGGACGCGGCCCATGCGAGCGCGATCCTGAGCTCCCATCTCTCCCCCTTCCTCCGGTCGTCTGATCGGCCACGACAGCCGAATGCCTGTCGCCCGCACTGACGACCGTCCGTAGGTAGGGCCACGTGGGTGACACTCGCCATTCGCCTCGCTGTGGGGAATCGACTGCCTTTCTCGTGCGCGTGACCAGGTGCCCCGGCCCTGAGGCCGCAAGGAACTATCCGGTGCGGAGCGCTGATCCTCGACAGGATCGCTCCGCACCGGACGCTCTCCGATACCCGCATCGGCATTCTCCTATTCATCGCCGATCGACGACGCGGACGGCCTTTCCCTCGCTTCGCGGCACCGCGCCGGCGTCCAGCACCTCGGCGCGAACGCGTATGCCGAGGTGCTCGCGCAGCACCCGCTCGACGGTGTTGCGTAGGGCCGCCCGATCGGCGTCGGCGCCGGCAGGCTCGCATTGCACCGTGAGCTCGTCCATCGCGCCGTTTCGCTCGACCACGAGCTGGTAGTGCGGTGCCACCTCGGGCACGGAGAGGAGTGCGTGCTCGACGTTCGAGGGATACACGTTGACGCCGCGGACGATGATCATGTCGTCGCGGCGCCCGCGCAGGCCGCGGATCCTCGCCGTCGTCCTGCCGCAGCGGCAGGGCTCGAGCGTGAGCGAGCCGATGTCGCCGGTGCGGTAGCGCAGGAAGGGCATTGCCTCCTTCGCGAGCGTCGTGAAGACGAGTTCGCCCTCCTCGCCCTCGGGCAACACCGTGCCGGACTCGGGATCGACCAGCTCGACGAGGAAGTGGTCCTCGTGCACGTGCAGGCCGTCCCGCACCTCGATGCACTCCGCCGCGACCCCCGGACCGCACATCTCGGACAGTCCGTAGAAGTTCACGGCGCGGAGGCCGGGCAGGGCGGATTCGATCTGCTCGCGGAGCCCCTCCGTCCACGGCTCTCCGCCGAACAGCCCGAGCTCGAGCTTCAGCGTCATGGGGTCGATCCCGGCATCCTTCACGGCCTGCGCGATCACGACCGCGTACGAGGGTGTCGAGACGAGCACCTGTGCGCCGAGGTCGTGGAGGAGCGTCGCCTGGCGCGCCGACATCCCTCCCGAGACCGGCACGACCGGGGCGCCGATTCGCTCCGCTCCCTGGTGGAAGCCGTGGCCGCCGGTGAAGAGCCCGTACGTGTTCGCGTTGTGCACGAGCATCCCCGGCCGGACGCCCGCAAGCGTCATGCAACGCGCCATCAGCTCTGTCCACGCCTCGAGGTCTGCGCGGGTGTAGCCGACGACCGTCGGCTTGCCGAAGGTCCCGCTCGACGCGTGCAGGCGAACGAGCGAGGAGACCGGCACGCGCAGCAGTCCGAACGGGTACCCGTCGCGCAGATCGGCTTTGCCGCTGAACGGCGTTTGCGCGAGGTCCTCCAGTTCGACTCCGAACGTCGCACGTAGCCGCGCGCGCTGGAGCGCTCGCAGATCCGCCCGGGACAGTCGTTCTGCCGCGTCCCAGACGACCGGCTCAGAGGCTGCGCTCATGTGCGTTCCAGTGCTGCTCGAGGTTGCGCACGAGGGCCGGGCTGAAGTGGCAATACGCCTGCTCGCGGCAGAACATCGCCATGTACTGCCGGAACGTGTCGAGCGACTCGGCGCCGACACGGAGGGCACGCCGGTTCCCGGCGGCATTGACGAGGCCGGAGCTCGTCAGCGACTCGACACGCTGGGCGATCGCGGCGTCCATCTCGGCAGACGACTCGACGACCTCGTCGCAGAGCAGGTCGCCGTGCGGCGTGCCCGCTTCGAACTCGAGCCCGGAGAGGATCGCCTGTCGTGCGAGCCTGTCGCCGACCGACCGCGCGAGCCGCAGGTTGGACGCGCCGGGAAGGATCCCTTCCTTCCGCGCGGGGAGATACAGACGCGTTCCGCGGGTTGCGATCACGTGATCGACCGTGTGCAGGATCTGACAGGCGCCGCCGATCGCGAACGTCTCGACCCCGGCGACCCAGAGCTTCTCCGTCGTCTGCTCCGGCTCGTCCGGGCGAAACTCGTCGGAGCTGAGACCGCGGAAGAGCTTGTTCACGTAGCCGAGGTCGCGTGTGACGAAGAACATGAAGTCGAGACGGCCGTGGTAGAGGTGCGTGAGGTTGAGCCCGGCGCCGAAGACGCGCTGGCCGGCGTAGCGCGGATGGCTGACGACGGCGCCGCGTATGACGCCGACCTCCACGTCGGGGTCCAGCAGTGCGAGGTCAACTGCCGTCTCGGTCGTCGGCAGCGTGTCGCAGTCCTCGGCGTTGAGATGGCGGTCGTTCCGGATCTCGATGTAGGCGACCCGTCCGCGTCGCTCGAGATTCGTCCCGCCGAGGTCGGCGACGCCCGTTGTGCGGAACTCGTCGAGGCGTTCGAGCGCGGTCTCGGTCGGGCGCAGCATCGACCAGACGAGATGCGCCCCGCAGCGCGGCGAAGCGAGAACGTAGGACAGGAAGAGTCCTTGAGCGATCTCGACGCCCTGCTTGTCGGGCAGCTTGCGGCCCCGCTCGATCGCGACCTCGTCGCGCGTCGGCACAAGACCGGGGAAACGTTCGGCTGCGGCGTACACGAGGTCCTCGTCGCGCACGGCGTGGCTCAGGTCGTCGGTGAGCTCGACGTAGACCGTCTCCGCGTGCTCGCGGAGGAACGCAATCCGCGCAGCGGTGTCGGCTTCGAACGAGCCGCTCAGCTCAAGCTTCGGCAATGAGGAACTCGGCGGCACGCTCACCGATCATGATCGATGGGGCATTCGTATTGCCAGTCGTGACCATCGGCATGATCGATGCGTCGGCCACCCGCAGGCCTTCGATGCCGTGGACACGGAGTCGCGGGTCGACGACGGCAGCCGCATCGGTGCCCATCTTGCACGTCCCGACCTGATGGTGGTACGTGATCACGGTCTCCCGCACGTATGCGCGCACGGCCTCCGCGGTGTCGACCAACGGGCCCGGATACCTCTCGGCGGCGCCCCAGGCGTGGAGCGCGTCCGCCGCGCCGACGCGTCGGCACAGGTCGACGGCCGCGACGAGACCCTCGAGGTCGGCCTCGCAGGCAAGGACGTTCGGGTCGAGCGCGACCGGATCCTCGGGGCTCGGACCGGTGAGGCGCAGCGAGCCGCGGCTGAGCGGGCGCACGAGCCCGCCCATCAAGGTGAACCCGTTCTCGATCGCCTCCATCCACGGCTCGACCATCGGCACCATGAAGTGGATCGGCTGGACGTCGGGCGCCGGTAGCCCTGGCCGCGAGCGCCAGAAGAGATGCGTCTGACAGGCGGGCAGGCCGGGTGAGGGAGGCCCCACCTCGCGCTCGGCGCTGAAGATCACCGGCGAGAGCAGGTGGTCGTGAAGGTTCTCGCCGACGCCGGGCAGGTCGGCGACGACGTCGATGCCATGCGAGCGCAGGTGATCCGCAGGCCCGATCCCCGAGAGCAGCAGCAGCTGCGCCGACCCGATCGTTCCTCCGCACACCACGACCTCGCCGGCGTGGGCGCGCTCGATGCGGCTGCCCTCCGACCACTCGACGCCGACACACGCAGTGCCGTCGAAGAGCAGACGGTGCGCGACTGCGCCGGTGACGATCTCGAGGCTCGCGTGTCGCTCGACCGGCCGGATGTAGGCCGCCGCTGTGCTGTGGCGGACGCCGTCCTCGATGCTGAACTGCATGAACGACACGCCGTCCTGCGAGACGCCGTTGTAGTCCGCGTTCAGCGGCAGGCCGCACTCCTGTGCGGCCTCGGCGATCGAGACGTGGATCGGATCCGGATCGAACGACGTGAGCAGGCTCACGGTGCCGGGCCCGTGGGGCGAGCGCCGCTCGATCCGCTCGTACACCGGCCGAACGTCCTCCCACGACCAGCCCTCGGCACCGAGCTCCGCCCACGTGTCGAAGTCGGAGGGGGCGCCGCGGACCCAGATCATCGCGTTCAGGCAGCTCGACCCGCCGAGGACACGGCCGCGCGGCCACGCGAGCCGGCGTCCGTTGGCGTGGGACTGCGGCACGGTCTCGTAGGCCCAATCGACCTCGGAGAGCCACAGCTCGTGAAGCCGCCCGGGATCGTGGATCGCCGGGTTCTCGTCTTGCCCACCGGCCTCGAGCAGCAGGACGCGACCCGCGCCGCCGTCGATCAGGCGCCGCGCGACGACTGCACCGGCCGACCCGGCGCCGACGACGACGACGTCGGCACTGCGATCGCTCACGTGAGCGACACCCAGACGCTCTCGACGTCGCTGCAGAGGTCGATCGTTTCGAGCACCTGCGCCTTAGCGGCCACGGCGTCTCCTTCTCACGTGTGGCGGACACGTGCAGCATCGCCACGCCGGCCTCGCGCCGCTGTCACGTGCGCGCACAGCGGTTGAGCGTCAGCGCACGACTCTCACGGCCGATGCCGCCGTGCAGCTGCTGTGCGCGGTACTCGGTCGGCGAGAGGCCGTAGGCGTCGCGGAAGAGCCTGCTCAGGTGGGCGGGGTTCGTCAAGCCCCAGCGGGCGCCGATACTCGTCACCGTCTCGTCCCGCCGCAACGGATCCGCGAGGTCGCGACAGCATCCCTCGAGCCGCCGCTGCCGGATCCAGCCCGAGACGGTGGAGCCGTCGTCCTCGAAGAGCCGATGCAGGTACCGCTTCGACACGTGCACTGCGGCCGCGATCTTCCCGGGCGCGAGCGACGGGTCGCTGAGGCGCGACCGTGCGTGCGCATGCGCACGGAGGAGGAGCTCGGCTCGCGAAGAGGGACGACGCCCGCCGTCACTCTCGATGACGCTCGCGCAGAGCGACTCGACGAGCTCGACCGTACCCTCGACGACGCGGTCGTGCGCTTCCGGGACCTCGCCCCATATCGCGAGGTCGGCAAGCCGCTCGAGGAACGGTGCGACCGCCCACGCGATTCCGCAGTCGCCACGGATCCGCGTCGCGGTCATCCGACCGACAAGCACGGGCTCGAGGCCGAGCATCGCACGCGGGAGCATGCACACGAGCATGCGGAAGTCCCCGGCGCCCTCGATCGTGTACGGGCGCGAGCAGTCATAGAGCGCGAAGTCGCCGGGCCGGAGAACTGCCTCGCGGCTGTCCTGGACGACGAGGGCCTGGCCGGCGAGCAGGAGGCTGAGCTTGTACCGGTCCCCGTCCGTGTCCGCCGCGAGCGCTGCGGTGCGCCGGACCGTGTGCGGCGACACTTCGAGCCGGCTCAGGGCGAGCGGCCCAACGACGCCCGCCTGCAGAACGCCAGAGAACGAGGCGCGGTCGTGCGGCTTGCACTCGAGTGGCACGAAGAGCTCCGAGCTCGCGGTCACCCACAGCTCCGCCCGGTCCTCGACGGGGACGCTCGATGTGTCGCAAATGATGGGCATCGTCAACGCCGCAGCCTACGGGGACGGCGTGTGTCCGCCAAGTCTCGGTCCGACGCGCCGTCAAGGTCAAGGTCGAGCGGGCACGCTCGCTCCTCGGCGTCGACACGCTCGACGTGTTCATGCTGCATCGCGACGACCCGTCGGTGCCCATCGCGGCGCTCGCAGACGCGCTGCGCGAGCAGGCCGCCGCGGGCTCGATCGAGAGCTTCGGAGTATCGAACTGGATGCTCGAGCGCTTCGAAGCGTTGGCCGCCGAGCTCGGCCCCGACGCTCACCGCATCGCAGTGTTCAGCAACCACTCCTCTCTCGTGACCATGGTCACACCCACCTGGCCCGGCTGTCTGGCGATGACGAGGGAGGACACGGCGATCGGGACGCGCTCCGAACCGCATCTCGACGAGCTCATGACTGCTGCGCGATTCGAGCTGTCGGCCGACGAGATCGCCTCGCTCGAGAACGTGTGATGACCGCGGTCGATCTCTAGTACGCAGCGGAGCCGTACAGGAGCATGACACCGTCGCGGACGCCGGCGCGCTCGAGCGTCTCGTCCGCGTTTGCCGGCCCGACGCCGCCGCCGATCACCGCCGTCGCCTGCTCGACGCCGGCGAGGTCGTCGTGGCAGGCGGCGATCTGTTCGCGTACCTCGTCGTCCGTGTCGAACATCCGCGGGGAGAACGACCCGACCTGGACGTAGTCGGCGCCGAGCAGGCGCGTCAGCTCCGCGAGCACGCGCGCGCTCACCGACACGCGGTCGCTTCGCCGCATGAAGGCGGAGCCGACCCGGTGGACGAACAGCGGCAGCCCGAGCGCGCGGAGGCGCGCGATCGAGCCCATCCCCTCGACGAACGCGTTCACCATCAGGGCGTTGGCGCCTGCGGCCACGATCGCCTCGGCGTCGCCGCCGGTGACGTTGGCGGCGTAGAGGACGTCCCCCGGGATCGACGCACGCACGGCGCGCACGCGCTCGGACGACGACCGTTGCAGCTCGTCGTCCTTGACGAGCGTCGCGCCGAGCTCGACGAGTCGCGCCGCCGTCCGACCCGCCGCGTCGGGCGTCAGGCCGAGCGCCGGCTTGAGGATCGCGCCGACTGCGACGCCCTCGACCGCACCGAACGCCGGCCCGGCAAAGCCGTCGGGCCACTCGACCGAGAGGAGCCGGCACGACTCGAAGTCGCCGCGGTCGGCCCACTCGCCCGCGATGCAGGCGGCGAGCAGCTGCTCCGCCGACGTCTCGCCGTCGAGCGCCGGAAAGTCGAGCGTGACGAGCGTTCCCTCGACGTCGACCACGCTCGCGCGCACATCCGACTGGACGTCGGCGAGGCTGACCGACTGCAGCACCGCGAGCGTCTCCGCCCACTCCACCGGCCGGAGGTCGAACACCGCCCGCACGGCCGTATCGTAGGGAATCCGGTTGGCGCTCTCCTCTTCGTTCGGGCTCCGGGGGGCCAGAGGTGATTTCTCCGGCCGTGACGGCGCGGCCGGCGGGTTTAGGCTCTGCAGTGCCCGGTTGCTTGTCTCCGGGGCAGGCTGTCTCCGCTTTGGATGTTGAGCGACGCGATCGCCTTTGGCGTTTTGCGCCGCTCGGTGTCGGGCTACTCGCGTTCGTGCTCGGGCTTGTGCGGCTGACCGGCCAGCCGCGTTCCTATGACGAGCGGGTCACGATCAGGACGGCAACACGGCTGGCGTTCGGCGCGCTCCAACTCGCCCACTACTACATCGCCCCCGGGAAACCGTTCACAGCTTTCCTCTAGCCGTGACCCCTCCGGGGCATGAGGGGTCTGACTTCCTCGCGGCAATAGAACGAAGTCCGTCACGACGCCTGGCTGCCTGCAGCTCCGACTTCCACTCGTCGACAAGCTCGTCGACGCTGAGGTCGCGCGGCCTCGGAGGCGTGAGATCCACCTGGTCCGGCCAGGCGAGAAAGAGTGCCGGTCCGGTGCTCAATGCTCCCATACACTCATTTAGAACCCGATCCAGGCCTCTGTCATCCCTCGACCGAGGGAACCGTGCCGTCGCGCAACGCGGCTACGGAGGGCTGATCTTCGTCAAGAGAGGCAGGTCGCCGTACTCGCCTCCCGGCGCGTAGTACGGAGAGGCGATCGTGTTCGCGAACGCCCGCCGTGAGGCGGAAGAGGATTCGATCTCGAACGGCATCCATCTGCCTGCCTGGCGGATACGCCAGTTGAACCATGCGAGCGCTCTGATCTGCGGAAAGTGTCTGGGAAGCTGGTTCGAGAGGGCGTCGGCGATCCACTGGGCCTTCCGGCTGCCGTCTCCGAGCGAAGCGGTCTGCGTGACGATGATCGGCTTGGCCGGGGCGAGCCGGAGCAGCCTCCGGTAGCTGGAGCCGAACAGCCATTGGAAGCTCGACCGGCCGTCGAGGTTGAAGCCGTCCAGGCCTGTCCAGTCGACGTACCTGGTGCCGGGATACAGCTTCCAGTAGGGAGTGAACATGCTGCGAGGGTCGACATTCGGCGCCCAGACCCAGGTGATGTTCGACGCGCCTGCCTGCGTCGCCAGGTCGTGGACGTGCCGCCACATCTTCACGAAGTCGGAGGCCGTGTTCCCGTGTACGCCCGGGGAATAGGGCTCCCAGTTGCCGTTCATCTCGACGTCGAGATCCAGGAAGAACGGGTGCCCGTACGCCGCGGCCTGGCGCATCCAGGTCAGGATCTGCGGGTCTCGAGCCCCGTTCGCGATGGCACGTAGCGGCACCGAGCCCGTCGTCATGTCCACCAACGACAGATCGCCGCGCGCACGAACGAGCTCGAACGTGCTCCGCCAGTGGTTGAAGTCGTGCCACCACGGGGTTCCGAGACCCCAGTGCACGATCGACACGTGCTTCCCGGCGTTCGACTCGAACATGCTCCACGTGCTCGCATCCCACGGCGCGTTGCCCCGCTTCCCTCCATACAGGTAGCGGTAGGTGTCGCTCCCGTCCATGTACGCGCCCCAGTAGACCGCGGGGGCAGCCGCTCTGGCCTGCATCGAGGAGACGGACGCGGACGAGACGGCCGACAGGCCGCCGGCCGCCAGTACTGCGACAACCGCAGTGACGAGGCTCGCGCGCCGCGCGCACGACGTCATAGCGCGCGAACTCTTACCTCGTGCAAGCCAACCGCTCATTTCTCACCGGTGTCTGTCACAGGAAGTCCGATTGGAGGGTACGAACCCTCGGAACATTCTGCGGCACACGGTGGACTGCACCCGAACGCTGACGATCACCCGCCCCCGTTTCCACGGGCGGTCAGGCGCCCGTGGGTGCGCTACCTGCCCGTTCGAGTGGGTCGTCGCCGGCCGCGATCCGCGCGAGGAAGCCGTCGACCTCGTCGAGCACGCGGGCGAGGGCGGGCCCCGTCGGCAGGTGCCGTTCGCCCGGAAGCTCCAGCAGCCTGGAGCCGCTGATCTGCTCGTTGAGATAGCGCGCCGAGCCGATCGGGATCTGCGTGTCCGCCTGTCCGTGGATGAGCAGCGCCGGCGTGTCGATCTCGGGCAGGACGCTCCTGACGTCGACGGAACGCGCGAGCAGCACCGATGCCTCGGCCGTCGGGAAGTCGGTGGACGCGCGGATCCCGTCCACGAACCGACGCCGCTCTCTCGGCGACAGGTTGCCGATCCAGGCGATCATCTCCGCGGCCTGGCGGCGAGGGCCCTCGAAGACGTAGCGGAGCGCCTCCAGCGCCGGCGGCCCGGCCGCGGGCGCGCGTCCCCAGGGGTAGTCGGGCGCCTCGAGCACGCGTGCCGAGCCTCCGAAGAGGATCAGGCCCAGGGTTCGCTCAGGGAAGGTCGCCGCGAACTGCAGTGCGAGCGGCGCTCCCTCCGAGATCGAGAAGATCACGGCCCGCTCGGACCCCGCCGCGTCCATCACCGTGCGCAAGTCCTCGAGCGCCAGCTCGAGCGCGGCCGGGGGGACGGTGCGATCGGACGTTCCCATGGCGCGCTTGTCGTAGATGACCAGCCGGTGGCGCTCGGCGATGCGTCGGTAGACCGTCTCGATCCACGGCCACCGCCACACGCGGGCGATGGTCGAGACGAGCGGCGGGCTCACGACGACGTCGAGCGGGCCGCTGCCCGCCACCTGGTAGCCGATCGCGACACCGCCGCTCTCGACGTGCCGTGTCACCGGCTCGGAGAACCGCCGTCGGCGCAACACGGTCAGCTCCAGGCCGGACCCGGCGAGATCGGCCTCGTGACCGGTTCGCGTCTGCCTGCTGGCCTCACGGAGTCGATCCTAAGCTAGCCTCGTGCGGATGAGCGTCCGCGCCCCCGACCAGCCGGTCCCCGTCCCCGAGCCCGGGCTGACGCCGGAGGCCATGATCGAGCGCGCCGCAGCGCTCCGTCCCCGGCTGCGGGAGGAGCAGGCTGCGACGGAGGAGCGCGGCCGCTACTCGGACGACCTGCACGAGGAGTTCCGCCGGGCAGGCTTCTACCGGTGCTTGCAGCCACGGTTGTACGGCGGGTACCAGTTCGACGTGCCGACCTACCTCCAGGTCGTCCGGGAGATCTCCCGAGGGTGCCCGTCCACGGGTTGGATGATGGGCGTGACCGGCGGACACGCGCTCGTCATGGGCTCGTACTTCCCCGAGCAGGTGCAGGCCGAGGTGTTCGGGTCGGACGGCGAGTTCCTGGCGGCGAGCATGGCCGCGCCCACGGGGACCGCGACGCCCCATCCCGACGGCTGGCGGATCGAGGGTATGTGGCGGTACTGCTCGGGGGCGCCGATCGCGAATCACTTCCTTCCCGCCGTCCTCGTCCGGCGCGACGACGAGCCCGACATCGTCGGCATCGCCGTCGTTCCGAAGCAGCAGTGGACGATGCGCGACGACTGGAACGGGTTCCTCGGCCTGCGAGGGAGCGGCTCGAACGCGATCGCGGTCGACGGGGCGGTCGTCCCGAACGCGTACGTCGTCCCGATGGACATGCTCGATGCCGACGTCGACGACGGGACACCCGGCTCCAGGCTGCACGGGAGCCCGCTGTACGGCGGTCGCCTGCTCTCGTTCTTTCACGGCGAGCTGATCGCGACGATGTCTGGAACCGTCCGCGCGGCGCTCGACGAGTACGAGGAGATCATCCGCACGCGGCCCGGGCGTTTCGCGCCCTACGGGCCCCGGTACGAGTCGCCGGAGTTCCAGCGGCCGTTCGGTCTCGCGCTCGGCCTGACAGAGGCGGCGGAAGCGGTGATGCACGTCGCCGCCGACCGGTTCATGGACTACTCCCGTCGCGGCTTCGAGGGCGGCGAGCCGTTCTCGCTCAAGGAGGACATGCGCGGCCTGGCGATGCTCGAGCACGCCGGCCGCCTGCTCTGGGAGGCGGGCGAGCTGCTCTTCCGGACCGGCGGATCGAGCGCCTCGAGAGAAGGCGAGCGGCTGCAGATGTACTACCGCGACCTCTCCGTCTACCGGCAGCACATGTCCGCTCAGTACGAGCCGATCGCAGAGCGCCTGGCGCGGCTCGAGCTCGGGCTCCTGACCAGGATCTCGAGAACCGCCGACTAGCCCCAGACGCGACGCGCGACGTCGCCGACCAGGCGCAGCTTGGCTTCCTGCTCGGCAATCGTCATCGTGCGCGCGATCTCGCCGGAGGCGAAGCCGCACTGGGGGCTGACCGCCAGTCGCTCGAGCGGCACGCACCGCGCCGCCTCCTCCACCCTCGCGACGACGACGTCGGGATCCTCCAGCGCCCCCGTCTTCGTGGTCACGAGCCCGAGCACGACCTCGTGGTGGGGAAGGACGTCGCCGAGCGGCCAGAAGCCGCCGGCGCGGTCGGAGTCGTACTCGAGCAGCAGCCGGTCGTAGTTGGTCAGACGGGGGAAGACGTCCTTCGAGATCACCTCGTAGCCGCCGGTCGCGGCCCACATGCCGCCGGGGGCGTTGCCGCGGCACATGTGCATCGCGCGCGTCACGCCCTCCAGGCCCTCGAAGGCGAGGTTGTCGAACACCGCGTCGGCGACGAGCTCGTGCGCCATGTCGTGCCCGTGCGCCTCGAACGCCGCCCGGTTCACCGGGTCGATGTGCCACTGCGCGTAGTTGGGGGCGTCCATCTGGATGTAGTCGCAGCCGAGCGAGACGAGCCGGTCGACGATGTGCTCGCGCGTCAGCCGGGCGATGTCGCGGATGAAGTCGTCCGATGTCGGGTAGGCGTCGGTCGAGTAGTCGGGATGCCAGAAGATGCGATGCCAGCTCGGGGCCGGGATCGTGTACTTCGCACGCGCGTGGGCGTTCGTCTTCAGGAACCCGTACTCGTCGCCGACGATGTCGCGCTCGACCTGGAGCCTTCGCGTGACGAACGGCTCCTCCGGAGGAAGCGCCGACGTGTCGGCAGGCTCGCCTGCGCCCTTCTTCCAGAGACCGCGCCAGCCCGACTCCGCGTTCAGGAACTCGAATCCACTCACCGGGGGTTCGAAGAGCGGATCGTCGACCATCGGGATCATCGCGATCCAGCCGCTCCGCCGGTATTCGCCGTCCGTGATCGCCCCGATCCCGGCGCCCTCCTGCATGGCGATCGCCTCGAGGACGGCCCGGTCCTCGACCGCGCGCAACCCGGTGGCGGCGAGCGTGCCCTCGCGTGCCGCCGCCCGCGCCTCGCGCAGGTACTCGGGTCGCAGCAGGCTGCCGACGACGTCCGCGCGGATGGTCGCCATTACGCCCGCGACTATAAGGTCCCGATCGTGCGGGACGTCGAAGGGAAGGTGGCCTTCGTCACCGGCGGCGGCAGCGGCGTTGGGCTGGGCATGGCGAAGGCGTTCGTCGCGGCAGGCATGCGGGTGGCGATCGCAGACGTGCGCGCCGACCACCTCGAAGCGGCGCTCGCCGAACTGGACGGCGACGTGCACGCGATCCAGCTCGACGTCACCGACCGCGAGGCGTTCGCGCGCGCTGCGGACGAGACCGAGCGCGTGCTCGGCAACGTGCACGTCCTCTGCAACAACGCCGGCGTCAACCTCTTCAACGATCTCGCCGAGGCGACCTACCAGGACTGGGACTGGGTGCTCGGCGTCAATCTTGGCGGCGTCGTCAACGGTGTCGTCACCTTCGTGCCCAGGATCAAGGCCAACGGCGAGCGCGGCCACGTCGTCAACACGGCGTCCATGGCCTCGTTCGTCGCCGGTCCGGGCGCCGGGATCTACACGACGGCGAAGTTCGCCGTGCACGGGCTCTCCGACGCGCTGCGCTGGAGCCTGCTGCCGCATGGAATCGGCGTGTCGATGGTCTGCCCCGGCCTCGTCAAGAGCAAGATCTACGAGAGCGACCTGATCCGGCCGGCGGAGCTCTCCACCGAGAAGACGCCGGCCGACGCGGAGTTCATGCGCATCCTGCCCGACCTGCACGAGGCCGGCATGGAGCCGGACGAGATCGGCGAGAAGGTCCTGCGGGCCATCCGTCAGAACGACTTCTACGTCTTCACGCACCCCGACCATCGGAACGAGCTGCGGGGGATCTTCGACGAGATCCTCGCCGCGTTCCCGGACGAGCCGGCGCCGGCTGACCGGCTCGCAGTCGAGGAGGGACGGCGTGCGGCCAAGGCGAGGGCTCTCGACTCCTGGCCCGGCGACTGATGCAGGAGGTCGAGGGCAGGACCGCGTTCGTCACGGGCGGCGCGAGCGGCATCGGGCTCGGGATGGCGACCGCGTTCGTCGGGGCAGGGATGAACGTCGTGATCGCAGATCTCCGGCGCGATCACATCGAGACGGCAATGAGGGGCTTCGCGGGAAAGCCCGTGCACGCGGTCGAGCTCGACGTCACCGACCGTGACGGGTTCGCCCGCGCAGCCGATGAGGCGGAGCGCGCCTTCGGCAACGTGCACGTCCTCTGCAACAACGCGGGAATGGGCCTCCTCGGGCCCGTCACGCTCGCGCGGTACGACGACTGGGACTGGGGTCTCGGCGTGCTGCTCGGCGGCGCCGTCAACGGGATCCAGACCTTCGTCCCGCGGCTGCTCGCACACGGCGAGGGCGGCCACATCGTCAACACCGCCTCGATGGCGGGCGTGCTCCCCATCCCCGGCGCGGCGATCTACATCACGGCCAAGGCCGCGCTGATCGGACTCTCGGAGGCCCTCCGAAGCGAGCTCGCCGGCGAAGGAATCGGCGTCTCGGCGTTCTGCCCCGGGCCGGTGCAGACGAACATCCGCGAGGGCGGCAGGACACGGCCGGAGCGTTACGGCGATTCGGGGTACACCGCCCTCGAGCGGGAGCTCGAAGAGCGGCCGAACGACCCGCTGTGGATGGATCCGTTCGAGTGCGGCGACCGTGTGCTCGCGGGCATCCGGAACGACGACCTGTACATCCTCACGCACCGCGAGTTCCGCGAAGGCGTCGACGAGCGCTTCCGCGCGATACTCGCGTCGTTCCCGGACGAGCCGCGCAACGAGGAGCGGGCGCAGGCGATCGGATTCCTGCTCTCCAATCCCATCTTCGGCGAGGTGGTCGAGCGGCGATCTGCGTGAGTGTTCCGCAGGGCGGAACGGAGCATTGACAGATTTCTCGCGAGCCGGTTACTCTCGCTCGATCGTACGGTCGGCAGACGTACGGGGCACTTCGACGGGCATGCCGTAGCTACGCGAAGGAGGTAGGTATGCGTCCCGGTACCATCGTCGAGCTCTTCCGGCGGCGACCCGCGATCGTTGGACTCGTAGTCGCGGCCGCGCTCGCGGCGACCGCCACGGCCGTCGCAGCGACGAGCGCACTTCCGCCGCCACAGGTCATCAACTACCAGCTCTACGTCGGGGGCAAGGGCAAGGCGAACGCCAAGCTGTCGCCCGTCACGATCGGCTACATCAACGGCCAGGGCGGCCCGCCCAACTTCAACTTCCCGCAGGGCACCCACGTCATCGAGGCCGGGGTGAAGATGGTGAACGCCGAGCTCGGCGGCGTCCACGGCCATCCGCTCAAGCTGAACGAGTGCTTCTGGGCCCAGGCGGAAGAGGAAGGCGTCCGCTGCGGCCAGCAGATGGTCAACGACAGGGGTACGAAGGCAATTCTCTTCGGGTTCGTCACGGTCGGCAACCAGTCGATCTACGCGACGGTGAAGGGCACGAAGCCGATCATCGCCGGCGTCACCGCCAACCCGGCGGATCCCACGGCGAAGAACACGTACTTCCTGAACGGCAGCCAGACCAGCGTGCTCGGCCCCTTCGGCACCTACACGAAGCGGTTCCTGCCGAAGGTGAAGTCCGTGGCCATCGTCTATCCGACCGACCCGGGCGCCGACACCGCCGCGCTGGCCCTGAAGAAGGCCATGCTGCAGATCGGTCTGAAGGTGACGGTGATCGGGGTTCCGCCGCTGTCGACCGACCTGCTCGGGGCGGCGACGCAGGCGAGCTCGTCCGACATGATCGTCGCGGCGCTCGGCTTCACGACCTGCGTCCCCTTCGCCCGCGCGATCGACCAGATCAACTACACGAAGCCGGTGCTCTCGACGCCGATCTGCACGTTCCTCCCGGGGGCGGCGTATGCGAGCCACGACATCCCGAAGTGGACCTACGGCATCGCCCAGACACTGGTGAACCTGCCGGGTCCGCAGTCGAAGCTCTACCTCAAGAAGGGTCTCCAATACGGGACGACCGTGCCGGACATGCTCTGGGTCTTCTCGGAGACCTCCTGGGAGGAGTTGCTCGCCACGGTCAAGATCATGAACGCGATCCCGTTCAGCAAGCTCAACCCGGCGACGATCAGCGCCGGGTTCAAGGCCTTCCGTGGTCCGCTGATCCTGGCGGCGCCGAACGTCGCGTGCGGGAAGGTCTCGGCCGGAGAGCCGGCCGCCTGCGGGAACGAGACGCAGTTCTACAACTACGCCGGCAAGGGCAAGTGGAAGGTCGCGTCGGGCTGGCTGAAGCCGCCCGGAGTGAAGTAGCCGAAGCGTGAAGGAACGGAGGGCCCGGCGGCTGTCGGGCCCTCCGCTCGATGAGAGACTGACGCCGGATGCAAGACGTCCTCCTCTACGGCGCGCTCGGGCTGGGTGCCGGCGCGCTGATCGCGAGCGTCGCGCTCGGCGTCGTGCTGATCTACCGCGGCTCCGGGGTCATCAACATCGCCACCGGCGCGATCGCGATGCTCGCCGCCTACATCTTCTGGGCGCTCAGGACCGGCTACTTCGGGTTCCACCTCTCGTTCGCGCCGGCCTTCGTCCTGACGCTGATCAGCATGGCCGCGTTCGGGATCCTGATCGAGCTGGCCATCTTCCGCCCGCTCCGGAACACGGCTCCGCTCGCCAAGCTCGCCGCGTCGCTCGGCCTCCTGCTCGTGCTCGAGTCGGGGGTGATCCTGATCTTCGGCAACAGCCTGAAGTCGGCGCCGACGGTCCTGCCGTCGGACACGGTGACGATCTTCGACCGGGTCGTGCCGATCGACCGGTTCCTGCTCGCGGGGATCGTGATCGTCGTCGCAACGGTGCTCGCGGCCGTGTACCGCTGGACGCCGTTCGGTCTGTCCACGCGGGCGGCGTCCGAGAACGAGGTGTCGGCGATGCTCGCCGGCCTGTCCCCGAGCCGCCTGGCGGTCCTGAACACCTGTCTGGCGAGCATCGTCGCCGGCGGGCTCGGGGTGCTGGTCGCGCCGCTGATCGCACTCGACGCGCAGACGCTCGCCTTCCAGGTCGTCCCGGCGCTCGCCGCCGCGCTGCTCGCCGGGTTCACCTCCTTCTACATCGCCTGCTTCGCCGGGCTCGCGATCGGGGTGTTCCAGTCGCTGCTCATCTACTGGGGCACGCAGAGCTGGTTCCCGACCGACTCGGGAGGCGCCCCGCTCCGCGGCCTCTCCGAGCTGTTCGTCTTCCTCGTCATCGTGCTAGCCCTGTTCCTGCGGGGAGCGAGCCTGCCCGGCCGCGGCGAGCTCGTCGAGCAACGACTTCCGGCCGTCCCCCGCCCCGAACGGCTGCTGAGGCCGAGCGTGCTCGCTGCCGTCGTCGGTGTGCTCTGCCTGATCGTCTTCCCGTACGACTTCCGGCAGTCCCTGATCAACTCGCTGCTCGGCGTCATCATCGGCCTCTCGCTCGTCGTCATCGTCGGCTTCGTCGGCCAGATCTCCGTCGTCCAGCTGGCGCTCGCAGGCGTTGCCGGCTTCACCATGTCGCACCTCACGACGGACGTGGGGGGTATCTGGGCGACGTTCCCGATCTCGCTCCTGATCGGGGCCGCCACGGCGACGATCGTGGGGCTGCTGATTGCGGTCTCCGCGTTGCGCGTACGGGGTGTGAGCCTCGCGGTCGTGACGCTCGCGGCCGCGGTTGCGCTCGAACAGTTCGGCTTCCTGAACGCGCGCTGGGGTGGCGGCGACCAGGGCTCGCCGGTCACCCAGCCGGACCTCGGAGGGCTCGACCTGTCCCCCGGCGGCCCGTTCAGAGGCCTGGACGGCAACATCCCGAGCCCGGTCTTCGGCTTCCTCGTCCTCGCCGCGACGATCCTCCTCGCTCTCCTGGTGGCCAACGTACGGCGTGCGAGCCTCGGGCAGCGCATGCTGGCCGTACGCTCGAACGAGCGGGCCGCGGCGGCGGCCGGGATCAACGTCCGCAACACGAAGCTCGCAGGCTTCGGCATCGCCGCGTTCGTCGCCGGAATGGCGGGCGCGCTGTACGCGTACAACTTCGGGTCGGTCAGCTACACCCGTTTCGGAGCCCTGGCGGCGCTCGGCCTGATCGCGTTCGCGTACTTCGGAGGCATCACCATGGTCTCCGGAGCGATCTTCGCCGGCATCGGTGCGACGGAGGGCCTCTTCCCGCACGCCTTCGACACGTGGTTCGGCCTGTCCGGGACCTGGGCGCTTCTCGTCGGCGGCTTTGCGTTGATCATCACGCTGCTCGTGAACCCGGAGGGCATCGCCGGAACGGGCTACAAGAAGAAGCAGCAGAAGAAGAGACGGCTCGCCGCGCAGGCCGCCCGCGACAAGCAGACTCCCCGTCCGCCGGTCCGCGCCGCCTCGCTCCAGGCTGACGAGCCCCGCCGGGAGCGGCGGCCGAAGGGAGGGGCCGCGGTCCTCTCCGCAACGGGGATCTCCGTCTCGTTCGGCGGCCTCCGCGCGGTCGACAAGGTCGACCTCGCGGTTTCCGAAGGTCAGCTCGTCGGGTTGATCGGCCCGAACGGAGCAGGCAAGACGACGTTCATCGACGCGATCTCCGGGTTCGTCCCCCACGGGGGACGGGTCGAGCTGGACGGGCATCGGCTGGGTGGGCTGGCGGCATACGCCCGTGCCCAGCGCGGCCTCGCCAGGACGTGGCAGTCGATCGAGCTGTTCGACGATCTGAGCGTCCGCGAGAACCTGGCGGTCGCCTCCTACCGCCCCTCCGCCTGGGCAACCGTCAAGGAGACGCTCTCGAGGCCGGTCACGAGCACGAAGGCGGCAGACGCAGCCCTCGAACTCCTCGGCCTCGAGTCGATGGGGGACGCGATGCCGGACGACCTCTCGCAGGGGCAGCGCAAGCTGGTCGGGATCGCACGCGCCGTCGCTGCGGAGCCGCGCCTCCTATGTCTCGACGAGCCGGCGGCGGGCCTGGACGCGCGGGAGGGGCAGGAGCTCGGGCGGCGCCTGCGCTCGATGGTCGATGCGGGCACGCCGATGCTCCTCGTCGATCACGACATGGGGCTCGTGCTCGGAATCTCGGACTACGTGGTCGTGCTCGAGTTCGGCAGGGTGATCGCGCAGGGGACACCCGAGGTCGTTCGCCGCGATCCCCACGTGATCAAGGCGTACCTGGGGAGCGCGGCCGCCGAGCTGGAGCCGACGGTGGACGCATCGTGACCGACGCGCTTCTGACCATCGAACGCCTGACCGCCGGCTACGACGGGGCGGCGGTGATCCGCGACCTCGACCTGACCGTCGGCCCGGGCGAAGTCGTCGCGCTGCTCGGTGCCAACGGCGCAGGCAAGACGACGACGTTGAAGGTGATCTCCGGGCTGATCCGTCCCACGAGCGGTCGCGTGACCTTCGCCGGCCAGGACCTCGCACGCGTCTCGGCCACGGAGAGGGCGCGGCTGGGCATCGTGCACGTCCCGGAGGGCCGCGGCATCTTCTACGGCCTGACCGTCGCCGAACACTTCCGGCTCGGCTACCGCGGCCAGCGCCCCGACGAGGACGCGGCGTGCGAGTACTTCCCCAAGCTCAGAGAGCTGCGCACGCGGCGCGCCGGGCTGCTCTCCGGCGGTGAGCAGCAGATGCTGGCGGTGGCGCGCGGGCTTGCCCGGCGGCCCCGCGTGCTCCTCCTCGACGAGCTCTCGCTCGGGCTCGCCCCGGTGATCGTCGAGAGCCTGCTGCCGGTCGTGAACCGGTACGCGCTCGACTCGGGCTGCGGGGTGCTGCTCGTCGAGCAGCACATCCAGCTCGCGCTCGAGATCGCGGACCGCGGATACGTGCTCTCCCACGGGGAGATCGTCCTCCACGACAGCGCGGATGCGCTGCACGCCAACCGCGAGCTCCTGATCTCCAGCTACCTGGGCGAGCAGCAGGTCGCGAAGGCCGACACCGAGACGTCCGCGGGGCGGCGTTCGACGAGCTGAAAGCCGAGTTGTCGCTTGGTAGCATCGGCAGCCCGATTCGAGGAGGCGAATTGGCCAAGTTCAGGGTCCTGAATCCCGAGGGGTACCCGCCGAAGGTCAGCGCGCGGGGGATGGCTCCGGGCCTGGACACGCTCGAGGGGAGAAAGCTCTTCCTCGTCGACGTCGGCTTTGCGAACTCGGACAACTTCATGGCCCAGCTGCACGGCTGGTTCGAGGACCACCGGCCGACGATCCGCACGGAGGTGGTCCGGTGGCGCAACCAGCACATCCCGGACCCGGAGCTCTGCGAACGCATCCAGGCCGACGGCGACGCGGCCATTCTCGGCGTCGGCACCTGACCGGGCTGTGCGCCGGAGGTCTCCGGCCATGTCGTCGATCTCGAATCGAAGTACGGCGTCCCGACGGTGGGCGTACACGTCCACGTGTTCGCCCGCCTCGTGCGCAACGCCGTGAAAGCGAGCGGGATGCCGAGCGCACGCCAGGCGTTCGTGCCCACGCCGCTGATGAACACCTCGCCTCAGGGCCTCCGGGAGTACGTCGAGGGCAACGACCCGATTCACGGCCGGCCCTTCATGGCCGAGGTGTTCGACCAGCTCACGCGTCCGGTTCCCGGCGACGAGCTGCGCGGCGAGGACTGGGACCGGTCGACACCGCGCTACGTCGAAGCGGACGGCGAGGAAGAGATGCACGCGCTCTTCCAGGAGCGCCACTACACGGATTTCCTGCCGATCGTCCTCCCGACCGAGGAGCGCGTCGAGCGGATGCTGACCGGAACGAGCCATGCGCCGGACGAGATGGTCGGCAAGCTCCGCCCGACGATCGGCATGGAGTACTGGCACTTCGACGTCGAGAAGGTCGCGGTGAACGCCGTGATGGCCGGCGCCGCGCCGGAGCATCTCCCGGTCATCCTCGCGCTCGCGTCGAGCGGGGACACCGGGCGCCAGAGCAGCATGTCCTCGATGGGGAACATGGTCGTCGTCAACGGGCCGATTCGCCACGAGATCGCGATGAACAGCGGCGTCGGCGCGCTGGGGCCGTACAACTTCGCGAACTCGGCGATCGGCCGGGCGTTCGGCCTGCTCTCCCAGAACCTCCAGGGCGGCTCGGTGCCGGGCATCTCCTACGGCGGCTCGCAGGGCTCCAACTTCTCCTACAACTGCATCACCTACGCCGAGAACGAGGAGGCGAGCCCCTGGGAGCCGTACCACGTGCAGTGGGGCTACGACAAGGACGAGAGCGCCGTCACGGTCTCGTACATCTGGGGAAACGTCTGGGCCGAGTACCTGCGCGCCTACTGGGAGGAGAAGCTCCAGGCGATGATCTGCGGACTCGAGCCCGGGATGGGGTGCACGCTCGTCCTCGACCCGATCGTCGCACGCGAGTTCTGCGAACGAGGCCTCGACTCGAAGGACAAGATCGCCCAGTGGATCCACGAGAACGCGCGCATCCCGCAGCGCCGCTACTGGGATCACGTCATGCTCAACCTGATCCACGAGGAGGTGGAGTCGGGAGTCGAGCCGTTCGCGAGCTACTGGAAAGCGCCGCCTGACGAGCTGATCCCGGTCTTCGAGGCGAACCGGGTCAACATCGTCGTCGCCGGCGGCGAGACGAACGGGCA
The DNA here is from genome assembly GCA_963765295.1 of uncultured Actinomycetes bacterium. Taxonomy (GTDB): domain Bacteria; phylum Actinomycetota; class Thermoleophilia; order Gaiellales; family Gaiellaceae; genus PALSA-612. Next base: position 191,289 of record CAVXVO010000008.1, read on the forward strand.
CTTCAGCATCTTCATGGGCGGGCCGATGCGCGCGAAGTTCCGGACGAACAAGGGGCAGAACGCGACGGTCTCGATCGACGCCTGGCGCTGACGCGACGCCGTATGCTCTTGCGGTCGTGCGTGACGGCTACGACATCGTCGTCGTCGGAGCCGGGGTCGCCGGTCTCACGGCGGCCCTGACCGCTGTCCGGCTCGGACGAAGCGTGCTCGTCCTCGCAGGGGCCGCCCCCGGCGGCTTGCTGCTCGCCATCGAGCGGATCGACGGCTTGCCCGGCTTCCCGGAGGGCGTCGCCGGCTACGAGCTCTGTCCGGGCCTGCAGGCGGAGGCAGACGAGGAGGGCGCGGAGATCGCGAACGTCGAGCTCGAGTCGCTCGAATCGTCGGCTGACGGCTGGGTGATCGGCACCGCCGAAGGAGCGCTCGGCGCCCGCGCGGTGATTCTCGCGACCGGGGCCCGCTTTCGGCGGCTCGGGGTACCGGGCGAGGAGCGGCTCCAGGGGCACGGCGTCAGCACCTGCGCGAGTTGCGACGGGCCGCTGCTAGGTGGCAGGACCGCGGCGGTCGTCGGCGGCGGCGACTCGGCGCTGCAGGAGGCGTTGGCGCTCGCGGAGTCCGTCGACCGCGTCGTGATCATCCACCGCGGAGACGAGCTGAGCGGACAGGCGAGCTATCGCGTGCGTGTCGCCGAGTCCGCGACGATCGAGGTCCGCTATGGCACCGTCGTCGAAGAGATCGTCGGCGAGCAGACGGTCGACGCGCTGCGCGTCCGTGATCTCGCGACCGACGCCGTCGAGGAGCTCGAGGTGGGCGGCGTCTTCCCGTATGTGGGGCTGTGCCCGTCGACCGAGCGATTGTCACCCGTGGCGGTGGACACCGACGGCGCCGTGCTCACCGACGGTGCGCTGCGAACCTCGGCGGCGGGTGTCTATGCGGCCGGCGTCGTCCGCAGCGGTGCGGCGGGTCGGGCCGCTGCCGCGAGCGGCGAGGGCGCGGCGGCCGCGGTCGCTGCGCACGCGTATCTGGCGCAGGGCGTCTGGCCGAGCGCACCGTTGGCCGTCGTGGAGAGCGTCTGATGGCCCGCGCGGTCGGCATTCCGGAGCCGGGCGGACCCGAGGTGCTGCGGGTGGTCGACCGCGACGTGCGCGAGCCGGCGGCCGGCGAGGTCAGGATCGCGGTCGCGGCGGCGGCGGTGAATCCGACCGACGTCGCCCTGCGCGAGGGGTTCGGCGTCGAGGGCATCCCCCCGCCGTGGACGCCGGGGATGGACGCGGCGGGCGTTGTCGAGTCCGTCGGCGAGGACGTCGACCGGCTTGCGGTGGGGGACAGGGTGATGGCGGTCGTCAGTCCGCGCCGGCCGGAGGGCGGTGCCCAGGCGGAGCTCGTCGTCGTGCCGGCGGCGTCGGTCGTCGAGATCCCGGACGGTGCCTCCCTGCAGGAGGCGTCGACGCTGCCGATGAACGGCCTGACGGCAATGCTCTCGCTGGAGCTGCTGGGCCTGGAGGCCGGACAGACCCTCGTCGTCACAGGCGCCGCCGGCCTGCTCGCCTCGTACGCCATCCGGCTCGCGAAGGACCGCGGATTGCGGGTGATCGCGGACGCGAAGCCGGCCGACGAGGGCTTCGTTCGGAGCCTCGGCGCGGACGTCGTTCTCCCGCGCGGTGAAGGCTTTCCCTCTGCGGTGCGCGCCGTCGTCGCCGAGGGCGCCGACGGCGCGCTCGACACCGCGCTCTTCAACCGCGCTGCGTTCCCGGCTCTGCGCGACGGAGGCGTACTCGTGCCGGTGCGCGGCTGGTTCGACGGCGAGCCCGTGCGCGGGATCGACATCCGCCCGGTCCTCGTGTCCGAGGCGATGCAGCGCACCGACTGGCTCGAGGAGCTGCGGGAGCGTGCGTGGCGGGGGACGCTCGAGCTCCGTGTCGCGGCCGAGTATCCGCCCGAGCGCGCGGCGGACGCGCATCGCCTCATGGAAGCGGGCGGGCTGCGCGGCCGCGCGCTGATCGTCTTCTCCTAGAGACTCGACGTGATCTCGCGGCCGTCGCGACCGGCGTGGTGCGGGCTAGGTGCCGATGTCGGCGGGGTCGAGCACGACGACCGGGATACGCCGCGTCGTCTTCTGTGCGTACTTGTCGTAGCCGGAGTACTGGGCGGCGAGGGCCTGCCAGAGGCGCTCGCGCTCGTCGCCGTCTGCGTCGCGGGCTCGCACCTTGTGCGTCTCCGACCCGACCGTGATCTCAGCGAGCGGGTTCGCCTGCAGGTTCAGATACCAGAGCGGATGCTTCGGCGCGCCGCCCTTCGACGCAATCACCGCATAGGCGTCACCCTCCCGCGTGTACAGGAGCGGTTGCGTCCGCACCTTGCCGCTCTTGCGCCCCGTCGTCGTCAGGAGCAGCACGGGCGCTTTCCCGACCTTGCCGCCGAGCCTGCCACCGCTCAACCGATAGAGCCCGGTGTGGATACCGCCGACACCACGCAAGAACCAGTTCCTCACACGAATCACCTCCCGCGTCTGCTTCCGCGATGACTGTAGCCAGCCGTCCGCGAGTGGGGTCCGGCGCCGGATCCTCGATCTTCCCCCTCCGGTCCTCGTAAGCTGCCGGTCGATGAGAGCGGTGCTGAGGATTCTCGGGCTCGGGGCGCTCGTAGCCGGTGGGCTCCTGTTCGCGCTCGTTGCGTTCACGCTGATCGTCCTGCTCGGGCCGATCGTCTTCTGGCTCGCCTGGAACGTGCTCGACTTCGGGACCGCTGTGGGCCTCCACGACCTGGGGTTCTGGGCGATCGTGCTCGCGACGCTGTTCCTCGTCGCCGGGTGGTTCGGCAAGGTACTGATCACCGCCATCGTGTTTCTCGTCGACCCGGCCTGGTTCCACGGCGCCGCCATCGTGCACTGGCCCGAGCCGACCTTCCGCAACTTCGTCGCCGTCGCGTTGCTCGCCCTCCTCGCGTCGCGACCTCACGCACGCAGGCACAAGAGCCGCCGAGATCCGGGCAAGCGACGCCGCGACGAGGGTCCGGACACCGCCCCTCCGCCCGCACGCGAGCCATCGACGTAGTCCGGGGCGCTTGCGCTCAGGCGCTCCAGATCACCTCGATACGGCGGGCGACGCCCGGAAGGGGCAGGGCGCCGGCCTCGGCCGCGATCGCGTCCCGCCTCTGACGCGACAGGCGCGCCCAGGCATCGATCCGCACGGTGTGCTGCGACCGTCTCCATGTTCCCCGGATCTCGCCTTCGACGAGCAGCGCGCCCGGCCACACGCGGGACGTCCAGAGCAAGGCCCGCTGGTCCGCCCGCGGGACGAGAAGCTCCCGCTCCGCCCCGTCGAGGAGGAAGTAGGCATCGCCGCTCGGCAGCAGGCGCGCGGGTGCGGTGGCCGTCTCGGCGGCGCGCATGGCCGGCTCGTCGTCTGCGAGCAGCCACTCGTCGCCGAGTGGCGAACGGACCGGTAGCAAGGATCCTTCGAGCGAGGCGAAGGCAGTGGCTGCCGAGCGCCGTGAGATTCCTGCCCAGCGGGCGAACCCGTCAGCCGTGGTCGGTCCGAAGATGTGGAGGTAGCGTCGAGCGAGCTCGCGGCACGCGTCGGCGGGATCGATCGTTGCGGCGGGAACCGTCCAGACGGTCGGCGCTCGCGCGCCCTCCCAGCGGATGGCGACCGTCCCCGTCGTCGCGGCGTACCTCAGCGAGTTCCCGACTCCGAGTGCGCGTCCGATCTCGCGGTCCGTCTTGTGCGCGCCGTCGAGATGGCCGTGCAACCGCTCGGCCATGCGCTCCGCTCGCTCGCGGCTCCTGGCGTTGTCGGGAAGCCTCCCCAGCGAGAACAGCGCGAAGTCGCATTTCGGCACGACGTAGGTGCTGTAGCGAGGCCCCCAGAGCTGGGCCAGCGAGGGATCCTCCCACGTCGACGGCTCGATCCCCTCGACCCGCGCGTGCAGCGAGAGCAGCGCGGCTCTCGGCATGCTGTCCTGCAAGCCGGCCCACGCCGCCCGCCGCAGCGACTCGGGGCTTGCGGGCATTCGCTCCTCGAGTCCGCCGACTCGCCGACGGAAGGCCAGGATCTGCCGCCGCGTGAGTCCGAGTCGCGCTTGCACCGGAGCTACTCGTCGGCGAGCTCGTCTGCGGACGTGTCGTGCAGCGATCTGTCCGCCATCTCGTCGGCCAGCATCCCTTCCATGTCGCCCGTCGAGATCTCCCGCTCCTCCGGGCTCTCGAGCTCACGCTCCGCCGCGTGCTCGAGCGCCTTCTCGTCCTCGTGCTTCTGAAGCCGGTGCCACCAGGCGCGCAGTCCCACGACGCCCTGGAGTGTACGGAGCCGTACGCTTGCTCGATGGCTGTCAGAGCTCTCTTGTTCGATTTCGACGGGCTGATCGTCGACACCGAGTCGCCGTCGCTCGCCGCCTGGCGGTGGGTGTACGCGCAGCACGGACAGGAGCTGACGCTCGAGCGCTGGTCGGCGGCGATCGGCACGATCGACGGCTTCGACGCGGTTGGCCATCTCCGCGAGCTCACGGGCGAGCCGCCGCGCCGGGACGTGCTCGATCGCCGGCTCGACCACGAGCTGATGCTGGGCGAGGCGGAGGCCCTGCGCCCGGGAGTCGCCGAGTACCTCGCCGACGCCGAGCGGCTCGGGCTGCGCAAGGCGATCGTGTCCAGCGCCTCGCGCGCGTGGATCGACCGGCACCTCGGACGCCTCGAGCGCCTGCACGGCTGGGAGGCGATCGTTACCGCCGACGGCGACCGGGCCCGGGCGAAGCCGCGGCCCACGCTCTACCTCGAGGCGCTCGACGTGCTGGGGATCGGCTCCGCAGAGGCGGTCGCCTTCGAGGACTCGCCGAACGGCATCCGCGCCGCTCGCGCCGCCGGAATCTTCTGCGTCGGGGTTCCGAACCCCGTCACCGCCGGGCTCGGGCTCGACGAAGCCGAGCTCGTGGTCGGCTCGCTCGCGAGCCTGCCTCTGGCCGAGCTTCTTGCCCGGGTCGGCGACGGCGAGGCGACTTCCCGCCGGTCCCCCGCCTGAGCGGGATCCGCCGGCGGAAAGAGGCGACCGTCACGAAACTCAAGAATCGGCCCCTCGCGGACGATATTCAGCCTATGACGAACGACTCGAGCCGTCAGTCGCTCGGCAGCCTCCTCGTCGAGCGCGGGGTGATCTCGACCGACCAGCTCGACGCGGCGCTGAAGATCCAACGCGCGGAGGGTGGCATGCTCGGAGAGATCCTGACCGCGCGCGGTTGGGTGACGCCGCTGTCCATCGCCGCCGCGGTCGCGAAGCAGAAGGCCGAAGCGGCGGCGCACAGCACCGAGAGCACGCCGTCGCGAGGGTCGGACTGGAAGCCGCTCGGGACGCTCCTGGTCGAGAAGGGACTGATCAGCGACGTTCAGCTCAAGCAGGCCCTCGCCGTGCAGAACGAGGGCGGCGGCTTCCTGGGCGAGATCCTGGTCGAGCGCGGCTGGCTCGCCGCCTCCGACCTCGTGCTCGGCCTCGCCGCCCAGCTCGGGCTCGACTTCGACATCAAGCGCGCCGGGCACACGGAGAGCTCGGCCTCAATCATCCCGACAGACCGTCCCGAGGCGCATTTCGAGGTGCTCGAGGACGTCGGCGGCGAGATTCGCGTCCTGAACCGCACGGAGACCTTCATGGAGGCGACCGACTTCGTGTTCGACGAGGTGCTCTGGCAGCGCGAGCCGGGGAACCTGCAGATCGTCCGGGTCGACGCCGGCAGGCGCGAGGTCGTCTGGAGCTTCCGCCCCGGGGAGACCGTGGAGCACACGCGCGAGGACATGCTCAGCGTGTTCGGCTACTCGGTCGGGAACTGGGAGGACAAGTACCAGTACAAGGGCGGCGGCTCGTCGGTCGCCGCGGCCGGATGATCATGCAACGGCTCCTTCGCGTCGCAGCTGCGGTCTCGCTCCTCGCCTACGCGGGCGCCGCGGCAGCGGTGCTCTGGCACTCGCGCTAGACAGCCGGGTACGCTGCCCGCGTGGCTGAGGCGCCGACTGCGCAGCTCCCGGTGGGGACAGCACCCCTCGAGTGGGACGCCTCGCTCTGGCGAACGGCGATCTCCCAGTTCGAGCAGGCCCTCCCGCACGCGGCGATCGAGGAAGGCATCGCCGAGCGGCTTCGCTACCCCGAGCACGCGGTGATCGTCTCCGTCCCGATCCATCTCGACTCGGGTGCGGTCAAGGTCTTCCCCGCCTACCGCGTCCAGCATTCACGAGTCCTCGGCCCGACCAAGGGCGGAGTCCGTTACGACCCGCACGTCTCGCTGGCCGAGTGCGCGGCGCTCGCCATGTGGATGACCTGGAAGTGCGCGCTCCTGCGGCTGCCCTACGGCGGTGCCAAGGGCGGCATCCGCTGCAACCCGCGCGAGATGTCGATCGGCGAGATCGAGCGGATGACGCGGCGGTTCACCGCCGAGCTGCGCGGGATGATCGGGCCGCAGGAGGACATCCCGGCACCGGACATGGCCACGGACGAGCAGACGATGGCCTGGATGATGGACACGTACTCGATGCAGATCGGGCATGCGACACCGGAGATCGTCACGGGCAAGCCGATCTCCGTCGGCGGCTCGGTGTTCCGGAACGAGGCGACGGGGGCCGGCGTCGTGACCGTGATCGATCGCGCGTGCCGCCGGCTCGGGACCGAGCTCGCCGGGAAGCGTTGCATCGTCCAGGGCTTCGGCAAGGTCGGCGGAGTCGCGGCGTACGGAGCTCGTCGAGCGTGGCGCGATCGTCACCGGTGTCGCCGACTACTCCGGCGCCGTCCACAGCGAGCACGGCCTCGACCTCCAGGCGCTCGCGCGGTGGGCGTCCGAATACGGCGCCGTCGGCGACTTCCCTGACGTCGACCACCTCACGAACGCGGCACTGCTCGAGCTTCCCTGCGACGTGCTCGTTCTCGCCGCCCTCGAGGGCCAGGTGACGGAGGCGAACGCGGGGCGCCTGCAGGCGAAGATGATCGCCGAGGGGGCGAACGGACCGATGACCGTCGAGGCGGACGCCATCCTGGCCGAGCGCGGCATCCGGGTGCTGCCGGACATCCTCACGAATGCGGGCGGCGTCACGGTCTCGTACTTCGAGTGGGTCCAGGACCTCGGCCGCCTGTTCTGGGGACGCGACGAGATCCGTCAGCGGCTCGAGGAGAAGATGTCGGACGCGTTCGACCGCGTGTGGGAGCTGTCCGAGCAGAAGGGGCTGACGTTGCGGAGCGCCGCGCTCGTCGTCGGCATCCGCGAGGTCGCCGCCGCGCTCGAGGCCCGCGGGCTCTTTCCCTAGCCTCTGGTCGGCGCGCCGTATTTCGACTAGCGTCCGCGCATGACGCTCGTCCGCGAGGCGATGTTGACCGACCCGAAGGCGTTGCCCGCGTCCGCGAGCGCGCAGGAGGCGGGCGAGCTCCTGACGCGGCCGGAGGTGCGGGCCGTCCTCGTCGTGGACGACGACCGGCTGGTCGGCGTCGTCACGTGCGAGGGACTCGTCGAGCGTGTCGTCGCGGCCGGTCGCGACCCGCGTGAGACGGCGGTCGGAGATGTGGCCGAGCCGGTCGCGTTCACAGCCCTTCCGGACATGGCCGTCGAAGACGCCTACCGGTTGATGGAGGCCGAGGACGTCGAACGCCTGGCCGTCACGGAGAACGGCCGCCTCGTCGGCGTGCTCTCGCGCAGCGCGTTGACACGCCGTCTCGCGGAGGACGAGCCGGCGGAATCGGACCCCGAGACGGCGCAGGGCTGAGCGTCCGCCGGCGGCCCGGCGGTGGGGGGCCGCGCTACTTGCTGACGGGCTGGAGGCTCGACGCGACCTTCAGGAACTGCGCGAGCGTCAGATGTGCCGAGTCCATCTGGATGCGCGTCTTGCCTCGCTTCCAGAGCAAGATGTAGCCGTTCGTGACTCCCTGCGCCAACGAGCAGTGCTTGGGGAGGCCGCAGTAGACGCCGAGACTCGCCTTGACGCCGCCGATCAGCCGTGTTCCCTGCGGCCAGAACTCGGCGTGGTCCGAGCAGATCGCCGGAGAGCCCTCGAAGATGCCGAAGCCCTTCGTCTTGCTCATCAGGACGCCCTTGTACGAGCCGTAGGTCGCGAAGATCGACGACTTGCTCTTCCCGCCGGGGCACGGCTGGTAGCCGAAGCTCGAGATCTTGTAGCCGAGGGTCTGGGCCGGCTCGTAGATGGGGTAGCTGAGCCTCTTCTGTGCCGCTTGCCACGGATCCGCGGCGGCTGCGGCGATTGCCGCCGACGTGCAGAACACGGCCAGAGCGACGACCGCCGTCAACTTCCAAGCCATGTCCCTCGTTCTCCTCGTTCGTCGAGTCGGTCAGCAGCAAGTGTACGCCCCGGGCGGGGCGGCGCCCTCCGCCGGCTCGGGGAGCTCGGCCGCGAGGAGCGCGGCGCCGTCGAGGATGTCCTGCTCGCTCGCCTCGATCTCGTCGAGCCCGTAGCGGTCGAGCACCTCGCGCAGGATGACGGCGCCGGCGACGATGACCGGAGCCCGCTCGGGCTCGAGTCCGGGCACGCGGCGCCGCTCCTCGAGCGGCAGCGCCGCGAGCCGCTCGAGCTGGGTCACGAGGCCCGCGCGCGAGAGGCGGTATCCGTGCACGCGCGTGGGGTCGTACTCGACGAGCCCGAGGTCGAGCGCAGCGAGCGTGGTGACGGTCCCGGCGACCCCGATTCCCTGGCGAACGCCGAGGTCGGGCAGCGCCGCCCGGACGTGGGCGGCGCAGGCGCCGAGGTCGTCGCCGAAGCGCTCGGTGAGCCGAACGCAGCCGACATCGAGGCTCCGGTGGAAGCCGACGCCGCCGGACGCGCCGACGATCAGCTCCGTCGAACCGCCGCCGATGTCGACGACGAGCGTCCTGTCCGCCACGGTGCGGCCCGCCGCGACGCCGCGGAACGTCAGCAGCGCCTCCTCGTCGCCGTCGAGCAGCCGAGTCGCGAACCCGTAGCTCCACTCGACCTCGCCGAGAAACGCCTCGCCGTTCTCGGCGTCGCGGACGGCGCTCGTCGCGATCGCGAGGATGCGCTCGGCGCCGAGGCTCTCCGCGACGCGGCGGTACTCGACGAGGGTGTTGCGGACGCGCGCGATCGCGACCGGCAGCAGCACGCGGCGCCGGTCGACGCCTTCGCCGAGCCTTGTGATCGTGACCCGACGCTCTACCTCCTCGACCCGCTCCGCGTCGACGTCGGCGACGAGCAGCCGGGTCGAGTTCGTGCCGAGGTCGACCGCGGCGACGCGTGTCACTTCGTGGGGAAGAACCCGCGCACGGACGCGACCGTCTCGCGCACCTCGCGCGCCGCGCCCGCGAGGACACGCGCACGCGCGAGCGTCACGGACAGGCCGTCGACCTGCCGCTGCAGGTCGGCCACCTGGCTCTCGACGTTCGTGACGCGCTGCTGGACGTCGGCGACGTTCCTGTTCAGGCGGCCGAGCTCCTCGACGAGCCGCGGGAGCTCACGCAGCTGGCGCCAGGCCCGGACGACCTGGTAGCCGACGAAGGCGAGCCCGAGCACGACTGCAACGCAGAAGACGGCGAGGCCGATCCAGATCGCCGTGGTCACGCGCCGAATGCTACTGGCGGGCCTGCGTGGCTATACTTGGCGGTGCGACGCGGGGTGGAGCAGTCAGGTAGCTCGCCGGGCTCATAACCCGGAGGTCGCAGGTTCAAATCCTGCCCCCGCTACCTCGAAAGCCCCGCTCACGCGGGGCTTTCTTTTTGACGCGCGCCAGGGCAGTTCGGCCACGGATGTGTCAGGCGCCTGGGCGTCCTTCGAGCGGGGCCTCGTGCATCAGGAGTGGCCGAAGCGGACGTTGGGGAGGATGCGGTCGAGCCAGCGGGGAAGCGCCCAGGCGTGGTGGCCGAAGACGCGGAGCAGGGTGGGGATCAGCACCAGCCGGACGAGCATGGCGTCGAGCAGCACCGCGATGCCGAGGATTACGCCCATCTCTTTTGGTGGGAGGGGGCCGGAAAGCGCGAAGGTGAAGAAGACGGCGACCATGACGGCGGCGGCGGCGAAGATCACCCGGCCCGAATGGGCAAGCCCGCCGATCATGGCCTCGCGCGGGTCGCCGGTGCGGTCGTAGTGCTCTTTCGCGGAGGAGAGGAGGAACACGGTGTAGTCCATCGAGATCGCGAAGATCATCGCGAAGAAGAACACGGGGCCCCAGGCGTCGAGGAATCCCTGCGACTCGAAGCCGAGCAGGCCGGAGCCGTGCCCGTTTTGGAAGATCAGCCGGGCGATGCCGAAGGCGGCGCCGGTGGCGAGCAGGTTCGTCAGCACGCCGAGCGCGGCGATCAGCGGCGCCTGCAGGGCGACGAGCAGGAGCAGGAAGCCGAGGGCGAGGACGACCCCGATCACGAGTGGTGTCTTGGCGGAGAGCGCCTGCTCGAGGTCGTGGTTCTCGGCCACTGCCCCGCCTACGAGCGCCTCGGCCGGCAGCTTCGAGCGGAGCCGGTCGATCGTGTGTCCGACCGCGGTGCTGGACGGGTCGGCGTTCGGGACGGCCTGGATGAGCGCGAGCCCACTGCCACCTAGCTGGGCCGGTGAGACTGAGGCGATGCCGGGATCGCGCCGGACGACTCTCGCTACCGCGGCGGTGTTTGCCTGCGGGGTGACGATCTGGAGGGCTCCGGGGGCGCCGATGCCGAATGCCTGCTGCACCTGTGTGTAGCCGACCCGGGAGGAGTCGTTCGTGGGGACGACCTTGATCGAGGGCATGCCGGTTTTCAGCCCGAGGACGGGTAGGGCGAGCAGGACGAGCACGATCACGGCGGCGGGGCCGAACACGAAGGGGTGGCGCCAGAGCAGCGCGCCCCAGCGAGCGAAGCGCTCCGAGCGGTGCTCGCCGGAGTGAACCCAGCGCAGCGACAACGAGTCGACCTTGCGGCCGAGCTTCGCGAGCACGACCGGCAACAGCGTCAAGGTCGCCGCCAGCACGAAGACGACGCTGACCATGATCCCGAGCGCCATCGAGCGGAACGCCGGGCTGGGCACGAGCATCACTGCCGAGAGCGAGATCAGGACGGTTACGCCCGAGAACAGGACGGCCTTGCCGGCCGTGTCCATCGTCACGGCAACTGCGTCACGCGCGTCGAGACTGGAGCCGAAGTAGGCGCCGCGGAAGCGGTGGACGAGGAAGAGCGCGTAGTCGATGCCGAGCGCGAGCGCGAACATGAGCGCGAAGTTCATCGCCCAGATCGAGATCTCGAAGCCGTGCGTGAGTAGTGCCAGCAGGCCGGCCGAGGCGACCAGGCCGAGAATCGTGAGCATCAGCGGGAGACCGGCCGCGACAAGCGACCCGAAGGCCAGCACGAGGATGATCATCGTCACCGGCCAGGAGAACAGTTCCGACTTCATCATCGCCGTGCGGTTTGCCGTGTTGAAGTCGCTCCACATGCCGGAGGCGCCGGTCAAGGACACGGTGGCGCCGGCCGTGCCGAGCGCGCGCAGCTTGCCCTTTAGCGAGTCGGCGGCGGCGACCATGACCGTCGGATCGCCTCCGGCGCCGGCGGTGATGATCGCCGTGTGACGATCGGCCGAGATCGTTGCGCCCGCCCGTGGCGCAGACACGGAGGCGACGTGTCGGTTGGTCCGGAGCGTCCGCGCGACAGCGGCGAGCGTCGAGCGGAAGCCCGCGTCGCCGACCGTCTGCGTCGGCGAGTGCACGACGACCATCAGTGCCGAGCTGGACAAGCCGGCGAAGTTCTTCTGGATCAGGGCTCTCGCCTGCACCGACTGGGAACCGTTCGCCTGCCAGCCGGCACCCGACAGGGCCGACTCGACCTTCGGCGCGAAGAAGCCGAATCCGATCGCGATCACGATCCACGCGATCGCGACGCCGCGCCCATGGTCGACCGTCCAGCGACCCAGCCGGCCGATTGGGCCGACGGCTTCCGGATGCTCGCGAACGTGCGGGGTGGCGAGACGGCCGGTCGCGACGGCGCTCATGGACGGCACCGGCGATCGATCCCGAAGAAGTGCTCGAGAACGAGCGAGGCCGGGCAGGCCCCGACGACGACGTACAGCCACTGGTTGAGGCCCACGAACGCAGTCAGGAGCAGGAACCAGGGGGTGACGATCGCCGCCAGCAGAATGCTGACGAGCGTCATCGTGCCAGCGAGCGCGAACAGCACCCGCTCGAGCGGCCAGCGCCGGGACATCAGCGCACCTCCCCAACCAGTTCGCTCAGCGACGCGAGCTGCTCCTGGATCGAGCCGCAGACGTCCTCGCAGAGCTTGAACACCCCCTCGTCGGCGATCCGGTAGAAGACCCGATTGCCGTCCTTGCGCCGGCCAACGATGCCAACCTCGGCCAACAGCGCCAGGTGCTTCGAGACGTTCTGCTGCGAAGCCCCAATCGCCTCGCTCAGCTCGTTGACGGTTGCCTCGCCGTCACGCAGACGGTCGAGCAGCTTGATCCGCATCGGCTCGCCGATGGCCCGGAAACGGCGAGCGATCAACTCCACGAGCTCATCCGGAACAGGGCGGGGAAGCGGCATCGGAAGCATCTCCTCTAGATAAGTTGAACAGTTGTGTAGTTGTATATCACATGGCGCCACCCAGCCGAAGGAGAAGTGAGATGGACGTGACAACGCGCACACCTTCGAGTGCGACGTGATCGAGCGGTCGCACGACCTGCCCGTCGTGCTCGACTTCTAGGCCGGCTGGTGCGGTCCTTGCCGGATGCTCGGTCCCGTGCTCGATCGCGAGGCGGATGCCCGCATCGACGTGACGCCTCGAACTCAGCCGAGGAGTTCGCGTAGTGCGGCGAGCGGCTCGGGGATGACGCGGTAGTAGGCCCAGCTACCGCGGCGTTCTCGTTCGACGAGGCCGGCATCGCGGAGCACTTTCAGGTGGTGGCTGACGGTGGGCTGGCTGAGGCCGAGTGGTTCTGTGAGGTGGCAGACGCAGGCTTCGCCGTCGGGTTGTGCCTGGATCACGCTGAGCAGTTGGAGGCGGGCCGGGTCGGCGATCGTCTTTAGCGCGGCTGCGAGCCGACGCGCCTCGTCCTGGTCGAGCGGCCCAGCCGAGAGTGGCGGGCAGGATGGGACGATCGTGGCAACAGCCTTCACGGGGCTATATTCGCAGAGATTGATATTGACAGCGATCGATAGCGCGTGCCATCATCTCCCGGACATTGACCTGCGTCGATGGCCGAGGGGGCGATCATGGAGCAGAAAGGCGTCGAGGTTCTCGATCCGGTCACGCGGCAGCATGTCGAGCGTGCCGCCGAGGCGCTACAGAGGGAGTTCGAAGGTGTCTTCTCGCAGGAGACGATCGCTCGGTATATCGCTGAGTCGACCGATCTGCTCGGCGGAGACGCGAAGGTCAACGTCTTCGTCCCTGTCCTTGTCCACCGTTTCGCCCGCGAGCGGTTGAAGGCGCTGGGCCAGGCCGAAGGCGTGATCACGAAAGAGCAGCCCGAGGTGTTGTTCGTGTGCGTGCACAACGCGGGTCGCAGCCAGATGGCGGCCGGTCTCGTGAAGCTGCGCTCGCAGGGACGGGTGCACGTACGCTCGGCCGGGAGCGATCCGACCGACCAGATCAACCCGGCGGTGCTCGAGGCGATGAACGAGCTCGGCGTCGACATGAGCGAGGAGTTCCCGAAGCCGTTGACGGACGAGGTCGTGAAGGCCGCGGATGTCGTGATCACGATGGGCTGCGGCGACGCCTGCCCGATCTACCCGGGCAAGAAGTATGAGGACTGGGAGCTGCAAGACCCGGCCGGCGAGGACGTGCAGACGGTGCGCGTGATCCGGGACGAGATCGACGCCCGCGTTCAGAAGCTGATCGCCGAGCTGCTTCCCGCCGACAGTTGAGGTCGCTGCACTTCACACGGAGGCTGGCCGCGGAAGCGATCGGCACCTTCGCGCTCGTCTTCGCCGGCTGCGGCGCGATCATGGTCGACTCCAAGACGGGCGCGCTCGGCCACGTCGGTGTCGCGATCACCTTCGGGCTGGTGATCATGGCGATGATCTACGCCGTCGGCCACGTCTCAGGCGCCCACTTCAACCCAGCGGTGACCCTCTCGTTCGCGCTGACGCGGCACTTCCCGCGCCGCCACATCGCTCCCTACTGGCTTGCTCAGATCGGAGGCGCGCTGATCGCGGCGGCGATCCTGCGCGGCTCGCTCGGCAACATCGCACACGTCGGGGCGACGTATCCGAGCGGCTCCGACCACCAGGCGTTCCTCTGGGAGGCGGTGCTCTCGTTCTTCCTGATGTTCGTGATCATGGCTGTGGCCACGGACACGCGAGCGGTCGGTGAGGCCGCTGCGATCGCCATCGGCGGCACAGTCGGGCTGGATGCGATGTTCGGCGGCCCGATCACCGGCGCGTCGATGAATCCCGCCAGGTCGCTCGGCCCCGGCATCGTCACCGGCGACCTGACCGCCATCTGGGTCTACCTGCTCGCCCCGGCCGTCGGCGCCTCGATCGCCGCACTTGCCTACACCTTCATCCGCGGCGAGACGATCCGCTCGGCTTGAGCCTGGGCAGTGAGTCCTCGACAAGGATCGAAGCTCTTCGATATATTGATAGACAACGATATGAGTGACACATCGCTCACCCTGCTTGCTTGTTGCCCGCCGCTCGCCGCGCCCTCGCTGACCGACGAGGAGGCCGAGGCCACGGCGATGCTGTTCAAAGCGCTCGGCGACCCGGCGCGGGTCAAGATCGTGAACCTGCTCGCCAGGACAGACCACGCCGTGTGCGCGTGCGACTTCGAGCCGGCCTTGAGCCTTTCCCAGCCGACAGTCAGCCATCACCTGAAGAAGCTGACGGAAGCTGGCCTGATCGAGCGCGAGCAGCGCGGCAAGTGGGCGTATTTCTCGATCAAGCGCGACGCGGTCGACATGCTCTCGACCGTCGCCGACCTGAAAGGAGCGTGCTGCTGATGACCACGACCGCCGACGACCTCCGCGAGGAAGTCCGCCGCCGCTACGCCGAGTCGGCCCGAGCCGTGACGGAAGGCAGCCACGCCTCATGTTGCGGCAGCGGCAGTTGCTGCGACGGCGAAAGCGACGCCACGAATTTCGGGGAAGCTCTCTACGAGGCAGAGCAACGCGGCGAACTGCCCGAGGCTGCCGTCCTCGCCTCGCTCGGCTGCGGCAACCCGACCGCGGTCGCCGACCTGCACGAGGGCGAGACGGTTCTCGACCTCGGCTCCGGTGGCGGCATCGACGTGATCCTGTCGGCGAAGCGGGTCGGCGAGAAGGGACGCGCCTACGGGCTCGACATGACCGACGAGATGCTCGCGCTCGCACGGCAGAACGCCGAGCAGGCGGATATCCGCAACGCGATCTTCCTCAAGGGCGTGATCGAGGAGATTCCGCTCCCAGCCGACGCCGTCGACGTCGTCATCTCCAACTGCGTGATCAACCTGTCCGTCGACAAGCCCGCGGTGCTGACCGAGATCGCCCGCGTGCTCAAGCCCGGCGGCCGGATCGGGATCAGCGACATCGTCGCCGAAGACCGCCTCTCGTCCGAGGAGCGGGCTGCACGCGGCAGCTACGTCGGTTGCATTGCGGGCGCGCTCTCGAAGGCCGAATACGAGGCGGGACTGGACGCGGCAGGGTTCGAGAACGTGAGCGTCGAGTTCACGCACCAAGTCGCCGACGGGATGCACAGCGCGGTCGTGAAGGCGACGAAGACGCGCCGGCCGGGGCAGAAGGGGCTTCCCGTGATCCAGCCCGCAGCCGGCGCCGGCTGCTGCTAGCCGGGAAACCGCGGCTCCGGGCGCAGTGTAGTCCCGCGGGCCGCGACAGACTTTCAGCGCGCGAGGAACGCGGTCATACGGATGGAGACGAGAATGCCGGGGATCTCGACCCCCAACTTGGCGACGTAGCGCGTCGGCGGCTCGGTTGGGAACCAGGTCGTGTACTCCTCGTTCATGCCGGCGAAGTCGGTCGGGTTCGTCAGGAGCACGCCGACCTCGACGACGTCGTCCAAGCTCGCGCCCGCCGCATGCAGGGTCGCCTGGCAGTTGCCGAGCGCCTGCCGCGTCTGCTCCTGGATCGTGGGGCCGGCGATGGTGCCGGTACTCACATCGATGCCTACGAGACCCGAGACGTAGACATGCTGCCCGGCCTTCACAGCCTGGCTGAACAGCGGCGAGCCGGGCGCTTCTGCAGTGCTGATGACCTCTCGCATGCTCTCAAGGATGCCGGCGGCGCGATTCGCCGTCCAGGTTCACACGTGCCGGAACCTGCTGGTCATCCAGACCCGGACGTCGCGGGTTCAAATCCTGCCTCCGCACTCGGAAGCCGCTGCTGACGCGGGGGTTTCTCTTTCGCGGGCAGCTACGCGGCGCAGCGCTCGAGGAGCGTCTGCCAGTCCGCGTCGATCCGGGCCTGGATCTCCTCCACGACCGGGCGCTGCTCGGGGGCGAGCAGGTGGGCGAACCGCTGCTGCAGGGCGAGCCACGTCTCGATCGGGACGGGGTGCTCGGGCCGGTAGGAGAGCCGGTAGTCGCCGTCGACGACCTCGTACAGCGGCCAGAACAGGCTGTCGACCGCAGCGGCGAGAACGCGCGGCGAGAGGCGCGGTTCGTGGCCCCAGCCGAGCGGGCAGTCCGTGAGGACGTTGAGGAAGGCGGGCCCGTCGGCGGCCGTGGCGCGCTCGACCTTCTGGCTCAGGTCGTGCCAGTGTCCCGCGGTCGCCTGGGCGACGTAGGGGATGTGGTGCGCGACGGCGATGGCGGTCATGTCCTTGCGCTGCTGCGCCTTCCCGAAGCTGTCGCGACCGGCCGGGCTGGTCGTGGTCGAGGCGGCAAAGGGAGTCGCGCCCGAGCGCTGGACGCCCGTGTTCATGTACGCCTCGTTGTCGTAGCAGACGAAGAGGAAGCGGTGACCACGCTCGAGCGCGCCGGAGAGCGCCTGCAGGCCGATGTCGTACGTTCCCCCGTCGCCGGCGAAGCAGACGACGGCGACGTCCTCGCCCGTGGGTAGCGCGTGCCGTCGCGCGAGCGCACGCTGGGCGCTCTCGACGCCGCTCGCGACCGCGGCTGCGTTCTCGAACGCGACGTGCAGCCAGGGGACGTTCCAGGCCGTCGTCGGGTAGCGGGTCGTCGCCACCTCGAGGCAGCCGGTCGCGTTCACGACGACGGCCGGCCGGCCGATCGTGCTGAGCACGGTGCGCACGACCATCGGAACGCCGCAGCCCTGGCAGAGAGAGTGGCCGCCGCGGAGCGGTGGGACGCCGTGCTGGTTGCGGACGAGCGTCTTCAGACGGGACACGGCTCACCTCGCACGCCGATGTGGTCGGGAGAGACACCCGCGAAGATCTCGCGGACGTCCACGGGGTGGAGGTCGCGGCCGCCGAGGCCGTACACGTGGCCGTGGAGCTCGGCGCCGCTGCCGTAGAGGGCTGCCGCGAGCTCGGCGTGGAGCGGTGGCGCACCGCCCGGCGAATCGGCCCGGTCGAGGACGATCACGGATGCGGCGTCCGCGAGCAGCTCGCGGACGAGCGCGGCCGGGAAACGGACGGTACGAGACGATCTTGAGGAGGCCGACGGCCTCGCCGTCGTCGCGCAGCTCGTCGACGACGTCTTTCACGGTGCCGGCCGTCGAGCCGAGCGCGACGATCACGCGCTCCGCGTCGTCGAGCCGGTAGGCCTCGACCGCGCCGTACAGTCGTCCCGGAGAGACGCTCGAACTCCTCGGCCAGCCCGTCGAGCACCGGCAGCGCCGCCTCGATCGCGGCCGCTTGCTGGCGCCGGAACTCGTAGTAGTAGTCCGGCATCGCGAACGGTCCCTGGGTGGTCGGATGCGCGACGTCGAGGACGGGATGCGGGAGGGCATACTCCCCGACGAAGGCGGCGACGTGCGCCGTCAGCGAGCAGCTCGACGGGCTCGGCCGAGTGGGTGATGGTGAAGCCGTCCAGGCAGACGAGCACCGGCAGCAGCACGTCCGGGTGCTCGGCGAGCCGCGGGGCGAGGACGGTCAGGTCGTAGGCCTCCTGCGCGTTCTCGGCGAAGAGCTGGACGACTCCCGAGTCGCGGATCAGCATCGAGTCGGAGTGGTCGCAGTGGATGTTGATCGGCCCGGAGAGCGCCCGGTTGCCGAGCGCCATCACGATCGGGGCGCGCATCGACGCGGCGATGTAGACGACCTCCGCCATCAGCGCCAGCCCCTGCGAGGAGGTGGCCGTGATCGTGCGAGCGCCCGCGAGGGCGGAGCCGATCGCCGCGCTCATCGCCGAGTGCTCGGACTCGACGTTCGACCAGCTCGGCGTGCGCACGACCGTCGGCGACGAACTTCGCGAAGCTCTGGATGATCGGCGTCTGCGGCGTGATCGGGTAGACCGGGAAGACGTCCGGGTCGATCTGGCGCATCGCGTGCGCGACCGCCTCGCCGCCCGTGAGGAGCTGCCGCGCGGTCATTCCGGCACCATCTCGATCGCGTGCGTCGGGCAGACCTCGGCGCAGATCTCGCAGCCCTTGCAGAAGTCGTAGTCGAAGCCGGCGAAGGCGGTGCCGTCGAGTGTGATCGCCGAATCGGGGCAGTAGAGCCAGCAGAGCAGGCAGTCGACGCACTTCGAGAGGTCGACCTCGGGCCTGACCCCGGTGCGCCAGCCGCCCGTGTGCGGCTGCTCGGTCTCGCCGGGGGCGACGGCGCCTCCCGCCGGCAATTCCTGCCAGGTCGTCAGCTCTGCCATCGATATCCCTCCGCGACCGCCTCGCGCACTGCCTCGACGTCGGCCTTCTTGCCGAGCAGCTCTGCGGCGGCGTCCTGTAGCTCCTCGAGCGGCGGCTCGCCGAGCGCTGCACCGGCGGCGCCGACCATGACCAGATTGACGAAGCTCGAGCCGTGACCCGCCGCCAGGCGGCTCGCCGGGACGCAGCGCACGGATAGACCTGCGAGCTCCGGCGGCACCTCCTCGGCGTTCACGAGCACGAGGCCGTCCGGATCGAGACCGTCGGCCACGTCCACCTCGTGGACGAGCGACGGTTCGAGGACGACGACGAGGTCAGGCTCCTCGATCGTGTCGTGCCGGCGGATCGGCCGGTCGGAAACGCGCGTGAATGCGCGCAGCGGCGCGCCGCGGCGCTCCGGCCCGTACTCGGGGAACGCCTGGACGCTCTTGCCGGCGCGCAGGAGAGACAGAGCGAGGAGCTGCGACGCCGTCTTCGCGCCCTGCCCGGCGCGCGCGTGCCAGCGGATCTCGGTCAGCGTGGCGCTCACGCGAGCGCCTCCTCGAGCGCGGCGACCGCGCGCTTGGCCTCGCGCACCGCCTGCACGACGCTTGCGCCGCCGTTGATCGCGTCGCCCGCGGCGACGATCTTCGGGTCGGACGTCCGGCCGTCCGCGTCGACCGACTCGAGCAGCGCGCGGAACTCCTCGCGCGGCCGCTGGCCGATCGCCTTCACGACGGTGTCGACCGGGATGACGAACTCGCTGCCGGGCACGGGCTCGGGGCGCCGGCGCCCGCTGGCGTCGGGCTCGCCGAGGCGCATCTGCGCGCAGCGCACGCCCTCGACATGGCCGTTGCCGACGAGCTCGACCGGGTTGACGAGGAAGCGGATCTCGACGCCTTCGGTTTTCGCGAGCTCGACCTCGTGCTCGTAGGCCGGCATCTCGTGCTCGGTGCGGCGATAGAGGAGGAGCGACACGTCGGCGCCGAGCCGCTTTGCCTCGACGGCGACGTCGACCGCCGTGTTGCCGCCGCCGATGACCGCGACGCGGCTGCCGACGGGCGGGAGGTCGCCGGTCTTCAGGTGCTCGATGAACGGGAGCGACTCCCAGACGCCCTCGAGGTCGTCGCCGCCGTAGGAGACGTCCGTGTCGGCGCCCATCCCGACGGCGAGGACCACTGCGTCGACCTCGGCCTCCAGCTCGCGGAGCCGGTCGGCGTCGACGCGGGTTCCGAGCCGGAACTCGACTCCGAGCTCCGTGAGCAGGCGCGCCTCGTCGGGCAGCGGCTCGTTCGACTGCCGGTAGGGCGCGATCGCGTAGCGGACGAGCCCGCCGACCTCCTTGCGCTCGTCGTAGACAGTCACGGCGTAGCCGCGGGCCGTCAGCTCGCCGGCAGCGGCGAGACCGGCCGGGCCGGCTCCGATGACGGCTGCGCGCCTGCCGTCGGCAGGCGCGGGCGTGCGCAGCGGCACGTCGTGTGCGTACGCCCACTCGGTCGCGTAGCGCTGGAGCGCGCCGATCTCGATCGGCGGTCGGCCCTCGTGGATCAGGACGCAGTCGCGCTGGCAAAGAATCTCCTCCGGGCAGACGCGCGCGCACGTCCCGCCGAGGATGTTCTCGGCGAAGATCGTCGTCGCGGCGCCGGCCGGGTCGTCGTCGGCGATCTGCGCGACGAAGCGGGGCACGTCGACGCCGGCGGGGCAGCCGACGAGGCAGGGAGCGGGTGCGTGCGTCCCGCCGCACTCGAGGCAGCGGTCGGCCTCGGCCAGAGCCTCGGCCCGGGAGAGCGGCGGGCGGAGCTCCTCGAAGAGAGCTGCCTTCACGACACTCAGCCCGCGACCGCGCCGGCGATGTCGAGCGTCGAGACCACTCCGACGGGCCTGTCCGTGTCCGGGTCGACGACGGCGAGGTGCGAGACACCGCACTCGGCCATCAGCTGCGCCGCGCGCCGAAGATCGTCGAGCCTGGACACGTAGACGAGTGGCGTCACGGCACTCTCGCCGGCCGTCTGCTTGTCGACGTCGATCCACGATGCGGCGACGAGGTCGAGATCGGAGACGATGCCCCAGAGCTCGCTCGTCTCGTCGTCCTCGTGGCCGTAGTCGAAGACGAAGACGGAATGGACTCGATGGTTCGCCATCAGCCGGGCGACGCTGCGGAGCGGCGTCGACGGAGCGCAACTGATCAGCCCCTCCGTCATCACGTCGGCGACCCTCGCGTCCGAGAGGGGGACCGGCTCCGGATTGTTGCGTCGAACGGTGGTGTTCATGGCTGGATCTTCGGGCCGGGCGGGAACGGGAGCATCAGAGTCCGCACCTAACGCCGTGCGGACAAGTACGGAACCGGGGAGGCAGGGGTCCACCCGAAGGCCGGGCGGCGTCGCTAGGAGAGGACGTCGATGCCCTTGCGGGCGCAGGCATCCGTGAGGATCTGCGGCCAGACGGAGACGCTCACCTCGCCGAGGTGCGCCTTCCGGAGCAGCAGCATCATCGTGCGCGACTGGCCGATCCCGGCGCCGATCGAGAGCGGGATCTCGTCGCGGATGATCGCCTGGTGGTAGGGGAGCTCGAGGAAGTCGAGCTGTCCCGAGAGCTCGAGCTGGTGGCGCAGCGACTCTCCGGTCACTCGGATGCCGCCGGACATCAGCTCGTGGCGCCGTTTCGTGACCGGGTTCCAGACGAGGATGTCCCCGTTCAGGCCGTGCATCGGCCGCCCGTCCGCGGACACCGTCTCGGTGGACCAGTCGTCGTAGTCGGCCGCACGCAACTCGTGCGGGTAGCCGTCGGCGAGCGGCCAGCCGATCCCGTAGATGAAGACGGCCGGATGCTCCTGCAGGATCGCCGTCTCGCGCTGCTTGCGCGGCAGGTCGGGATACGCGGCGAGGATGTCCTCGGCATGGAGGAAGGTCAGCTCGTCGGGCAGCGGCGGGTAGCGGTCGTCGGCGAGCGCCGGATAGTGCTCGCGCAGGAAGGTCTCCGCGTCCTTGAGCACGGCCCAGATCGCCTGCACGGTGCGGGTGAGCTCGTCGAGCGTGCGCTGCTCGGCGGTGATCGCCTTCTCCCAGTCCCACTGGTCGACGTACGCCGAGTGGTCGTGGTCGAGGAAGTAGTCCTTGCGAACTGCGCGCATGTCGGTCAAGAGGCCCTCGCCGGGCTCCATCCCGAACTGGCGCAGCGCCATCCGCTTCCACTTCGTCGCGGCCTGGACGACCTCTGCGTCGAGCGGGTGCAGGTCGCGGTCGTTGGAGATGTGGAAGCGCGACGGGTGTGCGCGAGCCGTCACGGTCGAGGTAGTCGTTGACGCCGCTCGACACGTCGACGATCAGCGGCACCTGGACGAGCATCAGGTTGAGCCGCCGGCAGAGCCCGTCCTCGATCAGCCGCTTCGCCTCGTACAGCGCCAGCATCGTGTCCTTCGGGCCGAGCAGGGCTCGGTAGTCGGCCGGCAGGAGACGCTCGACCTCGGCGTAGTCCCCGATCCCCGGGCCGGCGAGATCCGCTTCCTTGACCGTCGATGGGGTCACGGCCGGCGCTCCTGGGGTGCCTCGAGGCCTTCCAGCCGGCGCCATTCCTTGTTCTTGCGGTGGTTCAGCCACGCGCCCGATGAGTGGTCGCGCCTGGTCTTCCCCTGGCGCATGACGCGCGCCGACGGCAGCGTGCGGTTCGTGTTGCGACGCATGGGACGAGTCTCGGGGTGGCAGGCTCGGGCCGGCGTCAGGGAACGCGCGGATCTCGTTGCGGATGCTCCGCACAACGGACGAGGGAGCCGAAGCTCCCTCGCTGACTCTTTCCCGGTTTTCGGAGAACTAGCCGTATGCCACATACAGCGTGAAGTCGTGCCCGTCGTTCGTGTCGCTGTTGAAGCCGGACGCGGTGTAACCGACGATCTTGCCGGCGTTCATGAGCGGCGAGATTGAGATGTACCCGCCGTACTGTCCCGTTTTCGAGCCCCAACTCGCGGTTACCGTGATCGGCTGGGTTCCCGACGGGACCTGGACGGTCGCGGTGTTCGAGTCCCCTCGAAGAACGTGGACCGTCCGACTGGCGACGGACAGCGTCGCGACCACTCCGGCCGCGCCGGTCGCCCCCGTGGCTCCGGTGTCGCCCTTCGGGCCGGCCGGAATCTGGCCGGCGGCGAAGCTCGACGCCATCAGCGATCCGGGCTTGATCAGCACGTTCGTGATCGAGGCGTGTGCGATCTTCGCGCGAGTGACCGAGTTGTTCTGGATCTGCGTCGTGCCAACGCTGTTCTTCGGGAGAAAGTCGTTGGTGGCCGCGACGCTGACCCCGCCGAATGCGACGAAGAGCGCGAACATCGCAACTCCCATCGCGGGGCTGGGACGGCGGATCCGCAACATGAGCCCCCCTTCCGTTTGACTCCAGCCAGCATGGCAGGGCACCGTCGCACGGCCATCCGGAACTCCCCCCTGCCGCTTGCCACGATCTACTGATCGCGCGTTGCGGCCCTCGCGTCGAGCTGGATCAGGACGCTGCGCAGCCGCGATCGGAGCTGGGCGTCCGGCACGAGCGGGTTGCGGAACGAGCCGCCTGGGTCGTTCAACCAGTGCTCGAGCGTGACGAGGGAGTGCGGCTCGAGAGGACGCTGCTCGTCCTCGAGCAGTGCGACGAGCTGGTCGAGCTCGACCCGGACGCTCGCCAGGCGCGCGGCCTCCTCGTAGGAGGAATCCGACGTCGCGAGCCGGATCGACTGCGCGAGCTGCCGCCTGTGCGCGGGCGTCTTCACGCGCTCTCCGAAGCGGCGGACGTCGGGGATCGAATAGGCGTCGCGGTCGTCGGCGAGCTCCTCGACGAGGAAGACCCGGCGCACGTACGCCTGCACGCCCAGGAAGCCCACGCCGATCGCCCCGAGCAGGAACGGCATCGCCAGCACGGGGCGGAGCTGGGTCGCGGTCAGCGCCAGCCCCGTCGCCACGGCTGCGAGCACGAAGTCGCCGGCGCTCTGGGCCCGAAGATCGTGGAGGCGCGTCGCCGCCTCGTCGAGCTGGCGCGCATTCATCGTGCGGCCTCCTTCAAACGGGCCACGAGGACGAGTCCAGTGCCTTCAGGTACAGCTCGTCCTCTTTCCACGTGTGCACGACGATCAGTGCGTGGAGGCCGTAGAGCAGCTCTTGCAGCTTCCCCGCGTTGCGTACGTCCACCTCGGCGATGTCGTCGATCCAGCGGCGGATCGCGAGGTGGTCGTAGTTCATCGATGCGGTCACGAGCGGATCGCCCAGCCGCTCGACGACTTCGGGATAGAGGACGCGCTCGTCGATCCAGGTGTGGGGGACGATGCGCTCGCGCAGGTAGGCGACGATGCTGTTCCGGACTCGCTCACGGGTCTCGTCGTCGAGCCAGGCGATCGTGCGCGCGACGTCGCAGATCTCGTCCGACTGCTCACGCAGTTGCTCGTGCTCGCGGTGCAGGTCTGCGATTCGTCCGGTCATGCCCCGATCAGAGCACCGGACGGGGCCGCCGCAATCGGCAACGGCCCCGATCTCTACTGCGGCTTTTCCCGGCTACGGGGCGTCGCGGAACTCCGCCGGCAGCCCCTCCATCGTTCGGAGCGACTCGCGCGAATAGCGCCATGCGAGCACCGGGATGAAGTCCGCGAAGGAGGCGTCACGGAGGAGTTGCGCGACGATCTCGTCGAAGCGCGCGTTCACCTCGTGCTCAGGCAGTTGCCGGAACTCCCGCGCGACCCCGCTCCGGACTCGTTCGAGGCGAGTCCGGGTGTCCGCGTCGAGCGTCAGACTCATGATCCCCCCGGCTCTTGTCGCTTACGTCGTTCGTCGCTTCGAGTGCTGGATCACGGCGTCGCTCGAGGGGTAGAAGACGCTCTCGTGGTCGTCGTCCCAGTGCACGCGGTAGTGCTCGTGCCCGGACTCGCCGAGCACCTCGAGGATCTCGCCGATGCGTCGTCCCTCTCCGACCCGGTGGCCTTCCACCACCACGACGTCTCCGACGCGAGTCTTGGCAGCAGTCTTCGTAGTGGCCATAGCGACCTCCTTCGGAGCGGTTCAGATTGTGGCCCAAGCCTACGCCGAGGCCCGCGCCGGCCGCTCAGTGTTTTTCCCCGATAGCGACTGCACGGCTCCCCGATGTTGTCGCGGGCCGTGCAGGGGGATTCTGTCCTCCCACGAGGAGGAATCGAAAATGGCGACCCAGACACGACCGGCACCGCTGCTCCAGGAATTGCGTGTCGTCGACGTGATGCACCCGGGCGTGATCGCCTGCCCCTTCGAGACACCGCTGCGGACCATCGCCCGCATGATGGCGACCTACCGCGTGCACGCCGTCGTCGTGCTCGCGCACGAGGGTGACGAGCTTCCGGGCGGCAGCATCTGGGGTGTCGTCTCCGACATCGACCTCCTGCAGGCCGCGCAGGACTCCGACTTCGACCTGCAGACCGCACAGTCGCTGGCGGCGACGCCGGCGCTGACGGTCGCGAGCCGGGAGCCGCTCGCCCGCGCTGTCCAGCTCATGGTCGAGCACGAGGTGGCCCACCTGATCGTGGTCGAGCAGCACGCGAAGCGCCCGATCGGCGTGGTCTCGACACTCGACATCGCGCGGGCCCTGGCGCGACTCGACTGAGGGCGATCGCGATGCCGGCGTGGGAAGACGACACCGACGGCATCGACTCGCTCGGCCGCTTCCTGGCCGAGATCGCCGAATACCCGCTGCTCACTCGCGAGCAGGAGGTGGAGCTGATGCGCCGGATCGAGCGCGGCGACCGCGAGGCCCGGGACAAGGTCGTCAACTCCAACCTCCGTCTCGTGGTCTCGATCGCCAAGCGCTACCAGGGACACGACGTGCCGCTCCTCGACCTGATCCAGGACGGGATCCTCGGTCTGATCCGCGCGGTCGAGAAGTTCGACTGGCGCCGCGGCTACAAGTTCTCGACCTACGCGACGTGGTGGATCAAGCAGGCCGTCCAGCGTGGGATCGACAACCGCTCGCGGCTGATCCGGCTGCCGACGCACGTGTCTGCGCGGGTGCAACGGGTCGCGCGCGCGGAGCGCGAGGCCGGGCTCGAGCGCCTGCCGGACGAGGACGAGATCGCGAGCGCGACCGGGTTGTCCCTGCGCCAGCTCCGCGACCTTCGTGGTGCGGCCAGGGTCGTGGACTCACTCGACCGTCCCCGCGGCGACGAGGACGGGCCGACGGTCGGTCTCCACCTCGCCGACGACGGGCCCGACCCGTACGAACTGGTCGCGGCCAGGCTCTCGGCCGCCACGGTCAGGTCCGTGGTCCAGGATCTGCCCGAGCGCGAGCGGCGACTGATCGAGGTCCGCTTCGGCTTCGGTGGCGACGAGCCGGCCAGCGTCGAGGAGGCGCGCCGCCGGCTCGGCCTGACGCGGAACGAGGCGGCCCGGCTCGAGCGCCAGGCGCTCCACCGGCTCGCCCGCGAGCCGCGGGTGAGAGCGCTCCACGAAGCGGCCTAGCGTTCCGTACTTCCCCGCACCGGCCGTCGGCGGCTCCTCGGATGCCTCGCCGATGAGCGAGGGCAACGATGGAGCCATGACACTCCCACCCTGGAAGATCAAGGTCATCGAGCCGATCTCGCTGCCGGACCCGGTGCGGCGGCGGGAGGCGATCGACGAGGCCGGCTGGAACACCTTCCTGCTTCGCTCCGACGACGTGTTCATCGACCTGCTCACGGACAGCGGCACGTCCGCCATGTCGCAGGAGCAGCGGGCGGCAATGGAACTCGGCGACGAGGCCTACGCCGGCTCGCGCAGCTACTTCCGGCTCGAGGCGGCGATGCAGGAGGTGTACGGCTACAAGCATCTGATCCCGACCCACCAGGGGCGGGGCGCCGAGCACCTGCTGGCGCGGATCCTCGTCGAGCCCGGGTTCGTCGTGCCCTCCAACCTCTACTTCACGACCTCGCGCGCCCACGTCGAGCTCGTCGGCGGCATCTGGCAGGACGTGTCGGTGCCGGAGGCGAGCGACCCGGTGACACCGTTCCCGTTCAAGGGCAACATCGACCTCGTCGCGCTCGAGCGCGTGCTGCACGAGGTCGGGCCGGATTCGATCGCGTTCGTCCGCCAGGAGGCCTGTCTGAACATGGCCGGCGGCCAGCCTTTCTCGCTCGACAACCTGCAGGCGGTGCGCGCCCTGACCGCCGAGTACGGCGTGCCCCTGATCCTCGACGCGACCCGCATGTCCGAGAACGCGGTGTTCATCCAGGATCGCGAGCCGGGCCAGGCGGGGCGAGACTTCCGCGAGCTGATCCTGGAGCTCGCCAGCCTGTCCGACGGCGCCGTGTTCTCGTCCAAGAAGGATCACTTCGTCCCCATCGGCGGCTTCCTGGCGCTGAACGACGACGTCCTCGCCGAGCGTGCCCGCGAGGTGCTCGTCCTCTATGAGGGCTTCGCGCACTACGGCGGCATGGCCGGCCACGACATGGAAGCGCTCGCCCAGGGGATCCGCGAGGCCGCCGACGAGGCGATGGTGCGGCACGTGATCGCACAGGCCGCGTACCTCGGCGAACTGCTTGCCGAGCGCGGCGTGCCCATCGTCTGCCCCGTCGGCGCCCACGCGGTCTTCCTCGACGCGAAGCGGATCCTGCCCCACGTCCCGCAGGCGGAGTTCCCGGCGCAGTCGCTGGCCGCCGCGCTCTACCTCGCCGGCGGCGTGCGCTCGATGGAGCGGGGCATCGTCTCCGGCCAGCACGGCGACGCGCCGTACGACGGGCTCGAGCTCGTGCGCCTGACGCTCCCCCGGCGCGTCTACACGCAGGAGCACCTGGCCTACGTCGCCGAGACGGTGGACGCCGTCTGCCGGCGCGCGGACGAGGTGCCGGGCCTCGCCTTCACGTACGAGCCCGAGCACCTCCGCTTCTTCCTCGGCCGCTTCGAGCCGACAGCTCCGTATCCCGACCTGGCGCTCCGCGACCCCGGCACACCGGCTCGCGTCGCCGCCTCGACGAGGGGGGAAACCCGATGATCAACCTGGTGATCATGGGCGCCGGCGGGCGCGACTTCCACGACTTCAACGTGCTCTTCCGCGACGACCCGGAGTCGCGCGTCGTCGCCTTCACGGCGGCGCAGATCCCCGGCATCGACCACCGCCGCTATCCGGCGTCGCTGGCGGGACCGCTCTACCCGGACGGGATCCCCATCGTCCCCGAGGCAGAGCTGGCCGAGCTGATCGCGGAGTACGACGTGGACGAGGTCGTGCTCGCCTACTCCGACCTCTCGCACGACGAGGTGATGCACAAGGCGTCCCTCACGCTCGCCGCCGGGGCCGACTTCCGGCTGCTCGGCCCGCGCGCGACGATGGTCGAGTCGCACAAGCCGGTCGTGGCCGTGTGCGCCGTCCGGACCGGGTCGGGCAAGAGCCAGACGAGCCGTCGGATCGGCCGCCTCCTGATCGACGCCGGGCTCCGCGTCGCGCTCGTCCGCCATCCGATGCCCTACGGCGACCTCGAGGCGATGCGCGTGCAGCGGTTCGCGAGCCTCGCCGACATCGACGCCAGCCACCCGACGATCGAGGAGCGCGAAGAGTACGAAGGCCCCGTCGAGGCCGGGATGACCGTCTATGCCGGCGTCGACTACGCGGCGATCCTCGCCCTGGCCGAGTCGGAGGCGGACGTGATCCTCTGGGACGGGGGCAACAACGACCTCCCCTTCTTCCGTCCCGACGTGCTCGTCGTCGTCGTCGACCCGCTGCGGGCCGGGCATGAGCTCCACTACCACCCGGGCGAGACCAACCTGCGCATGGCCGACGTCGTCGTGATCAACAAGATCGACAGCGCAGGCGCCGCCGCCGTCGAGCGTGTCGAACGCGACATCGCTCTCGTCAACCCGGGCGCGACGATCGTCCATGCGGCGTCTCCGGTCACGCTCGAGGACGGGCCGCCGCTCGCGGGCCGCTGCGTCCTCGTCGTCGAGGACGGCCCCACGCTCACGCACGGCGGCATGCCGTTCGGCGCCGCGACAGTCGCGGCCGAGCACGAGGGTGCCGCGCTGCGAGTCGATCCGCGCGCGACCGCGGTCGGCTCGATCGCGCAGGTGTTCGAGGACTACCCGCACATCGGCGCCGTGCTGCCGGCGATGGGCTACGGAGACGAGCAGCTCGCCGAGCTCGAGGCGACGATCAACGCCACCGACTGCGACGTCGTCGTCACCGGGACGCCGATCGACCTCGGCCGGCTGATCGACTCCCGCCATCCGATCCGGCACGTGCGCTACGAGCTCGAGGAGATCGGCCGGCCCACGCTCGAAGAGGTGCTGGCGCCGATCGTGACGCTTGCGAGCATCGAGCAGAGCACTGTCGGCGAGCTGAACCCGAACGGTGGGGACGGCGCCGTCCTGCGCGCTGGTTGAGGCTGCAGGTCGCTGACGTGCGCATCGTCGCGCTCGTCGGCTAGACGGACCGGGCTACCTCGTCTCGCAGCGCGTCCGCGACGCGGTCGACGGCCGCCTCGACCTGGGGCGTGAGCTCGTCTCCCACGTCGACGCTCGCCGCCTCGATCCCGTAGAAGACGACGCGGGAGGGGAGGCGACCGAGTGCCCGGGCCAGCGCGACCGCCTCGGCGAGCCCGAGGTGGTGCGTCGAGGCGCGGAAGAGCTCGGCCGGCAGCTCCTCGCGGCTCGCGTCGAGCCGGTGCACCGTGCCGGGCTCGGCACCCGAGAGCACCGCGTCGACGAGCCAGAGCGCGTCGGCTCCGTCCCACGCGTCGACGAGTCCGGTGGGCTCGCCTTCGCGCTCGAGCACGTCGACCTCCGTCGGGAGCGTCCCGCGCAGGCGGCGGGCGACGGCGAGCCCGGCCGCGTCGTCGCTGCGCCAGGCGTTCCCGACGCCGATCACCCTCAGCTTCGTTCGACCTCCAGCTTCAGGAAGTGGGTGGCGCACGAGATGCACGGGTCGTAGTTGCGGATCGACTGCTCGCAGAGCAGCGCCAGCTCGTCGTCGGGCAGGTCGAGCGACCGCTCGACGACACCGCGAAGATCCTCTTCGATCGTGCGCTGGTTCTGGGAGGTCGGCGGCACGATCTTGGCGTCGAGGATCGTCCCGTCCGCGTCGAGCTCGTAGCGGTGGTACAGGATCCCGCGCGGCGCCTCGGTGCAGCCGTGTCCGACGCCTGCGCGCGGCTCGACCGCGACGGCCGGCGCGTCGGGCTCCTCGTACTCCGAGATCAGCCGCAGGGCCTCGTCGGTGGCGTAGACGAGCTCGACCGCGCGCACGACGATGCTCCGGAACGGGTTGCGCTCCGACGGAGAGAGCCCCGCCGAGGCTGCTGCGTCACGTGCGAGCGGGGAGAGCCGGTCGTGCGCGAGCGCGAAGCGTGCGAGCGGCCCGCACAGGTAGGAGCCGCGCTCGACGATCCGGGAGTGGAGCGCGTTCGACCGGGCAACGTGCTCCTCGACGAAGTGCTCCTCGTAGCTCGAGACGTCGATGTCGAGCCCGCGGTTCGAGACGATACGGCCGAGGTCGATCGGGTACTCGCCCGGCTCGGAGAGCGCCACGAGCTCGTAGTCGTACTCGTAGTCGGGGAAGTCGAGGCCGGCCGTGACGGCCACGGTCTCGAGCGCGATTTCGCGGGCGCGCTCGAGCTTGGCGACGAGCGGCGCGAGCTCTCGCTTGCGCGGCACGCGGTACCACCCGCCGACGCGCACGTTGATCGGATGCACCTCGCGCCCGCCGACGATCGTCATCACCTCGTTGCCGGTCTTCTTCAGCTCGAGCGCCTTCGCGACCAGCTCCGGGTGGTCGCGGGCCATGTGGACGGCGCTCTCGTAGCCGAGGAAGTCGGGGGCGTGGAGCATGAAGACGTGCAGGGCGTGGCTCTCGATCCACTCGCCGCAGTAGAGGAGCCGGCGGAGCGCGCGCAGCTGTCCGCCGACCTCGACGCCGCACGCCTGCTCCATCGCCCGCACGGAGCTCATCTGGTACGCGACCGGGCAGATACCGCAGATCCGGGCGGTGATGTCCGGCACCTCGGTGAACGCGCGCCCCCGCAGGAACGCCTCGAAGAAGCGCGGCGGCTCGTAGATCCGCAGCGCGACCTCGGTCACGCGCCCGTCCGCGATCTTCACTGTCATGCCGCCCTCGCCCTCGACGCGCGCGAGGAAGTCGGTCTTGATCGTCTTCGTACGCCTTTCAGCCATTGCGTGCCTCGTCGAAGGCCGTGACGTTGAACGTGCGGAAGACGCGCTCGACGGCCGGCTCGCCCATGCCGAGCACGCGGAGCTGCTTCGTCAGCGAGACCGTGTTCGGCGTCTCCATCGGCCCGAAGCAGCCGTAACAGCCGCGGTCGTAGGCCGGGCAGAGCGCGCCGCAGCCGGCGTGGGTGACCGGACCGAGACAGGGCGTTCCGTGCGCGACCATCACGCAGACCGTCCCGCGCCGCTTGCACTCCGTGCAGACGCTCGTCGAGGGGATGTTCGGGCGGCGGCCGTGAAGGAAGGCCGTGATCACCTCGAGCAGCTGGCGCTTGTCGATCGGGCAGCCGTGCAGCTCGTAGTCGACCGGAACGTGAACCGAGATGGGTGTGGACGTCTCGAGCGTCGAGATGTAGTCGGGCGAGGCGTACACCGCCGAGATGAAGTCGTTCACGTCGCCGAAGTTCTTGAGCGCCTGGATGCCGCCCGCGGTCGCGCAGGCGCCGATCGTGACCAGGTGACGGGACACGCGGCGCACATGCTTGATCCGCTCCGCGTCGTGGGCCGTCGTCACGGAGCCCTCGACGAGCGACAGATCGTAGGGCCCCTTGACGGTGGCGCGGCTCGCCTCGAGGAAGTACGCGATCTCGACCTCGCCGGCGAGCGCGAGCAACTCGTCCTCGCAGTCGAGCAGCGAGAGCTGGCAACCGTCGCAGGAGGCGAACTTCCAGACCGCGAGCTTCGGCTTCCTCGTTGCGGCGCTCATAGCTCCCTCACCGACATCAGCGGCAGGATCTCGTCGTAGCGGTAGACGGGGCCGTCGCGGCAGATCAGCGTCGGGCCGAGCTGGCAGTGCCCGCACCAGCCCAGCCCGCACTTCATGTCGCGCTCCATCGAGATGAAGATCTGCTCGGGCGGCATACCACGCTCGAGGAGCGCCTCGGCGGCGAAGCGCATCATGATCTCCGGACCGCAGACCATGGCCACGGCCGCGCCCGGGTCGAAGCGCGCGGAGGCGATCAGCTTCGGCACGACGCCGACGTTGCCCTGCCAGCCGTCGACCCCACGGTCGACGGTCACGTCCACCTCGAGGTCGAAGCGGCCGCGCCAGCGCTCGACCTCGCGCCGGTAGACGAGGTCGGCCGGGGTACGGCTGCCGTAGAGCAGGAGGATGTCGCCGAACTCGGACCGGCGGCGCAGGCACTCGTAGAGCGCAGGGCGGATGGGCGGCAGCCCGATGCCGCCTGCGACGACGACCACGTCCATCCCGACTGCCTCCTCGACCGGCCAGCCGCGGCCGAACGGGCCGCGGACGCCGAGGACGCTGCCCGGCTTGGAGGCGCAGATCGCCTCGGACACGGCGCCGACCGCGCGAACCGTGTGGACGAGCGGGCCGCCGCGCTCGCCGCAGATCGAGATCGGCACCTCGCCGATCCCGAAGGCGTAGAGCATCGTGAACTGGCCGGGGGCGAAGTCGAGCGGCGGGCCTGCGACCGGCTCGAGGTCGAGCGTCCACGTGTCGGCCGTCTCGCGCCGGCGCCGGACGACCCTGAACGGCCGCGGCGCCATCGGGCCGGGGCCGGGAACGGGCTCAGCGATTGTCGCCATACATGTCCAGGAGCCGGAGTCGCGTCCACTGCAACCGCTCGATCAGCACCTGCGTGAACCGTGAGATCAGGTCGTAGCCGAAGGCCGGGTCCTGCTCGCACTTCGTGCGCAGGCAGGCCGCGTCGAAAACGGTGGCGCGCACCAGCCCGAGTGCCCTCGCGTCGAAGTGCCAGCGGTAGGGCGCGAACAGCCACGACCAGCCGATGACCTCGCCGGGGTCGATCGTCTCGATCGTCACCGGCCCACGCGCCGGGACGAACGTCTCGAGCGCGACCCGTCCGTGACGGATGACGTAGAACGTGTTCGCGTCGTCGCCCTCGCGGAAGAGCATCTCGTCGTCCGCAAGCCGGACGTTGCTGGCGCAGCCAGAGAGCAGCTCGAGCGCCTCCTGCGACATGCCCTGGAAGATCGGCACGTCCTCCATCAGGGTGTCAATCGTTCGCATCGGGTACCTCCTCGCTCGTCCTGATCGCGGCCAGCTCCTCGGTGACGTCGATCGCGACGGGGCACCAGGTGATACAGCGGCCGCAGCCGACGCACCCGGAGCTCCCGAACTGGTCGTGCCAGGTGCCGAACTTGTGCGTGAGCCACTGCCGGTAGCGGGAGCGGCCGGACGGCCGGATGCTGCCGCCGTGGATGTACGAGTGCTCGACGGAGAAGCAGGTGTCCCAGCTGCGGGTGCGCTCCGCCTCCTCGCCCGCGAGGTCGGTCACGTCCTCGACGGACGAGCAGAAGCAGGTCGGGCAGACCATCGTGCAGTTGCCGCAGGTCAGGCACCTCGTGGCGACCTCGTCCCAGCGCGCGTGCTCCAGGTTGCGCTCGAGCAGGCCGCGCAGGTCGGACGGGTCGAGTGTCCGGCCCATGCGCTCCTCTGCCCCGGCGACCGCACGGCCGGCTGCCTCGACGTCGGCCTCCGTCGCGGCTCGTGACGGGAGCTCGGCCAGGAGCGCGGCGCCGCGTTCGGATCCCGTCTCGACGAGGAAGCGGTGCTCTCCGTCGAGGATCTCCGTCAGCGCCAGGTCGTACCCGCTCTCGGCTTTCGGACCGGTTCCCATGGAGACGCAGAAGCAGGTGCCGCCCGGCTCGAAGCAGTTGACCGCGACGACGAACAGGTCGCGGCGGCGGGCGGCGTAGTCTCCGTCCGTGTACGTCCCTCCGAGGAAGACGCGGTCCTGGATCTCGATCGCGTGCAGCTCGCACGAGCGCACGCCGATCAGGGCGAGAGGAGGATCGTCGTGCTCTGGCTCCTCGACCTCGAAGCCGCCGTTCCCGCGCTTCGCCCGCCAGAGCCTGACGCGGGCCGGGAACAGGAACTGCTTCCACGAGTGCGGCCCGACCGCGTAGCCGAATCGGGCCTCGTCGTCGCGGCGCTCGAGCCGGTACGTGCCTGCGTCCTGCTTGTCCGTCCAGCCGGTCGGGAGCTCGGCCGCGGAGCCGAGGTCGTCGTAGACGATGGCGCCGTCCCGCACGGTCGGCCCGACGACGCGGAATCCGCGTGCCTCGAGCGCCGCCACGAGCGCGTCCAGCGCGTCGGGCCCGACCACGGCTGTCGTGAGCGCGGTCACCGCGTCTCGAGCATTGCTCCAGCGGTGCGGGAACTCATCCGTGCCGTGCCGGATCCTCCTGCGGGTATGCCGCACACGGACGGGCGGGTGGCCGCTCCCCGGTACGGCGGTGGACGTGTCGCGCGAGTCTACAAAGCACGTTCGACGAGGTCCGATCGTCAGTCGGCCCGGCATCGAGAATCGCCGCCGCGTGCCTCTCTGTCACCGCCTGTTGACCCGAACGTTTCCGTGTGACCCGGCACCCGCGAGCTAGGCTCGGGTGGTACCCGACACGAGGAGGTCAGCGATGAGCACCGACGTCACGACGGCCGTCGGAACGTTCGTCTGGCACGAGAACGTCTCGAGCGACCCGCAACGCGCCCAGGACTTCTATACGCGGCTGTTCGGCTGGGAGATCGAATCCTTCACGTCGGGCGACTTCGACTACCCGATGATCTCGGCGAACGGCCAGATGCACGGCGGCTTCCCGACGGTCCCGGCCGGTACCCCTCCGCACTGGGCCGGCAACGTCCGGGTCGACAGCGTCGACGACACCGTCGCGAAGGCGCAGTCGGCCGGCGGCAAGCTGATCGCCGGCCCGATGGACATCCCCGAGGTCGGCCGCTACGCGGTCGTCGGCGACCCGCAGGGCGCCGTCCTCGCGGTCTTCCAGCCGGAAGGCGACGGCCCCGAGGGCGCCGGGGTGTTCGTCTGGGACGAGCTCGGGACGCAGGACGTCGAGGGGGCCGAGCGTTTCTACGACGCTGTGTTCGGCTGGACGACGTCGGACATGGGCGAGGAATACGGCGGCTACAAGATCTTCAATCTCGCCGAGAAGGGCGTCGGCGGCGTGATGAAGATGCCGGACGCCTCGATCCCGTCGATGTGGGCTCCGTACATCGCCACGGACGATGTCGACGCGACCGTCTCGAAGGCGCAGGAGCTCGGCGCGTCGATCGTCGTCGCGGCGATGGACATCCCCAACGTCGGCCGCATCGCCGTGCTCAAGGACCCGGTGGGCGCCGTCTTCGGGGTCCTCAAGCCAGAGCCGCAGTCGTAGAGCGCCAGCGCGCTCGCTGCCGGCCGCCCCGCCACACGCGAGGCGGCCGGCAGCTGTAACGACCGGCGCGCCGGCACGATTGAGCCGAATGGCCACGACCGCTCCAGCCATGTCGCAGGGACAGTCCCTCGGGCCTGTCCCCGGCGACCACGTCCTCGTCCTGTTCGGCGCCACGGGCGACCTCGCGAGGCGGAAGCTGCTGCCCGGCCTCTTCCGTCTCGCCGCCTCCGGGCTCATGCCCGAGCGGTACGGCATCGTCGGGACGTCTCGCCGGCCGCTCGCCGACGAGGAGTTTCGCGCGCTCGCCCGCGCCGCCGTGGACGAGTTCGGCCGGCACGACGCGAGCGACGACGCGTGGGACACATTCGCATCCAGGCTCTCCTTCGCGTCCTCAGACGTAGGAGCGGCCGGTGATCTCGCCGCCGCGGTCGAGAGCGCGGAGGCCACGATCGGCGGCGAGAACGAGCGCCTCTTCTACCTCTCGGTCCCGCCTGCAGCCATGGCCGGCATCGTCGAGACGCTCGGCGCAACCGGTCTCGCCGAGGGGGCACGCGTGATCATGGAGAAGCCGTTCGGAACCGACCTGGCGTCGGCACGCGCGCTGAACGAGGCGGTGCATCAGGTCCTCTCCGAGGAGCAGATCTTCCGTATCGACCACTTCCTCGGCAAGGAAACGGTGCAGAACATCCTCGCGCTCCGCTTCGCGAACGGCCTCTTCGAGCCGGTCTGGAACCGCGACCACATCGACCACGTCCAGATCGACGTTCCCGAGACGCTCTCGATCGAAGATCGCGTGGCGTTCTACGAGGGCACAGGCGCGTTCCGCGACATGGTCGTGACGCATCTCGCCCAGGTGCTCGGGTTCGTCGCCATGGAGCCGCCCGTCTCGCTTGCCGCCGACGCTCTGGACACAGAGAAGACCAAGGTTTTCGAGGCGATGAAGCCGCTCGACCCGGGAAGGGTCGTCCGCGGCCGCTACGACGGCTATCTCGACCAGGAAGGAGTCGCTGCGGACTCCGAGACCGAGACGTTCGTCGCGCTCGAGGCCGAGATCGACAACTGGCGCTGGGCCGGCGTACCGTTCTTCCTCCGCACCGGCAAGCGTCTGGCGGAGGGCCGGCGCGTAATCACGGTCGCCTTCAAGGAGCCGCCGCTCCGAATGTTCGGCGGTGACGGCTTCGGTCCGAACGAGCTCGTGTTCGAGGTAGGCGAGCCGGGCGGCATCCGACTCGACTTCCTGGCCAAGGTGCCCGGGGCAGAGCTGCGCCTCGGACCGGCGCACATGCGCTTCGACTATGCGGACTCATTTTGCGCGGCGAACCAACTCGAGGCCTACGAGCGGCTGATCCACGACGCGATGCTCGGCGACCGGACGCTGTTCACGACCTCGAAGGGCATCGAGCGGCTGTGGGAGGTCGCGACGCCTGTCCTCGAGTCGCCGCCGGCCCTTCACACCTATCCCGTGGGTTCATGGGGCCCCGAGCTGATGCACGAGCTGATCGCTCCTCGCCACTGGCACCTTCCGGAGCCGTGAGCACGGCCTGAACGCGGCTCTTCTCGCGGAGGGCCGTTTTTGGCGTGGCCAGGCGACGGGCGGGCGATCTCGAGCCCGTTTCGGGCGTGTCCGAACGGTTCCCCTGGCGCTCTGGAGCGGGATGAGCTATGATATGTACGGAATTTGCAGGGTCTTTACATTTAAAAGCGGAATCTCCACCAGCCCCGCGTCGTTTTCCTCTGTGACGAACGACGATCCGGCGACGTAACGACGCCGGGGCCGTAACGAAGCGAAGGAGTGACTGAACTGAGCAATTTGCTGGAAATCGATGCCCGGACCTTCCTCGAGAACGCGGAGGAGGCCGGCCTGCTCGACGAGCTCACGATCGACGCGTTCGCGATCGAGCACGACCTCGACGAGGACGAGATCGGCGCGCTGCGTGCCGAGCTCGCCGAGCGCGGAGTCGAGATCGTCGAGAGCGCCTCGGCCGACGCCGACGGCGCGACCGAGGACGACGTCGCCCCCGTGCGTGTCACGCACGAGGCGTCCGGAACGACCGACTCTCTGACGCTGTTCATGAACGCGGCCGGCCGCTACCCGCTGCTCACGGCGGCGGAGGAGGTCATGCTCGCGAAGCGCGTCGAGCGCGGCGACGCGTGCCGCGAAGGAGCGGATGATCAACTCGAACCTGCGCCTCGTCGTCTCGATCGCGAAGCGCTACCAGGGCCACGGCCTGCCGCTGGCCGACCTCGTCCAGGAGGGCGTGATCGGGCTGAACCGTGCCGTCGAGAAGTTCGACTGGCGCCGCGGCTACAAGTTCTCGACGTACGCCACCTGGTGGATCCGCCAGGCCTGCCAGCGTGCGGTCGCGAACCAGTCGGCCACGATCCGCGTGCCGGCACACGTCCACGAGCGGCAGGTCAAGCTGGCGCGCGCGCGCCAGCGGCTCGAGGCGCAAGACCGGCCACGGCGCCGACCGAGGAGGAGCTCGCGGCCGCAACCGGTCTCGAGCTTCGCCACGTCGAGGAGGCGCTCGGCACCGTCGAGGCGTCCGTCTCGCTGAACCAGTCGGTCGGCGACGACGACGGCGGCGAGCTCGGCGACCTGTTCGCCGACTCCAGTGCCGACGACCCGGCCGAGGTCGCGGGCGAGTCGCTGCGGCGCGAGTCCGTCCGCACCGCGGTGCGCCGGCTGCCGGAGCGCGAGCGCCGGCTGCTCGAGCTGCGCTTCGGCTTCGACGGCGAGCCGACCTCGCTCGAGGCGATCGGCAAGGAGCTCGGCCTCACGCGCGAGCGTGTCCGCCAGCTCGAGGCGCAGGCGCTCAGCCGCCTCGCCGGCCAGCTCGAGGGCCTCGTCGCGACCGACGAGGACCTCACCAACGCCGCGTAGATCGCTCTCTGCCGTACTAGTCCCGGGGCGTCGCCCGGGACTAGTACGGTAGGGACGTGGGCGCGGAGCACGGACGCTGAAGGGCGCCGCGACGCCTGGCGAATTTCTGCTGGGCGCGATCAGGGCGCAGCGCAGCGGGGTCGTTCTGGGCGGTCGTCGCGGGCGCTGCGTGGCAGGCGGCGGCGATCGCCGCGCCGCTCTTCATCGGGGAGGCGATCGACCAGGGCGTCGTCGGCGGCGACCGAACGGCGCTCTACGCCTGGTGCGCGGCGATTCTCGCCGTCGGGGCGGTCGAGGCGGTCAGCGGGGCTGTCCGCCACTACTTTGCGATCGGCAACCGCGCGCGCGGGGATGCCTACGTCCGCGACGGGATCTACGGGCACGCGCTCGAGCTCGACGTCGCCTACCACGATCGGGTCGGCGCCGGCGACCTGATGAGCCGTGCGTCGAACGACGCCGAGCTCGTCGCGCGTGTGCTCGACTCCGCCGGGCACACGATCGGATACCTCGTGACCGTCGTCGCGGTCGCGATCGTGCTGCCCATCCTCGACTGGCGTCTCGCGCTCGTCGTCCTGATCCCGCTGCCGCTGGTGTCGATCGGCTTCTGGCGCTACTCGGCGCGCTACGCGGAGCGCACGCGGGTGCTGCAGGAGGAGCTCGCCGTCTCGACGGCGCTGGCCGAGGAGACGATCAGCGGGATCCGCGTCGTCAAGGGTCTCGGAGCAGGCCCTGAGCTCGAGCGCCGCTTCCGGGCCGCGAGCGACAGGATCGTCGAGCGGGCGCTGGCGGTGGCCGACGTCGACGCGCTGTTTCTGCCCGCCCTGGAGGCGCTGCCGCTGATCGGCATCCTCGCCGTCCTCTGGTACGGAGCACGGCTGACCGTGTCGGGCGAGCTGTCGATCGGCGGCTTCACGGCCTTCAACCTCTACGTCGCGATGCTCGTCTGGCCGTTGCGGACGCTCGGCCAGCGGATCGGGACCGTGCAGCGCGCCGTCGCCGCCTCCGGCCGGATCGACGAGGTGCTCGTGGCCGTGCCGTCGGTCGTCGACCCGCCGTCGCCCCGGCACCTCGCCGACGGCGCTGCCGACGTCTCCTTCGAGCACGTGCGCTTCGGGTACGACCCGGAGCGCCCGGTGCTCGACGGGCTTCGACCTGACCATCCCGGCCGGAACGTCGACGGCGCTCGTCGGCGCCACGGGCTCGGGGAAGAGCACGGCGGCGGCGTTGCTCGCGCGGATGTACGACGTCCAGGTCGGCGCCGTCCGGATCGGCGGCGTCGACGTCCGCGAGCTGCCGCTCGACGAGCTGCGGCGGGCGGTCGCCTTCGTGCCGGAGACGACCTTCCTGTTCAGCGACACGGTGATGGCGAACATCGCGTTCGCGCGCCCGGATGCCTCGCCGCGAGGAGGTCGAGCACGCGGCGCGGGTCGCCGGAGCGCACGAGTTCGTGCTCCGTCTGCCCGACGGCTACGAGACGGTGCTCGGCGAGCGCGGCTTCTCGCTCTCCGGGGGCCAGCGCCAGCGGCTCGCGCTCGCGCGGGCGATCCTCGCCGACCCGCGCGTGCTCGTCCTCGACGACGCCACCTCGTCGGTCGACGCGACGAAGGAGCACGAGATCCGCGCTG
The DNA here is from genome assembly GCA_963765295.1 of uncultured Actinomycetes bacterium. Classification (GTDB taxonomy): domain Bacteria; phylum Actinomycetota; class Thermoleophilia; order Gaiellales; family Gaiellaceae; genus PALSA-612. Next base: position 230,739 of record CAVXVO010000008.1, read on the forward strand.
CTCTCGCGACGGTGATGGCCGGCCGGACGACGCTCGTGATCGCCCACCGGCCGGCGACTGTCGCGCTCGCCGACCGCGTCGCGGTGCTCGAGGACGGCCGGATCGTCGAGACCGGCACCCACGCCGAGTTGGCGGCCCGCTCGCTCCGCTACCGGCGCCTACTCGCGCTCGACCGGGAGGCGGCCGCGTGACGCGCGAGCTCCCGAAAGGCGTTGTCCGGCAACGGACGCTTCGCGCTCCTGCGACCCTACCGGAAGCAGGTCGGCGATCGCGGCCGCCGGCATCGTCGGCGCCACGTTCGTGACCATCGCCGGGCCGTTCCTCGTCCGCTATGCGATCGACAACGGGATCGAGAAGGACGACCTGAGCGTGGTCAACCGCGTCGCGCTCGTCTACCTCGTCCTCGTCGTCCTGCGGCCGCTCTTCGAGCGCGCGATCGTGCTCGTCGTCGGCGCGCGCCGGCGAGCGCTTCCTGGGCGATCTGCGCGTGGCGGCGTTCGAGAAGCTCCAGCGGCTGTCGCTGCCGTTCTTCGAGAGGCGAGCGGTCGGGCGTGCTCGTCTCACGCCTGACCGCGGACGTCCAGACGCTGACGACGTTCACGCGCACGGTGCTGATCGAGGTCGTCGGCAGCCTGATGCTCCTCGTCGTCACGTTCTGCGTGCTGCTCGCGCTGTCGCCGCTCCTGACCGCCGTTCACGCTGGTCGCGGCGCCGCCGCTCGCGTTCGCAGTCGTCCGCTACCAGCGCCGGTCGCGGCCGGCCTATCTCGCGCTGCGAGACCGGGTCGCCGACACGCTGACCGCGCTCCAGGAAGGTTTGAGCGGGATCCGCGTCGTGCAGTCCTTCGGGCGCGAGCAGGAGCGGTTCGGCCTCTACCGGCTCCGCTCGGACGCGAACGTCCAGGCGTGGCGACACGTCTCGCTCGTCAACATCGGCTTCTTCCCCGTGATCTCGCTCGCGCAGGCGATCGCGGCGGCCGCCGTGGTGGCGGTCGGCGGCGTGCTGCACAGCCGTGGCGAGGTGAGCACGGGCACCGTCGTCGCCTTCGCGCTCTACCTGTCGAGCCTGTTCGACCCGATCGCCCGGCTCGGCGACTGGTTCAGCGAGTTCCAGTCGGGGCGGGCGGCGTTGACGAAGATCGTCGGCCTGCTCGAGACGCCCGTCACGGTCGCCGACGCTGCCGAGGCGATGTCCCTCCCGGGCGGCGGCGAGCTCGCCGGGACCGACGTCGGCTTCGCGTACGGCGAGAACATGAGCGTGCTCGACGGCGTGTCGCTTCGGCTCGAGCCGGGCGAGCACCTGGCGCTCGTCGGGCCGACCGGGGCCGGCAAGTCGACGCTCGCGAAGCTGCTGACGCGCCACTACGACCCGAAGCGCCGGCGAGGTCGCGTTCGGCGGCGTCGACCTCCGCGACACGACGCACGTGGGGCTCCGCCGCCGCATCGTCTTCCTGCCCCAGGAGGGGCACCTGTTCTCGGGCTCGATCGCCGACAACGTGCGTCTCGGGCGCCCGGAGGCGAGCGACGACGACGTCGTCGAGGCGCTCGGCCGCATCGGCGTCTACGACCGCTTCGCCTCGCTGCCCGACGGCCTGCAGACCGACGTGCGGACACGAGGCGTGCGGCTGTCGTCCGGCGAGCGACAGCTCGTCGGCCTGGCCCGCGTGGCCCTGGCCGACCCGGAGGTGATCGTCCTGGACGAGGCGACGTCGAACCTCGACCCGCAGACCGAGTCGCTCGTCGAGCGGGCACTCGCAGCCGTGGCGGACGGGCGCACGATGATCACGATCGCGCACCGGCTCTCGACCGCAGAGCGGGCCGACCGCGTGGCCGTGCTCGACCGGGGCCGCCTGGTCGAGATCGCCTCCCACGACGAGCTGCTCCGGCGCGAGTCGCACTACGCGCGGCTGTGGGCCTCGTGGCAGGCCGGCGTGGGGGAGGGCCCGGCGCCGCAGGCGGACGAACGCGAGCGCGTCGAGCCCTTGCTCGAGGACGAGGGCGGCCACGCCCGCCGCCCGCCCCAGCCCCCGCCGGGCGAGTACTGATCACGGCGGAAGCCGGTATCCCCCCGCGCTAGCTAGACCGACACGCGGGCTGCCGCGGCGCCGGTGTGGCGGCGGGCGCGGCGGGCGGCGAAGCGGTCGCGGACGATCGTCCCGGTGAGCAGGACGGCGACCGCGACGTTGACGGCGAGCGCAACCTCCTTGAGCCGGCCCGGATGTTGCCAGAGCCACCACACCTCGACCGGGATCAGCGCGACCGTCGTCAGCACTGTGAGATAGACGGCCGCCCGCAGCCGGCAGGCGAGCCCGATCCCCTCGATCGTGTACAGCCCGCCGAAGGCGAGCGCGACGGTGCCGAGGACGAGGAAGTCGTGCGGTGAGACCCAGCGCACCGTCCCGGAGAAGATGTCGTAGAAGTGCTGCAGCGGGTTCAGCGCCAGGTCGAGGCGCAGCGCGGTCGAGCGGATCGAGAGCTCCGGATGGTTCTGCAGCAGGATCGCCGTGAGCCCGACCGCGATCAGGACCGCCGCGCGGGCGAGGCGCTCCACGGCGACGAGCGGCAGGACGGTGCTCGTCTTCACCGCCGGGCGCGGCTCCGGTGCGGGCGGTGCGGAGAAGACGCGTGTCGGGCGCGCGAACACCTCCGTCGCGGCGCCGTGGAAGACCTGCGTCGTCGCGCGGTCGGGCACGAGCGCCGTCGCCAGCTCCTGCACGAACTCGCGCGCGCTTCCGAAGCGGTCGGCCGGCTTGCGCGCCAGCGCCTGGGCGAGCACGGCCTGCACCTCGGGCGCCGCCGCGTTGACGTCAGGAGCCTCCGCGAGCAGCGCCTTCGCGACCGCGCCCAGCCCGTAGATGTCGCTCGCGGGCGTCGCCGCGCCGCCGGCCAGGTGCTCGGGGGCGATGAAGCCGCCCGTGCCCTGGATCAGCTCCTCGTCAGAGACCGCGCCTCCCGCGCCGTCGAGAGCGGTCGCGATCCCGAAGTCCGTGAGCCGCACGTTGTCGCGCACGTCGAGGAGCAGGTTGTGCGGCGTCACGTCGCGATGGACGATCCCGAGCTCGTGCGCGGCGTCGAGCGCCGTCGCCGCCTGCCAGAGCCAGCGCAGGGCGAGCTCGCCCGTGACCCGGCCGCGCTCGAGCCGTGTGGCCAGGCTGCCGCCGCCCAGGTACTCCATCGCCATGTACGGGCGACCGCGCCAGTCGCCGACGTCGTAGACCCTGACGACCTCGAGTACGTGCGAGAGGCGGGCGACTGCCATCGCCTCGCGGCGCAGCCACGCGCGTAGCTGCTCGTCCCGGGCGGCGCGCGGCGACAGGATCTTGATCGCGACCTTGCGCCCCAGCTGGCGGTCGAGCGCGGAGTAGACGTCGGTCGTCTCCCCGTGGTGGATCCGCTCGGGGCCGACGTAGCGCGAGGGCAGTGGTGAACTCATCCTGACGAAATGTAGTGGCGAATTGGCCTTTTTGCCTGCTATCGGGTCCTTCGATTTCTCACACAGTCTTCGGCTAGGGTCGCTGGCGGGGTGAGAGCGGTCATCGCCTGCGGCGTTGTCCTCGTCTGCGTCCTCGCCTCCGGCTCGTCCGGAGCGTCGAGGCTGAACGCGATTCAGCGCGAAAACGCCCTGCCCGGCTCGGCGGGCTGGCGCGTGCCGCAGGCGTCCAGTCATGCGATCGAGGGCTACGCCGCCGAGGTCAGCGTCCGCGCCGGGCGACCGGCTCGACCTGCACGTCTCGACGGCGCCCGCCGCCCGCTACCGCGTCGAGCTCTACCGCCTCGGGTGGTACGGGGGGACCGGCGGCCGGCTGGAGGCGTGCCTGCCGGCGGCCTGCACGGACGAGGCGGGTCAGGCGCAGCCGATCGGCATGCCCGCGTCGACGGGATTCGTCGACGCGGGCTGGCCCGTCACCGACACGGTCAGCGTGCCGGCCGGATGGGTGAGCGGCTACTACGTCGCCGTGCTCCGGCTGACGACCGGCCCCGACGCGGGCCGCGGCAGCTGGGTTCCGTTCGTCGTCCGCGCGCCGGCGTCGCAGCAGGCGGCCGTCCTCGTCCAGGCGGCCGTCAACACGTGGCAGGCGTACAACCGCTGGGGCGGCTTCAGCCTGTACGAGGACCGACCGGCGCGTCGTGCAAGGGCGTGTGCACGCATGTCTCGTTCGACCGGCCGTACGACCAGACGACCCAGAACCTCTGGGAGTACGAGCTGCCGCTCGTCCACTTCCTCGAGGAATCGGGTGAGGACGTCTCCTATACGACGGACGTCGACATCGACGCGGACCCGGGCGAGCTGCTCCGGCACCGGCTCGTGATCGTCGCCGGGCACGACGAGTACTGGACGAAGGCGATGCGCGACGGGTTCGACGCCGCCCGGGCGGCGTCGACGAATCTCGCGTTCATGGGCGCGAACGACGGCTACTGGCAGATGCGCTACGCGGACGACCGCCGGACGATCGTGGAGTACCGGGTGGGCAACCTCGATCCCGTGTCCGATCCGGCGCTGAAGACCCGCCGTTTCCGCGATCTCGTCCCGCCGCGGCCGGAGTGCCTGCTCGAAGGCGTGCAGTACCGCCGCAGCGGCGAGGCGGAATCGATCGGCGGCCAGCACGACTACTCCGTCGCGCCGGCGCTCGCTGGCGGACCCCTGGTTCGCGGGCACCGGCTTCACGCCGGCCAGCACGCTTCCGGGACTGGTCGGCTACGAATGGGATGCGATCGAGCCGGGTTGCCGTGCCTCCGCGCCGACCGCGCTCTTCCACTTCGCCGGCCCGCCCGCCTCGGCCGACGCCGTCCGCTTCACGGCGCCGTCCGGAGCGATCGTCTTCAGCGCGGGCTCGCTCAGCTTCGCGAAGGGACTCGACGACTTCCGCCCGCACCCACAGGATGCATCGAGCGGCGATGCCCGCCTCGAGACGTTCGTCCGCAACGCGCTCGCCGAGCTCGTCCGGACTCCCGCGCCGCTCGCCGTCACGACGTCGAGCGGTTCCGGCGGGGTCGCGATTCACGTGCGGCGCGCTCCTGACCCGCGCGTGCTGAGCGTCCGCATCTTCCGGGCGCGTGCTCGCGATCCGCTCGCCCGCGGCAGCCGCGGCATGCACTTCGTCTGCTCGACGCTCGGGCCGGGGTGCGTAGACCGCACCGTGCCGCGTGGAAGGCAGGTGCGCTACGTGGTGGTCGTCCGCGATCGCTGGGGCGCGTCGGTCCCGCTCGTCACGCCGCCGGTGCGGGTCGGCTAGCGACACGCCGATAAGCTGAGCCCATGGCCCGCTCCGTCATCGTCGCCGCCGTCCGGACGCCGTTCGGCAAGCTCGGCGGCGGCCTCAAGGACTCTCCGGCGACGCGGCTCGGCGCGCACGTGATCCGCGCCGCCCTCGAGCGCGCCGGCCTCGATGCCTCCGAGCCCGAGTACGTGATCATGGGCCAGGTGCTCCAGGCGGGTGCCGGGCAGGCGCCCGCGCGGCAGGCCGCGATCGCCGCCGGCCTGCCGAAGGAGACGCCCGCGGACACGATCAACAAGGTCTGCGCCTCCTCGATCCGCGCGATCGAGATCGCCGACCTGATGATCCGCGCGGGCGAGCACGAGCTCGTCGTCACGGGCGGAATGGAGTCGATGTCGAACGCCCCCTATCTGCTCCAGAAGGCCCGGTACGGCTACCGCCTCGGGAACGGCGAGCTGATCGACTCGATGATCTTCGACGGGCTCACGTCCACGTTCGACGGGCTGCACATGGTGCTGCAGAACACGCAGGTGTCCCGCGAGCTCGGCATCTCGCGTGAGGACCAGGACGCCTGGGCGGCGCGCTCGCAGCAGCGCGCGGCCGCGGCGCAGCGCGAAGGTCGCTTCGACGACGAGATCGTCCCGGTCGGCGACGTCGCGGCCGACGAGAGCGTGCGCCCCGACACGACGGCCGAGGCGCTCGGGAAGCTGAAGCCGGTGTTCGACCCCGAGGGCACGACGACCGCCGGCAACGCGCCCGGCGTGAACGACGGTGCCTCCTGCGTCGTCGTCTGCTCGGAGGAGTTCGCGCGCCGGCGCGGGCTCGAGCCGCTGGCGACGATCCTGGCGCAGGGATACGTGGCGGACGACTTCGCCTATCTCGCGCGCACGCCCGCGCGAGCCGGCCAGCAGGCGCTTTCGAAGGCGGGCAAGACGATCGGTGACGTCAAGCGAGTCGAGATCAACGAAGCGTTCGCGTCCGTCGCGCTCAACTCGACGCGGATGCTCGGCGCGGACGAGGAGATCGCGAACGTGAACGGCGGCGCGGTCGCGCTCGGCCACCCGATCGGGGCGAGCGGCGGCCGCATCGTCGGCACGATGATCCACGAGCTGCGACGGAACGGCGGCGGCCTCGGTCTCGCGGCGATCTGCTCCGGCGGCGGCCAGGGTGACGCACTGCTGATCGAGGTCTAGCTCCCGCGCCTCCCACCGGTTAACGTCGTTCGGTGGAGGACGGGCGCGTGGAGTTGCGTGGGGAGCTGGTCGTGCTGCGGCCGTTCCGGCCGGACGAGATCGCCGCGGCGTACGAGCAGGCACGCAGCAGCACGGCGCGGGTGGGCTCGCTCACGTTCGAGCGGTTCCGGCTCCGCGTCGCGCGCTCGGGGAAGGTCGTCGACGGCCGCCTCGACCTCGCGATCGAGAGCGACGGCGTCCTCGTCGGGTCGATCGAGGCGCGCTCCGGTGAGGGCGCGTTTCCGCCGGGCGTCTGCGAGATCGGCATCGAGCTCGTCCCCGAGATGCGCGGCGCCGGTCTCGGCACGGAGGCGGTCGCGCTCCTGTCCCGGCACCTGCTCGCGGACGGTTTCGACCGCGTGCAGGCGTCGACGCACGTCGACAACGCCGCCATGCGCGGCGCGCTGGAGAAGGCGGGCTTCGCGCTCGAGGGCACCTTGCGCGCCTTCATGCCCGACGGCGACGGCCGCGCCGACTACACGCTCTACGCCCTGACGGCGCGCGACGCCGGGCCTCGCTAGCCTGCCTCGTCGTGAGCTTCGAGCACGTTCTCGTCGTGGGCGCGGGCCAGATGGGCGGCGGGATCGCCCAGGTCGTCGCGGGCTCGGGTCGCCGGGTCTCGCTCTACGACGCGGCTCCGGGAGCGACGGAGCGCGGACTCGGCGCCATGCGGAAGAGCCTGGCCCGCCTCGCCGAGAAGGGCGGCGCCGACCCGGACGAGGTGCTCGGCCGCGTCACGCCCGTCGACGACCTCGTCGCCGCGGACCTGATGATCGAGGCCGTCGTCGAGGACGCCCGCGGTCAAGGAAGACGTGTTCTCGAGGGCCGATGCGCTCTTCCCGGCAGGCCGCGATTCTCGCGTCGAACACGTCGTCGATCCCGATCTCGTCGCTCGCCGCCGCCACCGGCCGGCCCGACCGCGTGATCGGCATGCACTTCTTCAATCCCGTGCCGCTGATGGGCCTCGTCGAGGTCGTGCGCGGCCTCGACACGTCGGACGAGACGGCCGCCGCGATCGTCGAGCTGGCGCAGGAGCTCGGCAAGACGCCTGCCGAGGCGCGCGACCTTCCCGGCTTCGTCTCCAATCGGATCCTCATGCCCTTCATCAACGAGGCGGCATACGCGCTGCTGGAAGGCGTCGGCGACGCGGAGTCGATCGACACGATCGCCAGGCTCGGCTTCAACCACCCGATCGGCCCGCTGGCGCTCGCCGACCTGATCGGCCTCGACACCTGCGTGGCGATCATGGAGGTCCTGCACGGCGGCCTCGGCAACCCGAAGTACGCGCCCTGCCCGCTGCTCCGCCAGTACGTGCAGGCCGGACGGCTCGGCCGCAAGTCGGGCCGAGGCTTCTACGAGTACGCCGGGTGAACTTCGAGCTCACTCCCGAGCAGCGCGAGATCCAGGCGCTCGCACGCGACTTCGCCGACGAGCGGATCGCGCCCGAGGCGGCCGCCTGGGACCGGGCGCACGCGTTCCCGCGTGAGTTGCTCGCTGCGCTGGCGGAGCTCGGCCTGCTCGGCGTGTGCGTGCCCGAGGAGCTACGGCGGCGCCGGAGCGGACTTCGTCTCCTACATCCTCGTCCTCGAGGAGCTGTCGCGCGCGGACGCGGGCGTCGGTGTCACGGTCGCCGTCCACACGAGCGCCGTCACGCTGCCGATCCTCATGTTCGGCACCGACGAGCAGCGCGCCCGGTTCGTCCCGCCGCTCGCGCGCGGCGAGGCAATCGGCGCGTTCGCGCTGACCGAGCCCGAGGCGGGATCGGACGCGGGCTCGCTGCGGACGGCGGCCGTCCCGGACGGCGACGGCTGGTCGATCACCGGCTCCAAGCAGTGGATCACGAACGGCAGCTTCGGCGGGACGATCTTGCTGTTCGCGCGCACCGATGCCGCGACACCCGGCCCGGCGGGCGTATCCGCCTTCATCCTCGACGGCGACCAGGTCGAGGTGACGCGCGAGGAGGAGAAGCTCGGCCTCAACTCCTCGTCCACGGCCGACCTCAGGCTCGACGGCGCGCACGCCGGCCGCGACCGCCTGTTGGACGAGGAGGGCAAGGGGTTCGGGATCGCGATGGCGACGCTCGACGGCGGCCGGATCGGGATCGCGGCCCAGGCCGTCGGCATCGCGCAGGCGGCGTACGACGTGGCGCGCGCCTACGCGCTCGAGCGCCGCCAGTTCGGCAAGCGGATCGCCGAGTTCCAGGCGATCCAGTGGAAGCTCGCGGACATGGCGACCGAGATCGACGCCGCCCGCCTGCTCGTCCACCGCGCCGCCTGGCTGAAGCAGAGCGGCCGCCCGCACACCGAGGAAGGCGCGAAGGCGAAGCTGTTCGCCTCGTCCGTCGCGCAGCGCCAGACCGGTGAGGCGATCCAGATCCTCGGCGGCTACGGCTACACGAAGGAGTTCCCCGTCGAGCGGTACTACCGCGACGCGAAGGTGACCGAGATCTACGAGGGCACGAGCGAGATCCAGCGCCTGGTGATCGCCCGCTCGATCCTCGGCCTCAAGCAGTCCCAACCCGCGCAGGGCTAGCGGGACGCTCACTCGCCCGGCCGCCACTCGTAGAGGGCATCGGGCTCCTTCTCCATGTTGTCCTCGCCGTCGGTGAGCCGGACGAGCCGGAAGTCGTGCCGCTCGTAGAACCGGCGCGCGCCCGTGTTCTTCTGGAACACCCACAGCTCGAGTCGCCCGGGACGCAGATGCTTCGCATGGTCGAGCAGCGCCGTGCCGAGCCCACGGTTCTGAGCAGCGGGATCGACGTAGAGGTGCGTGAGCACGTCTCCGTTCACGCCGGCGAACGCGACCACGGCACCGTCGTGCTCCGCGACCCAGATCTCGTCCCGGTCGACGAACCACCCGCCGAGCAGCGGCCGGTGCTCGTCGACGATCCGCGGGCAGATAGGCCATTTCGTCCCGCGCGCGGACGAACACGCTGCCGACGGCCGCCGCGTCGTCCGGTGTCGCTCGTCGGATCATCGCCGTAATCTTGGGCCATGGCCCGGAAGCGCGACGAGCCCGTGCGCCTGACCCGCATCTACACGCGCACCGGCGACACGGGCGAGACGAGCCTCGGCGATGGCTCGCGTGCGTCGAAGCTCGACCCTCGCGTCGCCGCGTTCGGTGCCGTCGACGAGCTCAACTCGCTGATCGGCCTCGCCCTCGTCGCGACTCGCGACGCCGGGCAGCGCGCGACGCTCGAGCGGCTCCAGAACGAGCTGTTCGACCTCGGCGCCGACCTCTCCGTGCCGTTCGGGACGGCCGACCGCCTGCGCGTCGAGCAGCCTGCCGTCGACGCCCTCGAGGCCGACTGCGACCGGTTCAACGCCGAGCTCGAGCCGCTGAAGAGCTTCGTGCTCCCCGGTGGAGCCGAGGCGGCCGCGCGGCTCCAGGTGGCGCGCACCGTCTGCCGTCGTGCCGAGCGCGACGCGCTGGCCGCCTCCGAGCAGGTGGCGATCAACCCGCTCGCCCTCGTCTACCTGAACCGGCTCTCCGATCTCCTCTTCATCCTCGCCCGCGCGGCCAACGCTGCCGAGGGCGGGATCGAGCCGCTCTGGAAGCCGGGCGGGGATCGCTGACACGGCCGCGCGCGACGAATCGGCACAGAATCGACACAGACACGTGCGCAATTCGTGATTACGCTCACGGCGTGGGCGGAGGGACGACGCCCCGCCCTTGGGTGGGGGAACGTGGCCGGACACGTCTGGCGGAGCCGTGTCCGGTGAGGGCGAAGCCGGGAACCGGACGGTGTCGATGAGCGTCGACCGGGCTGCGGAGCAGGCCGGCGCGCGGCGGGCGCTGATCGGGTCGGGCCTCCTGCTGGCGCTCGCCGTCGGGCTCGCGAACGCTCTCAACGCCGTGTTCCAGTTCGGGCTCGCGCGCGTCCTCGAGCGGGGCGAGTACTCGCTGCTCGCGGCGCTCTTCGCCGTCGTGCTGATCGGGGCCGTCCCACCGCTCGCCTTCCAGGCGACGACGGCACGCTCGGTGGCGTCGAGCCTCGCGGAGGGCGACGACGCGGGCGCCGGCGTCTACCTGCGCGGCACGCTCCGCTCGGCGTTGCGCTGGACAGTGGTGCTGCTCGCGCTCGACGGCGGTGCTCGTCCCGATCGGGGCGGCGGTCGGGCTGACCAACTCGCTCGCGGTTGCCGCCACCGCCGCGACCGTCGCGATCGCGCTCGTGATCCCGGTTGCCTGGGGCGGCCTACAGGGTGCGGGGCGCTTCCGGGAGCTCTCCGGCGCCACGCTGCTCTTCGCCGGAACGCGCCTGACGGTGGGGATCGTGATCGGGCTGGCCGGCGGCAGCGTCGGTGCCATCATGCTCGGCGTCGCGGCCGCGACCGCAGTGACCGCGCTCGTCTCGCTGCTGCCGCTGCGCGGCCTGCTCGCGCACGGAGGCCACGGGCCGCTTCCCCGGCATCGGCTCGCAACGATTCCGAATGCCGCCGCCGCGGTCGGCCTGACGGCGCTGACCGCGCTCGCGACGATGGACCTGCTCGTCGCCAAGCTCGCGTTCCCGAGCGGTGAGGCGGGCGACTACGCGGCCGCGTCCGTCGGAGCCCGTGTCCTCTTGCTGATCCCGATAGCGGTCACCACCGTGCTCTTCCCACGCGTGGCGACGCTGCGCGACCGGCAGCGGGAGCGGACGCACCTGCTCGCGGGCCTGCTCGCAGTCGGCGTCACGGCGGCGATCGCGACGACGGTGCTGTGGACGTTCTCCGTGCAGCTGATCGACCTGACCTTCGGCGCGAAGTACGAGGACGCCGCTTCCTGGCTCGGCCCGCTCAGCGTCGCGATGTCGCTGTACGCGCTCGCAACCGTCTACCTCTACCACTTCCTCTCGCTCGGACGCTCGCGCTTCTCCCTCGTCCTGGCGGGCATCCTCGCCGTGCAGCTCGCGATCTTCGCCGTGGTGCACGGGAGCCCGCGCGAGCTGATCGGCGTCCAGATCGGCGTCTCCGCCGCAACGCTGGTCGCGTGCGAGACGTGGCACCTGCTGCGGCACCGGTAGCCGCGGGTCGCGCGCCTACAATCCGAGCAGTGGCCACGACCGAGGATCGGCCGAAGGCGGACGCGACCGAAACCTGGCTCCGCGACCGCTATTCGGCGGCGCCCGAGCGGACGGACGAGGCGCTCACGACGATCTCGGGCGTCGAGGTCGACGCGCTCTCGACCCCGGACACGGTGGAGGTCGACTATGCCCGCGACCTCGGCTTTCCCGGCGAGTTCCCGTTCACGCGTGGCGTCTACCCGTCGATGTACCGCGGCCGGCTGTGGACGATGCGGCAGTTCGCGGGCTTCGGCACCGCGGAGGAGACGAACGAGCGCTTCGGCTACCTGCTCGAGCACGGCCAGACGGGACTGTCGACGGCCTTCGACATGCCGACGCTGATGGGCTACGACTCCGACCATCCGCGCTCGCTCGGCGAGGTCGGGCGCGAGGGCGTCGCGATCGACTCGCTCGCCGACATGGAGACCCTGTTCGCCGGCATCCCGCTCGGCGAGGTGTCGACGTCGATGACCATCAACTCGCCGGCAGCGATCCTGCTCGCGTTCTACGTCTGCGTCGGCGAGCAGCAGGGTGTGCCGCGCGAGTCGCTGCGCGGGACGGTGCAGACGGACATCCTCAAGGAGTACATCGCGCAGAAGGAGTTCATCTACCCGCCCGAGCCTTCGATGCGGCTGGTCGTGGACATGATCGAATTCTGCTCGCAGGAGCTGCCGCAGATGCATCCGGTGTCGATCTCCGGCTACCACATCCGCGAGGCCGGCTCGACGGCCGCCCAGGAGCTCGCCTTCACCCTCGCCGACGGATTCGCCTACGTCGACGCCTGCGTCGCGCGGGGGCTCGACGTCGACGACTTCGCGCCGCGTCTCTCGTTCTTCTTCAACGCGCACCTCGACTTCTTCGAGGAGATCGCGAAGTACCGGGCCGCCCGGCGGATCTGGGCGCGGGAGCTGCGCGAGCGGTACGGCGCGAAGGACCCGCGCTCCTGGCTGATGCGCTTCCACACGCAGACGGCCGGCGTGTCGCTGACGGCGCAGCAGCCCGAGGTCAATATCGTCAGGACGGCGCTCGAGGCGCTGGCGGCCGTGCTCGGCGGCACCCAGTCGCTGCACACGAACTCGTTCGACGAGGCGCTCGCGCTCCCGACCGAGAACGCCGTCCGGATCGCGCTCAGGACGCAGCAGGTGATCGCGCACGAGTCCGGGGTCGTGAACGCGATCGACCCGCTCGGCGGCTCGTACTTCCTCGAGTCGCTGACGAGCGAGCTCGAGCGGCAGGCGTACGACTACTTCGAGCAGATCGACCGGCTCGGCGGCGTCGTCCCGGCGATCAAGGACAACTTCTTCCAGCGCGAGATCGCCGACGCGTCCTTCCGCTACCAGTCGGAGGTCGAGCGGGAGGAGCGCGTGATCGTCGGCGTCAACCGCTACCAGCTCCACGACGAGCCCGAGCTCGACCTCCTCCGCATCGACCCGGCGCTCGAGCAAAAACAGATCGAGCGCGTCCAGGCGCTGCGCGCCCGCCGGGACTCAGCCGCCGTCGAGCGGCACCTCGCGGAGCTGAAGCGGGCCGCCGCGCGCGAGGACGTGAACCTGATGCCGCCGATCGTCGACGCGGCGCGCGACTACGTGACGATGGGGGAGATCTGCGACGCCTTCCGTGAGGTCTGGGGCGTCTGGCGCGAGACTCCCGTTTTCTGAACATCGCGCTCTCTAACTTTTCCTCCGTCCGCTAGTCTCAAATCCAGGTGCTCGAGAACTTCAGGAACTCGCCGCGGCTCCAGCGGCGCGCCTTTTTCGGAAGCCTTGTCTTGCTTGCCGCCGGGATCGTCGCGCTGACCGTCACCGTGCTGCTGCCGAGCAAGGATCACGCGCTCGACACGCCGATCTCGACCCAGAAGGCCGACGTCGTCAAGAACGATCCGAAGGCGCCCGTCGACCCGGCCGCGATCAAGATCGCCCGCCAGTTCCTGCTCACCGCCGTTCAGCGCAAGAACCTGGACTGGGCCTACGACAACGTGCACGTCGACCTCAAGGGCCGCATGTCGCGGAAGCAGTGGGACAGGGGAACCATCCCGGTGATCCCGTACGACGCGCAGAACGCCAGCACGTCCGCCTTCATCCCGCAGTTCTCGCTCCAGAAAGAGGTCGAGTTCGAGGTCGCGCTGATCCCGAAGAAGAACGCGGTCTACGCCGGCACGACGCCTCTCCGCTTCTACATCGCCCTGCGGCGCGAGCACGACAAGAGGACCGGCCGGTGGCTCGTGAGTTACTGGGAGCCGCACTGGAAGCCGCCGGTCCCGCTCACGCAGTAGCAGGCACCCGGCTCACTCACCCGAGTTCGACGACCAGCCCGTCGTAGGCGCGGTCGACGTCGTCCGCGAGCGCCAGCTCGCCCGGCCGGTGCGTGATCAGGAGCCGTCGCGCGCCCGAGGATCGGAACGCGGCAATCGCTTCGTCTGCGGACAGGTGCCCGCGCGGCGTGCCGTCGAGCTCGGCAGCCTCCAGGGTCGCCTCGCAGATGAGGAGGTCGACGTCCTGTGCCAGCTCGGCGAGGACGGCGTCCGGGCCGCAGTCGCCCGAGTAGGCGAGCGAGCTGCTGCCGTTCGTGACCCGGAGCCCGAAGGTGAGCAGGGTGTAGTGGGGCAGGCGCCGGGCGAGCACGGTGAAGCCCGCGGCCCGGAACGGCTCGTCCCCCGAGTAGTCGTGGATGTCGAAGGTCTGGTCGAACATGTCGTCCCAGCCGAGCCGGGACCCGAAGTCCCGGATCCGGTCGCGTCCCTCGGGCGGAAGCCAGAGCTCGGCGCGCTGCACATCCCTGCCCGGACCCTTGAGGCTGCCCCACACCCAGGGCACGAGATCGCCCCAGTGGTCGAGGTGCCAGTGCGTGATCACGATCGCGTCGATGCGCGGCCAGCCGCCGTCGAGCTCGCGCAGCCGGCCGAGGACGCCGGGCCCGCAGTCGAGGAGCAACCGGCCGCCGCCGTCCTCCACCAGGTAGCCGGATTGCGCTCCGCCGGGGTTCGGCCAGGCGGGGGAGGAGCCCACGACGGTCAGACGCACGGCCATATACTGCCGCCCCGGTGGCAAGGAAGACTCGAGTGGTCATCGCCAAGGTCGGGCTCGACGGGCACGACCGCGGCGCAAAGGTGATCGCCCGCGCGCTCCGCGACGCGGGCATGGAGGTCATCTACACCGGCCTCCACCAGACCCCGGAGCAGATCGTCGAGACCGTGATCCAGGAGGACGCGGACGCGGTCGGCGTCTCGATCCTGTCGGGCGCGCACATGACGCTGATCCCGCGGATCCTCGACTTGCTGCGCGAGCGGGAGGTCGACGACGTCCTCGTCCTCGTCGGCGGCACGATCCCGACCGACGACGCGCGCGAGCTGAAGGAGCAGGGCGTGGCGGAGATCTTCACGCCCGGCGCGCCGACCGGCTCGATCGTCGAGTTCCTGCGCGAGAAGGTCGCGTAACGCGGGAACTTTCGAAGCCCGTGCGGGCAATAGTGGGCATGGTCGACGGCAGCTCACCTTCCCACACGGTGCCCGACGGGCGACTGCTCCAGCGGTCGCTCGACGACCCGCGGGCATACGCAGCGATCTTCGAGCGTCACTTCGACGCGCTGTTCGGCTATGCCGCACGGCGTGTCGGCTCGCAACTCGCGGAGGAGATCGCGACCGAGACGTTCACGCAGGCGTTCGACCGCCGGCGAACCTTCGACTTCGACCGCGACGACGCGACGCCGTGGCTGTTCGGCATCGCCGCGAACCTGCTCAGGCGTCACTGGCGCACCGAGCGGCGGCGGCTGGCCGCCTACGCCAGGGCGACCGAGCGGGGCGCGTCGCACCCGGACGAGGTCCCGCGGCCGGATGTGCTCGCCGCGCTCGACCGGCTGTCGGGCGACGAGCGGGAGGCGCTGTTCCTGTTCGCCGTCGCCGACCTCTCCTACGAGGAGATCGCGGTCGCTCTCGCCGTTCCCGTCGGCACGGTTCGCTCCCGCCTGGCGCGCGCGCGGGAGCGTGTCCGCCGCGAGGTCGGGGATGGGCCGTCGACCCGTCCGTCATCGTCCGATCCCAAGGAGTTCTTCAATGTCTGAGCTCGATCTCGTCCGCGACCTCTTCCCCGACCGCGCAGCCGACGACGGCGCCCGTGACCGCGTCGGCGCGGCCGTCGCGGCGCACGCTGCTCGCCGTCCCCGTCGGCTCCCGCGCCGCCCGCTCGTGCCTGCCGTCGGCACGTTCGTGGTCGCGGCGGCGGCTGCAGTCGCGGCGGTCGTCTTGCTCGGCGGCACGAGCGCCACGGTCTCGGCGTCGGCGGCCCGGGTGCTCCACCAAGCGGCCCGCGCGGCCCGCAACGATCCGGCCGTCGGGACGCTGGAGCCCGGCCAGTACGTGTACACGAGGTCCGTCGACGCCTACCTGAGCACGACCGCCGGGACCAGGCCCGACGGGACGACCTGGGAGTACTCCGTGCTCATGCCGAACACGCGAGAGATCTGGCTCGGCCCGGACGAGACCGGCTGGCTGCACGAGACGGGAGGACAGCCCGTCTGGCTCAGCGAACGCGATCGCCAGGCCTGGATCGCCGACGGACGCCCTGATCTCGGGAGCCGCACGTCGGACACCCGGCTCGAGCCCGGCGGCTCCACGGGCCAGATGACCTCACTCGACCTGCCGTCCGATCCGGATGCGCTCTACGCCAGGCTCAGGTCCGAGGCAGAAGGCAACGCCAACGGCACCTACCCGGAGATGTTCACGCTCGTCGGAGATGCGCTGCGCGAGAACTACACGACGCCGGCGCAGCGTGCCGCGCTCTACGAGGTCGCAGCCCGGCTGCCGGGCATCGAGCTCGTCGGCCGAACGGTCGACTCGGCAGGCCGTGCGGCCGTCGGAGTCGGGATGGAGAACACTCACGATCACGTGCGTGCCGTCCTCCTCTTCGACCCGACATCCCATTCGCTTCTCGGGGAGGAGCAGACCATGCTGTCGGGCAATCCGTTCGGCTATCCCGACGGCACCGTCGTGGGACGGGCGACGTACCTCGAGCAGCGGGTCGTCGACCAGGTGCCGGCGTCGGTGGTGAACGCGGCGAAGCACTAGGCTTCGCGGCGTGATCTCCGTCTCCCGGCAAGACGCGGTCGCGACGGTCACGGTCGATCGCCCCGACGCGCTCAACGCGCTCGACCTGCCAACGCTGACCGAGCTCCGAGACCGGTTGCTCGAGCTCCGGGACGACGAGTCGGCGCGCGTGGTCGTGCTCACCGGGGCAGGCGAGAAGGCGTTCGTCGCCGGTGCCGACATCAAGTACATGAGCGGCCTCGACGTCGCCGGCGGCAAGGCGTGGGGCGAGCTCGGCCACAACTGCGGCCAGCTGCTCGAGACGATGCCGAAGCCGACGATCGCCGCGATCAACGGCTTCGCGCTCGGCGGCGGCTGCGAGCTCGCGCTCGCCTGCGACCTCCGCTACGCGTCGAGCAACGCGAAGCTCGGCCAGCCGGAGTCGAACCTGGCGATCATCCCCGGCTGGGGTGGCACCCAGCGGCTCGCCCGCGTCTGCGGCCTCGGCGTCGCCAAGGATCTGATCCTCACCGGCCGCGTCGTCGGCGCCGAGGAGGCGCTGCGCGTCGGCCTCGTCAACGCCGTCTACGAGCCCGGTGAGCTGATGGAGCGCGTCGCCGAAACGGCCCGCGCGCTTGCGGCGAAAGGCCCGCTCGCGCTCGCGGCCGCGAAAGCCGCGACGAACCACGCGCTCCAGGGCGACCACGTCGAGAACCTCGTCGCCGAGGCGGCGCGGTTCGGCGACCTGTTCGCGACCGAGGACCAGAAGGAAGGCATGACCGCGTTCGTCGAGAAGCGCGAGCCGAGGTTCACCGGCCGCTGAGCTCCGCCGCAGCCGGGTCGTCGTTGGCGACAACGAGGTCGGCGTGCTCGAGTGGCCGCGCCTCGTCGAGATAGAGGCGCTGCCCCGGGAGGTAGCGCGTCCGGTAGCGGCGCTCGACCTCCTCCCGTGAGCCGAAGAGATCGACGTCGCGTTCGAGCGCGCGGCGCAGGCTCTCCTCGGGCTCGACGCTGACGAAGATGGCGAGCTCCCACTCGTCTCGAAGCTCGGGCCGGAGCAGGAAGACGCCGTCGAAGAGCAGGACGGCATCCGCCGGAGCGCGAGCGCGATCCGTGACCCGGGGCGAGTCGGTGCGGAAGTCGAACACGGAGGTGCGGTACTCGCGGCTACCGCCGGCGCCCAGCGGGGCGAGCAGATCGGCACGGATTGCTCCGTGGTCGAACGAGTCGCGGTAGTAGCCCTCGGGCGAGTCCGGCCCCAACCGGTGTCGCTCGGCGCGCGGGCGGTGGAAGCCGTCGATCGACGCGCGGATCACCTCGCGGCCGGAGGGCGCGAGCGCCTCTGCGAGCTCGTCAGCGAGCGTCGTCTTGCCGGCCGCGTCGGGGCCGTCGACGGCGACCCGGGTCGGGTGCTCACGATCCACCGCGAGCACGGCGGATGCGAGCCGCTCGAGCAGCTCGGCGCGGCGGATCAGGGGCCGCCGGCGGGGGCCGGCGTCGCCGTCGCGATCCGCGAGGCGCTGATCGCGCCGGGACGGCCGAGCGCCACGGCGAGCGTCACCTTCGCCGGCGTCGTCAGCACGACCACGTTCCTGCCGTCCAGCGCGGCCAGGGTGGTGGAGCCGGCCGAGCCGAGCGTCCCGTCGCCCGCGTCGACCTGGGCCGTGCTCGGCACCGAAAGGACGATCGTCCGCGCAACTCCCGTCAGCTTCTGCGCGCCGGGGAAGAGCGTCAGCGAGCTGACCGCCAGGGTGAGCCGATTGCCGCTCGTGCTCTTGACCTGGCCTTCCACCGACAGCGAGACGGTGGTCCTCGGGTCGACGGGCACGAGCAGGTGGACGGCCTTGCGCAGATACGGGTACGGGTCGACCGCCGGCCCGTCGTTCGGGTGCACCTCGAAGTGGAGGTGCGGATGGATGCCGTTCGCGTCGCCGGAGTCGCCGACGAAGCCGACCGGCTGGCCCGCCTGAACCGTGGCGCCGTCCTTCAGCCCGGGTGCGTAGGCGGTGCCCGCGACGCACTTGCCCTGGTTGTCGTTGCCGGCCGTGAGGTCGTTGTTCAGGTGGATGTACTGGTACGTCGTGCCGCTCTTGCCGTGGAGATAGAGCATGCAGCCGGCCGTCGCGGAGTGCGTCCAGAACATGATCTTCCCCGGCTCGGCGGCGACGGCGATCTGCCGCTTCTCGGCCATCAGGTCGTTGCCCGGGATGCGGCCACTTGGCGCGCGGCTCGCCGAAGTCGTCGCGGTAGGTGACGGGACCGACGACCGGGAAGACGAGCTGCGGAACCGCCCCACGCGGCGCCGCTCCGCCCGGTACAGCAAAAGCTGCGGCGGCGGCGAGGGTGGCGACGAGAGCGACGCCTGGGGCTGTCAACCGGCGGCAGGTCACACGCACGGATTCGCGCTCGAGAGCCAGGAGCCTAGCAGCACCTCCTGCGAGCCTGCCCATGCGCTCCGATAGATTCCGATCCGCCGTGAAGATCGCCGTGTGCGTCAAGCAGGTGCCCGAGGCGGGCGTCTCCAAGCGGATCGACCCGCAGACGAAGCGGCTCGACCGCTCGGGCGAAGCCGGCCTCAACGCCTTCGACGCGAACGCCGTCGAGGAGGCGTTGCGAATCAAGGAGGCGGCCGGCGAGGGTGAGGTCGTGCTCGTCTCGGTCGGCCCTGCCCGCGCGCTCGAGGCGATGCGCAAGGCGCTGGCGATGGGCGCCGACCGCGCGCTCCTCGTCTGCGACGACGCGGCCGCCGGCTCCGATCTCGTCGCGACGAGCTACGTGCTCGCGACCGTGCTCGAGCGCGAGCAGCCCGACCTCGTCCTCTTCGGCCAGCAGGCGAGCGACTCGGACGGCGCCGTGCTCTGGGCCGCCGTCGCGGAACGCCTCCACCGGCCGCTCGTCTCGCAGGCCTCCGAGTTGACGGTCGACGGCGGCAAGGTGCAGGTGAAGCGGCAGACCGAGTTCGGCTACGACCGGATCGAGGCGCCGCTGCCCGCCGTCGTCGCGGTCTCGGACGCGATCAACGAGCCGCGCTACCCGTCGCTCAAGGGGATCATGGGCGCGAAGTCGAAGCCGCAGGAGACGCTCTCTCTCGCCGACGTCGGTGCCGAGACGGGCCGTGCGGGCGAGGCCGGGTCGCGCACCGAGGTGTACGAGCTCCAGCCGCCGCCCCCGCGCGGAGACACCGTCCGCATCGAGGGCGACGCCGCCGCGCCGGAGAAGATCGTCGATTTCCTCGCCGAGAGGAAGCTCCTGTAGTCATGGCCACACTCGTCTACCTCGAGCATCACGACGGCGAGATCGTGCGCAACGCGCTCGGCGTGCTGTCGAAGGCGGCCGCGCTCGGCGGTGAGGTCGCCGGCGTGGTCGCGGGGTCCGGCGTCCGCGAGCTCGTGGCCCAGGCGGGCGAGCACGGAGCGAGCCGTGTCTACGTCGCGGACGACCCGGCGCTCGCCGCGCCGCTGCCGCAGCCCCGCGTCGACGTGCTCGCCTCGCTCGTCGCGGACAAGGGCTTCGACACCGTCCTCTTCGGCCAGTCCGTGCTCGCCGCCGACCTGGCCGCGGGCCTCGCCGCCCGGCTCGACGCCGGACTCAACTGGGACCTCACCGACATCCGGCTCGAGGACGGCAAGCTCGTCGGCACGCGGCCCGCGCTCGCGGACTCCGTCGTCGTCGACGTCGGCTGGACGTCGGCGCCGAGGCTCGCGCTCTTCCGCACGGCCGCGTTCGATCCGGCACCGACGGGCGGAAGCGCCGAGACCGAGGACGTCGCGGTCGCGCTGCAGGAGCACTCGACCCGCGCCGTGATGCTCGAGCAGGCGCACGCGGAGCGGAGCGGCCCGTCGATCGAGGATGCCGACGTCATCGTCGCGGGCGGCCGCGGGCTCGGGAAGCCGGAGGGCTTCGGCATGATCGAGGAGCTCGCGAAGGCGCTCGGCGGTGCCGTCGCCGCGACCCGCGCCGTCGTCGACGCCGGCTGGTACCCGTACCCGGCGCAGGTCGGCCAGACCGGCAAGACGGTGTCGCCGAAGCTCTACATCGCCTGCGGCATCTCGGGCGCGATCCAGCACAAGGTCGGCATGCAGGGATCGGCCACGATCGTCGCGATCAACAAGGACGCGAACGCGCCGATCTTCGAGTTCTGCGACCTCGGCGTCGTCGGCGACGTCAACGAGATCGTCCCGAAGCTCACCGAGCTCCTCCGGCAACGGAAAGCGTGACCGTGCGGCCGTCCGAGTACCCACCGCCGTTCGACCCGGCCGAGGTGATCGCAGCGCCGAGCGACGCGGAGCCGATCGAGGTCGGCGTCCTGATCGTCGGTGCCGGTCCCGCCGGGCTCGCCTGCGCGATCCGGCTCGGCCAGCTGCTCGAGTCGGCGCCGGCCGTCAAGGAGCGGCTCGGCGAGGTGCCGGTGGCGGTGATCGACAAGGGCTCGAAGCCCGGCGCGCACCTGCTCTCCGGCGCGGTCGTCAACCCGGTCTCGCTGAAGCACCTCTTCGGCGAGCGCAAGCGGATCGCGGACATGCCCTTCTACGGGCACGTCTCGCACGAGTCCGTCTACTACCTGACGCAGAAGAAGGCGCTCCGGATCCCCGCCCCGCCGACGATGCGGAACCACGGCAACCTCGTGGCCTCGCTCTCGCAGCTCGGTCGCTGGCTCGCCGAGCAGGCCGAGGAGGCGGGCGCGACCATCCTCCCGGAGACGTCGGGCGAGAAGCTCCTCGTCACCGACGGGCGCGTGCGCGGCGTCCGCACGGGCGATCGCGGCCGCGGCAGGGACGGTGAGCAGCTCCCGAAGTTCGAGGCGGGCAGCGACCTGCTCGGGCAGGTGACCGTGCTCGCCGAGGGAACGCAGGGCCATCTGACCGGCGCGGCGATCTCCCGCTTCGGCCTCGAGGGCGAGAACCCGCAGGTGTGGGCGCTCGGGGTCAAGGAAGTCTGGAAGGTCGCGAAGCCGCTCGACCACGTCATCCACACGATGGGCTGGCCGCTTCGAGGCGCCGCCAAGTACCGGGAGTTCGGCGGCTCGTTCGTCTACCCGATGGGCGAGGACATGCTCACCGTCGGCATGGTCGTCGGCCTCGACTACCGCGACGTCGAGCTGTCCGTCCACGACCTGCTCCAGGAGCTGAAGACGCACCCCAAGATCACGAAGCTCCTGCGCGGCGGCGAGCGGGTCGCGTGGGGTGCGAAGACGATCCCCGAGGGCGGCTGGTATGCACTGCCGAAGGCGCTGCACGCGCCGGGCCTCCTGCTCACGGGCGACGCGGCCGGAACCGTCAACGTGCCGGCGCTGAAGGGCATTCACTACGCGATCGAGTCGGGGATCCTGGCGGCGGAGGCGATCTTCGCCGCGCTGCAGCCGGGCGAGGTCGTCTGGCGGCCGAACGCGCTCGCGCCGTACGACCAGGCGGTGCGCTCGGGCCTGATCGGCAAGGACCTCTTCCGGGTCCGCAACATGCGCCAGGTGTTCGAGAAGGGCTTCGTGCGCGGGGCGGCGATGGCCGGAGCGGCCACCGCGTCGCTCGGCCATGTCCCGCACGGACGCGTCGGCGGCGAGCGCGACGCCGATCAGGAGCTCCTGTCCACGGATCGCGCGAAGAGCTACCCCGTGCCCGACGGGAAGCTGACGTTCGACAAGCTGTCGTCGGTCTACCTGAGCGGCAACAAGACGCGCGACGACGCGCCCAACCACATCCGAATCGAAACGCGGGTCCCGCGACAGGTGGCCGAGCTCTGGGTACAGATGTGCCCCGCGCAGGTCTACGAGATCGGCCCCGAGGACGCCGGCAAGGTGCAGGTCGTCGTCACGCCGTCGAACTGCGTCCAGTGCGGCGCGATCACCGCCAAGGGCGGCCGGCTCACTCCGCCCGAGGGCGGCGCCGGGCCCGAGTACACCGTTACCTAGACGGCGTTCGGCTTCGGGTCTACGGCCTGTGCTGGACGGAGAGCTCGACCGTGCTGCCGGCCCGGACGCTGGCGCCGGCTTTCGGGGACTGGGCCACGACGAGCCCCCTGAGCGACTGCGCCGTCGTCATGCTCCAGCCCTTCGGCGAGCTCGCGAAGGGGGGGAGATGCTCGTCTGCGTAGAACCTGAGGCCGACTGCCTCGAGGTTCACGGCCGCGTCGTCGCCCCGGAGCCCCAGCACGCGCGGAACGGCCACGTTCGCCTTCCTGGTCCCGCTCCGGGAGACGATGGCAAGGGCGGCTCCCGCCCAGACCAGCATCGCCGCCGCAGCGGCCACGATCACGTATCTCCCGCGCATACGCCAGCTGTCAGTGTATGCACGTGACCGGTGCGCCCCTCCCGACGCGGGCCGACGTGCTCGCCGCGCGCGAGACGATCGCCGGTCGCGTGCACCGCACGCCCACGGTCACGTCGTCGACGCTCGGCGCGCGCATCGGCGCCGATGCGCTCCTGAAGGCCGAGCTGTTCCAGAAGACGGGCTCGTTCAAGCCGCGCGGGGTGCTGACGAAGCTCGCCGCGCTGAGCGCCAAGGAGAAGGAGCGCGGCGTCGTCACCTGGTCGGCCGGAAACCACGCGCAGGCGGTCGCCTGGGCGGCCGCGAGCGAGGGGATCGACTGCCTCGTCGTCATGTCCGCCGGCGCCAACCCGCTCAAGGTGGCTGCGACGCGTGGCTACGGCGCCACGGTCGACCTCGAGGCGCCCGAGCACGCCGCGGCGTACGAGCGGCTGCTGCAGATCATCGATGAGTCGGGCCGCACCTACGTGCCGCCGTTCGACGATCCGCACGTGATCTCCGGGCAGGGAACGGTCGGGCTCGAGATCGCCGAGGACGTGCCCCACGCCGATCTGATCGTCTGCCCGATCGGCGGCGGCGGTCTGATCGCCGGCATCGCGACGGCTGTCGACACCCGGATCGTCGGCGTCGAGCCCGAGCTCTCGGCCGCGTTCACGGCCGGTCTCGCGGCGGGGAAGAGCGTCCACGTCGAGCTCTTGCCGACGACCGCGGACGGCCTCGCCCCGCCGTTCGCGGGCGAGCTGAACCTGGCGATCGGGCGCGAGCGCGTCGACGAGGTCGTGCTCGTCACCGAGGACGAGATCGCCGCCGGGATGCGCTTCCTGTACGCGCGCGCAAAGCTCGCCTGCGAGCCCTCCGGCGCCGCGGCGACCGCCGCCCTGCTCGCCGGCAAGGTCGCGGTCGAGCCCGGTTCCACCGTCGTCGCCATCGTCTCGGGCGGCAACGCGGCCGCGAAAGTCGCCTCTGCTATCTTGGCTGAAGCCGATGAAAGCTGACATTCATCCCGAATACGTCCTGGCGACCGTTCACTGCTCCTGCGGTAACGAGTTCGTCACCCGGTCGACGAAGCCCGAGCTCCACGTCGAGATCTGCTCGGCCTGCCATCCCTTCTACACGGGCAAGCAGAAGCTCGTCGACACCGGTGGTCGCGTCGAGCGCTTCCAGCGCCGGCTCGAGCGCGCCGGCAAGAGTCTAGAACCAGCCGATGAACGTCGGCGGGCAAGCCGTCCTCGAGGGCGTGATGATGCGCAGCCCGTCCAGCTGGGCGGTCGCCGTGCGTAAGCCCGACGGCGCCATCGCGGCGGTCTGCCAGCCGATCAGCTCGCCGATGGCGAAGCGGTGGATCTACCGCCTCCCGGTCATCCGCGGCGTGATCGCGCTCGGTGAGTCGCTCGCGATTGGCTTCCGCGCGCTTGCGATCTCGGCGCAGTACGCAGCGCAGGAGGAGGGAGACGACGGCGAGGTCAAGACCGAGCTGTCCCGCGGGCAGCTGATCTTCGCGTTCGCGATCTCGATCGGCTTCGCCGTGATGCTGTTCAAGGTCGGCCCGGCGCTGATCACGAGCCGCATCGGCTTCAAGTCGACGGGCGCGTTCGTGATCGTCGAGGGCCTGATCCGCGTCGCGATCTTCATCCTCTACCTGTCGCTGATCTCGCTGCTTCCCGACCTGCGCCGCGTCTTCCAGTACCACGCGGCCGAGCACAAGGCGATCAACGCCTACGAGGCCGGGGAGGAGCTGACCCCGGAGCGCGTCCAGCGCTTCAGCCTCATCCACCCGCGCTGCGGGACGGCCTTCCTGCTCTGGGTGATGGTGATCGCGATCTTCGTCTTCGCCTTCTTCGGCCGGCCGCCCTGGTACTGGCTGATCGCGACCCGCATCCTGCTGCTGCCCGTGATCGCCGGGATCGCCTACGAGCTGATCCGCTTCGCCGGCAAGCACCAGGACAACACCTATCTGATGGCGATGCTCGCGCCGGGGCTGTGGTTGCAGCGGCTGACGACGCGCCAGCCGACGCTCGACCAGATCGAGGTCTCGATCCAGGCGCTCAAGGACGTGCTCGAACGCGAGGGGCAGGCGGCGCCGGGCGCCGAAGCCCGTGTCGAAGTGATGGCGTAGCCGGCATGCCGCGGATCGAGCGCATCGCCGAAGCGGTCTGGCAAGGCCGCGTCGCCAGCGGGTCGGGCACGATCGCCGGCCGCTCCTCTGGCGCTTTCGAGCTCGCCTACAGCGAGCCGACCCGCGTCGCCGACCCGGACGGCGAGACGAGCCCGGAGGAGCTGATCGCCGCCGCGCACGCCGGGTGCTTCGCGATGTCGCTCGCCGCTGAGCTCTCGAAGCTCCAGCTCGAGCCGCGACGCCTGTCGGTGACGGCCACGTGCGTCATGGACGAGGTCGAGGGCAAGGGACATCTCGTCGTCGCCTCGGAGCTCCGCGTCCGGGCGGACGTGCCCGAGCTCGACGAGGCGACCCTGCACGACGCCGTCGAGCGAGCCGACGCGGGCTGTCCCATCTCGACGCTGATCCGCGGCACGGCGGCCGTCTCGGTCGCGGCCCAGCTCGTCTGACTCGCGGGGCTACCCTGTCGCCATGCCCGACTTCGAGGCACTCGTCGACGACCTGGAGCGCTCGTACCGCGAGGCGCAGGAGCGCATGTCCGATCCTGCCGTCTACGGCGACCGCCGCGACGCGGCCGAGGCCGGCAGGCGCCTGAAAGAGCTCGAAGGGCCACACCGGCTCGCCGAGGATTGGCGCGCCGTGCAGGCCGAGCTCGCGGATGCCCGTGCCGACAGCGAGCTGGCCGAGCTCGTCCCCGAGTACGAGGTGCGGCTCGCCGAGCTCGAGGAGGAGCTGAAGCTCGCGCTCGTGGAGAACGACCCCGCCGACCGCAAGGACGTGATCGTCGAGATCCGCTCCGGCGTCGGCGGCGACGAGGCGGCGCTCTGGGCCGACGACGTGTTCCGCATGCTCACCCGCTACGCGGAGCGCCTCGGCTACAAGTGGGAGACGATCTCCGCCAATCCGAACGAGGGTGGCGGGATGAAGGAGGTCGTCTTCGCGGCCAAGGGCGACGGCGCCTACGCCGTGTTCAAGTGGGAGGGCGGCACGCACCGCGTCCAGCGTGTGCCGCAGACGGAGTCGCAGGGCCGCATCCACACGTCGACGGCGACCGTCGCCGTGATGCCCGAGGCCGAGGAGGTCGAGGTGGAGATCGACCAGTCCGACCTCAAGATCGACGTCTACCGGTCGAGCGGGCCGGGTGGGCAGAGCGTCAACACGACCGACTCGGCCGTCCGCATCACGCACGTGCCGACGGGCATCGTCGTCTCGATGCAGGACGAGCGCTCGCAGCTGCAGAACCGCGAGCGCGCGATGCGCGTTCTTCGTGCGCGCCTGTACGAGGCGGAGCGCGAGCGACAGGACGCTGAGATGACGGACGCCCGTCGCGCGCAGGTGGGCACGGGCGAAAGGGCCGAGAAGATCCGCACGTACAACTACGCGGAGGGCCGGGTCACCGACCACCGCATCAAGCTGACGCAGCACCGGCTCGACCAGATCCTCGAGGGCGACCTCGGCGACTTCACCGAGGCCCTCGCAGCCGAGGATCGCCGCCGGGCGCTCGAGACCGTCGCTTCTTGACCGTCGGCGACGTCCTCAAGGCGTCCACGGACTTCCTGGCCGGCAAGGGCGTGCCGAACCCCCGCCTGGATGCCGAGCACCTCGTCGCGAAGGCGCTCGGCGTGTCGCGGCTCGACCTCTACCTGCAGCACGACCGGCCGTTGACGGAGGCGGAGCTCGCGGCGGCGCGTGAGCTCGTCCGCCGCCGGGGAACGCGTGAGCCGCTCGCCTACGTGCTCGGTGACTGGGGCTTCCGGAGATTGACGCTGACGACCGACCGGCGGGCGCTCGTTCCCCGGCCCGAGACCGAGATCGTGGTCGAGCGCTGCCTGGCCCTCCTCGACGGGATCGACGCGCCCGAGGTGCTCGACGTCGGCGCCGGCACGGGCGCGATCGCGCTTGCCGTCGCCGACGAGCACCCCGGCGCGCGGGTGACCGCGATCGACGTCTCCGCCGACGCGCTCGCGCTCGCGGCCGAGAACGTCGAGCGCACCGGGCTCGGCGGCCGCGTCACGCTTGTCGAGCACGACCTTCGCGCCGGCCTGCCCGGCGGCCCGTATGACCTCGTCGTCTCGAATCCGCCGTACGTGCTGCCGCAGGAGATCGAGACGCTCGAGCCCGAGGTGCGCGAGTGGGAGCCGCGGACGGCGCTCGTCGGCCGCGGTGCGACGGAAGCGGTCGTCGAGGCGGCGCCGCGCGCGCTCGGCACGGACGGGCGGCTCGTGCTCGAGGTCGGTGACGGCACGGCCGAGGCGGTGGCGCAGCTGCTCACGGACGCCGGCTTCCGGGACGTCGTGCGGACAGCAGATCTGACGGGACGCGACCGGGTCGTCGAGGGGCGATGGGAGTCGTAGACGACGCCGTCGCCGCGCTCGAGGCCGGTGAGCTAGTCGTGCTCCCGACGGACACCGTCTACGGGCTCGCCGCCACCGCCTCCCGCGAGGAGCCCGTCCGCCGGCTGCTCGCGCTCAAGGGGAAGCCTCGAGGAACGCCCGTCGCCCTTGTCGCAGCGAGCGTCGATGGGCTGCTCGAGCTCGTGCCGGAGCTCGAGGGACGCGACGGGACGATCGCACGCACGCTCCTGCCCGGCCCGTACACACTCGTCCTCGGGAACCCGGCGACTCGGTTCCCGTGGCTCTGCGGCGAGACGCCGGGCTCGATCGGCGTGCGCGTGCCCCGGCTCGCCGGGGACGCGGCGGCGATCCTCGAGCGGGCCGGCGCGGTCGCCGCCACGAGCGCGAATCTCCACGGCGGGGCCGACCCGCGCACGCTCGCCGACGTGCCCGAGGTGGTTCGTGCGGTGGCGCTGCTCGTCGACGCCGGCGAGCTGCCCGGCACCGCGTCGACGGTCATCGACTTCACCGTCTCGGAGCCGCGCGTGATCCGTGAGGGCGCCGCGCCGGCGGGAGAGGCGATCGACCGCGTGCGCTCGGCGCTTCGCTGACCCGGTCGGCGAGTACCATCCGCGACGTGGCGGTCGTGCAGCACTCGCTGAGCGAGCTCCGGGCTGCGGCGCTCGCCGACGTCGACCCCGAGATCGCCGACCTGCTCGGCCGCGAGCTCGACCGGCAGCGCGGCCAGATCGAGCTGATCGCGTCCGAGAACTTCACCTGGCCGGCCGTCCTCGAGGCGGTCGGCAGCGTGCCGACGAACAAGTACGCCGAGGGCTATCCGGGCAGGCGCTACTACGGCGGTTGCGAGGTCGTGGACGAGATCGAGCAGCTCGCGATCGACCGCGCCAAGGCGCTCTTCGGCGCCGAGCACGCCAACGTCCAGCCGCACGCGGGCGCCCAGACGAACATGGCCGTCTACTTCGCCTGCCTCGACCCGGGCGACACGATCCTCTCGCTCGAGCTCGCACACGGCGGCCATCTCACGCACGGGCTCAAGGTCAACTTCTCCGGACGGCTCTACACGATCGCGCACTACGGAGTCAGTCGTGAGACGAACCTGGTCGACTACGACGAGGTGCTCGCGATCGCGAAGCAGGTGCGGCCGAAGCTGATCGTGTGCGGCGGGTCGGCCTACCCGCGCACGGTCGAGGCGGATCGCTTTCGCGCGATCGCGGACGAGGTCGGCGCTTTGCTCCTCTGCGACATGGCCCACTTCGCCGGGCTGGTGGCGGCGGGCCTCCACCCGAACCCGGTGCCGCACTGCGACTTCGTCACCTCGACGACGCACAAGACGCTCGCGGGGCCGCGCTCCGGCTTCGTGCTCTGCCGCGAGGAGCACGCCGTCTCGGTCGACCGCGCCGTCTTCCCGGGCATGCAGGGCGGCCCGCTCGAGCACACGATCGCCGCGAAGGCGGCGTGTTTCAAGATCGCCGCGTCGGAGCCGTTCCGCGAGTACCAGACCCAGGTGCGCGCGAACGCCGACCGGCTCGCGCAGGCGCTCGAGCAGGGCGGTCTGGACGTCCTCACGGGCGGCACCGACACGCACCTGCTGCAGGTCGACCTGCGCCGCACGGACTGGACGGGAAAGGACGCCGAGGAGCGGCTCGACGAGGTCAAGATCACGGTCAACCGCAACACGGTGCCGTTCGACGAGCGGCCGCCGACGATCGCGTCGGGCGTCCGCATCGGCACCCCTGCGGCGACGATGCGCGGCTTCGACGAGGACGACTTCGAGGAGGTGGGCCGGGTGATCTGCGACGCGCTCGGGCCCGATCCCGACCTGCCGGCGCTGGCGGCGCGGAGCGCGGCGCTCTGCGACCGGCGGCCGCTCTACCCCGGCTTCCGCGGCTGGACGTCGTACCGGGCATGACGTTCGCGGCCGACAACGTCACGGAGGTCATGCACCCCCTCGCGCGGCACAAGCTCGGGCTGCTGCGCGAGCACTCGACGAGCACCGCCGACTTCCGCCGCCTCGTCGACGAGCTGACGCTGCTCCTCACCTACGAGGCGACGAAGGACTTCCCGACCGAGCAGATCGAGATCGAGACGCCGCTCGAGCGGACGACGGTCGAGCGAATCCCCGGCAAGAAGGTGGCGGTGTGCCCGGTGCTGCGGGCCGGTGTCGGAATGCTCGACGGCGTGCTCTCGCTCATCCCGGGTGCGCGGGTCGGCTTCATCGGCCTCTACCGCGACGAGGAGACGCTGCAGGCGGTCGAGTACTTCGTGAAGCTTCCGAGCGACATCGCCGAGCGGGACGTGCTGGTGCTCGACCCGATGCTCGCGACCGGCAACTCGACGGCGGCTGCGATCGAGATCGTCAAGGCGGGCGGCGCGACCTCGGTCGTCGTCATCGCGATCATCGCGGCGCCCGAAGGCATCCAGCGCGTCCTCGACGACCACCCGGACGTGCGCATCGTCGTCTCCTCGATCGACCGGGGCCTGAACGAGCACGGCTTCATCGTCCCCGGCCTCGGTGACGCGGGCGACAGGCTCTACGCGACCAGGTAGGCCGTGGTCGGGCTGATCCCGCATCCCTCGTTCTGGACGGAGCTCACCGACCACCCCGAGGTGATCTGGGGCGCGATCCTCGCGCTCGTCATCGTCGTCTTGCTGACGCCAGCCGTCGGCGGGATGGCGCGGCTGCTCGGCGCCGTCGACGAGCCCGGCGGGCGCCGGCTGCACTCGCGTCCGATCCCTCGGCTCGGCGGCCTCGCGCTCTTCTTCGGCGTGATGGTCCCGGCGCTCGCCTTCCTCAAGCTGAGCTCGGAGACGCGCGGGCTGCTGCTCGGGATGACGGTCGCGACGCTCGTGGGCGCGATCGACGACTTCCGCGGCCTGCGGCCGTGGGAGAAGCTCTCGGGGCAGATCGCGGCTGCCGTGATCCCGGTCTCGTTCGGGATCTGGATCGATCACTTCACGCTCCCGTTCGTCGGCGTCCACGGCCTGTCGCCGTGGGTCGGCAAGCCGCTCACCGTCCTCTGGATCGTGGCGATCATGAACATGGTCAACTTCCTCGACGGCCTCGACGGGCTGGCGGCGGGCGTGTGCGCGATCGCCGGCGGCACGTTCAGCGTCATCGCGCTCTCGCTCGAGAAGCCGAACGCGGCCATCGTCTCCGCGATCGTGCTCGGGGCCTGCGTCGGCTTCCTGCGGCACAACTTCTATCCGGCCCGGATCTTCATGGGCGACTCCGGGGCGATGCTGCTCGGCTTCGTGCTGGCCACGGTCGCGGTCGAGGGCCTGCTGAAGACGGCCGCCACGGTCGCCCTCACTCTGCCCCTCGTCGTGCTGGCCGTGCCGATCCTCGACACGAGCTTCGTGGTCGCGAAACGGCTCAAGTACCGGCGCCCGATCACCTCCCCCGACCGCGAGCACCTGCACTACCGGTTCCTGAACATCGGCTTCTCGCAGCGCCGCGCCACGGTGACGATCTGGCTCTGGTGCGGATGCCTCGCCGTCGCCGCACTCGGGACGCGGTTCCTCCCCGTCCACGAGCACGGCCGCTGGCACCTCTGGCCGACGATCGCCGCCGCCGCGCTCGCGGCGCTCGCGATCGGCGCCTCGATCTACGTCGTCTACCTGCTCGAGATCGTCAAGCTGGCGAACCCGCGCATCCGTCGCCGCGAGGCCGCCGAACGGCGTGAGGCGGCGCGTCGCGATCGCGATCGCCGTAGCGCGTAGGCGCGATTGTCAGGCGCAACAAACAGCGGCAAAAACCCCGCAAGGACGCGGTTTTGGCGTGTTACAAGCGATGGGTCCGCTCTGGTATGCTCGCCCTGATGGAGCAAGGCCGCGCCAACTTCCAGCCTGCCGGCGCGGGCGCGGTGCTCATGAGCGGAATCGGTGTCGGCGTGGGAGCGGGAGCTCTCGTCGGTTGGGCCGCCGGATCGGTGCCCTACGGCGTGCTCGCGGGCGCCGTCGCGGGTGTGCCGATCGGGGTCTTCGCCGTCTACCGCCGCTACCGGGAGAACTTTTGATGCAGGCGCCGACCGCTCTCCTGCGCCCCCGCGCCGTACCCGGGCGCTTTGTGCCCTTCGCAGCGGCCGGAGCGCTGTTCCTCGTCGCGCTGCCCGTGTTCCTCGTCGCCGGCTGGAACATGAAGGCCTGGGTCCTCGCGGCCGTCCTGTGGCTCGCGGGCGAGGCGCTCGGCCTGGCGCTCGGACGTCTTCGCCTCGGCGTGGATGCGACCGGCTCGTCCGGGGTCGTCGCGTTCGGGATGATGTTTCGCGCGATCGCCGTCATGATCGTCCTGCTCGCCGTGTCCGTCTCACACCCCCATCTGGCTCTCGCCGCCGCGCTGCTCTTTGCGGCCGCGTACACCTTGGAGCTCGGCGTCTCGCTTCTCACCTTCTTCACGGGGCCCGAGCGATGAGGCGCTGGTGGGTGCTGATGGCGGTCGGCCTCGCCGCTCTCGCTGCGCCTGCGTCGGCGCTGGCCGAGGACTTCAAGCCCGAGGACGAGTTCAAGCTCGACACGTGGGTCTCCATCCACCTCGGTCCGCTGGACATGTCGATCAACAAGGCCGTCGCCTATCTGTGGCTGGGCTCGCTCGTCACCATCGTGCTCGGGATCGTGCTCATGCGCGTCCGGATCCGGGTGAAGCCCGGGACCCGGCAGACGATCGGGGAGACCCTCTACGAGGTGGCGCAGGTGAACATCGCCGAGCAGGGCCTGCCGACGAAGGCGATCGGACTCTGGTTCCCGTACGTGGCCAGCCTGTTCCTGTTCATCTGGGTGATCAACCTGCTCGGCTTCCTCCCGCTCCCGATCTCGAACGAGAAGTTCCACATCGCCGGGCTCGGCATCCCGACGTTCGGCATCTACGCGGCGACTGCGTCGCTCTCCGTCGCGCTCGCGCTGTCGCTCATGACCTTCGTGTTCTCGCACGCCGAGGGGATCCGCTTCAACGGCCTGCCGCGCTACCTGAAGAGCCTGATCCCGGACGTGCCGAAGGCGATGGTCATCCCGATCGCGTTCATCGAGGTGATCTCGATCTTCATGCGGCTCATCTCGCTCTCGGTCAGGCTCTTCGCGAACATGCTCGCGGGCCACATGCTCATCCTCGTGATGATCGGGCTGGTGTTCGTGATCCACAGCCCGCCGTGGCGCTTCTTCGGTCTGCCGGCGGCGATCCTCTTCTACCTTTTCGAGGTCGTGATCGTCGTCACCATTCAGGCGTTCATCTTTGCGGCACTGTCAGCCATCTACATCGGCTCGGCGATCGAGCCCGATCATTAAGGAGGAATTCGGTGGGCACGATCATTCCGTTGCTCGCGGCGACCGCCCCGGTCATCAAGCAGGGGCAGGCGATCGCGTTCGGACTCGGCGTCGGTCTCGGCGCCGTCGGTGCCGGCATCGGCATCGGCATCATCTTCGGGTCGATGATCCAGTCGGTCGCCCGGCAGCCCGAGCTGCGCGGCGAGCTGCAGGGGATCATGTGGCTCGGCTTCGCACTCACCGAGGCGGTCGTGTTCTACGGCCTGCTCGGCGGCCTGCTCGCCTTCGTCCTCGTCAAGTAGATGCTGCTCGGAACCTCACCGCTGATCCAGATCACGCCGGGTCTGATGATCTGGACCCTGATCTGCTTCGCGATCGTGTTCATCGTGCTCAAGAAGGTCGCGTTCAGCCGCATCCAGGGGGCGATCGACGAGCGGCGCGAGAAGATCCGCGCGTCGATCGACGAGGCCGACCGCGCCCGGGCCGAGGCACACAAGCTGCTCGAGGAGCACCATGCGCTCGTCGCGCAGGGCCGCGCCGAGGCCGAGGCGATCCTCGCCGAGGCGCGGAAGGTCGGCGACTCCCAGCGCGACCGCCTGAAGGAGGAGCTCGACGCCGAGCGGTCGCGGCGCGTCGAGGAGACGCGGCGCGAGATCGAGGCCGAGACGCGGCGCTCGATCGAGCAGATCCGCGGCGAGGTCGCCGACCTGACGCTCGAGGCCACCTCGAAGGTGACCGGCAAGGTCCTCGACGACGAGGATCACCGCCGGCTGATCGAGGAGGCGATTGGAGACCTCGACTTCTCCGTGCTGGAGCGGGAGACCGCGTAGGCCGCCGTGGCGGTAGTCCACAGGGTCTATGCGCGGGCGCTGTACGACGCTGCCAAGGAGCAGGGGATCGTCGACGCGGTCCAGGAGGAGCTCGGCGACTTCGTCGCGGCCGTTCGCGACGTGCCGGAGCTGCGCGCCGTGCTGCGCAACCCGCAGATCGACCCGCGCGCGAAGGCCGCGGCGCTCGAGGCGGTCACCGTCGGCGTCCACGACATCGTCCGCAACTTCCTGCTCCTCCTCACCGAGAAGGGTCGCATCGCCGACGTGGAGGAGATCGCGAGCGAGCTCGACCGGCTCGTCGCCCGCGAGCAGGGCCAGCTCACGGTCGAGCTGACGACGGCGCAGGCGCTCTCCGACGAGGAGGCGCGCCAGATCGTCGACCAGATCGCGAAGGCCTCCGGCCGCCGCGTCGATGCGACGCGCTCCGTCGACCCCGACCTGATCGGCGGCATCGTCCTCCAGGCCGGCTCGTTCCGCCTCGACGCGAGCGTGCGTGGACGCCTGAACCGACTTCGACAAGACCTCGTCACGAGAAGCTAGAGACGCGAAGGAGCAACCTTGAAGCTACGCCCCGAAGAGATCACGTCGATCCTCAAGCAGCGGATCGAGGAGTACACCGTCGAGACGGACCTGGCCGAGGTCGGCACCGTCCTGCAGATCGGCGACGGCATCGCCCGCGTCTACGGGCTCGAGAACGCGGTCTCGATGGAGATGCTCGACCTCGAGCACGGCGTCACGGGCCTTGCCTTCAACCTCGAGGAGGACAACGTCGGCGCCGCGCTGTTCGGCGACTGGCCGCTGATCAAGGAGGGCCAGCCGGTCCGGCGTACGGGCCGCGTCGCGAGCATCCCGGTCGGCGAGGAGCTGATCGGCCGCATCGTCGACCCGCTCGGCATCCCCATCGACGGCGGTCCGCCGATCGAGGCCAAGCACACGCGGCCGCTCGAGTTCAAGGCGCCCGGCGTCGTCGACCGGCAGCCCGTGAAGGAGCCGCTCCAGACCGGCATCAAGGCGATCGACTCGATGATCCCGATCGGTCGCGGCCAGCGCGAGCTGATCATCGGCGACCGTTCGACCGGCAAGACCGCGATCTGCGTCGACACGATCCTGAACCAGCGCGGCCTCGACATGATCTGCATCTACGTCGCCATCGGCCAGAAGTCCTCGACGGTCGCCCAGGTGTACGAGCGGCTGAAGGAGGCGGGCGCGATGGAGTACACGATCATCGTCACCGCCCCGGCGCACGAGGCCGCGCCGATCAAGTGGATGGCGCCGTACGCCGGCAGCGCGATGGGCGAGTACTTCATGTTCAACGGCAAGCACGCGCTCTGCATGTACGACGACCTGTCCAAGCACGCCGACGCGTACCGGCAGATGTCGCTGCTCCTGCGCCGGCCGCCGGGCCGCGAGGCGTTCCCCGGCGACGTCTTCTACCTCCACTCGCGGCTGCTCGAGCGCGCCTGCAAGCTCTCGGACGATCTCGGCGGCGGCTCGCTGACGGCGCTCCCGATCATCGAGACGCAGGCCGGCGACGTCGCCGCCTACATCCCGACGAACGTCATCTCGATCACCGACGGCCAGATCTTCCTCGAGGCCGATCTGTTCTTCTCCGGCGTCCGCCCGGCGATCAACGTCGGCATCTCGGTCTCGCGCGTGGGCGGCAACGCCCAGGTCAAGGCCATGCGCCAGGTCGCCGGCCGCCTCCGCCTCGACCTCGCCCAGTACCGCGAGCTGGAGGCGTTCGCGCAGTTCGGCTCCGAGCTCGACCAGGCGACGCAGCACTCGCTCGCCCGCGGCGAGCGGATGGTGGCGACGCTCAACCAGCCGCAGTACAAGCCCTGGGCGCTCGAGGAGCAGATCGTCGCCATCTACGCGGGCGTCAACGGCTACCTCGACGCCGTCCCCGTCTCGGAGGTGCCGCGCTTCCACGAGGAGTTCCGCGCCCACCTGCAGTCGGAGCAGTCGATGCTGGCGGAGATCCGCGACAAGAAGGAGCTCTCCGACGAGCTGATCGAGAAGCTGAACGCGGAGCTGAAGAGGTTCGCCGACGGCTTCTACGTCGAAGAGAAGGCCGCCGGCTAGACACCCATGGCCTCGGTCCAGGACCTCCGGCGGCGGATCCGCTCCGTCCGCAACACGCGCAAGATCACGAAGGCGTTCGAGCTCGTCGCCTCGGCACGGCTGCGCCGCGCGCAGGCGCGCATCGAGGCGATGCGCCCGTACGCGGACCGGATGCTCGAGCTGATGGTCGGCACGGCGCGGGCGGCGAGCTCGGTCCACGGGCTGCCGCTCCTGCAGCGCCGCGAGGAGCAGACCGTGGCGATCGTGCCGCTGACGGGCGACCGCGGCCTCGCCGGCCCGTTCAACTCGCAGATCCTCCGGCACGCCTTCGCCCTCGACCGGTCACTGCGGGCCGAGGGCAAGCAGGTGCGCTGGCTCGTCGCCGGCCGCAAGGGCGCCTCGACGCTCCGCTTCCGCGGCTACCCGCTCGACCAGACCTGGACCGGCTTCAGCGATCGCCCCTCCTACCACGACGCGCAGGCGATCGCCCACAAGCTCGCCGACCTCTACGTCGCCGAGGAGATCGACCGGGCGATCGTCGTCTACAACCACTTCGTCTCGCCGCTCGTCCAGACGGTCGTCGAGCAGGACGTCCTGCCGATCCCCGAGGAGATGCTCCATCCGCAGGACGAGGAGTCGGCGGACGAGAAGGCGGTGCTGGGCGACTTCATCTACGAGCCGGAGCCGGAGGAGATCCTCGCCCGGCTGCTGCCCTTCTACCTCGAGACCGAGCTGTTCCGGGCGCTGCTCGAGTCGGCCGCGTCCGAGCAGGGCGCGCGCATGACGGCGATGCGCAACGCCTCCAAGAACGCCGCCGACCTGATCGACTCGCTCACCCTGGCCATGAACCGCGCCCGGCAGGCGGAGATCACGCAGGAGATCCTCGAGGTCGTCGCCGGCGCCGACGCCCTGACGGGCTAGCCAAACAGCACATGGACGCGCTAACCTTCGCCGCGGTGGGAACGTCTCACCTAACGTGCGTCCCCGACCGGGTATGGACTCGAGGCCCTGTGAGCTCTGAAGCACCGTGAGCACCGTCGACAAGGTCGATGTCGCCGCAGGGCACGGCGCCGGTGCCGCAGTCGCGCTCCCGGGCGCTCCGCCGGCGCAGGACGAGGTCAAGGCACGCGGCTACTGGGAGCTCGTCTGGATTCGCTTCAAGCGCGACAAGGTGGCGGTCTCGAGCCTGGTCTTCATCGTCTTCCTGTTCACGGCGGCGTTCGGGCTCGCCCCGCTCTTCGCCATGTGGCTCGGCCACGGCCCCAACGACATCTTCTCGTCGGGAGGCGTCGTCAACTACAAGCCGGTCGGGCCGTGGACGTACATCAACACGGCGCCGTACCCGGGGGCTCAGGGGCATTTCCCGACGCAGCTCCTGCCGCTCGGCGCGGACGGCGCGCTCGGCCGTGACCTGTTCCTGCGCCTGCTCTACGGCGCGA
This sequence comes from uncultured Actinomycetes bacterium, assembly GCA_963765295.1. Lineage (GTDB taxonomy): Bacteria > Actinomycetota > Thermoleophilia > Gaiellales > Gaiellaceae > PALSA-612. The sequence goes on from CAVXVO010000008.1 coordinate 267,563, forward strand.
GAGCGTCGCTCGAGGTGGCCGTGTTCGCGACCATCGTGTCCGTCGGCATCGGCGTCGTCATGGGTCTTCTCGCCGGCTTCTTCCGCGGCTGGGTCGACACGGTCGTCTCCCGGCTCGACCGAGATGGTCATGGTCTTCCCGATCCTTCTCTTCATCATCGCCGTGCGGGTCACGGCCGGCGACACGCTCAACGCGATCACCTTCGGAGGCCTGCTCGTTCCGGGGGTCTTCACGCTCACTCTCATCTTCTCGCTCTTCGGCTGGTTCTATCCCGGCCGTATCGTTCGAGGAGTCGTACTGTCGCTTCGCGAGAAGGAGTTCGTCGAGGCGGCACGGATGACAGGCGCCGGAGACTGGAGGATCATGCGCTCCCACCTCCTGCCCCATCTCGTCGGCCCCGTCATCGTGTACTCGACGCTGATCGTCGCCCAGACGATCATCGCCGAGGCTGGGCTCTCCTTCCTCGGGCTCGGCATCGAGTTGCCGAACGCGAGCTGGGGGAACCTGCTCGAGGGAGCCAAGGACTGGTACATCCAGCAGCCGTGGCTGATGGTTTGGCCGGGTCTCGCCATCCTGCTCACGACCCTCGCCTTCAACATGCTCGGCGATGGCCTCCGGGATGCGTTCGACCCGCGCGCGAGAATCTAGGCCCAAGCTAACCGGCGGCAACAAGAAACGTCTCAGTCCACGAACGGTTCAGCATGATGTGCCGCCCGGAGGGGATGGGGCACATCGGAAAGGAAGGAGTCAGATGCGAAGCAAAACGCTGCTCTCTGCAGTGTTTGCCAGCCTCGGGGTCATGATGTTGGTCGCGGCGATCTTTGCCGGTACGGCCAGCTCCGCCTCGAAGCCGGCTGCCAAGCCTGTCTCGAAGCATGCGTTGAAGGGCGGCACGCTGCGCGTGAACGCCTCGAACAACGACTTCGAGTTCTCGGATCCAGGCCTCGCCTACGACACGCTGTCGTGGTCGATGCTCTACACGACGCAGATGCTGCTCGTGAACTTCCCCGAGAAGAACGGACAGGCCGGTTCGGTGTTGTATCCGGAGGCGGCGACGTCGTTCCCGACGGTTTCGAAGGACGGGAAGACGTACACGTTCCACATCCGGCCGGGCCTGAAGTTCTCGGACGGCTCGCCTGTCACGGCCGCTGCGTATCAGCGGGCGTGGGAGCGGAACCTGAGCCCGAAGATGGGCTCGCCCGTGGGCGTCAACGACCAGTTCCAGACCGTGGTCGTCGGCGCGCAGGCGTTCCTGGACGGCAAGGCTCAGTCGATCGCGGGCATCAAGGCGAGCGGTCTGACGCTGACGTTCAGGCTGACGAAGCCGAACCCGACGTTCACGTCGTATCTCGGCATGCAGTGGTTCGGCGCGGTCAAGCCGGACATGGCGTACACGACCTCTGGCGTCACGAGCTCGTATCCGTCGGCAGGCCCGTACTACATCCAGTCGCGTGACGTCGGCCGGTCCCTGGTCGAGGCGCGGAACCCGTACTACAAGGGCTCCCGCCCGGCGAACCCGGACAAGATCGTCTGGACGATGAACACGGACCAGGACCAGAGCCTGCTGCAGGTCAAGGCCGGACAGGCTGACGTCGATGCCGGCGCTCCGCCGCCGACCGCAAACGCTTCGCTGGCGCAGCAGTACGGCGTCAACAAGTCGCGGTTCTTCGTCGGTGGCACGTCGTGCGTCCTCTACTGGGCGCTGAACACGTCGCGGCCTCCGTTCAACACGCTCGCCGCACGCAAGGCGGTCAACTGGGCGCTCGATCGCCCGGCGATGGTCCGCCTGTTCGGCTTCCTCGGCGCGAAGCGCTCGGACCAGATCCTGGTTCCGGGTGTGCCGGGCTACAAGCCGTACAACCTCTACGCCTTCCGCGGGGCCAACCCGGCGGTGGCGAAGAAGATCGACCCGTCACTGGCCGGCAAGACGGCAACCATCTTCCATTCGACGAGCTCGACCGCGGTCAACATCGCTCAGATCGCCGCATTCAACCTGTCGAAGATCGGTATGTCGACGACGGACAAGCCGGTTCCGGGCTCGGTCTACTACAAGCAGCTCGGTACGAAGGGTGTCGACTACGACCTGGCCCGCGCCGGCTGGTGCGCGGACTACTTCGACCCGTTCGACTACGTCAACGTCAACCTCGACGGTCGCTCGATCCAGGATCAGAACAACGTCAACTTCGCGTACGTGAACAGCGCGTCGTTGAACAAGCTGATGGATGCGGCCGCGAACCAGACGGGTGCAGCTCGGGCGAAGGCGTACCAGAAGCTCGACTACACGATCATGAAGAACTACGCGCCGTGGGTTCCGTACTCGATCATCAACGGCGTCTTCTTCGTGTCGTCGCGTACGCACAACTACGTCTACTCGTCGTACTTCGGAGAGCCGGACTTCAACGCGCTCTCCGTCGGGTAGTCACCGAAGCTAGGAAAAACGGACGGAGGGGCGTCGACAGGCGCCCCTCCGCCGCTTCGAATCAGGCAGACTTCACGACCGACACTTCGACCACGACCCTCGGACACCGCTGAACAGCCGCTAAAGCATGGGAGCCTTCCTCGTCAGACGCCTGTTCTGGGCGGTGTTCCTGCTCCTTGCGGCGACCATCATCACGTATGTGATCTTCTTCCTCGTCCCCGGCGATCCGGCGCAGCTCGCCTGCGGCAGGGCGTGCACGCCGCAGGACGTCGCGCGGGTCCGCCACCTGCTCAACCTGGACGAGCCGGTGTACCAGCAGTACGGGCACTTCCTGTGGAACCTGATCGCCCACCAGGACCTCGGCCGCTCGTTCGCGAACCGGGTGTCCGTCAACTACTACATCAAGCAGGACGCACCGGTGACGGCGTCGCTCGTCTTCGGCGGGGCCGTCTTCTGGCTGGCGATCTCGATCCCGATCGGCGTTCTCTCGGCCCTGCGCCCGCGGTCGCTCCTCGACCGCGCCTCGATGGTCTTCGTGCTGATCGGGATCTCGGCGCATCCGGTGTGGATCGGCCTGATCCTCTCCTTCGTCTTCGGCTACAAGCTGGGCGTCGACGCCGATCTCCGGCTACTGCAACTTCTTCGGCTGCGGGCGCTGGCTCCGATTGCGGCGGCCCGGTCCGAATGGGCCTATCACCTGATCCTGCCCTGGTGCACGTTCATGCTCCTGTTCGCTGCGCTGTACGTGCGGCTGATCCGTGCGAACGTGATGGAGACGATGAACGAGGACTACGTCCGCACGGCCCGCGCGAAGGGAAGCCCCGAGCGCCGCGTGCTCGTGCACCACATCCTGCGCAACTCGATGCTGCCCGGTGGTGACGATCCTCGGCATGGACATCGGCCTCGCGCTCGGCGGGGCGATCTTCACCGAGTCGATCTTCAACCTCCACGGCCTCGGCCAGCAGGTGCTCACCTCGTACAACCAGCTCGACTTACCCGTGATCATGGGCATCGTCGTCTTCTCCACGATCGCGGTGATCGTCTTCAACCTGATCGTCGACATCGCGTACGCGTTCCTCGACCCGCGAATCCGTCTGTCCTGATGGCGCTCCTCGAGGTCACGGACCTCCAGACGAGGTTCAGGACGGACGACGGCATCGTCCAGGCGGTCTCCGGTGTCAGCTTCTCGCTCGAGAAGTCGGAGACGCTCGGCATCGTCGGGGAGTCCGGCTCCGGCAAGAGCGTCACCTGTCTGTCCGTGATGGGCCTGGTCGACCGCCGGAACTCCATCCAGGACGGCTCGGTGAAGCTCGACGGCAAGGAGATCCTGCACGCCAGCTCGAAGGAGATGAGCGAGATCCGCGGCACGCGCATGGCGATGATCTTCCAGGACCCGATGACTTCGCTGAACCCGGTCAAGAGCATCGGGTGGCAGCTCGAGGAGGCGGTCGTCGTCCACCACGACGTCACTCGCAAGGTCGCCCGGCAGCGCGCGATCGAGATCCTCGAGCACGTCAAGATCCCGCGTGCCGACCAGCGCGTCGACGACTACCCGCACCAGTTCTCTGGAGGCATGAGGCAGCGCGTCATGATCGCGATGGCGCTGATCAACAACCCGGAGATCCTGATCGCCGACGAGCCGACGACGGCGCTCGACGTGACGACGCAGGCGCAGATCCTCAACCTGATGCAGGACCTGCAGCGCGAGTTCCACATGGCGATCGTGATGATCACGCACGACCTCGGGGTCGTCGCCGAGCTCGCAAAAGAGGTGCTCGTCATGTACGGCGGCCGCATCGTCGAGCGCGCGACCGTGGACGAGCTCTTCAACGAGCCGCAGATGCCGTACACCTGGGGGCTGCTCGGCTCGCTGCCGCGAGTCGACGTCATCCAGGAGCGGCTGCAGCAGATCTCCGGCCAGCCGCCCTCGCTCCTGCGGCCGCCGCCGGGCTGCCCGTTCAACCCGCGCTGCGAGTTCGCCATGGACATCTGCCGTCAGGAGCTGCCCGAGCTCGAGGACTACCACGGTCCCGACCATCAGTTCCGCTGCCACCTCGACGAGCAGACCCGTGCCGAGGCCTGGGCCGCCAAGGTCGCCTCGCTGAGTCAGGGGGCGTCCGTCGTATGAGCGAGACGGCCGACCAGTCCGCGCCCGAGCGGCGCCGACGTCACGGCGGCACCGGCCGCGGAGACGAGCCAGAACGGGTTCGGGGACGAGCTGCTCGTCGTCGAGAACCTGAAGAAATACTTCCCGATCACACGGGGGATCGTCTTCCAGAAGCAGGTCGGGGCCGTGCAGGCGGTCGACGACGTCTCGTTCACCGTCCGCCAGGGCGAGACGCTCGGCGTCGTCGGCGAGTCGGGCTGCGGCAAGTCGACGCTCGCCCGCTGCGTCATGCGGCTGCTCGAATCGACCGCCGGGAAGATCATCTTCGACGGCCGCGACATCACCAGGCTGTCCCGTGCGGACATGCGGCCCGTGCGGCGCGAGCTGATGATGATCTTCCAGGATCCGTACTCGTCGCTCAATCCGCGAAAGCGCGTCGGCTTCATCGTCGGCGAGCCGATCGAGGTGCACGGAATCGGCACGCCCGAGCAGCGCAAGCGCCGCGTGCAGGAGCTGCTCGAGATCGTCGGACTCAACCCCGAGCACTACAACCGCTTCCCGCACGAGTTCTCGGGCGGCCAGCGCCAGCGGATCGGCATCGCGCGCGCCCTCGCCGTCAACCCGAAGCTGGTCGTCTGCGACGAAGCGGTGTCCGCGCTCGACGTGTCCGTCCAGGCGCAGATCCTCAACCTGCTCAAGGACCTGCAGAAGGAGTTCGGGCTGACCTACATCTTCATCGCGCACGACCTCAACGTCGTTCGCCACGTGTCCGACCGGGTGATGGTCATGTACCTCGGCAAGGCGGTGGAGATCGCGACGAAGGCGCAGCTCTACACCGAGCCGAAGCACCCGTACACCGCCGCGCTGCTCTCGGCCGTCCCGATCGCGAATCCCGAGCTCGGCCGTCAGCGCCGGCAGATCGTCCTCGAGGGCGACGTCCCGAACCCGATCAACCCGCCTGCCGCCTGCAGGTTCCACACCCGGTGCCCGCGCTTCGTGGAGGGCACCTGCGACGTCGACGAGCCGGAGCTGATCCGCCACCCCGGCACCAGCGAGGACCACGTGACCGCGTGCCACTTCCCGCTCGAGAAGTGGCCGATGACCGAGGACGAGGTCCGGCGCGCTCCGGTCGCGCAGCAGGTGCCGGAGCCCACGCCCACGACGTCGTAGCCGGTGCTCCTCGGGGCTCTCCGCCGCTTCGCGATTCTCTTCGGAGGCATCGGGGCGCTCACCGTCGTTCTCTCGCTCGCCTTCGGTGCCCTCGCCAAGGCACCGCTCTCCCGCTCGATCGCGGTCGGGCTCTATCTGGTGGGCTCGATCATCCTCATCTTCGGCTTCTTCGTCGGCAACCGCGGCCCCCTTCGCCACGACCACGGTGACGACGAGGGCTACTCGCTGATCCCGCGCGGCGTCCGCAAGGCGACGCTCGAGGAGCGCAAGGACGCGATCAACATCTCGGTGCTCTTCGTCGTCCTCGGGCTCGGACTGATCGTCCTCGGCGTGGTATCCGACTCGTCGCACAAGCTGTTCTGATGGCGTTTTACGGGAGGATTCGCTAACTCACGGCGTTTCCCGCCGTCCAAACAGGTATGAGGTCTGCAGCTTGTGACAGGTCCAGGGCGTGGGTATCGCTCCGGATGGACGACGAATTGTCGAGGTTCGAGCACGTTCTGCTCGGCGCGCACCTGGCCGTGTGCCGCGACTGTCGCGGCTTCGCGGACGACGTGCGCTGGCAGACCGAGAGCATCCGCTCGACCCCGCTCGAACGCCTGTCCCACTCCGTCACGATTCCTGCTCGACACTCGTGGCGCCGCCCGGCGCTCGGCGTGTCGACGGCCGCCGTGGCCGCATCGATCCTCGCGCTTGCGATCGGGCTCCGCGGCCCGTCCGCGACGCATGCGCCCGCACAGGTGCCCCGCGTCGACCGGTCCGTCCCGACGCTCAGCGAGCCGGGCGACACGAACGGCCTCCCGCGCGGCAGCCTGTCGACATCCGACCAGAACGTCGGCACGTTCCGCGGCGATCCCATCGGCGCCTCCTAGCTACTGACCAGCCCGGTGTAACACGTCGTGCCGCCGGCGGACGGGTACTCTCACGACATGCTGGCATCCCCCGTCACCCATTCCTCCTGAGGCCTCGATCACGCCGCCAGGCTGGCGGCCGCCGAGCGATGGCACGAGCTCGCCCTGGACCTCCCGAAGCGCGACCGGCGGCTTCCGGGGTGGGGTAAACTCGTGTCGCTGAGAGCGCGCTTGCGCGCCCGGCGTCCAGTCGCGCCTCGACCCATCCAGGAGCCACATGTCTAGCACGGACAAGAACGGCCAGAACGTCGGCAAGATCGTCGAGATCAAGGGCGTCGTGCTCGATGCCGTCTTCCCCGACCGGCTGCCCGACATCTACGGCGCGCTCAGGATCACGATGCCGGGCGTCGACGGCGCCGAGGGCACCGACCTCGTGGCCGAGGTGCAGCAGCATCTGGGCGACGACCGCGTCCGCGCCGTGGCCATGGACTCCACCGACGGTCTCGCGCGCGGCCTCGACGTCCTCGACACGGGGCAGCCGATCACCGTTCCGGTCGGCGAGGCCACGCTCGGACGCCTCTGGAACGTCATCGGCGAGCCGGTCGACCACGGCGATCCGGCTCCCGCCGGCGGCGAGCGCTGGCCGATCCATCGCGAGCCTCCGGCCTTCGCCGACCTGTCGTCGAAGATCGAGATCTTCGAGACCGGCATCAAGGTCATCGACCTGATCGCTCCGTACGTGAAGGGCGGCAAGGTCGGTCTCTTCGGCGGCGCCGGGCTCGGCAAGACCGTGCTGATCCAGGAGCTGATCCACAACATCGCCACGCAGCACGGCGGCCTGTCCGTCTTCGCGGGCGTGGGCGAGCGCACGCGCGAGGGCAACGACCTCTGGCTCGAGATGACCGAGTCGGGCGTGATCTCGAAGACGGCGCTCGTCTACGGCCAGATGAACGAGCCGCCGGGCGCGCGCCTCCGGGTCGCGCTCTCCGGCCTGACGATGGCCGAGTACTTCCGCGACGAGTCCGGCCAGGACGTGCTCCTGTTCATCGACAACATCTTCCGCTTCGTCCAGGCCGGCTCCGAGGTTTCGGCTCTGCTCGGCCGCATGCCGAGCGCGGTCGGCTACCAGCCGACGCTCGCGACCGAGATGGGCCAGCTCCAGGAGCGGATCACGTCGACCCGCACCGGATCGATCACCTCCGTCCAGGCGGTGTACGTGCCGGCCGACGACCTGACCGACCCGGCGCCGGCCGCGACCTTCGCGCATCTCGACGCCACGACGGTGCTTTCGCGTGCGATCGTCGAGAAGGGCATCTTCCCGGCCGTCGACCCCCTCGACTCGTTCTCACGCGCGCTGCAGCCGGGCGTCGTCGCGGCCGAGCACTACGGGACGGCGACGGCGGTGCAGGAGATCCTCCAGCGCTACAAGGACCTGCAGGACATCATCGCCATCCTCGGCATGGACGAGCTGTCCGACGAGGACAAGCTGACCGTCCAGCGCGCCCGCAAGATCGAGCGCTTCCTTTCGCAGCCGATGTTCGTGGCCGAGGCGTTCACGGCGCGGCCGGGCGTGTACGTCAAGCTCGAGGACACCGTGCGCGGGTTCCAGGAGATCGTCGACGGCAAGCACGACGACTTGCCGGAGCAGGCGTTCTACATGTGCGGCACGATCGAGGAGGCCGTCGAGAACGCCAAGGCCTCCGCGGTCGCCGCCTAGCCGGAGGGCAGGGTCGTGGCCGACGAGCGCAGGCGCTTCGAGGTGTCGCTCGTCACGCCCGAGGGGGCGGCGTACGAAGGCGAGTGCGAGATGCTGATCGTGCCCGGCGCGGCGGGCGAGATCGGGGTTCTGGCCCGGCACGCACCGCTGGTCGCGATGCTCAAGGCCGGCTCGACCCGCGTGCACGTGCACGAGAACGAGGTGCTCGAGTTCGCGACCGGTCCCGGCTTCTTCAAGGTCGAGCAGGATCGTGCGCTGGCGCTCGTCGACGATGCGGTCGACGCACGCGAGATCGACACCGACCGGGCGCGGCGGCAGCTCGAAGAGGCGCAGGCCGAGCTGGCGAAGCTCGAGGCGGGCGAGTCGGATGCCGACCGCTGGCAGGTCGAGCAGCGCGTCCGCCACGCCGAGAACCAGCTCGGGGTCGCAAGCGGCGGCCGATCGCCGACCTCCGCGTCGCAGCACCGCCCTCGGGCTAGTCCCCGCGCGAGATCTCGCGACTCCGCCACGGGAGCACGAGCCGGTCAGGTACATTGAGCGTCCCCGGAGAGCTTTGAAAGGCAGCTTGGCGACCGGGTTACCAAACGCCTAAAGAGCCCGCGAGCCCGTGGCTCCGGGAGAACGGAGGCCCATGGTTGTCGCGGATCCGCTGAGAACGTTGCTCGACCGGCGCGTCGTCGTGCTGGACGGCTCATGGGGTGTTCTGATTCAGCATCGCGTCCGCGGCGAGGAGGCCTACCGGGGCGCGCGCTTCCGCGACCACGAGCGCGACGTCGCCGGCGATCCCGACCTGCTCAACCTGACGCAGCCCGACGTCGTGCTCGGCATCCACCGCGATTACTTCGCCGCCGGCGCGGACATCGCCACGACGAACACGTTCACGGCCACGTCGATCGGCCAGTCCGACTACGGACTCGAGGAGCACGTCTACGAGCTCAACCTGGCGGGTGCACGGTTGGCGAGGCAGGCGGCGGACGAGGCGGGCGGCTTCGTCGCCGGCGCGCTCGGACCGCTGAACGTGACGCTGTCCCTGTCTCCGCGCGTCGAGGATGCGGCCTTCCGTGCGGTGACGTTCGACCAGGTCCGCGACGCCTACGCGGAGCAGATCGCGGCGCTCGCCGAGGGTGGCGTCGACCTGCTGATGGTCGAGACGGTCTTCGACACGCTGAACGGCAAGGCGGCGATCGCGGCCGCGATCGACGTCGCGCCGGATATCCCTCTCTGGCTCTCGTTCACGGCCATCGACGCCTCCGGCCGCAATCTCTCCGGCCAGACGGTCGAGGCGTTCTGGACCAGTGTCGAGCACGCCGACCCGCTGATCGTCGGCGTCAACTGCTCGCTCGGCGCCGCCCAGATGCGGCCGTACGTCGAGAGCCTGGCCCGGGTCGCGACCACGTACGTCGCCTGCCATCCGAACGCGGGCCTCCCGAACGAGCTCGGCCTGCACGACGAGCTGCCCGCGGACACGGCCCGCCACCTGCGCGAGTTCGTCCGCAGCGGCCTCGTCAACGTCGTCGGCGGCTGCTGCGGGACGACGCCGGAGCACGTCACGGCCATCCGGGCCGCGGTCGACGAGGCCGCGTCCGAGCGGGTTCCGCTCCGGCGCGTCGGTGCGCGCCCGCCGGCGCCGCGCTTCTCGGGCCTCGAGCCCTTCGAGATCCGACCCGGACACCGGCTTCGTGATGATCGGCGAGCGGACGAACGTGACCGGTTCGGCCAGGTTCCGCCGGCTGATCGAGGCTGACGACTTCCAGGGCGCGGTCGAGGTCGCGCTCGAGCAGGTGCAGGGCGGGGCCAACATCCTCGACGTGAACATGGACGCAGACCTGCTCGACTCGGAGCGGGCGATGACGACGTTCCTCAACCTGATCGCGACGGAGCCGGAGATCGCGCGGATCCCGATCATGGTCGACAGCTCGCGCTGGTCCGTGCTCGAGGCGGGGCTCAAATGCCTGCAGGGGAAGGGGATCGTCAACTCGCTGAGCCTCAAGGAAGGCGAGGAGGCGCTGCTCGCTCATGCCCGCCTCGTTCGACGCTACGGCGCGGGCAGTCGTCGTGATGGCCTTCGACGAGCAGGGCCAGGCCGACACCGTCGGGCGCAAGGTGGAGATCTGTGAGCGCGCCTACCGGCTGCTGACCGAGCGAGGCGGGCTTCGCTCCCGAGGATCTGATCTTCGACCCGAACGTGCTCGCGGTCGGGACCGGCATCGAGGAGCACGACGACTACGCGCGCGCGTTCATCGAGGCGACCGGCCTGATCAAGGAGCGCTGCCCCGGCGCGCGCGTGTCCGGGGGCATCTCGAACCTGTCGTTCGCGTTCCGCGGCTCCGACCACGTCCGCGAGGCGATCCACTCGGCCTTCCTGTACCACGCGATCCAGGCCGGGCTCGACATGGGGATCGTCAACGCCGGCCAGCTCGTCGTCTACGAGGACATCGAGCCCGAGCTGCTCGAGCTCGTCGAGGACCTGATCTTCGACCGCCGCTCCGACGCGACCGAGCGCCTCGTCGAGTACGCGCGTACCTCCACCGGCGAGGCGACGCAGCGGGAGGTCGACCTCGCCTGGCGCGAGCGGCCGGTCGAGAAGCGGCTCGAGCACGCGCTCGTGCACGGGATCGTCGAGTTCATCGAGGAGGACGCCGAGGAGGCGCGGCAGCTGTTCGAACGGCCGCTGGACGTGATCGAGGGGCCGCTGATGGCCGGGATGAGCATCGTCGGCGACCTGTTCGGCTCCGGCCGCATGTTCCTGCCGCAGGTCGTCAAGAGCGCGCGGGCGATGAAGCGCGCGGTCGCCTACCTCGAGCCGTTCATGGAGTCCGAGCCCAGGCGAAGGCGCGCGGGCACGGTCGTGCTGGCCACGGTCAAGGGGGACGTCCACGACATCGGCAAGAACATCGTCGGCGTCGTCCTCGGCTGCAACGGCTACGAGGTGATCGACCTCGGCGTGATGGCGCCGGCCGAGCGGATCCTCGACACGGCCGCCGAGGCCGGCGCGAACGTCGTCGGGCTCTCGGGGCTGATCACGCCGTCGCTCGACGAGATGGTCAACGTCGCGTCCGAGATGGAGCGGCGCGGGCTCGATCTCCCGCTCCTGATCGGCGGCGCGACGACGTCGAAGCAGCACACGGCCGTTCGGATCGCGCCGGCCTACGACGGCGCGCCCACGGTGCACGTGCTCGACGCCTCGCGCGTGATCGGCGTCGTCTCCGATCTGCTCGACCCCGAGCGCAGGGCGGCGCTCGACATCGAGAACCGCGAGCTGCAGGAGCGGCTGCGCGTCCAGCATGCCGAGAAGGTCCGCCGTCCGCTGCGCACGATCGAGGACGCGCGGGCGCACCGCCACCGAGTCGACTTCTCGGAGCTCCCGGCGCCGCCGTTCACCGGGCTGCGCACCGTCGCGCCCGGCCTCGACGTCCTCCTCGATCACGTCGACTGGACGTTCTTCTTCCATGCCTGGGACCTGAAGGGCCGCTTCCCGGCGATCCTCGACAACCCCGTCGCGCGGGAGCTGTACGACGACGCCCGCGAGCTTCTCGACGAGATTGCGAGCAACGGTCTGCTGCAAGGTCGAGGCGTCTACGGGTACTGGCCGGCCGGATGCGAAGGGGACGACGTCGTGCTCGCGGACGGCACGCGGTTCCCGTGCCTACGCCAGCAGGCGGCGCACGACGACGCCCGGCCGAATCGCTGTCTCGCCGACTACGTCGCGCCCGTCCGGCGACCACCTCGGGGCCTTCGCCGTCTCGATCCACGGCGCCGACGAGCTCGCCGCCCGGTTCGAGGCCGAGCACGACGACTACCGCGCGATCATGGCCAAGGCGCTCGCCGACCGGCTCGCCGAGGCGTCGGCCGAGTGGCTCCACGCCGAGGTTCGTCGCGAGTGGTATGCCCCCGACGAGCGGCTGTCGAACGACGACGTGATCGCGGAGCGCTACCGCGGCATTCGCCCGGCGTTCGGTTACCCCGCCTGTCCCGACCACAGCGAGAAGCGCACGCTGTTCGCGCTGCTCGACGCCGGGAACGAGGGCTTCGAGCTGACCGAGTCGTGCGCGACGCTCCCCGCAGCGAGCGTGAGCGGCCTCTATTTCCACCACCCGGAGGCCCGCTACTTCTCGGTCGGCCGGGTCGGCCGTGACCAGCTCGAGGACTACGCTGCCCGCAAGGGCGTGCCCGTCGAGGAGGCCGAGCGCTGGCTCCGGCAACACGTCGTTTCCGAGCCGGCCAGTTCGAGCAGTACGTCGTCGGCTGCTGCCGGCCGAATCGAGCCCTAACCTGCTCCGAACACCGACTCGCTATCCTGGCTGACCAGCTTCTGGGCCTTCCGGAGGCGGTTCCGCGCCCTACTCGCTGCTCGTGCGTACGACGCTCAAACGAGGACACGGCCGCACGGCCCTGGACGGAAACGGCTCCGGCCGTTCGACGCTCCCGCCTGACGCGCTCTCCGCGATGACGCTCTACCAGGCGGTTCCTCCGCCGCCCAAGAGCCGTCTCCGGCGCACGGGCCGGGTCTTCGGCTGGATCGCGGTCGTGCTCCTGGTCGTCGCTGCCGGCTTCGGCGGCGGCATCTATCTGTGGCTGCACGAAGCCGTCGGGGCGATCGAGCTCACAGGCCCGGGGGCGAAGAACGTCGACCCGCAGCTCGCGCCGACGCTTCCGCACCAGGCCGACGATCGCGCTCGTGCTCGGCTACGACCACCGCACCGGCCAGGGTTCCGCGCCGTCACGCTCGGACACGATGATGCTGCTCCGTGCCGACCCGCAGACGCAGACGATCTCGATGCTGTCGTTCCCGCGCGATCTCCTGGTCGACATCAAATGCCCGAGCAAAGGCGACCTCGGGCTGAACAAGATCAACGCCGCCTACTCGTTCTGCGGTGCGGCCGGCAGCCTCGCCACGGTGAAGGCGTTGACCGGGCTGCCGATCAACTACCTCGTGACCGTCGACTTCAGCGGGTTCAAGAAGATCGTGAACATCCTCGGCGGCGTCTGGGTCGACGTCGACCGGCGCTACTTCAACAACCAGAGCGGCCCCTACGGGTACGCGACGATCAACCTCCAGCCGGGGTACCAACGGCTGACCGGAGGTGCGGCGCTCGACTTCGTCCGCTTCCGGCATACCGACTCGGACATCTATCGCGTCGCGCGGCAGCAGCTGTTCGTCCAGGCGATGAAGGAGCAGTTCGCACAGCTCCTTCTCGGTCGGCGACATACCGAAGCTCGTCGGCGCAGTCGAGAACAACGTCAAGATCGGGCTCGGCGGTGGCAAGCATCTCTCGATCGGATTGCTCGGCGGCTACGCCGACTTCGCGCGGAGCCTTCCATCGGGCCACTTCTTCCAGGACAAGTTCACGGTCACGGGAGGAAACGACCTCAGCGCGGCGACCTCGGACATCGACACGGCCGTCCACGACTTCCTCACCCCGAACATCAAGGAGCAGAAGGACGCGAACACCGTCGCCTTCGGCGGCCACGTGAAGCAGACGGTGCCGAAGCCGGCGCAGACGACGATCCTCGTCCTGAACGGGAACGGCGTGCCCGGCTCGGCGGGCGACGCCAAGGCCAGGCTGCTGCAGCGCGGCTACCGCATGCGCGACGTCAAGCCCGGCCAGACCGGGAACGCCCCGTCCTTCGACTACTTCCACTCGAAGGTCTACTACCAGTCCTGGAGCAAGCGGGCGAAGGCGGCAGCGGGCTCGCTCGTTGCGGTGATGGCCCCGGCCGACGCGGCGCCGCTGCCTCGCTCGCTCGTCCCGATGTGCGGCGGCGGGACCATGCTGTGCATCGTCGTCGGCAAGACGTACCACAACGCGATCACGCCGCCGGCGCCCCAGCACGTGATCAAGCACGAGGCGCCGAGCGTCTACTACGACCGCACGGCGACCGAGTCGATCGTCCACGACGCGCAGCGCAAGGTCCCGTTCCCGTTGATGGTGCCGAACGTGATCGAGTCGACCTCTGCCCCGGACACGGTCAGCCCGGACGAGCCGATCCGCGTCTACACGGTCTCTGGACGGCAGAAGGCCGTCCGGCTCGTCTTCCGCCGCGGCGGCGTCAACGAGTACTGGGGCATCGAGGAGACCGATTGGCAGGACGCGCCCGTGCTCTTCTCGGAGCGCAGCTTCCACCGCATCATCGGCGGCCGGTCGTACTCCCTCTACTACCACGGCACGCATCTGCACATGGTCGTCCTCCACGTCGGCAAGACCGGCTACTGGGTCGTCAACACGCTCATCGACTCGCTGTCCAACGAGACGATGATCGCGATCGCCAAGGGCCTGCAGCCGCTCGGCCCGAGCGGCGCGAAGGTGAAGAAGTAGCGGCGGAGAAAGAGGCCGGGAGATGTCCAGGATCGCCGTCTTCGGAGCCGGCTACGTCGGCCTCGTCACCGGGGCGTGCTTCGCCGACCTGGGACACGAGGTCGTCGTGCGGGACATCCTCGCGGAGCGGATCGAAGAGCTCCGCGCGGGCCACATCCCGATCTACGAGCCCGGCCTCGAGCAACTGCTGGAGCGAAGCGGCGACCGCCTCACCTTCACGCTGGACGTGCGCGAAGCGCTCGACGGCGCCGAGTTCGCCTTCGTCGCCGTCGGGACGCCCCCGACCTATTCGGGCGACGCCGACCTCGCGGCGGTCTGGACGGTCGTCGACGAGCTGCCCGGGCTCGATCACGGTCTGACGCTCGTGATGAAGAGCACCGTGCCGGTCGGCACGGGCGAGAAGGTGCGCGCGAGCCTCGACGCCCGCGGCCTCGATGGAATCGCCTACGTCTCCAACCCCGAGTTCCTCGCCGAAGGCAGCGCCGTCCGTGACTTCATGCACCCGGACCGGGTGGTCGTCGGTGCGTTCGACCCCGAGCACGCGGAGCGCGTCGCGGCGCTCTACGACGGCGTCGACACGACGATCGTGACGACCGACGTGGCGTCGGCCGAGATGATCAAGCTCGCAGCCAACGCCTTCCTGACCACGCGCATCAGCTTCATCAACGAGATCGCGAACGTCTGCGAGCTCGTCGGCGCGGACGTCATGGACGTGGCCAGGGGCATCGGTCTCGACCACCGGCTCGGTTCCCATTTCCTGCGCGCCGGCGTCGGCTGGGGCGGGAGCTGCTTCGGCAAGGACGTCTCGGCACTGAAGCAGCTCGCCGGCAACTCGGGCTACCACTTCCAGCTCCTGTCGGCGGTGATCGAGGTCAACGAGCTGCAGAAGCGGCGCCTCGTCGCGAAGCTCGAGAAGCATCTCGGCAAGCTGCGCGACCGCTGCATCGCCGTCCTCGGGCTCGCGTTCAAGCCGGGGACGGACGACCTGCGCGACGCGCCGAGCCTCGTGCTCGCCTCGCGCCTGCTCGCCGAGGGCGCGGAGGTCCGGGCCTGGGACCCGGTCGCCGACGCGAGTCACCTTCTGCACGGCGTGACGTTCTGCGACTCGTTCGCCGACGCGGTACAGGGCGCCGACGCCGCCGTGATCGTGACGGAATGGCCCGAGCTCGTCGGACTGCTCGCGCCCGAGGTGCGCGACGCGATGCGGAACCCGCTGATCGTCGACGGGCGCAACCTGCTCGATCCGGGCGCGGCCCGCTCGGCGGGGTTCCGGTACGAGGGAGTCGGGAGGCCGTCGCCTCCGCTTCCGGCCGCGGCGCCCGAGCCGGACGTCGTCAAACCGTGACGATCCGCGAGGCGATCGTGCTCGCCGGCGGCAAGGCCGAGCGGCTCGGCGAGGCTGCCGCCGGGCGGCCGAAGTCGCTCGTCCTCGTCGGCGACAGGCCGCTGCTCGCCTACCAGGTCGCGCTGCTCGTGCGGGCCGGGGTGGATCGCGTGATCGTGAGCTGCGCGTCCGAGCAGGGGCCGCTGTTCGAGCAGGAGCTGTCCGGCCTCGGCGCCGAGATCGTGCCGGTCGAGGAGCCGGCGCCGCTCGGTCGCGGCGGCGGGCTTCGCTTCGCCTCGGCTGCACGCCGTGACGATGGCGACGTCTACGCACTGAACGGTGACGAGCTCGTCGACCTCGACCTCCGCGGGCTGGCCGAGCGTCACCGCTCGGGGGGCGCGGCCGCCACGATCACCGTGGTGCCGCTCGAGTCGCACCTCGGGATCGTCGACCTGGACGAGGACGACACCGTCCTCGGATTCCGCGAGAAGCCACGCCTTCCGCACTGGGTCAGCTGCGGCGTGTACGTGCTCGGCGAGGAGGCGCTCGACCGGCTGCCCGAGCGCGGCGACCACGAGACGACGACGTTCCCGGCGCTCGCCGCCGAGCGCAAGCTGCTCGCCTTCCGGCACGAGGGGCTGTGGCTGACCGTCAACACGCCCAAGGATCTGCGGACGGCCGCGGAGCACGTGACGGCGAACCCCGACTGGCTCGGGTCCCGGTGAGCGGGCAGCCGTTCGAGCACACGGCCGAGCGGGTCGAGAAGCCGTGGGGCTGGGAGCTGATCTGGGCGCTCACCGACCGCTACTGCGGCAAGCTCCTCTTCGTCCGCGCGGGCCAGGCCCTGTCGCTCCAGTACCACGAGCGCAAGGACGAGTCCTGGTTCGTCCAGGAGGGCCGCGCAGCCCTCGAGCTGGGCGTGCTCGACGGAGCACTCGAGGAGCGCGAGATCGGCCCCGGCGACACCTTCCACTTCCCACCCGGCACCGTGCACCGTGTGCGGGCGCTCGAGGACACGCTGATCGTCGAGGTGTCGACGCCCGACCTGGATGACGTCGTCCGTCTCGCAGGACGACTACGGGCGCGAGGGGACGTCGGCTCCGTAGCAAACTTTGACACGTCTATGGTAAGGTTGAGGCCGTGAACGGGATGACCGTTGGCCGTGCGGCCGCGCAGACAGGGTGGTCGCCGCGCATGTTGCGGTACGTCGAGCACGCAGGCCTCGTGATCCCGCCGAGAACCGGCAGCGGCTACCGCCTCTACGGCCTCCGCGAGATCAACCAGCTCCGCTCGCTCCGTGGGCTGCTCGAGCGCTTCGCGATCGAGCTCTCGGATGTCGCGTTCGCCGCCCGACTGCGGCGCGAGGCGGCGCTTCGGGCAACTGTCGACGCATGGCTCGCCGGCACGGAGCTCGACGCACTCGAGTGGGAGCAGCGAAAGCACGAGCGGCTGCTGGCCGCGTAACCTGACGAGACCGAGACGAGGGAGAGGAACGAGTGGCCACGACGCAGCGATACGACGTGAAGGACCTGGCACTGGCGCCCGAGGGCGTCCGGCGCATCGAGTGGGCCGATCGGCAGATGCCCGTGCTGCGGGCGATCCGGGAGCGCTTCGAGCGTGAGCGGCCGCTAGCCGGCTACCGCGTCTCGGCGTGCCTGCACGTCACGACGGAGACCGCGAACCTGATGCGCACGCTCAAGGCTGGCGGCGCCGACGTCGTCCTCTGCGCGTCGAATCCCCTGTCCACGCAGGACGACGTGGCCGCCGCGCTCGTCGACGCCCACGAGATCGCGACCTACGCGATCAAGGGCGAGGACAACGACACCTACTACGCCCACATCGACGCGGCGGTCGACCACCGGCCGCAGCTGACGATGGACGACGGCGCCGACGTGATCGGCGTCCTGCACGCCGCGCGGCGCGAGCAGCTCGGCGACATCGTCGCCGGCACCGAGGAGACGACCACCGGCGTCATCCGGCTGAAGGCGCTCGAGCGCGAGGGCAAGCTCGGCTTCCCGATCATCGCCGTCAACGACGCGAAGACGAAGCATCTGTTCGACAACCGCTACGGCACCGGCCAGTCGACGATCGACGGGATCGTGCGGGCCACGAACGTGCTCCTGGCGGGCAAGACCTTCGTCGTCGCGGGCTACGGCTGGGTCGGACGCGGTGTGGCGATGCGCGCGCGCGGGATGGGCGCGCAGGTCGTCGTCACCGAGGTCGACGCGATGCCGGCGATCGAGGCCGTGATGGACGGCTTCCAGGTGATGCCGATGGCGCAGGCCGCAGCGATCGGCGACATCTTCTGCACGGCGACGGGCGACAAGAGCGTGATCCGCGCCGATCACATGGCGACGATGAAGGACGGCGCCATCCTCGCGAACACGGGCCACTTCAACGTCGAGATCGAGATCCCCGGCCTGCGGGCGATGGCCGTCGAGACGCGCGAGGCGCGCGCCTTCGTCGAGGAGTTCCTGCTCGACGACGGCCGACGGCTGTACCTCGTCGCCGACGGCCGGCTCGTGAACCTCGCCGCCGCCGAGGGGCATCCCGCCCTGGTGATGGACATGTCCTTTGCGAACCAGGCGCTCTCGGCCGAGTACGCGGTGCAGAACGCCGCATCGCTGGAGCGGAAGGTCTACTCCGTGCCGGAGGAGATCGACAACGAGATCGCGCGCCTGAAGCTGGCGACGATGGGCATCGAGATCGACCAGCTGACCGAGGAGCAGACGAAGTATCTCGACTCTTGGAACGAAGGCACCTAGCGGCACGTCGAAGCCGATCCTTCGGACAGGCTCAAGGGGCAATGCAGGCCGGCCGATGAAACGACCGTGGAGGCCGCGAATGCTCCCTGGCGCCCGATCGGAGAGCTGTTCGTCGCGCGCGGGCTGATCACGCAGGACCAGCTCGAGGAAGCTCTGGCCGAGCAGGCCGCGACCGGAAAGCGCCTCGGCGAGATCCTCGTCGATCGGCACCTGATCTCGTCGCCCGAGCTGACGGAGGTGTTGATGGAGCAGCTAGGCCGGGAGGTGGCCAAAGAGGAAGGCTTCGGCTCGGGCTTGTGGTCCGAGATCGATCGTCGGAACGCCCGCGGCGACGGTGAGCCGATGCTCTCCCTGGTGGAGACAGACGAGGTGCGCTCGTTCGGCGCGTCGCTGACGGATTCGCTCGCGGTGAGGGCTTCGGAGGGGCGTGGCGTGGAACTCCCGGCCGTGGCGTTCGAACAACTGTGGTCGGACGTCGCAGGCGGCGCGTCAGAGACCGAGCTGGGCAGCTCGTCCAGCGGCGCAGCGCAGTCCGAGCCCGGAACCTCGAGCCTGGAGCTCGCAGCCTACGAAGACACGATCGCCTCGCTCACGAGCGAGCTCCAGGAAGCGAGAGCCGCCGTGGCGGCACGCGAGGAACTGCTCGAGCAGGAGACCGAGGCCCGCCAGGGGTTTCGACGCGACGTCCAGGTCCTACGCGAGCGTCTGGCCGAGCGGGAAGCGCAGGTGATGGAGATCAACGCAACGATCGCCTCGCTGACGGCCGCCAGAGAGGAGCAGGAGGCCGCACGCCCTCAGGCCGACGAGCAGCTTCAGGCCGAGCTCGACGCGATGCGTCGCGAGCTCGACATGCGCGTGGCAAGAGTCGCGCAGCTCGAATGCGAGGTCGAAGCGCACGCCGGGCGCGTCGGCGAGCTCGAGCGTCTCCTCGAAGAGGCACAGCGAGACCCCGGAGACCACGCCGAGCTCCGGATCGCGAAGAGCAGGATCGCGCAGCTCGACGGCGAGAATGCCACGTTCCGCGCGCAGCTCGCGGTCGCCGATGCCGCACTCGACGAGGAGCGGGCGGCGCACGCGCGAACGGGCGAGCTCGCCGAGCAGCTCGCCGGTGACCGAGCCAGGAGCGAGGATGCCCTCGCCGACTCCCAGCGCGCGCTCGAAGCAGCACGGCGCGAGCGCGAGTTCTCGGTTGCGGATCTCGATCAGGACCGACACGTCGCCGCGGAGCTCGACGAGATTCAGGCAGAGCTAGAGGTCCTGAATGCGACGAGGGACGAGCTCGAGGAGCGGCTGGCCGCCGCCGAGGCCGGCGGGCACCTCGACGCGGAGATCGCCGCCCTCGGAGAACGGGTCGAGGCTGCCGAGTCGGAGCTGCGCCAGGAGCGCGAGAGCCATGCGGCGACCCTCGGACGACTGGACGAGGCGATCGCCGACCTGGCGGCGCGGGGAGCCGCGACCGGCGACCGGGAGCAGCCGTCTTTCGGGGAGTTCCTGTACTTCGCCCCCGGGGAGCAGGGCTATCGGCTCATGCCCGACTTCGGAGCCATCCCGGGCGTGGGCCACCGCCGGGAGCTCAACGGCGCCGAGTACGTGGTGATCCGGGTCGGACGCTCGCCGCTCCCGTCTGATCCGCGACGCTGCGCGTATCTCCAGGCGAATTAGCGTCCCTTCGGCCCGAGCTGTCGCATCGCCTAGGCTTGCTGCGCGTGGGGGAGGAGCTGCAACCGGAGCGGATCGTCCGGCTCGAGCCGGGCCGTGTCGTCGTGCTCGACCAGCGGCGGCTTCCGGACGAGGAGGTCGAGCTCGAGTGCCGCACGGCGGACGAGGTCGCGGAGGCGATTCGAACGCTGGCGGTGCGCGGCGCACCCGCGATCGGGATCGCGGCGGCCTACGGGTACGCGCTCGCCGTCGCGAACGGCGAGGACCGCAACCGAGCCGCCGCCGTCCTTGCGGCCGCCCGGCCGACCGCCGTCAACCTCGGCTGGGCGTTGCACGAGGTTCGCGCAGCCGCAGACCCGGCCGAGCGGGCGCGCGAGATCCACCGCGAGGAGGTCGATCGCTGTCGGCGGATGGCACTCCACGCCGCCGCGCTGATCGACCGCGGCAGCCGGGCGCTCACACACTGCAACACGGGCGGTCTCGCGACGGGCGGGTACGGCACGGCGCTCGGTGCCGTGCGCGCAGCCTTCGAGCAGGGTCGTATCGACCACGTCTGGGTGGACGAGACGCGACCGCTCTTGCAGGGCGCCAGGCTGACGGCATGGGAGCTCGGCGAGCTGGGTATCCCTTCCACGGTGATCGTCGACGGCGCGGCAGGTGGGCTGATGGCGGGCGGGCAGGTGGACTGCGTGCTCGTCGGAGCCGACCGGATCGCGGCCAACGGCGATACGGCCAACAAGGTGGGGACGTACCCGCTGGCAGTGCTCGCCGCGCACCACGGGCTGCCCTTCTACGTCGTCGCGCCGACCTCCACGCTCGATCCGGACACGGCTTCGGGGGACGCGATCGTGATCGAGGAACGCCCGGCAGCCGAGGTGACCTCACGCTTCCCGGCCCGAAACCCGGCGTTCGACGTCACGCCCGCCGCGCTCGTGACCGCGATCGTGACCGAGCTAGGCGTGCACCGAGCCCCCTACGGCGAGACGCTCCCGCGGCCGACGAAGGTCGCGAGATGAAGGCGTTGATCCTGGCCGCGGGGTACGCGACCCGGCTCTACCCGCTGACGCTCGAGACGCCGAAGCACCTGCTCGAGGTGGGCGGCCGGCCGATGGTCGACTGGGTGCTCGACCGGCTCGATGCGCTCGACGGACTCGACGAGGTCTACCTCGTGACGAACGCGAAGTTCGCACCGGCGTTCGAGGACTGGGCGTCGGGACTGAGAGGGCGGGCGGTGAAGGTGATCGACGACGGCACGACGAGCGAGGAGGACAGGCTCGGGGCGATCGGCGACATCGGGCTCGTGCTCGATCGCGAGGAGGTCGACGACGACGTGGTCGTCATCGCCGGCGACAACCTCTTCACCGGCTCGATCGACGGTTTTGCTGCCGAGGGCCGCGAGCGGCAGCGTCCGGTCCTGGCCGTCCACGACGTCGGCGACCCGGAGCTGATGTCCCACTACAACACGGTTCAGACGGACGAGGACGGACGGATCACGTACTTCGAGGAGAAGCCCGAGCAGGCCCGGTCGACGCTGGCCGGGATCGCTCTCTACTGGTACCCGCGACAGGTGCTGCCGCTCATCCACGCATACCTGGCCGAGGCGAACAACCCGGACCAGCCCGGCCGGCTCGTCGAGTGGCTCTATATGCGGACGCCCGTGTACGTCTGGGAGCTACCCGGTGACTGGTACGACATCGGCACGCCGGAGCAGCTCGAGGCCGCGCGCGTGGATTTCGCCACGAAGCCGGTGCAGTGACGTCACACCGGCGCCGCTAGCGTCGGGTCCTGCTCGATCTCCTCCTCCCGCAGCGCTGCCTCGCCTGCCGTCGTCCCGGATCGCAGCTCTGCGCGCGCTGCCGCGACGGTTTGCCGGTGCTCGTGCCGCCTCTGTGTGAACGCTGCGGCGCACCAACGGTCTGGCCCGTCGCGCGCTGCCGCGAGTGCGCGGGCCGGCGCCTCGGCTTCGCGACGGCGCGGGCCGCGGTCGAATACGACGAGGCTGTACGGCGAATCGTCGGCGGCTGGAAGGAGCGAGGGCTGCGCCGGCTGGCTGCGGAAGCGGGGGCACTGGTCGGCGACGCCGTCCAGCGGCCCCAGGTCGACGTGCTCACGTTCGTCCCGCCGGACGGCGACCGGCGCCTCCGCCGCGGCCACCACCCCGCCGAGCAATTGGCACGCGACCTCGGCGGACGCTGGGGACTGCCGGTCGAGCGGCTGCTCGAGCGCGTCGGGCCGTCGCGACGCCAGCGCGGACTGAGCCTCGTCGAACGGCGTCGGAACGTGCGAGGCGCGTTTCGTCCGAGCCGCCCCGCGCCGCGGGCGGTCGGCCTCGTGGACGATGTCTACACGAGCGGCGCAACGGCGAGCGCCGCCGCCCAGGCACTGCGCAAGGCCGGAGCGAGCCACGTCGAGGTCGTCTGTTTCGCCAGGGCCGTGCGATAGATTTGGGACCAGCACGTTCGGTCACACCCGGAGCGAGGAGGCGCAATGCGTTTGCACGTGAAGGGGAAGAACGTCGACGTTTCGCAGGCGATTCACGAGTACGCCGTACGGAAGCTCGGGAAGCTCGACGCGCAGCTCGCCGAGCAGACCCACGTCGAGCTCGAGCTCATGGTCGAGCGCAATCCGTCGATCGCGGACAACAACGTCGCCGAGGCGACGATCTGGACGAAAGGGCCGGTGCTGCGGGCGCGCGAGGCCTCGACCGACATGAAGGCGTCGATCGACCTGCTCGTCGACAAGCTGGAACGGCAGGTGAAGCGGTACCGGGAGAAGCGACGGCACGAACACGACCGGCACGAGCGGGCGAACGGCGGCTCGGCGCCGGTCTCGATTCCTGAGGAGGTAGCGATGATCGTCAAGACCAAGCAGTTCGTGCTGAACGCGATGACCGCCGAGGATGCCGTCGAGCAGCTCGAGCTGATCGGCCACGACTTCTTCGTCTTCAGGAACGCCGATTCGGGCGAGATCAACGTCGTCTACCGCCGCCGTGACGGTGACTACGGGGTGATCGAGCCCGCGTGAGCCTCTTCAGGCGGGACGAGCCGCTGCACGTGCGGCTCGCACGCGAGGCAGGCCTGCTGACGGAGGAACCGAAGCTCGGTCGCCCGCCGGCGTGGCAGGAGGTCGGCATCCACGGCGTGCCGCGGCCGCGCGAGTGGGACACGGTGGTCACGGCCGACGCACCCAGGCTCGGCGTGGGCGAGATCGATTTCGCCGTGCTCCCGGACGGAACGCTCGTCGTCGACGACGAGGTCGAGAGCGAGCTGGAGCCGGGCTCGCTCGACCCGCTCGCGGCCGCGCTCGAGACGCAGCTGCACCCGCCCTATCGGGCCCGCGCCGTGTGGCGCGGAGGGTCCAGCTGGGGCGTCGCCGCGCGGCGGATCGAGGTCGCCGAGCTGCCCGAAGACGTCCTCGGAGACGAGGTCGTCCTTTCGGTCGCCGAAGGGCAGCGGTCGCTCACGGTGGACGGCCGGTCGTCGTTCGCGAGCATGCGCTCTCTCGAGCGCCTCGGGGCCGAACGCGGCCAGGCGTTCGTCGTCCGCGCGGACCGGCTCGTCGAGCGCATGTGGGAGATCGAGGTGACGCTGCTCTAGACCGTCGACGCGCTCTGCAGCGGCACACGGGGCGCGCTGGCGGCTCCTGCGCCGCCCGCCGCGCGATCTCCGGCACGACCGCCCCGGGTGGGTGGGGGTTCGGGACGGAGCAGCTTCTGTCCGGAACAAATAGCAGCCAGACGCGCACCGGACTGTGCCGATTGCGCAACTTCTTGCGCCCGCAGGCCGCCTGGTGACAGGCGGTACCCTGTACTCATGCCGCAGAGCTACGGTGCGCTCGAGAAGGTCCTCCGAGCAGGCGAAGGTCGTCGGCTGAAGACGCTGGCCGATCAGGCCGCCTACATCACCTCGCTCGAGCCCGAGTTCGAACAGCTTTCCGACGACGAGCTCCGCGGCAAGACCGCCGAGTTCCGGCAGCGCCACGAAAACGGCGAGTCGCTCGAGGACATGCTCTTCGACGCGTTCGCGTGCGTCCGTGAGGCGCGCAAGCGCGAATCGGGCCAGCGGATCTTCGACGTCCAGCTGATGGGCGGCATCGTCCTCCACGAGGGCGACATCGCCGAGATGAAGACGGGCGAGGGGAAGACGTTCGTCGCCAGCCTGGCGCTCTATCTGAATGCCCTCTCGGGACAGAACGTGCACCTCGTCACGGTCAACGACTACCTCGCGAAGCGCGACGCCGAGTGGAACCGCGGCGTCTTCGAGCGCCTGGGTGCGACGGTTTCCTACATCGAGAACATGATGCCGTTCGATACGCGCAGACAGGCCTACGAGTGCGACATCACCTACGGCACCAACTCCGAGTTCGGGTTCGACTACCTACGCGACAACATGGCCGTGTCGATGGACGGCGTCGTCCAGCGCGGCCACACGTACGCGATCGTGGACGAGGTCGACTCGATCCTGATCGACGAGGCGCGGACGCCGCTGATCATCTCCGGCGAGCCCGAGACGGCGGCCAGCACGTACTACGACTTCGCACGCATCGTCAAGGGGCTCGAGGGTGTCCCGTACAAGCCGCCGTCGAAGATCGACCGGCAGGAGGAGCCGGACGTCGACTACACGTTCGACGAGAAGTTCAAGACCGTCTCACCGCTCCCGCGGGGCATCCACGCGGTCGAGCGCGCGCTGCGGATCGACAACCTCTACGACCCGCGGAACGGCCAGCTCGTCAACCACCTCGTGCAGGGGCTGAAGGCGCAGGCGCTCTACCACAAGGACGTCGACTACGTCATCCAGGACGGCGAGGTGAAGATCGTCGACGAGTTCACAGGCCGGATCATGGAGGGCCGCCGCTGGAGCGAGGGCCTGCACCAGGCGATCGAAGCCAAGGAAGGCGTCGACATCCAGGAAGAGCACGTCACGATGGCGACGATCACGCTGCAGAACTATTTCCGCCTCTACGAGAAGCTCGCCGGCATGACCGGTACGGCCAAGACCGAGGAGAAGGAGTTCACCGAGATCTACGGCCTCGACGTCGTCGAGATCCCGACCAACGTGACCGTCACGCGCGACGACAAGAACGATCTGATCTTCCGTACGAAGGAGGCGAAGTTCCAGGCGGCGCTCGACGACATCGTCGAGCGACACGCGAAGGGGCAGCCGGTGCTCGTCGGAACGATCGACGTCGAGACGTCGGAGTTCTTCTCCGAGATGTTCAAGCGCCGCGGCATCCCACACAACGTCCTGAACGCGAAGCAGCACGAGCGCGAGGCCGAGGTGATCAAGGATGCCGGCCAGCTGGGCGCGGTCACGATCTCCACGAACATGGCTGGCCGCGGCGTCGACATCAAGCTCGGCGAGGGCGTGCTCGAGCTCGGCGGCCTGTACGTCGTCGGCACCGAGCGGCACGAGGCGCGCCGGATCGACAACCAGCTCCGCGGCCGCTCGGGCCGCCAGGGCGACGCCGGCGAGACGCGCTTCTACCTGTCCGGCGAGGACCAGCTCGTGCGCCTCTTCGCCGGCGACCGGATCAAGAACATCATGTCCCGCTTCAAGGTGCCGGACGACCAGCCGATGGAGGCGAAGGTTCTCTCGCGCCAGATCGAGAACGCGCAGAAGAAGGTCGAGGAGCAGAACTTCGTCATGCGCAAGAACGTCCTCAAGTACGACGACGTCATGAACAAGCAGCGCATGGTCATCTACGAGCAGCGCCGCCAGGTGCTCGAGGGACAGGACCTCTCGGTGGAGGTCAAGGAATGGATCGACGAGATGATCGAGCGCACGGTCGACCTCTTCGTCACCGACACCGGCGAGGGCTGGGACCTCGACCAGCTCTGCCAGGCGATGACCACGCTGTACGGCTCGGACGTGACGGGCGACGAGCTCAGGGAGGACTACGCGGGCCGGCTCGAACGCGAGGTGCTGATCGACGACTTCCGCGAGGACGCGCAGGAGGCGTACGCCGAGAAGGAGAAGCAGCTCGGTGAGGAGCTGATGCGCGAGCTCGAGCGGTTCGTGATCCTCCAGGTCGTCGACACGCGCTGGCGCGAGCACCTCGAGTCGATGGACTACCTGCGTGAGGGCGTGCACCTGCGCTCGATGGCGCAGAAGGACCCGCTCGTCGAGTACACGGCCGAGGGCCACAAGATGTTCGAGGAGCTGTCGCTGACGATCCGCGAGGAGGTCGTCTTCACCCTCTTCCACGCCGAGCTGGCGCCCGAGGAGGCTGCCGAACTGTCCCTGAACGGCCAGGAGGGCGGCAACGGCTCGCTGAGCTACGAGCACCAGTCCCTCGCCGGCGCGGACGCGATCGCGGCTGCGACGACCGGCGAGCTGGTCCCGGCCGGCCCGACGCAGCCGCAGCAGCGCCAGGTCTCCGAGCACGACAAGCTGGGCCGGAACGATCCCTGCTGGTGCGGCTCGGGCAAGAAGTACAAGAAGTGCCACGGCGCGTAACCGCTTCGTCTCTCTGCTGAAAATCGGCACCTCCGCGTGACAGACATGCCACACGCGGGGTAGCGTGCCCCCAGGGGGACTCACGTCCCCCCCGGGGGCACGTGGGCGTCCGGCCGCAGCGCACGGGTTTGAACCGCTCCCTGCTCGTCTTCTCCTGCGTCCACCACTTCTCCCGGCCGGACGGGGCGACGGGCGACGTCGAGTCCGTCGTGGACTGGCGGTTCCGGAACGGCCGGGCCGTGTCGCTGCACGAGATCGCCGACACGATGGCGTTCGCGCAGATCGCGGGCTTGACGCCGCAGGCCGCCTGAGCCTGCCACTCGTAGCGGGGCGGTTCCGGCCGCCCCGCTACGATGGCCGCATGGCCGAGGAGCAGCAGCAGCCGCTCGCGCAGCAGCTCGAGGAGATCGGGGTCCAGCTCGACTGGGTCCGTGATTACCTTTGACCCCGACCGCCTGAAGGCCCGGATCGAAGAGCTCGAGGGTGAGATGGGCCGGCCCGGTTTCTGGGACGACCAGCAGCACGCCGCCTCCGTCTCGACCGAACAGTCGCGCCTGACCCGCCGTCTCGAGCGTTACGAGCGGTTGCGCGGCGAGTACGACGACGCCAGGGAGCTCGCGGCCATGGACGGCGACATGGAGGCCGACATCGCCGAGTCGATCCGGCCGCTGCGGCGCGAGCTCGCCCGGCTCGAGGAGGACGCGCTGTTCAACGGCGAGTACGACGCGGGCGACGCCATCGTCACGATCGTCGGAGGCACCGGCGGCACGGACGCGCAGGACTGGGCCGAGATCCTTTTGCGGATGTACATGCGCTGGGCCGAGACGCGCGGCTTCCAGGCGGAGCTGCTCGAGGCGAGCCCGGGCGAGGAGGCGGGCCTGAAGTCGGCCACGTTCACGGTCAAGGGCGAGAACGCCTACGGCGCGCTCAAGGCGGAGCGCGGCGTCCACCGCCTCGTCCGTCTGTCCCCGTTCGACCAGGCCCACCGCCGGCACACGTCGTTCGCGCAGGTGATCGTCAGCCCGCTCGTCTCCGACGACGTCGACGTCGAGGTCGACGACGCCGACCTGCGGATCGACACCTACCGCGCTTCGGGGGCCGGCGGCCAGCACGTGAACAAGACCGACTCGGCGGTCCGCATCACGCACGTCCCCACCGGCATCGTCGTCCAGTGCCAGAACGAGCGCTCCCAGTCGTCGAACAAGGCAACGGCGATGCGCGTCCTCAAGTCGCGTTTGGCCGAGCTGGAGCAGGAACGGCGAGAGGAGGAGATGGCAAAGGAACGCGGTGTGGTGCAGGACACCGGCTTCGGAAGTCAAATCCGCAGCTATGTGCTCCACCCGTACCAGATCGTCAAGGACCACCGCACCGATCACGAGGCCGGAAACGCGCAGGGCGTCCTCGACGGTGACCTGGACGGATTCATCCACGCCTACCTGCTCGCGCGCGCTACCGGGAAGGCCCTCTAGGGGATCGGCTAAAATCCCCGCAACCGGCGCGTAAGAACCGTCGGCCCCTCGTCGTGCAGGAGCTGAACCTCCAAACCGAAGCGCCGCCGGCGCCCGCGGCCGAGCACTCCGTCGAGCCCGAGTCACCGAGGCCGTCGGCCGGTCCCGGGGCGATGATCGTGTTCGACGGTGTGACCAAGGTCTACGAGCCGGACGTGACCGCGCTCCGCGACGTGTCGTTCGTGATCGACAAGGGCGACTTCGTGTTCATCGTCGGCGCCTCGGGCTCCGGCAAGTCGACGATCATCAAGCTCCTGCTGAAGGAGGTCGAGCCGACGCGCGGGCGGATCATCGTCGGCGGCCGTGACCTCGGCCGGCTGCCGCGCTCGAAGGTGCCGATGCTCCGCCGCAACGTCCAGTGCGTGTTCCAGGACTTCAAGCTCCTGCCCAACCGCAACGCGTACGACAACGTGGCCTATGCCCTCAAGGTGCAGGGCGAGAGCCGTGACTCGATCCGCAAGAAGGTGCCCGAGGTGCTCGGGCTCGTCGGCCTCGCGCACAAGGGGGCGTCGCTCCCGGACGAGCTCTCCGGCGGCGAGCAGCAGCGCGTCTCGATCGCGCGCGCCGTCGTCAACCACCCGCCGCTCCTCGTCTGCGACGAGCCGACCGGAAACCTCGATCCGGACACGTCGGTCGGCATCATGCAGTTGCTCTACCGGATCAACCGGGCCGGCACGACGATCCTGATGGTCACCCACGACCGGGAGATGGTCGACAAGATGCGCAAGCGCGTGATCGCGCTCGACGGCGGGCGCCTGGCCCGCGACGAGCGCCGCGGAGGCTACGAATGAAGGTGCGGACGATCGTCGACGAGGCAGCCCGCTCGCTGCGGGCGACGATGTCGACCACGGTCGCGGCCACGCTGACCGTGCTGATCGGCATGTTCGTCCTCGGTCTCTCGATCGCCTTCGGCACGTGGCTGCTCTCGTGGAGCGACCATCTGAAGCAGCAGCTCGTCGTCAAGGTGTTCTTCCACCAGGGCACCCATATCTCGCAGGTCGTCGCCGTCAAGGACCGGCTCGACGCCAGTCCCGCTGGTGAAGAAGGTGACGTTCACGTCTGCCAGCGAGGGTCTCAAGGAGATGGAGCGGCAGTTCCCGGCCTACAAGAGGATCGGCCTTCCGAACAACCCGCTCGGGCCCAAGCTGACCGTCTATCCCAAGGACGGCGGCCAGACGGCGGCGATCGCGAACACGCTGAACCCGCGGCCGCCGTCCGTGGACACCGTGAGGTACGGGCGCAAGACCGCGAACGCAGTACTGCGGTTCGCGCGTGCGATCGAGATCACCTTCGTCGTCGCGGTGGTGGTGCTGCTCCTGGCGGCGATCCTCATGATCGGCAACACGATCCGGCTGTCGATCTTCGCGCGGCGGCGGGAGATCGAGGTGATGAAGCTCGTCGGCGCGTCGAACTGGTTCGTGCGGGGGCCGTTCATGGTCGAAGGGCTTCGCGTGCGGGTTACTCGGCTCGCTGGCGGCCATCATCCTGCTCGTGATCAGCAACGCGATCATCGTGCCCAAGCTGGACTTCATCCAGGTGAAGGGCGTCCACGCCCTGGCCTTCGAGCTCGACGCACTCCTGATCCTCGCGGCCGGGCTGATGCTCGGCGCCGCCGGCTCCGGGCTGACCGTCCGCCGCTTCCTGCGGATCTGAACGCCCCGCCCGCTCCCTGCTCTCCTTGTTCCCCCCGGGGCCTGCGGCCCTGACCCCCCGGTTTGGACCTTAGCGGCGAAATCCGCCCGGAGGTGAGACCGGATCGTGACGAGTTCGTGACTATCGATCCACAGCCGTGAGCGCAGACCACGACAGCACCGGGCGCCTCGTCGTCGAGATCGGCACCCGCGGGAAGCTGGTCGTCGGCGAGCCGTTCTTCGAGCCCGGGGTGCCCGTCGTGGTCGATCGAAAAGGGCTCGGAGCGGCGGGCCCGGGCGATCTCGCGCTCGTTCGGACGGGACGCGGGCGGGCGAGGGTCGAGCGCGTTCTCGGCCGGGCCGACCGGATCGAGAACGTGCTCCAGGCACTCCTGCTCTCGCGCGGCGAGATGGGTGCGCACGAACCGCACGACCTGCCCGAGCCCTCGCTCGACGGGCGCGTCGACCTTCGCGAGCTGCCCACCTTCACGATCGACCCCGAGACGGCGAAGGACTTCGACGACGCGCTGTCGGTTTGCAGCGAGGGCGACGGGCTGCGCGCGTACGTGCACATCGCGGACGTGGCCTTCTTCGTCCCGGTCGGCTCGCCGCTCGACCACGGGGCGGCCGAGCGCGGCTTCTCCGTCTACGTGCCGGGGCTCGTCGCGCCGATGCTCCCGCACGACCTCGCCGACGACGCGTGCAGCCTGCGCCCACACCAGGACCGGCTCACCGTGACCGTCGAGATCCCGTTCGACTCCGCCCTGCAGGCGGGAGAGCCGCTCTTCTATCGGTCGGTCATCCGCAGCCGCGCGCGGCTCACGTACGGGCAGGCGGAGCGGATGCTCGCGGGCAGAGAACCGGCTGAGCCGGAGATCGAACAGGGGCTCAGGCTCGCGGAGCGGCTCGCGACCGAGCTACGCCGGAGGCGGTTCGAGCGCGGGGCGCTGCACATCGAGACGCGTGAGATCACCTTCGCGTTCGACGGCCGGGGAGGAGTCGAGCGAGCCTGGTCGGAGAGCGAGCCGCACGCGCACATGCTGGTCGAGGAGCTGATGATCCTCGCGAACGAGTCCGTCGGCGCGCTGCTTGCCGGGCGCCGGCGCGACGCGCTCTACCGCGTCCACGAGCGGCCCGACCCGCAGTCGATCGAACGGCTGCTCTCGGTGCTCACCGACCTCGACGTGCCGACGCCGCCGGCGCCGGATCCGGAGCGTCTGACGAGCGCGATCGCGGCGCAGCTCGTCGGCGAGATCTCCGATCGCGTGACCGCCTACATCCGCGAGTCGGGGCGCGGGGTCGAGGCCTTTCCCGCCCTCGTCCTGCGCTCGCTCAAGCAGGCTCGCTACGACCCGCGCAACCTCGGCCACTCCGGGCTTGCGAGCACGGCCTACTGCCACTTCACCTCGCCGATTCGCCGCTACCCGGATCTCGTCGTCCACCGCGCGCTGCTTCGCGAGCTCGGCGCCGCCGACGAGCCGGTTCCCGGCGACCTCGGGGAGCTCGCCCAACACGTCTCGGCCCGCGAGCGGGCCGCCGCCGCCGTCGAGTACGCCGCCGACGCGATCTGCCTTGCCTGGCTGCTCGACACGACGCTGTTCGACCACGGCTGGGAGACCTCCTTCGAGGGCGAGATCATCGGGCTGATCGGCTCGGGGATGTTCGTCCGATTCGGCGAGGTGTTCGAGGGCTACCTACCTGTCCGGCGGCTGACTGACTACTACGAGCTCAACGTCCTCGGAACGGCGCTCGAGGGGAGGCGCGGCGGCAGGAGCTTCCGGCTCGGCGATCCGATCGCGGTGCGTGTCGAGAAGATCGAGCGCTCAGACGGCAAGGTCGAGCTGTCTCTCGCTGGGGGCGCCTCCTGAGAACGGTTCAGGACGGCCGTGCGGCCGTCGGCGTGCCGCGCCCGTAGCCGAAGCGATACCGGCCCAGGAATCCCTGGCGGCGGGCGAGGATCCAGTAGTAGATTGAGCCGACGATCGGCATCAGCATCGCCTGGACGAACGCGTAGAGCGGGAAGACGATCATCCGCCAAGACCTCGCCTGGAGGTTCGCGAGCACCGTGATCACGACGCACACGGCCATCGAGATGCCGAGCAGCTTCAGGAACGCGCCCACGCTCGCGTAGCTCGTGACCGTGTCCCACTTGAAGTACAGGCCGACCCACACGAGCGCGAGGTAGTAGAACGACCAGACGGGCATCCTCAGCATGTTCTTGTCCAGGTTGACGATCGTGTGACGGAAGTTCCCCGCCCACCAGAGCCTGCGTTGCCGGAGCAGGCCAGGCCAGGATTCCGGCGCATCCGTCTCCACGGTCAGGTCGAGATGGCGAACGCGCAGATTCAGCGCCTTGGCCACGCGGCCGGTCTCGATGTCCTCGCCCGGGAACCAGAACGAGTGGTGGCGGAAGATCAGGCGCAGCGCCTCCGTCTTGCCGACGGTGCAGGCGCCCGAGGTCAGCCAGGGCCGGAAGTGCCGTGACAGCATCGCCATCCTGTACTCGAGCGCCTGCATCTTCTGCGCCTGGGTTCGCGGGTTCGTGACCGCGACCTTGACCGAGCAGAGGTCGGCTCCGTCCTCCTCGATGCTCTCCAGGTAGCGCCCGAAGTCCTCCAGCGGCCGCGTGTCCCCGTCGATCCGGATCACGTACGAC
The DNA here is from genome assembly GCA_963765295.1 of uncultured Actinomycetes bacterium. Lineage (GTDB taxonomy): Bacteria > Actinomycetota > Thermoleophilia > Gaiellales > Gaiellaceae > PALSA-612. The sequence continues at coordinate 300,142 of CAVXVO010000008.1, forward strand.
GTGGTGATTGCCCCGGACTCGAGCGCAAAGCGGATGAGGTGTGGCGATGAAGGACGCTCGAGCTCCGTGCAGACGACACGCCACCCACCGGCGAACGCCTTCAGTGCGAACTCCTTCATCTCGGGCGTGTCGACGTCGATGGCGAGCAGGACGCGTTCCTTTACCCGCGAGAGCGCCTCGCGATTTGGCGAAGTAGCGCGGATGTCCGTACAGGGGGACGACGATCGTGTAGTCGTTGTTGCGCCGGAAATGCGGCGCGATCACACGGCGGCGCGACCACGAGAGCAGGTTCTGGAAGTCGAAGAGGATCACGAGCCCGGCCAGGCCGAGCGCGAGGTCACGCCAGGTGAGGAGGCTGCTCACGTGCGGCCGTCGCGGTGCACGTGGATGCGGGCGGACATCAGGGTGACGACGCCGAGGCGGTACGAGCCGAGTGCGCCGGCGAATGCGCGTGCAGGTACTCCGCCCAGCTGGTGCACCTGCCGCAGGACCCACCAGAGGTTCTTCGGACACAGCTTCATCCCGGTCGCGACCTTGATCGTGCTGACCAGTCGCGACTGACAGGTGAAGGTCTGCGTGCCGACGGTGACGGGCTGTCCGGCGAAGCAGTTGACCTGCTTCGACCCGCCCGCCTTGAGCCCCTAGTGATCGACCGCACACCGTCCTCGGGTGTCCCTCGAACGAGGGGAAGCATCCGTCGATTATGCGCAGCAGACGTGATATGAACGAGGCATGTCGATGACGACTCCCGAACGGCTGCGCGCGATCCCGCTCTTCGCCGAGCTCGACGCCGAGACGCTCCTCGCGCTGGCGGAGATCGCCACCGAGGTCGAGGTCGCAGCGGGGGAGGTGATGATCCGTCCGTACGACCCCGGTCTCGGCATGTTCGTTGTCGTGGACGGCAGGGTCGTCGTCGAGCTCGGCCCCGACCGGGAGGTCGAGCTCGGCCCCGGCGAGTTCTTCGGCGAGCTGGCGCTGCTGATCCCGGAGGGCGTTCGCGCGGCGCGGGTGCGGGCGGAGACGGACGTGCGCTGCCTTGCGATCGGGCGCGACGACTTCGCCGGCCTGCTCGACACCGAGCCGTCGATCGCGGTCGCGATGCTGCCGGTACTGGCGCGGCGTCTGTCGGACGAGCTGCGCGCGCACTGAGCCGGCTGGTTGCCGGACGAGCAGAACGTGCTTCTCGTGGACCGACGGCGGGGTCGATCGGCACGGCCGCGGGATCGGAATCCGAGGTCTCGATCCCGCCGAACGCTCGCGACCGTGAAGTGAGAGGGCTGAGCGAGCCGCCTAGACTTGCCCGGATGGCCAGGCCGAAGGGTGAGAAACTGGTGGCGGACAACCGCCGTGCCAGGCACGAGTACGAGCTGCTCGAGCGCGTCGAGGCCGGGCTCGTGCTCCAGGGCACGGAGGTGAAGGCGCTCCGCGAAGGGCGGGCGACGATCCAGCGCGCCTTCGCCGACGTGCGCGGGGACGAGATCTGGCTCGTCGGGGCCAACATCGCCGCCTACGACAAGGGCGGGATCGCGAACCACGACCCCGAGCGCGACCGCAAGCTGCTCCTGCACCGGCGCGAGATCGACCGGCTGCGCGGCCGCGTCCAGGAGAGGGGTCTGACGCTCGTGCCGACGCGGCTCTACTTCAAGGACGGCCGGGCGAAGGTCGAGCTCGCGCTCGCGCGCGGCAAGGAGCTCTACGACAAGCGGCGCGACCTCGCGAAGCGCGAGGCCGACCGCCAGATCGACCGCGCGCTCAAGAGCCGCGGCGACTAGCCGTGCCCGACGAGCAGGAGCTGCACGAGGCCGAGCGCCTCGGCCCGGCGCCGCCTGTCCCGCAAAGCGGCGCGCGCAAGGCTCGTCGGACTGGCCGCGATCGACCTCGGCCCGCTCCGGCGGCACCGCGAGTACCGCCTGCTCTGGATCGGCCTCGCCGTCTCGTTCTTCGGCTCGGAGACTCGCGTACGTCGCGGTTCCGTACCAGGTCTACAAGCTGACCGGCTCGACCGCCGTCGTCGGCCTGCTCGCGCTCGTCGCGCTCGTGCCGCTGCTCCTGTCGGCGATCGTCGGCGGCGCGTTCGCGGACGCGGTCGACCGGCGGCGGATGGTGCGCGATGACCGAGCTCGGCCTCGCGCTCTGCTCGTCCGTGCTGCTCGTGAACGCGCTCCTGCCGCACCCGCAGGTGTGGGTGCTGTTCGTCGTCGAGGCGATCGGGGCCGGGCTCGGCGGGTTCCTGCGGCCGTCGCTCGACGCGCTCACGCCGCGGCTCGTCGACCGCGAGGAGCTCACGGCCGCCGGCGCGCTCGACTCGCTCCGCTTCCAGATCGGGCTGATCGGCGGCCCGATGATCGGCGGCGTGCTGATCGCGACCATCGGCGTCGCGGGCGTCTTCGGGATCGACATCGCCACCTTCCTCGTCTCGCTCGTCGCGCTCGGCATGATGCGCGCCGTCCCGCCGCCGGCGGACGCCGAGCGCGCCGAGCCTGCGCCGGATCGCGGAGGGCTTCCGCTACGCACGTTCGCGTCCGGAGCTGCTCGGCACCTACGGGGTCGACATGGTGGCGATGTTCTTCGGCATGCCGACGGCGCTCTTCCCGGCTTTCGCCCTCGAGTTCGGCGGGCCGGGCGTCCTCGGCCTGCTCTACGCGGCGCCCGTCGGTGGGCTCGCTGGTCGCGACGGCGACGAGCGGCTGGACGAAGCGCGTGCACCGGCACGGCCTGGCGGTGATCGTCGCGGCCGGGGCGTGGGGGGTGGGGATCCTGCTGCTCGGGCTGGCGCCGAACCTGCCGCTCGCGCTCGCGGCGCTCGCGTTCGCGGGCGCGGCCGACATGGTCAGCGGCATCTTCCGCTCGACGATCTGGAACCAGACGATCCCCGACCGGCTGCGCGGCCGCCTCGCCGGCATCGAGCAGGTCAGCTACTCGTCGGGTCCGCTGCTCGGCGACGTCGAGGCCGGCGTCGTCGGCTCGCTCTTCAGCGTGCGCGCCTCGATCGTGTCCGGCGGCGTGCTCTGCGTCGTCGGCGTCGCCGCGACGGCGCTGCTGCTGCCGGTCTTCCGCCGGTACGACTCGCGGACGTTCGTCCCCGAGCCCGAGCCTGCACCGGCTTCGTAGACTGCCGCGATGCCGGTCAGGCTGCGCCCGCTCCGCGACGACGAGTTCGACGCCTGGGTCGAGCACGGCAAGGCCGAGTACGCCCGCGACATGATCGAGCACGCCGGCGCGCCGCCCGAGCAGGCACGCGCGAAGTCCGACTCGGACTGGCTGACCCTGCTGCCGGAACGTCTCGAGACGCCGGATCAGTTCATCTTCGCGGTCGAGGACGAGCAGACCGGCGAGCGTGTCGGCGACGTCTGGTTCGCCCGGCGCGAGACCCAGTTCGAGGGCGCGGTCGCCTTCGTCTACGCCATCGAGATCGCCGGGCCGTTCCGCGGCCGCGGCTTCGGGCGCGAGGCGATGCTGCTGCTCGAGGACGAGGCCCGCGCACGCGGTCTCGACCGCATGAGCCTGAACGTCTTCGGCGGCAACGAGGTCGCCCGCTCGCTCTACCGCTCGCTCGGCTACGCCGAGTCCGCCGTCTGGATGGCGAAGCAGATCGAGGAGACTCGATCGGCTTCGCGGGCTGGCGGACGGCGTCGCGGAAGCCGTGGTCGTGCCGGTGGTGGCGGTGCGCGAGCCACGACGTCTGCACCGAATACGTTGCGAGGCCTACGACGACACCGGCCGCCAGCGCGGCCACAACCGCGTAGCGCCTGAGGTCCACCCCGGCCGGCAGTCGAGCCCGCGGTCGCCAGTCCGAGAAGCCGTGTCTGAGCACACGCGGGAGGTACGCGAGCACGTGCACGACCATGAGGACTCCGAAGACCACGAAGCTGGCCGCGTGCGCGGTCAGGAGGAGGCCGCCTCCGTGCCCGACGATCAGGAACGCGACCCCGGTTCCGAACAGGACGACGGTCGAGGCGACGAGCAGCGGAGCGAGCACGCGCAGGAAGAGCTCGGGCGGGCCCTTGAGCCGGTAGGGCTGGCTCCCGGTGTAGTAGCGGACGAATCGCCAGCCCGTGCTCGCCAGCTTGAGCCCGATCGGCGGCAGGAGCAGGAGCCCGAGGAAGAGGTGCACGGACAGGTAGTCGTGGAGCGACAGCGTCGTCGCGGCCTCGACGAGAAGCAGGACGACGAGGACGAGTCCGACGGTCGACGTCAGACGCTCGTTGCCGTCGGGACCGCCTCGGAGCAGGCGAATCGGCGTCCGCACGCGATAATTGTCGCCGCCCGGATGTGAGAGTTCGGTGAGCCGGCCCGAATGTCCTCTCATGCCGCTAAGAACTCGCTAAGACTTCGTGCGGCTCGCAGGCGGGCGGCGGGCGGCGGCGTACGATGCTTCCATGCGCTTGCACCTGGACGAAGGCGGGCGGATCGGTCTCGACATGACGTGATCGAGATCGACGGCCTCACCAAGGACTACGGTGCGAAGCGGGCAGTCGACGACCTGACGTTCACGATCCGGTCGGGGCTCGTGACCGGGTTCCTCGGCCCGAACGGCTCGGGGAAGTCCACGACCATGCGCCTGATCCTCGGTCTGGACGCGCCGACCTCGGGCAGCGCCACCGTCGACGACAAGCGCTACCGCGAGTTCCCGGCTCCGTTGCACGAGGTGGGCGCGCTGCTCGAGGCTCGGTCGGTGCACACGGGGCGATCGGCGTACCACCATCTGCTCGCCCTGGCCCAGACGCACGGGATCGCGAAGAGCCGGGTGGCGGAGCTGATCGACCTGGTCGGCCTGCACGACGTGGCCCGAAAGCGTGCGGGACAGTTCTCGCTCGGCATGGGTCAGCGGCTCGGGATCGCGGCGGCTCTGCTCGGTGATCCTGCGACGCTATTGCTCGACGAGCCGGTGAACGGTCTCGACCCCGAGGGGATCCAGTGGATCAGGAATCTGCTCAGAGGCCTGGCGGCCGAAGGGCGGACCGTCTTCGTGTCGTCGCACCTGATGAGCGAGATGTCGATGACGGCGGACCACCTGATCGTGATCGGCCGCGGCCGCCTGATCGCCGACATGGGAGTCGACGAGTTCGTACGGCAAGCCTCGGGAAAGGTCGTGCGGGTGCGCTCGCCGCAGGCCGCGCGCCTGCGGGAGCTCGTGAGCGGGCCCGGCGTCTCGGTCGCCGACGACGAGCGCGGCGTCCTGGAGATCAGCGGTCTGACGGCAGAGCAGGTCGGAGAGATCGCGGCCGCCAAAGGGATCGTCCTGCACGAGCTGACGCCGGTCCAGGTGTCGCTCGAGGAGGCGTTCATGGATCTCACCCGCGAGGAGGTCGAGTACAAGGCGATGGACGTGGCTCCGCCCGTCGAGAAGGACGCGGCGGCCGTATGAGCACCACGGCCGGAGCCGCTTCCGCGCTGCCGCGGCTCGAGCGCAAAGGACGCCTGACCCAGGCGCGTGTGGCGCTCTCCGAGTGGACGAAGCTCCGCTCGCTGCGGTCGACGAGGTGGTCGCTCCTGGTTGCCTCCGTGCTGGCGATCGGGTTTCCGCTCCTGTTCGCGACGATCCTCTCCAACCGCTGGAGCCACCTGAGCCCGCGCGAGCGCGGCCATCGCCATCCACTCGACGTCGCGCTGTCGGGAGTCCACGTCGCCCAGCTCGCGATCGGCGTGCTCGGCGTGCTCGTGATCACCGGCGAGTACTCGACCGGGATGATCCGCTCGACGTTCATCGCCGTGCCGAAGCGCCTCCCGGTGCTGTGGGCCAAGGCCGCCGTCTACGCGGCGGTCACGCTCGCCCTGATGGTGCCCGCGGTGCTGATCGGGTTCTTCGGCAGCCAGGCGATCCTCCGCGACCACAACATCCTCGAGATCTCGTTCTCGCATCCGGGCGTCGCGCGCACCGTGCTGGGCGGCGCCGTCTACCTGATGCTGGTCGGAGTGTTCTCGCTCGGGCTCGGGGCGATCGTGCGGAACACCGCCGGTGGCATCGCGAGCTTCGCGGCGATCATGTTCGTGATCCCGCCGCTCCTGAACATCCTGCCCTCGGACTGGAACAACGCGATCAACCCGTACCTGCCCAGCACCGCCGGCGACGCGATCTTCTCGCTCAGCCACGGCTCCGACACGCTTGCGCCCTGGCCGGGGTTCGCGCTCTTCTGCGGGTACACGGCGCTCTCGCTCGGGATCGCCGCCGTCCTGCTCGTCCGCCGCGACACCTGATCGCGGGGCGATTTCACAGGCTTTTCTCAGAGTGCACCCACGAAGGATTCATGTTCGCCAGGCAAGGTTCGTAGGTGTCTGACGTGGGTGTCGGGGTCGAGACGCGCTCTCGCGCGCCTTCGCGCGCGTCGCGGCTCGCTGCGCGGAGGGGCTGGTGGCTGACCGCCGTCGCCGTCTGGGGATTCTTCCTCGTCAACGCGGCCGTGATCGTCTGGCTCTGGTGGCACGGCGGCAACGTGAGCAACGTCCACGGGGAGGCGGATGCGCTGACGAGCGTCGCCAGGATCACGGGCCTGCTCGGCGCGTACCTCGCTCTCGTCCAGGTCGTGCTGCTGTCCAGGATCCCGTGGCTCGAGCGGCTGGCCGGATTCGACCGGCTCACCGTCTGGCACCGCTACAACGGCTGGCTCTGCCTCGACCTCGTGATCGCCCACGTCGTGTTCTCCGTCTGGGGCTACGCGAGGCTCGACCGCTACTCGCTCGGCAAGGAGATCTCGACGATGCTCGGCGGCGGAATCTATCCGGGGATGATCACGGCGACCGTCGGGACGGGTCTGATGATCGCCGTCGCCGCCAGCTCGGCCGTGATCGTGAAGCGGCGGCTCCGCTACGAGGCCTGGTACGCGGTCCATTTCACGGCGTATGCCGCGATCGCGCTGGCATGGTTCCACCAGATTCCGACCGGCAACGAGCTCGTCCTCGACACCGCCGCCGCCGACTACTGGCGCGGCTTGTACGCGGCTGCGCTCGCCTTCCTCCTCGTCTTCCGCGTCGCGCAACCGATCGTGCACGCCATGCGCTACCGCCTCCGCGTCGCCTCGGTCGAAGCCGAGGCGACGGGCGTGGTGTCGGTGCGGATCACGGGGCGGGGGCTCGATCGTCTGGATGCCCGGCCCGGGCAGTTCTTCCTCTGGCGCTTCCTCGACCGGAAGCGCTGGTGGGCCGCGCACCCCTTCTCGCTCTCCGCCGCGCCCGACGGCCGCAGCCTCAGGATCACGGTCAAGGCCCTCGGCGACTTCTCCGGCGACCTCGGCACCGTTGCGGCGGGAACGCGCGTCGTCGCCGAGGGGCCGCTTGGCCACTTCACCGAGGACGCACGGCTGCGCGACGGGGTCGTCCTCATCGCCGGCGGCATCGGCATCACGCCCGTTCGCGCGCTCGCAGAGCGGATGGACGGCGACGTCGTGCTCCTCTACCGCGTCCTCCGCGACGAGGACGTCGTCTTCCGCGAGGAGCTCGAGACTCTGTCGCGGGAGCGCGGCATCCGGGTCGAGCTCGTCGTCGGCGACCACGCGACTCCCGAGGGCGCGCGGCTGCTCTCGCCCGAGCACCTGCGAGAGCTGGTCCCCGACCTCGACGACCGCGACGTCTACGTCTGCGGGCCGCCCGCCATGACGGATGCGCTCGTGAAGAGCGTTCGCCGGGCCGGAGTCTCCCATCACCACATCCACGCCGAACGCTTCGCTCTCTGACGAAAGGACAACGATGCGACGAACTGCCAGAGCTCTGACCACCCTCGCGGTGCTCGCCCTCCCGCTCGCGAACATGACCGCGCGCGCGGCGGCGGCGACCGCGACCGCCGTGAAGAAGAAGACGGTCTGGAAGAAGGTCGTCGGCCCGCAGGCCCAGGCCGACCGCTGGGGCTACGTCGAGGTGACGCTGGTCGTCCGGAAGACGACCGTCAAGAGCGGCTCGAAGACGAAGGTCACGCGCAAGATCACGGGCGTGCCGATTCCGGTCTATCCGAACCACACCGGACGCTCGATCTTCATCAGCCAGAACGCGATCCCGATCCTGATCGGCGAGGTGCTGCAGGCCCAGTACGACCCGAACATCAACATGATCTCGGGCGCGACCTATACGAGCCAGGCGTTCATCCAGTCGCTGCAGGCCGCGCTCGTGAAGGCGAAGAGGGTCTGATGGCCACGGCGGTCGGCACGCAGCGCGTCGAGCACGTGATGGGCATGCCGATCGTGGTCGACGTCCGCGACGGCGTCGGCGAGGGCCCGGTCGACGAGCTGTTCGAGTGGCTCCGCCAGGTCGACGCGGTGTTCAGCACCTACAGGGAAGACAGCGACATCTCGCGTCTGAACCGCGGCGAGATCGAGCTGCACGCCGCCCACCCGGACGTTCGCGAGGTGCTGGAGAGCGCCGAGGAGCTGCGACTGGCGACGTCGGGCTACTTCGACGTGCGCGCCGCGGCACCCGTCGGCGTCGACCCCTCGGGCCTGGTGAAGGGCTGGTCGGTGGAGCGGGGAGCCGCGATCCTCGAGCGCGCCGGCTCGGCCAACTTCGCGATCAACGCCGGCGGCGACATCGTCGTTCGTGGCGGCGCGCTGCCGGACCTCCACTGGCGGATCGGCATCGAGCACCCGAGGCGGCGGGACGCCGTCGCGGAGGTGGTCGAGCTGAGCGACGCGGCCGTCGCTACCTCGGCGACATACGCGCGCGGCGAGCACGTCCTCGATCCGCACACGGGCCGCCCGCCCGAAGGGCTGCTCTCGGTGACGGTGGTCGGCCCCGATCTCGGCACCGCCGACGCCTACGCCACCGCCGCCTTTGCGATGGGAGCCCGCGGGCCACACTGGACGGCGCGTCTCCCGCGCGGCTACGAGGCGATGTCGGTTCTCGGCGACGAGACCGTCCTCTACACCAGCGGCTTCCCGCGGATCGCGGCCGCAGCCTGATCGCCTAGGGCGCAGGCCGCCAGGCCTCGAGCGTTGCGGCAACTACTGCGCCGGAAGATTCGAGGGCGGCGAGGACGGTGCAGAGACGAGGTAGACGCAGCGGCGGTGGTCGAAGGGAAGCGGCGAGCGGCCGATCCTCGTCACGAGCTGCGCAGTTCCGTCGAGGTCGTAGTGTTCTCCGGCCGCCGGTAGGGGCCCCGTCCGGTGGATCAACTGATAGCCGTCCCCGCCGGATGTGAAGCACAGGTGACCATTCTCGGCCGGCTCGTCGTCAACGCCGGCTGACACCGCACGTTTGCCTGCCAGCTCTTCGAGAGCCTGTGCGAGAACTCGCCGCGTTTCGGAATGGCTGGCTGCTTCCTCGGCCAGTCGAGACTCGACGTCTGCGAGCCTGAGCTCGAGGGCTGCACGCTGGTCGGCGGACGCCACGGTCAGCTCGGTTCTCTCAGCGTCGAGCTGGTCGACGGTTGCGGTCAGCTCGGTGATACGTGCATCGGCCTTGCGGAGCTTCGCCGCGGCCTCGTCCTTGCCCCGGCCGGTTGACGCATGCGCCTCACGTTCCCCTGCCAGTTCCGACTCCAAGGCGCGGAGCTGTTCGCCGAGCTTGCCCACGTGTGCGGACAACTCTTCAGCGCGATTGCCTGCGATTGCCAGGCGCTCCTCGAGCTCAGTGCTGGCCGACTGGGCTTCGTCCCGCTCGCGTGCCGACTCCTGCAGGCGGCCGGTCAGCTCGACCTTTTCCTGCTCGAATTCGATCGCCTCGAGCCGGGCCTGGCCAAGCTCGGTGAGCAGATCATCGCGCTCGCTCCGCGCGGCACCGAGGTCGGCCTCGAGTTGTTCGATGGTGCCGCGTGCCCGGGCGACTTCTGCGAAGGCGTGTTCGGAGTCGCGTTGCGTTCGTTCGTGTCCGTCCCGCTCCTCGTGGAGTGTTGCCTGGGCCACTGTGAGCTGGCCGTTGAGGTCTGAGAGCTGTTGCTCAACTTCGGCGAGGGTGTGGCGGGTGCTCTCGGTCTCGGTGTGGGCTGTGTCGCGTTCGGCCTGGAGGTTGTCGTAGTCTCGTCGCAGTTCTTGGAGGGCGCCGCGTGCCTGGACGACTTCTGCGAGCGCGTGTTCGGAGTCGTGCCGCGTTCGTTTGTGTGCGTCTCGTTCGGTTTCGAGAGCTTCTTGGGCGGCTATGAGCTGGTCGCCTAGGCCTGTCTGCTGTTGCTCGAGTTCGGCGAGGGTGTGACGGGTGCTCTCGGTCTCGGTGTGGGCTGTGTCGCATTCGGCCCGAAGGTTGGCGTTGTCTCGTCGCAGTTCTTGGAGGCTGTCGCGTGCTTGCGCGGCTTCCGCGAAGGCGTGTTCGAACTCGTGCCGCGTTCGTCCGTGTGCCTCCCGCTCCTCGTCGAGTGTCGCTTCCAGGCGGACGGCTTGCCCGGAAAGCTCGGACACGCTCGCCCCGAGTTTGCTGATCTGGTCCCTAGCGACATGGAGGTCGTGCTCGCGTTCGGCAGCGTCTCGTTCGCGGGCTGCGGCCAGCTCGGCGACCCGCTCACTGAGCTCGTCGCGGGCGCCCTCCGCCTCGGTGAGGAGGCGCCGGAGCTGTTCGTCACGGTCGTCGCGTTCGAGCAGGGCTGCCTCGAGCTCTGCGACTCTGACGGCCTGGACACGGAGATCGCTGTGGGCGGCTGTAAGGTCGTGCTCGAGACGTTCGCCGCCCTTTCGAGCTTCGAGGTCTTGCCTCTCCTTTGTTGCTCTGAGCGATGCAATTTCCGCCTGAAGCCCAGCCAGGCTCTGCTCTCGTTCGGACACGCGCTCGCGGAGCACTTCGACTTCGCGGTGTCCTTCCCGCAGCCGTTCATCGACCGGAGCAGGCTCGCTCGCGGCCTTGCCGTCGAGCGCCTGCAACTGGTGCATCTCCAGCCGGATCTCCTCGACGTCCGCTTCGTCGAGCTCGAATGCAGCATCGTCGAATTCTGTCGTCTCGGGCTCGGGCTCGGGCTCCGACCGATCTTCTCGAGTCGCCCCGATCTTCCTGGCGAGCGCGTCGCCAAATGATGATCGATCGTCGTCGACCGGCGACGGATCCGGCATCGCGCCCGGTCGGGCGTTGCGGCGGCGGATCTCGGACCACAGTCCCGTGCCGAAACCGTCCTCTCTCGCCACTTCGCGGCCGAGCTGCTCCATCAACGCCTGCGTCAACTCGGGAGAGGAGATCAGGTTGCGTCTGACGAGGATCTCGCCCAGGCGAAGCCCCGTCGCTGCTTGCTCGGCAAGGGCCTGCTCGATCTGTTCCTCACTGACCAGGCCTCTCTCGACGAAGAGCTCGCCGATCGGGCGCCACGGGATCTGGGCCGCTTCCACGACCCTCCGTATCGGCATGAGCTAACCGGCACTTGAGGGGGCCTCTGGCGGGAAGCGGACTCAAGCGATGGTTGACACATGCCGATAGCGGGGGGCATGGCCGCTGTGCCCTCGGTCACGAGAGTTCGTCGAAAGCCCCTCGGTCAGGTGCTGCTCGAGATGGGCGCGATCACTCCCGAGCAACTCCAACACATCCTCGCTGTTCAGAGACACGATGGGAGGCTGCTGGGCGAGATCGTGGTCGATCGCGGCCTTGTCTCCCCGCTTGCGCTCGCAGCCGCTCTCTCGCAGCAGAAACGACAACTCGGCATCGCCAAGGTGCCCGCACCGGTCAGACCCGCTTCCTGGAAGCCGCTGGGTCGCATCCTGGTCGACCGTCACCGGATCACCCAGGTGCAGCTGCGACAGGCGCTGGCCGATCAGCAAGAGGCGGGTGGGTTCCTGGGCGGGATCCTGATCGAGCGAGGATGGATTACTCCGGCCGAACTGGTCGCCGCACTCGCCGAGCAGCTCGCACCGGCAGAGGAAGGCGGCAATCACTTCTACGTGCGTGAGTGCGTATCAGACGAGGTCCGCACCCTGCACGCGGCCGCGAGCTTCATCGACGCGAGCGACTACGTCTTCGAACAGGTCCTGGTGGATCGAGAGCCGGAGCGGCTCGAGATCGTCCGCGGGAGCGGTCAGGGAGCAGAGGTCGTGTGGAGTTTCCAGCGTGTGGAACGTCGGCAGGTGTCCAGTACCGACCTCCTCAACATCTTCAGGTTCCTGGCCGGCGCGTTGGATACGGCTCCCTCGTAGAGATCATCATGCGCGACCGCGGAGTTGACGCGAGAGGGTCGGCTCCGATCGAGGGGAGTGATGGCTTCGACGCGAGCTCCACCGGCGAGCCGGCAGCGACGAATGGCCCAACGCTTCGCGTCGTGCCCTCGGAACCGCCTTCGAGCGGCCAGTCGGTATCTCCCGCCACCGCCGGCGATGCCGACATCGAACTGCTCGAACGCCGCAGATACCTGGTGGGAGTCCGCGAGCGCGCGCTCAACGACCGCGTGGCCGAGCTCGATCGACGAGAGACCACCCTCGACGAACGTGAGGCGGCGCTCAGCCTCCAGGAGGCGGAGCACCAGATTGCAGCGGCGCTCGAGAAGGAGGCACTCGCAGTCCGCGCGCAGGAGCTCGACGAGCTCGCCACTCGACTCGAACGCAAAGAGGCTCAGGTCGCCGACTATGTCGTCCAGGCCCAGCGGCAGCTCATACGGGCTGCGACTCCTGAGCCGCAAGCCCAGCCCTCGCGGAGTGGGTGGCGACGCCGCCGCTGAGCTCCTGAAGGGGCGAGCCGAACCAGGAGCCGAAGAGGTCGACGGTAGCCGCGGTTGACTCTACGCTGGAGTCGAGACCACCTCCGGCTCCGTGCGCTGAGTGGGCGCGACGCGGCGATGGGGAGCGAAGAGGCAGGCAATCGCGAGCAGCCCCGCATTCCCGACGATCAGCCACAGGACGGCGGTGAAGGATCCGGTGGCGTCGCGGACGGCGCCGAAGAGGAACGGCGCGAGCGAGGAGAGCGCGTACCCGACGCCGAGCATCATCGCCGCCATGCCGGCCACCTCGCGCGCTCCGGCGCCCACGTCGAGCGGCAGCGTCATCAGCGACGGGAACGTGACGCCGACCCAGATTCCGATCAGGACGGCCCACGCCCACCCTGCCGCGGGGAGGAGCACGGCCCCGATCCCGGTGACGAAGAGCAGGATCGCTCCGCTCGTGAGGTACAGCCGTCGCGAGCCGTGGTGGTCGCCGGCCCAGGCGACAAGGAGGCTGACGGGGAGCGTGACGACGCTGATGACGGTGATCAGCCCACCTGCGCTCGCCTGGCTCCAGCCTCGCTCCACGTAGGCAGTCGGCAGCCAGGCCGTGATCCCGTAGTAGGCGATCGAGGTGAGGGTGAAGATCGAGACCAGGCGCCAGGCGACCGTGTTCCGCCAGGGGAAGTGCGGCGGCTTCTCATCGGGGCGCTCGTGTGGCGGCTGGTGTGCCGTGAGCAAGAGCCAGGCGAGAAGGAGCAGCGCCGTGAAGCCCGAGATGGCGACCAGCGACCCGCGCCAGCCCCAGGCGAGCGTCGCAAGCGGCACGGCCACCGCGGCGGCGACGGCGGCACCGAGGCTGATCCCGGTGGCGTAGACGCCGGTGGCGAACGCGGGCCGCTCGGGCCACGCCTCCTTGACCGCGCGCGGCATCAGCGTGCCCGCGATCGCCACGCCGATCCCGACGGGAACCGTCAGCAGGATCACCGCGGCGGCCGCCGGCACGAGGGCCCGCGCCACGCCGAACGCGCCGATCAGGCCCAGCGCGAGCGCGATCGACCTGCGCGCGCCGATCCGGTGCGCGAGGCGGACGCCCACGGTCGCGAACAGGCCCATGCACAGGACGACGAGCGTGGGGAGCAGGCCGGCCACCGAGTGCGAGACGTGCAGCCCTTTCTGGATCGAGGGCAGGAGCGGCCCGACGGCGACGATCTGCGGGCGCAGGCAGAGCGACGCCGCGAACAACCCGGCGAGCAGCAGATGGTGTTCCCCTGCCTTGCGCACCCGAGGTAAACCTACTGACAGGACCGCACGCGGCAAGATACGCCGATCGTGCACGCGCTCCGTCGGCCGCTGACTGTCGCCGCGATCGTCGGCTGCATGCTGGCCGCCGTCCCATCGACGGACGGCGCCGGGACGAAAGCACCGATGATCCTCGGGTACCCGTACGGGCGGCAGTGTCCGGCAGCCGGGTACCAGGTGCGGGTCGACCGGTGGAACATGAACACGTGCAACTGCACGTCCTACGTCGCCTGGGCGCTCGACGCGAGCGGGCGGTGGGTCGGCTGGTTCCAGGCCGGGGAGATGGATGCACTCGATTGGCCCCGCGTGGCGAGCCTCGCCGGTATCCCGGAAGGACGAGCCCCTCGGATCGGCGCCGTCGCCGTCTGGCCGCGGCTCTCACCCCCGTACGGGCACCTCGCGTTCGTCACGGCTGTCCATCGGGACGGCACTTTCGACGTGGCGGAGTACAACCTCCGGCGCCGGTTCCGCTTCGACGCCCGCTACCGCGTCTCGACGGGCGGCGCGACCTTCATCTACGTCCCTTTCCGGGCTTCGTCGCGCGGCTAGGCATGGTGGACGCGGGACCACTGCGGACGCCCATGGACGTCGAGCGGGACGAAGTCCATGCCGTCCGGGACGCGCAGGTAGCCGGCCGCGGCGCCGCCGTGGTCCGTGTGGCCGAAGATCCAGACGACGCGGTTCGTGCGCGGATCGATGACGACCACGCGGTCCCGGAAGTCGTCGTTGACGGCGATGTTGCCGTTCGGAAGCATGATCGCGAGCGAGGGATGATCGAGCTCGCCGAAGCCGAAGGTCGGGCGGTAGCGCCACAGCGTCGTCCCGTGGTGGTTGACGATCACGACCGCGCCCGGGTGTGAGTAGTCCGCGATAAGGATGCGGCCGCCGGACAGCGGCTGCGGGTCGGATGGGTAGCGCACCGGAGCCCGGAACGAATAGAGGAGCCGGCCGCTCGAGCTGACCGCGTCGATCCAGCTGCCGCTGATCTCGCTGATCAGGACGCCGCCGCCCGGAAGTGGCGTATCGCCGTTCAGGGCGCCGAAGCTCACCGGCGGGTTGTGCCGGCACACCCCCGTCTCGCCGAGCTGGCGGACGATCTGGTGGTCGCGGATCCACAGCACCCGGCAGTTGTAGGCGTCGGCGACCGAGACGACGCCTCCCGGAAGTGGATAGGCATCGTCGGGGGTGTTGAGCAGTCCCGGACCCGATCCCTGTACTCCCGGCTGGCCGTACAGGTGCACGCGGGCATGCGTGCGGATGTCGATCGAGACGATCGTGTGCGCCTCCTCCTCGTTCGCAACGATCGCGCGGCCGCCCGGAGCGACGAACGAGTCGTCGTTGAAGCGGAGGTAGACACCGCGCGCGAGGTCGGCCTGATCGGGGAAGTGCCACAGCCAGCGATGGCCCGGCGTGACGAGGATGATCCGGTTGTTGCCGCGGTCGGCGATCAGCAGCGCCCCGGGGAGCGGCCCTGATCGGTTCACGGCGGGCGCGCGAGGGTGGCTGTGCCGGGGCGGCGGTCTCCTGAGTTGCGCCGAGCGGGCAGAGCCGACACCGCCGCCAGTCAGGACGACACCCGCCGCGGCTGCACCCCCGCCTGCGAGCAGCAGCGCCAGCGAGGCGAGCGCGAGGCGCTTGCGTCTCCGGCGGGCGGCGTCGAGGCGGCGTCGTCTCAACGGCGAGTCCAAGGCGCGAGCCTCCCACGTCCGGATGGAACGACGATGAGAGCGATAGGCTCGGGCGGTGCCGGTCTTCGTGCTGATCCGTGAGCGCGGCCCTCGCTGGGATGCCTCGCGCGGACTGCGCGAGCAGGACGCCTGGGAGGAGCACGCGACCTTCATGGAGGCGCTCGCCGAGGACGGCTTCATCTTCCTCGGCGGCCCCGTGGGGGAGGATCGCGTCATGCACGTCGTCGTCGCCGAGAGCGAGCAGCAGATCGTCGAGCGGCTGGCCGGAGATCCCTGGGAGCCGCTCGGGCTGCTGCGGAACGTGTCGATCGAGCGCTGGCACGTTCTCCTCGGCGATCCGCCCGGCTAGACTGTGGGGGCAAGAAGACATACGGGGGCGACCAGGTTTCGACGTGGTCGGTTCTCCGGCTGAGCTGCAAGCCGAGGTCCCCGGTTGGCCTCGTTAATTCACCGGGAACAATGCAAGTGCGGATCATCAACTCGCACTCGCCGCCTAAGTAGTCATTAGTGGTTCCGCGGATCGAATTCGCATGTCCTCTTCAAGGAAGGCCCTGCTAGACGCTGACCTTCGATGTTGTCTTCTTCCTTTCCAGAAGCAGACCAGTGGTGCACGGGCAACAAACGAGCAACACAGA